>NZ_NGNR01000009.1 GCF_002198115.1 Robiginitalea sediminis | reverse complement strand
TGAAGGCTTCCCTGTTTTTCGGACAGTTTAAAAATCAACTATTTTTAGATCATGAAGAAGAGCAGATTCACAGAAACGCAGATTGTTTCCATGCTTCGCCAGTATGATGCGGGTATGAAGGTCACGGACATTTGTCGGGAGAAAGGCATAACCACGGCGACGTTTTATAGCTGGAAGCGCAAGTATGGAGGCATGGACGCCCAGCAGCTCAAGGAGCTTAAAGCCCTCCAGGAAGAGAACCGTCGCCTTAAGGCCATGTATGCAGATTTAAGCCTGGATCACAAGATTCTCAAGGACATCATTGAAAAAAAGCTCTAAGGCCTTGTGAGCGCAGGGAACTGGCTGAAGGGATCATAAAAGAGACTGGGCTAAGTATTGCCCGGGCCTGTTTGATCGTATGCCTCTGCCGTTCGATGTGGTATTACCGAAGTCGCCGGGATGATACGGAAGTAATCGAGAAGCTCACCGAATTAGCCGAAGCAAAGCCGCATCGGGGTTTTGACTGGCTCTACAACCGCATTCGCAAACAAGGCCATAGATGGAACCGAAAACGTGTGCTTCGTGTGTATCGTTTGCTGGGACTCTCCTTAAAACGCAAGGCCAAGAAGCGCCTGCCCAAGCGGATTAAAGATCCCCTGGCAGTACCTGAGGCACCCAGAGAAGTATGGAGTGCAGACTTCATGTCTGATAGTCTGATTACTGGTAGAGGCTTCAGGATATTCAATCTAATGGATGACTTCAATCGGGAAGCTCTGTGTATGAAGGGAAACTTCTCTATGCCCGGTATTCGGGTGGTAGAATACCTGAAAGAGGCTATTGAGACCTATGGGAAACCCTTAGCCATACGTGTGGACAATGGGCCAGAGTTCCTCTCCCGGGTGTTTGTAAACTACTGTCAGGTAGAGGACATAGAGATCAAATACATCCAGCCTGGCAAACCCAGTCAGAATGGATACATAGAGCGCTTTAACAGAACCTATCGAGAAGACATCCTAGATGCTCATTTGTTCCGGGATATCGAAGAAGTAAATCTGGAGACAGAAAGGTTCAAAGAAGAATACAACAACTATCATCCCCATAAATCCCTGGGAAGGAAAAGTCCAAGAGAATACCTGGAAGAATATTCAAAGGAGAATGTACCCTTAAAACATCAATTTGTTTAATTTACCGCTGTACGAAAAGGGGTAAGTCTTCA
>NZ_NGNR01000008.1 GCF_002198115.1 Robiginitalea sediminis | reverse complement strand
AATACAACAACTATCATCCCCATAAATCCCTGGGAAGGAAAAGTCCAAGAGAATACCTGGAAGAATATTCAAAGGAGAATGTACCCTTAAAACATCAATTTGTTTAATTTACCGCTGTACGAAAAGGGGTAAGTCTTCATCCTGTTTTATACCCTTTGATCATCTCCAAAAAAAATATACTCAAATCATGCACACTGGTAATCATGCCTCCATCACCATGAGCTAGCAAAGAATATGGAGGGATTTTTTTATCATTACTTAGATAAAGACTCACAAACTGGGACATATCCACTTCATCGTGAAACCAACCTGATTGTTCCATGCCCAATGGTTCAAGAATTAGATTTCTGGTATATTCTTCGTAAGATTCTCCTGATACCAACTCGATGATATAACCGGCCACAACCGCTCCCATATTGCTGTAATTATAAGTGGTGCCTGGTTTCTTTCGTAGAAAGTTTCTTTTCCGGTAGTATTCGCCAAAAGGATGCATCGTACTCTCAATGAAGTTTTCTACGGACATGGGCTTATTGGCGTTATATAAAGGAATAAGCTTTTTAAACTCCTTTGGTACTTCATCTTTCGAAAGGCGGATTTTTTCATCGAAAATATAAGTGTGTTCATAAGCATTAGGGTCTCTGAATGAAGCCGTATGTGTGGCCAAGTGTCTAATGGTAATAGGCACTTCAGGATAGTACGGATTGTGTAGGTTCTGAGGAAGAAAATCATTGATAGGGTCATCTAATGACAACTTTCCTTGTTCCACCAATTTCATGATTGCAACTCCAGTCAGCGTTTTTGATACAGAGCCGATATATTGAAGACTATTGACAGAAAATGGGGTTTTACTTTCTAGATCACGATATCCAAAAGCTTCCTGATAATGGACACCTTGATCACTGATAATAGCAACTGCAAATCCAGGAAGGTAGCCCAACTCCTGAATTTTCATCAGTTTCTGAGTTAATGAGTCTTTTGTTTGAGAGAATGCAACTGAAGAGAAGATTGACGAAATGATTACAATTGAGATAAATCTGACCATAGTTCTTTTTTAAACAAAAGTCCATCATGTCAGGGATTATTAATTGGACTTTTGAGACACCTTTATTGTTTACTCTTCAATTTCCAATACAGATCTTGATTTCCTACTGTTGTCATTTTGGTCAATACTTCTCTTGGGATTTCTTTCGTTAGCATCTTGAAGTGCTTAATAAAATCAGATTGATCGTAGTAGTTGTGGTTATATGATAGTTCAGTAAAAGATGGCTTTGCCGCATTTCGCTGATAGTTATCAACTGCGCACCTAAAACGGACCACTTGCTTAAAATCGGATATAGAGCATCCAAGGTGCTTGTTAAACATTCGAAGTAAGGTGCGTCTGTTGATCTCATATTTGTTTGCCAAGATTTTTACTTGAATGGCCCCCTTAGCAAGTATGATTTCTACAACTATGGCTTTGAGAATGTTTTGATCAAACGGACAGTAAATGCTCGCAAAGTATTCATCTAGCATTTCTGTCTTGGCTTGAATCGAAGTACAGGCAAATACTGCGGACATATTTTCCTCAAAACCTTTCCAATAATTGTTGAGCAAGACCACTGATTCGTCTGCCTTGATGAATGAGGTTCCAGATAAAAAGTGGTTAATACCAAGAGGTCGAAACGAATTTCCAATAATGTTGATTGGCCCTCTAAGAAATGCTTTCTTCGCATGACTTATATTGTTAGTGAATATGGTATCAAGTCGTTTGTTCTGATTATGACAGATAGTTCTTGAATCGCGTCTAATTTCAATTTCAGCGTTTTGATAAACGTTGATAGTAGTTCGGAAATGTGGAAAATGGGTAAAGCTTTCTTCAAAAGACGGTTCATCGATTCGAAGAAAGTAATAATTATCAATGCACTGCTGAAGAGAACTGATTTGTGGAGTCGATTGTAGTACTTCAAGCATTCTAATAACAATCTGTTATTGTCTATAACGGTCTGGGCTATGAGTAGTTGCGTGGTTTAGAGTTCAACTTAACATGTATGCACCGAACTGAAAATCTGAGAGTCCCGATAGTTATCGGGATTCAGAAGTAGGCGAGAACAAGCAATTACTTATAGCCATTGTTGGCAGTAGTTATTTTTTATTACAATTATTTACTTATACATAAGTTATTCAGTAAGTATAAATTGCCATGATATACCAAATTTGTCCTGACACCATCCGAATTTCTTACCAAATCCATAATCACCTTCGCCTTTGTAGTCATCTAACGGAATCATTACTTGACCACCATTTGATACAAGTTTTTCGAATAGTGTTTGTATTACATCTTCAGAACTGTCTCTAATAAGAAGTGATACAGCAGGAGTAAATGACCAATTATGATTATAGTTACTTTCAGAAACCATGTATTTAGCCCCGTTCAATGTAAATACTCCATATTTAATAAGCTCAGGTGTTCCACCAGATTCTCCTTCTGAATATTTTTTGATACTGTTAATTTCAGAATTAGGAAAGATAGAAGTGTAAAAATTTATCGCTTCTTCAGCTTTTCCGCATTGGTCACCAACGAATGTTAGGAATGTTGCTGTTTTCATATTTTCTATTTCAGGTTCAATTGCCAAGAAATTCCAAATTGGTCAATCACCCAACCAAATTTTTGACTGAAGCCATAATTATTTAAAGGCATTGTTATTTTACCGTTTTCAGATAGCTTTGAGAAAAGTCTATTCATTTCGTCTTCATTCTCACAATTAATATAGTTCGAAACAGCAGGCGAAAAATCCCAATCGTGAACGGGAGGACTATCACTGCACATAAACAAATTTCCATTCAGTTCAAACGTAGCTTGCATAATCTTTCCTTCTGCTACTGGTGCTTCATTTCCCCAACGATTTACATTAATGATTTTAGAATTATCGAATAATTCCACGTAAAAATTCATCGCATTTTCTGCATTACCGTCTTGAAAAGTTAATGACCTAATCATTTGATTTTCCATAATAGTCTTACTCTGGGTCATTATTGTGATTAAACTGTCTTTTTCGGATTGCAATTTTTTTATTTCGTTTAGGTTAATGTTCTCATTTTTATAGTCAGAACAACTCAAAATAGTTAATCCAAACAATACCATTGATATAGTTCTTTTCATAATATTTTTATGTTCATTTAATTATAGTAAACGCTTTTTTAATTACCGCCAACGGTTAGTATATGCGTAGTGCGACAGATAGGAAGCATTATCGCATATACAGTGTTGTGCTTTCGTTATTTATTTTCTTTAATAAATTCATATGTTTTCTCACTTAAGTTTAAAATGACGTGATAATTTCCCGATTTAACTTTAATGTTGTCGCCGTAGGAATAGGTGTTACCAGATGGGAATGCATCTCCTCCCCAATTAAAATTCCAATTTTCACCTTCTCTGAATTTAAGCGATCCGTCTGATAAAATGATATCTCCTTCCCAGATTGCCTGCGATTCATTAGTTAATGTAAGAGGAATGTTATTGGTCCAATTATTATGTTGAGTTGCGTCACCTACAAGCCCAATATTTGAATAAAGCAATTTAACATCTGGATAATAATCTTGAATCAAACGTTTATTGGAATTTGTTAAGTTGATTATATCATCTAGGAACACCAAATGCGTAAATTTTATACTTCTTGACGATTTTAGAGCGTTTTGAAATTTAGAATTATCAAGCAATTTGAGGGTGTTTTTGATATCGCTCTCGTCAAAAAAGGTAGAATCCATATTTTGATAATCATTTAATGCAGAATAACCAAAAGTAATGCTTGGATAGGGTAAATTCAATTCATCTAAAAACGATGTTATATCTCTCCTGCTGTTATTGTAACCTTCTTTAACAGCTTTACCATATGAAGAAAGGCTTTTGTTTAAGTTACTCTGCTTTTGATTTTTAGGATTGAATTTTAGATAACCCAAGAGATATGAAATTTCAGAGTTTAAGTCAGAAGCTTCTAAATCCAAGTAAAACAATAAATGCGGTAGCAATTTATTATTGAATCCTTCAGGATTCTGAACTATGTTGTCTATAATTTCAATCTGTTTTAATACATTTTGTCTGATAAGTAAGAGTTGTTCTGAGTCTTGGTCTACAACGGTAAATATTTGCTGTAAAACAGCCTTAAATTCATCCTCATTTTTCCTTGACTCATTCCAATTATTTAATTGAAGGGCAATCAAAATCCCAATGACAACCAAAACAATTTCTCCAATAGCATACTTCAGATACTTTTCAGTTTTGCCTTCTGAAAGTAAGTTTTGTCTAATTTTTCTAAAGAATTTTATCATTGGTTAGTGGTTGGTCATAATGAAGCACAACGTACCCGGGTATGCATCCGTGGCGCTTGCAGCGGTAGGTTTCGCCGAAGATGGTTTCATAGCGAAACCCCGCTGGAGCCGGGGAGTTTCCTGAGGATGAATTACAGGTTCTTAAATGTAGGGAATTTTGTTTTGGGGAGAGGGCAGCCATGGAGCATACCCGATGTTAGGCAATGATATTAGGTTTGAAGTCCAGGGTTGCATTATTGACTATTCTCTCAGCGTCAAATAATTCTGCGTATTCCTCAATAGACCCGATTTTGAACTTTAGTGGTTCTGAGGATTTTGTCCATGCGATGATTCTGTGCTCCTTTTGATAGGCTAAGAGATGAGATTTTTCAAACAAGGAAAGATTTATTTCATCTCTTTTAAAATTTTTATAGCGCACTAAATTATGGGAGCAGGAAATACCTAATTCTTTCAGTCGGTTATTAATTGAATTATAAAACTTAAGTGTATTACGAATTAAAAGACAGTGGTCACCGAACTTCAGCATTCGTTTGTCGATCCTATGAATTGATTTTCTCTTAAGCAGTTGTGGGTGTAGGGCATAACTTGAGAAAATATTGCCAATATGTCCTTCATGATATTTTCGTAGTTGAAGACTGGAATTAGGAAATACGAGAGGTTTGTCATCTAATTTCAGAGTGAGAGTACCTTGCTTGTAATTTTTTATTTCCATAGCTCCTTCATAGAGATCACCTACCCCATCTTTCTCATGATTTTTAAACCATTCTATGGAATTCATATAAATCTCACCTTCTTTTAATAACCGGGTAAGATGTTCTTTTTTACCAAACTTAATTAGGAAGGCGATTTCAGTCTTCATGAAAATATTGCCTAACGCCCCAGTGAAGACTTACCCCTTTTCGTACAGCGGTAAATTAAACAAATTGATGTTTTAAGGGTACATTCTCCTTTGAATATTCTTCCAGGTATTCTCTTGGA
>NZ_NGNR01000007.1 GCF_002198115.1 Robiginitalea sediminis | reverse complement strand
TTACCGGAAGGTCATTGACATATTGACAGACAGCAAGCCTCTACCTTTAGCGGGGTAGGGGACTTGGTAAGTACAAACAACATCCGTCAAGGAATATTAAAAAAACCTGGACCGAGTTGGGAAGGCTTTTTTGTGGTGATTCAAGGAGGTTAGGGCTTTTAAGGAGTTCTGGTCTCATATTATTTAAGAATCTACGATGAAGAGTTTGATCCTGGCTCAGGATGAACGCTAGCGGCAGGCCTAACACATGCAAGTCGAACGGTAACAGGGAAAAGCTTGCTTTTCCGCTGACGAGTGGCGCACGGGTGCGTAACGCGTATGGAACCTACCCTTTACAGGGGGATAGCCCGGAGAAATCCGGATTAATACCCCGTAGTATTATGATTTGGCATCGGATTATAATTAAAGTTTCGGCGGTAGAGGATGGCCATGCGTCCTATTAGTTAGATGGTGAGGTAACGGCTCACCATGGCATCGATAGGTAGGGGCCCTGAGAGGGGGATCCCCCACACTGGTACTGAGACACGGACCAGACTCCTACGGGAGGCAGCAGTGAGGAATATTGGACAATGGTCGAGAGACTGATCCAGCCATGCCGCGTGCAGGAAGACGGCCCTACGGGTTGTAAACTGCTTTTGTACGGGAAGAATAATGCCCACGTGTGGGCAGATGACGGTACCGTACGAATAAGGACCGGCTAACTCCGTGCCAGCAGCCGCGGTAATACGGAGGGTCCGAGCGTTATCCGGAATCATTGGGTTTAAAGGGTCCGCAGGCGGATCAGTAAGTCAGAGGTGAAAGTTTGCAGCTCAACTGTAAAATTGCCTTTGATACTGCTGGTCTTGAGTTACGATGAAGTGGCTGGAATATGTGGTGTAGCGGTGAAATGCATAGATATCACATAGAACACCGATTGCGAAGGCAGGTCACTAATCGCCAACTGACGCTGATGGACGAAAGCGTGGGGAGCGAACGGGATTAGATACCCCGGTAGTCCACGCCGTAAACGATGGACACTAGCTGTTGGGCCTCTGGTTCAGTGGCTAAGCGAAAGTGATAAGTGTCCCACCTGGGGAGTACGTCGGCAACGATGAAACTCAAAGGAATTGACGGGGGCCCGCACAAGCGGTGGAGCATGTGGTTTAATTCGATGATACGCGAGGAACCTTACCAGGGCTTAAATGTAATGGGACAGGCTTAGAGATAGGCTTTTCTTCGGACTCATTACAAGGTGCTGCATGGTTGTCGTCAGCTCGTGCCGTGAGGTGTCAGGTTAAGTCCTATAACGAGCGCAACCCCTATCGTTAGTTGCCAGCGGGTAAAGCCGGGGACTCTAACGAAACTGCCGGTGCAAACCGTGAGGAAGGTGGGGATGACGTCAAATCATCACGGCCCTTACGTCCTGGGCTACACACGTGCTACAATGGCCGGTACAATGAGCAGCCACTGCGCGAGCAGGAGCGAATCTATAAAACCGGTCACAGTTCGGATCGGGGTCTGCAACCCGACCCCGTGAAGCTGGAATCGCTAGTAATCGGATATCAGCCATGATCCGGTGAATACGTTCCCGGGCCTTGTACACACCGCCCGTCAAGCCATGGAAGCCGGGAGTGCCTGAAGTCCGTCACCGCAAGGAGCGGCCTAGGGCAAGATCGGTAACTAGGGCTAAGTCGTAACAAGGTAGCCGTACCGGAAGGTGCGGCTGGAACACCTCCTTTCTAGAGATAGTAACAGGGCTTTTGGTTTTAATTTTCCGAGAGTCACCGTTTAAACAAGGGAGTGTCTCCCGACCGGGCCAGGTTTTTTTAGCATTCCTTAAGAAGGGATGTTGTTTGTGTCTGTCATATATGATAATGCAGTCTCATAGCTCAGCTGGTTAGAGCGCTACACTGATAATGTAGAGGTCGGCAGTTCGAGTCTGCCTGAGACTACGAAGTAGGTGAAGGCAGTGAGAAGTCTACCCCGATAGCTATCGGGGAGTCTGCCTGAGACTACAGGCCAAACGCCTGGAGCGTTTGACAAATTCCAACCACTAAATTCCAAGCACCAATTTGGAATTTGGAATTTGGAATTTGGAATTTGGAATTTGTTCATTGATTTGACGTATTGGAAATTCTAGAAGTTGAGCTCCTAGACTTGGAATTTGGAATTTGTTATTTGGAATTTCCATTTCATGGGGAATTAGCTCAGCTGGCTAGAGCGCCTGATTTGCATTCAGGAGGTCACCGGTTCGACTCCGGTATTCTCCACCAGACCTGGCGGTCAAATTTCAAGCGCCAAATACCAAGCACCAATTCGTTGGAATTTGGAATTTGGTCCCGATAGCTATCGGGATGGAATTTACCCAAAGGGTTAGAACGTTCATTGACATATTGGAATGAAGTGAGACTATAGAAGGTATGACTTTGGTTGTATTGGAAATAGTTAAGACTTCGAGAAACACGAATCTAACATAGAAAGAGAGTACGTGAAGTAATTCATGTATAGATACAATTACTTGAGCTAGAATACAAAGCAAGGCGACAAGCTAATTAAGGGCGTATGGGGGATGCCTAGGCTCCCAGAGGCGAAGAAGGACGTGATAAGCTGCGAAAAGCTGCGGGGAGGTGCACATAACTTTTGATCCGCAGATATCCGAATGGGGCAACCCGGCTGGTTGAAGGCCAGTCATAATCGTTTCGATTAAGCGAACCCGGTGAACTGAAACATCTAAGTAGCCGGAGGAGGAGAAAACAAGAGTGATTCCGAGAGTAGTGGCGAGCGAAATCGGAGAAGCCCAAACCAATGTTGTTTCGGCAACATTGGGGTTGTAGGACCGCGATATTCGATGTAATACTGAACTGGAAGTAACTGGAAAGTTACACCGCAGAGGGTGATAGTCCCGTATAGGTAAGGTATTATAATTGATAGCGGTATCCTGAGTAGCGCGGGGCACGTGAAACCCTGTGTGAATCTGGCGGGACCATCCGCCAAGGCTAAATACTCCTGGGAGACCGATAGTGAACTAGTACCGTGAGGGAAAGGTGAAAAGAACCCCGAACAGGGGAGTGAAATAGAACCTGAAACCATACGCTTACAAGCGGTCGGAGCGCATTTATGCGTGACGGCGTGCCTTTTGCATAATGAGCCTACGAGTTGCCGTTACTGGCAAGGTTAAGCCCTTCAGGGGCGGAGCCGCAGCGAAAGCGAGTCTGAATAGGGCGCTATAGTCAGTAGTGGCAGACGCGAAACCGTGTGATCTACCCATGGGCAGGGTGAAGCTGTGGTAACACACAGTGGAGGCCCGAACCCGTTGACGTTGAAAAGTCTTGGGATGACCTGTGGGTAGGGGTGAAAGGCCAATCAAACTCGGAAATAGCTCGTACTCCCCGAAATGCATTTAGGTGCAGCGTGCAATTAGTTTTACGGAGGTAGAGCTACTGATTGGATGCGGGGGCTTCACCGCCTACCAATTCCTGACAAACTCCGAATGCCGTAAAATGATGTTGTGCAGTGAGGGCATGGGTGCTAAGGTCCATGTCCGAGAGGGAAAGAACCCGGATCACCGGCTAAGGTCCCCAAGTATGTGCTAAGTTGATTAAACGCGGTGGGACTGCATAGACAGCCAGGATGTTGGCTTGGAAGCAGCCATTCATTTAAAGAGTGCGTAACAGCTCACTGGTCGAGCGGTCCCGCATGGATAATAATCGGGCATAAGCACATCACCGAAGCCGTGGCTTCCAGTATACTGGAGGGGTAGGGGAGCATTGTAGTTGCGTTGAAGTTGAGCTGTGAGGCTTGATGGAGCGGCTACAAACGAAAATGTAGGCATAAGTAACGATAAGGCAGGCGAGAAACCTGCCCGCCGAAAGACCAAGGTTTCCCCGGCCATGCTAATCAGCCGGGGGTCAGTCGGGACCTAACGCGAACCCGAAGGGGGTAGTGGATGGACAAACGGTTAATATTCCGTTACCCGCTGTAGAATAAAAGTGACGAGGGAGTGGAATTGGTGCGCACTGACGGAATAGTGCGTTGAACCTGTTGTAAGGCAGGGATAGTACGGCAAGGCTACGGCTGCGCCGATAATCCAGTGTAGCTTCCTCCGAGAAAAGCGACTACAGCGGCCCGTACCGTAAACCGACACAGGTGGTTGGGATGAGTATTCTAAGGCGCTCGAGAGATTCATGGCTAAGGAACTAGGCAAAATAGACGCGTAACTTCGGGAGAAGCGTCGCCTCCCTCCGGGGAGGCCGCAGTGAAGAGGTCCAGGCGACTGTTTATCAAAAACACAGGGCTCTGCAAAATCGAAAGATGACGTATAGGGCCTGACACCTGCCCGGTGCCGGAAGGTTAAGAGGAGATGTTACTGCATTTATGTGGGAAGCATTGAATCGAAGCCCCGGTAAACGGCGGCCGTAACTATAACGGTCCTAAGGTAGCGAAATTCCTTGTCGGGTAAGTTCCGACCTGCACGAATGGTGTAACGATCTGGACACTGTCTCGGCCATGAGCTCGGTGAAATTGTAGTAACGGTGAAGATGCCGTTTACCCGCAGTGGGACGAAAAGACCCCGTGCACCTTTACTATAGCTTCGTATTGACCTTGGGCAACCAATGTGTAGGATAGCTGGGAGGCTTTGAAGCTGCGTCGCCAGGCGTGGTGGAGCCGTCCTTGAAATACCAGCCTTTGTTTGTTCGGGGCCTAATCCCTTGAATTAGGGAGACAGTGCGTGGTGGGTAGTTTGACTGGGGTGGTCGCCTCCAAAAGAGTAACGGAGGCTTCTAAAGGTGCCCTCAGTACGGTTGGCAATCGTGCGCAGAGTGCAATGGCATAAGGGCGCTTGACTGTGAGACATACAAGTCGAACAGGTACGAAAGTAGAGCATAGTGATCCGGTGGTTCCGTATGGAAGGGCCATCGCTCAAAGGATAAAAGGTACGCCGGGGATAACAGGCTGATCTCCCCCAAGAGCTCACATCGACGGGGGGGTTTGGCACCTCGATGTCGGCTCGTCACATCCTGGGGCTGGAGAAGGTCCCAAGGGTTGGGCTGTTCGCCCATTAAAGTGGCACGCGAGCTGGGTTCAGAACGTCGTGAGACAGTTCGGTCTCTATCTACTGCGGGCGTTAGAAATTTGAGTGGAGCTGATTCTAGTACGAGAGGACCGAATCGGACTGACCGCTGGTGTACCGGTTGTTCCGCCAGGGGCATTGCCGGGTAGCCAAGTCGGGAAGAGATAAGCGCTGAAAGCATATAAGCGCGAAACTCGCCACAAGATGAGATTTCTTTAAAGGGTCGTGGGAGACTACCACGTTGATAGGCCACAGGTGCAAGTGCTGTAAAGTACGCAGCCGAGTGGTACTAATAGCCCGTTGAGCTTGCGCCGCTACTTGCTTTGTGTGGCTCAAAGTAGTTGTAATGCTGTGTTTAGATTTGCGTTGTTAAGAAGACTTCATTCCATATGTCAGGATATTAGCCCTTAAGGGGCCGTCTGTTAAGAAGCAGACGCAAAACTCAGGTGGCCATGGCGACGGGGTCCACCCCTTACCATTCCGAACAGGGAAGTTAAGCCCGTCAGCGCCGATGGTACTGCCACTTAGGTGGGAGAGTAGGTCGCCGCCTTCTTTGAACCCCGAAGTGAGCTTCGCTCTACTTCGGGGTTTTTTATTGGATACAGGTAGCCCTTCACAGCCAGGTGGGGGGCTTTTGTTTTGGTAGAAACCCAA
>NZ_NGNR01000006.1 GCF_002198115.1 Robiginitalea sediminis | reverse complement strand
TCCAAGAGAATACCTGGAAGAATATTCAAAGGAGAATGTACCCTTAAAACATCAATTTGTTTAATTTACCGCTGTACGAAAAGGGGTAAGTCTTCACTATAACAGCGCCTATAGTAAAATTGAAATTATGAGTATGACCAAGTTATTGGTATTTGTAGTTTTGACTGGATTTAATCTAACAGGGCTCGCACAACACCAAGAAAAAGAAATTGTTCTTAAGAGTTTGGAGATTCAAAACCGCCAATTAACTCCAATCCTAGACAGTATAGTTCTTCATGAAAAGAAATGTGACTATTATAACTGCAAGTTGACATTCGTTATCAATGTTAAAACATCGACATTTAATCCGTCTTTTACCATTGAATCAATACCAGACAGGAACCTAGCCTTTAACTTGGAACCTTATGGATTCTTTTACAACAAAGGTCATTTGTTTATTGTTGATGGGGATATAGCTGAGGAGTTATTTGCAAGGCAGAAAGAATCAATGAAGTTCAAATTTTTAGAATATGATACTTCCTTCGAAGAATATGATTCTGAGGGAAGGAGAATTTTAAGAGTGGTTACGGATGATTCATTCACTATGTGGGAATACAGAATAACGGGAGACAAGATTGTATTTGTTTCGGGATATTCTTTATGCGGATCAGAAGAAAAACAGTAACCATATTTTGCTGCTTTTCCAAATCAGTACTAGAAGCTTTTCTCGCTCTGACAATCAAAGTTGTTCTTGATCGAAAAGTGAAGGAGAATAGGATCTTAGATAAAAACCGCCTTCGGGCGGTTTTTTCATTGGCACTTATAAGTAACAAAAGTGTCTTATCATGCACAACGCATGAACCAAAAATTTTAACATTTACAGGGCTTTTACGTTTTTAATAAAAAAAGTCCTTGACCTGGTTGTCTATTCTATAGAAGATATACTAACTTGGTTAATCGACGGGGCAATTACTACCTGCTCGCCATCTCGCCATCTGCTCGCCACTACCGGAATGGCGAGGATAAGCTACACAACCTGAGTGCTTTAGAGGCAACTCGCCGCAATAGCTAAAAAATTAAAGACCATAAAGAAAATATCTCACATATAGACTCAGAACAACTTGTTCAGTAGTCAAAAACATACGTTCTTTTACATATAAGCTGTCGTAAAACTGAAAAAGGGAACCTGCGTAAACCCCTGCCACGATTGAAAAAAAGGGTGTAAACGACTACCCCTTCGGCCTCCAACATAAAGGGTACAATAGCGATGTGTCATCACTAGGGAATTCCGTGGCTCTAAGGTGGAAGTTCGGGGATAAGGAATATGATGAAGCCCTGGGCCTTGAAACCTATGACTTCGGTGCCAGGAATTATGATCCGGCAATTGGTAGGTGGATGAATATAGATCCGCTTGCGGAAGATATGAGGAGGCACTCGCCTTATAACTATGCTTTTAATAACCCCATTATATATACTGATCCTGATGGAATGTCGCCTTTATTGCAAATAATCAATTTGAATGGCGAAATAATTTATGACGATGGGACAAATGATGGAGATGTAAATGTCGCACTTACATTCAATAGTGAACTAAGCGAAGGGGATCAGCAGCTCGAAATTACCAAAGCCGGAAAACTTGTGGGTGACGATGGCCTACTTAATTTTTATGTTGATTCCCAAATAAAGAATGCTACTCCTGACGCAGATTTTGGAGAGGTCACCGTTTCTACGGATGCGAAAGATAAATCTGAAAGATATGAGACTAGTATAGGGGGATTACAAGTAGTAAATGACAAGGTTGTCAAAACTCCTACTGATGAAAAGACACTAAGTATATCAGTAGACAGAGATAAAACGGAGCATACTACCTTGAATAATGTTTATAACCTAAGAAGCACCCTCGAACATGAAGAAGGGCACATTTCACAAAGAGGTGAGACTAAGGTTTTTAATAACACTAAAGAGTTTGTGAAATATCGGGAGGAAAGTGCGTATAAAAAACAAAAGCAATCCCCAACTTTTTCTAAAACAACACAAAAATATAAGGACGAAGTTAACAAACAGCAAAAGGCTTTGGAATGATAAAAATTGAAGTTAAGAATGTATTGATCGTACTATTTTCAATTCTATTAATTTCTTGTACAGATCAGAAAAGAGAAAAAATCTCAATTGTAGTGACCGATATTGCCGAGTGTAGTAATTGTGTTATGCCTTCAAGTTGTATACGTCTGTTGTTCCATGAAATTGAGAAAGAAACAGAAATTGATTGGTCGGCATTTAATCTACTGGAAGGGGATCATCCAGAAAGTGAATTACTAGATGAATATGAATTAGATGAACTTCTAGAGATGATTGATAAAGACCAATTAGTTGTTGAAAATGCCGAGGGTCACAGAAGGTTTTTCTCTGACATAAAAACATTCAAAAATGAAACTATACCAGTTACATCTATTTTTGACATATCTGAAAAAGGTGGAACACTTCAAAGATTGAAGAGTGGACAAGATATCGGGAGAGTAATATGCTTAAATCTTAATCGCCTCAAAATAAATGAGGATGACAAAAAAATTAAGGTGTATTGGTTAGTAAAAGACAAGTCCAAAGGTGAAAATGGAGTAGTATTAAGCTCAAACTGGATAGCTATGGAGTAGAAGTATTCTACTGAATCATGGAATATCACTTTTTACGTGAACAGTATGCCTGAATTAGAATCTTAAAACCGCCCGAAGGCGGTTTTTTCATTGGCACTTATAGGTAACAAAAGTGTCTTATCCTGCACAACGCATGAACCAAAAACTTTAACATTTATAGGGCTTTTACGTTTTTAATAAAAAAGTCCTTGACCTGGTCGTCTATTCTATAGAAGATATACTAACTTGGTTAATCGACGGGGCAATTACTACCTGCTCGCTACTACCGGAATGGTGAGGATAAGCTACACAACCTGAGTGCTTTAGAGGCAACTCGCCGCAATAGCTGAAAAATTAAAGACCATAAAGAAAATATCTCACATATAGATTCAGAACAACTTGTTCAGTAGTCAAAAACATACGTTCTTTTACATAAAAGCTGTCGTAAAACTGAAAAAGGGAACCTGCGTAAACCCCTGCCACGATTGAAAAAAAGGGTGTAAACGACTACCCATTCGGACTGCAACACAAGGGTTACAATTCGGTGGTCAACGGAGTGGAGAATAATTACCAAACCTTCCAGGGAGTAGAACTCAGCGAATCCCTTAATTATAACATGCTGGAATTCGACCTACGCCACTATGACCCCGTATTGGGGAGATTCGTTACAACGGATCCATATAAGCAATTCAGTTCACCTTATATTGCCATGGGAAATAATCCTGTTGTGGCATTTGATCCGGATGGCGGGAAATGTTTTGATGCCAATGGTAACGAAGTAGCATGTCCGGATGATGAAATGTATGATGAGTATAGGGACAGTGATAAACAGAACATAACGCTGTTGGATGAAGTAGAAGTCTTGAGTTCAGAGTCCAACCAAGAAGATAGTGGTGAAACAGAAGAGGAGACATTCAATGTAAACGGGCCGATAGGTTTACAGGTTCTACCAGCAAAGCGAACCCTATTGGGTAAAGTTGTTAGTACATTAGAGCCGAGAACTGTTACCTTAAATGGATTTACCTATAGAGTTGATGCCAGTGGGGAAATAACAGGACTACAACCACTCGGAGGACTCGGAGCAATTGGCTTAATAGGAGGAGCATATAACCCAAAAGATTTATTAAGAATTGCTAAGGCATTAGATAGAGGGGGATTAACCAAAATAGGCAGAGCCCTTCAAAAGCATGGGAGCCGCCCTGGATCGAGATTTCCTCAAGCCGTTGGGAATCCTGCAAGCATTAATGCGCAAGGTGAAAAAGTTCTCAGTAATATTTTGAATAATCCTGGTTCTAAAGCTACAGTTAGACATACTGGTCGATTTGGTGATGTTCTTGAAGTTGTAGCTCCTAATGGACAAGGTGCAAGATTTTCAAAGGATGGTAAAGAATTTCTAGGTTTAATTAATAGATAAGAATATGAGCGCCTTTCAAGTACAAATAGTTGATTTACCGGACAGAGAAAATTTAGTAGCTGAAATATGGATGGGAGATAATCAGTTGTGCGAAATAAATGCTGAAAAAGACAATTTGGAGATAGAATTTTTTGAGCATGCAATAAAAAGAATGGATTGTGATGATTTTTTAAGTGCACTAACGGAAGCCAGATCCCGGCTATTAGAAACTAGACAGTAATAATAAAACCGCCCGCCGAGGCGGTTTTATTATGCCCTTTCACGAAGCATAGGCCTTTTTAGCCTTAGCGTCTCTCAGGAAGGCATCGAGTAGGGCAAAGAGGTGGGCCCGGTCTTTTTCGGTGAGCAGTTCAAAATCCTGTAGGCGCTCTACCATGCGTTTATCAAAGGAGGGATTAATTACATCACCCACCAGGTAGTCCAGGGAAACGTCAAAGACATCCGCGATATTTTTAGCGGTCTCCACTGAAGGAATAGCCTCGCCTCGCTCGTACTTACCGATAGCCTCCCGGGAGGCACTGATCTTACCGGCCAGTTCTCCCTGTGACCACCCTTTTGTCTTGCGAAGCTCCGTGATTCTACTACCTATTTTGGTCATAATCCTAAGCTAAAATGTATGATTATACGCTCTTTAGTCAAAGATACGGTAAAAAAGTAGGTAAATATAGCTGATAGTGGTTGGTGATATGTTTATGATTTTATAGTTTTGTGTCCAATCGTACACACAAAACTTTTTTATTCACCATGCTGGACACCAGCCACCCGAACCACTACCGGTTTACAACCACCCACCTGGAGATCCACGTACTGGGCGGGGTTCGGCTGAGTCACCTCGAAGCCCTGCGTACGACCCTTTCCTTAAATAAAACCGGCGATCATATAAAACTGCGCCACAACCTGGATTTATACAATGACAACCAGGTGGAGAAGCTGGTGCGAAAAACCGCTGAGCGCCTGGAGATAGGCACCAGCATCATTCGCAAAGCGCTCCAGGAACTCACCGATGGGTTGGAACAGTATCGCCTGAGCCAACTGGACAAGGAGCAGGTCCAGGTTCCGATCCCGGAGCTTACCGGTTCCCAGGAGAAAGCCGCCATCCGTTTTTTAAGGTCAAAAGACTTACTTGAAAGGACCAATGAGCTTATCGGGCAGTCGGGAGTGATCGGTGAGGAAACCAATCGCCTGCTGATGTACCTGATCTTTACCAGCCGCAAGAGCGCCAATCCGCTGCATTGCATCAGCCTGGGAAGCTCCGGGGCAGGCAAGACCCACCTGCAGAGCAAGGTGGCCGAGCTGATCCCACCCCATGAGATCATCGACATGACGGTACTCTCAGAAAACGCTTTTTACTACTTCAATCGCACGGAGCTGCGCCACAAACTGATTTTGATCGAAGACATGGACGGGGCGGAAGGGGCTTTATACCCATTGCGGGAACTGCAATCCAAACGCAGTATCACCAAACGGGTGAGCCATAAGGACCGCAGCGGCAATACCAAGACAATTAAACTCACCGTCGAGGGCCCGGTATGCGTAGCGGGGTGTACCACCCAGGAGAGCATCTATGAGGATAACAGCAACCGTAGCTTCCTATTATATATCGATGAGAGCGAGGCCCAGGATCAGCGTATTATGCAGTACCAGCGGGCCGTATCTGCGGGACAGATCAATGAGCATGCCCAAGAAAAAGCCATCCGCCAGCTGCGAGAAGCACAAATGATGCTGCGCCCAGTTAAGGTAATTAACCCCTTTGCCTTGCACCTGGAACTGCCCAAAAGCGTGTTTAAGCCCCGGCGCACCAATGCACACTACCTGCAATTTATAGAGGCCATCACCTTTTACTGCCAGTGGCAGCGCGAGAAGCAGTACGATGCGGCGACCGGAGAAGAATACATCGAGACCACCCTGGAGGATATTAAAGCGGCAAATAGGCTGATCACTGAGGTCCTGCTTCGAAAGAGCGATGCCTTAAACGGTGCCACCCGCAACCACCTGGAATGCCTAAAGGCATATTTAGAAAAGAACAAACAGCGCTCCTTTACCAGTGCGGAGATACGGCGTAACCTTCGTGTGAAGGAGACCACCCTTAGGCGCTACAACAAGCAATTATTAGGCGAGGGCTACATCGGCAGGGTGCGGGAGGGTGATACCAAGAGCTACTGCTATGAGATCCTCGATACGCGGGAATACGACAGCCTTAAAGCCCAAATCGAACAGGCATTAAATTCTTGTCTCACCGCACTGCGGTGCGCCACCTCGCCAGGAGCTCGCCACTGCGAAAATGGCGAGGATAAGCCGAAGAGGGTGAGGGGTTTAAAGGCAACGCGCCACTGATTTTTAAAAATGAACCACCATAAAAGAAAAAGCCCTGCGATTGCGATGAAAAAACTCCGCCTACAGAATGAGAGCTACCGGGTGCTAGTCTCCAGCTTTAGGGACTGGTTGGATGTACTGGGTTATGCAGAGAGTACGGTGTATTACCTGCCCAATCACCTACAGGAGTTTTTTTACGCGATGGAGCAGGCTGGGATCACCGGGATAGGGCAAATCACCTCAAAAACAATCAGAGCCTATTACGAGCAGCTGCAACAGCGGGCCAACGAGCGGCGGGCTGGGGCTCTTAGCAAAGCGTATTTAAACAAACACCAGCAGGCTTTAAAGAAGTTTAGGGAATACCTGCGCCAGCACGGGGTGCAAAGCGCCCTGCAGGTGCACCTAAAGGCGGAGCGAGATCCCGGCCAGGCGCGTAGCCACGTACTCACCCAAGCAGAAATCAAACGCCTTTTTAAAGCCACCCGAAGCAGCCATCCGAAATCACAGTACCGCAAGCGGGACCGGGCCATACTGGTCTTGCTCTACAGCGCGGGACTCCGAAGGAATGAGGCGGTTAGCCTGGATGTATCGGACATCCTTTTTGACAGGCAGCGCATCTACGTAAGAAAGGGCAAGAACTACAAAGAGCGCTTTGTTCCGGTGAATGCCTATAACCTGGATATCTTACAGGATTACTTGTACGCATCCCGCCCCCGGTTCAATATCAAATGCGATACGGAAGCCTTTTTGCTCAACCATCATGGTACGCGCCTTCTAGGGATGAGCCTGGCTCACCGCCTGCAAGCGATGGTACAGGCGGCCAACGATCCGGAAATCTCAGAGAAGCAAATCACCCTGCATACCCTGCGCCACTCCATTGCCACCCACCTTTTAGAGCAGGAGGTACCGTTAGAGAAAATCAAAACCTTTTTGGGTCATAGCTCGCTGGAGTCCACCCAGATCTATACCCACCTGTTAGAGAAGATGGAAGATGGATTATGAGCAGTACCTAAAAGGGGAGGGCTATACCCTTAAAACCATCGAGGGCAAGCTGCGAGCGGGGGAGCTTTTTAAAAAGTGGTGCAAAAGGCAAGCCACGCCCCCCGAGGCTATCGATTACAAACTGTGCCTTAAATACATCCAATACCTCCAGCGGAAAGGCAATACCAAAAGGACGATCAACCACAAGTTGGGGAGCCTTAAAACCTATTTTAAGTACCTGATCAGTGAGGCCCGGCGAAGCGACAATCCCCTGGAGGATGTAAGTGTAAAGGGCGTAGTGCGCAAAGTGCATCACAACCTGTTGGAGCCCGACGAGCTGGAAGACCTTTATTACTCGTTCCCTACCCGGAATATCAAAGATCCTTACCATCAGCTTACCGCCCAGCGCAACCGGGTGATGGTAGGACTGCTGGTCTACCAGGGACTCAAAACCTCGGAGCTGATCCGCCTGGAGGTGGAGGACGCCCTGCCTCATAAAGGGAAAATCTACATCCGAGGAAGCCGTAAAAGCAATGCCCGTACCCTGGAGCTCAAACCCTGGCAGGTGCTCGAACTACAGGAATACGTGGGCCAGACCCGGGAATCCATAGTTGAGAGGAGAAAGGTTACAAGTGATCGGCTCTTTATCCCCGGCAATGCCCGGCTGGGCAATACGCTCTTGCACATTGTAAAGAAACTACGCGCCACCAATCAAAAGGTGGTAAACGTACACCAGCTGCGGGCCTCAGTGATCACCCATTGGCTCAGCCAATATAACCTTCGGGAAGTGCAGTACCGCGCCGGCCACCGCTATATCAGCTCTACCGAGAAGTATCTGCAGGACGATCTGGAGGGCCTGCATGAGATGGTAGACCGCTTCCATCCGATCGGGGGAACTAGCGATCACTGATTGTGATATCAAGACAAATGAGATACTTTTAAAACTGAAATACCCACCCCTGTTATGAGTAAAGAACTGAGCATCCCCAATGAGGTTATCATCAAAAGAATCCACGCCGTAAGAGGTCAAAAGGTTATGTTGGACAGGGACCTGGCCGAGCTCTATGGGGTGGAAACCAAACGACTCAAAGAGGCTGTAAGGAGAAATATAGATCGCTTCCCGGAGGACTTTATGTTTGAAATGACTAAGGAAGAGCTGGCCCATTGGAGGTCGCAAATTGCGTCCTCCAATCCATCGGATAAGATGGGACTGCGCTATCCACCGTTCTGTTTTACCGAATACGGCATCCTGATGCTCTCCAGCGTACTGGGAAGCGACAAGGCCATTGCAGTGAACATCCAGATCATAAAGACCTTTGTGGAGCTGCGCAAGCTGGCCAACAATTACCAGGAGATCATGAAGAAGATCGAAAAGATGGAATCCCAATACAGCCAGCAGTTCCAGGAAATCTATCAGGTCTTGCAACGGCTGATTGAAAAACCAAAGGATCCTCCCCGCAAGCCTGTAGGCTACAAGAAATAACTCCCCAGGGTAAAAAACCCCCGCCGCTCGGACCCTCGCGGCTCGCCCGGTCTTTTTTACCCCTCACGCCTCCCATGCTACGGGCCTAAAGGCCCTTTCCAAAGCTATGTTTACATAACGTGGCATTACGGCTCTCCCTGTCGGGGGCCGTAATCACATTATGTAAAATAGCCGCTATCCCCCGCACGCAGACCCCAACCAAAGAGGAGCAATAGGGCATTATTCAAGATGTGTGCGTGTCATGACAAACACTTTACATGGCCGTGACGCTCAATCGGCGCTCGGCCTAGCGCTTCGCCCCCGACCGGAAGGCAAGTTCCGGCCGCGTCCGAAACGTTTTATTACCTGCTTTGGGAGCAGGTGGCCACAGGCCAGGCAAGGGCCTCCCCGGGCTGTCCTTTTAAACGAAAACAGAAAAATATAGCTTGGTTCCGCTCGATTCATCCGACTTGACGCTTAAGGGCTATGAATCTTAAAATAGGAGGAACCATGAACTTAAATCTGTTATCTATTTTGATCTTCCTGATCTACCTGACTCTGCTTCCAGGGCAGCGATTACGAAACTTTGGATACTTCCTAAAGACCGTTCTAGGTGTCCTGCCAATTACAAAGGCACTTGAGGCGATTGCTAGGGCTAGAAAATGTAGGAAAATTAGTAATAAGCCAATTGATTAAACCGTTATCTTTAGTCCGATAACATACGTTCTTTTACATATAAGCTGTCGTAAAACTGAAAAAGGGAACCCCCTCAAACCCCTGCCACGATTGAAAAAAAGGGTGTAAACGACTACCCCTGTGGTATGTGCTGGGGGCCGTCAGCGTCTTATGCCTTTATCTGGTGATCTTCCGCAAGGACTGGCGTAAGGAGGTGCCGCTGCAGGAGATCCGGAGCCTGAAGCGCAGCCGTGCTTTTGGCCGCGACCGGTACAGCCTTAAACTGAAGAACGGGAAAACCAGGGACCTTCACGGTCTGCCCAACCGGAAGCAGGCTGAGGCCCTGATCGGCATGCTGCAAAAAGAAGGGATCGAAGTTCCTGCCTGATCAGATGCGCTTCATCTGCTGCTGCATCATCCGGATCTGATCGGTAAGCATGTTGTTTTTGTCCAGTTTCTTGGCTTCGGACAGCAGGGTGGTAGCCTCCCGCTTGCGCCGTTTCTGCATGGCGATCCCGGCCAGGCTCAACTTGGCCATAGCCACGTCGTAGTCCATATTCAGGCCAAGCTTCAGCGCTTTGCGAAAGTATTTCTCGGCCTGGGTGAGGTTCTTCTGGGAGTAGATAATCCCGTGCAGGTAATTGTAGTACCCCCGCTGCTTGGTGGTAAGTGCAGCTTTGGGGCTTTTGATTTTCGCCAGCCATTTTTCCGTGCCCTCCAGGTCTTGTTTGCGCATGCGCAGGAAGGCCAGCAGGATAATCTCATTGCGGTAATAGAGAAAAACAAAGATGCCCGCCAGCAGGATCAGGGCAATGCCGTTTCCGATCTCGCCTTCTACAAACTGGTATCCGGCAAAGCCAACCAGGGCGGCTGCCAGGATCATTTTTATATTCTTGTTGAACATGCGTCTTAGGATTATTTGGATGGGTCAATTTCGGCTGGTTTCCGACCCGCTCAGGCCACTTGTTCCGGCCATGGGGGCTGGCCCGGACCCAGAGCACAAAAGTAGTAAAAACTCTTCGAAAAAAAATGGCACTGCATTTGGGATTGCCAAAACTCTTCGTATATTTGCGCCCAGAAAATTCGAAGCCTTCGGGCCGCATTCCCGGGAAAATTTTTCAAGATGAAGAGAACATTTCAGCCATCCAAGAGAAAGAGGAGAAACAAGCACGGTTTCCGTGAGCGCATGGCGTCGGCCAATGGTCGGAAGGTGCTGGCCCGCAGAAGAGCCAAAGGTCGTAAGAAACTCAGTGTATCTTCAGAGCCGAGGCACAAAAAATAAATGGGATATCCTGTTAACAACTTTAAAGGTGTTGCTTTCCGAAAGTAACACCTTTTTTTTATCCTTGAACCCCGAAAACCCAATCCCTAAGCATGCCAAGAAGAAAAGACATCAACTGCATCCTGATTATAGGCTCGGGCCCCATTATCATCGGCCAGGCCTGCGAATTCGACTATTCCGGCTCCCAGGCCCTGAGATCCCTCCGCGAGGACGGGATCAAAACGGTCCTGATCAACAGCAACCCCGCCACCATTATGACGGACCCTTCCATGGCGGACCACGTATACCTGTTGCCCCTGAACACCAAATCTATCGTGAAGGTGCTCAAAGACCACCCGGAAATCGATGCAGTGCTCCCCACCATGGGAGGTCAGACCGCCCTAAACCTCTGTATTGAGGCCGGCGATAAGGGCATCTGGGAAGACTTTGACATTGAGATTATCGGGGTCGATATCGATGCCATCAACATAACGGAAGACCGGGAGAAATTCCGCGACCTTATGGAGCGTATCGGGATTCCCATGGCCCCGCAGGCCACCGCCACCTCCTTTTTGCAGGGGAAGGAAATCGCCCAGGAGTTCGGCTTCCCCCTGGTGATCCGGGCAAGCTATACCCTTGGGGGCGCGGGTGCCTCCATTGTGTATAAGCCGGAGGATTTTGACGAATTGCTGAGCCGCGGCCTCGAAATTTCGCCCATCCACGAGGTGATGATAGACAAGGCCATGATGGGGTGGAAGGAATACGAGCTGGAGCTCCTTCGGGACAAGAACGACAACGTGGTCATTATCTGTACTATCGAGAATATGGACCCTATGGGGATCCACACCGGGGACTCCATTACCGTGGCCCCGGCCATGACCCTCTCGGACCGCACCTTCCAGCGGATGCGGGATATGGCCATCAAGATGATGCGCAGCATCGGGGATTTTGCCGGCGGGTGTAACGTGCAGTTTGCGGTTAGTCCGGACGAGAAGGAAGACATCATCGCCATTGAGATCAACCCCCGGGTTTCACGCTCCTCTGCCCTGGCCTCGAAAGCTACGGGGTACCCCATTGCCAAGGTTGCGGCCAAACTGGCCATAGGCTACCATCTGGACGAGCTGGAAAACCAGATCACCAAGTCTACCTCGGCCCTGTTCGAACCCACCCTGGACTACGTCATCGTAAAAATCCCCCGCTGGAACTTCGATAAGTTCGAGGGGGCAGACCGTACCCTGGGCCTGCAGATGAAAGCCGTAGGGGAGGTGATGGGCATTGGCCGGTCCTTCCAGGAGGCCCTCCACAAGGCCACCCAGTCCCTGGAGATCAAACGCAATGGCCTGGGAGCCGATGGCAAAGGGTATACCGACTACGATACCATTATCCAGAAGCTCACCTACGCCAGCTGGGACCGGGTATTTGTGATCTACGACGCCATCCAGCTGGGTATCCCGCTCAGTAGGATCCACGAGATCACCAAAATCGATATGTGGTTCCTCAAGCAATACGAGGAACTCTATCAGCTGGAAAAGGAAATCAGTAAATACTCCGTGGAATCCCTCCCGAAAGCCCTCCTGCTGGAAGCCAAACAAAAAGGGTTTGCAGACCGGCAGATTGCCCATATGCTGGAGTGCTGGGAGAGCGAGGTCCACAAAAAGCGAATGGCCCTGGGCATCAAGCGGGTCTACAAGCTGGTGGATACCTGCGCCGCCGAGTTCCGCGCCATGACCCCCTATTACTATTCCACCTTCGAAGAGGAAATCGAAACCCCGGATGGGGAGCGCTATGTGGCCAATGACAGCGAGGTCACCGACCGCAAAAAGATCGTGGTCCTGGGCTCGGGCCCCAACCGGATCGGGCAGGGGATTGAGTTCGATTACTGCTGCGTGCACGGGGTACTCGCCTCCGCGGAATGCGGGTATGAGACCATTATGATCAACTGTAACCCGGAAACGGTTTCCACGGATTTTGATACGGCCGATAAGCTCTACTTCGAACCCGTTTTCTGGGAACATATCTATGACATTATCCTGCACGAGAAGCCGGAAGGCGTCATTGTGCAGCTCGGGGGGCAAACAGCCCTGAAGCTTGCCGAAAAACTGGATAAATACGGGATCCGCATCATCGGAACCAGCTTCGAAAGTCTGGACCTTGCCGAGGACCGGGGCAGCTTCTCGACCCTGCTCAAGCAAAACGACATCCCGTACCCGCAATTCGGGGTGGCCGAAAGCGCCGACGAGGCCCTGGCCCTGGCAGACGAGCTTAAATTCCCCTTGCTGGTACGCCCTTCCTATGTGCTTGGAGGTCAGGGGATGAAGATTGTGATCAACAAGAAGGAGCTGGAGGCCCACGTGGTGGATTTGCTTCGTAAAATCCCGAATAACAAACTCCTGCTGGACCACTACCTGGACGGGGCTATCGAGGCCGAGGCCGATGCCATCTGCGACGGGGAGGATGTGTATATTATCGGTATCATGGAGCATATCGAACCCTGCGGGATTCACTCCGGGGATTCCAACGCCACCCTGCCGCCCTTTAACCTGGGCGAGTTTGTGATGCAGCAGATCAAGGACCATACCCGCAAGATTGCCCTGGCCCTCAACACGGTAGGTCTTATCAACATCCAGTTTGCCATCAAGGACGACAAGGTGTATGTGATTGAGGCCAACCCCCGCGCCTCCCGTACGGTACCCTTTATCGCCAAGGCTTATGGGGAGCCTTATGTGAACTATGCCACAAAGGTGATGCTGGGGGAGAAGACTCTCAAGGACTTTACCTTTAACCCCAAACTGGAGGGGTATGCCATCAAGCAACCGGTCTTCAGCTTCAACAAGTTCCCGAATGTCAACAAGAACCTCGGTCCGGAGATGAAGAGTACCGGGGAGAGCATCCTGTTTATAGACAGCCTGAAGGACGATGAGTTCTACAACCTCTACGCCCGCAGGACCATGTACCTGAGTAAATAACTGAGATCCCGGATTCCCTTCCCTACGCGATGGGAATCCGGTTGTTTGATCGTATCCCGGGAGCCAGGCCAGCGCGGCATTTCCCGGTTAGGTATACTTTACCAGCCACGGTTTTCCTGAGGCTGGTTTTTTTTGCCCGGCCTCCATTAACCACTTTTGCGCGGCCGGCGGAAGCTGTAGTAGGCCAGTACGGCCAGCAAGGCCTGACGGATGGCTTCCCGGATGGGAACCAGTTGGCGGGATAAGGCCGGGTCTATGGCCATTAGGCGGAAATAGTAGTCGTGCATAACCGGTACCTCCCTGCCTTCTGCAACATGTTGGTCGGCCCGTTGTACATCGTACCCCCGTTCTTCCTTGAGCGGTTTGCAGGTGGCCAGCCGTGCCACACCCTGTTTGTCCCGGATAGCTGAAAACCCGAAAAGGCGGCACACCAGACCGCGATGGGGGTACGAACCGCAGAACCCAGGGTCTGTTTCTCGCAACACCGGTTTGAAGAGTGGGCATAACCCGGTGCTTTCCAAAGTAATGCGTTCCAGCCAGGTTTCGGCCTGCCCGGTTTTATACAGGTGGTAGGCTAGGGGTAAAAATTCCAGGGGGGTGGCAGAAATATCCGGATAGTGGCAACAGCGGCCACACCGCGCCAGGCAAGACAGTCCCGTAGCCTGTTGGAAGGCGGCTACCTCCTTCTCCAGGTGGCGGAACTCCCGCTCCACCGCCCGGACTTTAGTGTATATCGACAAGCAATATGAACAAGGCACCAAAGGTACACCATCAAGGGTTCGGTTGTATCCGCCTCCGCAGAGATTCGCAACCCGGTACGCACATTTTTTCGGCTATGCGATTCGGTGTTCCCTGCGGTCGCACAAAAAACCGTTTTAAAGCCCTTACCGGGCGGGTTCCAGCACCAGGGTCACCGTTACCTGAACTTCCCGCGCTATTTTCTTGAAAAGCATTCGGGGTACCTCAATCTCGTGGGCTTCCGAGTCCACGATGAAATCACAACTGAGCGTATAGCTATCGCCCTGCCGGCTGATCAGCACGGGGATTTCCACATCCCGGGTGACCCCGTGGATATCCAGCGCCCCGGACAGGGTGAAGGTTTCCGATGCGCCGTCTGCCAGTTGCAGGGTTGCCCCCAGGGTACCTTTTATAGTGGCCCTGGGGTATTTGTCGGACTCCATGTAGTTCTCGTTGAAGTGTTCCTGCATCAGGCGTTTGCGGAATTCAAACTCCCGGATAAGCAGCAGGACAGCTATCTCGCCAGTGGAGGCATCCAGTGCGGCGCTGATTTGGGTATTGACGGCATTGATATCCTCCAGGGGGGTGGAAGCATTCAGCCGAACCTCCCCGGAAGTGGCCGAGAGTCTGCCCTGTGCAAAAATGGGCTGCGCCAGTAATAACAGCAATACAAACAGGAGTCTTTTCATTCCGGGAAACCTTGGTCTACCCAGTCCGCGATGAGTTGCCGGGTGGCCAGGGGGAGGCGTCCTGCGGGAGGCATCGGGCTGCTGGCGCTGTTGAGTCGGGTCAGCAGGTTCCTGTCGTTTACGGCACTAATCACTTCCTGAAGCGTGGTTAAGGACATGGGGGCCTGCTGGGTAGGTGGGTCCCCATGGCACGAGTTGCAATTGGCCGTAAAGATAGGGCGAATATCGTCTGCATAGGAAAGGTCTGCAGAGGTGTCCGGGTCTGGGTTGGGTGTTGGGTTGTTGGTGTTGTTGTTTTCCGGGGGTACCCCTTCCTCGTTGTCTCCTCCGGAACAGGACATCCCAATAAGGAGGAGGCATAAAACACCTGTGGTGGCAATTCTTTTCATAGCGGTTCTGAGTTGATTTGTCCGTGGCCTTAACCCGGGGCAGAGCGGCAAAAAAGGCTGCTTTGCAGGGTATTTGGGAACGGGATGGTTTTTTGAATAGATGGCGAGTAAGCCCGATGGTTGCGCAAAGCTTAAACAAAATCATCAAAGGGTTTAAATATTTTATTATCAGCCATATGGGTTTCCAAAGAATTTGTATGTTTAATTGAATCAACCGGAAAAACCGGGGGCTTCTGCCGGTTTTTGCCAAAACCCTTAAACAAAAATCCAGCTATGAAAAAGACCATTGCCCTGCTGTTGTTATGCATGCCCTTTCTTCTGTTTTCCCAGGACGATCTCCTGGCTTCCCTGGAGCGGAAAGACACCGCCCGGGTCACGGACTTCGCCTTTAAGGGCCTGAAGATTGTCAATTTCGAATCGACCAAAATGCTCTATAAGCGGGAGTTTTATTTTATCATTTCCCACCGCTTTGGCAGCATCAAAAACGGGATCGACGATTTCTTCGGCCTGGATGCCGCCAATACCCGCCTGCAATTTCTCTATGGGATCTCCGACGGGGTAGACGTTTCTTTTTCCCGGAATTCCTTTAACAAGACCTATGAAACCTCGTTGAAATACCGCCTGATACAACAGGGGCCAGGTTCTCCGGTAACCCTGGTCGGGTATTCCCAGGCGGCGGTCAACACCTTCCTGGACGAGGACCTGGTACAGCAGCCCATCGGTTTTGCGGAACGGCTCTCGGTTACCCAGCAACTGCTGATATCCCGGAAGTTCAACGAGAAACTCTCCCTGCAGCTCATGCCTACCTTCTTCCATGAGGGCTACGTGGATTACGCTCCCCAGGAAAACGCCCAGTTTGTGATGGGGTTTGGCGGGCGCTATAAGCTAGGGAAACGCTGGAGCCTGAATGTAGATTACGGGTGGCACCTGAACCGTGCCGACGGGTCCCCCTTTGTAAACCCCTTGTCCATAGGGGTGGACATAGAGACGGGAGGGCACGTGTTCCAGTTGCATTTTACCAATGCCCAGCCCACTTTCGAGAGCGGTTTCCTGGGGAACGCCGCGGGCGACTGGGGAGACGGGAATATCTATTTCGGGTTTAACCTTAGCCGGGTCTTCAATTTCTAGGCTTTTACTGCCACTCGGTGTGGAAGGTACCATCGCGGTCGGTCCGCTCGTAGGTATGCGCCCCGAAAAAATCCCGTTGGGCCTGTACCAGGTTCAGGGGTAGTCTGCCGCTTCGCATGGCGTCGAAGTAGGACAGGCTGCCGCCAATGACAGATAACGGGATCCCGCTTTGAACGCCCAGGGACACAAAGGACCGTACCCGCGGCAGGCTCTCTCTCAGGTCGCGGGCAAAGCCCGGGGCCAGGATCAGGTTTTCCAGGTCGGCATTTTCCCGGTACGCTTCGGTGATGGAGGCCAAAAGACCGGCGCGGATAATACACCCGGCCCTCCAGATTGTTGCGATTTCGGCCAGATCCAGCTCATAGCCATAGGTTTCGGAGGCTTCCGCCAGCAGGTGCATGCCCTGGGCATAGGCCATTACAAAGGCAAAGTAAAGGGCCGCTTCCGCTTCTGCGGCAAGGGTATCCGCCTCCAGAACCGACCCCTCGGGGGCGGGGAAGAGGGGCTCCGCTTTTTCGCGCAGCGCTTTCAGGGCCGAAATCTGCCGCATGCTTACCGAAGCATCCAGTGCGGGCACGGGGATGCCCAGGTCCAGGGCATCCTGGGAAGTCCATTTCCCGGTTCCTTTTTGTTTGGCCTTGTCCAGGATGTGGTCCAGCAATTCGCCAGTGCCATAGGGGTCGGGCTGGGCGAAGATTTCTGCCGTTATTTCGACCAGGAAGGACTGCAGCCTTCCCTGGTTCCAGGTATCGAAAAGCCGGGCCAGGGACGGGTTGTCCCATTTGCCTGCACGGCGAAGTACATCATAGACCTCGGCTATGGCCTGCATCAGGGCGTATTCAATCCCGTTGTGGACCATTTTAACGTAATTCCCGGCCGATTTCGCCCCCAGGTAGGCCACGCATGGGGTGTCGTCGTATCGCGCCGCCACGGCTTCAAAAACAGGTTTCAGGTAGGCATAGGCGTCCCGCGAGCCTCCGGGCATAATACTCGGGCCCCTGCGGGCGCCTTCGGCACCCCCGGACACCCCTGCCCCGAAAAAGTGGATCCCGGCCGTTGCCAGGGAAGCCTCCCTGCGGTCGGTATCCCTGTAGTGTGAATTTCCGCCATCTACAACAATGTCCCCCTTTTCCAGGTGTGGCAACAAGGATTCTATTACGGCATCCACCGGGTTTCCGGCCGGGACCAGGAGCATGATCCTGCGTGGGCGCTCCAGCCCTGAGACGAAAGTCGCGAGGTCTGTGGTAGCCTTTACACGGCCTGTTTGCGCGCCTGCTTCTTCCAGGGCTGCTACTTTTTCCGGATCCAGGTCGTACCCCAGGGCCGAAAAGCCCTTTTCCGCTACATTGAGAATAAAGTTGCGCCCCATTACGCCAAGGCCGATAAGTCCGAAAACACTGGGATCCGATGTTGACATGGTGTCCGTTTTTACGTGCAGCCGGGCTTTAATCGCCCATAAAATAACCCTATCTTTGGCTGCGCCTCCAAAAATAGGGCAAATTATCCATTTCACGCCCGGGAACACACGCTGCTGGCCTGCGTTCCGGGGGTAGATAAACCGGGAACCATGCAGCGAATACCCAACCAGTTGCTCATTATTTTCGGCGCCTCCGGTGACCTTACCGAGCGGAAGCTCATACCCTCCCTCTTTGACCTGTATCAAGGGGGCCACCTCCCGGAACACTTTGCCGTGCTGGGGGTTAGCCGCAGCAATGGGGACGATGAAGCGTTTCGCAATCGGCTGGCGGTAGACAACCCCCACATCCCCGAGACCATTGGCAACCACGGCCTTCGCAGGGAATTTGCACGTAAGCTCTTTTATTTCGGGTTGGGGGAGAGTTATGATACCGACTACGTGAAGCTGGCGGAGCGGATCGAAGCCCTCCACCAAAGCGAGCAAACCGATGGGAATGCGATGTTTTACCTGTCTGTACCCCCTAAAATCTACGAGTCCGTGGCCCGGAACCTGCACGCCAGCGGCCTGGCCGACACCAGCACAGGGCACAGGAGGCTTATCGTGGAAAAACCCTTCGGGTACGACCTGCAGACGGCCAGGGCCCTGAACCGCGGCCTGCAGCAGTATTTTGACGAAGCCCAGATCTACCGTATAGACCACTACCTGGGGAAGGAAACCGTTCAAAACCTGCTGGTTACCCGGTTTTCAAATTCCATTTTTGAACCCCTCTGGAACCGGAATTACATCCGCCATGTGGAGATCACCAATGCCGAAAGTGTAGGGGTAGGCAAGCGCGGCGGGTATTACGATACGGCCGGGGCACTTCGGGATATGTTCCAGAACCACTTGCTTCAGATCGTTTCCCTGGTAGTGATGGAACCGCCCATAGGCCCGGATGCGGAGTCTATCCGCAACGAGAAAGTCAAGGCCCTGAAGTCGCTGCGCATCATGCGCGACGCCGAAACCCTCCACCGCAATACCATCCGGGGGCAATACCTGGCTGGGCAGGTGGATGGGAAAGAGGTCCCGGGGTACCGGGAAGAGCCCGGGGTAGACCCGCACAGTACCACGGAAACCTATGCGGCCTTAAAATTCTATGTGGACAACTGGCGCTGGGCTGGTGTCCCCTTCTATGTCCGCACGGCCAAGCGCATGCCTACCCGCGTAACCGAAATCGTAATCCACTTCCAGTCTCCCCACCACCAGATTTTCCGGGAGTCCGGCATGGACAGCAAAGACAATAAACTCATTATCCGGATCCAGCCCAACGAGGGCATCCTGATCAAATTCGGGGTCAAAGTACCCGGGCAGGGGTTCAGTGTAGAGCGGGCCAACCTGGAATTCTACTACTCCGACCTGTCGGAAAACCGGGTCATGGACGCCTATGAGCGCCTCCTGCTCGATGCCATGCAGGGCGATGCCACCCTTTATGCCCGTGCCGATGAGGTTGAGGCGGCCTGGGAATTCGTGGACCCCATCCTCGACTTCTGGAAAAAGGGGGAAGGGGTGGATACCTATGGCTATACCGCCGGGATGTGGGGGCCCAGGAATGCAGATGAGCTTTTCGACGGCCCGTATTACTGGCGTAACCCCGGGGAACACCTCCGCGACGACCCCGGCTTCTGTATAATAGACTGATCTATGGAAATCCGAATCCTGAATACCCAAGCCGGGGTCGCCGCCCACATGGCCCGTCGCTTTGAAGGTTGGTGCCGGGAAGAATCCTTCCGGTACCTGGCTCTCTCCGGGGGTAGTACCCCTAAAATCCTCTTCGACCATTGGGCTGCCGATGCCTCCGCGACTGTCCCGTGGGATCGTCTGGAATTTTTCTGGGGGGACGAGCGTTGCGTGGGGCCCGGGGACCCCGAAAGCAACTACGGAATGACCCGGCAGCACCTCTTTGACCATATCAGCGCGGACCCATCCAACATCCACCGCATCAGAGGGGAGGAGGACCCGCAGCAGGAAGCGCGGCGTTACGAGGCCCTTATACGGGATCGGTTGCCCAAAGCTTGGGGTATGCCCCGCTTTGACCTGGTTCTGCTGGGGATGGGGGATGACGGGCATACCGCCTCGGTTTTCCCGCACCAGATGTCCCTTTGGGATTCTCCGCGCGGGTGTGAGGTGGCCACCCACCCGGTGTCCGGGCAACAGCGTATTACCCTTACCGGGGGTTGGATCAACGGGGCCCGACGGATCGTGTTTTTAGTCACCGGAGGTGCCAAGGCCGAAAAAGTAAAGGAAATCCTGGAAGGTAAGGGGGCCGAAGCCCTGTATCCGGCCGCCAGGGTACGCCCCGAATCCGGGGAACTGATCTGGTTGCTGGACCAGGAGGCGGCCAGTGGGTTATCCCCGGAATTTATTGCCGCACATGTGGCGACTGGTCCCGTTCTACCCGGTAAATAAAGTATTTCGTATCTCCCCACCAGGGAAAGGTGGCATAGTGCTCCCGGTAGTAGAGTTTGACGTATTCCCCCTGGTATTCCACCATATTATCGATCACCTCCTGGTCCTTGTCCAGGACCGAAAAGGAGAAGATCTGCGCCCCGGAGATGCCCTGGCTGATTTCCCCTTCCCAGGTTTTGACCACAAAGCCTTTATGGCTGAATTTAATGAGCTCCCCGGACCGAACCCCGTCGCTGTAGGGGACATAGTACAGGAAGGCATAGACCGCAAAAAAGAGGGCCAGGATAATCAACAAGGTCGTAAACAGGGCTTTTTTCATGATCCGATGGCATTTGGGTTGTCCTGTGATTCGTATTCGGGAAGGGGGTCCGCTTCGGTATCGCCGGCGCGCCTGAGCAGCGGCTCCTGCATATTCTTTTTGGCTTTGGCTCCCAGTTTTTTGAGGTTTTCCACACGGGTAACCAGGTTGCCCCGCCCGCCCACGAGTTTGTTCATAGCCCCTTCGTAGTCTTTCTTGGCCAGGTCCATTTTCCGGCCCACCTCGGTGAGGTCCTCCGCAAAGCCTACGAATTTATCGTAAAGCGCGCCGGCCTGACGGGCGATTTCCAGGGCATTGCGCCGCTGTTTTTCGCTGCTCCACATGCTGTCGATGGTCCTGAGGGTGGCTAGTAGGGTACTTGGGGTCACGATGACGATATTCCTGGCAAAGGCCGTATTGTAAATCTCGTTGTCGTAATTGATGGCTATGGTAAAGGCCGTCTCGATGGGAATGAACATCAATACGAAATCCGGGCTCTCCATCTCGTAAAGGTCCTCGTATTTCTTGGCCGAAAGCTGCTCCACATGCCTTTTGATGGAATTCACGTGGTCTTTAAGGTGCCGCTCCCGCTCGGTTTCCTCCGCGTTGACATAGCGCTCATAGTCCGTAAGGGACACCTTGGAGTCTACCACCATCTTATTGCCATTGGGCAGGTGGATTATCACATCCGGAAGCAGGCGGGTACCATCCGGACGGGTAAAGCTCTGCTGTACCGAATATTCCCGGTCCCGTTCCAGGCCGGATTTTTCCAGGACGCGCTCCAGCACCAACTCGCCCCAGTTCCCCTGCATCTTGCTGTCTCCTTTGAGGGCCCGGGTGAGGTTCTCAGCCTCCTGGCTGATTTTCAGGTTCTGATTCTGCAGGTTGAGCAATTGTTCCCGCAGGGCCTGATGGATGCCGTAGTTTTCCTTCCGCGTTTCTTCCACTTTCTTTTCGAAAAGCTGGATGCGTTCCTGTAAGGGGGTCAGGATATTGCGGATGTTCTTCTGGTTTTGCTCCGTGAATTTCAGGCTCTTCTCGTCGAGGATCTTATTGGCCAGGTTCTCGAACTCCTTGGAAAAGGTCTGCTGCATCTCATCCAGGGCCTTGCGCTGTTCCCGGTGTTTTTCCTGCAGGCTTTCCATTTCCGATTCCTTGCGCACAAGGGTTTCCCGCAGGCCCTCGCGCTCCCGTTGTAAGGTTTGGGCGCGTTCGCGCTCCTGTGCCAGGGAATCTCCCAATTGCTCCAGGTTCTGCCCCAGAAGCCGTTCCCTTTCGGCCAGGGCGCTTTGGGCGGATTGGGTTTTCAGCCTGAGGATATAGCTCCCCAACAGGAATCCCACCCCGAGGCATACCACTGCAATGGCAACTGTCCACATCACATCCATGGGAATAAAGCGTCTTTTGGGTAAAGATAACAAGAAGGCCGAAGAATGTATGCAGGAAAGGGCCGATTACTTCCGCACCCGGAACGTTCCCGTTTTGGAGTCGAAGCGGATCGCATCCTCGGGGAAAAGCGTGTTGAAATCCCCAGCTTCTATGAGTTCACAAGGGGCGCCAAAGCGCGCCTGCTCTTCCTTGAGGATCAGCATCAGGTCGCAGAGTTGAAGGGCCAGGCCAATTTCGTGGGTGGTAAAGACCACGGCTTTTGAGGTATCGCGCGCAATCTGCCCCAGGGTTTTCAAAATTTTGACCTTGTGGTAGAGGTCCAGGTGGGTAGTGGGTTCGTCCAGGAGCATCAGGGGGGTGTCCTGTGCCAAAGCCCGGGCAATCAGGGCGCGTTGCAACTGCCCGTCGCTCAGGGTGTGGCAGGCCCGGTGGGCCAGGGTTTCCAGGTCCATGCGTCTGAGGACCTCGGCCACCTGCCTGCGGTCCTCCTCCGAAAACCGCCCGGCCCAATTGGTGTAGGGATGCCGTCCCAGACCTACCATTTCCGCTACGGTCAGGTTCCGGGATGCCGGCGGCTCGGTCAGGACAATGCTTAACAGGGAGGCACGTCGGGATCCCGGGATCGCATCCAGGGACAACCCTTTCCAGAAGATATCGCCACTTAAAGGCGGGTGCAGGCCGCAAAGCGTCCGCAGCAGGGTGGTCTTGCCGACCCCATTGACCCCGACAATGGCGGTCAGGGTTCCCGGGGGGAGTTTCAGGTCTACCGGCCCGGACAGGGATATGGGGGGATTGCTTTCTGCAAACCCAATCCGGAGGTTCCGGACCTCCAGGGCCATTTCTTCAGACAGTGGTTTCATAGGTTCCGGGTACGAAAGTAGGTGCTCCGGCGCAGATTTCCCAATCCCGGGTCAGAACAGCATTTTACTGCGTCGTAGCAGGAGCCAGATTACAACCGGGGCCCCGATGACGGAGGTGATGGCGTTGATGGGCAACACATAGGAGGAGTAGGGGAGCTGGGCCACCGTATCGCAGATGAGCATCAGGCTGGCGCCTACGATCAGGACTGCGGGGAATAGGCGGCGGTGGTCCGAAGTAGTGAGCCACAGGCGGGCCAGGTGGGGTACTGCCAGGCCGATAAAGGCGATGGGGCCGGTAAAGGCGGTAATACCCCCAGCCAGGATTCCCGTGGCCAGGATTACCCAGAAGCGCAGCCTGGGCAGTGAAGTCCCCATGCTGGTGGCGTATTTCTCCCCCAGCAACAGGGCGTTAAGGCCTTTGATCTGGGAAAGGGCCATGATTCCCCCGGCCAGGCAGAGGACCAGTAGCAGGCCCAGTTGCTCCCAGCTGAGGTTGCCCACGCTCCCGTAGGACCAGAACACGAATTGCTGCAGGGCTTCCGCCTGGGAAAACGAGGCCAGTACGGTGACCAGGGCCCCGGTTATACTGCCAAACATCAGGCCTACAATGAGAAGGGCCATGGCGTCCTTCAGCCGGACGGAGACCGCCAGGACCACGGCCAGGACGGCAAAACTCCCCAGGCTGCTGGCCACGGCCAGGCTGGCATCGGAAAGCAGGAAAGCGGCCGACCACGGAAGGAGGGAGGCCCCCAGGATTAACAATGCAGCCCCCAGGCTGGCTCCGGAACTGATGCCCAGCACAAAGGGGCCTGCCAGGGGGTTGCGGAAAAAGGTCTGCATCAGTAGCCCGCTCAGCGCGAGCCCGCCTCCGGCCAGGACAGCCGTAAGCGCCTTGGGCAGGCGGTACTCCCAAATGATATAGCGCCAGGATTCCCCGCTGCCCTCCCCCCCAAACAAGATACTGAGGGTATCCGAAAAGGGGATGCTGGCAGACCCCAGCCCGAGGTTCAGCAGGAATGCCGCGGCCAACAGGAGGCCCATCAGGGAAAAATGGACGGTATGGGAGGCCTTTGGGTTCAAGGATCCAGGGGTTTGTAGAATACAGGTTCATGGTCCGGAAGGAGTCCGGGGTGCAGGTAATGGATGAGGTCTTTGAGGATCAGGTCTGGTCGGGATGGACCCAATTCAAAATAGGTGAGTCCGCCTCCCGGGCCTTTGGATGCGGCATAGGTCAGGACCTTTTTTTCCCGGAAGGCCTTAAACCGCGCATAGTGCGGATCGGCCTGCTGCATCTGCGAATACGAGGTATATTGGGAGGGCGATACCCAGAAGTCTGCCTCCGATGCCTCCTGCAGGACGGCCTCCAGGCTCAGTGAAAGGCTACCGGTCCCGGGGGTATCGCGCCACAGGTAAGCTGCATGCGCATCTTCCAGGAAGCGGGCCGCCCAGCTTTGCCCGCCGGGCAGGTACCAGACATCCCGGTAGAGCGCCCCGCTCAGCACTGTTGGTTTCTCCACGGCGGTGGCAGCCAGTTCCCGGACCCGGAGGTATTCGGCCTCCACCTGTTTAAAAGCCGCTGCGGCCTCCTGTCTTTTATCCAGCAGAAGGCCGAAAAACTTGAGCCACTCGGCTTTCCCGAGTGGGTCTTGTTCCGTCCAGTCTCCATTGTAAATGACGGGGATCCCTGCCCCGAGGATGCCCCTGTAGGCGCGGGGGGCATCGGTTATGCCAAAGCCCACCACCAGGTCGGGCCGGACCTCCAGCACTTTTTCGGTATTCAACTGCTCGTTGGCCCCCAGTTCGGCAATCTCGCCCCTGCCAATCCGCTGGGCTGTCTGTGGCGATGAGATATAGGACAACCCCGGAAAACCGATCAGGGTCTCACCGGCATCCAGGATTTCCAGGGCGGGGATATGTGTTGTGGAGGTCAGCACCACCCGCCGCACCGGGACGGGGATTACCGCATCCAGGGTATCCGGCAGCACAAGACCGGCCTTATCCCGCGGTACCAGGGCGTAATGGTAGGGGCGGTCTGCCCCCGGCCAGGGTTGGGTAATGGTCAGCAGGGTAACCCCGGATGGCAGGGTGCGCGCCCGAAACCCCTTGGCATAGTGTAACGGGAGGGGTTCTCCCTCCGAAACAGAAGAAGTAGCCCCGGGGTTGGGACCCCCGCAGGATATCAGTAAAATGGCCAGTAAAAGGGATTTCCAGTTCATCCAAGTACGATCAGGCCAAAAGTAGCCTTAAAAATCCGCTCCGGAAAATCCGGTAAATAGTGCTACCTTCACCCCCGAAATTAGGTTTCCGGTAGCCATCAGGCGCCGGGATTAAAAGGGAATCCGGTGCAAGTCCGGAACTGTTCCCGCAACTGTAAGCTAAGCCCCGCCAGGCGGGGTGGCCCCTGGCCCGCTTCACGCCACTGCCCGAAATACGGGTGGGAAGGCCGGCCGGGGGTACGCAAGTCAGGAGACCTGCCTTTTTCAAAACGCAGAGTTAAACTTTCGGGATAAAAGTTTAGGTACATCGTATACATAAATGCCTTCCCGTTTTCAATTCCTACAGGCATGAAAACCATTCCATTGGCGGTAGGGGCCCTATTGTTGGCCGTTGCCCCCTCCCTGGCCCAGACCGGGCCCGATTCCACCGTGGTAACGCAGCTCGACGAAGTAGTGCTAACCGATACCCGCCTTCCCCTGCCCCGGGCCCAGTCCGGTAAGGCAGTCATCCGCCTCGATGCTAAGGCCCTGGAGGCCTACCAAGGCGGAAGCGTGGCCGACGTACTCAACCGGCAGTCCGGATTCGAAATAGGCGGCGGCCGGGGGCGTCCCGGGGAAGTCCTCGGGGTCTACGCCCGCGGGGGACGGGGCCGTCAGGTACTGGTGTTGATTGACGGGGTTAGGGTAACCGACCCTTCCTCCTTTTCCCAGGAGTATGACCTGAGGCTTCTTGCCCTGGACCAGGTGGCCTCCATTGAAATCCTCAAAGGGGCCTCCAGCACCCTCTACGGAACCAATGCAGCTGCCGCAGTAATCGATATCCGGACCCGGAAACCTTCGGAAAAGGCCCTGGAAGGGCAGGTACGCCTGAGTGCCGGTACCCAGGGAAGCGCAGAAGACCGCCTGGTCACCTTCGGCCGCTATACCGCGCATGTTGGTGCAGGTGGCAGGTCGGGGGCCTTCCACTACCAGGCCAACGTCTCCTACCAGTTATCTAATGGACTTTCCTCCCTGGATACCGATGAAAATGAAAAGGACCCTTACCGGAACCTCGGTTTTAACACCCGGGTGGGTTGGGACCTTTCGGAAAAAACGGAGATCGGGATCTTTGCGGACCGCACCCGGGTGGTAGCAGACTACGACGATGCCTTTAACGGGTTGGATGCCCCCTTTGAATTCCAGACCGACCAGGAGCGCCTGGGGGTGCGCTTCCGGCATTCTGCTGCGGCCCTGAAGCTGGAGGGCCACATGGCTTATGCGGCCTACTCCTCCGAAAATCGGTCCGATTTTCCGTCTGCCTTTTCCGGGGGGAATTGGACGGGGGAGCTCCTGGCGCGCCGGTCCCTGGGCGAAAACACGACTCTTTTAGGGGGCATAGGCTTTAACCGGGACCGGGCAGACCTGCAGCAACCGGAGTCCTTCACCTTTGTAGATCCCTTTATTAACCTGGTATGGCAGGGCCCCGGCGGGTTAAACCTGAGCGGCGGGGCCCGCCTGAACCTGCATTCGGAGTACGGGACAAAGGGCGTATACCAGCTCAACCCGTCCTGGCGGAAGACTACCGATACAGGCTACCTCAAGGTGTTTGCCTCCTGGTCTACGGCCTATATTACCCCCACCCTCAACCAATTGTTCGGGGCTTTCGGGGCCAATCCGGATCTGGAGCCGGAAACTAACCGCACCTTGGAGTTTGGCCTGGAGGGCCGTAGGCTGGAATCCCTGCGCTGGACCCTGCTCTATTTCAACCGGGAGGAGACCGGAGCGGTGATTTTCGACAATGCCCAATCCCTGTATTTCAACGCGGCAGACCCCATCCGGGTTTCGGGAGTTGAAGCAGAGGTGCGTTTTCGGGCAGCAAAAGGATGGTGGCTTACGGGGAACTACACCTTTACCGAGCGCAAGGGGGATGCTGCCATCCGGATCCCCAAACACAAATTCAACGCGGGGTTGGAAGCACGCCTTGGGGAGCGCTGGGAAGGGCTGTTGACCTATTCCTTTACCGGGGCGCGCCCGGATACCGATTTTTCCACTTTCACCCCGGTGGAACTCGAGGCCTTTTCCCTGGTGGACCTCCGGATTTCCCACCAGGTAATCCCCGACCGGCTGCGGGCATTCCTGGCCCTGGGGAACCTCTTTAATACGGAATTCACCGAGGTGCTCGGGTTCCAGGCCCCCGGGCGCACGGTCCAGACAGGACTTTCCCTGAACTGGTAAGAAAAAAGCCCCTGCAGGATGGCAGGGGCTTACAAGTTTATTTTGACCAGAATTATTGCAGCAGGTCCGGGAGGCGGATATCCGTATCCAGATACATATTGTCCCGTAAGGGGGTAAACATCCCGCTGTGGGTGAAAGGGGTATCAGGGGTGCCAACTTCAAAGCTCCGTTTGGAGCCCAGGCCGGTAATCTCCTGCAGGGCACGGGCCAGCAGGGGCTCATTTTCATCGCCCAGGACGCCCATGTTTTCGATGTCTTCCCGTAACTCAATGGTGGGAGGGAAGCCGGAGGTGTAGTCGGAGAAGCCTGCGGAATTTTCATTGCGGCCCACCAGGGGCTGAATGGCCCAGCGGTTATCCGGGTTAATGGAGCTTTCCCGGGTCTTTGAATAGATGTAGGGCGCACCCGGTCTGCCCGGGTCATCGACCATGGTGAGGCTGAACTCATTTTTGCCAGTGGTGGTGGTGCCAATGGTGATGACCTCGATATAAGGGTTCAGCCCATTGATCACCAGCTCACTGGCCGATGCCGTGCTGCGGGTGGTAAGGATATAAACCCGGTTCAGGTTTAGCGTATTGATCGGGGTCCCGGCTCCTGTTTCCGAGGCGAAATACTCCGTCAGGGCATTCGGGTCATCCTGGGTAAAGGCGGTTTGGATGCGGTCGTTCCAGCGTTGGCGCAAGTAGATATCTGCTGTGCGTTTTCCGAAAATCATGCTCGAAAGCAGGCGGGAGGTATTTACAGAGCCCCCGCTGTTATAGCGCATGTCCAGAACCAGATCTGTGGCACCCTCCTGGACAAAGGAACCAAATGCGGCGTTCAGGTCTTCATCGTATTCGTTGGTAAAGCCGTTGTACATAAGGTAGGCGATGCGCTGACCCTGGATTTCGAAGGTTTTGGCGATGTAGACCGGGTTTTCAGCCAGCCCTTCTTCTTTGACCAGGGGGACTTCCTTTCCGTTGGGGGTACGAACACCCCCGGCCACATCGGCCATCATAAGGGTGTAAGAGGTAGCCTCCCCGAACAGCAGATCGCGGTAATTCCCGCCCGTGAGCATCTGCCCGTCCACACCCACAAATACTTCGCCCCGGGAGATATCGGCGGCAGCGGCACTCGAATTGGGAATGATGTAGCGGACAGTCCCATATACGGGGTCGGAGGCATCCAATTGGCCGTTGTCATTATCATCGTCGTAGGTCAGACCAAATTCAAGGCCATTGCTCCTGGAGATCCCCGCGAGGTTCTGGGTCAGTTCCACAAAGTCGTCACTGAGAAAACTGAAGCGGTCCTGGGAGAAAAGGAGTTTGTTGAAGAAAAAGGCTTCCGGATCCGATTCGGAAGCCAGAAATTCGGTGTATTCGGCATCCGCAGAAAACCGGTCGTCTGCCAGATCCGGGACATCGCCCTGCCAGAAATACCAGATATTCATGGCCTTCCACATGAAGTCCTGGGTATCGAGGTCGCCCGAGGCGCTCGGCCCCCCGGGGTCTATGATGGAATCGTCATCTTTGCTGCACCCTGCAAGGACGAGCAGGGCCAGGGGGTAGGCATACTTTTTCATGGTCAATTTTTTATGGATCGGGAGCAAAAACCATTCCAGTTTTATGGGTCCTCGCCGGGGGACAAACCGGCTGCGGGGCTCCGATCCCATAGCTTTATTTGGCCTAAATTAGCGGATACGGGCCTAAAAAAAAATTTTTTGTAACAAAATCCCTAGCGTTTCGTCTTCCTGTTGTAACGCACTAATGAAGGTGAAACAAACGACCCAACCCCTTGTAATGACGCAATCTGAGTTCTTACACATTGTGATGCCGTTCAAGGACAAGCTCTACCGGCTGGCCAAACGCCTGCTGATCTCTTCGGAGGAAGCGGAGGATGCCACCCAGGAAGTGCTCATGAAGCTCTGGGCCGGGAAAAAGCAGATGGAAAGGTACCGGAACGTGGAGGCCTTTGCCATGACCATGACCAAGAACTTCTGCCTGGACCGCCTGAAATCCAAGCAGTCCGGCAACCTGAAGCTGGTCCACAGCAATTACGCGGAGGAGGGGGCATCCCTGCAACGCGAAGTGGAAACCCGCAACAGTGTGGAATGGGTGGAACGCATCATGGAGGAGTTGCCCGAACAGCAGCGCATGATCCTGCAGCTCAGGGATGTGGAAGAATACGATTACGAAGAGATTGAAAAATTGCTCGATATGAAACCGACGGCCATCAGGGTTGCCCTTTCCAGGGCCCGAAAAGCCGTCCGCGATAAACTAATTGAAAAACACCGTTATGGGATCGGATAGAATTGAACAATTATTGGAGAAGTACTTCGAGGCGGCCACTACCGCAGCGGAGGAGCGCGAGCTCCGGGCGTATTTCACAGGCGGGGACATAGCACCCCACCTGGAGGCATACACCCCCATGTTCGCCTTCTTTTCCGAGGCCAGGAAAGAGCGCTCAACACGGCAGGTACCACTAAAACCCAGAACGTACACGTACCAGTGGTTATCCATCGCCGCCGCAGCAGTCCTCATGTTTGGCCTGTATTTCGGGTATGAGTACCGGGAGCAGCAGCGGGCGGAATACGCTTACGCACAAACCCGCAAAGCCCTCGGGATGATTGCCCAAAACCTGGACCGCGGCACCGCCAAGGTGGCGCACCTGGGTGAATTTGAAGAAGCAAAACAAAAGATTTACAAAAACAATTAAAAAACGCAAAACAATGAAAAAGTATGTCGCCTTAACCCTTTTGCTGGTAACCCCCCTGTTGGCCGGCGCGCAGTCCATCTTCGACAAATACGAGGATATGGATGAGGTCAGTTCGGTGATCGTCAATAAAAACATGTTCGAACTCCTGGTTAAGATGGATGTGGATGTGGACGAGCCGGAAGCCAAGGAATTTATGGAGATCGCCAAGAGCCTGAGCGGGGTCAAGGTCTTTATTACCGAAGACTCCAAGATCTCTGCAGACATGAAGGCCACGGTAGACCGCTACCTGAAGTCCTCCTCCCTGAGCGAACTGATGCGCGTGAAGGACAAGGATGCCAACGTGAAATTCTATATCCGCGAAGGCAAGGACAGCGACCACGTGAGTGAACTGCTCATGTTCGTGACCGGGATCAAGAATATGGACGTAGAGGTCAATGACCGCCAGGTGGAAACCGTACTGCTTACCCTTACGGGCGATATCGACCTGACCAAGATCGGCTCCCTGACCAAGAAGATGAACCTGCCGGAGGAATTGAACAAGGCAGGCAAACAAAAGTCTGAGTAACAACAATGCCGGGCGGCGGGTAACCGCCGCCCGCTTAAACCCAACCACCATGAAACGAATTTACGACCTGAAAGCGTGGATGTTTGCAGCCCTGGGGCTGCTGATGCTCCTGGGGAGTTGTTCCTCTACCCAAAGCCTGCAGGAATACTACGTGGACAATGCAGAAAACCCCAACTTCCTTTCCCTGGATATCCCTGCGAGTATCCTGAAACTGGACCAGGTGGAACTGGACGAAACGGAGCGGGAAGCCCTCGGGTCTCTGCGTAAGCTCAATATCCTGGCATTCCGCAAAACCGAGGCCAACCAGGACGCCTATGATGAGGAAAGCGCCAAGGTCAAAGCCATCCTCAAGAACCCGGATTTCAAAGAGCTGATGAAGCTCAATACCCAATACGGCAAAGGCGTGGTGAAATACCTGGGCTCCGAAGACGCCATCGACGAGGTGGTTATATTCGGCGACAGCCGAGACAAAGGGTTTGCCCTGGTACGCGTGCTGGGCAAAAAAATGAACCCGGCTCATTTTATGCAGGTCATGCAGGCCATCCAGAACTCCGACCTGGAAGGGGAGGGGCTGGGCGACCTCGCCGGTTTGCTTAAAGGTTAGGCCTAAACACAGATGCCTTCCAAAAGGAGGGTAACTCGACCCGAAAAAAGAAATCCCGCTGCCTCTAAGGCAGCGGGATTTCTTTTTTTGTGTCCCAATGCCTACCTTTTGAGCCATAAACCTTGGGTTGGCGCCCCCCCGAACCATCCCCCTTTCAAAAACACAAACCATTATGGAAGAAGCACAAATCTGGTGGGACAAGGCTGTTGACTTTGCCGCCGACTATGGCCCCAGGGTCCTGGGAGCCCTGCTGATCTGGATTATCGGCGCCTGGGTGATCAAGCGCCTGGTCCGCGCCTTGCGCCGGATGATGAACAAAAGCACCTACGACGAATCCCTCCAACGGTTCCTGCTGAACCTCCTCACCTGGGCCCTCCGGGTGGTCCTGATCCTGGTGGTGATCCAGAAACTCGGGGTCGATGTCACCACCTTTGCCGCGGTAATAGCCGCTGCGGGTCTGGCGGTGGGCCTCGCGCTGCAGGGGTCCCTCTCCAATTTTGCCGGGGGGGTCCTCATTATGATCTTCAAGCCCTATCGCATCGGCGACCTGATTGAAGCCCAGGGGGTCCTGGGTGTTGTCCGGGATATCGAGATTTTCACCACCAAACTCAGTACGCCCCAGAACAAACTGGCCATTGTCCCGAATGGGGCCATGGCCAACGGGAATATTATAAACTATACGGCCCAGGGCAAAATCCGGGTAGACACTGTGGTGGGGATCGGGTATGGGGAGGACATCAAAAAGGCCAAGGAGGTACTCCTGGAAGTGCTCATCTCAAACCCCAGGGTACTCCAGGACCCAGCTCCTTCGGTGAATGTCCTGGAACTGGCGGACAGTTCCGTGAACCTTGCGGTGCGACCCTTTTGCCAACCCGAGGATTACTGGGATGTTTATTTTGCCACCTACGAGGGGTGCAAACTGGCCCTGGACAAGGCCGGTATTGAGATACCCTATCCGCATAGCGTGGAAATACACAAACAGGGATAAGTCCTGAAATCTGAGAAAAAGGCTGCCGGGAGGCGGCCTTTTTTTTATTAGATCCCGGTATAGGATTCCGGACGGATGGCCCGGAGCTCCTCCCTAACAGCTTCGGATACCTCCAGGGTATCTACAAAAGCGGCCAGGGTGGTCGCGGTGATCTTCTCGTTGGTCCGGGTAAGGCCTTTCAGGGCCTCGTAGGGGTTGGGGTACCCCTCCCGGCGCAGGATGGTCTGGATAGCCTCTGCCACCACCGCCCAGTTGTCTTCCAGGTCCTGGGCAATACGGCCCGGGTTCAGCAGGAGTTTGCCCAGCCCTTTGAGGGTGGCTTCGAAGGCGATAAGGGTATGGGCCAGGGGGACCCCGATATTCCGAAGCACGGTACTGTCGGTAAGGTCGCGCTGCAGGCGGGAAACGGGGAGTTTGCCGGCCAGGTGTCCGAAAAGGGCATTGGCAATGCCGAGGTTCCCCTCGGAATTTTCAAAATCGATAGGGTTTACCTTATGCGGCATGGCAGAGGACCCTACTTCCCCGGCTTTGATGCGCTGCTTGAAATAATCCATGGAGATGTAGGCCCACATATCGCGGTCCAGGTCTATCAGGATGGTATTAATCCGTCGCAGACCGTCAAAAAGGGCCGCCATATGGTCGTAGTGCTCTATCTGGGTCGTCGGGAAGCTGTAGTGCAACCCGAGGCGCTCCTGCACAAAGCTGCGGCCGAAGGCTTTCCAGTCCGTTTGGGGGTAGGCAACGGCATGGGCGTTGAAGTTGCCGGTTGCCCCGCCAAACTTGGCCGCGGAGGGCACATCGTTGAGCAGGTCGAACTGTTCCCGCAGACGGGCTGTAAACACTGCAATCTCCTTACCCAGGCGGGTAGGGGAGGCGGGCTGGCCGTGGGTGCGGGCAAGCATCGGGATATCCTCCCACTCCTGGCTAAGGGCCTCGAGTTTTTCCAGCACGGCCTGGTAGGCCGGGATATATACATCGCCAATGGCCTCCTTGAGCGAAAGTGGGATAGCTGTGTTGTTGATGTCCTGGGAGGTCAGCCCGAAATGGATGAATTCCTTAAAAGCCGAAAGGCCAAGGGCATCGAAGCGCTCCTTGAGGAAGTATTCCACGGCCTTTACGTCGTGGTTGGTAGTTCTTTCAATCGTTTTGACTGCCTGGGCATCTTCCAGTTTAAAATCCGTGTAGATAGCCCTCAGTTCCGGGAAGCGGGCCGGGTCCATGCCCTGGAGTTGCGGCAAAGGGATTTCACAAAGGGCGATAAAGTATTCCACCTCTACCCGGAGGCGGTAGCGGATTAGGGCAGCCTCGGAGAAGTAATCGCTCAAGGGAGCAACTTTGCCCTGGTACCGCCCATCGATGGGCGAAACGGCTAATAGCGGGTCGGAAGCCATAAGGCGTGGTCAGTTTAGAAAGGGCAAAGATAGGGATTACCCGGATTTATCCATTCGCTCCAGGATCTTGCGCGCCCGCGCCTGGTACCCGGCGCTGCCCTGGGCGTAATGTTGGTCCAGGATGGCCTTGAGTTCCTGGTGTACCCAGGGGATGTCCTGCCCCAGCAGGTAAAGCGTTTCCATGCTGTAGGCCTGGGGGGCCACCTTATGCGGGCCAATGAGCCAGTCGAAACAGGCCGCTGTGATTAGTTCCCGGTGCCGGAGGGTTAAAGGGGGGGCTTTCTGCTTCCCGTAATAGGCTTTCACCAACAGTTCACAGACCTTAGCCGCCGGCCTAATAGAAGATTCTTCCCGGAGTGCACCCAGCCCTTCGCAAAACGGATCGAGGTGGTCGTGGAGGAGGGTAGGGGACGCCTTGTAGACAAATTCCAGGATCCAGAATGCCCGGCTGCCGATGGCATCCTGCCGCCCTACCCCGATCTGCAGCAGCTCTTTCAGGGTCTCCGGTTGTGCGAGGATTTCACGTGCCATGGCCGCCCGGGCCTCCCGGGTGGAGGTGACATAATCCAGGCGCGATAGAAGTTGGGAATTCAGCTCCAAAACCGTACTTTAGGTGAAAAGTATACCATTGTGAAAATAGGAAAAAAAATAGCCTGGGCCCTACTGATTGTCTTTATCGGCATGCAGTTTATCCGTCCTGAAAAGAACGAAGCCACTGGAGACCATATGGCGGTCTTCCTGCAGGAAACCAACCCTCCCGAGGACGTGCGGGGAATTTTGAAAACAGCCTGTTACGACTGCCACAGCAACCAGACCGAATACCCCTGGTACAATGCGGTGGCCCCGGTATCCTACTGGCTTGCGGACCACGTAAAAGACGGGAAGCGACACCTGAATTTTTCGGCCTGGACTTCGTATGACGCCAAGAAGAAGGAGCACAAACTGGAGGAAGTAGTGGAAACGGTAAAGGAGGGGGAAATGCCCCTGAAGGAATACACCTGGACCCACGAAGGAGCGCGCCTGACCCGGGAACAGCGCGAGGCAGTGGCCGCGTGGGCCCAGCAATCTAGGTCATTGTACGAACCAGCTGCCTCACAAGAGTAGGCAGCCCTGTGGAAGCCTTTTCGGCCAGGATTTCCAGGCCGCTAAAATCCCCGGGCATCACATTGGGCCTGGGGTCTACAAAGTATAGTGGGCTTGCTTTTGGTTTGTAATGCACCAGCCCTGCCGCGGGGTACACCTGCATAGATGTCCCCACAATAATGAGGATATCGGCCTGGGCTGTGACGGCTGCCGCCTTACCCAATAGTGGAACTTCCTCCCCAAACCAGACAATATGTGGCCTGAGCTGATAGCCTGCGGGGCAGGTATCCCCCAGGCAAATGTCTCCCCGATGCAGAAATATGTCCTGTGAGGGCCCTGTACTCCGGGCTTTGATGAGCTCCCCATGCAGGTGGGTGACCCGGGTACTCCCGGCCCGTTCGTGCAGATCGTCTACGTTCTGGGTAATGATTTCCACCTCAAAATGAGCTTCCAGCCCGGCCAGGGCCAGGTGGCCGGCATTGGGGGCTACTTCCCGGAGTTGCCTTCTGCGCTGGTTGTAAAATTCCAGGACAAGCTCCGGGTTGCGTGCAAACCCTCCGGGGGACGCCACTTCCATAACATCGTGCCCTTCCCAGAGCCCGTCCGCATCCCGGAAGGTCTTGATGCCACTATCTGCGCTCATGCCGGCGCCGCTGAGGACTACGATCTTTTTCATCTTACAGGTGCCGGTCTTTCCATTGGCGGTATCCGGGGGTTTCCATAAACACCGCAAAAGGGTTTTCCATTCCCTCCTCCTCCGATTCTATATAGGTCTGTAAATCTTCCGGGGGCACGGCATAGGTGTTTTTCAGGGTGTCCAGCTGCCCCAGCAGGGCGGAATAGTCCTTTGTCATGGCAAGGGCAGACATATAACTCAGGCGTCCCTCCATAAAATCGGGATATTCCCCAACCAGGGTGTGGAAACGCGCTACTGCAGCCGGATAATCCCCGGACTGGTAGTACAGATTCCCCCGCATGAGGTTCAGGAAGCTATCCCCCGTCTCCGTTTCGAGGATCTCCAGGATGCGCAGGGCGCTCTCGAAGTCCTGGTTGAGGACGTAATAATCCAGAGTCAGCAGGGCCATGGTGGGGTCTTCCGGGAGGATCTCCATCATAGACGCCATGGCCTCCATATAGGTTTCCTGGTCCAGTTGGGATGCCATCTGAATCCGCAGTGCCAGGATGGATTTCAGGTTGCGCATGGGGCCTTCCAGCATGCTGAGCTTATAATACGCCTGCCCGAAGGAGCCGCTTTCATAAGCCCGCATGGCTTCCAGCATCCGGCTGGTGTCCTTGAGTTCCTGCGGATTCATAATCCGCCCGAGTAATCCGGAGGGAAGGCTCGCCAGGAATAGGTTGCGCGTGGAGGTGCTTAGGGTCTCCCCGCTTGCATAGATATACAAATCTTCCAGGTAAAGGGCGTCTTCGGACTTGCGCAGGATATAGTCGTGATAGTTGATCCCGGATTCGGAGTACAACCGGTACATCAGGCGGTAGGTTCGGAGCCCTTCGTCGAAGTAGAAGTACAGAAAATCGTAGAAGCCCCCTTCATTCAGGTTCTCGATCAGTTCCTGGGGAAAGGTTTTGATTTTAGCGGTAAGGCCTTTTTTGAACTGCTCCCTGTAATTGGACAGGTCCTGGTGTTCCCTTGGGAGTTCCAGGGCCAGGTCCATGAAACGGTCCCAGTGGAACATGGCGTTGAAGGTATCGGCATCCTCTTCGTAAAGGGCCTCTGCCAAACGGACCCCAAAGGCCTGGACCAGGGAGTCGTTTTCCGGGGTTTCCCGCATCAGCAAGGCCTTCTCCGGGGTGGGAGACTGTGGTGCTTCGCCCCCGCAGGAGGCCAGGACCAGCGCCAGGGCCAAAAGGAGGAATTCAATGGGTTTTTGTATCATTAACAGATGAAAAGCGATTTCCCGTAAAAGATAGGTATGGATGCGGAATTACTGAAATATCTCGAGGGATTTGTCAGTGCCCGGCGCCTGGAACGGTTCAAAACCGTGCTGGAAAACCGTACGCGTTACATTACCGTGGCCCTGGAGGATGTTTACCAGATGCACAACGCCAGTGCCGTGGTTCGTTCCTGCGATGTCTTCGGGTTGCAGGAGGCTCATCTAATAGAGGCCCGGTACGGTCACAGGCTGGATAAGAATATCGCCATGGGCGCCCAGCGATGGGTAGACATCCAGAGGCACAGCACAACGCGGGGGTGTGTGGACATGCTTCGGGCCCGGGGATATCGCATAGTTGCTACCTCCCCCCACCAGAAAAGCCATACCCCGGAGACCTTTCCCCTGGACCAGCCGCTAGCCTTGTTTATGGGTACCGAGAAGGAAGGTCTCAGCGAAGAGTTATTGGGGCTTGCGGATGCGACCATACATGTCCCCATGGTTGGGTTTACCGAGAGTTTGAATATTTCGGTAGCAGCTGCCATCCTGTTGCACCACCTTACCGGGAGGTTGCGGGCTTCGGACCGGCCCTGGCAGCTCACAGAGGACGATAAGCTGGCCAAAAGGTGGGATTGGGCCCGGAAAACAGTGAAGTCCGCCGATGAAATTCTTGCGCGATACCAGGAGCGTTCCTGATTTTTCGTATCTTCAGAAAGCTGAACCTGTGTACCTCAACAGGTTAAGCAACCACTAAAACAACCAGAACCATGATGACCACCCTGTATGTGCTGGCTGGAATACTGCTCCTGCTGCTCCTGCTCTATGTGCTGGCGCCTTCGCGCTATGAGGTTTCGCGCAGCATCGAAATTAACCGCCAACCCGCTGAGGTCTTCCAATACCTACGTTTATTAAAAAACCAGGACGCCTGGTCTCCCTGGGGGAAACGCGACCCCGATATGAAACAGGAATTCCGTGGAACCGACGGGGAAGTGGGTGCGGTAAGTGCCTGGGAAGGCAATAAGGAAGTAGGCTCCGGGGAACAGGAGATCACCCGAATAGAACCCGGAAAGCGAATCGAAACCCAGCTGCGGTTTTTAAAACCCTGGAAATCTACCTCCGATGCCTTTATAGAAGTAGCACCCTCGGGCTCGGGGAGTGAGGTGCGCTGGGGTTTTGCAGGTAAAAACGGCTTCCCCATGCGCTTTTTTATGCTGTTTATGAATATGGACAAAATGGTGGGTAAGGATTTTGAGGAAGGTCTCGCGTCTTTAAAGGAAATCCTGGAGCAGGAAAAATAGGTATGGCTATGGAAACCAATATGGTGGGCTGGTTTGAGATACCGGTCACGGATATGGCCCGTGCCAGGTCCTTTTATGAACGCGTTTTCGGGATTGAGATTCAGGTGCACAGGATGAACCAGCTGGAAATGGGCTGGTTCCCCTCAGCCCAGGGCAAACCCGGGGCAGCCGGATCCCTGGTAAAGCACGAGGGGTTTTATTATCCGGACCGCGAAAAGGGGCCTGTACTCTATTTCAGCTGTACGGACCTGCAGGAGCAACTGGACCGCATTCCCGGTGCCGGGGGCGAAATCCTCCAACCCAAAAAACTCATTGCAGAAGGGATGGGCTATATGGCCCTCTTTACCGATACCGAGGGCAACCGCCTTGCCCTGTATTCCCAAAAATAAGCACTTGTTCAGGGGGCTCCCCATGGGTATACCCGCCTGATGGGCGACCATTACTTGTCGGGATTATTCCTTGGCTTCCAGAAGGGCGGTGTCGAAGGGGGTATCCAGGGCAACCCTTCCGTTTTTAACTACGGCTTCTGTGCCTGAATAGGTGTCTACCAAGGTGGTGCCGTCTCCGAAGAACCCTTGTACCCTTAGGGATTTGGCACCAATGGGCAGGTCTAGCCCGACGACCACCTTATCCCTGTAGTCCCCATCGGTATACGTCCGGCTGAAGACATAAGGCGAGGCGCTTAACCGCCGGTGTTTGCCGGCCCCGATCGCAGGGTGCCTGTTTCGGAATTGTCCGAGCTTCTGCCAGTGGGCCAGTACCTCCTGATTGGCTTGCAGGCTATCCAGTTCCTCCCAGTTCATAAAAGTTCTTAAGTTGGCATCCCCTACCGCGCCTTCGAAAACCAGGGGGCGGGAGGTTTCATCCCCATAGTAAATCTGCGATGCCCCCGGGGTCAGCAACAGGACATTGGCGGCCCGGTAGGGCTGGGCACGCTCCGGGTCGAAAGGACTGCCGTCGTCGTGGGAGCTGAGGTAGTTCATCACACTTTTGCCATTGAGGTCTGAGTGCAGTAACCGGTTGTATTTGCGGAAAATCTGTTCGTACGGAAGGGCCGCATCTGTTTTGAGTTCAAAGTTGATCAGGCTCTTGAAGCCATAGTCGAAGTAGTCTACCTTCCGATCCCCGAAATCGAAACTGCGCCCCCCGGAAATGCCGTAATTGTAGACCTCCCCAACCATAAAGAAAGGCTGGTTGTCCAGTACCCGTTCCGGGTTGCGTTTCTTCCAGGTATCGAAGGCGTAGGCCGCCTGCTCATAGAGTTCCGCCCAAGCCTTTTCATCGGCGTGCTTGGCCGTATCTACCCTGAAACCATCTATGCCCAGATCATTGACGTAATCGGTAAGCCATTTGATGATGTAATAGCGGGGCGCCCTGGGGTAACCGGTCCGTTCAAAAAAGCCCTGAAGTTCGTCCAGTTCACCGCTTAGCCTGCCTTCATTCTTCCACTTGGCGAGCAAAGCATCCGGAAGTTCTACCGGGGTATCCGACTCTGTAAAGATATCCGGGAGGTTATCCACAAGGGTACATGCGGTAGTGGTTTGGTAAGACTCGAAGGAGCAGGTAGGTTCCAGGCGCACCCAGTCCTCAGGCCAGGCCGGGTCTTCTTCGGTTACCGGCCCCGTGTGGTTGAGCACTACATCCATCAGGATGCGGATGCCGCGCTGGTGGGCTGCTGCAACCAGGGTTTCGAGTTCTTCCCGGGTCCCGAAATTCGGGTCCAGGGCGGTCCAGTCCTTAGCCCAGTAGCCGTGGTAACCGTAGGTGTTTCCCGTGCCTTCGTCAGTATCCCCGTGAATCTGTTCCACCACAGGGGTGAACCAGATGGCGTTTACACCCAGATCCGTAAAGTAGCCGGATTCTATTTTTTGCGTAATCCCTGCCAGATCTCCCCCCATAAATCCGCGAAGCGGGCCTGTGGGGTTGCTGCGGTCAAACTGCAGGTCGTTTTCCGTATCCCCGTTGTTGAACCGGTCGGTTAGCAGGAAGTAGACATTGGCAGCCTCCCACAGAAAGAGGACGCTGTCTGCCGCCTGGAGGGTTTCTACTTGCGGCTCATTGGCGGCCACCGGACCCTCGCTGGGAGGGGTTTCCCTGCATTGGCAAAACAAAAAGAGGGTGAGCAGCGGGAGGATATATTTCATTCGGCAGGTTTTATGCTTAAAACTATAAAACGCGCCGCAAATACAAAACTAATTTTGCCGATTGAGCACTTTGAATTCCTCGTAGCAGCTGCTAAGGGCATCGAGGATTTGTAAATCGTTGGCAGTCTGGATAAAGGAGCGGGAATAGTTGCAGTTGGTCAGGATATCCTCGATGTCCACTTTCTCCAATTGAAGCAATTCGGTAAGGGTTTCCCGATCGAACTTGGAAGCCAGCAGGTCCCGGATACGGTCGTCTTCCTTAATCTGACGCAGTTTTCGCATCTGGTTGGGCTGTTTTCCGAAGAGGTTGCGCAGCAGGTCTGCGGGGTTTAAGATGGCCCCAAGCACCTTGGTTACCGCCCCGGGGTTTTTACTGCCTGCCTCATAGCTCACCGGGAGCCCTGAAATGCTGTATTGGTAGGCCGTATTGATCGGGAGGTTGCGTACATCTATTTCCAGATATCCGGTAAGCTGGTAGGGCCGCACAATAACCTCTTCCAGGGCATAGGCCAGTTCGGTAAGGGCAATTTTGGTATCCGAGAATCGGAACATGTCGTTGGTTACCCGGATTTTCTGGGATTTAAAACCCAGGTAGGAAAAATAAAGGGTGTCGTTAACAGCAGCCCGGATGGAGAACTGCCCCTCGGGGTTGGTAATAGTACCCACCACCTGGTTCAGGTTGATAACATGCACGCTTTCCATGGGGCGCTGGGTCTGGGCATTGACCACTACAGCCGAAAAGACTTCACCGGAGGAATCCTGCGCATTCCCCTGCCAGAAACAGAGCAGAACAAGCATGGATAAGACCGCAACTTTCCTCATAGAACCATTTGGATTGTCCCCGCTAAGAACGTAAAAAAACCGGGTCTTTGCCAAATTTTAGGACGGCATTAACTACCGCTTACCAGTGGTTTTTTTGCGCTTTTTTCCTTTTGCACCCGGGCCTTTGCTATAGGGTTTCCCCTTTTTGCCGTAGGTTTTTTTTCCGCCTTTTTTCCAGGGTTTTTTGCCCCCTTTTCCCGGAGGCGGTCCGTCTGTGAGTTCCACCTTGATGGCCCTGCCTTCCAGATGGGCGCCCTTCAGGCTTTCCAGGATGAGCGGGGCGACATCGGCTTCCGTACTGAAGAAAGAAAAGCTGTCTTTGGTTTCCACTTTAAAGATATCCTCCTTGCCCAGGCCGGTAGCTTCCTTGAGCATATCCTTGAGGATCATCCAGTCCAGGCCGTCGCGTTCTCCCACATTGATAAAGAACCGCGCCTGCCCGCCGTGAGGTAGCGGCGTTTCGCCCCTCTGGCCTTCGGTACTTCCCTTTGGGTCCTCGTTGCGGGCGTAGAATTCGGCAAACCGGCTGAATTCCACGGAGACCATTTTGGCAATAAGGGCATCCCGATCCAGGCCTTCCAGCAAGTCCTTAACGGCCGGGAGGAAGGTCTTGACTTCCGGGTGGATTTCGGTATTGCGGATGGAATCGGCCAGGTGGTAGAGCTGTATTTCGCAGATTTCCATCCCGGAGGGAAGTGGTTTTTCTTCGAAAGGCCTTCCGGTGATGCGCTCCAGGGCGCGGATGCGGCCGCGTTCGGATCGGGTGAGGATAATCAGGGAAATCCCGGATTTTCCGGCCCTTCCGGTTCTGCCACTGCGGTGGGTATAGGTCTCCGTTTCGTCCGGGAGCTGGTAGTGGATTACGTGGGTCACATCGTCCACATCGATTCCCCGGGCGGCCACATCCGTGGCCACCAGCAACTGCAGCTGGCGTTTGCGGAAGGCACCCATAACCAGGTCCCGTTGGTTCTGACTAAGATCGCCATGCAGGGCACCGGCATTATACCCGTCTTCGATGAGTTTCTCAGCTACTTTTTGGGCATCCCGTTTGGTGCGGCAGAAAATGACGGAAAACAACCCGGGGTTGGCATCGGCCAACCGCTTAAGGGCAGCATACCGCTCACGGCCGCCAACCACATAGTATTCATGGCGTACCGTGGCCGTAGATTCATTACGCCCCCCCACGGTTACCTCGGAGGGGTGGTGCATAAAATCCCGGGCTATCCGCGCGACCGCATCGGGCATGGTGGCGGAAAACAGCCAGGTGGATTTATCTGCCGGGGTATGCGACAGGATATCGGTCAGGTCTTCGTAAAAACCCATATTAAGCATCTCATCGGCTTCATCCAATACACAGTATTCCACCCGGGAGACATCGGCCAGACCCCTGGAAATCATGTCCTTGATACGGCCGGGGGTTGCAACTACAACCTGGGCCCCGCGCTTCAGGGCACGTGCCTGTTCCTGAATCGAAGCGCCACCGTAAACGGCCACTATGGAAACGCCTTTCAGATAGCGGGCGTAGGACTGCATTTCAGTTGTGATTTGCAGGCAGAGTTCCCGGGTTGGAGCCAGGATAATGGCCTGGGTAGTACGGGATTCCGGGGCTATTCGTTCCAACAGGGGCAGCCCGAAGGCGGCCGTTTTTCCGGTCCCGGTCTGGGCCAGGGCTACCAGGTCGGAATCGCCGCTGAGGAGTTGAGGGATGGCTTTTTGCTGTATTTCAGTTGGGTGTTCGAAGCCCAGCGCTGCTATGGCTTTCAAAACGGGGGCACTAAGCCCCAAGTCGGTAAATGTAGACATGTGGTGTGGTGGATCAACCGCGCTTCGGCTACCTGATCGTTTCAGGGTGCGGGGATGGGCGATGGAAATTCTCGGGCAAAGATACCGCTAATATTCGACATAACGTCCTTTTTTTACAGGTGTTCCGCCGCGGGTTCCCGGGGAAATCGCCCGGACTAATACCTGGCCATATAATCCTGCAGGGCGCGGAAGGCCTTGCCCCGGTGGCTGATGGCATTTTTCTCCTCCGGGGTAAGTTCTGCAAAGCTGCAGGAGTATCCCGAGGGCCGGAATACGGGATCATATCCGAACCCACCATGTCCCCTGGGGGCTTCCAGGATTTCACCTTCGGCCACGCCTTCGAAATAGCGAAAGGCACTGCCTTCGGTCAGGACGATTACGGTCCTGAAGCGGGCATTTCTGCGGGCATTGCCGGAAAGGGCCTGCAGTAGCTTTGCGGTGTTGGCCTGGGCATCGGCTCCTGGGCCGGCGTATCTGGCGGAATACACCCCCGGTGCCCCGTTCAGAGCATCCACTTCCAGCCCCGTATCGTCGGCAATGCAGTCATAGCCATAACGCTGGCGCACGTGCTGGGCCTTCAGGCGGGCATTTCCCTCCAGGGTTTGCTCGGTTTCCGGGATCTCTTCCGTACATCCGATGTCCGAAAGGGACAGCAACCGGAGTCCTTTCGGCATCATTTGCTGTACCTCTTCAAATTTATGGGGGTTGTGCGTCGCAAATACCAGTTCTTTTTCCATGGTGACTGCCCTGGGTTTATCGGAACCCCAAAAATAGTACATTTGAGGTATGTCTGCCGGCCAAAACCTGGAATTGAAAATCCCGCCTGCCTTGGTATTCCTCGGCTTTGCGGCCGTGATGTATGCCCTGGCCCGGTTACTCCCTGCGGGGGAGTTCGACTTTTTCGGCCGGATTTGGCTCCAGCGTGTCCTTGGGGCGGCCGGATTGATTGTAGGGGGGTGGGCCCTGGTGCAGTTTCTATGGCGCAAGACCTCCGTTAACCCCCATAGGCCCGGGGAAGCCCGGGCACTGGTAACCGGGGGGCTCTACCGCTTTAGTCGCAACCCTATGTACCTGGCGCTACTCCTGGTCCTGCTGGCCTGGGGGTTGTATTTGGGCAATGCTTTTAATGCGGTAACAGCGGGGTTGTTTGTCAGTTATATGAACCGATTTCAGATCATCCCGGAAGAGCGGGTTCTTGGGAGTCGTTTCGGGGAGAAGTACCGGCAGTATTGTAAGGCGGTACGGCGGTGGTTTTAAATTTGCTTATTTACCGATATATAAGTATATTTAATAATAATATAAAAAATAAGCTAAAAAGATAATATTTTGATAGCCGTTCTCACAGCAGACCTGATTCATTCCTCGGCACAGCCAGTAACACAGTGGATGCCGCAATTGAAGCGGTTCCTTTCCGGTTTAGGCCAGGAACCTGCCGATTGGGAAATATACCGCGGGGATGAATTCCAGGTCCGCCTGCCCTATCCCATAGCACTGGAAAAGGCCATTGCTCTGAAAGCACTTGTAAGATCCTGGCCCGGGATGGATGTGCGCATTGGCCTGGGGCTGGGCGAGGAGGAATACCGGGCAGACCGAATTGCGGAATCCAATGGGCCGGCCTATCACTATTCCGGCCGTGTTTTCGGGACCTTAAGAGAACAAAAACTCCGGATGCAGGTGGCCAGCCATTGCCATATGGCAGACCGCAGCCTGAACCTGCTGCTGAAATTTGCGCTGCATATTATGGATCAATGGAGCCAGGTCTCCGCGGAGATTGTTGCCCTGGCCCTGGATGCCCCGGAGGCGTCCCAAAAAGAGTTGGCAGAAGGTTTGGGAATCAGGCAATCTGCGGTAAGCCAGCGCATGTCCCGGGCCCGCCTGGACCTAATTCTCGAATTGCTGGAGTACTACCGGAAGGATTACCTCAAATACCTGGAGGCATGTTCGTAAAGTTGTTGCTGGCACACCTGCTGGGAGATTTCCTGCTGCAGCCCACCCGCTGGCTGGTTCACAAACAAGCCAAAAAGGCGGCATCCTGGTTTTTCTACCTCCATACGGCCATCCATTTTGGCCTGGTTATGCTGCTGCTCTGGGATGTACAGGCCTGGAAGCCTGCCCTGGCAATAGCACTTTCCCACGGTCTGATAGACCTGGTGAAACTCTACGCGGTTAAACGCGAATCCAATCCGCTGTTGCCTTTCCTGTGGGACCAGGCAGCCCATCTTGCCGTGTTGGTGGTTGTCGCTACCTGGCCGGGAACATGGGACTATGTTCAAGGGTTTTTCGAAGGACTCGACTGGCGCGTCGTTACGGGATTGCTTTTCGTGACCTACCCGGCTGCCATCATCAATGCCAAACTCCTCGAAGGACTTTCCCGCCAGATTTCCCTCGACCATACCTCCCTGCCCGGCGCGGGTATGTTTATCGGGATTTTGGAACGGTTGCTGGTGTTCCTTTTTATTCTGCTGGACCGGTGGGAAGCCATTGGACTACTGATTGCCGCCAAGTCGGTTTTCCGGTTCAATGACCTGAGGGAGAGCAACAACCGAAAATGGACGGAGTATATCCTCATTGGCACCCTTCTCAGTTTTGGTATGGCCATTGGTGCCGGCCTTATAGTGACGGGTTTGAACTGATACACGCTATCCGGGGGGAATCCTTTCCGGGGGGTTGGGTTGGGACTGTAACAATGCCGGACGGCTTTGTAACACCAGCCCGATTTTGGGCGGCACCACTACCGCAAGATGGTTTTTCTGATTATCTTCACCCCCTGAAAACAGCCAGACCGTGAGCCGGAAATTCGTCTTCGATTTTGACAGCACCCTGACACAGGTAGAAGCCCTGGATGTCCTGGCAGAGATAACCCTGGGAGACCGGGAAGACCGGGAGCAGATTATCCGTGAGATTCAGGAAATCACCAACCTCGGGATAGATGGGGATATTTCATTTACCGAATCCCTGGAGCGCCGCATCCGCCTCCTCGGAGCCCACCGAAATGACCTGGAGCCACTAATTGGTGCCCTGCGTCAGAAAATCTCCAAATCCATCACCTCCAACCGGGAATTCTTCGCCACTTATGCCGACGATATTTATGTGATTTCAGCCGGGTTCAAGGAATTTATCGTGCCCATAGTGTCGGAGTACAACATTCCGGAAGACCGGGTCTATGCCAATACCTTCGAATTCGATGCGGAGGGGAACATCATCGGCTTCGATACCGAGAACTACCTGGCCGCCCATAACGGAAAAATAGACTGCCTGCGCGCACTGAACCTGGAAGGGGAGGTGCAGGTCATAGGCGATGGCTACAGCGACTATGTGATGCGGGAGGCGGGCATCGCCCATAAGTTTTTCGCCTACACCGAAAATGTACACCGCGCCAAGGCCACGCGACATGCAGACCACGTGGCGCCTAACCTCGATGAATTTTTATTTGTGAACGATTTACCCAGAAACCTGTCTTACCCCAAGAACCGGATTAAGATCTTGTTGTTGGAAAACGTACACCCGGCCGCCTTTGAGAACCTCACCGAAGATGGCTTTACGGTAGAACTGATCAAACACAGCCTGTCCGAAGAGGAGCTGATAGAAAAGATAAAAGGCGTGCATGTGCTGGGGATACGCTCCAAAACCCAGGTAACCCGGAAGGTTCTGGACGCGGCGAACAAACTCCTGGTGGTGGGGGCTTTTTGTATCGGTACCACGCAGATAGACCTGGAATACGCCAAAAACAAAGGTGTGGTTGTGTTCAATGCCCCGTACAGCAATACGCGCTCCGTGGTGGAACTCGCCATTGGGGAGATCATTGTCCTGATGCGGAGTATTTTCCCCCGCAGCACGGAAATTCATGGCGGGCAATGGAATAAAACGGCCGCTAATTCCCGGGAGATCCGGGGTAAAAACCTGGGGATTGTCGGGTACGGTAATATCGGGAAGCAGTTGTCCGTGCTGGCCGAGGCCATGGGGATGCGGGTGTATTACTACGACGTAGATGAGCAACTGGCCCTGGGCAATGCCGTAAAGTGCGACGCCCTGGAGGATTTGCTCAATGTGTCCGATGTGGTAACCCTCCATGTGGACGACAACCCGGCAAACCGCAACTTTATCGGGGCACGCGAAATTGGCCAGATGCGGGAAGGGGCGTACCTCATAAACCTCTCCCGCGGCTTTGTGGTAGACATCCCTGCACTGGTGGAAGCCCTGAAAAGCCGTAAACTCGCCGGTGCGGCGATTGACGTATACCCGGAAGAGCCCAGCAGCAACGGCGCTTACCATACGGAGCTGGCCGGCCTGGAAAACGTCATCCTCACCCCGCACATTGGGGGTAGCACCGAAGAGGCCCAGCGGGATATTGCGGATTTTGTCCCCAATAAGATCATGGATTACATCAATTCCGGGAACACAGTAGATGCCGTGAATTTCCCCAATATCCGCCTGCCCAAGCAGCGCAACGCCCACCGGTTTCTCCACATCCACAAGAACGTCCCGGGTATAATGGCCCATATCAACCAGGTACTGGCCTCCTTCGATATGAACATTACGGGGCAGTACCTCTCCACAGATCCGGAGGTGGGTTACGTGATTACGGACCTGGACAAGGATTACAACAAAAAGGTAATTAAGGCGCTCAAGGAAATAGATCACACCATCAAGTTCCGGGTGCTGTATTAATCGCCTTGAGTCCTCTTTTGTGAGTAGTTGCTTTTGGGGCTGCCAGGCCTTACCTGATTAGGGTTTGGTTAGATCGTGTGGTTTGAGGGTTGTTTTGGGGTTTCGGGAGGTGTTTCTGCCTTAGGGACCCACCCGCCCACCCGCTACAAAAATCGGCGCTGACCCTGAAACTTCCTTGCAGTTCCCTTAATCTTCCCGCACATGTCCTACGGATGCCTCCGGCCTTTCAACACCCTTATTTCCCTAATCGTTGTGGTACGGATCCCCTCTGAGGATGGATAACCCCCGGTATAATTGCTCGACAGCCATGAGCCGGACCACCTGGTGGTTAAAGGTCATTTTGGAGAGGCTTACGCTGCCTGCCGCACGCTGGCGAAGCGGCTCCCCAATGCCATAGGCCCCGCCTATCACCAACACCACACGCTTCGGGCCTGCATTCATGCATTTCTGCAGGTAGGCAGCAAACTGGCGGGAGGTAAAGGTTTTGCCGGTTTCATCCAGCAGCAGGATCATGTCCCGCTCATCCAGGTGCTTCAGGAGCTGTTCGGCTTCTTTTTGTTTCAGGGCCTGGGGGTCTGCCTGCCCCCGGTTTCGGATATCCGGGATACACTTTATTTCGAAAGGGATATAGCGGGAAATCCGCTGGGAAAAATCCGCAACGAGGTCGGAGAGTGCCCCCTTGTCTGTGGGGCCAACAGCGAGCAATACCAGTTTCACAACCGCCAAGGTACACCTTTGGGGCCAGACCTGAAAATGGGCTTACGCCACCGGCTTTCACCGAACATTTTACTACTTTAGTAAGCCAAAGCCACGCCATGATTTCAGCCGAGCAATTCCAAAAGGAAATCGACCGGATTATCGATACTTCCCTCCGCGAAGATATAGGGGACGGGGACCATAGTTCCCTGGCCTGCATTCCTGCAAGTGCCCAAGGAGCCGCACAATTGCTCATAAAAGATACCGGCATCCTGGCTGGGGTAGCTTTCGCCCAACAGGTTTTCGCCCAGGTAGATCCTGGCCTGGAGATGGAAGTGGTGCTGCCGGATGGGACGCCTGTATCGCACGGGGACGTGGCCTTCCGGGTCATGGGGGCTTCCCGCAGTATCCTACAGGCAGAACGCCTGGTACTCAATGCTATGCAACGGATGAGCGCCATAGCCACCAAAACAGCCCGCTATGTAAAGCTGTTGGAAGGGACCGGGGCACGGATCCTGGATACCCGCAAGACCACTCCGGGTATTCGCGCCCTCGAGAAATGGGCCGTGCGGATTGGGGGAGGGGAGAACCACCGGTTTGCCCTCTACGATATGATCATGCTCAAGGACAACCACATCGACTTTGCCGGGGGGATTACCGGCGCTATCCGGAAAACCCGGGACTATCTCCAGCAAACCGGGCGGGACCTCAAGATCATTGTGGAGGCCCGTAACCTGGACGAAGTGCGTGAAATCCTTCAATCTCCCGGGATCCACCGTATTTTGCTCGACAACTTCAATTACCAGGATACCCGGGAGGCCGTGGCCCTGATCGGCGGGCGTTGCCAATCCGAATCCTCAGGGGGGATCAATGAAAAAACCCTCCGCGCCTATGCCGAATGCGGGGTGGACTATATTTCCTCTGGTGCCCTTACCCACTCGGTCCACAACCTGGACCTAAGTTTAAAAGCGCTTTAGATGGGGGGTACTCTGGAAGAACGCCTGACCCGGGTTCCGGTTGTCCGCGAGGTGATTGCGCTGCTCAGGAGGATCCAGCTTACCGCATTCGAAGGCCTTTCCCTTTACGACCTGGTGGCCATGTATGTCAAGGGGATTATCCAGGGCGCCCTCTCCACCCGGGCCAGTGCGATTTCCTTTAGTCTCTTTATGGCCATTTTCCCTCTCCTGATTTTCCTGATAACCCTGATCCCGTTCCTGATCCCGTACGCCAGCGTGGGCGACAGTAATTTCGATGTGCAGTTCCTCAGCTTCCTCGAATCCTTCCTGCCGGCTTCCACGGGCGATTATTTTACCGAGGTTTATCAGCAAATCCGGGAACAGAAAAGGGGCGGTTGGCTGTCCTCCTCCTTTTTGATTTCCATCCTGCTGATGGCCAATGGCGTTAATGCCATCTTCGGGGGGTTCGAAAACAGCTACCATATAGAACTGACCCGGAATTTTTTCAAGCAGTACGCCTATGCCCTTATGGTAGGGCTTATCCTCTCCCTGTTACTCATCCTTGGCGCCGTGGCCTATGTGTATTTCGAATTCTACATCCTGGGATATCTCACAGACTTTACCGCCCGCACCAGCGGGGTGGTCCTGGACGAGGGGGAGATTTTAGGGGTGCAGGTGGGCAAGGTGCTCTTCTTTATCCTGCTCACCTATTTCACCACTGCCATCCTGTACTATTTCGGGACGGCAGAGGGCAAAAAGGCCAAGTTCTTTTCCTACGGGGCCCTGATGACCACTCTGCTTATTATCCTGACCTCCTATCTGTTCGGGATCTATATCGACAGTTTTGCCCGCTACAATGAATTGTACGGGGCCCTCAGCGGCCTGCTGATCCTCATGGTATATATCTGGCTTAATGCCAACATCCTCCTTTTGGGGTTTGAATTAAATGCAACCCTGACCTACCTCAGGAAGCAAATCGGCAAAGAATAAACCCTTCCGGCCCATGGATACCTTTGTGGAAGTTTTGTTGCCCATCCCCCTGGAACGGAATTTTACCTATATCCTTCCGGAGGAGATGATGGGTGAGGTAGTAACGGGAACCCGGGTTGCCGTGCCTTTTGGCAAATCCAAGCTTTACACGGGCCTGGCCATCCGCCTCCATGGGGAACGTCCACAAGCGTACGACCCCAAGCCCGTATACCGGGTTCTGGATACGGAACCCCTGGTAAGCGCTGTGCAGCTCCGGCATTGGCAATGGGTGGCGGAGTACTATATGTGTACCCTGGGGGAGGTGTTCCGCACCGCGGTGCCTTCCGGGTTCCTGCTGGAAAGTGAAACACGGGTGCTGAAGGGGCCGGATTTCAACCCTTCCCCCGAGGAGGCTACAGACGCCGAATACCTGGTGGCAGAGGCCCTGGAGCACCAACCTGTACTTTCCGTCCAGGAAATCAGCGATATAGTAGACCGCAAAAATGTACTCCCCCTCTTACACGGCATGCTGGCAAAGGGGCAGATCCGCCTGCAGGAGCGCCTACAGGAAAAATACAACCCTAAAACCGCCCGGTACATCCGGTTGCGCGAGGTATTCCGGGGGGAAGCCGCATTGGAGGCCTTGCTGGAAACCCTTTCCCGGGCACCCCGACAATCCGCCATAATCCTGCAATTGTTCCAGTTACAAGAGGGGGCCGGGAAGCCCGTGCGAAGCAAGGTCCTCGAAGAGAAGGCCGGGGCATCGCGGGCCGCCTTAAAGGCCCTTATAGACAAGGACGTCCTGGAGGAGTACCACCTGGAGGAAGACCGGGTAGCCGTAGGGGAGGAGGCGCCGGACAGCCGTTTACCTGTACTCAGCTCACACCAGGAGCAGGCGCTAACAGCCATCCATACAGGCTTCGAATCGGGAAAGCCCGTCCTGTTGCATGGGGTTACCTCTTCGGGAAAGACCGAGGTGTATATCCGGCTCATTGAGGAGGTTATCAGTGCCGGCCGGCAGGTGCTTTACCTGGTGCCAGAAATTGCCATTACCGAACAACTTATCCGGCGCTTGCAACGCGTTTTTGGTACTCGGGTGGTGGTATTCCACTCCCGGCTCAATATAATGGAGCGCGCCGAGCTTTGGTATCATGTTCAGGCGGGTACCGAGAAAGCAGCTGTTGTCCTCGGGGCGCGTTCCTCCCTTTTCCTGCCCTTCGCAGACCTGGGGCTGATTTTGGTAGACGAGGAGCACGAGAACACCTATAAACAATTCGATCCGGCGCCGAGATATCATGGTAGGGATACAGCTATCGTACTGGCGGGCTTCCACGGGGCAGATGTTTTGCTGGGGTCTGCCACCCCCAGTATTGAAAGCATGTACAATGTCCGGCGCGGAAAATATGCCCTGGCCCGCATGGACCGGCGCTATGGAGATGTCCTTTTGCCCGATATCCAGTTGGTGGACCTTTCCGAGCAGTTCCGTAAGAAGAAAATGAAAGGGCGGTTTTCCGAGCCCTTGCATGAAGCCATCGGGGAAGTGCTGGCAGCCCGGCAGCAGGTCATCCTCTTCCAGAACCGCCGTGGGTATGCCCCTATAGTAGAGTGCCAGTCCTGCGGGCATGCCCCTCAATGCCCCAATTGCGATGTGAGCCTTACCTTCCATAAGTACCGGGGGGAGCTGCGGTGCCATTATTGCGGATACCACAGGGCCCTGGAGCCCCAGTGCGATGCCTGTGGCAATACCACCCTGGACACCAAAGGTTTTGGAACGGAGCAGGTAGAGGCGGAACTCAAGGAACTATTCCCGGAGGCCCGGGTAGACCGCATGGACCTGGATACGACCCGTGGGAAATACGGATACCAGAAAATCATCGGCGCCTTTGAAGCCCGGGAAACGGACATCCTGGTAGGGACGCAGATGCTGACAAAAGGCTTGGATTTCAGGAACGTAGCCCTGGTTGGGATTATGAATGCGGACACCCTGCTGCATTTCCCCCATTTCCGGGCGCACGAACGGTGCTTCCAGCTCCTGACCCAGGTGGCCGGGCGTTCGGGCCGGACCCGGGAGCGGGGTCGGGTACTGATCCAGACCTACAACCCTTACCACCAGATTTTAAAACAAGTATCTACGGGCGATTACAAGGAGATGTATAAGGAGCAGGTGTATGAACGGGAGCAGTTCCGATACCCGCCCGTGGTACGTATCATCAAGATCACCTTCCGGCACAAGGACTACAACCGGGTAAGCGAAGGGGCGGGGTGGTTTGCCAAAGCCATGCGCCAGCAGTTCGGGCAGGCCGTCCTGGGTCCTGAATTCCCACCGGTAGCCCGGATCCGCAACCAGTACCATATGAATATCCTGCTCAAGATTGCACAGGGCCAGCCCCTGTCACAAACGAAAAATAGCATCAAAAGAATCCACAGGTCTTTCGATGCTATTTCCCAGTACAGGAGTATTCGTGTAATCTATAACGTAGACTATATCTGATTAAACGTTGCTCAATGCCTCGGCCAGCTCGGTTTTCTTGTTCCGGCTCAGCGGGATGGAACGTCCGCCCACTTCCACATTTTTGCTATTGAACTTTTCGATCTTCTCCAGGTTCACAATGTAGGACTTGTGAATGCGCAGGAATTTATCGGCGGGAAGTTGCTGTTCGAAAGCCTTCATAGTGCTAAGGATCACGATGTTGGCTTCGTCCGTTACCAGCTTGATATAATCCCCCAGAGCCTCGATCCATTTGATCTCGTTGAGGAATACCTTGCGCTTTTTCAGGTTGCTTTTCACGAAGATGTGCTCCTCGTCTTCATTTACCTTGTGGAGTTGCTCGAACTTGGTTACCGCACGCTTTACGGAGGCGTCGAAACGGGCCATCGTAATGGGTTTGTGCAGGTAATCGGTAACGTCGTAATCGAATGCCTTAAGGGCATAGTCAGGTTTTCCGGTAATCAGGATTACCTGCGGGGGATTTTCCAGGGATTCCAGTAGGTCGAATCCGTTGATGATGGGCATTTCCACATCGAGGAAAATCAGGTCAATTTCATTGTTTTTGATGCCATTTTTTGCTTCGATCGCATTGCTGTACTCGGCAACCAGGGCAAGGTTGGGATGATTATTCACCAATTTCGCAACCGCCATACGCTGCATTGATGAATCATCAACCACAATACTTCTGAGTTTCATAAGTGGGTTGATTTGTGGGGTTAAATCATCGACAAAGTACACAAAACTACCGATGAATTACAACTAAAGTTGTAAACATCGCATGCAATCCTGTGTGGTTGGCAATGATTGTGCATAACTTGATTTGGGTTTAGGTTAAGCCTGCTTTTTGCATTTCTAAGGCTATAACGAAGTTTTTTTGGATTTCTTGTGAATGCGTTTAAGTTTTCTTACTTTTGCCCACCTTTTTAAACATTCATTTTATGAACCATTACGAAACTGTTTTCATTTTAAATCCCGTTCTATCTGACACCCAGGTAGAGGAAACAGTTAAGAAATTTGAAAATTTCTTGACCAAGAATGGTGCCAAGATGGTCTCCAAAGAAGACTGGGGGCTTAAGAAGCTGGCGTATCCCATTCAGAACAAAAAGAGCGGATTCTACCATCTGTTCGAATTTACTGCCCCGGGCGAAGTCATCGCCCCCTACGAGCAGGAGTTCAAACGCGACGAGCGCATCATGCGCTTCCTGACCGTGAAGTTGGACAAACACGCCATCGCATGGGCGGAGAAACGCAGAACCAAATTAAAAGCTAAAGCGTAAAGGGTATGGCCACATTACAACAACAGGCAAAAGGAAAGAAAGACGGGGAGATCCGGTATCTGACCCCTCTGAATATCGAAACGGCGAAACAGAAGAAGTACTGCCGCTTCAAGAAATCCGGAATCAAGTATATCGATTACAAAGACCCGGATTTTCTGATGAAGCTGGTAAACGAGCAGGGCAAGATCCTTCCCCGCAGGCTTACCGGTACCTCACTGAAATATCAGCGCAAGGCGGCCCAGGCTATTAAGCGGGCCCGCCACCTGGCCCTTATGCCGTACGTAGGAGATTTGTTAAAATAATCGGAAGGAAGCATGGAATTGATCTTAAAACAAGACGTTGAGAACCTCGGGTTCAAAGACGACGTGGTAACAGTTAAAAACGGTTACGGACGCAATTACCTGATTCCCCAGGGGAAAGCCATCCTGGCTACCCCTTCCGCGAAGAAGGTACTGGCTGAGAACCTCAGGCAAAAGGCGCACAAGGAGAAGCAAGTCGTGGATGCGGCCCAGAAAACCGCAGAAGCCCTGAAGGCTCTTGAGGTGAAAATCGCCGCCAAAGTTGGAGAAGGAGACAAGCTCTTCGGATCTGTAACCAACATCGACCTGGCTGCTGCCCTGGATAAGGAAGGCCACGAAATCGACAAGAAGTATATCAGCATCAAAGGAGGCGCCATCAAGCGCGCCGGCCCCTATGAGGCCGAAATCCGCCTGCACCGCGAGGTGGTGGTGAACTTCGGGTTCGAAGTGGTTCCGGAAAAAGCCTGAGACCTGTAACAGGTACATAGAAATCCACCTTGCCTGGCAGGGTGGATTTTTTTATTTAAACGCAAAGGGATGAAGTACAGAAGGCTATCCAAAGAACAGCTTGAGGAACTCCACCAGGAGTTTATCAATTTCCTCGCCACCCAGTCCATTACTGCGGCCGAGTGGGACGAGATCAAAACCAACAAACCTCACGTAGCGGAGGAAGAGCTGGACATTTTCAGCGACCTGGTATGGGAAGGCGTGCTGGGGCGGGTGGAATACCTCGAGAATATCGGGCCTGCCCAGATGCATTTGTTTTACCTCCCCCCCAAGGAGATGAAACTTATTTCCGTAAAGGTGGCCAACCCGGCCATAGACCTGTCCACCCGCGAAGGGTTCGAGTGGTTTCGGATAAACTGGCAATCGGATTACGTGGAATACCTGACCGCCTCCAAGGCCTATTCCGACGACCCCAACAAGGATAAATTCGAGCTGATCGAGAAGGGCGCCGTCATTACCAAAGGGGAGTTGTACCGCTGGTTCGAGGAGGTTATTGAATTCTGATCGCTACCCTTATATTTGCAGTACGATTTCCCACTATGGCCCAGAAACCCTCCATCCCTAAAGGCACCCGCGATTTTTCTCCTGTAGAGGTAGCGCGCAGGAATTACATAATATCCCGGATCCGGGAACAATTCGAGCGCTTTGGCTTCCAGCCCATAGAGACGCCGGCCATGGAGAATACCGACACCCTTATGGGGAAGTATGGAGAGGAAGGGGACCGGTTGATTTTTAAGGTGCTCAATTCCGGGGATTTCCTCTCCAAGGCAGATCCGGCCTTGCTCGATGCCCGGGACGCCGGCGGATTGGCACCACAAATAAGCGAAAAGGCCCTGCGCTACGACCTGACGGTTCCCTTTGCCCGGTATGTGGTGATGCACCAGAACGAGATTGAATTCCCCTTTAAGCGCTATCAGGTACAGCCTGTATGGCGGGCAGACCGTCCGCAAAGAGGGCGCTTCCGCGAATTCTACCAATGTGATGCCGACGTGGTGGGGGCCAGCGGGCTGGTCCAGGAACTGGAGTTTGTCCAGCTCTACGATCAGGCGTTCCACAGCCTGGGACTCCATGGGGTTACCATCAAAATCAACCACCGCAAGATCCTTTCCGGCATCGCGGAAGTTATTGGTGCGGGGGAAAAACTCACCGAGTTTACCGTGGCCCTGGACAAGCTGGACAAGATCGGGCGTGAAAAAGTGGAACAGGAGATGGAAGGCCGGGGGATCTCCCGCGGCTCCATAGAGCGGGCGGCCCCCTTGTTTGAGCTGTCTGGGAGTCCTGCGGAAAAACTCGGCGCCCTCAGGACGTTGCTTTCGGAATCCCAGGTGGGGCTGGAAGGCGTTGCGGAGCTTGAAGCCCTGTTTGAACAAACCCATGAACTGGGCCTTTCGGCAGCGGCTGTTGCCCTGGATATTACCCTGGCCCGCGGGCTTAATTATTATACCGGTGCCATTTTTGAGGTAGCTGCACCGGAAGGGGTGCAGATGGGGTCCATTGGAGGTGGAGGCCGGTACGACGACCTCACCAGCATCTTCGGGCTGAAAGATATGAGCGGGGTTGGGATTTCCTTTGGCCTGGACCGGATTTACCTGGTCCTGGAGCAGCTTGGGCTTTTCCCGGAAACCCTGGAGCGATCCCTCGATGTTTTCTGCGTGAATTTCGGAGATGCGGAGGCCCGGGCGGCCCTGCGTCTGGTGATGCAGCTACGGTCCAGGGGCCTCAAAGCCGACCTCTATCCAAGTCCGGCCAAATTGCAGAAGCAGTTTAAGTACGCAGACAAGCGGGGCGTACCTTTTGTAGTTTCTATTGGGGAGGAGGAGTTAAAGGCAGGGCAGTTCATGGTAAAGGACATGCGCAGCGGGGAGCAGCATCAGTACGCCCTGAATGCCTGGACCACCTTTGCCGACCGCCTACAGGCGTAACCGTACCTCCCGGACAACCCTCCCGTAATAATCGGCCCCGTGCGGAACGTATACCCCAGGCCGGGCCAGCCCCCAGGTTTCTTCAGCAAATTGCAACAGCGGCAGGAGCTTTAGTTCCGAAACTTCGGATTGTTGTGGAATAAGCTTGCTAACGGTCGTTTGTAAGGGGCACAGGTATACGTGGCGGAACTCATTATCCAGAATCCCGTTGGGGTGCCGGTGGCTGGCCTTATCCACAAATACAGATTGCAGGAGTTCCAAAGGCACCTCCAGGCCTATTTCTTCCTGGATTTCCCTGAGGGCTGCACTGTGGGTGGATTCTCCGGCCCCGATGTGACCGGCTACCGAAACGTCCCACAGCCCCGGGTAGGTGTCTTTATCGTCCCCCCTTTTCTGTAAGAGGATTTCCCCCCGGGGACTGTAGAACCAGATATGTACGGTTGGGTGGTACCACCCGTTTTGGTGCGCCTCCGATTTCAGGGCGGTCCGTCCGGTAGGCCGGCCGTGCTCATCCCAGATATCGATGCGCTCCTCCATAGTACTTAGTCGAAATAACTGAAAGACTCCCCGGGCTCAATGCGGAGCAGGGTTTCGTAGATCAGCCGTATAACGTTGGCTACGTCCTCCTTGTGCACCATTTCCACGGTGGTATGCATGTAGCGCAGCGGCAGGGAAATCAGGGCAGAGGCAACACCGCCATTGCTGTAGGCAAAGGCGTCTGTATCCGTCCCGGTCATCCGGGAGGCGGCCAGCCTCTGGAAAGGGATTTCCGATTCTTTTGCGGCCTTCAGGATCCTATCCCGCAACTTGTGCTGCACCGCCGGGGCGTAGGAAACAACAGGCCCCTTGCCGATCTCGATATGCCCTTCCTTTTTCTTTTCGATCATGGGGGTGGTAGTGTCGTGGCAGACATCGGTAATGATGGCGGCATTGGGCTTAAGGCGGTTGGTAATCATCTCCGCACCCCGTAGCCCGATTTCCTCCTGAACCGAGTTGGTCACGTACAATCCGAATGGCAATTTCTTCTTGTTTTCATGAAGCAGGCGGGCTACCTGGGCAATCATAAAGCCGCCGGCCCGGTTGTCGATGGCCCGGCAGACAAATTTATCTCCATTTAGGACCTGAAAACTGTCCGGGTAGGTGATGACACAGCCCACGTGGACCCCCATCTTCTCCACTTCTTCCTTGTCTTTGGCGCCAATGTCTATAAAGATATTCTCGAGTTTCGGGGGTTCCTCCTTGGCCCGGTCCCTGGTGTGGATGGCCGGCCAGCCAAACACCCCTTTTACAATCCCGTTTTCCGTATGGATGTTCACCCACTTGGAAGGGGCAATCTGATGGTCGCTCCCGCCGTTGCGGATAACATAGATCAGTCCGTTGTCCGTGATGTAATTCACATACCAGGAAATCTCGTCGGAGTGCCCTTCGATGACCACCTTGTAAGGGGCGTCCGGGTTGATTACGCCTACCGCTGTGCCGTAGGTATCAGTAATAAAGGTGTCCACATAAGGCTTCAGGTAAGACATCCAGAGTTTCTGGCCTTCCCATTCGTGCCCGGTAGGCGAGGCATTGTTCAGGTAGGCTTCAAAGAATTCCAGGGCTTTGGAATCGAGGATCTGATCGGTTTTCATTTCAAAAAGGTTTAGGTCAAAATTAGCCATTTTCACACTTATTTAATACCACATGCTCGCCAATATACCTACTTTTGAAGGCCCCCAAACCATAACCGATGAAAAGGTTTGATCTGTTGATGCTATTCGGGCTGGGCCTGACTGCCCCCCTTACCGCGCAGGTGCCGGAACAGCCCCTGGATTCCACCCAGGAGAAGATGATTATCCTGGAGGGCGACTCCATTTTCCGCAGTTCCATTGAATTGGACCAGGTCTATATTTTCGGGGAACTCAAGTTCGATTCTTACCAGGACAAACTCCGGTATTATATCCTCAGGCGCAAAACCCTTAAAGTATATCCGTATGCCAAGCTGGCCTCCGAACGTTTAACCGAACTGAACAGCAGGCTGGAACAAATTAAATCCAAAGGGAAACGCAGGCGTTATACCAAGGTGGTGCAGCGGTATATTGAAGAGGAGTTTTCGGCCGAACTCAAAAAACTCACGCGTACCGAAGGGCAGATCCTGGTAAAACTCATCTACAGGCAAACGGGGATTACCGCATTCGAACTGGTGCGTGAACTGCGTAGTGGTTGGCGGGCGTTTTGGTACCAGACCACAGCGCGGATGTTCGACATCAGCATCAAGGAGGAATTCCACCCGGCCGATATCCACGAGGACTACCTTATTGAGGACATCCTGCAGCGGGCCTTTGCGGCCGGCCAGTTAGAACCCCAGAAATCGGCCCTTGACTTTGACTATGCCACCCTGACCAACCGGTGGAATAAAGCCAAAAAGAAGACAGAATAATTGCCGGAACTTAAATTTTTTTGTATCTTCCATGTCCTTTTTTTGAGGAACCTTTGGTCAAAATTCTAATTCTAAGCGGATTAGGTTCTGGACCGAAAAAAAGTCAAAAATTTTTACTGTTTTTTTTGGTGGGATTTCTAAAAAACCATCATATATTTGCAGCCGCTTTCAGGCCGAGAGGATATGGGAGTGAGGTAACGAGAGGGCTTAGGTCCTGGGTTTACCGGAAGGTCATTGACATATTGACAGACAGCAAGCCTCTACCTTTAGCGGGGTAGGGGACTTGGTAAGTACAAACAACATCCGTCAAGGAATA
>NZ_NGNR01000005.1 GCF_002198115.1 Robiginitalea sediminis | reverse complement strand
ATACAACAACTATCATCCCCATAAATCCCTGGGAAGGAAAAGTCCAAGAGAATACCTGGAAGAATATTCAAAGGAGAATGTACCCTTAAAACATCAATTTGTTTAATTTACCGCTGTACGAAAAGGGGTAAGTCTTCAGCCCTCCTTGATTTACTACGTGCCGGAAGTTAGGCCTTGGCTAGCTGGCCGCTCGGGGGGATTCCGGCTGTGCCGGCATTTGGGTGTCAGTGGTATTTTTATAATGGGCAGTGCCCTGAAGTGAGCTTTGCTCTACTTCAGGGTAGTCTTTTTCTGTCAATAAAAACCCTTAAACAATTATGGTTTTCCGCAAAAGAGTGTTATGGGAAACTTTCTAATTTAGAGCCATACCATATAGTTGCAAATAAGACTATATGGTGGGTATTTTTAAGTAATGAAAAGTAAAACTATAATAAGTGAGTCAATTATTTTCAGCCTAGACAAGGGCAATTTCCAAGGAAATAAAACTGTTTGGAAATACCATATTACTTACTGTAAATAAAGATTACACATATTTATTACAGCCTAACATTATTCAACTTCAAGGTATTCAATCAATAGTTCTAAATAACATTCTTTCACACTGTTATATGAAATCCAAAAGTGATAATATCGTAAGTCTATATAAACTTGAGTCAATTCTCGTATCAGATTTAAACCCCTTTCAAGAAACAAAGCTGCAAAAAAGAACCCCGTCTTTGCGATTGCATATAGAGTCAAACACCAAGTTTGTAAAACCAAATTTCTCGATTTTAGAAGGCGAAATATCCCATGAAGGAATCCCCAAAATCTTTATGTTTTCCGCTCCTGGAGCTACTGGAAAAAGTGAATTAACTAAGTATTTATCCAGTAGTCTGCATATGCCGGTTTTCGACCTTTCTGCTCATAAGCCGGTAGGAGCAAATTCTTTAACTGGTCTTATTTATGAAACACTAGGTCATGAAAATTTGGGAGAATTCATAGGGGACTTAAAAAAAGGAAAGGCTACTATTATAATCGATGCACTTGATGAAGGGTACATAAAGACGTCGGCAAGCGCATTCGATTCCTTCTTGGATGAGATAATTGAAATTGCTGAGAATGCTGTGGGAACTCCCTTTATCCTATTGGGGAGAACTCAAGTTATGGAGCATTGTTGGCTATATTTTGATGACCATTCAATTTCATCTCCCTTATTGAAGCTCGAACCCTTTACGATTGAACAGGCTCAGGACTTTATTGATAAACAAATTGGTGAAGAAAAGTTCAAATCTGAATACCGTGCCACAAGAGATTATATTATAAATTCAGTTGAGGGTTTTTTCAAGAATCAATCAGAACTCAAAAACAAGCAATATCAAGCTTTTATTGGCTATGCTCCAGTTCTACTTTCAATAACGAAACTACTTCAGGAAAATCAGAATTATCATGCCCTTTTAGAGGAATTGAAATCTAATGATCAAAGGGGTATAGATTTGATTATAACTATAGTGGAATACATACTTATAAGAGATAAGAATGAGAAAGCAAAAACACAAATACTTCCAGAAATACTAGCGAATAGGCCAAAGGATTTTATTTTAGAAGTAGAAACGAATGCATACTCTCCAAAGGAACAGTGTATTAGGTTAATTTATTCACTGCTTAATAAATCTTGTGACTATAGAATTACTGATGATCCAAGGTTTGATGAAATTTACAATGAAAAATTTGACACGTGGATAAAAGAACATCCATTCTTGGAGGACGGAAAAATTCAAAATGTAGTTTTTCAAAGTTATGTGGTTGCGGTCCTCATAGAGGATAAGGACTACCATAGGATACTCTTGGAGTACCTTGAGAATCATTACAAGGATGCTTTTATGCTGTTTTTTGTGTTCGATAGACTTTGTAACCCTCGAAGAAAAATAGACTATAAGTTCTTGCCTTACTTGTATCGATCAATAAAATCACTTGATGATAAACAATTTTCAACAAGGTTAAATATCGAGGATGTTAAAATCAGTGAATCACTCGTATGCTGTGAGTTAGAATTTGCGGAGATTAAGGAAGAGTCAATAGTCTTTGAGGTTGAAATCCCACAAGACTCTGGTTTATTTATTAATGATAATCTGTCTAATACAGTAATCCAAACCGATTTGAGTATTTCCTTAAGAGGCTCACGTTGCGTTTTACAATCACCAGTGCACATTATGTGCAGAGAAATCATTGTTGATACAGAAGAATTTGTTTTGGAAAAGGGATACTCAAACAATGAAATCAATGATATTATTTTGGAATGTAGGGAGTTGAAAATTAGATTTGAAAATGGGCGAATGCCAACAATCATAAACCAGTTAGGAGAACAAGGAAAGTTTACGGTTATAGCAGAACAAAAACCGGAATTCCCGTTTGTTGAATATTTTGAAAAAAACAATCTCTTTGACAAAGTTCCGGATGAAGCTACCGTCGATAAATATTTAAAACTTCGCAAAATTTTAATTCTCTTTAGATCGCATAGCAAAGGTGTATTAGCAAAGTACAGAGACAAGATCGAAAACATTAGAGTTACTGGCAACCCTCTTAGTAAACTAATTTTGAATGAACTAGTCGAAACTGAAGTGCTTTATTCTGATAATAAGTTTTATTATATAGATCCAGACAAACTACATGTGCATCTGGGGTTATCATATAATGATATTAAGATGCAAAAAATAAACGGGAAGACTTTGGAATTCTTAAGGGGCATTGAAATAGCCTAACTTTTTTTGGCTATAACATTAAAGCATTATTTGAAGAATTAGACAATGGCAAGCATCCAGCAAATCTCAAAGGAACTAAACAAAACGCTCACCAGTTTTGAACTCGAAAAGGCTATTGAATTATCCGATAACGAGGCCAAAACAAGAATGTATTTAACAGAGCCATTTTTTGAGGCTTTGCGTTTTAACCGGGGTTTTGAAAGTGGCAATTTGGTTCCTGAGTATGATGCCGACTTTGCCAATTTGAAAGGGAAGAAAGTTGATTACGCTATTCTTTTGCGCAATAAGCCTGAGATTATAGTTGAGGTAAAAAAGGCCTCGACGAAATTAACGGATAAGCATTTAGCACAGCTCAATGAATACTTCGTTAACACCAATGAGTCAAAGATCGGTGTTCTGACCAATGGTATAGAATACAAATTCTATTGTAGGAACAATAATGCCGGATATGGACTTCACCCAACACCTTTTTATGAGTTCGATTGGCAAAAAGTAGATGGAAGTAGTCTTGAGCAGCTTGCAAATTTTTATGCTACCATTATCGACACAAAAAGCATCATTGAAAAGGCACAGGATTTGTTCTTTATGGAGGGGTTTGAGGATGCACTTTACAATGAATTAGCTCATCCCTCCAGGGATTTGGTGAAGTCGATTTATTCCCGAATGGGAGGTAGTCGTTTAACAGACAGTATTGAGAAACAGATTCGGGAATTAATAAATTCGATATCTATTCGTTCTGCGTTGGACCGGTTAATTGTTGAAGAATCTTCCAAAGCGAATAGTGGCATTATAACCACCCAGGATGAGTTAAAATATTATCATATAATCAAAACTATTTTAGCTCAACACCGTCAAATTGACACGGATTCCATTGGATACCGGGATTTAAAGGGCAAATTCTCCATATTAATCGACAATAACCAGTTGAAAAAAATATGTGATTTATATATCACGCCAAACAGCCAACGTATTGAAATCGATGGTGAAAAAATTGATATACCAGACATTGATAGTGTAGTTAAGCTTAAGAAGCGTTTAATTGACAGAACTCTGGAGCTTTTGAAGTAATATATTTTAACTAGACATTAATTCACTAATTAGACCCAAATCAAACATGACTGCAAGAACCCTAGGATTTAAGTATTTCATTTCATCTTTTAGCCTCTTTTTATTCTTGGCTATCTCCCAAACCACCCTCGCCCAGGAACTCACCTACTACCCCGGGGTGCTCTCGGTGTCCTACTACCAGGACAGTGAGCGCATCACGAGGAAGGAGTTTAAGGGACTGCTGGCGCAGCACGAGGAATCGCTCAAGAACTGGAATACGGGGACTGCCCTGGAAATTTCGGGATTGGTGGCGGCAGGGGCCTCCGGGTTTCTGTTGGGGACCGGCCTGGCCAAGGACGATGAGGTAGGCGGGGACGGCAGCAGCTATTACATCGGCGGCGCGGTGGCCTTTGTGGTGAGCGGGGTCCTGGTGGAGCTCGCCAAGAACAAAAAGCGCAAGGCGGTACTGGAATACAACGAGCAGCTGGACACCCGGACGGCCTTCCGCCTGGTGCCCTCCCGCAGCGGGGTAGGGGTGGCCCTGCAGTTTTAGCCCCCGTGCGTAACAGATGGGGGCGCTGCGCGTCTGCTATCTGGAAACAACTTATACCATGAGAGCACGTACACTGGCCCTTACTGCCGGGGCTTCCTATATAGTCATCTTCTTCGCCGCCATCTTCGCGAACTTCCTGGTGCTGGAAAACCTGGGGCAGGACCCGGTGGGGACGGTGCAAAACGCATCGGGGCTGGTGCGCTGGGGGATCCTGGCGTTTCTGGTCACCGTGGTCTTCGACGTGGTGGTGGCCTGGGCGCTCTACGAACTCTTTAAAACCCATCCGCTCTCGGGACTCAGCACCCTGTTCCGGATGATGCACGCCGCCATTATGGGGGTGGGGGTCTTTGCGCTGCCTGCCGTCCTGTCGATGGACTCCGCCGAAGCCATCCTGGGGCAGGTGGAGGTCTTTAACACCATCTGGCTCATCGGGCTGTTCTTCTTTGGTATCCACCTCATAATTCTGGCCCGCATCCTGGGACGGCCCCAATGGATTGCCGGGTTCCTGGTCGCGGCTGGGGTCATGTATATGGCGGACACCGCAGCCCATTTCCTGTTGCCGGATTACGACCGGTATGCGGAGGTGTTTCTGGCCCTGGTGGCCGTGCCGAGTATCCTGGGGGAGATGGCCTTGGCGGTGTGGTTGTTGGTGAAGGGGGGGAGGAACCAGGGCGGGGCGCTTCGCCCGCCCATAGACTGAAAATAACCCTGCAGCCTGCAACCACCTATCAGTAGTATTGCCTCTAAACTGTAACACTTCCGGTTTTGGGTTATCCTCTAAGGGTAGCCCACCTAGTTGGGCGTACAACCTAAAACCAATACCATGCTCAACCGCATCCTGTTTTTAACCGGCCTGATATTGCTGGTCGCCGGCCAGGTTCTACTGGCCCGGGGAAACGAATTTGTCTATGCCCTGCGTCCCATCGATTTTGCGCACTGGTCCTTGCTGGTAGGGGTGGTGCTGATGATCCCCCAGGTGGTTACCTTTCCCAGGAAAGGCCTCAATTATGTAGGAATCCCCCTGACCATAACCGGGATTGTTTGCATCATTGGCATGTGCGTGCTGGATTTTATCTGGTGGAGCCAGCCCACCCAGGACATCCGTAACGAATTTGCGGCCCATATCTCCCAGGTGCCTTCCATCTGGCAACCCTTTATAGCCGTGGGGTCCTCCTCCAAAGTCTTTAACCTGGGCCTGCTGCTAATCGCCCTGGGGCATTACCGCAAAAGCCGGTGGGGTGTGCTGCTGGTGCTACTGGCAACCCTGGTGCTGATGCACATTATCCCGTTCTGGTACCGCCTGGTAACCGGGTATATCCTCACTTTTCTAGGATTTGGTCTTATCTTTCTGGAGGATTTTAAACCCATTAACCACCTTGACAAACGCCCAGACCACACCATGGATGCATAAGATTGCCCTGCTTCTGAGCCTGCTGGCGTATACTTCAGGTGGGGCTCAGTTAGACTCCCTTGCCTTTGTGCCGGATAATGCACCCTTATCTTTCAGGCAAGTACATACCCCTCCCGATTTTGGTATATGCGCAGAGCAGGAGGATTACGCCGCTTGTGTGAATGTATATCTGATGCGCAAGTTTGGAGAAATCAAAACTAGAATGGGGTATGCCTATAACCCTCCCGATACGCTTGCTTCCCAGTACTACTTCGAAATCTCCGCCGATGGTAAAATTGAAAACGTCCGGGTAACCTCCAACTATAAACTCAACGATATAATTGTTGAACACGTCCTATCCGATTCCATAAAGGTTAAGGCGCCTGCACGCGACGCTTCGGGTGTTCCCATCAGGAGCTTCTGGTACGACAGGTTTTATTCTGTGTATTCCAGGAATGACATGCGTAAGTCTTCCGAGTTCCGGTCGTGGAGTCAAAACCTCCAGGTTAAAAAAATCGCCCCCCAAACCTACAGGCACATTTCTTTTCTGGAAACCGAAAGCTGGGGCAAAGTAGCCTGCAATGGCCTGGTAATTGTAAAAGGGGATGAAGCACTGGTTTTGGACACCCCTGTTAGCAACGAGGCCTCGGAGGAACTGCTGGAAGTCCTCACACGCCGGCTGCGCCTCAAGGTGGTTGGGGTCGTGGCCACCCACTTCCACGAAGATTGCCTGGGCGGGCTGCAGGCCTTCCACGACAGGGGCATTACCTCCTTCGGCATTGGACGAACGCTTGCCTTGGCGGAAGAGGCCGGGCACATACGCCCCAAGGCGGCTATTTCGGGAAAGCGCTCCTTCTATCTGAGTGACACCCCGGTCCAGTTGGCCTTTTTTGGCGCAGGCCATACCGAGGACAATATCGTCGTGTATTTCCCGGAGGACAAGGTCCTCTTTGGCGGGTGTCTGGTAAAGGCCCTGGGGGCCGGTAAGGGCAACCTGGAAGATGCCGATGTAGCGGCCTGGCCCGAGACCATCCGCAAGGTCATGGAGGCCTTCCCGGAGGCCGAAGTGGTCGTGCCGGGCCACGGGGAGCCGGGCGGGCCGGAACTGCTGGAATATACCCGGGAGCTTTTCGGGGGCCGCTGAGCCGCCCACCCAATTATTTCCCAAAATACCTGTTTGCGTGCTTTTTATGCCTACCTTTGGGCTTTAATTCACAAGGGTTCCGGCTTTTCTACACTCACGGGACCTGCAAATTTATCCCATGACATTCGAAGAACTAGAACTGATAGCGCCGCTTCAGCGTGCGCTCCAACAAGAGAATTACACCCACCCGACACCCATTCAGCAGCAGGCCATCCCTCATGCCCTCGAGGGCCGGGACATTTTGGCCAGCGCCCAGACGGGCACCGGTAAAACCGCTGCCTTTTCCCTGCCCATCCTGCAACACCTTGCCGGGTCTTTACCCGATAAAAAAGGCCGCCGCCCGGTGCGGGCCCTCATCCTGACCCCTACCCGGGAACTGGCCCTGCAGATCTGGGAGAGCCTCCGCGCTTACGGCCGGCACACCCAGGTGCGCAGCACCGTGATTTACGGGGGGGTAAAACAAACCAAACAGGTGGAGGCCATCCGCCGCGGGGCCGATATCCTGGTAGCCACCCCGGGCCGCCTGCTGGACCTGATGGGGCAGGGGTATGTACACCTGAATAATATCGACCATTTTGTCCTGGACGAGGCAGACCGCATGCTGGACATGGGCTTTATCCACGACATCCGCAAGGTGATTGCCGAACTGCCCAAAGAGCGGCAGTCCCTGTTTTTCTCGGCCACCCTCCCGGAAAATATCGTGGACCTCTCCCGCACCATCCTGACCCGCCCGGTAAAGGTGGCGGTAGACCCGGTATCCTCCACAGCTGAGACCATCCAGCAGTATGTGTACCAGACCAACAAGGGCACCAAGAACGATTTGCTCCTGCACCTGCTGGAAGACCCGGACCTGGACCAGGTCCTGCTGTTTTCCCGCACCAAGCACGGGGCAGACCGCATTGCCCGTAAACTGAACAAGGAAAAGATCCGCGCCGCGGCCATCCACGGGGACAAGTCCCAGAACCAGCGCCAGAACGCTTTGAACGAATTCAAAAACGGGAAGGTGCGCGTATTGGTCGCCACGGACATCGCCTCCCGCGGGATCGACATCGACCAGCTCAAATACGTGGTGAACTTCGACATCCCCAACGAGGCGGAAACCTATGTGCACCGCATTGGCCGCAGTGGCCGGGCCGGGGAGGAGGGCGTCTCCATCTCCCTCTGCGAGCCGGAGGAACTGGCTTATATGAAGGATATCGAAAAGCTCATCTCCAAGAAGATCGAGGTAGTGGCAGACCATCCCTACCCCCAGACCGAGCGGCCCATGAACGCCGAGGAGAAAAGGCAGTTTGAGAAGGAAAAGAACCGCCGCCGGCAGGAATTCTTTGCCAACCGTAAAAAAAGCGGCAACCAAAGGGGCGGGCATTTCCGTCGCAGGTAAACGAGCTGAAACCCTGTCAGAACCGGGCACCTGAAAAGGAAGGCCCGGTTTTTTTTTATTTCGGCGCTCAAGGTTGAAAAAAAAGGAATGGGGGCAGTATCTTTAAGCGGCTCATAAACTAAACCAGATGGGTATAGGTGTAATTCTTTAATTTCCAGCCCATCCCCCAATGACACGTATGCGAACCTATAGCGTGATTACCGGAACCGGCAAGTATATCCCCAAACGACGCGTTGGGAATGAAGCCTTCCTGCAGAACGAATTTTACGAGGCGGACGGCCGCAAACTGGAGAAGGACAACCAGGAAATTGTCGGTAAGTTCCGCGAGATTACCACCATAGCCGAGAGGCGATATGTGGAGGATCAGTTCATGACCTCCGACATAGCCACCTTTGCCGCCGAGCAGGCTATTGCCGATGCGGGCATAGACCCTGAAACCCTGGATTACATTATTGTTGCGCACAACTTCGGGGATGTGCGCCACGGGAGCACCCGGGTCGATATGGTCCCCAGCCTGGCGGCCCGCGTCAAGCAAAAACTCGGCATCGAGAACCCCGCCACCGTGGCCTACGATGTGATCTTCGGTTGCCCCGGCTGGTTGCAGGGGCTCATCCAGGCCGATTACTTCCTCCGCTCCGGCGATGCCAAACGGGCCCTGGTTATCGGGGCCGAAACCCTCTCCCGCATCTACGACCCCCACGACCGGGACGGGATGATCTATGCCGACGGGGCCGGGGCCACGGTCCTGGAAGCCCGCGAAAGCGAATTACCCACCGGTATCCTGGCCCACGGGACGCGTTCGGATACCCTTACCGGGGCCGACATGCTCTATATGGACGGGAGTTACAAGCCGGGTGCAGATCAGGAGCTCTACCTGAAGATGTACGGCCGCAAGCTCTACCAGTATGCCCTGGAACACGTCCCCCAGGCCATCAAGGCCTGCCTCGAAAAGAGCGGGATGCACCTGCGGGATATCAAAAAGGTCCTCATCCACCAGGCCAATGGCAAGATGGACGAGGCCATACTGATCCGCCTTTTCCGCCTCTACGACATGGAACCGGACCTGGAGGTAATGCCCATGACCATAGACTGGCTGGGCAATTCCTCGGTAGCCACCCTGCCCACCCTGTACGACATCATCCAGAGGGGGGAAATGCCCGAGCACCTCCTCCAACCGGGAGACACCATTGTCTTTGCCTCGGTGGGCGCCGGGATGCATATCAATGCCGCGGTATACCGCCTGTAGGCAGCCTAAACCCGGCCCGGATTGCGTATCTTTAGGGGTACACCTAACCCCTTTAGCTATGACAGCCAAAAACCCCTTGCCTGTCCACGACCTGGAGGCCTACCGGAAAAAGCACTACATCCACCGCAGCAACTGGTTGCGAGCCGCTGTGCTTGGCGCCAACGACGGCATCTTGTCTACGGCAAGCCTGGCTATTGGCGTGGCTGCCGCGAGCGAGGCCCGCTCTCCGGTACTGCTCGCAACCCTGGCCGGGTTGGTGGCCGGGGCCCTTTCCATGGCTGCCGGGGAATATGTATCGGTGAGTTCCCAGACGGACCTGGAACAGGCGGATATTGAGCGGGAGAAATCGGAACTGAAGGAAATGCCGCAAATCGAAGAGGAAGTCCTTGCCGAGATCTACCGCCAGCGGGGGCTGACCCCTGAAACGGCGAACCTCGTGGCCCGGGAACTTACCGAGCACGACGCCCTTGGCGCCCATCTCCGGGACGAACTGGGCATTACAGAGCTTACCCAGGCCAAACCCATCCAGGCGGCTTTTGCCTCCGGGGCTGCTTTTACCCTGGGCGGTTTGCTGCCCTTCCTGGTAGCCCTGCTGGCACCCCTGCCCCTTATGGAATACGCCCTTTACGGCTTTGCCACTGCTTTTTTGATCCTTCTGGGGGCGTTTTCGGCCCGTACAGGCGGGGCGCCCGTGGGCAGAGCTATCCTGAGGGTTACCTTCTGGGGTACCGTCGCGATGGGGCTTACGGCTGCTGTGGGGTATTTTTTCGGGGCAACCCTGTAACCCAGGGCTTATTGTTGCGGCAGGAGTCAGTCCTTTTTTTACCTTTAATCCAAACCTAACGCCATGCCCAAACCGATATTCTGGACCCTGGTGGCCATTGTCCTGGCTGTATTTGTCGGGTGCCTCTACGACGTGATGAACGCGAAGTTCAAAAACCCGGACCACAAACTCATCTGGATTGCCGCCCTGTTCTTTACCAGCGGGGTCGCAGGGTTTTTCTACCTGATGTTCCGGTCGCGGTTTGTGGAGGGGAAGGAAGGGGAGTGAGGGTACTTCTGCCCTTGGGCGGGGCCCCAGCCCCGCCCGCCTGAAAAATACCCGCCCGCCCTGCAACCTCCTGGCAGGGATCCCGGAAATACCGCCTTTTTTAACTGCCCTTCAGCTACTTCCCTGGTGCTAAAGTTTTTATAAAAGCTTCGGACAGATCGTTTTTCTGGATTATGTTTAGCTAAAACCTGAACCTATGCGATTGTTGCCTTTTGTTTGTCTCGCGGCACTGTTGTGCCAGAGCCCTGCCCTGCAGGCACAGGACTCCGGGTCCGATTCCAAATGGAGTGTTTCCGTGGGGGTCACCTCCCTGGCCCTTACCATTGAGGATGCGGAAGACTTTAATGAAATTGACTGGAACAGCCTGCGCACCATCCTGATGGAGAACCCGGAATCCCAACCCGTAACGGTCTCCTTTATCCTGAAACAAAGCGCCTCTGCAGACGGCACCACCACCGAAAAGGATTTTACGATGACCTTTAACGGGAGCAGGGAGCACACCGACAGTATCCTGGAGAATGCCCGTAAAGCCCTGCAGCACCTGGTAACCCAATAGGGTATACCATCCGCCCCGGTTTTGCGTTTTAAAGGGTATGAGACTGTTTTACCTGATGCTGATGGCCTGCGGGCTGTCCTTTGCCCAAGAGCGCCAGGGGTTGGACCTCGAATTCCCCCCGTTTACCCTTCATTTTGAGCCCGTGGAAACCCTGGAGACTCCCGGTAAAGGGGTGGTGTTCCAGGACACGGCCCGTGTATACCTCGGCCTGGGAGAAACCCTGGAGCATACCCGCATGCGCTTTACATTTAAGGAAAAGGGTACCCTGCAGGTCCGCCAGCGCTTCGAAAACAGCCTTACCGTGATGGATGAGGGCCCGCATTGCGACCTTACCGAATGGAAGCACTACCGCGGAGATTGGGAGCGCCTCCCGTACCGGGGCGGGGCATTTGTTCTGAAGGGCTACAGCCCGGAGGACGGGATGCATTTCCCCGAGGTGACCCGGCAGGAAGTGGTGGCCGCGGTCCGCGAACACTGCGGGGAGCAGTGGGCAGCCCTGGCCGCCGGAGCGCCAGAAGCTCTGGAATATCCGGTTGGGGTAGGGATGAACCGCATTTACCTCTGGGTAGAGTTCTTTCCCGTTTCGGGAGCCGGGCGGCAGGAGTTCTTCGTGGTGCTGGAATTGCCCATGGGGTGTTAAGCAGCCCGGGGATTTTCTGAAATTCGGAAGAAACCCGGCCAGAATTGTAACAATCCGCGCAGGGATGCGTCCCCTATATATCAATCAAATCACGTTATGCTCGCCTTTGCCCTGCGGTACCGAGCCGCTACTGCCTTGTTTTTCGGCTCCCTTATCCTGATCCACGTCCTGTATGAGTATTTCGGAGGGGGGATAACCACCCACCACCTGCTGGCCCGGGCAGATATGCCGGGGATTTCCAATGCCTGGGGTATCCTGAGCGTGACCCTGCTCAGTTACCTGGTGCTTAACCGCGTGGCCAGCCGGCCCAACCGCAAAGACGGGCAGGTCATCCTGGGCTTTCTGGGGGGCGCTGCACTCGGCCTGGTGATGGCCCTGCTCTGGGAATTCGGGGTGGAGGCGCCTTTGCCTTACCTCCTTTTGGTGCCCCTGCTGCTGGCCCTCTTTATCCCCGTGTACCGGGGGGAATGTTTGCTGGGCTACGTGCTGGCCATGGCCTTTACCTTTGGCGGGGTCCTTCCTGTCCTTTTCGGCGGGATTCTGTGTCTGGCCGCGTTCCTGGTCTACAAAGTGATTCGGGGCGGGGTGCTGTGGCTGATCAACCGACCTTAGATCCCGCAAAGATATCCGTACCTTTAGCCTATGAACCTGAATCAGGTTACCGTTGCCGTTACCGATGTACCCAGGGCGATAGCTTTTTACACCAACCTGGGCATGCGCCTTATTGTAAAGGCCCTGCCCCACTATGCCCGTTTTGAATTGCCCCAGGGGGATGCTACCTTTTCCGTGCACCTGGCCGATGCCGAAACCATTGGCACGGGTACCCTGGTCTACTTCGAAAGCGACCACCTGGACGCCTGGGTGGCAGAACTCAAAGCCAAAGGGGTAGGTTTCGATGAAGATCCGCAGGACAGGTCCTGGCTCTGGCGGGAGGCCCGCCTTCGCGACCCGGATGGCAACCGGCTGGTTCTCTTCCACGCCGGGGACAACCGGAAAAACCCGCCCTGGCGCCTTAAGGGTTAGTAGGTTCGGGATCGGGTTCCGGGGTAACCACTTCGGAGTACACGGTGAGGGACCTGTAGTCGATGCGCTCCTCGACGGAGCGGTAGGTGTACCGCACATCCCTGCCATGCGAGAGTTCCGCATTAATCCCCAGCAGTACGATTAGAAAATCCACGGTATTGCGGGTGTGTTCCGGACTTTCCATTAGGCTGTGCGCCAGGACTACGGGGTAGTCGGGCTCGTTAAGGTGGCTGAAATAATCCCGCCGGGTGATATTGAATGCTTCCCGGACCACCGGATATTGGATGGCGGTGTCCAGATGCACCCGGGTGGGCGGATCCTGGATAAAGATTTCGATTTCGTGAGAGCCAGGCACCCGCTGAATTTGGGACCCAATATCCCGGTCGTGCAGTTCAAAATACAACCTCAGGTAGGCCGGGTCGTATCGATTTTCCACAACCAACAACCACCTCTGGTGTTTCAGGCAAAGGGGAACCCCAAATTGGGCAATAGAAAAGGCCGCGAAACCGTCCGCAACCTTTTTTTTGCATTCCAGGCAATACTGAGCCATAATATAAAAATTCCTCGGGTGGAACTTCAGGAAATAAACAACTCACAAATTGAGAAACAAAACAAATTAAATCAATGACTTATGTTAGTTTATAACATAGTTATCCTATATAGTTATAGTATTATACGGGACGTATGGTGTAACAGAACGGCGTTTTTCGGGACCTATAAAGAAAACCTCTTGATACCCGAACTCCTTTCCCGCCCCGAACTGGCAGCAGGCTCCAAAGCCCAAAAGTCCTATTCCCAACTCCAGCACCTGATGGCACAACTGGACGGACGTGACCTGGGCCTGACCCTGCCCGATAAGCTGCGCGACCTGGTGCAGCAGCTCAATGCCGTGGCCAGTGATGCCCCGGAGTTTCCGAAGCAAACCTCCCGTACGTACCGGCGCATCCTGAACCTGCTGGCTTCGCAGCTGCAACTTGTCCCGCCCAATTACTACCGCAACCTGTGGATAGGCCTGGGGATGTCCGCAATCGGGATTCCCATTGGTACGGCCCTGGGCGTAAGCCTGGGCAATATGGCTTTTCTGGGGACGGGTATTCCCATGGGGATGGCCTTTGGCATTGCCATTGGTACCCGCATGGACCAGAAGGCGGCCAGGGAAGGCCGTCAGTTGGAGCTGGGCGCACAGTAATTCCATGGCTCTTTGCCGGTGGAGTACACCCGCCCCTCCCCGGTGTATAATATCGCCGTTTTCCCTGCAACTCCCGTTCATCGCTTAGGATTTACCCACCCGGGCAGGCTTGGGTATTCCCGGACGAAACCGTATCTTCCGGGGAAACCAACGACACACCTATGAAATCCCGTTTTTCCCTGTGGGTAGCCCTCTTTATGGCTGCCGGTAACCTGGCCCAGGAGGCCCCTAAAGCGGACGCTCCCATCCCCGAGGCCAAAACCTTTAAAAGCACCCAGACAGCGACCTTTGGCGGGCAGAAGTACAGTTTCCAGACCGAGGTGGGGACCCACCTGCTGCGCGACCAGAACGATACGCCCATTGCGCATTTCGGCTTTACCTACTACAAGCGTGCCGGGGCGGGAAACAGGCCCATTGTCTTCGCCTTTAACGGCGGGCCGCTTTCGGCCAGTTTCTGGTTGCATTTCGGGATCCTCGGGCCCAAACGCATTGTGGTGGATGACCCTGGGTATACCGGGCCTGCGCCTTACCGGGTGGTCAACAACGAGTATTCCATTCTGGAAAAGGCAGACCTGGTCATGATAGACCCCGTTGGGGTCGGCTTCAGCAAACCCGTGGGAAAATCCGAGTTCAAGGACTTCTGGGGGGTAGACCAGGATATCCGTAGCATAGGACTCTTTATAGAGCAGTTCCTGATCCGGGAAGGCCGGATGAACCACCCGCGCTACCTGCTGGGGGAGAGCTACGGCACCTTCCGCAACGCCGGGCTGGTCAACTGGCTTCAGGACCGGGGGATTGCCATGAACGGGGTGATAATGGTCTCTGCGGTTTTCGAGCTGCAGCACCTGCTCTTTGGCCCGGGAGACGACGTGGCCTACCTGATCCACTTCCCGACCTATGCCGCCACAGCCTGGTACCATAACCGCCTGCCCAATAAAAACCCAAGCCTGGAGGCGTTCCTGGATGAGGTCCGCCAGTTTAACGAGGAGGAATACGCTCCGGCCCTGCTGAAGGGAGACCGATTGAGCCCCGCCCAGAAACAGACTATGGCTGCCCGACTGGCTGCCTACAGCGGTCTCAGCGCAGACTTCTGGCTGAAGGCCAACCTGCGGGTGACCAACGGGGAGTTCTTCCAGGAACTGCTCCGCAATGCCGGGGAAACGGTGGGCCGCCTGGATTCCCGTTTTACGGGTGTCAATGAAGACCCGCTGGCCCAGTACGCTTTTACAGACCCCCAGAGCGACGCTATATCGCCCCCCTATATCGCCGCCTTTAAAGATTACCTCTACAACGACCTGGGGGTGGACCGCGATATGACCTACGTGACTTCTACGGGCCTGCGCGATGGGTTTAAATGGGATTGGAACCACCAGGGCAATACGGCCTGGAACGCCCAGGTAGCGGTGAGTACCCTCCCGGATATGACCACGGCCATGAACCGAAACCCCAACCTGAAGATCCTGATCCTCAACGGGTACTACGACCTGGCCACAGTCTTTTACGGGGTGGAGCATTCCATCAGCCATATGGGCTTAAAACCCGAATTGCAGGAGAATATCATCATGAAATACTACGAGGCCGGGCATATGATGTATACCCACCCGCCCTCTATGGCGCAGTTTAAAGCGGACGTGGATGCGTTTATCATGCAAACCATGGATTAGACCAGAGCTGCTTTGCCTGTAGAAAACCCCATATACCTGATTACCGCCCTCTCCCTGGTGCTGTACCTCTCGTACCGCCTGAGCAAGCGGGAACCGTTCAAGTCGTTTGGTATTGCCCTGCTGGCGATAATTTTCGGGGCGGTTTTTTCCAATTTGGGCCTGATTCCCACCCAGGGGAACCCGACCTACGATGCCATCTTTGAGGTGGTGGCCCCGGCGGCCCTGTTCCTTTTGCTGCTCGATGCCAACCTGATGCAATTGCGCCGTACCGGAATCCCAATTCTGGTCCTTTTCCTGGCTGGAAGCCTGGGAACCGTGGCGGGGGTGGTCTCCGCCATGTGGCTTATTGGGGACAGCCCCCTGTACGAAGGGCTTTACGCCCCCCTGGCGGGGATGTTCACCGGCACCTATACCGGAGGCAGCATCAACTTCAATGCGGTGGCCCTGCATTACGATGTCATGGAAAACGGCCTGGTGTACGGCAGCTCGGTAGCGGCAGACAATGTCCTGACTACCCTTTGGTTCTTTGCCACCATAACCCTGCCGGTACTTCTTAACCGGATTGCCCGCCGAAAGGCAGCCCCACAGACCCCTGATGCCCCAACCGGGGCCGAAGAAGCCATCCACGCCGATGAGCAGGAGCACTTTACCCTCGGGAGTTTTTCCCTGTGGGTGGCCCTGGCCGGAGGGGCATTGCTGCTGGCCGAGTGGGCCACCGAACTCCTGGCGGGGGCCGGACTCCCCGTACCCTTTATGATTGTATTAACTACCCTGGCCCTGGTCCTGGCCCAGGTGCCGGCCATCCACCGTTTCCGGGGCAATATGTTCCTGGGAGGGTGGGCCATTTACCTCTTCCTGGCCGTGGTGGGCGCCTTCTGCGATATAGGCGGGCTGGTGGAAGCCGGGCAGCTGGCCTTGCTGCTGCTGGGGGTGGTGCTCATTGCCGTGCTGCTGCACGGTATCATCGTTTTCGGGGTGGCGGCCTTGTTGGGCTACGACTGGGAACTGGCGGCCATCGCCTCCCAGGCCAACATAGGCGGGGGCACCAGCGCCATGGCCCTGGCCAAGAATTTCGGGCGGGATTCCCTTATCCTGCCTGCCATCATCATCGGGTCGGTGGGCAATGCCCTGGGGACTTACCTGGGGTTTTTAGTTGCAGGGCTTATCTAAGGCCCTTACGGATTCGGGTCCTGGCGGACTACCTTCCCGTTGAGCATCACCAAAGTAACCTCCCGTAGTTTTCCAATATCGGAGGCCGGGTTGCCGGGCACGGCGATCAGGTCGGCCAGAAAACCCGCTTTGACATGCCCCAGGGCTGGTAGGTGGAAGGTTCTGGCATTGACCGAAGTGGCAGCGCGTAAGACTTCAATGGGCGGCATCCCGTAAGCTGCCATCAGCTCCAGTTCCCGGTAGTTTTCCCCATGGGGGTACACCCCCACATCGCCCCCAAACCCAATGGTGACCCCGGAGGCGAGGGCTTGCCGGAAACTGGATTTTTTCTTTGCGATACGTTCGGTATCGGTTTTCCCGTCCCACCCCCTGTAGCGCTCTATGGCATCCCCGGCAGCCAGGGTAGGGTAGAGGACCACCCCTTTCTCTGCCATCAGGGCAAATACTTCCGGGGTACCTCCATCGCCATGTTCAATGGTTTCCACCCCGGCCATCACGGCCCGCCGCATCCCTTCCGGGGTACTGGCATGGGCTACGGCGTAGGAACCGGCCGAAGTAGCAGCGGCTACCATGGCATCGAGTTCTTCCTGCAAAAAGGTTGGCTGGGAGGGCGCTCCCGGGGTCCAACGGTAGTCTGCGTAGATTTTGATCAGGTCTGCACCCCCGCCCATTTGCCTGCGCGTTTCCGCGATTACGCCGGATACCCCGCTAGCGGGGATGGCGCCGAGGGGGACCTCCACTCCTTCGTGGAATCCTTTGGGCCCATACGCCCCGGTGGCGACTATGGCCGGTCCGGCCGCGAGCAGCCTGGGCCCGGGGATAATCCCTGCTTCTATCGTGTGTTTAAGGGCCACGTCTGCATACCCCGCCCCCTCGCTGCCCAGGTCGCGCATGGTGGTGACCCCTGCCATAAGGCTTTTCCGGGCATGTACCGCCCCCCGGATGGCCCGCTCGGCCACAGATTCCTTCAGGACCTGGTCATTCCAGTCCGTTTCGTTGTAGGGGTGCAGCAGCAGGTGGGAATGCCCTTCGATCAGGCCCGGCATCAGGGTATGGCCGCCCAGGTCCAGGACCGCTGCCCCCCTGGGGATGCGGTACCCCTGCGCGGGTCCGGCGTAGGTAATCAGGGAGTCTTCCACGGCCACCACCCAGCCCTGTTGCATATCCACCCCGTCGAAGACCCGGTCTGGACGGAGGACGGTTTGGCATAAGGCAAAGGTGGGCAGCAGGGCCAGCAGCGGGAGCAGTTTGGTTTTCATGGGTTGGGAGGTATGGTGTCCTGCCAAAATACGAAGAATGTCGCGTTTTTCTCGGGGTATACCTTTGGGGCTATACGCCCCCCACCCCCAGGCAAAAGATACCCAACTGCCCTGCACCTGCCTTGCAAACGCGTCTAGAACGTAAGCCAGTAATTGAGTTTGAGCACCACCCCCCGGTTGCGGTTCACCTGCAGGAATGGCGAACTCAGGTAGTTGTCCGTATACACCAGAAACAGATCAGACATGGGCGCAAACCGCCATTGGAGCCTGCTGTTGATGTTAAAGTTGTCGGCCTGGGTGTTGTATTGCAGGAAGGTGGTCCAGAAGAGCTTGTTGGAAAAATTCACCTCGCTGCGCTGGTTGATCAGCGTCAGGTCTGCATCCCCATACGGCTCGGGAAGGCGCAGGTAATTCTGCTCAACCGTCAGGCTGAAGCTCCCCCAGGGCTGCACGCGGTAGGTAAACCCACCGCTGAAGCGGTTCAGGGAGCCGTTATAGAAATCCCCGAGTTGGGCTTCGCCCTCCACGGCAAAGGCTTTCCGGGCATCGGAGTTGTACCCCATGGAAATATTCCGGTACACATATTTACCCGGGGGCAGGGGCTCGGCGTCGGTAAAGCGGGTGGCAAAGAGCAGGCGGGTGTCATTGTCCTCCACGGCCAGAGCCACCTGGCTGGTATTGCGGAATTGCACCTGGTAACTGGCGGAGCTGCTCCTCTCGTTAAAGGTCAGGTCCGGTTGCCAGTCCATTACGTTGCGGAGGGCAAACCCGTGGGCTATTACGGCCCGGTCGCCGGCAGGGCGCCAGGTATAGCCCACCCGGGAGAAAAGGTGTTCGTACCCCAGGTGTACGATGGTGTCGTTGGCTGCATCGTAGTTGTCCAGCCTGGGGATAAACCCGATGTCGGCATAGTAATCCGTATCAATCCCGAAATAATCCACAAAAAAGGAGAGGTTGCGCCCGCTGTGCTGCAGGGCCAGGTTGCGGAAGGTACCCAGGCCAATCTCCGGTTTGTCCGAAAGGTGTAGCCCGCCAAAGACATTCCAGGTGCCGGGCAGGTTCAGGAAATTGAATTCGACCCCGGCATTGCGGCCGTAATCGTCATAGTCCAGGCCCTCGCCCTTAACCACGGCCTGCCGGTTGGTCACATAGCCTTTGATCAGGGAGCGTTTCAGGACGCTCTGGTTAAAGGTGGCAATGGTGTAGTTCTGCCCGTTGCGGCCTTCCTCGGCCTTGGTTTGCAGGTTCAGCAGCCCCACCCGCAGGCGTTTGCCCAGGTTTCCGCTCAGGCGGGCCCCGAAGACGATGGGCACGGGCATCCGGTCTTCGTCCAGCCCCATCCGCCGGGTAAAAATAGGCCGGGCCGGGGGTGTCCCGAAGCTGGTGAACAGATCGTTGTTTTCCAGGAAAAACGGCCTGCGTTCGGGGAAATTCAAACTGAAGCGGGTCAGGTTGGTCTGTTGCACATCCACATCTACCTGGGAGAAGTCCGGGTTTACGGTCAAATCCAGGTTCAGGGAGGAGGTAAGGGCCAGTTTGGCATCCACCCCCGCGTCGAATTCGGTGTCGGTGGCCGGGTCTGCCACTTCCTTGTCTTTGTAGAGGGAGGTGCGGATATAGGGGATTACCGAGACATTGGTCCCGGTTTTCTGGGGTGGGGCATCCCATTGCAGGGCCCCGGTATAGCCCAAATCCGTGAGGTCGAAATTCACGGGCAAGGGGGTCCAGCTGTGGTATTTGTTTTCCTTCAGGTCATTGCGGAAGAAGTTGATGCCCCAGGTTTGCAGCCCCGCCTCAAAGCGCAGGGTTTTGAACGGGATGGCCATTTCCACAATCCACCGGTCGTCCAGGCGAGTCACTTCGGAATACCAGCGGTTGTCCCAGCTGAAATTCAGCTGGCCAAAGCTGTTCTGGCTCAGCAGGTCCTCAGATTGCACGTTGTACGGGCTCACCCCGAAGAGGAAGCCGTTGGTGCGCCGGTTCACCGGGTCCAAAACCAGGGCAAAGGCATCCCCGTCAAAAAAGCGGCTGTCGCGTTTCAGGGTCTGCACCACATACTCCCCCGTATCGTAACAGACCGCCGAGAGGTAGAGGAATCGGTCGTCGTAAGTCAGGCGTACCTCCGTTTTCTTCCCGGCCGGGATCCCGTCGGTGGGGTACTTCTGCCAGAAATCCGTGGCTACGTCGGCTTCCTCCCAGGCGGCTTCCCCCAGCAACCCATCCATGACAATGGGGGAGGAGGCCCGGCGGATGCGCAGCTGGTGGGATTCGCGCATGTCCCCGGGTTGGGATTGCCCTTGCAGCAGGCCCGTGCAAAGCAGCATCCCCGCAAGGGCCGGGATGGTTCTTCTCAGGAGCATAACGGGTTAGTCGCTTTTTCGGGCATAGGCCGCCGTCCGGTCATCGGAAATGGGGCCTTCCCAGTTCATGCCAAATCCAAAATCATAGGTATTCCCCTCCGTGTCCACGTGGGGGTCCATGTCTAAGGGCACGTCCTCAAATTGTTTTTCCACCGTGGCCATATTGGCCGGCATTTGCAAGGGGAGGAGTCCAGAGGGGGCTACCTTCCCGCCGAGGATATCCAGGACGGCCTGGTCGGAGACGTCGAAATTGACCACCAGGCCCTGGATGTCCGCCTCAAATTCGGACACCACGGTAGGGTTCGATAGTTTCAGGATTACCAGCATGGGTTTGTTGCCCATGGCCTTGCGCGTATCCTGGATGAGTTTCAGGTCGGTATGGTTGTGGGCGGTGGTGCTTTTGCCCTTGTAGGAACGGTTCAGTACGTCCCCTTCCCGGGCATCGCCTGCCAGGGAGGGATCCCGGGCTTCTGTTGCGGTATAAGGGCCGTATTGGAGGGAAATCGGGAAAAACCCGTTGCCGCCTGCTTCGGCATCTTCCGCACTGTACCCTGCCGTGCGCCCGTTGATGGGGCTGGTTATTACTACAATGGCCACATCTGCATCTTCGGGGGTGCCGGTCACCTCAAAATACTTCGAGGCCAGTTCCGGTTTGATGGGGTCTTCCCACCGGCCGGGGATTTCCTGACCGAAAAAGCTCCGGGAGGGCGGTACATACCGCTGTGGGATGTATACCTTGGTGTTTTGGGCCAGGGGCAGGACATCCCCCTGGTTTTTCAAGAGGACTACGGAGCGCTGCTGGGCCTCGAAACCGGCCTGCATAAACTCCGGGTTGCCCACAATGGCTTCGGTTTCGGATACGTCCAGATAGGGGTTTTCAAAAAGGCCCACCTGGAAAATATTGGTCAGCAATCTGCGGGCCGAGGTTTGGAAGCGCTCCTTCATAAAGTCCTCCCCGTGTTCGGCCACGCCCATTTGGTAGGCTTCCAGCACGGGTCCTGCTGCGTTGTTGCCACCAAACTGGTCACCTCCTGCCATTAATACCCTGTAGTGGCGCTCGGCTTCTGAAAGGTGTTCTACACCCCAGGGGGTGCGGCCAAAGGCGGCCATTCCCTCCTCCGGGCGTGTAACCCCCCAATCGGTACATACCACGCCGTCATATCCGTATTTTCCCCTAAGTTGATCGGTGATGAAATACTTGCTGAAAGCATTGCCCACATTGTCGCCCCCGGGGTCCTGCCCAGTGGAGATAGTGTAATAGGGCATCACGGCTGCAGCGCGGCCGGTACCCCCTTCCAATTTAAAGGCCCCTTCGGTGAAGGGGATCATGTGCATGGCCAGGTTGTTGCCCGGGAAAACGGCAAACTTTCCGAAGCCGTAGTGGGCGTCGCGCCCGCCTTCCCCGGAGCCGCCTCCGGGCCAGTGTTTTACCATGGCATTGACCGATTCGTATCCCCAGCCCTGTCCGGTTTGTTTTTCTGCGCTGGAAGTCTGGAAGCCATCCACGTAGGCGCGGGCCATATCGGTGGCCATTTCAGGGGTTTCCCCGAAGGTGCCGCTAAAGCGGTACCACCGCGGGTCGGTGGCCAGGTCTACCTGGGGGGAGAGGGCTGTGGCCATACCCAGAGCCCGGTACTCTATAGAGGCAATCCGCCCGAATTCCCGGACCAGTTGCGGGTCGAAGCTGGCGGCCAGCCCTATGGCATTGGGCCATCGCGAGATGGCGCCTCCGGCCCCCAGGGTAAATTCCTCGTCCGATTCCGCCTCGTGCCGAGGGTCGGTACTGTTGTTGGCCGGGATGCCCAACCCCAGACCTTCAACCAGGGCCTGGGCGTTGTTGTTCCACCGGGCAGCCACGGCAGGGCTTTCCACGGAGGTCAGCAGGACATGGCGCAGGTTGTCTTCGGTCAGGAACTTTTTTTGTTGGTCGGTCAGGTCCGATGCCAGGACCCCGCTCTCTTCAAAGGATTTTCCCCCGTAGGTGTCTGCCCCGCGGAACCCGCCTCCGGGCAGGCGCTGGTGGGCGCTGTAGAGCATCAGTCCGGCAATCTGTTCTATGGACATTCGCGCGGCCAGGTCCGTGGCCCGCTCCCGGGCCGGGAGCCTCCAGTCCTCATAGGGGTCCAGGGCCCCGTTGCGGTTAAGATCCTTGAATGCCAGGCGGTCTACCGTTAGCAATTGGATGCCGGATGCCGGGGAGTATCCCAGGTTCTGGCCGCAGGGGTTGGTCACCAAAGTAAAATCCGCTTTGGCGGTTTCCTCCCATTTAGGCCCGCAACTGCTGAGCAAGACAAGGGCCAGGCCGGTGAGCAGCAGGGAACTGAATTGAATTGTAACTTTTTTCATGGTTCGGGAATTGGTTCGTTGTTTTCATTTTGGCTGTCCCCTGTGGCGCCGGGTGGCAAAGTGTTCCCCTCCCCGGTCTGGGAGTCCGGCTGGGCGGGAATACGCCATTCTGTGGGTTTGGGGGCGGGCACATGCCCTTCCGGAATGCTACGCAGGCCCAGGGCAGCATAAAAGGCGGCAACCGCCCCTGCCGAGGCGATGCCTTTTCCGATAAGATCTTTTCGTTTCAAAAGTGTTTTGCTTCTTGGGGGTTGGGAAGCTACGGGCGTATCCTTGAGACGCCCGCGGCAAGAAAAGGTTTAACGCAGGGCTACAATTGGTCCAGGTAGTCGTGGCTCAGGGGGAGTTCGGCTTCCGGGTTGGGGGCCATATCCTGTTCCACAAAATAGTGTTCCACCCCGGTCGCCAGGGCGGTTTCCACAATGCCCTCCAGGTCCAGCACCCCGGTGCCTGCCGGAGCCATATTGGGGAAAAGGGCCATCCACTCCTGGGGGGTGCCGCCGTCTCCTGCAAAGTGTTGCAGGGCCTTCATGTCTTTCAGGTGGAGCATCCGGTAGCGGCCCGCGTATTTTTTAAGGTATTCCAAGGGGTCTGCCTTCCCTGCCACCGTCCAGAAAATATCCATTTCCAAAAAGACGTTCTCGGGGTCTGTGTGCTCAACCAGCCATTCGAAGGGGATGGTGCCCTCCATGGGTTGCAGGCCATACCCGTGGTTGTGGTAGCCAAACCGGACCCCATGCCGCCGTGCCTCGGCCCCGATGGCGTTAAAGGTGTCGGCCATCCGTTTATAGTCGTCCAGGGTTTGGCGGCGCGCCTCGGGGATAGCCGGAAGCACCACATAGGATGCCCCCATTTTCTGGGCGGCAGCGCCCAACTCTGTCATCCGGGTTTCCAGGGTATCCAGGTCCGTATGCATAGAGGGGATGCGCAGCCCGGCCTGGTTGGCCCAGACCTTGAAGTCCTTGGGGTCCTGCCCGAAGAACCCACTTGCTGAGAACCCCAGGGCAGGGGCCAGGCTTTCCCATTGCGCTTTTACGGCTTCCACGGTAAACGGGTAGGGGCCGTAGAGTTCTATTTCGTCATACCCCATGGCAGCAAGCCGCTCCAGGGTTTGCTGCGGGGCCTCTTCCAGCCATTTGGGAATGGAAAAAAGCTGGATTCCGATGTTTTCGATCCGCCCCAAAGGGCTGCTTTTTACGGGGTCTGCCGCCAAAAGGCGGGGCAGGGTCATGGAGGCCAGGGCTCCGAGGGCTGTCTGTTGAATAAAAGTCTTTCGTTTCATCGGTAAAAAGGTAGTGAGGGGAAGGGGGAGAACTGTTACGGACTATTCTGTGCATATCGCCGGGCGATTGCCTCCAGGTTTTCTTCAAGTTCATGGGCATCCATCCACCGGCCCTGGCGCATCACGCCCCTCAGGTCCCTGATCGCGCCGGGGTCTTCCAGCGGATTGGAACCAAGCAGAATGCACTCGGCCTGTTTGCCGGCCTCCAGGGTGCCTATTTCACCTTCCAGGCCAAAGAACCGGGCGGGGTAGAGGGTGCCCATGCGCAGGATTTCCGCATGGGGGATGCCTGCGCGCTGCATCCCGGCTATTTCATGGTGGAGGGAGAAGCCTGGTACGTTAAATACCTGGGGGGCGTCGGACCCGAGCAGCAACCCGTATCCGTCCCGGTACAAGCGGTAGATGAGCTGCAGCCGAAGCCGGTCGAAGCGCTCCCACTTTTGTGGGTCCCACTGCGGGCTTTCCATATACTGGGCCTTGGTACTCGCCCACCCGTCCTTTATGGCCTGTGGCATGTAGCGCATTTCGGGCTGGGCCAGCAGGCTGTCGGCATCGGTGGGGGCAAACCAGCGTTCAAACAAGCTTTGGGTGGGGACCACCCAGACCTGCTTCTCCCGGGTAAGGGCCACCAGGCCGGCCAGGTTTGTGGTGTCGGCCAGGTCGGTGAAGTTAAAACCGAAAAACCCGTTCTGGTCCGGGGCTACGCCGTCAGATTCCGGGACCAACCCTTCCAGGTAGCCGTCTACATGGTCTATGGTGGCATAACCACTCTCCAGGGCATGGCGGATCCCCACCGCCACCGGCACGTGCCCGGCAAAGGGGATCCCGGCCTCCCGGGCTGTGGCAACCAGGGTGTCGAAGGCTACCCTGGGGATACCCGGGTGGATTTTCAGGAAATCATACCCCTCGGCTGCGTATTGGCTCACCAGGGTGCGGGCCGCTTCTGGTGTGGGCACGGTATTGCCGTTCAGGGACGGGCTGGAGGTGATGATTCTGGGGCTGTTGGCCGCACCGGATTCCGCTGCCTCCCGGAGTTCCAGGTGGGCCGGGTGGCCCAGCATACCCCGGATGGTGGTTACCCCGCCGGCCATGTATAAAAACAGGGCGTCCTGTATCCATTGGGGGTCTGCCGGGGGGGAAGGGATATGGGCGTGCATTTCGGTTAGCCCGGGCATGAGGTAGCCGCCCCCGCCATCGATGATGTTTCCATAGCCAGAAGTATCTGCAGCAAGCGGTTCAATCCGCGAGATGCGGCCGCTGTCTATGACCACCTGCTGCCCTTCCAGGATGCGGCCATTTTCCACATCCACCAGGTGGACATTGCGGATTAGCAGGTCCCCGCCTGCTTGTTCGGGGCTTGGGCCGCCTTGGCATCCCCCCAGCAGGAGGACCAGACAGCAAACGGAAAAGAAGGTTACGTGCTTCATGGGTTACGCGATTTCTGGCCTGCCCGGCAGCAGGCGATGATTTCCCCGATGCGTTTGTCCCGGGTCTGCTGCCGCTTGGCCTGGAAGAGCCAGTACAGGTAGCTTTTCATATAGGTCCGGCTCAGGGACTGAAAGAAGGCCAGGGCCTCGGGATACGGTTTAAAGGCAGCCAGGAGGTCGGGGGGGATATCGCCGTTTTCGACCCCGTCCAGGGCCGTCCAGGAACCGTCCTGCCGGGCCTCCTGCACCCGGGCCAGCCCGCTGGGGTGCATCCGTCCGGCTTGCTCCAGCTTCGCGATATACCGCTTGTTGACCCGGCTCCAGGCGCTTCCCGGTTTCCGCGGGCAGAAATACTGCTGCCGCTTGCCCCCGCCCAGGCTTTTCACCGTAGAATCGATCCACCCGAAACACAGGGCTTCCTGCACGGCCTCTTCCCAGCGCATACTGGGCTTGGGGTGGTCTATTTTGTAGAAGATCAGGTACACCCCGGAGCGCTGCTCATGGTATTGCTCCAGCCATCCCCTCCAGGGGTCGGCATGCGAAAAATAAAGGGTTTCCAGATCCAATTTGTTTCAAATAAAACGGGGACTCTTAAAATTACGATAAAGTTCCGGGGAATTTGGAGCGGAATACGTGTAAATTGTACATTTAGCACTTCCGAACAAACAAACGCAAACGATTTCCTTAGATGAAAGCCATTCGAATTGTCCTGTTGGCCCTCCTGGTTGGGGCCTTTGCTGTTTCTTGTGACAAGAAGCGCCCCGGACCGCCCAAGGTTCTGGTGTTCAGTAAAACCATGGCATTCCGCCATGCCTCCATCCCGGCCGGAATAGAAGCCATTAAGGGGCTGGGGGCCCAAAACGGGTTCGAGGTAGATACAACCGAAAATGCAGACCGCTTTACCGAAGAGAATTTGAGGCAGTACAGCGCCGTGATTTTTCTCTCCACCACGGGGGATGTCCTCAATGCGGCCCAGGAGGCTGCCTTTGAGCGTTACATCCAGGCTGGGGGTGGCTATGTGGGAATCCACGCCGCCACCGACACCGAATACGATTGGGGCTGGTACGGCAAGTTAGCAGGGGCTTATTTCCAGAGTCACCCTGCAGGCACACCGGAGGCCGATTTTATCGTGGAGGATATGAACCACCCGGCCACTTCCTTTTTCCAGGATTCCGTATGGCACCGCACCGATGAGATGTACAATTTCAAGAACATGAACCCGGAGGTGAATGTGCTGCTTACCATAGATGAAAGCACGTACGAAGGCGGGGAGAACGGGGATTACCACCCCATGGCCTGGTACCACGAGTACGACGGGGGCCGCGCCTTTTACACCGCCCTGGGGCATACCGATGCCAGCTTTTCCGAGGACTTGTACCTGAAGCACCTGCTGGGGGGCATCCAGTATGCCATCGGGGAGAATCTGGAGCTGGATTACGCCAGGGCGCATTCCCAGATCCCGCCGGAGGCCAACCGCTTTGCCAAGGTACAACTCATCCAGGGCGAGTTCTTCGAGCCCACCGAAATGGCCATCCTCCCGGGGGAGGATATCCTCATTTCTCAGCGCCGGGGGGAAATCATGTTCTATGAGCAGGCCACCGGCGAGTTGAGACAAGTGGCCTTTCTGGATGTCTACCACAAGACCCTGCATACCCCCGGAGTCAATGCGGAAGAAGGGGTAATGGGCCTTCAGAAGGACCCGGATTACGCCAACAACCACTGGATCTATGTGTATTATGCGCCCACGGGCGATGAAGAGGTCAACCGCCTTTCGCGTTTTAAATTCGAAAACGGCATCTTCGACCTGGATAGCGAACAGGTCATCCTCGACGTGAAAAGTGACCGGGAGATCTGTTGTCATACCGGGGGCTCCATTGCCTTCGGGGGCGACGGCCTGCTTTACCTTTCCACCGGGGATAATTCCACCCCTTTTAACCAGGCAGACGTACCGTATGTGAACAGCGGGTTTGCCCCCCTGAACGACCTGCCCGGAAGCGAGCAGTATGATGCCCGTCGTTCCTCCGGTAACACGAACGACCTGAGGGGAAAAATCCTCCGTATCCGCGTAAACGAGGACGGCTCCTACGATATCCCGGAAGGCAACCTCTTCCCGGTGGGTACCGAAGGTGCCCGCCCGGAAATCTATACTATGGGCCACCGCAACCCGTACCGGATTTCGGTAGACCCTAAAAACGGCTACGTCTACTGGGGCGATGTAGGGCCGGACTCCCGGGCCGACAGCCTCCAAACCCGCGGCCCGAGGGGGTACGACGAAATCAACCAGGCGCGGCAGGCCGGCAACTTTGGGTGGCCGCTGTTTATCGCCAACAACAAGCCGTATGTGGACTACGACTATGCCACCGGACAGAGCGGGGAGGCTTTCGACCCGGAACGACCCATCAACGATTCCCGCAACAACACGGGGCTTCGGGAACTCCCGCCCGCCCAGCCCGCTATGGTGTACTACCACTACGAGGCCAGTGCGGAATTTCCCCAGGTAGCCTCGGGAGGGCGTAATGCCATGGCAGGCCCGGCCTATTACAAAGACCTTTACAACGGGGAAGGATCCCTGCCGGACTATTACGACGGCAAGGTCCTGGTCTACGACTGGATGCGCGGCTGGATGAAGGCGGTACACCTCTTTGAGGACGGGACCTTCAACAAGATGGAGCCCTTTGCAGAAGATATCAAACTGTACAACCTCATAGATATGGAGGTGGCCCCGTCCGGGCGTATCTACCTCTTGGAATACGGGACCGGCTGGTTTACCAAAAACGACAACAGCGGGCTGAGCTATATCGAGTTTAACGGGGGCAACCGCCCGCCCATGCTCGAGGGCCTGGAAGTGGACCTGACCTCCGGGCAGGCCCCCCTTACCATTAACGCAACCCTCAAGGCCGAGGACCTGGAAGGGGATGCTATGCGCTATCTCTGGCGGATAGGCGAGGCCGACAGCGTGGTCACCGACACCCCCTCCCTGGAATACACCTTCCAGCAGACCGGGGAATTCGAACTTACAGCCCAGGCCATGGATGCCGACGGGATGATTTCCGAAGCAGCCCGGGAGACCTTTTTCGTGGGCAACAGCAGGCCCGAGGTCCGCATCTCCCTGGAAGGCGGCAACGAGTCGTTCTTTATCCCCGGCGTTCCTGTGAAATACAACGTGTCTGTCATGGACGAAGGGCAGGAAGTGGCCCTGGAAGAGGGCAGCTACTACATTTCGGTCGATTACCGGGAAGGGATGGACGACAGTTCCCGCAACTTCGGGCACCTGCAGGCCACTGCGGCCATTACCGGGAAGGCGCTTACCCAGAGCCTGGACTGCAAGTCCTGCCACAAGGAGCAGGAGGCTTCCATTGGCCCGCCCTATATGCAGGTCTCCGAAAAATACCAGGAAGGCCGCCGCAACACCAATATCCGCTACCTGACGGAGAAGATCCAGCAGGGCGGCAGCGGGGTCTGGGGCGAAGTGGTGATGCCCGCCCACCCCGATGTCAGCACGGAGGAAGCGCGGCAAATCGCCACCTACATTCTCTCCCTGGCCGATACCCGCGAGCGGGCGCCATCGCTCCCGCCTTCGGGAACCATACTTCCGGATGCTTCCCAGGCAGCCAACACCATGATCCTGACGGCCACCTATACCGACCAGGGTTCCAACGGCATAAAAGCCCTTACCGGCGCAGCCTCCATCGCGATGACAGGGAATAGTATTTCCCCCAAAGACGATATGGAGATGGAAGGGATGCAGGCCATGTCCTTCGGGGCCATGGACCTGGCCCTGCTCAATGCGGGGGAAGGGTACCTGAAACTGGAAAACTACGACCTTACAGGGGTTAATATGCTCTTGCTGATGGCAGGCTGGCAAGCCCCACCCACCGCAGGGGCCGATTTTGAGATCCGCCTGGGCAGCCCGGAAGGGGAGGTCATTGGCTCGGGGGCTTTAACGACGCCCCAGGCCGGGCAGGGGACAGGTATCCCCGTGGTCTTCTCCAAGCCCCAGCAGGGCCGGCAGACCCTGTACCTGACCTACAAGCGGCACGAGAGCGAAGATCCCGGGTTGGTAGCTCTGGTGGGCATCCAGTTCCAGTAGGAAAACAAAAACCGAAGCATAGAAAAGGGGTGCCACCGGCGCCCCTTTTTTGTTTTAGTAGTTGTAAAGACTATTCCGGTATAGGCCCGTATACGGCATCCCGGAAATTCTTGTGCAACCCTATGGGGTCGTAGGGGAAGAGTTGGACGAAGAGCACCGCTGCCAGGTCGTTGGCCGGGTCTACCCAGAACAGCGTACTGGCGGCCCCATCCCAGAAGAATTCCCCAACTACCCCGTTGTTTTCGGAGGCCGAGGCCGGGGGTGCCACCCGCACGGCAAAGTCAATCCCGAAGCCCACCTGCCCCTTGCTCGGCAGCCAGGAACGCTCCTGTACGCTGTCCGGAAGGTGGTTGGTGGCCATAAGGGCCACGGTTTCGGGCCGGAGTACCTGTACCCCGTCCAGGCTGCCCTTACCCAGGAGCATCCGGGCAAAACGCATATAGTCGTCCAGGGTGGAGGAAAGGCCCCACCCGCCCCGCTGCAGGGGCCAGGCCTGGAAATGTTCAATTTTGGAAAGGCTGTCCGGCAACTGGGTCAGCGCTCCGTCCTCCTCCAGGCGGTACATGGCCGAGAACCGGTTGCGGTCGTTTTCCGGGACTATCCTCCGGGTATGGGTCATGCCCAGGGGGTCCAGGACCTGCCGGCGCAGGTAGTCATCAAAGGGTATCCCGGAGAGGCGCTCGGTCAGGAAGGCCTGCATATCCACGCTGGGGCCGTATTCCCATTGGGTACCCGGGTGGAACCAAAGCGGGATGGACGCAAAAGCCGCGGCCATCTCCTCCAGGGTTTTCCCCCGGTCCAGGGGGGCCGCCTCAGCCAGGGCCTCGCTCAGGCCCGGGATGTCCGGACGGTTGGGAAAGCCTGCGGTATGGCGGGTGAGGTCGCGGATGGTGATAGGGCTGCGAGCCGGCTCGGTTTGCATCCGTCCTTCGCTGTCTATCCCGGTGTACACCTTCATCGCTGCGAATTCCGGGGCATATTGGGCAAGCGGGTCGTCCAGGGCAAAGGCCCCGTCTTCGTAAAGGGTCATCAGGGCAGTGCCGGTAAGGGGTTTGGTCATGGAATAGATCTGCACGATAGTGTTTCGGGCCATCGGGATGCTGTCGGCCCGGTTGGCATAGCCATAGGCCCCGAAATAGGCCTCTTCCCCTTTTTCGAAGATGAGGGCGGAAATCCCTGCCACTTGCCCGCTGGCCACGGTGGCCTGCAGGAGGGAATCCACACGACCCAGGGCTTGGGGTGCCATTACCCGGGGGCTCTCGGGGGGTGTTTCTGTTCGGCACGAAAGGGCCATCAGTGCCACTATCGGAAGGAGGTGTGTTTTTTTCATCTTACAGGGGGTTCAGGTCAGGGGGTTACTGCTGTAGTAGTGATGTAGAAGTTCGGATCGAATTCCAGGGAGGCCCCTTCAGCCAGGGCTTCGGTTTTCCATTGGGAGGAGGGGAATAGCCATTGGGACTGCCCGTCCACAAAAACCCGGATGGGCATATCAAAACCCTCCACGGTGTCTGTATACCGGAAATGAAGTTTTCCCCCTTCCCTGCGGTACTCCAGGTTGGGGATCAGAACCGTGCGCAGGTACTGGTCAAAAAAGGACGAGAGGTCTTTTCCGGTCTTCTCGCTGAGGTAGTTTTCTATCTGCTGGGTGGTAACCGTCTGATGGTAGAAATCGGTATTGAGCCCCCTGAGGATGCTGCGCCAGAGCCCATCGTCCTCTAGCAATTGCCGTAAGGTATGCAGCATGTTGGCCCCTTTGTAGTACATATCCCCGGAGCCTTCCTGGTTCACCCCATAGGTCCCGATCACCGGGCGGTCGTTCTGGATATTGCGGCGCGTCCCGATAACGTATTCCGAGGCGGCCTGGTTGCCAAAGTGGTAATCCAGGTAGAGGTTTTCGCTGTAGGCGGTAAAGCCCTCGTGGATCCACATATCTGCAGCGTCCCGATAGGTAATGTTGTTGGCAAACCACTCATGGCCCGCTTCGTGGATGATAATAAAATCGAACTTCAGGCCCCAGCCGCTTCCGGAGAGGTCGTACCCCCGGTACCCGTTCTGGTACCCGTTGCCGTAAGTCACCGAGCTCTGGTGTTCCATCCCCAGGTAGGGGACTTCCACCAGTTTAAAGCTGTCCTCGTAAAACGGATAGGGGCCAAACCAGTGTTCAAAGGCCTCCAGCATCAGGGTTGTTTGTTTGAACTGTTCCCGGGCTTTTTCCAGGTTTTCCCGCAGGACGTAGTAATCCAGATCCAGCGGCCCCTTTTCCCCGGCGTAGGTCTCCCCGAAATGCACATAATCCCCGATGTTCACATTTACCCCGTAGTTGTTGATGGGGTTGGAGACAAACCAGTGGAAGGTCCGCGTGCTGTCCCCTTCCTCGATCCTAAGCAACCGCCCGTTGGAGACTTCAAAAAGAGGTTTAGGGACGGTTACCCGGATGGCCATGGAGTCTACCTCGTCGTACATATGGTCTTTATTGGGCCACCAGGCACTGGCGCCCAGCCCCTGGCAGGAGGTGGCCACAAAAGGCAGCCCCTTGCTGTCCTGCTTCCAGGAAAAGCCCCCGTCCCAGGGTGCGCGTACCGCCTCCCGGGGCGTACCCGAGTACCGGACCACCACCTCCCGGTAGGAGCCCGGCTGCTGGTCGGAGGCCAGGGCGATGAAGTGGGCATTCCCCTCGTGCTGCACCTCCAGGGGTTGCCCGTCCTGCCAGGCCGCTTCCAGCACTAACGGGGCTTGGAGGTCTACCTGCATCCGCCTGGCGGGTTCCAGTACGGTGTACCCGATGGTGTTGCTGCCCGAGATAAACCGGGCGCTCGGGTCCACTTCCAGACTCAGGTCATAATAGGTGAGGTCCCACCAGCTGCGTTCCGGGGTAATGCTCCCGCGCAGGGTATCCTGTCGGGTGAACCCCTCCTGGGCCGTAAGGTGAAGCCCGGCCAGGAAGCAAAGGGCCAGGGAATAAAGCGTTCTGCGAGTCATAGAATTGTATTAGCATTTGATGAATTACCGGAAAACGCCTGTAGGAAAGCGTACCGGACTTTCGTGCCCGTCGGCGCCTACGGCTGCTACCCCAAAGAAGAAATTATCGATAACGATCCCTTCCAGGGTGGTTTCCGTAGCGCCGGTTACGTAGCGGAAATGGTCCCAGGTGGGGGAGGTGGTATCCCTCCAGTACACCTTGTAACCCACGGCACCGGGAACGGCCTCCCACCGCAACCGGGCAGCCGGTTCCACCACCCCTCCGATTTCCACCTTCTCAGGAGCCGGAGGACCCGAGGCCAGGCTGGCCAGGGCAATGGCGTTGACAGCGGTTAGTTTGGCCGTATATCCGAAATCCACATATTCCAGCAGGTCCCCATAGCGGATGCCGTCTTCCACGCGGATATCCTGGTGTTGCTGGGTATAGTTCTCATGGGCTTCCATAATCCGGACCCCGGCAAACCCCAGGTCGTTAAAGGGCCTGTGGTGACCGCCCCTTCCGAAACGGTCCAGGCGATAGATCAGCATGGGGTTCATCTCCGGCATGTAGGTCCGGGTGGTCCGGTAGATATACCGCGCCAACTGGCGGGAAATACCATCGACCTCCCCTCCGTAAAACCGTCGTGCGCGCCGTTCCCTTTCGGTTTCCGTTGGGGGTACGGGTTCGGAGAAAATCCGGAAATCCCGGTTGGAGACCACCCCGTCTACCCCGCGGGTGTTCCCGATCATATCGTTGTTCAGGACCCCGACAAGGTTCCAGCCTTGTTCCTGGGCATAGGCCGCAAGGCCGCGCCCCCCGAAGAGCCCCTGTTCTTCCCCGGACAGCCCCGCATATACGATGCTTCCCGGAAATTTGTGCCGGGAAAGCACGCGGGCGGCTTCCAATACCCCGGCCATCCCGCTGGCATTGTCATTTGCCCCCGGGGAATCGGAGGTGAAATCGTTGGCATCGCTCACCCGGGAGTCGATATCCCCGCTCATCATCACATAGCGGTCCGGGTAACGGGTACCCCTTTGAATGGCCACCACGTTCACCACCCAGACATCCCTGGGGATGCGGTTGTTTTCCCCGGCCTTGACCAGGTTGCGCTGGTAGAAAACCTCCAGGCACCCGCCGCAGGAGGCAGATATCCGGTCGAATTCCGCTTTGATCCAGCGCCGGGCCGCGCCAATACCCCGGGTTTGCGACACGGTGTCGCTAAGGGTGTGGCGGGTACCAAATCCGGCCAGGGTTCCGATATCGGCCTGCAGCCGCTCCACCGAGACGGCATCTATGATATCGTACAAGCGGGTATCGGTTTGTGCGCCCAGGGTGGTGGCCGCAAAAAGACAGAGTGTAAAAAAGGTATTTTTCATTAATCTATGGGGGTAAATTTTCGTTCAAACCATTTGGAGTGCGCATAGCATAGGGGACCCAGGAGGGCATACACAAAGCCGGGAAGCCCGTACTCCAGCCCTGCGCCGAGAAAGGAAAGCAAAACAGATGCCAGTCCCATCAGCACATAGATAAAAAAATGCCGGGCATAGAACAGCAGGGTCATACCGCGGTCCAGCCCGCGTTCTTTCTTAAAGGCCCTGAAGTACATCAGGCTGTAGCAGAGGAAAATCAAGGCAAAGCCTATGCTGTACAGCTGGAAAAGGTCCGCCAGGCCCTGCCGGGTAAGGCCCTCCTCCCCAAGCCAGGATTTGACCAGGGATTTCAGGGGGAAGACATAGTACAGCACTACAAAGAGCAGAAGGCTGTTAAAGGTAATGATCCAGTAATCCACATAGCCGGAGCGCCGGAAATAGTTATAATGGACCACCCAAAGGGCAACCAGTACAAAAAAGCTTACCCCGAAGGCCACCAGGTCTGCCCACTGGGAAAGCAGTACCCGGACCCCGCTGTTCAGGTCGAAACTCACGACCATAAGGGTGGCGGCAAAAGCGAAGACGCCGTCGCTGAAGGCCTGCAGGCGGCTGCCGTGGTGAGGCACATTCATGGGGCTTCCGGTTTTTGGGCGACCATGGCCAGGTATCCCCCGTTCTCGCGAACGGCCAGGCGGGTGATGCGTCCCACCTCCCCGCCAAAGCGGTGCCAGGGTTGCCAGGTGGAATCGGTACCGGGCCGCAGGCGCAGCAATTCATTGGTGCCCCCGCAGATCAGGGACCCGTCCGGCAGCCATGCGATATCCTGTACCCCTTCCGGCAGGGGGACAATCCGCTCCGTAGCCCCGGAATTCGGGTCCATGGATCTGAGCCAGGTCTGCCCGTCTTCCACACTACTATAACTCACCAGGGGGCTTCCCGGGATCCGGGCGAGACTCCTGCCTACGCCTTTCTGGTAGGTATAGGCGCTTTGGTCCGAAGGCCGCGCGACCACCAGGTCCATGCCGTCCTCCCGCAAGACCGTGCATACCAGAAGGTCGGGGCCGGTCCACACCTGGTAGCCAATCTTCAGCTCTTCCATAACCACCTGCTGCCCGCCATTCTGGTAGCGGTAGAGGCGTTGCAGGCCGGTGGTGTCGAGCCGGATGGCCGCAACGGCATCGGAGTCCGGTATGGGCATGGGCGAATATTCACCGCCCCCGGGGGTGTCTGAAAGCCATTGCAGGCTGCCGGTAATGAAGTTATACCGTGCGATATCGGTCTGTCCGTTGCGGGTGCGGGCGTATAAGAGTTCCGGGCTGTCCGCCAGGAAAAAGGGCTGGTTGTCGTACCCGGGATTCCCGCTGATATTGGTGGCCTCCTGCAGGACATAGCGCCCGTCTTCCCGGGCCAGCCGGGCCAGGAACACCTCGGTATCGGGTTGTGCCCACAGGTGCCCCAGACTCCCTGAAAACAGGATTGTGGCCAGGAATATACTGCGGGTATAGGGCAGGATGCCGGACAACGGGCTCATAGAAGGTTAAAGTAGCACTTTCCCATGGGTTATCCAAGGCGTAAAAACGGTTCAGATTTCAGCGAATCGCCGGAGCAGCTCCCGCACGGCCCCTATGCCGTCCACATAGTATTTTGCATGGGTTTTCATCCGGCCGACCTTTACCGTCACGGCCGTTTCGGGCAGTTCCTGGAACATGAATTCGTCTGTCCAGTCGTCCCCGATGGCAAAAACGAAGTCGTAGGGTTTGCGGCCGATCATCCGCATGGCCGCACGGCCCTTGTTTACATTGCTGCTTTTGATTTCCATGACTTTGTTCCCATTGAGTACGCTTAAATCGTCGTTGGCGATCAGGGAGGTCAGCACGGTGTTCAGCTCGGAGGCCCGTTTTTGCCCGAAATCCGGGTCGGTATTGCGGTAATGCCAGGCCAGGGAATAGTTCTTGTCCTCGATAAAACTGCCGGGGGTCCGGTCCACAAAGGATTCCAGGACGGGCCGTATCTTATCCATCCAGGTGTTTTTGACATTTTCCAGCATGCTGAATTCCCTTCCTTTCTCCGAAATCCACACCCCGTGCTCCACAATCATGGAATACCTCCGGTCCGAAAACCACCGGCCGAAGGTGTCTTTGTCCCTCCCGCTGATCAGGAAGAAATCCGTGCGGCTCTGTTGGGCCAATTCATCCAGGAGGGCGTAGAGTTCCTCGTCCGGGGTTGCCTTTTGCGGATCGGTTCGGAAGCCTGCCAGGGTGCCGTCGTAGTCCAGGAACAAAATCCGGCTGCCGGCCTCCCGGTAGGCGCGCATCAGGTCCTCGGTCTTGTCCACACTAAGTTTCAGGGCTACGTGGGAGAAATCGGTGCTCTTCTGGGTTTTCAGGGAATCCACAAAATCATTCGCCCATTTCTCCACATTATAGCGTTCCAGCCGTTTCTGCATGGGGGCGTTGCGGGCGCGCTGCTCCTCCAGGGGCATGTTGATGGCCTGGTATAAGGCTTCGGCAATCTGCTCGAAATTGTTGGGGTTGATCAGTAAGGCCTCGTGCATCTCATTGGCAGACCCCGCCATCTCGCTGAGGATCAGGACCCCGCTTTGGTCGGTTCGCGTGGCGATATACTCCTTGGCCACCAGGTTCATCCCGTCGCGGATGGGGGTTAGCCAGGCAATATCGCAGGAAGTGTACAAATCTATCAGGCTTTCGAAAGGCAGAGAGCGGTAGAAGTACCAGATCGGGGTCCAGCTCACCGTAGACCACTCCCCATTGATGCGGCCGACCAGTTCGTCGATCTCCTTTTTCAGGCGCTGGTATTGGGGGACCTTGGAACGGGAGGGCACTGCGAGGATGATCAGGCGCACCTTCTCCCTGTACTGGGGGTATTTCTTCAGGAAATACTCGAAGGCTTTCAGTCGCTGGGCAATCCCCTTGGTGTAGTCCAGCCTGTCTATGGAGAGGAAATACTTGGCATTGGGAGTGGAGGCCTTGTGCTCGTTCAGGCGTCGTTGCAGGTCGGATTCCTTTCCTTTCCCCAGGCGGTTATGGTCCTGTGCGGCCTGGTGGAATTTGGCGTAATCGATCCCCATGGGGAAGGAATCGACCTTCACTGCCCGCCCTTCCAGGTAAATTTCGTTAAAGCTCACCTCCAGACCCAGCAGGCGGCGCACCGAACTGAGGAAGTGCCGCTCGTAGTCGTAGGTGTGGAACCCGATCAGGTCCGACCCCAGCAACCCTTGCAGGATCTCACGCCTCCAGGGGAGGGTCCGGAAAATCTCATAGGAGGGGAAGGGGATATGCAGAAAAAACCCAATGGTGAGGCCCGGCTGTCTTTCGCGCAGCATCTGGGGGACCAGCATCAGCTGGTAGTCGTGTACCCACACCAGGTCTTCCGGCCCGGCCTCTTCCAGGATTGCCTCGGCAAATTTGCGGTTTACCTCCACATAGGTTTCCCAATTGGCCAGTTCAAATTCCGCATATTCGGTGAAGTAGTGGTACAGGGGCCAGATCGTCCGGTTGCTGAAGCCAAAGTAGAACCCCTCCACCTGCTGGTGGGTGAGGGAGACCTTGCGGCAGCCATGCCCGGCCAGGGCAGAGTCGATTTCGGGTTCCAGCCCGTCCGGAATCTCCTCCCGCGTAAGTCCGCTCCACCCGATCCAGAGACTTTCCCCATCGGAGTGGACCGACTTCATGCCGGTTGCCAGCCCTCCTACAGAAGGGGTAGCTTCCAGCTTTCCATTGCTGATTTGCAATTGTACGGGTAGTCGGTTTGAGATTATGATAGTTTTGGGCATGGAATGCGCGATTTTGATGGAGTTTTGGTTCCTTTTTCTCTAAATTTCGTCAAATTGTGGCGGTTTACCCAAGAAAAGCCGCATTTTTAAAGAAAACGCACCCTATGGACAACCTGGATTACGGAATAATTGGAAACTGCCGGTCTGCGGCGCTGATCTCGAAAAACGGCTCCCTGGACTGGTGCTGCCTGCCGGAGTTCGACTCCTCCTCAGTCTTTGCGCGTCTGCTGGATGAGAAAAACGGCGGGCGTTTCGAAATCCTCACCGATGATTCCTACACTATAACCCAGCGGTACAAGCGGGATACGGCCCTGCTCATCACCCGTTATTGCAACGGGAAGGATACCTTCGAAGTCCGGGATTTTATGCCCAGGTATCGCAAACCCAACGGCAGCTACCATGCCCCGCCCGAGATTGTGCGGTATATCCGTCTGGTGCAGGGAGAACCCGTCTTCCGGGTCGGGTACGACCCCCGGTTGGAGTATGCCCAGGGGGTTACCGAAAACTACGTGAAGCACGGGTTTGTGGTAAGCCTCAACCAGGGCAGGCAGTACGATACGGTTTTCCTCTACACCTCCTTCAACAAAAACGCTGTTATGGAGGGCCGGGAGATCGTACTGAAGAAGCATGGTTTTTTCCTGGTCACCTATAACGAGAAACTCTACAAGCCCACCACCAAAAGGATGTATACCGAGATGGAGCGCACCAAGGTATACTGGCTTAACTGGAGTAGCCGGACACCGGACTACAAGGCGTACAACAAATGGATCCACCGTTCGGCCATAACCCTCAAGCTCCTGAGCTACGAGCGCTCCGGGGCCGTGCTGGCCGCAGCCACCACCTCCCTGCCTGAGACCATTGGGGAGGTGCGCAACTGGGACTACCGCTTCTGCTGGATCCGCGATGCCTCCATGGTCGTGAAGGTCGTCTCGGAACTCGGGCACAAGAACGTGGCCCGCCGGTACCTGCAGTTCATTGTAGACCTGATTCCGGATAAGGACGAGAAGCTGCAAATCATGTACGGCATCAACAAGGAAAAAAAGCTGAGTGAGTATACCCTGGACCACCTTGAAGGGTATAAGGGATCCAAGCCGGTCCGGGTGGGGAATGCCGCCTACAAACAACGCCAGAACGACATCTACGGCATCCTGATGGATGTGGTTTATACCCAGCTGGTGCGGTTTCCCAATGACATCGAACATGGGGAGGAACTCTGGGGCATCACCAAGGGCATTGTCTGGATCGTCCAGAAACACTGGAAGGAGCCCGACAAGGGCATCTGGGAATTCCGAACCGAGGACCGGCACTTCACCTTCTCCAAAGTCCTCTGCTGGGTGGCCATCGACCGGGCTATCAAAATTGCCCGGATCTTCAACAAATACCGGAAGCTGGAGCGGTGGACGGCCCTGGAGCAGGAAATCAAGAACGATATCCTGGCCAATGCCTGGAACGATGAGGTACAGGCCTTTACCCAATCCTATGGTTCCCCCCACATGGATGCCTCCGTCCTGCTCATGGAAAGCTATGGGTTTATCCATGCCAGGGACCCGCGCTTTGTGAGTACCGTCAGGGCCATTGAGAAGGAACTGAGCAACGACGGACTGCTGTATCGGTATAAAAACGAGGATGATTTTGGCCTGCCCACATCTTCGTTCACCATCTGTACCTTCTGGTTCATCAACTCCCTGTTCAAGATCGGGGAGGAAGAACGGGCGCGGGAACTCTTTGAACAGCTCCTTTCCTACAGCAACCACCTGGGCCTGTTCAGCGAGGATATCGATTTTAAGAGCAAACGGCTGCTGGGCAACTTCCCTCAGGCCTATTCCCACCTGGCCCTTATAGAATGCGCCGTAAACTTTTCCCAGAAAGACCGCACGGAGAAGATGCTGGAGTCCATGAAGAACTAAGAAGTGGCCAGGTACCTGCCGTGGGGCCTGACTTCAGAAGCATTCCGGTTAATCCTCGGCAAAATAATACCCTGTGTGGGTCGTGGTGCTGCCGAAGCGTAGGGCTGATCGATGGGCCTTTTTCCCTTAGTGCCGTACTGCTGGTATTATGCACCGCGCGTGGTTAATTTATCGGGTGGGGGGAGGGGGGCGGCCCCCTTTCGAATCCCCGGGTTTTCCTTCCCGTTTCCCCCGTAATTCCGTACCTTTATTAGGTTAACCAAAACCGATTTTTAAACCATGAAAAACCTTCGTTTTGCGAGCCTGGTTCTCGGGCTTGCCCTCCTGGCATCCTGCCGGCAGGAACCCCAGACAGAAGCCATTGCAACGGACGCCGAGACGTCCTTCGAATACGTTGTAGACCAGTTTGCAGACCTGCGGATCCTGCGTTACCGCGTCCCCGGGTTCGAGGAACTCACCCTGAAGGAAAAACAATTGGTGTACTATCTGGTCCAGGCCGGCCTATCCGGGCGCGATATCATGTGGGACCAGAACTACCGCCATAACCTGGCCATCCGCAAGGCCCTGGAACAGGTTTATACCCAATACGAGGGAGATCGCCAGGACCCCCAGTGGGAAGCCTTTGAGACCTACCTGAAACGGGTGTGGTTCTCCAATGGTATCCACCACCATTATTCCAACGATAAAATCCCGGCCGGCTTCTCCCCGGAATACCTTCGGGAGGTCTTGACAGCAACGGGCGCAGTGCTCGAGGGCGAGGCCTTTGAGGTCATCTTTAACGAGGCAGACAGCAAGAAGGTCAACAAGAAAAAAGGGACAGACAATACCCTGGCATCGGCTGTGAACTTCTACGGCCCGGATATTACCGATGCGGAGGTGGAGGCCTATTACAGCGCTGCGGACAAAGGTCCTGAAGGCCGCCCGATTGAAATCGGCCTCAATACGCGCCTGGTCCGCGAAGGCGGGAAACTCACCGAGCAGGTATACAAGGTGGACGGCCTCTACGGCCCTGCCATTGCCGAGATTATCGGCTGGCTGGAAAAGGCCCGTGGGGTTGCGGAGAACCCCCAGCAGGCCCGGACTCTGGAGTTGCTTATCGACTATTACCGCACCGGGAGCCTGGATACCTGGGACGAATACGCCATTGCCTGGGTGAATTCCACCGAGGGGAATATCGACTGGATTAACGGGTTCATAGAGGTGTACAACGACCCGAAAGGGTACAAGGGATCCTATGAGACCATTGTCCAGATCAAAGATTTCGAAATGAGCCGCCAGATGGCGGTACTATCCGAAAACGCCCAATGGTTCGAAGATCAGAGCCCCCTGATGGAGGAGCACAAAAAAGACAACGTGGTTGGGGTTTCCTATAAAACCGTCATCGTTGCCGGGGAAGCCGGGGATGCCTCCCCCAGCACACCTATTGGGGTAAACCTGCCCAACAACAACTGGATCCGGGTAGAACACGGCAGCAAGTCCGTTTCCCTGGGCAACATCATCGATGCCTACAACCAGGCCGGGGGTACCGGCCGCCTGAGGGAATTTGCCCACGATTCCACCGAGGTGGAATTGGAAATGGCCTATGGGGAACTTGGGGATAAACTGCATACCGCCCTGCACGAGGTGGTGGGGCATGCTTCGGGCCAGATCAACCCCGGGGTTGGCCAACCCAAGGAAACGTTGAAGAATTACCGCTCTACCATTGAGGAAGGCCGGGCAGACCTGGTGGCCCTGTACTACCTGATGGATCCCAAATTGCAGGAACTGGGCCTGGTGGACGACTACCGCAAGGTGGGCATGGCCGCCTATGACGGCTATATCCGCAACGGGTTGATGACCCAGCTCATCCGGATCGAACTCGGGGATGACATCGAGGAGGACCACATGGTAAACCGCCAGTGGGTTTCCGCCTGGGTGTTCGAGAAAGGCCAGCCGGAAGGGGTAATCGAAAAGGTGGAGCGCGATGGGAAGACCTATTTTGAAATCCGCGACTACGACCGCCTCAGGGAACTCTTCGGGAACCTGCTCCGGGAAACCCAGCGCATCAAGTCCGAGGGCGATTATACGGCCGCCCAAGAGTTGGTGGAAGGTTATGGGGTAAAGGTAGACCAACAACTGCATGCCCAGGTACTGGAGCGCAATGCCCGGTTTACCTCGGCACCTTACAGCGGATTTGTGAACCCGGTTTATGAGTTGGTTACCGACCCCGCCACCGGGGAGGTTACCGACGTGGTCCTGACCCAGCCAGCATCGTTCGAAGCCCAGATGCTCGATTACGCGGCGCGTTTCAGTTTCCTGACAGGGGAATAGCCTTCGCTATCCCCTCAATATGATCCAGAAGGGAACGGATATCCGAGATCCCGGTTAAGGGGTTCATCAGGCTGGTCCTCAGGTAGGACCGGCCCGATACACGGGTCTGAACTATGTAGTACGTGCCCGCTTCCAGAAGGTGTTGGCGGATGGCTCCATTGAGCTGGTCCGCTGTGGTATCGTCCATCCCGGGGGCCAGGTAGCGGAAGCACAGGATATTGGATTGGGGCAGGCAGGCCAGTTCCCATCCGGGCCTGCTTCGGATCAGTTCCGAAGCTTCGCGGGCCAGGTCGTATTGGCGCTCCAGGTAGGCGGTAAAGAGCTCTTCCCCATACGTCTTCCACACTGCGAACCAACTGAATATGCCTGTTAATTTGGTGCATTCAAACGTGCGTTTGGCCCCATTGTACCAATCTTCCTCCTCGCTTTCCGAGAGGAGGTAATCGGCTTGCTGGGAGAAGGTATTGTACGAATCGGCTCCATTGCGGAAGAGCAGGGCAGTGGTCAGAACGGGCATGCCCATCATTTTATGGCCGTCGATCACCAGGGAATCGGCCCCGGCCACCCCATCCATCAGGTGTTTATAGCGTTCCGAAAGGATGGCGGCCCCGCCATGGGCCCCGTCTATATGGAACCAGAGGTTGTGCTGCCTGCAGAAGGCAGCCAGCGGTTCCAGTGGGTCGTAACTGCCGGTTGCCGTACAGGGGGCGCTTCCGACCAGCGCAATGGGCTCCAGGCCTTTTTTAATGGCCTGGTCATAGGCCTGCTGCAAATACGCGGGGTCCATGCGGTAATTGGTGTCCACAGGGATCTGGATGACCCCCTCAGCGCCCATCCCCATAATCCGCGCTGCGCGGTCAATGCAGTAATGGGCGGCCTCGCTTACCAGGACGGCCTGTTTGGACGTGTATCCTTTATTCCAGACGTCCTCCCGGCCGCGCGAACGACGTGCCGCAAGCAAGGCGGTCAGGTTTGCCAGGGTACCTCCACTGGTCAGAAAGCCCCGTGCCTCCGGCCCAAAACCAGCCTTCCGGCACAACCAGTCTGTAAGCAGCCGCTCCATGGCGGTAGGGGCCATCCCCATTTCGTATATGGCCATCCCGTTATTCAGAACGCCCCCCACCAAAGCCGCCAGGGAAGCCAGGGGGATGGGAGGGGCTACCTGGTGCCCCATATACCTGGGGTGCTGGACCTTGGTGGTGCGTTCCAGGATACGTTCAAACAGGTCCTTAGGGTCTCCCTTTTCCAGGTACGCCTGCCACAGATCCCATTCCTTATCGGGATGCTGGTAGTGCAACACAGGCACTTGACCTTTCCTGGCCTCCTGCAGGTAACGGGCCAGTTGGTCTATAAGGGCATGCCCCGCCTCGCGGAACCGGGCCGGGTCGTAAGCCGTTTTGAGGATGTCTTCTGCCATGGCCTAAATGTAGGCGCTATGCCGCTGCCGGGCAAGACGTATAAACGAAAACCGCCTCCCGTGGGGGAGGCGGCTTCTCACTTCTGTTTCCAGTAGTGCATCTGAATTAGTCAAAGGTGTACCCGCCGGCTTCGGCCACCGCGTCGGCAATTTGCTCGCGCAGGGCCCCAACCTTGGGTGGGTTGTGGTATTTGGTAAAGCGTTTGAGACCCATCAGCATCATCCGCTGCTCGTCGCCTTCGGCAAAGGAAAGGATGGCCTCCTTGGCTTTGCTGATAGTGATCTCTGTGGCCTCATACAGGTTCAGGCGCGCCATGGCGATTTGCGTTTTCTGGGCTTCTTCCCCAAAGCGCTTGGCATTCTTCTCGGCGCGCAGTACCGCAGATTCGGCCATATAGATCTGGATGAGGATGTCTGCTGCCGCCATCAGGAGTTGCTGGTGCTGCTCCAGGTCGGTACCGTAGGTTTGCACGGCCTTACCGGCTACCATCAGGAAGACTTTTTTCAGGCGGGCCACCAGATCTTTTTCCTCAGAAAGGAGGGCAGAAAAATCGGGGGTGTCGAAGGATGGGATACCCATAAGTTCCTCGCCCACGGCTGTGGCCGGTCCCAGCAGGTCCACATGGCCCTTCATCGCTTTCTTGATGAGCATGCCCACGGAAAGCATGCGGTTGATTTCATTCGTACCTTCATAGATCCGTGCGATACGGGCATCTCTCCAGGCCGATTCCATAGGAGTATCTGCACTAAAGCCCATCCCCCCGAAGATCTGAATCCCCTCATCGGTGGTTTGCTGCACGTCTTCCGAAACGGCAACCTTCAGGATGGAGCATTCAATGGCGTATTCCTCAACGCCCTTGAGTTCCGCCTCCGGATGGCTGTTGCCCGCGGCTACGCGTAAGGCAATCCGGTCTTCGATATTTTTGGCAGCCCGGTAGGAGGCAGACTCCCCCACATAGGCATTGGTAGCCATGGTCGCAATCTTGGCTTTGATGGCCCCGAAGTTGATAATGGGGGTCTTGAACTGCTGGCGTTCCTTGGCATAGGTGACGGCTTCGTTGGTCACCCGGCGTTGGGCCTCCAGGCACGCAGCCGCGAGTTTAATCCGACCCACGTTCAGGGCGTTCATGGCAATTTTAAAGCCATTGCCGCGCTCGGAGAGCATGTTTTCTACCGGCACCTTGGTCTCGTTGAAGAAGACCTGGCGGGTAGAGGAGGAGTGGATCCCGAGTTTCTTCTCTTCCTCCCCGAGGCTGATCCCGTTTTCCGGGTCGTTTTCCACAATAAACCCGGTAATGTACTTGTCGTCTTCTATCCGGGCGAATACGATGAACAGGTTGCAGAATCCGGCATTGGAAATCCACATTTTCTGGCCGGAAATCTTGTAGTGGGTCCCGTCTTCGGAGAGAACGGCTTTGGTTTTTCCGGAGTTGGCATCAGAACCGGCCCCCGGTTCGGTAAGGCAGTAGGCCCCGAACCATTCGCCGCTGGCCAGTTTAGGCACGTATTTCTGTTTTTGCTCCTCGGTTCCGTACAGGGTAATGGGAAGAGTCCCGATACCCGTATGGGCCCCGAAGGCGGTACTGAAGGAGCCTGTGGCCCCGGAGATGTAGTCGCACACCAGCATGGTATCCACAAAGCCCATCCCCATGCCCCCATAGGCTTCCGGGACGGCAATACTGAGAAAGCCCATTTCCCCGGCCTTTTGCATGCACTCCTGGGTATAGGCGTAGTCTTTTTGTTCAAACCGCTCCCAATGGGCCCAGAGTTCGCGGTCTACAAATTCCTTGGTGCTCTCGCGCATCATGCGCTGTTCCTCGCTGAGATCTTCCAGGGTGAAGACCTCCTCGCAGGGCGTTTCCTTTACAATGAACTGCCCGCCGCGCAGGAGTTCTTTCTCTTTGGTTTCTGTGCTCATGGTGTGTCGTTCAATTTTCTTTAAATGTATCAGGCCAGGAATTCGTAAATCCCTGCGGCGCCCTGCCCGGTGCCCACGCACATGGTTACCATGCCGTATTTGCCGGACATCTTGCGCTGGCGCATTTCGTCGAAGAGTTGGACGGAGAGTTTGGCTCCGGTACACCCCAGGGGGTGACCCAGGGCTATGGCCCCGCCGTTTACGTTTACAATTTCAGGGTCCAGGCCCAGTTCCCGGATAACGGCCAGGGATTGGGAAGCAAAGGCCTCGTTGAGTTCAATGAGCCCTACGTCCTTTTGCTGGAGGCCAGCCAGTTTCAGGGCTTTCGGGATGGCCTTTACAGGCCCGATACCCATAATGCGGGGTTCCACCCCTACTGCGGCGTAGTTCACCAGCCGGGCCACGGGCTCCAGGTTGAGTTCTTTCACCAGTTCCTCGCTCATGACCAGGGCAAAGGCCGCCCCGTCACTCATCTGGGAGGCGTTCCCTGCCGTAACACTACCCCCCGCGGCAAAAACCGGACGCAGGCGCCCGAGGGCTTCCAGGTTGGTATCGGCCCGTGGTCCCTCATCTGCCGAGACCGTGTAGGATTCTGTGGTCTTCTTCCCGTTTTTTACATAGGTGTGCTCTACGGTAATGGGGACAATCTGCGATTGGAACTTGTTTTCGGCCTGTGCTTTCAGAGCCTTCTGGTGGGACGCATAGGCAAAGGCGTCCTGGTCTTCTCGGGAGACCTTGTATTGCTGGGCCACAGCCTCAGCCGTAAGCCCCATGCCCCAGTAATAGTCCTCATGCCCGGCCTTGGCCAGCCCGTAGTCGGGTACAGGTTTGTATCCACCCATGGGGATGTAGCTCATACTTTCCGCTCCCCCGGCGATGATACAATCGGCCATCCCGGCCTGTATCTTGGCCGAAGCCATCGCAATGGTCTCCAGGCCGGAGGCGCAGTAGCGGTTCACCGTTACCCCTGGCACATCCTCAATTCCAAGCCCCATAAGGGAGATTAATCGGGCCATATTGAGGCCCTGTTCGGCTTCGGGCATCGCATTGCCCACAATCACGTCGTCTATCCTGGATTTTTCCAGGGCAGGGACCTGTTCCATGAGGTAGGCGATGGTTTCCGCGGCCAGTTCATCCGGGCGTTTAAACCGGAAGGTACCCCTTGGCGCCTTACCTACGGCAGTGCGGTATGCTTTTACGATATAGGCTGTTCTCATGCTTTGTTTCCTTTTACCATTTTCAAATTTTCAAATCGGCACATGTTCATTTTCTTAGTTTCTGAGTGGTTTGCCCACTTTTAACATGTGCTGGATCCGCTCCAGGGTTTTGCGCTCGGTACAGAGGGATAGGAAGGCTTCGCGTTCCAGTTCCAGCAGGTACTGCTCACTTACATAGCTGGCTTCCGAGAGGTCGCCCCCGGCCATAACCCAGGCCAGTTTGTTGGCTATTTTCTTGTCGTGCTCGGAAATGTAGTGCCCGGCATGCATGGAATCCGTACCCACCAGGAACATCCCCAGGGCTTGTTTGCCGAGGACTTTTACGTCCGTGCGTTCCACCGGCCGGGTGTAGCCCCGGTCCGCCATTAGGGCAGCATAGGCTTTTGCTGTGGCCAGCTGTCGGTCTTTATTCACCACCACGATATCTTTTCCCTTTTGCAGGATGCCGGTATCGAAGGCCTCATAGGCCGAGGTGGATACCTTGGCCATCCCGATGGTGAGGAAATATTCCCGCAGGACATTGAGCTCCACGTCGTTCTTGCGGAAGCTGTCCGAGGCCCTCAGGGCCATTTCCTTGGAACCGCCCCCTCCGGGGATTACCCCAACGCCGAACTCCACCAGGCCAATATAGGTTTCGGCCGCGGCCACCACCATATCGGCGTGCAGGCTCAGCTCGCATCCGCCGCCCAGGCACATCCCGTGCGGGGCTGCCACAACGGGGATGGAGGAATAGCGCATCCGCATCATGGTATCCTGGAAATACTTGATGGCCATATTCAACTCGTCGTACTCTTGTTCCACGGCCATCATAAAGATCATGCCGATATTGGCGCCTACTGAAAAGTTGGCCGCCTGGTTGCCCACCACCAGGCCGCGGTGGTTCGCCTCTGCCAGGTCTACAGCCTTGTTCAGGCCGGCAAGTACATCCCCGCCAATGGTGTTCATCTTGGAGCGGAACTCGATATTGAGGATGCCGTCTCCCAGGTCCTCGACCACCACCCCGCTGTTTTTGAAGACCTCGTTGGATTTGCGGATGTTGTCCAGGATGATAAAAGCCTCCTGTCCGGGTACTTTCTGGTGGGACTTCTCCGGGATGTCGTAGAAATAGGTGGCTCCATCGCGTACCTGGTAGAAGGATGCCGCCCCGGCAGCCTTCATTTCGCCGACCCAGGGTGCCACCTGTTGCCCGGCTTCCTCCGCCATGGCAATCCCCTTGTCCAGGCCCACCGCATCCCAGATCTGGAATGGCCCGTGTTCCCAGCCAAAACCGGCTTTCATGGCATCGTCTATCTTATACAGGGCGTCGGTGATTTCCGGGATACGGTGGGAGACATAGGCAAACAGGGCCCCGAAACTCTGCCGGTAGAAGGCACCTGCCTTGTCCTTGCCCGCAGTTAGTACCGCAAAACGGTCAATGACATTGTCGATGGTTTTGGTTTGCTCCAGGGTGGCAAACTGGGCCCGTTTTTTGGAGCGGTACTCCAGGGTACCCAGGTCCAGGCTCAGGATTTCGCTGGAGCCATCGTCTTTCTTTACTTTCTTATAAAACCCCTGCCCGGACTTGCTTCCCAGCCAGCCATTTTCCATAAGGCTGCTGATAAAGTCGGGTAATTGGAACAAACTGTGACGCTCGTCATCGGGGCAGTTTTCCCGGATACCGTTGGCTACGTGTACCAGGGTATCCAGCCCTACCACGTCCACCGTGCGGAAGGTGGCAGACTTGGGCCGCCCGATAACCGGGCCGGTGAGTTTATCTACTTCCTCCACAGTCAGGTCCATTTCCTTAACCGCATGGAAGAGGCTCATAATGCTGAAAATCCCGATGCGGTTCCCGATAAAGGCCGGGGTATCCTGGGCCACCACCGAAGTCTTTCCCAGGAAGCGCTCCCCGTACTCCCTGAGGAATTCCAGGATCTCCGGCTGGGTATCCGGGCCCGGAATGATTTCGAAGAGTTTCAGGTAACGGGCCGGGTTGAAAAAGTGGGTGCCGCAGAAGTGTGCCCGGAAATCGGCACTTCGGCCCTCGGCCATAAAGCGGATGGGGATCCCGGAGGTATTGGAGGTAATCAGGGTCCCCGGTTTGCGGTGTGCGTCCAGCTTTTCAAAAACCTGTTTCTTAATATCCAGGCGCTCGACCACCACCTCTATGATCCAGTCGGCTTCGGCTACGCGGTGGATGTCATCCTCCAGGTTCCCGGTTTCGATCCGCCGGGCAAAGTCCTGGTGGTAGATGGGGGAGGGTTTGCTTTTCAGGGCTTTAGCAAGGGATTCGTCTACCAGCCGGTTGCGGACCCTCTTGTCTTCCAGGGTAAGCCCTTTGGCTTTTTCGGCATCGGTCAGTTCCCTGGGCACGATGTCCAGCAGCAGTACCCGCACTCCAATATTGGCGAAGTGACAGGCAATGCCACTACCCATTATTCCGGATCCGATAACCGCTACCTGTTGGATATGTCTGTTCATAGTCTTATTGCATTGGTATTATTGGGAGGGGGATACCGGGGCATCCGCCTTATTGGTGTAGATCTTCTTTTCGGCAATCAGGTGGGTAATGGTCTGGGTCACTCTGAAAAAGGCGGCTAAATCTGCCGCGCTGACATGGCGCCCCACCACTTCGTTAAACCGGAGGACTACCCGTTTGGAGTCTTCCCGCATCTGTAAACCAAAGGCTGTCAGGTGGATCAGAACTCCTCGGCCATCTTCCGGGTTGGGCCGTCTCTCGATAAGCCCTTTCTGTTCCATGCTCTTCAGGATACGCGAAAGGCTGGTGGCTTCCATGCCCATTTTAGGGCCCAGGGCTGTTGAAGGTGTCCCTTTTTTAGGGTCGATGCTCAGCAGGCAGAACCCTATAGCCATGGTGCCATCGAAGGTCTTGGCCTCCTCATTGTACATGCGGGCTACGGCCTGCCAGGTGGCCCTCAGGGCATAATCGATGGTTATTTCTTTCATAGGGGGCTTAACGCTGATCCCAAATATATAAAAATTTATTATGCGTGCATAATAAATAAGAAAAAAAAGCCCCGGGGTTCGTCCCGGGGCGTTCAGGTTTACCGCTCTTCGTAATGCCCGTAAATATCTTCATACAGATCCTTATACAGGGAGCGGATGATTTTCCGCCTCAGTTTCATGGTCGGGGTGAGGTGCCCGCCGTCTACCGACCAGATATCAGGCGTGAGCCGGAATTGCTTGATCTTTTCCCATTTCCCGAACTGCTCGTTGGCCTGGTTCACCTCTTCTGAGATACGCTCTACCACCCTCGGGTCACGGATCATTTCGGCGGGAGAACCCGCCGGGATCTCGTGGCGCTTGGCCCATTCAAAAAGGAATTCGAAGTTGGGCTGGATAAGCGCCGCCGGCATTTTTTCGCCCTCTCCAAGGACCATGACCTGCTCGATAAAGCGGGATTGCTTCAGGCGGTTTTCAAGCAGCTGGGGTGCTACGTATTTCCCACCGGAGGTTTTGAACATCTCTTTTTTGCGGTCTGTGATGCGCAGGAAGCCTTCATGATCCAGTTCCCCGATATCCCCCGTATGGAAATAACCGTTTTGGATGACCTCCGCGGTTTTCTCCGGGTCTTTGTAGTAGCCCACCATCACGTTGGGGCCCTTGCACAGGATTTCCCCATCTTCGGCTATTACCACATCCACACCTTTAATGACTTTCCCTACCGAGCCGATTTTCCAGCCGCGGTTGCGCTGGTCGTTCACGGAGATCACGGGAGAGGTTTCCGTAAGCCCGTACCCCTCCATAACCGGGATACCCGCCGCCGCGAAAACCCGGGCCAGACGGCTTTGCAGGGCCGCACTACCGGAAACCATCGTTTCCAGGTTACCGCCCAGGCCTTCGTGCCATTTGCTGAAGATCAGTTTACGGGCCAGTTTCAGGCGGGTTTCATACCACCAGCCGTTGGCCCCGTAGGGTTCGTATTGCAGCCCCAGTTTTACGGCCCAGAAAAACAGGGCTTTCTTGACCCCGCTCAGGGCGGCCCCTTTGGCAATGATGCGGTCGTATACCTTTTCCAGAAGCCTCGGCACCACCGTCATGACATTGGGTTTTACCTCCTTCAGGTTATCGCTTATGGTTTCCAGGCTTTCCGCAAAATACACGCTGATGCCGCAGTATTGGTAGAGATACAGGATCATCCGCTCGAAAATGTGGCAGACCGGGAGGAAGCTCAGGGCCGTACCTCCATATTCGAAGGGGACCCGTTCCTTACTGGCCAGCACATTGCTCACCACATTGTTGTGGGTAAGCATCACCCCTTTGGGCCTGCCGGTAGTCCCCGAGGTATAAATAAGGGTGGCCAGGTCTTCCGGGGTTACCGCTGCCCTGCGCGCTTCAAAGGCTTCCTGGTTTCCGGTGTCTTCCCCGTCCTTCAGGAGTTCCTTCCAGTTGCGGCAGCCGGGAATTTCGTCGAAGCTGTAGACTTCCTTCAGGCTGGGCACCTGATCCTTAACAGCCATCACCTTGTCGTACACTTCCTGGCAGGAAACAAAACAGTACACCGATTCGGAGTGGTTCAGGATATAGGCGTAGTCTTCCTCCGAAATAGTGGGGTATATGGGCACGTTTTGGGCCCCGACCTGCAGGATGCCGGTATCGGTAACACTCCATTCCGTGCGGTTGGTCATGGAGATCATCGCAATTTTATCGTTGGCCTGGACCCCGAGGCGGAGCAGGGCACGACTCATCCGGTCTGCCTGTTCCAGGTATTGCTCGGAGGATACGGACTTCCACTCTCCGTCGTATTTGGTTACCATGGCCGCGTCCAGCCTGCAGTGTTGGGCCTGGTATCGGGGGATGTCGAAAAGACGGGTAATGTTTTGCATATTGGATTACTCTAGGGTATGCGCAAAATAACAAAAGGGGGTGGTTTATAAAAAGATTATCAATCCTACCCCTGTTTTTTTACGAATTTAGTATTTGACACCGGCCGTATTTGTGCTCGCAAGGCGGTTTCAGGCCGCGGCGGTATTTTGGTTTCGGGCGGGGGGGAGGGGGGACCCACCCCAAGCCTAATCCGCTTTCAGAAACCGGTCGAAAAAGTCTGCTGCAGCCAGATAGGCCCGCAGCCAGCTCTCCGTGCGCAGAAACCCGTGAACTTCATCCGGAAATACCAGTACCTCGCTATACACCCCCAGGGCATCCAGCCGGTTCTTCAGGTCTATAGACTGCCCGATCATCACATTCCGGTCGTCATCCCCGCTAATGATTAAGACAGGCGACTTCCAGTACTGTAACTCGGAGATCGGGGAGGAATGATAGGCCTTATTCATATCTGCCGACCCCAGGCCCCACCCGCCTCCGGGTGAGAAGTCCCTGCCCCTCCAGGCCCAGTCGTGGACCCCGTGGAGGTCTACCCCGGCTTTAAAAAGGTCGGAGTTCCTGGCCAGACCCATCGCAGTCAGGTACCCGCCGTAGGAACCGCCCCACAGCCCTATGCGGTTGGCATCTACCGCAGGGTGCGCCTGGAGGTAGGCCGCGCCCGCCAAGATATCCCGGTATTCCGATGCCCCGCGGGGGCCTTGTTGGTCCGCCCTCCTGAAATCCCTGCCATACCCGATCCCAGCCCGGAAGTTGACCGAGAGGACCACGTAGCCTCGGGCCGCCATGAATTGGTTCATGCTGTAGGCATTGGCGTAATAGCCGCTGTAGTGGTACCCCAGCAGCATTTGCCGGATAGGCCCGCCGTGCATAAAGATCACCGCTGGGTGTTTCTTCTTACCCGGGTTGGGGGGCAGGAACAACTGTCCGTGGATGGTAAGCCCGTCCTGGGAAGTAAAGGTTACAGCCTGGGGCTCCTGCAGCTGTGCCTTAGGGAAATCCCCCGGCAAGGGTTCCAGGATTTTCCGGTTGTTTCCCTTCTGCAGCACGGCGGTGGTAGGCGCATTAAAGCGGCCTTCCCTGAAGGCCAGAGCCCCGTTGGCCAGGGCTACTGGGTGGGTCTGGATCCCGCTCCGGTCTGTCAGGATTTCTGAGGCCCCTGTATCAAGCTTGGTGGCCCAGATATGCCTCCGGTTCAGGTCGGTGCAATTGCTGGTGTAGTAGAGGCTCTTGAGGTCTTTGCTCAGGGTACTGTTTTCTACCTCGCAAGCCCCCGGGGTAAGGTCGGTAAGGCCCGAACCATCGGGGTTTACGGCATAGATATGGAGCCATCCTTCGTGCTCGGAGTAAAAAAGGATCCTCCCTTTCTGCGGCCACCTCAGCGGTGCATTGGGGTAGTATTGGGCAAAGCCCCCATCGTCCGATGGAGATGCCCAGATACTGCGCGCCTTGCCGGAAGCCAGGTCGGCCACCCAGACTTCAAAGGGATTGCCGCCCATCAGGTTGCGCAACTGGTCCTTTCCATTTCCGGGACTCCGGATAAAAGCGATGCTATTCCCGTCCGGGGACCAGGCCGGGTGGCTGTCTATCGAAAGACCAGGGGCAACCCAATGGACGCTCTTGTTCTCCCGGTCGAAGTAGCCGATAAAACTGTGGTCCTTCCTCGGGCTGACAAATGCAATCCTGCCGCCATCTGGCGAAAATGCCAGGCTCCCTGCCCCGCTTCGCACTTCGAACAGGACTTCAGCCTTTGGGTTTTCATGGCCTATATCCGGGATCTGGTATACCCGGTTGCCACTGGAGTAAAGCAGTGCCTTCCCTCCGGGCCCCAGGGTACTGTTGCCCGTAGCGGCCAGGGTGTCCAGTCGGAGGTCCTTCAGGTGCAGGCGCAGGAGTTGCACTTCCGGGGTGTTGGGGAGGCTCGCAGGGTTAGCGGGGTACCCCTCCCGGTTGTTCCCGTTGCCCCTGTGAAAGAGCAGGAAGTCTTCTGTGATCCCGGCCAGGGAAATTCCCAGGCCATCGTCCGCAGAAAAGCGGGTAAGTGTCTTTATTTCGCCGGATTTCAAATCGGTATAGCCGATATTCCGCACCCCGTTGCGGTTGGTTACCCAGGCCAGGGCATCCCCGTTTTCGGAGCCCATGATACTTTCTACATAAGGTCCGGTAAGGAGGGATTCCAGGCTGGGTTGCGCGTGGAGGGCAGCGGGCATCATCAAAAGCATGACAAAGGCCCGCAGGAGGCGGCAGGGTTGCATAGGGTTGGTTTTAGTGGCCGCAGAAGGCGGCGTGTTTCCCTAAAGGTAGGAAATCCGATCGTACACCTAATCCCCGGTTTAGCGATAGAATTGTTCCGGCGGTACCTGCAGGGCGGTCAGCTCGACGGTATGCCCGTCCGGGTCCTGGGTGTAAAGGGATCGGAAGTGGATATGGTCCTGAACCGAAAAGTCCAGGCCCAGTCCGCGGTAATGGGCGACCGCTGCATCGAAGGCATCCGGCCCCACCTGGAAGGCAAAATGGTCTATACGGATCCCCGGGGGTTGCAGGTTACCCTCTCGGTCCCTGGGAAAAAGCGCTACCCCGGAGGTCCCGGCCAGCAGGAAAATGGGAAAGGCACCCCATTCGGGTACATCATACCGCTCCAACCCCAGGACTTCCTGGTACCATGCGGCGGATACCTCAAGATCGGCTACCCGTATGGCCACGTGGTCCAGGAAATCGATCTTGAAAGGCGGCTTCTCCATAAGGCCTTGGAATTAATGGCTTTCAATCCACTCCCGGGCGTTTACAAAGGCCTGGAGCCAAGGGGATACGGCATCGTCCCGGTCCGGGTAATGCGCCCAGTTCCAGGGAAAGATAGAGCGCTCTATATGCGGCATGGTCACCAGGTGCCTGCCGCTGTCATCGCAAAGCATGGCAGCCCCGTAATCACTGCCATTCGGGTTGGATGGATAGCCTTCATACCCATAGGTGGCCACGATGTTGTAGCGCTCCGATGCATAGGGAAGGTGGAATTTGCCTTCTCCGTGGGATATCCAGACCCCAAGGGAAGTCCCTTCCAGCCCGGAAAGCATAACCGAACGGTTTTTCCCGATGCGCACGGAGGTAAACGCGCTCTCGTGTTTATGGGAGTCGTTGTAGGTCATCTTGCCGTGGTCCTCGTGGTCCGGGTGGATGAGTTCCAATTCCATAAAGAGCTGGCAGCCATTGCAAATCCCTACCGATAGGGTATCTGGGCGGGAAAAGAAACGGTGCAGGGCCCGGTTGGCTTTTTCATTGTATTTAAAAGCGCCGGCCCAGCCCTTGGCGCTTCCCAGCACGTCGGAATTCGAGAACCCGCCTACGGCGCCCACAAAGCGGATATCTTCGAGGGTTTCCCGCCCGCTGATCAGGTCCGTCATGTGGACGTCCTTCACGTCGAAGCCGGCCAGGAATAGTGCATGGGCCATTTCCCGCTCCGAATTGCTTCCTTTTTCCCGGAGGATGGCAGCCTTAGGACGGGACCCGGTGGCACCCACCTTAGGGAGTTTCCCCTTGAACTTTTTCGGGAACTCGTAGACCAGGGGTTGCTGGGCATAATTTTCGAAACGGGCGCGTGCCAACCCATTGGCAGTCTGTTTTTCGTCCAGCAGATAAGAGGTCTTATACCAGGTATCCCGCAGGGCTGCCACATCCAACGCCATGCTTTCGCGGTGGTTGCGGATCTTCAGGGTTGCCTGGGGCTGCACCGACCCGATCCGGGAGAAGCGGACACCTGCCGCTTCCCAGGCTTTCTCAACAGAGGCGTCCCGGGCCTGTACCACGACTCCTGCATTTTCTGCGAACAACAGGCGGAGGGTATCGGTTTCCCCCAGGTCGCTGAGGTCCAGGTCCGCACCCAGGTCAAGGTCTGCAAAACACATTTCGAGCAGGGTAGTCACCAGCCCGCCCGATGCCACATCGTGCCCGGCCAGGATCTCCCCTTTGCGGATGGACGCTTGAAGGGTATTGAAAGCTTTTGCAAAATAGGCGGGGTCCTTCACATCCGGGGCGGTCTGGCCTACCCGGCCCAGGACCTGGGCGAGGCTTGACCCCCCCAGCTGGAAACTGTCCGAAGACAACCCCAGGTAGTACAACGGGCCACCCTGTTTCTTCAGCACGGGCTCCACCACCTGTTTCAGGTCCGAACAGTGCCCGGCGGCCGAGATAATGACGGTTCCCGGGGCCAGTACATCCCGGTCTGCGTATTTCTGTTTCATAGACAGGGAATCCTTCCCGGTCGGGATGTTGATGCCCAGCGCAATGGCAAAATCCGAAGCGGCCTGTACCGCTTCGTAGAGGCGCGCATCCTCCCCGGGGTTGTTGCATGGCCACATCCAGTTGGCCGAGAGGGATACGCAGCGCAGGCCTTTTTCCAGTGGTGCCCACACCAGGTTGGTCAGGGCCTCAGCGATACTGTTACGGCTGCCGGCCCCTGCGTGGATAAGGGCCGAAACCGGGCTGTGGCCAATAGAGGTGGCCAGGCCTTCTTTCCCTTTAAAATCCAGGGCCATAACCCCGCAGTTGTTCAGCGGGAGTTGCAGGGGTCCTGCGCATTGCTGCTTGGCTACCCTTCCGCCTACGCAGCGGTCTACCTTGTTGGTGAGCCAGTCCTTGCAGGCCACGGCTTCCAGCTGCAGTACGGCCTCCAGGTAGTGGTGGAAGCGGGCCGGTTCGTATTCGGCCTCGGCATAGCGGCGCTTTAGCTGCCGGTCTTCCATGATGGTTTTGGGCGAACTTCCGAACATGTCGGCCAGGGCCAGATCCATCGGTTTTTCCGTCTCGGAGGCAAAACTGAACCGATGGTCTCCGGTTACGGTTCCCACTTCGTACAGGGGCGCCCGCTCCCGCTCGGCAATCCGGCGCAGCAGGTCTACATCCTCCGGGGACATCACCAGCCCCATGCGCTCCTGGGATTCATTGCCGATAATTTCCTTTGCGGACAGGGTTGGGTCGCCTACGGGAAGGCGGTCCAGGCGGATTTCCCCTCCGGTATCCTCCACCAGTTCCGAAAGACAGTTCAGGTGCCCTCCGGCGCCATGGTCGTGTATGGATACAATGGGGTTGTGGTCACGTTCTGCCAGGGCCCTGATGGCGTTGGCGACGCGTTTCTGCATTTCCGGGTTGGAGCGCTGAACGGCATTGAGTTCTATGGCCGTACTGAAGGCACCGGTGTCGGCGCTGGAAACGGCTGCACCCCCCATACCAATGCGGTAGTTGTCCCCGCCCATCACCAGGATGCTGTCTCCGGTCCTGGGGGTGTCTTTTTTAGCCTGTTCTGCCTTGCCATACCCGATTCCTCCGGCCAGCATGATAACCTTGTCGAAGGCCTGCACCTGCTTGTCTTCCTCGTGTTCGAAGGTAAAGACCGATCCGCAGATAAGGGGCTGCCCGAATTTATTGCCAAAATCGGATGCCCCGTTTGAGGCCTTAATGAGGATATCCATAGGGGTCTGGTACAGCCAGGGGCGCTCCGGCACAAACTGCTCCCAGGCCCTTCCGGCTTCCAGGCGGGAGTACGCAGTCATATAGACTGCTGTCCCGGCCAGGGGGATGGCTCCTTTGCCGCCCGCCAGGCGGTCCCGGATTTCCCCCCCGGACCCCGTTGCGGCACCGTTAAAGGGCTCCACCGTGGTGGGGAAGTTGTGGGTTTCGGCCTTCAGGGACAGGACCGATTCAAAGTCCGTTTCCTGATAGTAATCCGGCTTATCGGCAGACCGGGGTGCAAATTGCACCACCTGAGGGCCCTTCACAAAAGCTACGTTGTCTTTGTAGGCCGATACGATATCGTTCGGGTTTTCCCGCGCCGTTTTTTTGATCAGCGCAAACAGGGAGTCCGGCATTTCCCTGTGGTCTATCACAAAGGTCCCGTTAAAGATTTTATGCCGGCAGTGTTCCGAATTCACCTGGCTGAATCCAAAGACCTCCGAATCGGTCAGCGGACGCCCCAGCCGCTCGCTCAGGCGTTCGAGGTACTGCACTTCCTCCGCGCTCAGGGCGAGGCCTTCCGAGGCATTGTACCCGCCTATATCGGTAATTTCCCGTATCGGGTCGGGTTCGTGTTCGATGTGGAAGATCTCCTGGTGCAGGCGGGGGTATTTCTCACTGAGCATGGGGTCGAAATCCCGGTAATCTTCGGAGACCCGCCTGAAGGATTCGATCCGTACCACGCCTTCAATTCCCATATTCTGGGTGATTTCCGTGGCGTTGGTGCTCCACGGGGTTACCATGGCGGCGCGGGGTCCAACAAAAAAGGCGTCAACAGACGCCGCATCGATTTTCGGACGGTTGCCGAAAAGCCAGGTGAGTTTGAGGATGTCTTCCGAGCCGAGCGTGCCCTCGTGCTCCAGGGCATATACTTGAGAATCGGAATCCCCGAAAAAATGAATCATAAACCTCGGGTGAGTTAGACCTTGCTGATTAAGGCACAAAGGTACCATTTTTCACGGCACGCCGCAGCCCTATTAATTAACAATCCCCGGGTGGAATTGTTGATTACCCTTCCCGTTCCAGCAAGGCCATATAAAAGCCATCGTACCCGGATCGGGAGGCGTAAACCGATTCCTCCGAAACCAACCGGAAACCTTTTCCCTCCTCAGATTCCAGAAAGGCCGCAACCTGGTCCTGATTCTCTGCAGGCAGGATGGAACAGGTGGCATACACCAGTTTCCCGCCGGGTTTAAGCAGCCGGCTGTACTGCGTCAGCAGTTTTTGCTGGGTCTGGGTAACCTCCTGCAGGAACTCCGGACGAATTTTCCACTTGGCGTCCGGGTTGCGCCTCAGCACTCCCAGACCTGTACAAGGGGCGTCTACCAGGACCCGGTCTGCGGAACCCGCCAGGCGCTTGAGGGTTTTACCCGAGCCCAGTTCCCGGGTTTCGATATTGAAGGCCCCGGCCCTGCGCGCCCTCTTTTTGAGTTCCTGTAGCTTATTTACGTAAATGTCCAGGGCCAGCAGTTGCCCCTTGTTTTCCATCTGGGCAGCCAGGTGCAGGGTCTTTCCGCCGGCACCGGCGCACCCGTCTACCACGCGCATCCCCGGCCGGGCATCCAGCAAGGGGGCTACCTTTTGGGAAGAGGCGTCCTGGACCTCGAACCACCCGTCCTGAAAGGCCTGGGATTGGAATACATTGGCCCTGGATTCCAGTTGCAGGGCGTCCGGGTACCCTTCCACGGGTTGGGTGGCAAAGCCTTCTGCCTGCAGGGCCCGGGCCAGGGAATCCCGGTTTGTTTTGAGGGTATTGACGCGTAACACTACGGCTGCCGGGTCATTCAGGGCGTGAATTTCTTCTTCCCATAAGGGTTCCCCCAGGGCTTCTGCCCCCAGGGCGTCCAGCCAGTCGGGGATGGATTCCCGGATTTTCCGGTCGGTTTTCAGGGTGTCATATGCGCCGCGGATTCTGCGTACGGGCGTATCGGCAAAGGCGGGCCAGGGTGGCAACTGGTGTCCCTTGAGCACGGCCCAAACTGCGAACATGCGCGTCAGGTCTTCCCGGGTAAAGGGCTGCTTAACCCCCGCTATTTCCCCGTACAACCTTTTGTAGCGGACCATTTCGTAGAGGGTCTCCGCAATAAAACCGCGGTCGCGGCTACCCCAGCGGCGGTCGCGCTTCAGGAGCTTTTCAATGACTTTGTCGGCATACTGCCCCTGGTTGAAGATCAGGTCGGCCCCGTCCAGGACGGCGGCCACAAGGTTTTGGTGAAATCGCATGGCCCGGCAAAGGTATCGTTTTGATTCAAATAACGGTATCTTTAGGCCAAACCCTTCCCTGTGAGAACCCTACTGATCCTGGGCGCTGTATTCCTGGCTTTTACGGCCTGTAACCGCCCCACCTCCCATGCCTATACCCGTGTTTCGGTCCATGAACTTTACCGGGATTCGGTTTCCATCCGCGCACTTGACCTGCTGCCAGGGGCCCTGGCCATGGCGGGCAGCGATGGTTTTTTTGCCAGTATGGACCTGGCTACCCACAAACTGGTTTCCCGCAGGCAGGAGTACCAGGGTACCTTCCCGGAATTCCGGGCGGTAGCCCATACCGCCTCGGATTTTTTCATGCTTTCGGTGGGGTCCCCGGCCCTGCTCTACAAGACGGGGGACCAGGGGCAGATGGAACTGGTCTACCGGGAGGAGGGCGAAGGGGTCTTTTACGATGCCATGGCCTTCTGGGACGATACAGACGGCATCGCCGTTGGCGATGCCATGGACGGTTGCCTGAGCATGATCCTGACCCGAAATGGGGGCCAGGATTGGGAGAAAGTCCCGTGCAGCCTGCTTCCCCCGGCCCTGGAAGGGGAGGGAGCCTTTGCGGCCAGCAATACCAATATCGCCATCGTGGGGGAGCATTGCTGGGTTGTTACTTCCCGGGCGCGCATCTTGTATTCGCCGGACCGCGGGAAGTCCTGGGAAGTCTTCCAGACCCCGGCCCTTGCAGGTTCCCCTTCTCAGGGACTTTACAGCCTGGACTTCTTCGATGCGGATACCGGTTTTGCCCTCGGGGGCGATTATACGGTACCCGCCGGAAACACGGGAAATAAGGTGGCAACCTCGGATGGTGGCAGGTCCTGGGCCCTGATGGCAGACGGGGCGCTGCCCGGGTATAAGAGTTGTGTGCGCTATGTCCCGGGTTCCGGGGGGCGGGACCTGGTGGCCGTAGGGTTCACCGGCATAGACTATTCGCAGGATGGGGGGAGCACCTGGAAGACGCTAAGCGAAGAGGGGTTCTATACCCTGAAGTTTCTGAATGATTCGGTGGCCTATGCCGCCGGTAGGGAGCGGGTAGCCCGCCTTGTATTTAAAACCCCCTGAGGCCGTTTCAGGGCATTTGTCCGCCCCGTTTGCGGTATTCCCGAAGCAGCCTGCGGCGGAAATCGTGTTCGGCCCGGAACAATTTCAGGGTTTTGGAGGCGGAGAGTGTGGAAGCCAGCTTGCGGTAGAAGCGGTTATCCAGGTCTTCCTGTTCGCGTTCCAGTTGCAGGTAGCGGTCCAGAATGGCCTGAGCCTCGGCTTCGCTGAAGGCGTTATCGGAAGCTATCCGGTTGCGGATTTCCTCCCGTTCTCGGTTGCGAAGTACTTCCTTTTCTTTTTCATATTCGTTGTACAGGGGCCAGAATACCTTGGCCTCGGCCGGGCTGAGTTCCAGTCGTTCAGTAAAGAAAGCCACCTGCAGGGCTTTGATTTTTTCACGGCTTTCCGCGTCCTGGGCCGTAACGATGGGGCTACCGGCCAGGAGCAGGGTTATCAGGGCCAGGATCCAGCCCCGGCTAGTCTTCGTTCCAATAATATGCATCATCGTCTTCCATGTTTTGATCCAGGTAATCGAGGATATGCTCTTCACCCGGAACCGATTCGAGCAGCGTTCCCACGGCAATGTGCTCCAGGGGCAGGCTTTCGGCAAGTTCATAGGCGCTAAGGTCGTCGTACCCGCTTTCCAGGTACTGTTCAATTTCCATGCCGGCCAGGTCTTCAAAGCTCGGGGCCTCTGTCTGTTGCGCCGGCCAGAAGACCAGGGTGAGGGCTATGGCAGCAGCAGCTGCGGCAACCCAGGAGGTATAGGACCACAGGGACCGGACCTTGCCTTTCGGGGCAGAAAGGCGGCGGGAAAGGCGGTCCGGGAAGGCCTCAAAGTAGCCTTCGGGTACGGCAAAACCTTCCTTTTCCGGAAGGACGAGCCCCGGGCCTTCCTGAAGGCGTTTCTCCAGGCGGTTCGCAAACCCGTCGAAGTAACCTTCCGGCAGGGTAAATCCGCTATGTTCCTTTTTTGCTTTCATCCCAGTCTTAGACTATCGCTAATCTAAAAGGTTTAATATCCAATATTTTATACGCAGATCAGGCATTTACGGTTTTCAGGTAGTGCTCTATTTTTTTCACAGCATGGTGGTAGGAGGCTTTCAGGGCGCCTACCGATGTTTCCAGGACTTCGGACATCTGTTCGTACTTCATCTCCTCGAAATATTTAAGGTTAAAAACCAACCGCTGTTTTTCCGGGAGCTCGGCCAGGGCCCGCTGAAGCGCCCGCTGGGCGGAGTCCCCATCAAAATAGGGGTCTGCTTCGAGGCGGGAAACCATATAGTCCTGCATGGCCTCGCTGTCTACCGCCTGCATCTTGGCATTTTTACGCAAAAAACTAAGGGCTTCGTTGGTGGCAATCCGGTACATCCAGGAATACAGCTGGCTGTCCCCCTTGAATTGCCCGATGTGCTTAAAAACCTTGATAAAGGTGTTCTGAAGTACGTCGTCCGCATCGTCGTGCACCAATACGATTCGCCGGATATGCCAATACAGCCGCTCCTGGTACTGCACCACCAGTTTGCGGAAGGCAGCATCCCGCGTGGCGGGGTCCTGCAGCTGCGCGATCAGTACGACTTCGCTAGACATATCCATCGAGGGTTTAGACCCGGGGCGCCTCAAAAGGTTTAACCGGGTTTCGACAACCGGTCCGTTTACCCGGCCAGTTGCTGCATTTCCACCAGTTTGCGGTAGGCCCCTTTGTGGGCCAGCAACTCCGCATGTGTACCGGATTCCACTATCTCTCCTTTCTGCATCACGACGATCAGGTCGGCATTCTGGATGGTACTCAGACGGTGGGCGATGACCAGGGAGGTGCGCCCCTGCATCATGTTTTCAAGGGCCTGTTGCACCAGGCGCTCGCTTTCGGTATCCAGGGCGGAGGTGGCTTCGTCCAGGATCATGATAGGCGGGTTTTTCAACACAGCCCGGGCAATACTGAGGCGTTGTTTCTGTCCCCCGCTGAGCTTGTTTCCCCCATCGCCGATAACCGTGTCGTATCCCTGGGGGAGTTCGCTGATGAATTCGTGGGCGTTTGCCACCCGGGCTGCACCTTCTACCGCTTCGGCAGTGGCCCCCGGGTTGCCCAGAAGGATGTTGTTGCGCACGGTATCGTTAAACAAAATGGAGTCCTGGGTAACCAGCCCAAGCAACTGGCGCAACGAAGCCTTGGTGACCTGTCGGATGTCCTGTCCGTCTATGGAGATCCGCCCTTCGGTAACATCGTAGAAACGCGTTACCAGGCTGGCTATGGTGCTTTTTCCGCTGCCGGATTGGCCCACCAGGGCCACGGTTTTCCCCTTGGGGATGGTCAGGCTGAAGTTTTTCAGTACGGGTTCCTCCTCATAACGGAAGCCCACGGACTCCAGGCGGAGTTCCTTGTCGAACCCACCCAGTTCCCGCCCGTCTTCCGGATCCAGGATGGGGTTGGGCGTTTCCAGGATCTCCAGGACCCTGTCTGCTGCTGCATTACCCTTCTTTACCCCGTAGGAGGCCTTGCTTATGGCCTTGGCAGGGGTCAGGATATTATAGGCCAGCCCCATATAGGCAATGAAGGAGGAGGCATCCAGGCTGCCTTCCACCAGTACCATCCGCCCCCCGAACCACAACAGCACGCCAATGACCAGGATCCCCAGGAATTCCCCAACCGGGGAAGCCAGGTTCTGACGGTTGAGCAGGCTGTTGGAGAACCGGAAAAACCGGGTGGTGGACGCTTTAAAATGCCGGGTAAAGGTCCCCTCGGCATTAAAGGCTTTAATGACTTTAAGCCCGCCCAGGGTTTCCTCCACAATGGAAAGCAGGGCCCCCTGTTCGCGCTGTACCCGGTCCGATTTCTTTTTCAGGGATTTTCCGATGCGGGAGATCAGGAACCCCGCCACCGGGATGAAAATAAAGACGAAAAGGGTGAGTTTTACGCTTATTACGAACATGGCCAGGATGGTGAACAGGATCGTAAGGGGCTCCCGTACGATCAGTTCCAGGATGGAAAGGAAGGAGTGCTGTATTTCCAGCACATCCGACGATATCCGGGCAATGACGTCCCCTTTGCGCTTTTCCGTGTAAAAGGACACAGGCAGGGCCACAATTTTCTCGTACAGGGCGTTGCGCAGGTCCTTCAGCACCCCGTTGCGCAGGAAGGTGATAAAGTACATGGCCAGGTAGTTGAAGATATTCTTCAGCAGGAACAGCACCAGGACCAGGCCGATGACCCACGAGAGGGCCAGCATTTTATCGTCTGCGGCCACTTCCCCCATCTTAAAATACAGGGAGTCTTTCACATAGGATTCCAGTTGCCCTATTCCGGAATATACCGGGGGTTGGGTAATGGGCTCGGTTTGTTGGAAGAGTACCTCCAGCATTGGGATCAGCGCCACAAATGAGAGGGCACTGAACAGCGCATAGAGGATGTTGAACAGGATATTGAGGGCACCAAACCGGCGGTAGGGGCCAGCAAAACGCAGGATTTTGCGGAAGTACTTCATCAATCCAGGTTAAGTTGGCCCAGGATGCGGTCTATTTTAGCCTCCAGCCGCGCCTTTTCAGCCTCATATCCGGCCGGCGAGGCCAGAGGAGCATTCACGCTCACATAGAACTTGATCTTGGGTTCCGTACCGCTGGGCCTCGCTGCCAGTCGCGTACCATCCTCGGTGGTGTAGATCAGCACATTGCTCTTGGGCAGGTCTATGGGCGTACGATTGCCGGTGCGGGTATCCAGAGACACTGAATCCCCGTAGTCGTCTATCCGGATAATGGGGGAGCCATCCAGGGCTTTTACCGGGTTCTCTTTGAAATCGGTCATCATCCGGCCGATTTCCGCAGCCCCGTCCATCCCTTTCTTGGTCAGGGATACCAGGCGCTCCCGGTAACAGCCGAAGTCTGCGTAACACTGAAGAAGTTCCTTGTAGAAACTGCTGCCGGCCGCCTTGGCCGAGGCAGCGATTTCGCAGGCGAGCAGGGTAGAGGTCACGGCGTCCTTGTCCCGGACAAAATCGCCCACCATAAAACCGAAACTTTCTTCCCCTCCCCCAAGGAAGTGTTGGTTGGGGAAATCCACGATCATCTTCGCAATCCATTTAAAACCGGTAAGGGAGGTTTTGCACTCCACCCCGTAGGCGGCAGCCATGGCCGGCATCATGGGGGTGGAAACGATGGTGGAAGCCACGAATTCGTTTCCTGCAAACCCTTGGGCCTTCTGGCGGTCCAGCAGGTATCGGGTCATCAGGACCATCGTTTGGTTCCCGTTGAGCAATTCCAGCTTTCCGTCCTCGTTGCGTACCGCGATCCCCAGCCGGTCGCTGTCCGGATCGGTCCCTACTACCATGTCGGCTCCAATAGCCTCCCCTTTGGCCAGGGCGAGAGCCAGGGCTTCCGGCTCTTCAGGATTCGGAGATTTTACAGTGGGGAAGGCACCATCCGGCGCTGCCTGCTCCTCAATAACCGTTACATTGGCATACCCCGCCCGCCGGAGCACTTCCGGGATGGCCGTAATGGAGGTACCGTGGAGGGAGGTAAATACAATGGAAAAATTATCCCTGCCCTGAGCCCCGATGCTCCCGTTGGCCACACTGGCCGCTATAAAGGCCTCGTCAACCTCCTGATCTATGAGGGTAATAAGTTCCGGGTTCGGGCTGAAGCGGATATCCGGGTAATCTAACCGGTTGATCTCATCTATGATGGCCCCGTCGTGGGGCGGTACAATCTGCCCGCCATCGGTCCAGTATACCTTATAGCCGTTGTATTCAGGCGGGTTGTGGGAGGCGGTGAGGACCACCCCCGCGTGACACCCCAGGTGGCGCACGGCGAAGGAAAGTTCCGGGGTGGTGCGGAGTTCCGAAAACAGGTACACCCGGATGCCGTTGGCGGAAAAAACCTCTGCCACGGTACTGGCCAGAGACTGGCTGTTGTGGCGGCAATCGTAGGCGATAACCACCTTAAGCCCGTCTTCCCCATAGGTCTTTTTCAGGTACTGGCTTAGCCCCTGGGTGCTTTTCCCCAGGGTATATTTATTGATCCGGTTGGTCCCGGTGCCCATTATACCGCGCATCCCGCCGGTCCCGAATTCCAGGTTCTTGTAAAACCGGTCTTTCAGTTCGTCCGGGTTGTGGTCTATCAGGTCCTGAATTTCCCGTTTCACGGCAGGGTCGAAAAAGTCGCTGAGCCAGGTTCTGGCGGTAGCCAGGATAGCAGAATCGGAAGGCATGGGCAGTGCGTTTTGTGCAAAAGTACGTTTCCTGCCCGAAATAGCATTCCGGGATATCCAAAAATGAGGTAGAAGGTCGATGCCTGAAGGGCCTTCCCGTTATTTTGAGTATCTTTCGAAGCTATGGAAAAAAAGGCTTCCCGTCTTCCGGCGCTATTCCTTTTGGGCTTTTTGCTGCTCCCCTTTTACGGGGTCCTGGGGCAGAAGGAAGCAGCCATCTGGTATTTCGGGAACAATGCCGGCCTGGATTTCCGCTCGGGCTCCCCCGTCCCGCTTCTGGATGGGCAGCTCAATACCATCGAGGGCTGCGAGAGCTTTTCAGACGGGCAGGGTAACCTGCTGTTTTATACCGACGGAAAAACCGTTTGGAACCGGCGGCATGTCCCCATGCCCAACGGGGAGGAGCTGCGCAGCAGTTTCTCCACCAGCCAGGCGGCGCTGGTGGTCCCACAGCCCGGCGCTCCCAGCCGCTATTATGTATTCACCCCGGACGATGCCCTGGTTTACCGACTGAATGCAGGTGCGGGGAGTACCAACGGCTTTAACTATTCGATCATAGATATGCAGGCCGCCGGCGGCCTTGGGGATGTCGTGGTTAAAAACCAGGACCTGCTGGAAAGCGCCTCGGAAAACGTGACCGGGATCCGGAATTTCCAGGGGGATTTCTATTGGGTCCTGACGCATTACCAGGACCGGTTCTACGCCTACCGGGTAGACGCAGGCGGATTGGACCCCCAGCCGGTAGTCTCCAGGCTGGGCCCGGATATAGACGATCCGGAGAATTTCCGGGGAACCCTTAAAATTGCGCCAGACGGGAGCCGGGTGGCCATTTCCCACACCGTCCTGGAACCGGGGTACCAAGGGGTCCTGATGCTCTATGACTTCGACATGGCCACAGGCCGCCTATCCAACCCCATCCCTATGCCGGCCACCCACCTGTATTACGGGGTGGAATTTTCGCCGGATTCCTCCAAGCTCTACGCCAGTAGCATTGAAATCCTCCCTGGCGAGAACCCCGGGGAAAAGGTCCTGGGGCAGCCGGAAATCCTCCAATTCGACCTGGATGCCCCTTCTCCTGCGGCTTCCGTATTTACAGTTCACCGCTTTGAGCGCACCCTGCCCGGTTGGGTTTCAGGTGCCTTGCAACTGGGGATAGACAAGAAGATATACCATTCCATTCCCGGGGGGGCGCTTTCGGTGATCCGGTCCCCCGACAAGGCGGGCATCAATTGCGATTTCAGGGCTTTTCAGGTACTCCTGGGGGGGAGGGATGCCTCCTATGGCCTGCCGCCCTACATCCAGTCTTTTTTTGAGACCATTGTGGAAATCGAACAATTCTGCGAGGGTGCTCCCACCCAGTTCCGAATCCCGGAACCGGTAGGGATCCGTTCGGTAACCTGGGATTTTGGAGACCCGGCCAGCGGGGGCAGCAACACCTCAACCCTGCTGAACCCGGAACACCAGTTCTCGACCTACGGGGTGTTTGAGGTTCGGTTGGTAGTGGAGTATGAAACCGGGGCCACCCGCGACTTTGTGGAGTTTGTGGAGATCGCCCAGCGCCCGGACCTGGTTTCGGAAGTAACCCTGGTGCAATGCGATATAGACGGGCAGGACGACGGGTTGGCCACTTATAACCTCCGGGAGGCCATCGAGCTCTTCCGCAATGGCAATCCGGACATAAGCGCTTTTTTCTTTGAGACCCGGGCCGACGCCGAGGCCAACCAGAACCATTTGGAGCCAGAGGGGTTCCGCAATACGGTTCCCGGGCAGGTGGTGTATGCCCGTGCCTTCGAAAACCCGGATTGCTCTGCCATCATTGAAGTCCGCCTGGAAACCCGGTGGCAGGAAACCTATGGGGAAGCCATCCGGGTACCTGTGTGCCTGGACAAGGCCCCCACCCTGGCCGTGGAGTTCGATCCCGTACAGCTTTACGCCTATCTGGAGGCGATGTTCCCCCTTGCCGAAGTGGGGGTCTATGCCTCCGAGGAGGACGCCCTGATGGACCTCAGACGCCTGGCGCCGGGGCCGTATTTCCTGGGCCCGCTCGATGCGCCGAGGTTCTGGTTCCGAACGGAACTGCAGGGGGGGTGCGAGCAGCTCGGGATCCTGGACCTGGATTTTATCCTGCCCCCGGAGGCAGACCTGGAAGGCGAAGCGCAGCTTTGTAACGGGGCTGCCTTGCTTACGGCGGCAGAAGGTTTTGATGCCTACCTGTGGGATGACGGCTCTGACACCCCTCAGCGCCTAGCAAACGCCCCGGGGACCTACACCGTACAGCTTTTTCGCGGCCCGTGTGCCTGGACCCAGGTGTTTACCGTCTCCGAGCCCGACCGGTTCCAGGTAGACCAGGTCGCTATCTCGGATTTCCAACCCAGAAACCGCGTGGAGGTAGACGCCCGGCCAGGCCCAGACCCCCTGAGGTATTCCCTGGACGATGGGGTCACCTTTCAGGATTCCCCCCGCTTCGACGGGGTTTTGCCGGGGGTGTACGACCTGTTGGTTACCGACGGCTGCCAGGAGTACCGACAGGAACTTGTGGTCGGGGGGGTACCTGCTTTTTTCAGTCCCAACGGGGATGGATACAACGATGTGTGGCAACTCTACGATCCGCAGGCCTACGCCGGGTACAGGCTGGAAGTTTTCGATCGATATGGCAACCTGGTGACTGTCTTAGGCGCCGACCGGCCCGGATGGGATGGGAGCAAGGCGGGGCGCGACCTTCCGTCCTCAGATTACTGGTACCGCCTACAACTCCCTGAAGGCAGGGTTATTCAGGGGCATTTTGCCCTGATCCGCTGAGGTTTACCTGTTCCCAGATCGTGTACCGGTTTCCCCCTTTGCGGCTGCGCAGGATCATCTCCCCGAGGAAGCCCGCCAGGAAGAACTGAATCCCCATAATCATTGCGGCCAGGGCAATAAAGAACTGGGGCCGTTCGGTGAGCAGGCGGCCCGTGGGGTTGATAAAGAGTTTGTCTATACCCAGGTAGAGGGAAAAGCCAAACCCAATGATGAACATCAGTACGCCAAGGGCCCCGAACAGGTGCATGGGGCGCTTGCCGAATTTCGAGACAAACCAGATGGTGATCAGGTCCAGCAGGCCGTTGATAAAGCGCTCGGCCCCGAATTTCGTCTTCCCGTATTTCCGGGCCTGGTGTTGGACCACTTGTTCGCCAATATAGCGGAAGCCGGCATTTTTGACCAGTACCGGGATATAGCGGTGCATTTCCCCGGATACCTCGATTTGTTCGATTACCTCCCTGCGGAAGGCCTTGAGGCCGCAATTGAAATCGTGGAGTTTAACGCCGGAGGTCTTGCGGGCAGCCCAATTGAAAAGCTTGGAGGGGAGGTTTTTCATCAGGACCGAATCGTACCGCTTTTTCTTCCACCCGGAGACCATCTGGAAGCCATCCTCCTCAATTTTCCGGACCATTTCCGGGATTTCCTCCGGGTTGTCCTGCAGGTCGGCATCCATGGTAACCACAATTTGCCCGCTAACCGCACGGAAGCCGGCATGAAGGGCCTGGGATTTCCCGAAATTCTTCAGAAAGCGGATGCCCCGTACCTGGGGGTTGGCGGCGCCCAGGGCCTGGATTATCTCCCAGCTCCCATCGGTACTGCCGTCGTCAATAAAGAGGATTTCATAAACAAAACGATTGGATTGCATCACAGACACAATCCAATCGTGGAGTTCTTTCAGGGATTCCTCTTCGTTCAGTAAGGGGATGACAATGGACAGGTGCATACCAGTACTTGGAGTTCCGCCCAAATGTACAATTTCTGAAACAATCAGGCCGCCTCCGACTTGCGGAAGATCAGCCCCCCGACCAATCCGATGACCAGCCCGATAAGGACATTGACGATGAGGATCATGGGGTAGGAAATCCACCAGAATTTAAGCCCCATCTCCTTGCCTTGCTGGATTTGTTCCGAGGTGAGGTTTTGTTGCTCGGCGGCTTCGGCCATCCTCAGGTCCATGACCTTGGAGGCAAATTCCGGATCCAGGACATTGGAGAGGAAAATCAGATAAACAATGGCGATAATACCGGAAATCAGCGCCACCCCGGCGCCTATTTTAAGACCTTGCCCTATGGACAGCAGGCCGTTATTGGCTTTTTTAAAGGCTGAGATGCCCCAGAAGGTGACTCCTACAGCCAGGACCAGTCCGATAACATTGTTGAGGGAGCTCTGGGCGGTATGCGCATCCGCAAAGAAGAGCATGAGCTGGAAGGCCACACTGAGGCCCCCGAGGATGAGTCCGTAGTTTAAGGCGTACTTTCCGGTTTTGGGTTGGTTTGAATCCATTTCTGTTTGTTTTAAAGTTCAGTCGGTTATGGGTTGCACATGTGCCCCATTTGTTACAGGGAAGTTAAAAAAAATACCAGAGAATTTTAAGGGTTGCTTTCCGTGGATTTAAAAATAATTTATTTAAATTTGCAGCCTGAAAAATCTCAGGAATTCAAACGCAGCATACGATGAAAAAAGATATTCATCCCGATAATTACAGGCTGGTAGCCTTCAAGGACATGTCCAACGACGATGTCTTTATCACCAAGTCTACAGCAGAGACCAAGGAAACCCTTGAAGTGGACGGGGTAGAATATCCGTTGGTTAAGCTGGAAATTTCGCGTACTTCCCACCCGTTTTATACCGGGAAAGCCAAACTCGTGGATACCGCTGGTCGTATCGACAAGTTTAAGAGCAAGTACAAGAAATTCGAAAAGAAATAAGAAGGGAACATTCTCCCTCAAGGAAAGCAGCGCTGCAGGCGCTGCTTTTTTTTTGCCTTTTCGACCACGGAGCCAGAAAGGCGTTTAAGCGCAATCCCGGCTGCCTGCCTTTTTTTACCTTTGCATCAAAAACCGGCCATGCACTACATCCTCTTTGACGGAGACCGTCGGACAGCCTTGTTGCCTTTTACCTTTACCCGCCCGGTAGCGGCCATCCGGATGGGGATCCTGACCCTTGCAGAGAAATGGGAACACGAGCTGAATACCCCGGTCAGTTATATGACGGAAGCGTATCTGAGTGGTAAATTCCCCATGGATGCCGGGGCCGACAACCTGATGCTTTGCGGTTCCGTGTTCCCGGAACCGGGCCTTGTGGAAGCCACCCATGCCCTGCAACCCGGGGAGGCCCTCTGGGGCGGGGAGGTGCTGTTGGCCTACCGGAACCCGGAGCCCATTTCCCCCCTGGAGGCGGAGGAACTCCCCAGGAAGGCCTATACCCAGGGGTTTACCCAGTTGCGCAACACCTGGGAGATTTTTTCTGAGAACGCACGGGAACTCGAGGCCGATTTTCAGCGTCTGACCCGCGGTCGGACCTCCCAGCCCATCCCCGAATCCAACCGGGTGATCCGGGAAGACCGTATTTTCCTGGAACCGGGGGCCCGGGTGGAATTCAGTATCCTGAACGCTACAGAAGGCCCCATTTACCTGGGGCGGGATTCTGAGGTCATGGAGGGGAATATGATCCGGGGCGGCTTTGCCCTGTGTGAGAAGGCCGTGGTAAAAATGGGGGCCAAGATATACGGACCCACCACGGTAGGCCCATACGGTAAAGTTTGCGGGGAGGTGAGCAATTCCGTCATTTTCGGGTATTCCAGCAAAGGGCACGATGGGTACCTGGGGAATTCGGTATTGGGGGAGTGGTGCAACATCGGGGCAGATTCCAATAACTCCAACCTGAAAAACAACTACGCCAAGGTCAAACTCTGGAATTACGCCTCCGGAAGGTTCGAGGACACCGGACTTCAATTTTGCGGCCTGATGATGGGAGACCACAGTAAAACGGCCATCAACACCATGTTCAATACAGGAACCGTAATCGGGGTCAATTGCAACATTTACACCCCGGGCTTTCCCAGGAATTTTGTGCCGAGTTTCAGCTGGGGCGGGGCCAAGGGTTTTACCACCTACCAGCCGGTTCGTGCCTTCGAGGCGGCCAAGGTTATGATGGCGCGGCGAGAGGTGTCTTTCACCGAGGAGGATGCGAAAATCCTCCAGCAGGTCTTTGAGGATACCGCCCGCTGGCGCAACTACTGAGCCCCATTTTGAGCCTTTCCGGAATTCCGTACCTTTGCGGCCCCTGTAATCCAGAATACAAATGTCCAAAACGGTAGCCTTCCATACCCTGGGGTGCAAACTGAACTTTGCCGAGACCTCGACCATTGCCCGCAGCCTGGCCGATGTGGGTTTTGCGCGGGTGGAATTCCCGGAGGCAGCGGATTTGTACGTAATCAATACCTGTTCGGTTACCGACAACGCAGACAAGCGCTGCCGGCATGCCGTACGGCAGGCCCGCCGGGCCAACCCGGAAGGGTTTATCGCTATAGTGGGCTGTTATGCCCAATTGCAGCCCGAGGAAATTGCGGCCATCCATGGGGTGGACCTGGTCCTGGGGGCCTCCGAAAAATTTAATCTTCCGGATTACCTGGGCGACCTTTCCAAAAAGCCTGCCGGGCAGGTACATTCCTGCGAGATCGAACAGGCCGATTTCTACGTGGGCAGCTATGCCATCGGGGACCGGACCCGGGCCTTTTTAAAGGTACAGGATGGCTGCGACTACAAATGCACCTATTGTACCATCCCCCTGGCCCGCGGAATCTCCCGAAGCGCCACCCTCCGGCAAGTCCTGGATCAGGCCCGAGAGATTGCGGCACAGGGCATACGGGAAATTGTTCTGACCGGGGTCAACATCGGGGATTACGGCAAAGGGGAATTCGGGAATAAGAAACACGAGCATACTTTCCTGGAACTCGTACGGGAACTGGACCAGGTGCCCGGCATTGAACGGGTGCGGATATCCTCCATAGAACCCAACCTCCTGCAGAACGAAACCATCGATTTTGTGGCGGGCAGCAAGCATTTTGTGCCCCATTTCCACATCCCCCTCCAAAGCGGGAGCAACGAGATCCTCAAGCGGATGCGCCGGCGCTACCTGCGGGAACTCTATGCGGAACGGGTAGACCGCATCAGACGCACCATGCCGGATGCCTGTATAGGGGTGGATGTCATTGTGGGCTTCCCCGGGGAAACCGAAGCCCTGTTCCGGGAAACCTACGATTTTTTACACGGGCTGGATATCTCCTACCTCCATGTCTTCACCTATTCGGAGCGCCCGGATACCCCGGCAGCGGAAATGGATGGGGTTGTGGCTATGGAACAGCGGCGTCGCCGCAGTCAGATGCTCCGCAGCCTTTCGGAAAAGAAACGCCGGCAGTTCTACCAGGACCAACTCGGGACCGAGCGGACGGTCCTGTTGGAAGCCGAGAACCGAAAAGGCTATATACAGGGCTACACAGAGAATTATGTCAAGGTTAAGGCCCCGTGGAACCCCGCCCTGGCCGGGACCGTTCACCGGATTCGCCTGGACCGTATCGACCCGGACGGGATGGTGCGCTTTTCCTTTTCTTCGGCCGACGTAACGGCATAAAAAATCCCGGCACTAAGGCCGGGATAGTTTTTTGCATTGCAGCGCTCAGATTCGGATACCCACCGGGAGCATTTCTTTGTATTGCCTGTTTTTGCGCAGGAATCCGGCAATTTGAGGACTGGTGGGAACCACCCGAAGGTTTTGTTCCTGAATCAAGTGGAGGACGCCCTTGATAAACTCTTCTTTGAACCCTTCCTTTGTGATTTCAGCGGGGATGACCAGTTTGGTCAGAAATACTTTGCGCTCCTGGGAGGAGTATTCGATCTTGGCCAGATGCCCGTCTACGCGCGTCTCGAATTGCCGCAGAAAACTGTTGTCCTTAATTGCCAGTTGGTTCATATAGTTTGATTTAAATTTGGTATCAGACAAAAAAATTACGTTCCGGGTGTGGACGTAATTTGCAGGGGTTTTCGCTGAGGGGTTACACAATTCCCAATTCGAATTCCGCCAGCTTTCAAAATTAGTAAAAAAAATGCTAAAATCCTAAGGTTTAGCGCGTTTTGAATAACCCGATGCCGGATAGAATTCCTGTTTACCTGATGCCGGGCATGGCCGCAAGCCCAGACATCTTCGAACACCTTTCCCTCCCCCCGGATCAGTTTGAGGTGGTGCGCCTCGAATGGTTTCTCCCGGAGCCCGGAATGTCCCTCGAATCGTATGCCCGGAAAATGGCCCAAAAGGTAACCCACAAAGCCCCGGTGCTGGTCGGGGTTTCCTTCGGGGGGTATCTGGTCCAGGAGATGGCCGAAATGGTTGGGGCCCGGAAGGTCATCATCATTTCCAGTATCAAGCATAAGGGCGAAATGCCCAGGCGGCTGTTGGTGGCCCGGCATACCCGTCTCCATAAGTTGCTGCCCACCAGCCTGGTGACCAATGTGGAAGTCCTGGCGCGTTACGCGTTCGGCGATACGGTTATCAAAAGGCTGGAACTCTATGAGCGCTACCTCTCCATCAGGGACAAGCGTTATCTGGACTGGGCCCTGGATACCATCGTGCACTGGGAAAGGAGCCAGCCGGTACCCGGCCTGGTCCATATTCATGGCGACGCAGACGCGGTCTTCCCCATTGGTCATATCGGACCCTGTATCCGGGTGGCCGGTGGCACCCATACCATGATCATCCACCGCTTCCGCTGGTTTAATGAGCACCTGCCTGCAATTATTTTGCAGGATCGGGGTTCTATTTAATACCTTTGAGGTTAAACCGTTAAACCCTATCCCAATGCGATTCCTGAAGAATGCCCTGATGCTGATCGGGGTTTTGAGTGTCCTGAGTACCCTGGTCTTTGCCGTACAGCTGCAAATGGACCCGGAGCCTGAATCGGAAGCGCCCCTGGCCCAGGCCCCGGACTCCTCCAACCTGAGGGTCAATCCGTCCTACCGGATCTCGGCCATCGATATCCCACAAGACCTGAATTTCGCAGGGGAGACGGTCCCCCAGGAAGACCCCGAGGTCATGGAACGCATAGACCGGGAATTCCTGGTAAATACCTACTGGCAATCTAATGCCCTGCTCCTGATGAAGCGGGCGCACAAGTACTTTCCCGTAATAGAACCCATCCTGGCCAAGAACGGGGTCCCGGACGATTTCAAATACCTGGCTGTGGCCGAAAGCGGGCTGCAGAACGTGGTTTCACCCGCCGGAGCTACAGGGTTCTGGCAGATCATGAAAGCCACGGGAAGGGAATACGGACTGGAGGTGAACGACAATGTGGACGAGCGCTACCATTTGGAGAAGGCCACCGAGGTGGCCTGCCGTTACCTGAAGAAATACAAAGAGAAGTACGGTAGCTGGACCCTGGCTGCCGCGGCCTACAATACGGGAACCGGCTCAATAGACCGGTATATGGGGATTCAGAAGGCCGGCGGCTATTACGAATTGCTGCTGGGGGAGGAGACCGGGCGATACGTGTTCCGAATCCTTGCCATAAAGGAAATCCTCTCGGACCCGGCCAAGTACGGTTTTTTGCTGGAACAGGAAGACTATTATACCGAAGTCCCCACCTTCCAGGTGGAAGTGGACACCCCGGTGGCGGATTTCGCTGCCTTTGCCCGGCAATACGAGATCAACTACAAGCTCCTGAAGCGACACAATCCCTGGCTCCGGGAGCCCCACCTGAACAACGCTTCGGGTAAAAAGTACCAGATTGCCATCCCGCATAAAGGATATTACAAGGTAGGGCCCTGACCCCGTAACCGAAGATGGCGGCCATGGAGACATTGCTGAATCCGTTTTCACTTACCGTTGGGCTCTCGGGGCTCATCTTCCTTATTTCCGGATACGTGCTTAAACGCAGACCGCCCAGGGAAATAAACTGGTTTTACGGGTACCGCACCTCGGCTTCCATGCGGAGCCAGGAACGCTGGGATTTTGCCCAGCGGGAGAGTGCCGTTGCCGGGATGCAGGTTGGCGGTGCCATGGTTATACTGTCTCTGCCTGCCATGTGGTTCTGGCCCCCTTCCTTCCTGCAGTTGTATCTGGGTATTCTGGTCCTGGTCCTCGGGGTGGTTTACCTGTTCTGGAAAGTTCAGACCGGGCTTCGCAAGCGCTTTGGCCCTTAAATTGTCATACGCATTATGGAAATAAACCCGCAGACCCGCACCCTTGTCCTCCCGGACAGCCTCAAGACACAATACACCGTCCTGATTTTTGTATTGGCCGTGACCCTCTCCAATGCCGTTATATTCACCCTCCTTAGGAAGGATGACCTCCCGGAACTCGTACCCCTTCGGGTTACAGCACAAAGGATACAATTCTGCGGTATCTTCCAGCGGTAATTCCGTGGCACAGCGGTGGAAGTTTGGTGGGAAAGAATATGATGAAAGCCTCGATCTGGATACCTATGACTTTGGAGCGAGAAACTATGATCCATCTTTGGCCAGATGGAGTGTGATAGATGCTCTAGCTGATCATGACAACCAAATAAATAAATCACCATACGCATACTCATGGAACAACCCCGTTTTTTATACTGATCCCGATGGGAATTGTCCCGATTGTCCTTGGTATCTCAACGATACACCTAGCGGGAAGGGGAAGGTTTTAACATTGGGATTGCACAATATAGAGCTCCCTACTTTCGAAAGAAATGAGGGCAAGGGTAATTTTCTAGGAAACGTTGTCAAGTCTGCTTGGAACAGTTTAGCAGGTACCTGGAACTCAGGCATGGAAGGTGCTAATATGGGGGACTTAACGAGCGAAGGACTTGGTCAAACCGCTGAAATGGCTGATAGAGTAATTGAGGGTGAAGCGACACAAGAAGATTTTGAAAATATTGCCGCCGCTGGAATATTGACGGTCGTTAAAGGAAAAACTGGTTCTGGAAAAGGAAAAATATCCGAAGCCGGTGTTACAGGTCATACAAAACACGGTCTAAACCAATCAATAAATAGAAATGGAGGCCGAGGGGTTAGTGCAGCAGCCAAGGCGGATGCCATTGTCAATCCGAAATCTAAGACATCGCAAAGCGGTGGTAGAACTCGTTATAAAGGTCAGAATGCCACGGTAATTGTGAACTCCGATGGTAAAATCATAACCACCTACGGTAAGTCACGTTCTAGCACCAGTATGCCTCAAGGTAGGCCTCAGGGCGGTGGAAAAGCCCAGAGGAGAAATATAAAGGCAACAGGTGCAAGCTATAATCCGAATCAAATTGAATAATTGTATGAAGTTCACACTGAGTAAAAAAGACTTTGAATTAATTCTGCAGGTTATGGAAGCATTGCCTGATGGCTTGAACTATATTGATAATAATGATCTTCAAATTACTCTCGAAGCTGATAAGGAAACTCTAGATTCTCTTTTGGATGAACTCTCAAATATTTTAGCAGAAAAAGGCTTTGATGAAGATGAAAATGTTAATCCAACAGGATTAAGAATAGAGAGGATTATAGATTCGGTTTCTAAGGAATTCTACAATTAGAATCAGCAATTTCATTGGTATTAACCACAGCGAAGGTTGTGGTTATTCTTAAGGCAAAATTTAAGCACTGGGATGGTTCTGAAGGCTTCCCTGTTTTTGAAGACTTACCCCTTTTGAAGGCTTCCCTGTTTTTCGGACAGTTTAAAAATCAACTATTTTTAGATCATGAAGAAGAGCAGATTCACAGAAACGCAGATTGTTTCCATGCTT
>NZ_NGNR01000004.1:367318-370491 GCF_002198115.1 Robiginitalea sediminis | reverse complement strand
ACCGGTATCCCCGGTGTCACCTTTGTCTCCTTTGTCACCTTTGGGTCCTTGTTCTCCCTGTGGTCCCTGGGCACCTGTTTCTCCTTGAGGTCCTTGCGGGCCGGTTTCACCTTGCGGTCCCTGAGGTCCAGTTTCACCCTGCGGACCTTGTGCACCGGTATCTCCAGTGTCACCTTTGTCTCCCTTCGGGCCTTGTTCTCCCTGTGGTCCCTGGGCTCCGGTTTCTCCTTGGGGTCCTTGGGGACCGGTATCCCCGGTGTCACCTTTGTCTCCTTTGTCACCTTTGGGTCCTTGTTCTCCCTGTGGTCCCTGGGCACCTGTTTCTCCGGTATCACCTTTGTCACCTTTGTCTCCCTTCGGGCCTTGTTCTCCCTGTGGGCCAGCAGGTCCTTGTTCTCCTTGAGGACCTTGCGGGCCGGCAATGGTTGGCAGTGTAACGGATTGGGAACTGCCCAGATTGAGGGAAAAACTGCCGTCTGCATTTTCTACCAGATTAAACTCCGGGTCTGAGCCGGTATCGCACAGGCTTCGCCAGCAGTCTTCCATGTAGTAGAAGACGCAGCGGGCATCGGTATTGTAAACAATGGCGCCCCGAAGTGGATGCATTTCCAGCATCTGGGCATCGGATACGCGTGTAAGTACAAGCGCCTTGTCCGTGGCTTCGAGTTCGAGGATGGAATTGACATGGATCCGATCCGGATCCTGTCCGATTTTAAGTTGTGCCTGCAGACTGAAGGCAGAAAAGAGTAAAGCGATAAAGATCCAGGACCTTTTCATGTGGGGTGTATTTAGGTTTTGGATCGACAAACCTATACGCGAGGCCCGTAAACATGGTTAATATCCGATGAAGTGTACAGTTTTGAGGCGAATGAAAATGGTCCTGTTGCTGGTCTACAGTTAGATGCCATTCGCCTACAGAAGGCAGCTGTAAGAATTACCGACGCAGGTACAGAAAACCCTGATATTCCACCCCCAAGTCCAGCATGCGGACCAGGTAAAAATAGACTCCTTCCGGCAGGCCGGCGTCGCGGTTAAAGACAAAGCCGTCTACGTTGGATGTGCCGTCGAACTGGTCTGTGTAGTTGTCCTGTTCAAAGACCAGCAGGCCGCGGCGGTCATAGATGCGCAGGTTGTTGTTGGGGGAGGCCTCCAGCTCTTCAATGATGAGGCGGTCATTAAGCCCGTCGTTGTTGGGGCTCATATAGAAGTTTGGGAGGGTAAAGAGTTCCTCGGGCTCGGCCAGGCCGGCAAAGGTGATGACTTCGTACTCGTCCGGGACGATGGTTTCAGATAGTGCGAACCCATCCTGCAGGTCGCCCGCACGGCTGGCAGTCCCCAAGGGAAGCCAGCGACCTGCGGCCTTACTCCAGCCGATGAGTTCCACCTGGCCCAGTTCCTGGGCGATGACCTCCATATCGCTGTCCTGGTTCCAGGTCAGGGTTACCGTACCGGGTTCGGATCCTTCCAGGCGCCAGAATTCGCGGCTGCTGATGGCGGCGATGGAGAGGGGCCTGAGGGCCGGGTCCAGAAAACCGTAAATAGCGGAATTCCCCGGGTCTTCCCGGAAATAGGCGCATTTAGCCAGGGGTACGGGGTTGCCGGCCTGGTAGGTGAGGGGCCGCAGTTGGTCGGCATCGCCCACGGGGAAGACCATGTCCACCTGTTGGCTGTAAGCCGCAAACCCGTTGACCTTGGAAAAATCGTACTGCCCCACCGCAAAGGCGTTTTGCAGAAGCCCTACATACTGGTCTTTCAGGGAACGGTCTGTGCGGAAGTCCCCGAAAGCGAAGTTCAGGTTGTTGCCCACCAGGATGGGCACCAGCACGTCTACGCCCGAATCCGCATCGATCTCCACGTCGTAGAAGGCCGGGGCAAAGGCCCCGCTCACGGACAGCGCACCGGGCCCGTAAAAGCCCAGCAGCCCGAGGTTCTGGTCGAAGGGTGCCTCATTGACCAGGGGGATGTGCAGCCCTACCTGCGCCCCCCCGTGCAGCTGCATGCCGCCGTTGTGCTGCAGTGCGGGTTGGGCGTGGGCAAAGCCCAGGCTCAGAAGGATGATATAGGGGAGGAGCTGTTTCATTAGTTGATTTGTTCCCAGTTACCGGCGATGCTTTGGAGCCAGACTACTCCACTGACATCAACCGTAGGTATACCATTGGTGTTGTTGTAAGGAGTATTCGTTTGAACAATTCCGCCACTGGAATTTTTTAAAATTAAAATTCGGCCGGGAACGGTACTTGCTGTTGGGAGATTCACAAGGCCTATGGAGGTTATTACTACGGTATGATCTGAACCAGCAATACTATAACCACCTCCTTGTTGTACTGCAGCAGTCGCAAAAGATCCATTCACATCCAGGGTAGAAGTAGGATTGGTTTCAGCTAAGCCTACTTGTTGTACTGCATTAATACGAATTGCTTCGTTCCCTCCCGTTGAAAAGCCCATTTGATTTGCACCAGGGCGGAAAATACCTGTATCGGTATCTGTTCCCTGGTAAAAACTATAAGATGGTTGTCCGGCAGATCCATCTGATGCTGCGAAACCATTGCGAGCCTGGATTTGGCCGTCTACGTCAAGCCTGCTTTCAGGCGGATTTGCTGCATTACCTATTCCGATAGATCCACTTCCTGAGAATACTATATTATTGCCATCTAGGTTGTGATTTCTGTTTCCTGTGATTAAAAGGTCGGTATCCCCGAAATGCGTGTCGGTGCCGCTATTCGCAATCCAAGTGTAAGTTCCGGCTCCATCAGTTGAAAGGATGTCACCATTATTACCTCCGACAGGGAGTTCAATTTCATTGGTGTTGCTGGTATCCCCGTCGAGTGCCTCTGAAGCAGCAATCGCGGCTGTTACCTCAGTATCCAGAGCGAAGGGTGAAAAGTCAACATCTTCGGAGGTGCCCCCTTCAATCCNGAAAGGATGTCACCATTATTACCTCCGACAGGGAGTTCAATTTCATTGGTGTTGCTGGTATCCCCGTCGAGTGCCTCTGAAGCAGCAATCGCGGCTGTTACCTCAGTATCCAGAGCGAAGGGTGAAAAGTCAACATCTTCGGAGGTGCCCCCTTCAATCCCAATGGTCAGGGTTTCTCCTACCAGCACGGATCCGGAAATGTTCTGGTCGTCTGTGCTGGAGTTTGTTATCCATGAGTAAGTGCCTGCACCATCTGT
>NZ_NGNR01000004.1:252029-367225 GCF_002198115.1 Robiginitalea sediminis | reverse complement strand
AATGGTCAGGGTTTCTCCTACCAGCACGGATCCGGAAATGTTCTGGTCGTCTGTGCTGGAGTTTGTTATCCATGAGTAAGTGCCTGCACCATCTGTGGAAAGGATGTCACCATTATTACCTCCGACAGGAAGTTCAATTTCATTGGTGTTGCTGGTATCTCCGTCGAGTGCCTCTGAAGCAGCAATCGCGGCTGTTACCTCAGTATCCAGAGCGAAGGGTGAAAGGNGTCAACATCTTCGGAGGTGCCCCCTTCAATCCCAATGGTCAGGGTTTCTCCTACCAGCACGGATCCGGAAATGTTCTGGTCGTCTGTGCTGGAGTTTGTTATCCATGAGTAAGTGCCTGCACCATCTGTAGAAAGGATGTCACCATTATTCCCTCCGACAGGGAGTTCAATTTCATTGGTGTTGCTGGTATCTCCGTCGAGTGCCTCTGAAGCGGCAATCGCGGCTGTTACCTCAGTATCCAGAGCGAAGGGTGAAAGGTCAACATCTTCGGAGGTACCCCCTTCGATCCCAATGGTCAATGTTTCTCCAACCAGGACGGATCCGGAGATGTTCTGGTCATCAGTTCCTCCGCCTGCAGCAAGTTCTGCAAGGGCCCCTTCTACATCTGATGCAGTAAAGTTTCCTCCGGCATCTGCAATGGGTACCTCGGCTGCCGTTTGATCATCTGTACTGCCCCCTGCTGCAATTTCGTCAATCGCGTCCTGTACGTTTGTTCCGGCGAGTCCCGAGGCGGTTGGGTCGTAGGGTACTTCTGCAGCGGTTTGGTCATCAGCACCTCCACCTCCGGCCAACGCCGCATCAATTCCTTCCAGGTGCCCTTCTACGCTCACGTCCGAAGGGGAATAGTTCAAAGGAGTCAGGGTCACGCCCACTTCAGCAGCCACCTGGTCGTCTGTACCAAACCCGGTGGTGGGTACGCTGAAGGTATTCCCCTGTTCAACGAGCTCCAGATTGGTGCCATTGATCTGAAAGGTCTGAATCAGCTCATTGGTGGGGTTGGCATCCGCATCGTCCACAGATAACGCAGCCAACTCGGTTTCGGTGACAAAATTGGGATCCAGGTCTACAGTCCCGTTGAAGGCCCCGCCAGCCCCGGTTACGTTAAACCCGTTGGCTACGGGGGTGATATTTGTGATTACCCCGTCTGCGCCCGAGGGGGCGGCAATCCACTGGGTGCCCCCGCCCGTGCTGCTGAGCAACTGGCCTGCAGCCCCGGCATTCCCGCCGGAATCCAGCAAGGATCCCGTTACAGAAAGCTCTGAGGTCTGTGTCCTGCCCGCAACCTGCAGCAGGTTGGCGCCTGCCGGGGTAGTGGTGCCAATCCCGACCTGTCCGGCATTGGTCACCGTAAAGACGGCATCGGCCAGGGTGGGGATATTGGTATTGGTGGCCTGGTTCTGTAATATGTGGAAGGAGCCCCGGGCAAAGGAATTGGTGCGTTCATAGGCCAGCGCCCCTTTTCCGAAGGCGGTGGCGGAATTCTCCACCGAGAACAGGATGGCTGCAGCAGTCCCGTTGTTGTCGATATTCAGGCGGTTCTGGATCTCCAGCGGGTAGGCCACCTGCCCGGACCTGCGCTCGGCAATCTGCACCCGGGCGTGGTTCCCGAATGAGCCATCGTCTATACCAATACCCAAAGCCCCCAGGCCATTGCGTTTGGTCTGGTCCCATTGGAAGGAGGGCGCGTTGGTAGTGGGCGCCCCTGTGGTCGCATCGGCAAAAAACACCCCATTGGGGTCGCCGGTAATGGTGGCCCCGCCAATGGCGTTGTCCACATAGGTCTTTACGGCATTCTGGGTAGGGTAGAGGGTGGTGGAGGGGTTGGTATCGCCCAGGAGCGCATCGTCGGATTTGTTGGAAAGGTTTTCCTTGGCGTTCAGCAGGGTGGTGTTCAGGTCAATAGCGTCTATCAGGAACTGGTCGTTGTAATACACCCCGCCGTCGGTTCCGTTAAAGAGCACGTTATCGTCGTCTGCGCTCACCAGGTCTGCCGTGGTGAGGTACCCGGCGTCGTTGGTAAAATCCGAGAGGGTCACCTCGGCAAAGTTGATCTCGGCATCGGCAATGGAATTGTCCTGCAACTCCTCGGTGCCCACCGCATCCGGGGCCAGCTTGTCTGCACCTATGGCGTTGTTCTGGATGTCTACCCCCGAGATGCTGAAATCCGCGATATTCTCGCTGCGGATCTCGCCTACCTCAAAATTAAAAACCTCCCCGTTTTCGGTAATCACAATGGTCTCCGCCGTATTGACGATGGGGTCCGTGGTAAACTGGTAGGGTAGGGAGGCGCAGACGTTCTGCCATTGCAGCCCGTCATAGTAAAAAAGGCATTGCTCGTCCGTGTTGTAGACCAGGGCACCGCGTTCGGGCACGATGGCCTCCATCTGGGCCGTGCTGACCCGGGAGATGACCAGGACCCGGTCCGAGCTCTCCAGCTCCAGCAGGGAAGACGGGTGGATGGTTTGGGGGTTGTTGCCGATTTTAACCTGAGCGCTGAGGGGCATCTGCAGCAGCAAAGCCCCGGCAAGGGCAAGCAGGAATCGAGTTCTCATATGGCGATTTTTTGGGGGTGGCCGTCTGCCCGGGGCGTTTGTGCATCGCCTTGCGGGAATTGGCCTACCCTACAAAATTAAAATTCTGAAGGTTACCGTCATAGAAATTAGCCCGAAGGGCTGAAAATTGCGTTGAACGGAGTGGGCTAAGGGGCAAAATTGGCCTTCGGCACCGCAGGGGGCAAGCAGGGAATTGGCCGTTTTCAGGGGGATTAACATAAGTTTAAGGCCCCCGGGTTTTTTTTTAGGCCCTCGTGCGCTTTCTTTATATTCGTTACCAGATTTGCACATCATGAAAAAACTGCTGATACTGGCGCTGACACTCGGGATTTTTTCGCCGGTAGCAGCTCAGGATGAGGACCGGGAACTGCTCCGCGGGAGCGTGTTGTACCGCAACACCCCGGTGCCCAATGAGAATGTGATCAATACCACGGCCGGCCTGGCCACCATTACCGACGACAGCGGGGCCTTTACCATTCCCGTTAAGCTGGGTGACGAACTGGTTTTTATGGCCCTGAACTACGAGTTGGAGGTCGTTGAGGTAAGCGAGGAAATCCTCAGGCGCAACCGCCTGGTGGTGGAGGTCAACGAGAAGGTGACCGAGCTGGACGAGGTTACCGTAAGCCCGGAGGAGCAACAGGAGTTCCTGCGCCTTCAGAATGAGGACTTTAAGCAGTTCGACTACGATACGGACGAGACCTCCGAATTCCAGAATATCGCCGAGGACCAGACTGTGAGGGGAATGCAGTACGGCCTGAATTTCGTCAACATCTTCAAACTGCTGGCCGGCACCCTGAAAAAGGACACCGCGGAGGAGCAGGCGCCCACCCTGAAAATGAGCGATGTGCTGGTGCAGATTTACGACGAAGCGTTTTTTATCCGCGATCTGAAAATCCCCCCGGACCGCATCGGTCAATTCCTGGATTTCTGCGACAACCAGATGCCCCCGAGGAGCCTGTTGAGGAAGGAGAACGAGTTTGAGCTCATCGATTTTTTGGTCAAGCAAAGTGACGCGTTCCGCAAAACGATGGAATAGGCCCGGCTGGGTAATTGCCCTGGCCCTTGCGGGGTTGCTCAGCAGCTTTCAGGCCCATGGCCAGCAGGAGCGGTTCCTGAGGGGCGAGGTGGTGGAAGGGGACCAGGGGGTCTCCGACGTCCACGTGCTTAACCTTTCTGCCCAGACTGCAACGATTTCAAACGAGACAGGTCAGTTTCGCATCAATGCCGAGACAGGGGATACCCTGTTGTTCTCTGCCGTACGCTACCGCAGGCAGACCCTGGTGGTAAGGGAGGCCATGTTTGAGGTGGCTGCCATCCGCGTGCCCCTGGAACCCTTTGTCAATGAGTTGGAGGAGGTGGTGGTTACCCCCTACGACCTTACCGGGGACCTGACCAAGGACCTGGAACGCCTGCCGGAAAAGGAGGTGGTGACCTCCTGGTCTCTGGGGCTGCCCAACGCCAATGCCCGCAAGTGGACCCCCACGGAAAACCGCCTGAACGAAGCCACCACCGGGGGCGGGATTGTCCCCCTTAACCCGATTTTGAATGCCATAACCGGGCGTACACGACGGCTTAAGAAGCAACTGGCCTACGAACGCCGTTACGACCAGGCCCGGCGCATCCGCCTGCAGGTCACAGACAGCGTTATTGTACAGGACCTGGGGATCCCGGCCCCCCGTATAGAGGACTTCATGTACTTTTGCGAGGTGGATTCCCTTTTTGAGGAAGTTGCAGCTTCCGAAGACCAGTTGAAGATCTGGGCCTTCCTGCGCAGGAAAAGCGAAGAATACAAGGGGTATAACCCCATGGATGAATAAGAATACCTGGCATGCCTTTTGCCGGATAACGGAAAGAATACTTACCTGATGAAAAACCGCATCTCCCTATTGCTGCTTATCCTGATGGGTACCATGAGCAGTTTTACAGCCCTTCATAAGTTCTATGTAAGTGTCACCAACGTGGAGTATTCCGAGAAGGACCAGGCCCTGCAGGTCATCAGCCGGGTATTTATAGACGACCTGGAGGCGGTGCTGCTGGAGCGCTACGATGTTCAGGCGCGTTTGGGGACACCTGAGGAATCGGGCCTGGCCAAGGCTTATGTAGAACGGTATTTCCGTACCAAGTTCGGCTTCGCCGTGAACGGAGAGGCACGGGACTTCACCTTTGTGGGCTACCGTTTCGACAAGGATCTGATTGTGTGTTATCTCGAGGTGCCCGGGGTGGCCCCGGAAAACCTCAAGACAGTGGAAGTGCGTAACGACGTGCTCACCGACCTGTTCGAGGAGCAAAAAAACCTCGTTCATATAAAAGTTCAGGGCAAGCGTAAAAGCTTTGTACTGATCCGGGAGAACAATAAAGGAATGTTAAACTTATGAGCCCTGACAGGGCAATTCGGGGTAAAATGTTAATTTCCCGCGACAAAATTTCCAACATATCCACTATGAGAATCAAGTACGTATTCACCGCCGTGTGCTACCTCTTTGCAGCGGCGCTTTTTGCACAGGAGGAACCGGAAACCCAGGAACGGCAACCCGGGCACCTGAATGAGAGCAAATTCCGCCAGATGTACCAGGAAATGGCTACGCCCAATACCTATCGCTCTGCTTCCGGGGCCCCCGGGCCGGATTACTACCAGCAGCAGGCCGACTACAAGATGGACATCACCCTGGACGACAAGGAGGCCCGGATTTACGGGGAAGAAACCATCACCTACCACAACAATTCCCCGGACGTCCTGGAATTCCTCTGGGTACAACTGGACCAGAACGTCAGGGCCAAGGATTCCAAATCGCCCCTGCGCAATGGGGGTGGGGTGCCGCTGGCCTACCGCACAGGGTCCTTTGCGGGGGAATACCTCGGGGAGCCTTTCGATGGCGGTTTTAACATTGAATATGTGCGCGATGCCGAAGGTAAGCCGCTATCCTATACGGTGAACCAGACCATGATGCGGGTAAACATCCCTCAGCCGCTCAAAAGCGGGGAGCAGGTTTCCTTCAGCATTAAATGGTGGTACAACATCCCGGACCACACCGTTAACCGGGCCCGTTCCGGATATGAGTATTTCCCCAAGGACGGCAACCGCGCCTATGTGATTGCCCAGTTCTTTCCCCGTATGGCCGTCTACAACGATGTGGAAGGATGGCAAAACCACCAGTTTTGGGGGAGCGGGGAATTTGCCCTGCCCTTTGGTAACTACGAGGTGAATATCACCGTTCCGGCCGACCACGTGCTGGATGCCACAGGGGTCCTTCAGAACCGCAAAGAGGTCTTCAGCAAAGAAATGATGCGCCGGTATGAGCAGGCCAAAAAGACCTACGACCAGCCGGTGATGATTGTTACTCAGGAAGAAGTGGAAGCCGCCGAAAAAGGGTTCTCGGACAAGACCAAGACCTGGAAGTTCAAGGCCGATATGGTCCGCGATTTCGGTTTCGCCACCTCCCGGAAATTCATCTGGGATATGATGGCCGTAAAAATCGGGGGCAAGGACGTGATGGCCGTTTCCCTCTATCCTAAGGAGGGTAACCCGCTTTGGGAAGAGCTCTCCACCAAGGTTGTGGCCAGCACCCTGAAGAGCTATTCGGCCCACACCTTCGACTACCCTTACCACAAAGCCATTTCCGTTCACGCCAAAAACCAGGGCATGGAATACCCCATGATCTGCTGGAATTACGGCCGCCCGAACGAAGACGGTACCTACTCCGACCGCGTGAAGTACGGGATGATCTCGGTGATCATCCACGAAGTGGGCCACAACTTCTTCCCCATGATTGTGAACTCGGACGAGCGCCAGTGGGGCTGGATGGACGAAGGCCTCGATACCTTTATGCAGTACCTGGCCGAACAGGAATTCGGGGAGGCATATCCGCAGGTGATTTCGCCTAATGAAAAATATCCCTCGCGCCGGGGCGCCCCTTCTGCCATAGTACCCTATATGGCGGGAGACCAGAGCTACATTGCCCCAATCATGTCCAACCCGGAGAACGTCTACCAGTTGGGCCCGAACGCCTATGCAAAGCCTGCCACGGCCCTGAATATCCTCCGGGAGACCGTTATGGGCCGCGAGCTTTTCGACCACGCCTTTAAGACCTATGCCCAGCGCTGGAAGTTTAAGCACCCCACCCCGGAGGATTTCTTCCGGACCATGGAAGATGCTTCTGCCGTAGATCTGGACTGGTTCTGGAGGTCCTGGTTCTATACTACCGATTACGTGGACATCGGGGTTAAGGGAGTAAAGAAATATTACGTTTCCGACAAGCCCACCCAGCAGATGAAGGAATATATGGCCAACAACGGTATTACCGAGGACCAGTTGCCGCCCCTGGTATACCTGGCCGAGGAAGACAGCGAGGACTACGACCCGGACCTGAAGGGTAAAAAGCCCTCTGAGATTTCCCAGCCGCTCAAGGAATTCATGATGGACAATATGACGGCTGAAGAGCGCGAGCGCCTGGAAGAGCCTAAGTTCTTCTATGAGGTGACCTTCGAGAAACCGGGAGGCATCCCCATGCCGCTGATCGTGGAATATACCTACGCCGACGGCAGTACCGAACGGGTGACCTACCCGCCGGAAATCTGGAGAAAAAACGATAAGGAGGTCAGCCGGGTGCTTTCTTCCAGCCAGGAACTGGTTGGGATCGTGGTAGACCCGGACGCGGAAACAGCCGATATCGATACGGAAAACAACCAGTGGCCCAGCGAGGAGGCCCCTTCCGAATTCGAGCAATTCAAGGAGAATATCAAGGGGAAATAACCCTTAAAACCCAGGAAAGTCCCGATGCCAGCCATCGGGACTTTTTTTATGGGCGGGTCTGAAACTTGCTTATATTTGTGCTATGGCGTTGTATCTACTTTTCATCAGCGGGGCGGAAATTTTTTTCATCCTCTTTATTGTGGTCATGGTATTCGGGGCCGATAAAATCCCCGGTATTGCCAAGGGCCTTGGCAAGGGCATGCGGCAGCTGAAGGACGCCACCGAGGATATCAAACGCGAAATCCACAAGAGCGCGGAGAAGCAGGGGATCGATACTTCCTTTACCAAGGAAATCGAAGAAGATATCAAGTCGGTCAAGAAGAACCTGGATGATGTAGGGGGCACCATCAGCCGCAAATAACCCCTCATGCTCGAACGCCTCCTCCAATGGGACCGGGAGGTCCTGATTTACCTGAACGGACTCGGGATAGAAACCTACGACGGTTTCTGGCAGGCGGTGACGGATATCCATACCTGGGCACCTCTTTTCCTGTTCCTCATCGTGTTGCTTTTCCGGAAATTCCATACCCGGGAAGGGCTGGCTATTTTGATTACGGCCCTGGTGATGCTCACCTGTATGCTGCTGCTGACCGACCTGACCAAGGAGTGGGTGGGGCGGCTGCGGCCCAACAACGATTTGGGGGTAAATGGCCTGATCCGGGTGCTCAGACGTCCATCCACCTATAGCTTTTTCTCCGGCCACGCCTCTTCCTCCTTTTCGGTGAGTACCTTTACTTTCCTCTTTTTGCGGCACCATTCCCGTTGGGCATTCCTGATTTTCCTCTGGCCCCTGTTGTTTGCCTTCAGCCGTATCTATGTGGGGGTACACTACCCCCTGGACATCCTGGTGGGCACCGTTGCCGGTATCGTCCTGGCCCTGGTGTTTTACAGGGTCTACCGCAGCCTTATTCAACCGTACATACAGTAAGCCCGTCCCGGATGGGAAGCAACACCGTCCGTACCCTGGGGTCGGAAGGCAGGGATTCGTTGAGGTTTTTCAGGATGGGGGTTACCTTGTCTTTTTTCTCAATGGGGTCCAGTACCTTGCCGGACCACAATACATTATCCAGCAATATGAGGCCGCCCTTGCGCATCTTGGGCAGGATGGCTTCGAAGTATTCCGGGTATTCCTTTTTTTCCGCATCGATAAAGGCCAGGTCGAAAGTCAGGTCCAGGCCGGGAATCACCTCAAGGGCGGGGCGGGTATGCTGGATAATCGCCTGGCCATAGGGGCTGCTGTCAAAATACCGGCGCTGCAGTTCCGTGAGTTCCGGGTTGATGTCTATGGTATGTAGCTGCCCGTCCGGGGCCATCCCCTCGGCCAGACACAGTGCGGAGTATCCGGTATAGGTCCCCACTTCCAGGATATAGGTTGGCCGTACCAGGCGGGAAATAAGGCTTAAAACGCGCCCCTGGTAGTGCCCGGTTATCATCCGGGGGCGGAGGACCTTCAGGTGGGTTTCCCGGGTGAGTTCCCGGAGCAGTTCCGGCTCCGCTTCGGAACATTGGGCGATATAGCTTTCCAGGGCGGCAGATAAAAAATGCATGATTGCGGAAATTTCCCCAAAAGTAGGGAATCCGAAACGGTTTTGACCTTTTAGGGCCGACCCCGGATTGCCGGGCTACCCTTTCGAGAATTGCGTACCTTTCCCGTGTAAATTTGCGCTATGCAGACTGTTATCCGTACTGCAGAGGAAAGGGACCTGGGGCAACTCCTGGAAATGGAGCAGGGCCTGATACGGGACGAGCGGCCTTATGACCCCACGATCCGCCCGGACCCGGTACAGTATTACGACCTGCCCGCCATGCTCAAGGACCCGGACACGCATTTGGTGGTGGCCGATGCCGGGGGGCGTATAGTGAGCTGCGGCTATGCGGCCAGACGGTCTCCCCGCCACTATCTGGATCACGAAGCCTATGCCCTGTTCGGTTTTATGTATACCCTGCCGGAGTTCCGCGGCCAGGGGTTAAACGGGAAGGTGATGGAGGTCCTGAAAATATGGGCCCGGGCCAGGGGCCTTAACGAGATCCGCCTTACCGTCTATGCCGGGAACCAACCGGCCATCCGGGCCTATGAGAAGGCTGGGTTTACCTCTCATATTGTGGAGATGCGGTTGGGTAAGGAAAGGAAATAAGCGGTTTTTTGACTTCGTTTTGAGCCAGGGTAGGGGTGGGCCCCCCACCCGCCCACCCATGAATCTACCCCACCCCCCTGCACTCCCCAATCAGTCATGCCCAAAGGACCCTCAAAAAAGCCCCGGCTTTGTATTGTTCGTCGTATTTTTGAACAAATGCTGCATATGGACTTTGAGAATACAGCCGGCTTTGCCGCCGCTTTGGATAAGGAAGACCCCCTGGCCCCGTATCGGGAACGCTTTCATTTCCCGAGGATAGGGGGTCGGGATGTCATTTATTTTACCGGCAATTCCCTTGGGCTGCAACCTAAAGCCGCCGACTCCTTTGTTGCGGAGGTTATGCAGGATTGGAAGTCCCTTGCCGTAGAAGGGCATTTTAAGGCGGAGAAGCCCTGGTGGACCTACCACGAGCGCCTTCGCGGGCCCCTCGCTTCCATAATGGGTGCGCTCCCGGAGGAAATTACGGTGATGAATACCTTAACGGTAAACCTCCACCTGCTTATGGTGAGTTTTTACCGCCCGGATGCGAAGCGCTATAAGATTTTATGCGAGGAGAAGGCCTTTCCGTCGGACCAGTATATGCTCAAAAGCCAGTTGCGGTTCCACGGGCTGGACCCTGAGGAAGCCCTGGTGGAAGTCCCGCGCAGAAACGGCGGGCACCATTGGCATACGGAGGATGTCCTCTCGGCCATTGCCGAACACGCAGACAGCCTGGCCCTGGTCCTTATAGGCGGGGTGAATTACTACAACGGGCAGGTGTTCGATATGGAGGCCATAACGCGGGCGGGCCGGCAGGCCGGTGCCATGGTAGGCTGGGACCTGGCCCATGCCGCAGGGAACATCCCCCTGAAGCTGCACGAGTGGGGAGTCGATTTTGCCTCCTGGTGCAGCTATAAATACCTGAACAGCGGCCCCGGGAACGCTTCCGGGGTGTTTATCCATGAGAGGCACCTGAACCGGGAGGACCTGCCCCGCTTCGAAGGCTGGTGGGGTACGCGCAAGGAGACCCGTTTCCTGATGCGCCCGGATTTTGAGCCGGCGGATTCTGCCGATGCCTGGCAACTCAGTAACCCGCCCATCCTCTCCCTGGCCCCGTTCCTGGCGTCCCTGGAACTCTTCCAGGAGGTAGGCATGGATGCCCTGGTAGCCAAAAGCCGTAAACTCACGGCGTACCTGGAGTTTGTCCTGCAAGAGATAGACGCCCAGGTCGAAAGCCGTTTTGAGGTGATTACCCCGGAGGCCCGCGGGTGCCAGCTCTCTGTATTCCTTCATGGGGAAGGAAGGCCCCTTTTCGATTACCTGATGGAGCAGGGTGTGATTGCCGACTGGCGGGAGCCAAATGTCATCCGCTTGGCGCCGGCCCCATTTTATTGTTCTTTTACCGATATGTACCGGTTTGGCCAGATCCTCAAGGAAGGGATCCTCAAAGGAAGGGCCTAGTGCTTCTGCCCGCCGGAATTGGTTATCTTTCCGCGCCTAAAACCCAACACCAGTCATGAACTCCCTGAGGCTAATCCTGACCCACCCGCGGTATTTTGCACCGGCCTGGGTGTTTGCCAGCCTGAACCTGTGGTTCGGGACCTGGGCCATCTATATCCCCAGGGTGCAGACCCGCCTGCAAATCGATAAGGCGGAGCTTGGTTTTGCCATTTTTTTCCTGTCGCTGGGGGTTTTCGCCATCTTCCCGGTAGCTGCCGGGATTATCAACCGCATCGGGGTGGGGCGCGCCACATGGTATGGGGTCCTGGCGTGCAGCCTTACGGCATTGCTGCCCCTTCTGGCCCCCACTTACCTCGCCCTGGTGGGTTCCCTGTTCCTCTTTGGGATGGCCAATGGGTTTACCGATATTTCCATGAATACCCTGGTCACCGAAATCGAGAAGGAAGACCGGGTGAAATTCATGTCTGCCGCCCACGGGTTTTTCAGCCTGGGTGGGGTGCTGGCGGGCCTGGGCAGTTTCCTGATCCCTTTTATAGGTTTGCCACCTTTGCACATGGCCGGGGTGGTGGTCCTGGTTTTTGGGGTAAACCTCTATTTCAGGAAGCATTATTTCCACCTCCGGGCAGAGGTACAGGAAAAAGGGAGTTTTAGCTTGAAACTGCTGCGGCCGCTGTTCCTGCTGGGGGTTATTTCCTTTGTGGTGATGGGTGGGGAAGGCGCTGTGGTAGATTGGAGTGGCCTCTACCTGAAGGAGGTCTCCCGGGCCCCTTCCTGGCTATGGGGCAGCGGCTTCCTGGCTTTTTCGGTAACCATGACCCTGGGGCGGTTCCTGGGCGACGGGATCAGTGCGCGCATCGGTTCGGTTCGGATCGTAGCCCTGGGCGCAGCAGTGGCCAGTGTGGGCTATGCCGGAGTCTTGTCTGGCCTGGTACTGCTTTCCGTGGTGGGGTTTGCCCTTATTGGACTTGGGTTCTCGGTTATTATCCCCGAGCTCTTCCGGATTGGCGGGAATGTGAAGGACGTGGATTCCTCCCGGGGTGTAGCCTTTGTGGCCGGTACCGGGTACAGCGGGTTCCTGGCGGCGCCCCCAATTCTGGGATACCTGGCCGAATCTTTTTCCCTGAAAACCAGTTTCTGGGTGCTGCTGGCCTGTGCCCTTCTGGTCCTTGTGGCTACTTTCCGCCTGGGCCGTCGCCAGGGATAAGGCCTTACCTGATTTCGATCCCGGTAAAGTAGAGTTTAAATCCGGATTCCGGGTTCTGCCGCATGGTGGAGAGCTGCAAGCCCCCGTAATCCTGGTACCCTTCCCAGGTGGTGATCAGGTTGGGTTCCGGTTGGTTGGCTTTCCGGAAGGCCCATTCCATCACTTTCGAATCGGCATCCAGGTAGAAGTCATAGGCATCTCCCGGGGTATATCCTCCGGAATCCCCATATACAATGGTCAGTTTGTCTGCAGCAGCCCCTGAGAGGGGTGCATTTACCCCTTCCTGATAGGTGTGGGTGATGTTCTGCCCATCCCAGACCCATTGGTACGGGGCCAGTAACCAGTATTTATCATTGATAAAGCCACCGTCTACCTGGGCCAGGGTAGAATCCACTTCGGCCCGCAGGTAGGTAACCGTATCCCCGGCCATGATGCGGGTTACTTCCTGCTGGCGGACATCCCAGATCCAGGTCCGCTCAAAATGGGTGGTGTCCCGGTCTATATTCCAGGTAAACCGGATCTGGTTTACCTCTTTCCAGTTGTCAAACCCATGGGCAGCGGCCAATTGCTCCAGAAGGGGGCGCTCCGGGGCTTCAGTTTGGACCTGGGTTTCAGGGGTATTCCTGCAGGAGGCCAGGACCAGCAGGCAGTACAATGGAATCAGATATTTCATAGCGATTGGATTTTACCCAAAGGTAAGGTCTTTTAGGCAGGGAACCACCAGGGTGCCCCCTGGAGTGTCTTAATTTTGAATCCCGGGGTCTGGACACGGATAAATACAAGCCCGGGCCTGAAGTTGGCGGAAAGGGTGCAAGGGTTAAGAGTCATTTTTTTTGGGGAAGGAAGACTGTTTTGCCTTGTTGCAACTACAGCAGTGGCGTGGTTCCGACGGGTTATTCTTTGTGCTTTCTCCCCGTTGGATTCTTATAAAATCACTATTTTTGACGGGTAACCAATAGAGCCTATGAGCGCAAAAAAAGGAAAGGTACAGGAGCTTATCGATACCCGTTTGCTGGAGGAGCGGAAAGTATTCCTCTGGGGCCAGGTAGATGACGATTCTGCCAAGCACGTGATAGACCGGCTGATGTATCTGGACATGCTGAACAACAAAGAGATCCAACTGATCATCAACAGCCCGGGGGGTTATGTCACCTCCGGCTTCGCTATTTACGATACCATCAAGGCGCTCAAGAGCCCCGTATCCACAGTCTGCTCAGGACTGGCAGCCTCTATGGGGTCCATATTGCTTTCGGTAGGGGCCAAGGGACGGCGGTTTGTACAGCCCCATGCCCGGGTCATGATCCACCAGCCCAGCGGCGGGGCCCGCGGACAGGCCTCCAACATTGAGATACAGGCGCGCGAAATCCTGAAAACCAGGGAAATCGGGGCCCGTATCCTGGCGGAGAACTGTGGCCAGAGTTTCGATAAAATCATGAAGGATTTCAACCGCGACTACTGGATGGATGCCGAGGAAAGCGTGGCTTACGGCATCGTAGACGGAATCCTGGAATAAACCGCACTAAATGCGGAATCAAAAAGACCTTTGGGGCCATGCCCCAAAGGTCTTTTCTTGTGGTTATAGCGTCGCCTAAGCGTGAATCCGATATATATACGCCTCGGTTTTGTACCCCGGATGCTGCCCGGGCGTTAAAAAAACCTAAAACGCATCCGGGTCCTCCCGGATCTCCCGTGCCCGCTCCCGTATCCCTTGCAGGGTATTCGCATCCATGCGATCCAGCAGGCGGAACATCATCCCCATGCGGGGGTTGTTTTCCAGCAAGGGGCGCTTCTCGGCCAGAAAGTCCCAGTACAGGGCATTAAAGGGGCAGGCATCCTTCCCGGTGCGTTTGCCCGGGTCATAGGGGCATCGGGAGCAATAGTCGCTCATTTTACCGATGTAGTTTGCGGCCCCAATATAGGGTTTGGTGGAGAGCAGACCCCCATCGGAATACTGGCTCATCCCTCGCGTATTCGGGAGTTCTACCCACTCTACTGCATCGATGTAGATCCCCAGGTACCACTGGTCTACCAGGTCCGGGTGGGTCCGCAGCAGCAGGGCGAAGTTCCCGGTAATCATCAGGCGCTGGATATGGTGGGCATAGGCCAGGCGCAGGCTTTGACCAATGCTTTCAGACAGGCATCGCATCTGAGTTTCGCCCGTCCAGAAAAACCGGGGGAGCTTTCCGGTATTGTTCAGGGCATTTTTCCCGGCATAATCCGGCATTTCCTTCCAGTAAATTCCCCTCATATATTCCCGCCACCCCAGGATCTGTCGCACAAAGCCCTCCACCTGGGAAATGGCAATAGCTCCAGGGTTTTCCCGGTATGCGGCTACGGCAACCCCTACCACTTCCCGAGGCCCGATCATCTTGGTGTTTAGCGGGAAGGAAAGCAGGGAATGGAACAGGAAGGGTTGGGTGGTATGCATGGCATCCTGGAAATCCCCGAACCTGGGTAGCAGGTACCGGCAGAAGTATTCCAGGGCTTCCAGGGCCTCCTCTCTTGTAAGCGGCCAGGGGAAGGCATCAGAGCACGATTCTCCTAGGGTTTCTACCCCGGCAGCCCGGATTTCAGCCTCGATCTCCCGCAGGTCCCTTTCCCACCTCCGGGCCGGGGGGATGGGCGGGTCCCCTTTCCATTTCTTGCGGTTTTGCTTGTCGAAGTTCCACTGCCCGCCTTCGGGTTGGTCTCCGTCCATCAACACCCCGTGTTTGCGCCGCATCATCCGGTAAAAGGACTCCATCAGCATTTGTTTCCGGCCTTTAAAGAACGAGGCCAGCTCCTGCCTGTCGGTGTAAAAGTGTTCGCTGGAAACCATCTGGCATGGGACCCCCGCCGAGGCGGCAAACTCCCGGAGTTGCCGGTCCAGCCGGTATTCGTCCGGTTCCTGGTATTCCAGCTTTCGGGCCCCGGTTACTTTAAGGGCCTGCTCCAGAATGTCGGGCAGGGCCTGGGGGTTGCCCGGTTCGGAGAGTTTCAGATACCGGACCTTGTGGCCCCCGGCTTCCAGGCATGCTGCAAAGGCCCGCATGGCAGCAAAGAAACCCATCACCTTCTGCAGGTGGTGGCGGACATAATCTGTTTCCTGCCGCATTTCGGCCATCAGGTAAGTCACCTCGGGGTCTGCCGTCTGGTACCAACTGTGTTTCGGGTTGAGCTGGTCGCCCAGGATCAGTCGGAGTACCTTCATGAGAATACGGGGTTTTCGAACAGGGTGGGCTGGAGCCAGGTCTTGCGGAAACGACCGTCCGCATCGTACCGGCTGGCCTGGAGCGATGGGTTAAAGGAGCGTTGTCGGGGGTCGTTGCCCACCTTGCTGTTGTACATCCAGTTGCCCCAGTTGCTGTGGACATCGTAATCCAGAAGCAGGTATTCAAACCAGGCGGCCCCCAGGCGCCAGTCCTGCCCCAGGCTTTGCGACCAGTAGCTGGCTACATTCTGCCTCCCGCGGTTACTCATCCACCCGGTAAGGGCCAATTCCTTCATATTGGCATTTACAAAATCGTTTTCGGTCTCCCCCCGGGTCCACTGCAACCAAAGCACCCTGGAGTCTTCCCGGGGCACCACCAGGTTGCGGATACCCCCGGGGTGGAAAATCCTGTCCTCGTGTTTCAGTGCGATATACTTGAAGTAATCCCGCCAGATCAGTTCAAAAATCAGCCAATAGGTGTCCTGGTTTTTCACAACCTCCTGTTCGTAGCGTTTAACCTCCCAGTAAATCTCCCGGGGGGAGAGGGACCCGTTGGCCAGCCAGGGGGAGAACTTGGAGCTGTATTCGGTGCCCACCAGCCCATTTCGGGTGTGTTTGTAGTAGGAAAGGCGGCGGTTTTTCCAGAACCAGGCATTCAGTCGCTCCCGGGCGGCCTGCCAGCCACCTGCAAAGGGAAAGGCCGTCCGGGGATCGGTTTCCACCAGGGGGAGGCCTAGTTGCGCAAGTCCTGGAACCTTTTGCTTTTCAGGAAGAGCCATGTTGTTGCGCTTCGGCCGGGGAGGGGCAAGGGGCCTGCGCACCTGCACCTGTTTTTCACAGGCTTTGCGAAAGGCAGTAAAGACTTCAGGGATGCGGGTAAAGGAATCATAAGGGACGTCCTCAGGGTGGAAGAGGAACTGGTTGTAGTGTTCCACGAGGCGCACCCCGGGTAGTGCACGGGCCACGGCCTCCAGTTCCCGGGCTTCATCCCGGGTCCATTCCTTTTGCAGGTGGATTTCCGTGACCCCGTGGGTTCGGGCCAGTTCGGCAATGGCTTTCCCGGGTTCCCCCTGTAGCAGGTAAAAAGGGATTCCCTGTGCGCGCAGTCCTTCTTCCAGGTCCGTTAGGGTTTCCAGCAGGAAACGCGCCCGGTATGGGCCGGTGCGCCTCACCCCGTAATCGCCGGCATCAAAATGCCCGGGGTTGAGGCAGTAGGTCGTTAGGACGGAATCGCTCCTGCAGGCTGTCGTAAGGCCCGGGTGGTCCGAGACCCGCAGGTCGTTTCGAAACCAGTAGAGAGCAACACTCATGGGGTGGGGGTATTTAGGGTTTGTTTATTGCCCCGGCAGCGCCGGCTGCAATAGCGAACCTCGTTCCAGGAACGCTCCCATTTTTTCCGCCACTGGAAGGGCCGGCCGCAAACCGGGCAGATTTTAGTGGGAAGATGTTGTTTCGCACTCATTTGTTTAAGCAAATAAATAAAAAAGTAAACAAATTCTGTGTTAGGGATTCCCTAAATCCTGGTGCTACCCAATGGCCCCGCCCTGCGTCTGCCCCTATTTTGTACCTTTAGGCCAACCAATGGCATCGCAATGAAGCAATCCCTGAAGGAAATGGCTATCGTGGGCTCCGGTTTGGTTGGCGCCCTGCTGGCCATATACCTGCGGAAAGCCGGGCATAAGGTTACGGTCTTCGACCGCAGGCCCGACATACGCACTACTGAATTTTCTGGCCGCTCCATTAACCTGGCCATGAGCAACCGCGGCTGGAAAGCCCTGAAGGAGGCCGGTATTGAGGATGAAATCCGGAAGTTGGCCATCCCGCTCTACGGACGGGCAATGCATGTAGTTGGAGAACCGGTATATTTCCAGAAGTACGGGAAGGAAGGGGAGGCCATCTGGTCCATCTCCCGCGGGGTGCTGAACCGCCGCATGATTGACCTGGCCGAGGCGGCAGGGGCCGAATTCCGGTTCGAGGAAAAGGTATGGGATGTGGACTTGCCCACAGCCCAGCTCTTTACAGGCGAAACCGAGAAAGGGGCCTGGCAGGCCTATCAATTCGACCATATCTTCGGGTGCGATGGGGCCTTCTCCCGTATCCGCCATAAAATGCAGCGGCGCAGCCGTTTCGATTATTCCCAGGATTTCCTGGATGTGGGCTATAAGGAATTGACCATCCCGCCCAATCCGGACGGGACCCACCAGCTAGACCCCAATGCCTTTCACATCTGGCCCAGGGGCCGGTTTATGTTTATCGCCATGCCCAACCTGGACGGCAGTTTTACCTGTACCCTGTTCCTGCCCTTCGAGGGGGAGATTTCCTTTGAGAGCCTGCAGACCCGGGAAGCCGCCCGGTCTTTTTTCCTGGAGTATTTCCCTACGGTTACCCCGGTGATCGAGAACCTCACCGGCGATTTTTTCAAGAACCCCACCTCGGCCCTGGTAACCGTCAAGTGCTTTCCGTGGACCTACTGGGACAAGGTAGCCCTGGTGGGCGATTCCGCCCACGCCATCGTTCCTTTTTTCGGACAGGGGATGAATGCCGGGTTCGAAGATATCGGTACCCTGTACCGGCTTATGGGCACCCATGGCGACGATTGGGAGGCCATCTTTCTTAACTACCAGCGCGAGCGCAAGCCGAATGCGGACGCCATTGCGGAGCTCAGTTATCGGAACTTCGAGGAGATGAGCGCCAAAACCGCAGACCCGCGGTTTTTGCTACAGAAGAAAATCGAGAAGCACTTTGCCCTCCAGTACCCGGATAAATGGGTCCCGGCCTACTCCCGGGTTACCTTTTCGGACCGACCCTATGTGGAGGCCCTGCAGGTGGGCGACCGCCAGGAGGCCATCATGCAGCAGGTCATGGAAATGCCCGACCTGGAATCGCGGTGGGACAGCCCGGAGGTTACCCGACGCATCCTCCATCTGCTGGAGGCGAATCCCATTGGGGTGGAATAAAAAAACCACCCGGGGGTCCGGATGGTTTTGAGACGGGGAAAATTCCCAATCGTTATTTGATACTCTCGAAGAGCTCCTGCATTTTTTGCTGCTCTTCCTCGGCCAGGGTCGGATCTACCAGGATTCGCCCGCTGTGCTCGTCGGTAATGATTTTTTTGCGGGAGGCGATTTCCACCTGGATCTGGGGTGGGATGGTAAAGAAGGACCCTCCGGAAGCGCCGCGCTCTATCGGAACCACGGCCAGGCCATTTTTCACGCTGCCGCGGATGCGCTTATAGGCATTTACCAGACGCGCCTCGATTTTCTTTTCGAATTCCTCGCTTTTGGAAAGCAGGGCTTTTTCCTCCTTTTCGGTCTCGGCCAGAATGGCGTCCAGTTCCCCTTTCTTGTGTTTGAGGTGCGTTTCGCGCTCGCTGAGCTTTTCCTTGGTCTCGGAAATCACCTCTATTTTCTGCTCAATCTGGGCCTTGTGTTCCCGGATGTGCTTTTCGGCAAGCTGAATTTCGAGCTCCTGGTATTCAATCTCCTTGGAAAGGGAGTTGAATTCCCGGTTGTTGCGCACGTTTTTCTGCTGCTCGTTGTATTTTTTGATCAGGGCCTTGGCATCCTCAATCATATTTTTCTTCGAGGTGATCTCGTAGTTGATGGTCTCCACATCGGTCTTGAGCTTGTCCACACGGGTCTTGAGTCCCTGCACTTCATCCTCGAGGTCTTCCACCTCCAGAGGCAGCTCCCCGCGGACATTGCGGATTTCATCTACCCGGGAGTCGATCAGTTGCAGGTCGTACAGGGCCCTGAGTTTTTCCTCTACAGTCACTTCGGTCTTCGATGCCATATTCAAAAATAGTTGACGGGGTTCGTTTTCGTCTCCGATAAAGAGATGGCAAAATTAGGAATTTTTTCGCTAAGATAGTCGTAGAGGCATTTTTTTGTAAACTGCTCAGTTTCATAGTGCCCCACGTCTGCGATCAGCAGCCGGTCTTCGCCCTGGAAGAACTGGTGGTATTTCACGTCCCCTGTAACCAAAACATCGGCCCCTGCGGCTTTTGCAGGGCCTATGGCAAAGGCCCCGCTGCCCCCCAGGACGGCAATGCGGCGCACGGGTGTCTCCGGAAGCGCACTGTGGCGGATACAGGGGGTGCCCAGCACGTCTTTGAGCTGTTGCAGGAAGGCTGTGGGTGCAACGGCTTCGGGCAGGGTGCCCACCATCCCCATGCCCAGGTGGTTATAAGCGTTGTTCAGGGTGGTGAGTTCGTAGGCCACCTCCTCATAGGGATGGTGGGTAAACAGGGCCTGTAACACGGCCTTTTCCCGGTCAGCAGTAAAGGTCAGATGGAGCTGGTCCTCGGGTTCCTTTTGAAGAGTGCCCCGTTGGCCAATGGCGGGGTTAGCCGCTTCCCCGGGCAGGAAACTTCCCTCCCCCGGGCTGCGGAAGCTGCAATGGGAGTAATGCCCCAGGCTGCCTGCCCCCGCCTGGAACAGGGCGTTAAGCAAGGCTTCGCGGTCCTGGTGGGGCACATAGGTCACCAGTTTGCGTATCATCCCTTTTTTCGGGATCAGGATTTGGGGGTTTTCGATACCCAGGGCCTCGCAAAGGGCGCTGTTTACCCCTCCGGGTACGTTGTCCAGGGCCGTATGCATGCTGTAAATGGCAATCCCCTTTTCCAGTGCCCGGGCCACTACGCGTTCCACATAGGTGGCGCCTGTAAGACGTTTGAGGCCCTGGAAAATAATGGGGTGGAAACTCAATATGAGGTTGCAGTCCTTTGCAATGGCCTCCTCCACCACGGCTTCCAGGCAGTCCAGGGTAATCAGGACCCCCCTCACGGGGGTATCCGGGCGGCCCACCAGCAGGCCGGTGTTGTCGAAGTCTTCGGCAAACGCCGGCGGGGCGAGGGTCTCCACCAGATCGGTGATCTCTTTTACGGTCATCCTGCGGGAGGTTTGGGTTCCTTCAAAGATAAATAAACTATTTTCGCTCCTATGGAGGTATTGCGCAAATGGCTCTGGCCTTTTTCCTGGATCTACGCCGGGGTAACCTACCTGCGGAATAAGGCCTACGACTGGGGGTGGTTGGCATCCGAAAGCTTTCCCGTGCCGATTCTGTGCGTGGGCAACCTTAGTGTGGGAGGTACTGGAAAAACCCCCATGGTGGAATGGCTGCTGCAGGCATGCGCGGGGCGTAAGGTGGCGGTCCTGAGCAGGGGGTATGGGCGGAAGAGTACAGGCTTCCAGCGGGTTACTGCTTCCAGTACCGCAGACCAGGTAGGGGACGAGCCCCTGCAGATTGCCCTGAAATTCCCCGGGGCGGTTGTGGCAGTGGACGCTAACCGCAGACGGGGAATCCGCAGGCTTGTCGAAACGGAAGCCCCGGATTTGATCCTGCTCGACGATGCCTTTCAGCACCGCAGGGTAACCCCTTCGGCCTCCATCCTGCTCACGGCCTATGATGCTCTCTATACGGATCAGGGATACCTCCCCAGCGGGGACCTGCGGGACCACCGTTCCCAGGCCAAACGGGCCGACGTCATTATCGTTACTAAATGCCCCAGGTCCCTTACCGAAGCAGACCGGTTACTGGTGGAGCTTGCACTGCGGCCCCGGGAAGGACAGATACTGCTCTTCGCCCACCTTCAGTACGACGCGATCCGGGAGTCTTCCGGGGCGGAGGTTGCTGAGGACCGGTACAAGGCGGTCCCGCTTAAGCTTGTTACCGGGATTGCAAAGCCGGGTCCGCTGCTGGAGCACCTGGGGCAAAGCGCCCTCCGTTTCGACCACCTGAGTTTCCCGGACCACCACCGATTTACGGCCGGGGACCTGCAACGGATTTCAAAAGCGGGGCAGGTTTTGACCACAGAAAAAGATGCCGTCCGGCTGGCTGGCACCCTGGAATCGTTTTGGGTTATTGGGGTAAAACACCGCTTTTCCCCTGAAGACCGGGAGCGGTTATTGGCATTTTTAAGCCGCTTCTAGGAAGTAGTTTTCCGCATTTTGTGCTCCACGATATTCTCCCCGATTTTCCGGTAGAAGAATTCGGGCTTAAAGGGTTTGGTCACCACGTCATTGCACCCTGCGGCGTAGAAGGTCTCCAGGCTGTCGTCCAGGGAAATGGCCGTAAGGGCAATTATGGGGGTATCCGTGTCGAAGGCCCGAATGCGTTCGGTGGCTTCCACCCCGCTGATGCCCGGCATGTGGATGTCCATCAGGATGCCGTCATAGTGGTTCTCGCGCGCCAGCTCCACGGCCTCTGTCCCATTGCTGGCCACATCGCAGCTGATCTCTTTTTTGCCCAGCATTTTCCGGGTGATAACCTGGTTGATCTTGTTGTCTTCCACCACCAGCAGGTGCAGCCCTTTGAATTCGTAATCCCGCTCTGAAACCTCGAAGTTCAGGTCTTCCACCACATCGTCCTTGCATGTGAAATCCAGTTCGAAGAAGAAAGTACTGCCCTTGCCCAGTTCGCTTTCCAGCTGGATTTTGCTGCCGAACAACCCCAGAAGACTCTTGACTATGGTAAGGCCCAGTCCGGTACCCCCGTATTCCCGGTTGATTTGGATAGAGCCCTGTTCAAAACTGTCGAAGATCTTGGCCTGCTGTTCCGGGTCAATCCCTATCCCGGTATCGCGTACCTCAAAATACACCCGGGCCTGGTTCCCTTCCTGGGCAATAAGCCTTGCGATGACCGCTACTTCCCCGTCCTTGGTGAATTTCAGGGCGTTGCCCACCAGGTTCATAAAGATTTGGGAAAGTTTCAGCGGATCGCTCATCAGTTGGGCAGGAATCCTCGGGTCGTAGTCCAGGATCAGTTCGGTTTTTCGTTCTTTGGCGGTCTGCGCCAGGGATTTGTTTACCTCTGCCAATACCTTTTTCAGGTTGCACTCCACTTCCAGGGGCTCCAGCTTGTCGGCATCGATTTTATTGATCTGGAGGATGTCGTTGATAAAGTTCAGCAGGTAGTCCCCGGAGAACTTCAATGCCTTGAGGTGTTCCTTCTGGCTTTCGCTAGGGTTTTCCTCCAGTAGCAGGTGGGTAAGGCCGGTTACGGCATACAGTGGGGTCCGCAGTTCATGGCTTACCGTGGAGAGGAAATTGGTCTTGGCTTCCATGGCCTGGACAGCCGCATCCCGGGCCGATTGCAATTCCCGGTTCTTGGTGTGCAGTAGGTCGTTGGTCTTCAGCTTGATTTGGTTGTTCCTGTAGAGGGATACCGCCAAGAGGGAGATAATAGTCAGGAAAATGGAGGTAAAAATCACGGTGAGCTCCGAGCGGTTGGCCGATTTATGCAGCCTTACGATTTCCTCGTCCTGCCTTTTGATTTCCTTGTCGAGGTATTCGAACTGGACCTGGTTGGCAGTGCTGCTCTCCACTTCGGCCTTTTGCAGGGTAAAAACCGAATCCTTGAGCTGCGCCATCTGGCGTTCGTACAGGAGGGCATTGGCAAAGTCCCCATTGCTTTCATAAAGCCCGCTCAGCAGCAGGATAGCGTCCATTTGCTCATTGGAAAACCCTTCGGAGGCTGCTATGGTGCGCGCATTCTCGGCATGCTCGATGGCTTGAGGGGTTTGCCCCTGTTCCTGTCGCAAGTGGGCCAGGCCCAGGTAGGCGCGTGTCCTGAGGTACTCGCGCTCAAGCGGGTCGCTGTTGATCAGCAGGGCATTGTAGTTGGTTTCGGCCAGGTCCGTCTTCCCAATTTTCAGGTAGCTTTCGGCCTCGGCCAGGATTATGTGGTTGAGCAGGTTCCTGTCGTTGGTGCGCTGTCGGGCAATGTCCAGCATATTGAGCGCCATGAAATAGTTCCCGCTTTCCAGCAGCATGCGGGCTTCAATATACCGGTGGAATGCCGTGCCGTAGGGGTATTGTATATTTTCGAGCAAAAGGGCAGCGCGGTCCCAGTAGAAGGAGCTGGTTTCCCGTTTTCCGAGTTTTTGGTAGAGCAGGGCAAAGTAGTGGTAACTATCTACCAGCCCTTTCTCGTTCTGCTGTTTTTCCGACCATTCGGCAGCGGCGTCCAGGGTTTCCAGGGCCTGGTCCATCTGGCCCTGATTTCGGTAGATCAATGCCTTCTGGATGTAGGCATTGAATTCCTGTTCTGCCGCATTGGGGATTTGTGCCCGGAGCCCAATGGCCCAGAACAGCCCTGTCAACAGAAGGCATATTAAACGCGTATGTAACTGGTTTCTAGTCAATAATACCGATACGCTAATGCGGATTTCCGGTGTTAGGATCCCAGATGCAACCGCTATTGAATCAAACGCTCAGAAGGCCTAACTATTGTACATTTTACGAACAATCCGAAGGCCGGGAGCCTAATTTAATCCCTTTTTGGGGATAAACGGTGCAAAAGGATGTTTAAGGCACACATCCTGCGTAGGTTACACAGGTGATCTTTTCCTGTCGAATGGGATCTCTCCGGGGCGTTAATCCACGTGCTTGTGGGCCTTGTAGGAGGAGCGCACCAGCGCCCCGCTCTCCACATGTCGGAACCCCATTTCCAGGCCGGCCTCCCTGTAGGCGTCAAATTGTTCCGGAGTGATAAAGGCTTTGACTGGCAGGTGTTTTTTACTGGGCTGCAGGTATTGCCCTATGGTGACCACATCTACCCGCGCTTCCCGGAGGTCCTTAAGGGTTTGGAGTACTTCTTCCTCGGTTTCCCCAAGCCCCAGCATGATGCCGGATTTGGTCCTGCGGGCCCCGTTATCCTTCAGGTACTTCAAGACCTGCAGGCTGCGGTCGTATTTCGCCTGGATACGAACCTCGCGGGTAAGCCGCCTAACGGTTTCCACGTTGTGAGAAATCACCTCCGGGGCCACTTCCAGGATGCGGTCCAGGTGGCGTTCCACCCCCTGAAAATCGGGGATGAGCGTTTCCAGGGTTGTTTCCGGGTTCATCCGGCGGATGGCCTTAACGGTTTCGGCCCACAAGACGGACCCCATGTCTTTCAGGTCGTCCCGGTCCACCGAAGTGACTACCGCATGGCGGATGCCCATAATCTTGATGGAACGGGCCACTTTTTCAGGTTCTGCCCAGTCCACATCTTCCGGCCGGCCTGTTTTTACCCCGCAAAACCCGCAGGAACGGGTACAGATATTTCCCAGGATCATAAAGGTCGCGGTGCCTTCCCCCCAGCATTCCCCCATATTGGGGCAGCTGCCCGAAGTGCAGATGGTATGCAGGTTGTAGGTGTCCACCAGGCCGCGCAACTGGGTGTATTTCTTCCCTGTGGGCAACTTGACCCTCAGCCATTTGGGCTTCCCTTTGGGCGGTAAGACCGATTCTGCGGTAGTGGTACTCATAAGCGATTTTTGGCAAATATACGAACTAAATTCAGGGAATGCAGCAGGCTGGGGCAGGGGGTTATCCCCGGGTTGGGTGATTGGCGATCAGGCCGGCGAGGAGCTTTTTGGCCCTCAGGAGTTTGACCTTGATATTGCCTATGGGCTCGCCCAGGTGTTCCGCGATCTGGGCATAGGACATCTCCTGGAAATACCGCAGGTCTATCACCTCCCGGTAGGCCGGTTTCAGCTCTTTGAGATACCGTAAAAGGGTTTTGAGGTTTTGCTCGATGATGAGCTTATCCTCGGCTGTAGGGCTTTCATCCAGGATTCGGGAAACGGCATCGGACTGGCTCGATTCAGTGCCCTGTAACACGTTGCGCTTGCGTTTGCGGACCATATCGATATGCAGGTTCTTCGAGATGGAAATCAGCCAGGTATTAAAGGCGTAGGTGGGGTCATAGGATGCGATCCGGTCGAAGGCCCTGGAGAAGGTCTGGATGGTAATGTCCTCGGCATCGTTTTCGTTCTGGGTCCGTTTCAGCTGGAAATGGTATACCTCAGGCCAATACAAGTCCAGTAGCCTGCTGAAGGCCATTTGGTTGCCCTCGCGGGCCCTGGCGATGGTTTCCAGTACCGTGTCTTTGTCAGATTCCAAGAAGTGTTACGCTTCAGCCCCGTGGAATGGAAGGATGCCGCGGGCTTCAGGCCCGGGCTTCGTGCCTGCAGTCCTGCTCTGCCGGAAGCTTTCCGCACATACCACAGGCTTGCCCGTCCTTGTTCAGGTGAGGGTTCTGGCTGGCGCAGGTTCCCGCAAAGGCACCGTCTTTCTTGGCCCAAATCTTAATGGCGATGCCACCAAAGGCCAGGGCGAGGAGTCCGATACTGAGCAGTATGAGCTTCATAGGGGATTTCGTTTGTGCAAAGATATAAAAAAAGCCCCGCAATGGGGGCTTTCTATAGGGATCCGGCCCGGGGAATCAGTAGGTAAAATCAGCTACGATGTTTTCCACGGACGGAGTGGTATTCCCGCCTTTGGGTTCAATGGTGATGTAGCTTACGCCTTTCTCGCCATAGGGCAGGGCCAGGAGTTTATCGCTATCGCTGAAATTGCGCAGTACCCCTAAATTGACCATTTCTCCGTTTACTTCGGCCCACATCTGGTAATCCTGGTCCTCCGGGAGGTTGGGCAGGTTCTTCACGTTGATGTAGGAGAGTTTCTTAACCGGGTTTACATAGGCAATGGCCTTGAGCTCGCGGGCCTTCCGGTTGCCGTTGACCATAAATTTCCGGGTCTGCGGGTTGTTCAGGACAATAAACTGGTTACGCACGTCTTCCAGTTGCTCTTTCATGTCGGCTTCCAGCACGCGGATCTTGTTGTTTACCAGGGCATTCTCCTGCTGAAGGTTCTGGTTCTGGTTCCACAGGAATACCGAGGCACTGATCAGGAAAACGGCAGCGATGCTGGCCGCCATCCCATAGCGCATAAACCGCCTCTTGTAGGCCTGTTCGCGTCGGACACCCCTGAGGATGCGTTCGCGCAGCCCCTCCGGGGGGGTAATGGCGTGGAGGCGGGCATAGGCCTCCAGGTTCTCCTGCAGTTCCTCGTAGGTGCTGCGCACCTCCGGGTACATGGCGATATAGCGCTCTACCCGGGCGCTCTCCGCGGTATCCGTGCTGCCGAGCAGGTAGCGCTCCAACAGGTCGGTTTCCAGGAACAATCGTATTTTTTCTTTCATAACCATTGCATTAGTATCAACAGGGCCATGGCCGATGGGTCGTAAATCTTCCGGAGTTCCCTCAGGCCGATCTTGAGCCGGGATTTGATGGTGCCCAGGGGGATGTCAAGTTCCTCGCTGGCCTCCTGCTGGGTCATCCCTTCGAAAAACAGGGCTTCCAGTACCTGTTGGTACTTCGGCTCTATTTTGGCCAGGTGCTTGCGCATGTCCATCAGCTCGGGTTGTACCCCGTCCACGCCTATCGTATATACGTCCGAAACGTCTATTTGGATTTCCTTGTCGTTTTTGGTGCCGAGGCTGCGGAGTTTATCGATGGCCGTATTCCTCGTAATACGAAAGAGCCAGGTGAAGAGCTTGGCCTTGGAAGCGTCGTAGGTGCCAGCCTTCCTCCAGATTTTAACAAAACTCTCCTGCAGCACGTCCTGGGCAAGTTCCTCGTCCCGGACTACCTTGAGCGCCACCCCGTATAGGGTATCCCCATAGTGCTCGTAGAGCAGGGAAATGGCTTTCTCATCCCCCTCTGCCAGAAGTTCCACAATATGTTTTTCCAGTAGTGTGCTCATGTTCAGGGGGCTTGCGGGAAATTTTCCGCTGCCGGCATCCGTTTCCCGTTTCCGCCGCGTATATAGGGAAATGCTAAGGTAAGCATTTTTGGAACCCGCCAAGGGGCGGTCCACCTTCCACGGTGCCGTTTACGCCAGTCGGGTTTCATATGTTTTGGTTAGTTTGGTTTGGTATAACCCCTGTGTGCCCCTCAGTGCCGCAGGGGTTATTTTTTTGCCCCTGTTTCAGGCTCAGATAATATTCACCTCCGGTTCTATGGCAATCCCGAAGTTGCGGGCTACCGCATCCTGGATTTCCCGTGCCAGGTCCAGGATTTCCTGCCCGGTGGCTCCACCGTGGTTTACCAGTACCAGGGCCTGTTTGTCGTGGACCCCTGCCGCTCCGCACCGTGTCCCTTTAAACCCGAGGGTATCGATAAGCCACCCGGCCGGTACCTTTACGGTTTGGCCCTCCTGGGGGTAGGCGGGCATGTCCGGAAAGCGCGTTTGAAGTTCCCTGTATTGGGATTCCGGGATTACGGGGTTTTTGAAAAAACTCCCGCTGTTGCCGAGCACGGCAGGGTCCGGCAACTTGCTCCTGCGGATGTGCATGACGGCCCGGGCAATGTCTGCCGGGGTGGGCTGGGTAACCCCTTCCTGCCCCAGGTATTCCCGGATAGCACCATACCCGTCGCGGATGCGGTGGTTGCGTCGCGTAAGGCGGAAGGTGACCGACCAGATGGCATAGCGCCCGCGGGCTTCCCGTTTAAAAATGGAGTCCCGGTAGCCGAAGCCGCAGGCTTCGCGGGTGAAGGTCTTCAGGGCTCCCGTGCTCAGGTCCACAGCTTCGCAGCTATGCATCACATCCTTTAATTCGACCCCGTAAGCCCCGATATTCTGGATGGGAGCCGTGCCGGTCTTCCCCGGGATCAGGGCCAGGTTTTCCAGCCCGCCATAGCCCATTTCCAGGCTCCAGAGGACCAGTTCGTGCCAATTTTCTCCACCCATAACCCTGAGGGTTACACCATCTGCATCTTCGGAAAGGATTTCCTTCCCCCGGGTATCCATAAGCAGTACCAGGGCTTCCACCGGCCCGGTGAGCAGGATGTTGCTCCCGCCACTCAGCAGGAACGGCGGGGGCAAACCGGGTGCCTTAAGGGCTGTCCGCAGGGTTTCCAGGGAATCTACCTTAAGGAAGTGGCTGGCGGCCACATCGATGCCAAAGGTGTTGTAGGGTTTCAGGGATACCCCGTGTTCAATTTCCATTTCCGGGATAGGTTTTCAGGGCCTCGGCCAGCACGCGGACGGCTTTTTTCAGCCGGTCCTTGTCCAAAACATAGGCAATCCGGATCTGGTTTTTTCCCAGCCCGGGAGTGGCGTAAAAACCGGCTGCCGGGGCTACCATTACCGTAGACCCTGCCCACTGGAATTCCTCCAGCAACCACTGGGCAAACGCGTCGGCATCTGCCACGGGGAGTTCCACCATGCAGTAGAAAGCCCCCCTGGGCCGTGCCACCTTAAGGCCCGGAATTTTTTCGAGTTCGGCCATCAGCAGGTTGCGCCGCTCGCTGTATTCCCGGATGACGGCATCGAAATAAGACTGTGGAGTTTCCAGGGCTGCCTCGCTGGCGATCTGGGCAAAAGTGGGGGGCGAGAGGCGGGCCTGTGCAAATTTCAGGGCCGTGTGCATAACTTCCGGGTTGCGGCTGATCAGGCAGCCGATGCGCGCCCCGCACATGCTGTAGCGCTTGGAAACCGAATCAACAACCACGGCGTGTTGTTCCAGGCCGGGTTCCTGCAGGATGGAATAATGAGTTTCCCCGTCGTAGGTGAATTCCCGGTACACCTCGTCGGCCACCAGGAACAAATCGTGCTTGCGCACCAGTTGGGCCAAAGCCCGGATTTCGTCCTTTGTATACAGGTACCCGGTGGGGTTGCCGGGGTTGCACAGCAGGATGGCCCGGGTGCGCGGGCCTATTAAGGGTTCGAACTGCTCGATGGGCGGCAGTGCAAAGTTATCTTCAATGCGGGAGGGTACGGGAACAACCTTCAGGCCCATGGCCACGGCAAAGCCGTTGTAGTTGGCGTAAAAAGGTTCCGGGATGATGATCTCATCCCCCGGGTCTGCCACGCATCCCATCACAAAAGAGAGGGCTTCGGAACCCCCGGTGGTCACCAGGATCTGGTCACGCGTAATGGAAATGTCGTGTTTGCCGTAGTAGTCTGCGAGTTTCTGGCGGTAGGCATCACTGCCTTCGCTGCGGCTGTATTCCAGCACTTCCAGGCGGTGGGTCCTGACGGCTTCAAGGGCCTGTTCCGGAGTTTTGATGTCTGGCTGTCCGATATTCAGGTGGATGACTTCCACACCACGGGTGCGGGCTGCCTCCGCATAGGGGACCAGTTTTCGGATGGGGGAGGCAGGCATGGCCCTGCCTTTGTTGGAAAGATGGGGCATTCTCTGGGTTTATTTCACAAAAATGAGAAATACTCCCGGTCCGCGCAACCTTTTTCGGTTCGGTTCCTAACGGGTTGATCAGCAGGGGCCTATACCCCTAAAGGGAATGTTAAAAAAACCAGCTGAAGCCTAAAAAAACGTACCTTGAAGAAAACCAGTGTCTTTCCGGGTATGAAAAGCCGCCGTTTACCTGTTGCGTTAACCCTTTTGCTGCTGCTGGCCGCCCTTGGCCTGCAGGCCCAATACTATGCCCTGCCCGGAGGGAGCAAGCGGTCGCCCAAAATCCATTTTGAGCTGGTCAACAACCTGATGGTAATCCCCGTGGAGGTTAACGGGACCCCCCTGAGTTTCATTCTGGACTCCGGGGTGAGCAAGCCCATCCTCTTCAACCTGGCAGACCAGGATTCCATCGAACTCAAAAATGTGAGTCGTATCAGCATCCAGGGCCTGGGCGCAGGAGACCCGATCGAGGCGCTGGCCTCGGTGGGGAATACCTTTAAAATAGGCGGGATGTTGAACCCCAGCCAACCCCTGTATGTGGTCCTGGACAAGGAGATGAACTTTTCCCCGGCCCTGGGAGTGCCCATCCATGGGATTATCGGGTATGACCTGTTCCGCGACCTGGTGGTGGAGGTCAACTATGGCAGGAAGTTTTTAAGGTTCCACAATCCACAATACTATACGTCCAAACCCAGGAGCAGGGAAGTGACCCTCCCCCTGGAGGTCAAGGGCAGTAAGGCTTACCTCAAGGGCAGTGTCGTGGTTTCAGAGCAGGGTGAGATTCCGGTAAAACTCCTGGTGGATACGGGCAGCAGCGATGCAGTCTGGCTCTTCCCGGGTACCGAAAAGGGCCTTGAGATCCCCCATAAGAACTATGAGGATTTCCTGGGTAAGGGCCTCAGCGGTACCATTTACGGCAAACGGACAAAGATCAAACAGATCCGCCTGGGAGACTATGTCCTAAAGGATGCCAAGGCGGCATTTCCCTATATGGAATCCTTCCAGTCGCTCCAACTCGGCGACCGCAACGGCAGCCTGGGCGGGGAGGTGCTCAAACGCTTTAATATGGTTTTCAATTACCCGCAGGGGGAGGTCACCCTAAGCAGGAATGCCCATTTCGATGCCCCCTTCCATTTCAACATGGCGGGGATCGAAATAGAACATGCCGGGGTGCGGTATATCGCAGAGCGCATTTCCGATTCCCGGGGGGTGGTCATGCAGGACAGCGACCCCTTTGGCAACGTCCATATTATGCTGGATGGCCAGACGCGGGTGAGTCTGGTGCCTGAAATAGTGGTTTCGGCCATTCGGGCCGGAAGCCCGGCAGACGAGGTGGGCCTTCGGGAAGGGGATGTGATCCTGGCGGTGAACGGCAAGCGCATCCACGAGTATAAACTCCAGGAAATCGTTAAGATGATCAACGAAAGGGAAGGCAAGCGGGTCAAACTCCTCATAGAGCGATACAACCGCAACCTGCTTTTCAGTTTTGTGCTGAAAGACCTTTTTGAATAAAAAAAATCCCCGGTCAGAGCCGGGGATTTTTTCTTATGAAACTCAGGGTTATTCCGTGCCCTGACTGTCTTTTACCGTTCCTTTGATTTTCAGGATTTTGGTAGGGGTATCTGCATTGGAAATCACGGTGATTGCCTTGCGGATGGGTCCCACCCTGTTGGTGTCGTATTTGACCTGGATCTCACCGCTATCGCCCGGCATGATAGGCGCTTCGGGTTTCTTGGGTATAGTACAGCCGCAGCTGGAACTTACCTTGCTGATCACCAGGGGGGCAGTCCCGGTATTGGTGAATTCAAAGACGCGTACCCCGTCGCTGCCTTTGGCGATGTCACCGTAATCCAAGGTTTCCGTCTTGAATTCGATTTTCGCCATTTTCTCCTGGGCAGAAACCCCGTAAGAAAGCAGGCCGACAAAGAATAGTAAAACTATTTTCCTCATAGTAAAAAGGTTTGGGTGAACCTCAAATGTAGCCAAAGCGGCATGAACATCCAAAATTCTTTTGTTATCTACTAACGTTACTTATTTTTGTTTCGTATTACACACGGTGCTTTTTCAGGCGTGCCGGGCCCAATTTAACATTTGGGCCCGCTTTGCTTTCCAAAAGCGCCGGTTCACTGGTCCAAAAACCGTACCAAATAATGGATATCCCTTCCAAATACGAGCCTAACCGCGTTGAAAATCAGTGGTATGACTACTGGATGCAGCACGGGTATTTCCATTCCCAACCCGACGAAAGGGAACCGTATACCATCGTGATTCCCCCGCCCAACGTCACCGGGGTCCTGCACATGGGCCATATGCTGAACAACACCCTACAGGATGTGCTGATCCGAAGGGCACGGATGCAGGGGAAGAATGCCTGCTGGGTCCCGGGGACGGACCACGCCTCCATTGCCACAGAAGCCAAGGTGGTGGCCAAACTCAAGGAGGAGGGCATCCCCAAGGATTCCATCAGCAGGGAAGACTTCCTGGAGCACGCCTGGGACTGGACTCATAAATACGGGGGGGTAATCCTGCAGCAATTGAAAAAACTCGGCTGTTCCTGCGACTGGGACCGCACCAAGTTCACCATGGACCCGGATATGGAGGCCTCGGTGATCAAGGTCTTCGTGGAGCTTTTCGAGAAGGGCCAGATTTACCGGGGGTACCGCATGGTGAATTGGGACCCTGAGGCCCGTACCACCCTGTCCGACGAGGAAGTGATTTACGAGGAGCGCCAGGGCTTCCTCTACCATATTGCCTACCCGGTGGAGGGCACCGGTGAGACCGTGACCATTGCCACCACGCGCCCGGAGACCCTCCTCGGGGATACGGCCGTGTGCGTCCACCCCGAAGATGAGCGGTATTTCCACCTCCACGGCAAAAAGGTCAGGGTGCCTATCTGTGACCGCGTGGTGCCGGTAATCCCGGACCCCTACGTCACCATGGAATTCGGGACGGGATGCCTTAAAATAACCCCGGCCCACGACATCAACGACTACGAGTTGGGCGTGAAACACGGCCTGGACATTGTAGACATCTTTAACCCCGACGCCACCCTGAATGCCAACGGCCTGCATTATGAGGGCCAGGATCGCTTTGAGGCCCGGAAGGCCATTGTGAAGGAACTGGAGGAGAAGGGATATCTGGTAAAGAAGGAGCCCTATACCAACAACGTGGGAACCTCCGAGCGCACCCGTGCCGTTATAGAGCCCCGCCTGTCCGACCAGTGGTTTTTGCGGATGGAGGATCTGGCCCGCCCGGCTTTGGAAGCGGTGCTGGACTCCGGGGAGGTACAGTTGGTGCCTTCCAAATTCGACAATACCTACCGGCATTGGATGGAGAATATCCGGGATTGGAATATTTCCCGGCAACTCTGGTGGGGGCAACGCATCCCGGCATATTACTACGGCCCGGGTAAGGACGATTTTGCAGTAGCCGAAACGGCCGAGGCTGCCCTGGAAAAGGCGAGGGCCCAATCCGGGAACCCCAAGCTGGAACTCACCGACCTGCGCCAGGATGAAGACGTACTGGATACGTGGTTCTCATCGTGGCTGTGGCCCATAAGTGTTTTTGGCGGTATCCTGGACCCCGATAACGAGGAAGTAAAATACTATTACCCCACCACGGATCTGGTGACCGCACCGGATATCCTGTTTTTCTGGGTGGCACGGATGATTATGGCCGGTTACGCCTTCCGGGGGGAGCGGCCTTTCCGCACGGTGTATCTGACAGGCCTGGTTCGCGATGCCCAGCGCCGGAAAATGTCCAAGAGCCTGGGGAATTCCCCGGATGCCCTCAAATTGATAGAGACCTACGGGGCCGATGGCGTCCGGGTGGGCCTGCTTTTAAGCGCAGCTGCCGGGAATGACCTGCTTTTTGATGAAGGCCTATGCCAACAGGGGAAAAATTTTGCCAATAAGATCTGGAATGCCTTCCGCCTGGTTCAGGGTTGGGAGGTGGCCGATATCGACCAGCCACAGACAGCAGCCCTCGGCATCAAATGGTATCAGAATCGCCTTGCCAAAACCCTCGTGGAAATCGAAGACCATTATACCAAGTACCGGATTTCGGATGCCCTTATGGCGACCTACCGCCTGATCTGGGACGATTTCTGTTCCTGGCTGCTGGAGATCGCCAAGCCTGCCTACGGGAGCCCCGTGGACCGGAAAACCTACGATGCGGTGATCGGGCTCTTTGAGGAGAACCTCAAGCTGCTCCACCCCTTTATGCCCTTCCTTACCGAGGAAGTCTGGCAGCATATCCGCCCCCGCACCCCTGAGCAGGCCCTTATTGTGGCCCCCTGGCCCAAGGTGGCCGGTTACGACGCCGAAGTCCTGGAAGGATTCGATACCACCCGGGAGGTCGTTTCCGGGATCCGAACCATTCGCAAGGACAAGAACATCCCCTTCCGGGATGCGGTTTCCCTTTCAGTTAGAGACGAATCGGGGCTGGATCGCCAATGGGACCCGATTATATCCAAACTCTCCAATGCCCCGGAAATTACCTATTCGAAGGAGGCGCCGGAGAGTGCGCTCTCATTTAGGGTGGGCAGCAATGAGTATTTCATCCCCCTCGCCGGGTCCGTAGACCTGGAGGCCGAAATCCAAAAGCTCAGGGAAGAACTGGAATACACCCGGGGGTTCCTCGCCTCCGTGGAAAAGAAGCTCTCCAACGAACGCTTTGTGAACAACGCCCCGGAACAGGTTGTGGCCCTGGAACGGAAGAAGGCGGCCGACGCCGTTTCCAAGATTGAAACCCTGGAAAAGAGTCTGGCCAGCCTTCAATAGCCAGCCGGTTCCTTAAAAAGCCTCTTGTAATTCTTTCGACAGCGCGACCTTCGATGGGGAAAAGCGGTAAACGACCCCAAGGTTGATGACGTAATCGGCAAAGGCGGCATCCCCGTTGCGCGGGTTCCCGGTGAGGCGTTCGGTTTCCAGGTCGGTTAAGCTCTGGGGGCGTTCGCGTCGAACGGCCACCGGAACACTCAGATTCAGAGCAAAGGGCCCGGAGGCATAAGTAACGCCCGGGTCTATGGCCAGGACGTTACCCGGCCTGCGAAACCCGTCGCTCCCTCCTATGAAATCCTCTACGGGTACCCCGTCATAACGCGCTCCAAGGGAAGCAGAGAGCGCGTCCGAGAGGACATGGCTCACCCCCAGGCGAAGGGAGAACTGGTCCGGTACGGACATGATGGCCTCGTTTTCCAAGATAGGGCTGAGGGTTTCCCTGAAGGTCCTTACCCCGTTGGTCTCCCTGGGGTTGGACAGGTAGAAGCCCCCTCCGAAAAGGAACCAGGAGGGACTGAGCTCCCGGTAGAACTGGAGTTCCGCCGTAATCCCGAACCCGCCGTCGCCAGGTTGAATGGACTGGTCTACCGGCCGTACCTCGGGGCGGCCCTCTACCCCAACATTGTAAAAGATATCGGTAGCCTGGTAATTGCCGGTGGGGAGTTTCATGCCCAGGGCCACGGCAATATTGCCCTTGGGCAGGCCAGCCGGGTCCTGGAGCCAGTACCCGAGGTTCCACCGGACATCGGCAAGCCCCCTGGAGAAGGTGGTGTTACGCTCATCGCGCCCGTGCTCGTAAAGGGAGGAGCGGGTGTTTATGACTGTTGGAACCACCAGGGATGCGAACCAGCGATCCGAAAGCGCATAGGTCGCGGTAAAGTCCCAGGCATGGGAGTGGTTGATCACCTCCGTCTGGTTGGCTACGCGGTCCGGCTCCTCTTCCGTGCCCCGGAAGTGCCTGAAGGATTTGAAGTAGCGGTAGTTGGCCCCGATGATTAAACTGCCTTTGGGCAAGACGTTGGCCTGGGGGTTTGCCCCGGAACAGGTAGAAAAGTGTCGGATGGCCACACAGCCTTGTGCGTGTGCCGCGTTTGCGAGGAGGATGCCACAGAGAAGCAGCACTCCCCTCAGGATGGAAGTGTATTTCATGGTAGTTGCTGTTTCAGTTAGGGATAAGAGGCTGCGATCTTCCGGGTTTCTGCCAAAAAATAAAGTTAGCTGTCGGGCTAACTTTATTTTCCTTGAATTAAACTAAGTGTATGATCTGAGAAGATTAGTGCTACCTTTATCTGACCCCTAAAGTAGGAGTACTACGGGCACCGGGGGGTTATGCCGGGGTTAAAAGGATTAACGAATCCTTAAAAAGAGTAAAGTCCGGTTAACGGGTGGTTTCGGTACGGAAAATCTGCGATTTTTGCCAGGATGCGAAGCAAGAGGTTACTGTTTATTGGCTTGTTTGTGATTTCCATTGCCGGCTTGGCGGTGGTGCAATACCGGTACCTCACGATTGGCCTTAGCCTGGCGCGTCTGCAGTTCAGCCGGCAGCTTGCGGAAGCCGGCACCGATATCCGCGCCGGGCTCTATTCGCGCAACCAGCTCACCTATTTGCTGGAGTCCGCGCTTGAGGCGGACAGTACGCGTTTCAATACCGGCCTGGACCATATGACGGATGCGTCCCGACAGTTCATGGAGGAATTCCTCCGGGAGACGCTGATCGACAACCAGATTGACGCTGCATTTACCTATGCGCTCATGACCCGGGACAGCAGTTATTACCTCGCCTCGGCGGCCAGCGGGAACGCACGGCCCGACACCTATTCCTACCCCATGGAGTTGCACGGATACCTTCCCGCCCAGTTGGGCCAGCGGGTTATCCTCCAATTGCAGTTCCCGGGCCTGAACCGGTATTTCCTATTCCAGCTCAACGGGCTGGTGCTGCCCAGTTTGCTCTTCCTGGCGGGCCTGGTGGTGGCCGTACTATGGGTGCTTCGAACATTTTACTGGCAACAGCGGACCATTACCACCACCCATGAATTCATCAACAACCTGACCCACGAATTGCGGACCCCTGTATTTTCCATAAGCCTGGCAGCCAAAATCCTGCGAGAGAAGGTTGGGGAAGCACAGCGGCCTTTGGCCGATACGATCCTGACACAGACTGCCAGGGTTTCCGACCATATCGACCAGGTCCTGGAACTGGGTAGTCTGGAGCGCGGTTCGGCGACCATACCGCTTTCACCCATTGATTTCAGGCCTATCCTGGAGGGGTTATGCCTACAGTTTGAGACCCGGTGCGCCCTGGAGAATATCCCATTTTCCTATCGGCTTGACCCGGGCGAATTCCCGCTCCGCGCCTCGGCCTTTCACCTGGAGAACGCCGTAAATAACCTCCTGGACAATGCCCGGAAATACGGGGAAGGGAGCGCTATAGCCCTACAGGCTGTATCAGGTGCCAAACACCTGACCGTAGCGGTAAAGGACCACGGGCCAGGCATTCCGTTGGAAGAACAGGAAAAGATATTTCGAAAATACTACCGCATCAGCAAAGGAGACCGGCAGGATGTGAGGGGGTATGGCCTCGGGCTGAGCTATGTGAAGACCGTAGTAGACCGCCACAAGGGCAAGATACAGGTCGCCAGCTCCCAGGGCAGCGGAACGGAATTTACCATTGTATTACCTTTAAACCCGAATGGAACACAAGGCCTATAACATTTTGCTGGTTGAAGATGATACATCCCTCGGCTACCTGCTGAGCGAATACCTGGGGATGAAGGGGTTTGCAATCCGGTGGGAACAGCAGGCCGCCCAGGTAATGCCCCTGTTGGAGTCGCGGGCTTTTGACCTGCTTATCCTCGATGTGATGATGCCCGGGATGGACGGGTTTACCCTCGGGCAGCAGATCCATGAGCGTTTCCCGGAGGTGCCATTTATCTTCCTAACGGCGCGGTCCATGAAAATAGATGTGCTGAAAGGGTTCTCAGTAGGTGCGGTGGATTACCTCAAAAAGCCGATAGACGAGGAGGAGCTGGTTGTGCGTATCGAGACCTTGCTGGCCCGCCTGGAACCCCGGACAGCTTCCCGCCCGGACACGCCTGTTCAGGTAGGCAGGTACCATTTCGATGCCTCCCGCCAGGAACTGGTCCTGGACGGGGAAGTACAATCACTGACCAACAGGGAGAGCGAGGTCCTGGCCTTTTTGGTGCAGCATGCCAACCGGCTGTGCACCCACTCCGAAATCCTGAAGAAGATCTGGGGGCGCAATGATTATTTCAACCGCAAGAGCCTCAATGTCTTTGTGACCCGCCTGCGTAAACTACTGGCCGGGGACCCGGATCTGAAAATAGAAAACATTCACGGGCAGGGCTTTATTTTCCGGATGCCCTGATGGGCTATTCCCGGATAAGGCTTATGGCATATCCCCCGCCGGGGGCCAGTGCCAGGGTCAGGGACGAGGTGTTGTCTATCTGAGCCGACTCAATTGAAATATCCGTTGGGTTGTCCCGGTAGTGGGCGTCTTCGGCATCCTTATAAATCCGTGCCGAATAGGAGACCCCAACTTCCAGGAAACTGAAATCTACGGTTACCTCGCGCGCATTTTCGTCCGTGATACCGCCTACAAACCAGTTTCCGGTGCCGCGTTCTTCCCGGGCGATGCTCAGGAAATCCCCAACTTCCCCGTGGAGGACCTTGCTTTGCTCCCAGTCCACCCCTACATCCCGAATAAACTGGAAGGCCGGTTGCCCTTGATAATTTTCCGGGAGGTCACAGGCCATTTGGATGGGCCCGTAAATGACCACATAGAGGGCCAGCTGTTGGGCCAGGGTGGTGTTGATCTGGTTGTCGGGCTTGGAAGGAAGCGACATCTCAAACACCCCGGGGGTAAAGTCGATAGGCCCCGAAAGCATCCGGGTAAAAGCCACGATGGGAAGGTGTTCCGGGGGGTTGCCCCCGTCGGTGGCCCAGGCATTGAATTCCTGGCCGCGCAGGCCTTCCCGGGCAATTTCGTTCGGGAAGGTACGCCTCAGCCCGGTGGCTTTGATGGGTTCGTGGGCATTCACGGCAACCTGGTACTCGGCCGCTTTTTCCAGGGCTTTGCGGTAGTGGTTGACCATCCACTGCCCGTGATGGTATTCCCCTTTTGGTATAATCTTGCCCACATATCCCGATTTGACCGAATGCATACCGTAGTGGCGCATCAGGCCATAGGCCGTATCCAACTGTTGCTCGTAGGTGCGAGGGGCCGCACTGGTTTCGTGGTGCATGATCATTTCCACGCCTTTCTCGCGGGCATAGCGGGTGATTTCCTCCAGGTCATAGTCCGCATAGGGGGTGATAAAGTCGAAAACCCCTTCCCGGTCTTCGAACCCGATCCAGTGATCCCAACCGGTGTTCCAGCCTTCCACCAGGACCCCGCCAAACCCGTTTGCCGCGGCAAAATCGATGTAGCGTTTGGTGTTTTCCGTAGTGGCCCCGTGTTTGCTGCTGGTCTGCTCTTTGCCCAGGGTGGCGAAGGTATTCATATCCTGGGTAGCTTCCATGTCCCAGGTGGAGACACCCAGGTGCATTTCCCACCAGATTCCCACATACTTCATGGGGGTAAACCAGGAAACATCGCCAATTTTATTGGGTTCGTTCAGGTTTTCGGTCAGGCGGGATTCGATGAGGTCCCCGGCGCGGTCGGCTATCTGGATAGTCCTCCAGGGGGTGTGGAAGGGTAGCGCGCGCTTTACCTTGTACCCCGTCCTGTCGGAGCCCACCAGTTCACTGGTAAAGGATAGGTTCTCAGGGTCTACCTTGAGGGTCATGCCCGCGTAATCCGTCAGGTCGGCCTCGTGGAAAGCCAGGTGAAGCCCGGAGTCGCTGCGCAGGGTAACGGGGGTATTGACTGCGTTTTCCGGGATGTACGTAGCCGCAAGGTCCTCGTGGTCCCTTTTGGAAAGGGCGTCGATTTCGGATACCCGGGTAGTGTTGTATAAGTGTTCATAGATATCCCAGTCTCCGGGGATCCAGAAAGCGGTATGGTCTTCGGTGAGCTGGAAACGGGTGTGCTCGTCCATGATAACCAAGCTGTCTACCCCATCCCATTTGGGGAACTCATAGCGAAAGCCAATACCATCGTCATACGCCTTGAAGCGCAGGGTGATGCTGCGCCCCGGGGCCGCTTTTTCTTTTAGGCTTACCTGAAGTTCGTTGTAATGGTTGCGCACCTCCCGCTGCTCGCCCCAGGGCATTTCCCAGGTTTCGTCCAGGGTGGCGGTTTTGGTCTCCATAAGCTCGAGGCCGCTTCCCAACTGGGGTTGGTCTCTGAATTCGAAGCCGAGGGAGGAGGTGTCGACCACCACCTGTCCGTTGTGGAGGACCCGGTACATGGGGGTACCCTCAGGGCTCAGGAAGAAGTCGATTTCATTGATACCTCCCGGAGAGGCAATACTGGCCCGTTGCCCTGTTGGGGTACAGGCGAAGAAGAGGAAAGAAAGACCGGAGAGGAGAAGAGCAAACTGTTTCATGGTAGTGGTATTGGTCTGCGGCCGCGATAGTTTTGGCCCCGGATTAGGATTCCATAAAAATACGAACCGGTAGGCAATTCTGAAAATGACTGCGGGAGGGCAGGCATAACATTTCGTATTTTTGAAAAAAAAAGAAGCTATGCGTACCCTTATCCCTTTGGCCCTTGCCGTGTTGTTCCTGGCATGTTCCGATGACGACTCCGATTCTGAGCCCATCCCACAACCCCAACCCCGTACCTCCATCGTGGATGCGGCGTTTGAATCGGCCCTGGTGGACCTGGGCCTGGACGATGCCGTGGACGGAGGGGTGGTAACGGCCTCTGTCTCCTTCATCAGGGAACTCAATGTAGACGGGAGGGGCATCACAAATCTTACGGGCATTGAAGCCTTTGCGGCCCTGGAAAACCTTTCTGTCCGTAACAATGCCCTTACTACCCTGGACGTGTCCCGCAACACCTCACTACTCTTCGTTTGGGCCGAAAACAACCAATTGGAATCGGTTACTATTGGTCCGAACCCCGACTTTGAAAAGCTAGGCCTCAGCGGGAATAGGATGACGGGCCTCGATGTGGCGGATTACCCGGCTTTGCAGTTGCTTACCCTGGCCGACAATGCCGTTACCGGAATAGATGTATCTACCAACAGCCTGCTGAACACTTTTGCCATTGAAGGCAACCCGCTGTCCTGTATCCTGGTTAGCCCTCAACAACTGGCCAGTATCCCGCCAAACTGGTCCAAGGATGCCGAGGATACTTATGCCTTAGACTGCCCCTGAGTCCCGGGGAAGTTGACAAGTTCCAGGGTCACCGATGCCAGTTGTACGGCTCCCCCGGTCTGCGCAATCGCCTCGTGGATCTGACGGTAGAGGCTGTCCTTGGTAACCCGTCGTTTTTTATAATCCACCACAAAACGCAGGTTGAATTCCACCCAGTTATCGGTGAGTTTAAGGCTTAGGGTAGGGGCCACATTGGCATTTTCGATCAGGTATTTCTGGACCATAACTTTCCATTGGGTACGCGCGTATTCAGCGTATTCCGAAAGGGATTGCTGGGCGATGTCCCAGATGAGTTCCTGGGCCCGTTTCAGATCGGACCCATAGCGGACCGGCAGGTTGATTTCGTCCCAGACAAAAGGAAAATCTGTGGAGTAGTTTCGGATAGGCCCTTTGAAAACAAAGGCGTTGCTAATCTGGACAATGCGCCCGCTGTAGTTATCGCTGTGGACCCATTCCCCTATTTCCATTAGGGTGGTACGGGTAAGGCCAATGTCTATAACATCCCCTTTAACGTTGTTAATCTCCACCCGGTCCCCGGGTTTATATAGTCCGGAGGCAAAGATGGCTACCCACCCGGCAAGGCTCAGGATAACCTCCTGCAAGGCAAAGGCCAGCCCGGCGCTAATTAGGCCTATTGCCAGGGTAAAGTATTGCACCTTGCCGGTAAAGGTGACCAGGGCGAGCAACAGGATAAGGGCATAACTAACCAGCCGGACGACTTTTTTGGCCCGATAGCGGGTAGTGTTATCGTCCAGGGCGCGGTTAATCCCCTTTCGCACCAGCCAAGTCATCAGCAGGATAAAAAGGACCCAAACGGTAAACTGGGCAAGTTGCACCAAGAGCTCGTTGGAGTCCAGCCCCTGTAAGGCTTGTATGAATCTCTCGAATTCTTTCATCCGGATACGGGCTTTGGAATGCTCTCTTAAAGATACCGAATCTTTTGCGGATCCGGGAAGCCGGAAGGGATGAATATCCGCGTATTACGGATCTTTATAGCCTGGTTCTGAGGTTTTTTTGGGGAGTAGGGCGGGGGGACAGAGAGGGCGGAAGGTCGGTATTGGGGTTGTCACCTTTTTTCGGATTTGGGGGGGTAGGGGAAATGCCCCAAAGCCCCAGGTTAAAAGGTACCCTTTGACACTGCAATTTCCTATCCGGTAAAGTTCAGATTACGGAGTTCCGTCTTCATTTTCGAATTGGCACCTCTTCAAATTTTCAAATAAATCCCTGGGGAAATGCCCCAAAGCCCCAGGTACAATTTACCCCATTCCCATGCAACTCCCCTTCACCCGCGAAATTCCATTTGCACCAGGCACTCCCTAAACTGTAAGCGAATCCTTCGCCATGGCGGACACTAGAATTTCCCACTAGTTATTTGGGCCCGATTCTTTTCTTATTTTTGGGCAAAGCACCCCCTATGGAAGCATATGCCAACGCCCTGCTTTACGCCATTCCCTTCTTCATTCTCTTGATGGGTGTGGAAATCCTCTACGGGGCCCTGGCACGAAATCAAAAGTACCGGGTGATGGATACCGTCAGCAGTATCAGTTCGGGCCTTACAAACATCGTCAAGGATTCCCTGGGGCTGGTGGTGGTTCTGGTTTCTTATCCTTTTTTGGTAGAACACTTAGCCCTGGTCCGCCTGGAGGCTGGGTGGGCCATCTGGCTTGTGGCTTTTGTCGCTATCGATTTTGCCGGGTACTGGAACCACCGGCTCAGCCACCACGTCAATGTCTTCTGGAATCAGCATGTGATCCACCACAGCAGCGAGGAATTCAACCTGGCCTGTGCCCTGCGGCAACCGGTTTCCAACCTGGTGGGGTATTTTTCCCTCCTGCTTATCCCGGCGGCTCTACTCGGGGTTCCCGAACAGGTTATTGCTATCCTGGCGCCCGTTCACCTTTTCGCCCAGTTTTGGTACCATACCCAGCATATTGGTAAAATGGGATGGCTGGAATACGTAATCGTAACCCCCTCCCAGCACCGGGTCCACCATGCTATCAACCCGCAGTATATCGATAAAAACCTGGGGCAGGTCCTCTGCATCTGGGACCGCTTCTTTGGCACATTCCAGGAGGAACTCGAAGAAGTACCCCCGCAGTACGGGGTCCTTAAACCGGCCCGGACCTGGAACCCGGTACTCATTAATTTCCAACACCTTTGGGGTCTTATGCAGGATGCCTGGCGCACCCGCAGCTGGCGGGATAAATTCCGGATCTGGTTTATGCCCACCGGGTGGCGCCCCGCCGATGTCGCGGAGGTATACCCTAGGGAAATCATTGGGGATGTTTACGGGTTTGAGCGGTACCGGACCCCCGCAGGTGCGGGGCTTAAGGCCTATGCCATCGGACAAATGACCGTATCCCTGGCGCTGTTAATTTTCATGTTCTACAACTATGGGCAAATCGGGACCCCGGGCCTGCTGCTCTTCGGGGCTTTTATCTTTGTCGGGATTTTCGGGTATACCGCCCTAATGGATCGCAAACCCTATGCCCTGTGGGTGGAAACCGGCAGGTCTCTGGCAGGTCTCTGGCTGATCTGGACTACCCAGGACTGGTTTGGCATCGGGGAGTATTGGTCCTTTGGGGCTATGGCCGTTGCCCTCTATTTTGTCCTGACCCTCCTCGGGGGGCTATATTGGGGGCGCACTACCAATGGGGCCCCGGTATCATCCGGGACCACCCTGTAAATCGTATCGGATTATGAGACCTTATATTCTGGCAGAAACCAATTGGAAAGCACTTAGTGAGCAGCGGTTCGAACTGGCCGTTTTGCCCTGGGGGGCTACCGAAGCCCATAACTACCATTTGCCCTATGGAACGGACAACATAGAGGCCGATGCCCTTGCAGCGGCTGCGGCGGCCTACGCCTGGGAACGTGGTGGCAGGCTTGTTGTGCTGCCCACCATCCCCTTTGGGGTGAATACAGGGCAGTCCGACATCTACCTGGATATGAACCTGAACCCCAGTACCCAGTTGGCTATCCTGGATGATATTGCCGCCACCCTGAGCAGGCAAGGGGTGCCCAAGTTACTGGTGTTTAACAGCCATGGAGGAAACAATTTCAAACCGCTATTGCGCGAACTCGGTCTGCGGTACCCGGACCTGCTGATCTGTATGACGGAGTGGTTCCGGGCTTTGGACCGCGAAGCCCTGGGGGTGGCGCCAGGCGACCATGCAGATGAGGTGGAGACCAGCCTGTTGCTGCACCTGCGCCCCGATCTGGTCCTTCCCCGTGAATCCTGGGGTAAGGGAGCCTCCCGTCGTTTTAAAATTGACGCGCTGGGCGAATCCTGGGCATGGACTGAGCGCCGCTGGTCCGAGGCGACGGTAGACACCGGAGTGGGAGATCCTTCGGCGGCTACCGCAGCGAAGGGCCAGGAAATCGTAGGACTTTTACAGGAAAAAATGGGGCAATTTTTCCTGGATCTCTGCAAGGCAGACCCAGGAGATTTTTACCAGCAGGAGGCTACTTGAGTTTGGGGACTTCCTTTTTGACCAGTTCTATATAGGCTCTCATGGCTTCTTCGGGCTCCATGTCCCGTGCCTGGATCAGGGCGTTGGCTTTAAAGGCGTTGATAAGCGGGGTTTTACTGCCCGGGTTGTTGTAATTCTGGTTGGCAATTTTGTAATAGGCGTACAGCTTCAGCAAGAGGTCTGCCGGAAACGGCTCGGTGTAGCTGTTGATGACCTCAACCGCTTTCTCGAATTCCAGGTAAAGGGCTTCACGATCCATTTTCGTTCTCCGCTCGGGTGGCTATACAAGATACGGCCCCTTTTACTTTTTGGTTCAGTCGCACGGCGGGGAGGCAGTCCGGGGGCAGGAACAAATCCAGGCGCGACCCAAATTTAATAAAACCTGAATCCTCCCCCTGTTGGACGCTTTCGCCTTCCTCGGCATAGTTCACAATACGGCGGGCCATGGCCCCCGCTACCTGCCGGTAGAGGATTTCGCCGAATTTGGGGGTCCGTATCACCACCGTGGTCCTTTCATTCTCCTCGCTCGATTTGGGGTGCCAGGCCACCAGGTACTTGCCCGGGTGGTATTTGGAATAGGTGATCACCCCTGTGGCCGGATAGCGGCAGACATGCACATTAAGGGGGGACATAAAAATGGAAATTTGCAGGCGTTCGTCCTTGAAGTATTCCTTTTCTTCTGTCCGTTCAATAACCACCACTTTTCCGTCTACGGGAGCGAGGATTTCATCGAAACTGGGCACGACCGTCCGCTTGGGGTTTCGGAAAAACTGCAGAATGAGTATCAGCAGTATCACCACCACCACCTGTAACCCAATCCGAAGCCATTGGGGCTCAATATAAAATTCGGCTCCCAGGGCCAGGGCACAGGCCACAAAGAAACTTACCAGGATAATCTGCTGTCCCTCTTTATGAAACATATTGGAGTACAATTAAAGTAAGATAGGCAAAAGGCGCGGCAAAAACCAGGCTGTCCAACCGGTCGAGCATCCCCCCGTGACCCGGCAGGATGGCGCCGCTGTCTTTAAGTCCGGCACGCCGCTTCAGGCGCGATTCAATCAGGTCGCCAAGGGTTCCCATCCCGGTAAGGACCACCGTTAAGGCCAGCCAGTGGGAGGTACGCATTACCGGGGGCATGAAATGCCCGATCAATACGGCGGCGACCATGGAAAACAGGAACCCGCCGATGGTCCCTTCCACGGTTTTCTTGGGCGAGACAGATGGGAAGAGCTTGTGTTTTCCCAGGGTTTTACCCACCAGGTAGGCAAAGGAATCGTTGACCCAAATAATCAGGAATATGCCCATTATGAGCCATTTGGCAAACTGGTCGTCCTGATAAGGGATCATGGTGAGGAAAATACAGCCTCCCCCCAGATAGAATAACCCGACGACGAATTTCTCAAAAAGGCCCGGGTGGCGTTCCCGGCGGTTAAATAATTGCGCTACCAGGACCAGGTCTACCATAAGGGTAAGGATCAGCAGGGTCTGGATGAGGGCCTGGCTCCGGGTCAGGTAGATAAAAACCCACCAGAGCCCCAGGTAAGCGATAAAAATATAATACCCCGGCAGGCGAACCAGCCTTTTATACTCGTAGAGGCAGGCCAGGCCAAATACCATGAAAATGAAGTCGAAAGCATCCGAGCTGAGAAAAACGGCGGAAAGCAGTAGCAGGACATAAACGGCCCCGGTGATCAGGCGTCGGAAGACTTCTTTCATACCTAAAGGTCTTCCAGCAGGATCAGGTATAAATGTTTGGAACTGCTCCCATAGGTCATAAAATCCTTCGAATTGTCGTCCGTAGGCTCGAAATGCTTCAGGGTAGTGATATTGGTCGGTATTTGCTGCCGGTATTTCTTTTTAATCGATTTCAGCCCTTCCCCCAGGGATTCCAGCAGTTGGCTGGTGGTGGCAAAAACAACGATGTTCACGGGGATTTCATGCAGTTTTTTCTCCCGCAGTTGGTTGGAAGATACCAAAATGGAACCGTTTTGAGCAATCAGGTGCTCGCAGGTCGTGAAGAAAACATCACTTTCGCTCACCTTGTCCGTAAAGCGGACGCCTTCCCCCTTAAACCGACTTTCCAGGTGGGGGTTCATACTGAAAAAGGGCGTAGTGCCCCAATGGTTCTCCTCAATGATGTCCCGCAGCGCAGCGGTAGCCTCCTCGAAGCTGTCGCAGTATAGAAACTTCCCGCCGTTTTTCTTAAAGTGGATAGTAAACTTCTCATCGACGGGGATCTGGAGGTCGGGCATATGCTCCCCCCGGGTCTGCACCGTTTCCCTGGAGCCCTTCTTTTTTTTGCCCCCTCCGAAAAGTTTATCGAGTATTCCCATGACCGTTGCGGCCTTATTTTTCTTTCACTGCGGTTTCTGGCCCGGAGTTGCCTGAACTGTTTTCATCTTCAGGGGTCACCTCGTCCGAAGGGGCTGTTTCCCCCGTGTTTTCTTCCGGGATGGATTTCTCCTGCCCAAGCCGATCGAAATTTTCCTCAAAGGGTCGCTTGCCAAAAATGCGCTCCAAGTCCTCCTTAAAGATAACTTCTTTTTCGAGTAAAAGCTCTGCAAGCTCCGTGAGCTTGTCTTTGTTCTCCGTAAGTACCTCCACGGCCCTGGCATATTGCTCCTCTATAATCCGGGAAATCTCATGGTCTATGATCCGGGCCGTCTCCTCGCTATAGGGTTTGGTGAACCCGTATTCGCTTTGCCCGCTGGAGTCGTAGTAGGTCACATTGCCTATTTCTTCATTCAGCCCGTAAATAGTCACCATCGCACGGGCCTGCTTGGTTACTTTTTCCAGGTCACTAAGGGCACCGGTGGATATCTTGTCGAAAATTACCTTCTCTGCGGCTCTTCCTCCCAGGGTGGCGCACATTTCGTCCTTCATCTGCTCCGGGCGTACCAGAAGACGCTCCTCAGGCAGGTACCAGGCGGCTCCCAGGGACTGCCCCCGGGGTACGATGGTAACCTTTACCAGGGGGGCGGCATGCTCCAGCATCCAGCTCACGGTGGCGTGGCCGGCTTCGTGGTAGGCGATAGTCTTTTTCTCGCCAGGGGTGATGATTTTGTTTTTCTTTTCCAGGCCGCCAACAATCCGGTCTACAGCGTCCAGGAAATCCTGTTTGGTAACGGCTTTCTTCTCTTTCCGTGCGGCTATCAGGGCTGCCTCGTTGCAGACATTGGCAATATCGGCGCCCGAGAACCCGGGGGTTTGCCGGGCCAGGAAATCCAGGTCGAGGGTTTCTGCGGTCTTGATGGGCCTCAGGTGCACCTCAAAGATTTCCTTCCGTTCCCGGATATCCGGGAGGTCTACGTAAATCTGACGGTCGAAGCGCCCGGCCCGCATAAGGGCCTTGTCCAGGACATCGGCCCGGTTAGTAGCCGCCAGGACGATGACGTTGGTATTGGTGCCAAAACCGTCCATTTCGGTGAGCAGCTGGTTGAGGGTATTTTCCCGTTCGTCGTTGGAACCGGTAAAGTTGTTCTTGCCCCGGGCCCGCCCGATGGCATCGATTTCATCGATAAAAATAATAGAGGGGGCTTTGTCTTTGGCCTGCTTGAACAAATCCCTCACACGGGAGGCTCCCACCCCTACAAACATTTCCACAAAATCGGAGCCTGACAGCGAGAAGAAAGGCACTTTGGCTTCCCCGGCCACGGCCTTGGCCAGAAGGGTCTTACCGGTTCCCGGAGGCCCTACCAGGAGGGCTCCTTTGGGGATTTTGCCCCCCAGGGAGGTGTACTTATCGGGGTTTCTAAGGAACTCCACGATTTCCTCCACCTCTTCCTTGGCCCCTTCGAGCCCGGCCACATCTTTAAACGAGGTGCGGGTATCGGTCTTTTCATCGAAGAGTTTGGCCTTGGACTTCCCGATATTAAAAATCTGGCCCCCGGCTCCGCCCCCGGCCCCGCCGGACATGCGTCGCATAAGGTAAATCCAGATCCCGATAATGAGCACGAAAGGCAGGATGGTAAAGAGCAGTTCCATGAAAACATTGGACTCGGTGGTATAGTCCACCACTGTGTCCAGGTTGTTTTCCTGCTTGATTTTCTTGATGTCGTTTTCAAAATTCTGCAAGTCCCCATAATCCAACACATAGTGAGGGACAGAACCGGTTGTAATGGAGAACGGCTGCTGGGAGACGTCCTTGTGCACGTCCTTGGCCAGCGCTTCCTCGGTAAGGAACACCTTGGCCTGCCGGGTATTGGTGATAATCAGAATCTTGTCGATATCCCCATTGCGGAGGAATTCCTGAAGTTCGGAGGTGGTGGTTTTCTGGGTGGGGGATAGGGTATCGCTTCCAAAAAACTGGAACCCGATCAGGAAAATAATAATCAGCCCGTAAATCCACCAGGAACTGAACCGCGGTTTTCTTTGGGGGGTTTTATTGTCGTTTGCCATGTTTTTTCCTAATTATAACTGCTTTCAACAAGGGTTACCTTGGCGTCTCCCCAAAGCCCTTCAATATCGTAATACTCCCTGACGTGTTTCTGGAATACGTGAACCACGACATTTACATAATCGATCAGCACCCATTCGGCATTATCCGTTCCTTCCGTATGCCAGGGTTTGTCTTGGGTGGTTTTGCTGACCGTTTTCTGAATGGAATTGACGATGGCGTTAACGTGGGTGTTGGAAGTACCACTGCAAATGACAAAGTAGTCGCAAACAGTATTGTCTATAGCTCTTAAATCCAGTAGGTTAATGTCTAATCCTTTGACTTCTTCTATTCCGTGTAAGATTGAGGCAATCAATTCATCTGCGCTAGCTTTCCTTTTCTGCATCCAAAAGATTTAGTTTGTACAAAGTTACCATTTTTTTGTTTTTTTAGACGGCCCCTTTAACATTCCCTTACCGGTGTAAATCAGCCTTATGAACCTGATCAAAATAAGTGCCACGGATTCTACCAATGCCGCCATGAAGCGGCTCCTCGATACGGAGGCGCTCAAAGACGGGACGCTCCTGTGGTCGGACTTTCAGTCCGAAGGGCGGGGGCAGCGAGGCGCTTCCTGGCAATCTGATTCGGGTAAAAACCTAACCTTCAGCTTGTTGAAAGAAGAAACTTACATCAAAACCCAGGACCAATTCGGGATTACCATGGCGGTCTCCATGGCGGTTTCCAGGGTGCTCAAAGCCCGGGATATCCCCGAAGTTCGCATCAAATGGCCCAACGACATTTTGTCAGGTAGGCATAAAATCTGCGGGATCCTCATCGAGAATACCCTTCAGGGGGCCTATATCCGGCGGAGTATTATCGGGGTAGGCCTCAACGTAAACCAGCAAGCCTTTGAGGGGTTGCCCCGTGCTGCTTCCCTGCGGATGGTCACCGGAGCGGAAGTGGAACGGGAGCCCTTGTTACTGGAATTACGCAAAGCCATCCTGGAAGAATTGGAGCGCCTGGCACTTTGCGGGGCCGGGATATACCGCAAAGGCTATGAAGGGGAATTGTACGGCATGGGGGAAGCTATGCGGTTCCGCCTGCCGGGAGGAGAAGCTTTCCGGGCCGAAATCCTCGGGGTAGGCCCAAGGGGGAAACTGCAGCTCCGCAGGGAGGATGACACCCCCCTTGCCTGCGGCTTCAAGGAAATAGAACTGTTGTACTGATCCGGGGGATTACAGGGCGCCCAGGTTTTGGCTGAGGGTCCCCAGGAAGTTGGTTATGGGCCCCTTTATCATCATGGCCATCATGGGATTGAAATCCCCCTGAAAACTTAGTTTTACCTCACTCTTATCCGGCCCGGATTCCACCAGGTCGGCCTGCAGGGTAAAGGGGAGCTTGTCGCTCGCGGCCCCGAGAACCACCTTTTCATGAGGGTGTTGCTCCTTGCGCCTGAGCACAATTTCGGGCATACCTTTCAGGGCAAAGCGAAAGGTGTCCTCATCCAGCACCTCAAAGGTCTGGATGTTCTCGGGCATGAGTTGCTCGAAATTCTTCAGGTCCGTCAGAAAAGCGAATACCGCTTCCCTGGATTTGCCCACCTGGGCCACGGGTGCTTCTATATGCATGTTAAGGGTTCCATTGTTGCGGGTTGGCGCGCCATTCCCGCAGGGTTTCAAGTTGGGCTTCCCTGATGAAGCCGCTCTGCGATGCCAGGCGGATCAGGTGTTCGTAGTTGCTCAGGGTATGTACCTCGAGTTCCCGGGCATTAAAGCGCTCCTCCGACAATGGGAAGCCATAGGTGAATATCCCCAGCATCCCCTTTACCTTGAGGCCCTGGTCCAGGAGGGCGTCTACGGCATTCAGGCTGCTCATCCCGGTACTGATCAGGTCTTCGATCACCACCACCTGCTGCCCGGCTTCTGCCAGGCCTTCCACCTGGTTCTGCCGGCCGTGCGATTTGGGCTGGGGCCTTACATAGGCAAAGGGCAGCCCCAGTTTTTCGGCAACCAAAACCCCTATCCCGATGGCCCCGGTGGCCACCCCTACAATCAGGTCGGGTTTGCCGTAGAGGGTTTCCACCCCCCGGGCGAGTTCGTCCCGCACGTAGTTGCGTACCTGGGGAAAGGACAGGACAATCCTGTTATCGCAATAGATGGGAGATTTCCAGCCTGAAGCCCATGTAAAGGGATTTTCTGGTTTTAATTTTATTGCATTTATTTGCAGCAGTAGTTCCGCCGTTTTACGGGCCGTTTCTTCGTTTAAAACCATGGCGTAAATGTATAAAGTTTTTGTGAATGAACGCCCTCTGATCCTCACGGATAAAATCATGGATGTGGGGGAAGGGGAGTACTTCAAGATGAACAACCAGTCGGTAAAGGCCGCCGTGGATGCCCTATATCGGAAAAAGCTCGACCGGGCCTACATTTACCACCCCAACCTCGAGGAAATCCTGAATAAATTCACCCAGGCCATCCCCATGATAGTAGCGGCAGGGGGTGTTGTTACCAATAAAAAAGGCAAGGTTCTTTTTATATACCGCAACGAGAAATGGGACCTGCCCAAAGGCGTTTGCAAGAAGAAGGAAAAGCTGGAGGTCTGCGCCATACGGGAAGTTGAAGAGGAAACCGGGGTACAGGGCCTCGAAATCGAGAATTTCCTCCGCACCACTTACCACGTACTTAAGCGGAATGGTAAATACAAACTCAAACAGGTCCACTGGTATGCCATGACCACGTCCTATACGGGTCCGCTGGAGGGCCAGAAAAGCGAGGGCATCCTGAAAGTCAAGTGGAAGGGGCCGCGGAAAATCCAGAAAGCCCTGGAACAATCCTACATTAATATCCGGATCTTATTTGAACATCCGGTTCACTAACATTTATTCCACCCGGTACACGGGGTATCGGTTGTATGCCGCCTCATAGTGAGGGCTGCGGGCGTAGAGCCAGCTGAGCTGGGCATAGCCGCTGTTGGCAAATGCCGGATCTGCCGCCTTTTTCTCCGAAAAAATCCGATTCAAAACGGAATCGGCCTGGAGCATTGCCAGGGCGGTTTCCTCGAAGACATAGGGGGAAAAACCCTCTTTGCGCTGCAGGATGGTATCGAAGAAATTCCAATTGAAAAAGGAATCCGGAGCCATGGGCTCCAGGGTCTCCAACAGGTATCGTACTCCGGCCTGGTCTGTGGGGATCCAGAGGTCTCCGGCCCGGAAGGGGATTTCCAGGGTATCTGCTTCCACCCGGGTAGCGTAGTGGGGGTAGTGCCCCTCATAGGGGTTGGAATAGGTTTGGTAGCCGGCAATTCGGTAGGCAGTAACTTGCATGGTGGTATCCTTGTCCAGGACCCGGTACCGGATGCGGTTCCAGTCCAGACGTTCGCGCACTTGCTCCCACTGTCCTGGGACCATATAGCCCTTGGGGATAAGCACCGAATCTGTGGGCCTGAAGGTATCGTAATAGGGTACTGCAATGTCCATAGGGGTATCCGGGTCGTATTTCAACCGGGGCTGACCGGTTACAGCACTTTGCAGGGTGTCTGCACGGAAGCCTTTGAAATTCAGCATACGGGAGGCGCTGCTATCCACAGCCCATCCCAATGGATAGTAGGCGCCCGGAACCCATTTTTGACCCGCTTCCTCCCGTTGTTCCACCAGGGTATTCCCATGTTTGCCCATTATTCCCAGAAGGGCTTTCAGGACGGCGTAGGTACCTGCAACCCGACTGGAGTAGGGTTTGAGCATGTGGGTTTCGAGCATCATCCCCGGCGTATTCCAGAGTGCGGTATAACCGGTAGAATATCTGGGGGAATCCATAAACTGGGTAAACCCCCCGTCAGGAGGCCTGTTGAAGACGTTTACATAGGGGGTAATGTCCCAGCCCTCCTGCAGCAGGGCCTCTTCCAGGGCAGGCCGAAGGACCGCGTCCTGATAGGCGCCCAGTGGTCCTCCGAGTTTTTGTTGCTGGGTAAAAAGGTGGGTAAGGACGTAGGCGTAATCTGCCCCATTGCTCACATGGGTGTCCAGGAAAAAATCCGGTTGGACCAAATGGAAAATCTCGGCAAAGCTCTGCGCATTCCGGGTATCCATTTTGATAAAATCCCGGTTGAGGTCGAAATTTCGGGCATTGCCCCGGAATCCATATTCGGTTGGCCCGTTCTGGTTGGCACGGGAAGTACTGTTGCGTTGCAGGGCCCCGCCTATATTGTATACGGGAACCAATGCGATTACTGTATTCTCGGGTATTTCCAGTATTCCTGTGGCCAGGTCGCGCATCAGCATCATACTGGCATCTATCCCATCCGGTTCTCCGGGGTGGATGCCATTGAGTACCAGCAGCACGGTTTTTTCTTCCCGCAGCCTCTGGAAATTAAAGTTGCCCTCCGGGTTGAAGGTAACCAGGTGCAAGGGGGTGCGGCTGTCGGTCATCCCCAGGGTCTGCATGTTGACCTGTGGGAATTCCCGAGCCAGACGGATATAGAAATCCACGACTTCGGAATAAGGGGGGGTGGTATTCCCGCCCCCAATCTCAAATGGGGTAGGGAAGGACTCCCGCTCGCTTTTTTCCTGTTGCCGGCAACCGGTAAGCACCAGGGCGGCAGTGAGCAGAAACAGGCCTATACGCTGCATGGGGTATCGCTTTGCTTGGATGTGGCAAAGGTACCAAAAAAGCAAGAGCTCAGGCGGCGCGGACTATGGCAATAAGGTCCTCTTTTTTAATGGGTTTGTTTCGGAATTCCAGCCGGTGATGCGTGAGGCCCCGGAAGGTTTCCCATTGCTGCAGGTCTGCCGGGTCTATGGACGAGGTGATTATGGTAATATCCATGGGTTCGGTTATCGGGAGCCTGATAAAGGCGTCCAGGAACTGCCACCCGTCCATGATGGGCATGTTGATGTCCAACAGGATATGCCTGGGCAATGGGCTTGCGGAGGCCACTGCGGCGCTGAGGTGGTCCAGGGCGACCTTGCCGTTTTCGTACGAGGTGAAGGTAGCATCCGGGAAGGCGCCCTGAAGCATTTTCCGGATCCCGAATACCACGATGGGGTCGTCGTCTATTACACAAATCGAATCAAACTGCATCATTGAAATAAATTTTAAAGGTGGTTCCCTGATCGACTTCACTGCAGGTCAGTATTTTAGCTTGCATGGCCTCGATCTGGTTTTTGACGATATACAGCCCGATACCCTTGGCGTCCGGGTGTTTATGGAAGGTCTTATACATGCCAAAAAGCTTGTCTCCGTACATGTCCAGGTCTATCCCCAGGCCGTTGTCGGCAATGCTGAGCTCTATCTTCCCGCCGGCTTTGCGGGCCGAGAGGCGGATTTCAGGCGTCCGTTCCGGATGCCGGTACTTTACGGCGTTGGTGATGAAATTTTCCAGAATATTCTCCATATAGGCAGGTACAGCAGTAATGGTGAGTTCGGCGGGAATATCGTTGTGTAAGCAAGCCTGGTTGGCTCCGAGGAACGCAGCAAGCTGGTCTTCCGCCCTGCTTACCGCCCCCCTCAGGTTAACAGGGGTCATCCGGATTTCGGTGGAGGCATTCAGGGCCACGACTTCCTGCAGGTTTTCCAGGGCTTCCATCAGGTTGTCGGAAGCACCGGTGAGCATGCGGACGATTCGCCTCGCTTCTTCGGGGTCCTCCTCGGCGGCCAATAGCTCGAGCAACATGGAAAAGTTGGCGGAGTGAGAGCGGAGGTTATGCGAAACGATATGGGCAAAATTCAGCAGCTTGGCATTCTGACGGGAGGTAACGTCTATCAGGTCCCGTAGTTCGTTTTCCTTGTTTTTCAGATCGGTAATGTCGAGGCTCACCCCCAGCAGGCCATAGATCTGGTTGCTGGCATCGAGCAGCGGGATTTTAGAGGACAGGAAATAGGTGGTGGAGCCGTCCTTTCGCACGGAGAGCGTTTCTTTGCCCAGGATGGACTTGCCATTGTTCATGACATAGAGGTCCTCATCCCTGGAGACCTGGGCCATCCGGGCATCGTATAGGTCGAAGTCCGATTTACCGATCAGTTCCGAAGGTTCGGTTACCCCCATGTAGGCACATTCCGATTTGTTGACCAGGGTCTTGCGGGATTCCAGGTCCTTGATGTATACGTTTAGGGGCAGGTTATCTACCACCGTGCTCAGCAGCCGCTCGCTTTCCGTGATTTTCTGTTCCGACAGGGTGATTTCGGTCACGTCCTGCAGGGTGCCGACCAATCCGATGTATTTCCCGCCTTTGTAAAGCGGCTTACCTGAAGCCACAACCCAGATTTCCCTCCCTTCGGCGGTGATGAGCTGCAGTTTTTCACTCCAGGATTGTCCGGTGTCAATGGCCAAGTACACTTTTTGGGTAATGGTATTACGCGAATACCCTTCCTTGTAAAAATGGATAGCAGACTCCAGGGTAGGTGTATAATGCAAGGGTACTTCATGAATCTGCCGGGTCATATCGCTCCACTTGAGGGAATCCCGCTCCACGTCATATTCCCAACTCCCTATAAGGGCGAGTTCTGCATTGGCTTCCAGCAGGATGCGGGTTTTCTCGTATTCGAGTTCCTTGCGCACCCGCTGGGTCACATCGGTCACTTGTACGATGGCGCCAATGATGTTTTCGTTTTCGTCAAACCAGGGGCTGTTGGCATATTCGTACCAGATTTCCTGATTGTCCGGACCAAATACCCGCTCAGTCCCTTTCTGGCCGGTAACCCCTTCCAGGCAGTTTTCCAGGATATCCATCCAGCGTTTCGGGGCGTTGGGCGCCAATTCCTTTACGGTGCTGCCCAGGACCGATTTCCCCAACGACCCGAAAATGGCTATCCAGGAATCCGATGCGTATACCACCTCCAGCTGCCGGTTGAAGAAAGCAGTGGGGACGGGCAGTTGCCGGACCAGGTAGGTATGTATGCCTGAGGGGATATCCCGGATCATAAATAGGAAATTTCCTACTAAAGTATAAGCCAAGGACTACAGAAGGCAAGTAATGTTGTGAAAGGGGGGATTGGCGTTGTGAGGGTGGGAATTCCCGGGGTTGGGCCTTGCGGATACCCGTCTTTTGCGTCTGCGGTATCAGCTTCGCGGGCCCTGAAAGCGCACCGTTTCCGGGACCAGCCCGGTGTAGTCCCCCCCGTGGCGGATCACATCCCGTACGATGGAGGAACTGATATACGACTTGCCCGAAGCGGTGAGCAGGAAGACGGTTTCGATTTCCGAGAGTTTCCGGTTGGTATGGGCTATAGCTTTTTCGAATTCAAAGTCCCCGGGGTTGCGGAGCCCCCTCAGGATAAAGCCAGCCCCGACTTTTTTGCAGAAGTCTACCGTAAGGCCCTCGTAGGACTCTACCCGGATGCGTTTCTCCCCACGGAAGGCCTCTTTAATGAAGCCCATCCGCTCTTCCAGGGAAAACATGTAACGCTTGTCCGCGTTTTCCCCAATGGCTATGATGAGCTCGTCGAACAAGGAAATGCCCCGCTGGATGATGTCGTAGTGCCCCAGGGTTATGGGGTCGAATGATCCGGGAAAGATGGCGCGTTTCATAGCGGAACTCCTTTGACTATAAAAGTACTACTTTTTGGCCAACGCCTCTTCCACAGCGCTTGAGAAGAGTTCCTGCAGCGAGATGCCCGCTGCCCTGGCCTGCTGTGGGAGCAGGCTCGCCTCTGTGAGCCCCGGGGTTGTATTGACCTCCAACAGATGCGGGATACCGTCCACCAGGATAAATTCACTACGGCTGTAGCCTTTCAGCTTGAGGGTGTCGTAAATCCGGGCAGCCAGTTCCCGGACACGATCGGCCTCGGCCTCGGATAGGTTGGCCGGGGTAATTTCCTGGGATTTGCCTTCGTACTTGGCCTCGAAATCGAAAAAGTCTCCCTCCGGGATGATCTCGGTAATGGGCAGGACGCGGGTCTGGCCCTGGTAGCGGATAACCCCAACGGATACCTCGCGCCCCTGCAGGGCGGTTTCGATCAGTACTTCGTCGTCTTCCCGCAAAGCATGTGCTATCGCTGTGGGTAATTCAGAGGCTTCCCGGACCATACTGATCCCGAAACTGCTGCCGGCCCGGTTGGCCTTTACAAAACAGGGGAGCCCTACCTTGTTCAGGATCTCCTCTATGCGGATTTCCTGCCCCTTGTCCAGGTGGTAGGACGGCGCACAGGGTACGTGGTGTACCCGCAGCACGCTCAACAGGTCCCGTTTGTTGAAAGTCAGGGCTGAGGCGTAGAAGTCGCAGGCTGTTTGGGGCATTCCGATAAGCTCGAAGTAGGCCTGCATCAGCCCGTTTTCCCCAGGGGCCCCGTGGATGGCATTGAAAACGCAATCGAAGTGCAGCGTACCTGTGGGAAGCGCCACGCTGAAATCGTGGCGGTTTACCGGGAAGGTATTCCCGTCCGGATCTTTGAATTCCCAGGCCTCGCGGCCAATAACCACGGGGTAGGCCCTGTAGCGCTCGGGATCGAGCCATTTGCAGACCACTGCTCCGCTTTTCAGGGAGATCTCGTATTCGCTGGAAAAGCCGCCCATGATAACGGCGATGTTCTTCTTGTTTCCCATAAACCGGCCGGTTAACCCGCCAAAATAACTAAAAAAGGCGCGGGTTTCCTATATTTGCCAGGTAATTCACCGGGTATGCGCAACTTCCTGAATTTCCTCCGATCCAAAGTCTTCCTCATCCAGCTGGGGCTGGCTGTTGTGGTCCTTATTGTCCTGGCCCTGCTTACCCTGCAGTGGCTCAAAAGCACCACTGGCCATGGCGAATTTGTAGTGGTCCCGGACCTGGCCAAACGCTCCGTGCCGGAAATGCGGGAAGCTATTGAGGCCGCAGGGCTGCGCTACGAGGTGGTGGATTCGGCCAATTTCGACCCGGAATTCCCCCGTTTCTCCATCATAGAACAGAACCCGCCGGCCGGCTCCCAGGTCAAGGCCAATCGCAAGATCTACGTTACAGTAAACCCATCAGGCTACAAAAAGGTCACGGTCCCGGATATTATCCAGGTCACCCAGCGCAATGCCACTTCCATGCTCCGGGCTGTTGGGTTGGAAGTGGAGACGGTCACCTACATAGACGAGTTGGGAAAGGATATGGTCTATCGCATCCGCCACCAGGGAAAGTATATCAACCCCGGGGACAAATTGCCGCGTACCTCGCGCATCGAGTTGGTATGCGGCAATGGCACTATCCCCGACCAGGCCCGCGTACAAGCCGAATCTAACTGATATGGCCGAATTCACCCCCGGGACGGACGACGCCGAATCCGACGAGCTTTTTGAACACTACAGCTTTACTGCGGGAGCCGGGCAGGTACCGCTCCGGGTAGACAAGTTCCTGATGAACCTGATCCGCAATGCCACCCGCAATAAAATCCAGCAGGCGGCCAAAGCCGGCAACATCCGGGCCAACGATGTAAAGGTCAAACAGAACTACAAGGTAAAGCCGGGAGACCGGATCCGGGTCCTCTTCGAGTACCCGCCTTTTGAGGACCTCCTGACCCCGGAGGACATCCCCCTTGATATCATCTATGAAGATGATTCCCTGCTGGTGGTGAACAAAGCCGCCGGGATGGTGGTACACCCCGGGCATGGGAATTATTCCGGGACCCTGGTCAATGCCCTGGCACACCACCTTGGGGAAATGCCCCTGAATTCCAGCAACAGGCCCGGGCTTGTCCACCGCATCGACAAGGATACTTCCGGACTTTTGGTGATTGCCAAAACCGACCAGGCTATGGCCCACCTGGCCCAGCAGTTTTTCGACAAAACAACGCGTCGGGAGTACCTTGCCCTGGTATGGGGTAATGTTGCAGACGATGCCGGGCGCGTTGAAGGGCATATCGGGCGGAACCCCAAAAACAGACTGCAGATGCAGGTTTTCCCGGAAGGGGATCAGGGTAAGGAGGCGGTCACCCACTACAAGGTGGTGGAGCGCCTGGGGTATGTCACCCTGATCTCCTGCCGCCTGGAAACCGGCCGGACCCACCAGATCCGGGTGCACATGAAATACCTGGGGCATACCCTTTTTAACGATGCGCGCTATGGGGGAGACCGCATTCTGAAGGGGACCACCTTTACCAAATACAAGCAATTTGTGGAGAACGCCTTCAGCTTGCTTCCCCGTCAGGCCCTCCATGCCCGCACCCTGGGCTTCGAGCACCCGGTAAGCGGGAAGGCCATGGATTTTGAAGCTCCGCTTCCGGAAGATATGTCGGCCTGTATTGCCAAATGGCGGGGGTATGCGCGGCACCTTTCCGACGAATAAGTCGATTTTATAGGGCCATAGGCAAAGTCTAAGGCTGGTGTTGGACAATTCCCGGGGGCTGTCGTATTTTTGAACCTAAATGCGCAGTACATGAAGATTGTTATTTCCCCTGCTAAATCTCTTGATTTCGAACGGCCTTTACCCACAGCGGAATTCTCTCAACCCACCTTTCTGGGAGAGGCTGAGAAGCTCAACGCGGTCCTTTCGAAGAAAAAACCCAAAGCCCTTTCGGAGCTTATGAGTATTTCCAATGACCTGGCCGAGCTAAACTGGAAACGGAATCAGGAATTTTCCCTTCCCTTTGGCCCGGAAAACGCCCGCCCGGCAGTTTATGCCTTTAACGGGGATGTTTACCAGGGCCTGGACGCCTATACCCTGGGAGAGCAGCAGGTGGCGCGGATGCAGGAAAGCCTTAGGATCCTCTCTGGGTTATATGGAATGCTTCGCCCGCTGGACCTGATCCAGCCATACCGTTTGGAAATGGGGACGGCCCTGAAAGTAGGGCGGAAGAAAAACCTGTATGAATTCTGGAAACCCACCCTTACCGCTGCGCTAAATGAGGAGATGGAGACCGGAGAGCTCCTGGTGAACCTCGCCAGTAAGGAGTATTTCAGCGCTTTGGATGCCAAAAAGCTAAAAGCAAAGGTGGTGACCCCTGTTTTTAAGGATTGGAGCAAGGACAAACTTCGTATTATCAGTTTCTTTGCCAAAAAGGCCCGGGGTTCTATGGTGCGGTATATCCTGGAATCGGGAGCTGAAAAGGCAGAGGACCTGCTGGCATTCGACTACGATGGGTACCAGTACAGCAAGGCCCATACCCTGAGGGAGGACCAGCCGGTATTCGTCCGGTAACCCGACTTATTAGCTTTTACCTTTAATGGCTACTTTTTCCTCTACGGGGGTGCGTTTGCGGATTTTGCGCGGGCGCCTGGCCCCATAGGTTTTATTGGCGATTTTACCCCTTTTGGATTTCTTGTCTCCTTTTCCCATAAGCTGTGGTTTGGACCTTTGAAGATACGAAAAAAGGAAGGATTTCCGAAGGGGGGTTGCAGGGTTAACGGGTATTTTGGGACCGGGGTTTTGGGGGATGTTCCCCTTTTTTTTGCTGCATCGCGCTTGCCGGAGAAGTCCTTCCGGGAAATCCGAAAGTGGCATCCCGGTGTTCCATGGCCCAAATCGTTATTTTTGGGCTCCAATCCCTGATATTTTGTTCGTTCACCGCCACCCTTATCCACCCTTTCTTTTCGAGCAGGCAACCAAGTGGATTGTGGGAACCCTGCCCCCGCCACGTTTCAGTACCGGGGACCTGAAACCGGGAGATGTGGACTTTTGCTATGGCAGCCGCGATGGGCTGCTCTGGCCCATCCTGGACCGGATTTTCCAGCTGGACCTGCGGTACGAAACTACACGTGAGGCCATAGAGCAACGCAAGGCGTTTCTCAAAGCACGCCAAATAGGCATTTGCGATATTGTCCGGAAGGCGGAACGCCACAAAATTGATGCGACAGACCTTGGGATGCAACAGGTCCGGCTTCGGGATTTGCTGGGCCTGTTGAGGCAGTATCCAAGGGTGGAGACCCTTCTTTTTACCGGGGGGAACAGCAAAAACGGCCCGGAGTATTTCTTCCGGCGCCTGCTGCGGCGGGAAGGCCTTCGGCTGGAACCCGTCTCCCAAACCGTCCCGCGCATTCACGAATGCTACCTTGCCAGGGATCGGAAAATCAGGACGGTATCCCTGACAGCTCCTTCGGGTTCGGCTAACCGCGCCATAGGCAGTATCCCGAAATACAAAGAGGAAAAGTCCAGGAATCCGCATTATACGGTCATGGATTTCAGGGTGGAACAGTACCGGGAATGGTTCTGATTGCGGGGGCTTCGATAATCGGATTCCACAAAGCAATAGGGGAATTCAGCAGGTTGGGAATTAATCCCCTTAAATGTTGATTTTGTACCTGGCGTGCCCTATTTTGTTACAGTAGCACCGTAGAGGTGGAAACATGGCTGGGGAGATGTAATTTGCAGCCGCCAGTACGCCGGGTCCGATCCCGGGGTCCGGGAACTAAAAAGAAACGAACTATATGAGCCAGACAGAACGGTTAAAGGAGTTCAAACGCTCGGTACGCAATAAATTCAATGTGTATAACAGCCTGTTTTTGAACCTTCCCTATACGGAAGGGGAGAATGTGGGCATCTACATCCCACTGCTCTTTCAGCAGTGCCAGCACGGGCTGGAAGACGGGAAGAACCCCACGGAAATCCTGGACCAGTTCTTTTCGGACTTTACCAAGGCGGAAACCGAAAGGGAGCGCATCGACCTGATGTTCAGTATTATACAGTATGTGGAGCGCCAGGTGGTCCTCTACGACAGTGTGGAGGATGCCGCCTTTCCCAAGCTTCACGAACATACCGATTCCCTGTCTATCCGGGATTATTTCCAGATTGCCAGCCGGAATAAAAGGTGGGAAAAGGTCTCCAGGAAACTCGATTCTTTCAGCGCGCGCATCGTACTTACGGCGCACCCCACCCAGTTTTATACCCCTGCGGTACTGGATATTATTGCAGAGCTGCGCACTCTGATTCTGGAAAACAAGATCGACGAAATAGACGTTACCATTCAGCAGTTGGGCCTGACCTCCCTGATCAACAGGACTAAACCCACCCCCCTGGATGAGGCCAAAAACATCATTTATACCCTCAGGCATGTGTATTACCATGCGGTAGGGGATCTGTACCAATACATTAAATCCAGTACCGGGCGGGAGGATTTTAACAACCCCAATATCATTAAGCTGGGCTTCTGGCCAGGAGGGGACCGGGATGGGAACCCCTATGTGCGGGCGGACATCACCCGGGACGTGGCGGACGAACTTCGTACCACCCTGATGAAATGCTATTACAATGATCTCAAGGCGCTCGGTCGGAGGATTTCCTTCCGCGGGGTTCAGGAGGTCCTGCAGGAGCTTCGGGCCAAGGTCTATGTGGCCATGTTCGATACGGAGAAATCCCTGACCTACTCGGAAATCCTGGCTCCATTGCTGGAGGCCAGGGCCATTCTGGTAGACCAGTATTACGGCTTGTACCAAAAGGATTTGGATCATTTTATAGACAAGGTGCGCCTGTTCCGGACGCATTTTGCGACCCTGGATATCCGTCAGGACCACCGGGTGCACCGGCGTGTGGTGGAAGCTGTCCTGCTTCAGGAAGGGAAGATCAAAACCTCCCTGGATGAACTCAGCGAAGACGCCCTGGTCCGGATTCTGGTAGATGCGCCCCTGCAGGTAGATCCTTCCCAATACGAAGACCCCCTTGTGGAGGACACCCTGCGCAACATCTCGCAATTGCCCGAAATCCAGGCCCGCAATGGGGAGGCCGGGTGTAACCGATACATAATCAGCAATTCGGAGGATGTATTTTCCGTACTGTTTGTCTACGGGCTTTTCCGCTGGTGCGGCTGGCAGGCTGAAACCCTGAGCTTCGATATTGTACCCCTCTTTGAAACCATGAACGGGATGGACGCCTCCGAGGAGGTGATGCGCAAACTCTTCGAATTGCCCCAGTACCGCGAACACGTGCGGCGCAGGGGGGAGGAGCAGACCATCATGCTGGGCTTCTCGGACGGGACCAAGGATGGAGGTTACCTCAAGGCAAACTGGTCTATTCTAAAGACCAAGGAAACCCTTTCCAAAGTATGCCGCCGCCACAAGATCAAGGCTATCTTTTTCGATGGCCGGGGTGGTCCACCTGCCCGGGGAGGCGGTAAAACCCACCGGTTTTACGCGGCACAGACCAAGGATATCGCCAACCACGAAATACAGCTCACCGTTCAGGGGCAGACCATTACCAGCACCTTCGGGACCCGGGAGCAGTTTATCCACAACAGTGAGCAATTGCTAACGGCAGGCCTGTCCAATACCATCTACGGGAAGGAAAACATTATTACCCCTGCCCAACGCGACCTGATAGAGGAGCTTTCGGAGCTGAGTTTCCAGAAGTACGACGCCCTTAAAAAACACGATAAGTTTATCCCGTATTTGGAAAACCGCAGTACCCTGAAGTACTACCAGAAGGCCAATATCGGCAGTCGGCCGGGGAAGCGCGGGAACAAGGCCAAGCTGGAACTCTCAGACCTGCGGGCCATTTCCTTTGTGGGCTCCTGGAGCCAGCTCAAGCAGAATGTGCCCGGGTATTTCGGGATAGGGACTGCCCTGAAGACCGTGAAGGATCAGGGACGTTTGTCCGAACTGAAAAAGCTCTACAAGGAGGTCCCCTTTTTCAGGGCACTGATGCGCAATAGTATGATGTCCCTGACCAAGTGCTACTTCGAGCTTACCCGGTATATGGACCAGGACCCGGAATACAGCGCCTTCTGGAATATCCTGTTTAAGGAATACGAGTTATCCAAAAAGATGCTCCTGCAGATTTCGGGCTCTAAGGTGCTGATGGAAGGGGAGTCGGTCTCCCGTGAATCCATCAAAATCCGGGAGGATATTGTGCTTCCCCTGCTGGTCATACAACAGTATGCCCTGCAGCAAATCAGCAAGGGTTCCGAAAACCTGGAACTCTACGAAAAGATTGTAACCCGGTCGCTCTACGGTAATATCAACGCCAGCCGGAATTCGGCCTGATACCGGCACGGCCACGCTAATCCATCAACCCCGGAGGAATTTCCTTCGGGGTTTCTTATTCGGAAAGAGGGGTGCCCAGTATCGTGTACAGGGCCTGGATGCCATACCCCAGCTGGCCGATCCTCAGGTTTTCATTGGGGCTGTGTTGGTTATTGTCGGGATTTACCAGGGGTAGCAGGAAGGCCGGGATGTCCAGGGCATTGACAAAGGGTGCGATCGGGACGGTACCCCCGGCAATCCGGATTTGTACCACTTCCTCTTCAAATTGGTCACTCAGCAACCCTACCAGATGGACACCGAAAGGGTGGTCCAGGGGGGTTCGGAAGGCATCTGTTACCCCGCTTTCCTCCATCCGTACCAGCAGCTGTGGCCCGGAGCGCATTTCTGCATCGGGTTCCGAATCCGTCACCCGGTACCCCAGGGATTCAATATGCTTCCGCACCAGTCCTTTCAGGCGGGTCCCATCGGTTTCCGGTACCAGGCGCAGATCCAATTCGGCGGTAGCGGAAGCCGGGACAATGGTCCGAGCCTGAGGGCCTACCCACCCGGAGGCCAACCCGCGGATATTCAGGGAGGGGTATTGAAGGGCCTCCTGGTAGAAACTGCCTACCTGGTCGGTGACCCCGACCTGCAGGTCCGCATCTATGCGGGATGCCTCGTCCGGAACCGATTTCAGCACTTCCATTTCTTCCGGACTAAGGGTAATCCCATCGTAATAGCCGGGAATGGTAACCCGCCCGGATTCGTCTTTCATGCTGGCCAGGATACGTGCCAGTTGCTGCCCGGGGTTGGGGGCGTAATTCCCATAATGCCCGCTGTGCTGGGGCCTGATGGGGCCGTAGGTGGTAAGGGTAACCGTGGTAATGCCACGGCATCCGTATACCAGGGTAGGCCTCCCGGTGTAATGCGTGGGTCCGTCCGCGATGAGCAGGTAGTCTGCCTCGAGGAGTTCCCGGTAGGTTTCCACGGCGGCGGGCAGGGGCCTGCTGCCCCGTTCTTCCTGTCCGTCGAGGATCACCTTGAGGTTAAAAGCCAGCTCTTTCCCGGTTTTTTTCATCAGGTCAAGTGCGTTGAGCAGCATGACTATCGGGCCCTTGTCGTCTGAGGTAGATCGCCCGAAAAGCCGCCAGTCATCCGGGATATCCTCCTCCAATTCGGAGAACGGCTTTTCTTCCCAGGTACCGTCGGGCCCGGGGGCTTTGAGGACCACCTTGTAGGGGTCTGCCTGTTCCCACCGGGCTGGGTCTACAGACTGCCCGTCGAAATGCATGTACATCAGCAAGGTGGGTTTGTCTGCCTCCATGGGAAGGGCTGCAAAAAAGAGGGATTCCTCTTCGGTAGGCAGGACCGTGGTGTTAAACCCCCTGTCGGTGAATTTCTCGGTGAGCCAACTGATGTTGCGGTTGATGTCCGCGTGGTTCAGCGCATCATTCGGAATGGCGATAAAGGCTGCGAGCTCATCGATGCTGTGTCTCACCTGGGCTTTGAGTTCCGAGGCTTCCTGCCCCACAACGGACAGGCTTGCTACGAGGCAGGATACGAAAAAGGCGCGTGAAAGGGTCTGGAAGGTCATGGAATGATCCGATTTAGGATTAGCCAGTGGAAATTTATCGAATTTATGGGTATTGGCAAGGTCCCCGCACCTCATTTCAGCTTTCCGGGCCGGAACAGTTTCAGGAATACCAGTCGGACCAGTAAAAGCCAAGGCAGCCCATGGAAAATCAGATCGAACCAGTCTATGGGAGCCATCCCCCGGGCCCCACCGGCTACCCACCGGATTTTACCCCAGAAATGGGGCTCCGGGCTGTATGGGGCCAGGCCCAGTGTAAGGCAAAGCAGCAGGACCAGCCTCCAGTCATTTGCAATGCTTTTCATGGTCTTATGTTTCGGATAAATGCTTCAATGCCCCCAATGCCTTCGCTGTCCAGCATCCGGACAAAGGCAGACCCGATAATAGCCCCTTTGGCCCTTTCGGTGGCAGTCTGGAAGCTTTTGGAATCGCTAATGCCAAAGCCCACGATTTGCGGGTGTTCCAGACCCATAGATTCGATGCGCCTGAAATACCCTTCCTGTCCTTGACCAAAGCCATCCTGCACCCCGGTGGTACTTGCGGAGCTTACCATATAGATGAAGCTGGTGGAGGCCTGGTCGATGCGTCGTACCCGGTCCTCGCTGGTCTGGGGGCTTATCAGAAAGGCCATACTCAGGCCATAGGGTTCCATCAGGTGTTTGTAATCCCGCTCATAGATTTCCAGCGGCAGGTCCGGAAGGATAAGTCCGTCAATCCCCACCTCCTGGCATTTGCGGCAAAAGGCTTCCACCCCATACTGCAAAACCGGGTTGAAATAACCCATCAGCACAAGAGGGATGTGAATCATTTTCCTTACATGCGCCAATTGCTCAAAAAGGCGTTCGGTGGTCATCCCGTTGCGCAGTGCGCGGGTAGAGCTCCTTTGGATGGTGGGACCGTCTGCCAGGGGGTCCGAGAAAGGTAAACCGATCTCGACCATATCTACGCCTGCTTTCTGCAAGGCCTCCAGTACCGGGACAGTGTCCTCAAGGTTCGGGAAACCCGCCGTGAAATAGATGGAAAGGAGTTTGCCCGGTTTTTCGAGGGTGGTAAGGATTCGGTTCTTGGATTTTTCCATGTCTTCAGGCAAGTGAATAGTAATCTATATAGGTTTGCAGGTCTTTGTCACCCCTTCCGGAAAGGTTGATTACCACCAGGCTACCCTCCGGGATGTGGCCCATGGCCAAAACGGCGAAGGCGTGGGAAGATTCGATGGCCGGGATGATCCCTTCCAGTTCGGCCAGTTCGCGCCCGGCCTCCATGGCCTGGTGGTCTGTGACCGGGATGAAGTCTGCCCTTTTGGTTTTGAACAGGTGGGCGTGCATGGGCCCCACACCGGGGTAATCGAGGCCGGCGGAAATGGAATAGGGTTCGGTGATTTGCCCGTCGGCGGTTTGCATCAGCAGGGTTTTACTGGCATGGATAATCCCCGTACGTCCCAGGGCCGATGTTGCGGCGCTTTCCCCCGTTTCTATCCCTTTCCCCGCGGCTTCCGCGGCGATAATACTAACGGATTCCCGATCCAGGTAATGGTAATAGGTGCCGGCTGCGTTACTCCCGCCACCAACGCAGGCCACGAGGTAATCCGGGTCTTTCCGGCCCTCTTTTTCCAGGAGTTGGTCCTGGATTTCCTCGGAGATGACCGCCTGGAACCGGGCGACCATATCCGGGTAGGGGTGGGGTCCCACCACCGATCCGATGATGTAGTGGGTATCCTCCGGGTTGTTGATCCAGTCCCGGATCGCCTCATTGGTAGCATCCTTCAGGGTACGGCTGCCGGAGGTTGCCGGGCGGACTTCTGCTCCCAGGAGCTTCATCCGGGCCACATTGGGCGCCTGGCGGGCAATATCCACCTCGCCCATATAGACCACGCAGGGCAGCCCCATCAGGGCGCAAACCGTGGCCGTGGCTACCCCGTGCTGCCCGGCACCGGTCTCCGCGATTATCCGTTTTTTACCCAGCCTTTTGGCCATCAGGATCTGGCCAATGGTGTTGTTTACCTTGTGCGCCCCGGTATGGCAGAGGTCTTCCCGTTTGAGGTAAATTTTGCTCTTGTATTTCTCGGAAAGCCGTTCGGCCAGGTACAGGGGGGTGGGCCTGCCGACGTAATCCCGCAGCAACTGGCGGAATTCTGTCCGGAACTCGTCCGTATACATAATATCCAGGTAGTGCTGCCGGAGCTCTTCTACGTTGGGGTAGAGCATTTCAGGGATAAAGGCACCTCCGAATTCTCCGTAAAACCCATATTCATCCACGTGGTACTTACTCATCGCTTCTCGTGCTTTTCGCCTTTGGCATTTTGCCAGAAGGCTTCATTCATAAATTCCGTTATCAGGGTTATATCCTTTTGTCCCGGTGCGGTTTCAAACCCGCTGTTTATATCCAGGGCTATACACCGCTGCGATACGGGCATGCTTAGGAAATGTTCCAGGGCCTGGATAGACTCCGGTCCGATGCCACCGCTGAGGAAAAACGGTGTTTCCAACCCGTAGTCTTCCAACAGGGACCAGTCGAAGACCTTCCCGTTCCCGCCGGGTAATGGCCCACGGCTGTCGAAAAGAAAGGCATCGCAGACCGGTTGATAGGCCGCTAATTTGCCAAAATCGAAGTCCGGCCCTACGGCGAAAGCTTTCACCAGGGAGGCGGCATCCAGCCCTGCGCCCCGGAGCCTGCTTTGGAGTTCCCGGCAGTATTCCGGGCTTTCACTCCCGTGCAGCTGGAGCATCCCAAGGGAAAAGTCCCGCGTCTTCTCCAGGACTTCCCCGATTTGGGCATCGACGAAAACACCTGCGCGGACCGGCCCATCTTCCTCCCATTCGGGTGCGGGTCCGTCGAAGTGCCTCGGACTGGGCTCCCAGAAAATAAACCCGAGGTAATCCGGGTTCAGGGCTGCTACCTCGGCGGGGTTGTATTTCATGCCGCAAACCTTGAGCTTCACGCGTGCAGGGATTTTATCAGTTCAACGAGGGCGGCGCCCGGGTCAGGGGTTTTCATGAAGGATTCCCCCATGAGAAAACCCTGGTACCCCAGCTGGCGGAGTTCGCGGATCTCTTCAGGGCGGCCCAGGCCGCTTTCAGAGACCTTCAGGGCCCCGTCCGGGATGGCCCCGGCAAGGGATCGGCTGGTATCCAGGTCCACCTCAAAGGTTTTCAGGTTCCGGTTGTTCACCCCAAAAAGATCGGCCCCGCAGTCCCGGACGGCTTCCAGTTCCTCCCGGTCGTGCACTTCCACCAACACCTCCAGGTCCTGGGCCCGGGCAGACTGAGCCAGGTCGGCCAGGTGGCCCGGATCCAGCATGGCAGCAATCAGCAGGATAGCATCAGCACCATAGGCCCTGGCCTCGGTAATCTGGTAGGTGTCCAGGATGAATTCCTTTCGCAACAGGGGCAAATCGGTTGCAGCCCTCGCCATTTGCAGGTCCTCCAGGGAACCCCCGAAATAAAGCCCGTCGGTCAGGACAGAGATTCCGCCGGCCCCGGCTGCCGAGTACCCGGAGACCACCTCCGGAAGGGCAATGCCCTGGTTGATCACGGCACGGGATGGGGAACGTCGTTTATGTTCTGCAATGATTCCATATGGGAGGCGCTCAAGGGAGCCTTTCAACGACTTTGTGGGCCTGGTGAACAGCGCGTGCTGCCGGAGCTCCCCTTCCGGAGTTACCTGCTTCTTTAAGGCCACTTCCCTTAGCTTGTCTGCGGCGATACGCTCCAGGATATTCATGTTATTCTTTTTTATTCAAGTCTTTGTTCTTTGGGGGTGCCCCCCCCCGCCCCGCTTACAAGGTACAGGCCAGGCCTGCACCAACCTTGCAGGGCATTTTTTAATTCATAACCTAGGTCATACTAAGTTTCTGCAGTGCCCGGAAGGCCTCCAGGGCCTTGCCGGATTCCAGGGACTCGCAGGCTGCCTGGTAGCCTTCCAGGGGCGTTCCCCCGCGTACCGTGGCAATGGCCACCCCCGCATTGGCGCAAACCACGGCATTCTGGGCCTGGGTTCCTTTGCCCTGGAGGACATTCAGGAAAATCCGGGCCGCATCTTCCACCGCATCACCCCCATGGATCTCCGTGGCCTCCAGGGTATCCAGGCCAAAATCCGCAGGCCTGAGGATCCCTTCTCCCGCATGCCCGATCCATTTGGTGTCTCCGGTCAGGGAGATTTCGTCGTACCCGTCCAGGGCGTGCAAAATGCTGTACTGTTTGTCTGTATTCTGATACAGGTATCCGTACATGCGGGCCAGCTCCAGGTTAAAGACCCCCACCATCTGGTATTTCGGGAAGGCCGGGTTTACCATGGGCCCCAGCATGTTGAAGAAGGTTTTTACCCCCAGTTCCCTGCGGATAGGCGCTACTTGTTTCATAGCCGGGTGGAAGAGGGGGGCGTGCAGGATGCAGATGCCCGCCTGGTCCATACACCGCTTCAGAAAATCGGTATCGTCCGTAAAGCGGATACCCAGGAATTCCATGACGTTGCTGCTCCCGCATTTGGAGGATACCCCGTAGTTGCCATGCTTGGCGACCGGGATGCCCGCACCTGCAGTTACAAAGGATGCCAGGGTGGAGATATTGAAGGTGTTTTTACCATCCCCGCCCGTACCGCAAAGGTCTATAGGGGCATACCCATCCAAATCCACAGCCTTGCAGAGTTCCAGCAGCGCATCCCGGAACCCTTCCAGTTCTTCCGTGCTGATGCTGCGCATCATAAAGACCGTCAGGAACGCGGCGGTCTGGCTGGTGTTATACTGCCCGGCAGCAATATCGACAAGCACCTGCCGGGCTTCTTCCCGGGTGAGCAGGTGGTGTTCGATGAGTTTGTTCAGGGTCTGTTTCATGCTTCTTCGTTTAGCCAGTTCTCCAGTATTTTCTTCCCCTGTGGGGTGAGTACGGATTCCGGGTGGAACTGCACCGCCCGCACATCGTACTTCCGATGGCGCAAGGCCATAAGTTGGCCGGCCTCATCAAGGGCGGTGGCCTCCAGGGTTTCAGGCAGGTCCGGAGCTACCACCCAGGAATGATACCGCCCTACCTGGAATACCTCAGGGAGTCCCTTAAAGAGGTAATCCTCCAGGACCACTTTTACCGGGGTCGCCACCCCGTGGTAGACCTGGTCCAGGTTCAAAAGATGTCCGCCGAAAACCTCTGCAATGGCCTGTTGGCCCAGGCATACCCCGAAAATGCGTTTCCCGGACGCATATCGGGCGATGATTTCCTTAAGCAGGCCGGCTTCATCGGGGATTCCGGGACCCGGGGAGAGCACGATGCGGTCAAACCCGCCTACCTCTTCCAGGGTGATCTTGTCGTTCCTACGTACCGTAACGGCACACCCCAGCTCTTCCAGGTAATGGACCAGGTTGTATGTGAAGCTGTCGTAATTGTCTATGACCAGAACCTGTTTCATCCTATAGGGTTTCTGCGATATCCAGGGCCTGGTTGAGCGCCCCGAGCTTGTTGTAGGTTTCCTGGAGTTCGGCCTCGGGGTCCGAGGCGGCAACCAGTCCGGCGCCCGCCTGGTAGAAGAGGGTATGGTTGCGGCTCAGGAAGGTCCGGATCATGATGGCGTGGTTGAAATCCCCGTCGAAGGCCATAAACCCGATGGCCCCGCCGTAATAGGTACGGCTTGTCTTTTCGTAACGCTCGATCAGTTGCATGGCCATATGTTTGGGAGCCCCGCTCAGGGTCCCGGCCGGGAAGGTATCGGCCACGACTTTCATGGTGGGGATATCCGGTTTTTTCATCCCCGTGACCTTAGACACCAGGTGGATCACATGGGAAAAGTATTGCACCTCACGGTAGGTCTCTACCTGCACGGTATTGCCATTGCGGCTGAGGTCGTTGCGGGCCAGGTCTACCAACATCACGTGCTCGGCGTTTTCCTTTTCATCTGCGGCCAGTTTTTTGGCCAGTTCGGCGTCCTGCTCATCGTTCCCCGTACGGCGGAAGGTCCCGGCAATGGGGTGGATTTCGGCCTTTCCGTCCTTCACCACCAATTGTGCTTCCGGAGAGCTTCCGAAAATCTTGAAATCCCCATAGTCGAAGTAAAACAGGTAGGGGGATGGGTTTATAGAGCGCAGGGCCCGGTATACATTGAATTCATCCCCTTTAAAACCCTGTGAAAACCGGCGGGAGAGCACCAACTGAAAAACATCTCCCCGGGCACAGTGCTTTTTGGCCAGGGCCACCTGTTCCAGGAAGGCCTGGTCCTCAAGGTTGGATTGGGGCGCCCCCTCCTTTTTAAACCGGTAGGAGGCGAAGGTCTGTACCGAGAGGAGCTGCTCGAGTTCCGGGATGTTGTTTTCCCCCTTAAAACTATGGGCGAAAATATAGGCCTCGTTCTTAAAGTGGTTGATGGCGATGATGTTCTGGTAGACGGCGTAATGGATGTCCGGGATTTCAGGAGAATCCGGCTTCTTCTCGATGCGGATATCTTCAAAATACCGCACGGCGTCGTACCCCATATAGCCAAAAAGCCCGCTGTTGATGAACTTAAAGTCGTTTTCATCCACGCGGAACTGCCCTGCAAACCGGTGGATTTCCAGTGCCACGTCCGTTTCCGGGCCAATGGGCATATCGTCGGAGTTGCCGTCCGGATAGGTCCTGTACAGCATTTCCCCCTGTACCCGGAAGGTGGCTATGGGGTTACAGCAGATATAGGAAAACGAATTGTCGTTGGCGTGGTAGTCGCTGCTCTCCAGCAGAATACTCCCCGGGAACCGGTCTCTGATCTTCAGGTAGACGCTAACCGGGGTAATGGTATCGGCCAGGATCTTTTTATAGTACGTCTTGAGCAAATAAGACATCTTCGTTGCGTTTAGGTATTCCATGAAAAAAGGCCTGTCGTGACAGACAAGCCTTTTATTCGGGATACAAACGGGCTGGGCTCAGGTCACGATTCGCCTTGAGTTTGGGTCCACCACCAGTTTGTATGGAATTTCGGTTTCATGAGCCTCAAATATAGAAAGGAAATGTCATTTTCCAAATCAAAGCCCTTAAAAAAGAAAGCCGGCCTGTAGCCGGCTTTCAAAGCGCATTTAGCTGGCAGGATCCCATTCCAGGTCTACCACAAGGTCGAACTCATCATAGATGGTCTTGTCCCCAAGGTTGTCGAAAAAGCTGTCGGAACCGTAACGCACGTCGTACTCGGCCCGGTCTACCTTCAGGGTGGCGGTAGCTTTACTTCCGTACACAGACAGGTCGAAGGTTACCGGCTTGGTGATGCCTTTGATGGTCAGGTCGCCGGTTACCTCGTAAGAGTTTTTCCCATTGGATTTCACACTGGTAAAGACCAGTTTGGACTCCGGGTGTTTTTCCACAGAGAAGAAATCGTCGGATTTCAGGTGGCCTACCAACTTGTCTTTCCACTCGCCTTCCAGGTCGGTGGCGGTCATGGAGGTCATGTTAACCACAAATTCTCCTCCGGTGAGCTGGCCGTTGTCGAACATCAGGGCTCCGGATGTAAGGTCTACCGTCCCGGTGTGGGATCCGGTTACCTTGTAGGCTTTCCAGGTCACCGTGCTTTTTTCGGCATTGACCTGCTTTTTCTCCTCGGCTGTGGGCTCGGTGGCCATGGCGGCTCCGGCTACCAGGGCCAGGGCAAGGGTGATGAACTTCTTTTTCATGATTTGTTAATGATTTTTAAGTGTTAATAAATGGAATTGATTGCTATTACAGGTACTCGAAGAGCACTTCAGGGCTCTTGCGTACTTTGGGGTAATGCTGGGTTACATCGTCTTCGGAGCGATAGCCCACTGTCGCGATGACCGCAGCGCTGAGCCCCTGGACTTCCAGACCCAGGATTTCATTTACTTTTTCCGTTTCAAACCCTTCCATAGGGCAGGAGTCCACGCCCATTTCGGCCGCGGCATACATCAGGTTGCCCAGGGCGATGTAGGCCTGGCGGGCAGTCCAGTTGCTTTTGGCTTCCCGGGGGAGGTCCAGGAGCTTCGATTTCATGAAGTCGGCATAACCGCTGAGGTTCTCCTTGTTGGTTTTGCGTTCACGGGCCACCAGGTCGATGTAATCGTCTACCAGTTCCGGCCCGAAATCGGCATTGTGGGCAAAGACTACCACGTAGGAGGCCTCGGTAAGCTGTGGCTGGTTCCAGGCTGCTTCCCGGAGCTTTTCCCGGATGGCCCTGTCGCGGATTACAAAAATCCGATACGGCTGTAATCCATAGGAAGAAGGGGCAAGTCGTGCTGCTTCCAGCAGGCTATTGAGGGTTTCTTCGGTCAGTTCGCGCTCCGGATTGAAGCGTTTGGTGGCGTAGCGCCATTTGAGGGCTTCCAGCCCGATGTGCATTTCGTTTTGTGTTACAGTTGACATAGGTTCAGGATTCGATTTGGTCCAGCAGGTTATTCAGGTCTTTAAGGTCCTGGTCCGAAAAGTGTTGCATGAGCGTGGCTTCGGCACCGGCAACGGCCTTGTCCATTTCCCTGAGGGATTCCGCCCCCTGGTCGGTAAGGAAGATTTCCACCTTCCGCCGGTTTTCCGGGCAGATGTTTCGTCTCACAAAGCCTTTGGCAATAAGCTTGTCTACCAGACGGGTCGTATTGCTCATTTTGTTGATCATACGCCCGTTGATAGTGCTCAGGTTTGCCGGTTCCCCTTTTTGCCCCCTCAGGATTCGCAACACGTTGAATTGGGGAACGGAAACCTCAAAGGGTTTCAGCGCCTGGGTCAGGGTATCGTATACGTGGTAGTGCACCAATACCAGGTGGATGACCGAACGTTGCCTCAGGGGCAGCGGGGTTTTGGTTTGCAGGATTTGTTCCACGTTCATTGTTGCTACAATAATTGTATATACAAATGTATGTTTTCTTTTTGGTCAGCAAACGGGTGCAAGGCATAAATATTTGTTAATTCGTGTTTAAGAACCTCTTAGGGGTACAGTGGAAACCAAGGGGAAAGGTTTCGATGCCAAGGCAGGTCATTTCCCTGGCTTTAAGGTTGGCATGGTTACGGCCGGATATCGTACCTTTACATCCTTATTAATTGCAGTACCTATGGCAGACCTGACTCAAGAACAATGGGCCGCACAATTACAGGGCGACGCCGATGCCGTTATCCTGGATGTCCGCACCGAGGAAGAAGTGGAGGACGGGATTATTCCCGGGGCCATCCATATCGATTTCTACATGGGGGCCGGTTTCCTGGAGGAAATCGAAAAACTCGACAAATCGAAGAGTTATTATGTTTATTGCCGTTCGGGCAACCGGAGCGGGCAGGCCTGTGCCCTGATGAACAGCCGCGGCTTTGAACGCGCCTTCAACCTGAAGGGTGGCATGCTGGAGTGGGAGGGCGACGTGATCGCCTGATTGCGTTTGTTTTTACCCCGGGATGCCTCTACAGAATCCGGAATTCCCTATTTTTAAGGTGTGAACCTGTTTTACCGCCTCCTGTATTATTTCCAGAAGCGGGGCTTTGAAGTGAGCCGCCGCATCGCCGAACGTCTGGGGATTCGTACCCGGGTGGTTCGGACGACCTTTATTTACCTGACCTTTGTTACCCTGGGCTTTGGGTTTGCCCTCTATCTGTTCCTGGCTTTCTGGCTGCGGATAAAGGACCTGATTTATACCAAGAGAACTTCTGTTTTTGATTTGTAACCATGCTCAGATTCTTCCGATCTAAAATCTATCTGGCCATCTTCCTGATGGTCATGATCCTGACCATCGGGATTGTGGGCTACCGGTTCCTGGCCAATTTTTCCTGGGCCGAAGCCCTCTACATGACCATCATTACCATTACGACGGTCGGGTTCCAGGAGGTGCGGCCCCTTACCATGGAAGAGCGCCTGTTTACGGTCTTTCTGATCATAGCCAGCGTTTTTATCGTGGCCTTTGCCATTTCGGTGGTCACCGAATACATCTTTAGCAGAAACTCCCTCCAACTCCTAAAAAAGAAGAAAGTGAAACAACAGATCGACAAACTGCAGAACCACGTCATCCTTTGCGGTTTCGGACGGAACGGTTCCCAGGCGGCAGCCCGGCTTCGGGCATACAAGCGGCCCCACGTCATCATTGAAAAGGACCGGGAAATCATCGAGCGGTACGAGGAGGAAAACCTGTTTGTGGAAGGCGATGCCAATGAGGACGATGTGCTGCTCGCCGCAGGCGTTAAGCGCGCCAGTTACCTGATTGCCACCCTCCCGGACGATGCGGCTAACCTTTTTGTGGTCCTCTCGGCCCGCCAGCTTAACCCGGACCTGATCATCATCAGCCGGGCCTCCCAGATTACCTCCCAGAAAAAACTGCAGCTGGCAGGAGCCAACAAGGTGATTATGCCGGACAAGATCGGGGGCGACCATATGGCCTCTCTGGTAGTCCTGCCGGACCTGATCACCTTTATGGATAAATTGTCTTTAGAAGGGGAGCACACTACGAACCTGGAGGAGGTGCATATTGAGGATTTTACCAACCAGGTAGACTGTAACACGTTGCGGGACCTGGATTTGCGCCGGAAGACGGGCTGTACCATTATCGGATATGTGAAGCCGGATGGGACCTATATCATCAACCCCGAGGCAGATATGCCCCTGGAACCCCGCAGCAAGGTAATAGTGCTGGGCAGGCCGGACCAGATCCGAAAGCTCAACAATATGTTCCAGATCGCCCCGGGAGAGGCCGTCTGAATCTGTTCCTTTTCAGAACAGGACGTTGTTCATAATGATCTTCGAGAGGGAAATCATCCCGATCAGTTTCCCGTCTTGCTCTACGGGGGCTTCCCAGATATCGAGCCGGATAAACAACCGGGCCACATAGCGCACATCCATATCGTGAGGGATGGTTATGGTAGGCTTCACCATGATTTCAAAGACATTGACTTCCAGGGATGTCCGGTCCGGGATCACCACCCCGTTTATCAGGTCCCGGATGGTAACAATGCCGAAGGCGTCCTTTTCAGTCCGCTTTTTCACAATAAGGGCATCTACGTTTTCCCTTCGCATGGTCTCCACGGCCTCCTTTGCCGTAGCCAGGCCGTCGATGTAGATCATTTTTTTGTCCATCATCTCGCTGGCACTCTGGTAATCGCGGGTGGGCATAGTCATAGGGTTTAAGGTTATAGGTATTCGTCTCTCGCCTGGTCCCTGAAAATGCCCATCTGGCTCTCAAGGCCAATAGCGTGTTCTATGGGCAGGACAAAGGCAATTCCCGTTCCGGGTTTGGCAAACTCGCATTGGGTGTTGATGGCATCCAGTAATTTCTGGACCATGTGTTCCTCCACAAGGAAAGTGACCACATCGGTCCGGTGTTCTATGGACAGGCCGAAAAAGGTCTTCCCTTCCCGGACCCCGGTACCCCGTGCAGGGGTAATGGTGGCCCCGGTAGCCCCCTCGGACTTCATAATGTCCACGAGTTTATCGGTTAGGCTTGGTTTTACATAAACCATGATCAGCTTAAATCTCATTGGAGTGTTGTTTTGGGTTTGTGGTCTAAATAATGCCGTATCTGGGCATAGCCCAGAACGGAGATGATCGGAAACAGGCTGGCAAAGGCAATCAGGCCAAAGCCGTCCACGGCCGGGTTGCTGCCGGGCACGGAACTGGAAAGCCCAATCCCCAGGGCCGCGACAATGGGCACGGTAACAGTGGAAGTAGTTACCCCTCCGGAGTCATAGGCCAGGGCAATGAGCTGTTTCGGGGCAAAAAGCGTTTGTATGACAACCACGACGTACCCCACCAAGATATAAAGGTACAACGGGGTGCCGGTAATAATACGGAAGGCGCCGACGGCCAGGGCCACCCCAACCCCGAGGGCCACCGTTATCCGAAGTCCCCACTGACTGATGGTCCCGGAAGATACCTCGTTTGCCTTGAAGGCCACGGCAATCAGGGAGGGTTCTGCTATGGTCGTTGAAAAACCGATGAGGAAGGCGAAAAGGTAAAACCAGTAATAGGAACCCCAGGAGGCGGTTTCGCCCTGCTCAATGCCCAGGAATGATGGGGATGCCAGCTGCTGGGCCATCAGGTCGCCCAGTGGAAAAAGTGCCTTTTCAAGGCCCAACAGAAAAAAGGTCAACCCGAGGATAACATAGATGCCGCCTATGACCACCTGTTTGAGGTGGGGTACCGGTTGCCGCAGGATAACCCCCTGAAAAAAGATAATAATGGCCGCGATAGGCAGGACATCCATGGCGGTGCTGGAAAGGGTGCTGGCAAAGGCGGTCAGGAGTTCATTCATGGGCTACAGACATTAAAACCAGAATAGGCCATAAAGCATTACAAAGATCATCGGCAGGAGGGAAGCCAGGGCTATGAGCCCAAACCCGTCGGTCAGGGGGTTGCGCCCCCGGATACTTCGGGAGAGGCCTACCCCCAGTGCAGTAACCAGCGGGACGGTGATGGTGCTGGTGGTCACCCCGCCTGCATCGTAGGCCAACCCCACAATCTCTTCCGGGGCCACCAGGGTAATGAGCATCACGGCGATATACCCTCCTATGATCACCGTATATACGGGCCACCCCTTCAGGATCCGGATCACCCCTATCAAAACGGCACACCCAACTGACAGGGCAACGGAAATCCGCAGCCCGAGGGCGTAAGATTCCACTACCTCCGGGTCCCGGGCCAACAGCCCGGCATCGGCCGCAATCCTGCCGGCCTGTTTTGAGATTGCAATAAGTGCGGGCTCCGCAATGGTGGTGGAAAACCCGAGTAAAAATGCAAAAACCAATAGCCAGGGCAGGCTGCCCCTTTTGGTCAGGGCATAGGCCAGGGTTTCCCCTATGGGAAACAGACTGATTTCAAGCCCTTCTATAAAGAGGAACAGCCCGAATACCACAAACGCACTGCCCAGGGCGAGGTCTGCCGCATCCGGAAAGGGTTGCCGTATAACCAGGATCTGGAAGAAAGCCACCACCACCACAATGGGTATAAGGTCCATGACCGCTGCCCCCAGCTTTTTCAGGAGGGGTAATTTCGATGCCACTAGATTTCCTTTCGCCATGGATTGTGGTGGCGCCCGGTGGGCGATTTTAACCTTTTGCCTCGAGCCGGCCAACCCAGACCGGACCGTGTATTTAAAGATACTTATATTCCCCGTAAAACAAACCTATATCTGTGGGCAGGCCCCTTGCTGTTTGGGAGAATACGCCGGAAGGGGAACCCCCTTTTCCCAGGGTGCGGTTCTCAGTGGAAAACCCGCAGAAAACACTTCCGGTTTCTGCCTTCGGAATTTGATAGGGTTAATTTTTTTTAGGATATTGGCCGCACGCAAGCCGAACCCACTAAAACATACTCTCCCTCTATGAAGCGTTTTTGTACCCTAGTACTGAGTTGCTTTTTCCTGAACCTGGCTGCCCAAGACCTGCAGGTAAAGGAAAGCATCAATAACCCCTCCACCAACATCAACGATGGCGTCGTACGCCTCAGCGTCTCGGGCGGTACCCCCCCGTACGTCTATAAGTGGAGCAACCAGGGTACGCCCCTAAGTTCGGACAAGGCAACAGGCCTTACCGAAGGCATTCCCTATACCGTGGTGATATCCGATGCCCGGGGGAACAGCGTTACACGGGTGTATACCGTACCTACCGAGGCTATTGCCGAAATCTTCAACGGGACCATGACCCCGGCGGTAAATGCCCTGGGCGATGTACTGTTCTGGGATCCTTTTGCAGCTTTCGGGTTGTATGACCCTGTGGTCTATGCCGAGAAGAAACGGGTGCCCATCCCGGGGTGGAGCCCCGAGGTTACCGACAGGTTTGTCCTCAAACGCTGGATTGCCGCTGAAGGCCAGAAGGTAGCCAAGGGCGATGCCGTTGCCGTGGTTTCCAGAGGTGCGGGAAGCGATATCACCGTAATGGCAGAAGCTGCCGGTACGGTGAACCACCTGGTGGCAGAAGGCGGCGTGATATACGACGCGAACAACCCGGAAGATGTTATACAACAAGGAGCCCATTACCTGGCCGAAATCCACTACGACCAGCCGGTGGTCATGACCCACCCCAACGGGGACCCGATTTCCAACGGGATTCCCTTTATCGTAATCTGGCTGGTTCTCGGTGCAACGTTCTTTACCCTGCGGATGGGCTTTATCAACATCCGGGGGTTCCGCCACTCCATAGACCTGGCCAAGGGCAAGTACGACGACCCGGATGCCCCCGGGCAGGTTACACACTTCCAGGCACTCGCTACCGCCGTTTCCGGTACCGTAGGGCTTGGGAATATCGCCGGGGTAGCGGTGGCCGTTTCCCTTGGCGGGGCCGGAGCCACCTTCTGGATGATAGTCTGTGGCCTGCTAGGGATGTCTTCCAAGTTTGTAGAATGTACCCTTGGTGTGAAATACCGCGATATCCTGCCCGATGGAAGGGTTTTCGGAGGACCTATGAATTACCTGCGCTACGGCCTTGAGAAGCGGAACCTGAAAGGCCTTGGGCGTGTATTGGCGGGCGTTTTTGCCGTGCTGGCCGTGGGGGCCTCCTTTGGTGGAGGCAATATGTTCCAGGCCAACCAGTCCTTCGAACAACTCGCCGGCCAGTTTACCGTCCTTCAGGGCAATGGCTTCTGGTTTGGGGTGGTGACTGCTATCCTGGTAGGGGTGGTGATCATCGGCGGGATCCGGAGCATCGCCAAAGTAACAGGGCGGGTAGTGCCGCTTATGGCAACCATCTATGTGCTCGCGGCCCTGGCGGTCATCATTATGAATATACAGAATATTGGTCCTGCTTTTTCTGCCATTGTAGAAGGGGCCTTTAATCCGGGTGCCCTTAAAGGAGGGATTATCGGGGTACTGGTAGTCGGATTCCAACGGGCTGCCTTCTCCAATGAGGCCGGGGTAGGCTCGGCGGCCATTGCCCATAGTACGGCCAAGACCAACCACCCACCTTCCGAAGGGTTTGTGGCCCTGCTGGAGCCCTTTATCGATACGGTAGTGGTATGTACCCTTACCGCCCTGGTGCTGATCTTTACCGGGATGCACGAGGTGGAAGGCATGGCAGGTGCCCAGCTTACTTCCGACGCGTTCGGGAGTGTGTTCAGCTGGTTCCCCTATGTCCTGGGTATAGCCGTTTTCCTCTTTGCGTTCTCCACCATGATTTCATGGTCCTATTACGGCATGCGGGCCTGGACCTACCTCTTCGGCAAGAGTAAAAAAGTGGAGATGGCCTATAAACTGCTCTTTCTGGTCTTTGTGGTAATCGGGGCCTCTGTTTCCCTGGGTGCGGTGCTGGATTTCTCAGACATGATGATTCTGGCTATGTCCTTCCCGAATATCATCGGGCTTTACCTGATGAGCGGAGAAGTACGGGCAGACCTGGACCAGTACTTTAAGAAGCTCAAAGCCAACCAGCTTTTTAAGAAAGCTGCAAAATAAGCGCAGGCCGCCGGTGTAACTTTGGCGGATGCGGCGAAAAAAATCCCACTCAGGGCACCCATTGCGCCTGCGGAGTGGGATTTTCTTTTTCCTGTTGCTGTTGTTATTAATGGTCCACCTGAGGTTTACCCTTTCGGAATACCTAAGGGAACCCCCACTTCCGGACATGGTCCTGGATTCCCTCATGCAGGGGTTTACCGACAGTCTTACGATTGCAGGGCCAGGGAAACCAGCCCCGGGACGCACCGACCCAAACCGCCTGGACGATTCCAGGGGTTACGTACTCGGGCTGCATGCCGCCCAGCTGGATAGTCTGTATGCTTTCCGGGCCAGAGGGGGAACCCTGTACACCATGGAAACCCTTCAGCGGGTGGCCGGCCTCACCGATGAGGAAACTTCCCGACTGGAACCCCACATGTCCTTTCCAAGAGAAAACCGGGCACCACCCAAGGGGCAATTGGGCTGCCTGAATACGGCCAATGAAGCGACCCTTATGGAAGTACGGGGAATCGGCCCCGTGCTTTCCCGGCGTATCATAAAATACCGAAAACTCCTGGGCGGGTTCCTGCACCCTACCCAGCTTTACGATGTCTACGGGCTGGCACCCGAGGTGGCACGGCGTGCCATGGAACGCTTCCGGGTCTGCCACCCCCCGGAGGTCGGCAAGGTGCGCCTGAACAGCGCCACGGCTGAGGTCCTTGCCGGGGTCCCCTACTTTTCATGGGAAGTGGCCGTGGAAATTGTACGGTACCGCGAGGCGAACGGCCCCTTCTTAAAACTTTCCCAATTGGATTCCGTCCCAGGTATTGCCTCGGATAAAATTGGGAGAATTGGGTTATATTTGGACCTTTAAAAAAATGGCTATGCTAACTCAAACGGAATCCGGTTTGAATTTTGAATACTCTGAGACTCAGCTCCACGTGGCCGATTCTGCCCGTGCCTTTGCCGAGCAATACATCCGCCCTCATATCATGGAATGGGACGAGGCGCAAACCTTCCCGGTGGAGGTCTTCAAAAAAGCCGGCGAACTCGGTTTTATGGGAGTCCTGGTTCCGGAATCCTTAGGCGGCTCGGGCCTGGGTTACCACGAGTACATCGCCATAATTGAAGAAATTTCCAAAGTAGACCCCTCCATCGGGTTGTCTGTAGCGGCCCATAATTCACTTTGCACTAACCATATCCTGGAATTCGGGGATGAAGCTCAAAAGGCGCGCTGGATTCCCAAGCTGGCCAGGGGGGAGTGGATCGGAGCCTGGGGGCTTACCGAACACAATACCGGTTCTGATGCCGGGGGAATGAACACCACCGCAAAGCGGGAAGGGGATTTCTGGGTCCTTAATGGTGCTAAGAACTTCATTACCCATGGGATTAGCGGCGATATTGCTGTGGTAGTGGCCCGCACAGGGGAAAAAGGAGACAGCCGAGGGATGACCGCCTTTGTTATCGAAAAGGGTACCCCTGGGTTTAAAAGCGGGAAGAAGGAAGATAAATTGGGAATGCGCGCCAGTGAAACCGCGGAGCTCATCTTCACCGATTGCCGGATCCCTGACGAAAACCGTCTGGGGGAAGTAGGGGAGGGCTTTATCCAATCCATGAAAGTCCTGGACGGCGGGCGGATTTCCATCGGTGCCCTGTCTCTAGGTATTGCTAAGGGGGCGTACGAAGCCTCCCTCAAATACTCGAAAGAACGGGTGCAGTTTGGCAAGCCCATCAGCCACTTCCAGGGCATCTCCTTTAAGCTGGCCGAAATGGCAACTGAAATTGAGGCTGCTGAGCTTTTGGTGCATAAAGCGGCCTTCCTGAAGAACCACGGAAAACCCGTTACCCTGATGAGTGCAAAGGCTAAGATGTACGCGTCCGAGGTATGTGTACGGGTATCCAACGAAGCGGTACAGATCCATGGAGGATATGGCTATACCAAGGATTTTCCGGTTGAAAAGTTCTACCGCGACTCCAAATTGTGCACTATTGGAGAAGGCACCACCGAGATCCAAAAGGTGGTCATCGCCAAAAATATTTTGAAATAATTGTCGGGCATTTACCGATTGCCCCTATATTTGCACCCGCAATTCGCAAAAGAAAGGAGGTGGTAGCCTATGTTGATCATACCTGTTAAAGAAGGAGAAAATATCGATAGAGCCCTGAAGCGCTTCAAGCGGAAATTCGACCGCACGGGAACTATGCGCCAGCTTCGCCAGCGCAAGCAATTCACCAAGCCTTCAATAGACCGTCGTCAGCAAGTCCTTAAAGCACGTTACGTACAACGCCTGAGGGACCTGGAGGACCTGTAGTCTATAGTGCTCCCGAACCCATAGTACCCGGCCCCCAAAGGCCGGGTTTTTTTATGCCTGCCCAATGCGTACCTTTAGGCTATGAGTGTGCCTGCCTTTGAGAAATACCTGGCCCTGGAAAAGAAATACGCCTCCCACACGGTGCGGGCCTATGTTCGGGACCTGGAGGCATTCGCGGCGTATTGCCGGGATCACCAGGACACGGAAAACCTCGAAGACCTGCCTTATGCCGTTATCCGAAATTGGGTGATTGACCTTATGGAAAACGGACGGACCAACCGGACCATCAACCGGAAAGTAGCTTCCCTGAAGGCATATTACAAGTACCTGGTTCGCTCAGGGAAAGTGGCAGCCAACCCCCTGGCTGGACACAAACCCTTGAGGACCGATAAAAAAGTGGAGGTACCCTTCTCCGAGGCCGAGATGCGGGCCCTGCTAACCCAGTGGCCGGAAGAGGATAAGTTTGAGGGGGCGCGGGACCGCTTGGTTGTGGAGCTGCTCTACGCTACGGGGATACGGCGGGCGGAGCTTATCGGGCTTCTGCTGCAGGACCTGGACCTGGAAAACGGGACCCTTAAGGTTTTGGGTAAGCGCAGCAAGGAGCGTATTATCCCGTTACTAGAGAATCTGCGCCAGCAAATTGCCCGCTACCTGGACCTGCGGAAAGCCGAGTTTCCATTGGAAGATTCGCCATTTTTGTTCCTGACCGCCTCCGGGGGTAAAATGTATCCGACACTTGTTTATCGCATTATAAATAAGTATCTTGGAATAGTGTCGGCAAAGGCAAAAAAAAGTCCACACATTCTCAGGCACACCTTTGCCACACATATGCTCAACAAGGGTGCGGATATGAATTCGGTGAAGGAGTTGCTTGGGCATGCCTCCCTGGCCTCCACACAGGTGTATACCCACAACAGTATTGCAGAACTCAAGCGCATACACGGGTCTGCGCACCCCAGGAACAAAGACTGATTGCTAACCTTTAAAAATTGGCGGCGTATGAAAGTAACCACACAATCCGTGAACTTTACGGCAGATGGCAAGCTCCTTGATTTTGCACAGAAAAGGCTAGACAAACTCGATCTGTTTTACGACCGCGTGATCCAGGCCGAAGTCTTCCTGAAGTTGGTTAATTCCAGTGCTAAGGAAAACAAGGCGGCTGAGATCAAACTACATGTCCCCAAGGATACGTTTATCGTGAAAAAACAGTGTAAATCCTTCGAGGAAGCCATCGATTCTGCCTGTAGTTCCCTGGAGCGAAAACTGGTCAAAAAGAAAAGCAAACCAAAGGTCCAAACCGGCCTAAAATTTTTATGAAATAGTTTTGTTTAAATAAATAATTATCTACATTTGCAGTCCGTTAGAAATAGCGGACTTTTTTATGCTTAAAAAAGGCCCATTAAGCCGATGTAGCTCAGCTGGCTAGAGCACGTGATTTGTAATCTCGGGGTCGTGGGTTCGAGTCCCTCCATCGGCTCGTAAGTTCTTAAAAATTAGGGTTCGGGGAGATACTCAAGCGGCCAACGAGGACAGACTGTAAATCTGTTGGTTTTCACCTTCGCAGGTTCGAATCCTGCTCTCCCCACAAACTCAAGCCGATGGCTTGAGTAAATTACAAATTCCAAATCCCAAATACCAATGGGAATTGGAGCTGGGAAGTTTGGAATTTGGTATTTGAAATATTGGAATTTAAGTAATGCGGGAGTAGCTCAGTTGGTAGAGCGTCAGCCTTCCAAGCTGAATGTCGCCGGTTCGAACCCGGTCTCCCGCTCTAAGACCTTGGGCAAGCGTTTGTGGTGCCCATACCCTTTCCGAAAGGTAAGCGGTATGCCCCTGAAAAGGACCTTGCGCCAACAAGCCGACGTAGCTCAGGGGTAGAGCGTTTCCTTGGTAAGGAAGAGGTCACGGGTTCAATTCCCGTCGTTGGCTCTAAAGTATTGAAGTCATTGCGGGCTTCGGACCCCGGCACTGAGGTGATAAAGGGTTCCTTTTTTAAAGGCGCCCGGTGGTGGTTCAAGACATATTGTTTCCCGTAAATGGAAGCAAGGCAGGCTATCGGATTCTGCAATTGCCTGAGAGGGCAGGGCAGGGGCTGGTGGCTTATAAACACAAGTACACTAATATAAACTAAGATTAAATTCATTAACAATGGCTAAGGAAACTTTTGATCGGTCCAAACCGCACTTAAACATCGGTACCATTGGACACGTCGATCACGGTAAAACTACGCTGACAGCTGCCATCACCACGGTATTGGCAAAAGCAGGTCTGTCCGAACTGCGCAGCTTTGACTCCATCGACAACGCCCCGGAAGAAAAAGAGCGGGGTATTACCATTAACACCTCTCACGTAGAGTATCAGACCGCGAACCGTCACTATGCACACGTAGACTGTCCGGGTCACGCCGACTACGTTAAGAACATGGTAACTGGTGCTGCTCAGATGGACGGTGCTATCCTGGTGGTTGCTGCTACCGATGGTCCTATGCCTCAAACCCGTGAGCACATCCTGCTCGGACGCCAGGTAGGTATCCCGCGTATCGTTGTTTTCCTGAACAAGGTAGACATGGTAGACGACGAGGAGCTGCTGGAGCTGGTTGAAATGGAAGTACGCGAACTGCTTTCTTTCTACGAGTATGACGGAGACAACAGCCCGGTTATCGCCGGATCTGCCCTGGGTGCCCTCAATGGCGAGGAGAAATGGGTAAATACCGTTATGGAGCTGATGGAAGCCGTAGACAACTGGATCGAACTGCCCCAGCGCGATGTAGATAAAGATTTCCTCATGCCGGTTGAAGACGTATTCACCATTACCGGTCGTGGAACTGTTGCTACCGGTCGTATCGAAACTGGTGTTGCCAAAACCGGTGACCCCGTTGAGATCATCGGTATGGGAGCTGAGAAGCTCACTTCCACTATCACTGGTGTTGAGATGTTCCGCAAGATCCTCGACCGCGGTGAGGCTGGTGACAACGTAGGTATCCTCCTGCGCGGTATCGAGAAGAAAGATATCAAGCGCGGAATGGTAATCTGCAAGCCGGGATCTGTTAAGCCGCACGCCAAATTCGAGGCTGAGGTCTATATCCTGAAAAAAGAAGAAGGTGGACGTCACACGCCGTTCCACAACAACTACCGTCCTCAGTTCTACGTACGTACCACAGACGTAACCGGAACTATTGTACTGCCTGACGGTGTGGAAATGGTAATGCCTGGTGACAACCTGACCATTACTGTTGATCTGCTCCAGCCGATCGCCCTCAACGTAGGTCTGCGTTTCGCGATCCGCGAAGGTGGACGTACCGTAGGTGCCGGCCAGGTGACCAAGATTCTGGATTAAGCCTTAAGGTTTAATCAGGCACAGTGAGGGGTCCCGTCCTGATCATTTCGGGAAGGTACCCTTTCACTGTGAATACGGGTGTAGCTCAGTTGGTAGAGCACCGGTCTCCAAAACCGGGTGTCGGGAGTTCGAGTCTCTCCTCCCGTGCAACAAGTAGAATTGAAGTCCACGAGACGAGAAAGTTTATCCTGAAGGCGAAGTCCTTCAGGGAGTCTCTCCTCCCGTGCAACAAGTAAAATGGGCTGCCGGTTTCCGGCAGTTGGCGGAAGGCCCGCCATTAAACAAGTATAGCTGGATATGTTTTCATACGTTAAAGAGTCTTACGAAGAACTCAGGCACCAGGTTACCCTGCCGACTCGGGCAGAGGCTTCCAACCTTATGGTTATTGTAGCTGTGTTCTCCATCATTTTTGCACTGGCCACCTGGGCCGTGGATTCCCTCTTTTCCAAGCTTATCCAGGTGTATTTCGATGCATTAATCGGTTAAGGCCAGGGATAGATGTCTGAAGTACTGGAGAAAAAGTGGTATGTAGTCCGGGCGGTAAGCGGCCAGGAGAACAAAATTAAAGGGTATATCGAAAGCGAGGTGGAACGCCACGGTTTCGGGGAATACCTGGAAGAAGTTCTCGTGCCTACCGAAAAGGTCGTGCAGATCCGCAATGGAAAGAAAATCAACAAGGAACGCGTCTACTTCCCCGGCTATATCATGGTTAAGGCACATCTGGTAGGGGAGATGATCCACGTGATCCGCTCCATTACCAATGTGATCGGCTTTTTGGGTGAGACCAAAGGCGGAGATCCGGTGCCGCTTCGCAAGAGCGAGGTAAACCGCATGCTGGGTAAAGTGGACGAGCTGGCAGTCAGTACCGATGCAGTGGCTATCCCCTTTGTGCTGGGAGAGACTGTAAAGGTTATAGACGGACCGTTCAATGGCTTCAACGGTACGGTTGAAAAGATCAACGAGGAAAAGCGCAAGCTGGAAGTGATGGTGAAGATCTTTGGCCGGAAAACACCGCTGGAGCTCAGCTATATGCAAGTAGAAAAAGTCTGAAAAATATCTGTTACGCTTAAAAGTGACGTTGCTTCCAAATTAAACTCACTTTTACTTATCCCGGGGTCAGATCCGGGAGGAACAGTCGGCCGGGGTGAAACGGCCGGGAGTTGAAAATTAATTTTTAACAATGGCAAAAGAAGTAAGTAAAGTAGTTAAACTACAAGTTAGGGGAGGTGCTGCGAACCCGTCGCCACCGGTTGGACCCGCTTTAGGTGCTGCCGGCGTTAACATCATGGAGTTCTGCAAGCAGTTCAATGCGCGTACGCAGGACAAGCAGGGGAAAGTCCTGCCTGTTGTTATCACCGTTTATGCCGACAAATCTTTCGAGTTTGTCGTCAAAACACCTCCGGCGGCTGTACAGCTATTGGAAGCGGCAAAGGTTAAAAAGGGATCCGGCGAACCCAACCGTTCTAAAGCGGGGAGTGTAACCTGGGATCAGATCCGTACCATCGCGGAAGACAAGATGGTGGATTTGAATGCCTTTACGACCGAATCGGCTATGAGCATGGTAGCGGGCACCGCCCGTTCCATGGGGCTGAAGGTGTCCGGTAAACGCCCTTTTTAAACTGAAAAGCACTTTTTAAGATGGCAAAACTTACAAAGAAGCAGAAAGAGGCCCGGGCCAAACTGGACCGTACCAAATTGTATTCCCTGGAAGAAGCCTCTGCGCTTATCAAGGAAATCACCAACGTTAAATTCGATGCCTCCGTAGACATCGCCGTCCGCCTCGGGGTGGACCCTCGTAAAGCCAACCAGATGGTTCGCGGCGTGGTTACCCTTCCCCACGGGACGGGTAAGGATGTGAAGGTATTGGCGCTGGTGACCCCGGATAAGGAGGCAGAAGCCAAGGAAGCCGGTGCGGATTTCGTAGGCCTGGACGAATATCTCGAGAAAATCAAGGGAGGTTGGACCGATGTGGATGTGATCATCACCATGCCCAGCGTAATGGGGAAACTCGGCCCTCTCGGCCGTATCCTCGGCCCGCGCGGCCTGATGCCGAACCCCAAAACCGGAACCGTTACCATGGATGTGGCCAAGGCTGTATCCGAGGTGAAGGCTGGTAAGATCGATTTTAAAGTCGATAAAACGGGGATCGTGCACGCGGCTATCGGTAAGGTGTCCTTCCCGGCAGATAAAATTGCCGGAAACGCGAAGGAACTGATCGACACCCTGGTCAAGATGAAACCTGCTGCGGCGAAAGGCGTGTACATGAAGAGTATCTACATGTCCAGCACCATGAGCCCCAGTGTTCAACTCGATCCGAAAGCGGTTCAACTTTAAAAGCATCGAAACAAGATGACCAGAGAAGAAAAAGCAACAGTAATAAAGGAGCTGACCTCGCAACTCGGCGATAGCCCGACCATTTATCTGGCCGATATTTCCGGGCTCGACGCAGGTACGACTTCAGATCTCAGAAGAGCTTGCTTTAAAGCGAACGTTAAGCTGGCCGTAGTGAAAAACACACTGCTGGCCAAGGCTATGGAAGCATCCGACCGGGAGTTTGGCGAATTGCCCGAAGTCCTGAAAGGAAACACTTCCCTGATGTTTAGTGAAACCGGTAACGTCCCGGCTAAGCTGATCAAGACTTTCCGCAAGAAGTCTGACCGGCCCCTGCTCAAAGGCGCGTATATCGAAGAAGCGATCTACATCGGGGACGATAAACTGGACGCGCTGGTAAGCATCAAGTCCAAGGAAGAGATGATCGGGGAAATTATCGGACTGCTGCAGTCCCCCGCCAAGAATGTTATTTCCGGCCTGAAATCCGGAGGTGGCAAGCTGGCAGGAATCCTGAAAACCCTTTCCGAAAAAGAATAGTACGCACTAAAACCTAAGTATACATTTAAATCAGATTTAAACGATAGAAAAATGGCAGATTTGAAAGAATTCGCAGAACAGTTGGTCAACCTTACCGTAAAGGAAGTAAACGAGTTGGCTGATATCCTTAAGGAAGAGTACGGGATCGAGCCTGCTGCTGCCGCTGTTGCAGTTGCCGGTGGTGCTGCTGCTGGTGGAGACGCCGGTGAAGCGGCCGAGGAGAAATCCGAATTCGACGTAGTTCTCAAAGCAGCCGGAGCTTCCAAGCTGGCGGTTGTAAAACTCGTTAAGGAACTTACAGGTCTTGGCCTGAAAGAGGCTAAGGACATCGTAGACAGCGCTCCCAAAGCCGTTAAGGAAGGCATTTCCAAAGACGAAGCTGAAGGTATCAAAAAATCACTGGAAGAAGCAGGCGCAGAAGTTGAGCTTAAATAATCGCTTCAACCCTATGGTTTAAGGTTTAGGTCTTCCGCCCTCCGGGCGGCTAGACCTAAACCCTTTTATAGCTGGTATATGAAGGCATATACCGCCCATCCTTGCAAACTCACGTAATACCTGTCCGTAGATGTTCACACAACAGATTGAAAGAAAAAGCTTTGCCTCCGCTAAGAACATACCGGAATACCCGGATTTCTTGGACATCCAGATAAAATCTTTTCAGGACTTTTTCCAGCTTGAGACCAAGTCGGACCACCGGGCCAACGAGGGGTTGTACAACACCTTCATGGAGAACTTCCCCATTACCGATACCCGGAACCAGTTTGTCCTGGAATTCCTGGATTACTTCGTGGACCCGCCCCGTTACAGCATTCAGGAATGCATCGAGCGAGGCCTCACCTACAGCGTGCCGCTCAAGGCCCGCCTGAAACTCTACTGTACCGATCCGGAACACGAGGATTTCGAGACCATCGTACAGGACGTATATCTGGGCACCATCCCGTATATGACCCCCAGCGGCACTTTCGTGATCAACGGAGCAGAGCGGGTGGTGGTTTCCCAGCTGCACCGTTCCCCTGGCGTATTCTTCGGACAGTCGTTCCACGCCAACGGGACCAAATTGTATTCGGCCCGGGTTATCCCGTTCAAGGGTTCCTGGATCGAATTCGCCACGGACATCAACAGCGTGATGTATGCGTACATCGACCGTAAAAAGAAATTACCGGTAACTACCCTGTTCCGCGCCATTGGCTTTGAAAGGGACAAGGACATCCTTGAGATCTTCGACCTTTCCGAGGAAGTGAAGGTAACCAAGACCGGACTCAAGAAAATCATGGGCCGCAAACTGGCCGCCCGTGTTCTGAATACCTGGCACGAGGATTTCGTGGATGAAGACACCGGGGAGGTGGTATCCATCGAGCGGAACGAAATCGTCCTGGACCGCGATACCATCCTGGAGAAGGAGCACATCGACCTGATCCTGGAGACAGACGTGAAAACCGTCCTACTCCACAAGGAGAACAATGCCCAGAGCGATTACGCCATTATCCACAACACCCTGCAGAAGGACCCCACCAACTCCGAAAAGGAGGCCGTGGAGCACATTTACCGCCAGCTGCGAAACGCAGAGCCGCCGGACGAGGAAACCGCCCGCGGCATCATCGATAAGCTCTTCTTTTCCGACCAGCGCTATAACCTCGGCGAGGTGGGCCGTTACCGGATGAACAAGAAGCTCGGACTCGATATCGGGATGGATAAACAGGTCCTGACCAAGGAGGATATCATCACCATTATCAAGTACCTAATTGAGCTGATCAACTCCAAGGCGGAGATCGACGATATCGACCACCTGTCCAACCGTCGGGTGCGTACCGTTGGGGAGCAGCTTTCCGCCCAGTTCGGGGTGGGGCTTGCCCGTATGGCCCGTACCATCCGCGAGCGGATGAACGTCCGCGACAACGAGGTGTTTACCCCCATCGACCTGATCAACGCCAAGACCCTGTCTTCGGTGATCAACTCCTTCTTTGGGACCAACCAGCTCTCCCAGTTTATGGACCAGACCAACCCCCTGGCCGAGATTACGCACAAGCGTCGTCTGTCCGCCCTGGGGCCGGGAGGTCTTTCCCGGGAGCGCGCCGGGTTCGAGGTACGTGACGTACACTATACCCACTACGGGCGCCTCTGCCCGATCGAAACCCCGGAAGGACCGAACATCGGTCTGATTTCCTCTCTGTCCGTGTTTGCCAAGGTTAACAACATGGGCTTTCTGGAAACCCCCTATCGCAAGGTAGCGGACGGGAAAGTAGACCTGAAGGATTACAGCTTTTTGAGCGCCGAGGAGGAGGAAGGCATGAAGATTGCCCAGGCCAACATCCCGCTCAAGAAAGATGGTACCATCGATACCGATAAAGTTATCGCCCGAGAGGAAGGGGACTTCCCGGTGGTAGACCCCAAAGAGGTCAACTATACCGACGTGGCACCCAACCAGATTGCCTCCATTTCGGCATCCCTGATCCCGTTCCTGGAGCACGATGATGCGAACCGGGCTCTGATGGGATCGAACATGATGCGGCAGGCCGTACCGCTGCTTAAGCCGGATTCCCCCATTGTGGGTACCGGTCTGGAGCGGCAGGTGGCAACGGATTCCCGCGTGCTGATCAACGCCGAAGGCGACGGGGTAGTGGAGCAGGTGGATTCCCAAAGGATCACCATCCGTTACAACCGCACCGACGAGGAGCGCCTGGTGAGTTTCGATGGGGATTCCAAGACGTACGAGCTTGTGAAATTCCGCAAAACCAACCAGGGGACCAGCATCAACCTGAAGCCTATCGTCCGCAAGGGAGACAAGGTGAAGAAGGGGCAGGTGCTCTGCGAAGGTTATGCCACGGAAAGCGGGGAACTCGCCCTTGGCCGTAACCTGAAAGTGGCCTTTATGCCCTGGAAGGGTTACAACTTCGAGGATGCGATTGTGATCTCCGAAAAGGTAGTTCGGGAGGATATCTTTACCTCCATACACATAGACGAATACGCCCTGGAAGTGCGGGATACCAAGCTGGGAGCCGAGGAGCTTACCAACGACATCCCCAACGTTTCGGAGGAGGCCACCAAGGACCTGGACGAATACGGGATGATCCGTATCGGGGCCGAGGTGAAGCCGGGCGATATCCTGATCGGGAAGATTACCCCCAAAGGGGAATCCGACCCCACGCCGGAGGAGAAACTCCTGCGGGCTATCTTCGGCGACAAGGCCGGGGATGTGAAGGATGCCTCCCTGAAGGCACCGCCCTCCCTCAATGGGGTTGTGATCGATAAGAAGCTCTTTTCCCGTTCCATCAAAGACAAGCGCAAGCGTTCCGAGGATAAGGAGGCCATTGCCAAGCTGGAGATGGATTACGAAGTGAAGTTCCAGGAGCTGAAAAACGTACTGGTAGACAAACTCTTCCAGCTGATCAACGGCAAAACATCCCAGGGGGTTATGAACGACCTGGGCGAGGAGGTACTCCCGAAAGGCAAGAAGTACACCCTGAAAATGCTCAATGCCGTGGACGACTTTGCCCACCTGGTAGGGGGAAGCTGGACCACGGATGCAGCTACCAATGCACTGGTTGCCGATTTGCTTCACAACTACAAGATTAAACTGAACGACCTGCAGGGGAACCTGCGTCGGGACAAGTTCACCATTTCGGTGGGAGACGAACTGCCGGCCGGTATCATGAAGCTCGCCAAGGTCTATATCGCCAAGAAGCGCAAGCTGAAAGTAGGGGATAAGATGGCTGGTCGCCACGGGAACAAAGGTATCGTGGCCCGGATCGTCCGCCAGGAGGATATGCCTTTCCTCGAAGACGGAACCCCGGTAGACATTGTCCTGAACCCGCTGGGGGTACCCTCTCGGATGAACATCGGGCAGATTTACGAAACCGTACTGGGCTGGGCCGGGCTGAAACTCGGGCAAAAGTACGCTACTCCTATCTTCGACGGGGCTACCATCGCACAGATCGATGCCCTTACCGAGGAGGCCGGGGTGCCCCTTTACGGACACACCTACCTCTACGACGGAGGTACCGGAGAGCGTTTCCACCAGCAGGCCACTGTTGGTGTGATTTACATGCTGAAGCTGGGTCACATGGTAGACGACAAGATGCACGCGCGTTCCATTGGTCCGTACTCCCTCATCACGCAGCAACCGCTGGGTGGTAAGGCACAGTTCGGGGGCCAGCGTTTCGGGGAGATGGAAGTTTGGGCCCTGGAGGCCTACGGTGCTTCTGCAACCCTGCGCGAGATTCTGACCGTGAAGTCCGACGACGTGATCGGAAGGGCCAAGACCTACGAGTCTATCGTCAAGGGCGAAAGCATGCCTGAACCCGGCTTGCCGGAATCCTTCAACGTATTGATGCACGAACTTAAGGGATTAGGTTTGGACATCCGTCTGGAGGAGTAAGCGCAGTTCACACAACACAAAATCTAAGTACCATATCGAAATGGCTCGATTCAAGGATAATACACAAGTAAAGAGGTTTAACAAGATTTCCATCGGACTCGCATCGCCCGAGGCCATCCTGGCGGAGTCCCGGGGGGAAGTCCTTAAGCCGGAAACCATCAACTACCGGACGCACAAACCGGAGCGTGACGGGCTCTTTTGCGAGCGTATCTTCGGACCTGTAAAGGATTACGAGTGCGCCTGCGGGAAATACAAGCGTATCCGCTACCGCGGTATTGTATGCGACCGATGCGGGGTTGAAGTAACCGAAAAGAAGGTGCGTCGCGACCGCGTGGGGCATATCAACCTGGTGGTGCCTGTGGCCCACATCTGGTATTTCCGTTCCCTGCCGAACAAGATCGGTTACCTGCTTGGGCTGCCGTCCAAGAAACTGGATATGATCATCTACTACGAGCGGTATGTGGTCATCCAGCCCGGTATTGCCAAAGGCCCGGACGGGGAAGAGATACAGGCTATGGATTTCCTCACCGAGGAAGAGTACCTGAACATCCTCGAAACCCTGCCGCCGGAGAACCAGTACCTGGAGGAATCGGACCCGAACAAGTTCATCGCCAAGATGGGGGCCGAATGCCTTATTGACCTGCTCTCCCGCATCAACCTCAAGGAACTTTCCTATGAGCTGCGCGACAAGGCCCACACCGAAACGTCCAAGCAACGCAAGACCGAGGCCTTGAAACGGCTGCAGGTGGTGGAGGCTTTCCGCGAGTCCCAGGACAACCGCGAGAACAATCCGGAGTGGATGGTGATGAAGGTCATCCCTGTGATCCCGCCGGAATTGCGCCCGCTGGTGCCGCTGGACGGGGGTCGTTTTGCCACCTCTGACCTGAACGACCTGTACCGTCGGGTTATTATCCGTAACAACCGTCTGAAGCGCCTTATGGAAATCAAGGCGCCGGAGGTAATCCTCCGCAACGAGAAGCGGATGCTGCAGGAAGCTGTGGATTCCCTCTTCGACAACACCCGGAAGGCCTCTGCCGTAAAGACAGAGTCCAACCGCCCGCTGAAGTCACTGTCCGACTCCCTGAAAGGAAAACAAGGGCGCTTCCGTCAGAACCTGCTCGGGAAACGTGTGGATTACTCCGCCCGTTCGGTGATTGTCGTAGGACCTGAGATGAAACTCTACGAATGCGGTCTGCCGAAAGACATGGCTGCAGAGCTCTATAAGCCTTTTATCATCCGGAAGCTCATTGAGCGTGGGATTGTGAAAACGGTGAAGAGCGCCAAAAAGATTATCGACAAGAAGGAGCCTGTGGTATGGGATATCCTCGAGAATGTGCTGAAAGGGCACCCGGTACTGCTGAACCGGGCCCCCACCCTGCACCGTCTGGGGATCCAGGCGTTCCAGCCCCGCCTTATAGAAGGTAAGGCCATCCGCCTGCACCCCCTGGTGTGTACCGCCTTCAACGCGGATTTCGACGGGGACCAGATGGCGGTACACCTGCCCCTGGGCCCGGAGGCTATCCTGGAGTCCCAGCTGCTGATGCTGGCCTCCCACAATATCCTGAACCCTGCCAACGGGTCTCCCATCACCGTACCTTCCCAGGATATGGTTCTGGGTTTGTACTACATGACCAAAGAGCGCAAGTCTACCAAGGAAGTTCCGGTTATCGGGGAAGGGCTTACCTTCTACAGCCCGGAGGAGGTGGAAATTGCCTATAACGAAGGACGGGTTAACCTGAACGCCGGGATCAAGGTCCGGGTAAAGGACCTCAATGAAAAAGGCGAACTGGAGAAAAAGCTGATTGAAACCACAGTGGGCCGTGTGCTCTTCAACTCCGTTGTTCCGGAGGCTGCGGGTTATATAAACTCCGTACTGAACAAGAAAGCGCTCCGCGATATCATCGGGAAGATCCTGGAGGTAACGGATGTGCCTACAACTGCAGACTTCCTCGATAAGATCAAGACGATGGGATACGACTTTGCCTTCCGCGGGGGACTGTCCTTCAGCCTTGGGGATATCATCATCCCGGAAGAGAAGCACGAGATGATCGGGGACGCCAACGAACAGGTGGACGGCATCATGATGAATTACAACATGGGTCTGATCACCAACAACGAGCGGTACAACCAGGTCATCGATGTCTGGACCTCCACCAACGCCATGCTTACCGAGCTGGCCATGAAGCGGATCCGCGAGGACCAGCAGGGCTTCAACTCGGTGTATATGATGCTGGACTCCGGAGCACGGGGTTCCAAGGAGCAGATCCGCCAGCTTACGGGAATGCGGGGTCTGATGGCCAAGCCGAAAAAGTCTACTGCCGGAGGGGGCGAGATTATCGAGAACCCCATCCTTTCCAACTTTAAGGAAGGCCTTTCCATCCTTGAATACTTTATCTCTACCCACGGCGCCCGGAAGGGTCTTGCGGATACGGCCCTTAAGACGGCCGATGCCGGGTACCTGACCCGTCGTCTGGTGGATGTAAGCCAGGATGTCATTATCAATATCGAGGACTGCGGTACCCTACGCGGTATCGAAGTGGAGGCCCTCCGCAAGAATGAGGAGGTAGTGGAAACCCTTGGGGAGCGTATCCTCGGCAGGGTATCCCTTCACGATGTATACGACCCCATCAGCGAGGAATTGCTCCTCTCTGCGGGACAGGAAATCATGGAGGCCGATATCGCCAAAATCGAGGCGTCGCCCATCGAGCGCGTGGAGGTTCGCTCCCCGCTGACCTGTGAAGCGACCCATGGCATCTGTGCCAAGTGCTACGGACGTAACCTGGCGACCAATAAAATGGTTCAGCGCGGGGAAGCCGTTGGTGTGGTGGCCGCCCAGTCCATTGGAGAACCCGGAACGCAGCTTACCCTGAGAACCTTCCACGTGGGGGGTATTGCGGGTAACATTTCCGAGGAGAGTAAGCTCGAGGCGAAATTCGATGGGGTGGCGGAGATTGAGGATCTGCGCACGGTTACCGGCAAGGATGCCGAAGGCAATGCGGTACAGGTCGTTATTTCGCGTACTTCAGAAATCAAACTGGTGGATGCCAAAACCGGCATTACCCTCAGTACAAATAACATTCCTTACGGCTCCCTGCTCTTTGTGAAGAATGGGGCCAAGGTGAAACGCGGCGATGTCATCTGCCAGTGGGATCCCTACAACGGTGTTATCGTATCTGAATTCCCAGGGGAAATCGCCTACGAGAATATCGAACAAGGGGTTACCTACCAGGTGGAAATCGACGAACAGACCGGATTCCAGGAGAAGGTTATTTCCGAATCCCGGAACAAGAAGCTCATCCCCACCCTGCTTATCAAGGATAAGAAAGGGGAGGTGCTGCGCTCTTACAACCTCCCGGTTGGTTCCCACCTGATGGTAGACAACGGCGAGAAGATCGCAGAAGGGAAGATCCTGGTTAAGATCCCGAGGAAATCCGCCAAAGCCGGCGATATTACCGGGGGTCTGCCGCGGGTTACCGAGCTTTTCGAAGCCCGTAACCCCTCCAACCCGGCCGTGGTTACCGAGATTGACGGGGTAGTTTCCTTCGGCAAGATCAAGCGCGGAAACCGGGAGATCATCATCGAGTCCAAAACAGGCGAGTTGAAAAAGTACCTGGTGAAGCTCAGCAACCAGATCCTGGTTCAGGAGAATGATTACGTTCGCGCCGGGATGCCGCTTTCCGACGGTTCCATCACTCCGGAGGACATCCTGAAGATCAAAGGCCCGTCTGCGGTGCAGCAATACCTGGTTAACGAAGTACAGGAGGTCTATCGCCTGCAAGGGGTGAAGATCAACGACAAACACTTCGAGGTTGTAGTTCGCCAGATGATGCGCAAGGTTCAGATCGAGGATCCGGGAGACACCATCTTCCTTGAAAACCAGTTGGTCCACAAGGATGACTTCATCAACGAAAACGATGAAATCTTTGGCAAGAAGGTGGTTTCCGATGCGGGAGACTCCGAGAACCTCAAGCGCGGTCAGATTGTGACCGTACGCGAGTTGCGGGACGAGAACTCCATCCTGAAACGGGCAGACAAGGCTCTGGTACAGGCGCGCGACGCCGTAGCAGCTACTGCAACCCCGGTACTTCAGGGAATCACGCGGGCTTCGCTCCAAACCAAGTCCTTTATTTCGGCCGCTTCCTTCCAGGAGACGACCAAAGTACTGAACGAAGCTGCGGTAAGCGGCAAGGTAGACAGCCTGGAAGGCCTGAAGGAGAATGTGATTGTTGGTCACAAGATCCCGGCCGGAACCGGTATGCGCGACTACGACAATATCATCGTAGGCTCCAAAGAGGAGTACGACGAGATTATGGCGCGCAAGGAGGAATTGAAATTCTAATTCATACGTCAAACAACCCCCGGCACACGCCGGGGGTTTTTTTATACTACCCATATGGCAGACCAGGAAAACAAACCCCAACAGAAGCAGATCAATATCGAGCTGGATGAAAACATGGCCGAGGGTACATATTCCAACCTGGCTATCATCAACCATTCGGTGTCGGAATTTGTGGTCGACTTTATCAGTATCATGCCCGGCCGCCCCAAGGCTAAGGTGCGAAGCAGGATTATCCTGACTCCCCAGCATGCTAAGAAGTTCCTGAAGGCACTGGGGGAGAACGTCCAGCGTTTCGAGCAGGCGCACGGGGCGATCAAGGATTACGATCAACCCCAGATTCCCTTGAATTTCGGACCCACGGGGGAAGCCTAACCCCACTCCCTGAATTACAGGCTACCGGACCCATACCCCGAAGCTGTGAGCGACGCTTACCTATTTACTTCCCAACGCTTAGGCTTCAGGCCCTGGCGGGAGGACGACCTCCCGGCCTTTGCTGCGATGAACGCGGATGCCGCGGTCATGGAGCATTTCCCCAAAACCCTGAACGTTGAAGAGTCTGCCGCCTTCCTGGCGCGGTTGCAGGACCAATTCCAGGAGTATGGTTATTGTTATTATGCGGTGGAAATAAGGGAGACCGGGGAATGGATCGGATTTATCGGCCTGGCGTATCAGGCCTATAAAACTGCATTTACCCCCGCCGTGGACATCGGGTGGCGGCTGGTTCCGGGTTCCTGGGGCCAGGGCTATGCCACAGAAGGAGCGCGCAGGTGTCTGGAACATGCCTTTACCGTTTTGAATCTGGACCGCGTGATAGCGACCTGTACCCTTTCCAACAAACCCTCCGAACGGGTGATGCAAAAACTGGGGATGAACTGCCTGGGTCACTTAAACCACCCTAAACTCAAAGGATATCCGGAATATGAACGGTGTCTGTGTTACGGGATTGAGCAGGCCGAATGGTGGGATTTGTAAGGCTTAGCGTGCCAGCTCAACAGGAATACGGCCGGGAACCCAGTACGTTTTTCCGTTAAAAGGTATTGGCAGGGGGGTGCCCCCCCCGAACCCAAAAGTTACAGGCCCTCGCAGCAACGACCTTGCAGTTTCTATGCAAACTCCGAAGTAAAGTGCAGCTTCACGCTCGGGTATTTGTCCCGGGTCATCTGCAGGGAAAAAGCGGAATCCGCCAGGAATACGAGCTGGCCTTGTTTGTCCCGGGCCAGGTACTTCTGTTTTACACGGATAAATTCTTTGTATTCAGGGTTTTCCGGGTCGTCCGGATCTACCCAGCAGGCCTTGTGTACCGGGAAGTTTTCGTAGGTGCATTTGGCCCCGTATTCATGCTCCAGGCGGTATTGGATCACCTCGTACTGCAGCGCCCCTACGGTGCCGATCACCTTCCGGCCGTTCAATTCCAGGGTGAAAAGCTGGGCCACCCCTTCGTCCATGAGCTGGTCTATACCCTTGGCCAGTTGTTTGGCCTTCATAGGGTCTGCATTGTTGATATAGCGGAAATGCTCGGGAGAAAACGAGGGAATGCCCTTATAGTGCAGGATTTCCCCCTGGGTAAGGGTATCCCCGATCTTGAAATTCCCCGTATCGTGCAATCCTACAATATCCCCGGGGAATGAGGTATCCACGATTTCCTTTTTCTCTGCGAAAAAGGCATTGGGACTGGAAAACTTTAGGTTCTTGCCCAGGCGTACATGCAGGTAAGGGGTATTGCGCTGGAAAGTCCCCGAAACGATTTTCACAAAGGCCAGGCGGTCCCGGTGTTTGGGATCCATGTTGGCGTGAATCTTAAAAACGAACCCGCTCATCTGTTCCTCCGTGGGCAATACCAGCCGTTCCTCCGCCTGCTTGGGTCGGGGGTCCGGTGCGATGTCAACAAAACAGTCCAGCAATTCCTGAACCCCGAAATTGTTGAGGGCGGAACCAAAAAAAACGGGTTGTAATTCCCCTTTCAGGTAGGCGTCTCTGTCGAATTCCGGGTAGACCCCGCCTGACAGTTCCAGGTTGTCCCTGAGGTCCTGAAGGGCTTTGCCTCCAATCTGTTTTTCGAGTTCCGAATCCTCCAGGCTCCGGAATTCGGAGCGTTCCTCCCTCTTTTTTTTGCTCGCCCCCCGAAACAGCTGGATGTTCCCCTCGTAAATGTTGTAGATCCCCTGGAAGTCGTACCCCATCCCGATCGGGAAGCTCAGGGGGGTAACCCGTAAGCCGAGCTTTTGTTCCACTTCGTCCAGGAGGTCGAAGGCATCTTTCCCTTCCCGGTCCAGTTTGTTGATAAAGACAATCATGGGGATGTTGCGCATCCGGCAGACCGAAACCAGTTTTTCAGTTTGTTCCTCCACCCCTTTGGCAACGTCTATAACCACAATAACGCTGTCCACGGCGGTCAGGGTGCGGAAGGTATCTTCTGCAAAGTCCTTGTGGCCGGGGGTGTCCAGGATATTGATCTTCTTATCGCGGTAACGGAAGGCCAGGACAGAGGTGGCTACGGAAATCCCTCTCTGGCGTTCGATCTCCATAAAATCGCTGGTAGCCCCCTTCTTTATTTTATTGCTTTTAACCGCCCCTGCTTCCTGTATGGCCCCTCCGAAGAGCAGGAGTTTTTCGGTTAAGGTGGTTTTCCCGGCATCCGGGTGGGAGATGATCCCGAAGGTCCGTCGTTTCTTTATTTCTGCGCTAAAGCTCAAGGGTACTTAAATTTTGTGCAAAAGTACCAAAAACCCGCATGCCTCTCACAAGGGGTTGCTAAACTCCTTAAATCCGGGAAGAAGGGGTTTTTATTTCCTGGTATTGTTTCGATAAAAACCAAGTATTCAGGGATTTATGGAATTTCCTTTTTTTATTTTATCGATGAAATGCGCATTTGATGCAAGGTGCTTTCCGTGTAAATGGGGTCATTTGTCGAATATTGGAGCCTTTTAAAGATTTCAACCCCAATTACGCGCGGAATTCATTGGAGGGGCCATGTATTCCGCCTATATTGCGTAGTGCAAAACGGACCCCCCAAGTCCTTTGCACCAACCTGACCTACCATGCCGTGGTGACCGTTATTCCTAAACGATCAACTATGGTGAAGCTTTCCTCTACGCCCCTCAGGAATCGCCTTTATTCCTTAAGGGTATTGCCGTTTGTTTTATCGGCAGCCCTATTCTTATATGCCTTCGATGGCCCCATGTGGTTTAATTCGGACCCCACCCTGGATTTTGACGGGGATGGTATTCAGAACCAATTTGATATTGACGACGATGGCGACGGTATCCTGGATATCGTGGAAGACGCAAATACGGACGGCGATGGGGACCCGGCAACGCAACCCACAGACACGGATGGCGATGGGATTCCGGATTACAAGGACCTGGATTCGGACAACGACGGTATTCCAGACAACACCGAGGCCCAGTCTGCTATTGCCATAGTGGTCCCTTCCGGCCTGGATACAGACGGGAACGGGCTGGATGACGCCTATGAAAGCAGCCCGGGAAGCGGCGAAGGCCTTACCCCGGTAGATACAGAATCCGACGGGGTGGCGGATTATCGCGATCCGGACTCCGACAATGACGGCATTTTGGACGGGGTTGAGTCCAGTACCTTAAGTACCGATTACGATTGCAGCACAGTGCCTAACCTGAGGTTCGACCAGGAGCCTGTCCTGGAAAGCGGAACCGCACTTGCTGAAGGTTCGGTTTACCGGTTCCCCAATATTGGGGCCGGCCTGGACGCCCTGGTTGCCATTGAGCGCCTGAACGGGGCAGAAATCGCCTTCCTGGACCAGAATGCAGTAGACCCGGAATTCTTTAAACCAGAGATATTTTTTACCACATCGGCAACTGAGCGCCGGCCGTATGCCGACTTACGGATTACCCTGGTGGTCTCCGGAACCAATACCCCGCAGGTTTTGCCGGAACTTATCGCAAATTTCCTGGACGTGGACGGAAACCTCCAATACCAGGAATTTAACCGTTTTGACACTCCTGCCTCCTACACCTTCGACAACCCCACCGAGATTGTGATTAACAATACCGTAGGGGGGTTATTGATAAACGGGGGAACGCAGGAATATGACGGCATATCCAATGGCGTCCCGAGCGTTAACCTGGCGGTGGAGTTTGTGGACATTTCCACCTTTGTCTTCCGCTTTGGAATACAGGCTTCCATTACCGGCAATTTCACTACCTCTGTTGCCCGGCAATCCGGGATACAGTTTTCATGCCTCGATAATTTCGAGGACCCCCAAACCGTAAACTTCAACCAGGACGTGGATTCGGATGGAGACGGGTGGCCGGACCGGGTGGACCTGGATTCGGACAACGACGGGATCCCGGACAACGTAGAGGGCCAGCCCACGGAAGGTTACATCCCGCCCAGCGGGGAGGATGCCGACCAGGACGGTCTGGACGACGCCTATGAAGGCGCCGGGGATGAAGGGGTAACCCCTGAGGATACCGACGCAGACGGCACGCCGGATTACCTGGACGAGGACTCAGACAATGATCTGGTTCCGGACAACAACGAGGGGAACGATTTTAACTTCGACGGTCAGCCGGACTGGACCTTTACCGGCACGGACACGGACAATGACGGCCTGGACGACGGATACGAAGGCTCGGATGTGGACGACGGCTTCGATGTGAACGACGAGATCGACGACCCGGCCAATGACCTGCCGGATACCGATGGCACAGAAGACGTGAACTACCGGGATGCGGACGACGACGGGGACGGGACGCCCACCGATGAGGAAGACCCGAACGGGGACGACGACCCGACCAACGACGATACGGACGAGGACGGCACGCCCGATTATCTGGATCCGGATAACCCCGGCCCGCCGGATACCGATGGGGATGGAGTGGTAGACCCCATTGACCTGGACGACGACAACGACGGCATCCTGGATACGGTGGAGGACCCGAACACGGACGGGGATGACGACCCGCTTACCAACCCGCAGGACAGCGACGGGGACGGTTTTGCCGACCACCTGGATATTGACTCGGACAACGACGGGATCCCGGACAACGTAGAGGGCCAGCCCACGGAAGGTTACATCCCGCCCAGCGGGGAGGATGCCGACCAGGACGGTCTGGACGACGCCTATGAAGGCGCCGGGGATGNGATGGCACAGAAGACGTGAACTACCGGGATGCGGACGACGACGGGGACGGGACGCCCACCGATGAGGAAGACCCGAACGGGGACGACGACCCGACCAACGACGATACGGACGAGGACGGCACGCCCGATTATCTGGATCCGGATTGTGAGGGATGTGACCTCCCGGATGCGATAGACGACAATGCGTTCACCCCGGTAAACACCCCGGTTGAAATTGATGTGCTTGCCAATGATATCAATGTACCTTCTGATGGTTCCCTGAGTGTGACTGACCCAGCCAATGGTACGGTAACGGTGGACGACAATGGAACGCCTAATGACCCGAGCGACGATGTGGTAACCTATACCCCGAATCCGGATTTCCTGGGGACAGACACGTTTGACTATACCCTTTGTGATGCTGACGGTAACTGCGATACAGCCACTGTTACGATTTCAGTAGAGGATTCGGACATGTTTCCGGATGCCGTAGACGATGCCGTCACCACCCCGGTAAATACCCCGGTTGATATCGATGTATTGGCCAATGACGTAAATGTTCCCACAACAGGTACCCTGACCGTTACAGACCCGGCCAATGGCACGGTAACGGTGGACGACAATGGAACGCCCGATGACCCGAGCGACGATGTGGTAACCTATACCCCGAATCCGGATTTCCTGGGAACAGACTCTTTTGAATATACCCTTTGTGATGCTGACGGTCGCTGCGACACAGCTACTGTCACGATTTCGGTAGGGGATTCGGACATGTTACCGGATGCTGTGGACGATGCCGTCACCACCCCGGTAAACACCCCGGTTGATATCGATGTATTGGCCAATGACGTAAATGTTCCCACAACAGGTACCCTGACCGTGACAGACCCGGCCAATGGTACGGTAACGGTGGACGACAATGGAACGCCTAATGACCCGAGCGACGATACGATAACCTATATACCAGACACTAATTTCACCGGTATCGATACCTTTTCGTATACCCTTTGCGATTCGGAAGACAATTGTGACACCGCCATTGTAACCGTGGAGGTCACTCCTGATGAGGATACCGCCATTATCGTATTTGAACTGATTACGCCCAACCAGGATGGCCGGAACGACTTCCTTTTCATCCAGAATGTGGAACTGGCGCGCAATAATTCCCTGCGTATTTTCAACCGCTGGGGGGTTGCCGTCTATGAAGGGAAGGATTACGATAACCAGTTCAATGTCTTTGACGGACGCTCCCGCGGGCGTTCTACCGTAAGTGTGGAAGACTATCTGCCCACCGGGGTATATTTCTATATATTTGACTACGAGCTTAACGGGCGTAAAGAAACCCAAAGCGGGTATATCTATATCGGCAATAAATAATGATGATGCATACGAAATTCCGACTACTGCTGCTGTTTTTCCTGATGGGAGGAGCCCTGGGATTATACGCCCAGCAGGATGCCCAGTACACCCAGTATATGTACAATACCATGAGCGTAAACCCGGCCTATGCAGGGTCCCGGGGGCAGCTGAGCCTGGCTGCGCTCTATCGCTCCCAGTGGGTGGGTCTGGAAGGCTCCCCGGAAACCTTTACCATCAACCTGCACTCGCCCATCCGGAATTCTCGGGTGGGGTATGGAATTTCCATCGTTAACGACAATATTGGCGATGGGGTGGTACAGGAGACCTACATCGATGCGGTGGTTTCCTATACCATCGATGTGTCCCGGGATGCACGTCTGTCTTTTGGCCTTAAGGCCGGCGGGAACTTGCTGAGCCTCGATTTTAATGGCCTGCGCAAGTTTCAGGAAGAAACTGTGGATGCCGACAACATCGACAACAGGTTTACCCCGAATTTCGGCTTGGGTATTTACTACCATACAGACCGTTTTTACGCCGGATTGTCGGCCCCGAACCTGCTGCAGTCCGAACACTTCGACAACTCGGCGGGCTCTGAGGAGACCTTCCTGTCTGCAGACCGGATTAACTTCTATATGATCACCGGGTATGTCTTTGATTTGAACGGGAACCTGAAATTCAAACCCGCCCTGCTCACCAAGGTAGTAAGCGGTGCACCCTTACAACTGGACCTCTCGGCGAGCTTCCTCTTTAATGAGAAATTCTCCTTTGGGGCAGCGTACCGCTGGGATGCCGCCATAAGCGGTTTGGTAGGCTTCCAGCTCAACGAACAGCTCATGATAGGGCTGGCGTACGACCGGGAGACCACAGAATTGGGCGGCACGCAGTTTAATGACGGTTCTTTTGAGGTCTTCCTGCGCTGGGAACTCGTCCGTTCCTTCGAACGCCTAATCTCGCCACGATTCTTTTAAAGGCCCTCCACCATGAAGCCCATTTACCGCCTTTTTACTTTTTTTCTCCTTTCAGGAACAACCCTAATCGCACAGGAAAGGGCCCTGGACCGGGCCGATAGCCAATACGAGCGTTATTCCTTCAAGCTGGCCCAGGATATTTACCAAAAAGTATTCGACCGGGGTTATATGGATGCCGAGATGCTGAAGAAGCTGGGCAATACCTATTACTTTAATGCGGAATATACCCAGGCAGCCCAGGTGTACGACAGCCTCATAAGCCGTTTTAGCGGGGACGCGGAAGCCGAGTATTATTTCCGGTTCGCCCAGGCCCTGAAAAGCCTGGGGGAGGAAGGCCGTGCCTCGGATATGATGGCCGAATTTGCCCGGAAAAGCAGGTCCCTGACCGATGCCCGGGTACAGAAGTACGAAGCCCGGGAGGACTATCTGGCGTCTATCGAAGCAAACTCGGGCCGGGGCTCCCTGGACACCTTTTATTTTAATTCTTCCTATTCCGACTTTGCCCCGGCTTTTGGTCCGGACAGCAGCCTTATTTTTTCCTCAGACCGGGATACAGGCAACCTGGCACGCTATCGCCATACCTGGAATGCCCGCGATTTCCTGGACCTTTACCGGGTAGACTCCCTTACCCGTAAGGGAAGCACGGTTACCAAAGTGGACGGGGTCAATTCCCGCTACCACGAATCGACCTCTGCCCTCAGTGCCGATGGGAACACCCTCTATTTCACCCGTAACAACCTGGTGGAAAACAAAAGGGCTTCTGACAATGAAGGGGTGGTGCGGCTCAAGATCTATCGGGCCCTGAAGGTAGATGGGGCTTGGGCCTCCATCGAGGAACTCCCCTTTAACGATGATAGTTATTCGGTAGCCCACCCTGCCCTGAGCCCGGACGGCAAGGTGCTGTACTTTGCCTCCGACATGACCGGAGGGCGCGGGCAATCCGACCTCTGGCGGGTCCAGATCCGGGAAGATGGAACCTTCAGTTCCCCGGAAAACCTGGGTCCTAAAATCAATACGGAGGCCCGGGAGACCTTCCCCTTCGTTTCGGCGGACAATGTCCTCTATTTTGCATCGGACGGGCACCCTGGGCTGGGCGGCCTGGATATTTTTGCCACGAAGATAGAGTACCTGCCCTATGGGGGCAAAGTCCAGAATGTGGGGCGGCCGGTAAACTCCGAAATGGATGATTTCACCTTTATTATATCGGACAGCCTGGGATACTTTGCCTCAAACCGCCCGGGAGGTATGGGTGATGACGACATCTATGCCTTCAGGCAACAACAGGCCCTGGAATTCGACTGCATCCAGAAGATAACCGGTACCGTGCGGGATCGCTTTAGCAACGAACCCCTGAGTGGGACCACCATCAGGGTGATCGACGAAGAAAACAACGAGGTAAGCAGCAGCATCACCAATGCAGACGGGGAGTATGAAATCCTTGTGGATTGCAACCGCGGCAACTTTATCCGGGCAACCCGGGACCAGTATATCCCTTCCGAGGAGTTCCTCGAGCCGTCGGACGGGAAGCCGCGTATTGTGGACTTCTACCTGGAACCGGAAAACGTACTTGCCGGGCTGGGCGACGATTTAGCCAAGCTGTTGCAGCTCAGTACCATCTACTTCGATTTTGACCGATACAACATCCGCCCGGATGCCGAAATCGAAATCCAGAAAGTGATTGCGGCCATGGAGAAATACCCCAGCCTTAAAATCAAGGCTAATTCCCATACGGACAGCCGCGGCCCCGATGCCTATAACCTCTGGCTTTCGCAAAAAAGGGCCGAAGCCACGGTCAACTACATGATATCCAAGGGGATTTCCGCAGACCGCCTCAATGGGGAAGGGTTCGGGGAAACCCGCCTGATCAATGCCTGCGACGATGGGGTAAGCTGCACGGAAGCCGAGCACCAGCTCAACCGCCGCTCCGAGTTTATCATCCAGGATTGACCCCTTCAGAAGTCCTGTTCACAGGGCGCTTATCGACCAATAACACCCCGGGAATCCCGGGGTTTTTTAGGGCCTAACCCCATGTTAGGAACCCTTCACCCTACAATAAAGGTACTTCACAACAAAAGTTTAAGGGGCCGCGAGGGGTCAGTTACATTTGTTTGCGTGGTGTGTTTTCTCCAGACACCCCGCACGCAATTGGAGTAACCATGAAAATAATCATCAAGGGAATCGTAGGGATGGCCTTCTGCCTTTTCGGCATGACCGCCTTGCAGGGTCAGGAGACCTTCCGGGACACGTTTTCCTCTGTTTCATATTCCCAGAATAATGGTACCCAGTCTTTTAGTACGGACTGGGCTGAGCAAGGGGATGATAATTCCCCATCAGGTGGGCGCATTGAAATCAACAGCAACCAACTCCGTTTTCAGAATATGGATGGCGCCACCATTAGCAGGGACCTCAACCTGGCTGGGGCTACCAGTGCCACATTGACGTTGGATTTTAACCGGACCAGCGGAAATGAAACCATTGCGGTGCAATTATGGGATGGGTCTGTGTACAATACGGTGGCCTTCCTTGGTGGCTCCGGGACTTTGAATTACACCCTGACGGCCGCCGAGCGTAATGCGGATGCCTCCATCCAATTCGTTACGGCCAGTGGTGGCTGGAGTACTTCGGAAACCATTTTCATAGACAACGTCCAATTTACCGCGACTTTTGTCCCGGCCATAACCCTGGACGAGGTAACGGTGGATGAGGGGGCCGGGACGGTCACCCTTACAGCAACCCATACAGGGGTAAGTGCCGGCGGGCCCTTTACAGTAACCTATACGACGGCCGATGTAACGGCACTTGCAGGAGCCGACTATACGGCTTCAAGCGGGACCCTTAGCTTTTCCGGAACGGTGGGGGATACCGAAACTATCATTATACCCATTACTGACGACACCCTCTACGAGGGCGACGAGGCCTTTGAGGTCCAATTGACCGGCACCTCCGACCCGTCTGTCCTGATTTCTGATACCGGCACGGCTACCATTACGGACAATGAAGTGATCCTGGACGATGTGCCCCTGTCCCTCTACCGGAACCTGAACGGGAATTATGATTACACCACCGCGGGGGGGAGTTTCCGTACAGCACATAACAACGTGGATCCCTGTGCCATAACCTCCACATCCAATGCAACCCTTACGGCTGGCATTCCGGTTGGGGCGACCATTAAGGTGGCCTATCTGTTCTGGTCCCACTCCGGGGCTACCCCGGATTCCGAGGTGACCTTTGAAGGACAGAATGTGGCGGCTAACCTGGCGTACAGCGCCGGCTTTAGCGGCCGTACCTTTTACGGCTTCCTGGCCGATGTCACCAGTATAGTTTCGGGTATTCCCAACCCAATGGCCAATACCTTCGACATGACCGACCTGGACATCGATACCTCTGCTGCCTATTGCGGTACGGCAACGGTGCTCGGGGCCTGGTCCTTGATGGTGTTCTACGAGGAAGGCAGCCTGCCGGCCTCCACCATTAACCTGTATTATGGGTTTGATGTGACCCAGAATGCCGGGACCTCCTTTACCCTCGATAGTTTTTATGCCATTAGCGCAGCCGGAAGTAAAGCCACCTTCCTCTCGTATGAAGGGGATGATACCCTCGATGGCTCCAGCGGCGGATCGACCAACCCGGAGGAACTCTCTATTACAAACCAGCTTGGTTTTAATTTTATCCTGAGCGGGGATGGGGGGCAGACGGGCAATAATGCTTATAACTCCACCGTATACGATGAACTGGCTGGGGTAAACAACACAGGTATTTACGGATTGGACCTCGATACTTACGATATTGCCTCCTTTGTGAACCCGCTGGACACCCAGGTTACCGCCAATGTGGATGTGGGCCAGGACCTTGTTATCTCCTCGGCTGTGGTCATCCGGGTGCCTTCCAACCTGATATCCGGAACTGTTTTCGAAGACCTGAACTATCCGGGCGGTGCAGGCCGCAGCTTGGTGGCTTCCGGGGGCGTGGGAATCCCCAACGCCACGGTAGAATTGTACGATGCCCTGGGTACCTTGCAGGCCACCACCACTTCCGATACCAGCGGGGATTATTCCTTTGGGGGGATGGCAGACGGCAATTACCGGATCCGGGTTTTGAATGAATCGGTCCGATCTACCCGGGCCGGGGGTACGGGTTGCACAGACTGTTATGCCGTCCAAACCTTCCGAACCGAATTCTCCGGGGGGTCTCCCACGCCGGTAACCAACGAAGTGGGAGGGGCCAATCCAGCCGCTACCGCAGATGCAGGCGCCGGCACCCTTACCGGGGCACAGACCGTCTCTCCTGTACTTATCCTTGGGGGCGGGACCGGGGGCATCCATTTCGGATTCAATTTTAACACCATCGTCAATACCAATGAAGAGGGGCAGGGTTCCCTGGAACAGTTCATCGTAAATGCCAATGCCCTGGACGAAAGCGGCATAGACATAGAGGCCAACGGTATCTTTGACCCCGCTGCAGGGCAGGATGTTTCCGTCTTCATGATTCCCCCAACGGGCGATGCCCTGGGCCGGACTGCCGATGGCGGGTTTAACGGTTCTTATTTCGATATTTTTATTTCAAACGGGGTAGATCCCACGGACCTTACCGGGGATAATATCCATATAGACGGGCGCACCCAAACCGCCTACAGCGGCGATACCAATTCCGGGACCGCAGGATCCGGGGGAACTCCCGTGGGTACCACAGGCGTTTTGTTACCGGATTACGAGTTGCCCGAAATCCAGATCCACCGCAATGCCGGGGATGTCCTGGTAAACGAAGGAAACAACAATGTGGTGCGCAATGTTTCCGTTTATGCCAACAACAATGCGGGGATCCGGATAGATAATGGCTCCCTCAGCGTCCTCTCGAGCCTGCTTGGGGTAGATGCCACGGGGGCGAATGCCGGTAATATCGATTTCGGGATCGAGAACCAGGGGGGAGACCTGCTGGCCGATGGCAACTATATTGCAACCAATACAGATGTGGGTATTCTGGTTGCCGGAGGCACCTCCAGCATCATTCAAAACAACCATGTATTCGCAAACGGGGATGGTACCTGCGACGATAATATCCGGATCGAGGGCGGTGCAGGAAGCGTTACCATCACCCAAAACCTGATCGAGGACGGGGCTTCCCTGGGGATTGATGCCGCTTCCTCCTCCGGGAACCTGAGCATTACGGAAAACACCATTACAGGCTCCGGACAGGTCCCCGGCAATTGCGGGGGAGGACCGGAAAACATGGGGCTTGAGCTGGCCGGCAGCAATTCCAGCGTGAGTAATAATATCATTTATTCCAATGGCGGCGCCGGCCTGGCTACCACGGGGAGCGGCACAGGTAACCTGTTCAGCCAGAATTCCTTCTATGCCAATGGTACCGTCTCCGACGCCCTGGGGATTGACCTCGACGGAGACGGGGTTACCCTGAACGACTCCGGGGATGCAGATTCCGGCTTTAATAACCTGCTGAATTTCCCGATCATTACCGCGGTATACCTCTCAGGCTCCGATGTGGTGATCAAAGGCTATTCCCGCCCGGGTGCCATCCTGGAGTTCTTCTTCACCGACATCAATGAGGGCACAGCCTCGGCTGGGGATAACCAGCTGGGGAACACGGTGGATTATGGGGAAGGACAGGTCTATATCGGCACCGTAACCGAAGGTTCCGGGGCAGACCTGGATTCCGGGAGTTCCTCTTACACCGACATGGACGGCAATACCGATACGACCAACCGCTTCCACGTGCAGATCCCGATAGCGCCCGGAACTACTTTCGGGGAATGGATTACGGCCACTGCTACAGTATCGAATAGTACCTCGGAATTTGCACCCATGTCCCAAATCCGTATCCAGTCCATCATTACCAACCGCAGGATTACCTACAGGGTGAATCCGAATTGAGAAAGCATTTGGCGCAGTTCTCAGGCATAGAGTCATGACCAGGAATTCCGGAATAACCATAAGTAAAACCACCCGATCTGCAGTGCTCACCCTGCTGATGGGATTTTTTGGGTCCGGAGTTCTGCTCTTTAGCCAGACTACGTTTACCGAAAGTGCCTCTGCATTTAATCTTGACCTGGGAAACGGAAAGGACGGGGGACACGCCTGGTCGGATTTTGACAGGGATGGGGATCTGGATGTACTGGTTTTAGTCAACAGTACCTCCAGTAGAGCCTATTTAATGCGCAACAACGGCAATGGGACTTTTACCAATGTGCAGGCATCCCTGGTGCCCGGAATGTTGTCGGACCGCGCAGAACGCCAGGCTGCATGGGGAGATGTCAATAACGACGGCCGCCCCGACTTCCTTATGAATTCCTCCGGTACGAGCAGTAGCACGGTAGCCATTCAGATCTATATTCAAAATGCCAATGGCACCTTCGGGGATGGTGCCGGTGGAACAGCGCCCATTACGGTGGGTGAAAACAGCAGTCATACCATTACTATAAACCCACTGAATACCGAAGGCGCAGGGTTCTTTGATTTTGAAGGAGATGGAGACCTGGATATCTTTTTTGACAGCCATAATTACGGAATAGAATTATTGCGCAACAACTACATTGACCACACCACCAGCACAGTTGTGAATCCGCCTGCCGCAAGCCTTTTTACCCATATAACCCCTGGGAATGGGAATGGGGTGGTAGAATTTGGACTCAATCAGTTTGCCAGTGATGGAGATTATGGAACGGCGGCCGATGTGGACGACGATGGCTGGGTGGATATCTTTATGCGCAAGCGGAATGAGAACGACTTTTTTCTGAACCAGGGCGGGGTTTTCACCAACGGTTCTGATCTGGCCCAGGCCAACAACAACAATAAAGGGGGTAACGGGCTCTGGGATTTGGACAATGATGGCGACCTCGATGCCGTGTGGACCGAAAACGATTTGACTCAGATATTCCGTAATGACGGCGCCGGGATATGGACCCCTCTGGGAGCTGCTGTATTTCCCGGACTGCCCCAGCCATCCAATACCAATACCGGGAATTCGAGTAACCGAATCGATGCCTTGGCCGGTGGGGACGTAGACAACGACGGAGATATTGACATCCTATTGGTAGGAAATAACCGCAGTTATCTATATATCAATCAACTAAATAGCCCCACGCCAGCCCCGGGCGTTGTGGGAAGTGGCAGTCCCATGACGTTTGCACTGGATCCGGAAACCTTCAACTCTCAGAATGGGGAAGGAACTACCATGGTAGATGTGGATGATGACGGGGACCTTGATATTTATATGAACATAAACGGGACCAATCAACTTTTCATCAACAATCTCCCGGCGGCCAATCGTAATAATCACCTGCTTGTTAATGTCACTGAGGACCGAGCGGCCAATGGCGATACAGGCGGGTTTCCGGGTCGGGTGGCTATTGGCACCAATGTCCTCATCCGCGATTGTGCCGGCAATATCGTCAGTGGACTCCGTCAGGTCAATGGCGTTTTCGGACATGGAACACAACAACCAGAGCTGGTGCATTTCGGTCTCCCACTGGGCGAATCCGAAACGTATATAATCGAGGTGCGTTACCCCAATTTTAATGATCCCGACGAGGGTATTACCAGACTTATAGCCACTACGGTAGCTCAGCCTTCTACCATTCCGGGAACGAACCATTTCGACATGTCTACCACGGATGCGGAAATTATCGAAAACCTCAATGCTCCTGTGGCCGCAGATGACTACATACGCGTCGATTACGGGACTTCTTTTTCCGTTCAGATATCCCTTTTCGACAATGACTTCGAGCCGGATGGAGAAGTAATGAGTCTGGAAAGTATTACCCAGCCCGCCGTAGGGACAGTAACTATTGACGACGTAAATTTGGGGATAGTGACGTATACGTATGCTGGGGGTGCGCCTTTTCAGGGCACGAATTTTACATACACGGTATCCGATGCCACTGTCTCCCTCTGTCCGGCCCTGGGATTGGACGATACTGCTACGGTATACCTGTTTGAACCTTGTGCGGACCCCACCGGTGTAGACTCCGATGGGGATGGGATTAATGATCTTTGTGATTTGGACGACGATAACGACGGCCTTTCGGATTGCACAGAATCTTCGGACGCTGTTTCTTCCTATTTTGCATGGAATCTGAATACTCCCACGGGTACGTTGGCCCTGGATACATTTGGAGATCCGGACTATTCCGTTTGGGTTTTATCTGCGAGTTCGGAAATGACATTTAGCGGAATCACAACTTCCATTCCCTATAGTGCGGTTCAACTACGGGATATTGCATCGGAATCCCTGGGCGAAGCACTTTCATTAGGGGAATATGCACAGGTGAGCTACCAGACATCGGACGAGGTTATCAACCCCGCTCTGACCGATGTCACCTGGGGCTGGTACCAGCCTTCTGTGGGGGACTCATACAGGATGAGTTTACTGGTTTCAGATGACGGTTTTGCAACCTATGAGACCCTGGCGCATGACGTCCTGGCCACGGATGACGGCTCGGGTTACGCCACCTTTGATATCATGGATTCAACTGAATTCAGGATGCTGCCAAATACCACATACACCTTCAGGATATATTTTTATGGTCAGATTGACGATTCTTCTCAGGACTTTTCGCACTTTGACGACTTGCGCTTTTCCTTTTCGGCATGTCGCAGTCTTGACACAGATGCAGATAGTACTGAAGACCATCTGGATGGTGATTCCGATGATGACGGATGTACAGATCCAAACGAGGCGTATGGCAATCTCTCGACCGATCCGGATAATGACGGGATTTATGGGAGCGGTACTCCCACTGTAGGTTCAACAGGTCAGGTTTCGGCAGCTGCCTATAGCGCCCCAGTGGATGGAGATGGAAATGGAACCCCAGATTATAGGGAAATCAGCAATGTGCCTGTCATTATCGACCATCCTTCCGATTGGTCGACGTGTCTGGGATGTACCACCAGTTTAGTCGTAACATCTAGTGGGGCCACTAGCTATCAATGGCAGTATTTTGATGGATCCAATTGGGTTTCTATTTCGAACGGCCTGGAATACCAAGGGGCTACTTCCAGTACTTTACAGGTAAATATTCCCGGACAAGACAAAAACGGGTTGCGCTTCAGGGTATTAGTGGGTAATAGTGGATATATCTGTGGTCCACTCATTTCTTCGGAAGCCTTGTTGACCCTTCAAGTAGGATCGGTGATAACCAACCGCAGGATTACCTACAGGGTGAATCCGAATTAATACGGCCAGAGGGGCATGTATCCCCTTGGAATCCCTACTCTATTACCGGGTCCCAGGCCCGGTTTTTTCATCCCTTCCGTTCGTCGATGAGCGACCGTTCTACATGCTTTCATCGACAAAAAACATCGTTTTGTCGACAGAAATAGGCTGTTTAACTTCAAAAAAGGGGGGTTAGACTGTGAATTTTTACCAGTACACAACAATAATTTTCACCCGCTGGGCTTCCCTCTAATTTTGTAGGGTAGAGTGGACTATACTCATTTCAGTCCAATCCAAATTAAACCGAATGAAGCCAGACAGCTACACCGAGATTCCAAGCCACATCCATCGCAATTCGATTGGGTGCGACCAGATTATCAGCGCTCTTTCGGCATTGAACCGCTACGTAATACTTTTTGGTAAGCACTAACCAGCTCCGATGACTACTACCAAGACTTTCCTGATCAAAACCAGTACCATGAAACAACTCTGTGTACTACTGCTTTTCATGTTGTTCTCCGGGATGGCCTACAGCCAGACCACGGTGAACCTCGCCGACCAATGCAATTGCGAGGTGTTAAGCGGGACAGCCGTAACCGCCCCGGGGCTTACCAGCCCTACCGGTGCTGATACGGGGGATATTTATGTAAACACCAATACCGGTACCATTTATTATTGGGACGGGGATTCCTGGGAGCTGACTTCCACAGATTCCAATACCACCAATGTGAGCTTTGCCGTGGTGGGTCCGGACCTGGTCCTTACCGACAGCGATGGGAATACGGTCAGTGTTCCCATGGCCGATATCGGGGCAGCGGTAAATACGGATGACCAGAACCTGAGCCTCAACGCCAATACGCTTTCCATCGAAGATGGGAACAGCGTAGACCTGAGCCCCTATTTGGATAATACAGATAATCAGACTGCAGCCGAAGTAGGGTTTGACAATACCACCAGCGGCCTTACGGCCACTAATGTCCAGGATGCGATTGATGAGATCAACGCCCTGGCGGGAACGGTATCCCTGACCGACAACGGGGACGGCACTTACGACTTTACCGATGCTGCTGGCAACACGACCACCATCAGCGACACCTCCCTCTCTACGTTGATAGACAATGGGGATGGTACCTATACCTATACCGACGAATCCGGAGCCACCCAGGTAATCGACACAAACGCTTCATCCAACCCCTACGACAATACTACCAGTGGTCTTACGGCCACCAACGTACAGGATGCGATCGATGAGATCAACGCTTTGGCGGGAACCGTTTCCCTGACCGACAACGGGGACGGTACCTATGACTTTACCGACGCTGCTGGCAACACGACCACCATCAGCGACACCTCCCTGTCTACGTTGGTTGACAACGGAAACGGTACTTACACCTATACTGACGAGAGCGGCGCCACCCAGGTAATCGACACCAATGCTTCATCCAACCCCTACGACAACACCACCAGCGGCCTGACGGCCACCAACGTGCAGGATGCGATCGATGAGAT
>NZ_NGNR01000004.1:251733-252003 GCF_002198115.1 Robiginitalea sediminis | reverse complement strand
CAATGCTTCATCCAACCCCTACGACAACACCACCAGCGGCCTGACGGCCACCAACGTGCAGGATGCGATCGATGAGATCAACGCCCTGGCGGGAACGGTCTCCCTGACCGACAACGGGGACGGTACCTACGACTTTACCGACGCTGCCGGGAACACGACCACCATCAGCGACACCTCCCTGTCTACTTTGATAGACAATGGGGACGGTACCTACACCTATACTGACGAAAGCGGAGCTACCCAGGTAATCGACACCAATGCTTCATCCAA
>NZ_NGNR01000004.1:251238-251685 GCF_002198115.1 Robiginitalea sediminis | reverse complement strand
GGGGACGGCACTTACGACTTTACCGACGCTGCTGGCAACACGACCACCATCAGCGACACCTCCCTGTCTACTTTGATAGACAATGGGGATGGCACCTACACCTATACCGACGAATCCGGAGCTACTCAGATAATCGACACCAATGCTTCATCCAACCCCTACGACAATACCACCAGCGGTCTTACCGCCACTAATGTCCAGGATGCGATCGATGAGATTAACGCTTTGGCGGGAACCGTTTCCCTGACCGACAACGGGGACGGTACCTACGACTTTACCGACGCTGCTGGCAACACGACCACCATCAGCGACACCTCCCTGTCTACTTTGATAGACAATGGGGACGGTACCTACACCTATACTGACGAAAGCGGCGCCACCCAGGTAATCGACACCAATGCTTCATCCAACCCCTACGACAACACCACCAGCGGCCTGACGGCCACC
>NZ_NGNR01000004.1:247291-251231 GCF_002198115.1 Robiginitalea sediminis | reverse complement strand
CAATGCTTCATCCAACCCCTACGACAACACCACCAGCGGCCTGACGGCCACCAACGTGCAGGATGCGATCGATGAGATCAACGCCCTGGCGGGAACTGTTTCCCTGACCGACAACGGGGACGGCACTTACGACTTTACCGACGCTGCTGGCAACACGACCACCATCAGCGACACCTCCCTGTCTACTTTGATAGACAATGGGGATGGCACCTACACCTATACNACCTACGACTTTACCGACGCTGCTGGCAACACGACCACCATCAGCGACACCTCCCTGTCTACTTTGATAGACAATGGGGATGGCACCTACACCTATACTGACGAATCCGGAGCTACTCAGGTAATCGATACCAATGCTTCATCCAACCCCTACGACAATACCACCAGCGGTCTTACCGCCACTAATGTCCAGGATGCGATCGATGAACTTAATGCCGGAAGCACAGACGACCAGAACATCAGCGGTTCTGCCCTGGTAGGTACGGACCTGACCATCGGGATTGAAAACGGAACCAGTGAAACAGTAGACCTGTCATCATTGGTAGACGACGCGGATGCCGATCCGACTAACGAATACAACACCTCGGTCGCTGTAAACGGCGGTGCCGTTGAGGTAACCGATGGGGGAGGAACCCAGTCGGCCAATCTGCTAAGCGCGGATGCCAACAACGATATTGCTGTTGGTTCCGACGGGGCCCTGTATCTGAATGTAGCTTCTGTGACGGTTGCGGAAACCATTACAAATCTCACCGACAACGGAAATGGAACCTTTACTTACGTCAATGAAAACGGGGTTAACCAGACCGTATCCAAGGCAGATATTACGGACAATGGGGATGGGACCTACACCTTTACCAATAACGACGGTTCCGACGTACTCCTGGATACCCGGGCAGCGGCCAATCCGTATGACAACAGCACTTCCGGCCTTACGGCTACCAATGTGCAGGATGCCATAGACGAGCTCAATACCGGAAGTACCGACGACCAGAATATCAGCGGCTCTGCCCTTGTGGGCACCGATCTGACCATCGGGATTGAAAACGGAACCAGTGAAACCGTAGACCTGTCTTCCCTGGTAGACGATGCAGATGCCGACCCGACCAACGAGTACAACACAGGCATCAGCTTCGATGGGGCCAACCTGACCGTTACAGACGCCGGTGGGAACCAGAGCGTGGACATCAGCGGGGTTTCAACCGACGACCAAACCGCCGCAGAGGTATCCTACGACAATAGTACTTCCGGCTTGTCAGCTACCGATGTACAGGCAGCCATAGACGAGGTTTCAGCCGGAAGCACAGACGACCAGAATATTAGCGGTTCTGCCCTGGTAGGTACCGATTTGACCATCGGCATCGAAGGGGGAACCAGCGAGACAGTAGATCTCTCTAGCTTGGTTGGCACTGACGACCAAACCGCTTCAGAGGTAAACATCACCGACGCCGGCGGCAACTTCACAGCCACGGACGTAGAAGGCGCCCTGGCCGAACTGGCCGCAGGCAGCACCGACGACCAGACCCTGACCCTGGCTGCCAACAGCCTCTCTATCGAGGATGGAAACAGTGTGGACCTGAGTGGCTACCTCGATAATACCGATGACCAGAACATCAGCGGTTCTGCCCTGGTGGGTACGGACCTGACAATCGGGATCGAAGGGGGAGGCAGTGAAACTGTAGACCTCTCCAGCCTGGTAGGTTCTGACGACCAAAATATCAGCGGGTCTGCCCTGGTAGGTACGGACCTGACCATCGGGATTGAAAACGGAACCAGTGAAACAGTAGATTTGTCTTCCCTGGTGGACGATGCGGATGCTGACCCGACTAACGAATACAACACCGCAGTTGTGGTAAATGGCGGTGCCCTGGAGGTAACCGATGGGGGAGGTACCCAGTCAGCCAACCTGTTAAGTGCGGATGCTAACAACGACCTTGCAGTTGGTTCCGATGGAGCCCTTTATCTTAATGTAGCTTCGGTATCCATTGCAGAAACCATTACAAACCTGACCGACAACGGTAACGGCACCTTTACCTACGTCAATGAGAACGGGGTAAACCAGACCGTCTCCAAGGCGGATATTACGGACAACGGCAATGGGACCTATACCTTTACCAACAACGATGGGTCCGATGTACTCCTGGATACCCGGGCAGCGGCCAATCCTTATGACAACAGCACTTCCGGTCTTACGGCTACCGATGTGCAGGCGGCTATCGATGAGGTAGCTGGTGGAAGCACCGACGACCAGAACATCAGCGGCTCTGCCCTGGTGGGCACGGACCTGACTATCGGCATCGAAGGCGGAAGCAGCGAGACTGTAGATCTCTCTAGCTTGGTGGGCACCGACGACCAGAACATCAGCGGGTCTGCCTTGGTAGGTACCGATCTTACTATTGGCATCGAAGGAGGAGGCAGTGAGACTGTGGATCTCTCTAGCTTGGTGGGCACTGACGATCAAACCGCTTCAGAGGTTAACATCACCGACGCCGGCGGCAACTTTACCGCCACGGACGTAGAAGGCGCCCTGGCCGAATTGGCCGCGGGAAGCACCGACGACCAGACCCTGACTCTGGCTGCCAACTCCCTTTCCATCGAAGACGGGAATAGCGTAGACCTGAGCGGGTACCTGGATAACACGGACGACCAGAACATTAGTGGTTCTGCCCTGGTGGGTACGGACCTGACCATCGGGATCGAAGGGGGAACCAGTGAAACTGTGGATCTCTCAAGCCTAGTGGGAACCGACGACCAGAACATCAGCGGCTCTGCCCTGGTGGGCACGGACCTGACCATTGGCATCGAAGGAGGAGGCAGTGAAACTGTGGATCTCTCTAGCCTTGTAGGAACTGACGACCAGACCCTGACCTTGGCTGCCAACAGCCTGTCTATTGAGGACGGGAATAGTGTGGACCTGAGCGGGTACCTGGATAACACCGACGATCAGAACATTAGTGGTTCTGCCCTGGTGGGTACAGACCTGACCATTGGCATCGAAGGAGGAGGCAGTGAAACTGTGGACCTCTCAAGCCTCGTGGGTACTGACGATCAAACCGCTTCAGAGGTAAACATCACCGACGCCGGCGGCAACTTCACCGCCACGGACGTAGAAGGAGCCCTGGCCGAACTGGCCGCGGGCAGCACCGACGACCAGACCCTGACTCTGGCTGCCAACTCCCTTTCCATCGAAGACGGGAATAGCGTAGACCTGAGCGGGTACCTGGATAACACGGACGACCAGAACATCAGCGGTTCTGCCCTGGTGGGTACAGACCTGACCATCGGCATCGAAGGGGGAACCAGTGAAACGGTAGATTTGTCTTCCCTGGTGGACGATGCGGATGCCGACCCAACTAACGAATACAACACCGCAGTTGCGGTAAATGGCGGTGCCCTGGAGGTAACCGATGGGGGAGGTACCCAGTCAGCCAACCTGATAAGTGCCGATGCCAACAACGATATCGCCGTTGGATCAGACGGTGCACTTTACCTGAACGTAGCCTCCGTTACAATATCGGAAACCATTACAAACCTGACCGACAACGGTAACGGTACCTTTACCTACGTCAATGAAAACGGGGTAAACCAGACCGTCTCCAAGGCGGATATTACGGACAACGGCAATGGGACCTATACCTTTACCAACAACGATGGGTCCGATGTACTCCTGGATACCCGGGCAGCGGCCAATCCGTATGACAACAGCACTTCCGGTCTTACGGCTACCGATGTGCAGGCGGCTATCGATGAGGTAGCTGGTGGAAGTACCGACGACCAGACCCTGACTCTGTCTGCTAACAGCCTTTCCATTGAGGATGGAAACAGCGTGGACCTGAGCGGGTACCTGGATAACACGGACGACCAGAACATCAGCGGTTCTGCCCTTGTAGGCACCGACCTGACCATTGGCATCGAAGGAGGAACCAGCGAGACTGTAGAT
>NZ_NGNR01000004.1:246205-247256 GCF_002198115.1 Robiginitalea sediminis | reverse complement strand
CAGAGGTAAACATCACAGATGTCGGAGGCAATTTCACAGCTACGGACGTAGAAGGCGCCCTGGCCGAACTGGCCGCAGGCAGCACCGACGACCAGAACATCAGTGGTTCTGCCCTGGTGGGCACGGACCTGACCATCGGGATCGAAGGAGGAACCAGCGAGACTGTAGATCTCTCTAGCCTGGTGGGTACTGACGACCAAAACATCAGCGGCTCTGCCCTGGTGGGCACCGATCTTACTATTGGTATCGAAGGTGGAAGCAGTGAGACTGTGGACCTCTCAAGCCTCGTAGGAACTGACGACCAAACCCTGACCCTGGCTGCCAACAGCCTGTCTATTGAAGATGGGAACAGTGTGGACCTGAGCGGATACCTGGATAACACGGACGACCAGAACATCAGCGGGTCTGCCTTGGTAGGTACCGATCTAACTATTGGCATCGAAGGGGGAACCAGTGAAACGGTTGATCTTTCCAGCTTAGTAGGCACTGACGATCAAACCGCTTCAGAGGTTAACATCACCGACGCTGGCGGCAACTTCACCGCCACGGACGTTGAAGGAGCCCTGGCCGAACTGGCCGCGGGCAGTACCGACGACCAGACCCTGACCCTGGCTGCCAACAGCCTTTCCATCGAGGATGGGAACAGCGTGGACCTGAGCGGGTATCTGGATAACACGGACGACCAGAACATCAGCGGTTCTGCCCTTGTAGGCACCGACCTGACCATTGGCATCGAAGGAGGAACCAGCGAGACTGTAGATCTCTCTAGCCTGGTGGGTACTGACGACCAAACCGCTTCAGAGGTAAACATCACAGATGTCGGAGGCAATTTCACAGCTACGGACGTAGAAGGCGCCCTGGCCGAACTGGCCGCAGGCAGCACCGACGACCAGACCCTGACCCTGGCTGCCAACAGCCTTTCCATTGAGGATGGAAACAGTGTGGACCTGAGTGGCTACCTCGATAATACCGATGACCAGAACATCAGCGGGTCCGCCTTGGTAGGTACCGATCTTACTATTGGCATCGAAGGAGGAGGCAGTGAAACTGT
>NZ_NGNR01000004.1:122555-246113 GCF_002198115.1 Robiginitalea sediminis | reverse complement strand
ATTGAGGATGGAAACAGTGTGGACCTGAGTGGCTACCTCGATAATACCGATGACCAGAACATCAGCGGGTCCGCCTTGGTAGGTACCGATCTTACTATTGGCATCGAAGGAGGAGGCAGTGAAACTGTGGACCTTTCCAGCCTTGTGGGTACCGACGACCAGACCCTGACCCTGGCTGCTAACAGCCTGTCTATTGAGGACGGCAACAGNATTGGCATCGAAGGAGGAGGCAGTGAAACTGTGGACCTTTCCAGCCTTGTGGGTACCGACGACCAGACCCTGACCCTGGCTGCTAACAGCCTGTCTATTGAGGACGGCAACAGCGTGGACCTGAGTGGGTACCTGGATAACACGGACGACCAGAACATCAGCGGCTCTGCCCTGGTGGGCACCGATCTTACTATTGGCATCGAAGGCGGAAGCAGCGAGACAGTTGATCTTTCCAGCCTTGTGGGTACTGACGACCAAACCGCTTCAGAGGTAAACATCACCGACGCCGGCGGCAACTTCACCGCCACGGACGTTGAAGGAGCCCTGGCCGAACTGGCCGCAGGCAGCACCGACGACCAGACCCTGACCCTGGCTGCCAACAGCCTTTCCATCGAGGATGGGAACAGTGTGGACCTGAGTGGCTACCTCGATAATACCGATGACCAGAACATCAACGGCTCTGCCCTGGTAGGCACCGACCTGACCATCGGGATCGAAGGCGGAACCAGTGAAACTGTGGATCTCTCAAGCCTCGTGGGAACCGACGACCAGAACATCAGCGGCTCTGCCCTGGTGGGCACGGACCTGACCATTGGCATCGAAGGNCACGGACGTAGAAGGCGCCCTGGCCGAATTGGCCGCGGGAAGCACCGACGACCAGACCCTGACTCTGGCTGCCAACAGCCTTTCCATCGAGGATGGGAACAGTGTAGACCTGAGTGGTTACCTGGATAACACGGACGACCAGAACATTAGTGGTTCTGCCCTGGTAGGTACGGACCTGACCATCGGGATCGAAGGAGGAACCAGTGAAACTGTGGATCTCTCAAGCCTCGTGGGAACCGACGACCAGAACATCAGCGGCTCTGCCCTGGTGGGCACGGACCTGACCATTGGCATCGAAGGAGGAGGCAGTGAAACTGTGGATCTCTCAAGCCTCGTGGGAACCGACGATCAAACCGCTTCAGAGGTAAACATCACCGACGCCGGCGGCAACTTCATCGCCACGGACGTAGAAGGAGCCCTGGCCGAACTGGCCGCGGGCAGCACCGACGACCAGACCCTGACTCTGGCTGCCAACTCCCTTTCCATCGAAGACGGGAATAGCGTAGACCTGAGCGGGTACCTGGATAACACGGACGACCAGAACATNCAGTGAAACTGTGGATCTCTCAAGCCTCGTGGGAACCGACGACCAGAACATCAGCGGCTCTGCCCTGGTGGGCACGGACCTGACCATTGGCATCGAAGGGGGAGGCAGTGAAACTGTGGACCTCTCCAGCCTTGTGGGTACTGACGACCAAACCCTGACCCTGGCTGCCAACAGCCTTTCCATCGAGGATGGAAACAGTGTAGATCTGAGCGGGTATCTGGATAACACGGACGACCAGAACATCAGCGGCTCTGCCCTGGTAGGCACCGACCTGACCATTGGCATCGAAGGAGGAGGCAGTGAAACTGTGGACCTCTCAAGCCTCGTGGGTACTGACGATCAGAACATTAGTGGTTCTGCCCTGGTGGGTACAGACCTGACCATTGGGATTGAAGGAGGAGGCAGTGAGACTGTGGACCTCTCAAGCCTCGTGGGTACTGACGATCAAACCGCTTCAGAGGTTAACATCACCGACGCCGGCGGCAACTTTACCGCCACGGACGTAGAAGGCGCCCTGGCCGAATTGGCCGCGGGAAGCACCGACGACCAGACCCTGACTCTGGCTGCCAACAGCCTTTCCATCGAGGATGGAAACAGTGTAGACCTGAGTGGTTACCTGGATAACACGGATGATCAGACCCTGACCCTGGCTGCCAACAGCCTCTCTATTGAGGATGGAAACAGTGTAGACCTGAGTGGCTACCTGGATAACACCGACGATCAATTCGACGATGAGGTGCCCCTGAGGACCCCGATCGATGTAGATGAAGGGGGAGAAGCAGCACCTACTGCCGAGACTACCGTTCAGGAAGTGATCAATGCCATTGCTCCCATTACGTCAAAGGCTGCCCGGGTATTTTATCCGCCGTCTATCGCGATCGATGCCTCCACCAACGGCACCGGGTTTACCGTAGACCTGTACGCCCAGTACCTGGCCCAGTTCGGATCCCCTGTGGCGTTTAGTCCCGGGGCTCCCAATGCCGTACCTACCTATGGGCCTACTGAGCTCTATTACTATGTGACCTATGCAGACCCGGCGGTTTTCTCCGGCCTGAGTATAGACCCCAATGGAGTACTGACCTACAACATCATCGGACAACCGGCAGATTACAACTCCCTGATCAACGTGGTATTTGTCGTTAAGTAAGACTTTGAAGCCTGCTTGTAGCTTGAAAACAAACACACGACATATCACCTGGCTCAGCACGGTACTGCTAGTATTCTTTGGCCTGTTCCAGGCCCAGGGACAGTTCCTGCTACAGGCCCCGAATTCCGGGGATGAAACCAATTTCCGTTGGTACGAAGCCTCCGATCCGGGGACGGTTCTGGGTACGGATTTCTTCTATGAAGCCACACAGCCCGGGGTGTATTTTGCGACCTACGATGGCACCCTTTGTGGTTCCAATGCCACCGGTTACTTTATCCTTACGGATTGCAACAGCCCGGATAACCAGGTTACCCTGGACATCTCCGCGAATGTGAATGCCGGAGCCACGGTGAGCTGGAACCCCGCGGTTAGCGGCGACCAGTTGCGGCCGGTGGTGATAGCCACCCAGACCGTTACCCGATACACCGCCTCGATTATTAAAGCCGGGGTGTCAACAGCCCTTCCGCGATTTACCATAGTGTGTATGCAGCAGGCCGCTATCTTGGCAGACGACCTGGTGGTGACCAACGAAGATACTGCCGTGGTAGTTCCTATTTACGATAATGATTCCCAATTACCCCAGGACGGAACCCTCACGGCAACGGATCCTGCCAATGGCAGTGTGACCATAGACCTGAACGGGACGCCGAACGATCCTACGGACGATATCCTGACCTACACCCCGGACCCCGACTTCAACGGGACGGACACTTTTGATTATACTGTTTGTAACACCTCGGGCGACTGCAGCACGGCCACGGTCACTGTAGATGTCCTTCCCATAGTGGATGCCCTGGATGATGCGGTTGCAACAGAAGAGGATGTCCCGGTAACTATAGATGTGCTGGCCAATGACAACGATATCCCCACCCTCGGAACCCTGACGGCAACCAACCCGTCTAACGGTACGGCCACCGTCAACGACAACGGGACGCCCAACGATCCTTCCGACGATACCATAACCTATACCCCCAACCCAGGGTTTACAGGGTCCGATACCTTCGATTATACCCTCTGCGACAATGCGGGCAACTGCAGTACAGCCACCGTCTCGGTAGTGGTCAACCCGATGGGGGTTGATATCGACAGCGACGACGACGGTATTGTCGACAGCTTCGAGGACCTGAACCTGGACGGGGACGGCGACCCATCCACAGACCCCACCGATACCGATGGGGACGGCATCCCGGATTACCTGGATATCGACAGTGACGATGATGGCATCCCGGATAACGTGGAGGCCCAGACCACTCTGGGGTATATTTCGCCCACCGGGGTGGATGCCAATGCCAACGGGCTGGATGACGCCTATGAGAATGGCGGGGCGGTAGGCCTTATCCCCGAAGATACTGATGGGGATGGTATCCCGGATTATGTGGACCCGGATAGTGACAATGATGGGGTTCCGGACAGCATCGAGGGCCATGATTTTGACCGCGATGGGGTTGCAGACGTTACCTTCATTGGATCGGACAAGGACAATGACGGCCTGGACGACGGGTACGAGGGAGACACGGCCATCGATTCGGATGTGAACGACAAGATCGACGACCCCACCAACGACCTGCCCAATACAGATGGCGACGGTGAAATGGACTACCGCGACCCGGATGACGATAACGACAACATCCCGACCGCATCGGAGGATGCCAATGGCGATGGCAATTTTGCCAATGACGATGTGGATGCAGACGGGATCCCGGATTACCTGGAGCCCAACCGCGACCCGGATGCCATAGAGATTTACAATGTAGTGACGCCCAATGGGGACGGATCTCACGATTACCTGAAAATAGAGGGCCTCGAGCTCTTCCCGAATAATACCATCCGGATCTATAACCGTTGGGGAGTCCTGGTGTTCACCACCCGGGCATACGATACTGCGGGCAATGTATTCGACGGGACTTCCCAGGGCAGGGTAACGGTACAACAGGACAACAAACTTCCTGTGGGGACCTACTTCTACATCCTGGATTACGAAGACGACAACGGGCAGATGCAAACGCGCACCGGCTACCTCTACTTAAACCGATAGGGCATGAAAGGCATACGAATCAATACAGTTGGAAACACAGGTAGCATCCGTAGTTTGGCGCTGCTGCTTGCCTGCCTGATGGGGACATTCCTGAGTGCGCAGCAGGATGCCCAGTATACCCAGTATATGTACAACACGGTTAGTGTGAACCCCGGGTATGCCGGTTCCCGCGGCCACCTGAGTGTGGCTGCCCTGTACCGGGCACAATGGGTAGGCCTGGACGGCGCCCCGAAAACGCAGACGTTTAACCTGCATTCCCCTGTGGGATACAGAGGGGTAGGGATGGGGGTATCCATTGTAAACGACCAGATAGGTCCTACTTCCGAAACCTATTTCGACGCGGACTTCTCTTATACCATCCAGGTGGGGCCGGAGCAACGGCTTAGTTTCGGGCTTAAGGGAAGTGTCCACCTGCTGGACATCCGGTTCTCGGAACTCAACCAGGACCCTAACTTTCCGGATGCCCAGCTGCAGGCCGATATACAGAACCGGCTCTCGCCCAATGTGGGGGCTGGGGTGTATTACCACACCGAGCGATTTTATGCGGGGCTTTCCGTTCCCAGGTTCCTGGAAACCAACCACTTTCAGGAGTCTTCCCTGTCCGCAGCCCGGGAACAGATGAATTTCTATCTCATTACGGGCTATGTATGGGACCTGAACCCCCTGTGGAAATTCAAGCCTACCCTGCTGACTAAGGCTACCCTGGGGGCTCCCTTGCAGATGGACTTTTCAGCCAACTTCATGTACGATGAAAAGTTCATCTTCGGGGCAGCCTACCGATGGGATGCCGCCTTTAGCGGGATGATTGGCTTTAACATTTCGCGCGCCTTCCTGATTGGCCTGGCATATGACCGGGAGATTACCGAACTGGGAAGTGCTGCCTTTAATGACGGGTCCTTCGAAGTGATCCTGCGGTACGATTTTATCCGTACCGTGGGCAACATCAAAAGTCCCCGCTTCTTCTAACCCCTACCTCCTGATTTTTAAGATGCCCTTAACGGGTATCTCCTTCAAAGGCCTTATTTTTGGAGTGTGAAGGAAGAACAGGTAATCCTGGTGAGCCCGCAGGACGAGGTCCTCGGCACCATGCCCAAGATGGAAGCCCATGAAAAGGCGGTCCTGCACCGTGCGTTTTCGGTTTTCATCCTCAACGACAAAGGTGAACTCATGTTGCAGCAACGCGCTGCCGAAAAATACCACTCCCCCCTGTTGTGGACCAATACCTGCTGCAGCCACCAACGGCTTGGGGAATCTAATATAGAAGCCGGGAAACGCCGGCTGCAGGAGGAAATGGGTTTTACCACCCCCTTGCAGGAGCTTTTCTCCTTTATCTACAAGGCGCCCTTCGACAACGGTCTTACCGAGCACGAACTGGACCACGTGCTGTTGGGGTCCTATACGGGGACTCCTGAGATAAACCCCGAGGAGGTTGCCGCCTGGAAATGGATGGCCCTGGCCGAGGTAGACCGAGACCTGGCAGAACACCCGGAGTCTTATACGGCCTGGTTCCGCATCGTTTTCAGGCGGTTTTACGAACACGTACAATCGCAATCCTAGTCCGCTATGAATGTCAAAGTAAGCAGAAAGGCCCATTTTAACGCTGCGCACCGCCTCTACCGAAAGGATTGGGACGACGCCAGGAACCAGACGGTTTTTGGTAAATGCAACAACCCTATGTTCCACGGGCACAATTACGAGCTTATCGTAAGTGTAACCGGGCCTATTGACCCGGAAACGGGGTTTGTTATAGACATGAAAGTCCTTAAAGACCTGATCCGCGACTATGTGGAAGAACCCTTCGACCATAAAAACCTCAATGAGGAGGTGGAGGAGTTCCGTACACTCAACCCTACAGCCGAAAATATTGCCGTGGTGATCTGGAACCGGTTGCGACCTCATATAGACCAGGCCTGCAGCCTGGAAGTGCAGCTTTTTGAGACGCCCCGGAATTTTGTAACCTATAACGGCTAAGAATGGGACTGGCTGTAGGAACCCCGGCTCCCGACTTTGTTCTGAAGGATCAGGAGGGAAAAGAATTCAGGCTCTCGGACCATCTCGGGGAGCGCCCCATCGTGGTGTTTTTCTACCCGAAGGATTTTACCCCGGGCTGTACCGCCGAAGTTTGCTCTTTCCGGGACCATTATTCGGATTTTACGGATGCGGGTGCCCTGGTAGTGGGCATTAGTTCCGATTCCGAAAAATCCCATGGCCGGTTCGCCATGCGCCACCAGCTCCCCTTCCCGCTACTGAGTGACCCAGGGGGGAAGATCCGCAGGAAGTTTGCCGTGGCACCAAAACTGTTTGGCCTGCTCCCCGGGAGGGAGACCTTTGTGTTAGACCGGCAGGGGAAGATCGCCATGGCCTACGAAGCCGTCCAGGCCTCCGGCCACCATAAAAGGGCCCTGGCCCAGGTTCAAAAACTCATATAATGGAGTGTTACCCCCTTCTTTTTGACCCTATTCTCATGGAGCGCCTTTGGGGCGGCACCCGGTTGCACGAGGTGCTTGGGAAGCCCGACCGCGGTGCGGGTATCGGCGAGAGTTGGGAACTCTCAGGCGTGCCTGCTGCAGTTTCGGTAGTTTCCAATGGCCTTTACTCCGGGGAGGACCTCAATACCTTAATTGGCACCTTTGGTGCCGAGCTCCTGGGAACCCGTGTCCTGGAGCGTTTTGGCGGGGAGTTTCCGGTTCTTATCAAATTTATCGATGCCCGGGAAGACCTTTCCATCCAGCTGCACCCGGACGATGCCATGGCGCGCCGGCGGCATAATTCCTTTGGGAAGACCGAGATGTGGTACATCATGGATGCAGATCCCGGGGCCTCCCTTATTGTAGGCTTTAACAGGGATGTGCAACCCCGGGAGTACCAGGAGGCGCTGGCAGAAGGGCGGCTCACCGAATTACTTCATTATGAACCGGTAACAGAAGGGGATGCCTATTTTATAAATGCCGGTAAGATCCACGCCATTGGCGGGGGAATCCTTCTGGCCGAAATCCAGCAGACTTCCGACGTAACCTACCGGGTGTACGATTTCGACCGCAGGGATGCTCAGGGGAAGCTCCGGGAATTGCATACCGAGCAGGCACTGGAGGCTATGGATTTCAAACAAAGGGATGACTTCTGCCTGGCGTATGACCGTACTGTCACAGGGGGTCAGGTCCTGGCCGACACCCCCTATTTTACCACCCATTTCCTGCATCTGACTTCCGATACCCATAAGGACCTGTCAGACCGGGATTCGTTTACGGTGCTGGTTTGCGTAGATGGAACCGCAGAAGTCGTCCTCAAGGATGGTACGGCAAAGGTTAGGCGGGGGGAAACCCTCCTGCTCCCCGCTTGTGCGGAGTCCTTAACCCTGCGCACCAAGAGTTGCAAATTACTGGAAGTGCATTTGTAGGCACCATATTGAAGGAAATCGTACTTTTGTTTCAGAAAACAAAGGAATTATGGCAAGCATCCGCAACCTGAAGAAGGAGATCAACAATGTGCTGGGAGACGTAATCGAAGCGGTCTACATCGTGGAGGAAACCCAGGGGACCCATGGTTCCAAGGAAGGAACCGCCATTATAGACAAGGCCATTGAAACCTTTGATGCGCTTATTGCGGAAATCCACAAGAAGGATGTGGAGAACCCCGGTGCCCACTTTGCATCGGTGCGCAATACCCTGGAAAAGGAAGCTACCACCCTTGTGGAGCGGATTAACAATATGGCTTAGTCCCCGGACTTTTCCAATAACTCCGCCAGCTTTACCCCATATTTGGACCGGGCTACACTGTCTGGCAATACCCCGTAGATAGAATCCAGGTAAACCGGGTTGGCATCGGCTACCTCGCTTACGGCAATATACGGCGCCAGATATGTGGCTTTGTTGTTGATGGCAAAGTTGATGGCATACAGGTAGGAGCGTTTCAGTAAGTTGTCCGATACCTGGGTCAGGGAATCGATAGCTGCGGAATCATCGGGCAGGGCAAGGGGTGCCAGGGCGCGGTTCAGTTCCAGCTGGCGCACGTGGAAACGCGATTGTGCCTTGCGGTATTCCTCAAAGAGTTCCTGTTCCCGGGAACCGCTTATTTTCGCGGCCCCTTCGAAATTGTCCCATTCGGTTTCGATGTGGATTTTTCCGGGGGCAGTGAAAAGGACAATACGGTCATTAATCACATTATTGTCTGCTTTATCCAGATACAGGTAGTAAATGTCCGGCCCCTGAACCTCGCTGCTAAGGGTGAATACCCCACTGCCGTCTACCTGTAGGGAGTCCAGGGTAACCAGGGTGGAATCCGTAACGGTTTGCAGGAGCAACCGGCCCTTTTTAAGCCCTTTTACATTCCCTTCCACTTCCAGCAGGTAGGAATCCGAACCTGAACTGCAGGAGGCTAGCCATACGATGCTGAGCAGCAATACCCCAATCTTTTTCATATCCTTCAGATGAGGCGCAAATATGCGCTTTTTTCGGCAATCCATCAAGGATCAGCCCGTGCCTATAGCCGCTGCTATTTCAAGCAGATACGCGCAGAGAAGGGCACCCCCGGTTCCCACCACGTATCCTAAAACCGCCAGCAGGACCCCTACCGAACTCAAGGACGGATGGAATTCGGCAGCGACCACAGGGGCAGAAGCAGCCCCGCCCACATTGGCCTGGCTGCCTACGGCCAAAAAGAAGAACGGGGCCCGGATCCATTTGGCCACCAGGATGAGCAGGCCCGCATGAAAGCCAATCCAGATAAGCCCCAGGACGATTAGCCCGGGGTTTTCCAACAGGCGGCTCAGGTCCATCTTCATCCCGATGGTGGCTACCAGGATATAGATAAACACCCCGCCGAGCTTACTGGCGCCGGCCCCTTCGTAGTTTTTGGCCCTGGTGAAGGAAAGGGCAATACCAATGGCAGTGGCAATAACCACCATCCAGAAGAATTCCCCACCCAGGAAAGAGAAAAAGCTGCTGGGGTCGCTCACCCAGCTTACGCCAGCAGAAAGGGCACCGCTGGTTATTCCGCCCAGGAAGTGGGCCAGCCCCACGGCGGTAAAGGCCAGGAAGAATAGGACCATATAATCGTTCAGGGTAGGCACGCGCGTAATACTCTCTGCAAAGGCCGTGACTTTTTTCTTCAGGGCCTCAATGGAAGAGGCATCGGCCTTCAGCCACCGGTCAATTTGACGGGTTTTGCCTACCCCCAAAAGCAGGATGGCCATCCAGATATTGGCACCCACGATGTCGACCAGGACCATTTCCCCAAAGCGGTCCGGGTTAAACTGAAATATTTCCAGCATGGCCGCCTGGTTGGCACCGCCCCCAATCCAGCTCCCCGCGATGGTGGAAAGCCCCCGCCAGACGGCATCGAACCCTACGCCACCCACAGTTTCGGGGCTTACCGCTGAAACGATCAAAACGGCCAGGGGCCCGCCAATAATAATTCCTGCCGTACCGGTCAGGAACATAATCAGGGCTTTGGATCCCAGGTTGCTGATGGCTTTCAGGTCTATGCTGAGGGTCATCAGAACCAAGGCTGCCGGCAACAGGTACCGGCTGGCCATGAAATACAAACGGGAATGGTCGTCCGAAATAATCCCCAGACTGGCCAGGATGGCAGGCAGGAGGTAACACAGCAGAATGGCCGGCACCCAGTTGTAAAACCGTTGCCAGAAACCTTTTTTCGAGCCGGAAGTAAGGAAGACGAAGCCCAGGCAGGCGGCTAGCAGGCCCAGGGTAATGGTATCGTTGGTAATCAGGGGTTCATCCATGGGGGATAATTCAGATTCGCCCCAAAAGATAGGATTTTTTAAACAGTCCCCATTAGATGTTGAGCCAGTAGGTAAGTTTCAGGTTAACCGAACGGAAGCGCGGGCTGAACTGGTTTACATAGTAGTTGTCTGTATAGACGAAAAACAGGTCGGAAAGGGGGGCAAAGCGCCATTGCAGGCGGGCATTGATCCCCAGGTTATCCCGTTGGTTGCTGTACTGAACCAGGGTATTGAGGAACAGCGACCGGGAGAAGGTGAGCTCGAACCGCGGGGCAATCAGCCAGATGTCCGCGCTGGGGTAGGGGTCCGGAAGGCTAATTTTGTCGTAATTCAACTGCATGGAAATAAAGGCCTTGGGTTGAATCCTGACGCTGAACTGGCCCTCTACGGATAACCGCTCCCCGTTAAAGAAATCTCCATAGGTGGTTTCCACACTGTAGGAGGCGATCCTGCGCCTGTCGGACTGGTATTGGATCTGGGCACTGTTGTAATAGTAATCCGTGTCCGCCGGGAGTTCGAGCCCATCGGAGCGGGTGGGGTCGAAGGAATCGAAGAGGTAGGTGTATTCGTTGTTCCACTGCAGGCGGATCTCCTGCTGGTTCCGCAGCCGGGCTTCCCACCGGGTGCGGATGGTGTAATCCGTGCGCAGCATATCGCTGCTGGGCTGCCAGATAAATACGGGGGTAATGCCGAAACTGTGGTTGTTGATGATGCTGTTCTCCGGCCAGAACACGTGGGAGATATTAAAAAGGCCTTTAAAGATGTCATTTCTCCTTACAAAACCCAGGTCCGATTCAAAATTTTCCCCCAGGTATACGGCCTTGGCAAACCCGTTCCACCTGCGGGTGTTGTAGCGCATGGTTGCCCCGGCTGACCAATCTTTGCTCTCCACCCCCGGGCTGAAGGACTTGTGCAGGTAATACTGCCCGCTCCAGACGTTATCTGCCGAGATGAGGTTATAATCGATCCCCGCAACCCGGTTGTAGCGGTCCTCGGGTAGGACAAAGTCGTTATCGCCTATGGTTTGACGGTTCAGGAGGAAAAACCCGATGTTGGAACGGGAAAATACCAGCTGCTGGAGGGCCAGCATACTGTTGTTGTTCGCAGCGATTTCATTGGCTGCATCCTCTTCGGTCTGGATGTTGAAAAACCCGAGGCGCAACTTGTCATTCACCTTCCCGCTTAGGCGGACCCCTGCCAGGATCCGGTTTTCGATAGTATTCCCCGCAGTGTCTTCGGCGATTCCGATCCGCCTCGAGAAAAAGGGATTCGCATCCCGGGAGTCCCCAAAGCTCGCGAACAGGTCGTTGTTGTCTACAAAAAACTGTCTCTTTTCGGGCAGGGCAATGGCAAAACGGGTGAGGTTGGTTACCTGGTCGTCCACTTCAACCTGGGAAAAATCCGGGTTGAGTGTCACATCGAGGTTCATACTGTTCCCGATGGAGATTTTAGCATCGCCACCCACCTTAAAGTTGGTTTCTTCCAATGGGGTTTCCCTGTCCTGGAACCAGCTGGTGTTCACATAGGGGATAAGCGCCATGGGGGTTCGCGACCGGCCCAGGGGTTTTTCAAACACCATTTCCCCCATAAAGGTAAGCCCGTAGATATTTTGGTTCTGCGGTATCTGTACCCAGGTGGAACTTTCGTTGGATTGGGTATCGAAGCGGTAGCTGTTAAAGCGCCAGCGGGTTTCCCCTTCCCTGAATTTAAAGGAGGTTAGCGGGATAACAAGTTCTGAAGTGTAGTAGTCGTCATAGATCTGGGATTCCCCTTTCCATTTGACGTCCCAGGAAATGGTGAATCCGCTTAAATCCAGTCCGCCGCCTGATACCAGGCCTTCCCGTTGGACTCCATAGGGGTTGGTCCCGAATAAAAACGCGTTGTTCCCGTCATTGAAAGTATCGAAAAGAAGGGTAATATTGTCGGAGTTGCCGGCCCGGAAATCCCTTCGCAGCGATTGGATGGCATAATTCCGCCCTGCTGTGTTCACGCGGATGCCAATGTACAGGTTGGTGTCGTCGAAGAGCATTTTGATATCCGACTGCTGCCGGGCCTGAATACTGTCTACAGGGAAGTATTCCCAGAAGTCTTTTGCACTTTCGGCCCCTTCCCATGCAGCATCGTCCAGAATACCGTCTAATACGATGGGCTGGTCGGTAAATTTAACCGTGAAGGACTTTTGGGGAATTTGCTGTCCGCGCACCAGGGCAGTCAGGGAAAGGCAAACCAGTAGGAACCAAATTCTTGGACTCATTATCTCATTCAGGCGTTCGGGTGTCAAATTTACACCATTAATAAGGATCCCGCAGTTGTTCCGGGATAAATTAGTTCGATTGTACAATAAAGGTGCTCAAGGTCTCTACCAGCCCTTCGGCCAAAGGCACCCCCGGGTCTGTATAGGCCTGCTGTTGTGTTTCGGGGGAGGTAACCTGTTTCAGCACGTGGTTCATCTGAGGCAGCACCACCCACTGCGCATCGGGCCGGACTTCCCGGAAGCCAAGGCCGGTTTCTACCGGGACCTGGGTATCCATCCCCCCATAAAGGAGCAGGACAGGCGCATCTACCCTGGCCAATTCCTCCCTGGGGTCATAGGCCATCCAGGAGCTCCATAACGGGCGTGAAGCCGGGGCCAGCAGGAGCTGGAGTACGGGCGATGCCCCGGAAAGCTCCAGGGGCTCTCCCTGTTTTAATTTCGCAAGAATTGGTCGGGCCTCCCTTCCCAGTTCCGGGTTTTGCGCGCTTAATTGCCGGACCAAAATGGAATCGATGGGCAGGGCAGGTCCTGCCAGGGAAGTAAAACTTCGCACCTGCCCGGAAGTCGCCAGCATCCCTACCAGGGAACCCTGGCTATGGCCAATCAGGTGTACCCCGGAAAACCGGGGGTCTTTTTCGAAATACTCCAGGGCTCTGCGCGCATCCGATACATAATCCGTAAGGGATACCTGATCCAGATACGGCAAATTGGCCTCCACGGCGGTGCGTTTGTCGTAGGAAAAAAAGGCAATCCCTTCGCGGTTGAGGGCCTTCCTGAGGGCTTTGATATAACCGGCTTGCACAAAGGTGCCCGGCTGGTTTCCGTTCCGGTCGATGTTGCCGGAACCGTGGATGTAGACCACCAGGGGCAGGGCACCTTCTCCCGTTGGGTAGGTCAGGGTACCCGGGATGCGGATGGAGTCGTTTTGCAACGGTATTTCTTCCTGCCGAACCTCCTGGGCAGACAGGTTTGTGGCCAGTAGCAGGCAGAAGAGAAAGCCTCTAAGGATTCGATTTATCACGGAAATTGCGCGTTTTGGTTTTATTAGGGTTGGTAAAGAGCCGTTTGAAAAAACCGTCTCGTTTTTCTGCGGGACAGTCCAGCAGGGAAAGCGTCCCGGGGTCTGGCTCCGGGAAGCGGGTTTGGGTCAGGGCCCGCAGTTCGGTGTCTTGTTGTATGCTTTTGTACCAGCGTGCAAAAAGCGGGAGTGCCGCCTGTGCCCCCTGTCCGATCCGGGTACTGGGGAACCCGATCCTGTGGTTGTCCAGCCCCACCCAGCTTACATGGACCAACTTAGGGGTGAGGGCCACAAACCAGGCATCCTTGTTGTTTTGCGTGGTACCTGTTTTTCCGGCCAGTTCCCCTTTGAGCCCGTATTGCGTCCGTAATGAAGCTGCCGTGCCTTTATCTGCAACGGATTCGAGCATCTTTAGCATCAGCTCACGGGTTTGCTCGGAAAATGCCGGAGGGTAGGGTTCCGGATTCTGGTGTTTGTAGCGTTCCCTGCCATCCCGATCCGTAACGGAGGTAATCAGGTAGGGGGTAACCGGCCGTCCGGAATTCAGGAAACAGGCATAGGCGCCGGCGAGCTGTTCCATCCCGACCTCCCCGCTTCCCAGGGCCAGGGAGGGTTGTTGCGGGAGTTCGTCGCGTATGCCCATGGCCCGGGCGGTTTCTATGACCTTCTCGATCCCGGTTTCCTCCAGGATTTTTACAGCTATGGTATTGACCGATTGCTGCAGGGCCGTCTGCATGGAATAATTCATATAGGCTTCGGCCTTTTCCCCGCTGTTGGAAGGGGTCCACCCCTCGAAATTTTCGTACCGGATTTCCCGGACGGCGTGGTAGCGACAGGGGTCCATCCCGTCTTCCAGGGCCGAGGCATAGACTACGGGCTTAAAGGTAGAGCCCACCTGCCGCCGGCTTTGGGCGATATGGTCGAATTTATAGTACTCGTAATTGATGCCCCCAACCCATACCCGGACGGCCCCGTCGGATGGGTTTATGGCCAGGCTGCCGGCCTGGAGGAGCTGTGCATAGTGGAGGATGCTGTCCATGGCCGAGCCATTTATGGTCCTGCCCCCATCCCAGTCCCAGAGGAAGACTTCCCTGGGTCTTTCCAGGCTGTCCAGCGCCTGGGAATCTGAAAGCCCTTGTTCTATCAATTTCAGGTAGGGTGCCGATTCCCGTACCAGTTGCAGGCTTACCGCAGAACCCTTCCGCCAGGGGGCAGCCTTTCCATAGCCTTCCCGAAAGCGTTTTTGAAGCACTTTCAGGTGTTCCTGCATGGCTGTTTCGGCATAGTGCTGCATGCGGGAATCGAGGGTGGTATATATCTTCAGGCCGGAGGTGTACAAGTCCAGTGGGGAATCCGGGTCGCTTTCCAACTCCAGCCACCGGGCCATGATTTTTCGTACCCTTTCTCTGAAATAGGGGGCCAATCCTGCATCGTGGCGGAAGGGCCGGTAATCCAGGCCGAGATCCTGGTTTTTCAGTCGGTTGGCTTCTTTGGTAGTCAAAACGCCGGATTTGGCCATCAGTTCCAGGACCAGGTTCCTGCGCTCCCGACTGCGCTCGGGAAACCTGTGGGGGTCATAGGTGTAGGTGGCCTTGAGCATCCCTACCAGGGTGGCGCCCTGATGCGGCTCCAGGCGGGCGGTAGTGGTGTTGAAAAAGGTTCGCGCTGCGGCTTCTATCCCATACCGGTTCCCCCCAAAAGACACCGTGTTGAGGTAGAGTTCCAGGATCTGGTCTTTGGAGTAGACCCGTTCCAGCCGTCTTGCTGCGATCATTTCCCTGAGCTTGTCCGCGGCCAGGCCCACTGTGCCGGTTCCGGTTCTGGGATACAGGTTTTTAATGAGCTGCTGGCTGAGGGTGCTGCCACCCCCCGCGGCTTCGTCCCCCATCAGGATGGATTTGACCAGGACACGTCCCAGGCTCGGGAAGTCAATACCGCGATGCTTCCGGAACCGGGCGTCCTCTACGGCTATCAGGGCCTCGATCAGATGGTCCGGGATCTCTTTCAGGGGAATGGGTTGCCGGTCGTAACGGAAGAATTTCCCGATCAGGACGCTATCCGAAGTATATACCTCGGAGGCCCGGTCCAGCTCCAGGGTTGCCAGTTCTTTCTCGGTAGGCACCGGCCCCCATAGCCCCAGGTATACCGATCCGGCAAAAAGGATCCCGATTCCCGTCAGGACCATAAGAATTCTCAGCAGAAACCGCCAGAGGCGCCGGCGCTGTGTTTTACGCGCTGTATTCACAGGGGGAAGTTCGGACTTTGCGGCAGAATACAGGGTGGAATTAACAATTCTTTTACGGTTGAATCTGTACTTTTACAAGCGTAAAATTCGTCCTATGCGCAGCTATCTTTTCCTTTTGTTCCTGCTTCCCCTTACCGTAATGGCAAACCCCCCGGTGTGGTCCCGTACCGGGCACCGCGTGGTTGGTGAGATTGCCCAGCAACACCTTAGTCGCAAGGCCCAAAAGGCAGTAGCCCGGATTTTAAAGGGGGAGGGGTTGGCCGAGGTGGCTAACTATGCGGACGACATCAAATCCGATACTTCCTACCGCCGTTTTGGCCCTTGGCACTATGTCAACTTTCCTCTGGACAAGGCCTATACTGAGGTAACCCCCAGCCCGAATGGCGATGTTGTGGCCGGCATCCGTTTTTGTATCGAGACCCTGAAATCGGATACTACCACCCCGGAAGACGAAGCCTTCTACCTCAAGATGCTCGTGCACCTGGTGGGCGACCTTCACCAGCCAATGCACGTAGGCCGGGCCGAAGACCGCGGGGGGAATGACATCCAGCTGCAATGGTTCGACCGCGGCAGTAACCTCCACCGTGTCTGGGATTCCGAAATGATAGACGATTACGGCATGAGCTACACCGAATTGGCAGGGAGCCTGCCCCGCTGGAACCGCGCACAAATCAAAGCCGTCCAGCAGGGGGACGTCCTGGATTGGGTAGAGGAAATCCAGGAGGTTTCCAAAGAGGTGTACGAGTCGGTAAGCGTTGGAGAAAAACTCTATTATCGGTACCGGTATACCTGGTGGGATACCGTAGAGGAGCAGTTACTTCGGGGAGGCCTCAGGCTTGCAGCCGTGCTGAACGATATTTACGGCTAAACCTCATTTTGGTTTGGAGGGGCGGTTCCCGCTGATGTTTTGCTGGCGGGAACTCTTAAACCGAACCATGCCTTCGGGCCGTTTCTTCAGGTGTTTGGTGCTGCGGCCCTGCACACGGGCCCGCCAGCGGCGAAAGCTACCGGGCTTCAGTTCCTGCCGCATCAGGCGGATTACATCGGCTTCGCCCAAACCGAATTGGGCCTGGATGGCCTCAAAGGGCGTACGGTCTTCCCACGCCATTTCTATAATCCTATCCCGTTCCTGCGGGCTTGGTTTATCCGATTCCATGGGTCAAAAATACGAAGAATCCCCCCTAGAGGATTTTCCGGAAGGTGAGGTTGATACGGGGCCCCACTTCGCGCCGGGTTTTGGGCACCTGGTGCACCCAGTGGTGTTGCATACTTCCCCCCATGAGTAGGAGGGAGCCGGGTTCCAGGGCTATTTTGTAGGAGTGCGCTTTATCCCCTCGGTGTTTCAGGTGGAACCAGCGTACGTCGCCAAGGGAGAGGGAGGCTATAGCAGGGTTGGTTCCCAGTTCTTTTTCGTTGTCTGCATGCCAGCCGTTGCTGTCCTGCCCGTCTCGGTAGAGGTTCAGCAGACAGGTGGAGAATCGTTCGCCAGAAACAGCCTCCACATCCGCTTTCAGACGTGAGAGCTCTGGTGTAAAGGGCAGGGGGTGCATGCGGATGCCGGAATACCCGTAGGACTTACCCCCGTCGCCATAGAGGGCTGTTAGCCGGGGCTGGGGGTAGGTTTTGCCGAAAACCGTGATCGGGTCCTGTCGCCAGGGGAGGGTTTCCAGGAAGAGGGCCATCAGGCGGGTCGCCTCCGCCGGGGTAAGGAAACCGGGGAGGTAGCGCAGCTCGGCATCCGGAAGGGCGGGAAAAGGCGGGGTAAGGACCTTCAACGGACTACGGTTTTAAGCTGATTTCGGTACTCCGAGGGGCTCATCCCGGTAAAGGCTTTAAAGGACTTGTTGAAGTGCGAGAAGTTGTTGAAACCGCTGGCAAAGCATACCTCCGTAATGGACATCCGGTTCTCGGAAAGCAGGTTGGAGGCGTGAACCATGCGGTATTCGTTGACGAATTGCACAAAGGTTTTCCGGGTCACCTTTTTAAAATACCTGCAAAACGACGGCACTGTCATATGCGTCAGGTCTGCCACGGTCTCCAGGGAAATGGGTTCCTGGTAGTGCTCCTTTACATAATTGAAAATGCTGTTGATCCTGTCGTTTTCCTTGGTCTGGGTTTCCATGGAGAGGTGGTCCGCATTGAGGATTTGGTATTCCTGTGTACTTCCCAGTTCGTTTAGGATGTTCAGGATAGAGAGCAACCGCTGGAATTCGGACTGATATTCGAGGATTTCGATTTTATCTCCGATTTTCTTCTTGGCCCCGCCGGTAAAGGCAATCCCCCCTTTAGCTTTTTCAAAAAGGATGCGCACGTTTTCCATTTCCGGGATGTGCAGGAATTCGGACCCGAGGAAGTCGGCTTTCATCTGTACCACGGACTCGCTGCGGTTTCCGGTGCAGGCATCGGTAAAACCACAATGAGGCAGGTTTGAACCGATCAGGATGAGGTCTCCGTCCGTATAGTAAGAGACATGGCTGCCAATCTGCCGTTTCCCATTCCCCCCGTTTACATACACCAACTCGATTTCCGGGTGGTAATGCCAGACCAGGTTGGTATTGGGTTTGCTGGCATCGAATTTCTGGTACGTGAAGGAATGCCCGAAGTCGGGTGCAATCGCTTCAAATGCCGGTTTGGTTTTTAGCATAAACTACCTGTTCTCCTACAAATTTACGAGTGACCGGTATGTGGTCGATTATGCAAAATTACCCCAAATATGTGCTTTATTACCATTTTGCAAAATATTAACACGGTATCGCGGTAAAATAGTACAGAAAGTGGATAATCCGGTGGTAGTTCCTGCAGCCTTTTGGACATAGATTTGCCTTGTGTAATTCAAAAAACAAACCGTTATGAAAAAAACATGGATTAACATTGCCGCCGCCATCATCCTGATGGCAGGAACCGCAGAAGCGAAAACAACTCCTGTGAATTCCAACCCGGAAACGGAGAAAGCCACTACCCCGTACATGCGTGCGGAAGGGGAGCGGGTATTTGTAAACTACCTGAACCTCGAAGGTAGCTCCGTTGTCGTAAAAGTAGTGGATGCAGAGAACCGCATCCTTTACTTCGAGCGCTTTTCCAGTACTCCCGTGGTAGAGAAGGCCATCAACTTTTCGAAGGCCGTAAAAGGGGTGTACAAGGTAGAAGTCCTGGTTTCCGATGGAGACCGCACCTATTCCGAAAGCCTGAAAGTTGTCAGGTAGTGGATGTTTAGTTTGTTTAATTCGGGAAAGAGGGGGCAGCGCCCCCTCTTTTTTTATTCCTTAAGCCAGCGGCGTATCTTCTTGCTGCTGTCGGTGGACAGTACGGGCAGCTCCAGTGCTTTTTCCAATAAATCCCTGTCCTTAACCGGACTATAGAGCATCCTGAAGAAGGCGGCAATACTCATGCTGTTTTCCGGAAATCGGACCAGGGAAAGGGTGTCTCCGGGACGTACATGCCCGGGTGAGAGGACTTCTGCATAAGCCCCCGGTTTACCATGTCCGACAAATCGATCTATGATGCCCTGGTCGCCAAATCGTATCCCAAGTTTGAAGCAGGGCTCCCTGGGAGAAGTAATACGGATATGAGCTTCCCCAACCTGGTATTCGGAGCCTATGAGCAGGGTGGTTTCATCTAGACCTTCCACGGAGAGATTCTCCCCGAAGATTCCAAAGCCCCAGTCCAGATGCGGATACCGTTCTTTCCAGTGCGGATACTCCCCGGTGCTGAAGAGGTAACAAGCCTTTAGACGGTCTCCGTGAACCTTAGGGTTTCCGATGGTATCCCCTTTGACACCTTCCGGAGTGAGGTAAATCCCTTCCGGTTGGGGAATTTTATAAATACCGGTCGTTTGTGGTTTATCTTTCCAGCGGATGGTAACCGGTTTGGCTGTATTGGTGCTGAGTACCTGCATGGGCTTTGCTTTGGGAACCGGGACACCCCCGGTAGATGTCTGGATTAAAGGTACACAACCGGTCGCAAATTTAGGAGGTGCTGTTTCAGTAGGACGTGGGCGAGGGCCTCGGAAAAATCTAAATCCGAGGGATGGGGCCCCCCACCCGCCCACCCAGACAACCTAACCCCGCACCCTGCAACACCCCAGCACATAAAAAAACCGCCCGTAAGGCGGTTTTCACATGCTGCATAAGCACATTAGGACTTATCCATTTTTCGGGTTAGGAAAAACCCGACCAGCAACCCGGTACCCGCTAGCAGGAAGATGGATCCCGGCATGGCGATATCCTCGTCCAGGCCCAGGCCGGTTGAGAGGAGTCCGCCGGTCATTACGCCTGCCCCGATCCCCATCAACAGCAAGGCGAGGTTGAGAATCAGCACTTTCCAGATAGGTGGGGCATCCTTCCTGCCATGGTCGAAGAGGGTGGCGTCCACCCCTTTCTCAATTAGTGCCAGGCGCTCTTTATTGCGCGTGGTAAAGTAGAGGTATGCGATTCCGAAGGGTACCGCAAACATTGTAATGAAAATAAAAACTTCTGCTCCCATGATCTTAAATGTTTAGATTGATGATTATTGGTTTTGCCCATCTGACGTGTGGTTTGGACGGGAGGTTACGGAAATTCTGAAAAAAATGTAACCCGGCCCCGTAGTTACCCGTCCTATAAGAGGAATGGAGCCACAACCAACCGATATGGAGATCATCCGCAGGGTGCTGGGCGGGGACCGGAGGGCCTATGCCGTACTGGTAGACCGGTACAGCCACATGGTGTATACCCTGGCCGCACGGATGCTGGGAAACCGGGAATTGGCAGAAGAATCGGCTCAGGACGCCTTTCTCAAGGCGTATCAAGCCCTGGACGGGTTCCGGGGTAATGCCAAATTTTCTACGTGGTTGTATCGGATTACCTATTTCCGGGTATTGGACGTGGCAGACCGGGAAGGCCGGAAAAGGCGCCTGGAATCGGATTTGCCTGCGGAAGGCCTCGCAGCAGGGTTTGCAAACGAAACCTGGCAAGGCCTGGTAAGAACCGAACGCGGTGCCCTAGTGCGCTGCCTGATGGACCGCCTTCCCGCAGAAGACAGCGCTGTACTAAGCCTGCACTACTTGCAGGAACTCTCCTTAAAGGAGGTAGGGGAGGTCATGGAATTACACCCGAATACGGTAAAAGTCCGCTTGCACCGGGCGCGCAAACGCCTCAAAGATCTTATTGACCACCAAGGCAACAGGAAAATACTACAGGATTATGGAAGCTGAAAACGATTACAGGAAATGGAAGGAGCTCCTTGGTGAGGCCATGGAAAAAGCCCCTGAAGGGTTTACCGACAAGGTGATGGCACAGCTCCAACCGGAAACGGCGCAGGTGACCCAAACCCGGATACCCTGGTGGAAGCAGCATAGAACATGGGTTTTGGTGCTTCTTGCCGGCCTGACATTTGCAAATTTGTTTATGCCCGGATCTTCCGAGGGTCGTCATCTGCTCCTGGAAGGGGCCTTTGGGCGGCTTCGAGAGTGGAATGCCCCGGATTTTAGTCTTCCTGACGTGCCGGATAGTGCTGCATGGGGTGCGCTGGCCCTGTTGGTTTTTGCCCTGTTCCAGTTTGTATGGTTGCAGCGTTACCATGCACACAAGGGGCTGCGTTGAAGGGTTACAGGTAGGCCCATGCCCATGCCATAAGTACCCCCTGAAGCGGAATGCGAACCCACAGCAGGGCATATGGGATTTTCGGGAAACGGTCTGCGTGGCGCAACATATACCCATGTACCGGAAGGAAGGCCAACAGCATGGCCATGATACCGTAAAGGGCATAGGGTGCCCAGGCAGGAAAAAACAACAGGATTCCCAAGAGCACTTCCAAAACCCCGCTGAGTAGTACTGTTGCCTTTTTCCAGGGGACCCAACCCGGCATTATCCCGCGATAGATTTTCGGGTAGATCCAGTGGGCCAGCCCCGCTGCGATATAGAGGAGGGCCATTGCTATGTAGTGCCAGGATAATGTCATAGATATAAAGGTAAACAATCCGACTGCGAGGCTCAGTATTGCGACCGTAATCGGGCAGGAGCGGGGACAAAAAATCCGCCTTCAGGGGCGGATTTTTTTCTGTTGGCGGAGGAATTTATTTCACCATTTCATAACTACGGCTGATAAAGCGGGTAAGGTCTTCCCCTTTTAACAAGCCCTTGGAGAGGCGCGCCAGGTCCAGGGACTGGTTAATGAGGCGGGTCCGCTTCTTCTCTGTCCTGGTGTTTAGGATTTCGCCCACCAGGGGGTGGTTGGTATTGACCACCAGGTTGTACATCTCGGGCATGTGACCCATGCCGAACATGCCACCTCCGGTTTGCTGCATCTCCTTCATCCGCCTCATGAATTCGGGCTCGGTAATCATAAAGGGTGCCGCCTGGCTGTCCATGGCCTCCATCTGCACGTTGTATGGGCTGTTTTCGCCCAATACGGCTTCCATCTGGCCTTTAAAAGTCTCTTTCTCCTCATCGGTAAGTTTGGAAACCTGAGGCTCGTCTTTGGCGATAAGCTTGTCCAGGTGGTCTGCGTCTACCCGTGCGAAGGACAGTTTCTCTTTGGAGGTTTCCAGTTTTTGCATCAGGTGGGCCACAATTGGGCTGTCCATGAGCAGTACCTCGTAGCCCTTGGCCCTGGCTGCTTCTATATAGGAGTGCTGGGCCTCCTTGTCTGAGGCATACAGCAGGATCAGGCGCTCGTCCTTGTCAGTCTGCAGGTCTTTGACTTTCTCCTGAAGTTCCTCGAAGGTGTAAAACGTGCCATCTACAGTAGGGTAAAGGGCAAAGGCCTCGGCCTTGTCGAAGAATTTTTCCTCGGAAAGCATCCCGTATTCAATCACGATCTTGATGTCGTTCCACTTTTCTTCAAAAGCTTTGCGGTCTTCCTTGAACAGGGAGGTCAGCTTGTCTGCCACCTTCCGGGTGATGTAGGCCGATATCTTTTTAACGGCCCCGTCTGCCTGCAGGTAGGAACGGGAGACGTTCAGGGGGATGTCCGGGGAATCGATGACCCCGCGCAGCATGGTGAGGAATTCGGGGACAATGCCTTCCACGTTGTCCGTTACGAAAACCTGGTTCTGATACAGCTGGATCCGGTCCTTTTGCAGGTTCATCTCCCCGGTCAGTTTGGGGAAGTACAGGATACCGGTCAGGTTGAAGGGGTAATCCACATTCAGGTGGATGTGGAACAGGGGCTCTTCAAACTGCATGGGGTAAAGCTCCCGGTAGAATTTGCGGTAGTCGGCATCTTCCAGATCCGCAGGTTTTTGGGTCCATGCCGGCCTGGGGTTGTTGATGATGTCGTCTACCTCCTGGGTGGGTGCCGGCTCGTCTTCCTTGGCGCCTTCGGGTTTGGGAAGGGTTTCGGTACGGGTCCCGAATTTAATGGGCACCGGCATAAACTTATTGTATTTCAGAAGGAGTTCACGAATCCGTCCCTCTTCCAGGAATTCTGTGGAATCCTCTGCGATGTGGAGGATGATTTCCGTTCCCCGGTCGGTTTTGTCCGAAGGGGAGAGGGTGAATTCCGGGTTGCCCTCGCAGACCCAGTGCACTGCAGGGGCATCCTGGTAGCTCTTGGTGTTGATCTCCACCTTGCCGGCTACCATGAAGGAAGAATAAAAGCCCAGGCCGAAGTGTCCGATGATCCCGGCATCCTTCCCGGCGTCCTTGTATTTATCCAGGAACTCCTCTGCTCCGGAAAAGGCTACCTCGTTAATGTATTTTTTTACTTCCTCCTCGGTCATCCCAATCCCCTGGTCGATGATGTGGAGGGTCTTCGCTTCTTTGTTTACCCGAACTTCAATTTTGGGGTCCCCCAATTCCACATTTGATTCGCCAATAGCCGCCAGGTGCTTCAGTTTTAGCGTAGCATCTGTGGCGTTGGAAATAAGTTCCCTGAGGAAAATCTCATGATCGCTGTAAAGGAATTTCTTGATCAGCGGGAAAATATTGTCTACCGATACATTGATTTTGCCTGTGGCCATATCTGATTACATTTAGTTCCGTCCCTTATGAACAAAAAAAATACCAAGACAGACAGGAGTGACAAACTGGCATAAGGATGTCAAGTTTAGGGTTTGGGAAAAAATTAACACAAAATAATGTTTAGTGAATTGCATATAAAATTAAACACTATTATATTTGTCATGATTCGAGTTCAAGATAGCTACGAGTAAGCGTTTTGAGATTGTAATCAGTTTGTTTATTAATTGGTTAGGTTGTTTGAAAAGCGTGCTTTCTCTCCGGAAGCACGTTTTTTTATGGAATTTATCGAGGCATTAACAGTATTAATGTCTAATAAAATATACTTTAGCATAAACAAAATAAGCTATGGCTACGAAAAAGAAAGCAACGGCAAAAACAGCAGAGGATTTCCTCTCTGCCTACATGATGCACTGTCTTGAAGAGGGAAAGGCCCCGGCTTCGGTTTACGCCTTTACCAAGTATGTAGGGGCGGAGGAATCGGATTTCTACGCCTTGTTCGGATCCCTGGAAGCGCTTGACCGGGCGGTTTGGGTGTCATTCTTCGACCAGACCCTGGCACGGGTGGAGAAGGGTGCCGGATTCGAAGCCTATACCCCCAGGGATAAATGGCTTAGTTTCTTCTATACTTTTTTTGAGTTACTCACCCTTAACAGGTCCTATGTTTTAATGGCCCTGCAGGGTGGAGGGATGCCCTTGGAACGGCTCGAAAAACTCAGCGGGCTCCGGAAGAAAATACTCGGATTGCAAGAGGAATGGGCTCCTGAAATGCAATCGGACATGGGAGAACGCTTCTCCCAGGCCAGCTCCAAGGTGGTTTCCGAAGGGCTCTGGCTCCAATTGCTTTTTCTGATGCGGTTCTGGATGAAGGATGAATCCCGGGGCTTTGAGAAGACCGATATGGCCATCGAAAAATCCGTCCAGACCTTTTTTGACCTGGCCGATACCGCCCCGGTAGAGCGGCTGGTGGATTTTGGCAAATTCCTGTTTCGCGAACACTTTGCCACCCGGGTATGAAAACACTGGACCATATCCCGGTAACCAAATTCGAGCGGGCGGGTAAGCTGGTGCAAACCGGGGTGAAGCTTGGGGGGAACTACCTGAAGTATTACGGCCAGAAATTACTGGATCCCGAGACGGACCGTACCTCCCTCGATGAGGAGAACGCCAAGGATGTCTACGACGGGCTCAAGCGCCTTAAAGGAAGCGCTCTTAAGGTGGCCCAGATGCTGAGTATGGAGAAGAACCTCCTGCCCCAGGCCTACGTAGAGCGCTTTTCCCTGGCGCAATTTTCCGTACCGCCGCTCTCAGCCCCCCTGGTGCGGAAGACATTCCAGGCGTCCCTGGAGCAGTATCCTGAGGATCTGTTCGACCATTTCGAACCGGAATCGGTCAATGCCGCGAGTATTGGCCAGGTGCACCGCGCCCGTAAGGACGGCCGGGAACTGGCTGTGAAGGTCCAATACCCCGGGGTTTCCGACAGCATCGGGTCGGACCTGGCCCTGGTACGCCCCATCGCCTTGCGCATGTTTAACCTCAGCAGCCGGGAAACCGAGAAGTACTTCCGGGAGGTGGCCGAGAAGCTAATGGAGGAAACGGACTATTGCCTGGAGCTGAAGCGGTCCGAAGCGGTAACCGAGGCGTGCAGGCACCTGCCCGGTGTGCGCTTCCCTTCCTATTATCCGCAATGGTCCTCTGAGCGAATCCTCACCATGGACTGGATGGAAGGGGTCCATCTGGGGGAATTTGTGAAGGGGCCCTATTCCAGGGAAGAAGGGGACCGTCTGGGGCAAACGCTTTGGGACTTCTATATGTACCAGATCCACCAGTTGCGGCTGGTCCACGCCGACCCGCATCCGGGTAATTTCCTGGTAGGGGAGGACGGTGCGCTTATCGCCATAGATTTCGGGTGTGTCAAGGAAATCCCCGAAGCATTCTACAAGCCTTATTTTGAACTGGCACAGGCGGAAAATATCGGAAATCCGGTTATGCTGGAGGAAAAACTCCGGGAACTCGAAATCCTTACCCCCGGGGATACCCCGGAGGAGGTGGCTTTTTTTACGGCCCTGTTCCGGGAAATGCTGCAACTCTTTACCGAGCCCTTCCAGGCGGAGACTTTCGATTTTTCAGACCCCGGGTTCTGGGGCCGCATTGCCGACCTGAGCCGCCGTTTTGCCTCCGATACGGAAATCCGGAACCGCAATGCCAGCAGGGGCTCCCGTCACTTTATCTACATCAACCGCACATTCTTCGGGTTGTACAACCTCCTGCACGACCTGCGTGCGCGTATTCAGGTTTCGCGCTTCAGGACTTACCTGTCCTCCACAGGCCCGGGCAAGGGATCCTGTTGAGGCGTCTCGGGTTTCAGGTGAGCCTCCAGCCACTGGTCCTGTTCCCACAACATGTGCAGGATGCTTTCCCTGGCGCGGTACCCATGGCTTTCCTTGGGCAGCATGACCAGCCTTACGGTTGCCCCAAGCCCTTTCAGGGCATTGAAATAACGCTCGCTTTGCATGGGGTAGGTCCCTGAATTGTTGTCGGCCTCCCCGTGGATCAAAAGCAGGGGCGTCTTCATTTTATCCGCGTGCATAAAGGGGCTCATGTTGTAATATACCTCCGGGGCTTCCCAGTAATTGCGTTCCTCTCGCTGAAAACCGAAAGGGGTCAGGGTCCTGTTGTAGGCCCCGCTGCGGGCAATTCCAGCGGCAAACAGGTCGGAGTGCGAAAGCAGGTTGGCCACCATAAAGGCCCCATAGCTGTGGCCGCCCACCGCCACACGGTTGCGGTCTATATGCCCCATGGCGTCCACGGCATCGATGGCGGCCCTGGCATTGGCCACCAGTTGGGTGCGGAAACTGTCGTTGGGCTCTTCGTCCCCTTCGCCAATAATGGGAAAGGCTGCGCCGTCCAGGACGGCGTACCCCCGGGTAACCCAATAGATGGGAGACCCCCAGGACGGATAAGTAAATTCATTCGGGTTGGAAGTGTTCTGGGAGGCGCTGTTCTTGTCCTTGTATTCCCTTGGGTAGGCCCACAACACCATGGGCAGTTTCTCCCCGGAGGCGGGGTCGTATCCCGCAGGGAGGTAAAGCGTGCCACTGAGTTCCAGGCCGTCTTCCCTGGGGTAGGTTATCACTTCCTTGTGGACCTGGGCCAGGGAGGCATACGGATTTTCAAAAAAGGTCAGTTGCATGGGCCCTTTGCGACGGACCAGGCTTTTCTCATAATAATTCGGGTATTCCGATGGCGATTCTATGCGTGTCAGCAACCGGTCTTCCAGGGGTTCGTACTCCAGGAGGGTTTCCATCTTCCCGGGAATGCGGGACTGGTAGATTCTTTGTTTTTCAAGGGTCTGCAGATTCACCCGGTCCACAAACGGAACCTGGCCATCTTCACTGAAGCCTTCCCCCAGCAGGAAGGCATGGCCGTTGCGGTCCCGTGCCAGGACTTCCTCCCCGAAGCGATTGCGGGTCATGGCCCACTCCCCGGGGTCGCTGTAGCGGTCCTGGTAATTCCGGTCCGAGAGCAGGGCGGGGGTTTTGCCCGGGTTAGCCGGGTCAAAACGGTAGCTCTTGGTATTGCGGGTGTTAAACCAGTAATCCGTAACCACGGCCCAGTCCCCGTCGCTCCAGTATATCGCGTCAAAACGGTTCTGTACCTGCACCAACAACGTGCCTGGCCCTTTAAAGGGCGCGTCCAGTGTGTATACCGCATCCCGGAACGGAACTTCCCGTGCGGGATCGCCCCCGTCCAGGGCCTCTACATAGACCAGGGCGGCGGGCTTGTCGTGCCGCCAGCCTATTTCCCGCATGCCTTCCCGCACCGCCATAAAGCCCTTGGGCAGGTCCTCAATAAGCGGGACTTCCAACAGGGTGGTTACCTCCTGACCCTCCCGGGTATAGATGGCCGTCCGGGAAGGGAACCGGGTATAGGGTACCAGGTAGGAAAACGGTTTTTCCACGGTCACCGCCAGCAGGTAGGACCCGTCAGGCGAAAAGTTAAGCCCCCGGTACAGGGCGGCCTCCTTCCACAGCTTGCTGTTGCCATCCAGGCCCACCCGGTGCAGTTCAGAACGGGCCAGCTGCTCGAAATTAAAGGCGTCATCCGGGTTTTTGATCAGGTCCTGATAGGTCCTGTTTTGCGCTTTTTTGCCATCGTTGGTGGAAACTGTTGGCCCTTCGGGTACCTTTTCGGCCCGGTCCACCAGGGGTTGGCGGTCCCCGGGAAGCATCTTGACCAAAAGGGAGCCGCTGTCTTTAAACCACTGGATGGGGTTCCCCATATTGGCATTGAGCGGTCCCGCGGAAAGCCTGCGGGCTTTGGCACTGGCCAGCTCCACCACCCAGAGCTCCACCCCCTCGGGTCCGGTATGGGTCAGGGCCAGCTGGGTTTCGTCCGGGGAAAGGCGGAAGTTGGAAAGCCGGGGAGTCCCGGGGAGCCCACTCACCTGACGTGGTTCGCGCGCATCCGGCGATTTTACCTTCAGGTTTTTATAAAAAGTGGTGCGGCTGCCGATATTGGTTTTCGGGTTAATCCGAAGGCCCGCCAGACGAAGTTCCGGCTGGGATAATTCCTCGATGCTTTTGTAGGTGTCCCTGTAAAGCAAAATCATATGCTCGCCGGATTGGGTGGTCCACACCCAGGGGGGCATGGAGGCGTCAGCCAATTGGCGGATGGGTTCCGGCGGGGTCTGGTACCCCAGGCGGGTCTGGGCCTGGATGCCCGAGGCGACTAAAAGCAGGATGAAAAACAACCTTTTGGTCATGGCTTAAGGTTTTGGTTTGTACAGGATCGATTGTTGTCGATAACAGCTTTTCAAGATACTAACTTTTGCCCGTAATGAAACCCGTAGTTGCCGATTTCCGCTGCGATTTTCCGGGACTATTTTAGGTCGAGACGGCATTAATCGGTATTTTAGGTGCGGGTATTTCCCTTCGCGGACATACCCCCATAACCAAACGGCAAGATCATGTACAATTCTAGGATTAGCGGCATGGGATTTTTCGTGCCCGAAAATGTGGTGACCAACCACGACCTGTCCAAACTCATGGATACCAACGATGAGTGGATTCAGGAACGCACCGGGATCGTGGAGCGCCGCCATGTGGTTGGCGGTTCGGAGACCACTACTACCATGGGTGTGAAGGCAGCCCGGATAGCCATCGAGCGGGCAGGGATCGACAAGGACGAGATCGACTTTATTGTCTTTGCCACCCTGAGCCCGGATTACTATTTTCCCGGCCCTGGGGTTCTGGTGCAGCGGGACCTTGACCTCCCTACCGTGGGGGCCATCGATATCCGCAACCAGTGCTCGGGCTTTGTATACGGCATATCCCTGGCAGACCAGTACATCAAGACGGGGATGTACCGCAATGTCCTGGTCATCGGTTCCGAGCTGCATTCCGGTGGGTTGGATATGACCACGCGCGGCCGCGGGGTTTCCGTGATCTTCGGAGACGGGGCAGGGGCAGTAGTCCTTACTCGGGAGGAGGACCCTAAAAAAGGGATCCTCTCCAGCCACCTCCACAGCGAAGGCCAGCATGCCGAGGAATTGTCACTTATAGCCCCGGGCATGGGTAAACGGTGGGTCACGGACATCCTCAAAGACAACGACCCGGAGGATACTTCCTATTACCCGTATATGAACGGGCAATTTGTGTTTAAGAACGCCGTGGTGCGCTTTAGCGAGGTCATTATGGAAGGGCTTAAGACCAATGGCCTGGACAAATCCGACATCGACCTGCTGATCCCGCACCAGGCTAATTTGCGCATTTCCCAATTCATCCAGAAGAAATTCGGCCTCGCAGACGACCAGGTGTACAACAATATCATGCGGTATGGGAATACCACCGCAGCGAGTATCCCCATTGCCCTGACGGAGGCCTGGGAACAGGGCCATGTAAAGAAGGGCGATCTGGTAGTCCTCGCGGCTTTTGGAAGCGGCTTTACCTGGGGCAGCGTTATTATTCGCTGGTAGTCCACTCGTTAACAATCCGCCCAGTACTTCCATAAAATAAGGAACCCCGGCCATGGAGGCCAGGGTTCCCTTCAGGCTGTGCGCGAAAGGGTCAACCAACCCATTCCCTTAACGCGCCTGCCTATACGCTTAGAATAAGCCTCCCCCGCCTTCTTTGGTGTCGTTGTCCCGGCGTTTGCGGGATAAGGCCCTGTTTTTGCCGCTGCCAAACCGATAGGCCAGCCCCAGGTAGAGGGTGCGGCTCTCCCAGGTAAAGACGCCCTCCTGCGGGATGGGCTGCCCGGCCGAGATCTCCGCCTGCATCCAGTTAAAGACATCATTCACATTCAGGCTCAAAGTGCCTTTCCCCTGGGCAAAGGAATAGCGCGCCCCGGTATTGATAAAATAGATAGGCTCCTGCTGGAACTGCAGGGTCCGGTTGCGCCCGCGGTAAAACCCGAAGATCTGGAAGGTTAACTGTTTAGTGGCTTTCAGGCTGTTGTTTACCCTGAGGTTCCAGGCGGTGTTCTCCACCGAGATGGTTTGGGTCTGGATGTCGTCCACCCCCGGGTTAGCCAGGCCGGGGGGAAGGCTTTCGCTGAAACCCCGCTGGGTTTGGTTATAGAGGTCGAAACTCGCGTTGATGCTCCACCAGGAAAGCGGTTTGAGGTTGGAGGAGAGCTCCACGCCGAAGGCGTTGGTGTCGTCGAAATTATCGAAGGACAGCACAATACGGTTCAGGTCCAGCCGGTCCAGGAACAGGGCGCGGTTGATCTCGTCGGTGATGGTCCGGTAAAAGACCCCGGCTGTAAGACTGCCCAGCTTAAAGCGGCGTGTGTAGTTCAGTTCATAGGAGAAGGTGAACTGGGGCAAAAGGGCCGGGTTCCCGAAGGAAGAGATCAGCGGGGTGGAAAACTCCCGGATAGGGTTTACCTGGGAAAGCCCGGGCCGATCTACCCGCCGGCTCACGCTGAGTTGAAGCTGGTCTTTCTCATTAGGCGCAAAGGTGACAAAACCGGAGGGGTAGAACTCCGTATACCGGTCGGTGAAGGCCCTTACCTGGTTGGTGTCTGCCTGGACTTCCACATTTTCTACCCGAAGGCCCACCTGATACGACCATTTGCCCGCATTCCGGCTGTAGGTGGCATAGGCGGAATAGATGTCCATGTCGTATTCGAAGGCGGTAGTGGGGGTTGGGACCAGATCTCCCTGAGCGTTATAGGAGAACCCGGTGGAGGCGTAATCGGTGTCGGTGCCGAATAGGCGCGCCTGCACCCCAAGTTCCACCCTCGAGAGGGAATCCACCGGGTTGGTGTAGTCCAGGTTGACGGTGGTCTGGGTGCGTTCGGTATCCACGAAATCGGCGTAATCCGGGAAGGGATAGGCCCCGCTCAGATTGAAGTCCGCATCTTCCTCGCTTTCAAAAAGGTTATGGTCCACCTCCAGTTCCAGGCCATGTCCTTCCTTGCCAAAGGCTAGTTTGTAATCGAAGTTGTACTGCTGGGAGTGGTTTTCCGAATCGCTCAACAGCAGCTGGCCCAGGTTCAGGTTAGGGTTATCCGGATAAAGGACATCGGTATCTACCCGGAAGCGGCCGTCGAAATAATTCTGGTTGGTGAAGAAAGACAAGGTATTGTGGTCGTTCAGGTAAAAGTCAACCCCTACCTTATAGAGGTAGGATTTGTTGTTGGAAAGCACATCGATTTGCTGGATGGAGTTTTCTTCCAGCCGGTTGAGCTCCCCGTCGTTTACCCATTTGCCGATATTGGTGCCGGCATTGCCATAGAGGTTGAATTTACCGTTGCGGTAGTTCAGGTCCAGGGAATTGTTGAACTTCGCCTCCAGGCCTTTGGTCAGACCCATGTTCAGGTTTCCGTTAAAACCGATGTTGGCGTTTTTATGCAGGACAATATTGATAATCCCGCTCATGCCTTCCGGGTTATACTTGGCCGAAGGGTTTGTGATCAGCTCAATCGACTTGATAGCCGTGGAGGGGATTTGCCGGAGCAACTGGGCCACCGGTACATTCGATAATTTACCATCCACCATGACGCGGACATTGGCATTTCCCCTCATGGTAATCTCCCCGCTCTGCTGGTCGAGGTTAACCGAAGGAATGTTGTTCATGATGTCCGAGGCCGTAGCCCCTGCGGTGGTGAGGTCTTTCCCCACATTGATCACCTTGCGGTCTACCTTTTGTTCGATGGTGGTGCGTTCGGCAACCACTTCAACCCCGCTCAAAGCCGTGGCCTCTTCTTCCAGAGTAATGGTGCCGAGTTCGACCTTCTTCTGGCCCCGGGTAATGGTGAAGGATTCCTTGTAGGTCCTGTACCCGATAAACTGGACTTCCAGCACAAAGCTGCCTTCCGGGAGCTTTTCGATTGTGAAGGTGCCGCTGTCTTCGGTGATGCCGCCGGTTACGACGGTAGAATCCGAAGCCTGTTTCACCACCACGGCGGCGTAGGCTACCGGTTGTTTGAGGCTTTGATCTATAACAGTCCCGGTAACACTTCCAACTTTAAGGTCAGTCTCCGGGTCCGGGAGGGATGCAGATAGGGTAAGCAGGGCACACAAAAAGAGCGCCACCCCGCGAAGGCAGGTAGTCATGACAGTTCGTTTTTTGATTGATTGATGATGTTATTGACAAGACGAGCGCCCAGGGGGAATGTTACAGTATCGGTATCTTTTAACATTCGCCCTACCTGAGGCAGGGTGCCAACATTAACGAAAACAGGTATTTACAAATACGAAACCCCGCAACACCGGAATCCGGGTGCGGGGTTTCTTTCATTGGTAGGCTATACTAAACACTAACCATTAACTACAAAAAATACAGCGTTACCAATGATTGTATCTTTGCAATAGTATAGTAACAGACGGACGATTCCCATCTGTGTTACACCGCTTAACAGTATTTAACGCCATACATGTTAAAAACGGATAAAACGCTTGTCTTCGGAGCTTCCCTGAAACCTCAACGATATAGTAATATGGCTATGAAAAGCCTGTCGGACAGAGGATTTGAGGCAATGGGTTTTGGTTTGGTTGAGGGAACCGCCTATAACCTGAAAATTACATCAAATTTAGATGATGTGCAAGGGGTTCATACCATAACCATTTACATGCGCCCCTCCTTGCTGAAACCCTTTACGGAACGGTTAATTGGTCTGCGGCCCAGGCGGGTTATTTTTAACCCGGGGGCCGAAAGCCCGGAGACTTACCCCAAATGGGAAGCGGCAGGCGTGGAAGTAGTGGAAGCCTGTACCCTGGTCATGCTGGCTACCGGCACTTACTGAAGGTCGGAGCGGGTTTTCCTGCGGATCAGCAATAGGGCAAGGAAGGTAAGCAGCCCGTTGATGGGCAGGAGTTCATACCCGAACTGGTACCCCCCCAGTAGGGTCTGTTGCAGGTTTACCAAAAGGACCACCACCCCGATCACCATCAGGGCAACCACACCTACCCATTTGTCGTGCAGGGCGTAGGGGGTCAGGATGCCAAAGGCAAAGAGCCCCAGAAGCGGGCCATAGGTGTAGGTGGCAACCGTAAGCAGTCCGTCTATCACATTGCGGTCCAGCACATATTTAAAGAGGATTACCACGACCACCAACAGGGCGCTCATGCCCAGGTGGACTTTTTTGCGCAAAGCTTTCTGCTTGTCTTGCGGGTGTTTGCGGATCTGGAGGAAATCCACGCAAAAAGAGGTGGTGAGCGAGGTCAGGGCGCTGTCTGCGCTGCTGTAGGCAGCGGCAATAAGCCCCAGCATAAAGGTAATCCCCACTATGGGGTCCAGGCCGCTGTTAAGAGCGATTTCCGGGAAGAGTAAATCGGTTTTCGGGGAGCCGTCCATTAAGGGGGTGGCAATCTGAAAGCGCTCGGCATAGATAAAGAGGAGCGCCCCGAGCAACAGGAAGAAAAACTTTACCACGACCAGGACCAGGCTAAAGGAAACCATATTCTTCTTGGCCTCGCCCAGGTTCCTGCAGGTGAGGTTCTTTTGCATCATGTCCTGGTCCAGGCCCGTCATACAAATGGTGATAAACATGCCTCCCAGGAAGGATTTCAATACGTGGTTCCGCTCGGCGAGGGATTCGGTAAACCAAACCTGGCTGTACTGTTTGAGTTCTTCCGAGGTGAGGAATGTTGCCAGGTCCCACCCCAGGCTCTGGTTGATAAAGTAAATGGAGAGGCCCACCGCCAGCAGCATAAAAAGGGTTTGGAGGGTGTCGGTCCAGACAATGGTCTTGATACCACCCCTGAAGGTATACACCCATATCAGCAGGATGGATAAAATCACGGTAAGCTCGAAGGGAACGCCCCAGGCGTCGAACACAAATTGCTGCAGGACAATGGCCACCAGGAAAAGCCGGAATGCCGCACCCAGCACGCGGGAGATAAAAAATGAAATGGCCCCTACCTTGTAACTGGTGTTTCCGAAGCGCTGGTCCAGGTACTCGTAAATGGAGGTCACCCCGAGGCGGTAATACAGCGGTAACAGAACCCAGGCAATTACCAGGTAGCCGGCCAGGTAACCAAAGACCACCTGCATGTAGCTGAATTGCGAACTCTGGACCCAGCCCGGGACCGAGATAAAGGTCACCCCGGAAAGCGATGCGCCAATCATGCCGAAAGCCACCAGGTACCAGGGGGATTGGCGGCCTGCCTGGAAAAAGTCGTCATTGGAGTCATTCTTGCCGGTGAAATAGGAAATCAGCAACAGCAGGCAGAAGTACCCGCCAATGAGCAAAAGGATGTGAAATGCCGTCATAGGGTCCTTTGTAGCGCCTCTTTTATATGGGTCGCTGTGGAGCGTCCAAAGTACAAAACTTCAGATAGATTATGGGAACCGGCCCGGAAGCGGGTCTGGCTGCCAGAGGGCATCTTTAACGAAATTCAGGCCCAAGCGCTGAAAACTCCCGGGGTGTTTGTAATTTTGCCCTATGGAAATCGCCTCAAAACTGCTCCAGCGCGCAGTCGATGAAGTAGCCTTGCTGCCTGGGATCGGCAAGCGGACGGCCCTGCGACTTATGCTTCATTTGCTCCGCCAGCCGGAAGGCCAGGCGCGTCGTCTTTCGGAAGCATTGCTCGAACTCCGGGAGCAGGTGCGCTACTGCGGGGAATGCCACAATATTTCGGACCAGGAGGTATGTGCCATTTGCAGCAGCCCCAAGAGGGAGCGCCAAACCCTTTGCGTGGTAGAGGACATTCGCGATGTCATGGCCATCGAAAACACGGGCCAGTACCGCGGGCTGTACCATGTACTGGGGGGCAAGATCTCCCCTATGGAAGGAGTAGGCCCCCACGACCTTACCATCGCCTCTCTTGTTTCCCGGGCGCGGGGCGGGGAGCCCAAAGAAATCATTTTTGCCCTGAGTGCTACTATGGAAGGGGATACTACTAACTTTTATATCTCCCGCCAGCTGGAAGGGCTTCCCATCCGCCTTACTACCATTGCGCGGGGCATTCCGGTGGGAGACGAACTGGAATATGCCGACGAGGTGACCCTGGGCAGGTCTATTTTACAACGCGTTCCCTTCGAAGGCTCCCTAAAACAATCGGAGGAATAAAAAATAGCACAATAAAACGGACGATATTTTGTTATTTTTGCAAAAATTAATCACGCATCCGGTCTGAATTTGAGAATATGTCAAAATTCGAATTGAAATTACCGCAAATGGGCGAGAGTGTGGCAGAGGCTACCCTTACCGCCTGGCTCAAGGAAGTGGGCGATACCATCGAAGCCGATGAAGCGGTCTTCGAGATTGCCACGGACAAGGTGGACTCCGAGGTACCCAGCGAGGTAGACGGGGTCCTGGTGGAAAAGCGATTCGAAGTAGACGACGTCATCCAGGTGGGCCAGGTGGTAGCCGTAATTGAAACCGGAGGTGCGGCACAGCCGGAAAAGGCCGAAGTCACCCAGGTACCGGAACCTGCCGCGGCCCAGACTGCAGCGGTTGTTGAAAAGGAAATAACGGCTGTTCGCCAGACCGTGACCCCGGACCCGACCGCGGCTCCGGCCTCGACTTCGGAGCGGTTTTATTCCCCCCTGGTCCGCAATATGGCCCGGCAGGAGGGCATAGGGCAGGAGGAACTCGACCGGATTCCGGGAACCGGAAAAGAAGGAAGGGTAACCAAACAGGATATGCTGACGTATATCGAAAACAGGGGTGCGCAACCGGTTAAGCCCGCTGCGGCTCCCCCAGCCACACCGGAGCCTGCGCCTGCCGCCCAGGCTTCCCCTGCACCCAAGGCTGCCCCGGCTGTGACAGCCGTTGCAGGCCAGGGTGATGAGGTCATCCCCATGACGCGCATGGGCAAACTCATCGCCAAACACATGGCAGAAAGCGTGGCGACTTCCGCCCATGTCCAGAGCTTTGTGGAAGTGGATGTAACCCAGGTGGTGCAATGGCGCGACAAGGTCAAGGATGCCTTCCAGGCACGGGAAGGGGAAAAGCTCACTTTTACGCCCATCTTTATGGAGGCCGTGGCGATGGCGCTTAAAAAGTACCCGATGATGAATATCTCTGTAGACGGAGACAACGTCATCCGGCGTAAAAATATAAACTTGGGCATGGCCGCGGCCCTGGCCGATGGCAACCTGATTGTCCCGGTCATCAAGAATGCTGACCAACTCAACCTGGTGGGCATGGCACGGGCCGTAAACGACCTGGCAGCCCGGGCCCGGAAGGGCGAACTGAAGCCCGACGAGATTAAGGACGGCACCTACACGGTAACCAACGTGGGGACCTTTGGCAGCGTATTCGGAACCCCTATCATCAACCAGCCCCAGGTAGGGATCCTGGCCCTTGGGGCAATTCGGAAAATGCCAGCGGTAATCGAAACCCCGGAGGGCGACTTTATTGGAATCCGGTCCAAGATGTTCCTTTCCCACAGTTACGACCACCGGGTGGTGAACGGCGCTCTTGGCGGGATGTTCGTAAAGGCCGTGGCCGACTACCTGGAATCCTGGGATATCAACCGGGAAATATAAATACAATCGGGGGCATCCATGCACCCGGCCCAAATGTGAACCATGGCACTGAATCTGACCAAACCTATCTGCTTTTTCGACCTGGAAACCACAGGGACCAATATCGCCACAGACCGGATTGTGGAGATTTCCATCCTTAAAGTCTATCCCAACGGGAACAAGGAGAGCAGGACCTGGCTGGTAAACCCGGAGGTACCCATACCCGAAGAGGCAAGCGCCATCCATGGGATTACGGACGAAAAAGTCGCCGGGGAGCCCACATTTAAAGTCCTCTCCAGCGAAATCCACCAAATGATACGGGGGTGCGACCTGGCGGGGTTCAACTCCAACCGATTCGATATCCCGCTCCTGGCCGAGGAACTCCTCCGTGCGGGGATGAATTTCGACATGAAATCTGCCGTGGCCGTAGACGTGCAAACCATCTTCCACAAGATGGAGAAGCGCACCCTGGAAGCTGCGTATAAATTCTACTGCGATAAAGATCTGAGCAACGCCCACAGTGCCCAGGCCGATACCGAAGCCACTTACGAGGTCTTGCTGGCCCAACTGGAGCGGTACCCGGAACTGGAGAACAACATCAAGGCCCTGGCTGCATTCTCCTCCCATAAGGATACGGTAGATTTTGCCGGGTTTATCTTAAGGGACGAGAACGGGGACCCGATATTCTCTTTCGGGAAGCACAAGGGACGCAAGGTAACCGAGGTCCTGCAGCAGGAACCCGGGTATTTCGGGTGGATCCTCAACGCGGACTTTCCCCTATATACCAAGAAAGTCCTGACGCAGATCAAACTGGAGTCGTTTAACGAAAACCCCGGCGCGTAAGCCCGGATATCCCCTCGGGGTACCTGTACTATGAAACTTATTTGCATAGGCCGCAATTACACGGCCCACATCGAAGAACTCCAGAACGAACGCCCGGAGGAACCCTTGTTGTTTATCAAACCGGATTCGGCCATCCTGCCGCGGGAGCAGGATTTTTACATTCCGGAGTTTTCGGATGACGTCCACTACGAGGCAGAGCTGTTGGTGCGCATCTGCAAGGTGGGCAAACATATAGACCCCAGGTTTGCCCCAACCTATTACGATGCTTTTTCCGTGGGGATCGATTTTACGGCACGGGACCTCCAGTCCCGCCTTAAAGAAAAGGGCCTGCCCTGGGAGAAGGCCAAAGGCTTCGACGGGGCGGCCGTCATCGGGGAGTGGGTGCCCAAGGAGCAGTTTGCCGGTCGGGAGCACCTGAATTTTGTCCTGGAGAAGAACGGGGAGCAGGTTCAGCGCGGGGATACCTCACTGATGCTTTGGAAGATCGATGAACTCATCGCCTATATCTCCACTTTCTTTACCCTGAAAAAAGGGGATATCATTTTTACCGGTACCCCGGAGGGGGTTGGACGGGTTGCGCCAAATGATTACCTTGTGGGGTACCTCGAGGGCAAGCCCCTGTTTTCTTTAAATGTCAAAGGATGATTTACAATCTCGATAAAATCAATGAAATGGCTGAGGGGGACATGGACTTCGTTCAGTCCGTGATTTCCGTGTTCCTGGAAGAGGTACCGCAGGACCTGAAAGACCTGGAGCAGGCTATTGAGGCCGCGAACTACGACCAGGTTTATAAACTGGCACACAAGATCAAGCCCAATGTGGATCTTCTGGGGATGGAGCAAACCCGCGCCGTAGCGTTGGAAATCGAAACCCTGGGTAAGAGCGAGGGCAATATGTCCGTCATCCGCGAGCGGTTTCCGTTGCTCAAACGTGACGTGGAACAGGTGATTGGCGAGCTTTCCAATGATTTCGGTATTTGATGAATGCTGAGATTATCACGATTGGCGACGAGATCCTCATTGGCCAAATCGTAGATACCAACTCGGCGTATATCGCTGCCGAACTGCATAAGATCGGGGTAAGCGTGTACCAGATCAGCTCCGTTCAGGACGATAGGGCGCATATCCTCAAGGCCCTGGAGGAGGCGGAGGCACGCGCAGACCTGGTGGTACTCACCGGGGGGCTGGGCCCTACCAAGGACGATATTACCAAACACACGCTCTGCGAATTCCTGGGAGACCACCTGGTATCGGACCCCGCGGTTTTGGCCCATGTGGAGTCCCTTTTCCGAAGGTTTATCAAGACCCCGATTTCGGAGATCAACCGGCGGCAGGCCCTGGTACCGTCGCGGGCCACCGTGCTTCACAATGCCTATGGTACCGCACCCGGGATGTGGATGCAGGGCAAAAAGGCGGTCTTTGTCTCCCTCCCAGGCGTGCCCTACGAGATGAAGGCCCTGTTCCAGAACCATGTGATCCCCAAAATCACCGAGACCTTCACCCGTCCTGTGCTCCTCTACCGCACCCTCATTACCTATGGTCTGGGCGAAAGTGCCATTGCCGACAGGATTGAGGCTTGGGAAGACGCCCTGCCCGGGCACATGAAGCTGGCCTACCTCCCCAACCTGGGAAAGGTGCGCCTGCGGCTCTCCATAAAAGGGACGGACTTAAAGGCCCTAGAGGCGGAACTGGAATCCTACCTGGTAACTCTCCGGGAGGCGCTGTCGGATATCCTGCACGCCGAGGAGGACGGGGAGGCCCTGGAAGAAACCCTGGGTAAAATCTTAACGCGAAAGGGCCTCACCCTGTCCACGGCTGAAAGCTTTACCGGTGGGCGCCTTGCGGCTCAAATTACGGCAGTCCCCGGAGCCTCTGCCTATTTCCGGGGCAGCGTAGTAAGTTACGCCACTGATGTTAAAACCGATTTTTTGGGGGTACCCCGGGAACTGGTGGAGGCGCATTCCGTGGTAAGTGGCCCGGTAGCCGAAGCCATGGCGAACGGGGTGCGGGCATCCTTGCAATCCGACTTCGCCATTGCCACGACGGGGAATGCCGGTCCTGCTAAAGGGGATTCCGATGCGCCTATCGGGACCGTGTACCTGGCCATAGCCGGACCAGGGGGCACCATTTCGGAAAAATTCACCATGGGCAACCACCGGGAACGGATTGTCCAAAAGGCTGTGCATAAGGCATTTGAAATGCTTCACAGGGAAATCCTGAAAATCTGAATAAGAAGTTTGCGGGTACGCTAAAAATGCTGTAAATTTGCAGCCTGTTTTGAACCAAGAAGTGTAGCGCTATGTCCAAAGTCTGCGAACTCACCGGGAAAAAGGCCCAATTCGGGAACAATGTTTCTTTTTCCATCAATAAGACCAAAAGAAGGTTTGACGTAAACCTTTCCAAAAAGCGGTTCTACATCCCTGAGGAAGACCGCTGGATTACGCTGAAGGTCTCTGCAAAGGCTTTGAAAGCGATCAACAAGAAGGGGATTTCCGCGGTGCTGAAAGAAGCAAAGCAAAAGGGAATCCTTCAGTAACCACCCGCCCCTAAAGCAACGCGAAGATGGCAAAGAAAGGCAACAGAGTACAGGTGATCCTCGAGTGCACCGAGCACAAGGAGTCCGGGATGCCCGGAACTTCCCGGTATATCACCACCAAGAACAAGAAGAACACGCCGGACCGGATGGAATTGAAGAAATTCAACCCGATCCTCAAGCGTATGACCGTACATAAGGAAATTAAATAATTTCGAACCATGGCTAAGAAAACCGTAGCAACACTGCAATCCTCTTCCAAGAGGCTCACCAAGGCCATCAAGATGGTAAAATCCCCTAAGTCCGGAGCCTACACCTTCGTAGAAGCGGTAATGGCACCCGAGTTAGTTAACGAATGGCTGTCCCAGAAATAAGACCGGCCACGTATACAAGTCAAAGCCTTCCCCCGGGAAGGCTTTTTTTATGACTGCCTTTTTGCGTTTTTTACCCCAACCCGGGTTTTAAGAATATCCTATCTTTACATCCCATCCTGAGACCCCATGAGTTTATTCAAGAAAATCTTTTCCTCGGATAAGAAGGAAACCCTGGACAAGGGCCTGGAGAAGTCCAGCACGAGTTTTTTCTCCAAGCTGAGTAAGGCCGTGGTCGGCAAGTCCAAGGTAGACGACCAGGTGCTGGACGAACTGGAAGAAGTGCTGGTACGGTCCGATGTGGGGGTCAATACCACCCTGAAGATCATCGAGCGGATCGAAGCCCGGGTGTCCCGGGACAAGTACCTGGGCACCGAAGAGCTGGACCGCATCCTGCGTGAAGAAATAGCCGGGTTGCTGTCCGAAACGGAGTCCGGGGAGGCCTCGGAACTCCAACTGCCCGAGGTGGAAGGCCCCTATGTCATTATGGTAGTGGGGGTAAACGGGGTAGGCAAGACCACCACCATTGGTAAACTGGCCCACCAGTTTAAGTTACAAGGTAAAAATGTCGTATTGGGAGCTGCGGATACCTTCCGGGCGGCTGCTATTGAGCAACTCGAGATCTGGGCCGGAAGGGTAGGGGTCCCCATCGTAAAGCAGAAGATGGGCAGCGACCCGGCGTCGGTGGCTTTCGATACCCTGACCTCGGCGGTTTCCCAGGGGGCCGATGTGGTCCTGGTGGACACGGCCGGGCGGTTACACAACAAGGTAAACCTGATGAACGAGCTCTCCAAGGTAAAGCGGGTGATGCAGAAAGTGATCCCGGACGCGCCCCATGAGGTTTTGCTGGTTCTGGATGGGTCTACAGGCCAGAATGCCTTCGAACAGGCCCGCCAATTTACCCAGGCAACCGAGGTCAATGCTCTGGCTATTACCAAGCTGGACGGTACCGCCAAAGGGGGAGTGGTAATCGGGATTTCCGACCAGTTCCAGATTCCGGTGAAATACATTGGCGTTGGGGAAGGACTTGAAGATTTACAGGTCTTTAATAAATACGAATTCGTAGATTCGTTTTTCCAGGCCAAAAGCTGATACCGGGGATGGTTCCGGGTTGCAGTGGGAGGCGCTGGCAGCTTTCACCTAAAAACCCGGGATATGAAAACCCAACCCACCTTCTTTCCACCTCGTGCACTCGGGGTATTTACCGTTGTATTATTTCTTATCATGTCAGGCTGCCAGGACGTGAAAACCGTCCCTGAGCCACAGGAAGTACCCGATACCCCTGAGGTAATCCCACCAGAAACAACCCAGGCCCCTTCCCTTTGGGAGCCCTACGACCAGGGGCCCGAGCTGGAAGCAAACCGGGACCACCCCATTGCCAGGATGCGCTATAAGCTTATCCAATCCCGGATAAGCGATAAGAATACGATTTTCGAACCCCTGGCAGGAGCTTCCAAAGCTCTGGACCCGCAGCGGTATGAACAGCTTCGGGACTGGGTTCTGCCTCGCAGTATCCCGGAAATCCAGGAGGATATCCGGGGCGGGCTTTATACGTACGAGGAACTAACCCTGTTTTTCCTCTCCCGTATCTACAGGTACGAACTAAACCGGGATACCTACCTCAATACCATTTTGGCACTGAACCCTGAGGCCATTGCCCAGGCACGTCGCTCCGACAGCCTGCTGGCCGCCAACCCGGGGGCCCCGCGCCACCCGGTTTTCGGGATGCCCGTATTGCTCAAGGACAACATCGATACCGAGGGGATGCCCACCACGGCCGGGGCCCTTGCCCTTGCGGACCATACCCCTGAAGATGCCTTTATCGTACAACAACTGAAGGGAAAAGGGGCTGTTATCCTGGGGAAGGTCAACCTGAGCGAGTGGGCCTATTATTTCTGTTCCGGATGCCCCGTGGGTTACAGCGCCATAGGCGGGCAAACCCTGAACCCTTACGGCAGGCGCCAGTTCGAAACCGGGGGCTCCAGCTCGGGCAGTGGAACAGCTATCGCCGCCGGCTATGCCATTGCAGCGGTAGGGACTGAGACTTCGGGATCCATCCTTTCCCCTTCGGGCCAGAATTCGGTGGTGGGTCTGAAGCCTACTGTGGGCGTGTTGAGCCGGACCGGGATTGTCCCCATCTCCGGGACCCTGGATACCCCTGGCCCCATGACCCGTTTTGTTTCGGATACCGGGATCCTCCTGGATGCCATGATGGGATACGACGAGCAGGATACCAAATCGGTCAATGCCCAGTATGAGGGCCAGTGGTACCTCCCGGAAGATACCTCCCTGGCCGGGTTGCGGTTCGGGGTTTTCGAATCCTTACTGGAGTCGGATAGCCTCTACCGAGTGGCCGTGGATGCCCTGCGAGCCGCCGGGGCGCAGATCGTACCGTTTACCCCTCCGGATACCGAGTTGGAAGGGTTTACCCAACTCCTGAACGGGGATATGCGGCAGGATTTGCCGCAGTACCTGTCTGACCGGGTCCGGGATACGGCTGCCGTTCCGGTTGCCTCGGTGGCAGACGTAATTGCTTTTAACCGGGAGGACAGCCTGCTGCGCGCGCCATACGGACAAGGACGGCTTGAGGGAATCCTTGCCGACACCACCCCGGCAGACAGCTTGCCGGTGCTCCGCAGACGGCTGCAGCGCCTCGGTATGGGATTTTTCGAAGGGGCTTTCCAGGAAGGGGTGCACGCTGTCCTGAGCGTCAACAACCAGCACGCCGGGCTGGCCGCCGTGGCCCGATACCCGGCCCTGGGGGTACCCATGGGATACCGCCCGGACGGCCAACCGGCCAACCTGACGTTTATCGCCCGCCGTTTTCAGGAGTTGGAGCTGCTCCGGTACGGGGCAGGCTTTGAAGCCCTGGGTCCTTTTCGGCAAATGCCGCAGGGGTACACAGATTAAGTTTAAAGCCGCAAATAGGCATTCAGGTGTTGCCAAAGGGTATTGTCGTAGCTTGAGGGCCCTGCCTGATTGGCCCCGGCATCATTGCCCATCCGGATCACCACCAGGTCCATGGAAGGGACCAGGTAGAGTTTCTGGTCATTTTTACCCAACCCTGCCACCATGTCCTCCGGGGCGTCGGGAAATAAAGGTCCGTCAAAACCTTCACGGGAGCCCGGAAGCATATAACCCGGCTGGCCGTTGAGCCACCATAGGTACCCGTAGGATCGGTTCAGGTTCTGGGAAGGTGTCAGCATAGCTTGTTGATAAGCCCGGTCGGAGAGGATAACCTGCTCCCCCCAGGTGCCCTTATTTAGAACCAGCCACCCGAAACGGGCCATACTCCTTGCCGTACTGAAATAGACATTGTTTTTTCCATTGGTACTTCTCCAGAAGCCATCCATCCCGATAGGGTCCCGCAGTTTACGGTTGAAGTAGGCACTCCATGTTTCCCCGGATGCAGCCGATACTACGGACTCCAATAGCGTATAGGGTCCGTTGTGGTAGGCCCAGCGGGTTCCGGCATTGGCAAGGTAGCGGAGACAATCGGGTTCCACGCAGTCGAAGAATAGTTCATTAAGTCCCGTGGTCATGCGCAATTGGTGACCTATGGTAATAAGGTTTTCCTGCTGCAGGGCCCCGGCAGTCCAACCTTCCCCTAAGTACTCTGAGGTCTGGTCCTCCAGCTGTAGCAGGCCGTCTTCCCGGGCCTGGCCAACGGTGAATGCGGTGAGCGTTTTACCCGCAGAGGCCCAGTACCAGACACTGTCTTGGGTGAAGGTGCCAAAATAGGTTTCCCGGGCCATGCGCCCTCCCACAAGGATGATAAATGCCTTGGTGCCGCTCTCCTCCAGGAATTCGTCAAGAGCCATGCCCGCATCGGCATCCCACCCCAGATTCGAAGGGGAGAGGGTTTCCCATACTACCCCCGGGTCATCAGAAGGAAAATAGGGTTGGGAAACGGGGTCGGGCATGTCCGGGACGGGTTCGGCATCGTTGGAGCAGGCCTGTGATAACCCCAGGCACAAAACCCCGGCCAGGAACATTCTAACGGACTTCTGATAAAAGTATGAGTGCTTCATAGCCCTATAACGTCCGGGCGCGGCAAATTCGTCTGCCCCTATGCGCAATACACGCTTAAGTTTGTACCTTTGCGCCCTCATTGTAAGCTATATGCGCACCAAATCCAGTAAACGGAACCGCATCAATGTCGTCACCCTCGGGTGCTCCAAGAATCTGTACGATTCTGAGGTCCTGATGGGGCAACTCAAGGCCGGCAACAAAGACGTGGTCCACGAAGGCGAGGGCAATATCGTGGTGATCAACACCTGTGGGTTTATCGACAATGCCAAGGAGGAAAGCGTCAACACCATCCTGGATTACGTGCAGCGCAAGGAAGATGGGTTGGTAGACCAGGTTTTTGTGACCGGTTGCCTGAGCGAGCGCTACAAGCCGGACCTGGAAAAGGAAATCCCCAATGTGGATGCCTATTTCGGCACCCGGGACCTGCCCCGGCTGCTTAAGGCCCTGGGGGCCGATTACCGGCACGAATTGGTAGGGGAGCGGCTGACTACTACCCCTTCCCACTACGCATACCTGAAAATCGCTGAGGGGTGCGACCGCCCCTGCTCCTTCTGTGCCATCCCGCTGATGCGGGGCAAGCACCGGAGCAAGCCGGTGGAGGAATTGGTGGAGGAAACCCGTCAACTGGCGGCCAAAGGCGTGCGAGAACTCATCCTAATTGCCCAGGACCTGACCTATTACGGCCTCGACCTCTATCGCGAACGGGCCCTGGCCCGCCTGCTGCGGGAACTGGCCAGGATAGAGGGGATCGACTGGATCCGGCTGCATTATGCCTTTCCGGCGGGCTTCCCCATGGATGTCCTTCAGGTGATGCGGGAAGAGCCCAAGGTCTGCAACTATATCGATATCCCTCTCCAGCATATTTCCGATCCCATCCTGAGAAGTATGCGCCGCGGGACCACCCAGGCCCGGACCGAGAAACTATTGGCGGACTTCCGCGAGGCCGTTCCGGAGATGGCCATCCGTACCACCCTGATAGTAGGGTATCCGGGGGAGACAGAGGCGGATTTCCAAACCCTTATGGATTGGGTGGAACGCACCCGGTTCGACCGCCTGGGCTGTTTCACCTACAGCCATGAGGAGAATACCCATGCCTTTGGGCTGGAAGACGATGTCCCGGCGGAAGTAAAACAGGAACGGGCCAATGCGGTTATGGAACTGCAGGCGCGTATTTCCTGGGAAGCCAACCAGAAGCGCATCGGGCAGCGTCTCAAGTGTATTATAGACCGCAAGGAAGGGGACCACTATGTGGGCAGGACGGAATACGATTCCCCGGACGTGGACAATGAGGTGCGTATCCCGGCCGGATCGGCGTATCTGAGGGTTGGGGATTTTGCCACTGTCCGCATCACAGAAGCCACGGATTATGACCTTTACGGGGTGGTGGAATAGGTTTTATTCCTCTTCCTGACTTTCGCGTTCCAGGTTGTGCCTGAGGATGTTGAGCTTCTTTAATTTGGCTTTCCACGAATCCAGCGCGGCTTTCTGGCGGTCGATCTTTTCTACCACCTCCTGTACCAGGGGGTTGCCTTCAGTACTCCCCGAAAAAAACTCCAGGTTGTTTTCCAACTGGCGGATTTCGTTTTTATACTCTTCGATCCGTTTGCGGATGGCCTGCCTTTCGTATTCCACAGCCCTGGCGTCCTCCTCTTTGGCCAGTTGCTGGATCTTATTGCCGTATTTGATGATTTCAGCCTCCTCCCGGGAGATCCCGAGCTTGCGCATCAGGGCCTCGACAATCTTGAAGAATTTGGAATTCAGGTGTTTGCGGTTGTTGGGAACCCGGCCGTGGGATTTCCACCGGCCGATAAAATCCCGGATTTTTTCCAGGTCTTTTTCCTTGTCCCCGCTGAGCTGGAATGCTTTGAGTTCCTCCAGGATACCATCCTTGGCCCTGAGGTTTTCCTGCTGACCTTCCTGAGCGGAATTGCGCTGGGCATGGAGCCGGTCGAAGTAGTGGTTGCACGCTTCCTTGAACTGCTTCCAGATTTTGTCGGAATACTTGCGGGGCACATGCCCCACCTGTTTCCATTCCTTCTGGATTTGTTTCATTTTGGGGGTGGTGGCATCCCAGTCTTCGCTGTCCTTCAACGCAAGGGCTTGATCCAGTAAGGCGCGCTTTCGATCCAGGTTGGTCTGTTGTTCTTTTTTGAGGGTCTTGTAAAAGGCGTTCTTGTTCCGGTTGAACTGCCGGACCGCCCCCTTGAACGCCTGCCAGGTGGGTTCGTTGTCCTTTTGGGGAACTTTGCCGGCCTGGAAGAATTGTTCCCTGAGGGCTTCCACTTCGCGGATCTGCTGTTGGATCCCCCGGTGGTTATCGGCAGCTGCCCCTGCAATAGCAGCAATTTTATCGATGAGGTCTTTTTTGACCTCCAGGTTAGCCTCATACCGCTTCTCCAGTTCCTGGTCCTGCTCCTGCCGCCTTTGGTGCATGGCCCGCGTAGCCGCACTGAAGCGCTCCCAGATGGCTTTTCGGTGTTCCTTGGCCACAGGCCCCAATTCCTCTTTCCAGACCTTGTGCAGGGTCTGCAGCTCCCGGAAGGCACGGCTGAGGTCCGGATCCTCCACCAGGGCCTCAGCCCGGGCTACGATTTTTTCCTTTTCCTCCAGGTTGTGCTTAAAGTCCAGGTCGCGCAGTTCGCGGTTTAAGGAGAGGAAATCGTAGAAGATCTCCACGTGGTGCTGGTAGGTTCGCCAAACATCGTTGTAGCGGTTACGGGGGATGGGCCCCGCTTTGCGCCACCGGTCCTGGAGGGCCTTAAAATTCTTGTAGGTAGAGTTCATGTCCTCCTCCATGTTGACCAGGCCTTTGAGCTCTTCTATGATCTCCAGACGGGCTTCCAGGTTTTCCTGGAGCTGGGCATCCAGGCTGCGGTAATACTGGTTGCGTTTTTCCCGGTATTCCGCATAGAGCTCATTGAATTGCCGTTTGGTAACCGAGGTATACCGGAAGTCGCTTTCCAGGCCTCCCCGGTCTATAAACTCTTCTTTTTTGTGCTCCAGGAAGTCCTGGAATTTCAGGTCGAACTCGTGTTTGATGGCATCGACATGCCTGCGGATGGCCTGTACCTTTTCGGTGCGCATCAGCCGCTGCAGTTCCCCTACCAGGTTTTCCATACTCAGGGCATGGTAGTCCAGGAAAGGGATGTGGTGGCGCCTTTCGTTCTCGGTGTCTTCGGCATCTTCGGCATTGGAGGCGTCAATATCGTCATCTCCTTCCCCGGCGTCATCGGATTTTTCAGGATTGTCGTCCGGATTTTCCACTTGGGTGGCTTCAGTCGCTTCAGGGACAACATCGACCGTTGCTTCCGCGGAATCGGGTTCGGGCTCCGGTTCTTCAGGGGTTTTATCCTTAGAGACTACGGTAGGTTCCTTAGATGGTGGGGCAGGCGCTTGCTCCGGGTCCACCTCAGGCCCCCCATGTGGAACAGCTTCAGTATTTTCGATTTGTTCTTTACCCCCTGCAGTTTCCTGCAGTTCTTTTTTTTCCTCTTCCGACATCACACAAGTTTTACGGCGTCCGGCAATCGCTTACCTAAGATACTAACAAAAGCGTTCTTAAAAAAGTAGGTCCCGCGAAGGCGGAGCGTCCCTTAGCGGTTCCAGAGGTCCCAGGCGCACTCTGCCTGGATCTGGAGCATCTCCAGCCCGTTTTTGATGCGCGCACCGGCTGCCTGGCCCCGGCTCAGAAAGGCGGTAAGGGGCGGGTTGTAGATCAGGTCGTAAAGCAGGTGGCGGCTGCCCAGCAGTTCGTAAGGCAGGGTGGGGCAGCGATCCGTATCCGGAAAGGTGCCCAGGGGGGTGCAATTCACCAGGAGGCTGTAGCGTTTCAGGGCCTCCCCGTTTATCTGGTCATAGGAAAGCTGGCCTTCAGAAGGGGTGCGGGAGACGTAGCAGACTTCGAGGCCCAGTTCACGCAATACGTAGGCTACAGCCCGGGAGGCGCCGCCCGTGCCCAGGATGAGAGCCCCCCGGTCTTCCGGTACAAGAAGGGGGGCCAGGGACTCGCGGAACCCAGCCGCGTCGGTGTTGTATCCCACTAGCTGCCCGGACTCAAAACAGATGGTATTCACTGCGCCGATGGCCGCCGCCACCGGGTCCAGCCGGTCCAGCAGCGGGACAACCGCCTGCTTATACGGGATGGTGACGTTTAAACCGGCCAGGCCCGGGGTGTGACGCAGCAGATGCGGTATCTGGGCAGGATCCTCCAGATCGAAGTTTTCGTAGCTATGGTCTTCCAGGCCCAACTGCTGGAACTTCTCCGAGAAGTACCCCCTGGAAAAGGAATACCCGATATTGCGGCCAATGAGTCCGAACCTACGCATTTTGTCCCCGTTTTTGCCCATACCACTCCAGGCCGATGAGGATGGCGATTCCCAGGGCGATGTAAAACAGTGCCCAGAGGTTTTCCGCCACAGCCATATCCGGGAGGTAACGCTCGTAATTCTGGATGATGGGGTCGCCGTTGGAATCCAGGATGCGCGACCCGTCCTGTGCCCGGGCCATGATGGTCCTTTTCCAGGGCCATACCACCCCGAGGGAACCCGTGATAAAGCCAATGATGGTTGCCGTGGTCATGTGCCGGTAGTGTTTCAGCACGTAGCCCAGCACGTGTGAGAGGGTAACCAGACCGGCAGCGGAACCGGCGGTGAACACGGCCAGGATCTTGAGTATTTCCAGGCGGGCCGTATTGCGGACGAAACTGAAATCGCCCCGGAAAACTTCCGCCAGGGTATCGTAGAGCCCGTTGACCGAATCGACCAGCAGCAGGACGTAATTGCCAAGCAAAATCAGGATAAAGGAACCGGATAGTCCTGGAAGGGTCATGCCTGATACGCTTATCATGCCGCAAAAGAAAATAAAGATCAGGTTGTCATTTTCCCGGGCAGGGGGGAGGAAACTGATGGAAACCCCCAATACCAGGCCAATAATCCCAAAGGGAAGGGTTTTTTTATTCCAATGCTCGAAGTCTTTGGAAATAAAGTAAATGGACCCGATAATCATCCCGAAAAAACAGGACCAGACGTAGAGCTCCTTGCGTTCGAGGAAGTAATCCAGGACCTGGGAAACGGAAAAATAGCTGAACAGCATCCCCAGGATAAGGATGGAGAGGAACGGGCCGTTCACATAGCGGTAGAAACTGCGAAACCGTCCGCCCAAAAGAAGGCGGAAGGCCTTCAGGTTTATTTTTTGCAGGGAGTAGATAAACTCCTCGTAAAACCCCACGACGAAGGCCACAATGCCGCCGGAGACCCCGGGGACCTTGTTGGCAGCCCCCATGGCGAGCCCTTTGATAAACAACAGGGTTTTGTCCGCTATGGATCTTTTGTGAAACATCAGGCTTCGGACTTCTTGCTTTTCGCCAGCCCTTCCAGCAGGAAAATCAGGGAAAACCCGGCCAGGGCCAGAGCCAGGGCGCCAAAGGTCTGGGGTTCGGAGGAATACTCCCAGGGCCATACCCCTGCCTCCCGGACCGGAATGGTTTTAGAATCGAATACCCGGGTTTCCAGGACCTCCTTCCAGGGCCAGATTTTCCGGAGGGACCCCAGGATAAAGCCCGTAAGCAGGGCCAGGGTGGCATTGCGGTAACGCGAGAACATCCATTTGAGCAGGCGGGCAAAACTCAGCAGGCCAAATACAGCTCCTGTGCCTACAATGAGGATAATCCGGAATTCCTGCTCGTGGACGGCATCCAAAACGGTTTTGTAGGAGCCCAGCAGGACCAGGATAAAGGCTCCCGAAATACCCGGGAGGATCATCGCACAAATGGCCAGGGCCCCTGAAAAAAAGAGGTAAACCAGGCCGTCCTGGTGCTCCGATACCGGGAGGGAGACCACAAGCCAGGCCAGGGCGGCACCCAGGAGGAACAATAACACGGCTGCTGCATCCCAACGGCCAATAGCCCTTCCTACGTAGATCACACTGGCCAGGACCAGGCCAAAGAAAAACGACCAGAGCAGCACCGGCTGGTTGGTGAGTAACCAGCTGATCCCCTTGGCCAGGGAGATGATGCTAATGCCAATCCCCGTGGCGACGGCCAGCAGGAAGTTCCCGTTAAGGGCCCTCCAGAATGCTTTGAAGCCGGAGGATTTCCACACCTTCAGCAAAGAAGGGCGGATGCCGTTAATGGAGGTGATCAGCTCTTCATAAATGCCCGAAATAAAGGCGATGGTCCCTCCGGAAACACCGGGGACCACATCGGCTGCGCCCATGGCCATGCCCTTGAGCACCAATACGAGAAGTTGTAAGGGGGTACGCGCGTTCATTCCGGATAAAAAGCAAAAGTAGCTTTTTTATTCGGATGCTTTCCGAACGTCCCGAAGGATTCCCTGCACCCAGGAAGCCCCGTAAAATTCCGGGTAGGCCTTCTTGAAGGATTTCAGTTTGGAGGGGGCCCTTTTAAAGGCGGCCTTCAGGTGTTGGGCGGCCAGGGAGGGTTTGCCCATCTTGTGGCAGATGCCTGCCAGCTGGTAGTTGATTTCCGCCGCTTCCGGATACTGTTCGGCCCCTTGCAGGAGCACTTCTGCCGCTGCTCCGTATTCCCCGCTATCCCGAAGCACGGAGGCCCAGCGCATCCAGATATCCAGTTCTGCATGTCCCAGTTCCACCGCCCGTTTGTAGGCATAATCGGCCTGGTCCAGTTCGCACAGCGCCTGGTGGATTAGCCCGCAGCGTTTCCAATACTGGGCGTTTTCCCCGTCTATGTTGATGGCTTTGTCTATGTATTCGAGGGCTTTGCGGTACTGGCGCTGGCGCAGGTAAAAGTCGGTAATGGCCAGCCACCCCTTGTCCAGTAACGGGTCTTCGTGTACGGTAAGGTAGTAGTAGTGCCGTGCCTGCTGATCCTGTCCGAGGCGTTCAAAACACCGCCCTATATGCAGATAGGCATGAGAGGTGGGGTCATCCAGTTCTATGGTGATGTTGTAATTGGCGATGGCTTCCTGGTAGCGACCCATCATCTCCAGCACCTTCCCCTTTTCGAAATAGGCCCCGATAAAGCTTTCGTCCGCAATGATGGCGAAATCGAAGGAGGAGAGGGCCTCGGGGTACATCTCCAGGGTAAAGTACTGCTTGCCCAGTTGGTGCCATGCCACCTGGCAATAAGGGTTGCGGTCCAGGTAGGTATTCAAAAACCGGATGGCACCTTCCGGGTCGTCCAGGAACTCATAGCAATAGACCACATTATACAGGGAAGCGTAATCTTCCGGATCGTGGGCAAGGCATTTCAGAAAACAGCCCTTGGCTTCGGTATAATTGTCCAGGAAGAGGTATTCCATCCCCATCAGGGAATAGATGTCGAAATCGTCCTCCACGAGCTCCAGGGCTTTTTTGAGGAAGTCTATAGCGCCCTGGTGGTTGTCTTTCTTGGATTGGATATTGGCCCGCTGGATGAGGATTTCCTCGTTTCGCCCGTCAATTTCCTGTAACTCATCCAGGATGGCCTCCGCTTTTCCCAGTTGGTTTTCAAAGACCAGCACTTCTACATGGAGCAAATGGAGTTGCAGGGCGTCCGGATGCTGCTGCATGCCCATACGGATGGCCTTTTTGGCCAGGGAAATTTTCCCGTGATTCAGGTAGTGATGGATGATGTCCTCAAAATCCTCTGCATCAAAAAAGTAGACCGCATCGGTCTTGAGCATGGATTCGAACTTAAGGATGGAAGGGTTGGGGGTTTCTCCGGAATCAAACGCCATACATGCCACTTTGGTTCTGTATGGACTTAAAAATAGATTTTTTGGGGGTCCCCCTTCCCCAAAAACGGGGTATTGTTATCAACAATTTAGTTAACAGCCCCTTCCTCATATCCGTCCAGGACCTCCAGGATCGTGCGGCACCCCTCCCGTATTTCGGCTTCCGACAGGGTCAGGGGCGGGCTAATCCGCACAGCTCTCGGCTCGAAGAGCAGCCAAAACAAGAGCACGCCCCGCCGCATGCATTCGGTTACGAGGTAGTTGGCCACGGCGGGCTGTTCCACCATGAGGGCCAGCATCAGACCCTTGCCGCGCACTTCGGTAATGAGGGGGTGCACCAGCAGGTTGCGGAACAGGGCTTCCTTGGCCGCAACGGCTGCCATCCACGGACCGGATTGCAGTTCCCGGAGGGTAGCCAGGGCAGCCGCAGCCACCACAGGGTTCCCCCCGAAGGTGGTGATGTGGCCCAGTTCGGGCTGGTGGGAGAGGGTTTCCATATGGGCGGCTGATGCCGTAAAGGCCCCTATGGGCAGGCCCGAGGCCATGCCCTTGCCCATCACCAGGATATCCGGGATACAATCGTATTGGCTGAATGCGAATAAGGAGCCCGTCCGGCCAAACCCGGGCTGGATTTCATCCAGGATAAGCAGGGCCCCGGTCTGGTCACACCGGTTGCGCACTTTTTTCAGATAGCCTTCTTCGGGAAGGATAAACCCGGCCCCGCCCTGGATGGTCTCCAGCACCACGGCAGCCGTTTCTTCTGTAATGCGTTCCAGGTCTTCCTCAGAATTGAAGCGGATATGGCGGACGCCGGGTATCAGGGGCCGGAAGGGAGCCATACGGGGTTCGTAGCTCATCAGGCTCAGGCTGCCCAGGGTGTTTCCGTGGTAGGCGTTTTCCGCGGCGATCCACTCGGTTCGCCCGGTCACACGCCTGGCGAGTTTCAGGGCCCCCTCCATAGCTTCGGTCCCGGAATTTACCAGGTAGGTGCGCTCCAGGGGTTCAGGGAGGGCCGCAGCCAATTCGCGGCACAGGGCAACGGCCGGCTCCAGGGCGAATTCCCCATAGACCATGACATGCATATACCGTTGCGCCTGTTCGGTTACGGCATGTACCACGGCGGGGTGGCAATGGCCGAGGGTACATGCAGAGACCCCGGCTATAAGGTCCAGGTATCGCTTCCCGCTGGTATCGTAGAGGTAACTCCCGGAAGCCCGATCGATTTGCAGTCCCAGCGGATACGGCCCGGTCTGCGCCTGAAATTTTAAAAAGTCAGGATTCACGGGGATTGGCTTTTGGGGGCTTCGGCCGGAGAGCTTTCTGGGGTTTCAGGGCCCCTGGGTTGGGCGTTGTGGGCGCTTCGGGCAGCTCTTCTTCCCGGTCTATGGGTTCGTCTACCCCCCGGATGCGCGGGAGTACCAGGTTGTTGTCCTCGGCATCAAAGAGGTCATCCTTGGAACGGATCCGCTCTTCCCCGCGCCAGATAAACCCGTCCAGCTGGCGTTGCCCCTGGGGGAAGTCCGCCTCCGGGTAAATGGTGCCGTCCGGGTCGGTGTAGAAGGTGATCTCTTCGATGTCGGACTGGGCCAGGGCCAGGCGGATGCTGCTGCATTTTGTCTTGTCTATCCCGATGAGTTTCCCGTCGTCGTCGTACATGTAGTAGACCACTTCTGTATTGCCTACCAGGTCTACCAGACGGAGTTCGTTTTCGATAAACTTGCCGAACAGGTCCCTGCCCTTGGCCTGGTTATAGCCCCGGTGGCCCACGGTGTCCTCGGAAATGATAAAAGCATTACGGATGACCTTCAGGGAGTCCAGTTTTTCCGTTTCCAGATTGGATATCAGGTGAATGCTGTCTCCGGTCATTTGGTTTTCCAGGTTCCAAAGCACGGGGTTGCGGATAAGTTGTGTAATGCCCGTGGTCTGGTCGAAGTGGATGGAATCGCATTTTCCGCTCAGGTCCGTTTTGTAGAAGCGGGCATTGCGGTAGGCCCTCAGGATCCGCGCATCGGGCTTCCCGGTAACCATCAGGGTGTCTCCATGCATGTAGAGGGAGTCCTGTTCCACCAGGGAAACCGATACGGCCCTGCGGGTTGCAAACAGCGAATCCTGTTCCCGGTGGACCTCGGCGTAATGCGCCCGGATAACCCCGTTGTTGATGGTATCGGTCACCACGATGTTGTTGGTTGCAGAGGCAAAGGAGGTCGCCTTGTCGAAGTACACGCTGTCTCCCTCTATGATGCGGTTGCTGTAGTGGATCTCGGTATTCTTGATGCCGTACCCCTGTTCGATCTTAGTGTCGTAAAACCCCCGTTCGAAGTACATCATATAGGTTTCCCCGGTAATGCGGGAGGGGCCATACATGTAGGCGTTTTTGGAGAGAGTGTAGTAATCCAGGCGGGCCGATTCCACTGTGTAGTCCGGGTTGTTTATCCGAACGGAATCCTCAAACTGGTACTTTTTGGGGATCAGGTAATACCGCCCCACCCGGCTGGTGAGGGTATTGACCGAATCCACAATGCGGCCGTGGTGTTCGTAGAAGGCCTCCTGCCGTTCCCGGTCGAAGAGCAGGGTGTCTGTGGTCAGGACATTACTGCGATTGGTCAGACGCACGTTTTCAAAGGCCTTGGCCTGTTTCAGGTTGCCGTCGTATTCCACAAACCCGCTGGTCATCAGCACCGAGTCCCCTTGTTTCATGCGGACATTCCCGATGGCTTCCAGCCGGTTTTCTTTCTGGTAAAGCAGGGCAAAGTCGCACCACAGGTCTGCCCCCTGGTGTTCAAACTGCACCTGGCGGGTATCCCGGCTGAAGATAGACGCACCGGGCCTCAGGGATTCGTCCTTGGTGAAGTTCCCCCCGTAGACAATCGTGATTTTCTTGCTTTGTGTGCTGTCTGCCTGTGCCTGGAGCGAACCCCAGCCAAGCAGGGCCGCCAGCGCGATCCATACCCCTTTCAACTTGCGGAATTTTAACCAAAAATAGCACAAAATAAACGGGAGGCTCACGCTTTCACACCCTTTTAGCAGTCGGTCAGGCCCTGTGGATGGTCTGCTTGCGGTCCGGCCCAACGGAGACGATGGATACCGGGGTGTCCAGTTCCTTCTCCAAAAAGGCGATGTAGGCCTTTAGTTCGGCCGGCAGCTGCCCGGATTCGGACATCCCGGTGAGGTCCTCCTTCCACCCTTTGAATTCGGTATAAATTGGGGTCAGGTGTTCGGCCTCCAGGGTATAGGGGAGGTGAGTGATCTTCTCTCCTTTGTAATTGTACCCGGTGCATACCTTTATGGTGTCGAAGCCGCTCAAGACATCGGCTTTCATCATCATCAGGCGGGTTACCCCATTGACCTGTACAGCGTATTTAAGGGCTACCAGGTCCAACCAGCCGCAACGCCTGGGGCGCCCTGTGGTGGCCCCGAATTCGCGCCCGACCCGGCCCATGGTTTCCCCATCCTGGTCGAAGAGTTCTGTAGGAAAAGGCCCGCTTCCCACCCGGGTGGTGTAGGCCTTGAAAATACCGAATACATCCCGGATGCTTCCCGGGGCAATCCCCAACCCGGTACATGCCCCGGCGGCTGTGGTGTTGGAAGAGGTCACAAAGGGATAGGTCCCGAAATCGATATCCAGCAGGGAGCCCTGCGCCCCTTCGGCGAGGATTTTCCTGCCGTCTCGTATAGCCTGGTGGAGGTAGGCTTCACTGTCTATAAACTGCAATTGCCTGAGGTGTTCCACCGATTCCAGGAATTCCGCTTCCAGTTCCTTCAGGTCGTACTGGATATCCACGTCGTAGAACGCAATCATTTTTTCGTGCTTGTCCGCCAACGCACGGTAGCGCTCTTTCCAGTCCGGCAACTCGAGGTCACCCACCCGCAGGCCGTTGCGTCCGGTTTTATCCATATAGGCCGGCCCGATACCTTTAAGGGTACTGCCAATTTTTGCCTTCCCTTTAGAGGCCTCGGAAGCGGCATCCAGCAGGCGGTGGGTAGGCAAAATCAGGTGGGCCTTCCTGGAAATCAGAAGGTTTTTGGTGACATCTATGGGGAAGGCTTCCAACTTTTCCAACTCCCGGCGGAAAATGACGGGGTCTATCACCACTCCATTGCCCACCAAGTTGATGGCCGTTGGGTGGAAAATCCCGGAAGGGATGGTATGCAGTACGTGTTTGATGCCGTCAAACTCCAGGGTGTGGCCAGCGTTTGGCCCACCCTGGAACCGGGCTATGATGTCGTAATTTCCGGTAAGAACGTCTACGATTTTTCCTTTTCCCTCGTCGCCCCACTGGAGGCCGAGCAGCAGATCTACGCTCATGAATCGGTTTCGGTTATTGGGTGTCCTTCTTCCTGGGGTTTGCGAATCCCATAGAAATAGAGTGAATGGTTGTTGATTTGAATATTGAAAACCTCTTCGATGGTCTGCTTGATAGACTGGATGCGCGGGTCGCAGAATTCGATCACTTCCCCGGTGTCGGTTAAGATCACATGGTCGTGCTGCCTGTCGAAATAGGATTTCTCGTATTGTGCCTGGTTCTTGCCAAACTGGTGTTTGCGGACCAGTTTACACTCGAGCAGCAGCTCAATGGTGTTGTACAAAGTGGCCCGGCTTACCCGGTAGTTCTTGTTTTTCATTTTGATATAGAGCGATTCGATATCAAAATGGTCGTCGCTGTCGTAGATCTCCTGGAGAATGGCGTAGCGTTCCGGGGTTTTACGGTGACCCTTCTCTTCTAAAAAGGCCGTAAAGACTCCCTTAACGATTTCCTGATCTTTTTTGGACATAAGAATTAGCTCTGTCGGCAGCTACAAAAATACGCTTTAATTGGGAATTCGGGCACATGGGGACGAAATCCCGCAGGGCCGTGGCTCAGGTGCGGTCTACCTTGTCGATCCCGTTGATCTTGCGCAGGTTTTCGATGAGCTTCTTAAGGATGTCCTTGTTCTTAACCACTACGGTGATCCGACCCTCGAAGGTCCCCCCTTGGGTGCTGAAGTTCAGGTTGCGCATGTTCACGTGCATTTCGTCCGAAATCACGTCCGTGATATGGTTGATCAGCCCCAGGTTGTCTATCCCGCTCATCCGGATCTCCGAGGTGAATTCCTCCTGGGTGGAATCGATCCACCGGGCAGGGATAATGCGGTAGGCGTAGTTGGACTGAAGGGAAATAGCATTGGGGCAGTTCTTTTTATGCACCTTGATCCCTTCGTTCACGCTTACAAAACCAAAAACATCGTCCCCCGGGATGGGCTTACAGCACTTCGAGAGGGTATAGCCCAGCTTTTCTTCCTCCTTGCCAAAGACCAGCATGTCGTAATTGGAAGTGATCTCCTCCCGGTTGATATCCCCCGGCTGGTGCTTCCGGCGCATCTTGTTTTTGAAGAAGCTGATAAAAGCATTGTTGTAGGAATTGGCGAATTCCCGCAGTTGCTGGTTGCCGATGGCCCCGTTGCCCACGCGGTAGAACAGGTCCAGGCTGGTCTGAAGCTTGAAGTACGCTACCATTTTGTTAACCACGTCTTCGGTGAGGTTCACCTTCAGGGATTTGAGTTTCCGCCTGAGGATGTCTTTGCCCTCGGTGGCCATTTCCTTTTTCTCCTCTTTCAGGGAAGAGCGGATTTTGGAGCGAGCCCGGGCGGTGGTGGCGTAATCGAGCCAGTTCTGGTTGGGTCGGGCGCTGTCCGAAGTAATGACCTCTACCTGGTCGCCGCTTTTCAGGGTGGTGTTGAGCGGTACCAGTTTGCCGTTTACCTTGGCTCCCCGCGTGTGCATGCCTACCTCCGTGTGGATGTTGAAGGCAAAATCCAGCGGGGTGGCCCCTTTGGGGAGGGATTTAAGGTCGCCCGTAGGGGTGAAGACAAAAATCTCCTTGGAATACAGGTTGAGTTTGAACTCCTCCACGAAATCCACCGCATTCCCGTTGGAACTCTCCAGGGCTTCCTGCAGGCGGTTCAGCCAAACCTCAATCCCCTGTTCTTTTTGTTCCCCGTGTTTGTATTTAAAATGGGCGGCGTACCCCTTCTCGGCGATCTCGTGCATGCGCTCCGAGCGGATCTGCACCTCTACCCACCTTCCTTTGGGCCCCATCACGGTAATGTGCAGGGCTTCGTAACCTGTGCTCTTGGGAGAGGAGATCCAATCCCGGAGCCGAACGGGGTTGGGGGTAAAGTGGTCTGTTACTATGGAGTAGATCTTCCAGGCCAGGAATTTCTCGTTCTTCCGGTCCGATTTGTAGATGATACGGATGGCAAATTTGTCGTAGACCTCGTCGAAGGAGATGTTCTTGGTCTGCATCTTCCTCCGGATGGAGTGGATGGATTTCATCCGCCCCTTGATCGTATAATGCAGGCCTTCCATATCCAGGGAGTCCTGAATTACTTTGGAAAAGGCCTCAATATACTGCTCCTGCTCCTCCTTGGTGTCCTCAATCTTGTTTTGGATGTCGTTGTACACATCAGGCTCGGTATATTTCAGGCTGAGGTCCTCTAATTCCGTTTTGATGTTGTACAGTCCGATCCTGTGGGCCAGAGGGGCATAGATATACAGGGTTTCCGAGGCAATTTTTACCTGCTTGTGTTCCGGCATGGAATCCATGGTGAGCAGGTTGTGGTACCTGTCGGCTATTTTGATGATGATGACCCGGACATCGTCGTGGAGGGTGAGCAGCATCTTGCGGAAATTCTCCGCCTGCTGGGAAATGTTCATGTCCTTCTTCAGGTGGGCAATCTTGGTAAGCCCGTCCACGATCCGGGCCACCGTTTCCCCGAAGATCTGCTCCAGGTCATTGAGGGTATAGGGGGTGTCCTCTACCACATCGTGAAGCAGGGCCGCTGCAATGGAAACGGCATCGAGGCCTATTTCCGAAGCCACAATCTTCGCCACGGCAATGGGGTGGAAGATATAGGCTTCCCCGGATTTGCGCCTCTGGTCCTTGTGGGCATCTACGGCCACGTCAAAAGCCTGCCGGATCAGTTTCTTGTCCTCCGGGGACAAGGTCTGATAGCTGATTCGCAGCAGTTCCTTATACTGCTTGGCGATCTCCTTGTTTTCCTGCTCTATGAGGGTTTCGGCAGCCATAGATTAAAAATAGCACAATTCTCCCTACTTCCAACAAAAACTGTGCCTTGCGTCCGTTGGGCGGTGTTCCCTGACGATTTGACCGTGATTCTGGTGGTTGCTGCTGGTGGGGTGCAGGGGGTGGGGGTAGTTTGGTGGGTGGGAGGGTGGGGGGACCCTGCACAGATAATCCCGGCTAACCGTTTGCCTTAACCGGTATCCAAATATGCTCCAGGGCGTCCGGATTATCCCGGTGGTAGTCAGGCCCCATAATGGCCAGGTGCGGACGGTTATCCAGCCGGAACCCTGATTTCGGGAGCCATTCTGTAAAGATACGTCCGTAAAAGACCGGGGTCGGTGCCATGGAGGCCCGGTAGGGAAATACGGCATACAGCCCTTCCGGGAGTATCAGGTATTCCGTTCCCTCTGGGGCATCCCCCTGGGCGGCAACAGGCACTGCTGCCCATTTGGTATAGCTCTTTTCCGGATCGAACGCATCAAAATACGCCAGCCCGTCGTAGACCTCCATGGAATACAAATCGCGGCCGATGCGTTCGGGAATCTCCTTTAATCCGGGCATAAAACGCCCCCAGAGTTCCCCGGTGCGGTCTAGGGCCACGCTCATCCTCAGGGATTTTCCGGCCAAAAGGGTTTCCGGGTGGGTTTGAAGGGTATAGTCCATGCGGGTCATTGCAGTGGAATGATCCATACCTTTTCCTCGGGATCTGTTTTTCCACCCATTTCCTTGGTGATTACCCTATCGGTAATAGCCATCCCTTTTGCGGCCATTTTGTCAAAGGTATCCTTGCCGTCATCCGGGAAATTTTGCCGGGTCCTGTGGATGTTGAAGCGGTCGGAAAGGGGTTGCCCGAAGGCCTGTTCCACTTTTTCCTTTCCCATCATAAAACCGAGTAGCCCGCCCCAGGTGGCTGTGGGGTTGTCCGAATCCCATCCGCAAAGCACCCCGATTTTGAGGGTTTGCTTCAGGTCGCCCTCCCCGTAGAAGTAGCTCACCAGGCTGGCTGCAAAATTGATGCCGGCGGCAAAACACCCATTGCAATAGAGGTTTTGGGAAGTGATGTCGTAACCGTCTGCCTCCTCCACCTGGTAGCGCTGGTAGATAGAATCCCGGGTTTGTTCCCAGGGGATGCCGCTTTTATAGAGCCCCAGGACATAATCGTACATGGCTGCAGGGTAATCCCCCTCGGTCAGGTGCCCGCGGGCGGTGGTAGCCATTTGCATCAATTGCGCTTTCGGATTAAGCCCTTCAGCAGGCGTGCCAGCCAGCGCGTGCAGGATCACATAGAACTCTGAGATTTGTGCAGCCCCGCCCCTGGCCGTGGTCCTGATGGGCAGGTGGGCCATTTCCAGGGCGATGTCCGGCCTGCCCGGGGCATATAGCCCGAAAATTTCCGTGGTGAGCTGCGCATCTATCATTTCGTAATGCGGGTTGCGCTCCGGGTCGCTGGTTTCGGGGGGCAGGACCCCCTGTTGCATCAAGTCAAAGGCCTGTTGGTTTGAAACCCAGAGGTAGTTTTCCTCCTCGGCGCGGATATGCCGGAGCCACCCGTCCCGGATTTGCTCCGGGTTTAGTCGGGTAGCTCCCGATTCGAATAGCAGGTACTGGTACATGTACTCGACATCTGTGTCATCGTCCGCACCCCAGACCTCTTCGGGCCCCCGAAGCACAAAATCGATGGTTTCGGACCAGCGGCTTATGGAATCCGGGTTGAAGATGCTGGGCTGGTCCGGTTTTCCCCAATCCTCACGGGTATAAAACGGCCCTGTCCGGATTTCCCCGATATTGCCGATTTTGTCCATTTCGGTTACCAGCCCGGTCCAGTTGGCGATGCATTGGGCCAGCCAGAACCCCTCCAGGCGGTCCTTGTAGTCGCTTCGGGAAATCATTACGGTATTTTCCGCTGATTCGGCCCCGGGGTCTCGCTTTTCCCCACAGGCCACAATCAGGAGCAGCAACGGCACTAGTACAGATATCCTCATGGTTAAAAAGGTTGGTTGGACCTCCAAGATAATCAAATGGACGGAACCCCGGGCAGCGGCCGGGCTACATCAAAAAGCCGTTCACGTCCACCACTGGTGGGGGTACCTCGGTTTCGCCCAGCATCTCCCTGAGGTCTATCTCTATGGCCCGGGCAATTGACGTGATGGGGACGTCGTTATAGGTGCCCTCGAAAGGGTTTTCCGAATAATCCCCAATCTTTTCCGTAAGGAAGAAAACCCAGATAATGATGCCTGCCAGTACCGGGCAAAGCCACCACATGCCAAGGGGTTGCCCTTGTAGGATATCCATCAACCCGAAAGGCACCAGAATACAGAACATCCAGGTAATCCAGAGTCCTGCCGAGGCATATTGCCTCGGGAACGGGAAATTCTTGATGCGTTCGGATTTCCCCTGGTCCTCGTAAAATGCGGTTATCAGGTGATGGAACTCCATGTGCCTGAAGTCCTCAAAATACCCTGCATTACGGAGTTCCTGCAAACGTTCGGACTGTATCCGGAGCAATTGCGTGGCGCTGTTCGCTGCTCCCTGTAACCCGGCCAATTCCGCCGGGCCTATCAGGGCTTTTAATTCGCTGTCCAAGTCGGTTCGCCCGCCTTCGCAAATCTCGGGAGCATACAGTCCTTTAACCCTGTTTTCGGTATGTTCCCACGGCCTGCTGGTGCGCAGCTGGTGACGCAAGGCCGTAAGCCATGCCAGATGACGGTACAAGAGTTCCTGCCGGACGGCACCGGCCTCGTTCCCATGGACAAAGGCCATAACGGCTGCCCCGAAACTCCGGCTGTTGTTCACAATGCTCCCCCATATTTTGCGGGCTTCCCAGGTTCGGTCGTAGGAGCTGTTGTTTTTAAATCCCAGGTAGAAGGCTACGGCAATGCCCACCACCCCCAGTGGCCCCCAGGGGATGTAGAGGGCAGTCCCCAGCAAATAGGATATTCCGGAAATGAGGGCCCCGTAGAGGGTGCCGAGGATAAAGGGCCATTTGGACCAGTTAAAGGTCATCCAAAAGCCATAGGTCTTTCTGATATACATACCTGTGGTCTGTTTGCCACTCAGGGCACCCCGAAAGGTAAGCAAAAGATTCGGGCCGCCTCAGGCGATGGGGGGCGTTGGTTCGGGCCTGGATTTCAGGTGGGCAATTCGGGCCGCGAGCGGGGGGTGGGAGTAATGGGCCACCACGTATGCAGGGTGGGGGGTGAGGTTGCTCAGGTGGTTGCGCGAGAGTTTTTTCAGGGAGCGGATCAGGGGTTCCGCGGCATAGGTTTCGCGGGCATACGCATCCGCCTGGAATTCAAACTTTCGGGAGAAATAATTCATCACCAGGCCCGTGACCTCAGAAATCGGGCTGTAGAGCAAGCCAAAGCTCAACAGGGCTGCATGGAAACTGGGGTTTTTCACCCCCAGCGCCAGGGAGAGTTCCGGGTGGTTGACAAAAACCGACAGCACATAGAGGGTTATCCCCGTTAACAGGATGGAGGCCAGCAAATTGATCAGGATATGCCGCCGTTTGTAATGCCCTACCTCATGGGCCAGGACGGCAACCACCTCCTCCTGCTCCAGGTCCCGGATCAGGGTGTCATACAAGGTGACGCGTTTCTGGCTGCCAAACCCCGAAAAGTAGGCATTGGCTTTGGTGGACCGGCGCGATCCGTCTATCACGAAGATTTTTTTCAACTCAAATCCCACTTTCCGTGCATACTGCTCAATCTGCGATTTCAAGGGCCCGTCTTCCAGGGGCTCCTGCCGGTTAAACAAGGGGACAATCAGCCGGCTGTAGAACAAGTTCATCCCCACGCTGAATACCGCAATCAGCCCCCAGGCGTAGAGCCAGAACCCGCTACCGGCCCACTGATAGAACACCAGGATGGCCGTAAGCAGGCCTCCGCCAACAACCAGGGCCAATAGCCACCCTTTTAATTTGTCGGTCCAGAACAGGGCCGGGGTGGTCTTATTAAAGCCGAAACGCTCCTCAATGACAAAGGTGTGGTAATAGCTTAATGGGGTGGTGAGCAAATCGGAGAGGACAAAGACAATCCCGAAAAAGGCAAGAGCCTGCAGGAGAGGGTGTGTGCTTACTGAGGTCGCCATGGCGTCTATCCACCCGAAACCGCCCAACAGGAGAAACGCGAGCATTCCAAAGGTGGAAAGGGCCGAGGACCATTGGCCAAAGCGGTAGTTGGCTTTCTTGTATTCCTGGGATTTCCGGTATTCCGCCTCGTCGTATAACCCGGCCACCTCAGGGGGCAGGGGGGCGTCGAACCGCTTGGCGTTGAGGTATTCCAATACGGTGTCTATGGCATACTGGACCAACAGGATGCCTGCAATGAGGTATAGCAGGAAGGTTGCCGACATGTCTCAGGTTTGGGCTGGGAGACCAAAGTAACCAATTTTCAGGGGTCTGGATAACTTTTCCGACAAATCGCACCCTGATTAAAGGTGGCTGCCCTGGTCAAAACCCCGTTGCCTGAGGGCTTCAAAAACCAGGATGGCCGCAGATACCGAAACATTCATGGAATCGATAACACCGGACATGGGGATTTCCACCGCAGTACGGGCTGCGGTACGCCACTTTTCGGTGAGGCCGGTGGCTTCGGTACCCACGGCGATGGCCGTAGGGGTCCTGTAATCGGCCAGGTCGTAGCGCGTACTGCCCCCCAGGCAGGCCGCCAACACCTGAATGCCCCGCGCAGCCAGGAATTCGAGGACTGCCTCGGAGGTAGCCACGGCAACGGGAACCGTAAACAGACAACCCACGCTGGAGCGGATTACATTGGGGTTGTATACGTCCCCCTTTGGGTCCGCAATGATAACCGCATCCAGGGCCGCAGCGTCTGCTGTGCGCAGGAGGGCTCCGATGTTACCGGGTTTTTCTGGGGCCTCGGCCACCAGGATCAGGGGTGCTTCCCTGCGGAATACCAGATCGTCCAGCCCATGGGTTTTGGTGTGCATTACGGCGAGCACTCCTTCGGTTTTACCGCGGTAGGCCAGGTGCCTGTATACCTCCGGGCTCAGGCTGGTAAGCGGGACTTGTTCCGCTCCCGGGAGGGCATACAGGGCATCTTCGCCCAGGATTTCCGGGCAGAAATAAAACCGTTCGGCCCGGTAGCCCCCTTCCAGGGCAAGGGTGAGTTCGCGCAGGCCTTCCAGGACGAACCTTCCGGACTTCCTCCGGTCGCGGGATTTTTGGTTCCAATGCTGCAACTGCCGTACTTCGGCATTTTGGATGCTGCTGATATGTTTGATGGGAGCGGGCATAAAAAAACGGAACAGCTTGCTGTTCCGTTTTCAAAGATAAGGTATTGCCGCCTACTGCCGGGCAAACTTCCCGGAGTACCGCTTCCAGAGTTCGGTCTGGTGGGTTTCCAGGGAGAGTTCCCGCCCGTCTATAAAGGCATGGGTGAGCAGGTTGGTGCGCATGTCCAGGGCATCGCCCTCGGAAATGAATAAGGTAGCACTTTTACCTGCCTCCAGGGTACCGTAGCGGTCGTCTATCCCCAGTATTTTGGCCGTATTGCCTGAGATGAGTTGCAGCGCCTTTTCCCGGTCCAGGCCCTGTCCGGCCACATGGCCGGCATAAAATGCCAGGTTACGGGTCTGGAAGTTGGCCATCCCCTCGTTCTGGATCCCCACCAACAGCCCGGCATCTACCAGCATTTTCGGCAGGCGGTAGGGGAGGTCGTACGGGTCGTCTTCCATCGCTGGCAGGGCATGGGGTTCGGACACCAGTACAGGGATGCTGTGCTCCTTCAGAAAATCGGTCACTTTATAGGCCTGGTAGCCCCCCACCAGGACCACTTTGGAAATACCGGCCTCCTTTAGGGCGGTAATAGCATCGATAATTTCCCGCTCCCCGTCGGCATAGACATAAAGCCTCTTACTGCCATCGAAAAGGCCCTGCATGGCTTGGTAGGCCGGGTTTACGTCGGCATTGGCCCCGGTGCCATAGGCTTTGGAGCTGCGGACAAAGTCCAGGATTTCCACCTGCTCGTCGGCGTAATCCTTGTTGGGTTGCAACCCGCGGGGTTCCCCGAGCCACCACCGCCCACGGCGGAAGGACCGTGGCCAGTGCAGGTGGATCCCGTCATCGATTTTCACGGCCGCATCCTCCCAGTTCCAGGCGTCGAACTGGACGATGGAGGAGGTGCCGGAAATGGTACCGCCCTGAGGGGTGACCTGCCCGAGCAACACCCCGTTGGGGCGCATACTTTCCACGACTTTGGATTCTGCGTTATAGGCGATAAGGCTCCGCACATGCGGGATCATACCCCCTATTTCATCTTCGTCGTCCGAAGGCCGGACCGCGTCGATTTCTATAAGCCCCAGGGACTTAATAGGGGCAATAAAGCCAGGGTATACATGCTTCCCGGAAGCGTCTATGACGCGCCCTGCAGGGGCCACGTCTGCGCCTATCGCGGTTATGGTCCCATCCGTGAAGGTCAGGGTGCCGTTCTCGATAATACTGCCGTCCCCCAGGTGCAGGGTAGCCCCTGTTATACTGATGGTTCCTTCCTGCGGCGGGGCAGGGGTTTGCTGGGCATTCCCCGGAGCTCCCACAAGGAAAAGGAACAAGGCGATTACTATATAGTGTGGTTTCATGGGTCTTCTTGCGTTTCGTATTGGGTTAGAGGCTGTCACAGTGCAGGCGTTCTTTGCGGTTCATCTTAGGGGTGCGTTTGGCCCCCCCGTCCTTTTCATCCAGCATCATGCCGATAAGGGTTTTGCGCTCCTGTTCCATCCGGGACCGGATTTGGGCATCCTGTTCCAGGTCGAAATAGGGGACTCCTTCAATATAGGTCTTCTCCGCCTTGGAGTACACGCTAAGCGGGTGTCCCGACCAGAGTACCAGGTCGGCATCCTTACCTTCTGCAATACTGCCCACCCTGTCGTCCAGGTGCAGGAGTTTCGCCGGGTTGATGGTCACCATTTTCCAGGCTTCTTCCTCGCTCATACCTCCGTATTTGACCGTTTTTGCAGCCTCCTGGTTCAGGCGGCGGGACATTTCGGCATCGTCGGAATTGATGGCTACCGTTACGCCCTGGTTGTGCATGATGGCCGCATTGTAGGGGATGGCATCCAGCACTTCAAATTTGTAGGCCCACCAGTCCGAAAACGTGGAACCTCCCACCCCGTGCGCGGCCATTTTATCGGCCACCTTATACCCCTCCAGGATATGGGTGAAGGTATTGACCCGGAAGCCCATTTTCTCGGCCACCTTCATAAGCATATTGATTTCGCTCTGCACATAGGAGTGACAGCTGATAAAGCGCTCCCCGCGGAGGATTTCCGCCAGGACTTCCATCTCCTCGTCGTAGCGGAAGGGTTTGCCGGATGCCTTCTTCGCCTGGTACTCCTTGGCGCGCTGGAAGTAGTTCATAAAGACCTGCTCCACGCCCATACGGGTCTGGGGGAAACGCGAATAACTCTGCCAGTTGCTCTGTTTGACGTTTTCCCCAAGGGCGAATTTGATGTACTTCGGCATATCCTCGTAGAGGAGTTCCGAGGCGGGCTTGCCCCACTTCAGCTTGATGATGGCCGAACGCCCCCCAATGGGGTTGGCCGATCCGTGGAGGATCTGGATGGAGGTCACACCCCCGGCCAGGTTGCGGTAGATGTCCGCGTCCTCGGCGTCCACCACATCCGAAATCTTGACTTCTGCAGAGGAGTTGTGGCCGGCCTCATTGATGGAAAGGGCGGCAATATGGCTGTGTTCGTCAATGATACCGGCCGTAAGGTGTTTCCCGCTGGCATCGATTACCCTGGCCCTTCCGGGCGAGAGGCCCTTCCCGATCCGGGCGATTTTGCCATCCCGTACCAGTACATCGGTATTCTCCAGGATACCGGCATCCTCGGAGGTCCAGACCGTGGCATTCTGGAAAAGTACGTCCTGCCGTGTGGGCAGGCTGCTGTATCCGTACCCCACATTCGGGTAGGTCAGCGGCAACACTTCCGGGGCAGAATCTTCCTCCCCTTCCTTGGGTTTGTCGCCTTCATAGGCGGCTGTCCTGCGAAGGGTCAGCCGGGTTTCCTGACCATTGGGCAGTACTGTTTTGGCCTGCAGGTCTGCGGTGTTTTCCCTTACGCGGGCAGCCATCCGGTAGCGGTCCTCCCCGTCGGAGAAGGAAATATTCGCCCAGTCTCCCGTATACCCGATTTTTCCTTTCAGGTCTGTGGTGTCCCGTTTGACTTTCAGGCTGGGGGAACCGGCCTTGCCACCTACCTCGAGGGTAAAGGTCTTGCCTCCGGTTACCAGGCTGTAAGTACCCCGGATATCCTTTTGCTCCATGTCCGCCAGGACATCCCGCTGGCCCCGTACCCAGTTCTCATACAGGGTGGTCTCCTTGTCGAAGACCGGTCCGGAGGTAATCAGGAAGTTCGCCAGGCGCCCGGGTTGCAGCGACCCGATCTGGTCGGCCTTGCCCAGCAGGCGCGCCGGCTCGGAGGTCAGCGCCCTCAGGGCTGCGCTTTCCGGCAGACCATAGGTTATGGCCTTGCGCACCATTTCCATAAAATCCGATTGTTTCTTGAGCCCGTTGAGGGTAAAGGCAAACCGGATCCCGTTCTCGTGGAGGACCTTAGGGTTGGTAGGGGCCTGGTTCCAGTGTTTCATATCGGCCAGGGAGATGTATCCCGCCTGGTAGGGGTCCGAAACGTCGAATGCCTCCGGGAAATCCAGCGGTACGACCAGGGCAGCGCCGGTAGCCTTAACGGCGTCTATGTTTTCATATTCCTGCCCTCCGGCATGGATCACATATTGTACCCCGAACGCATCCCCGATGCCGTCGGCCCGCAGGATGTTTTCCTTATCCGCTGCGGCAAAGAACTGCACCAGGCCCCGTTGGGCCAGCAGGGCTTCCAGGGACCGGTCGGTGTTGGAGGCACCTCCTTTTTCATACCAGGAAGCATCGTGATACATCTGCCGCAGCAGTGCCATAGCCCCCATCAATGAGGTGGGGTAGGACTGGCGGGAGGTTACGCTTTTCTCGAAGGAAAAGTACTGGCCGGAAACGTCGTCCAGCACCCGTTGGCCTTCCCCCCCTTCAGGGTTCAGGGAAAGCAATACGCCGGTACCCCGTGCGATTCCGTCAGCCACATGGCTGTTGACGGTGCCAAAACCAAGTTTTCGGAGCGATTCGGCTGCTTTGGCATCGAAGGAATAGGCTTCCAGTGCCTGCTGTTCCGGGCGGATGTGGTCGTTCCAGTAAAACCCTTCCCGGGTGGACTCGTACTGGGCCGTGCGGCCACCTCCGGGCGCCCGTTTGGGTTTTTCAATCCCATAGTCCGAAAAGACGTCGATAAAGGAAGGATAGATGTGTTTGCCCCCGAGGTCCAGCACCACGCTGTTTTCCGGGATGCGGACCGAAGCCCCTACCTGTTCCACCTTCCCCTTTCGGATCAGCAAGGTGGCGTTGTCGATGACCTGGTCCGCACTGACGTGGATCCGGGCATTGGTAAGAGCCGTGTAATTTTCATCGCTGGCCTTCACCCCGTCGTTTTTGGGGTAATAGTCCTGGCCATAGCCGATGGCACCCAGCCATAACAGGGCTGGGATGGCGAGTTTCCATTTCATGTTTTGGGTCGTTTTTGAATTAGCCGACTAAAAATAAGGGATACCGCAGCGTAACCTGTGGGCAGGGAGTGGTTTTAACAAAACATTTAGAACCCGTCAAGGGGTACTTCCCGGTGGTAGGCCAGCATCAGGGAGACTACCCGGTTGTAGCTTCGGATGCCATCCTTCTGGCGGTTGGCCTCCAGGTAAGTGTTGAAGACGGCCTTGAAAACCGGCTCCAGGGGGTTGGCATAGGACTCCCAGAAATCCCGGACTTCCTGGTAGTTGGCCCGTACCCCCGGGGTCAGGCTGTCCAGCACCTCTTTGGCGCGTTCCGGACTATTGGCATGAAGCTCGGAGAGGCAATAACTCAGGGCAAAGGCGGTGGCGGAGTAACGGAAATAGGGGTCCGGGTGGTATACGCTGACCAGGTAGCCGATAAAATTGGTCTCGTTTTCGGCCGAGTAGCCCAGTTGGTGGCCCACCTCGTGGCCGCACACCACGGGGTACCGGAACAGGGGCAGGCGGGCATTTACCTGGGCCTCGCCCGTAAAAGGGTTGAGGTAGCCCCCATACCCCATATAGGAGAGGGCCCCGCTGATGAGGGAAGGCTTCAGGCTGGGCCTGCGGTAGGCAAGCTCAGGGAAACGGGCTTCCAGATCGCGATATCCCTCAATGGTTTTTTCCTGTATCTCCGCCCGGGAGTAGGGGACGGCTACCGGTTGGAGGGAGTCCCCGGCAAGTTCGCGCTGCAGGGCATTGGTGGCCTTGGCCAGGGCCTGGGTAAATGCCTTCAATTCGCTTTGGGTATAGGCTTCCTCCAGGGCCATGGTTTCCCGCAGGGGTTGGCGGAAGTAGTTCATCCCCCAAAGGAGGTAAAAGGTAAAGTGAACCACCGCAAAGGCGGCGATAGCATCGCGCAGCAATTGCCAGAAGTCCGATTTCAACCTGCTGCGGTAGCGCCAGACCCGGACCAGGACCCAGGCCCCAACCCCAAGGTAGAGGAGGTCTCCCACGGAAAAGGGTACCCACCCGTAGAGCCACCGGAAGAACCCGGAAAGGTATGGGTAGAGCCCCAGGCTGTAATAGCGTTCCACCCAAGTCGGGTTGGCAGAGGCCCAGGCAACCCCTGCTACCTGAAGGGGCAGGCTTATGGCCAGGATGTTGAGGATTCGCTTGCGCATGGCTTCAAAAATAGGCATTCTCGGCGGCAGGGGCTCGGGGGTATTTCCTAATTTTGAAAAAAACAAAGCGATATGAGTACCCCCCTTTCCGCCCTCGAGCCCCAGGTTGTCTGGAAACATTTTGAAGCCCTCAACGCCGTGCCCCGACCTTCCAAGAAGGAAGGGCGGGTGATTGCCTTTATGGAGGAATTTGGCCGCTCCCTGGGCCTGCAAACCGATACGGATGCCTGTGGGAACGTGTGCATCCGCAAGCCGGCCAGCCCCGGGATGGAAGGTAGGCCCACTGTGGTGCTACAGGCCCACCTGGATATGGTGCACCAGAAAAACGAAGGGACGGACTTCGATTTCGATTCGGACGGGATCCGGATGGTGGTACAAGGCGATTGGGTCAAGGCCCGGGGAACTACCCTCGGTGCCGATAACGGCCTGGGGGTAGCCGCCATTATGGCGGTGCTGGAGTCGGACACCATCTCCCACCCGCCCCTGGAAGCCCTCTTTACCATAGACGAGGAAACCGGGATGACCGGGGCCAAAAACCTTTCCCCAGACTGGCTGAATGGCCGGATCCTGCTCAACCTGGATACGGAGGAAGACGACGAGCTCAACGTAGGCTGTGCCGGGGGGGTAGACCTGACGGCAACAGCCACATATACCCCCCAGCCCTGCCCACCCGGTCATGTGGGTCTGGAAATCAAAGTCAGCGGGTTACAGGGCGGACACAGCGGGATGGACATCCACAAAGGACTGGGCAATGCCAACAAAATCATGACCCGCCTGTTTGCCGAAGTCCTGCCGGGGACCGATGCCCTCCTCTCCCGTTTCGACGGTGGCAATTTGCGCAATGCCATCCCGCGTGAAGCCAGGGCCCTTCTGGCCGTGCCGTCTGAGCAGGCCGGTACCCTTGAAGCATCAATTCGCCTGGCTTTTGCAGGGATACAGGAAGATTTTGCCCCCGTGGAACCCGGACTGGACCTGGAAATCGAAACCACCGTGGCACCGGCAGTGGTCATACCCCAACCCGATGGGCAAAACCTGCTGCGCTGCCTCAGCGGGGTGCTCAGCGGCCCGTATTATATGAGCTATCAGTTTCCCGATCAAACGGAAACCTCGAACAACCTGGCCCGGGTAAAGGCCGGGGAAGGCAGCATCGAGATCGGGTGTCTGACCCGCTCTTCCCGGGAAAGCCGGAAGGCCGATCTGGTGCAGAGCCTGGAGGCGGTGTTCCACCTGGCCGGGTACCATACCGAAACAGGGGGCGACTATCCCGGCTGGGCGCCGGACCCCAATTCGGAAATCCTTCGCGTCCTCCAGGACCGGTACCAGGCGCTTTTCGGGGATGAGCCCAAAGTGGTAGCCGGCCATGGCGGGCTGGAATGTGGCATCATTAAAGGGCACTACCCGGATATGGACATGATCAGTTTTGGCCCCACCATCCTGGGGGCCCATTCCCCGGATGAGCGCGCCAGCATTTCCTCTACCCAGAAATTCTGGGGCTACCTCAAAGACGTCCTCGCAACCATCGGGGCATAATCAAAAAGCCCCGGAGAATCCGGGGCTCTTTGGTTTTTGGTCTTTAAGAGGCGTTACTGCTGGATCCCTGTAATTTTCAGGTCGAAGACCAGGGATGCATTGGGCGGAACCGGGCCGCCTCCCTGTTCTCCCCACCCGAGGTGGGGCGGGATAAAGACCCGCCACTTGTCGCCCACCTTCATTTGGAGCAGGGCTTCCTTAAAGCCGGGGATAAGCGGGGAATCCGGGCTGTAATCCATGGCTACGGGGCCAAACTTGCCCCCGTGCAGGCGCGCCAGGTCTTCCGTCCTGCCAAAGGTTTCGGCAATATATTCTTCACTGGTGTCTATCAGGGTCCCGTCCTCGAGCCACCCGGCATAATCGACCCATACCTTGTTGCCAACCACCGGCTGGTCGCCTGTCCCTTCTTCAATAATCAGATACGCCAGGCCTGTAGGCAGGGTTTGGGCCTGCTCTTTCTGGGCACTTATTTCTTCCAGGAAATTTGCCAGTTTCTCCTTCTGGGCCGCCTCGCGGGCTTTTTCAGCCTCGAAGTAGTCTGTTATGACCTGGACGGCGTCGAATTCCCGGGCCTGTTTCCCGTTGCGGATGATGGAGACTTCCTCCATGACCACGTCCTGAACCGGGCGGTTGCCCTGTTGGGCGTTGACCTCCACAGTAGCGATGGAGTCCACCACCTCCATCCCCCGGACGACCTCCCCGAAGATGGTATGCTTGCCATCGAGCCAAGGGGTAGGGGCGTGGGTGATGAAGAATTGGCTGCCGTTGGTGCCGGGCCCACCATTGGCCATAGACAAAAGGCCCTTGCGGTCGTGTACCAGGGAGTCGTGGAACTCGTCTGCAAACCGGTATCCGGGGTTGCCCCGGCCTGTGCCGGTGGGGTCGCCCCCCTGGATCATAAAGTCTTTGATGACCCGGTGGAAAATAAGCCCGTCGTAATATTTCTTGTTTTTAAATTCCTCGCTCACAAAGGGGTTGGTACCCTCGGCCAGGGAGACAAAATTAGCCACGGTAACCGGGGTTTTTTCCGCTTCCAGTTTCAGGACGATTTCGCCTTCGGTGGTACGCATGGAGGCGTACAACCCGTCGCCGAGGTCTGCGTATTGCTTGGATTTGCAGGCCGTACCCAGGGTAGCGGCCAATACTAGGATAATCAGGATTCTGTTCATGAATTTAAGGATTGGATGCTATTGTATCTTTTGCTTTTTCGATTTTCAGAAGGTGCAGGGTGGCCTTCAGGGGGAGATTGGGGCCAATGCGCTGATCATCCCCGTGGTAGCCGTAACCCAGGGATGAGGGAAACAGGAACACCGCGCTTTCGCCTTCCCGGAGGAGTTTCACGCTGTGGCGGAGGCCCGGGAAGAGTTCCTGTTTGTCTACCTTGTATCGGATAAGGCCTATTTCATCGGCTGTGTACAGGGTATCCCCGGCCCAGGTCAATAGGTTATAGGAAAGGGTGACCAAATCGTCCGGCTGGGCGGGAGCCCCATTGCCTTCCTGTTGCTGAAGGTAGTAATACCGGCTGCCGCTGGAACTGGTAATCCACTGGTGCAGGGAATCTTCTTCGGTAAGGCGGTCCATCAGGGCCTCTTCCTGCTCCAGGAGTCGCCGGTTGCGTTCGGCCGACACCTTCAGGAAGGTGCCCCCTTTAGATTCCACAGGCCAGCGGGCCTGCGGTTCCTGGCAACCGAAGGCCAGAATCGAAAAAAGAACTAAAACGGATGTTCTCATGAAGCCTGCAATTCGTTTTTATAGGTGGCCAGGATGCGCTCGAAACGCTCGGTGGTATCCTTCAGGGATTCCTCGCTCCGGCCCCCGGCGGCATTGATGTGACCCCCGCCATTAAAGTGTTTGCGCGCCATGTCATTCACCGAAAAATCCCCTTGGGAACGAAGGGAAATCTTGACGATCTTCTCGTCCCGGTTCTCGATAAAAATAGCAGCCAGGACCACGCCGTCTACAGAGAGTCCGTAATTTACAAACCCCTCGGTATCGCCTTTCTGGAAGCCATGGGCATCCAGTTCTTCCTGGCTTAGGGTGATATAGGCCGTCCTGTATTCCGGTAAAATGACCAGGTTCGAAAGGGCCCTGCCCAGCAACTGAAGCCTTTGCGGCCGGTTGGTATCGTAAATGTTCCGGTGGATTTCCGAATGCGGGGCCCCGCGCTCCATGAGGTCTGCAGCCACCCGCATAGTCCGGGGGGTGGTCCCGGGGAACTTAAAGGAGCCGGTATCGGTAAGCATCCCGGCATACAGGCAGGATGCGGCCCCGGCATCCAGCAGGTCCAAGCCGCCAAGCGCTTCTATGGTATTGTACACCATTTCGCAGGTAGAACTCATTTGGACGTCCGAGTACTGCACCTGGGCATAATTGTCCGGGCTTTGGTGGTGGTCAATCATGATAAAGGTTGCTGAGGCCTTTTGCAGGGGAACCTGCAGGTCCCCGCACCGGTCCAGGGCGTTGAAGTCCAGCGTAAAAACCAACTCGGCGTCCGCGATGGCTGCTTTCCCGGCCCGGGGGTCTTTCTCGTATACCAGGACTGCTTCCGCCCCGGGCATCCATTTCAGGAATTGCGGGAAGTCGTTTGGCGCCACTACTGTAGCCTGGTGCCCCAGAGCCCGGAGGTAGTGGTACAATCCGAGGCAGGACCCGATGGCGTCGCCGTCGGGGTTTTTGTGGGGGACCAGTACAATCTTCCGGGAGGTGGATAACAACGGGCGCAGGGCCTGGATCGCAGCAGTATTCATGCGGTCAAAGATACGATTATTCTATTGACCGGCTGCCCCGGAATCGGTACTTTTAGGGCCTGAGACCAATCGTATGAGAAGCCAGTATTGCCTGTGGACAGCCGTCCTATTGATGGTCGGGTGCCAAACCCGCCAAACCCAGCCGGAGCAACCCCCGGCGCCAGATTTTGTAATTGCCTTTGGTTCCTGTAACCGCAGCGAGCTGCCCAACACCCTCTGGGATGATGTCCTGGACGCCAACCCCCATGTCTGGATATGGGGTGGGGATATCGTCTATGCCGATACAGACAGCATCCCTCTGCTGCGCCAGGCTTTTCGACGGCAGGACTCCGTGCCCGGGTATGTTGCACTACGTGCGCAGGTCCCAATTCTGGGCACCTGGGACGATCATGACTACGGCCTGAACGACGGGGGTGCCGAATTCCAGGCCCGCGATTCCAGCCAGCAGGTCCTGCTCGATTTTCTCGGGGTGGCAGCCAGCGACCCCAGGCGGTTGCGCCCGGGGGTATACCACAGCGAGACCTTTCGTCATGAGGGGTTTGCCGTAAAGATTATCCTGCTCGATACCCGCTACCACCGTTCGGCGCTTACGCCGGACACAACCGGGACCAAAAGGTATGTCCCCAACACTTCCGGGAAGGGGACCATGCTGGGAGAGGCGCAATGGCGCTGGCTGGAGGCCCAGCTCAGGTCTTCCAGGGCCGATTTCAACCTGGTGGTCAGCAGCGTCCAGGTCCTGTCGGACCAACACGGATTCGAAGGCTGGGGCAACATGCCCCATGAGCGGGACAGGCTCCTGAGGCTGGTTTCCCAGTCCGGGGCCCGGGGGGTCATCCTCCTGTCCGGCGATCGGCATATTTCCGAGTTTTCCCGCCTGGAGGCCGATACCCTCCGGTACCCCATTGTGGATTTCACCAGCAGTGGCCTTACCCATGTCTACAGCGGTTTCAGTGGGGAGCCCAACCCCTACCGGGTAGGGGAGGTGGTGGCCAGGCAGAGTTTTGGCCTGCTTCGCCTGAGCCCGAAGACGGGCATGGCGCAGATGGAAATCGTGGGGGACAGCAGCAAGGTACTGGCCTCCCTCCAACAACAGTATTAGTTGTGGGATGGGAATAGAAACCGTACTTTTGCACAAAATTTTTTGAAATGACGGGAAACAAAACCTTTACCATGATCAAGCCCGATGCGGTAGACAACGGGTATATCGGACCCATACTGGAGAAGATTACCGCCGCTGGGTTTAAGATCATCGCCATGAAATTTACCCAGCTAAGCCGGCGCGATGCCCAGGAATTTTACGCCATCCACAAGGAGCGCCCGTTTTTCGGAGAGCTGGTGGATTTCATGACCCGTGGGCCCATTGTGGCAGCCATCCTGGAGAAAGACAATGCCGTTGAGGATTTCCGCGCCCTTATCGGGGCCACCAATCCGGCAGAGGCAGCCGAAGGAACCATCCGGAAAATGTACGCCACGGACATTGCGGAAAATGCCATCCACGGTTCGGACAGCGACGACAACGCGGCCATTGAATGCGCCTTCCATTTCTCCGGACGGGAAATTTTTTCCTAAACGATCCCAGAGAAACTGAAAAAACCAGCCCCGGGTGTTTGCCCGGGGTTTTTTATTGTAGGATTAGCTGGTCTACCACCTCCCTGCCCATACGCGCATTGAGCATCTCCACGATTTTGCGGTTGCCCAGGCTGAGCTCTTCCCGGAGTACGGAAGAGGTGAGGTCTACCCGCAGGGTGCCCCCGCTGAGGCGTACCTTCCGCGTATAGCCTGCAACCCCGGGGCCCATGATCTCGGCCCAGGCTTCTGAAATATTGACCTGGTCCAGCCCCTTCTGAAGCCCATGGGCTTTGATGAAGCCTTTAAGGGCATCCCCCAGTTTTTGTTCTTCGTCCTTTCTTGGCATCAGGGGTTCAGGTTAATAGGTTCGTATTTCCGGTAGCGATAGCGCAGCCCGTTGCCGTGCATCAGGGTCATTTCCTCAGGGGTTAAGGCCTCCACGTGTTCCTCCCAGGTCCCCGAATCGCTCTCAAAGACCAGGATTAGTGCCCCGTCTTGCACCACAACCTGCAGGGGGAGGGCGTCATCGGAGGTTGCAAACGTCCCGTCTGCATTGGGTTGGAGCTTTTTGCGATAGCCCTTCCGACCTTCCAGGTGGTAGTAGTCTACGGTGGTGTTTACCGGGTAATCCCGGGTACCCCCGTCGGGGAATTCCACCTGTGCGATTTCCCAGTATCCGTCCAAATGCTTCACCTGGTCCGGACCGGGGAGGTCCTTGCACCCGGCCAGCATGAGGGCCAAAATCAGTATGTATTTACAGGCGGATGGAAACATAACTCTGGTGTATGGCTTTAACGATGGCTTCGGTCCGCTCCGGGTGGGTGTCGCTGATAAAAATCTGCCCGAACTGTTCCTGGTTGACCAGCCCAACTATGTGTGAAACGCGGTGTTCGTCCAGCTTGTCGAAGATGTCGTCCAACAGGAGGAGGGGCATGCGGTTCACCTGTTGCTTCATAAACTGGAACTGGGCAAACTTCAAGGCGATCAGGAAGGATTTCTGCTGCCCCTGGCTGCCGAATTTTTTAATCGGGTGCCCGTCGATCTCCATGCTGAGGTCGTCTTTGTGCACCCCGCGGGTGGTATACTGCAATACGCGGTCCTTTTCCAGGCTGGCCTGCAGCTGACCCTGCAAGGGCCCGGCTGTAAGGTGGCTGTCATAGCTGAGGGTAACCGGTTCGTCCCTCCCGGAAATGGCCCGGTATTGCTGGGCAAAAATAGGGCGGAAGGCCTCCATAAAGGCCGTGCGCTTGTTGTGGATGCGCCCGGCCAGCCCGGATAACTGCGTATCGTAGACCCCGAGGGTTTCGGCATCGAAGCGGTGGTTTGCCGCGAAATACTTCAACAGGGCATTGCGCTGTGCCAGGACCTTGTGGTAGTCCAGCACGTCGCGCAGGTAGTCGCGGTCCGATTGGGAGATGACCCCGTCCATGAATTTCCGGCGGGTCTCGCTCCCTTCCACAATCAGGTCCCGGTCGGCCGGTGAAACAATAACCAAAGGCACCTCCCCGATGTGTTCGGAGATCCGGTCGTAGGCCTTACCATTGCGCTTGAGTACCTTTTTGGCGCCTTTTTTGAAACTGCAGACAATATGCTGTTCCCCTGTGCTGCCCTGGAAACTCCCGTCTATGACAAAAAAGTCCGACCCGTGGCGGAGGTTCTGGGTGGTAATTGGGTTGAAATAGCTCTTTCCGAAAGCCAGGTGGTAGATGGCATCCAGAACATTGGTCTTACCCACACCATTAGGTCCCACAAGGCAATTTATCTTGGCGTCGAAGGCGAATTCGGCCGATTCAAAATTCTTGTAATTCAGTAAACTCAAATGCTTTAGATGCATAGGGATAGGCCTGTGGCGGGGGGTTCAAATTATTGTAAAATAACGAATAATTTGACTTTCGGTTTTGGATAAAACCTGTATTTTTGCGCGACCAATAATACGAAAAATGGCGACATACAAAAAGCGGGGGCACAAGCCGGCGAACAAGTCCGAAGCGGTAGAGCAGCAACGGAGCGACAGTACCACGGCAGAGGTGTTCAGCAGCCTGGATACCGGGGCCTCCAAAACCGAGCAATGGGTAGCCCGCAACCAGACGTATATTCTGGGCATCATCGGGATTATCGCCGTGGGTGTTTTGGGATACCTTGGTTATCAGAGCTTTGTACAGGAGCCGCGGGAGGCTTCTGCCAGCAACGAGTTGTTCTTCCCCATGCAGTATTTCCAGGAAGCCCAGCAGAACGAGGCCCTTGCCGATTCGCTATACACCCTGGCCCTGAATGGGGCCGAAGGAAAATACGGCTTGCTGGATATCATCGACGAATACTCAGGCACCAAGGCAGCCAACCTGGCCAACTACGCTGCAGGGGTTTCCTACCTGCACCTGAACCAGTACGATCAGGCTGTTTCTTACCTGGAGGACTTCCGGTCCGACGATGCCATGTTGGGCCCCATCGGGCAGGGCGCAATAGGCGATGCCTTCCTGGAGCTGGGCCAGCCGGCCGATGCCCTGGAGTACTACGAGAAAGCCATCCGCCAGGATGAGAACGACTTTACTACCCCCCTGTACCTGCAGAAAGCCGGGGTTGTAGCCCTTGAGCTCCAGCAGTTCGACAAGGCGCTGGAATACTTCACCCGCATCAAGGAAGACTTCCCGGATGCCGCCCAGGCCACTGGCGTGGAAGCCTTCATCGGTATGGCCAAAAAAGGAAACTGATGGCCACTGCCGGAAAGAATCTTTCCGACTATGAACCCGCAGGGTTTCCGGACTGCACGGGCCTTCGGGTAGGGCTGGTGGTTTCCAGCTGGAATGCGGAGATTACCGGAGCCCTGGCAGACGGCGCCTACCAAACCCTCCGCAGTTGCGGGATGCCTGAAGAGCAAATCCTCCGCTGGGATGTCCCCGGTAGTTTTGAACTCCCCTTTGGCTGTAAGCGGATGATTGCCCGTGAGAAACCGGATGCCGTTATCGCCATTGGCAGCGTAATCCGCGGAGAAACGGCCCATTTCGATTTTGTGTGCCAGGGAACGGCCCAGGGAATCATGGACCTGAACCTCCAAACCGATGTCCCGGTAATCTTCTGCGTCCTGACGGACGATACCTGGGAACAAGCCCGAGCCCGCAGCGGGGGCAAGCACGGAAACAAAGGTGTGGAAGCGGCGGTGGCCGCCATTCAGATGGCTACCCTCTAGGGCGGCTTTCCCCAGGGGACTGTTAACATTTTTTGGCACTGCCTCCTCCGGCGAAGTCCCTATTTTCAGTATTTTTGAAGCTATACTATGGGACGATTTTCACGGCTTCGCAAGAATAAAAAATACGGTTATACCCCCAGGTATTACGACGATAAAGGAGAGGGGAACCCCTTTAAAATCCAACATCGTCTGGACCGCTTCCGGTCTACGGCCGGCCCCCAGGGGGGCGTTAAATCCCGGTGGAAACGCGCCATGGCAGATTCCCGCCAAAAGGGAGACAGGAATTACAAATTGCGGTTCTACCTGGTATTGGCCATCCTTTTGTTGCTGGCCTTGTACCTGCTGGACTTTGACCTTTCCATTTTTTTCCCGAAATAATGGCAGACCGGATTCACGTATTACCCGACCATGTGGCCAACCAGATTGCGGCCGGGGAAGTGGTGCAGCGCCCTGCTTCCGTGGTGAAGGAGTTGTTGGAGAATGCCATAGATGCGGGGGCGGGTAAAATCGAGCTCATCGTAAAGGATGGGGGCAAGGCCCTGATCCGGGTGGTGGACGATGGCTGCGGCATGTCCGAAGGGGATGCCGGGCTTTGTTTCCGCCGTCATGCCACCTCTAAAATCAGCGGGGCGGAAGACCTGTTCCGGATTGCCACCAAAGGGTTTAGGGGTGAGGCCCTGGCATCGATTTCGGCCATTGCCCAGGTAGAGCTGATAACCCGCCAGGAAGGGGATGAACTGGCATGCCACGTGCGCATTGCGGGAGACGAAATCCAGGCACGGGAAGCGGCGGTGGCCCCGGTGGGCACCTCCATAAGTGTCAAAAACCTCTTTTTTAATATCCCTGCCCGACGAAACTTTTTGAAATCGGACAAGGTGGAATTCCGCCATGTCCTGGAGGAATTCCAGCGGGTTGCCCTGGCCCACCCCGGGATTTCCTTTAAACTCGTGCACAACGAGAACGAGATCCACAACCTGCCGGGGGCCAAACTGCGCCAGCGCATCGGTCACCTTTTTGGCAGCCGTATGGACAACCGCCTGGTCCCGGTCTCCGAAGAAACCCAGATTGCCATTATTTCGGGTTTTATCTGCAAACCCGAGTTTGCCAAGAAAAGCCGGGGGGAGCAGTATTTCTTCGTCAATGACCGGTTTATTAAAAGCCCGTATCTGCACCATGCGGTTATGACTGCCTTCGAAGGCCTGCTCAAAGCCGAGATGTACCCGGGGTATTTTCTTTTCCTGCAAGTACCGCCCCATACCCTGGATGTGAATATCCACCCGACCAAAACGGAGGTGAAGTTTGAGGATGAGCAAAGCCTCTACGCCATCCTCCGGTCGGCTATCAAACACAGTCTGGGCCAGTTCAATGTGCGGCCGGTACTGGATTTTGACCACGACAACAACCTGGAAACCCCTTACGCCTTTAAGGACAGGCAGGCCCAGGCCCCCAAGGTAAGCGTAGACCGTAATTTCAACCCTTTTACGGATCCGGTCTCCGGGGGTGGCCTGGCCCGCAAGGCCTCCCGGGAAACGGCGGGATGGGAAGCCCTGTATGAAGGCCTTGGGGCCCAACCCGTAGGCGAACCCCAGCCAGAAGGCATCGAAATTCCCTCCGGCGCCCCTGAGGAAACCCTGCTGGAGGGAAGCCACCTTCAGGGTCAGGACCTGAAAGGGGTCTTTCAGCTGGGGCGCAAATACATCGTAACCCGGATCAAGTCCGGATTGTTGCTCATCGACCAGACCCGCGCCCACCAACGGGTGCTCTACGAACAATTCCTGGAAAATATTACCCGGAAGGAACCGGTGGTACAAACCCTGATCTTTCCGCTGAAACTCCGGTTTACCCCTGCAGAAATGCACGTGCTGGAAGCCCTGACCGATGCCCTGGAGGGCATGGGGTTCCGCTTCGGGGAATTTGGGGACGAATCCCTTGAAATCATTGGCCTACCGGCCCTGGTTCCCGAAGGGGAGGCCCCCGGTGTCCTGGACGGACTCATCGCGGGCTGGCAGCAGCATGAGGGGGAACAGGGTTTCTCCCAGGGCGACCGCATGGCCAAGGCCCTTTGCCGCCAACTGGCCATCAAAGCCGGAACCCCCATGGAGCCTGCGGCCCAATTGGCCCTGGTCAACGACCTCTTTGGCTCTAGGGAACCCGGCCTGAGCCCATTCCAAAAACCCATCCACACCACCCTCACCCTGGAGGAGCTGGACCAAAAACTCAATCCCAATGGGTAGACTCACAGACGGTATCAAGCACCTGCTGATCATCAATATCCTCTTTTTTGTGGCCACCTCACTTTATGGGGACCGCCTTTTCGACTGGTTTGCCCTGTGGTATCCGCAGAACCCGCACTTCGCCTGGTGGCAGATCGGGACGCATATGTTTATGCACGGGGGGTTCATGCATATTTTCTTCAACATGTATGCGCTATGGGCGTTCGGTTCGCCCCTGGAGCGGATGTGGGGAACGCGTAAGTTCCTGTTTTTTTATTTTTCTGCCGGCCTCGGGGCTGCCTTTATCCATACAGGGGTTAACCTCTACACGGTGCACCAGGGGGTGGAAGCTCTGGTGAATGCCGGGTTGGCGGAATCGGATGTATTGCAATTGCTTATGAGCGGGGAAGCCCCAAGGGCATGGCTGGAACTGGCCGACCCCGGGAAGGTCCAGAAGATGGCCGATACCTTCTATAGCCCTGCCGTAGGCGCATCCGGTGCCATCTATGGTATCCTGGTTGCATTTGGGATGTCCTTCCCCAACAGCGAGCTATTCCTGATCTTTCTGCCTGTACCCATCAAGGCCAAATATTTTATCCCGGTATTGATTGGCCTGGACTTGTTCTCCGGAGTAACCGGCTACAGTATTTTCGGGGCGGGAATCGCCCACTTTGCCCACGTAGGCGGGGCTCTCTTTGGCTTTTTGATGATGTGGTACTGGAAGCGGAACCAGTTTAACAATAACCGTTGGGATTTATAGATGCAAGGCGGATTAAAATACCAGTTCTCGCGGCTTAGTATAGCCGAAAAACTCATTGTTATCAATGTGGCGGTGTTTATCGTATTCCGCCTGGTGGCCTTTCTGCTGGCCCTTCCCCCCTGGCAGGTGGAAGGCTGGCTGGAGCTCCCGCGCGATTTTTTCGATTTTCTGACCCAGCCCTGGTCCATCGTAACCTATTCCTTCCTGCACGGGGGGCTGTGGCACCTGTTTTTCAATATGCTGCTGCTGTTTTACACGGCTAGGATTTTCCTGAATCTGTTCGGCCCCCGGAGGTTTATCAATGTGTATTTCCTCGGGGTCATCCTGGGTGGGGCGTTTTTCCTGGCTTCCTATAATATCTTCCCGGCCTTCCACCAAAGCCAGTCCCCGCTCGTAGGGGCTTCTGCAGGGGTGATGGCCGTCCTGATCTTTATTTGCACCTACATGCCCATGCAGGAGGTCCGGGTCTTTTTCTTCAACATCAAACTCTGGTACATCGGGGCCTTTTTTGTCCTGCTGGATTTGATCATGATCCCGGCCGGCGATAATGCAGGCGGGCGCATTGCACACCTGGGCGGGGCCTTGCTGGGGTATCTCTATGCCCGGCGTTCCCTGCAGGGGGGCGACCTCGGGGCCGGATTTTCCAAAATGCTCGATGCCATTGGAGGCCTCTTCGAGCGGAAGCCCCGCAAAGCCCCTATGAAAACGGTCTACCGCAAAAAAAAGGAGCCCGCTGCTTCAGGCCCGGACTACGACAAGGCCGCCCACCAGCGCAAGATCGATACCATTCTGGACAAGATCAGCAAAAGCGGGTACGACAGCCTGAGCCAGGCCGAGAAGGATTTCCTGTTTAAAGCCGGGAAGGAGGACTAACCCTGCAACAGGCAATCGGCCCCATCTGCCATTATATGTATCAGCAGCCCCAGGCCAAGCACCCTGGTTTTAGGCCATAGGGCCAAAGCAGCATAGGCGGGGACCATCCAATAGCTGTGCAGGGGGTGAAACCCCAGGCTGCAGCGGCTGGGGTCAAAAACCGGATCGGCCAGCAGGTGGTCCAGGTCTATGAGCATCCCGGCCCACATCCACACGACTGCCCGCCAGGGCTGTTTCCGGAACAACAGGAAGGCAACAGCCACCGGGAGCAGGAAGTGGATTCCGTAATGGACGGAGAACCTAAGCACCCACCGATATTTTCAGGTTCTGGATGTAATCCAGGGCCGCAGGTCCTTCATTGAACAGCAAATCCAGGGTACTAACCCCGGGAATGAAACCATGGCGGTCTTCGAATACCTGATGGTATGGGGGCTGGTTGGGGTCGGGCGAACCTTTGGCCAGGACCAGGTGGCGTCCGTCGGTGACTCCGGTGGGCGATTCCTGAAAATCCCAGGAGACCTGCTCGGGGAAAGGGATCCCCAACAGGTCGCAGAGCAGTATGGTGCTTTCCAGATTCCATTCCAAAAGAGACTGGGGGGCGGTTTCAAAAAGCGGCCGGAGTTCGGCCTCGTAATACTCAAAAAACGGGGCGGACCTGTACGCCGTTTCCAGGGTACGCCAGTGCTGGCGTTGCCAGGGGTAGGAATTGTCCGGTTCCACCTCCCGGTAGCGTTGGCGACCGGTGGTGCCCCCTACATGGCGGATGGGGATATTGAGCATTAACCTCCCACGGTCCGTGCAGATGTAGCAGCGGTTCCGGAAGGTCTGTTTCTGAAAATTATCCCATACCTCCCAGACTACCTCCCTCTGAAGCAGGCAGGCCATAACACCAGGCTGCGGGAAGTAGGTTGGGTGCAGCAGGACGGGTTTCACGAATCAGGCTTTTTTCCTGTTCTTGCGCCTGCGGCGCACCAGGAAATCGATGATGAAATAGGCCGCCAGGGCCACCAGGAAATGCCGGAAATAGGAGCGGGGTTCCCCGGACCCGCCCACGGTGGTGAAAATCCGGTCCCAGCGCGGCTTCCAATTGGCCATCCCGGCGTTGAAGTTGTCGAAACTCATCCAGATGAAAACCGGTTTGCCCACAATGTGGTTGGCCGGGACATACCCCCATGCGCGGCTGTCTTCCGAATGGTCGCGGTTGTCCCCCATCATCCAGAAATAGTCCTGGGAGAAGGTGTATTGCTCTACCGGCTGTCCGTTGAGCAGTACCTGCCTTCCGGAAACGGATACCTCGTTCCCCTCGTAGTCGCGGATGATTTTCTTGTAGAATGGCAGTGTCTCCGGGGTCAGGGCTACCGTATCACCTTTGCCCGGGATGTAGATAGGCCCGAACTGGTCATTGTTCCAGGGGTAGGCCGGGTGCTGGGGGAAGATATTGTCTCCGGCTACCCCTGCCGGTTCCAGAAGGCGAACCACGGAATCCACGCCCGATACCCCCCTCAGGGCTTCAGCCATGGCATCGGTAAGGGCCACGGTGCGTTCCCTTGTTGAAATTTCCCGGATCTGCCGCACCCCTGCAGCCCGGACGGCCTCCAGGGGCAGGCCTTCGGAAGGGGTGAGCAGGACCGTCTGGCCATTCTGGTTGCTGTACTGGTAATAATAGGGGGAGAGTACCCTCAGTTGGTTGGGGCCCAGGGTCTCCGAGACATAGGTCCGGAGGTACTCATCGGCCCCCACTTCCTGCAACCAGCGGGAGGAAACCCCTTTCTGGCTGTACACGTTGTAGTCGTACATGGGCCGGGCCCTGTCGGAGAGCTGGAGCTGTTTCCCGTTGATGTAGACATAGCCGTCGATGACCTGGAGCGAATCCCCCGGGGTCCCGACACAACGTTTTACGTAATTGGATTTCTTGTCGATGGGCTTTTCCACCCCGGCTTCTGCCCGGAAAAACTGCCGGACCGTATCGGCCGGCCAGCTGAAGACCACCAGGTCGTTCTTTTCCACAGATTCGAACCCGGGCAACCGCATATAAGGCAGCTGCGGTTTCTTCAGGTAGGAGCGCACCCCCAGGCCGGGCAGGGTATCGTGTACCATGGGTGCTGCCAGGGTAGTCATCGGGACCCGTGCCCCGAAATGGAATTTACTCACAAACAGCAGGTCCCCCACCCGGAGGGTCCGTTCCAGGGAGCCGGTCGGGATCACGTAGGGCTGCATAAAATAGGTATGCACCAATGTGGCAGCCACTACGGCAAACACAATGGAACTCACCCATTCGCCCGAGGCAGACTTCGGGTGCAGGTCGCGGTCTTTCTTATAGGTAACATCTTCCGCATAGTTGAGGTAGTAGAGGTAAAACCCCAGTGTGAGCAAGACCAGCCAGGTATCCTGCAGGCGGTTCTTCCCAAAACTGCGGGCCGTTTCCACCCAGACTACCGGGAACATCAACAGGTTGATGATGGGAATAAAAAGCATCAGCACCCACCAGCGGGGCCGGCGGATGATTTGCATGAGGACAATGCCGTTATAGATGGGGATGGCGGCTTCCCACGCCTTGCGGCCTGCTTTCTGGTAGAGTTTCCAGGTCCCCAAAAAGTGAACCACCTGGACAAGGAGTATAAAAAGGATCCACTGGGTATAGTTCATAAAGGCTTTTACTTTCAAAGAACGCCCTTCGAGGCCTAAACGGCCAAGGGCTTAACGGAGGTTTAACACATCTTTCATTTCGAAAATACCGCTTTTTCCCAGAATCCATTCGGCGGCAACCACGGCCCCGGTGGCAAACCCCTCCCGGTTGTGTGCGGTATGGGTGATTTCAATTCGGTCTACCCGGGATTCGTAGGTCACCGTATGCGTGCCCGGGGTGTCGCCAATGCGGTGGGACCGGATGGGGATTTCCCCCGTGGTGGCCCTTTCCAGGGCCCACCCGGTGTAGGGGCTGTTTCGGATGACCCCTTCGGCCAGGGTTATGGCCGTTCCACTGGGGGCGTCCAGTTTCTGGGTGTGGTGGGTTTCATCTATATGGGCCTGGTAGCCGGGTGCCTTTTCCATCAGCCGGGCCAGACGTTCGTTGAGTTCAAAAAAGAGGTTAACCCCTAAGCTGAAGTTAGAGGCGTAGATAAAGGCGCCCCCGGTTTCTTCCGCCTTCTGGCAGGCCTCCGGGTAGCGCTCCAACCACCCTGTGGTGCCGGATACCACCGGGACCCCGGCCTCCAGGCAGCGGGTAATATTGTCAAAAGCGGCTTCCGGGCTGCTGAAATCGATGGCGACATCGGTTTGGTCGAAGGGTATATGAGTTTGTGGCCCGTCTACGCGTGCGGCTATGGTATGCCCCCGCCCCAGGGCGATCTTCTCGATCATCTGTCCCATTTTGCCGTAGCCCAGCAAGGTAATGCGCATAATTCAGAAGCGTATGGTGACCCCCATGCCATAGTGGGGGTCGTTGGTAATGGGCGTTACTTCCAGGTAGGGCTGGAAATCCACGCTCAGGTTTTCGTCTACGTTATATTGCCGCAGGTGGGCATCCACGTTGGCATCTATGATGTTCAGGGCATATAGGGCGATGGTGACCAACAGGGCCAGGTCCCGGTCGCGCTGGTAGCGCTCCTGGGCGTCCTGGAGGGCATCGTCCGAGAAGTCCGGCGTGGCCGGGGCAACCCCGTCCGAAGGGGTCAGGTCGTAGAATTCATCGTCGGTAAAGCCGGCCCGGCGCCTTTTAAAGGCGGTACGGAACCGGTCGTACAAGTCATCGTTGTAGAGGTAAATGTAGGTGCCGGCTCCTATGGCGCCCCATACGATGGGCACTTTCCAGTACCTTTTGTTGTAGGCCTGCCCAAGCCCGGGCAAGACGGCCGAGTAAAAGGCGGCCTTACTGGGTGCCAGGGGGTTGATAGCCTTTTTCTCCACCTGTTCCACCCGTACCCCTTTGCGGGCCAGGTCCTGCTGCAGGGAATCCGCATCGGATTCCTGCTGGGCCTGACACAGGGGCCCCAGTAGAATGAAGGCCAGGGTGGCCAGGAGTAGGGGTTTAGGCACCTGTGATGCGTTTTTTCAACCGTCGGAACTCTTCCTTGCTGTGAAAGGGGATCGTGATTTTCCCCTTTTCCTTCCCGGAAGCCTGGATGGAGATGGGGGCGTCTAAGTAAGCCTTCAGTATTTCCAAACCATCCTCGGCAAAATCCGGGAGGGCAGCTGTCTTCCGGGCCGCTTTCTTTCCTTCCACTGCTTTTTCCTGCAGGCGGCGGACCAGGGCTTCGGTCTGGCGCACGGATAACCCTTCGCCCAGGATGCGCTCGTAGATTTCCAACTGGTCTGCCCGGCTGTCTACGTTGACCAGGGTACGTCCGTGACCCATACTTATGAACCCGTCCCGCATCCCGGTCTGGATAATGGGGTCCAGGCGCAGCAGGCGCAGGTAGTTGGTAATAGTGCTTCGTTTTTTACCAACGCGCTCGCTGAGTTTCTCCTGGGTTAGGCCCACCTCGTCGATGAGGCGCTGGTAGGAAAGCGCGATTTCCACCGGGTCCAGGTCCTGGCGCTGGATGTTTTCCACCAGGGCCATTTCCAGGGATTCCTGGTCGTTGGCAATACGGATGTAGGCCGGGATCTGTTTGAGCCCTATGCGCTGGGAGGCGCGGTAACGGCGCTCCCCGGAGACCAGTTGGTACCGGTTGTAGGCCAGCTTGCGGACGGTGATGGGCTGGATCAGGCCCAGCTCCCGGATGGAAGTGGCGAGTTCCTCCAGGGCTTCGTCATTGAAATTAGTCCGGGGCTGGTGGGGGTTAACCTCGATACTCTCCATGTCCAGCTCCACAATGCTGCCCACCAGTTGGTCGGCGCCTTTGTCGGAGACGGACTGGATGTCGTTTTCCGGGTCTTTCAGCAAGGCGGAAAGCCCGCGGCCCAGGGCCTGTTTCTTAGTCGCTTTTGCCATTTAGACGGTTTGTTTGTTCTTCTGCAACAGCTCGTTGGCCATATTCAGGTAATTGGCCGCGCCCTTGCTGCTGGCGTCGTATTTGATGATACTTTCCCCATAGCTGGGGGCTTCGCTCAGGCGGACATTGCGCTGGATGATGGTTTCGAAGACCATGTCTGCAAAATGCTTGCGCACCTCTTCCACCACCTGGTTGGAAAGGCGAAGGCGGCTGTCGTACATGGTAAGCAGCATCCCTTCGATGTCCAGGTCCGGATTGTGGATGCGTTGTACACTCTTGATGGTATTGAGCAGTTTGCCCAGTCCCTCCAGGGCGAAATACTCGCACTGGATGGGGATGATGACCGAATCGGCAGCGGTAAGGGCATTGAGGGTCAGCAGGCCCAGGGAGGGGGCGCAGTCGATCAGGATATAGTCGTATTGGTCCCGGATGTCCGCAATAGCCGCTTTGAGCATGGATTCCCGGTTGTCCTTGTCCACCAGTTCAATTTCGATGGCAACCAGGTCTATATGGGCCGGGATGAGGTCTACATTGGGGGAATTGGTGGGGACTATGGTCTGTTGGGCCGGGCAGGTGTGTTCCAGCAACTGGTAGCTGCCCAGGGTAACTTCTTCCACATCGACCCCCAGGCCGGAGGTGGCATTGGCCTGCGGATCTGCATCGATGAGCAGGACTTTTTTCTCCAGTACCCCCAGGGAGGCGGCCAGGTTTACCGTGGTAGTGGTTTTTCCAACCCCACCCTTCTGATTTGCAATAGCAATGGTTTTGCCCATTTTCACATAAGAGTTAAGGGTTTAAAAATACGATTATTTGCCTTCCGGGGAAACGGAACTTGTCAACAGGGCGTGAATAACTTTTCCGCCCAGAAGCCCTTTCCTGCAAGGTGTTTGCAGGGGGTTTACGCTCCTTCCAGCAGGTGCTGGAGGATCTCTGTGGCCGCCTCGCTGATTCGGGTCCCCGGGCCATAGATTCCGGCAACCCCTGCCTGGCGCAAAAAGTCGTAATCCTGTTTGGGGATAACCCCGCCTACCACCACGAGGATGTCTTCCCGTCCGGCTTTTGCTAACGCCCCGATTACTTCGGGTACCAGGGTCTTATGGCCGGCAGCCAGGGAGGAGACCCCCAGGATGTGCACATCGTTTTCCACGGCTTGCTTGGCCGCTTCCTCCGGGGTCTGGAACAGGGGCCCGATATCTACGTCGAACCCGAGGTCTGCATAGGCCGTGGCCACTACTTTGGCCCCCCGGTCGTGTCCGTCCTGCCCCATTTTGGCAATCATGATACGGGGTCGGCGCCCTTCCTGGGCCGCAAAGCGGTCCGAAAGGCTTCGCGCCTGTTCAAAGGATGGGTCTTGCTGGATTTCGCTTGAATACACGCCGGTAATGGATTGTACTTCGGCCCGGTGTCTGCCAAAGGCGCGCTCCATGGCGAGGCTGATCTCGCCGAGGCTGGCGCGTTTTCGGGCCGCATCTACGGCTAAAGCTAATAAATTCCCGCCCGCTTCCGCAGTACCGTCCACCTTTTTCCGAGCGGCGGCTTCCAATGCCTCCAGGGCAGTTGCCACGGAAGTGGTATCCCGTTCTTCCCGGAGGGCCTTCAGGCGTTCTACCTGCTGGCGGCGGACCTCCGCATTGTCCACTTCGAGGATGTGCAGGGGCTCGTCGTCCGGGCTCGGGTAGCGGTTGAGCCCGATGATGACCTCCCGCCCGGAGTCGATGCGGGCCTGTTTCCGGGCAGCGGCCTCTTCGATGCGCATTTTCGGGATCCCGGCCTCAATGGCCTTGGTCATACCGCCATGGGATTCGATTTCTTCGATGAGTTCCCAGGCTTTCTCGCACAGTTCCGCGGTAAGCCGTTCCACGTAATAAGAGCCGCCCCAGGGGTCAACCGTCCGGGTGATCCCCGTTTCCCGTTGCAGGATAAGCTGGGTATTTCGGGCAATGCGGGCCGAAAAATCGGTGGGTAGCGCAATGGCCTCATCCAGCGCATTGGTGTGCAGGCTCTGGGTCCCGCCAAAGGCGGCGGCCGACGCCTCGATCAGGGTACGGGCCACATTGTTGAAGGGGTCCTGTTCGGTAAGGCTCCAGCCGCTGGTCTGGCTGTGCGTCCTCAGGGCCATGGATTTCGGGTTTTGCGGCCCGAAGGGTTTTACCAACCGGGCCCATAGCAGCCTGCCGGCACGCAGTTTGGCAATCTCCATAAAATGGTTCATCCCGATCCCCCAGAAGAAGGACAACCGGGGGGCGAAATCGTCGATTTTCAGGCCTGCCTTGAGTCCCGTGCGGATGTATTCCAGGCCGTCGGCCAGGGTATAGGCCAGTTCCATATGGGCCGGGGCTCCGGCTTCGTGCATGTGGTACCCGGAAATACTGATGCTGTTGAACCGCGGCATGTACCGGCTGGTGTATTCGAAAATATCGGCCACGATCTGCATGGACGGGGCAGGAGGGTAGATGTAGGTGTTGCGCACCATGAACTCCTTGAGGATATCGTTTTGGATAGTACCGGAGAGTTTTTCCGGGGCCACACCCTGCTCCTCTGCGGCTACGATGTAAAAGGCCATGATGGGGATTACAGCCCCGTTCATGGTCATGGATACCGACATATCGCCCAGGGGGATGCCGTCGAAAAGCCGCTTCATGTCTTCCACGCTGTCTATGGCCACCCCGGCTTTCCCCACATCGCCGCGAACCCTTTCGTGGTCGCTGTCGTACCCCCTGTGGGTGGGAAGGTCGAAAGCCACCGAAAGGCCTTTTTGCCCTGCCGCCAGGTTGCGCTTGTAGAAGGAATTGCTCTCCTCGGCCGTGGAAAAACCGGCATACTGGCGGATCGTCCAGGGCCGGCGGACGTACATACTGCTGTAGGGCCCGCGTAAAAATGGCGGGATGCCTGCAGCGTACTCCAGGTGTTCCAGGCCTTTTTCGTCCGCAGCCCCATAGCGGGGTTTCAGGGCAATGCCTTCTGCTGTTTCGGTTGCGGGGCCAGGTGTCTCCCCTTCACTGGGACCTGGAATCGGGTCCCAGCTGAGGTGGTCGAGGTTATCGCGCTTCATCTTTCAGTCTGTTTAGGTCGTAGTTAGAGGCCAACCGGCGCAGGGGAAGGGGTTCGATCTCCGTACGCCCCCGCTTTTTGGGCATCCCCACGGGTTTTTCAAGGGCCTTGGCCATGCGGTCTTCGGGGTTGGGAAAGACATTGCTGCCCACAAGGACCCGACGGCCCTGGTCGAAGGCCTCCTGTTCCTTGTTGTGAGATTCCCGGATCTTTTTCTGGATCTGGTGGCCGCGTAGCTGCTGCAACAGGCCGCCGCCTTTTTCGAGGGTTTTGAGCAATTCCAGGCTTTTACGCCCCAGTTGGTCGGTGAGGGATTCGATATAGTAGGCCCCGTCTGCCGGGTTCTCCACCGCCGTGAAATAACTCTCGTGCCGCAGCAACAGCAATTGGTTGCGCGTTATGCGGTCTCCGAATTCATTGGGGAGGTGGAAAAGGGCGTCGTAGGGTATGTTGCAAACCACATCCGCTCCGCCCAGGATGGCGGCCATAGACTCGGCCGTGGTGCGGAGCATGTTGGTGTTGTAATCGTAAACCGTTTTGTTGCGAAGTGAAGGGGCTGCTATGATCTGGCAATCCCCGGAGTACCCGTGTTCCCGGGCCAACAAGGCCCACCCTTTTCGCAAGGCGCGGAGTTTGGCGATTTCCATGAAGTACTCCCCTCCAATAGCCACCCGCAGCACAGGCTGTTCCAGCAGGGGTTTAAGAGCAGGGGAGTTTTCGGCCCGAATGGCGTATTCCCTCAGGTGGGCAAGGATATAGGCCACTTCCTGAACGGCGTGGGCCCCGGCCTGCTGGTAGAGGGCTCCCCGAATGCCCAGGCGGCACCCGGAAGCCGCCAGGCCTGCCAGGGTTTCAAAGTCGACTTCCATCCCTTTCCCCCAGTTTCCGGTGGCCATCAGGTTGCCAATGGGGTCGGCAAGCAGGGTGGCCGTCTGCGGTAGGTTTGGGATGTTTTGGTACATGTCATCCAGGGCAATCCATATGGGGTGCTCCTTTGGGAGTTGTGCTGCCCATCCCGGATCTGCGACCGCTTCCATTCCCTCCAGGATGAGGGTGTCGGCCCCTCCTTTCAGGGCCCTGGCGGCCCTTTGCGGGATGTTGTCTCCTTCCCGGAAATCCAGGGCTACCCCGATTTTCCATGTGCCCTTACGGCTGATGCCAGGGCCAGCAGAAGTGCCTCGGTCCGAGGCTGTGTAGAAGGGTTTAACCAGGATGCCTTCCGGGCTTGTCCAGGTCAGGAGTTCGTTGTAGTCTCCCCCCTTAAGGTCTGCCTGGATTTGCTGTTTCCATTGCTTTTCTCCTACGGGCGGAAAGGGATATAAGGGGCTATCGGTCATCTTGGTTCTTCTTAAGGCTGTCCTGGTATTCGATGATGAAGATCTCCTCATCGGGCTTTTTCAGGAAGTATTTTTCCCGGGCAAATTTCTCCAGGGCCTCGGGGTCCGAAAGGGTTTCGATCAGTTCCCGGTCTTGCTGGATCTGCTCCCTGAGGAATTCCTGCTGTTTTTCGAGCTTGTTAATCTCACGCCGCAATTCCAGGTGGATCATCAGGGAATTGGTGTCGAAAAACAACATCCAAACCACAAAAATGGTGAGGACCAGCACATAGATATTGCTCACTATCCGAAACCATTTTTTATTTCTGAGGGTTTTCAGGAACATGGATCAAACGAGTTTCTCGGCTATGATGGTCCGTACAATGTCTATGGCCACCGTATTGTATTTGTTGTTGGGGATAATGATATCCGCGTATTCCTTTGTGGGTTCAATAAACTGGTCGTGCATGGGTTTGAGGGTGTTCTGGTAACGGTCCAGGACTTCCTGTAAATCGCGCCCGCGCTCCTGAATGTCGCGCCTCAGGCGCCGGATAAGCCGTTCGTCGGAATCGGCATGGACGAATATCTTGATATCGAAGAGCTTCCGGATCTCAGGATGGGTCATAATGAGGATCCCCTCCACAATCATGACCTTTTGCGGGTGGGTCAGTACGGTTTGCCGGGTACGGTTGTGGTCCACAAAGGAATAGATGGGCTGTTCTACTGGCATTCCCGCTTTCAGGGCTCTCAGATGGGCTTCCAGAAGCTCGAAGTCGATAGCCCTGGGATGGTCGAAATTCACCTTGCAGCGCTCCGCAAAATCCAGGTGGGAGAGATCCTTGTAATAGGAATCCTGGGAGATGACCCCGACTTCCGATTCCGGCAACTGGCTGATAATCTGGTTTACCACCGTGGTCTTCCCACATCCGGTACCCCCCGCAATCCCTATGGTCAACATACCGCCTGCTTTTTGGCTAAATTAGGAATTTACCACCAGAATCCCCGGCCCGGTTCCCTTGCGGTTTCCACCTGCCGGGGAGCATGGTGGTTCTGCAAAGTTCCGATTTTAAGATTCTGAAAAATATGAGGATTGTCACTCCCGATAGGGTATGAAACCCGTAATTTTAATCCATTACTTCACCTAAGATTCGCTTACTATGCCCGACTCTTTTACCGCTGAGGTTTCCGATACATGGACCTTTGAAATCTCCCCTGGTGAGGCCGCCGGCCTGGACATGGTGCCAACGCCCGCCGGAGGTTACCACCTGTTGCATGGCCACGAGGCTTACCGCCTGCGCATCCTGCCCGAAGCTGAAGGCTCCAAGGCCTATACCGTATATGTGAACGGCAGACCTTATGCGGTCCGCCTGGCCGATGCGCTGGACCAGCAGATCGAAAAAATGGGGTTCCGCCTGAAATCTTCCCGGAGCGTTTCCCGGATAGAAGCCCCCATGCCTGGTTTAATCTTATCGGTAACGGTTTCCCCCGGCGATACCGTCAAAAAAGGCGACCCCCTTTTGGTCCTGGAGGCCATGAAAATGGAGAACCTCATCCAGGCCCCGCAGGACGGCGTGGTTAAGAAGGTAGCTGTTTCACAAGGGGAGGCAGTGGAAAAGAAAAGCCTGCTGGTGGAATTTGAATAGGATAATTATGCAAAAAATACTTGTAGCCAACAGGGGGGAGATCGCCATCCGCGTGATGCGCACCGCCCGGAAATTGGGAATTGAAACCGTAGCGGTTTTTTCGGAGGCCGACCGGGATGCCCCCCATGTCCGTTATGCGGACCAGGCGGTTTGTATCGGGGAGGCTCCGTCTGCCAAATCCTACCTGAAGGGGGACCGCATTATTGAAGCTGCCCAGGAAACCGGGGCCGATGCCATCCACCCGGGGTATGGCTTTTTGAGCGAGAATGCGGGGTTTTCCCGTGCGGTTACCCAGGCAGGGCTCATTTTTATTGGACCTGGCCCGGAGGCCATCCAGACCATGGGGGATAAACTGGCGGCAAAGGATGCCGTTAAGGGGTATGACATCCCCATGGTCCCGGGGACCGACCACCCGGTGTCTGACCCCAAAGAAGCCGCAGCGGTTGCCCGTGAGATTGGCTATCCCATCCTGATTAAGGCCGCGGCCGGCGGCGGGGGTAAGGGGATGCGTATTGTAGAGCGGGAGGAGGAACTCGAATCCCAGATCCGAAGGGCTATGAGCGAAGCCCAGTCCGCCTTTGGGGACGGGTCTGTATTTATAGAGAAATACGTAAACGGGCCGCGCCATATCGAAATCCAGGTCATGGCCGACACCCACGGAAATATCCTGCATTTCTTTGAGCGGGAATGCAGTGTGCAACGACGCCACCAGAAAGTGGTGGAGGAGGCCCCCTCCGCCATCCTCGACCCCGCCCTTCGGGAGCGGATGGGAAGGGCAGCCGTTGACGTGGCCCGTGCCTGTGGGTACGTGGGGGCCGGCACTGTAGAGTTCCTGATGGATGCCGACCGGAATTTCTATTTCCTGGAAATGAACACCCGCCTGCAGGTGGAACACCCGGTTACGGAATGGATCACCGGTCAGGACCTGGTGGCTTTGCAAATTGCCGTGGCCCGGGGTGAAGCCCTGCCACTGCAGCAGGAAGACCTGAAAATAACCGGACATGCCATTGAACTTCGGGTGTATGCGGAGGACCCCCTTAACGATTTCCTGCCCAGCGTGGGTACGCTGACCCGCTACCAGCTGCCGGAAGGCCCGGGAATCCGGGTCGATAATGGGTATGAAGAAGGGATGCAAATCCCAATCTACTACGACCCCATGCTTTCCAAGCTCATTGCCTACGGGGATAACCGCAAAGCGGCCATAAAGAAGATGCGGGAAGCTATTGCGGGTTATCTGGTGGAAGGAGTGGAAACCACCCTGCCTTTCGGTGACTTTGTCTGTGCACACCCGGCATTTATAAGCGGGGCGTTCACCACCCATTTCGTCAAGGAGCACTACCGCCCGGAAATCCTACAGGAACAACGAAAACAGGAGGCCGAACTCGCGGCCCGGGCAGCCCTGAAACACTACCTGGAATCCCAGCAAACCCTCAGAATACCTAACGCCTGAACCCATGCAGAAGAAAATTGACGACCTGAATAAAAGACTGGAAGAGGCCCGCCTGGGGGGCGGCCAGAAACGCATCGACAAACAGCACCAGCAAAAGAAACTAACGGCCCGCGAACGGGTGACGTATCTGCTGGACCCCGGTTCCTTCGAGGAGATGGGGATCCTGGTGACCCACAGGACCACGGATTTTGGGATGGCGGACCAGCTGTATTACGGGGACGGGGTGGTGACCGGCTACGGGACCATAGAAGGGCGCCTGGTATATGTATTTGCCCAGGATTTTACCGTTTTCGGGGGCTCCCTATCCGAGACACACGCCGAAAAAATTTGCAAACTCATGGACCTGGCTGTAAAGGCCGGGGCCCCCGTAATCGGGCTGAATGACTCCGGGGGTGCCCGGATCCAGGAGGGGGTGCGGTCCCTGGGCGGGTATGCCGATATCTTTTACCGCAATGTTCAGGCCTCCGGTGTGGTCCCGCAGCTCTCGGCTATCATGGGCCCATGCGCAGGTGGTGCGGTGTATTCCCCGGCCATGACCGATTTTATCCTGATGGTGGAGCAAACCAGCTATATGTTTGTGACAGGTCCCAACGTGGTTAAGACCGTCACCAATGAGGAGGTCAGTTCCGAAGACCTGGGGGGCGCGTCCACCCACGCCAGTAAATCCGGGGTGGCACACCGGACAGCCCCCAACGATGCCGCCTGTATCAAAGACCTGCGGACCCTGTTGTCCTACATCCCGCAAAACAACCGGGAGAAGGCGCCCTCCAGGCCCTATGTGCTTGGAGATGAGTGGCGGGATGAACTGATGGGGATTGTCCCGGACAACCCCAACCAGCCCTATGATATGAAACAGGTTATTGAGGGGATCATAGACCAGGAGGAATTTTTTGAAATCCACAAGGATTACGCCGAGAATATGATCACCGGCTTTGCCCGCCTGGCAGGCCGATCCATTGGGATCATCGCCAACCAGCCCCTGGCCCTGGCCGGGGTCCTGGACAGCGATAGCTCCCGGAAGGCGGCCCGCTTCACCCGTTTTTGCGACTGCTTTAATATTCCCTTGCTGGTTTTGGTGGATGTCCCGGGATTTTTACCCGGCACGGACCAGGAGTGGAACGGGATCATCATGCACGGGGCCAAATTGCTCTATGCCCTGAGCGAAGCTACCGTCCCGCGGATTACCCTGATTACCCGCAAGGCGTACGGGGGGGCATACGACGTGATGAACTCCAAGCATATCGGTGCCGACCTGAACTTTGCCTGGCCCAGTGCAGAAATCGCCGTAATGGGGGCCAAAGGGGCCAGTGAGATTATCTTCCGCAAGGAAATCGGGGAAGCTAATGACCCTGTGGCCAAACTGGCCGAAAAAGAGGCGGAGTACGCTGCAACCTTTGCCAACCCGTACCGCGCTGCGCGGAGGGGTTTTATAGATGAGGTGATTTTACCCAGGGAAACCCGGAGAAAGCTCATCCGAGGGTTTGCCAGTCTGGAGCATAAGGAGGTGCCGCTGCCCAAGCGGAAGCATGGGAATATTCCGTTGTAGGGGTTTGGGTTGGTCGTTCTGGATAAAAGCCAGGGTGGGGACGTGCCCCCACCCTTGAGGTAAAAATACCTTCAGGAACTGCAACCCACAAGCAGGGGATGGAGGACTCAAGTCTTATAGCCCTACAGGAGTTTGGTCCCTCTATTTTAGTTGTCAATTCGTCGCCCTGGCATGGCTCACTCACATCTTATGCAAATTAGCACAGCTGCAGTCAGTAAGTTCATTTTGTGGCGCGGACCAATGAAAGGTCCGTTTCGGAATGGGAGTCATGGATAGGGGGGAGCCCCCCGCCCGGTACCTGAAAGGAAATAGCACAGCCTGCAAAAGCCTATCGGATCTCAACCAAATGCAAGGTAAACCGCCCACCACCCTCAGGGCTCAAACAACACCCCGGAACACGAATCCCTGGACCCACCGGTGACCGAACTGAGGACATTTACCTCCCCCCGAAGCCTCAGGGCGCCCAGAAGGGCAAAAACCAGCGCCTCTTTATAGGCAATTTGCTCGCTATCCGGGATTACCAGAGTCACCCCTTCCGGTAGCTTTTCCTGCAGCACTTCCATCAGGAAGGTATTGTACGCCCCACCCCCTGTAACCAGCAGGGAGCTTTCCTTTCGCGTGGAGAGGGTGCTAACCTGTCTTGCGATTTGCCGGGCAATGTGCACTACGGCGGTATGCAGCAGATCCTTTGGAGCTTCCTTACGCGCTTTGGCAATGGGCCATACTTCGGAGGAAAACCATTCGTACCCCGTGGATTTGGGGAATGGCAGGTCGTAATAGGAAAGGGCGTCGAGGCGGTTTAGGAATTCCGGGATGAGGACGCCTTTACGGGCCATTTCTCCCCCTGCATCGAAGGCGGCCGATGCCAGCCTGCTGAGCGCGTTGAGCAACATATTGGCAACCCCAATATCGAAGGCCAGTCGCTTCCCGTCCTTTTCGAAGGAGATATTCGAAATACCGCCCAAATTCAGGCAGAAGTCATACGCCCCGAATAACAGCCGGTCCCCGATAGGGACCAATGGGGCCCCCTGCCCGCCCAGGGCCATGTCGAGGGACCTGAAATCTCCTATGGTGCGAATGCCCGCCTCCAGGGCCAGGTGCTGCGGGCACCCCATCTGGAAGGTAAAACCCTTTTGGGGGAGGTGGTGGACGGTATGCCCATGGCTGGCAATGGCATCTACCGTTTCCCCATAATCTGCCAGGAACGCTTTGGCCTGTTTCCCCAACCATTTCCCGTATTCGGCATGGAAGGCCAAAAGTTCAGGTGCAGGCATCCGGATGGCTTGTTCCAGGCGCTGGCGCATAGCGCTGGTGTAGTCCGTGCATCCGGTCTTTAAGAAGCGATGGCTCCAGTGGCCGTTCGTTTCCTCCAGACGCACAAGGGCCAGGTCCAGCCCGTCCAGGGAGGTGCCTGACATCATGCCTAATACGGTATAGGAACTCAAGAGGTGGGGATTTTAAGGGTTACTGGTACTTCTCCGGGGGCTTTCGCTTCTCCCCGGTAATAGGCAGCTGCCTGTTTCAGGAAAGCCGGAAGGGTTTGGTAGGCCAGCAGGATTCCTTCGGCATTGCCTATGGGGAGCGTTTCCAGCACATAAGGGTTGCCGAAAAGGCATACCCATAGCCGGTTTCCGCCAGCCAGCTGGGCAATGGCCTGCAACGCCCCTTCCGAAAGCCCGAAACCTCCTGCCGGTTTGAGACTGGGCGGTGCGATGGCCAGCAATACATTTTGTTGGACCGGGAGTTGGAACCCGGAGGATTCCCTCAGGTCCCAGTGGATGGTATCCCGGGGCTCCGGAAGGGCTTGTGCAAAATCCTGGAGGCCATCGCCAGCTGTTACCAGGGTAAACGCCCCGGCGTTGAATATCTCACCTGCAGGTTGCGATTCCTTGAGGCTGCACAGGGTCTGGCTGGCCAAGAGGGCCCGGAGGGCTTCCGGAGATTGCCGGGGCAATTTGGGTTGACGGTCTGCGGAAAACGCTATTTGTTTCAGGCCCCAAACCTGTGTGAAAGCTTCCCGGATACGGGCCGCAGGCGCTTTTTTCAGGAGTTTTGTATGTGCTTCCCGCGGGTTTTCCACGAAACACAACAAATCATTTCCGGCCTGCAAAGCCCTAAAGGCTACTTCCGAAGGATCGCCCACGAGTTTGCTTACGGCATGCATATTCAGGGCATCGGTAATAACGGGTCCCCGGAACCCCAGGTCCTTGCGGAGGGTTTGTTGAATCATGGGAGCCGAGAGGCTGCAGGGCATCCCGTCAGGGTCCAGGGCGGGCACCGCCAGGTGCCCGGTCATTACCGCGTCGACTCCCCCTTCAATAAGGGTTCGGAACGGAATCCATTCGCAGGCCTCCATAGACGCCATGGATTTTTCCAGTACGGGAAGTTCCAGGTGCGAATCCTTCGCGGTATCCCCGTGGCCCGGGTAGTGTTTGGCACAGGTCAGCAGGCCGCCATCCTGCATGCCCCGACTGAGCGCCAGGGCTTTTTGCGCCACCTCGCTGGGTTCCGATCCAAATGACCGGTACCCGATTACGGGGTTTGCCGGGTTGTTGTTCACATCTGCCACCGGGGCGAGGTTCCAATGGAGGCCGGCTTCGCGCAGGTCAGTAGCCATGCGGAGGCCGGTTTGGTAGAGTAGGGGCGAATCCGGCGGAAGGGCACCCAGGCAAAGGGCATAGGGGTAGGCTTCGCCATTTTCAATACGCATGGCCAGGCCCCATTCGGCATCGATGGCCATAAGCAAGGGGTACCGGGCTGCGGCCTGGTACCTGCCTACCAGGGCTTTGAGGGTGCCCAGGCTGTCCGGGTTGTGCGGGATTTCCTTTTTCCCCTCGAAATTGGTGGCGGCACTCGCCCGGCTGTGGAAAAAGCACAACCCGCCAATGTGGTGGTGGCGGATCAGGTCTTCCAGCGCTTGTATTTCTGCCTCGGTGTCGTTAATAAACGCGGCCGGCATAAGCAGTTGCCCGGCCTGTACCTCCAGGGGAAATGCCAGGGCTTCGGAAAGGGGTGGCAGGCTAAGCATGTTCCGCTCCTTTTTTGCCATAATCGGCCGGGTAGTGTATGCGTCGCATCAACAACAGGACGGGCAGGGCCGCGAGGACCACCCAGACAAAGAAACCCCCGTAGCCAAGCCATTGCTGCATATAGCCGCTGATCATCCCGGGGACCATCATGCCCAGGGCCATAAACCCCGTGGCGATGGCATAGTGGGCTGTTTTGGCCGGCCCGTCCGCGATGTAGATCAGGTACATCAAAAAGGCGGCAAACCCGAAACCATATCCAAACTGCTCTGCTACCACCGTTGCCAGGACGGCCCATAAACTGTCGGTCTGAGTCAGGGCCAGGAGCGCATACAGGGCATTGGGCAGGTTCAGGGACAGGATCATGGGCAGCATCCATTTGCCCAGGCCGTGACGGGAAATCAGGATCCCGCCAAGGATCCCCCCCGCCGAGAGGAAAATGACCCCCACAGTCCCGTAGATGGTGCCCACGGCCTCCGTGGAGTACGCCAGCCCGCCGTCCGGACGGGTATCGAGCAGGAAAGGGGCGGCCATCTTCACCAGTTGGGATTCCCCCAGGCGGTAGGTCAGTATAAAGGCCAGGGCCCACCCGATGTTGGGTTTTGCAAAAAAACTGCGGAACACGTCCAGGAACCCTGCGGGTTTTTCGCTTTTACCTTCCTCCTCGTAGGGGGGGGTAGCAAAGTAGTTGCCCACGGTAAGCAACAGCATGAGCCCCGCAGTGGCCGAGAGGGTAACCGACCAGGCACGGGCATTGTCGCCAAAATATTCCTCCAGCAGGCCCGCCGCAATAACGATAAGCCCCTGTCCGGTAATCATGGCCAGGCGGTAGAAGGTGGAGCGCATCCCCACGAAAAAGGACTGCTTGCGCTGGCTCAGGGCAATCATGTAGTATCCGTCCGAGGCGATGTCATTGGTGGCCGAGGCAAAGGCCGCCATCCAGAAACACGCCAGGCTGGTGGTAAAAAAGACATTGGTGGGCAAACTCAGGCCCACCCCCAGGAAGGCCACGGCAATAAGCAATTGCATGCGCAAAAACCACCTGCGCTTGGTGCTTTTCAGGTCTACCAGCGGGCTCCACAATGGTTTCAGGACCCAGGGCAGGTAAAGCCAGCTGGTATAGAGCCCGATATCCGCGTTGCTGACCCCCAGTTTTTTATAGAGGATTACCGATACGGTAACCACCATAACATAAGGCAGGCCCTGGGTGAAATACAGGGTAGGGACCCAGTACCAGGCCTTCTTGTCTTTTGGGATCATGGGCGCGGATTTCCGCTAAATGTAAAAAAATAGGACGGGATGTGGTGTCCCGTCCTGTTCAAATCGATGCGTGCCCTATTAGAAATGGTACCGGACGAAACCTTCGATGGCTTCGTATTCGGCCATACCCAGTTCGTTGTACTTGCGGGCGGTTTGCTGGTTGCGCTGTTCGGCCCGCTGCCAGAATTCCCGCTCGTCGTTGCCCGGGAACATGGCACTGTCTTTCTGGGACTGGTGCTTGAAGATGGCATTCTTTTTCCGCTCCATGTCTTTGGGGCCGATGGGCACGGCCATTTCCATATCGGCAATATCCCATTCCTGCCAGGCACCCCGGTAGAGCCATACGTAGCAGTCTTTGAGCCACTCGGCCCCTTCGGCCTTCAGGCGATCCAGGGCCTGGAAGATGATCTGCAGGCACACCCGGTGGGTCCCGTGAGGGTCCGATAGGTCGCCCGCGGCAAAGATCTGGTGGGGTTTGAGCCGCTGGAGCAATTCGTAGGTGATCTGGATGTCTGCCTCGGAGTGTGGTTTCTTCTTTACTGTACCGGTCTCGTAGAAGGGCAGGTTCTGGAAATGGGCGTTTTCTTCCTTCACCCCGCAGTAGCGGCAGGCCGCCAATGCTTCCCCTTTGCGGATAAGGCCTTTGAAAGTCTGGATTTCCGGGCTGTCTACCTCCCCGGGTTTCTTTTCGGCCAGAAAGCGCCGCACCTCCTGGCACTGTTGCTGCAGGGCCTTGTTGTCCCGCTGGACGTCCGTGGCAAAGTCCAGGAAGCGTATAACCTCGTCGTCGAAGACGGCGATATTCCCGGAGGTCTGGTAGGCGATATGCACATCATGGCCCTGGTCTACCAGCCGCAGCAGGGTCCCACCCATGGAGATGACGTCATCGTCCGGGTGGGGGCTGAAGATGATGGAGGTTTTCGGGTAGGGTTCGCGACGCTCCGGACGGTTGCTGTCATCTGCATTGGGCTTGCCCCCTGGCCACCCGGTAATGGTGCGCTGCAGGGCATTGAATACACGCAGGTTGATGTCTTCTGCTGAGCCGATTTCCGCGATGAGGTTCCCCATCCCGTGTTCGTTGTAATCCTCGTTGGTGAGTTTCAGGATGGCCTTGCTGAGCTTCTCGGAGAGCCAGATCGTAGCCCGTTTGATCAGGGCGTCGTCCCACTGGCACTCGGATACCAGCCAGGGGGTGTCTACCCGGGTGAGGGAGGAGGCTGCAGCCTGGTCCAGGATTACTTCGCAATTGCCATGGTGCTGCAGGAAGGTGGCAGGCACCGATTCCCGGATTTTCCCTTCCACGGCTTGCCGGATAATGCCGGATTTACCTTCCCCCCAGGCCATCAGGAGGATCCGCTTGGCGGCCATGATGGTGCCAACCCCCATGGTGATGGCTTTGGTGGGGACGTTTTCGAGTCCGAAGAAATCGCTGGCGGCATCCAGCCGGGTCACGCGGTCCAGGCGGACCATCCGCGTTGCCGAAACCAGGGAAGAGCCCGGTTCGTTAAACCCGATGTGCCCGGTGCGACCAATCCCCAGGACCTGGATGTCCAGCCCGCCTTCTTCCAGGATTTTGGCCTCGTAGGCCTTGCAGAAGTCGCGGACATCCTCCCGGTCCAGCGTCCCGTCCGGGATATGGACGTTCTCGGGCCGGATATCGATATGGTCAAAGAGGTGTTCATTCATAAACCGGACATAGCTGTGGATGGAGTCCGGCTGCATGGGGTAGTATTCGTCCAGGTTAAAGGTGACTACGTTTTTAAAGCTGAGGCCTTCCTCCTTGTGGAAGCGCACCAGGTAGTCGTAGACTTTGATTGGGGTAGAACCTGTAGCCAGGCCCAGGACAGCTTTTTTGCCCTGTTTCTGGCGCTGGCGGATCAATTCCGCAATTTCATTGGCGACGAAAAAGGACGCCGTTTCCGAACTGTCGTGGATGTGGGTGGTGATGCGTTCGAATTTCCGGGATTCATCGTCTGCCGGGATGGCGCCGGCGGGGTGGGCGGTTGCGAATTCGCTCATAGGATGTTGCTTTTAACGGGACAAATATACGTATTGTTTGCAGTTTTATGCAGTTTTATGTGCAGTAAAATGCAATAATTAACATTTATTTGATTTTGCAGCATCATAAAACGGCAAGTCGCGGATTTTCCTATCTTTGCCTTTCAAAGCCCTAAAACCCATGCTCAAGGAAGAACGCCACCGGATCATCCTCGGGGAAGTGGAGCTCCACAACCGCGTGCTGCTCACAGACCTTTCAGAAAAGCTGGAGGTCTCCATAGATACCGTCCGCCGGGACGTGAAGGAGCTGGATGCCGAGGAGAAATTGCGGAAGGTACACGGGGGAGCAGTTTCCCTGGGGTTTGTTAGTCCTGCTGCTGCCAGCCCCAACACCTATGCCCTGGAGGAAAAGCGGGCTATAGCCGAAAAGGCCGCTGGCTTGCTGCGGGAGGGAAGTGTAATTTTTATAGACGGGGGGACAACCTGCCTGGAACTGGCCCGAGCCCTGCCGGACAACCTCCGGCTTACCTGTTTCACCCTGAGTCTGCCCGTGGCCTTACAGCTCCTGAGCAAGCCCAGGGTGGAGGTCATTCTCATTGGCGGACAGATCTCCCGGGAGGCACAGATTGCTACAGGTGCCAGTGCCGTACATGCCCTCTCGGAAATCCGGGTCGACTATGGATTTATCGGAACGGGCTATGTGGATGTCATCCACGGCCTGACCGAGTTCGACTGGGAAGTGGTACAGGTCAAGAAATCCGTTATTGCCTCCTCCAGGAAGGTCGTGTTGCTTTCCATTTCCGAAAAACTGAATTCCCAGCACCGGTACCGCACCTGCGATATCAGTGCCATCAATACCCTGATCACGGAGTTGCCCCCGGAGCACAACCGGCTCAATCCATTCCGGGAACGCGAAATACGAATCCTCTGATATGTCCGATTACCGAAAGATTACCGAAACCCCATCCCTTCACGACAACCTTGAAACCCTCGGCGTGGAGGCCCTGCTCGGGAAGATGAACGAAGAGGACCGCAAGGTGCCCGAGGCCGTAGGCCGGTGTATCCCGGCCATTACCCAGCTGGTGGAGGCCATCGAGCCCCGCTTCCTGAGTGGCGGGCGGTTGTTTTATATCGGGGCCGGTACCAGCGGACGCCTGGGCATCCTGGATGCCTCGGAAATTCCGCCCACTTACGGCATGCCCCACGACAGGGTCATAGGACTGATTGCCGGCGGGGATGCGGCCATCCGTAAAGCTGTGGAACACGCGGAGGACAATACCGCCCAGGCCTGGAAGGACTTGCAGGCCCATGGTATCGGGCCCATGGATACGCTGGTGGGCATAGCCGCCTCTGGCACCACGCCCTACGTATTGGGTGGGATCCGCAAAGCCCGGGAAGAGGGGCTGCTAACAGCAGGTATTACCAACAACCCCGGGTCGCCCCTTGCGCTGGCGGCCGAGATCCCCATAGAAGTGGAAGTGGGCCCTGAATTCGTTACGGGCAGTACGCGTATGAAAAGCGGCACCTCCCAGAAACTGGTGCTGAACATGATATCCACGGCCCTGATGATCCGCATCGGGCGGGTACAGGGCAACCGGATGGTACATATGCAGCTGAGCAACAACAAACTCATAGACCGGGGAACCCGGTATCTGGTAGAGGCCCTGAACTTAAGCTATGAAGAAGCCGGGAAAGCACTATCCCGCTATGGTTCGGTCCAGAAAGCCATAGAGGCCCTCAGCCAGGGGTAGGATAGCCCTTATTCTTCCGGAAGCAGTCGGTAGATCCCCTTACCCTCCACGGCTACGTAGATATAGCCGTCCGGGGCCTGGCGCACATTGCGCACCCGGCCGATCCCCTCCAGCAGTTTTTCCCGCCGCGTAACCTGGGTTCCGTTCAGCTCCAGGAGTTCCAGGTATTGAAACGAGAGGGAGCCCACCAGTAAATCCCCTTCCCAGAACGGGTATTTCCCGGAGGTCACAAAAGCCATCCCGCTGGGGGCAATTGAGGGTACCCAGTAGTGGATGGGCTGTTGCATCCCGTCCTGTGCCGTCTGGTCGGTAATGGGGGTGCCGCTGTAGTTGATGCCATAGGTGATGACCGGCCACCCGTAATTGGCGCCTTTTTGGACGACGTTGATTTCATCCCCGCCCCGGGGCCCGTGCTCGTGGATCCAGAGCTGTCCGGTCTGGGGGTGCAGGGCCATTCCCTGGGGGTTGCGGTTGCCGTAGGTGTACAAAGCTTCCACGGCCCCTTCCCGCCCCACAAAGGGGTTGTCTGCCGGGACCCGCCCATCGTCGTGCAGGCGGTAGACCTTCCCGCCATCCCGGGTGATATCCTGGGGGTTGATATCCCGCTCCCCACGTTCCCCGATAGTAAAATAAAGGTAGCCGTTGGTGTCGAATTCTATCCGCGACCCGAAGTGCTGCCCCTTGGTGGTATTTGGGCCTGCCTTATACAGTACTTGTAGGTCTGTTAGGCTGTTGCCCTGCAATTTTGCGCGTGCGATGGCCGTATTGCCACCTTTCCCCTCTCCTTCCTCGGAGGCGTAGCTCAGGTAGATCCACCCGTTCTCCGCGTAGTTTGGGTGGAGTTCGATGTCCAGCAGGCCGCCCTGGCCCCGGTTGTAGACCGGAGGGACGCCGGAAACCTCTGTTTTGGTACCGTTTTGGAAGCGGATCAGGCTGCCGGATTTCTCGGTGATGAGCATACTGCCGTCGGGCAGGAAGGCCATCCCCCATGGGATCTGCAGGCCGTCTACCACCAATTCTGGCGAAACCCTCGTGTTTTCGGGCGTTTCTGCCCTGTTTTCCGGGTCCTGGGCACAGGAGACCGATGACATTACAACGAAAAAGCAGGCAATAACAATACTATTCCTCATGACGAAACGTTAGAAATCATAGACGAATGAACAGGCGCAATGCCTAAAGATAACGAGATTTTATAAGTAAAATAATTACGCTACGGATTATCCGCCCTCCCAAATCGCGGGTATTCCAGCTCCAAGACCGCTTAACCTATGCTCCCGAAAAAGACAAGGCATCGTTGGTATGCCCTGTTGATGCTAGTGGCCACTATCATCAGCTCTTCGGCGATTGCTAACGGTTCTTTTGAAAGGTTGATTACCGGCCTGCTCACTGCGGCCGCCGATAGTCCCGAAAGGGCCGATACTGCCGAAGGATCCTACTCTGCACCCGCTGCGCAGAACCCTGCCGGGCATTCCGATGCCGGGTTTGAGGCTTCAGCCCCTTTCTTTGTCACCATCATCCAGAATGCGGACGAGGAGGTGACCTGTAGCGACAACGGGTTTACCATTGCCCGCTTCAACCTCTGCGGGGACAGCGACGACCGGGTTATTTCGGTAAGCGGCACCCACGGGAGCTACCAATGGCAACAGCTCGTCCCGGGAGGCAGCTGTACCTACGACGTAAACGACGATTGCCCGCCCATTATCGGTGGGGCCTGTAACCCTTACTGGCAAACCGTTTCTTCCGCCTCAACCCTTACCCTAGACGCCTCGACCATTTCCGCCGCTAACGGGGCGGAATTCCGCGTTCGGGTAGACGGGGGCGGGTATTACTACTTCAAGGTCAAGAAGAGTACCATCACCCAGACCTTCGTAAAACGCGATTTTATCTGTGGTGTCCCCGGCCGGATCCAGGTCACAAACCTGTCGAGCGCCTACGAATTCAGCATCAATTCCGGCAGCGGGTTCGGTCCCTGGCAGGCCTCGCCCATTTTCGACAACCTGAACCCGGGCACCTACATCGTTAAGGCCCGCCTTCAGAATACGCCCAATACCTGCGAGTACCCTTATACCCCCATAACCATTGAGCAACAGGATATCGACATCGACGTGGAATTCGTGGATGCCCAGTGTTTCGGGGATACCGGAAGCATTACGGTAACGGTCAACAACGTCCCGGGCCCCTACAAGTACACCTTGTTGGACGGGAACGGCGTGCCCCAGGAATTCACCACCTTTATCCCGAACAACCCCTACACCTTCTCGGCCGTGGGCTTCGGGACCTACAGCGTGCAGGTGGAGACCCAGCAGTGTACCGGGGACCCCGGAAACGGGATCCCGGCACCCCAGCAACCCTTGGATATCAATGGCAACCCCATTGTCATCGGAGACGGGTTGGTAGCCCTTTCGGCTTCCACGGAGGTAAACGAGAGCCTCAGCGCCGACCCGGTCTGCGGGGCCAATGATGCCGATATCATTATCAACACCTCCGGAGGTTCCGCCCCCTATAGTTTTACCGTGAGTGACGGGGGGAATTCCGGCGGCACTTACACCGGGCAAACCACCTACAATGTTTCGGCAGCGGGTACCTATACCTTCTTTATCACCGATGCCAACGGGTGTACCATCACGGCCACCGCCGATGTGGAAGAACTCACCCCCCCGGATGTTTCGGCTACCGGCACCGACGGGGACTGCAGCAGCGGGGCCCGGATTACCATCAACATACTTGATGCCAAGGGCTATAACCTGCTCTTCAGGGCCGATCCGGCCGACCCATGGTCTACCAATCCGGTACTGACCGTGCCGGACGGCACCTACAACCAGATCCAGGTGCAGTACCAGCAGGCGGCCTTCAGCTGTATTTATACCCTCCCCAATACCATTACGGTGACCAATGTGGGCGCTATTACCGGGTCTGCCGTGAAAATTCAGGACCGCGTCTGCGACGGCAGCGGTGGGGTAGACGGGGGGATCATCGAATTCCAGGGACCCTTTGGCGGAGGATCCGGCAGCGGGTACGAATTCAGTATAGACGGGGTGAACTTCTCCGCCCAGCTGAATTATGCTAACCTGGGCGCCGGTACCTATACGCCCATCATCCGAGATTCCGGGGGATGCCGCCTGGACCTGACCCCCATTACCATTGCAGATGTGGACCCGCCCTCCAACATCGATTTTGCCCAAAGCGCCATCAGCTGTGCGGCCGGGACTTCGGACGTCCAGCTTACCGTAACGGCAAGCGCCGCCATCGCCCAATACGAAATCATCAGTCCTATTTCGGTGAACAACGGCGGCAGCGACACTTTCGCGGGGCTTAGCGTAAACACTGCCTACACCTTCCGCGTTACCGACGTGAACGGATGTACTTACCAGGAGAGCTTTACCCCTGCGGTTATCAGCAGCATCCGCGCCCGGGTGAAATCCGGGGGGGATACCCGGGTCTGTACGGGGGCTTCGGATGGTACGGGTACCTTTATCATAGATGGCTTTACCAACAACTATACTTACAACATTAACGGCGGCCCGGAAGTCGGGCCCCAGAACGATGCCGAAGTAGACCTGCCGCCCTCCGGAGCCGGCACCTACATCATTACGGTTACCGATGCCGATTCCGGCTGTACCGATACGGCCAGCATCACCATCTCGGAACCGGCAACCCCCCTTACGCTCAATGGTGCGGTAACGGCCATGAGCTGCCCGAACGGGAATACCGGGCGGGTGGTGGCCTCGCCTTCCGGCGGATGGGGCACCTACCGCTATACCCTGGAACTGCCCAGCGGGGCTACCATAGGGCCCAAGAGCGGCCAGGTTTTCGGGAACCTGACCCAGGCGGGGAACTATACCCTTAGCGTGACCGATGCCGAGGGGTGCAGCGCCACCTTTGCCTTCAGCCTGACCCCCATCGATTCGCCCACCCTGTCCCTGGATGCAGGAGCTTCCGATTTCTGCTATGTCCCGGGGACTGGCGCTACCCTCCAGGTGAGTTCTACGGCCGGGACTGCAGCCCTGGGTACCCACCAGTACCGGATCAATGGCGGCCCGCTTCAGGCCAGCCCCATCTTTACCGGCCTGAACCCGGGTACATATACCATAGAAGTGGTAGACGGAAATAACTGTACGGACCAGATAAGCGCCACCATCAACCCGCAATTGCGCGTAAACCTGAGTATCGATGCGGAAATCCCCTGTGGAGGTGCAGACGGTGGGATTCAGGTGCAGGTAAGTGGCGGGTACCTCGCCGGGGCCGGCCCCAAACAATACGAGGTCAGTTCGGACAATGGCGTAAGCTTTGGCGCCCCTGTGGCCCTTACCGCCAATTCCTTTGTATACAACACCAACCTGCCCGGCGATTATGTGTTCCGGGTAACGGACAACCAGGGGTGTGTGGCACTTTCCAACCCCATTACCCTCAATCCCCCGGTAAACATCGACCCGGCCAGCGTGGTGCTGACCCCGGCCAGTTGTGGGGAGACCAATAACGGGATGGTGACCATCGTACCCGATGCCACCAGCGGGGTGCCCCCCTACCAGGTGAGCTTCGACGGCGGGCCCTTTGGCTCCCAGACCGTGTTTTCCAACCTGAACGCAGGCCAGTCCTATTCCTATATCGTGCGCGATGCCCGCGGATGCGAGACCCTCCCGGCCAATGTGGTTATCCCTACCGATGCCACACCCCCGCCGGATGCCACTGTACCGCCTGTAACGGCCAATTGCCTGGCTGGGGTACTCGAAGCCGGTATCCAGGTGACTGGCGTAAGCGGAGGAACCCCGGATTATACCTATATCCTGCTGGACCAGTTCGGGATGGAATTGCAACGCATCGGACCTACTTCCAGTACGTCTGAAACCTTCCTGCCCGAAGTGCCGGGGATTTATACAGTAGTGACCCTCGATGCCCTTGGGTGCCGGGACGAAGATGTAGTCACCATAGACCAGACCACCCTCGATGTGGTCCCGGACCCCGTGGTGGCCCCTGTCTGTGCCCCGGGAGGGTTCACCAATACGGTGACCATCGTGGGTGGGGTAGGGCCCTTCCTGATCCGCCTGGCCACAGACCCGAACCCGCCAGTCCCGCCGAACCTGACGCCTACGCGCCATACCTTTACCGGACTGCAATTCGGGGTAACCTACACCGTAGAGGTGACCGATTTGGGTACCGGGTGTATTTACCTGGACGAAATCCCGCCGGAAGACGGGCCCAACCCCCTGGAGGTTACCGCCACTTCAACTCCCGGGTTCTGCGACGCCAACCGCTTTGGCCAGATCGTCTATAATGTGGACGGGTTTACCCCGGGTGCCGACCTGCTCATTGAGCTGCTCAATGACGATACCGGGGCCCTGATCACCCTGGAGACGGCCACGGGGGTATCGCCCATCTACTCGAATACCTACGAAACCCTCCCGGGCAATTACCAGGTGCTTGTAACGGACCTGACCAATAGTTGTACCGATGCGGTGCCGATTACGATAGACCAGAACCTGCCGGCTATCGACATCATTACCCAGGAACCGGCCAACTGTAACGCCTTCGGGCAGTTTACAGTACGCGGCTCCGGCGGGGATGGGGGCCCCTATACCTTCGCTTATATGGACAGCGGGGATACCCCCCTGCCCGGCGATTTTACCACGGAGACCACCTTTATTGGCCCGGCCGGGAATTATGACGTCTATGTCATGGACAGCAGCGGTTGTACCTCCTTTGCCATTGCCACCATCATCAACCTGGCCCCGGACCTCCCGGCCCCCACGTTTATTGTGGAGAACCAGTGCGACGTGATGGCTACCTCCTTCGATATCCTGGTGCGGATGCCTGCTACTGTGGATACCCCCAGGTATACCCTTAATGGGGAGGAGCAGTTTCCGGTACTCAATGGTGGGTTCTGGGAGCATACCTACACGGTAGGCAGCCCCGGGGATTACGTGGTTGACGTGATTGATGCCGATGGGTGTACCAGCCAGGGTACCGCGACGGTTTACGAGTTTCTGATTGCCACCGGCGGCTTCAGTACGGAGCCTTCCTGTAACAACGCAGACGGGGAAATCACCATCAACACCCTTGGGGGCAGCGGCGATTTCACCTTCGAACTTCGCGATGGTTCCGGGACGTATATCACGGACAACCTCACCGGGGTCTTCACCGGATTCGCCCCGGGCGATTATGAAGTCCTGGTAACGGACAACCTGGTAGCCGACCTGAGCGGGAACTGTACCTTCCTGGTGGATAACATCTTCCTGGAAGCGGCCATCCCTCCGGTGATCAGCACAGTCCTGGATACGGACATCTCCTGTAACGGGGCCAACGACGGCGCCATCGATGTCCTGTTGCAGGCGGGGACCGATGCGGATGCCCCCCTTACCTACACCCTTTACGAAGCGGGCACCTCCAATGTGGTGCAAACCAATACCTCCGGGTCCTTTACCGGGTTGATCCCCGGCTTTTACGACGTTACGGTGGTTTCCAGCCGGAATTGCGAGGACCGTCAGGACGGGATCGAGATCAGCGAACCGCCCGTCTTTGCCATTACAGCAATTGCCCCGGACTTTGCATGTGAGCCCGGCGCCAACCGCTACAGTTCCACCATCGTTACGGTAACTGTCACAGATCCCGGTACCGCGGGGTACCAGTACAGCATTACCGGGTTCAGCGATTACCAGAGTTCCAACACCTTCGAGGTGGTAGACAACGGTTCACCCCAGACGATTACGGTTTATGCCATAGACGCCAACGGATGCCAGGACCAGTTTACCCTGCCGGTGCTGAACCCGCCCACAGACGTGGTACCCACCCTCAGCCTGCAGGCGGCCCTTACCTGTACCACGGATGAACGCATCCGGGTCGATGTGGTCGGGACCACGGATTTCACCCTTTCGGTGGCCAATGGCCCGGCGGCCGTAGGCCCGGTGACCAATACCCCAGGGAATAGCTTTGTGCTGATGGACCTCCCGGTTTCGGGCGGCTACCTTCTGGAAATTACCGACAATATTGCGGGGTGCAGCTATCCCTTGCCCCTGCACGAGGTTTTCGAACCCCAGTACCCGACGGCCACCATTACCGAAGCCAACCCGGTACGCTGTGCAGTCCCGGGCAATGACGGGGCCCTCTTTATAGAAGTTACAGACTATACCGGGGTGTACGACTACCAGGTATACCAGATAGACTCCGGCGGAAACCGCATCCTCCCGGCCCTTACCAGCGGCAGCTTCGATACGGCCAATTTCCCCGATGTAAACGGGGACCCGGCCCGGATCACCGGCCTGCCCGGCGGTAATTTTGTGGTGGATATCGTTTCCCAGGATACCCCGGGTTGCCCCGCAGAATCGAATGTGGCAACCGTTCGGGCCCCCAACGGACCTCTGGCGCCCCTGGCCGTAGAGGAGGGCAATGTAAGCTGTAACGACAACCAGGGGGTTATCGTAGCCTCCGCCACCGGCGGCTGGGATACCTCCCCCTATGAGTACCGATTGCTGCGGGACAATGGCAGCGGTACCTACCTGGAAGAGGTAGCCTTTGGCCCTTCGGACCGTTTTGAGAACCTCAGCAGCGGCGATTATCGCGTGGAGGTACGGGATATTGAAGGGTGTACAGAATCCGTGGATATTTCCCTAAGCCCCATAGACCCCATCCTGGTGGGAATCCGTGAACCCCAGGCCCTGGTTTGTCCGGGAGGCAACAACGCCATCCTGGAAGCTTTCGACCCGGCCACCGGCGATGCCACTACCGCCTTGCCCGGTGCCTCCGGCGGGGTACCCGGATCCGGATACCTGTACCAGCTCATCTACCTGGGCAGCAATAATATTGCCGACGAACTCTCCCGTAGCGGTTTGCAGGCCAACCCCACCTTTGCCGGAACGTCCGGGGAAGGCTACCTGAGTGCCGGGTGGTACGCCATTGAGGTTTCCTCAACCTACGACTGCGTTGGCGTCACCCAGCCCTATTATGTGGACCCGCCACCCCCCATTATCCCTAACCTGGTACAGGTCAGGGCCCCGGGTTGCGGTGGTATGGGCGAGATGCGCCTGAGTATCCAGAACCCGGAACCGGGCTTCGAGTACGAGTACCGCGCCGCTACGGCTGCGGCTACGGACCCCTTTATTTCCATGGGAATCGGACAGACTTCGGTCCTTATTGGCGGAGGCCCTGGCTTCTACCAGTTCGATGTGCGCAAAGTGAACGCCGGCAATACCTGCGACGTGGTGCGTTCCAACGGGCTTACCCTGATAGACGCCCAGGACCTGGACCTGGTGGTTAACCTGCCGGACGATATTTCCTGTGCCAATGAGATAGACGGGCGGATTGAATCTTTCGCTTCCGGAGGGGTAGGGGGTAACAGCTTTATCCTCTACAGCGGCGACCCGGGTGCCGATCCGTTTAACCCGAACCCCTCGGCTATGGTAATCCGTGGGCCCCAGGCAGACGGCACCTTCGAGGGCCTGGATGCCGGTACAGAATACTATGTTGCGGTAACCTCCGGTACTACCTGCGGGGACGTGGAAGGTCCGTTTACGATTGTACGCCCCGACCCGATCCTGTTCAATGCCACGGCCAGCCCGGTATCCTGTAGCGGGGAGGCAGACGGCAGCATTACCATAGAAGTGGTAGGCGGGGGCGAAGGCCTGATCCAGTTTGCCATTGAGCCGAACTTCAACGAGTTCTTCTCAGACCCGGCCACCCCGGGGGTTTATACCTTTACGGACCTGGAAGGTGCTCCCTTCCCGGGCCGCGAATACGACATCCTCATCCAGGACGAGCAGGGCTGTTCCGAGCTCACTACCGTTTCGGTAATCGAACCGGAGCCCATAGACCTGAGTTTTTCGGCCACCGATGAAACCTGTATCGGGTTTGCCGATGGTACGGCCCAGATCACCATTTCCGGGGGGACTCCCTTTGTGGATGCCATGGGGGTCAGCTATTACGAAGCCAGCCTGAATTCCTCGGCAGATGTGGACTACCAGCGCAACGATGCCTTGTATTTCGACAACCTCTCCGGCGGTACGTCCTATGTGGTCTTTGTACGGGATGCCAACGGATGTACGGCCAATATTGTGGTTCCTATCGAAATCGGGGTGGACCTTACGGCCGAACCGGTGGTGCAGTACGGGTGTGACGGGATCTTCCCCTTCAATACTGTGGCGGTTACCCTGCAGGACAGCAGTGTGCTGCCGGATGTGCTCTTCGCGCTCGACCCGGTGGACCCTACCGACGCCGTAACGGCCCTGGCCGACGACACCCGCAGCTGGGGAGACCTGCCGGCGGGCGACCATACCGTGTACATCTACCACGAGAACGGGTGTACCACCTTTGTGGAATTTACCGTAGACGACTACCAGCCCCTGGTCCTGGAGGCTTTGCAAACCGGTCCTAATGAGATTACAGCCACGGCAAGCGGCGGTTTTGGCGGGTATGAATTCTTCTTCCAGGGAGAATCCACGGGAACCGAGAATGTATTCAACATCAACTTCGACGCCAATGTCAATATCCGCGTAATCGACGCGGGCGGGTGCGAGGTGGAGGTGGTCTTCCCCTTCGACTTCGAGGGCATGGTGGAATTCCCGAACTACTTTACCCCGGACGGGGATGGGATGAACGACACATGGTCTCCCATGAACCGGGAGTTCTTCCCGAATATCGAGATCAAGATTTACGACCGTTACGGGCGGGTGGTGGCCATCCTGGACCAGGTCAAGAACTGGGACGGAACCTATGAAGGCAAGGAAGTTCCCACCGGGGACTACTGGTACGTGGTCAATGCCAACGACAACGAAAAACAACAGTACGTAGGGCACTTTACCCTGTACCGATAACGCATTTACAAGTTGGAGCAAGCGGTCAGCCGGCTTTCCCGAATTTTCGGGGGGCCGGCTTTCTTACTTACTGGCGTTGGAATTCCGCTTCTTCCAGCAGGATATCGTACCGGTACCCGGAACCGAAATCGCGGTCCTGGCGGACCACTGCTGTAACGATGAGGGTCTCACCCGGGGAGGCGTCTGCCTTAGTGGTGGCAACTACAGAACGGCCGTTGGCCTGGTCGGTGGTCAGGTGCACCCAGTTACGGTTCATAATACCTTCGTTGACCTTGGTACAGGCTGCTGTAAACCGCACCCAGGAATCCCGGTAAGCCTCCGGGTTGTCCAGCAGTTCAGACAGGGTTATTTCGGTTGCGGATTCCGAGTCTGTTTCCACTTCGGCCTCTTCCATTTCCCGCGGTTCCTTAAGGGTGGAAGGTTTCATATCCCCGGCTTCAGACTCGGGAACCAGACGGGTGACCAGGTAGAGCGTATCAAACACTTCCTGCAGGGTCTCACTCCTGAAATCGGTTCGTCTCAGGGCTTCATTGTACATATAGGTGTTCCCTTCCACAATATCGCCGGGGGCGGTGGCTACCCAATAGGTTTCGTCCCCCTCGCGAACCTTGAGATACATATATTTATCGCCTTTGCGGATTTCTGTTACCTGTACCCGGTGCAGGTCGTTGCGCACGTTGCTGTGAACGGAATGCATATCCTTGCGGGGCTCCAGTTCTATGGTTCGCTGGGAGGGATCTCCTTTACAGGAGGTGATTATAAGCAAAAGGAAAAGCAGGCCCATTGCGGGCAGGGTTGGTTGTTTTTTCATTTTCATTCGGGTGTTTAGGAGCATTGCAGTAGGGACTCGTGTTCCCGGATCAGGGTGTCTAATCCCGATCCACTGCGGAGCTGCTCCGGTTTATGGCGCCATTTCCGCAGCAAGCGGTCTGTGGCAACAGTCAGGGTCTCCGGCCCGGGGGCCATGCCCTGGTTTTGGTAATAGGAGCGAACCCCGTTTAAGATTTTTCGTTTGCGGTCGGAAAGCAGGGCCCTCCTGGGGGCATCGGCATGCCAGGCGGAAAAATCTTCCATGGCTTCCTCCAGGATATGGCCTACCGCTTCTATAGCGGCGTGGCGCTGGACTTTGTTTTCCTGCAACCTCCGGGATATAGAGTCCAGATCGTACAGGATTGCCTTTCCAGGCCGGTTTTCTTCGGGCAGGCAGATGTTGTGTGGTACTGCCAGGTCTATCAGCAAAACGCGTTTCTGGGTGTTCCACCCTCCGCTAACCAGGGCCGGGCAGTGACTGGCTGCCCCGATAATAACGTCGAAGCTATCCAGGTCGCCTTGCAGAAGGCGTTCCCAGGACCAGGTATGCAGGCCGTAGGCTTCTGCCAACTCCTCTGCACGGGAAGCCGTCCGATTGGTCAGGTACAGGTTGCGGTAGCCGAATTTTCCGTTGTATTTCAGTAATTGTTTGACGATGTCTCCGGCACCTACCACCAGGATTCGTTTCTCGCCGGCAGCGCCCTCAAAGGTCTGGCGCACCAGTTTCAGGGCCTGGTAGGCCGTGGAGGTGGTCCCGTCCCGGAAGGCTGTCTCATTGCTGATCCGCTTGTGGAAACGGAATACGGTTTGCATGGTCCGCTCCAGCAGGGAGCCCTGCAGGTGGGAATCCAAAGACCGGTGATAGGCCTTTTTGATCTGGTGGATGATTTCGGCATCGCCCAGAACGGCGGACTCCAGGCCTGCCGAAACGCGCAACAGGTGGCGCAGGCTCTCCTGGGTTTCGTCCCCGCATTGGAACAGATCTGAAACCGCTTCTTCCGCCTGGCCTGTCCGGTCCTTAAGCAGGAACCGGAGCAGGGCTTTGGCGGGCGTTATGGAGCTTTCCGCATACAATTCGGTACGGTTGCAGGTAACTAGGAGCATCAACCCTTTGATGTCCGGGAAGGCACGGGTCATTTCCCCGAGAAAACGATCGCGTTCCTCTTCCGGGAAATGGAAAGCCTGGCGTGCCGATACCGGTGCCGTACCATGCGAAATGCTGATATAGCGCAAGTGATATTCCATGTGGTGTGCCTTGTAAGGGTACCTAAGGGGTTTCCCCGGGGCTTATTCGCCCAGGGTACGCATATAGTTCACAATAAGCCAGCGATCTTCGTCGTCCGGCATTTTCTTGGTGTACTCGGGCATGTCGCCGCGGCCAATGGAGGTCTTGTAGAAAAGCGCCCCGTCGGACTGGGCCTGGAATTCCGCTGAGGAAAAGTCGCCCAGGTCGCCTTCAAGGCCGTCTGCCTTGGGGCCGTCTCCGTAGCCTTCCTTCCCGTGGCAGGACTGGCAGTGCTTGGCGTAGAGCGCCTTGCCGATGTCCAGGTCCTCGGACGGGTTGGTCGGGTTTTTCATGTTTTCATATTCTGCCGGTACTTCCCATACATCCTGCGGAGGGGTATTGAAAGCGATAAAGAGCAGGGCCAGGGCGGCCATTGGGAGAATGAATCGGATTGTTTTCATCATGTTAGGATTTAGCAATTTTATATAGGTTTCGAATAAGGTACAAAATAAGGCCCCAGGAACCGAATACCAGCAGGCCGGTAAACAGGATTATAAATAAAGGGGTCCGGCTGCTGGGTGCCCAGAGGGTCCGCGCTCCGGCCTGGGTATCCTCGGCTACAGGCACCCCAATGGGTGCTGGTATATGAGCAATTACCGTGCCGTAGGTACTGTGGTCGTCCAGTACTACTTCCAGGTCCAGCATGCCTTCTGGGGCAGGGATGTCCTGGGGTACCTCCACGCTGATGGAACCGTCATCGTCCGTCATCAGCAGGTCTTTACTGATGCGCAGGGGCCGGAACATCCGGCGTACCTGTACTTTAACCAGGGCCCCATCCACAACGCTGTCCAGCATTTTATCAGATAGGGTGGCTTCCACAAAATAGAGGCTGTCGCGTTGTTGCAGGCTGGCTGAAAGGGCGGCATCCCGGAATTCCACGGAGCTGCTGCCCCGCCGGAACTGATCGTTCCCGCCGAAAGAGGCGCCCAGGATGTAAAGGCCTGTGGAATCGGGTTGGATCTGGGCGAGGCCCTTGTCAAGGGTTACCCGTGCCTTCCCGCTGGCATCGGTGGTTACGGTTTCCAGGGGGAATTCCTCCCCGTCCACCTCGTAATATACCTCCAGGCCTATGCCCGGTACGTCTACGTTGGAGCGGTCTATCCGGGCGGAGGTCTGCAGGTCCAGATAAACCGGACCATCTATGATTTTCGTGTAGGTAGTACGCATGCGCAGGCGGACTTTTTCCGACTGTCCAAACGCGGACCAGACGCCCAGCATCATGAGGATCAGCAGTCCGGTACTACCTGTTTTCCGGAGTAATGTAGATGCATTTTTCATGACTCCTGGGTTTTAGGTTGTACAGCTGCCTTCTGGTCTTCCAGGAGTTTGTCGATGGAAATCACCGGCAAATACCGCACCAGCAGGGTAATGATCAGCAGGGCCATGGCCAGGGTGGCCGAGGTAATGAGCCACTCGTGCATGCTGGGAAAATAATGGCGCCAAGATTCCGGAACACCCTGAATAGGCAGGTAGGGGTGCAGCAAGGTGGGGGTTACGATCAGGTACCGTTTCCACCAGGATCCTATCACCACGATAACCGCGATGGTAAAAAGCGCCTTTGGCTTGCGGTAGCGTTTGAAGATAGTCAGGATGGCCGGGAGCAGCAGTCCCACAAGGGTAACCGCCCAGAACGCCGGGGCAAATTCACCCTCCAAAAGGGTTTCCAGGTGCTCGCTTTCACCTTTTTTGGAGGTGAACAGCGGAATGACATATTCGTTTACATTGAAATACACATAGACCAGCAGGGCCAGGTTAAAGAGCTTGCCGAGCTTGTCGAAGTGGTATTCGGTGATGTATTCGGTGAGTTTGCGGTAGCGCCTTACGACATAGACCACGCTGATAAGCGCCCCCAGGCCCGCAACCATGGCCCCGGAGATAAAGTAGGGCGCAAAGTTGGAGCTGTCCCAACCCACGCGGTAGGTGGTGGAGAACAGGTAGGCGTCGATGGATTCCAGGATAAGTCCCAGGGGGATAATCATCAGGGCCAGCAGGTGGACTGAACGCCCCTGCAGGCGCAACTGTTTCTCGGTCCATTGCCATTTCAGGGCCAGGGCCCCATAGATTTTGCGCAGGCGCGGTTTGGCCTTGGCATAGTGGTCGCGGAGGATGGCCAGGTCCGGCAACAATGGGAAATACAGCAGCAGTAAACTTACCGCCATAAAGGTGGGGATGATGATCACATCCCAGGTAATGGGCGATTGCAGCCTGGCGTGGATAAACAGGTTCAGGATGCGGTCCGGCCGCGCCATGTCGATCATAATGGTCAGCCCCGCCATGATGATACAGGCCAGGGATACGATTTCGGCCAGGCGCACAAAGGGCCGGCGCCACTGGCTGTTGGTCAGGCGAAGGGCCGCCACCGCAATGGCACTTACAAAACTCGTGGCCACAAAGAACACGAAGTTGGAGATATACACGCCCCAAAGGACGTAGTCTCTCATATTGGTCACGACCTGGCCCTGAATGAGTTGGTCAATGTAGGCGATCAGGCCGGCTACGATCAGTACCAGCAGGAAGCCTACCCACACCATACCACCCCGGTTGAATTTCCGGGGGCCAAGGTCTTCTATGAGTTGTTCGCGGGTTTTCATTGTGCATCTTCAGCGGTTGGTTCCTCGGGTTTCTCCACAGACTGGAATTCGTTGTAGCTTTCCAGGCCTTCCTCGAAGGGAGCAATCCGGTCCTTGGGCGGCAGGTAATACACGCTCGGGTCGGTACCCAGGTCTTCGAAGAGTCGGTAGCCCGCCTTTTTCTCGAGCAGTTCGCTCAGGCGTACGGTTTCATCCCCGTTGGTTACGGTATCCTCGTTTTTGTCGCCAAAATAGAAGACGCCGTTGGGGCAGGCCGTCACACAGTGGGGGAGTTCCCCTTTCACAGCCTGGTGCGGGCAGAAATCGCACTTATCCACCGTGCCTTTCACGCTGGGCATCCCGGCGTGTTCCGGGCTGTGCATGGCGTGGACCATGTCTATATCCATCTCGAACTCCTGTTTGGGCTCGTTCCAGTTGAAGACGCGGGTGGAGTAGGGGCAGGCCGCCATACAGAAACGACAGCCAATGCAGCGGTCGTTGTCTATGAGCACCAGCCCGTCCTCCCTTTTAAAGGTGGCATCTACCGGGCAAACCGTAACACATGCAGGTTTGTCGCAGTGCATACACAGGGTGGGCATCCAGTAGGGGGGTGCATCCGGACTGTCCTGCATATTATAGATCTTCAGCCAGGCATTGTCTCCGGTTACAAAGTGGTGTTTGTTGCAGGAGCGCTGGCAGGCCAGGGCGTTCTCGCATTTGGCCAGGTCAATGACCATGACGAATTTGCGCCCCGGGATGCCTTTGCGGACATTGTGGCCGGGCTCCATATGGTGCATTTCCTCTACCTGGCCGGTATCGACCTCTACCATCTGACCATCGGTGGTCATCAGGGTTTCGGTCTTACCGGAGGCGGGGGTACACTTCAGGTTCGAAAGGGCAGCACCGCCGAGGGCGGCAGCCAGGCCCAGTTTCCAACCTTCCCCCAGAAATTCTCTTCTCTTGTTATCGGGTTCTTTCTTGTCCATGTCGGTACGATTCTACTTGTGTTGGTCCTTACCCAGCCAGGTCAGCAAGGTCTTGTTGTCCACATTGGGGTTAACCACACGGGACTGTTTTACATTACTGGCCTTAACCCTAACGGTGGTGCCGTCGGGGCGCAGCAGGGTCTGGTACTCCTCGTCGTCCTCGGGTCCGTAGGCGGTCTGGGCCTGGGCCGGGAGCATGGGAAGCAACAACCCTCCGCCCAGCAGCGGCAGAAAGGCCCGTCTTCCCAGCTTTTTGGGACTGTTGTTTTTGTCGCGTTTCATGGGCAGATAAACAATCGGTTAGAAACTATAGATACGGGTAATGGTAAATCCTATCAGGAAGTCCCCGTCGAAGAAGTTATTTTGGTTAAACATGTAGTTCTTTTGCGGAACGATGCCATTGAGGCTGGACACGTAAATCTGGAAGGCGTGGGCCGAAGTGGCGAATTCCACTCCTATGCTGAACCCCGGTTCCGGGTCCATGTCGAGCTCCTCTCCATTGAGGTGGTGTACAAACGGGTGGCTGTACTCCATCATAATGGCGGTCTGCGGGCTGATCTTATAGCGACCGCCGGCTGATACTCCGATCACATCGTTGCGCATACGCTCGGGCACCAGGTTGTAGTGGGAAACACTACCGGTTACCTGAAGGGACAACTTGGAGTTGAACCGGCGCGAAACGATAAGTTGGTTAAAGAAGGAGTACCGATGCTGGTCCAGGGCAAAATTCTCCTTGCGGCGCGCATCGATGACAAAGTTTCCATAATAGGAAACGTTCACCGGAATCCGGTCCGAACGGGTCTGCTGCAGGATACCTACTTTCCAGTTGAAGTCCTGCAGTCGGTCGAATTTAGTAGTCCCGAACCCAATGGTGAGCCGGTCGTGGATGGAATAATTGATCCCGATCCGGATGTTGGCAGGCGCCCAGATCCCGGCCAGGTCGTTGGTCCCCCCGTTAATGAGCCCGAAGCGGTGGTTCATCACCACCTCCAGGGTGTTTTTCGGGAAGAGCCGGTCTGTTGGGTTGTCTATGATAAACGAACTCTCAAAGGCCGGACGCTGCGGCTTGTCTACCACCTTGGTGGTATCGGCTTCCTGTGCCCACGTCAGTAAGGGGAGGCATAAAAAGACGAATAACGGAATAAGCGATCTCATAATGAAAGTTCTTTAGGTTAGTTGTCTTCTGCGCCCCTGTCGATCCAGGCTTTAATCAGGGCAATTTCACTGGAGGTAAGCACAACACCCGGGTCGAAGGGGTGGCCTACACCTGGTAATTTCTGGTAGAATTCACTGCCTTCGGCATCCCCGGGTACCACGTATCCGGGAACAAGGGCGTCATAGGCATTCCCGGCCCGCAGGTCGGGGTTGGCTACTGAACCGTCATGACAGGCGGTACAGGCGGTGAACAGGGGTTCGATGTCGGTTGCGAAGGAAATCTCCTCCGTATCCGGAATGTCCGGAACTTCTTCCTCGATCAACTCGTCGTAGTAACAGGAGCCGAGCAGGAGCAACAGTAATCCGGCCAGTAATTTGGATACGCTGGTTCTCATAATGTGCTTTTTAGGGTGCGCCATGGGAATCCGGTACTTCTGGTTTGGGCAAACCCCGCACCACAGGTGGGTGCGGGGTGCCGTTCCGTCTGTCCGGTATTAATTATTCTGCAGGGCTTCGATGGAGTTGTTCAGCAACGCGCGGGAGTACCCCGGGTTGTGGATACCCCGGCTCTGGTCTTCTTCGAGGGTTTTGTAGTTCCAGGCAGCCTGGGCTTCTTCTACGGTGAAGATTCCCGAATTGGCACTGCCATCTACGATTATACCGTTAACCGGTACGCCGGTTCCCACCGGGTTGCCGTCGGCGTCGAATACCGGGTTGCCTTCTGCATCCTCGGCATATTCTTCCCCCACAACCTGTGCCAGCAGTGCAGCCAGGGTGGCCATACCATCAGTATAACCATTTAGCTCAGAAGGTGCGCCATTGGTGTGGCACTGTACACAGGCACTTTCTGAGGGTACCCAGGAGTGGCCGCCGATTTCCGGGTTGGAAGATTCGGTCATGTGGCAGGCCACACAGGAAGAGCCGGTACGGTGGGTGGCAGAGGCCACGCCGGGATATCCGGTAGATCCTGCGATGTTAGCACCGAGAATACCTTCCAGCATGGTCGATTGCGGGCCGTGGTGCGGGCCGAAACGGGAGCTGGTAATCACGTATTTACCTGAGCCGTTTTCCGCCGGGATTACATAACTGCTCCGCGGCTGGTGGCAGCTGATACAGTTGTTGCTGGATCCGTCAAAATCGATAGTATAAGACGGGTCGAGAACAAGGGGCGTTGGCTCGTCGTTCCGCAGGGCATAATCCGGTCCGTCATTTTCGAAATCGAATGTGTCGTGATCTGTGTGACAGGTGCTGCAGAAGATTGTGGTAGGATTGGAATATCCTTCTTCAAGTGCTGCGCCATTTTCCCAGAAATCGATAAAACCTTCTTCCCCGTGGCACTGGGCACAACGGTTGGTAGGGTCGCTGCCACCACGTCCTTCTGCGAATCCTACAGATCCGGATCCGTGGGCGGAGAATTCAAATGACGCGAATACCGCATCTCTATTGGTATTCGAGTGGCAGGATACACAGGAGGCGGTGCCGTCGACACCGTCCTGGCCGTCGACCCCGTCTACGCCGTCAATCCCGTCTTCTCCAGGAGGGCCGGGTATGGGGTCACTGGTACATTGAAATAGGAAAAAGGCAGATGCCATCAGCATCAGAAGCCCGAGAAACCTGTGCGTTTTCATAAATGTTTGTTTTAATAATGGACATACGGTTGATGGTTCGAAAGTATCCTATGTTACATAGGATTCTTATGATAAAAATCATGTTCCTTAAAAAACTATTAAAATCGTAGGAAAAAGACAAGCCCCAGGCCAAACCTTAACATTGGGGAAATACCCGGAAATAATTTCCCGGGGGGTGCAGATGAAAAAACAGGATTGTTATATATTTGCAGCCCGAACGAAATTCTACCCTCGCGTTCGGGGCCGGAAGCACGCTTCCATCGGGATGTAGTTCAGCCTGGTAGAATACACGCATGGGGTGCGTGTGGTCGCTGGTTCGAATCCAGTCATCCCGACCAAGCAAAGCCAAGCGATTTATCGCTTGGCTTTTTTCATTTCCGCGCACGTCAAAAACTTGTTTTTGTAAGTGGAAGCGGAAATGAAAAAAGACCCCCGGCCTTTAGGGCCGGCCTGGCTTTGCTTGAGGCCACCCCCCGTTCTGGATCACGCCGCAGGCGTAATCCAGGAAATTCCAACCGCTAAAGTCCAAATTCCAGGAAATTTGTTT
>NZ_NGNR01000004.1:0-122508 GCF_002198115.1 Robiginitalea sediminis | reverse complement strand
TGGCTTTGCTTGAGGCCACCCCCCGTTCTGGATCACGCCGCAGGCGTAATCCAGGAAATTCCAACCGCTAAAGTCCAAATTCCAGGAAATTTGTTTTTGTAAGTGGAAGCGGAAATGAAAAAAGCACAAAGCGCAGCTTTGTTGGCTTTGCTTGAGGCCACCCCCCATTCTGGATCACGCCGCAGGCGTAATCCAGGCCAGCGCACCGCCCAGATGGTTATCGGGGCTAAATTTTCAACAGTCACGGCTCGTAGGGGAAATGCCCCAAAGCCCCGGGGCACAAACTAGCCTCATTCGACGCAATACCCTTGCAGGTTCAGAAAAAGCCTCTGGGTCGTTGATAATCCCTCATGAAGGTCTCGATGCAGAAGGTTTCGGCAACGTGCCCACAAAGCAAAGGAATACCCTTCACTCCCCCCAAGCCCTGCTGACCGACTTCTCCGCACTCGGAAAATCCGCCGGCACCTCCTGGGTAACTGCTCCCGTGGCGGCCCACTCACACCCGCGCTGGAAGGTGGTGATAAACCCTACGCAGGCCATGGAATAGTCGAAGTGCCCCAGGGTGGAGTGGAATACGCGCCCTTTTCCGTACTCGATGGCCATCAGTTGGGGCACATGCTGGCCCAGGCCTACCACATCCGGGTTCCAGGGAGGGGCATTTTTCTCCACATCGGCATAGGCGGTAGCCAGGATGGTGGCATTTTCAAACGGCCCGCGCATGCGCTCATATAACTCATCTTCCGTGTGCAGCCAGGTCTCGGGTAATCCTTTCATTATGGGGTGTTCCGGGGCGCGGGTGGTTAGCTGAAATTCGTATTCCGGCCCATGCGATCCGCAAACACCTTCAGCTGTATCCCGGATGAGTTCCCCTGCATCGTTATAATAGACATAGGGCCCGCTCTGGGCATCGCGCCCACCCCAGGCCCCCAGCCCGATCATGCGGTTGAATTCATCCCAGTCCCCCCAGGCATTGTTCGCGGCGTGCACCACCACAAATCCCCCGCCGTTTTCCATATAGGTTTCGAAGGCTTTGCGGGTTTCGGCCGGCCATAAGGGAGAGGACGCCCCTAAATTTGAAATGATGACATCATAAGGGGTAAAATCCATCGAAAACCGGGAGGTGGCAATGGGGTCATGGGAAATCCCAGAGGAGGCTGAATCCAGCGGGTACTTTTCAATAAAAGAAGTGTATGGCTCCGGACGGGATTCCCGGTATTTGATACCCAGCCAGACCGAATCCATCCGGTGTACGAAGACCTCGAAAAGCCCGGTTTGTTCCAGGTAATCCTGCATCATCTGCGTGGTCTTGGGCCATACATAATGGTTGTTCTGTCCGTCCAGGATGAGGGCCTTTAGCTTTGTCGGTTCCTCGGCGGGGGCTTCCTGCCTTGGGGTTTCTTTGCAGGCTGTCGTTGCCAGGGCCAGGAGCCCAATCCACAAAAGCTTTTTCATCAGTGGTTTATTTTGGTTAGGGGTTATGCGAAGCTCGACGCACCTACAAGATAAGTAAATAGGTCGAGGAGCATGTTGTTGCGCCAATTTGCCGATGGGCATTGTGTCCTGCTGAGACGTGGCGAAGGCATATAGGGAATCCTACTAACGTGCAAGATACCTCAGTCGCTTCTCTCCTTCAGGATGACATGAAACGCGATTCAGGTGCCTCCGGGATGCCGGAATTTAGTTTGGTTAATCGCATCTCCCATCAATAGCATACCTTATATATAATAGGTATCCCAAATCACCTTGTAAGCCTTTCCGCGAATCCCCCAAATGGAAGACTGCAAGCCTTCTCCTTGTGATGTGTCCCGGCAAGAGGGTTTACTTCCCCAGGATCGCCTCAATAGCGGCCAGCTCCTCAGGGGCAAAGCGGCTGTTGGCAAGGGATGCCAGGGAGTCCTCCAGTTGGGACGGCCTGCTAACGCCCAGCAGCACGGAAGTTACCCGCGCATCGCGACCTGCCCACGCCAGTGCCATCTGGGCCAGGCTCTGCCCACGCCCTTGGGCTATTGCATTCAGGCGGGCCACCTTATTGAGTAGTTCCGGTGTGATCTGCCCGGCTTCCAGGGCTCCGTTGCCCCTTCCGGAAGCCGCCCGGGATCCGGTTGGGATGCCTCCCAGGTATTTGTTGGTCAGCAGTCCCTGCTCCAGGGGGGAAAACACAATACAGCCCACCTGCTCCTGGCCCAGGACATCCAGCAGCCCGTCCTCAATCCACCTGTCGAACATGGAATACCGCGGCTGGTGGATCAGACACGGCGTCCCCAGTTCCCGCAGGATTTTAAGGGCTTCCCTGGTCTGGTCGGCGCTGTAGCTGGAAATGCCCACATATAGGGCTTTGCCCTGGCGCACGATCAGGTCCAGGGCTCCCATGGTTTCCTCCAGGGGGGTGTCCGGGTCCGGGCGGTGGTGGTAGAAAATGTCTACGTATTCCAGGCCCATCCGTTTGAGGCTCTGGTCCAGACTGGCCACCAGGTACTTTTTGGATCCGAGGTCCCCGTAGGGCCCATCCCACATGGGCCACCCCGCCTTGGAACTGATAACGAGCTCGTCCCGGTGGCGGGCCAGGTCTGCCTTAAGGATTTTTCCAAAGGTGGATTCCGCCGAGCCCGGGGGCGGCCCGTAGTTGTTTGCCAGGTCAAAGTGGGTGATGCCGGCATCGAAGGCCTTGTGGATGATACTCCGGGCATTCTGGTAATCGTCTATCTCGCCGAAATTGTGCCATAACCCCAGGGAAAAGGCCGGAAGCATCAGGCCGCTGTTTCCGCAGCGGTTATAGGTCATCTCCTGATATCGGTTCTGGGCGGGTGTGTATTCCATGGTTTAGGTATTGAGAAGGTTTAGTTGCCTGAAGGTGTCCAGGACAATTTGTTTATCTGTTGTTCCCCTGAAGCCGCTGAACCCTATCGAGTAGGACTGGCCGTTATTCAGGGTGACGGGTTGTCCGCCAACCCACCCGATCAGGTCCGGGTTGTCTATGCCATTGGCGTTTTCGGGGACCTGGCCGGTAAATACCATCCGCTCATACTCCCCGGTTTCTGTACCGGTAAGCCATACCTGACTGGCCTTTCTCCAGGCGATCTGAAAGGACTGCCGTTGCCGTACGGGATCTGTACCGTAGCACTTTCCGTGGATTCCCCCACTCGGGTCTATCAGGCAGACCGCTACATTCCCGTTCGAAATACGTGCATCTTCGGGCACTTCCATACGCCCTGCAATCTGGGGCTCGAGTGCTTCCAGGAACCCGGCTACAGTGCTTTGAATTGTTTGGTATTGCATTGTGGGTTAATTTACACCCCTAAAGGTACAGGGTATTGATGCGCTTTTCATTGAACTAGGACAAGAAAAAAGCGAGTCATGGCTGAGGTTATGGTAACAGAACTACGCAAGTATATATCAGGATTTGTGGCACTTACCGACCAGGAAATGGAGCTGGTCCTCACTGCCTTCGAATATCGCCAGGTTCCCAGGCGAACCCAGCTGCTGCGCGCAGGGGAGGTTTGCAGCTTCGAAGCCTTTATCCTCTCGGGGTGTGCCCGGGAATACTACGTGGATGACAAGGGTTCCGAACATACCGTGGAATTCGCCCTGGAGCGCTGGTGGATCAGCGATATTTACAGTTTTGAAAACCAGGTACCCAGCCGGGTTTCCATTGAAACGCTGGAAGACACCGAGTTACTCGTACTCAGCCCGGAAACCAAGGCATCCCTCCTGGAGGAAGTCCCCAAAATGGAACGGATGTTCCGCCTTATGATGCAACGCCACCTGAATGTGGTCAAAAACCGACTCTTGCGTAATATGTCCGACACGGCTATGGACCGCTACCTGCTTTTCCTGGAGCGCTACCCGGATGTCATCCGGCGGGTGCCTCAGTATTATATAGCCTCTTATCTCGGTATTTCCCAGGAATTCCTCAGCAAGCTGCGCAGGCGCGCCGTAAAGGCCGGGGAGTAGGTTCTTTTCCCCGCCTGTTCCTGCCGTTTTGCCCTAATGACGGATCAATACTTGCGTTCGCTAAGCGAGCCCAACGTCAGGACATCGAATTAAACTGAAAATGGAAGTAAACCTACTTTTTTTTAACAAAATTATGTTGACAACTAAATTAATAATCTGACAAACAGGTAATTGCGCCATATTCGATAGCAATACTATGACAGATGTCATGATCTGGTCTGGCGGGAGGTGAGTACTTTCACGTGAAAAACACCCTTTTCCGATGCCTTCCACTAAAACAGCCCTACCCACCAAAACCTATTCCACAGCCGACGCTTTCGAAGCCACCAAAGCCTATTTTGACGGGGACGACCTGGCGGCCAGTGTGTGGCTTAACAAATACGCCCTGAAGGATTCCGAGGGCAATCTCTACGAGCTTACCCCGGACGACATGCACCGGCGCATTGCCCGGGAACTCGCCCGGGTGGAAGCCCGCTACCCCAACCCAATGGATGAGGAGCAGATCTTCGGCCTTATCCGGGATTTTAAATACCTGGTGCCCCAAGGCAGTCCCATGGCGGGGATTGGCAACCCCTTCCAGGTGGCCTCCCTGTCTAACTGTTTTGTGATCGGGACCGAAGGCCAGGCCGATTCCTACGGGGCTATCATGAAGATCGACCAGGAGCAGGTGCAACTGATGAAGCGCCGCGGCGGGGTGGGCCACGACCTTTCTCACATCCGCCCGAAGGGGTCCCCGGTTAAGAATTCCGCACTCTCCTCCACTGGCCTGGTGCCCTTTATGGAACGGTATTCGAACTCCACGCGGGAGGTGGCCCAGGACGGCCGCCGGGGCGCGCTGATGCTCTCGGTCTCCATACAGCACCCGGACGCTGCGGATTTTATCAATGCCAAACTGGAGGAAGGCAAGGTAACCGGGGCCAATATTTCGGTTCGTATAGACGATGCCTTTATGCAGGCCGTGGAACAGGACGCAACCTATACCCAGCAATTCCCCGTGGGGGCGCCCGAGCCGAAACAGACCAGGACCATCCAGGCCCGGGAACTCTGGGATACCATTGTTCACAATGCCTGGCGTTCCGCAGAGCCCGGTATCCTGTTCTGGGATACCATTATCCGGGAATCACTCCCGGACTGCTATGCGGACCTCGGGTATAAAACCATTTCCACCAACCCCTGCGGGGAAATCCCGCTCTGCCCGTACGACTCCTGCCGCCTGCTGGCCATTAACCTGCTTTCCTATGTGGAGGACCGCTTTACCCCCCAGGCCCGGTTCAATTTCGAGCGCTTCCGGGAGCATGTGGGGTATGCCCAGCGGCTTATGGACGATATCATTGACCTGGAGCTGGAGAAGGTAGATGCCATCCTAAAGAAAATCGAATCCGATCCCGAACGGGACGATACCAAACGGGTGGAACACCAGCTTTGGCTGAAGATCCGGGAGAAGGCCCAGGAGGGCCGTCGCACGGGGATTGGTATCACGGCCGAAGGCGATATGCTGGCGGCCCTCGGGCTGCGGTACGGTACCGACGAGGCCAGCGCCTTCTCGGTAGAGGTCCACAAGGCCCTGGCCCTGGGGGCCTACCGGGGTTCGGTACAGACGGCCCGGGAACGGGGTGCCTTCCCTATTTTCGACGCCCAACGCGAGGAAAACAACCCCTTTATGCTCCGCCTTAAGGAGGCCGATGAAAAACTCTATTACGAGATGGTGGAATACGGGCGGCGCAACATCGCCCTGCTGACTATCGCCCCCACCGGGACCACCAGCCTGATGACCCAGACCACCTCCGGTATAGAACCGGTGTTTTTACCGGTGTACAAACGCCGCCGCAAGGTAAACCCTTCGGATAAAGGGGTGCGGGTAGACTACACCGATGAGGTGGGCGACTCCTGGGAGGAGTACCTGGTTTTCCATCACCAGTTCAAGGTATGGATGTCGGTAAACGGGTATGACCCGGATGCCAACTATACCCGGGAGGAAATCGAAGCCCTGGTCGAAAAATCGCCCTATCACAAAGCCACCTCCAACGATGTGGACTGGGTGAGTAAGGTACGCCTGCAGGGAGCGGTTCAGAAGTGGGTAGACCATTCCATCAGCGTTACCATTAACCTGCCCTCCGACGTGCCCCAGGAACTGGTCGGACGCCTCTACCTGGAGGCCTGGAAATCCGGGTGTAAGGGGGTTACGGTATACCGGGACGGATCCCGATCCGGTGTGCTGATTGCCGATTCCGACTCCAAGGAAGCCGAAGGGGAAAGCCTCACAGACTTTCCCACCAAAAGACCGGAGGTCCTGGAGGCCGACGTGGTGCGCTTCCAGAACAACAAAGAGAAGTGGATTGCCTTCATTGGCCTGATAGACGACCAGCCCTATGAGATCTTTACCGGTCTGGCAGACGACGAAGATGGAATCCTACTGCCCCGGTGGGTGGAGAGTGGGCTCATTATCAAGCACCGGGAAGACGACGGTCCTTCCCGTTACGATTTCCAGTACCAGAACAAGCGGGGGTATAAAACCACCATTGAAGGCTTGTCCCACAAATTCAACCCGGAATACTGGAATTACGCCAAGCTCATCTCGGGGACCCTGCGCCACGGAATGCCCATCCCCAAGGTGGTAGACCTGATCCAGAGCCTCCACCTGGATTCCGAGCAGATCAACACATGGAAAAACGGGGTGGTCCGCGCCCTTAAAAAGTACATACCGGACGGGACGGAGGCCAACGGGCAGACCTGCCAGAACTGTAAGGGCAAGAACCTGGTCTTCCAGGAGGGCTGCCTCACCTGCAGGGACTGCGGTTCCTCCAAATGCGGGTAGGCGTTTACCATCCATTAGAAATAAAAAAGAGGGCTCAGAAGCCCTCTTTTCTTTTGAAGTTCGTTTTACGAAAACCGAATCAGCCGCAGGGCCGTGTGTCTTCGGGTATTCTTCCAGCTGGCATGGCGCGTGGGAGTGCGGTCAAAACCAGTACTTACTTCATTGAGGTTTTTGCTTGTATGATTCATGATATGCGGTTTTATAGGTTTTTGTTGTGCGATGTTTCGCTTGTTCATCTGAACACCTATATGACGAAGTAACCGCTTAAATATTACAGCGTTAAGAGGAATTTAACTATTGGGTTGCGCGGATGGGAAGCTACTCCCTGACAAATACCATGCAGTGCTGCCAGGGGAGGTTATCCAGGTTGCGCTCCAGCCGGAACCCGGCCGCCTGAAGCTCCTTTACGGCCTGGGCTTCGGTCATCTTGTGCAGCCTTTTGATGGGGACCTCCGGGTCTTCGCCCCGGTATTCCACCAGGTAGAGTTTCCCCCCTGGTTTGAGGGCCTTTCTGATGGAGGCCAGCATTTCCAGAGGATGGGAAAACTCGTGGTACACATCCACCATCAGGGCCTTGTGGGCAATCCCCTCCGGGAGCTCGATACTGCGCTCTGTCCCCATGACTTCCACTACGTTCCCCTGCCCGAGAGCCTTCTTTTTCCCGCGAATGGCCTCGAGCATTTCCTCCTGTATGTCCACCGCGTAGACCAGCCCGCGGCTGGCCATGGGCGCCATCCGGAAGACGTGGTACCCGGAGCCGGCCCCCACGTCAACGATCGTATCCCCGGGCTGGATGTCCATATTGCGTAGCAGGCGGGAGGTGCGCTCCTCCGCCTCCCGCTCGTCGCGTTCCAGCCAGGCCATCCCCTGGTAGCCCATAACATGGGCAATTTCCCGGCCCATAAACCATTTCCCGGTCCCGAAAGGCTCCCCTTTCCGATACGTGTATGGGTCCTCTATGAATCGCGTTTGTGCAATCCCCGATGCCTGTGTCAGCAATAACCCGGGCAGTAATAGCAGCAGCAATATCTTTCTCACCTGAATCCTTTTTTTTCCTGAAAATACGAATTCCCTGCCTGCCGTGGTATTCCCCCGAATTATCCCTCCACTTATTTTACCATAACCGTTAAAAGTTTTATTTTTGCCTTCCGGTTTCGGGATGTAGCGCAGTCCGGTAGCGTACTTCGTTCGGGACGAAGGGGTCGCAGGTTCAAATCCTGTCATCCCGACCAAGAAAAGCCAGGCAGTTGCCTGGCTTTTTTCATTGGAACTTGGCGGAAAGTAAACTTTCCAGCCAAGTGCAAATGAAAAGAAGCTGAAAACGTAGTTTTCGGCTTTTCTTGAGGCTACCCCAAAAAGATTGCGCCGACCGAAGCAAGGCGAAATCTTTATCGGTGAAAGCTTGCTTACTTATTTGGACTTAGGGATGCCAAGGATTGCACCGACCGTAGGGAAGTAAAATCCTTTCCCCTACTTTTCTCAAGGCCACCCCACAACCCTAATCTGTCCGCCCTCACCCTTGCATTTTATCTAATTTCCTGATAATATGATAAATATCATCTTTGTCGGCCAGGGACCTACCTACTTTTAGGGTACATCAGAAGTTCTGGCAAATGGGGGTTTGTCTAACCTAAAAGCTTATGCGATGAAAAAGCTTATGCCCCTGCTTGCCGTAACCCTTTTCGGGTTTCTGCTCAACTCCTGTGTCTCCGACTACATGAAGTACCCCGGAGAGGACGAGATGGAACAGGCCGAATCCGACCCCAATGCGGATGCAACTGACACTACCGCAGATGACTCCGTTACCCCTCCGGATTCCGATCCTACTTCAGAACCTCCTTCAGACGACCCGCCGCCACCCGACCCCAATGCCGGCAAGGTAACCTACCTGGCCGACGTGGAGCCTATCATGCGGCAGTTGTGCGTGGCCTGCCATAACGACAACCTGCACGAAGACGGGGTGAACCTGGACGGGTATAACCGGGTGAAACAGGCTATTGACGATGTCCTGGAATCCATGATGGAGGATGAAGACGACGATGACATCATGCCACCCAGCGGCCGGGTGGATAACGCCATAATCCAAACCCTGCTGGCCTGGAGGACCGATGGTTTCCTGATGGGCGAGGAAACCCCTCCGGATGACACGGATTCCGGAACCAATGACGTAAACTATACCTATATGGCCGATATCCTCCCTGTTTTTGAGGACTATTGCATCATGTGCCACGGGGCCAATTCCCCTGCAGGAGGTTTCGACATGTCTACCTACCAGAAGACTATAGACCAGATTGACCCCATCCTGGCGAGGATGGAATTGCAAACCGGGCAGGCTGGGGTAATGCCCCCTTCCGGGCAACTGGACGCGGCTACCCTGCAAAAAATCCGGGCGTGGATCGCACTGGGGATGCCGGAATAACCCTTATGAATTAACCAGGTGGTAATGGCGTTATGGCAAAAAGCGCCACAGGCTGTGTCCGTCCTTCCAGGGGGATGGTACCCAAAGGTTCGGCATGTGCAGGCAGGTCATTGCCCAGGTGGTCCAGAAGGGTTCCTGAGGCGATGAGGTCTGTCCCGTATTCCTTACAGCTTTTCTGGATCCGGGAAGTGACGTTCAGGACATCGCCTGTGAAGAAGATTTCCTTTTTCAGGGCCCCGATTTCGCCAGTAGTCACCGGCCCCATGTGGAGGCCGGCCCGGAACTCCGGACACTGCCCGTATTCCGACTCAAACTGCTCCCGGGACCGGGAAAGGGCATCCTGCATGGCAAAAAAACACCGAAGGCACCGGGCGTTTTCCAGGCCCTGCTCCAGTTGCCAGGTAATGACTATCTCGTCGCCTATATACTGGTAAACTTCGCCCCGGTGGGCGATGATCGCATCGGACAGCCGCGCATAGTAGGCCTTCAGGAACTGGTAATACCGCTTATGGCCGAGTTTCTCGGCTACGGAGGTGGAGGACTTCAGGTCCAGGAACATAAAGATTCGTTCCTCTTCCTTCGGCTTGTGGTAACGGCCGGTAAAGAAATTCAGCAGGACGCTGTGGCCCAGGTGTTCGGCTATCCCCGCATAGAGCAGGGAGGCCAGGATACTGAAGGAGAGGGAGAGCAGGGTGCTTAAAAAGGTAGTGCTTTGCAGGTAGTGCCCGAATTTGTCCATCACTGCTGCCGACAAGGGGCTGGAACCGGCTTCCAGTCCTGCGGCCAGGGGGTAGGTAATGCCAATCACGGCAAGCATGAAAAGCAGGTAGATGCCCATTTTAACAGTGACTTTCCCCAGAAAGGAATACCCCTGGAAGCGGCGGGAGAGCCACAGGACCTCGAGGGTCCCCATCACCAGGCCTACGGTGAAGACCGCCAGGGAGGCGAAGGCAAAGATGCCCGGGCTCATGGTGATATCGGTATCGGGGCGTACGTTCTGGTACCCTGTGGCCAGGGCATCGCTAATGAGGGTATACCAGCCGATGACCAGCCAGATGACCCCAAAGGGGAGGATGCGCCGGAGCCGGTAGCGGATTCGGGTTGTTGAGGCCTTGCCCATAGGGCTAAAGTTACGGGTAAAATAAAGATGGTTTTAAGGGTATGAAAGTGTTTTGGTGACTGATACACCTGGTTACCCTTTGCGGAAAAAGCCCTTATGGCGTTATGTGTAACCCTTGGCAGGTCTTTTTCCTACTGGCCGGGCGATTCGCCAAACCGGTCCGGGGCCCATCCCCCGGGGGCACAATTTCGCACCACAAAGACGGCCCCCGCTTCCGGCTGGTCCATCAATTCAGAATCCGAAAGCCCTGCCCGGGCCGAGGTAATGTAAAGGTCAGACAGGGTTTCCCCCCCAAAGCAACAGGAGGTGATATGGGCTGCTGGAAGGCGGATCTCCGCCAGTTTTTTCCCGGTATGGGGGTTCCACCGGGCCACCTGCCATCCGCCCCAATGGGCGATCCATAGCATGCCCTCCCGGTCTATGCACATCCCGTCCGGATACCCTTCGCCCGGGTCGATGGCAAAGGCCTCCCTCCGGTTGGTGATTTCCCCGGTCCCGGGGTTGTAATCGAAGGCCGTAACCGCGCAAAGCGGGGTGTCTATGTAGTACAGGGTGTCTGCGGCCTCATTCCACGCCAGGCCATTGGAAATGGAGACCCCTCCCACCATATGGTGGAGGGACCGGTCCGTATCCAGCCGATAGAGGCTGCCTGCCTCCGGGGTTTCATCCAGGGACATGGTGCCCGCCCAGAACCGCCCCTGGGGGTCGCATTTCCCGTCGTTGAACCGGTTGTTGGGCTTCCCCGCCTCCGGATCTGCAAGGGGCTCCAGGGCTCCTGTTTGCCGGTCCATAAAGGCAAGCCCGTTTTGCAGGGCAAGCAGGAAATCCCCATTTGGGAGCAGGGCTGCCGCCCCCGGCATTTGGGGCAAGTCCCTGACCTGGTGTTGCCCCAGGTGGGGGATGTATTCGTGGAGGGCCTTCCCCATAATATCTACCCACAAAAAGCTTCGGTGGTAGACATCCCAGACCGGGCCTTCGCCCAGGGTAGCGCGGTGGGGTAACAGGATTTCCGGGGCAGTTGTTTTCATAGGTTTCCAGGGCGTTGCCTTAAACTGGCGTGAATTTTGGCCAAAAGATAGGAATTTCGGCAGGATGATAGGGCAGGACGGAACGTGCTGTTTTTATAGTGTAGAGGATACATTTATAAAGTTGAATTTGTATCTTACCCTCTGACTTCCTTTGTCTTGGGATATCAATCACAACTACTATGACCATGAAAACAAACAGAAGAAATTTTATCCAGACCATGGGGGCCGGAGCGGCCGGCATGGGTTTTATTTCCGCCATGGGGGTTTCCGGATGCGCCACTTCGGAAACGGCACCTGAAACAGATGGGCAGGTCCTGTTTATCGGGGACGAGATTGCCATTGCAGATACCCAATATGGCCGGGTCCAGGGCTTTATCCTCCGCGATATCTTCCAATTCCGGGGGATTCCCTATGGAGCCGATACCGGAGGCAAAAACCGCTTTATGCCCCCGCGTAAACCGGAAGCCTGGGAGGGGGTCCGCCCTGCCCTGTGGTGGGGGAACTCCGCCCCCCAGATTATGGATAACCGTTATGCCAACCCGGTGTATTCCTACGCAGACCATTGGAATTACGACGACGTGAGTGAGGACTGCCTCAAACTCAATGTCTGGACCCCCGCGCTTGCAGATGGGGGCAAACGGCCTGTTCTGGTCTGGTACCACGGGGGTGGGTTTCGCAATGGGAACGCCATTGAACAGGACGGCTATATGGGCGAAAACCTGAGCCGCAAGGGGGATGTAGTCTTTGTTTCCATCAACCACCGCCTCGGGCCCATCGGGTTCTCCGACCTCTCCGGCGTGGGCGGGGACAAGTATAAAGACAGCGGCAACGTGGGGGCCCTTGATATGGTGGCCGCCCTGGAATGGGTAAAGGCCAATATCGCCAACTTCGGGGGCGACCCGGATAATGTGACCATCATGGGGCAAAGCGGCGGGGGCGCAAAGGTCTGTACCCTGGCCGCCATGCCCGCGGCGGCAGGCCTGATCCACAAGGTGGTGCCCTTAAGCGGCTCCTCTACCGAGGCCCTCGATCAGGACTACGCGCAAAAACTGGGTGAATACATCTTAAGGGAGGCCGGCCTGGAACCGGACGAAATCGACCAGTTGCAGCAGATGCCCTGGAAGGACTATCTCCTGCTGGCCGGCAGGGCCCAGGAGAAATTAAACGAAGATGGGGTTGCCGGCGGCGGCCGCAGGGGCGGGTTCCGCCCGGTTGCCGATGGGGTCCATATCCTCAAAGGGACGTTTTTCAACGAAAAGGGAGGGGTATCCGACCAGGTGCCCATGCTCATCTGCAGCACCTTCCACGAATGGGCCATGTCGCGGACCGACCCGGACATGGAAAAGATCTCGGAAGCGGAGGCCAAGGCACAACTTAAGGAGCGCATCGGGTTCCGCGCCGGCCTGGGCGACAATGCCGCGGACGTATACGACGCCTATGCCGCCGCGTTTCCACAGGCTACCCCAATAGAAATTATGTGCCTGATTGCCAGTAACCGGCAGGCGGTTGTGCGCACCGCCAATGCAAAAAAGAACCAAAGCGCCCCGGTTTATGCGGCCTGGTTCGGGTGGGAACCGGACATGTTTAACGGCCGGATGCGGTCCTTTCACTGCCTGGATATATGCTTCTGGTTTTATAACACCGACCTGATGCTGACCCATACCGGTGGAGGGGGCAGGCCCAGGGCGTTAGCCGAGAAAATGTCGGACGCCCTCCTGCAGTTTATGCGTACGGGGAACCCGAATACCCCGGCCCTTCCCGCCTGGCCCGAATACAGCGTGGAAAAGGGGGAGGTCATGATTCTGGACGACCTTTGCCAGGCGGCAGAAGACCCTGACCGCGAAGCCCGGGCTGCCCTGGGCTAACCCGGAAGGCCACACCAGATAAAAAACCCCTGCCCGGAATTTCCCGGCAGGGGTTTTGTTTTTTGGGCACCCAAATGGATTAGTACACATACTGCCGGTACTCGCTCCAGCGCACCCTTTTGCTCTGACTCAGGGCTGAAAAATAGTTGTACCTGCGGTTTTCGGTCGGGGAAATAGATCGGATTGATTTCATGACTGTTCGTTTTTTGATGATGAATGATGGGACAAATCTAGGGGCACAAACCGGGTAATAGAAGGAAAAGGGCGTGGATTGTCGAAAACCTGGAGTGAACTGCGAACTTTGGTCCCGGGGGCGGGAGAATGGGCTTTGGCGGTGCGATTTCCAGGCCGTATGCTGGGCGGTTGCAGGGTGGGGTGCTAGTTTGGATGGGTGGGGGGAGGGGGGTGCCCCCAGGATCCGGTTGATCAAACCTGTTCCGAAATAGAACAAGGAATTGCGTATTCAAGATTGCCCTTAATAACCCATCAAAAATCCTTGGACCGCGCTTTGCGAAGCATCAGTCCGGTAGGAAGTACCGTCCACAGCAGGAGAACCCCGAGCGAAATCACCAACCCCAGGGAGGTTCCGAAGAACGATTTGAATACCGCCCCGGTATATCCAAGCAGGGCCGAAATATCCAGTTTCAGAAGGATTAAGGTCCGGGAAAGGTCTATGGGGTTCAACAGGCTCGCACCCAGGGCAAAGGTGTCGAGGGGGTACTCCTCCAGCAGGATCAGGGATAGTAAGAAGAGGCCGTCGTAAATAACGGCAAGGAAGAGCCAGAGCAGCACGGCATACCCGAATCCTTTAATGCGGTTGTCATTGGCCAGGGCCACCAGGAAGGCCAGAGCCGTAAAAATCAGGTTCAGGAAAACACCTGTTAGCAACAGGAGGGAAAAGTCCCAAATGGCCCCGCTGCGGAAAAGGCCGTAAAGCGCAAAGGGCAGGCCAAGCCCCAGAACCAAACTAAGGGAGAGCGACCCCGCCACGCCCAGATACTGCCCCAGGAAGATCCGGGAGCGCCGCAAAGGCTGGGCCAATAGCAGGGTAGTGAATTCCCGGGAGTTGTAAAAATACATCACCCCTAAGATGGTCGCTATCAGGGGGACCAGTACAATGATCACATTCATAAGGGTGATTACCGCCTTGGACAGGTCCTGGTTCAGAAACAGCAGGACAAAGCCCAACAGGAGGTAGAAGCCCAGGTATACGTAGCTCCACCTGCTTCTCAGTAAGTCGTAAAAGCTGTATTTCAGGATTTTAAACATGGGTTTGTTCTGCAATGGCCGCGATGGCCGGTTCAACATGGTTTTCCCCGGTGTGGTGGTAGAGTTGTTCCAGGCTCCCTTCAAAATAAACACGCCCTTCCAGCAGGTATATGACATTATCGGCCAGTTCTTCCACCAGGGGCATGATATGGGTGGTAATCAGGAAAAGCGCCCCGGAGCTTTTTCGTTCCCGAATCAGGGTCTTTAGCGCTATCATGGCTCTCGGATCCAGGCCGGAGGTGGGCTCGTCCAGAATATATAAGGGAGCATCGAACATAAAGGTGAGTACCAGGTTTACTTTCTGGCGGGTCCCCCCTGAGAGGGTGCCCAGTTTTTTATCCATAAAGGGCTGGAGCCCGAAGCGCTCTATCAAAGGCCAGGCCTGCCCCTCTTGCTGGCGCAGGTCTGCAATCATCCGGAAGAGTTCGGCTACCGCGAGGTTGGATGGGAATTCGGCTATCTGCGGGAGGTAACCCATCCGGTTGCGATAGGCCCATTCGCCTCTTATAGGTGTTCCGTCCAGGTGGATGCTGCCCCGGTCCGGGCACACCATACCCAGGATACTTTTTATCAGGGTTGTCTTCCCCGAGCCGTTGGGGCCGAGGATAGCGTGGATGCCGGATCCAGCAATGGACAGTTCCACCCCTTCCAATACCGGGTTCCGCCCGAATTTTTTATGTAGGTTTTCAATGTGTATCATGAGCTGGGGTGCATTAAGGGACTAGGGTCCATCAGGTTGTCCGGGGTAAATACCGGGGATACGCGTTCGGAGTAATCGATCAGGTCCATAAACAAACTCCGCAGCAGGACAATGGTCTCCGGGGTCCGGTTAACGATATAGGAAAAGAGCTTTACTGGCCGGTGGGGTACGTCTCCAAAACCATCCCGGTCCAGGTCGTACCCGGAGTACGTGCTCCAGTAATTTTTTTCGAACAGGTTGTCGTTTACCTTGCTGTTGTAGGATATATCGAAGGAATTGTGCAGGAAATTGTTGTTGCTGAAGGTATTGGTGTAGCAGGCGCCCCTTACTTTCAGGGCCCATCCGTTTCCCTGAAACGTATTGCCGAGATATGCAATCCGGTTAGATCCTTCAATGCTGATTCCCACGGTGTTGGCCTCGAAGCGGTTCTGGGATATCACCGCATCGTTGATCTCTTTTAATAGCAAGCCAAAACTGGCGGTTCCCCAATTCCTGCGAAAGGTATTTCGCTTCATCTCGATTTCTTTGGAGAACATAACGGCCACTCCTGCGCCATTGGCTTCAAAAATGTTGTCGGTATAGCTGTCGTTGTTGGAGAACATAAAGTGCAGCCCGTAGCGCACATTATCCGAACTGATATTGTTCGCAATCCGGATGCGGTCGGAGAATTCCAGGTAAATACCATCGCGTACCCGGCTTACCCTATTGCCGCTTACCTGAATATCCCGGCAGTACCAGAGCTGGATGCCGTTTCCGGAGTTAAACTCTTCCTCGGCATCGCCGGAAATAATATTGTCGCATACGACCCCATGGCTGGATTTTTCCAGGTAAATCCCAAAAAAGAGTTGTTCCATTAACAGGCCCTCCAGGTGGAAATACTTGCTTTTGACTACCCTGAGGGCGGCATAGTCTGCCGTATAGCTTTTACCCACATTGCGAAGGCTGAGCCCCAGAACACTTACGCTGTCGGAAACCACCCTGAGGATTTCCCCCTTGCGCTCCCCGTCAATTACGGCCCCGGCATCACCCATAAGGACAAGAGGTTTGTCTATAACCAGGTCGTATTCCCTGTAAACCCCCTGGCGTACCACCACTGTATCGAAAGGGCGTGCCTGCTTCAGGGCATCTCCGACTTCGGTAACGGGGCAATTGGCGCATACCTCGATCTGTCCGGGAGTACTGGCAAGCGCCGGGACGGGTAAAACCCAAAACAGGATCAAAAGCCAAACTGCCTTCATCGGATAACCAGGAATTTGGAATTTTCACGGGCGGTTACACAATGTGCAATGCGCGCAGGGATTTCTATAAAATCTTGGGTTTCCAGGGCATAGACCTTTCCTTCCATGTGGAAATCCAAGGCCCCCTGAATAACGACAAGCCACGCCTTTACCGGAGAGTGGTGCTCAGGAAAAACCGCACCGGTTTCCAAAGACATACTCAGCAGTTCCCATTGCTGTTTCCGCGCAATCTTACGGTTGATAAACCCCTGGAAGGGCTGCATGCGGATATCGTCCCTTATCGTCATGGTTTCGATTTTAGGTTTACTTGGATACCCTCCCAGTCGTAGAGGCTTCCGCCTTTTGCCTCGAGGGTTTCGGAGGCATCCGTATGGGTGCTGAAGGCACTGAGATTAGCCCCCATGGGGCTTGGGATACCCGGGCTTACCAGAAAGACAGCCTCAGATGCTGGTATGAGTTCGCCGGGTGCGGTATAGTCGCTGACCAGGATGTAGGCCATTTCGGTTTGTTCCATTTCCATCAGCTGGTGTACCATGCATTCTATGGCATCAAAACTGCTGGACCGCCCTTTGGCGGTAACCAATTGGGCAGCGTGCTGCCGGTCTACAATGGTCATCCGGCAGAAGGCGCAGGTTTCTGTTCCGTAGGCAATGGGTTTGGGTTTAACCTGGCACCCCAACGCAATAAGTGCCATGGTCAGGAGTACTGCCTTTTTCATGAGAATAGTTTTTTGGAAGTTGTTTCCTTTTTCCCGAGCCAGTAGGCGACCAGGGCAAGGGCTATCCCCAGCCCCAGGCTGTATGCCCCTAATTGGGGGTAGGAGTGCGCCCGGAAGTTCAGGATGTCTTTAGATCCGAAAAAGGGCGGTTGAAACCCCATTACCGAGCCATCCGGATTGGTAAATTTCATGATGGCTTTCGGGTCCAGGTCATGTCCGTACTGATACTCCCAGATATAGAAGTCTATAAGCCCGGCCGTACTGACCGCCACCATAAGCAGGAACCAGTACAAGTACCAGCGGTGGTTTCCCTTCCAGAATACCAGAAGCCCAATGAATGTGGTAATGGCAATGCCTATGGGGAAAATCTTGAATTCCGGGATGGCATCCGGGATGTATTTCATGCCCACATAGTGGTTCATCAGGTTGATGTTTTTGATATCGTGAGGGTTGGCATCCGTAAAATCGTTTATGTGGATGTACATCCCCAGCGGAGTGGGATACTGAGGCGCTTCCAGGGTTATTTTCCACAAGGGGAAAACAAAGAGCAGCAACGGAAGCAGGGCAGCGAGCAGCATTAAGATTCGCGAGCGTTTCATAGCGATAGTGTTGGGTTAAAGAAAAAGGGGGCCGGGCACCCGGCCCCCTTTCTGAGCAGTAGTCCGCCTTGGGTTATTCCCCCAGGGACCACCGCAGGTCGGGGGAATTATCGGCCGGGGAGACCCGGACGTAGCCCTGCATTTCCTGGTGGAGGGCAGAGCAGAAATCCGTACAGTAAAACGGCCATACCCCGGGTTGTTTGGGTTCCCAGACAAAGGTTTCGGTTTGCCCGGGCATTATTAGCAGTTCGGAGGTATTGGCTCCGATCATGGAGATGCCATGGGGTACGTCGTAGTCTTGTTCCAGGTTGGTTACGTGGAAATAGACGCGGTCGCCCACCCGAATGCCTTCAATGTTGTCCGGGTTAAAGTGGCTCCGGATCATGGACATATAGACGTGCACATCTTTGCCATCGCGTTCCACCCGTACATCGGCATCGGATTTAATGCCATAGGGGTGGTTGTTGTTTTGCAACTCGAAGATTTTCTTTGATCGTTGCTTCACAATATCCGCGGCAATTCCGGCGGCATAGTGTGGCTCCCCAACGGTTGGGAAGTCCAGCAGGAGTTCCATCTTATCCCCGCTGATGTCGTAGAGTTGTGCGGACTGGGTCACTTCCGGCCCTGTGGGCAGGTAGCGGTCCTTGGTGATCTTGTTCATGGCCACCACATACTGTCCGAAAGGTTTGCGGGAGTTGCCACCCGGGATCATCAGGTGCCCTACGGAATAGTAGCAGGGCTGGCGGTCCAGGACTTCCCAGGTTCCGAGTTTCCATTTCACCACCTCGGAGGAGATAAAGAAAGTGGTATAGGCATTCCCCTGACCGTCAAATTCGGTGTGGAGCGGGCCTAAGCCGGGCTGGCTTACAGTGCCGGCGCGCACGTCTTCGAAACTGAGAATAGGAATACCGTAGGCTTCCCCCTCGTATTTCTCATTCTCGATGGCATCTAGCATTTTAGTAAAGGAATGGACGGTGAGGTCTGCCGATAATTTCCCGGCTCCAACAATGTATTCCCCACTCGGGTCCACGTCGCATCCGTGGGGGGATTTGGGTGTTGGCAGCAGAAATACGGCACCCGGTACTTCGGACGGATTAACCACGCGCACCTCCTTTTTCATGGTCGAGGTAGCCATATGGGTCCCCTCGTCGTAAACGTTATGGGCGTAGTTGGCCGGCATCATGGTGCCTCCTCCGTTTTTGACGTATTCCTCAATTGCCTTCCAGTTCACTGCCGCGATAAAATCCTTATCGTTTTGGGAAGCGTTTACCTCCATAAGCGTGCTGGCTTCCTCCGAATTATAGGTAGAGAAGAAGAACCAACCATGGCTTTTGCCCCTGCCCGGGTGGGACAGGTCGTAGTCGAAGCCCGGCATCATGAGCTGGAATGCGATGTCCATGTGGCCGTGTTCCGGCTCCACGCTGATAAAGGTAAGGGCACCTTTAAAGTTGCCTTTGTATTCGCTGATGGGCATATCCCGCTGGGGCACCGGTACTGAAAACCGGGTCCCGGCCACCACGTATTCGGTGTTTTCCGTCACGAATGCCGAACTGTGGTTCCCGGCACTGTTCGGGATTTCGATAATCTCTGTGGTCTCGAAGACGCTCAGGTCAATCTTGGCGATCCTGGGGGTGTTGTTCCCATTGATAAAGACCCAGCGCCCGTCCAGTTCCCCGTTGGTTTGGGAAATATCCGGGTGGTGGGAGTCGTCCCAGGGGATAAAACCGTGGGAAGTATTGAGCATGGGTTTGGTTTCCTCGTTGTAGCCATAGGCTTTTTCGGCATCCTGGGAAAATACCGGAATCACTTTAAAAAGCCGTCCGGACGGCAGTCCGTAAACAGAGAGCTGACCGCTGAAGCCCCCGGAAATGAAGGCGTAATAATCGTCATGCTCCCCGGGTGCCACGTACACGCGATCCGCCGCATTGGAAGAAAGCGCGCCGTTGTTCTGCTGGGAATTCCCGCAGGAGTAAAGGGTTAGGAATATCCCCAGAGTGGTCAGGAGATAAAAGAATTTAGATTTCATAAGTCTGGATTATTAAGTTTTTGAAGTTGTTTTATTCAGAAGGGGGTAACATGACCTTGTCGATGATGTGTACAATCCCGTTGCCCGCGGGAACGCTGGCAAGGATTTTGGCACCGCCCACAAATACGTCATCGCCCTCCACGGTAACCGTTACATACTGGTTGTTGGCCTGTCCGAGCTTCGGGAACTTCTTGAGGAATTCTTTCGAATAATTCCCGGGGGTTACATGGTATTTCAGGATGTTGGCCAGGGCGTCTTTGTTCTCTGGTTTCAGCAGGTCCTCCACCGTGCCGGTCGGCAGGGCATCGAAAGCCGCATTAGTAGGGGCAAAGACCATAAGCGGCCCGGCGTTTACCAGGGCGTTCTCCAGGTCTGCTGCCTGTACCGCTGCCACCAGGGTAGTGTGGTCCTGTGAGCCAATGGCGATCTGTAGCACATTGGGTTTGGCCACATCCCCTTCTATAAAGGCCTGGCCTTCGGTTTTGGATGCTGATGCGGGTTCATTGCCCGAAGTTGCGGTTGCAACCTGGTCCCGGCAGCTGCAAAGGAACAGGAGCAAGAAAACGGGAAGCAGGAAACGGATGTTGACGATTGTTTTCATAGGTGATTATTTTAGGGTTCTGAAGTATTCAAGTACCGCACGGGCCTGGTCTTCAGTCAAGCCCTGGTTGGCCATTGGGGAGCCATTAAACTCGAGCAGCAGGTCCCTGGCAAGAGGGTCCTCCTTTACCATTCCCTCTGGGTTGAGGATCATATTCATAACCCACTCTGGTGTCCTGCGCTCGAGTATGCCATTGGGTGCCGGGCCTATAAAGCGTTTGCCTACCCGGTGGCAGGCCAGGCACATCTGGTTGTAAACGGCCTCTCCCTGGGCAGCCATGTCCGTATCGATGGCCTCTGGAAGGGTTACGTTGGTAACCGGGCCAACGCCTTTGTTGGTCAGGTCTACCCGCTCTGAAGCCTTTGTGCCGGATGCAGCAGTGGTAGCCGGGGTTTCTGTGGCTGCTTTCTGGCGTTTCAGGCTGAAGTCTTCTGAGGGTTTTTCTTCTTTTCCTCCACAACTCATCAGGAGCAGGATGCTGAAAAGGGATACTAGTGCTGTTGTTGTTTTCATGAAATCATTTATTTTAGGACAAAATTATCTTTTGATAGAAGTCAAAAACATGATATTCGTCATAAAAAGGATAAAAATATCTTTTAATCTTTGAACAGTTATTTTGAATGTAATGCTATCAAGATCAACTAAATACGCGATAAAGGCAGTGATCTATCTCGCGCAGAATTCTTCGGAGGACCATAAAATTCTGGTCCGGGATATGTTTCAGGAAATCAAGGTTTCGGAGAGCTACCTGGCCAAGTTATTACAGACGTTATCCAAACACGGGATGGTGTCTTCCTCCAAGGGTCGGGGTGGCGGGTTTTACCTGAATGCGGACAACCTGCAACATTCCTTAATGGACGTGGTTCGGGTGATTGATGGTAATGAAGGGATTGAAGCCTGTATCCTGGGGATCAGCGAGTGCAGCGAGACAAACCCATGTGTGGTGCACCACCTGCTGGGTCCGGGGAAAAAGGCCTTTAATGCCGCCCTGTCCCAAACGACCCTGGCACAATTGGCCCGGGACACCGGGTCTTCGGATTTCCGGTTTCCGGAATAAGGGAGGCCTGCCAGTGCGCAGTGGTTCTCACCAGAAGGTTATTAATAGCAGCCAAGGTGAACCACTGGCTTAATGGGTTAAGGAAACACACTTTTTTTGGATGCGGTTAGATAAAAACCCCTGCCAGGAATTTCCCGGCAGGGGTTTTGCTTTTTGGGCACCCCAGGTCGGTTAATACACATACTGCCGGTACTCGTTCCAGCGCACCCTTTTACTCTGGCTCAGGGCTGAAAAATAGTTGTACCTGCGGTTTTCGGTTGGGGAAATAGATCGGATTGATTTCATGACTGTTCGTTTATTGATGATGATTGATGGGACAAATCTAGGGGCACAAACCGGTTAATAGAAGGAAAAGGGCGTGGATTGTCGAATTTCAGGAGTGAACTGCAGCTTTTGGTCCCGGGGGCGGCAGAATAGGCTTTGGCGGTGCGATTTCCAGGCGGTATGCTGGGCGGTTACAGGGTGGGGCGCTAGTTTGGATGGGTGGGGGGAGGGGGGTGCCCCCGGCACTGGGTATATAAGGCCCTCAGGCAGTACAGACCGGAACGGCTTAGCCCGGTCTTTCGTATATTTTGGTTCTGCAAAGATCCAGGCCATGAAAACCAACCGCCATTTCTCCCATACACGGATTTTAGTCACCTTATCAGCCCTGTTACTTTGGGCCGGGGTCCTAAGCGCACAGGTATCGATAGCAAATCTGCAGACCGAATACCTGGACCACCCTATGGGCCTGGATGTGACCACCCCAAGGTTCAGCTGGCAAATGCAGGTTGACGGGGATGGTAGAGGCTATTCCCAAACGGCTTATCGCCTTGTGGTCCGTGAAGCGGATGCGGCTGCCGTCTGGGACAGCGGAAAAATCGGGAGCAGCACCTCCTCCCTGGTGGCATATGGTGGGGAGGCCTTAAAACCACGTACAACATATTCCTGGGAAGTGACCGTTTGGGACCAGGAAGGGAAGCAGCACCAGGCGCAATCCGGGTTCGAGACGGGATTACTGGATGGGGACCCCGACGGACCGGCATGGCAAGGCGCCCGTTGGATTGGCGGCGGGGAGGAAGACCTGCAACTCTATTCCCACTACCTCTCCGTGTTTCGCATGGGGGTTACCCTGCAACTGGACCAGGCATCCAAGAGTACCCGGGCTGCCTTTTTGCTTGGGGCCAATGATACCCGACTGATGGATAAGGACTTAAACCTTCAGGGGGTGGAAACCGGACGCGACGGGCATTACCTGAGTTTTGAACTCGATATATCCGGTTTGGATTCGAACCAGCCTGCGCGTATCCATGTCTTCCGTGTGGGCTACGACCCCGGGGATTCCCCGGATGTTCCCTTCAAAAGTTTCGACGTACCAGAAACCCTCATCCATGCCGAAAATGCCTATGACCCCCACGGGGTTTATCTCAGTGCGGAATTTGGCATTTTTCAAATTTTTGTGGATGGGCAACAGGAAGTCAACGAGGTTTCCAAAAGCGATTCAGAAAGCCGGTTTGGCCCCCGGGGCTTCAACGTTAACCCGGTGGGGTCCGGAAACAACTTTATCAGCTTCCCGATGCTGGCAGACATCGGCTTCCACCTGCGGGCCGGACAGTCCGCATCCTTTGGCCCCTACGAGATCCGGCATTTCCGGGAACCTTCCAATGTCCTTTTTTCGGAGGATCCCGCCTCGGCAGAAACGTATTCTGGCTTGTTTGCCAGGCAGCACGCCCAGAAGCTGGAGCTCACAGAATCCGGGCTGCTGATCCGGGGTGGGGATACCGGAATGCTTCTCACCGCAGACCCCAGCCGCAATGCCGCCCCCATGCTCCGTACCCGGTTTACCCTGGAATCGAAACCCATTGCCCGGGCCCGTGTATATGCCACGGCCCGAGGTATATATGAACTCCACCTGAATGGGGAGCGGGTAGGCGAGGGGTATTTTACCCCAGGCCTTACCCAGTACAACCAGCACCACCAATACCAGACCTACGACGTCACCGACCTTTTGGAATCTGGCCAGCCCAATGCCCTGGGAGCCTGGCTGAGCGAAGGATGGTGGTCCGGGAACATTACCTACAGCGGGAATAACTGGAACTTTTTCGGGGATCGGCAATCGCTTAAAGCCCTGTTGGTGGTCACTTATGCGGATGGAAGCGAGCAGGTAGTGGCTACTGAGCCTGATACCTGGAAGCTCTATACCGAAGGTCCGCTCCGGTACGGCAGCTACTTTCAGGGCGAAGTCTACGATGCCCGCCTGGAGGCAGGCATCCAGGGCTGGTCCGAGCCCGGGTATAACGCTTCAGGATGGTCCTCGGCAACAGAGGTTCCCCTGGAAGGGACCACCTACCCGGGCCTGTCCTACGATTCCCTCCAACTGATCGGGCAGATCGGCACCCCGCCCACGGTGGTGCGCACCCTGCAGGCAAAGACCCGGGAGGAAGTGCGCCCCGGGGTATTTGTCTACGACATGGGGCAAAACATGGTAGGGGTTCCCGAGATCCGCATCGACAATGGGGTCCGCGGCGACACCCTGGTGATGCGCTATGCGGAAGTCCGGTATCCGGACCTCCCCGAATATGAAGGGAACTCCGGGATGGTGATGATGGAAAACATCCGTGCCGCCTTAACCCAGGACCTTTACATTTTAAAGGGTGGACCTGAGGTGATCCGCCCCCGTTTCACCTTCCACGGCTATCGTTTTGTAGAACTCAGCGGGGTGGACAGCGCCCCGCCCGCATCTGCGGTCCAGGGGCTGGTAATCAGCTCTATCGAAAAACTGGATTCCCATTTTGAAACCTCCAATGAACTGGTCAACCGGTTCTGGGAGAACATCACCTGGTCGCTGCGCGGCAATTTCCTCTCCATCCCCACGGATACCCCTGCCCGCAATGAGCGGATGGGCTGGAGCGGAGACATCAACGTCTTTTCCCAGGCGGCTACCTACCTGGCCTCCGTGGCGTCCTTCCTGGACCGGCACCTACTGGCCATGCGCGACATCCAGCGCGAGGACGGCCGCTTTACAGATGTGGCCCCCGTGGGGGGCGGATTCGGTGGTACCCTATGGGGTAGCGCCGGCATCATCCTGCCCTGGGAAGTCTACCAGCAATATGGGGATACGCGTATCCTGGAAAAGCATTATCCGGCCATGGTTCGCTACCTTGACTTTCTGGAATCGCGCATGGATCCGGAAACCGGGATCCTGGATGAAGGCCCGCTGGGAGACTGGCTGAGCCCGGAGGGAAGCAAGAACGACAATACGCTGCTGTGGACCGCCTACCACGCCTACGACCTCTGGATTGCCTCCCAGGTGGCTGGCATTTTGGGCAAAACAGCCGAGGCCCAAGCGTATGCCGCCAAATACGCCGAACGAAAGGCCTTTTTCAACGCGACTTATGTAGACCCCCAAACCCATAGAACCATCCACTCCGGGGTAGCCCCCCGGCTTTTCGGGCCGGCACCTTCGGGATATCAACCCCCTAAACCCGGGGATTTGGTAGATACCCAGGCTTCCTATGCCATCCCGCTTAATTTCGGCCTGTTCGACCCTGCGAACCAGGCCGGGGCGGAAGCTCACTTCAGGGCGACCGTTACCCGGGAAAACCGGGACGACCTGGGGGTAATGCGCCCGCCGTATTCCCTGATGACCGGGTTTATAGGGACGGCTTCCCTGAACCACGCCCTTTCAGGAGCGGGCTACCATGCCGAGGCCTACAGGCTCTTGCGGCAGGAGGACTACCCCTCCTGGCTCTATCCGGTGATCAACGGGGCAACCACCATCTGGGAACGCCTGAACTCCTATACCCTTGAGGATGGTTTTGGCGGGAACAACAGCATGAATTCCTTTAACCACTATTCCTTCGGAGCTGTCGCGTCCTGGATGTACAACCATGTTTTAGGGATTCAGCGCGATCCCAGCCACCCGGGCTTCCGACACTTTGGCCTGCACCCGACCCCGGACCCGGATGGCGTATGGCAGCACGCCCAGGGCTACTATGACAGCCCGTACGGCCGGATCGAAAGCCGTTGGGAATATCAGGAAGGAGTCCTGGTATATCAGGTGCGCGTTCCGGCGAACACCACGGCCGCATTCAGCCTGGCCGCCTCCGGGCCCCGGGCCATCCGGGAGGGGGGCAAACGCCTGAACCGCGTTAACGGGGTAAGCGGGGTTGGGCTTCTGGACGGCCGGGTCCATATGACCCTGGCCAGCGGGGCGTATACCTTTACCGTGGCGCCGGATTAAGCCGGCTGCTGGTGCGCCAGCTTGCTGAAGACCAGGAAGAGTACCCCGCTCAGGATCCAGGCTGGCAATACCAGGAACGAGAGGAACACCCCCATATAAATCGAAACCAGGTACCCGCCAATGGCGCTGATTCCCCAGGCCAGCAATACGGCCCGGTTCACGCCCAGGTTATGGAATTCGGCGTAATTCGGGATAATCCCCGCCCGTTTCCCGAAAAAGTGCTCGAAGGCGATAACAGCGCCAATGGGTGCCAGAATAAACCCGTAAAGGGCAACAAAATCGAGGAGCTTCATGGCAAAGGCCGGAAAAAGTCCGGCGATGGTCGCTATCCCGCCCGCGAGGATCGTAACCCAGAAGGTAGAGGCCTTGGGCAAAATAGCCTGGAAGGCCAGTCCGGCCCGGTAGATGGTGGGGTTGGCAGTGGTCCATCCGGCCAGTACCACGGCCAGAATACCGAATGCGCCAATAGCGTTATAGGCCAGCGGACCAGGGGCTACGGTAGGGGCATCACCACCATGCAGGACGGCTTGCGCTTCCGGCGTGCGCAGGTATACGGCATAGAGCAGGGCAGCGGCAATCCAGGCCATATAATGCCCAACGTACATGCCCGCTGCGGTCGTCCAACCGCTGTTCGCTTTTTTGGCAAACCGGAACACCGAAAGGTCAGACATCCCGATATGCATGGCGGCATTGGCAAACCAGGACCAGATGGTTACGTGCCAGAAGGTATATTTGATTTGACCCGGGAAGGGCTCGGTTCCCTCGCCCCAGATATCCCAGAATTCCCGGAAGGAATCAATGCCCAATTGCCGGAGGGCTACAACCCCGCAGGCGACAAAGGCCAGCACGATAATGGGCGACATCCAGTTGGCCGCCCTGGAAACCGTATCGTACCCCTTGGCGGCCACCAGGGAAATTACAGCCCCAATCAGTAAAACGATGATCACCCAGGTGGGGCCGTTGGGCATGGTATCGGTAAGCCGGGGCATTTCCATATCGAAGGGAACCCCCACAGCTGTAGCCGAAACCGTGATCATGGCCCCGGCCAGGAAACAGAACAGGATGCCGTTGGCCAGGTTATAGCCGATGACTAATTTTTTGCCACAGATTTTTTCCAGCTGGTAGTAGAGGGTCAGCCGGTGTTTGACGGCAATTTCGGCGGTCAGAAAACGCCAACTCAATACGGCCAGCAGGTTTCCCACGAGCAGGCCGATAATCAGGTCGAAGGCGCTTACCCCGGTGGTCAGGAACAGGGGGCCGATGACAAATTCGGTTCCTGCGGCGTGTTCCCCGGCATACATGCCCAGGAAACTTTTCCAGCCTTTCAGGCGGGATTGGGGGACGGGTTCCCGCTCAAATTCGCCCCCGGCGAGTTCCTCGATTTGGTCTTCGATGTCGAATTGCGTCATGGGTTTGGGTTTAGTCGGTTATCAGGTGGTTGGGCAGGTCGGCAACCCGCTCGCAGCAGAGTTGCTCCATATTCTGACGGAACTGGGTTTTAAGCATGCTGATGGTATGGTTGCCCCCTTTGTTGCCCAGGGCGCCCACCCCATACATAAAGCTGCGTCCCATAAAGGTAAAATCGGCCCCGGAGGCCATGGCGCGTGCTACATCCGGGCCGGAGCGAAGGCCGCTGTCCATCATCACAGTTAGTTTATCCCGGTAGGAACGGACCAGCCGGGTGAGCGGACGGATGGTGGCTTCCCCGGCATCGAGTTGCCTGCCGCCGTGGTTGGACACGATAATGCCGTCGAAGCCCAGCTGCACCGCTTGCTCCGCATCCCATTCAGAGGCGACCCCTTTCAGGACCAGTTTCCCCTTCCACTGGTCGCGAATGGGTTTGATTTTCTCCGGGTCCAGCAGGCCCGAAAAGGTTTTGTTCATAAAAAGGCCCAGTTGCTTCAGATTTAACCCTTCCGGGGTGTAGGGCTTCAGGGTTTCGAAGGTGGGCTGCCCATATCTCAGGGTTTGCAGTGCCCATCCGGGCTTGCCTAAAATCTGGAGGATATTCCGCACCGACATTTTGGGTGGTAGGGCCAGGCCGTTTTTAAAATCCCGCGGCCGGTACCCGAAGGTGGGCACGTCGCAGAGGACCACCAGGACGGGGCAGCCGGCATCCGCAGCCCTCCGGATGATATCCTTGCGTACGTGCTCCTCAACTGGGTTGTACAACTGGAACCAGGCCCGGCCTTCGGTGAGTTTCGCGGCCCGTTCAATATCCATGGTGGTCACCGTACTGAGGATAAACGGGATATTATGGGCAAAGGCCGCCTTTGCCAGGATTTCCGGGGAATTGGGCCACATCAGCCCCTGCAACCCCACGGGGGCAATCCCGAAGGGGGCGTCGTAGCGTTGGCCGAATAACTCGCAACTGGTATCGGCCCCTTCAAAGGGTCGGATATAGCGGGGTTCGAGCTGTACTTCCCGTAATTCCCGGGTATTCCGCTCCATGTTGATGTCCTCGTTACAGCCCCCATCCAGGTAATCGAAAGCAAACCCGGGCATGCGGCTGCGGGCTTTTTCCCGGAGGATTTCGATGGACGGATATCGCGGGTCAAAGGCCATATCAGGAAAGGATCAAGGGTTTGTGTTTTTTCATCGCATAATGTTCCTTGAGGAACCCTTTGTGGAGCGGGGCACCAGTAACGGCCACAGCAGCACCCAGGGCAGACCCCAACGAAGCGTCGGTAGTACGGAGTTTAACCGGTCTGAGCATCTGGGAGAGGATTTCCATAAACACCTCGTTCGCGGCAAAACCGCCATCTACATAGACACGCCGGATACCGGTATCGCCTATCACATGACGGATCCGCCCGGCCTGCAGCAGGCAAAGCTCATAGAGCAGCTGGTGGTAGGCCCCTTCATAGGTGGAATGCGGGAAGGTGGTCCTCTCCGGGCACGATCCGGCAGGGAGGGAGACCCACCGGAAGGCCGGCCGGAAATCCCTGAGGACGTTTCGGTACAACTCCGGGCTAAACCCGATGTTTCGGTGCTTTTCAGGTCCTGCGCCGTAATGGGCATTCAATTCCCGGACCTGCAGCTTGTATTCATTGCCCAGAAAGAGGCGGGAGGCCAGGACCGGGCTCCCGTCGGGTTGCATATACCGTATGCAATCCGCTTCGATGTCCCGGGCAGAGAGCGGTCCGTCTGAAAACGGGTTCATGGCAATGCTCCAGGTACCCGTCGAGAGCAGGACAAAAGGTTTGCCCAGGCTTTTCAGGTAGGGTAGCAAGGCTGCCGAACTGTCGTGGATGCCGATACCTACCCGCAGCTCCTTCCCAGAAAGATCGACCACGTAAGAGGTGTTGTGGGGCACTATGGGTGCCAGTTTGGTTTCAAGCCCTTCTGCCGCCACCCAGTTAGGGTACTTTTTATCCCGATAATCCCATAGTGCGGTATGGCAACCGATACTCGTAAACTCACTTACAGCTTTTCCGGTGAATATATAGGTGAGGTATTGGGGCAGGTGGAGGCTGGTGCGGATTCTTCCAAACACCTCCGGGTGCCGGTGCTTGAGCCAATAGAGCTGCAACCCGGAATTCAGCATCCCGGCCCGGTCGCTGCCCGTGGCCTGCCAGAATGCCTCCTGAGGGCCGTATTGGTCGTAGAAGGCTTGCTCCAGTTCCGGGGGGTACGGCTTGGTGTAATTGTAAAGGGGGGTCAGGACCTGGCCTGACCCATCGAGGTGTACCAGACTGGCCCCATAGCTGGAAAAATTCAGGGCGCGGATCTCGAATGCGCTCGATTGCAATGCCGTTTTAAGCGTTTCCTGCATCCAGGCAATCAGTGCAGGGAGGTCCTCGGTCGGGTGGCGGTCTTCGTCCTGTGTTTGGGGCAGTTGGGCATAGGTCCGATGGACTTCGGCAAAGTCGGCATCGAACAGGAAAAACTTCTTGTTGGTTTTGCCGATGTCGAATATTGCAGTCACTGGAACCCCCATAGTAGTATTTTAAAGGCCGGTGGCCCGGGACTGGCTACCCCGTTCCCGTGTCAGGTTTTTACGGACCTCCAGGGTGCGGAACACAGCCAGGGGGTCTATGGCAGCCCCGGCGGCCAAACGCGATTTCCGGATCAGGGGGCGTACGTCTGTGCGGTAGGCATTCTGGAGGATTTCCTGGCAACGGACCACATCGTGCTGCTGCTGGGCCTCCTGCAAAGCGGCCTGGTCAATGAGCAAGGCTTTGGCATAGGCTTCCAGAATAGCTTCGAGAGACTGGATGAGGTCTTCCAGGGGGTCCTTGATGTTGTGGCTGGCATCGATCATCCAGGCGGGCGGAGGGTTGTCCGGGTTATGGGTCATGCCGTAAACCAGCTCATTGAAGATCAGGAACAGGGCATAGGGTTTGATGCTCCCTACCGTGAGGTCATCGTCCCCGTATTTGCTGTCGTTAAAGTGGAACCCGCCCAGTTTGCCCCGCGACATGAGGGTGGCCACAATCTGTTCGATGTTCGTATTGGGCAGGTGGTGGCCCAGGTCTACCAGGGTATAGGCCCGGGGGCCGCAGTCCCCGGCCAGCATGTAGGAGGTGCCCCAATCCTGGATGACCGTACTGTAGAAATTCGGTTCGTAGGGCTTGTATTCGATAAAGAGTTTCCAGTGCTCCGGCATGGCGGCGTAAATCTGCCTCAGGCTGTCCGCAGTCCGCTCCAGCGCCTGCTGGAAATTGTGCTGGCCCGGGAAATTGATCCCGTCTGCCAGCCAGACTGTCAGGCTGTCCGAGCCGAGTTTTTCCCCGATCCGGATGACCTCAATGTTGTGCGCGATGGCCTGCTGGCGGACCTCCGGGTTCCCGTGGCAAAGGGATCCGTACCGGTAGCTGTGCGCCTGCCCGGGTTGGTCCTGGAAGGTGTTGGAGTTCACCGCGTCAAAAAGGAGCCCGTGGGACGCCGCCCGATCCATGATCGCTTTGTAATCCTGGGGAATGTCCCAGGGGATGTGCAGGGAAATGGCGCCTGCCGTTGCGGTCAGGGCGTGGAGAAGCCCTACATCATCTATTTTTTGCTCCAGGCTGGCGGGTTCCCCGGGGCACGAAAAGCGACCAAACCGCGTGCCTCCGGCCCCCAGGGCCCAGCTGGGGATGGCCACCTGGAATTCCGTCAGTTTGCGGACAAGTAGGTTTGCATCCTTCCCGGATTCCTGCAGCTTTTCACCCAGATAGTTGTAGTCGGCTTCAAGCGTTGGTAGCTGCTGTTGGTTCAGGTTGGCCAGCTGGTCTTTGGAAATCTTCATAGGCGTTCAAACATTTGAATGACTTGCAGGCCCAACAACGTGGCCCGAAGCCATTCAACCCTCGAATTTAAATTAACGCCGCCTCTTTAGCGGACAAAGGCAGGGGCCATTCCCCCGTCTACATTGATCATATTCCCCGTGCTTTTATCGAGAAGACCAACCAGGGCAAAAACGCCATTGGCAATGTCCTCCGGGGTAATGATTTGGTTCATCAGGTTGCGCTTGGCGTAAAATGCCGGGAGGTCCTCCACATTGATGCCGTAGGCTTTTGCCCGGCCCTCGGCCCATTCCCCTTCCCAAATTTTGCTACCGACAATAACCCCGTCGGGGTTTACAGTATTGACCCGGATCCGGTCCGGGCCGAGTTCGGCAGCCAGCAGGCGCGCCATATGTTGTTGGGCAGCCTTGGCGGTCCCGTAACCCAAGTTGTTGGGCCCGGCCACCAGGCCGTTTTTGCTGGCGATGCTCACCACATCGCCTCCCAGGCCTTGCTTGCGCATAATGGCGACGGCTACCTGCGCCAACTGGAACTGGGCTTTTACCAGAACGTTCTGCAGCAGGTCCCAGTCTTTTTCTTCGGTTTCCACCAGGGGTTTGGAGATGGCCAGGCCTGCACTGTGGACCACGATATCCACCCCCCCGAAAGCCAGGACAGCCTCCTCAAATGCCGCCGCAATGGATTCCGCCCGGGTGACGTCGCACACCGCGGTGGCGGCAACGTCGCGCTTGTAGGAGCCAGCGGCTTCCTGCAATCGATCCTCAGCAATATCGGTTAAAACCACATTGGCACCTTCTTCGGCCAGCTTATCGGCAATGGCCTTGCCGATGCCGCCTCCGGCGCCGGTTACCAGGGCTACCTTGCCGGAGAGCACCTTGGGTTTGGGCATGCGCTGCAGTTTTGCTTCCTCCAGGAGCCAGTATTCGATATCAAAGGCCTCCTGCCGGGGCAATGCCGTGTAGGCGGAAATGGCCTCGGCGCCCCGCATTACATTGATGGCGTTGATGTAAAATTCACTGGCCACGCGGGTGGTTTGCTTGTCTTTGGAGAAGCTGAACATCCCCACCCCGGGGTAGAGAATAATCACCGGGTTCGGATCGCGCATGGCCGGGCTGTTGGCGTGTTTACAGCTCTCGTAGTACGCGGAGTACTCCCTCCGGTATTGTTCGAAGGCCGGCTGGAGTTTCTTCAGGGTTTTCTCCGCATCGCTCAGGTCTTCGTCCGGCTTCAGGTCCAGCACCAGCGGTTGGATCTTGGTCCTCAGGAAGTGGTCCGGGCAGGAAGTCCCCATGGGGGCCAGGCGGGCCAGATCCTTGCTGCCCACAAATTCCAGGACCGCATCAGAATCGTCGAAATGCCCGATCATTCTCCGGTGCGAGGAGCAAAGCCCTCTGAGCAGGGGCATCAGTCTGGTGGCCTGCGTCCGGCGCTCAGCCGCGGGCAGGGAAGCGGTTTTCTGCCCCCCGAAGACCGGTCCGTTCTCTGCAATCTTCTTCTCGATAAAGGCCGAGGCCATCTCGATGACTTCAAGGCTGTTCATATAGCATTCGTAGGAGGTGTCCCCCCAGGTAAACAGCCCGTGGCTGCCTAACACGATGCCACGTATACCCGGGTTGTCTGCCAGGCATTTTTCCAGCTGGAGGCCCAGGTCAAACCCGGGTCGTTGCCAGGGCACCCACCCCATGGTCTCCCCCCAGATTTCCCGGGTAACCGCCTCGCTGTCTTTAGCCGCGGCTACGGCAATCAGCGCATCCGGGTGGAGGTGGTCGATATGCGCAAAGGGAAGCATCCCGTGCAGGGGGGTGTCGATGGAGGGCGCCCGGCTGTCCAGGTCGTATATGCAGTGGTTAAACAGGCCCACCATCCGGTCTTCGTCATGCAATCCCTTATAAACGTTCTTCAGGCTGCGGAGCCTGTCGGTGTACAGCCCGGCAATACCCGCCCGGGTAAGGGTGCCGATATCGCCCCCGGAGCCTTTGATCCACATCACTTCTACATCCTGCCCGGTCAGAGGGTCTTTTTCGATTGTCTTGCAGCTGGTGTTCCCACCCCCGTAATTCGTGATTCTCAGATCGGCCCCGAGGATATTGGAGCGGTAGAGGAACAGGGCTACCTGGTCGTCTGCCAGGGAAGCAGCCTTTTTGGGGTCCCAGAGGTAATCCACATGTTTAAAGGCCTTGGTTTCCATACCCTAAATTTTCATATTATTGGATAAAACTACGGCGGGCGCCCCGTACATCCATTCCGTACTGTACCGTTTGCTCAAGGTAAGAAATTAATGATAGCCTATATCGACATCAAGGAGCACTCCAAGGTCCCGAAGTACCAGCAAATCGTGGATTCGGTCGTAGGCGCCATCGCAAGGGGAAAGGTGCAGACCGGGGCCAAGCTCCCATCGGTTAATGCCCTGCTGATCGCCTTCGACATCTCCCGGGATACGGTGGTTCATGCCTACGACCTGCTGAAAAAAAAAGGGATTATCGATTCAGTGCCCGGCAAAGGCTATTATGTGAAGAACGACCAGCTAACCCTGAAGGCGAAGGTGTTTTTGCTGTTCAACAAGCTCAGCGCCCACAAAAAGATCATCTACGATGCCTTTGCAGCCGGTCTGGACGGTAAGGCTACCCTCGATTTTTTTATTTACGAGAACAACTACCGCCATTTTAAGGAGCTCATCCGGCAGGCCCGCAACCGGGATTATACCCATTTTGTTATCATCTGCCATTTTGAGGAGGGCGGGGAGGATGTGTGCGAGTTCCTGCAGGCCGAGATTCCCGGCGACAAACTCATCGTGCTGGACAAACGCCTCCCGGAAGCCTGCCACCCAACGGCCACGGTCTACCAGGATTTCGAAAGGAATATTTATGACGCTCTTGTGGAACTCAACCCCCGCCTTCGCAATTACCAGCGCATCCGGATGTTGTTTCGCAATAAAACCTACCACCCGGGAGAAATCAAAAAGGGGTTTATGCGTTTCTGCGGGGAATACGCCTACGATTTTTCAGTAATCGAGAACATTGAAGCAGAGCCCCTGGAGGCCGGTTGCGTATATATAAACCTGAAAGAGGACGACCTGGTAACCCTGATTAAGAAAATCAAGGCCTCAGGCCTGAAACTGGGCCGGGATGTGGGCATTATTTCCTATAACGATACCCCGTTGAAGGAGGTTTTGCTCGATGGCATTACCGTAATTTCCACCGATTTTGCCAATCTGGGTGCCCGGGCTGCCGCTCTGGTCCTGGGCCAGGGGGACCCGGTTCAGGAAAACCCGTTTTACGTAATAGAGCGCAATTCGCTATAGTGTTTTATCCCGGCACCCCACCACCCGGTAGACCTTCCCGTTATTTTTGGTAAACAGCAGCAATTCCCCCTGGGCGTCCTGGGCAAACCGCAGATCTACCCGGGCATCCAGCGAAATTTCCGAAAGGGACAGTTCCCGGCCTTCAGACTCGAGGGCAACACGGAATACAGGCGCGGGCTGTCCTTTTTCCATTTCTGTTAGGGGTGACATAAAGACGGTCCCCCTGGGGATGTCCCCGAAAACATAATACCCCCGGAGCAGGGGCAGGGCCTCCCCCCGGTAGGCGTACCCCCCGGAGACGGCATTCCCCTCGTCATGGTCATACTGGATGACCGGGTCGGTGTACCGGCTACCGGATTCGGGAACCGGGTAGACCAGTTCGCTGTTGGCCTGAACGTCGAACAGGAATGTGCCCTCCCGGTTGGGCCAGCCATAGTCGGCCCCCTTTAGCCCGAGGTTGACCTCTTCCACGCTGTGCTGCCCGATGTTGGAGATAAACATGTGCCCGGTTTCCGCATCCCAGGTGATCCGGTGCGGGTTGCGGAACCCGCTGGCCCAGACCTCTCCCAATCCTTCTGCGGTTCCGGCGTATGGGTTGTCCTTTGGGATTCCGTACCGGCCGTTGGCCGAATTGGTGCCCGAGGGGTCCAGGCACAGGACGCTGCCCCATATTTGACTTGGGTTATCGCAGAGCTGCGGGTAGCCGCCCAGTCCGGCACCCCCGTCCCCGATCCCCAGGTAGAGCAGGCCGTAATCGGAGTTTCCGGGTTTTGAAAGGGGGTTAAAGGTTAGTTCCTGGAAGCCGTGGATCTGGCTCACCATATCGGCCCGCAGGATTTCGCGTTTCCGGCCTGAAAAGACATCTGAGCCAGGGGATCTGCTTTCCCACTCGGTAAGCACCCACTGCAGCCTGGCAGGTACACTGTCGGGCAGGGCGAAGTCCGCCGGGGCGGACCCGGCTTTTTCCGTGTGGGTGGTATAGAACAGTCCGTTAGAGGCGAATTCCGGATGGAAGGCAAAATTGCCCAGGCCGGACCCGAACCCCGGGGCGTCTATGAATTCCGGCATCCATTCCCTGATATCCAGATAGGTTTTCACAGAGTCCCAGGTAATCTCGTAGAGCAGTCCCCTCTGGTCCGCCAGGAAAAGGCGCGTCCCTGTCCGGTCCAGTTTGTTGATCCGGGCCAGGAGGGGGTTGGGGGAGGTAGGCGGTGCGGTGAACCACTCTTCTAAATCCAGTACGAGCCCGGACTCCGGGATAGGTTCCGGAATGGGGTTGATAAGGCCTCCCTTCCGGTTGCTTGTATTGCGTTTCTCGGCCTCGGAGAATTTATGGATAAACCCGAGCAGGTGGTCCATGTCTTTACCCTGGATCTGCGGGAAGCCCGGCATGTACAGGCGGTAGCGCTCAAAGTGTGCAACGGCCCTGGGGTCGCCCCCGTCAATTTTCGCTTTCGGGTCGTGGATATAGTCCACCAGCCAGTCCTTGCTTACTTCCGAGGTTACCCCACTGAGGTTGGGCCCGATTTCGTTGGCCGTAAAGTTATGGCAGCTGGCGCAGTGCCTGTTGAAGAGTTCCATCCCGTGCTGGATGGAGAGCTCGTCGGTGAGGTAGGTATCTGCCACCGCCATGTCCCCGCCACCTTGTTTCGCATCGGGACGGCAGGATAGGGCCATCACTGTCAGGGTAAGGAAAATCGAAACTCGAAACAGGTGCATCTGCGGGGTTGCCATCAGGTTACCCCGCAAAATACGCATTTCAGTCCCAAGTCCCCGGTTTGTGCCACCTGGTCCTGTGTTGGCGACTTCCCTGGGTTTTGTATCTTGGACCAAATCCGTTTTCAGATGACCAACCCCTGTTACAACCTGCTGATCGTATTGCTTATAGCATTACCTGTTACCCTCGGAGCACAAGCCCCGGAAACCGTCGCCCTGAAATCTGCCCCGGCTGCGGCCGATATGAAATGGGAAGGGGGAGAGCGCACCCAGATTTCGGATTGGGATGGGTTGCCCACCGTTTCCAACGTATCGGAACCTACCCTTGCGGTGTATCTCCCGGAACCCTCCAAAGCAACCGGGACGGCGCTAATTATAGCCCCGGGCGGGGGGTTTCATACCCTGAGCATAGACAATGAGGGCAGGCATGTGGCACAGTGGTGCGTGGAGCACGGGATTGCCGCCTTCGTCCTGAAGTATCGCCTGGTACCCACAGGGGAAAACCCCGGACAGGAATTCGTGCAAAAACTCCAGAGCGGGCAGGAGGAGCTGGACCGGCAAATGGCCCCATACATTGAACTAGCCAAGGCAGACGGGTTATCAGCCATCGCCCACGTCAGGGCAAATGCCGCCCAATACCACGTAAACCCGGGGCGTATCGGGATCATCGGTTTTTCGGCCGGGGGAACGGTTGCGGCTGCAGCGGCCCTGGAATATACCGCGGAGGCCAACCGGCCGGATTTTACCGCGCCCATTTATCCGGCACTCCATGTATTAGACTATCTGAAGGCTCCTGCGGATAAGATCCCGGCCTTCCTGGCCGTTGCCAATGACGACCAGTTCGGCTTCCAGGTCCAGACCCAACAGGCCTATTCCGCCTGGAACGCCCAGGGCAACCCCACCACGATGCAGTTATACCCATCCGGGGGCCATGGCTTCGGGATGCGCACCCAGGGCAAACCCACCGATGCGTGGATCGATGCTTTCGCGGCATGGCTGGGGTATTACAACTTCTAATATCCGTCCTAATAGCCCGGGCCATGCCCCTGGGAATCCATCTGAAAAAGGAGTATCTTACAGGGTAATGAAAGCCTTTGTTTTTGTAACTGTATTTTTCCTGAGCTCCGGGCTATGGGCCCAGAGCGGGTATACTGAGAGCCTGGATGGCTCCTCCCTGTCATTTGAAATGGTTTTTATCCCCGAAGGCCAGGTTGCCCAGGGGTCTGAAGGGGAAAACCAGCAGGTGGAGGCCTTCTGGATGGGAAGCCACGAGGTGACCTGGGAATTGTACCAACGCTATTTGGAAGGAGGCCCGGGAGTGGAAACCGATGCCCGCTCCGGGGAAACCGTACTGATAGCTGCCGATGCGGTGAGCGGGGCTACCATGCCCTATGTGGATATGAGTTTGGGGATGGGCACAGGGGCTGGGCTGCCGGTAGGGAATGTCACCCGGAAGGCCGCCGCCCGCTTCTGTAAATGGCTCTCGGCCAAGACGGGTCATTTTTACCGCCTGCCCACCGAGGCCGAATGGGAGTATGCGGCAAGGGCAGGGCAGGAATCGCCCTACTTCTTTGGGCCAGATTCCACAGCCCTGGACACCTACGCCTGGTATGGCGCCAACAGTGGTGGGGCCTACCATCCGGTCGGGGAAAAGCGGCCAAATCCCCTGGGCCTTTACGACATTTATGGGAATGTGGCAGAATGGGTGCTGGACGGGGTGGATCCCGACAGTCCCGGAGCAGACGGCAGTACTTTTCCACCCCTGCAGGAGTATCCCGGCATTCTGAAAGGAGGCTCCTACAAGGGGACGGCCAGCGAAGCACAAACGGCTGCCCGTTTGCTGTCCGACCCGGTCTGGAAGCAGCGGGACCCGCAGTTTCCCCGGAGCAAATGGTGGTTTACCGATGCCCCCTTTGCCGGGTTCCGGGTGGTCCGGCCCCTAGACCCGCCCCCGCCTGAAGACTATGAAATATACTGGGACGTGAAATGACCCGGCTAACCCTTTAAGACCAATCTGATGAAAACAAAAACAACCCCGGGGAAATCCCGAAGGGACTTCCTCCAAACCTCCGCCGTAGCGGCCTCTGCCGTAATGCTGCCCACCCTCGAAATGCGCGCCATGGCCCGCGTTTTTAATGACAAAGTACTCCGCATTGCCCTTGTGGGCTGTGGGGGCCGGGGTACCGGGGCGGCTAACCAGGCCCTGCAGGCCGACCCCAATACCCGGTTGGTGGCGATGGCCGACCTCTTTGAGGACCGGCTTTCTGAGAGTTACACCAACCTGATGGAGCGTTACGGGGAGGGCGACCGGATGCAGGTCCCGGAGCAAAACCGGTTTGTGGGCTTCGATGGATACAAAAAAGCGACCGACCTGGCCGATTTGGTAATTTTGTGCACCCCCCCGGGGTTCCGCCCCTATCACTTCCGGTATGCGGTTGAAAGCGGCAAACATGTTTTTATGGAAAAACCGGTGGCCACCGACAGCCCGGGGATCCGCCACGTCCTGGAGACGGCCCGTATGGCCGACCAGAAAAAGCTCAATGTGGTGGTGGGCCTGCAGCGCCATTACCAGGAGAATTATATCCAAACCCTGGCCCGGATTAAGGAAGGGGCTATCGGGCAGATCCGTTCCGGACAGGTGTACTGGAACAGCGCCGGGGTCTGGGTGCGCCCACGACAGGAAGGCCAGAGCGAACTGGAATACCAGATGCGCAACTGGTATTATTTTAACTGGGTTTGTGGGGACCATATCCTGGAACAGCATATCCATAACATAGATGTAGCCAACTGGTTCATTGGGGAGTACCCCGTTTCGGCCCAGGGCATGGGCGGCCGCCTGGTGCGCACCGGGAAGGACCACGGGGAGATCTTCGACCACCACTTCGTTGAATATACCTATCCCTCGGGAGCCGTGGTAGCCAGCCAGTGCCGTCACCAGCCGGGCACCATGTACCGGGTAGGGGAGTGCTTCCAGGGGACGGAAGGCTCAGTGGTTACCAGCGACGCCGGGGTAGCAAAAATCTACGATTTGCAGGGGAATGAGACGGGGACCATTTCCAACCCGGAGGGGCATAATCCCTACCAAGAGGAACACAACAGGCTTTTTGCCTCTATCCGGGAGGGCGGACAGATCAATGATGCCTATAACGGAGCCAAAAGCACCCTGACGGCCATTATGGGCCGGATGGCCACCTACAGCGGGCAGGTGGTGAGCTGGGAAGCGGCCATGAATTCTGAACTCCTGCTGATGCCGGAGAAAGTTACCTGGGATACCACGCCCCCTTCCCTCCCGGATGCAGATGGGAAGTACCCCATCCCCATGCCCGGAAAAACCAGGGTACTCTAACGGCTCCCGATGCGGTTTATCCCTCCCTTCAGGGGTTGGGTATACCCTTCCCAGCTAAAAGTACCGGAGGTGCCTTCGGGCAGGGTTACGGTTCCCTGTATCCCGACGGGTCCGCCCGGCTCCAGGCGCACTGCAACCTCGCCTTTGGGATGGGGCATTTTTCCGTCTATACCCTCCAGGCCGTTGAAATGCGGGGCTACCCGAATCGTATCAAAGCCCGGACTTTCCGGGGTTACCCCCATGACCAAAGACAGGAAGTAGTACAGGGGGGAAGCGCTCCAGGCGTGGCAGTCCGAACGGGTGGGTTCGGGTTCCTCGGCAAAGGTCGTTAACCCGATATCCAGCATGGTCTGCCAGGGCCCCAGGGTTGCGAGGTACTTTTCCTGCATCCCGGCCCGGATCATGGCCTCCGTGCGGTAAAAAGAGAAATAATAAGAGGTTTGGGCCATGTCGGTGCCTTCCAGGACGCGTTCCATGAGAGGCTGCCACTGCTCCTGTGGCGCCGTCGCGGTCAGGACGGCCAGGGAATTGGCATGCTGACTGTAATACTGTTTTGCAGGTGTGTCTGCAAAGAGGCCCCTTCCGGGGTCCCAGCAAAGCTCCCGTACTGCAGCGCGCAGGTTTTCGGCCCGGCGGGCAAAGCGCTGCGCCTGCGCCGGGTACCCAAAGGCCGTCAGGAGCTCCGTGGCCTTCTGGAGGGTATAGGCGTATTGCAGGCTGATGATAGCCGAACCGCCCTGTTCGGCCCCCGGGGGAATCCCGGACTCCCAGCCCTCCCAATTGACCCAGTCGACAAAATTCCACCATTCCATAGGCCCCAGCAGCCCATTGTCTGCCATGCGGGCCTCGTACCATTCCAGGACGCTCAGGATTTCCGGTACCAACTCCTGTACCGTGGGGGTATCCGGTGAATGCATCCAATAGTCGTGGAGCATGGTGATCCACACCAGGGAGAAGGGAGGGATAAACTGGGGGTCGTAGCTCGGGTATCGGCTCTGGGTAAGGCCAAAGGGCTCTTTGGAGTCCCGGTAGGCCAGCAAGGCATTTTTAAACAGCTGCATATCCCCGGAGACATAGGTGGAAATCAGGCACTGGATCCGGGTGTCTCCCGCATACTGCAATTGTTCGTAATATGGGCAATCAAAATAGTTTTCCCCCGCGCACAGGCGCTGGGTACGCCACCCGACTTCCCAGATGTCGTCCAGGAAGGGCACCTGGGAGGTAAAGACGGCTTCTTCCTCCAGGGGGTACCCGGTAAACCGGGATGAAAATTGTTCGAGCACCAGGGGTTCCGATCCGGTTGCAATCTGCATTTCCACATAGCGGAAGGTCCGCCACCAGAGGGTTTCGAAGGATCTGTCCCGACCCCCGTCCAGCACGATTCGGTCCGAATTTCCCAGGATTGTTTTCCCTGCCACATCATTGCGGTTGCCCTTTTTGCCATCCGCATCTACGAGACTTTCGGCATAGGTAATCCGGATTTCCGCGCCTGCACCCCCACTTGTCTTGAGTACCGGATAGGCATTGGTCAGGTGGCCCTGGTCGAAGAGAAGGGTGACCTGCTGCCCTGACGGGATGGTTATTGGTCCAGCCCCGTTATATCCTTTTTGCTCCAGGCTGGCGGGTTCCCAGCGCCGAACGGCGGCAAAGGCCTGAGGGGTTTCCTCCATCTGGGGGATGGTCCTGGGGATCAGGACATGGGAAGGCACACCGCCATAGCGCCCCAGGCTGGCACTGGGCCTGCCTTGCTGCAATTCCTTGGCCGATGTCAGCCCCGGGTGTTCAAAGCCAGGCTGCTCCCAACCCCACGGGTACTTCCCGGAATCGATACTTTCCCCCGGGCCCACCACGTAATACGCCCGAAGCCGGACCGGTATGGGCTCGTAGGAGTGGTTTTTAAGGACCTCCCAGCTTTCATTGGTATCTGCCATACGCTCCAGACTATTGTCCCCCTGCAGGATAAACCCGGTCCGGACCGAATGCTGGGCCACCGGGCGGTACCCGGCAAAATTCCAGACGGTTGCGGCCAGGACGTTGGTCCCTGCCTTTAGGTAAGGGGCCAGGTCCAGAGTTTCGTACCGCCAGTTGAAGCGGTCTCCCCGGGCCGGGCCGAACGCCACGTACCGGCCATTGACGTAAAACTTATAGCGGTTGTCTGCAGAGAGGTGCACCATAAAGTGCTCCGGCACGCCCTCGAGCTGTATTTCCTTGCGGAAATGGTAGACCCCGAACTGCTCGCCAGAATCCTCCGGGTGGCTGATCCAGTGAGCGGGCCAGGTTTGGCTTAGGTCGGTGGCGTTTGCAACGGGCTGGGAATACAAAAAATGGAGGCCCGGGATTAGCAGGGCGAAGAGCAAAGCTTTTTTCATGTGGTCTCGGTTTGAAAGCGATAGGGCTTACGGACTAAGTTACGCAAATGCGGCTATGATCCATGGTCTTGCTTTACCACTATGTATTTGCCAACTACCACAGCCGTTATGATGACCATATAGAACTGACCGGCCAGACCAATAAGTATCGCAGCCTTTTGTGCTACGGGAGTTTTGGGGGACATATCGCCATATCCTATCGTCATCAGGGTAATGTAGGCATAGTAGAGCAGGGCGTCGGCCTTTTCCCCGGTTTGTGCCGCTTCGGGTAAACCTGAAAAGGAGCCTTGTTGCGCCGCTTCAATACCATATACCAGAAAAAAACCAACAAGGCCCAGCGAGACGTACCCGCAAATCACCCCCAGTATAACCTGCCGGTTTACCTGGCGGACATTCCAGACCTGCAGGATGATTTCAATGGTCACAATGCTGTAAAAGACCGAGTAGAATCCAAGCCGTGCCAGTTCCAACCCCTTCCCCAGGCCCCCGTGCAGCACCATCTGCAAGAGGTAAAACCCCATGCCACCGGCAAATAGCAGGGTATAGGCCCATAAAGCCTTTCTCCTCATGGTGATCAGCAGGAAGCCGGCGGCGATATTCAGGTTAAGAAAGAGAGGTGAAATCCAACGTTCAAAGGGTCCTTCAGGGAATAGCAGCGATCCGAACAAAACCAGGCATCCGGTAAGCAGGTAGGCTTCAAAGCGATATGTCTGCAGGGTTTTTATCAACTCTCCTCCAGGAGTTTGGGATCGAACCGGTACCCGTTGTACTGTACCCTGTACACCGCACTGTAGAAGGTCGGGATAAAGACCAGGGTGATAATGGTGCCGAACAGAAGCCCAACCATGATCGCAACTGCCATACCTTCCCACATTTCACCCCCGCTCAGATAAAGCGGGATGAGTCCCAGGACCGTGGTAAAGGTGGCCAGTAATATAGGCCGGAACCGCTGCAGGCAGGCGGTGATGACGGCATCCTGTTCGCTGCGTCCGAGTTCGCGCTGTTCAATTTCCATCCGGTCTATCAGTACAATGGCATTGTTGATCACGATCCCAGCCAGGGAAATGACCCCGAGAAATGGCATAAAACCGAAGGCTTCCCTGAAGGACAGCAAGCCGATGACCACCCCTATGATGGCCAGGGGTATGGTGAGTACCACCATGGTCATTTTGCGGAAGGAATTGAATTGTATGATGAGCAACAGGACAATGATAAAGCCGGACAACGGTAAATACCGTACCACAGCACCCATGTTTTCGGCCGTATTCTCGGCATCCCCACCGAAATTGTAGGAGTAGTCTGCTTCCCATCCTTCCTGCTGCTGATCCAGCCAGGGCCGGATTTCTGAAGTTATTGCCGATGCGTTCCCATCGGCTCGCAATTCGCTCGAGACCACGATGGTCCGGATAATGTCGAGGCGTTTTATTTTACTGTACTGCCATTGGGGGACGATCCGTGCCACCTGGAGCAGGGGCACGCTGCGCCCGGTAGATTGGGAGTAAATATTCATCGTCTCAAGGGCTTCCAGGCTCTGCTGCTGGTTGCGGTCTTCCCGCATGACGATAGGGATGGATTTGTCTTCTTCGCGGTATTCCCCGGTCTTGAAGCCATCCAGGGCAGTTTGGAGGGAAAGGGCGATATCCTGATTGCTGATCCCTGCCAGCTGGGCCCGGTTAGGGTCTATCGCTATCAGGAATTTTTTGCTTTTGGGCCCCCAATCGTCCTTTACGTTCTTGGTGGCCGGAATCTGGGATAGCCGGTCCTTTACCGTAGCGGCCAGTTCGGTAAGCCGGTCCGGATCCGGGCCGTAAATCTTGATTTCGATAGGTGTGCCGCCCCCGCCGGACCCCAGGGCACTTACCTTAATATCCGCATTGGGAAAACTCCTGAAGCAAAAGGCATCCAGTTTTTCAATCATGGGATTATTCTGGGTGAAGTCCGAGGTATTCACCAGCATATGGGCGTAGCTGGAATTGGCTTCGTCCGGGCTGTACCCCAGGTCGTAGGACTCCGGTCCCTCTCCCACAAAAGAAGACCAGTCCCGTATCCCTTGGCTCCGCCCGGGTCCTATCTGCAGGGAATCGCGCATAAAAGTTTCAATTTCCGCAACAATCCCGGCTGTACGTTCAATTCGCGTACCCTGCGGTAGGTTTATATCTACGGTAATCATGTTCCGGTCGCTGTCCGCGAAGAAAACAAAGGGGATCTGGGTAAACCCGTACAGGGACAGGAAAAACAGTACCCCGATACTTCCAAGCACAAGGGTCTTTCGTCCGAGGGCCCATACAATCAGTACCTGGTATTTTTCTTTCAGGTAGCGGATGGCCTTGTCGATGATGGACGGCTCTTTGGGACCTGTTTCCGCTTTGAGGAACAAATAGCAGAAAAGGGTTATCACCGTCAGGGCAATAATCCAGGAAGAGAGCAGGGCCAGGGAAATCACGACGAAGATAGGACCCACGATATCCCCCATGGTAGACTGGGCCAGGTAAAAGGCCAGGAAGGCTGCCGAGGTGGTCAGGGTGGAGATCAGCAAGGGGGTAAACAATTCCGAACAGGCATCTATGGCCGCCTTTTTCTTGGGGATACCCTGCTCCATCTTGACCATAATGGTTTCGGCAACCACAATGGCATTGTCCACCATCATACCAAGGGCCATAATAAGGGCGGCAAGGGTCACCTGGTTGAGCCCCATCCCGATAACCCCCATAAGCATGAGTGTCATGATCACCACAATTGGGATGAGGCTGGCAATGATACTGCCGGAGCGCAGCCCCAGGAACACCAGCATCACCAGCAGGACAATCCCGATAGATTGGAGCAGGTTCACGACAAAATCGTCGATCTTTACATCTATGTAGGTGTCCAGGGATGCCAGCCGGGTAAGCTCCAAACCAACCGGAAGCCGGGAACGCCATTGGTTCAGGACAGCATCGACCCCCTGACCAAGCGCAATTACATTGGAACCCTCCTTCAGGCTGATGTGCAGGGAGATAGCGTCTTTTCCATTGACCCGTACCCGTTGCTTAGGAGGGTCTATATACCCTTTGGAGACCTGGGTGATATCCCCTAAGGCGAGCAACTGCCCGCCTTTCCCCCCGATATTGATCAGGGTGTTCTCGATCTCTTCCACCGAGTTGAAATTCCCAGTGGGTTCCAGGATAATGCGTTCGTCCCGGAGGTTGACCTGCCCGCCGGAGGTAAGGATGTTGGTGGCAGAAATACTGTTTTTAAGCATGCTGGCCGTAATGCCGTACTGGTTCAGTACCGCATTGTCGAATTCGATAAATACACGCTCTTCCTGGTCGCCCCCGAGTTCTACCTTGGCTGCATCCGGGAGTTTGATCAGGGCGTCGCGGATCTCGTCCGCATAGCGCTTCATTTCGGCATAGGAAAAGCCATCGGAGGTAATCCCCACTACAATGCCGTACACTTCGCCTATGCCGTCGTCCTTCAATTCGGGCTGCACCCCCTGTGGAAGGCCTTGGATACCAGCCAGTTTTCGCCTGAGCCGGTCCCAGACCGCTTGCATCTGTTCCGGGGGTACCTCGTCCATCAGTTCCACCTTTACCACAGAGAGTTCGTTGCGGGAGGTACTGCTCACTTCCTTGAGTTCCGGGAGTTCCTGGGCAATTTTTTCCACCTTGTCCGTTACCAGCAGTTCGACCCGTTCCGGGCTGGCACCGGGAAAGAAAGTCACAACTGTGGCAATACGCACCGTGTAAGGGGGCATACTATCCCGCGGAAGGGAAGGGTAGAGGGAGATTCCCAGGAGGATTATGGTAGCCAGGATCGTAAAGGTGATCCGGTTCTTGTCGATGGAAAAGGCAGTGAGGTTCAAGGCGGTAGTGTTCTCTTGGTGTTAATACCCGTATTATTCGAATAGAGTTACCTGCTGGCCGTCCAGCAGGGTCTGGAGCCCGGCAGTGGCTATCTTCTGACCCCTTTGCAACCCGCTCACCAGTTCAAACCCCCGGCTGTCCAGGCTACCTACCGTTACGCTGGTCCTGCGCACTACCGGGGTATCGCCCGATTCATCTATCACGTAGACAAACCTGCCCTGGCTGTCTTCCCCCACGGCTTCCGGGGGGATGGTCAGGGTGGTGTTGGGGGCATTTCCGGCATTCAGTTCCAGGGTAACATTAGCTGCCATCCCTGTTTTAATGAGTCCTCCCGGGTCATCGACCTGGATGCGTGCAGGGTAGGTGGCGCTGTTGTTATCCACGGCCGGGGAAAGTTCCGAAACGCGCCCGGTGAACTCCTGGTCGGGTTGTGCCGGGAGGCGGACGGAAACGGGCATACCGGCGGCTACTTCGTTGATGATACTTTCCGGGAAGCCAAGTGCAATCTGCATCTCAGTGCCGGCATTCATTACGGCTATGGGTTGCCCGGCACTGATGGTTTCGTCCACCTCGGCGCTGATGGAGGTGACAACCCCATCCTCCGGCGCATAGAGGTAGCCAAACCGGATTTGCTCCTGTTGTATGGCCACACTGCGGCGGGCCGATTCATACCCCTGCTGTGCAGTTTTGTAGGAATTCTTGGCCGATTCGAAATCCGTAAGGGAGGCACTTCCTTTCTCGTAGAGCACCCGGATACGGTCCAGGGCCAGTTTCGCCGTATTCATCTGGGATTCCGCGCTGTTTTGCGATGCCACGGCGCTCTCATAGTTCAGCCGGGCGGTTACATTGTCCAAACGGGCCAGTAACTCCCCTTTTTGAACGTTTTGCCCCAGTTTGATGTTCAGCTCCGTCAGAATACCGCCCGAGCGGAAACTGAGGTTGATGATTTTCTCCGTGCGTGCCGTGCCGCTGAAGGTCCTGGTATCCACTCCCTGCAGGAAGTCCACAGTAGTATACTTTACAGGCCTCAAAGGGTTATTTGGCGCCTGCTGGTCTTCGCCACAGGACAGGAGGAGAAAAAGCCCGAACAGGCACGTCAGATAGAACAGGTGGTTGGGTTTCATGGTCTTACTCTTGTGTATGGTTTACCATATAGGTTTCGAATCGGTTGCGGAATTCCAGGTTTTCCGCATCGGTATGCAAAAGGAAGTTGTATCCGATAAAGCGCTCGAGCTGTATGGCGGTTATCAGGAAATTGTAGGTTGCGCCTGCCTGGGCCAGCTGGGCCTGCAGGAAATTGTTCTGGGCATCTATAAGCTGGATGATGTTCACCGCGCCTTCCCCGTAGGCGGTACGGACTAGTTCGAGTGCCTCTTCGGCTGCCGATGCACTCACTTCGGAAAGCTTGATATTGGCCATCTGATTGATCAGGTTCAGTACGCCCTGGTTCACATTCCTGGAAATGGAGAGGTTCAGGTTTTCCCGGTCCAGTTCAATTTGGTCCAGGCGAATGCGCGCGCTTTGTCGGTTTAGTTCTGTCCGGAACTGGTTGAAAAGGGGTAGCCTTACGTTGAGCCCCAGGCTGTAAAATCCATCGGGGTCCGGGTCTATACTGCCCTGGCCCCATTGGTTGAAATTCTGGTTGTAGGATGCCTGCAGGGCCACTGTGGGAAGCAGGCGCCCGAGGGCATTCCGGTTGTAGTCCTTCTCCACGGCGCGGAATGCATAGGCCAGCGCCTCAAGTTCCGGGGCATTGCGCCTGGCTTCCTCAATGAGGAATTCCACGAAAGGTTCGCGGTACTGTGGGTTATCCAGGATGTCTGCAATTTGCTGATAGTTATAGGACTCGAAAACGCCTTCCCCCAGAACGGCGTCCATTACCTCTAAATCCAGCTCCATGGGGTTGTTGAGGAATTGTTTGAGGTCCAGGTAGGACTGCTCCAGGGCATTGATGGATTCTACCAGGGTCTGGGTGTTTTGTGCCATCTGGCTGCGGAACCTCAGGACATCGGTTTTGCCGGCCTGGCCGGCCTGGTAATTTTGTTCAGCTATCTTCAGGTTTTCGCGGGTAAGTTGCAGGTTCTGGTTCTGGATCTGGACATTTACCTTATTAAGAAGGGCACTAAAGTATAGGCTGGAACCTTGCAAGACGGCATCGAGTTGTGCGGCATCCAGGTTGGATTGTTCTGCCAGCTGTAAATTGCGTTGCACTCCAATGCTGAGGTTGGCGTCCGGGGAGAACAGGGTTTGCTGCAGGACCAGGGACCCGTCTGTGGAATACTCCGGGCGGAACGGGGCCAAACCGGCCTCCTCCTGCACCTTGTTGATCGATGCATTGGCGGTTAGGGAGGGCAGGTAGTTACTCTTGGCCTGGCGGTATTCCTGCTGGCTGAGTTCTACGTCCTTACTTTGGGATAACAACCCCAGGTTCTGGTCTAATCCCCCGAGAATCACGTCCAGCAATGAATATTGCCGGTCGGTGGTGGTTTTTTCCGGGGAACCTAACAGGCGGGTACTGGCAATAAGGCTGTATTTGACAGGAAGCCCGATGAGCTGGGCCGTATTGTAGTTGACGGTGAGTTCCTTTCCGAAGTCTACGGAAACCGGCAGCTCTGAGAGGGAGGCTCCGTTTACCCATGCCTCTATAGTAAGGGCCATTCGGCGGATGAATTGCTCCAGGCTGTTCTCAGAACGGTTTGTGGCCAGCAGGCCCAGTTGTACGTCTGCCACCGAGGTATTGGTAAACGAGGGGATACCTGCCGCCAGAAGGCCATCGGCAAGGCGGGCCACCGCGGCATCCGGGAGGAAGTATCCTCCTGCCATGTACAGGGCGTCCAGCCCCTCCAGGTTTGCCAGGATATCATCTGTGCTTTCAAAGGGGATAATGCGAAAGGTGGCCCCGGAAGGACCCAGGATACCTTCCAAGGCTCCGGTAAGGGGCAGGTTTTTTAACAACCCCGCCTCCAGCGCGATTCCTACATGCTCAAAATCGGTTAGTTCCCTGAAGGTCCGGAGGTCCTCTTCATAGGATTGTATGGCGATCAGATAGGTGAAGTCCGTAATTCCGCTGGTTTCTTTCGAGAGGTCGAAGGTTGCTATTTCCTGATTGGTGGTCCCGAAAAGGATGGTGGGTACAGGAAAGGTTTCCCGCGCTTTGAGTATACGGCTGTTCACATACCCGAAAGCCAGGATAAGATGTGCTCCTTGCGCCGCCAGATCCTCATATTGAACACGCGCCGCCTCCGGATCGAAATTATTGTAGCGTCGCAGTTCAACCGGGAATTCCACAATGGCATCCTCTCCCACCACGGCCTGTATTTCCGAGGTCAGCCGTTCCAGTATTGCACTGGATTCCCCTGTCTGGATATCGGCGAGGATCCCCACCTGGTAAACCGGTTTAACCTGGGCACGGAGTACGCAAGGGCTTGCCATGCAAAGCAGGAGGCACAATACGGATAATAAGAGTGCAGACCTCATAGGGTTTGATTTTTATCGCGCAGCCGCGCCACGAGTTTCTCGACAGTCAATCCTTGTACAACTATGGAAAAGATCACCACAATATAGGTAATAACCAGAAACAGGTCGCGCTGCATGTCTGCCGTCAGGCCCAGGGCCAGGGCAATGGAAATGGCGCCGCGCAAGCCGCCCCAGGTCATGACCAGGTGAGTACCCGGGACAAAGTCCAGGCGTCGCTCAAAGAGCCGGACTGGCAGGAAGAGGGAAAGGTGGCGGCACAGCAGGGCCACCGGGATCATCAGGACCCCGGCTATGATGTAGAGGGTATCCAGGTCCAGGACCAGGATTTCCATCCCGATCAAAACGAAAAGGACGGTGTTCAGCAAAACGTCCAGCAGTTCCCAGAACCGGTCTACGTATTCCTCGGTGGTTTCCGACATGGCCAGGGAACGGGCCTTGGGCCCGCCCAGCATAAGTCCGGCTGCCACCATGGCCAGCGGGCCGGAGACGTGCAGGTACTGAGCCAGAACAATCCCGGACATGACGGCCGCCAGGGTAATGATCACCTCAATAGCATAGTCGTCTATGCGGCGCATCATAAACAAAGACACCCACCCCAGGACCAGCCCCAGCAGCAGGCCGCCAAAGACTTCGTGAATGAAAAGCAGGGCCGTATCCCCCAGGGAAAAATCCCCGCCCCCGCCCGAGGCCAGGCTGTAAAGGGTCAAAAAGATGACCACGCCCACCCCGTCGTTAAAGAGGGATTCCCCCACGATTTTTATTTCCAGTTTTTTCGGCACCCCGGCCTTTTTCAGGATACCCAAAACGGCAATGGGGTCGGTAGGGGAGATCAGTGCGCCAAACAACAGGCAGTGCAGGAAACTGGCCTGAAGCCCCACCAGGGGTAGCAGGAAGTAAGTGGCCGCGCCAACCAGGAAGGTGGAGACCAATACCCCGAAAGTGGCAAAGGCCAGCACCGGCCAGCGCTGGGTTTTTAGTTTTTCCAGGTCGGTATGGAGCGCCCCCGCAAAGAGCAGGAACCCCAGCATGGTATCCAGCAGCAAGGATTTAAAATCGATGGAGGAGATGATATAGCGCTCTGCGTTGAGAAGTCTCGGATCCAGGGCACTCAGGGCAAAAACCCCCAGGGTGAACACAATGGTGATGACCGTTAAACCGATGGTACTGGGCAGGCGCAATACCCGGGCATTGAAGTATCCGAAAAGGGCCGAAAGTACAATCAGGATCGTGGCGATCAGGAAGAAACTCATGGTGGTTTTGGGTTGGTGGTATGGATTTAAAGATATGAAGATGAAACAAAACTGGATAATCGTTATTGTCCCGATTTTACGAAATAGTAATGTGGGCATTACATTGGAGCTACCCCGGCCCCTTATACTGCAAACACTTTTCTTTTGAAATGAGGTTGTATACACTTGTATTCGGGGCAGTAATAGGAATTTTTTCCTTTGGTTTTGGTACCGGGAAGTCGGAAAATATTCTGTATTCCGCAGATCAGAGGCAACTACAATCCATGAGCACCAGAGGGAATCCTTATGGGGTAGCTCAACGATTATTGGAGGAAGGCAACCATTTTCTGGATCTGGAGCTCTTTTCAGAAGCTATGGCCCGGTTTAAGGCCGCTTCGGACACCCTGGCTTATGAGTCAGGGGATCCGATTCACGTGGCACTGCTCAATAGTGTCGGGAAGTTGCAAATTCTCAGAGGGCAATACCAGCAGGCGGAAACCAGTCTGAATCAGGCATTGGAATTGGCCATTTCCATTGATGACAGGGCTGGAAGAGCTTTGAGTCTTGGCTATTTGGGCACATGTGCCGAAAAGCAAGGCGCGTATATCCGGGCCCTGGAGTTACAGCAGGCCAGCATGGCTCAGTATGTTGCATTGGAGGATCAGGTTGGCATGGCATTGGCCAAGGAGAACATGGGTAGTATTTATGAGGATATCGGGGAATTAGAGCTCGCCTATAAACACTTTATGGAAGCTTATCGGGTTCTTAAGGATTCCGCTAGCAGTCAGACTGCCAACGTCCTCAATAACCTCGGCGATGTCCGACGGAAACAAGGGAAATATAAAGAAGCAGAGAAATATACCCAGCGGGCTCTCGATTTGGCCAGGGGGATACAGGATATACACCAGATGGAAAGTGCGCACAAGGATCTGGCCAAGACGTATGCCTCTATAGGTGATTTCCATGAGGCCTATACGCATCTGCTGGAGGCTGACACGTACCGGGCACAGGAGCTGGAGGCATGGAATACAAGTCAGCTCAATGCGATTCAGGCCTTATACGATTCAGATCGGAAGGCCTCTGAAATCCTTTTATTGCGAGAACAGAACAAGGTAAGCAGGGCCAACCAGATTCTAATTGGTGCATTGGCTCTTTCGACCTTCATTACGTTTTTGATGGTGTTTCTTTATAGCAGGCGCAAGCGTCGGGTTCAGCAGCGGGTGCAGGAACTGGAGCAACAACAGTTAAAAGCGGATATGCAGCGGATTACCTCCCATGAAGACCACCTGAAAAAGGAGATTAAGGTTAAAAGCGCTGCCCTGACCCGCTATAGCCTGAACCTGTCACAGAAGAATAAAATCCTTATGGGACTTTCTCGGTCCCTGGGACAGATGGCAGATCGTTCCAACGCAAACTACAGTGATACACTCAGGTCTTTGCGTAAGGAGATAGAATTCAATCTCAGCACTGATGAGGAATGGGACGATTTCCTTCAAATCTTTGAAGAGATACACCCTGCTTTCATGAAGCGGCTCAATGGACTCGGGGAAGGCAAACTAACCCCCTCTGAATTACGCCTGGGGATGCTGTTGCGAATGAATCTGACTTCTAAGGAAATTGCTTCGATACTCAGGGTTACCCCAGACAGTGTAAGGGTAGCCCGATACCGCTTGCGGAAAAAACTACCCATAGGTTCTAAAGAGGAGTTGGTCTCCTATCTGGTCGAGCTCTGAAGGCCGTTCTTACGCCCTGTGTTAGCAGTGGGTTAACAAAAGGTGATTGTTGCCTGTTTGATTCCTTTTTTTCTTGTGATTGTTGCCTGTTTGTTGCCTTGGTTTTATCTATCTAAAACCCTGGTAGCTATAGTTTTGGAGATGATAACCAACATATTGTCATGAAAATCCAAACATTTCTTAAGTATCTTATTGTTTCCTGTGTTTTGTTCTCCTCCCCCTTAATAACCACGGCTCAGGAGGGCAATATCAGCGGAACTGTTTCCGATGAAAACGGCATTTACCTGCCTGGAGCAAACATCTTCATTGCCGAAATCGAAAAGGGAGGAATTTCCGACTTCGACGGCCGCTTTACCCTCCTGGGGATTCCTGAAGGAAACTACCAACTGCGGATCACCTATCTGGGTTATGAAGAAATTACCCGAGATGTTACCGTTACTTCCGGGGAGACCGCCACATTAAATGTGACCCTGCTACCCTCCAGTTTTAACTTGCAGGAAGTACAAGTGACCGGCCTTGGCCCCAGCGGCCAGGCAAAGGCCCTGAATACACAGCGGTCTAACATCAACATTACCAATGTGGTTTCCACCGATCAGATTGGAAAGTTTCCCGACGCCAATATCGGAGATGCTGTAAAGCGTATCCCGGGTATCACGATGCAGGTAGATCAGGGGGAAGCCCGGAATATTATTGTCCGGGGCCTTTCGCCTCAGTTGAATTCGGTAACACTGAATGGCAGCCGGATTCCTTCTGCGGAAGGGGATAACCGGAATATTCAGATGGACCTGATCCCCGCAGATATGATCCAGACCATTGAAGTCAACAAAGCCGTAACCCCGGACATGGATGGGGATGCGCTAGGAGGCTCGGTTAACCTGGTAACACGTACAGCGCCCCAGGGCTTCCGGCTTTCTGCCAATTTAGGTTCCGGGGTTAACTTCATAACAGACAAACGCATCTTAAACGGATCGTTCCTCTTGGGGGATCGTTCTGCAGACGGGCGTTTTGGTTGGATGCTGTCGGCCGCTGTAAACGACAACGATTTTGGTTCGGATAATGTTGAAGCGGAATGGACCGATGAATTCGAATTTTACACGGGTGTAGATGATGCGGACGGGGAACCCATCCTGGAGGAAGTAGATGTGGATCCTTATACTAACCTCACGGAACAGCGTACATACCTGGTACAGCGGATTCGTCGGAGCTTTTCGGCTAATTTCGACTATCGCTTCAATGCCGCCAACAGTATCTATCTGAAAACGATGTACAACTGGCGCGACGATCGTGAAAACCGTTTTGTGCTGGAACAGGAGATCCTCGATCCTGAAGATATAGAAGCGGGTGATTTCACCATTACCCAAGGCATTCCAACGCGGTTTCCGGTAGAAGCCAAAAGGGAAACCAAGGGTGGTATCGACAATTCCCGGAACAAAAACAGGCGTCTGGAGGATCAGCGCATGCAAAATTATACCCTTGGGGGCGATCATTTGTTTGGCAGCCTGAAATTGGATTGGATGGCTGCCTACGCCAAGGCTTCGGAGGAGCGCCTGGATGAGCGTTATGCTGTCTATGCTTCAGAATTCATTGCCCTGAATGACAATTCGGATACTGAATTCCCATTTATGAGAGCCGAGACCGCATCGGACGCCAATAATGCCAGTGCCTTCGAATTCGATGAAATCACCAACGAAAATCAATATACAGAGGAGGAAGACATCAATATATTTCTGAATATGGAAATGCCTTTGAATCTATTCGGTGGCCGAGACGGAACGCTCAAATTCGGGGGTCGTGGCCGATTCAAAAACAAATTCAGGGATAATAATTTCTTCGAATTCGATCTGGAAGATCAATTCCCGACACTCGCAGATTTACCTACCAAGGATTATACGGATCCGGACTATCTTGCCGGGTCGGAATATGCCGCTGGGATATACCCATCTGAGAATTGGCTTGGGAGCCTTTCGTTGACCCCGGAGGCCGGGGAATCCGTTCCTGACGAGTTTCTGAGGGATAATTTTGAGGTAAGCGAAAATGTCTGGGCTGGTTATCTGATGACCAACCAGAACCTGACAGACAAGTTGGGCGTTCTCTTCGGGGTCCGGCTGGAACATACCCGAATAGAAGCTACCGGGAACCAAATCCTGGATGAGGAAAATGTCGTGGGACAGATAACCGAGGAAAGTTCCTATACCAATGTGCTTCCGGGGGTACACTTCAAGTATGACATTACCGAGCGATCCATCATACGTCTTGCCTGGACCAATACCCTTGCCCGACCGAACTATGTGGATCTTACCCCGTCTCTGGATGTTGTGAATTCCGATGAGGAAATCTTTGTAGGGAACCCGGAACTCGATCCTACCACTTCTATGAATTTCGACCTGAATGCCGAGCATTATTTCAGCAATGTCGGTATCCTGTCCGGAGGGGTTTTCTACAAGCGTATAGATGACTTCATCTACACGTTTATCAGTGAGACGACCAACAATGAATTTGGTCCCGGAACTGAAGGGTATAACGTGTTTCAACCCTTAAATGGGGATAAGGCTACTATTTTCGGTGCCGAAATCGCACTTCAGCGACAACTGGATTTTCTTCCGGGATTTCTAGGTAATTTCGGGGTATACCTGAACTATACCTACCTGACTTCGGATGCCACAGGCATCCGCAACGAAGACGGAGACCTGAGGGATGACCTGGACCTTCCCAACACAGCCCCCAATATGTTTAATGGTTCCCTGAGCTATGCCGATTCCAGGTTTAGTGCCCGCTTATCTGCAAACTTCTCGGATGCCTACATCGATGAAATCGGAGGGAATGATTTCGAAGACCGGTATTACGATACACAGTTCTTCCTCGATTTCAATGCCAGTTATGCCATTAACCAGAACCTGAGGATCTACGCGGATCTGAATAATATTACCAACCAGCCTTTGCGCTATTATCAGAGTATTCGGGAGAGGACCCAACAGGTCGAATTCTATAGCCTGAGATTTACGTTCGGACTTAAATACGATATCTTCCGCAATTGAGGGCCGAAGGTTGTTTTATAAGGATGAAGCAATTAAAGAAAGGGATCATCCCGATGGGTCTGGCCCTAACCCTGGCGGTTCTGTCGGGTTGCCGGACCCATCGAGTCCCTAAAACCAAGGCTGTTCTCATAACAGCCCCCGTACTGCACGATACCGATGACCCGGCTATTTGGGTGCATCCGGATACTCCGTCAATGAGTTTGATCTTTGGGACCGACAAGAATACAGATGGGGCGATCTACGCCTACGACCTGGAGGGTCAGGTCGTGGAGGATAAAACCATTCGAGGTTTAAAGCGCCCCAATAATGTGGATGTAGAATACGGGTTTCGTCTGTCGGATACTACTCAAACCGACATATTGGTTTTTACCGAACGCGAACGCCAGCAGATTCGCATCTTTTCAATTCCGGATATGAAGCCCCTGGACGGCGGAGGATTTGCTGTTTTCCAGGATGAGGCCAACCCTGAATTCCGCCTGCCCATGGGGATCGCCCTCTACAAATCCCCGAAAAATGGAAATATTTACGCCATCGTAGGTCGAAAAAGCGGTCCGTATTCCGGATATCTATACCAATACGAACTCATTCCGGACCGTAATGGGGTCCGCCTGGAATGGGTCAGGGCCTTCGGATCTTTCAGCGGGAAGGCGGAGATTGAGGCAATCGCAGTGGATGATTCCAACGGGTACGTATACTATGCAGATGAAGGGGTTTGTATCCGAAAGTATAATGCAGAACCCGATTCGGACAATACAGAGCTCGATTGTTTCGGAGGGGAATACTTCAAAGAGGACATTGAGGGTATTGCCATCGCTGCCTATGCAGATGGAACTGGTTTTTTACTCGTTTCGGACCAGCAGCGGGGCACCTTCAATATTTTCGATCGTCGTACACTGGCCTTCATCAAAGCGGTGGATCTGGGAACGCGGGAAACGGACGGTTGTGATGTGGTTACGGTTGCCCTTGGATCCCTTTTTCCCGGAGGCCTCTTTGTGGCCATGGACAACAACCGCACCTTTCATTTCTTCGATCTGGGTCAAATTCTGCAACTGAATAAAGATTCTGAGCGGTAGTAGCCCTGAAGAAGGACCCTGGTAATGCTCAGGACAATCAGGGCTTTAGGCTAATTTGGGAACTTCGGTTTCTCCCCCCGGTTTCCCATTGCCGATTATTAGTGTTACCTTTACAACATCTTCATGCTCTTTTGCAGCCCCTTTCATAACGTGTTGCACGGTTGACCCCACAGGTCAGGAATCCGGTATTTTGCTGTTTTGGCACGTTGCCATTTCTACAGCCAACGCTTGCAAGTTTCAGGGTTGCACCCAAGGGAAGAGACATGGATGGAATCGTAACACACGCCTATGATTAAAGTAGAAGTCAAGCCCAACGAAAGCATCGACCGCGCCCTGAAGCGGTACAAGCGCAAGCGCAAAATGGTTAAACTGGTCCAGGAACTCCGGGACCGCCAGAGTTATACCAAACCCTCTGAACAGCGCCGGGAGGAAATCAAAAAAGCCCAGTACCGCGAGCAGTATCTCCTAAGCCAGGAATCCCAGTAAACAGGGCGGGATTCAGAAGACAAAATTCGTCACCAGGTTAAGCTGGTGGAAGTTACTCCGGTTAAAGACAAATTCCGGATCTGTTTCTTCCTTGTTTTTCTTGTAGATATAGAGTAAGTCCACAGACATGCCTTCCAGAAAACCGTGGAAGCGGTATTGCAGGTGGGCATTCCACTGCCGGTAAGCCCCCAGGTTGTATTTATTGAATTCGGTCACCCCGGTTTCGGGTCCGAATAACTCCGTATAGGAAGCCCCTGCACTGAGGCCTTCCAGGTTAAACTGGTAATCCCCGCAGAAGGTAATGACATCGACATCCCCAAACCCCTCAAGACGCGAGCGGGGGACGGAGGTAAAGAAGTGGTCCCGGCCCAGTTCCCGTGGGAACAGGAAACGACCGCTGTCGAAGGCATGGGTGTAGGCGGCTTTTAAATCGAACCCGCCGGGCATCCACCGGAGCTGGCCACTCAGCACCTGCCCGTTTTCCCCCGGTTGAACATAGCGTTGGTCATATGCCAACTCCCGCTGAAACCCGTCCGGGAACTGCAGGGTGTATTGCAGGCCAACCTCCCAATCCCCTTTGCCGTAATCCAGTTCCAGCCACCCGGTATACCCCAGGTGGTGGATGTACCACTGGTAGAGCTGCAGGCGGAGATCCTTCACTTCCCCTTCGTACCCGGCCAGGGCAACCCCCCGGGATTCCAGATGTTCGTGATAGTCTGCCTCGGTCCCATCGGGCTGGAAGCCATTGTCGGTAAGGCCGATGCCTTCGCTGAAATCGAACCATTCCACCATACTCCTGGGGGAAATGCGGTCCAGCCACCCCAGGATGATCTCCTGGTGTTCCCGGGGTTTGAGATGGCCCCAGACGCCTTTAAAAGCAAAGGGTTTCATCCGGCCGTCGGAACGGTTCAGCAAGGGCGTGTCCTCAATTTCCAATTTTCCGTAGGTGACCGCTCCTTTGTTCCATCGGTATTGGATGTAGAGTTCCTCGAGCCGGTCCAGGTCGTTGAAGTTGTCGAAATCGAGGATATCGAAGAGCTCGTGCTCCCATTTGGAAATCTGGCCGGTGGTGGGGTCCGGGGCATTCAGGTCGGAAGAAAAAGTCTTGTAGGTGAAAATCCCGGCCGCCGCAAAATGGAAGCCGTGGAATTCCGGACTTTCGTACCGCATGGCGCCCCCGCTGGCGTTCGCGTAGTAATCCTTCAGGCCGTCCCCGTTCAGGGTGGTCATAAAGAAGTTACGCATATGACCATCTATATGGCCTTTGGTAAACATTTCGTGGAGTTTCGGGTGGGTGCTTTCCCGGGGTTCATGCTGGCCCATCAGGGGGAGTCCGACCAGCAGGTACAGGGCGCACCGGAGCGTGGAGAATCGCATTCTGGGAAACATAATTGGCAATAAGATTAGAACGAAGGTAGGGCGCCTACTCCCGCATAACTATGATAAATGTTATCTCTGACCCGCAGGGCGGCGCGCCGCGGCAGTAGGCAGCCCCCGTCTCGGGCTTCTAGATATACCGCTCTACCGGCACCACTACAGCCTTTACGGGGTTGTTGGTTTCCAGTTCGCCGTTAAAGGCCTCAATAAGTCCGAAAAGCGCATCGATATGGGCTTCGTCTGTAAAGGAAAAAAACATCCGCGATTCATTCCCGCCCCGTTCGCTGGGAAACCAGCTCTGGGTCATCATCAGTGGTGGCACGGATTTATACCCGTCAATTTCCGATTCACTGAAACTTTCGATCCCCGCTTTTTTGAAAAGCCTGAGGACTTCGGACTTAAACTGGTCCACTGCGGTTACAATTACGAGTTTCATCTCATTCTTCTTTATGGTTCTTTTTTTCGATGAGGTAGTATACCAGCGGCACCACCAGCAAGGTCAGCACCGTAGAGGCAATGGTCCCGCCCATTAGCGAGATGGCCAACCCCTGGAAAATAGGGTCGAACAGGATCACAAAGGCCCCGATCACAACCGTTCCCGCCGTAAGCAGGATGGGGGTGGTCCTCACGGCTCCGGCTTCGATGACTGCCTGTTTTAAGGGTGCCCCCTCAGCCAGGCGCAGGTTGACAAAATCGATGAGCAATACGGAGTTGCGCACCATGATCCCCGCCAGGGCAATCATCCCGATAAAGGAGGTGGCCGTAAAAAAGGCGCCCATAAGCCAGTGGCCCACTACGATACCCACCATGGAGAGCGGAATGGCCACCATCATCACCACCGGGGCCTTGAAGTTCTGGAACCACCCCACAATTAGCATGTAAATGATGACGATTACCCCGGCAAAGGCCAGCCCCAGGTCGCGGAAAACTTCCAGGGTAATCTGCCACTCCCCGTCCCATTTCACGGTGAAATCGGATTCCTGCTCCGGCAGGCCCAGGTACTTCTCTTCCAGGGTATAACCCGCCGGCAACTGGATTTGTTTCAGCCGGTCTTCCATTCCCAGGATGGCGTAAACCGGGCTTTCGAGGGTCCCGGCCATGTCGGCCATGACATAGACCACCCGCCGCTGATTCTTGCGGTAAATACTCTTGTCCCGAGGATTTTCCTCCACCGAGATAAAGTCCCCCAGGGGAAGCATATCGCCCGTTGCGGCCTTTACCCGCAATTGGGATAGGGCGCTTACGGAAGATTTGTCGGCCTCTTCCAGGTCCAGGACCAGGTCTACCGGCCGCAGGGCATTTTCATCGTAGAGACTGGTAATGGCCTGGCCGGAGAGGGCCATATGGGCGGTTTGCACCAACTGCTGGGGCGCAAGGCCAAACTGCATGGCTTTTTCCCGGTCTACTGCAAAGGTATACTCCGTCTGGTCTGCTTCGGTCATGCCGTCCACATCCACCACATCGGTGGTTTCCTTGAGGATGTTCTCCACCTGTGCGGCCAGGGCAATCTGCCGGTCGTAATCGGGTCCGTACACCTCGGCTACGATGGTCGAGAGTACCGGGGGGCCGGGCGGGACCTCCACCAGCTTTACATTGGCGTTGTACGCGGCTGCGATTTGTTGGATGCCGGGGCGCATCGCCTTGGCGATATCGTGGCTTTGCTCGGAACGGTCGTGTTTGTCCGTCAGGTTTACCTGGATATCGGCCATATTGCTGCCGCCCCGCAGGTCGTAGTGACGTACCAGCCCGTTAAAAGTGATGGGGGCAGAGGTGCCCACATAGGCCTGGTAGTTAACCACCTCCGGCCGGGTTTTGAGGTACTGGCCTATTTCCCGCGCCACCACAGCCGTCCGTTCCAAAGTGGTGCCCTCAGGCATGTCAATGACCACCTGGAATTCGTTTTTATTGTCGAAGGGCAGCATTTTCACCAGGACCGATTGGGTGAAGAACATGCCCACCGAACCGATGAGCAGCAGGAAGGTAATGCCCAGGAAGGCATAGCGCCGTGTCCGGTTTTCGATAAGCGGGCGCTCCAGTTTTTCGTACCAGCGGTAGATAAAGGTTTCCTCCAGGGCTTTATGTGTTTTTTCTTCCCCGTTGCCTTTTTTGTCCTTTTCCCGCAGGAAGAGGTAGCCCAGGTAGGGCGTAATGGTCAGGGCCACAAAAAGGGAGAGGAGCATGGCGATGGAGGCCCCGATGGGCATGGGGGACATATAGGGCCCCATAAGCCCGGATACAAAGGCCATGGGCAGGACAGAGGCAATAACGGTAAAGGTGGCCAGGATGGTGGGGTTCCCCACTTCGTTTATGGCGTAGAGTGCAGCCTGCCTGAAGGGCAGCCGCTTCATTTTAAAATGCCGGTGCATGTTCTCGGCGATGATGATGGAATCGTCCACCACAATCCCGGTTACAAAAACCAGGGCAAAAAGGGTAATGCGGTTCAGGGTATAGTCCAGCATGTAGTAGCTCAGCAGGGTAAGGGCGAAGGTGATGGGTACCGAGAGGAAGACCACCAGCCCGCCGCGCCACCCCATGGCCAGCATGACCACAAAGGTTACGGCTATAATGGCGCCAATGAGGTGCATCAGGAGTTCCGATACTTTCTGAGAGGCTGTTTCCCCATAGTTCCGGGTGACCTCCAAATGGACGTCGTCCGGGATGAGATCCGCCCGGAGGCGTTCCACTTTCTGAAGGATCTCATCGGAGATCTTCATGGCATCTGCCCCCTTTCGTTTGGCCACTGAGAGGGTAACGGCCGGATATTCAGCAGGGTGTTCCGTTGCTTTTTCACTGGCCCCGCCAAAGCCCAGGGACACATAGCTCTGGGGTATTTCGGGGCCGTCCTCTACCCGCGCAATCTGCCCTAGGTAAACGGGTTGCCCGCCCTGGGTTCCCACAATGAGGTTTTCCACCTCGGCAGCGCTGGAGAGAAAGCGCCCGGTCCGCACTTTGTATTCCGTGTCGGCCCGGTCGAAGCTGCCGGAATCCATTTCGGCGTTGGCTGCCTGTACCTGGCCGGCCACCGACAGGAAATCCAACCCGCTGGCTGCCATTTTTTCCTTGTCCAGGACCACGCGCAATTCCCGGCTGCGACCCCCGATCTGCTTGGTGATGGAAACATCCCGTACTTTTTCGATTTCATCGGTCAGGCTTTGGGCCAGCAGCCCCAGCTGGTAGTCGTCGTAGGTCTCGCTCCAAAGAGTCAGGGCCAGCATGGGCACATCGTCTATAGCCCGTGTTTTGACCAGGGGGAACGTCACCCCGCGGGGCATGCGGTCCATGTGCTTGTTGATCTCGTTGTAGAGTTTCACAAAGGACCGTTCAATATCTTCCCCCACGTAGAACTGCACGATGACCATGGCCTGCTCCTGCATGGCTGTGGCATAGACGTATTCCACGCCCGGGATGTTGGAGATAAGTTTTTCCAGGGGTTTTACCACCCGGGCTTCCACCTCTGCCGGACTGGCCCCGGGGTAGCCGACAAAGATATCGGCCATGGGCACATCGATCTGCGGTTCCTCCTCCCTTGGGATCAGGAAGGAGCTATATACCCCGATGACCATGAATACGATCATCAGCAGGACAGTGAGTTTGGAGCCTATAAAGCCTTTGGCGATTTTGCCGGCTAATCCGTCTTTCATAAGGGCGGGGGATTACCGGGTGCGCACAGGCACCCCGTTGTACAATTTACTTTTGGCCGATACGATGTAGGCTTCCCCGGCTTTAAGGCCGGATAGCACTTCGGTTTGCCCCTGGAAAGTCCTCCCCAGGCGGACCCACCGCAGCAGCCCGGTATTGGACTGGCTTACGGTATACACCCCGGTCAGCTGTCCCTGGCGCACAATGGCGGTCTCCGGGATAAGAACCGGTTGCCCTTCGGGTTCCCGGGTGCCTTCCCTCGCAAAATCCAGGGTGGCGTACATGCCGGAGCGCAGCCCTTTTGCCTGATCTGTAAGGGTAAGGGTCGCCAGGTATTGCCCGCCGGATTGGCGCGCCGAATTGCTCAACTCGCTGACATAGCCTTGAAGGCGCTTGCCCAGGGCCTTGATATAGACCAGGGCTGTATCGCCCTTGGCCACGCCCGAAATCTCGTGTTCCGGGATGCGTGCCTCCACTTCAAAATCCCCTGGCGCCTCTATGGCGATTAGGGGTTGGCCCGGGCTGGCCAGGTCCCCCGCATCTGCGTGTATATGGGTGACCACCCCGGCAAAGGGGGCGGTTATCCGGGTATAGGCCACCTGGGCCTGCACTTCCTGTTTCATTTGGCGGGCCGCCTCCAGGCGCGCCCCTGCCATCTGGTAGCGGGCGGTGATATCGTCCAGTTCCTTTTGGGAGGCACTTTGGTCCGCAAAAAGACGGGTGTACCGCTGATAGTCCTTATCGGCTATGGCGTATGCCGCTTCCGCCTCGGTAATGGAGGCAGTGGTCTGTGCCATGCGGGCCTGCAGATCGGCATTGTCCAGCTGCAGCAGGACGGTGCCCGCTGCCACCCGGTCGCCAACCCGGACCTGTACCGAACGGACATAGCCCATGGTTCGCGTACTGAGGTCGGCCTGTTTCGCGGCGGTTACGGTCCCGCTAACCGAGAGGTAGGCTGTGGCGGCAGTACCGCCTGCAGTCGCTGTTTCCACCAAAACGGGTTCGGATTGGGAGGCGCGATCCCCGGCGTTGTCCGGTCGGCAACTGCCCAGTATAAGGGCGGTGGCAATTGAATATAAAAGGGTGATCCTTTTCATCTTTAGGTGCATTAAGGGTTAAGGGTCTCCCCATTCGGGGCGGTATTGCCCGCAGCCAGGAATTTCAGGTAGGCCAGGGCGTAGTTGTATTCGAAAATCGTTTGGTAATATTCCATTTCCTTCCCGGCCGCATTTGCCTCAGCAGTAAGCAGGTCGGCTGTTTTTTCCAGGCCTTCCCGGAACCGGTTGGTGCGGATCCGAAGGGCTTCCGCAGACTGTTCCAGGGCTTGCCGGGTGAGGTCCAACCGGGCCCGGGCGTCGTCCAGGGCGCGCTCCGCCCGCTGCAGCTCCCGCTGGCTTTCGGAGTAGTACTGGGCCTGCTCCAGTTGGGATTTTTCCATGGCAGCGCGGCTGGATTGTACTTTGCCCAGGCGTTTATGGCCGCCAAAGAGGTCCCACCGGAGTTCAGCCCCAATGGTGTATCCGTCTGCCCCGAACCGGAGGAGCTCATCGTCGTACAGAGCATAGGTGCCAAAGGCATTAAGACGGGGTAGGAATGCTGTTTTATCGGCCCGGTAGGCACTGCTGTAGGCTTCTGCAGCCAGGCTCATGGCCCGGATATCCGGACGTTCCTCGGACAGGCTCCAGGAGCTTGGAGCAGCCGGTTGGGGAATCAGGCTGTCGCGGGGCACATAAACCGCCGAAACGGGCTCATCCATTAGCACCGCCAGGGCATCGGAGGAATTGGCAACCTGACTTTGGGCTTGCTGCCACTGGTTCCGCACCTCGCTTACCCGTACCTGAACTTCCAGCAGGTCCTGTTTTTGAAGGTATCCTTGCCGGTAATTGCTTTCGGCCCACCTGAGGTTGGCCTCGGCAGCGCGGAGGGCTTTTTGGGTAACCGCCACAGCCTTGTGGGCCAGTTGCAGGTTCATGTAGGCGGCATTTGCCTGTAGGGAGAGGTAGTCCCGGCTGCGCTGGGCCTGCAGGGCGGCGGCCTCCATTTTATACCGGGCCGCTTTGCGCTGGAACAACCCGTCTATATTGATGAGGGGCTGGCGGACTTCCAGCAGGGTGGCGTAGTTCTCCGTCCGCTGGGGGTCGTTCAGCAGGGCAGGGTTAAAATCGGCCTGGGTCAGGATTTCCTGGTTGAGTTTCGACCCGAAGGCCATCAGGGGGTTGGTAGTCACGATCCCCGTGTGGGATGCCGTGACCTCCGGCAGGAACAGGGAATGGGTCTGGCGGAATTCTCCCTGGGCCTCCCGAAAGGCGGCCTGGGATATCTTCAGCCCCGTATTGGCCTCCAGGGCGCGTTGCAGGACTTCGTCCCCGGAGAGGAGAACCTCCTGGGAATGGCTGGCGGCTACCACCGATAAAAGGCCTGCTAGGAGCAACAGTTTTTTCATGTTGAAAACAATTTACAGGGCAAAATTAGGCGGGCAGGAAGCCGCAGTCAGTAACATTCGTTACGGAGTGACCAGGGCTGTTTTGGGTGCCTGTGCGTTCCGCTTATGGTCGATGGTCCGTGGAGGAGGATAGGAAAGAGGCGGCGTAATTCGCCTATACGTGACGCAGGTTACATTGCCCCTATTTTACCCGTTTGTGACATTTGTCACTTTGTTCCCCTTTCGGTAGATGTAGTTTTGTGAGGAAATGGATGCCAGAAAACGCCATGCGATCCTCCTTGCCATCATCCTCTGGACAGCAATCCTGAGGGTGCCGGCCATTTATGCATATTATATCCTGGACACCTCGGATTTCATTGAGCGTCTTTGTGAGAATAAGGACAAACCCAAGATGAACTGCAATGGCAAGTGTTACCTGAGCAGGATGCTCCAGGCCGACCAACAGGCCGAAGATGAGCCGGCTATGCCCATGGTCTCCTGGAGCGAATTCCAGTTTTTACCGGTCCGGGTCACCGCACCCGATTCCTGGAACCTTTTTAAAGCCTTTACGCAGGTTCCTCCATACCGGAACGGCTATGCTTTTGCGCATGCCTCAAAGTGTTTCCGCCCCCCGCCGGACAAGTGCGTTTAAACCCGATTAACAGGCCGGATCCGTTTCCGGCCCATACGTACCTATTAAAATGAAATCTTATGAAACACAAGATAGCAGTGCTCTTCTGGGCGCTGCCTGTATGGCTATGGGGCCAGGTCCCCGGTGCCATCCCTGCCGATACGGCGGAAACGCCCCTGTATCGGCTTAGTGAAGTGATTCTGGTCGGGGATATGATGCTGGATCCCGTTATGACGGAACAATCCCAGGACCTGGCCAGGAAAGTGGTCCAGCCGAGAAACGTAGCGGACCTTTTCAGCGATATGCCGGGCTTTGCCCTGATCCGGAGGGGCAATTACGCCATAGACCCTTCCTTCAGGGCCTCCATGTATGAACAGCTCAATGTGCAATTCGATGGGGGCACCAAGGTTTTACACGCCTGCCCTAACCGGATGGATCCCATCACCACCCATGTGAGTCCGGAAGAAATAGAGCGGATCGAAGTAGTGAAGGGCCCCTTTTCCGTTCGATACGGCCCCGTTTTCGGGGGGGTAGTCAACCTGGTGACGCGAAACCCGCGCGAATTCGGGGATGGCCTGCACGGGAAGGTGAGTACAGGATATGAGTCCAACGGGGATTCCTACCTCACCACTGTGCGGCTGCAACAAGTCTGGGCGAATACCGACCTGGGTACCCAGGTAGGCTGGCGCGATTTTGGTAATTACCAGGATGGGGACGGCTCTGAGGTTCCCTCCGCCTTTGAAAGCCTCGATTACAAGGTGCAGTTAGGGCATAATTTTTCGGACCGGCAACGGCTCGAATTGCGCTGGAGGCAGTCCTTTGGGCGCGATGTCCTCCACGCCGGGTTACCCATGGATACCGAGACCGACGATAGCTCCGTGCTCTCGGCAGATTACAGCTGGCAACCCCAGGGGCAGAAGGTAGAGGCTGTTACCTTTAAGGCCTACCATGCCTTTGTAGATCACCTGATGACCAATGCCTTGCGATCTAATGCCGAAACGGTGGAAGCCTCTGCGGCGGTGGACGCGCGAACTTTTGGGGGAAAAGCTGAAACGCGGCTTAAATGGGGCGATGCCTTGGTCAGTTTCCACGGAATGGATTTCAGCGGGATCCACCGCACCGGCAACCGCGAACGGCTGGTGAAGCGCAATATGATGGGGGTGCCCTTGCCCGAACCGGTGTTGTTTACCGACAAGATTTGGCAGGATGCGATTTTAAACGACTTCGGGTTTTTTTCCGAGGCCCGCTGGAACCTTTCCCCTAAAAGCTGGCTCACCGGTGGTTTGCGTTGGGATGCCGTCTGGTCCGATATCCGGGACCCGGAGGCCGATTTCCTGGCCCTTTATCCTGAATTGGGCTGGCGTTCAGAGCACTATTTCGCTGCTAATCTGTCTTTGAAAACCCAGCTTGGCCCCAAGGTCATCCTGGAAGTTGCCGCAGGCAGAGGGGTGCGGCCAGCCAGTATGATAGAGCGCTTTATCAACCATTTTACGGTAGGCCAGGACCCCTATGAGTACGTGGGTAATCCGGAACTGGACGGGGAAGTGAACCACCAGGCCGAGATTGGATTACAGGGGACTTGGGACGGCTTATCGGCCCCCATGCGCTTTGGGTTTTCCGCCTACTACAGCGATTTTTCCAATTATATCCTGCCCGTTATTGACCCACAGCTTAACCGCAAGTTTATGCCAAATGCCCAGCCCCAGGAGGTAAAGCGTTTCCAGAATCTGGAAGATGCGTATAAAACAGGGGTGGAGGCAACTGTGGGCATGGATGTATTTCGGGATTTCAAATGGGATGTTAACCTGGCCTATGTATACGCCAAAAACCAGGACCTGGGAGAATCCCTTCCCCTGACCCCTCCCCTTAGCGGTAGCGTTAGTCTGGCCTACCAGCGGGACAGCCGGTGGGCAGATCTGGTGTACCGGTTTGCAAGCAGCCAGGAGGATATCGCGCCTTCCTTTGGGGAAACCCGAACCCCGTCTTATGGGGTCCTGGACCTCAGGTTTGGATTTAACCTAACCCAGGGGATGCGTCTGGGGTTCGCCTTGCTGAACCTCCTGGACGAATCGTATTACGACCACCTGAATTTTGCCTTTAACAACCAACAGGACCTGACGGGAGCGCGTATTCGCGAACCCGGGAGGAACGCTTCGGCATACCTCCAGTATCAGTTCTAGGAAAATGAAAAAGCCCTCCCTGTCCGGGAGGGCTTTTTTGATGCCATAGGGCGCTAACCGTTAGTTCTGCAGCTCCTTCTTCGCCAGGTACCAGTCCACCTTTTCGAGGGTTTGGTCTGCCAGGCGTGCGTTGAGTTCGTCCAGGGATTTCGGGGGCGGTACGATCACTTTCTCCCCGCGTTTCCAGTCCAGCGGCATGGCTACCCGGTGCTTGTCGGAAACCTGGAGGGCATCCAGGGCACGCAGGATTTCATCCATATTGCGGCCTACATTGAGGGGGTAGTACATGATAAGCCGGATCTTTTTGTCCGGGTCTATAAAGAACACGGCCCTCACGGCTGCCGTTTCACTCTCGTTGGGTTGCAACATGCCGTACAGTTTGGCCACTTTCATGTCCAGGTCGGCAATAATGGGGAAGTCGAAGTAGATCCCGGTGTTTTCCCGTACGTTTTGTACCCAGCCCAGGTGGGCGTGGATGCTGTCGATACTCAGCCCGATAAGTTCGGTGTTGAGGGCGTCGAACTCCCCTTTACGCTGGGCAAAGCCGCTCATCTCGGTGGTACAAACCGGGGTAAAATCGGCAGGGTGGGAGAACATAACCACCCACTTTCCAGGGGCATAGTCCGAGAATTTGATCTTCCCTTTGGTGGTGAGGGCTTCAAAGTCCGGCGCGGTATCGCCTATGCGCGGCATGGCGTAGGCCTGTTGCGGGTTTTGGGTATTTTCCATAATAAACGATTTTAAGGATTTGATTTACAGGCAAAACTATGGCGCATTCGGATAGTAGTCTGTAACAGAAGTAGCACAAAAAGGAGGGAAGAGGGCATAAAAAAAGGGGGCGGTTAGCACCGCCCCCGTTTGGGGGAACTTCACCTGAAGAGGCACAATCTTCCGGATGGTTCAAAACAGGTGGTGCAGCCCCTTCGCACGCACCGGTCTATTACCTGGCAACTTCAGTGAACATGACTTTTACCCGCCTGCAATGGTCCAGAAAAACCATTAACCATCAAAAAAAGGACCAGGGCGAACAGGTATGTCTATAAAACTGGAAGTTCCTTTCAGCTACTAAGTAAACGAATCCTTTTGAATCCCGGTATATGAACCCCTACCATTGGAGTGTTGCTGTAGACCAATGGTTTCAGGGTTCCTTTAAGTGCCTTTTTTAGCGGTAAAAAAACGTTGGCAGGGCAGGGTGTCAGGCACGGTTCAGGTGTTCCATCAGGGCCGGACGGTTGCCGCGGCTCAGCGGAAGCACATAACTCTTGACGTAGACATGTCCATTTTTAACGTCGGAGATGTAATCGGTGTTGACCAGGAAGGACCGGTGAATCTGCAGGAACCGTTCGTCTCCCAACTTCTCTCGAATAGACTTAAGGGATGTATGCACGCGGATTATCCGTCTGATGGTCTGGATATGCACGTAGTCCCGCTGCGCCTCCACAAAGAGGATCTGGTCTATGGGGACCTGGATCAGGTGGCGGTCTATGTTGACGTAAATGAACTCCTTTCCCTTATCCTTGGAAGAGCTGGTGTCGGTAGACTCTGTAATGTCTTCGTGCCGGATGCGCTTGCGCAGGTTGCTGATGGCCTGCAGGAAGCGCTTGGGCTTGATGGGTTTTACCAGGTAATCCACCACATTTTCATACTCGTACGATTTCAGGGCGAACTGGCTGTGCGAAGTCGTCAGAATGACCCGGGATGAGGTTCCGGAGGACTCCAGGATTTCAAAACCGTTTAATACAGGCAGCATGATATCGAGGAAGACCAGGTCCACCGCATTCTGGGTAAGGAACGAAACTGCTTTGCCTGCATTGTCAAATTCGCCAAGGACCACCAGGTCCTCGATTTCCGAGCATAGCTGCTTGAGGATTTCCCTTGCCATTAAATCGTCATCTACAATAATACAGGTCATTGCTGTGCTTTTAGGAATTCGTCTATAATCCGTAGCCCCTCCATAATGTCTCCATGCAGGGGGGAAAATCCGTTTTCCAGGTTATCCTCATGTTCCTCTGCCAGGGCGTGGAGCTCAGGCATTCCCAGGATCCCGATTTTGTGCTTGAGTTTGTGCAGGAAGTGAACCGCAGTATCCCACTGCTGCCCCGCTACGGCATTCCGGTAGGAATCAAATTCCGCCGGAAACTCGGTAACAAGCACATGCAGCAATCGCTTGCGGAACCCTTCATCGTTAGGGGCCAGTTCATGGAGGTAGGCCAGGCTTGGAGTCATACTGCGAGGGTTTTAGGTAGGGAGAAACGGAATGTGGAACCAGCTCCTTCTTCGCTTTCCACGGTGATGGTACCCCCATAGAGTTCAACAATCTTTTTAACGATGGACAAGCCAATACCGGTATGCCCGTAGTGGTTGCTCGAGGAGTGGAAAATGCTGAAGATTTTGTCCTGCCTGTCGCGGGCAATGCCCACCCCATTGTCCGAAACGAAACATTCAAATGCCTTGCCCTTATCCTGGCACCCGATGCGTATCTGCAGGTTCTTGGACGGGTTATGGGCAATGGCATTGCCGATGAGGTTCTGGTAGAGCTGCTGGAAATGGATGCGCTGGGCTTTTAATTCTGGCATCGGGTCTGCAATTTCCACGGTTACTCCGGCAGGCAGGTCCATTTTTTCGTAAACATTGGTAACGACCTGCCTAAGCGGGAACGCTTCGATATTTTGCTGGGAACCATTAATCCCTGCGTATTGGAGGACCTTATCGATAAGCTCATCCATACCTTCCAGGCTGGATTGGATTTTATCGATATACCCAACCGCTTCGGATTCCATCTGCTCGCGATGCCCCTCCTTGAGCCATTCCACCAGGGTATGGATCCGCCTTAAAGGAGACTTCAGGTCGTGGGAAACCACATGTGCGTATTCCTCCAACTCCCGGTTGCTGCGTTCGGCTTCCCGGATGAGCGCCTTGAGTTGTTTTTCATGGTTGCGTTGCTCGGTAACATCCAGGTGCATACCTATGCTGCCTATGACTTCCCCTCTTTCATTGTACCTGGGGGCACCGCTGATGAGCCATTGCCGCCACTGGCCGTTTTTATGACGGGCCCTGATTTCGTATGAATCGGAGGTGCCTTGTTTACGCAGGGCTACCTTGTCGGCAAAGACGGCGGGCTTCTCCACCGTGATAACTTCCAGGGCTACCTTGCCGAGCAACTCGTCCTCGTTATACCCGCTCAAATGGCAGAATTGCTCATTGGCCCACTCAATTCTGTCCTCCAGATCTACCTCCAGCAGGCCGATGTTCATGTTGGAAATCGTACGTTGGTATTTCTCATTTTCCTTAATCAGGTTCTGCCGGTGCTGTTTCAGGGTTGTAATATCCGTGTAGGTCCACAGGTGGCCCTGGAATTCGCCTTCGGAGATGACAGGGGTGTAGTCGCGCCGGAAGGTACGGCCGTCCTTTAGTTCCAGTTCATCCCCCAGGTATTCCCGTTGGCTGGCGACAATTTCCTCTACACGCTGTACAAAACCGTCTTCATCTACAAACAGGACCTTGGAGGCCTCGATGGCAGCCACACAGTCCATGCCAATGAGTTGCCCGATATCCACCGGGATACCGAATAGTTCTTTAAAAGCCTCGTTGGTGTAAAGGATGTGCCGGGTCCGGTCTTCGAACAGAATTCCCGAGCGCAGGTTACGCACCAGGGTTGCGATCCGGTTTTCATACAGGGAAATCTGGCGCTGCATTTCCTTTTCCTGGGTAATATCCTCAATGAAAGCCACATCGAACTTCACCTCATTGTGCTTATCGCGGATCAGGCTTACGTGGGTTTTGGCCCATATAGATGTACCGTCCTGTCGCAGGTAACGTTTTTCGAGAGTCAGGGTCGGCGAACCATCGCTTTTTGCGGCTTCATACAATTCCTTGGTCTGCCCGTAATCGGCCGGATGGGAGATCTCCGAAATGGTTTTTTTAATGACTTCCTGTTGGGGGTATCCCAGCATTTTGGCAAATGCCACGTTGCACCTCAAGATTTGAGCGCCTTCGGAGAGGACGATTCCAAGGGGGGAATGGTCCACAATAATATCGAGTTGCTGACGCTGGCGCCAGATAAGCTGTTCAAGCTCCTTCTCTGAGGTTATATCGCGCATGATCCCATGAACAACTTCAGGCTTTCCGGCTGCATCGTATACGACGCTGCCGTTTACCCGGATGTAGCGGTATGCACCACTGGCAATACGAACCCTGGCCGTATAGTTTCGCATGGCCCCCAATTCGAAGAGTTTCTGGACCGATTGCCGGGTATATGCCAAATCCTCCGGATGCACCAGGTCGAAAAGCCTGAGGGGAGGGGGGGCTCCCTCGTACCCGAAAAACGCCATGGCCGCTAGGTTCATCCGCTGTACATTGGAATCCAGGTCGGTAATGATATAAGGGTCCAGGATTTCCTGAAATGACTGATGGAACCAGGGTTCTTCAGACTTGGCTCTTTCTTCCAGTTTCAAAGAAGCCTTAGCCAGTTTACTTTCCAATTGCCGGATTTCCTGCAGCTTTTCCCCCAATACTTCTGAGGTCTGCTGGTGGGCTTTCCGCTCCCGCTCCAGCGCTCGTTTTAAGATCTCGAGTTTCTCCTTATTCCGGCTCATATTCCAATTCAAACTGTACGATGGTTCCATCTGCTTCCAAGAGGCGGAACTGAATACCAACAAAAATATTGAAGTGGGAAAAGACACCTTCCATAAGACCATGTGCCAACCGATACAGTCCTCGGGAAGACTCGTAGAGGACCTGCAGGTGGCCCGGGCCCATTTCCCGTACCTCCATCTTGGGCAAGGCCGCTTCCGGGTAGAGATTTTGCACGTGGAAATGGATGTGGTCATTGAGACCCTTGAGGAGATCGACCGGGGATTCATAGAGTCCGATCACCTCCGGGTGGGTGGCATTCAACCTCCCGAACAAATAGGTACCAAAGGCGTGGAGCAGGGATTCTTTGGGGAGTTCGGTTTCTGCGCTGAGCGCATCGAGCAATTGCAGCATTTCCTCATAAGGGTAGTTGCCCAGGTGGGTGTAAACCCCATCGGAGGGGAGGTCGGCCTTCCCCACCAGGGTATCTACCAGGGTGAGGCCGAAACGCTCTTCTACCATTTCTAGGAAGTATCTGTAGATAAATCCTTTCATCTTCATCATCCGTGTTGGAATATCCAATTGTTGCATCCCTTTCCCTTTAAAACTACGACAGATTTTTTCCGTGCCAAAGGTGGTTTGCCTCCCAATAATCCAACAGTTTCGTTATTAAATCCTTATAAGCCTCTAGTTTCAAGGGCTTTACCAGGTATCCGCAAATGCCGGCCTGAAAACATTCATGGACATCTGTGGGGTTCTTGGAAGTGGTGAGCACTACACAGGGAATATGACGTAATTGTGGCTCCGCCTTGATTTTACCGAGGAAGGTTATTCCATCCATCCTCGGCATTTTGATATCCAGGAGTATCAGCTCCGGTAATTCGCGCATTGTTCCCAAGAGTTCCCAGGCTTCCAACCCGTCCCGGGCCTTGGTAATGGTACATTTTCCCTTCGAAGCTACGATGCGTTCAAATTTCATTACTTCAATTTCATCGTCTTCGACAAGGAGCAATCTCATAGTTAAACTGTTGAAAATCTGGCACAAAATAGTGTTTAATGTAGACGAATGGCAATTCCTCTGCTCATCTATCGACCAGTGGATACTTACTGTCGACCAACACATAAAGTCCGGAAAGCGGGAGGAGAATTCCAGAATTCCCGGTATCGGTTACTTGCGTATCTTTAAGGACCAAATACATAACTCATGAGTGTAAAATGGCAAGGGGTAATGCCCGCCCTCACCACGAAGTTCACAGCAGACAACCGCCTGGACCTGCCTATGTTCGAAACCAATGTCCGCGCCCAGCTCGATGCCGGGGTGGAAGGCCTGATTCTGGGGGGCACCCTCGGGGAGGCCAGCACGCTCCTGCCGGAAGAAAAGGACCAGCTGGTGGCAGCGGCCCTCAGGCTGGCCGGGGATGTACCGGTAATTGTCAACATTGCCGAACAGTCTACCCAGGGAGCGGTTGCTGCAGCACAGCGCGCCAAGGTAGCCGGGGCCCGGGGCCTGATGGTATTGCCCCCCATGCGGTATAAAGCCACGTCCAGGGAAACGGTGGTTTACTTTAAGGCTGTGGCTGCTGCTACGGACCTGCCCATCCTGATATACAACAACCCGGTAGACTACGGGATAGAAGTTACCCCGGACATGTTCGGGGAGCTGCTCCGGGATTGCCCTACCGTCCAGGCCGTAAAGGAGTCTACCAGGGATATTTCCAACATTACCCGTCTGAGAAACCGCTTTGGCGACCGGTTAAAAATCCTGACCGGGGTAGATACCCTGGGTATGGAGAGCATCCTGATGGGGGCCGACGGGTGGGTGGCCGGTTTGGTCTGCGCCTTCCCCGCTGAGACGGTTGCCGTATATGCCCTGGCACGTGCCGGGAGGATAGCCGAAGCCCTGCCTATTTACAGGTGGTTTTTGCCCCTGCTGGAACTTGACATCAGCCCGCAACTGGTACAGAATATCAAATTGGCCGAAGTGGCCACCGGGATCGGGACGGAACACGTCCGCCCGCCCCGCCTTCCCCTGGCTGGTGCTGAGCGCCAGCGGGTGCTGGATATTATTCAAAAGGGGATAGAATCCCGACCCGAATTGCCCGATTACAAGGGCTTGTTATAGGGGGTGTTTTTTCGGGGGTGCCCCCCAAAACCAAAATAACCAACAGGCATGCAATACCCAATCAGTGGCGGCCAGATCATCGGATTCTCCGAATCCCGGTCCGGCAGCCAGACGTTTCAATCGACCAACCCGGCAACAGGATCTCTAAACGAATGGCATTTTCTGGAGGCGACACCCCAGGAAGCCGACCGCGCTATGCAAATGGCCCGGCAGGCCTTTCGGGTCTACCGTCAGAAGCCCGGCCCGGCCAGGGCTGCATTCTTAAGGCGGATAGCCGAACTCCTGGAAGAAGGGGCAGAGGCCCTGGTACCCTTATATGTTGCGGAGTCCGGCCTGCCCGAAGGGCGGGCCAGGGGAGAGCTCGGGCGCACCACGGGCCAGCTTCGCAAGTTTGCCGACCAGGCCGAAGACGGCTCCTGGATGGCAGCCACCATCGATACGGCAGACCTGGCCAGACAACCCATCCCCAAACCCGATCTCCGCAAATGCCTGGCCCCCCTGGGCCCGGTGGTTGTTTTCGGGGCCAGTAATTTTCCACTGGCCTTTTCCACAGCGGGAGGGGATACGGCCTCTGCCTTTGCTGCAGGCTGCCCCGTGGTAGTAAAAGGACACCCCCTGCACCCTGCCACGGGGGAGTGGGTGGCTCGGGCTATTCAGCAGGCGGCGGAACAAACCGGCATGCCGGAAGGGGTTTTTTCCCACCTGCAGGGAACTACCCATTCCCTGGGCGCCAGCCTGGTACAGCACCCGGCCACGGCTGCGGTAGGGTTTACCGGGAGCCGCGCCGGAGGGCTGGCCCTTGCCGCACTGGGGCAGGGGCGGCAGGTGCCGATTCCCGTATTTGCCGAAATGGGAAGCATTAATCCGGTACTTCTATTGCCCGAGGCCCTTTCGGCAGGCGACAAATGGGCTGCGGCCTATGCCCAGTCCGTAACCCTCGGCACAGGACAGTTTTGTACCAACCCGGGCCTGCTTATCGGGTTGGAGGGGGAGGCCCTGGAAGGCTTCCGCGAAACCCTCGCCCGGGAGATGAACCAAATCCCCCAGGCTTGTATGTTGGGCGAGGGGATTGCAGCGCGGTATATCCGCATGCAGGAAACCCTGTTGCAGGAAAACGGGGTGCGTCGGATAGGCGCCCCGGCAGCGGCTCCTGGTGTTAACTGCGTCCCCCCAACCGTAGCTGCCGTCTCCGGTTCCGATTTTAAGGCGAGCCCAACCCTTCAGGAGGAGGTATTCGGCCCCTTTACCCTGGTGGTGGGTTGCCGGGACGAAGGGGAGATGCTGCAGGTACTGGAATCCCTGGAAGGCCAGCTCACCGGTACGGTCTTGGCCAGCGAGGCCGAATGCGGGCAGTACCGCGTCCATATTGCCGCCCTGGAATCCCGGGTGGGGCGTATCCTTTTTAACGGGGTGCCCACAGGGGTAGAGGTAGGTCCTGCCATGCATCATGGCGGGCCTTTCCCGGCAACTACTGACAGTCGGTTTACCTCTGTGGGGGCCGATGCCATATACCGCTGGGCCCGGCCGGTATCCTACCAGAACGCCCCACAGGAACTCCTTCCCGAAGCCCTTCGGGATGCAAACCTGCTGGGCATTTGGCGAACCATAGACGGGGTGCCCACCCGGGAAAGTATCCATAATGAGTAGATCATGAGACAGCTATTGTTATCCTTTTTCTTCCTCGTCTGGTGCGCGCATGCAACAGCCCAGGCCCCCGGTCCCGAAGCCTTGCTGGATTCTGCCATAGCGCGCTATGAAGCCTACCGGCCTTACGACCGGAGTGACCACCCGCTTGGGTTGTATACCGAGCAGCGATACCGGGAAGAGGCCGAGTTTGCCGCAGACTTGCTTGGGGATGTACAGGAAATCGCTCCGGACAAGCTATCAGAAACAGACAGGAATTCCCTGGAATTGCTCCTGTTTGTTCTGAAGGACCAAGTGGACGAATACAAGTTTGGCATGCACCTGAACCCCATCCAGGCCGACCAGGGGTTCCACCTGAGCCTGAACTACCGTATCCGACCCATCGAGGACGCCCGCCAGGCCCGCCAGTACCTGCAAGTCCTCAGGGCATTGCCAGCCTATGCCGACCAGCACTTTGCACTGATGCGGGAAGGCCTTCGGCGGGGCATTTCCCAGCCCAGGGCCATGTTCCGGGGCTACGAAACCACCTATAACGACCATATTGTCTCAGATTACAGGGAAAGCCCCTTCTACCGTCCCTTCCTGGATTTACCGGAATCCCTATCCGCATCGCTGCGGGATTCGGTACTCCAGGCCGCACGCGAAGCCATTGAAACCGATGTGGTTCCCACCTTCCGCAGGATTAAAGCGTTTTTTGAAACGGAATACCTCCCTCAGGCCCGGGAGGCCATAGGGGTTTCCCAAACCCCGGGCGGGGCCGATTTTTACCAGAACCGCATTGATTTTTATACAACCTCTTCCGAGTATACCGCAGCGGATATCCACCGGATCGGGATGGAGGAAGTGGCGCGGATCCGCGCCCAGATGGAAAGGATTATCCGCGAAGTAGGCTTTCAGGGAAGCTTTTCCGAGTTTTTGGAAATGCTGCGCACCAGCCCGGAATTCTATGCCCGGACCGGAGATGAATTGCTTATGCGGGCCCGCGACATTGCCAAGCGCATCGACGGGCAACTGCCGCGCTTTTTTAAAACTCTGCCCAGGAGACCTTACGGGGTAGAACCCGTCCCCGATGCCATTGCGCCCAAATACACCGGGGGGCGCTATGTACCCCCGGCAACCGAGACCCGGGCCGGGACTTACCTGGTCAATACGTATAAGCTGGAGAGCAGACCCCTGTACACCCTGCCGGCCCTAACGGCCCACGAGGCGGTACCGGGCCACCACCTGCAGGGCTCCCTGAACCGGGAATTGTCCGACAGCATCCCCGCCTTCCGACGGCGCCTTTACCTTTCCGCCTATGGGGAAGGGTGGGGGTTGTATTCGGAATACCTGGCGGCCGATATGGGGATCTACACCACCCCTTATGAACGTTTCGGGCAGCTTACCTACGAGATGTGGCGTGCCTGCCGTTTGGTGGTCGATACCGGGATCCACGCCCTGGGGTGGACCCGGGATGAGGCCGTAGCCTTTATGCGAGACAACACCGCCCTTTCCCTGCATGAAATCGGTACGGAAACAGACCGCTATATCGCGTGGCCCGGGCAGGCGCTGTCCTATAAAATGGGGGAGATCACCCTGCGGGAATTGCGCAGCAAAGCCCAGAATGCTCTGGGTGAGGATTTCGACATCCGGGAATTCCACCGCCTTGTGCTGGAGCAGGGCACTGTTACCCTGCCCATCCTCAGGCGTCGGATAGATGCCTATATCGCCTCCAAACGCAGCGAGTAACCATGGGAAGGCATATTTTTAAATGTATTGACGGGCACACGGCCGGCAACCCGGTGAGGGTGGTGGCCGAAGGCGGGCCTGCGCTTCAGGGGGCCGATATGGCCGAGAGACGGCAGCACTTCCTCAGGGAATTCGACTGGATCCGCAAGGGGCTTATGTTCGAACCCCGCGGCCACGACATGATGAGCGGCAGTATTTTCTACCCGCCTGCAGACCCTCAAAACGATTTGGGCATCCTCTTTATAGAGACCAGCGGCTGTTTGCCCATGTGCGGGCACGGCACCATTGGCAGCATTACCATTGGGATCGAAGAAGGCCTGATCCAGCCCCGGGTTCCCGGGGAGGTACGCCTGGAAACTCCGGCCGGGCTGGTCCACATACGCTATGGGCAACGGGGCGGGAAGGTGGAATGGGTTTCCCTGACCAATGTCCCCTCTTTCCTGGCCGCTGAAAAACTTCCCCTGGCAACCGAGGCCCTGGGCGAGATTAAGGTAGACGTGGCCTATGGGGGTAACTTTTATGCCATCATAGAGGTGCAGCCCGGGTTTGAAGGGCTTCAGGAGTACACGGCCTCTTCCCTGATCCGGATGAGCCGGGAGATCCGGCGCCAAATCAACGAGGCGTACCCGGACCGGTTTATCCACCCCCTGGACCCCCGGATCCGCGATGTAAGCCACGTGCTCTGGACCGGGCAGACTTTATCGGAAAAGGCTACCGCCCGCAATGCGGTTTTCTACGGGGACAATGCCATTGACCGATCCCCCTGCGGGACCGGGACCTCTGCGCGGATGGCCCAGTGGGCGCACCAGGGAAAGTTGAAAGAAGGGGACCTGTTCGTTCATGAGAGTTATATCGGTTCGGTCTTCGAGGGGCGGATTGCAGGAACCACTTCCCTGGGTGTGGTGCCGGCCATTATCCCGGAAATCCGGGGTAGTGCATGGGTCCACGGATACAATACCCTGATCATAGACTCGGACCATCCTTTCCCTGAGGGCTTCCAGGTTATTTGAGAACCCGCTTTGTGTGAAGCAATTGCCAAAAACGTACAATAAAACCGATTATTTTGTAGTTTTGGTGTTGACAATGAGACCTTTTACACGGAAAATCGGGGCTGTACTGTTGTCCCACCTGTTGCTTTTCTCAACGCTGTCCTTTACAATGGACATGCACTTCTGCGGGAAAACCCTGGTGGATTTCAGCCTGTTCCACGAGGCGGAAGACTGTGGCATGGCCATGGGTGACGACCTTATGGCGGGCCTGGGCTGTTGCTCCGATGTGGAGGTCATTGTCCAGGGGCAGGAAGACCTGGACCAAGTGGTAAACCCTGTGGATTTCCATCCGCAGCTCGTCGCGGTAGTGATGGCGGTTTACCAGAATTGGCTGGGGCAACCCGAACACTTGCAGGAGCCGCCCCGCTTTCATGGCTATTCCCCCCCGCCCTTGTTTCCCGACATCACGATCCGGGACCAGCGATTTCTGATTTGATTTTTACTTGTGTGTAACCCCCGGGGCCCAAAAGGCCACGGGTGAACCCTTTTGTGGCCCTCGGCCCGCATTCACACCTGTAAGAATCCAATCTCATGCTGAACAAAGGCATTAAATTCCTGATCGAAAACAAGCTGGTACCTGTCCTGCTGCTGCTCATCCTGTTGGGATGGGGTACGGCAAACGCCCCCTTTGGGTGGGATACCGGGCTCCCCTCGGACCCGGTACCGGTAGACGCCATCCCGGATATAGGCGAAAACCAGCAAATCGTATTTACCTCCTGGCCCGGGCGATCCCCCCAGGATATTGAAGACCAGGTAACCTACCCCCTTACCAGTTCCCTGCTGGGCATCCCCGGGGTACGCACCATCCGGTCTTCTTCCATGTTTGGTTTTTCCAGTATCTACATCATCTTCGAGGAAGATGTGGAATTCTACTGGAGCCGCAGCCGGATCCTGGAGAAACTCAACGCCCTGCCTCTGGGCCTTTTGCCGGATGGGGTTACGCCCGCCCTGGGCCCCGATGCCACGGCCCTGGGACAGATATACTGGTATACCCTGGAAGGGCGGGACAAAAACGGAAACGTAACGGGCGGCTGGGACCTGCAAGAGCTCCGCAGCATCCAGGACTACTATGTGAAATACGCCCTGTCTTCGGCCGGAGGGGTATCGGAAGTGGCGTCCATTGGGGGGTATGTGCGGGAATACCAGGTAGATGTGGACCCGGCCCTGCTTCGGGAATACGGTATCTCCCTGTCCGATGTGGTAATGGCAGTTAAGCGCTCCAACCGGGATATCGGGGCCCAGACCCTGGAAATCAACCAGGCCGAATACCTGGTGCGGGGCCTGGGGTATGTGAAGTCCCTTGAGGACATTGAAAACGCCGTGGTCGATTCCGAGGCGTACACGGCCATCCGGATCCGGGATGTAGCCCGGGTGCAGATGGGCCCTGCCCCCAGGCGTGGCATCCTGGACAAGGAAGGCGCCGAGGTGGTGGGAGGCGTGGTGGTAGCCCGCTACGGGGCAAACCCCCTGGAGGTGATACAGAACGTTAAGGAGCAGATAGCCCAGGTATCCTCCGGGTTGCCGGCCAAAGTGCTCCCGGACGGGCGTACCTCCCAACTCACCATTGTGCCGTTTTACGACCGCACCGAACTCATACAGGAAACCCTGGGCACCTTAAATGAAGCCCTGAGCCTGGAGATCCTGATCACCGTCCTGGTCATTGTGGTGATGGTCCTCAACCTTAGAGCCTCTATCCTGATTTCCGGCTTGCTCCCGGTGGCCGTCCTGATGGTGTTTATTTCCATGAAGGTGTTCGGCGTGGATGCGAATATCGTTGCCCTTTCCGGGATCGCCATTGCCATCGGGACCATGGTCGATGTGGGGGTTATCCTATCGGAAAACATCATCCGCCACCTAGGGGAGAACAAGGCAGAACCCGAGGGGCAGCGCCGTTCGGTGAACGACGTGGTCTATGGGGCCACCTCGGAGGTGTCCGGGGCCATCCTGACCGCAGTGCTGACCACCATTATCAGTTTTATCCCCGTCTTTACCATGATCGGGGCAGAAGGGAAATTATTCCGGCCGCTGGCCTTTACCAAGACCATGGCGCTGGCCGCATCCATTGTGGTTGCCCTGTTCCTGATCCCGCCTTTTGCCGCGTTTATTTTTCGTGAACGAAATCTGAAATCACTCTGGCGGTATGTCCTGGCCGGAGGTCTGCTCGCTGTTGGGGCCTATGCCCTGGTTATCGGCTATGGCCTGGGGCTGGCGCCGATGGCTTTCGGGGTTGTCGCCCTGGTGGAAAACCTGCACCGGGAAGGCCGGCTTCACGGCCCCCTGCGTCAATGGGGCGGGTATGGCACCCAGGCCAGGCTGGTGGTTTCGGCCCTTACCATTGTATTCCTGCTGGCCGAGTATTGGCGCCCCCTGGGCTTCGACAGGAGCCTGGGCATGAACCTGGTGTTCGTCTCGCTGATTTGTTTTGGCTTGCTGGGCGGCTTCTGGGTATTCCGGCAGTATTACACCCGCATCCTGAGGTGGGCTATGCGCAACCGCCTGGCCTTCCTTTCCATCCCCCTGGCGCTTGTGGTGGGCGGCGTGGTTATTATGCGCAATACAGGGGAGGAGTTTATGCCATCCCTCAATGAAGGCGCTTTTTTACTAATGCCCACTTCCCTGCCCCATGCGGGGGTGGAGGAAAACAAGCGGGTGCTGCAGCAGCTCGATATGGCGGTAGCCGGCATTCCCGAGGTGGAGACCGTGGTGGGCAAAGCCGGGCGCGTGGCATCGGCCCTGGACCCGGCCCCTCTTTCCATGTATGAGAACATCATCCGCTACCGCAGCGAATACCAAATGGGGCCGGACGGAAGCCCACAGCGTTTCCGGGTAGACGAGGAAGGTTATTTTGTGCTAACCGACGGCAACCGGGTGGCCAACCCCAATACGGATGCCCCGGAAGGAGCGGGCCCGGATATTGCCCCGGACCCCTTCAAACTGGACCGTACCCTGCTCATCCCGGACCCGGAAGGGGAGTATTACCGAAACTGGAGGCCCGAAGTCCGGTCCGAAAGCCAGATCTGGGACGAGATTGTCCGGGTTACGCGGCTTCCTGGGGTGACCTCGGCCCCCAAATTACAGCCCATTGAGACCCGGCTGGTGATGTTGCAAACCGGGATGCGGGCACCCATGGGGATCAAGGTAAAGGGGCAGGACCTGCGCGCCATAGAGGCCTTTGGCCTTGAACTGGAGAAGGTATTGCAAAAGGTGGATGGGGTAAACGCAGAAGCGGTCTTCGCTGAACGCATTGTGGGTAAACCTTACCTGCTGCTCGATATAGACCGGGAGGGGCTGGCCCGCTATGGCATTGCCATAGAAGACGTACAGGAAGTCCTTTCCGTGGCCGTGGGTGGGATGCCCCTGACCCAGACCGTGGAAGGGCGGGAGCGCTACGGCATCCGGGTGCGCTACCCCAGGGAACTCCGGGACACCCCGGAGGCCCTGCAGGGGATCTATGTCCCGGCCCAGGACGGGCGGCCTGTCCCCCTGGCGGAGGTGGTGGACATCCGCTATGAGCAGGGCCCCCAGGCCATCAAAAGCGAGGATACCTTCCTGGTGGGCTACGTCCTTTTCGACAAAATGGCCGGGCGGGCCGAAGTGGAGGTTGTGGAGAATGCCCAGGCGGCCATCCGCTCGGCTATCGATGCCGGAGAACTGCGCGTCCCTGCGGGGATAAGCTATGCCTTTACGGGCACCTATGAGAACCAGATCCGGGCGGAAAAGACCCTGAGCGTGGTGGTGCCGCTGTCCCTGGTGATTATCTTCCTGATCCTCTATTTCCAGTTCCGCAGCGTGTCTACCTCCCTGATGGTCTTTACCGGGGTGGCCGTGGCCTTCTCCGGCGGCTTCCTGCTGATCTGGCTCTACGGGCAGGGGTGGTTTATGGATTTCAGCCTCTTCGGGGAAAACCTAAGGGAGCTGTTCCAAATGCACCCGGTGAACCTTAGCGTGGCCGTATGGGTCGGTTTTATTGCCCTTTTCGGGATTGCCACAGACGATGGGGTGGTGATGGCCACCTACCTGGATCAGAGTTTTGAGCGCCATGCCCCGGACAGCCGGGAGGAGGTGCGGGAGGCCGTGGTGGCCGCCGGGGAAAAACGCATCCGGCCCTGCCTGATGACCACCGCCACCACCTTGCTGGCCCTCTTGCCGGTATTGACCTCCACCGGACGGGGCAGCGATATCATGATCCCGATGGCCATCCCGAGTTTCGGGGGGATGATGATTGCCTTGCTGACCCTCTTTGTGGTCCCGGTGCTCTACGGATGGAAAAAAGAATCAGAATTAAAAGCCAACCCGAGATGAAACGCATCCTGATAGTACTACTGCTGACAACCCTGCAGGGAATGAATGCCCAGGACCTGAAAGACCTGATTCAACTGGCGGAACAGCAAAACCCGGAACTCCAGGCCTACAGACTTCGGTATAACCTGGCCGAGGAGAAGGTCAGCGAAAGCCGGTGGCTGCCGGGAACCGAGATCAGTGCCGGGTACTTTGCCAGTGAACCGGAAACCCGGACGGGGGCGCAAAAAGCCCGTTTCTCGGCCCGGCAGATGCTCCCCTGGTTTGGTACCCGTGCCGCCCGGGAAGGATATGCCCGATCTATGGCCGAGGCGGATTTCCAGGCCTTCGAAGTGGCCCGGCGGCAGGTGGCCCTCGAGGTGACCCGGTCCTATTACGACCTATATCAGACCCGGGCCCAGCGAGCCGTCCTGGATGAAAACCTGGAGCTGCTGGCCACCTACGAAAAACTGGCCCTGACTTCCCTGGAAGTAGCCCGCGCCAGTGCCGTGGATGTCTTGCGCCTGCAAATCCGCCAGAACGAGATCCGCGAGCGGCAGGCAATGCTGGATGAGCGCTATACGGCAGAACTAACACGGCTCAACGCCTTGCTGAACCGCCCTTCCGGCACCGGGGTTGCCCTGGCCGAAACCGCCGGCTTGCCCGAGGCAGACGCCCTGGTGGGTACCGGTCTGGAACTGAACCCGGAACTGCTGCGCTTCGACAAGCTCTTTGCCTCGGTTGCCGAGGCCGAGGCCCTTAACCAGAAGGAAGCCGGCCCGGCCCTGGGGGTTGGGGTAGACTTTATTCCCGTACAGGAGCGGACCGATATGGACGTTTCGGATAACGGAAAGGATGTTTTCATGCCCATGATCTCTGTCAGCGTACCGCTGTTCGACACCCGCTACGCCTCCCGAAGCCGTCAGAATGCCCTGCGGCAGCAGGAACTGGAGGCCCTCAGAAGCGAGAGGCGCAATGTTTTGGAAACTACCCTGGCGCGTGCCATTTCCGGGCGCAATACCGCCCGGATCCGATATGAGACCCAGCGGGAAAACCTCAGGAAGGCCCGGGATGCCGAACAGCTCCTGCTGCGCAGTTATGAGACAGGGACCATCGATTTTTCAGACGTTCTGGAAATCCAGGAATTGCAACTCCGGTTCCAGTTGGAGCAAATCGGCGCCGTAAAGGAATATTACAACCAGATTGCCTTAATTCAATATATCACAGACTAATTTTAAATTCAGATCATGAACATGTATTTTAAAAGTACCCTGACCCTTGTCTTACTGCTTGTTTTCCTCGGTTGTAAGGAGGATAAAAAACAAGAAGCAGCCCCGACTGCAGCTCCAGCGAATGAAACTGCAGCCCCGGTAGCACAGGCAACGGGACCCGAATTTGCAGATGCGTCGGCCCAGATGGCCTGGGACCGCTATATGGACCTGAGGCTGGCCCTGGTGGAAACCGATGCCGAAACTGCAGCCCAGGCGGCTGGCAGTCTGGCCACCATGTTGGAAGAGGGATATCCGGAGCTCACCGGGATCGCCCGGGGGATTTCCGTGGAAACCGACGTGGAAAAGCAACGAGCCCTTTTTTCCGAATTTATCGGGCAGTCCGAAGGGTTTTTCGAGCAGGCCCTTACCGGGGGGACGCTGTACAAACAGTTTTGCCCGATGGCATTCGGAAATACAGGCGGGTACTGGCTCAGCGATGTGGCCGAGATCCGGAACCCGTATTTCGGGGATAAGATGCTCACCTGCGGGAAGGTGGAGGAAAGCATTACCCCATAGAAACGACTATCAGACAAGGAGTCCCAGCACTCCGAAGGTGCCGGGCCAATAGAGAGAGTTCAGAATAGAGTAGGGGATGGGCTGGAATCCAGCCCGGCCTCCAGACGTAAAAAGACGCCGATGAAACACACCTATTCAATAAAAGGGATGACCTGCATGGGTTGCCGCAGCCATGTAGAAGGGGCTCTGGCAGCCGTACCGGGCATTACCCGGGCCGATGTGGACCTGGAAAAAGGGGAAGCCGTCCTGGAAATGGAAATCCATGTCCCGCTGGAGACCCTGCAGGAAGCCGTGAAGGGCGCTGGCGGGCGTTACAGCCTGCACGGTCATGGGGATGCCCCTGAGGAACCGGAGCCCGAACCGGAACCCGAAGGCAGGGGTACGGGGGTGTTTTATTGCCCCATGCAGTGCGAGGGGGATAAAACCTACGACGCCCCGGGCGACTGCCCGGTGTGCGGGATGGACCTGGTGGAGGAGAAGACCCTGGACTGGGGCGGGCCCCAGCAGGAAGGGGAATCGGCCGAAGAAAAAAGCTACCGGGACCTGCTGCGCAAATTCTGGATTGCCCTGGCCTTTACCCTTCCCATTTTTATAATCGCCATGAGCGAGATGCTTCCGCAGAACCCGCTTTACGGGGTGCTGGAGCAGCAGTACTGGAATTGGGTGCAGCTGGCCCTGTCCCTGCCGGTGGTGTTTTATGCTACCTGGATGTTCTTCCGCAGGGCATGGCGCAGCGTGGTGAGCTGGAACCTGAATATGTTTACCCTGATCGGGATCGGGGCTGGTGTAGCCTGGGGCTTCAGCCTGGTCGCCTTGCTGTTTCCGGGGTTTTTCCCGGAGCAGTTTAGGACCAGTTCCGGAACGGTCCATGTGTATTTCGAGGCTGCTACGGTAATCCTTACCCTGGTTTTGCTGGGGCAGGTCCTGGAGGCCCGGGCCCACAGCCGTACCAACTCGGCCGTAAAGGAATTGCTGCAACTGGCCCCGCAGACCGCGGTTAAGGTGGTAGACGGGGAAGAACACGAGATAGGCCTGCAGGATGTCAGGCAAGGGGATATCCTGAGGGTAAAACCCGGGGAGAAGATCCCGGTGGATGGCCGGATAACAGAAGGGCAAAGCGCCATAGATGAATCCATGATTACCGGGGAGCCCATCCCCGTGGAAAAGGCCGTGGGCGATTCCGTAAGCGCCGGTACTCTCAACGGGAACAAGACCTTTCTGATGGAGGCCGAGAAAGTGGGGAGCGATACCCTGCTAGCCCAGATTATCCAGATGGTGAATCAGGCCAGCCGCAGCCGGGCGCCCATCCAGAACCTTGCCGACCGGGTTTCGGCCTACTTCGTCCCCATCGTGGTGGGGGTGGCTGTGGTCACATTTATCGTCTGGGCGCTTTTGGGCCCGGAACCCGCTTATGTATATGCCCTGGTTAACGCCATAGCTGTGTTGATCATAGCCTGCCCCTGCGCCCTGGGCCTGGCCACTCCCATGTCTGTCATGGTTGGGGTCGGAAAGGGCGCACAGAATGGCGTCCTGATCCGAAATGCGGAAGCCCTGCAGCGGATGAGCAAGGTAGACACTTTGGTGGTAGACAAAACCGGTACCCTTACCCTTGGGAAACCGGTGGTGGAACATATTCAGGCAGAGGAGAACTGGGACCAGGGGAAGGTCCTGCAACTCATGTCCTCGCTTAATGCCCCAAGCGAACACCCCCTGGCAACCGCCATCCTGGAGCGGGCCAGGGAGGGCGGCCAGGACCCGCTTGCTGTGGAAGACTTCGAAGCGGTTACCGGGATGGGGGTGGAAGGCCGCGTTGGCGGGCAGGCGGTTGCCCTGGGTAACCGTCGGATGATGGGCCGCAGCGGGGCTTCGGTTAGTGCCGGGCTCGAGGAAGCCGTACGAGGCTATCGCAAACAGGGCAAAACCGTGTCCTATCTTTCCGTAGACGGGGAAGTGGCCGGTTTTGTGGTCATAGGGGACCCTCTGAAGGAGGGAAGCCCCAAGGCCATTGCCACCCTGAAGGAAATGGGTCTGGAAGTGGTGATGTTAACCGGGGATAACCCTGAAACGGCCGAGGCCGTGTCCCAGGCCCTGGGCCTGTCCGATTTCCAGGCTGGGCTCCTGCCGGAAGACAAGCAGAAGGCCGTTACCGGGTTGCAATCCTCCGGGCGGGTGGTAGCCATGGCCGGGGACGGGATTAACGATGCCCCTGCCCTGGCGGCCAGCGACGTGGGTATTGCTATGGGTACGGGGACAGATGTGGCCATAGAAAGCGCTGGCATAACCCTGGTAAAGGGAGACCTCGACGGCATCGTCAGGGCCCACAGGCTCAGCCGGGCCGTGATGCGGAACATCCGCCAAAACCTCTTTTTTGCCCTGGTATACAACACCATAGGGGTCCCGGTGGCAGCCGGGGTGCTGTACCCGGTATTCGGGCTGCTGCTTTCCCCCATGATTGCTGCCCTGGCCATGAGCTTCAGTTCGGTATCCGTTATTGGCAACGCCCTGAGGCTACGCGGCTTAACCCTAAATAAGTAAAGATGGTAAAACGAAAAACGGCGCTTTGGATCCGGCGGGCACACCGCTACCTCGGGATTTTCCTGGGGGTTCAGTTCCTGATGTGGACGGTAAGCGGGATGTATTTCAGCTGGACAGACCTGGATGAAATCCACGGGGACCACTTCCGCAGGGCGCAACCCCAGCAGCATGTCTTTTCCGGCCTGATCGGCACGGACAGTCTTCAATTGGGCACTGGGGTAACCTCCCTGGAGCTGCTTCAGATTGGTTCGGCCCCGTATTACTGGATTGACCGAACCCAGTTGGTGGATGCCTGGACGGGGAAGAAAAAGGAAGGGATCACCCAAGAAGAGGCCCTTTTGGTGGCTGAACAACACATGCTCCCGGAACTCGAGGTATCGGGAATAAGGCGTATTGACAGTGTGGGCCCGCACCACGAGTACCGCGGCCGCCCCTTGCCCGCATATGAAATCAGCTACCGGACCCCGGAGCAGCTCAAGGCTTATGTGGCCGTGTCCAACGGGGCTTTCCAGACGGTGCGCCACCGGAGCTGGCGCTGGTTCGATTTCCTCTGGATGACCCATACCATGGATTACCAGGGGAGGGACGATTTCAACACCACCCTGTTGCGCGGTTTCTCCCTCATGGGGCTGGTAACCGTCCTGAGCGGGTTTGTGTTGTGGGGCGTGAGTTCCCCCACATTGAGGAGACTCAGAACAATCAAAACAAAAAAAGCAAAAGGATGAAAAAAGCATATATAGGGATAGCAGCGGCCCTGGTTGCCGGGCTCCTGCTGGGCTACCTGATCTTCGGGCGGAGTTCCTCCGCTGAGGTGCCCCACAACCACGAAACCGAGGTAGAGGCCGGGATGTGGACCTGCTCCATGCACCCACAGGTGATGCAGCCCCAGCCCGGTTCCTGCCCCATCTGCGGCATGGATCTGATCCCGGCGGAAACCGGGGAACTGCAGGCGGGACCGGACCAGATCCGCATGAGTGCGCACGCCATGGCCCTGGCCGATATCCGGACCATACAGGTGGGGTCCCAAAGCCCGGGTACGGAACAACGCATCCGGCTTTCGGGAAAGGTTTCGGAAAACACGGAGGCCAACCGGGTACAGGCCAGTTTTTTTGACGGGCGCATCGAGAAATTGCAGGTAAACTATGTGGGCCAAAAAGTAAATGAGGGCCAGCAGCTGGCCTCCATTTACTCTCCCGGGCTGGTAGCGGCCCAGCAGGAACTCCTTACAGCGGCCCCCCTGAAAACCGAGCAGCCGGAACTCTACCGCGCGGTCCGCAACAAACTGCGGAACTGGAAACTCACCGACGCCCAGATAGACCGTATTGAAGCCAGCGGGCAGGTGCGGGAGGCCGTCCCGGTTTACGCTACGGTTAGCGGGACCGTCACCGAGGTCCTTACCACAGAGGGGGACTATGTCAAGGCCGGTCAGCCAATAGCCCGCTTAAGTAACCTCTCCACAGTTTGGGCCGAACTGGATGCCTATGAGCGCCACCTCGGGCAGCTTTCGGTGGGCCAGTCGGTGCGGATCCAGAGCAAGGCCCTGCCCGGAAAGCAGTACCAGGCCCGGATCTCGTTTATCGACCCTATCCTGGATACGAAGACCCGCACGGTAACCGTCCGGGCGACCCTCGAAAATCCGGAAGGACAGCTAAAACCCGGGATGTTTATTTCCGGGGAAATCGAAACCGGGGTGCCTCAGGGTGCTGGTAAAGTCCTGTCTATCCCGGCCTCGGCCGTACTGTGGACAGGGGAGCGTTCCCTGGTCTATGTGCGAACCACCCCCGGGCAACCCGTATTCGAAATGCGGGAAGTGCGCCTCGGCGAACGTTCGGGAGAGGAGTATGCCGTTTTGGAAGGCCTGGAGGCAGGGGAGGATATCGTGGCCCAGGGCGCCTTTACGGTAGATGCCGCGGCCCAGCTCCAGGGAAAGAAATCCATGATGAACCGGTCCGGGGAGGGTGCTGCGGACCCGCACGCCGGCCATGGGGGAATGCCTTCCCAGGCCGGGGTGGGCACCTGGCCGGAAGGGTTGCGCGCTGCCTATCCGAAACTCCTGAAGCAATACCTGAACCTGAAGGATGCCCTGGTGGCTTCCCAGGCGAGTGATGCCAACGAGGCGGCTTCGGACCTGCGGAAGGCTTTGCCGGAAATCGGGGCCACCTCCCCGGCAGGGGAGGCCATGGCGGCCATGCGGCAGCATTTGGACCGCTTGCTGGCAGCCGGAGGAGACCTGGAGCGGCAACGGGCCGAGTTCCAGCAAATCTCCAACGTACTGATCGGTCTGGGGGGCGAAATGGGATCCGCCGAGGCACCCCTTTACGTGCAGTTCTGCCCCATGGCGGATGACTTTAAAGGAGCCTATTGGGTAAGCCGGGAACCGGAAATCCGAAATCCGTACTTCGGCGACGCCATGCTCACCTGCGGCGAGGTGCGCCAGACCTGGAAGGGGGAATAAGTCCTTTTGCCTATCTTGTGGGGAAACACCCTGGAATGCGTTTTAAGGTACTCCTCCGATTCCTGTGCGCCCTGCCGCTGCTCTGGACCGTTTCCTGCAGCCGGGACACCCAAAACCCCGGACCGCCCAATATTATCTATATCCTGGCAGACGACCTGGGGTACGGGGATATCGGGCCTTACGGTCAACGCCTGATCGAAACCCCCAACCTGGACCGGCTGGCCGCGGCAGGGATGGTATTTTCCCAACACTATGCCGGGGCCCCGGTATGCGCCCCATCCCGTTATATGCTGCTCACCGGCAAGCACGCCGGCCATGCCTATATCCGCGGCAATGACGAATGGGCCAGCCGGGGTCCGGTATGGGATTACCGCGCCATGGCGGCAGACTCTACCCTGGAGGGGCAACGTCCCCTCCCGGAGGGCGAGAAACTCCTGCCCCAATACCTCCGGGAAATGGGGTACCGAACCGGGATGTTCGGGAAATGGGGGTTGGGGGCGCCCCATACCCACTCGGTGCCAACCAAAATGGGGTTCGACCGCTTTTACGGGTATAACTGCCAGCGGCAGGCGCATACCTACTATCCGCTGCATTTATATTCCGACCTGGTACGGGTCCCCCTGGACAATGACACCCTTGCCCCACATACCGGATTTGAGGATACTGAAGAGGCCGATTACGCGGTATTCCGGCAACGCGATTACGCCCCGGACCGGATTTTCGAGGCCCTCAGCGCTTTTGTGGAGGAGCCCTCGGAAAAGCCCTTTTTCCTGTACTGGGCCACCCCAATCCCACACGTGCCCCTTCAGGCGCCGGAGCGGTGGGTGGATTATTACAGGGAAAAATTCGGGGAGGAGGAACCCTACCGGGCCGGGAAGGGCTTCGGGTATTTCCCCCAGGCTTCACCCCGGGCCGCCTACGCCGCCATGGTTTCCTATCTGGACGAGAATATCGGCCGCCTGATAGACCAGCTTAAGGCCCGGGGGCTGTACGAGAATACCCTGATCCTTTTCAGTTCGGACAACGGGCCTTCCTATGCAGGGGGTGCAGACCCGGAGTGGTTCGCCAGCGCAGGCCCCTTCCGCCCCGGTTACGGGAGGGGAAAGGGCTTTGTGTACGAAGGAGGCATCCGCGTACCCCTTATTGCCCACTGGCCATCGCGCATAGTCGCGGGCAGCCGTACGGACCACCCTTCTGCCCAATACGACGTTCTTCCCACACTGGCCGAACTTACCGGGTTTGAAGTACCGGAAACGGCAGATGGGCTTAGTTTCCTGCCAACCCTGCTGGGACAACCCGGCCAGCAGCAGCACCAGGCCATGGTCTGGGCCTTCCCGGAGTACGGGGGGCAGCTGGCCATCCGGGCCGGCAGGTGGAAGCTCCTGCAGCGCGGGCTGAATGACTCCCTGCGCAACCCGGGGCCGGAGCTCTTCGACCTTTGGGAGGACCCCGCCGAACAGCAGGACTTATCCACGGCCCTCCCCCAGGTGCGCGACAGCCTCCTTGACCTGTTGCGCCGGGAGTATCGCCAGCCAGAGGCGCCGGGCTTCAGGTTACGGGAGTGGGAAGCCGCCGAGGCCCCGTAACTGTTGATAACTTTTACTGTAAGGTCCGGCCCGAATCCGCTACTTTTAACCCGGAAATCTAATGTATCAGGACATGTCGCAACCCATTGAACGCATCAAAACCCTTATCCTGGGCTCCGGCCCTGCAGGGTATACTGCAGCCATCTACGCTGCCCGTGCTGACCTCAAACCCATAATCTATACCGGGATGGAACCCGGAGGCCAACTCACTACCACCACGGAGGTGGAGAATTTCCCGGGCTATCCGGAGGGCATAGACGGCCCCACCATGATGGTCCAGCTCCAGCAACAGGCGGAGCGGTTCGGGACCGAGGTACGCATCGGGATGGCTACCGAGGTGGCCTTCAGCGATGAGCCCGGGGGGATCCACCGGGTTACCATAGACGGGCAAACCACCGTAGAGGCCGAAACTGTCATAATTGCCACCGGGGCTTCTGCCAAGTACCTGGGTCTGCCCAGCGAGCAGCGCTTGCGGGGCGGGGGCGTTTCCGCCTGTGCTGTTTGCGACGGGTTCTTTTACCGGGGGCAGGAAGTCGCCATAGTAGGAGGCGGGGATACCGCGGCCGAAGAAGCGTCCTACCTGGCGAAAATCTGTAAAAAAGTCACCATGCTGGTGCGCAAGGACCAGTTGCGGGCCTCCAAGGCCATGCAAAACCGGGTGATGAGCATCCCGAATATCGAGATCCGCTTCAACACCGAGGTAGATGAGGTTTTGGGCGAGCAGGTGGTGGAAGGCCTTCGGATGGTTAACAACCAGACCGGCGAGAAGGAGGATATTGCCATTACCGGTCTTTTTATCGCCATCGGCCACAAACCCAATACGGATATCTTTAAGGGCCAGCTGGAGATGGACCCGACCGGGTATATCATTACCCATGGGAAATCGACCAAGACCAACAAACCCGGGGTTTTTGCCAGCGGGGATGTCCAGGACAAAGAGTACCGCCAGGCGGTAACGGCTGCCGGGACCGGCTGTATGGCCGCGCTGGATGCCGAACGCTACCTGCAGGAGGTGGAATCCACCCAGGAAGTTGGCTAGGCCCCCATACACAGGAATAAAAAAACGCCCGGGATACCCCCGGGCGTTTTTCTTTACGCTATCTGCGGCCTAACGTACCTTCCGGTAGTTTTCCGAGAAGGTGCGGTTGCCTTCCTCGTCTATGGTAATCTGGCTATAGGTATCCCCGTCCAGGATTAGTTCGAATCGGAATTCCCGGATGGTGTCCAGGGCCTGCATGAAGTAATAATCCCCGTATTCGATGGTTTCGATCAGCTCGTCTGAGGTGATGCGGTATGAGCCAAAGCCGAAGCGGCCAATGGTATCGTTGGGGTCTGTCCGCGACCACATCACTTTTCCGTTATAGTACATTTTTACCTGCCGGTAGCCCTCCACCAGCCTTACGGTGTCGGCCTGGTCGTCTGAGCTGAAATTACAGAAGCTCTCCAGTTCCCAGGTGCCTTCCAGGCTATGCATAGGTTCAGGTGCCCGGGTGGTCATGGCCACGCTCGTCAGGAAGACTACGACGAGCAGGATCGGTCCGATGTATTTTTTCATAGTCAACACGGTATAAGGTTAATAAAGTGTTAAAAAGATACAATAATTATTGATATAGTGTCAAGTAGCACAATCAAAAATTATGGGTCTTTCAGGAAAGTAGTCCTAGCTCTGAATTTTCTGGAATTCCGTTAACACCTCTGCCAGTCGCTCCATATGTTCCGTAGTGTGGGCGGCGCTCAGCACGATCCTGCTGGGCGATGCTGCAGGCCCGTCTGCCGTGTAGTCAAAATGGGTGACCAGGATCCCCGCCTTCTCCAGGAAGTCTACCAGGCCGGGGTTGCGGAAGGTGAAAACCGGGTATCCGGGCATCCACTTCAGGGAGGGCGGGAGCCCCTCCCGGGAAGCCAGGGTGGTACAGTGCCCGTCAAGCCGCCCGCGCTGGCCGGTAAGTAACCCTTCGGCCTCGGCTTGCAGGTAGGTGGCCAGGGCGGCAGGGGGTGGTGGGCTTGCCCCGCTGAAAAGGGGCTCCTGTTTGATGTCCGATATGCGGGATGCAGGCCCCAAAATTAGCCCAGCCGTAATTCCAAGGGCCTTGCCCATGGACCCGCACAGGATTACCTCCCTGAAGCCCACCTCGGCAAATGCCGGGTACGTGCCCCAGCCGTTTTCCCCGATCAGACCCAACCCATGGGAGTCATCTACCACCAGGATACACTGCCCGGAAGGCAGGGATGCGAGCTCGGAGACCACCATGCGGGGCCCTTCGGAAAAATCCAGACTGTCGGTAAAGATGACAGGGGTTTGCGGGGCACCCGATTCGAGATGCCGGGTCACGGCCTGCACCAGGGACGGCCAGTCTGCTGCCCTGCCGGCCCCTGGCGGGAGCAGTGCGGCATGGGAGGTAGGGGCAAAAAAGCAGCGGTAGGCAGGAGCGCTGAAACGGTCGGTAAGCAGCCGGCCCGCCAGAAACCCGGAAGACAGCGTAAGGGCCCCGCCGGCCCCGGCTTTTGCAGCCAGCGCCGTTTCGGCTTCCCCGTATAAGGCAAGGGTGACATTCCCGCTGCGGGAGGCGCCCCAATGGGTGCCGTAGGCCATGGTATTTGATGCGTACAGCTCCCGGAACCGGGGCGCGTGCTGCAGGCCCAGGTAGGAGGTGCCGCCAAAATACAGATACTTCCGGCCATTGGCGGTGATTTCAGGACCGGGGATGCCCTTTACCTGGACGTTCATGCCCGCAGCGGCATGGGGTGGAGCAGGGCGACCCCGCTGCCACCGGTTTCCGGATAGACTACCTCGGCCGCATCGGTGATGCGTACCCCGGTGGCGATATCGTTGCGGAGCAGCAGCGCCCCGTCCATATCCACGTAATCGAGTTGGGGCAGGAGCTGGGCAATGGCCGAAATGCCCACAGTGGATTCTGTCATACAACCCACCATCACTTTCAGCCCCAGGCTCCGTCCTTCCCGGATCATGCGCCGGGCAGGGGTGAGACCCCCGCATTTGGTGAGCTTGATATTAATCCCGTGGAAATGCAGGGCGCAGCGGGCCACATCGGCCTCCACAATGCAGCTTTCGTCTGCCATGATGGGAAGGGCCGAATAGTGCTGCACCTGTTCCATAGCTTCCCAGGCATCGGCCGGGAGGGGCTGTTCGATGAATTCCACCCCCAGGTCCTTCAGGGCATGGGAATTGGCGATGGTCTCCCGGGCCGTCCAGGCGCAGTTGGCGTCCACGCGGAACACCGCATCGGTATGCCGGCGCAATTCCTCCACCAGGGCCACATCCTGGTCCGTACCCAGTTTAATCTTATAGACCGGCCACGGCTTTTCCAGCATTTTAGCGACCATGACCTCCGGGGTATCCAGCCCGATGGTATAGTTGGTTAGGGGCAAGTGCTCCGGGGAGGTCCCCCAGATCTCATACAAGGGGCGCCCCAGTTTCTTACCGTAAAGGTCGTTGTAAGCCAGGTCCAGGGCACAGCGGGAAAAGGCAGACAACCCCAGGCCTTCCAGCATCTCGTAAAAGGCCTCCGGCGTTCCTCCGGGGAAGGCTTCGATGGACGGTCGCACCGCTTCAATTTCGGCCGCCATGGCGGCAACCGTGGTCCCGTAGTAGGGGTTGGAGGTAGCCTCGCCGAAACCGGTATGCCCACTGTCGGAAAGTGCGGCAATGAGGGTGTCCTGCGTATCGTGTCGCTCCCTGGAAATCCCGAAGCTATGGGTCAGTTCCAGGGTATAGGTTTGGGTTTGGAGTTTCAATCGTACCGGGTTTAGAAACCCTAAGGTACGGATTTGGACCATAAAAAAAGCCCCTGCTTTTGGCAGGGGCCCGAACCTGACGGCTCGCGTTCTGATTGATGAATTACGGTAGTGTTTAATACCGGTGTACGCTTCCCGAAGCAGACTTGCGGGTTTCCACCTGAGCGTCTCCGCTGTAGTGGATGTCGGCCCCGCTGGTGGCATGGGCAGTAAGGGTCTCTGTCGCGTAAACCCGGATATCGGCCCCGCTGCTGGCATTGGCATTGCACACCTGGGTTTCCAGGTCCTGGGCCTTGATGTCGGACCCACTGCTGGCGTCGGCATACAACAGGTTGGCGCGCCCGCTTACCACGATGTCGGCCCCGCTGCTGCAATCGGCTTCCACTTCGTCTGCCTGCAGGACCACCCTAAGGTCTGCCCCGCTGGAGGCATCCAGGCGGATTTTTGAGGCTTCGATGGTCCCTTCCCCACGCAGGTCGGCCCCGCTTGAGGCGTACAGGGCGGTTACCTCCGGCAGGCTTACATAGACCTTCTTGGTAGCCCGGCCGATGTTTTCGATGGCGTGTACGCGGAGTTTGCCCCCTTCGATATCGGTTCCGATGAGTTCGATGACATTCTCATCGGCCTCCACGCGGATGGAGAAATCGGCATCCTGGGTCACATAGACGTCTATGCCTTCGGAGGCGGTAATGGCCGTAAAGGATTCGTTTACGCTTCGGGTTTCTTCAACGACCACCCCGTTGCCGCGTTTGCCGGACCCCCAGTTTACGTCTAACATACAGGAGGAGGCCAAAAGGGCAAGGATCAGGGCGATGGTCATTCTGGCAAGTGTTGTCATGGTCTTCGTTTTTTGATTTGTGTTTTTTGAATGTTGATGTTGTTATTGATGACCCAAATTTCCGCAAGCGGAAGGGGTTTTCCCAGCTGACCCGACCGAACTGTCGGATTCGCAGGATGAACCGTCAGGGCCTGTTCCGTTCGTTGGCGCGGATCTTGACCCCGTCCTCGTTAATCTTTACGCGGATGTTCTCCTGGTCATCCTTGATGTCGATGTCCACGCCTTCCTCGTCTATAATGATGTGGCCCTCCCCATCCCGGTCGTATCCGGACTCGATTTCAGGCGGGCAGTCCTGGCAGATGAGTGTCCCATCGGGATCCATCACCCATTGGTAGCGGGCAATGTCCTTGCGGTACAGATCCCTGTCGGTCTGGGTGCGCCGGCCGATGTAATCCCGTGCCCCGGAATTAAACCGCAGGTGCGTGCCTTCGGGCAGGTAGAGGGTCAGGCGCATTTCCTGGTCCCGGACCTTGTTGACCACGTCCGTGGAGAAGGCGTTGTCCAGGCGTAGGGTGTTGTCGCTGAAGGTATAGGTATAGAGGATCTGCCCCGCGCGCTGGCGGGCATCCTCGTAGGAGCGGCCATCGGCATCCTTGCGCAGGCGCAGGGAGGCGGTGGAATCCTCGGACTTGCGGATGTCCAGCAAGAGGTCGTCGGAGTAAAGCATGGCCTGGTCGTTTTCGTTGTAGCGGATGCGCATACCCGAAACGACGGGGCCCGCTTCGTAGTCCCAGGCATCACCCGTAAACTGAACCCTGAGGGTGTCGTTCCCGGGTTCCAGGGCCAGGGTTTGCTCCTCGGTCACGCTTCCTGTAAAGGCATGGGCGGAAGCCTGTTTGATACTCAGCACGGTAAGAGAGATCAGGGCAATGAGCCACAGCCCCAGCAGGGAGAATTTCGCGATATTCCCGATGGATTTCAGGTTGGTAACCAGGATCCTCAGACCCAGGTACATCAGGAAGAAAAACGGGATACCCACCGCCAGGAAAACCAGCAGGGAAACAATCCAGATGGGCGTGTCGGTGTCGTTCAGCATTCCCACCAGGTCTACCCCGGGGATGTGCACTGCATCGACCACCCCTACGGTGAACAGGGCGATGACCAGCCCGATAAGGGCCGCTGCCCCGATGAGAATCAGCAGGATGCCCACAAATTTTCCGATTACCTTGAAGAAGAACATAATGATGTCCCCCAGGGTGTCGAAGAAGGTCTTCCCGGAACTTTTCACCTTGTTCCCCACCTTTTCGTAGTCTACGCTGCGCACTTTTTCAGCGACCTCGTCGAAGCCCTCCTTTACCTTGCGCTCGATGTTGCTGATATTGACCGGTTCCCCGGTCATATCGAGTTTCTGGGCGGTGGTGGCGGCTTCGGGGACCAGGATCCACAGCAGGATGTAGGCGATAAAGCCAAACCCGCTGAAGACGGCCAGGATGATAAAGATCAGGCGGATCCACAAGGCGTCCAGGCCCAGGTAGTGTTCCAGGCCGGCGCAGACCCCGCCGATGTATTTCTGGTCGATGTCCCGGTAGAGCTTTTTGGCTTTGGGGGCTTTGGGACGGGGGCCGCTGCGGGGCGGCTCATCCTCAAAGATGTCCTCGTCCACGTGGTAGTCCTCGGGCTGTCCCATTATGGCGATGACCTCGTCTACCTCCTTAACGGTAATGACCTGCCGCTCGTTTTCCATCTTCTCGTAGAAGAGCTCGGCAATCCGGGCCTCGATATCGGCAATGATCTCGTCGCTGCCCTTGGTACCGGCAAAGGAACGCTTGATCGCCTCCAGGTAGCGCTGCAGCTTCATATATGCGTTTTCATCGATGTGAAAAAGCATATTGGCCAGGTTTATATTTACAGTCTTGTTCATGTTACTTGCTTTTTTTGTTGGTTACCACGTTTACGGCGGTACGGAGCTCGTCCCAGGTGGAATCCAGTTCTTTGAGGAACATCTTGCCGGTTTCGGTGAGCCCGTAATATTTGCGGGGCGGCCCCGAGCTGGACTCTTCCCATCGGTAGGAGAGCAGCCCTGCGTTCTTCAGGCGGGTGAGCAGGGGGTAAATGGTCCCCTCCACGACCAGCATTTTTGCGTCTTTAAGGGTGTCCAGGATCTCGGAGGCATACTTGTCGTCCCCTTTCAGGATGGACAGGATGCAATACTCCAGGACGCCCTTACGCATTTGCGCTTTTGTATTCTCTATGTTCATAGTAGTCGCTTCTTTTGCTACCGCCTCAGGGGGTGCCTGCGCGGTGGGGGTTAACGGTTCGTTTTCTGATCATGATGATGGTGGATTGATGAATAAACGTTAATGCAAACTGATGATGCGGTACATGGTCCAGGCCCCCGCATCTTCTTTCCAAACCGTAACAAACCGGCTGGGTTTGGATTCGGCCTCCGGTTCTTGGTTGTTGTAGAACCGGTGCAGCCCCAGGGCCACAGCCCCGAAGCCTTTGATTTCGTGTACTTCCAGGCTCCCGGCCTCCAGGGTCCGGGTCACCTTGCCGCAGATATTGGCCTCGATGCTCGAGAGGATCTCCGGTTTGGAGCGGCTAAGGCCTCCCATATCGTGGTAGAACTCCAGGTCTTCGTCCAGCAGGCGGGCCTGGGTGTCCATATCGCACTGGTTGTAGGCCCCGAAATAGGCCGCATCCAGGTCGCTGATGGTTTTATACAGGGCAGAGTCTTCCGGCACCTGGGCCAGGGACTCGGCAATAGCGCCAATAAGGATGGCGAGCAGCAGCAGGTAGTGGCGCGGTTTCATCAGCGTATGAATTTTATGGTGATGGGGTACTTGAAGTACTCCCCTTCGTTGGTGCGCATGGCTGCCAGGATGGTGTACACCACGTTTACGATAAACAGCCCGAAGCCCAACAGTCCGGCAATCCCGATAGGCCACCAGAAAAACGGGAAGTCGAAAAAGCCGTCTCCCATGCTCAGGTGGAAGCCGTCCATGTGCTGCCATTCGTTCCAGTGGAAATCCCCCCCGCGGAAGAGCCTGGGCAGGGAACCGATAAAGAAGGGGACGCTTACCATCCCGATCAGGAAATTGTACAAGGTCATACTGATCTGGAAATTAAGCGCCTGTTTCCCGTGGTAATCCACAAATTCCGATTGGTTGCGGTTAGACAGCCACAGGATAAGGGGCAGCAGGAACTGTCCGAAGGGAATAAAGAAGCGGGTCAGGGTAGACCCGTGGATGATGGCAGACAGGTTGCGTTCGTGTTTTGTGATTGATTCTGTCATGGCATAGTTGTTTCTTATGCAAATATATATACGAAAAAAGGTATTATGCAAAACATAGTACCTGTATTTAACACAAAATTAACAATTCTACATCCCTTTCTATTTCCTACCTTTAAGCGCTGAACCCCCTAAATAGCGGTCATGGTTGGTAAATTCAACACCTTTATGTTTTTTAAACTCCCGTCTGCCTGGTGGTGTGGGGTGCGCCTCAGGCACCTGGACGGGGAGACGGCGGAGACCCATGTTACCCACCGGTGGGTGAACCAGAACCCGTTTAAATCGATGTTCTGGGCGGTGCAGGGGATGGCGGCCGAATTTGCCACCGGGGCCCTGGTGATGTACCACATCCGCCAAAGCGGAAAAAAGGTATCCATGTTGGTACTGAACAACAAGGCGAACTTCTCCAAAAAGGCAACAGGCCGGATCCGTTTCCGCTGCACGGACGGAGCCGCCCTGAAAAAGGCCCTGGACCGGGCTATTGAAACCGGAGAAGGGCAGACGGTCTGGATGCAGGCCGTGGGCACCAACCGGGACGGGGTGGTGGTGAGCCGCTTCGATTTTGAATGGACCCTGAAGGCTAAGGCCTGACCCTGCACATTTTCCCGGGTGTAACATTTTCCTTATTTTAAATACAAATCGATTAAAACATGCCCTACAGCCTCACCTATTCTGTGCAAAAGCACTACCTGGAAGCCGATATCCATGTGGTCATTGCCCCGGGGCTGGAACTGCGGGAGGCCCTGCAGCGCTGGAAGGAAGTGGCCCGGTTAAGCCGGAAGAACCAGCGGGATAAGGTCCTGGTCAATATAACCTTCGAAGGGTTTTACGACCTGGAAACCAAGTTCCGCCTGGCCAAAAACGCCTCCACCATTGGGTGGAGCCACGACCTGAAACTCGCAGTGGTCATTACCGATCCGGACCATTTCGAGAGGCAGCTTTTTACGGAAACGGCTATGACCGGCATGGGGTACGACATGAAATTGTTTATGAAACCCAGGGCAGCCAGAAAATGGCTGCTGGAATAACCCTAGTTTGAATCGACACCTATGAACGCACACGAAATCGATTATGAAATCCACGGGGAAGAAATGCAGTTTGTCTCTGTGGTCCTGGACCCTAACGAAGCTGTGGTGGCCGAAGCCGGCAGCTTTATGATGATGGATCCGGATATTAAAATGGAAACCATCTTCGGCGATGGCTCCGGGCAGGACACAGGGGTACTGGGCAAGATTTTTTCTGCCGGCAAACGGATTCTCACCGGGGAGAGCCTCTTTATGACGGCTTTTTACAACATAGGCGCAACCCGCCGCAGCGTAAGCTTTGCCTCCCCCTACCCGGGAAAAATTGTCCCGATTGACCTTTCTGAAAAAGGCGGGAAATTTATTTGCCAGAAGGATGCCTTCCTCTGCGCGGCCAAAGGGGTGTCCGTAGGGATTGAATTCTCGCGCCGCCTGGGCCGCGGCCTGTTTGGGGGCGAAGGCTTCATCATGCAGAAACTCGAAGGGGACGGCATGGCCTTTGTCCATGCCGGAGGGACCATGGCCCGGAGGGAACTCTCGGCCGGGGAGGTGCTCCGGGTAGACACCGGCTGTATTGTCGGCTTTTCTCAGACGGTGGATTACGACATTGAGTTTGTAGGCGGTATCCGCAATACTATCTTCGGGGGCGAAGGCCTTTTCTTTGCCACCCTGCGCGGCCCGGGTACGGTCTATATCCAATCCCTGCCCTTCAGCCGCCTGGCCGGACGGGTCCTGGCAGCCGCGCCCAAAGGGGGCGGGAAGGATAAAGGTGAGGGCAGCCTCCTGGGCGGCCTGGGCGATCTGCTCGACGGGGATAACCGGTTTTAGGGGGGGAGCCGGAACAGACATCACGAGACTTTATTGAACGTATTCTGATAGGCGTTTGCAGCAGCAGCGCCTATCTTGTTTGTGGGGGTGGGGGGGGACCCCCCCAAGGAAAGGATGATGGGAATCCCTATCTTTAACCCATGGATTTCAACGCCCTTTTCACCTTCCTGGAAGAACTTTCGGCCAACAACCACAAAGCCTGGATGGACCAGCACCGCAAGCGCTATACGGCCCTGCGCAACCAATTCATATCCTGGCTCGATTCCCTGGACGCAGAACTCGCTGCAACAGACCCAGACTACTATCACACCCCGGGGCGAAGGGGGATTAACCGGATCAACAACAACCTGCTCTACCACCCGGACCGGCCGGTCTATAAGGATCATTTCGGGGCAGGCCTGGATAAGGCCCCGGGGATGGCGGACTTTTACATTGAAGTAGGCCTGGGCCAGTCCATGCTGGCCGGGGGGCTTTGGCGCCCCGGGAAGGAGAAGTTGCACAAGGTGCGGGAAGCCATCGACTACGATGGGGAGGTCCTGCAGGACATCCTGGAGAAACCCTCCTTCCGGAAGGCTTTTGGCGGACTTTACCCGGATGAGCGCCTGGTGCGGATGCCCAAGGGCTATGCGGCGGAACACCCCCACGCGGAGCTGTTGCGCAACAAGACCTTTGCCGTGGCCCGGCCCCTTACCCGGAAAGTGATCCTTTCCCCCGGTTTCGAGGCCCTGGTGTTGGAAACCTACCGGGAAATGCTCCCGTTCCGGCGGTATCTGAACAAGGCCCTCACCTTCTAGCAGGTGCCCGCCATGGGATTTGCTTCCTGCCCGGCATCCCGATGGCACAATGCTCGAAATAGCGTATTTTCCCCAGTAAAACCCGCAAGTCATGCCTGTACGAGAACACCCTTCCGGGAAACTGAAGCACGTGGTCAGGGAGGTCCTTTCCAAGGCCTGGTACACCCTCTATCGGTATACCTATGAGTACCTCAGGGACGATGGCCGCTGGGACAGACAGCAACGGGAGGTCTACGACCGGGGCAACGGGGCTGCGGTCTTGCTGTACGACCCGGACCGGCATACCGTGTTGCTTACCCGGCAATTCCGCATGCCCACCTTTGTGAATGGCAACCCGGACGGGATGCTGCTGGAGGTTTGTGCGGGGGTGTTGGACGGCGCGGACCCCGAGGCGTGTATTATCCGGGAAATTTTCGAGGAAACGGGGTACCGGGTCCCCCGCGTAGAGAAGGTCCTGGAGGCCTATAGTTCCCCGGGGGCCGTTACCGAACGCATGCACCTGTACCTGGGCGCCTACAATCCCGGCATGAAACAGGGCGATGGCGGGGGGCTCCCTCAGGAATCCGAGGATATCGAGGTGCTGGAGTATACCTATGAAACGGTCCTGAAGATGTTGCGAAATGGGGAAATCCTCGATGCCAAGACCCTGATGCTCCTGCAATATGCCGCCCTGTACGGACCGCTACGGGATCCCGCGGCTCAATAGTGTTCCCACACCCAGTCCAGCAAGTGCTGCATCCGCTCCTTGACCCCGGTGGTTGGGGAGAGGTAGTGGTTGTTCATAAAGGAAAAGAGTACCAGCTTTCCGTGGCGCGTACGCAGATACCCGCTTAGGTTGTGGTTGTTGCTCAGGCTTCCCGTTTTCCCAAACACATAGGGTTCCGGTTTCTCCCGGTACCAGTTTCTCAAGGTCCCCGTTCCCCCGCCCTTTGCCATAAGGGTAAACAGGCGCTCCTCCGGTATTTCCCGGTAGAGTTTGCCGAGCAGAGCCACTAGACTGGCCGGGGAAATCAGGTTGTAACGGCTAAGCCCGGAGCCATCCACCCATTTGGGTGTTTGTGGCAGGTCGGCAAGCCAGTGTTCCAGGGCATGATCCCTGGCCCTGGAGAACCCCAGGGTGTCCCCCAGGGTGGCCGATACCAGCAGCATCACCTGTTCGGCCAGGAAATTATCGCTGCGCTCCATCATGCGTCGGTACAGGGTATCGGTGGGCACCCCATAAAGGAGCTCCAGGCTGTCCGGAGCAGGGGTGGGGTTGGGGAGCACTTCCCTGCCCAGTGCCTGTGCCCACAACGCCCGTTCGCGTGTCGGGTCGGTAAGCAGCGGGACCTGCACAGTGTCCCCGGGGCGCAGGTTGAGGTAAAACCGGTTGGCGGCCACCTCCCGGGCAAAACGTCCCCGGTCGGGAAAGATGCTGTCGCGAAAGCTGGGCGGGACAATCTGGTTTCCGCCTGCCGTCCCTATGGCCTGCATCGTATTCCCATAGATGGGAAACGCGCTCCGGGACGGGGTATAGTACTGGTCAAAATCGTCCCAGGACCACCCCGGCCCGTGGGCGGGGTCTTCCAGGTGGTCATTGGCCATCAGGATGGTGGCAAACCCCTGCATGAATTGCATTGCCGTGCTGTCCGGCCACTCCGGGTGGAGGGCAAAAGGCGCCCCGGTGCCCCAGACGCGAAGGGTATCCCCGCTGGCCTGGTATGCCAGGACAGGTACCCGCTCGGGCAGGGCCTTGAGGCCCGCATACAGGGTGAGGAGTTTTACATTGCTGGCCGGGGTGAAGGGGCGCAGGGCATTCTGCGCAAAAAGTGTATCGCCGGTTTGCGCATCTACCAGAAGCAGGCCTGTGAATTGCGATTGCAGCTGCGGGGCTTTCATTTGCCCCTGCATATACCGGTTTACCCGCCTGGCCGGGGAACAAGCCGAAGCCAGGGCCAGGGCCAGGCCGAAAGCCAAGAGGACGGGACGTGTAAAAGCCTTGGGAAATACCACGATCAGGAGGTGCGCTGCTTTAACATGAAATTATTTAATTTTTAACGAATAGCCCATACTAAAATCAATGATTTTTGGGTTATTTTGTAGAAACAACAACACACCAAATAACATTCTGACTATGGCTAGAGCGATGCTGGAGTACACCAAAACCGTACTCCAAAAAGTAAGTTTCGATGCCCGCCTGTTTGGAAGGGAACTCAAAAAAGCCATCGAGCGCCTGATGCCAAACGAAATTGAAGAACTCAGGCAATGGCTCCTTCAGTTTACCACAGACAAGCCTGAATTGCAACCCGCATTGATCTATTTACCGGCATAAATCACTACCCCGCCACCTGGCGGGGTTTTTTTATGCCATCTGCCGTTTGGGACTCACAATCTGCACGTCCTGAAAGGCAATGGCCCCGCGTACCACTGCGGCAATGACCTCTTTCAGGGCCTCGGTAATCTGGTACTTCAATTCCTTTTTGTGGTAGATCAGGCTTACCTCCCGGGCCGGGGGCGGGTCCTGGAAATACCGCAGCATCCGTTGCCTTTTTTCATCCAGCCCCATGGTATGCAGGTAGGGGAGCAGGGTCATCCCCAGGCCTTCGTCCACCAGGTTGACCAGGGTTTCAAAACTCCCGCTCTCCAGTTGGAAGGGCATATCTTCCGTACGCGGGATGGCCTGGCAGAGGTTGATGACCCCGTCGCGGAAGCAATGCCCGTCTTCCAGTAGCAGGACATCTTCCAGATCCAGCTCCTCCCGTCCGATTTTTCCGCTCTTTTCCAGGCGGTGCCCATGGGGCACATAGGCCACAAAAGGTTCATAGTACAGGGGGCGTTCCACCAGGCTCTCGATCCCCAGGGGGGTTGCGGCAATCCCTGCATCCAGGTGGCCTTCCCGCAGGTCTTCTATCATCCGTTCGGTACTCACCTCCTTGATCACCAGGCGGACCTTGGGGTACTTCTGGGTGAACGTCTTCAGGAACATGGGCAGCAGGGTAGGCATCACCGTGGGGATCACTCCCAGGGTATAGGTACCCCCCACAAAGCCTTTCTCCTGGTCTACGATATCGCGGATGCGTGCGGCTTCCTGCACAATATTGCGGGCCTGGTCCACGATTTTCCGCCCGGCTTCCGTAATGGCGATGGGTTTTTTTCCCCGGTCGAAGATCTGCAGCCCCAGCTCGTCTTCCAGTTTCTGTACCTGCATACTCAGGGTGGGCTGGGTTACAAAGCTTTTTTCGGCTGCCAGGGTAAAGTTCCGGTGTTCGGCAACGGCCAGCACGTATTGGAGTTGGGTAATGGTCATAGGCTATGGATTGGCACGATAAAGGTATCAAAAATACCTATAGAAAACCCTGGTTATCATCGACAAAATAGATTAAATTTATATGAATCCAAAAAAGAGTAAAGACCATGAAAATCAATAGCATAGGATTATCCACAGAACAATCCAAAACCCTGGCCGGGGACCTGAATACCTTGCTGGCCAACTTCCAGACCTATTACCAGAACCTCCGGGGGATTCACTGGAATATCAAGGGCCGGAGCTTTTTCGACCTCCACGCCAAATTTGAGGAGCTCTATACCGATGCCAACCTGAAGGTAGACATGGTAGCCGAGCGTATCCTCACCCTGGGCGGCACCCCCCTGCACACCTTCGACGACTACACCGCAGCTTCCAAAGTACCGGTGGGCCGGAACGTGAGCAAGGATGAAGCGGCCATCCGCCTCATTGTAGATTCCCTGCGGGAACTGCTCCTGATCGAGCGCCATATCCTGGACGCTTCGGACGAGGCCGGGGACGAAGGGACCAACGCTATGATGAGCGATTTTATCACCGAACAGGAGAAAACCGTCTGGATGATGAAAGCCTGGCTGGCCGAACAGGTCTGATGTAGACAGGAAACCCTTGCTTCCCAATATGCATAAGCGCTGTTTCCTAACAGCGCTTTTTTTGCCTCCACTATTTCGAGAGCTTCAGAATCCGCATGGCACCCTGGACTACCAGGACAAAAACGATGGTCCCTATAATCAGGTCTGGCTTGTTGGATTGAAGCACATGCACCAGAAACCCGGCCAGGATTACCCCCAGGTTGATAATGACATCGTTGGAAGTGAATATCATACTGGCTTTCATATGGGCTTCTTCCCGGCCCCTGGATTTCTGGAGCAAATAAAGGCATATGGCATTGGCGATTAATGCCAGGGCGGAAACCCCCATCATGGTGGAAAAATTGGGCAACGCCTCCTGGCTCAGAAACCGCCTTAATACTTCGGCAAATCCCATTATTGCGAGTGCCATTTGAAAAACCCCTGCTATTTTTGCGATTTGCTTTTTTTTGTTCAGGGTCCCGCCCACTGCCAGGAGGCTCATACCGTATACCAGGGAATCGGCTAACATGTCAAGGCTGTCTGCCACCAATCCCATGGATCTGGAAACCCAGCCGGTTACCAATTCGATCAGGAAAAAGGAAAAATTGATAATCAGTACCGCCCATAACAACCTGCGCTGCTGGGATTCCTCCCCGGCCCGGGTAGCACCAGCAGGTGCTGTGGATATATGACGCCCACCCAGGTTGAGGTCCCGGATAGAGGCTTCTATCGGTTGGTGTGGCCCCTGGTGATACACCACCAGTTTGCGGTTTTCGATATCGAATTCCAATCCCTCTACCCCGGGAAACCCCTCCAGTTTCATGCGAATCAGGTGTTCCTCTGAGGGGCAGTCCATTTTCGGGATTTCGAAAATACTTTGTTGCATGAGGACAGGTGTTGCCAGGGTAACATACAAAGATAGGGGCTCCCGCCTAAACCTTTGCCTGCTGGCAGTGTTTTAAAGTAAGTCGGCATGAAGTACAACGGGGACCATAAAAAAACCACCCGAGGCGGGTGGTCTTTTAAAGCAATGGTGTGGTTTAGAACCTCAGGCTGATGCTGACGTTTTCCCCGCCCACCTCGAAGGAGGACCCGGCAAAGGTGGGAGGGCCCATCTCCATCAGGTTCCCGCTCATGGCATAGGGCTCTTTGGGCATCCCGCTGGGTTCAAAGTCCATGCGGCCGTTGGCGTTCAGATCGTGCAGGACACTCACGGCATAGGTCCCGGGAGGCACGTTTTCAAATACCAGGACCACCTGGCCTGCCTGGGCAGCGCCTTTGTAATTGTCCAGGCCCGGCCCCCGCATAAAGGTATCCTCTCTGTGGATGGCTGCCAGGATCTCTCCCTGGTCGTTCAGGACATTTTCCAGGGTTACCGTTACGGTAACGCCATCGGCTTGCGCAAATGCCCCAAAGGAGCAGAAAAGGGTAAAAACGGAAAGCAAAACAGTTTTCATAAGGGTTGGGTTTTTTGATGATTACACCTCAAAACTCCGATTTATAGTCGCTTTAGCCAATCCGCACTTACCCAATTGTCGAATGCCGGGGCTGAATTGTAGCCTACCGGTCCGCAAACCGGATTTCCATCTGGATGTTGCAGCGGGAATAGGGGGAGTGCCGGCCTTCGAATTCGGTAAATCCCAGCTTCCGGTACAGCCGGATGGCGGGCTCCAGGACGGTGTTGCTCTCCAGGTAGACCCGCCGGGCGCCCATCGATCTGGCCCCGTCCAGCACGGCGCGCCCCAGGGCATAGCCAATGCCCAGCCCCTGGTACCCGGGGTCTACGCCCATTTTGGTGAGCTCGTAGGTGTCCGGCGCCTCGTGGTCCGGCATCAGTGCGCATACCCCTACCGGGGTGTCTTCCATCAAAGCCACCCAGATGGCCCCGCCGGGGTCCAGGATATGGGTTTGCGGTTCCTCCAGAATGAAGTGGTCTATGGGTTCCATCCGGAAGTAGCGGTCTATCCAGGCCTTGTTCAGGTCGTGGAAGGCTTTGGCGTAGCGTGGGGAGTAGGGGACAATGTGCAGTCCCTGCCGCTGTGGGGTTCGGTTTTCCATCCTTAGTCCAGCTCTGGCCAGAGGCGCAAAATAAGGTCTTTTGTGGCCCGGATGCCTTCGGGTTCCCCCAGCCGGGACCCTTCGTATTCAATGCCGATATGCCCGGTAAAACCGGAATCCTTCACCTGCTGTAACAGGTTGCGGTACGGCAGCAGGGTTTCATTGCCGGAGGCATCGAAATCGTAGGATTTGGCGCTTACCCCTCCGGCAAAGGGCAGGAAATCGGCCAGGCCTTTCTCCGGGCCGTAATTCTCACTGCAGTTCCCACCCATGGTACTGCCCCATTCGGCATTGAGGCACCAGTTCCCGAAATCCGGGAGGGTCCCGAGCCCTGGGTGGCCCACCTCGCGGATAATCCCGGTAATAAACGCCCCGTCGGAGGTGTGGAACCCATGGTTTTCAATCAGGACATTCACGCCCAGTGCTGCAGCTTTTTCAGTGAGTTGGCCCAGGCCGTCGGTCAGGGCGCCGCGCAGGGCCTCCCGGGGCCCGGGGCCAAAGGCGTTCACCCGGATGGAATGACATCCCAGCTGTGCTGCAGCGTCCGCCCAGCGCAGGTGTGCCTCCACGGCATTATGGCGAGCGGTCTTAGCGGGGTCCCCCAAAAGCCCGGCGTCGTCTATCATAATGAGCAGGTTGGTGACTCCTAGGGCGTCGGTCCGGGCTTTGAGCTCCCGCCAGAAGGTGGTGCTGCCCAGGTGGTCGGTATAAAACTGGTTGACGTATTCCACGGCGCGGATCTCGAAGGTCTCCACCGCCACGCGCGGAAAATCCACGGCCTTCAGCGACCCTTCGAAAAGGGCGCGGTGCAGGGACCATTGGGCCAGGGATAAGGACGGTTCTTCCATGGGGCTCGTCCAGGCAGGCAAGGGGAGGGCGGCGGCGGCCAGGCCCAGGCCTGCACGTTTTACAAAGCGTCGGCGCTGCATTTTAAGGGGTCTGGGTGGGGGTATCCTTTTTCCCCAGGATTTCCACAATCCAGTAAATCAGCTGCCCGATGCCGTTGGCAAAGATGAACAGCAGGATCCAAACCAGCAGCAGGTTATTGTGCTGCATGTTGGGGTTTTTCACCGCATGGACAATGTAAAAGACCAGGCTGCCCAGGCTCACGGCAATCATCAGGAACACCATGGCCAGCAAGAATCCAATCCCCCCGAAGACCGCCATGGGCGGACCGTCTGAGTTTTCGATCTGGTCGATGTTCCCGAAAATGGAGAACAGGAAGACGGCGTATCCGCCAATGAGCAGTACAATGGCGATAAACGGGGCAAGGGCGAAGAAGCCCTGCCAGAATTTACTTTCCAACATGGCAGGTTATTTTTCTTAAAGGTATCGAATTTGCCCGAAATCCTCAAGGGGTGTCCCCGGGGTCCATGGCATCTGCGATGGCGGCGGAACCCCCGCCCCTTTTGCGCAGCTCGGAAACGATCCGCCCGTGGTCCGCTTCCCGGCCCTGGGAGAGCTTAAAGGCGGCCTCCAGGCGAGTCACCGTTATGGTAAAGCCCACAATGCCGCGCACCTGCCGGAGGGTCTTTTCCGAAAGATCGTGCAGGGACAGGGGCGTTTCGGAATCGGCTTCGTACTTATCCACCATCTGGTGGAGGGAGGCCCAGAGTTCGGTTTCGGTCTGCTGGCGATACGTGCCGGTCAGGTGGACGGCCATGTAGTTCCAGGTAGGCACCTCCTCGTCCTGGTACCAGGAGGAAGAGACATAGCTGTGGGGCCCGCTGAAGATGCACAACACCTCCTGCCCGTCTGCGATGGTTTTCCACTGGGGGTTGGCCCGGGCAAAATGGCCGTGCAGGACCCATTGGCCCGGTTCGGCCTCTGCGAGTTCCAGGGGGAGGTGGGTGGCCATTGGGGTGGGTTCCCCGGGGCTTACCAGGATCCCGAAGGCGTGGCGCTCCACAAAGGAGCGGATGGCCCCGGGGTCTTCGTTTCGGTATTTGGGCGGGATGTACATAGGCCGTAAAGGTAGGGAAATGGCCCTTACGGTTCAGGGGCGGATTCCTACGGTTCGGTAAGTTGGAATGGCTTAAACCCCGCCCGCGCCCCATCTTTGCAGAAACCCCTGCCGGGCCGCGGAGATTTGGTATCTTCGTCTTAAGGCAGGCCAATACCGAATACGCATGAAACGCATCTTTAAGGAACTGGGACGGGCAACCATTGTGGGCATTGCCATTTACGTGGTCTTTCTGCTGATCTATTTCTGGAACGGCCGCCCCATCCGCCTCAACCTGGACCTGGCCTCCGATTTCCTGGAGCACATGGTCTTCAGCTGGATCATCTACATGTCCAACTACGTGATCTTCCGCGCGGCCATGCAGCGTTTCGGGCCCCGCGTTTTTTACTGGAAGAACCTGGCCCTGAGCCTGGTGGCCCACGCGTTTATGACGGTCGGGGCCGTATTCCTGGCCCATATGGTGGTGGCCCTGGCTATCTGGCGCATCACCTTCGCCGAGTTCCTGTCCATTCAGGGGGCGGGGTATTATTCGGTGAGCGTGCTCATCGCCCTGGTGGTATCCGGCATCTTCTATGCCTTTTATTACTACAAACAGCGGCAGGAGAACCGGGTGAAGGAGCAAAAGATCATTGCCCGCACGGCCTCGGCCCAGTTCGACGCCCTGAAAAACCAGCTGGACCCCCATTTCCTGTTCAACAGCCTCAATGTGCTGACCAGCCTTATCGAGGAAGACCCGGAGGCCGCCCAGCGGTTTACCACCTCCCTCTCCAAGGTGTACCGTTATGTGCTGGAGCAAAAGAACAAGGAACTGGTCCCGGTAGACGAGGAGTTTGCCTTTGCCCGCACCTATGTGCGCCTGCTGAAGATGCGCTTCGAGGACAGCATTGTCTTCGACATCCCGGAGGCGTCGGTAAACCCGGAGGCCAAGATTGTACCCCTCTCCCTGCAGCTCTTGCTGGAGAATGCTGTAAAACACAATGTGGTGACCTCCTCCCGCCCCCTGCACATCACCGTGCGGGAAGAGGACGGGTATGTGGTGGTCACCAATAACCTGCAGGAAAAGCAGGTGGTAAAGAAATCCAGCGGGGTGGGCCTGGAAAACATCCGCCAGCGCTATGGCCTGCTCACCGAGCGCCAGGTACAGATTGGCAAGGGCGGGGGGCAGTTCCGCGTGGCCCTGCCCGTACTGACCCACCAGGTGGGCACCGTACAGGCCAGCGCCGAATACATCCGCGACAAGCGCTACCAGAAAGCCAAGGAGAAGCTCGAGTCCATCAAGCAATTCTATGGCAACCTGGCTTCCTACCTGATAGTCATCCCCTTCCTGATCTGGCTCAATACCCGGACCACGGATTTCCCCTGGTCCGTCTTCCCCGCCCTGGGGTGGGGCTTTGGCCTGCTGATGCACGGCCTGGAGGCCTATGGGTATAACCCGCTTTGGGGCAAGCGCTGGGAGGAGCGCAAGATCCGGGAGCTGATGGAGCGGGACGATTTCTGAGGCCTGCGCCCCGGTTCGGGGACGGAATTCGACAATTCGGTCGGAACTCTTTTTGCCTTCGGGCTGCAAGTGGCACCTTTGTCCTGTAACCATCAAAAATCGAACATCATGGAAAACAACATCCAATCCGACCGCTACCTCCGGGCACGCCGCAAAGTGGAGTGCATCAAGGGGTTTTACACCAACCTGCTGGCCTACATCATCGTGATCCCGTTCCTGGCCTGGCTCAACTGGCGCACCACCTCCTTTCCCTGGGCCGTTTTCCCCGCCATCGGCTGGGGCTTCGGCCTGGCCATGCACGGGCTGCAGGCCTACGGCTATGACCTGATTCTGGGCAAGGACTGGGAGGCCCGCAAAATCCGCGAATTCATGTCTAAAGACGACCTATAAACCAGAAACCATGGAAGATTTCAACAAGGAAAACAAATACATCCGCGCCAAGGAGCGCGTGGAGGAACTCAAGAAATTCTACGGGAACCTGACCTCCTATATTTTCGTGATCACCCTTCTGGCGGTGGTGAACTACATCACCTTCTGGGGGTACAAATGGTTCCTCTGGGCCGCTTTCGGCTGGGGGATCGGGCTCTTCTTCCATGCAGTGAAGGTGTTCCGCTGGAACCCCTTCTTTACCCGCAGCTGGGAGGAGCGCAAGCTCCGGGAATTCATGGAAGAGGACGAGAAAACCGGCCGGTGGGAATAACCCATAACAACACGCAGCCATGAAAACCAAAAACCAGACCTACCCAAGCGAGGTTCCCGGGGCGGATACCCGGACCTTTTACAAACGCCAGCGCGCCGAGAAGCGCGTGGAGCAGATCAAAGGGTTCCGCATCCACCTGGGGGTGTACCTGATCCTCAATGCGCTCATCCTGCTGGGAATTGCCCTGGCAAGCGCCCACCAGGGCGAACCCCTATTCAGGGCGCCTTCCCTATGGACCCCCGGGCTCTGGGGCCTGGGCCTGGCCTTCCATGCCTTCCGGGTCTTCGGGCTGCAGAAGGTCCTGGGCAGCAAGTGGGAAGAGAAACAATTGAAGAAAATCCTGGAGGAGGAGGTCCAACAGGCCGATGCCTTTATCAAAAACGAACGCTATGAATAATTCGGACAAACTCCAGCGCGCCAAAAAGCGCGTGGAACAGATCAAGGGCTTCTACGTCCACCTTGCGGTATACCTGGTCATCAACCTGATGATTGTGGGCTCCCTTCTGGTACAGACCGGGTGGCAGCCCCAGAAGGTCTCCCTGTGGGCCTTTTTCTCCACCCCCCTCTTCTGGGGCATCGGGTTGGCGTTCCACGCCATCCATGTCTTCGGGATAAATGGTATCTTCGGCAGGCAATGGGAAGAACGCCAGTTGCGGAAGTTTATGGAGGAAGACCAGCGGGAAGCCGATAAGTACAAATAATCATGTCCATGCAGGTACTCATAATTGAAGACGAAAAGCCGGCAGCCCGCCGCCTGGCCCGGATGCTGGAGCAGGAAGGGGTAGAGGTGGCCCACACCCTCCATTCGGTGGAGGAATCCATCCGCTGGTTTTCCGAAAACCAGGCCCCGGAACTCATCTTCCTGGATATCCAGCTCTCTGACGGGCTCTCCTTTGAGATTTTCGATGCCGTAAAGGTGAAGTCCCCCATCGTTTTTACCACGGCTTACGACGAATACGCCCTGCAGGCCTTTAAATTGAACAGCGTGGACTACCTGCTCAAACCCATCGACCCGGACGAGCTTCGGGCTGCGCTGAACCAGTACCGGGAACAGAAGCCCGGGCGGGCACCCCTGTCGGTCGATTTCGAGGACATCCGCAAGCTGTTGGTCAACCCGGTGGAGCGGGAATTCAAAAAACGGTTTACTGCCCGGGTGGGGCAACACATCAAGATCCTGCATGCGGATGAGATCGAGTGTTTCTACAGCGAAAACAAGGGGACCTATGCCGCCACGACCGAAGGCCGTTCCTACCTGCTGGACACCACCCTGGAACAATTGGAGGAGGAGCTCTCCCCGGAAATGTTCTTCCGGGTCAGCCGGAAATTCTACGTGCACATCGACCACATTTCAGACATCGTAGCCTATACAAATTCCCGCCTGAAAATCAAGCTCACCCGCTTTAAGGAGCAGGAAATCATCGTGGCCCGGGAAAGGGTCAAGGATTTTAAGCTTTGGTTGGAGTAAATGGCTACAAAACCCTGGCAAACAGGGATTAAAACTTCACCATAGATTTTTCTTATACCTCGTTTTCCGCCCCGGAATCCACCCGGTTTTCATCGAAGGAGGACGGGAGGAGCTTCGGGATAAGCGAGATAAAAATAGGCAGTAGCACGGCCCCTCCGGGCAGCATAAAAATGGCCAGGGACGGGATGCTTTTGAAGACGTCCAGCAGTTGCTCCTGTATGCGTTTACGCTCCTCCGGGGTAAGTTCCCTGACGGTAGATTTGGAGAGCAAAGCTACCAGCTCCCGGCTTTGGGAAAGTTCGGTTTGCAGTCGCTTGCTGTTGCGGCGGATGAGTTTGCCCACCACCTTAGACATGTTGTCGTAGTAGTTCTCCTTGTTGAAGACCGAAAGCTGGTCTGCATAGTGGGAAAAGAAGTCCGTCACCGCAAAAAGGGCGTCGCGGATGGCGGCGGTTTCCAACCCGAGTTCGTGGCCCAGGCTCAGGACAAATTCCGATTCCAGATACTCCAGGCTGGCATCCTCCCAAACCGTGAGGCAGGCCACATCCATAAAGTAGGGGGCGGCGCAGGTGCCCCGGTAGGCGTGGAGCATCTGGCGGTAACTCATGTCCAGCCCGTTTACAGGCTGTTCCATATAGGTCAGGGAGGCGCTGAAAAGGTCTTTCAGGCGCTGGTCCGAAGGCTTCTTGCGTTTGGCGCTGAGGGCCTGGTAGGCGATGTTCACCGCCACGAATTCCAGGTTGCGGGCGTGTTCCCTGGGGTGGTCTACCCCGTCCAAGTACCTTTTATAGGTGAGCACGTCTATCTGCAGCAGGGAATTGGTGATCATGCTGTTGAAGGTCTTCGAGAGCACGTTCGCCTCCAGGTATATCCGGGAATCCAGGAGTTTCTCGAGCTGGGAGGAGGTCTTCTTCCCGCTCAGGATCTTTTGCAGGAAGGAAACCCGCCCCACATCTATCCCCTTGTAGAAACTGAAAACCGATTCCAGGAAGTCTGCAAAGCTCCCTTCGGGCCGCGCCAGGCGGTGGGTGCTGTAGAGGCCGTAGAACAGGTTGAGCTTGGCGCACTCGTCCTGGGTGAGCTCGTGGGTGGGGCTAATAAAGGCGGGGATGCCCACATTCATGCCGTAGGCAAAGCCAAGTTTGCGCAGGTCGTCGTACAGCGCCGTGAAGTCCGCATAGGGCGTGGCCTGGGCGGCCAGGTGCCCGAATTTCTTAATCCATCCCGAGGCTGAAGGGTTCAAGGTAGCGGTCTGTTTTCAGGGGGCAAATTACTTTTTATTTCCGATGGTGGGAAACCGCCTTTTAGGTTTTCGGGAATCGTCATGTTTCTTTAACAACTCCTTAACACAGTAATTCGCACGGATATCCGGCCTTAAAAAGCCACTCAAGACCTGTCAGTATGGGGGTTAGGCCCATGCCGTTAATCGAAAACTGTGAATTGTTATCAGGCCGTTTAACGGAATTTTTGTAATTTGGTCGGTCCAAAGCCCAATCACCGCGTGGCGGATTCCCAGTCCGGCCCCGCACCTAAAGAACCTACTAAAACTATATGTTATGGAAATCTTCCTCTTTGCCGTTTGGCTCCTGCTGATGACCACGTTGAGTATCCGGGTGTATTTCGCCCATCAATCGCTTCGCAAGTTCCGCAAGAACATGGAAGCCCAGGTATAACGCCTCCATTCAAGGGCGTTTCGTGTGTGAAATTTGAATGAAGGAAAAGGCCGGGTCTCCCCGGCCTTTTCTCATTTTTGGTGGTGTAACTCCGCTACTCGATAATCCCGGTACAGCTGATGCGCGCACCGGCGGCACCGCTGGGCTGGGAGGTAAAGTCGTCTGTCCCCTGGTGTACGATAACGGCCTTGCCCATCAGGTCCTTGGCCGGGTCCCCGCACCCGAGGCACCACTGTTCGGTTTCAAAGTGCACCATCCCGTTGCCGTCGGCATCGGCAGTAAAGTTGCCGATGTCCCCTTTGTGGTACCCTGCTTCATCGCCCCATTTCCCATGCGGCTCGCTGGTCGGGTTCCAGTGCCCGCCGGTAGAGGTCCCGTCGTCGGCAGAGCAGTCTGCGGTCTGGTGGATGTGGATGGCGTGCTCCCCGGGAGTCAGGCCGGAGAAGGTGGCGTGCATGGTAACCATCCCGTCTTTTTCGGTAAAGGTGACCTCGCCTTGTACCCCGCTGTCGCTTTTGGGTTCCATGGTGAAGCTGATGGTCTTTTCCATGACCTCCTCCTTCATTTCTTCCATGGTCTCCTCCACTTCCTCGGCGGCCTGTTCGGCTTCTTTCTTGGCCTCCTTGCAGCCGATGCCGGCCAAAAGGGAGAGCGCCAGAAGAGTTGTGCTTATTTTTTTCATTTCTCTGTTTTTAGGGTTTGGTTTAAAAGTACGCAATTTAGGCAGGCCATTCAACCCCCCCGTCCTTCTTCCATCAGGGAGGTCAGCACCTGGGTGGTGCTGTGCAGGGTCCGGTGTACCGGGCATTTTTCGGCAATTTCCACAAGGCGCTGGCGCTGGGCCTGATCCAGGTTCCCGGAAAGGCGCAACACCCTGCGGAAGGTATCTATCTTGGCGCTGTCCTGTTCAAAACCCCGTGAATCCAGTGCGTGGTCCTTGCTGTAGGAGGTGTGCACCTCCGCGTTCTGCAGGTCCCACCCCTTGCGGCGGGCGTACATTTGCAGGGTCATCACCGTGCAGGCCGACAACCCTGCCGAAACCAGCTCATAGGGAGAGGGCCCGAAATTATTCCCCCCGAAATCCACTGGCTCATCGGCGGTAACCCGGTGGCTGCCCACCCGCATTTCCGTGGTAAAGCCCGCGTCCGCATCCAGGCTGGCCACCACCTGGTGGGCGCTTTCCAGCACAGGCGCTTCCGGGGCAGGGAGGTAGCGGGAGGCCCACCCGGCAATGACCTTCCCGGCGTAGGCGGCGTCCTGCGGGCGGCCCAGCAGGTGGTCTGCCCCGTCCAGGCTCACAAAACTCTTGGGGTGTTTGGCCGCTTTGTAAAGCGCCTCGGCATTGCGGATCTCCACGATGGTATCCTGGGGGCTGTGCATCAGCAGCAGGGCTTTGTTCAGTTCCTTCAGGCGCCCTTCCAGGGGGTGCTCCTCCAGGTCCTCCAGAAACTGCCGGCGGATGCGGAAAGGCCTCCCGCCTATGCGCACCTCGGCGCTTCCTTCCTCCTCAATGGTGTCTATTTTATGGCTCAACAGGTGGGTCACATGGGCCGGGTTGGCCGGGGCCCCCAGGGTGGCCACGGCTTTGACGGCCGGGAGGTGGAAGGCGGCCGCCAGTACGGCTGCCCCGCCCAGGGAATGCCCCACCAGCAGGGCAGGGGCCAGGTACTCCTCCTCAAGGAAGGCCGAAGCGGCCAGCAGGTCCTCTACATTCCCGCTGAAATTGGTGGCGGCAAAATCGCCCTCGCTGCTGCCCAGGCCCGTAAAGTCGAACCGCAGGACCCCGAAGCCCTCCCGGCTTAGGGCCCGGGAAATCTCCCGCACGGCCTTCAGGTCCTTGGAGCAGGTAAAACAGTGGGCAAAAATGGCGTATTGGTGGGGCAGGCGGTCCGGGGGGAGTTCCAGGCGGCCGGAGAGGTTCTGGCCGTTGGCGGAGGTAAAGGAGACCGTTTCGGATTTCATGGCTGGGAAGGTTTTTTTCGTAGGTCAGGATTGAAGAAGACCCCGAGTTGGAGGCGGTGGTAATCGGCCCCGGTAAAGCTGTTCAGCAGGTAACCGGCCTGCAGGCTCAGCGCCGGGCTCAGCCGGGCTCCGAGGGCCAAGTAGAGCCGGTTCTGCCCGAAAAGGGGCTCCTGCAGGTTGATAAAGACCTCGTCGTAGGCATTCAGGAAATACGTGTCCCCCAGGGGGTAGGTGACCTGCAGGCGGTAGCGCGCCCGGTGCTGGGTGTCGGTGGGCCCGTCGAAGTCCAGGAAGCGCTGCTCCAGGCGGTAGCGGTGTTCAAACCGGAACCGGCCCACCTGGTTGTAGAGCAGGAATTGCTGGAAGATCCGGTGTTCGGCAATGCGGTCCGGCAGGGCCGGCCCGTCCTCAAAAGTGGGGTCTGTCCAGATATAGGCGTATCCCAGGGTGGCGATGGCCCGGTCCGAAATGTGGTAGTTGGCCCCGGTGCGCAGCAGCAGCTGGTTAAAGTTGCTGGCCAGGTCGTAGAAGCGGAACTGGGCCTCGCTGTGGATGCTCCACCGCTCCGAAACGCGGTTGGTGCCGAAGTACATGTACCAGGCCCCCAGTTCGTCCTCCCCGTTGTCCTGGGCCTGCAGGGGGTTCAAAATCAGACAAAACAGCAACAGGCCGAGGATGCGGCCTGTCGCTGCGAGAAATTTTATTCTAAACATGCATGCAAGTTACAGAATGTATGCGTAGGTTGTCGGTGGGGGGCGCCCCCTGACGGCCTACTGCCCCTCCGCAGCCTCGCCTTCCTCCATCTCGGGCTGCTCCATGGCATCGTCCCGGATGGGCGCTGCCTGCTCCTCCTTCAGGTAGGAATCCAGGAAGTTCAGCACCTGGCTGTAGGCCTCAATCTGGTTTTCCTTCTTGACAAACCCGTGGCCCTCGTCCTCAAAGAGCACGTATTCCACTGGCACGCCGTTGGCGCGCACCCCGGCTACGATCTCGTCGGATTCCACCTGCAGCACGCGGGGGTCCTGGGAGCCCTGCAGTACGATAAGCGGCTTGGTCACCTTATCCGTATGGAACAGGGGCGAAATGGCCTTGAGGCGCACAGAGTCGGCGCTGTAGGGGTCTCCCAGCTCCTGGTAGAGGGCATCTTTGAAGGAGGCCCACCAGGGCGGGATGGAACGCAGGGTACGCACCCAGTTGGTCACCCCGAAGAGGTTTACCCCCACGTCGAATTCCTCCGGGGCATAGGTCAGGGCGGCCATCACCATATAGCCCCCGTAGGAGCCCCCCAGGATGCCGATTTTCTCCCCATCGATTTCCTCTTGGGTTGCCAGCCAGTCCTTCCCGGCCACGCAGTCCTTGAGGTCCTTATCCCCGTGGTTGCGGTCGTCCATCTGGTAGAAGGTCTTCCCGTAGCCGGAGCTGCCGCGGTTGTTCACTGCCAGCACGGCATACCCGTGGTTGACCAGGTATTGCAGAAAGCTGTTGAAATTCTGGCGGGACTGCCCCCCGGGGCCCCCGTGTACCCATACCAGGGCCGGGGCGGGGTTTTCCGCACTGGCCTGGTGGGGCCGGTAATAGATGGCCGGGATCTCCACCCCGTCGAAGGACGGGAAGCGCACCACGCTGGCCTTCACCAGGTGGGCGGGGTTGATCTCCGGGTTCAGTACATCGGAAAGCTGGGTCATCTCCTTGCTCTCCAGGTCGTAGACATAGAGGTTAGACGGGGTGTGGGAGCCCCCGGCGAAAAAGCGCATGGCCGTTTCGTCCTGGGAAAACCCGACACTGGTAATTTCCATCCCTTCCATGGCCGGCAGCTCCAGGGCCTCCCCCGTGGCCACCTCCACCACCTCGATGGTGTTCTTGGCGTCCTCGTTGATGTAGGTCACCTGGTACTTGCCATTGTCCGTAAACGAGCTGCCCATAATGTCCCATTCCCGCTCCAGGACCTTCTCCCTTGTGCCGTTGTTCAAATCGAAGCGCATCAGGTAGGCAAACTCCGCCCCGTCGTCTGTGGTGTAGTACAGGCCGGTGTTGTCCAGGCTGAAGTCCTCGGCGCTGTTGGCGCTCTGGTTCTCGTTTACCTGGATGAGGTCTGCGGTTTCCATATTCAGCAGGAACAGGTCCGAATCGTTGGTGTTGATGGCCTTGGACAGGGCCAGCCACTTCTGGTCGTGGGAGATGGCCTGCAGGTCGTACCCGTCGTCGTTCTGGTAGACCAGGGTCGGGATCAGGGTCTCGGCATCCATCAGGTACAAGTCCTCGAAGCGGTTGTCCCGCTTGTTGGAGGTAAAGAAGAACCCGGATTTGTCCTGGGTCCAGCGGGCAAACCAGGCCCGCGCCCCGGCATCCGGGGTAAGGTCCCGGGAGGTCCCGTCTTCTTCCATCAGGTAGATGTGCCAGATCTCATCCCCGTTGTTGTCCATGCGGAAGAGCTTGCGCTCGTCCTTCGGGAAATAGGAGATGGCAAAGGCCGAGGAGCTGTCCGACTCCGTGACCGGCATCCAGGTGCCGTCTGCGGTGCTTACCGCGTAGACGTTGTAGATGCCGGAGCGGTTGCTGTGTACCAGCAGTTTGGAGTTGTCCGGCGAAAAGCTGCCGCCCCCCACGCTCTCGTTGTCCATCATCTGGGCAATGGTGTAGGACTCCAGGGTCTCGGCCACCGAGGGCTCTTTGGGCTCCTGTTTACAGGAGGCCAGCAGGGCCAGGGCCGCAATTAGTGCAAAATGTTTCATATCTCAGGTTTAAGGTTGTCGTATAGGACGTTTATTCCATGGAAAAGGTTTCCGTTTCCTTAAACGGAGACAGGTCCAGGGTCTCCATCTGGGTGCGGAAGGCCTTCCAGTCTTCCGCGAAAAAGGCGTTGGTCGCCTCCAGGGCTTTTTTCAGCTCGGCCTCGGCGTACTGCATCAGGCGGCGCTCGGTGGCCGTCAGCCCTCCCGGGCGGCTGGCGGCGTAGCCATAGGCATTGCGCAGGCGGGTGGTCACGGTCATCTCCGGGTTGCGGGTAATCCCCTGCCGCTTGTCTTCCTTGCCGATGTACAGGGCCATCACCGAATCGATCTGCTTCACGATGTCTTTGGCGGCCTTCTGCTCGTCCTTAAAGCCGTCCTTGTCCTTTTCCTTCAGGGTTTTCTGCAGTTCCTCGGCCACCTGCTTGCTCTGGGCCAGCTGCTTCACGGCATCGGCCGCGGTTTGCTGCCAGGCCTCCAGTTGCCTGGAAGCGGTGTAGGCATCGGCGATGGCTTTGGCAGACACCTCCAGGCGGGGGTCGGTTTCCACCGTTACCGTGGTGGAATCCTTGGCCTCCCCGAAGTGGGCTACCACCTTGTAGGTGCCGGGTTTTACATCCGGCCCTCCGGGTTCCCGGTTGCGCTGGCGCAGGGAACGGGAGGGGTTGTCGGCCCCGGCCTCGTCCAGGCCCCAGTAAATGCGGTGCAGCCCGGCCGAATCCGGCGTCTTGTATTTCAGGGTGCGGATCAGCCGCTCCCCGTCGTAGAACTTGAAAATCACGGAGTCCTTGGTGGCGGTTTTGCCCTCGGATTCCCCGGCATCTTCCTCTTTATCTTCCTTTTTGGCCTTGGCCATCCCGGCAGCGCCTTCCTTCAGGAAGTAGGTAATCATAGCCCCGCCCTGGCGGTTTTCCGCATTGTAGAGGGCATCCCCGCCGAATCGGCTGCCGGTGGGCTGCTGGTAGGCGGCGTGGTAGGCCGTGGGGGAGGGGAACATGGCAATGTCCTTGCCCAGTACGGCCGGGTTGGCCGCAATGGCCCTCAGGGGCCGGATGTCGTCCAGCACCCAGGCCGAGCGCCCGAAGGTGCCAATGACCAAATCCTGCTCCCTCGGGTGGATTACCAGATCCTTGGTGGATACCGTCGGGTACCCGTGCTGCCACTTGGTCCAGCTATCCCCGGCGTCCATACTCATATAGAGCCCGTCGTCCGTACCCAGGAACATCAGCTTGGGGTTCTCCGGGTCCTCCAGGATGGAGAGCACGTAGGAGGCCACGTCATTCCCGTCCACGATGCGCGTCCAGGTCTTGCCGTAGTCGCGGGTGCGGTAGGCGTACGGGGTATAGTTAAAGCGGCGGTAGTCGTTGGCCACCAGCAGGGCTTCCCCCGGGTTGTTGGCCGACGCGCGGATCTGAGGCACCCAGCTGCCCTTGGGCAGGCCTTTGATGTTGGCGGTGACCTCCGTCCAGGACTGGCCCCCGTTGCGGGTGATGTGCACGCGGCCGTCGTCCGTCCCCACCCAGAGCATGTCCCGCTCCACGGGGGAGGGTTCAATGACCAGGATGGTACAGTGGTTCTCGGCCCCGGTGGCGTCCATAGTGAGCCCCCCGCTCTCGCTTTGCTTTTGTTTTTCCGGGTCGTTGGTGGTCAGGTCCGGGGAGATCACCTCCCAGGTCAGGCCCTTGTCCGTGCTCTTGTGCACAAACTGCGAGCCGAAGTATACCGTGCTGTTGTCGAAGGGGTCCTGCCCGATGCCGGCATTCCAGTTAAAGCGCAGCTCGGTGGTGTCGTCCGGCGGGGTGGGGCGCACGGTGTAGTCGTTGCCCGTCATCCAGTCGTAGCGGCGCACAAAGCCCTGCTGGCTCATGGCGTAGCCGTAGCGGGAATCGTCCCGGTCCGGCACCACGTCAAACCCATCCCCGAAGGCGATTTCCTGCCAGTAGCTGTTGCGGATGCCCTGGGCGCGCCATACATAGGCCGGCCCGCGCCAGGAGCCGTTGTCCTGCATCCCCCCGTATACGTTGTAGGGGTATTCGTGGTCTACGGCAATGTGGTAGAACTGGGCCACGGGCAGGTTGCCCACAAAGCGCCAGGTCTTGCCCCCGTCCCGGGTGAGGTTGAGCCCCCCGTCGTTCCCGTCCATCATAAACTGCCCGTTAGTGGGGTGGATCCACCAGGCGTGGTGGTCCGGGTGCACCCCGTTGTCTACCCCGTAGGCGGGCATGAGCTCGGTGAAGTTCTTGCCGCCGTCCTCGGAGACGTTTACATAGGTAAAGACGGAGTAAACGCGGTTCTCGTTCTCCGGGTCCACGAAGATATCGCTGTAGTAGAACGGCCGGTTGCCGATGTCGTTCTTATCGTTGATTTTGTTCCAGGTAAAGCCCCCGTCCGTGGATTTGTACAGGGCGTTTTTCTTGGCTTCCACCAGGGCGTAGACGATGTTGGGTTTCCCGGCGGCAATGGCCAGGCCAATACGCCCCAGGTTCCCCTTGGGCAGGCCGTCCTTCTCGGTGAGCTGCTTCCAGGTCTCCCCCCCGTCGTGGGTCATGTACAGCCCGCTGCCAGGGCCCCCGGACTCGAAGAACCAGGGCCAGCGCTTGTGCTCCCACATGCCCACAATGAGTTTATTGGGGTTGGTCGGGTCCATGACCATGTCGCCCACCCCGGTTTTGTTGTTTACAAAGAGGATCTTGTTCCAGGTCCTGCCCCCGTCGGTGGTCTTGAATACCCCCCGCTCCGGGTGCTCCCCCCAGGGGGAACCAATGGCCCCTACATACACGGTGTTGGGGTCTGTGGGGTCTATGATGATCCGGTGGATGTGGCGGGTGTTCTCCAGGCCCATGTTCTTCCAGGACTTGCCCCCGTCCAGGCTGCGGTACACCCCGTAGCCCCCGTTCAGGGAGTTCCTGGGGTTGCCTTCCCCGGTCCCCACCCAGATCACGGAAGGGTTGGATTGCTGGATGGCCACAGCCCCGATGCTGGCTGTTACCTCTTTATCGAAAATGGGCTCCCATTTAATCCCACCGGAGGTGGACTTCCAGAGCCCCCCGGAGGCGGTCCCCACGTACATGACATCCGGGTTTTCGGTAACCACATCAATGGCCGTAACCCGCCCGCTCATCCCGCCCGGGCCGATGTTGCGGGGTTTCACGTCCCCCGCCCATTTCATGTTAAAATCCTGTGCAACGCCAGCTACCGCAGAAAGCAGCAGCCCAAGGAGTAAAAGTTTTCTCATTTTGGTTTCGTTAGTTAGTCGGCTAAAGGTATGAAAAGGGGGAGGGGGGAAGTCTTAAAGAGTTGTTAAGAGGGGGTCGGTGGGGGCGGTGCTCCACCTCCCCTGATTTGCCACTTTTGGCAGGCGCTCTATATTCCTCTTTCTTTTGCTGGTCCAAAAGAAAGAGGCAAAGAAAAGGACCTTTCTTCGAAGAATTGAAGGCGATTTTTGCTTTCGCAAAACCGCGGCTGCCGCTGGTCGCTCCGTGCTTTTCATTTGTTTGACAAATCGCACCTCCGCTGGCGGCACCGCAATAGCTACAATTCTTCGTTTGCCGGCCGGGCCGGCATTTGCAGGCCCTGAAGGCTTCCCTGTTTTTCGGACAGTTTAAAAATCAACTATTTTTAGATCATGAAGAAGAGCAGATTCACAGAAACGCAGATTGTTTCCATGCTT
>NZ_NGNR01000003.1:243545-572616 GCF_002198115.1 Robiginitalea sediminis | reverse complement strand
ACAAATGTCCGTGACCTTCATACCCGCATCATACTGGCGAAGCATGGAAACAATCTGCGTTTCTGTGAATCTGCTCTTCTTCATGATCTAAAAATAGTTGATTTTTAAACTGTCCGAAAAACAGGGAAGCCTTCAAAAGGGGTAAGTCTTCAGGGGCGTTGAACGCCATTAAAACAATAGATTCAATGAATGATCCATTAGATAAGTTTGGAAAACTGGTCGTTGAAAAGTTGAGAGATAAACAAATTGACGCGTTCCAAGGCCTAATCAAAGGTAAATGGCGTGATAAAAAATCAAAAGAGTTACATGCTAAACTTTCAAAATTTACTCTGAACCAGAAACAAGTTGTAGCAGATGTATTGGAAGAAGCACTCGAAAATGCTATGCATGATTTTCTATTCGCCATTCAGGAAAGTAACGACTTAGACGATGGACTAAAAGTTTATATGAACGGAAAAAATGTAGCAGAACTATCTGACGGACTACATGGAGAAATCTTTGGTGAAGAAGGTTGGGTTCATAGATTCAGTAGACATAAGTCCTTTTATCCTGACAATAATTCGAACTGGATTATGAAACTTTTCAATAACAACAAATAGGACAATAAGGGCCGCTAGAAACAGCTTACAGCACCGGGTATCACATTTGGCCAATGACACCAATGAAAAGACCCTACTTCATTGCATTACTAATCGCCTTCAGTTTCGCGAGCTGTGCAAAAAAGAATGAGAAGCATGGGAACTTAGAAATTGCCCGGAAATACTATGAGGCGCTTCAATGCTTCGATGGAGCCCAAATGAAAACCCTCCTGGGAGATAGTCTAGCTACGATTGAAACCGATTACAACTACAGACAGACTTTTTCAAAAAATGAATATGTACAGGATTGGTTAAGGTGGGATTCCTTATTCAATCCTTCGTATACGGTTTTGGAAATAGAACAGGATGGAGAATGGGTCAGATCCAGGATTTCAAAAATGGATGCCAGGATAAAGCTGCTTCATGGAGAACCAACCGTTTGGAAAGAAGTTATCCGGTTTGAAGATGGCAAAATTACCCGTATAGCAAGAACCAATGTTGTGTTTAACGATACGACCTGGCAAAAAAATGTCAATGCCCTGCAAAGCTGGGTCATGGAAAATCATCCGGAATTAAATGGTTTCTTATTCGATCAAACCAAGGATGGTGGAATGAAATATGTAAAGGCCATAGAACTGTATACCGACAGGTAAAACGCCCTCCAACATGGGGCATGCCCCATGGCTACCCTCTCCCCAAAACAAAATTCCCTACATTTAAGAAACTGAAATTCATCCCCAGGAAACTCCCTGAAACCTGGGCTGTTTGTCTTTGAAACCACCTTTTAATATGCAACACACCTGGAACAAAGTAGTAGGTGGCCTTCTTCACGGAATTCAAAAAATCGAAACAAACCGACCTCATTGTCTTATGAAAATACCTCAAAACATCTTCCTCATACTGATAGTCTTCTTTCTCTCGTTTTCCTGCTCATCACCAAAAGAAGAAGTAACATACGGCAAGGCCACCCAGGAGTTGATAGCACTACTGGACAAGGACCCGCAACTAAAATCTCTGCTTGAGTCTTCGATTCAGAAAGCCAAAGAAATCAATCCCGACAGGAACACCAACCCGGCCCAGAGTCTGGAGGAATACTTTGAATTGGTAAGCTGGGTAGAGACAGGAATGCCTTGGGCGGTGGTTAAAAAGGAAGCATATCCCGAGATTTTTGATCATATTTTCCAGGGCTTCTGCACGTTCTACTTTCTTATCGATCAACCCCTGCCCGAGTTAGAAAACAAAGGGCTGGTAAATAACTCCCTGCAGTATTATGAGCCTTTCGCACAATGGATTATCCGTTTTAATAAATCATGGGGGGCCTATCTCGATACTGAGGATTCCTGGAATGAAGAAAATTATCAACTCGCCTTAAACGACCCGGCCTTCGGATTACAAGAGGGGTGGTACGAAGATCCTGCAAACTGGAAAACCTTTAACCAGTTCTTTGCGAGATATCTGAAATCCCCGGAAATGCGACCTATTGCCAGCCCTGATGACCATTCGGTGGTGGTTTCATTTGCAGATTCACAACCCATGGGAGTCTGGGCCATTGACGAAAACTCCAATCTGATGGACCCTGATGGTGTTCCTGTAAAGTCGGCCACGCTTACATCCATATCGAAGCTTATTGGGCAGGACAGTCCATACAAAGACGCCTTCGCCAATGGCACCTTCACACATTCCTTTCTGAATGTGAATGATTACCACCGATATCACTTTCCTGTAGGCGGCACAATTAAGGAGTCGAGAATAATTAAGGGCATAAACCCAACCGGCGGACAACTCTGGTGGGATGAAGAAAACAAGAGATACGCCTTTAACCCAACCGCCAAAACAGGTTGGCAATCCGTAGAAACAAGGGGATGTGTCATTGTTGAAACTGAGCAATACGGCCTTGTGGCGTTACTACCCATAGGGATGGGCGTTGTCGGGTCTGTAAACTTCGAAGAAAACATTACGCCAGGAACAGAGGTGTCTAAGGGCGATATGCTGGGCCATTTTGCCTTTGGCGGCTCGGATTTAATTATGATCTTTCAGGATGGGGTCACCTTCACCTTAGATGCGCCAAAACAAGATGATGGACACTCATACAAACACCTATTAATGGGAGAACGCTTAGGCTTTTTATCTAAAGCGAAATAACGATATGCCCACACTGGGTAGCACGCATTGCAATTAAAAGTTATAACCAAAGGATAGTGTTAAAAACAGGTCAGAACAAAACCTGAAGGTTCATCAGTGAAGTCTGCTCATACGCATACCCCGGAGCATTGTGCATCATTAAAACAAGAATCCATGAAATCAGTAGTAACAGCCATTTTATACCTCTGTATCTTCTCCATCTATGGACAAAACTCAGAACCTGTGGAAACACAAGCAAACCCAACTTCTGAAGGGTATGAGGCTAAAATGGTTAAGACTTCTCGGATGAACATGGAATACATGGACTTCGGAGGGGAGGGTGAAGTGCTAATACATATACAGGGCGTGCACAATGCCTCGGCTTTAAAGAGTGATTTTAACTATTACCAGAACTATATAATGTGGAAGAATATGCTCACTGAGGCTTCAAAGCATTATCGCGTTTATGCTCCCATTTACAGAGGCTATGGCAGTTCTGACAAGGATGGTGATGATATCTACAAGGTAGAAAACATCGCCAGTGATATTCTGTCATTTATGGATGAAATGAACATTGAGAGCGCCACTTTGGTTGGCAGAACCACGGCGCCACAGGTCATGTTTCACATTGCGGAGAATCATCCGGATAGGGTCGATGCGATCATTGTCAGCACCCCAAGCATGTACAAGACAATACCTATCGAAAACGAAGAGATTCGGGATTTTATGTACTATAGTTCTTATGGTGCAAATGATCTGGAAGATCGTGCACCCGATATTGTGATGCCCAGTTATGATTACGAGCCGCAGTTTTATGCGGATAAATCAAAGCGAATTGAAGTCCCCCTTTATTGGCCTTACTCAGAGGAAGCGAATGTTGTAATGATGAATCTGTCCTTACTGAATTTCCTTCAAGCTGATAATCCGTTTATCCTCAATGAAAAGGCGAGGAACTATTTCAACAACCTCTATCTGGATAAAGCGCTTCAAGGCAGGATAAAAGATTATTGCACAAAAAAAGACCCGACTCAAAAAATTATGGATGCGCTTAAAAGAACATTTCGAGACAACTTAACCCTCCAAAATATCGATGATATTGATGCCCCGAATATGATGAAGCGATTCGAAAAGGCCGATGAAATGATGATGGCGTATTTAATTTCTGTTAGCAGTAAGGAGTAGCAAAAGACAACCCAAAAATAAACCGCTTGAAAAAAACCCTTCTCACGCTCCTGCTGACCTTTACCCTCTCGGGAATGGTGGGGCAAAGTACAGATCCGCTTTATCTGTGGCACGATTATGTTTTTGAAGACCTCTATATTGTAAGCACCATAGAGGTTCACCCGGACCTTTCGTATACGCGAAGGATCTGGTCCTTTGAGGACCAGAAGGACTGGCCTACTTACAAGGACATCGAACCCGATATTAAAAACGGGCGAATGGATAAAAAGGGTAGCTATTATTTTATGACGGAAGACAAAGACGGAAAAGAGGAGCTGTTCGAAAGCAGGATAAAACTGAGCAAACGCCGTTTGCTCATGTACTATCCGAACGAAAACGGCTTATTAGTCCTCCAGGCGATTTACAAGAAGATCAATTAAGGCTTAAAAAACCTTTGCCAACCAGGCATAGCGCCAGACCAAATAATTCGTAGCCCAAAGAATATCCCAGATGAAAAATGTAATCCTGTGTTTTGCAATCCTCCTTGTAGCTTCTAAATCCTTCTCCCAGGAAACGGAAAACCCACTCGATTATAGTGCCGTGGACAGCAGGGAAAAAGCCATTGCACTGTACGAAAAAGGGGAATTATCCAAAATATATTTGATGCCTTTGGAGTTTGGCGGTGATGACAAGCCCGTGAATACGCTCTACGTTCCGGCATTTGTCCACGAATTCAAAACACGGGTAGACAAGCGCATTGAGGATTTATTGGATGCGGGAGACAATCTGAGTTTTACCGCAGAACCGGAGTATAAAGGCAACAGCTTTGTGCCGTCCAGACTGGTAATCATGGTCACCGGCGATACGGAGTTTACGGAAGCTATAGATATCTGGTAGGAAATGGTAGGTCCCTTGGAAGGGACCTATATGGTAAACCCTCCATACAACAGTCTATGAGAATTTCACAAGCAACCGGATTTATAATATTACTGATCCTTATCGGGTCCTGTAACCCGGGCACGAAAACCGAACTTCAGGTATCGGACAATGCTATTTTGTTAAACCATGGTGCCATCGTAGATGTGCGGGACGGTGCTCTCCTGGAGAACAGGGCCATCCTGATAGACAGCGGGATGATCCTGGCCATAGGGCATTACACCGATCTCCAGGCTCTGGTTAACCCCGAAAACGAGATCGATATTACCGGGAAATACATCATTCCCGGCCTGTGGGATATGCACATCCACCTGGAAGGGCAGGATCTGGTTGCGGATAATCTGGCCTTGCTCCCGGTTTTTATTGCCTATGGCATTACCACCGTCAGGGATATGGCGAGTGACCTTGGGGAACAAGTGCTTGCCTGGCGGGGCGAAATTGAGGAGGATAAACAATTAGGGCCTCAAATATTTACCGCAGGAAGAAAACTGGAGGGAATAAACTCCATTTGGAAAGGGGATCTGGAAATTGCCAATGAAAAGGAACTGGCAGAAATGCTGGATACTCTGGAAGGCTATAAGGTAGATCTGGTGAAAATCACCGAAAATACCCTTTCCGGAGAATTGTTTCTGACCAGTGTTCGGGAAGCGAAAAAAAGAGGTTTCCGGGTCTCGGGCCACGTACCCATGGATTTAACCATACAAGAAGTGGTAGATGCCGGCTTTAGCAGCATTGAACACGCCAGCTATCTGCTGCGGTTGGGAGCCGATGAAAAACGCATAGTGGAACAACTCAGGACCGGGGAAATATCCGCAGCAGGAGCCCGCGAGTACTATAGTGACGCCTTCAATCAGCAAAAGGCCAACCTGGCCTACCGGGAACTGAGTAAGACCGGCATTGCCGTGACCCCGACATTAATCGGCGGGAAGCAGCTGGCTTTTTTGGATGAGAACGACCACTCCCGGGATCTGTTCCTGGACTATCTGACCCAGCGCTTTACCGCCAATTACCAATGGCGGATAAATAGGATGGCCCATGAGACCCCTCAGCAGAAACAGGAGCGGAAAGACCGGTATGCGTTGACGGCCAAACAGGTCTATTATCTGAACCAGGCGGGCATCAAATTACTCGCGGGGAGTGATGCAGCAGCGCTCAACACCTATGTATACCCCGCCCTCTCCCTCCACCAGGAACTGGTTTTGTTTCAAGAGGCTGGCCTGACACCCCTGGAAATCCTGCAGAGTGCCACCATTAACGGGGCTGAATTTATGGGGGTTCTGAGCCAAAAGGCTACTGTGGAAGAACACAAAGAAGCCGATTTGGTGATCCTAAACAGCAATCCGCTACTGGACATTAAAGCCACCCAGGATATTTTTGCCGTAGTGAATGACGGACGCTATTTTAACCGGCAAGACCTGGACTCACTATTGCAGAAGGCACGTGAACGAAAGGCGCAATTGGACAGGGAAAGAGAGTCCTTGTAGCCAAGAGTCCCCGCGCCACCAACTATCCTCCCAAACATTTCTATCAATTGGCGCATAGATGGCGGCATCCTGACGCAAGAGGTCATCCGGGTTGCGGCATACATTTGCCGAAACAAAAACACCAAAAATGGAATCAGAGAAGCTTGGATCTAAAATTAAAGCGTTACGAACGCTTCGCGGTATGTCTCAGGAATATTTGGCCGAGGAAGCACATGTGGGTTTACGTACCATCCAGCGCATTGAAAAATGCGAATCCCAACCAACAGGTGAAACCATAAAAAGAATAGCCACCGCATTGGGAGCCGATCTTGAAGAATTGCTGGGACCGAATTCCCTTTCTGAAACCAGGGATTTAAACGCCACTATTGTTTTCCTGAAAAAGAAACGCCGTCTGACCAGCAACAAGTCAGAATCCCAGACCTTCGGAAACTTCATCGATCTTCTGGAAAGCTTAAAGGAAAAAGAGCTGGAAAAGGAACAACTGGAAGTCATACACGGCTACATTCAATACCTGGAACTGGAAAAAATACCTTCTTTCCGCAATGAATTGTTTAAACAGAAGCTTAAAAAGTTCAGGGCCTTTTTACGTTCTAAACTGCGTTTTGTACCAAATAACCTCTACCTGCATCGGGCTGTTATTCTTGGAGTACCTTTTGCCGTGGCATTTTCGGTTCAGCCAAAAATCCACCCGGGTCTGCGAATAGGTGTTGCCGCCCTGGCTCTGCTTGCACTAGGATTGGCTTCCCTTTTGGACCGAAGCGTAAAAAAACAGAACCGCTCCCTACGATTTTAACTATGGCCAGGTATCCACGTATACTCCTTTTGCTGATCTGTTTTTAAGGGCTTATACAGGCCCAACAGCCAGACACGACAGCTATAGAACTACCGGCTGTAATTCAGGAACTGCTCAAGGAAGCGGTTAACCAGCGCGAGGGCACTGCCCTTCCGCCCTTTGACCTCCGGCTTTTAGAGGGAGGCAGGCTTTCTTCGGAAGATCTGGCAGGGAAGCCCACTCTACTTGTATTCTGGTTTACCACCTGCGCCCCCTGCATAGAAGAAATCCCGGCACTTAACGCCCTGAGGTCTCATTTTGCCGATACTGTGAATTTTGTGGCCATCACCTTCGAAGAAGCCCCGGAAGTTACCGCCTTCTTGCAGGAGCACCCTTTTCACTTCCAACATCTGATCGATTCCAAAAGCTACATCAAAAACCTTGGCGTTAAGCTTTATCCGAAGACCCTGGTCCTAGACCAGAACCTGGTCATTCGCCATATTGTGGGTTTACCAAAGGATGCAACCTCACATCAGCAAGACCTGCAAACCAAACTGGAAGGGGTGTTGGAGCAGTAGGCTACAAGGGGTATGGTATGATTCCGCCCTATCCCCGAGATTTTTTACTACATTGACTGACCATCAGCCCGCAGCATATGAAGCAACAGTCCTTCTCCATCCTCTGTACCCTCCTGTGCCTCCTGCTTACCGCGCCATTGAGCGCCCAGGAGCACCCGAACATCGTCCTTATTTTCCCGGATAACCTGGGGGTTGGGGAAGTGAATTCCTTCGGGGGTGCCCGGGGGGTGCCCACCCCGAACATCGATCGGATTGGGGAGGAAGGCATCCGGCTTACGAACTTCAACGTGGAGTATTCCTGTACCCCGTCCCGCATCGCCCTGCTGACGGGGCGGTATGCTACACGGGCCGGGGATGACTACTATAGAGGGACGACGCTTTGGGAAAACACCATTGCCGAGCGCCTGAAAACCGCCGGCTATGCCACGGCCCTTTTTGGGAAATGGGACATTGGTGGGGACAACTGGCTGGGGAAACGGGAGCCTACCGACCAGGGCTTTGACGAGTGGTACGGAATTCCCGGCACCACCCATGTCTCCCAGTTTTCGTCCATGGAAGGGTTTCCGGCAGATCAGGAACTCACCTATATCTGGCAGGGGAAAGCGGGGGAAACCGCCCAAAAAGTAAAACCCTTCGATGTGTCCGCCCGGCGCACCATAGACCGGGAGGCGGCAGAGCACGGGGTCCGCTTTATCCGGGAAAACGCACAAAAAAACAAGCCCTTTTTCCTGTACTACCCCATGACCCAACTGCATTTTCCGGCCTTGCCCCACCCAGACAAAGAGGGGGTTACCGGGGCAGGGAACATGGCCGATTCCATGGCCGATGTGGACTTCAACGTGGGGTTGCTCCTTCAGGAATTGGAACGGCTCGGAATAGAAGAGAATACCCTGGTAATTTGGTGTACCGACAACGGGGCGGAAATGCGGCGGCCCTGGCGCGGCCACCCCGGCCCCTGGCGGGGGTACTACAACTCGGCCATGGAAGGCGGCATCCGGACCCCGGCGGTGATCCGATGGCCCGCGCAGATTCCCCCCGGGCAGGTGTCCAACGAAGTGGTGCATGAAACCGACCTGTTTACTACCATCCTGGCTGCCGCAAAGGTGACCCCAACCGAAACCAACGACCGGTTTATCGATGGGGTAAACCAACTGCCCTTCCTGAAAGCCGCCCAGCCCCATTCCAACCGGGAAAGCGCCATTATCATGAACCGGAGGGGGGAGATAATGGCCGTGAAGTGGCACGACTGGAAACTCTGGTACCGCTATTTAACCGAAATCCCGGACCCCGACCCGGACAACCTTGTGCGCCTCTTTGACCTTGGGGTGGACCCGCAGGAGGAAATCGATGTTAAGGACTACTACCCCTGGGTAATCGGCATTATGGATTCCATTGTACATGCCTATGAAGCCTCCCTGGTGCAATACCCCCGGGTATCGGCCAGCGCCAACGCGGCCGACCCGTATTTGCCTCCCAAAGTGGGCTCCGGGAAGTGGATCCCTACGTACGAGCGTACGGACCGGGGCAAAACGGATACCTCCTTTAATGCCCTGCCCAACCCGGATTTTTCCGGCAGCTGGTCTACGGCCGAACTGCACCGGGTATCCGTCATCAACCGGAAAGAAACGCCCGATATCCCCGCCCTGGGAAGCGGGTGGGGTGATGAAATCTCCATCATCCACCGCCCGGACCAATTGGAAATAGAGCGGGTTACGTTTATTCCCAGGGAAATCCAGCCCTTGCAGAAATACCGCTACCGCCTGGACGGTTCGCTTTCTGAAAACACCAATACGATGGGGCGCAGCACCCGCCCCTATCGGTCCACCAGCCGGTGGGAAGGTAATCGTCTGGTGATTACCACCCAGGTCCCCTACCAACACCCCAAAACAGGGGCCTGGATAGAAGCGGAAATGACCCAGACATTGTGGCTGGAAGCCCCAACCGGCACGCCCTGGGAGCCCACCCTGGTTGTGGAAACCCGACGGGGCACCGGAGGGCAGGCCCCTGCCGTGGCGAACCGGACGGTGTATGTAAAGGGGTATAGAAAGTAATGTCGCAAAGAAGGTTTCCATTAGTTTCAATACTCAGTTCACGTCACCCCAAACCATCCTGCCGATGAGAATACCAGCACAGTGGTCCCTGACCATCCTGTTGCTCATAGCCCTCATAACTGCCTGTCAACAGGGGGCCAAGCGAGATGTGGTCCAAAAGAGCCTGATCCCAGCCACACCGGACTCGAACCTTTGGTTAAAGGAAACACGGGGCATTCGGGATATCCTGCAGGACGATAAGGGGAACCTCTGGTTTTCCTCCCCGGATTATGTGGCCAAGTACGACGGCGGGGACATCCGATACTTTACCGGCAAAAATGGCCTGCCTGTTTCCGGAAACCTGCACAAAGACTCCCGGGGCACCCTCTGGGTGGAGAACGGTTTCCGTGCGTTTAAGTACAACGGGGAGGGCTTTTCGGAAGAGGGAATAGACGGAATCCGGGGGTCAGGCACATTATGGATCCAAAAAGGGTTGAACCCAACAGACACGGTGTACGTGGCTCCGGGCGTTTATGAAGCCACGCCAGAGGCAACCACCTTTCATCCCTACCCGGTCCCTGCGGATATGGGCAACAAATACCTGTATTTCCCCACGACGAAGGCCACCTATGGCAGGGATAGTACAGTGTGGTTAGGAACCATGGAGAAGGTCTTCGGATTCAGGGACAGTTCTTTTGTGGCTGTAGGGAGGGATGAGATGGGACGGCAGGACGACGAGCGCAATATGGGTATTCGCGGGATTTTCATCGATCATCAAGGCAGGCTGTGGATGGCAGACAACGGGGCGGGCCTCTTTGTTTTTGATGGGGAAACCACCGAGAATTTTACAAAAAAACACCATTTGGACTACGAGGAAGGGAGTGAAAACACCCTTCACCGCGCCTTCTCCATTGCCGAGGATACAACCGGGAAGATGTGGTTTGGAACCGTCTACTCGGGCATTTGGCGGTACGACCCTGATACGGAAACCTTCGAGCAGTTCACTTCGGAAGACGGGGTGAACAGCGATACCATTTGGACCATCTACAGGACACGGGAAGGGGATTTGCTGTTTGCGGGAGAATCCCCCGCTGCAGTTTACCGGTTTAACGGTAAAAGCTTTGAACGGGTTTTTTAAGAAAGAGTATCCCACTCGGCCAAAACGCATCGGGAAAACGGCTGGGGCAGAACACTGACTCGGGGAGTACGGGATTATGTTCGCTTTTTGAACAGCTTGTTTGGGGCGTACTTTTAGTGGAAAGGGGTCAAAGAGTAGCTATAGTTCGCACCGGCCAATTTCCAACCTGCAGTTCTGTTCCAAAATTCCCTACATTTAGGAAATAGCTATAAACCGCTGGGGGCCAAATGCGTCCGGACGGGTTTTGCATAAAACCCCTTCCCAGGCACAAACCATCCTGAGGAAGTTCAAAAACAACCAACCCTAAACCCCTTATGAGACCATCCTGGAAGTGTACCTTCTTTTCCGTACTTATTTCCGTACTACTTGCTTCCTGTAATGGAAAGCAACCCGCAGCCGATGCGACCGTGGAGACTACCCCCGAGGCTTTCGACCTGGAAGCGGCCAAAGCCCGGATTCAGGAGCAAACCCAGGCGTTTACCCAGGCGCATATTACCAAAGACACGGCCTACCTGAACGGATCCTTTACGGCGGACGCCCGGGTGCTTCCCCCCAATTCCCCTGCCGTAACCGGGCAAAAGGACATAGCCCAACTCAATGCGGATTGGGTGAACTACGGCATTCACGAATTCACCGAGGTGTCCACGGCCTTCTATGGCGATGAAAACTACCTGGTGGATGAAGGGACGTACTACCTCCGCTACGGGGAAGAAAATACCATCGACGAGGGCAAGTACATCAACATCTGGAAAAACGAGGACGGTACCTGGAAACTCTACAGCAACATCTGGAATACCAGCCTCCCCCTGGAATAGTCCGCATGTAATTCCCCAATCCCATGATCAAATTCTTCCGCCGCATCCGACAGCGCCTGCTTGCCGAAAACCGCTTTAGCAAGTACCTCCTGTATGCCATCGGGGAAATCATCCTGGTGGTAATCGGGATCCTGATTGCGCTGCAGATCAATACCTGGAACGAATACAAGCAAAACCGGAAGCTGGAACGGACTTTCTACGCGGATCTCCTCGAGGATTTAGCCAATGACATCCGCAAGTTCGAAGAGCAAACCGCCTTTTACGAAAACCGGGTGGAGCAACTGGGTTGGTTGCTTCAAAAGGTGCGGGACCCCCAGGCCCCAATCGATGCCGATGCCTTTGGCCAGCGGGTGGAACCCCTGTACTACAGCAACGAGGCCATAAGTTATGCCGCTACCTATAACGCATCGGAGAGTTCCGGGGTATTCTCAACCTTTACCAACAAGGAACTTTTAAAAAAAATCACCCAGTATTATGCCAACTTCCATTTACTTATGGAAGTTACTGCGTCCACCAACGAAATCATCGTCTCCCAGTTTGAACCGTTGATGGCGACCATTCCGGAAAACTATGTGAGCGTTCATTCCAGCCATTATGTCCTGAACCAGGACAGCGAAAGCAACCAGCGCTTTTATGCCTTCCTGGATTCCATACCCGACAAACGCACGTTAGAGGTGGACTTCCGCAGTTTGGTGGATCGTCCGCAGTTTGAGAATTACGTGATTGGCGATTTAGGCCGCTCCTTTAATTCGCTTTCTGTGATGGCCCAGCGAAAAGCGAGTGCCGAAGCCCTGATCCGGGATATTAAAACCTATCTGAATGATTAAGTTCTTCCGCCGCATCCGCCAGCGCCTGCTTGCCGAAAACCGCTTTAGCAAGTACCTCCTGTATGCCATCGGGGAAATCGTCCTGGTGGTAATCGGGATTCTGATCGCCCTCCAGCTGAATAACCTGAACGAGGCGCGGAAAGACGAGGTCTTTGAAAAGGAAATCCTGGCCCAAATCCAGGAAAACCTGGCCAGCGACCGGCAGGCACTGATGAACATCGAATCTAACTTTAGCAATGCAGTTGTTGCATCCAAAAAAATATTGCAAGCGGACATATCCCAGCAAACCCAGGACAGCATCCATCTGTGGCTGGGGAAGGTGGTACAGTTTGACCGGTTCCAACCCCTTACCAATGCCTACGAGGTTTTAAAATCCAACGGGTTGGATAAAATCTCCAACAAGAAACTGCGCTTTATGCTCGGACGCTATTACGACGATGAAGCCTCCCGAATGGTGAAATCCGTAAACGATGTAGAGATTGCCTTTAACGAGCACTGGCTGCCTATTTTATTCGATGAAATTGTAGCTTTTGAATTCAAGCACTCCGTTGAATTGCGGGATTACACCATTTTGCTGCGGCCCTCAAAAGCCCAGAATATCTTAAAATTCAACCAGGACAACCTCATCTTCGGGATTAAACGGATTCAGCTGGGCTTAACGACCATCGGGGAAATTCAGGAACTAATCGCGGATGAATTACCAGAAAACAAATAATAGAAGTATCTTACTGGTACTCCCCCCTGTTTGTAAATCCATTAACGAACTCATATGAAAAAACGCTTCGCTTTTCCGGTACTTATTTGCTTGTTTTTTGTACAAATCCAAGTGGCCCAGGCCCAATATTCCATTGCCCCGCCTAAGGGCTATTCCACCCAAGTGGGCAACCTGGTTTCCATGTTGGAGGATTTAAAGGGAAGGGTAACGCGTTCGGTAGCGGAACTGAGCCCGGAACAGACCGATTTCCTGCTGGACGAGCAGGCCAACCGAATCGGCGCCCTTATTTACCACCTGGCCGCCACGGAAAAATACTACCAGGTGTATACCTTCGAGGGCCGGCAATTTAACCCTGAAGAGGTGGCGATGTGGGATACAGCCCTCCGCCTGGGCGACAACGCTCGGGAACAACTTGTGGACCAGCCCATCAGCTACTATCTGGACCTCTGGGGAGAAGTGCGGGCCAACACCCTGCGCATGTTAAAAGAAAAAGACGATGCCTGGCTGGCCTCTACTGCCCTTGGGGGCGGTATGGACAACCATTGGGCCTGGTACCACGTCATGGAACACCAGGCCAACCACATGGGGCAAATCCGGTTAATTATGGGCCGAATGGACCGGTAGGCAGGTCTGCTTATTTGGGGACGTTTATGGGTTTACTGTAATATTCATGACGGATAAGTCGTTATGGTAGTGCTTGAACACCTAAACACTACCATTATGTTTAAAAGACTATTGCTGCCTATTTTTGCCCTTTCCCTGTTCCTTGTAGCTTGTGAAGCCGAAGAAACCGAGGCAACGCCGGAAGGGGAAAATACCGAAGTAACCTTATTGGGGGTTTGGAATTACAGGGCGTATATCGACAATGACGGTGAAGAATTGGCAACTGATTGCGAGCGCAACCAAATCCTGGAATTCCTGCAAGACGGTACGTTCCGTTTCACCTATTATGACGATACATCCGGAGCATGCCAGATGGACCAGGATGCCACAGGAAACTGGGAATATGTTTCCGATACATCCATTGAATTGGATTATGGCGTGGATTCCTATACCGCATCGTTTAGTATTAATGGGGATTTACTCACCCTTACCATAGACGAAGGTGAAGGGGAGTACCAGGAGCGTTACCAAAAGCTTTAGCCCCGTTCAGGACTTCTTCGGAAGTAAATTTAAGCACATTAGAAAAACCTGATCAACCGCCTTTTGCTTCTCGGCAAGAGGCGGTTCACATTTAATTGGTTCCGTATAAAATCAGGGATGGGACAGGGAAACCTATGAGTGGAGTGCCTATTCGCGAATAGACTCTTTTTTCGGTAGGGTTTTACTACCCAAAGGTGTTATGCTAAAAACTAAACACGAAAATGAAACGAATCTACCTTCTCCTCCTGGCCCCTCTACTGATGTCCACCCAATGCGAGTCCGAAGAGGAGCCTGTTTTCCGCACGGAATATTTCATTGAAAACAACACGAGCACAGACCTGGCCATTGTCCTGGAAGAAGCCGGCGAAGTGGTCATCGCAAGCCAGTCGAGTCAGTTTATTGCCGTCGCGTCTGACTTCAACGGTTTTGTCCCGCCTTCGGAAAATATCGCCTTTAGCAGTATTACCCTCTACCGAACGGAAACCGGGGGGTACGAGGTAGTGGCCTACCAGCAGGAGCCAATCTTAGACGAATTATGGCGCCTGGAGTCCGAATATGAGTACGACGCTGCGTACATCCTGACCCTTACGGATGCCGACCTGGAATAATCCGCGGATCGGATTTTAAGACCCGAATCCGGATCCTCTCTTGGGCAAATTCATTATCTTTCTCTAAACCCGCCCGGTGGAGGTGAGAAAGAAGGTATGCGCTACAAGAGCATTATGAAGCTTGGCCTTGGACTACTCCTGCTGCAGTTTGCGGGGATGGTCCTGTACTTTTACCTGGCCCAACCCGAAGGCGAGGCCGCACTTCCGGTCTTTACCGTAGTGCCCATCCTGCTGGGGGCCAACCTCCTGCTGGGCCTCTTGTTTTACTTCTACAAAAGGCCGATCGGCCTGCTTTTCTTCGGCAATGCGGTACTGTCTTCCCTCCTCTTTTTTGCCGTCTGGATTATGTGGTTTACGTATTGGGCAGGATGAGTAATCCGCCGTAATGTTAGGACGCCGGAAACACATTTTTTCCCATCATTATTATTTTCAAGCCAGGATACATAAGTGTAAATTTTACACTATATTTAAGAGCACTCTGGCCTTAATGCATTAGCTATGAATACACTCTTAAAAAACATCCCGGCACTGTTACTGGCTTTCACCACCTCTACAACCGCCTGGGCCCAAGACGGGACTATTTATCCACTCGATGCTCCGGAAGAGCCAAATGCCATTCTCCTTGAGACAGGCGGGGTAGCAGACCAACCCGCCTCGGAGTCCTGGTTTCGCCAATGGGGCGACCCCATGGCCCGGAACATTACTACTGCCACCTTAACCCCATTCCTTCCGGAGCCAGGAACCGCCAATGGCGCCGCCGTCATTGTAGCCCCTGGAGGAGGCTTTCGCTGGCTTTCCATGGGAAATGAAGGCTGGGAGGTGGCCGAAGCCCTGGCGGCCAAGGGTATTGCCGCTTTTGTCCTCAAATACCGACTGCACCCCACTCCCGAATCTTTGGAGGACTTCAGCAATTGGATGAACCGCCCCAGACCAGCGCCCCCCTCATCGGATGTAGCTACCGATGGAACGGCACAACCACCCCGACCACCACAGTTGGACCTTACAAATCAATTGGCAGACGCCGAAGCCGCTTACGCTATGATCGTTGACCGGGCGGGGGAATGGGGTGTGGATGTAAACCGCATTGGGATGATCGGCTTTTCAGCCGGGGCCGGACTTACCATGCATGCCACCCTAAACTCCCAAACCATGCGACTGGCCTTTATTGGCCCCATTTATGGCGGCATGGGCCCGGTGGAAGTACCGGCGGGTGCCCCACCCATGTTCAATGTGATTGCTGTGGACGATTTCCTGTTCCGGGGGCAATTCGGGGTAATTGATTCCTGGTACCAGGCCGGCATACCTGTGGAGTTCCACCTCTACCAGAATGGCGGACACGGTTTTGGCCTGGGCAATCCGAACCGAACCAGCAACCGCTGGTTTGATGCCTTTATACACTGGTTGGATGTAAATGAGTATCTTAAGCCTAAGCCACGGCCCTGAGGTACGAATACCACCATATGGGGGAAACAAAAGCCTCCATGGCCTGAACACTACCAACCCCTATTGAGACCAAAAACGAACTATACCCTCAGCGGCGATTTTAATATTGCCTACCAGGTAATCGGTAACGGCCCGGTGGATATCATCTATATCCCCGGGTGGGTCTCCAATATTGATATGATGTGGGCCGAACCCCGGCTTGCCGCCTTCTTAACTCGCCTGACGCTCTTTGCCCGCCTGATCCTGTTCGACAAACGGGGAACCGGGCTCTCGGACCGCACCGACGCATACTCTACCATGGAGGAGCGAATGGACGACATCAAGGCCGTAATGGATGCCACCCAATCCAAAAAAGCGTTCCTGTTCAGCCATTCGGAAGGAGGGTCGGTGAGTCTGTTGTTTTCCCTCCACTACCCGGAGCGTTCCCTGGGGGTGATCGGGTTTGGCATATTTGCGAAACGCCGGTATTCGGATGATTATCCGTGGGCTCCCACAGACGAGGAGCGGGAGGTTTCCAACCGCCTTATAGAGGAAAACTGGGCCCATGGCGACCTGGACGAACTTCGCACTCTGGTTCCATCGCTCGCCCACGACCAGGGGTTTATGGACTGGTTGGCCAGTTATTTGCGGGCCGGGGCCAGCCCAAAAGCCGCACTCATCCTGCACAAACAGTGCACCCATATAGATGTAACCGGTATCCTTGGGGATATTGAGGTGCCAACCCTGCTGCTGTTTCGAAAAGGGGATATTGAAATCCGGGTGGAAGAGGGCCGGTATATAGCGGATCGGATGCCCCATGCCCGGTTGGTGGAGTTTGACGGGCGCGACCACCTTTTCTGGACCGGGGACACCTACCCCATCCTGGCTGAGATAGCAGAGTTTGTTACCGGGGAACGCCCCGAGCGATCCGATTTACAGGAAAAGGCCTCCCAACCACCAAAGTCCGGCGCCGACCTGGAGACGGTTATGGTAGAAAACTTCCTTTATAATTTAAAAGTGGAGGAATTTGCCCGGTTATGCGGCCGGAGTTTGTCCGCCTTCAAACGGGATTTCCAAGGGACCTTTGGCACTACCCCCTCCCGCTGGATTAAGGCCAAACGTCTGGAATACGCCAAAGGGCTGTTACTGGAAACCGGGTTGAACATCAACCAGATTTGCTACGATAGCGGGTTTATCAACACCTCGCATTTCGTAAAGTCCTTTAAGGAGCAATACGGCCTTCCACCCCACCAGTATCGGGCGAAACACCTCCAATCCTGAGTCACAAAAATCCCTTTGGACGTTTCAGCACATTTTTTGGGCTAATTTGAAAATACCTCCGCCCAGGTTTTAATGACTTTTACCTCAATCATTAAAACCACTAACAAAATGAAAACCCGATTTACTTATCTCATTTGCATGGCTCTGGGATTGGTGTCTTTTTATGGCCATTCCCAGGTAGACCTGATCAACGACGAATTCCCCGAAGCCAAACAGGAAGTCCTGGAAACTTTTGTGGCCGTGGCCCAAAGCATTAAGGAGGGAGACCTGGACAAACTGATTTCCTTCCACGCCTACGGGCCCAAATTCACCGAATTCAAAAACGGAGAACCCCGCAATGGAGGCTTGGCCAATGAAGCCCACGAGCGCAATGTTTTTGGCTCCGTGAGCGAAGTGGTCAAATTCGACGCCCAGGACCTGCAGATTGCCGTCTATGGCGATGTTGCCAACGTTACCTTCCACTCGGACTTCCACCTGAAATTCGGGGAAGACCTGGTGGTGGTCAACGACCAGATCACCCTGCTGTTTGTAAACACCACCGACGGCTGGAAAATGGTCCACGAACACCATTCCCCCCTGAGTAAAGGGTAAACTAAACCGCCAAACCATTTAGTGGTTCGCAGGTAGAAGGCCGGAATTACACCCTTGTAGTTCTGGCTTTCTTATTTTTGGGTAAACGGCTGCCCGGGTTCTGTATAAAGAATTCTTCCTATGAAAACCCTACAAAAAGTAATCCGCATCTGGCGGGGATGGACCACCCTCGAAAATGCGCCGAAGTACCTGCAACTGCTGCGCGAAGAAGTTTTCCCAGGCGTGGTGCGTAACGGGGTTACCGGACTGGAACAGGTGCGGATTACTACACGGGAGCTTCCAGGAGAAGTCGAGTTTTTACTCTCCTTACAATTCGATTGCCTGGATTCGGTCCGGAAATTTGCCGGTGAAAACTACCGAATGGCGTATATTCCCGAGAACGCCCGAAAGGTATTGCTACGGTACGATGCCTTTGCGGAACATTATGAACTGGCGGAGGAACTTCAGCTTTCCTCCGGAGCGGTAAAAACCACCCATGGAGAACAACCCAATAGCACTCAGTAAAGAATCCTTCCGGCAATTGGGGCACCAGTTTGTCGATGCCATTGCCGATTTCAACAGCAGTATGCAAAGTAAACCGGTTACCTTTGGCCGGCTTCCCTCCGAAGTGCAGGTTGAACTGGGCCAGAAGGCCCTTCCCCAAAAAGGGACCGATCCTTCCGTTATTCTTTCGGAAGCTACCGCATTGCTCTTTAACCATTCGCTCTTTAACGGACATCCCAGGTTTCTCGGATACATTACTTCATCCCCTACCCCCATTGGGGCGTTGACATGCTTTTTCTTAATGAAAGAAACTCTTGAGGGACATCGACATAAGTACCTTTCAAAATATGACGTTGCGCCCTCGTTTAAAGCGGGCCTACATTACGGCAACGTCACTACCGAAGAAATCGGGACGCTCAAAAAAGACATCGTCTTTACCGGGGACACGCTGAACACTACCGCCTGTATACAAAACTTGTGTAACTTCTATGAAACCGATTTATTGGTTTAAGGAGATTTCCTGAGGGAGTTGGATGCCTGGGGGATTATCATTTTCAGCCACTGGGACAGGTCGAATTAAGGGGCAGGAACAAGGGTATAGAACTTTATCGTGCTCTCCAAAAGAGACATAACCAGTTACCATTGGAAACAGACCAAATTTGAACCGGAAATATGTACTTGATCTCCATTTACCCTTATACCATAGTCATGAGTAAGATTACCCTATTACCCGTATTATTGATCCTTGCCTGCACCCCAACCCAGAAGCACAACGCAACGCCAGAGAAAACGACGTCAACGGCTGTCTCTGAAACCTACTTCGACTGGCTTGTGGGCCGATGGGAACGGGTGGGCGAAGAACTCGGGAAAGCCACCTATGAATTCTGGGAGAAGGCCGGGGATAGCGAATACACAGGGTTCGGGTTTACCCTGCAAGATCAGGATACCATCTGGCAGGAAAACATGCGTCTGAAACGTACCGGGGCTGCCTGGGCCCTCCATGTCCAAGCCCCGGAAGATCCCGAGCCGGTGGTCTTTTTCATGACCGAATTCGGCCCTACAGGGTTCACTTGCGAAAACCCGGAGCTGGAGTTTCCTAAAAAGATACAATACTGGAAGGAGGAAGCTGGGCTTCATGCTGCAGTATCCAATACGGATATGCAAATTTCTTTCGCGTTCAGGTCTGAGAAAAGCAGGAATACGGAAAACTAAAACAGTAAAACCGGACTACATAAACGCCATCCGATGAGGAGAAGACCCTTAAGCCTACTATGTATTTTATTGCTGGGAAACGTCCTGGCCCAGCAGCCCTTTGACCCGGACCAGGCACTGCAGAGCCTGGCGGGAGAAAAAAAGAACATCGGCATTGCTGCGGCCGTGAGCGTTGACGGGGAGCTGCAATGGGCCGGGGCGGCAGGAGAGCGTTGCATGGAACAAGGGGCGCCTTTTTCAGCTTCTACCCCTACCCGGATTGCCTCTATCGCTAAAAGTTTTACGGCTGTGGCCGTCATGCAACTGGTCGAAAGCGGGCAGGTTGCCCTGGAGGCGCCCATTGAAACCTATTTGCCGGACCTGCCAGAAAATAAAAAGCAACTTACCGTGGCCCAACTCCTGGGGCATACCTCCGGGCTTACCCAGTACAGGGACGAGGCGGAGATTGAGAATACTATCCATTACCGTAGCCTGCAAGAGGCCATGGAAGTATTTATAGACCGGCCCCTGCTGTTTCCCCCGGGCACCCAGTACTTCTATACCACCTATGGCTTTGTGGTCCTGGGCCGGATCCTGGAAACCGTTTCCGGCATGCCCTACGCGGCCTATATGAAGCGCTTTATTTTTGACCCCGCCGGGATGACGGCCACCTATGCGGAAAACTTGGACCAGGTGCAGCCCGACGCTTCCTGTCTGTATCACCACAATGGGCGGCGTGCCAAAGCCGGCAAGCAGAACGACTTGAGCAACCGCACTCCCGGGGGCGGGTTTCGAAGCACTGTGGAAGACGTCCTGAAATTCGGCCATGCCGTGCTTGACGGCACTCTGCTGAAGCCGGAGACCCTGGAGCTGATGATCCGGCCCCAGCCGGTAGCCTACGAAGGGAACAAATACGGACTGGGGTGGTATTTGTACGGCCCACCCCCGAACGAACACCTGGTTATTGGACACAGCGGGGGGCAAACGGGGTGTACCAGCCAGTTGATGCTGGTACCCAAAACCAAAACCGCGGTGGTGGTTCTGTCCAACACTTCCGGGAACTACCCGGAAATTGCAGGTTTTGCCTCCCAGCTCATCGGGTTTTCGGAGGGGGAACGGGAATAATCCAAGGGCTGCCAATGCCCTGAAAACAAGCTCCATGCAAGCAGTGCTCTACCATAGATACGGAGGGCCGGAAGTACTCCGGCTCCAGGAAATTGAGAAGCCCGCGCCCGGGAAAAATGAAATCCTGGTGAAGGTACACGCCGCCACAGTAACTTCGGGGGACGCACGGCTGAGAAGCTCAGATTTCCCGCCGCTTTTCTGGTTGCCGGCCCGGCTGATTTTCGGGTTGTTCGCCCCGAAAAAGAAGATCCTCGGCCATGAGTGGGCGGGAACCATTGAAGCCCTTGGCCCGGATGCCTCCCGGTTTCAGGTGGGCGATGCCGTCTTTGGGACCACAACATTATTGAAAACAGGCTCCTATGCCCAGTATATGTGTATCCCGGAAAACTGGAAAAACGGGGTAGTGGAAAAAATGCCCTCAAACCTGAGTTTTGAGCAGGCAGCAGCCCTCCCGGTTGGGGCCATGACCGCCCTGTTCCTGCTGCGGAAGGCAGAGATCCGGAGCGGGATGGACATTCTGGTTTACGGAGCATCGGGGAGCGTGGGCAGTTACGCGGTTCAGCTTGCACGCGCCCTTGGGGCGGAGGTAACAGGGGTGTGCAGCACCCAAAACCAGGAAATGGTCCGCAGTCTTGGGGCCCATCAAGTAGTGGATTACAAACAGGAAGATTACACCACCCTGGGAAGATCCTTCGACATCGTCTTCGATGCCGTAGGTAAAACCAGCAAGCGGAAGGCCCGGAACGTTTTGAAACCAAAGGGCTGCTTTGTGGGTGTTAACAGCATGACCCAGGAGCAGGCGGCCCATCTGGTTGAGATTCGGGAGATGGCCGAAAAAGACCTGCTCATTCCGTTTATAGACCGGACCTACCCCTTGAGTGAGGTCGTGGAAGCCCACCGCTACGTGGACTCCGGGCGTAAACGGGGCAATGTGGTTCTTACCATCCCGGAGTAGCTGCCGCCTCCTCACCCACCCGGTTATTCCTTCCTGAAAGAGGAGTAGGCATTACCCGGTTCGTAACAAAAAAAGACCTTCTCCTACTGATATGGGGGCAGATTAATCCCAGAACGTAAATTATGATCCACTTGATTGTCGGGAATACCGGCTCCGGAAAAACCACCTATGCCAAACGCCTCAGGGAAGAAACCCAGGGGGTAATCTTCTCCATAGATACCTGGAACAACACCCTTTTTATGCCCGACAAAACCCCGGATGACGGCCTGGATTGGTTTCTGGAACGCATCGAGAGGGCCGAAGCCGTTATTTTGGATTTGGTCCGGCAACTGGAGGCTTCGGGTACCGATTCGATCCTGGACCTGGGCCTGGCCCGGTTCGAGCACCGGGAAAAATTCAGGGCGATTGCCCGGAAAGAAGGCCTGGGGCTTAAAATCCACTTCTTGGATATCCCGAAGGAGGTCCGGCTGAAGCGGGTCATGCAGCGGAATACCGAAAAAGGGGAAACCTATGCCTTTGAGGTATCCCGTGAAAACTTCGACTTTATGGAAACCTGGTTTGAGCCGCCTACTCCTGAAGAGCTGAAACGGGGGGTAACTATCCGGGGTTAAGCTGTCTTCCGGGGCATAAAAAGTGCTCCTGAGGCCGTGGAATTGATTACCTTTAAACATGTCAGGCCTTTTCCGGCCCGAACCCATTGCCTAACCCATTTGATAAGCACCCGCATGCCAAACGTCAAACACATCCACGAGGTAATTTTCCTCATCGAACAGCATAACACCCAATGGACCCCCGAAGAACTAACCCTGGCTATTGGGGAAACCTGGGGGGAAGATGTCCGCTTCGGCTCCTGTTCCGGGACCGCATTTCCCAAGGAAGACGCCCTGGAATTCCTTGTAAACCGCCAGAAAGCCGTCCTTACCGCGGAGGGCAAGGTAGCCCTCCACCCTTCCCTGAAGATTTGCAACGGACATCAGCAGTTCACCGGCGCCGAAGTAGACTCCGGCAACTAAAATAAGATGGAGCGCAGAGGGGTAACCGTGATAAACTCCTTTTGGTGAAGGTCGTTTGTATCATCAACAACAAAAACAACCGCCTCTCGCGGCTGCTTCCCCAACTGGAACGCATGAGCCGGGAACCGGCCCTGGGAAGCGTACACCTGCTGACCACCCTTTGGGCGGGGCACGCGGTGGAACTGGCCCGCCAGGCCACCCAGGACGGGTGCGATTACCTGGTGGCCGTGGGGGGAGACGGGACCCTGCACGAAGTGGTAAACGGGATGATGCAGAGCAACATCCCCACCAATGCCCACCCGGCTTTAGGTCTGCTCCCCTATGGGTCAGCAAATGACTTTGCCCGTACGACCGGGATTACCCCTTCTTTTGAGGCCTTAATCCTGAATATCCGGAACAGGGCCACCCGCCGGCTGGACCTGGGAAAAATTATCCTGGATCCCAGGGGCGAAACCCGATATTTCATCAATATTTCAGGGGTTGGGCTGGGAGCCGAAGTGGTAAAGCGCATGGAAAATGCCTCGGGATTCCTGGATTCGCGCATGGGCTATTTCTGGCATATCCTGAAGGGGTTTTACCGGTACACCAAAAAAGAAGTGCTCCTTACGGAAGGAGACTGGCATTGGAAAGGGCCGTTGATGCAGCTGGCCGTTGCCAACGGAAGGTATTTCGGCAATGCGATTTGCGTGGCACCTGAGGCCATTCCGGACGACGGGAAGCTCCACCTGTCCATTTTCGGGGACCTCAGCCTGAAGGACTATTTGTTGAACCTCCCAAAACTGAAAAAGGGAGTTGCCATCCACCACCCCGAAGTGCACTACCGTGAGGCACGGATGATCCGGCTGGAAAGCGTACACCCCTGCGGCATTGAGGCAGACGGGGAGTACGTGGGCCAGGCCCCGGCTACCTTCAGCATCCTGCCGGGGGCTATTCGGTTTATCGGTTCCCTGGGGAGGGACTGACTACATACCATACCCTCGCATTTTTGGAAAAAGGACTACATTTAGGGAGCGCAGCGCACACGTCAATACCCCACCCGGGCCCAGGCTATGATCCAGTTTTTCAGAACCATCCGAAACCAGCTTCTTTCCCAAAACAATTTCCGCAAATACCTGTTTTACGCCGCAGGGGAAATCGTTTTGGTGGTCATTGGGATCCTGATTGCCCTGCAAATAAATAACCTGAATGAAGCACGGAAGGACCGGGAAAAGGAGCAAGCCATCCTCCGGCAGTTGAGAAGTGAATACCAGAACAACCTGGAGCAGCTTAACCAGAAAATAGAAATGCGCAATGAGGGCCTTATGGCCTGTAATACCCTGCTGGAATTTATAGACGAGCCGGAATCATTGGAAGAAGCTGTTTTTTATTCGGCCATGGCCAACATTAGCCGGGATCCGACCTTCGACCCTATAAAAAATGATATTATCGGCACGGATAAAATACGGCTGATCCAAAACGACACCCTGGTCCGTTACCTTTCCAACTGGTCCTCTGAGGTGTATCAGGTTCAGGAGTTAGAAACCGACTTCAAGAAGTATAGGACTGAAATGATTTTTCCAAGTCATGTTCGGCTCGGTATCGCGCGTAATTTGAATGACAACCTATGGAAAGATGGGTATACCCCGACGGAAGCCCTGGACAGTACCTTCAGTTACAAATTCACCTTAAAGCCCACACGCAAGCCACTGGACCTGATAGCCGTCCTGCAGGATACAGCCCTGGAAGGTATTATCAGCCAGGTAGTTACCTATCACCAGATTACCAATATCCAATCCGAGACCCTCCGCGACCGCATCCGGGAAATGCTTGAGTTACTGGATCGGGAGATAAAGTAACCGAATTACCGATCAACCCAAAATCCTCGGATAGCCCGCCTGGGGCGATAACATGCAAGCCATGGTTAACGCCCAAAACAACCTTCCCGAAGGGCTAAAAAAGAGCTGGGTGGTGGTATCCCACGGCTTATCTGCATTCCTTACCAGAAGATGTGGAAACCTATTTGGCCCGAACCGCTCAAGAAGGTGTATCTTTCTGTGCAAGCCATAAAGACAATTTACATGGAATACCCGCTACTGATCGGCCTGTATTTCCTGGTCGTGCTCCTGGTCTGCATTCGGATTATCCTGCATACCACCACCCCCAGCAAGGGACTGGGCTACCTCCTGCTCATCCTTGGACTGCCGGTAATTGGTATACTGATCTATTTCAGTGTGGGGCTGAATTACCGGAAAAGGAAACTCTACAAGAAGAAGCTGGCAGTCAATAATACGGCCTTCCCCCAACTAAGGGAAAGAAGGTTGGCGCATGCCTCGGCCATCCTGAAGAAAAACAAGGAGGAATTGGGGCATTTCTACCCCCTCGCACACTTTCAGAAACAAAGGGGGATGGTGTCGGAGAACAATGCCGTATCCCTTTGTATCAATGGGGAGTCTAAGTTCCCTATCCTGCTGGAATGCCTGCGGAACGCCAGGCACCACATCCATATGGAATACTATATCTATGAGGATGATGACATCGGCAACCAGATTGCGGATATCCTGATCGCCAAAGCGGGGGAAGGCGTCCAGGTTCGCTTTATTTACGATGATTTCGGCAGCCAGGGGATCCGCGCTACCCTGGCGAAAAGACTGCGCGAAGGAGGGGTGGAGGCCTACCCCTTCCACAAAATCACATTTATCAGGTTTGCAAACCGGATTAACTACCGCAACCACCGGAAAATTGTGGTCATCGATGGGCTTACCGGTTTTATAGGGGGTATTAATGTCAGCGACAAGTACATCAACCAACCCAAAAACGACCTGTATTGGAGGGATACGCACCTGCGTATTACCGGCACCGCCGTCATGAACCTGCAATTCACCTTCCTGACGGACTGGAATTTCTGTGCCGGGCAGGATATTGGGTTCTCCACGGACTACTTCCCCATTGAAAACATAGCGCAAAAGCATGGGGATCAGTTGGTCCAGATAGTGGAAAGCGGCCCGGATTCCGACTACCCGAATATCCTTTATTCCCTGATACAAACCATCCTTTTGGCCAGGGAGGAGGTCCTGATTACCACCCCCTACCTCATCCCGGACAGCTCCTTTCTGAATGCCCTGAAAATTTCCGCCTTAAGCGGAGTTACCATCCATATCCTGGTTCCGGAGGTTTCGGATTCCTTTATCGTGAACAGCACTTCCCGCTCCTTTTACCAGGAGCTCCTGGAAGCAGGCGTGCATATCCATTTATACCGGAAGGGCTTTGTCCATGCCAAGACCCTGGTTTGCGACAAAAAAGTATCGGTGGTAGGCACCGCCAACCTGGACAACAGGAGTTTCGACCTTAACTTTGAAATCAACGCCCTGGTATTTGACACGGGCCTGGCAGGCCTTTTGAGCGACCAGTTTTTCAAGGACCTTGAGGATGCCCGGGAAATATCCGAAGAAGAGTGGAATAAAAGGCCCATGCTGGTCCGGTTCTGGGAAAAACTCCTGCACTTGTTTTCTGCCCTAATGTAGTAAGGCTAACACCATGAAAAACCTCCACCTGGTCCTCTCCTCGGTAATTGTAATCCCCGCCGCCTTGCTCTATGGGGTGGCTCCGGCCGATGCCCTACCCCTGCTTTTCGATTTTCAAGTAGACAGTACGGACCTGAACAACGTCTTCCGCGCCATTATGGGGCTCTACCTGGGTAGCGCAGCCCTGTGGATCCTGGGTATCTTTAAGTCGGGGTACTGGAAAGCGGCTACGCTGCTGAATATCGTTTTCATGCTCGGGTTGGCTGCAGGACGGCTGCTGAGTATTGCCCTGGACGGGATTCCCTCCCCAGCCTACGCCTTCGGGTGGGTAGGAGAGCTGGTACTGGGGGGGTTCGCCCTATACCAGCTGCGGAAACATCCAGGGGCACAGCCGGGAAAACCCGGGTAAACCAACCCAGAAATTTTCTACCTTAGTTCAGGTAGCCTACTGGCTTTTTTCCAATACCCTGATGGAATGCGGTTTGCCTTTACATTGCTGGTTGCCCTGCATGGCCTTATCCACCTAATGGGCTTTGCCAAAGCCTTTGGGCTGGCGGAACTAGAAGGCCTGGGCCAGCCCGTAAGCCGGACCGCAGGGGTGTTTTGGTTGTTGGCTTTTGTCCTTTTCTCCCTGACAGCTGTATTGCATTACCTTGAGGTTCCCTCCTGGTACCTGGCGGCCCTGGCCGGATTGGTGATCTCCCAGGCAGTAATCGCAATGGCCTGGACGGATGCCCGTTTTGGTACCATAGCCAATGTCCTTATCCTAGTGGGGGTTGTCCTGGGCCACGCAAAGGCATCCTTCCAGCAGCAGGTACAGCAGGAGCGGGCTGAGTTGCTATCCCAGGCCTCGACGCCTTCACCGCAGCGGATAACAGAAACGGACCTACAGGGCCTCCCTCCGGTTGTACATCAATGGTTGTCCCGCAGCGGGGTGGTAGGGAAACCTGCCGTATCTACCGTCTGGCTCCGGCAGGAACTGCAACTCAAACTGAAACCAGGGCAGGATTCCTGGAACCCCGGGAGGGCCGAACAGGTTTTTACCGTTGATCCCCCCGGTTTTGTTTGGAGTATCCAAACGGAGATGAATGCGTTTTTACCGGTAACCGGCCGTGACCGGTTTACCGGGGGGAAAGGGGAAATGCACATTGCCCTTGGGTCGTTAATCCCCGTGGCCAGAGCAACCGCCGACCCCAAGGTAGACCAGGCCACCCTGCAGCGCTACCTGGCTGAGATGGTCTGGTTCCCGTCGGCGGCCCTGAGCCCCTATATCACCTGGGAACCAAAGGGGGAAAACGCTGCCATGGCTACCCTCTCCTACAAAGGTGTTTCCGGGTCCGGCACTTTTTATTTTGACCATCAGGGCAGCTTTGAAACGTTCACAGCCCTGCGCTACCGGGATGCCAGCGTTTCCCAGCCTACACCGTGGACCGTCCTGGCGAAGGAAACCCAGGTACGCAACGGGGTGGAAATACCGGTGCGGTGTGAGGTGCAATGGAAAACCGAAACTGGGGACTGGACCTGGTTGCAGCTCCATATAGAAGAAATCGAGTACAACAGCCCTGGCCTTTCGAAACCCGACTGACCGGCACCTTCCACTCTTTGAACCAACACTAAAGCCGATATGCTCACTGCCATCCACCCGAAGCTGCCTATGCGCAGCAAAGCCGTAACCCGCGCCTTCTACACCAAAACCCTGGGTTTTCAGGAGTACGGTAATGCCGACTATCCAGGATACCTGATGGTGGCGCGCGACCAGGTTCAGATCCACTTCTTTGAATTCCCCGGCCTGAACCCGGCCGAAAACTACGGCCAGGTGTACATCCGTGTGGCGCAAATAGACGCCTTTTATCGCGCTCTGTTGGATGGGGAGGTTCCCATCCACCCCAACGGCCAGCTGGAAACCAAGCCCTGGGGGCAGCGGGAATTCTCCCTGCTGGACCCGGATAACAATTTGCTTACCTTCGGGCAACAGGTGTAACCCTCTCCAAAGCACCCATTTGGGCGCTGCGGGAAACCCCGGCAAGCCATGCAACACAACCCTCCCGGCATCCTTGAAACCCAGCGGCTTTGGCTCAGGCCCACTAACGCGGAAGACGCTGCGTTTTTCCACCTCCTGGCCAACACCCCGAAATGGCTTCAGTATATTGGAGACCGGGGAATCGGGTCCGAGGCCGACGCCAGGGCATATATCCTAAAAAACACCATGTCCCAGCAGGAACGCCTGGGCTTTGGCAATTTCACCCTCATCCGGAAGGAAGACCAGGCGAAAATAGGAACCTGCGGCCTATATGACCGGGAGGGGTTGGAAGGTATCGACCTGGGGTTTGCCCTCCTGCCGGCCTACGAGGGCAAGGGTTATGGCTTTGAAGCGGCAAGCGGGGTTATCGAGGCGGCATTCCACACCTTTGGCCTTGAAACCCTAAAGGCGATAACAAGGCCGGACAACCAGGCCTCCCGGGGACTCCTCGCAAAACTGGGTTTTCGGCCTTCCGGGTCCATCAGGCTTGGAGATCCTCCTGAAGAACTCCTGCTGATGATTCTGGAGCACCCAAAAACCACTACTCCCAGACGGGCCTCAAATTCACTTAAGGGTCCTTCGGCCATAAACATCCGAATCCGGGAGGCTACGACTTCGGATATCCCCCGCATGCAGCAAATCCGAAGGGGGGTCCGGGAAAACATCCTGCTACACCCCGAGAAGGTTACCGATGCCATTTGCCTGGACTATATCACCCGGCGCGGCCGAGGTTGGGTAGCCGAAACCCCGGAAGGCGTGGTCGGGTTTGCCATAGCCGACCTGGCGGATAACAACATCTGGGCGCTTTTCCTGCTGCCAGAGGCGGAGGGTCGGGGCATCGGACGCAGGCTCCACCGGGTTATGATGGATTGGTACTTTGGGCAGGGCAAGGAAAAGGCCTGGCTTTCTACCGGGCCGGGGACCCGTGCGGAGGGGTTTTACCGCAACCTAGGGTGGTTGGAAACCAGCCGTTTCCCGGATGGGGAAATCCAGTTTGAAATGACTTCCCAAACCTGGAGAGGCGGCCAAAGTCTGTAATTTTTCGCATGGCTTGTGCCTGTAAACCCCTTGGAATATTACCTTTAATGGTCTAAAGAACGCGTATTACAATGAAAAACTACTGGCTGGTTCTCCTGGGTTGCATTTTTTGCGCTTGTTCCAGGGGTCAAACCGTACCGGCTGCCAATGGACTTACTCCCCTTCCTAATGGCGTTTCCGAAGAGCATGCGGCATTGGTCTACCAGCATGCGAAAACCTTCCCCGAAAAAACACAACTCTCCGTGGCCCTGCTTTATCCGGACCAGACGTATTTTTTGGGCATACTCCGGGAAAACGATACCCTGCGGTTTGCAGCAAACGAATCCCGCGTTTTTGAGGTCGGCTCCATCAGCAAGGTCTTTACGGCAACTCTGCTGGCCCATCAGGTCATTCAGGGGCGCGTTTCCCTAACCGAACCCATTGGCCACTATGTGGAGAAAGAACTGAACGAAGCGCGTGAAATTACCTTCTTGCAACTGGCCAACCACACCTCCGGGTTACCGCGGCTTCCGACAAACCTCAATCCTTTTACCTTCAACCCGGAAAACCCATACCGGGATTACGACGGCGCCAAACTGGAGGAATATCTTACCGGTGGTATGGAGGCGGAAAACCAGCCCGGGAGTACCTATGGGTATTCCAACCTGGGTGCAGGCCTGCTGGGTTATCTGCTGGAAAGGATTTCCGGGGCTTCATATGAAGAACAGCTACAGCAACAGGTGTTCCTCCCCCAGGACATGACGCACTCCACCACGGATTTAGCCAAGGTGGATTCCCATCTGATTCCCGGGTTAAATGCAGTGGGAGAACCCACCCCCCATTGGGAATTCGATGCCCTGGCCGGGGCAGGGGCCATCCTCTCCTCTGCTAATGACCTCTCTATTTTTGCTCGGGCACATTTCGACCTGGAAAATCCGGTTTTAGCCCTCACGCGGGAGGCGACGTTCAACATTAGGGACAATATGCGAATTGGTCTGGGCTGGCACCTGCCCAGGACCAAGAGCGGGCAGGAGGTCCTCTGGCATAACGGGGGCACTGCAGGATACACGGCATCGATGGCCCTGGAACCCAACAAGAAGTTCGGGGTCGTTATCCTTTCCAATGTATCGGCGTTTCATCAGGACAAAGGAAAGATCGATGACCTTTGTTTTGAACTTATGGACCTGCTGTTAGCCCTGTAAGGAAGAACGTAGGGCATTGCCCTTAGGGTAGGCTGTCCGGTAAAATAGGGATAGCGCGCAAGAAGTTTTCGTTTTTTGCGTTTTCCATACTATGAAAGCCTATTACTTCCTTACCATCAGCCTTTTATGTGTTTTTTGCCTGGGCTGCGATAAAAATGACCCGGAGGAAAACCCGGCCCCGGAACAATCGTATCGTTTTGAAGACGGCTTCGAAACGACCAATAACTCCCTTAACGCCCTTTTCCCGACGGATGGCAGCCGGTGGTCCACCATCCAGCAAACCGATCCTTCAGGGGCTGAAAATGCGATTTCTGTGGTAACCAACCCGGTTTCGGAAGGGGGAAATGCCTTGCGGATACTGGCTTATGGTTCCGATTCCCAACTCTCAAAAATCGACATCGAAAAGAACGGCCTGCAAATCCCGGAAGGGAGCACTGTACGCATCTCGGCCGATTTCTACATCGATACCACCGAGCCTCTGGCAGACCTGCTGCTTCTGGACCTGGAGTGCTGCAATTGCTGGGACCCCGCCGTAGGCGATAACTACGGTTCCGAAAACCAATGCCCGGGGGTACGTCTGATGATGTCCGGGGGTAACGATTATTTGTCTATTGAACGGGGCAAAATCTCCGGTTCCACCCTGCAGCAGACCCGGTATGCGTTTCCGAGGCAGCAATGGGTTCGGGTGGAATGGACCATGACCCTCTCGGCCACCGATTCCGGCCGTAACCTTTTGGTCATAGACGGGCAGCAGGTCCTGGACCAGCCGGCCATGAACTTCCCGAATCCCGGGGTTTTCAGAGACGTCTTTGCCCAAGAGGGGATCGACTTTACACTCCAGCAACCCACCTATTACGAACGGGTACAGATCGGGGCAACCGCCAACCCCACCCCCCGTACCATCCCCATGTATGTAGACAACTTCTCCCTGCAGGTAGACTAAGGCCTGTACATCCGGTTCCCTGCAATGGCTTGTAATAATTGGCTATCTTACTGGAGAAAGACACTGAAAAACAATGATGCGTCTGCTTTGGGTTCTTATTCTGGGGGCTTCCGTGCCGCTTTGCGGCCAATCGCTTTCAGGCACGTACACCGGGGCCAAGGATACCCTGGTATTCATGCGGGATTCGGTATGTCTGCGGACCCTCAGTAATGGTGGCGTCTCCGTGGATGTCGCCGGGATGGGCGCCTACGCGATTGACGGAAACTATCTCGTGATACGGACCGGAAGCGGGCAACTTCCCTGCCATTTCCCGCCAACAGCCTCCCTCTTGTATGATGAAACCCTGGTTTACCTTATCGACTCGCCTTCCGGATCCCACCTGGAGCTGGTCCTGCTCGGATGGGTTGAAAACAGTAGCTACAGGGGGAAACGCACCATAAGGCGCCTGATGCGGGACCACAGGAAATACCGGTACGAAACGCGGGTACTGATCCGGAGTAACACAAAACCCAACCCAAAAACCTGAAACTCATGAAAGACACCAGCCACCACGACGAGCGGATTGCAAACATGTCCTTCGCGTCTGTATATCCCCATTACGTAGCCAAGGTTGAAAAGAAAGGACGTACCCTGGAGGAATTACACCAGGTTATTGAATGGCTTACAGGCTATGACACCAAAAAGGTACAGGAATTGATAGCACAAAAGGCCACCTTTGCCGAATTCTTTGGAGGGGCAGAACTAAACCCGAACGCACACCTGATTAAAGGCGTTATCTGCGGATACCGGGTTGAGGAAATCCAGAATCCCGTAACCCAACAGGTGCGCTACCTGGACAAGTTGGTGGACGAATTGGCCAAGGGTCGTAAAATGGAGAAAATACTACGGGAGCCCTGACCGGAAGTTCCATACCTCCCAACAAGCTATTTAAACTCCCCTATCCGTACGCAGGAATTCACAGCCCTCCTTGGTCCTTTGCAAAATATTTATTTACTTTGTATTTCAAAGTTCTTTTAAAATGGCTGTTTCAACAACCTTAAAGTGGGCCTTAATACTTCCCATAATGATCCTCTTGCTACCTCTTGGTGCCATGCTGTTTACCCACCAGGTAAACTGGGGGCCGGCAGACTTCCTCGTGGCTGCTATCCTGCTGTATGGGGCTAGTCTTTCCATCTACGTCGTAAGGACCAAAATCCAATCTCCCGGAATTCGCACGGGAATGATGGTGCTAATTCTTCTGACTGTGTTACTTTTATGGCTCGAATTGGCTGTAGGCCTTTTTGGTTCCCCCCTCGCCGGCAGCTAGCCCAACCCGGACCTAAAGGCAATGCTATGGAACTCACCCAAACCCACAAGGCATACATAGACAAATGTGTCTTATGCTGGCTGGCTACAGCCTCCAAAACCGGGGAGCCCAATGTTTCCCCGAAAGAGATTTTCACCCATTTCGGGCCAGACGCCATTATCATTGCCAACATTGCATCGCCCCAAACGGTTCGCAATATCCGGGACAACCCTCAGGCCTGCGCCAGTTTTATCGACATCCTTATCCAGAAAGGATTTCAGATGAAAGGGAAGGCAGAAATTATCGGGAAAGACCATCCGGATTTCGCCAAAATGCACGAAGCCCTATCCGGATTGGCCTCAGACCAGTTCCCTTTTGGCACCGTTACCCGCCTTACCGTAGAGAAGATTAAGCCTATAGTAGCCCCCAGATATGTACTCTACCCCGATACTACAGAGGAAGCACAAGTGGAGCGGGCGCGCAGGACCTATGGCCTGTAAAAGGTCTGCTTGGGCTGGAGTTGTCCCCGAAGGAGGGGCTGTATGTTTGGTGTTGCTGGAAGGGGTATAAGGTTGTGATGTGGCAGGCCCCCTCCCCCCACCCATCAAACTAAACCCAACCCCTGCAACATCCCATCACCCCGAAACATTTCCCGATGGAAAACCCATCCGGAACCACATCAGAATCCAGCATTTTCAGTATCTTTTATGGGCTAAAGCATTACGCATGGCTCAATTTGAATTACTCATAAACGGCACCCGGCACCAGGTGGAGGCAGACCCCGGGGCATCGCTCCTGTGGATCCTCCGCGAAGACCTGGGGCTCACCGGTACGAAATACGGCTGCGGCATTGCCCAATGCGGCACCTGCACCATCCATGTAGACGGCAACCCCATGCGGGCCTGTGCCCTGCGGGTGGAAAACGTCTCCGGCGGGCAGCAGATTACCACTATAGAAGGGCTTTCCGAGGGCGGTAACCACCCGCTGCAGGAAGCCTGGATAGCCGCACAGGTCCCCCAATGCGGGTATTGCCAGCCCGGGCAGATCATGCAGGCCGCAGCCCTACTGCGCCAAAACCCCACTGCAGACCGGGAAACCATCCGCAATTATATGAGTGGGGTGCTTTGCCGGTGCGGTACCTATATGCGTATCCTGGAAGCCATCGAAAGGGCCGGGAAGGCCATGACTGAATCCAAAACCGCCTGATCATGCCGCATCCCAACACCAACACCAGCACCAGCCGCCGGCAATTCCTGAAAACCACTGGGGGAACAGCCCTTTTCATTGGCACATCCGGCCTGCTTCCCACCTTAATTTCCTGTTCCGACAAGGACCGGATAACCAAAACCCTCGCCCAACATGAACTCACTGCCTGGGTCCGTCTGGCCGAGGACGGTTCCCTGACCATCTTCAACCCCGCAGCGGAAATGGGCCAGGGTTCTATGACCTCGCTTCCCTTACTCTTTGCCGAAGAGATGGATGCCGACTGGAACCAGGTGCAAGTGGCCTTCTCCCCCCAGGTCACCGAAATCTATGGCTCCCCCGGATGGGCTCCGGGCACCAAACTGATGTTCACGGTAGGGAGCCGGACCACCAACAGCTATTATAACGTGATGCGGAATGCCGGGGCACAGGCGCGGTACGTCCTGATGTATTCGGCAGCCCAGCACTGGCAGGTACCTTTAGACGAATTAGAGACCGAGCCGCACCGCGTACTCCACCGGCCTTCCGGCAAGGCCCTTTCTTTCGGCGAACTGGCATCCCTGCTCCAAATGCCGGAAACGCTGCCGGAATTCGGCCCTGACCAGCTCAAGGACCCCACGGAATTCCGATGGGTGGGAAAGGAAATTGCACGCACCGAAATCCCAGCCAAGGTAGACGGGTCCGCCCGGTTTGCCTGCGATATACGCCTCCCGGAAATGATATATGGGGTCCTGGAGCGAGGCAACCTCCACGGGTCACGCCCCACCCTGCGCAATGAATCGGATATCCTCGCGATGAAAGGGGTCCTGAAGATCGTCCCGTTCGAGTACGCCATTGGGGTGGTCGCCGAAACTCTGGAAGCAGCCCTGACTGCCAAAAATCGCCTGGAAATTTCCTGGAGCGAAGCCCCGGCCACAGGGTTCAACTCCCAGGAAATTTTTTCCTCTTATGCGAACCGGGCCCGTTCCGGGGAAGCCGGGGAAACGGTGCACGAATCGGGGGACGTGTCTGCAGCCCTGGCCTCAGCGGTAAAAGTCTATTCCGGGGAGTTCCGAAACGACTATGTCTACCACGCACAGATGGAACCCCTTAATGCCGTAGCCCGCATCTCGGAGGATGGGCAAAAGGCAGAGGTCTGGGTAGGCTCCCAACAAGGGCCCGACTCCAAACTGGGCGTACCAGGCCTGTTGGGCATCCCACCGGAAAATGTAGACATCCACCTGCAATACCTCGGTGGGGGCTTCGGGCGCCGCAGCATGAACGATTTTGTGACTGAATGCGTCCTGTTAGCCAAGGAAATGGCCCCCCGCCCGGTAAAACTGCTATGGACCCGGGAAGACGATGTGCGCTATGGCGCGTATCGCCCGTTAAGCCTGCAGCACCTTAAAGCAGGGGTGGACGGCAAGGGCCGCGTTACCGCCCTGTATCACTGCGTGGTGGGTGACGGGGGCAACCTGGTGGCCAGCGGTTCACGAAATGACCACTACGATATCCCTAACCAATGCGCGGAATGGAGGGAGACCTCCCATGGCGTTCGCCTGAAACACTGGCGTTCGGTTGGGCACGGCCCCAATAAATACGCCATTGAATGCCTCCTGGACGAGGTGGCAGCCGGGGAGGGAATGGACCCTGTGGCGCTGCGCCGCAACCTGATGGCCCGCTCGCCCAGGGCCCTTGCTACGCTAAACCGGGCTGCAGAGATGGCGGGGTGGGACACCCCCGCACCTGAAGGCAGGGCACGGGGGGTCGCCTTTGTGGAACACGGTTCGCTGGGTACCGGGATTTGCGAGATTTCTGTAAACCGCTCCAGCGGGGACATCCGGGTACACCGGTTCTGGTGTGCTCTCGATGCCGGGGTTGCCGTGCACCCGGACAATATCCGGGCCCAGATGGAAGGGGGCCTGATCATGGGCATGAGCAGTGTGCTTAAAGAGCGGATTACCATTGTGGATGGCCATGTACAACAATCCAATTATAGCGATTACCCCCTATTGCGGATGAACGAGGCCCCTGAAAGCATTGAAGTGGACATCCTGCCATCCTCGGATCACCCGGAAGGGGTTGGGGAGACAGCAACCCCCATGGTGGCTTGTGCCATAGCCAATGCTTTTTTCCGTCTCACCGGCAAAAGGCTCCGCCACCTTCCTTTTACCCCGGAGCGGGTCAGGGAGGCGCTTGCAAGCTAGCATTTCCGCTATCTTCCGGCTTGGCATTACGCCCAAAATACAGTAGCTTTAATACCCCAACAGGGTTTCCTGTTTTAACCAACCGCAATGAAAAAAATCCTTTACCTCCTGCTGGGGCTGGCCCTGGTGGTAGCAGCCATTCTGGTCTTCAATACTGTAATGCTCCAATCGAAACAGGTTGCCCCCCAGGCCCTGGAACTCCCGGGGGTCCCGGAGGCGGCATATGAAAGATTGGCAGGGGCCGTGCGCTTCCCTACCGTGTCTTACAGCGAGGATGCCGAACCGGACTCAGCAGCCTTCCGGGGTTTCCACACCTACCTGAGAGAGGAATTCCCCCTGGTCCACCAACGCCTGCAACTGGATACGATCAACCAATACAGCCTCCTGTATACCTGGAAAGGGACCGATGCTTCGGCACAGCCTGTTATCCTGATGTCCCACCAGGATGTTGTGCCGGTAGATGAGCCCACCCTGGGTGACTGGGAAGCCGGACCCTTTGAGGGCCGTATAACCGACAGCCACATTATTGGCCGTGGGACCATGGACGACAAGGGCTCCCTGATGGCCATCCTGGAAAGCGTAGAAATGCTACTGGCCGAGGGCTTTATCCCGAAACGGACCTTTTACCTCGCTTTTGGCCACGACGAGGAGGTTGGCGGCTCCAATGGGGCCGCCAAAATCGCAGCCCACCTCGAAAGCCTGGGGATAAAGGCCGCTATGACACTGGATGAAGGCGGCTTTTTAGCCGAAGGGATGATCCCCGGGGTGGACGCTCCCGTAGCTATGGTCAACCTGGCAGAAAAGGGCTTTGCCTCCTTCCGGCTTATTGTGGAAACCAGTGGCGGGCACAGTTCCCAGCCCCCACGGGAAAATACCATCGGCATCCTGGCCCAGGCCATCGTGGACCTGGAAAACAACCAAAGACCCTACAACCTAGTAGACCCAATCACCTACCAGTTTGAATACTTGGGGCCGGAGCTGCCGTTCCTCCAGCGCATGGCTTTCGCCAACCCCTGGCTCCTGAAAAAACCCATCCTTAAAGCCCTGAATGCCCACACCACAACAGCCCCCACCATCATCGGGGGCGGGGTCAAAAACAATGTGATCCCAACCGTGGCTGAGGCAACCATCAACTTCCGGATCCTGCCCGGGGAAACCATTGAATCCGTAAAGGCCCATATACAGGAAAGCATTAGCGATAAAGTGCGAGTAGAACCCGTAGGCTTTCTGACCAACCCCTCCCCCGTATCGGAAATCGATTCCGAGGCCTACCGGATCCTGGAACAAACCATCCGTTCGGCCTTCCCGGATGCCATTGTCGTTCCCGGCCTGGTAGGAGGTGGGACGGATGCCCGGTATTTCTATGGCATTTCGCAAGATGTATATCGCTTCTACCCCATCCGCATTGGCCCGGACAGCATGACCCGTTTCCACGGGATAGACGAGAAGATCTCCAAGGAAAACTACGCCGAGATGATCGGCTTTACCCATGCACTGATCCGGGCCCTTAACCCCTGAAAAACCCTTTATGATTGTAACCACTACCCCAACTGTTGAAAACCAGAAGATCCGGGAATACCACGGCATCGTTACCGGGGAAACCATCATTGGCGCCAATATCTTTAAGGATATTTTTGCCGGCATCCGGGATATTGTGGGTGGGCGTTCGGGCTCGTATGAACGGGTGCTGAACGAAGCCCGCCAGAGCGCCATCTCGGAGATGACCGACAAGGCCCGGAAACTCGGGGCAGATGCCGTTGTGGGCATAGACCTGGATTACGAGACCCTCGGTGCAAACGGGGGCATGATCATGGTTACGGCAAGCGGCACCGCCGTGAGCCTTTCCGAAGGAGTATAAAACCCCTTCCCGCCGTAGTATCCGAACCCAACAACCCACCAATATGAAACCGCTTAAAACCAAACACCGAATGGCATCGACCCTGGCCAAGGGTTTTATGCTGACCCTCACGATCTTGCTCGCCAGTTGCGGGGAAACCCAAACCGAGCCTGTACAGACGCCTGAAACTCCGGATGTACCTGAAGTCCGGACCGCTGTATGGCATATCAAGGCCGTACATCCCGAAGGCCGTTTCCTCGATGTGAAAGCCCTGGACAGTGAAGGGAACATCTTCGATGTAAAGGCCCTCCAGGGGGATGGGCAGCGGCAGGTCATGGATGTGAAAGCCCTAATGGGCAGTCTGAAAGTCCCTGTAAAAATCCTGGTAAGCGAGGATGCCCTGGCCCCGGTAAAGGCTATTGGAGCGGATGGGACTATTTTCAACATCAAAGCCCTTGACCAGGGAGAAGTACTGGACGTTAAGGGGGTTAGGTCCTCCGGAAACATCATCCACATCAAAGCTATTGCCCAGGACGGGGCGCAGTACGGGGTAAAGGCCATTTCTCCTGAAGGCCAGCTCAACGACGTAAAGGGAGTAAAGATGGTCACCGGGCAGGAAGAAGGAATCATCAACGGGGTGGCCATCCACGCCCATATCAAAGCCCTGCCTCAGGCAGAAGGCCCCGGCGAGTCGCCCATCTGGCATGTCAAGGGGATCCACCCGGAGGGCAGGACCCTGGATATCAAAGCGCTGGACCAAGACGGCAACCGCTACGATGTTAAAGCCATCCAGGATGGCGGGCAGAGGCAAATCATGGATGTTAAAGCCTTAATGGACGGGATGAAGTTACCCGTCAAGATCCTGGTGGGTGGGGGTCCCTATGCCCCGGTGAAAGCCATTGGTGCGGATGGGACAATTTACGACATCAAAGCCCTAACTCCGGAAGGGGAGCGCCTGGATGTAAAAGGAGTTCGGTTAGCCGGTAATATTTTAGATATCAAGGTCGTTGCTCCCGATGGCGCGTTTTACGGGGTAAAGGCCCTGTCCCCCGAAGGATTGCTCAATGACGTAAAAGGCGTCAAAATGGAATCCGGCAAATCCGAAGGGGTGGTAAACGGGGTGGAAATCCAGGCCCATGTCAAGGCCGTGCCCCAGATAGAGTAACAGGACGCGCTTCACGGGCCATGGACAAACAGCAGCACTGGGAAAACGTATACCAAACCAAGGACACCAAGACGGTAAGCTGGTACCAGCCTACCCCGGAGACTTCCCTTTCCCTGATCGAACCCCTGGGCCTGGCGCCCGATGCGGCCCTTATCGATGTGGGAGGTGGAGACAGCCGGCTGGTGGACCAGCTTCTGGCCCGGAGGTACCGGAACCTGACCGTGCTCGATATCTCACAAACCGCCCTTTCAAAAGCCGCCTCCCGCCTTGGGGAAGCGGCTTCAGAGGTGGACTGGATTTGTGCCGATGCCGCCCATTGGCAGCCTGTGAGGATGTACGACCTGTGGCACGACCGGGCTGCCTTCCATTTCCTGACAGACCCGCAGGAGGCACGCAGTTATGTGGCGATTGCCGCCGCCCATATCCGCCCGGGTGGCTATCTGGTGATCGGGACCTTCTCCCATGAAGGCCCGCAGAAATGCAGCGGGCTTCCCGTGCAGCGCTACAGCGCTGAGGCCCTGCAAGAGATATGGGAGGACACCTTCGAGACCGTGAGGTGCTTTTACCCGGAACACAAGACCCCTTCAGGGGCGGTGCAACACTTCCTGTTTTGCACCTTTCGCCGGAAACCTGAAGCGCTGACGCCCTGAGAATTACCCGGACCCCCATGGAATCCGCGGATTACTCTCGCGATAACTATGTAATCATAGTTACACTTAAAGACTTAGTTAAAAGGCAGTTGGAATGATGTAGGTCATTGATACTCCTATATACCCTACGTACTTTCATCACCATAAACTTTAAATCTTACGGTGATGAAAAAGAAAACCATTGGCCTTATGTTGCTCGCCATGGCTGCAGCAACACTGAATGCCCAGGACCGCGATCGCGACCGGATCCAGGATCAGGACAGAACGAAACTAGTCGCCGTCGATGGTGAAATGCTCCAACTCAGAGACCGGGCAGAAATCCATCTCAGGGAACAACAAACCCTCTCCGACGGAACCGTGCTTTACCCGAACGGGAATTATGAAGCCCCGGACGGTAAACGCTACCGCCTCAGGGATGGCGAATGCCTGGACGGTGACGGTGTCATGTACCGCAACGAGTACCAGTACCGCAACAAGGTCCAGAAAGAAAATGCCGGGCTGAATGCCGAACAGGTACGGATGCGCAACCAAAACCGGGTGCACTACACCTTCATGGACGGTAATGTCTACCAAATCCGAAACCAGGAACAGGTCAGGCTTGAAACCGCCACACGCCTGGAAAACGGAACAACCGTGTTTCCGGATGGCACCTACCAGATGCGCACCCAGGACCGGGTAAGGCTCCAGGACGGAGAGTGCCTGGGCGTTGACGGGGAACTGTTCCGGAACATGTACCAGATGCGCAAGCAGCTGATACAACGCAAGCAAATCCAGGCTAAGAAGATGCTGAAAAAGCCTACAGCCCCTCCTATGGCAGCGGCTAAGAAGAAATCTACCTAAACCCATGGCATATGCCGAGACCGGGGCTTGCTTTAACCTGCCCCGGTGTCGGCTTGCTTTTTAACGGATAACCATGAAAACTACTACGCCCTTACTTCTGGCCTTTCTCGCGGGATCCGTTCTCACCCTGACTTCGCAAGAACTCAAACAGGCCACCTCCAGCCCGGAAGGCGAACCTTTTTCTTATGTCCTTTCTGATGTTAGTTATGTCAGCGATGCCGTCTTTATGGGCAGGCGCGACACCGTGGCAGCCCCATACCTGCTGCCCTCCCTGGGCTATTACCATAAATCCGGGTTCTACGCAGACGCCTCACTTTCCTATCTCCTGGCAGAAGGAGAAGGCCGGGTAGACCTGGTACTGGCCTCGGCGGGATACCAGGCCTCCGGGGAACGCTGGAGCGGTGGCGCTGCGGTCACCGCTTATTTCTTTGACCAGGACAGCTACAACGTGCAGTCCGAAACCGTGGCAGGCCTTACAGGCTTGTTGGGCTACGACTGGAAGGTGGTGGAAACCCAGGTGAGCCTCCACGGTTTTTTCGGTCCGGACGAGGGCGCCGATTACTTCCTCGGCCTTACCCTTATGAAAGACCTGAAGGACACGCAGCAGCACTGGCTCTTCCGGCCGCAGGTATCCCTATATGCGGGAAGCCAGTATTTCTACCAGGCGTATTACAACACCAGCCGACTGGGTAACCGAAAAGACAGCGGACGCGGCCAGGGAAGCAGCATGGAGCCCTTTTCTGAGCTCCAAATCGATGAAGTAGCTGCCTTTAAGGTTCTCAACGTGGAATTCGGGTTGCCGGTTCATTTCTTCCAGAAGCATTGGATCATTACCGCAAGCCCATACCTGTCCCTCCCCCAAAGCCCGGCTACGGTAAGCGGGGCGGAAATGGACTATGAGGAGGACCTCAAGCCTGTGTTTTATATCAGCGCCGGAATCTCTTATTGGTGGTAACCCCCTCGAAAATTAAGGCTAAGGCCATTCCCAGGTGCTTTCACTCATACCGCTCAAACCAGGCAAACTGCTCCTTTATGATCCGGTCCTTTTCCTTCCGGACGAAATCGAGATAGGCCTGGGCCGTTGGAGAGAGTTTTTTGCTGCTGAGCCAGATCAGGTTCCAGTGGGTAGTTACCGGCAAACCCCGGTAGGGTATGATTTCCAGTTCCCCGTTTCGCAACTCGTTCTTAAGGCCTATAAGGGGCATAATACTGTACCCCAACCCGGCTATAAGGGCCTGCTTAAGGGCCTCGTTGCTGGTGAGTTCCATCTTCTTGGGGCTGCTCAGGCCTTTGGATTCCAGAAACCGCTCCATCGCGGCACGGGTGGCCGAGCCCGGTTCGCGGTAAATAAGGGGTTCCTTCCGGAAAATATCCACCTTCGGGGCCCCGGACTGCCGTTTGCGTCGCGTACCCCCTACCAGGTATAGTTTGTTGCGCATTAGCTCCACACGGTCTACATTCAGGTGCTCCGGCATAACCGAAACCATGGCAAAATCCACCTCATTCTCTTCCAGACTGCGGACCACGCGCCCCTTGTTAGTTACATCCATGACCAGGTCTACCCCGGGGTGCCGCTCCATAAAATCGGATAGGAAATAGGGCATAACATATTTGGCAGTGGAAACTGTTGTGATTTTCAACCGGCCCGCAATATGACCTTCAAACGCGTGGGTCTTATAGTTGATAGCCTCTACCTGGTTGAGGATCTGCTCCGCCGACCGGGCGATCTCCCGGCCAAAATCGGTAATGTACAACCTTCGCCCCACCACTTCCGTAAGGGGAATGGAGAACTGGTCCTGAAAATTTTTTAACTGAATAGAGACGGCTGGCTGGGTAAGATGAAGGGCCTCAGCAGCCTTTGTAACACTCTGCAAACTAGCTATATGGAAGAATATATTGAGTTGGTTTAACGTATAGTTCATAATCTTTATTTATGTTTTACATCATAAAGATATATAATATTTTATCAAAAATTGTTTTCAAATTTGCACCATAAAATGCAACACACCATGGCTCAAATCCTTCAGGCTCCTTCGCAGGAGCATGTAACCAAGGAAAAAGAATCCACACGGGTTAGTGACCGGACCCCCGTCAAAGGGATAGGCGGGAAAGCACTCCTGGCCCTGGCTGGCTGGGGCGGCCTGGTAGCCCTCACGGCGTTCTCCTGGTCCTCAGATGGTCTTTTTTTCCGGGAACTCCTGACCGTAACCGGAATTCTGACCCTGATCGGATTTGTGCACCTCATGGCAGTGAAAAACGAACCGACACGTAACTCCCGATAACATGGATTCTAAAACCAAAGTAGCCGAAAAAGTAGCGCTGGTACGCGGCAGTTTTACCCCTTCCGAGGCATCCGACCTGCTTAAAGGTCTTGTAGACGAAAAGATCAATTTCCACAAGCTGCAACGGCTTCGCTGGTGCGAGGGCTACTTTAAGGCAGATACCTCATATGCCGATACCCGAATCGCAGAACTGGAAGCCGAAAAAGACAAGATTCGTTCCTTTATCCGCGCGGCACGGGCGTCCGGTAAAATGGTTCAGATCAGTGGAAACATTACCATGACCCTGGAAGGCGAATAACCTTTTCCCTCCCGAATCCCCCGCATGGACCTACACCTGCTGGCAGATAATCTGAGCAATCCTGCCCTCCTGTTTTTCTTTCTGGGAATCCTGGCTGTCCAACTTAAGAGTGATCTCGAAATCCCAGCCAACTCCTCGAAATTCATTTCTCTTTACTTACTTTTTTCGATTGGCTTCAAGGGAGGGCAGGAATTGGCTCACAGCCCGTTCAGCTGGGAAATCATCTGGTCCCTTATCCTGGGGATCTTACTGGCCATCTGGGTCCCCCTGTATTCCTTCGCCATCCTGCGCAGGCGTTTCAGCGTAGCCAACGCAGGTGCTATTGCAGCTTCTTACGGCTCCGTGAGTGCCGTAACTTTTGTAACGGCCATTTCCTTCCTGGACCTGGAAAAGGTTACCTATGGCGGGCACATGGTAGCGGTCATGGCCCTTATGGAAGCCCCTTCCATTGTGGTAGGTGTCCTGCTTATTGCCCTTTTCGACAAGAAAAACGGGAGCGCCCTTAGCATGTCCAAGGTGTGCAGGCACTCGCTGACCAATGGAAGCGTGCTGCTTATCCTGGGCAGCCTGTTGATCGGCTTCCTGGCCAGCGACCAACAAGCCGAAGGAATTAAACCCTTCACCACGGATATCTTTAAAGGCTTCCTTGCGGTATTCTTACTGGATATGGGAATCAGCAGCGGCTCCAAACTCTCGGCCCTGGTCAAAAAGGGGTGGTTTGCCCTGGTTTTTGCTATCGTAATCCCCCTGATCAATGGATGCCTGGCCGTAGCCATCACCTCCACCTTCCTGACCAACCCCGGCGACCGGTTCCTGTTTGCAATCCTGGCGGCAAGCGCTTCTTACATCGCTGTCCCGGCAGCCATGCGCCTGGCTGCCCCCAAAGCAAACCCTTCCCTCTACCTGCCCATGGCCCTGGCCATCACCTTTCCCTTTAACATCACCCTGGGCATGCCCCTGTATTTTTACCTGGTACAGACCATTACCTGAGGGCCAACCGTCATACCGCTTTCTTAAGGGTTTCTCAAATTTTAAGGGTTAATACTGAATCTTTCTGAATTTCAGGCTGGTCAAACTGATTATTATCATGTTTTAACCGGATGCATGGACGTACATTGAGGTATAAATTTAACAGCCATGCAAGTCAAGAAAAATCCCAAAGCAGATTTGAACAGGGATAGTGGCCTGTATTTTGTAATCGGGCTCACTGTAGTGCTGTTCCTGACCTGGAGGGCCCTGGAGTGGAAATCCTACGACAGTGTCCAGGAAGAAATCGTCCAACTGGTTCAAGTGGACAACCTCAATGAAGAGGCACCGGTAACCGAGCAGGTACGCACCCAGCCACCGCCACCGCCCCCTGCCGCACCCGAGGTGATCGAAGTCATTGAAGACACCGAGGAAATTGAGGAAACCGTTATCGAGAGTACCGAAATCACCCAGGAAACCGTCATTGCCGATGTAGACCTGGATGCCTCGGACCTGGATACATTCGAAGCGGAAGAAGAGATTTCCGTGCCTTTTGCCATCATCGAGGAAGTACCTGTTTTCCCAGGTTGTGAAGGTATGTCTGCCGCAGACCAGCGGGTTTGCTTCCAGCAAAAAATCCAGGAGCACATCGCCAAACACTTCAAATACCCGGATACAGCCCTTGAACTGGGTATACAAGGAAAAGTATATGTACTTTTTGCCATCGGCAGCAACGGAAAGGTTACCGACATCGTTACCCGTGGCCCGGACCGGATCCTGGAGAAAGAAGCCCATCGGATTATCGCTTCCCTCCCGCAAATGAAGCCGGGCCGCCAACGGAACCGAAATGTAAAAGTGCCTTACAGCATCCCCATCAATTTCAAATTGATGTAAATTCGGGTAAAACCGAGGCGCTGTGTGGCTCTACATCCTGATCGTTCTTTACATACTCGTAGCAATCTCTATTGTTATAAGCCTCCTACTGAATGGTGTACGACCCTCGAAAACATTGGCTTGGCTGTTAGCCATTTTCACCATCCCGGTAGGAGGCATACTTTTATACCTCCTGGTAGGCCGAAACCGCCGCAAGCAGAAGGTCTACCTGCAACAGCGCCGCAGCCCCCCCGAAGCCCCGGACCCGTCCAACAACCTATTTTCACCCGACAGCCCCAGGGGCCGCTTACACCAACTGATCGCATCACAAACCGGATTCCCGCTTAGTGCGGACAATGAGGTGGTCTTCCTCAAGGATGGGGAAGAGACCTTTAACCGTGTATTTCAGGCCCTGCAGGATGCCCGCACCACCATCCACCTGCAGTATTATATTTTTGAAGAAGGGGAACTGGCCGAGCGGCTGCTGGAACTTTTTACCCGAAAGGAAGCCGAAGGGGTGGAGGTCCGGCTTATCTACGACAGCATTGGGAGCTATTCCCTGAGCCCTTCCTACCTAAGGCGCCTGCGAAAGGCAGGGATTGAGGTCTATGCCTTCCTCCCGTTCCGGCTGGGTAAATTCATGACCTCGGTAAATTACCGCAACCACCGCAAGATCATTGTGGTGGACGGGGAAGTGGCCTTTACAGGGGGAATCAACATTTCGGACAAATACCTCAAAGGAGACCAGGACCTTGGCATGTGGCACGACATGAACCTGATGGTGCGCGGCAGTGCAGCGGTGCACCTGGACACGGTATTCGCCAACGATTGGGAATTGGTAACCCGCCAGCACCTTCCGCTGCCGGATTACCCAAAAGATGAGCCCCGAGGGTCATCGGCGGTACAAATCCTCGCTTCCAGCCCGGACGACGATTTCCCGCTTATGGAGCAGTTTTATTTCTCCCTGATCAACCATGCCCGCCGGCATATCTACATCACCAACCCCTATCTGATCCCCAGCCCGGCCATTCAGCTGGCCCTGCAAACCGCTGCCCTGGGCGGGGTGGATGTCCGGGTCCTGGTTTCAGCCCAGGCAGACAGCGCCCTGGTAAACTGGTGTGTCCGCTCCTACTTTAACGGGTTCCTGAAAAGCGGAATCCGGATTTACCAGTACCCGGAGGGGTTCCTCCACAGTAAAACCATTACGGTAGACGACCGGATTTGCACCGTGGGGACGGCCAATGTAGACAACAGGAGTTTTCAGCACAACTACGAGGTAAACGCCTTGATATTCGACCCGGAAAAGGCCATCACCCTGCGAGAGGATTTCATCCGGGACAGCGAGCGGAGTATTGTGCTCGATTATGAAACATTCCGCAGGCGGCCGTGGACCCACCGGCTTATTGAAGGTGCTGCCAGGACCCTGAGTCCCTTGCTGTAGCCCCTAAAACGCTTCGGTGCCCAGCAGGACCTGGTTCTCGGTCATGTTTTGGGTAATCAGTTCAATGAAGTCCTTCACGGCCTGACGCGTATTTCGGGGTTCTGAAATCAGCACCACACTGCGCCAGATCAGGTTGCGCTCCTTGCCTTCGCAGATGCAGTACACCGAGGTTTCGGCGTAGTAATCCGTGGCGAGTTCATAGTAGGAGCGGTCGTAATACACCCCCTGGTGAAGGATGTAGTCTTCGTTGAACCGGTCGTAGGATTCGCCAATCTCCCTTATTTTACGCCGTAGGGTGGTCCGGGTTTCCGTTCCGAGGACTTTGGTAAACAGAATGGCGTCGAAGTCCTTTTCCAGGAGTTGCTGTTCCACCAGGTCCAGTTCGGCCTCGGAGCGTTCGGAAGCGGTAAACTCCACGTCGAAAACATCGATACTGCGCACAGTTTCAATGCCCTGGTCTGAAAAGATTTCCTGCAGGCGGCTTTCGAACGCCTCCCGCACCCCCATATCCTGGGTAAGGCCAATTACGAGTAATTTGTTGGCGTTAAAGAGAACCGTATCGGGATCTTTATAGGAACTCTCCAGACGAACCGTACTACAGGCCATTGGGAGCAATAACAGAAAGAGACTGAACAATCGGAAAGGTTTCATGGCGTCTGTCTTTTCAGGGTTTGAGCGATTTCGGGAGAACGCCGGCTCCTCCTCCGGCAGGGTCCCACGCTTTTCTACAAGGTACACCCCAGAAGCGGTACCCCCAATGACAAAGGTCAGGGCTCTACAAGGTCACCACCTGCCCCTGTTGGGGCATTTCGGCTTCCCACCCGCGCTCGGTATACAACTTCACCCGTAAGGCGTCGCGGGCGGTTTCTTCCCCATGAACCAGGAAAACATGTGCGGGGCGTTCCCGGATTTGGGAGGTCCACCACAGGAGCTCCTCCTGGTCGGCATGGGCCGAGAGGGCATCGAGTTGCCGGACTTTTGCCGCTACCCGGGTATACCGGCCAAAAAGCTTCAGCTCGTGTGCACCTTCCAGCAGGTTTCGGCCCCGGGTCCCTTCTGCCTGAAAACCCACCAGTACAATGCGGGTAGTCTCCTGGTCCAGCAACTGGCTCAGGTAGGTCAGTACCCGACCGCCACTGAGCATCCCGCTGCCGGCAACCACCACCTTGGGCCGGGAATCATCTATGGCTTTCCAGGTATCCCGGTACTCCCGGATTAGGGTAACAGAGCGGGCCATAATCCCAAACTGGTCTTCGGGCAAGCGGTGCCACTGGGGAAAGCGCTGGAAGAGGGACCATACGTCAATCCCCATGGGGCTGTCCACATAGATCGGCAAGGGAGGGATGCGGTTCGCTTTCCGAAGCTGCCAGAGCAGATACACCACGGTTTGGAGGCGCTCAACCGCAAAACTGGGGATAATACAGGTCCCCCGGTCCCGGACGGCAGCATTGATCTCCAGGGCAAGATCCCGGCCCATATCGTCTTTGGGGTGCAAGGTATTTCCGTAAGTGCTCTCCAGAAGGAGTACATCTGCCCGGTCTGGCCGCTGGGGCGGGTAAAGCAAGGGGTCTTCCGGCCGGCCCACATCGCCGGAAAAGACCAGACGCTTTCCGTCCAGGTCCATCTCGATGAAGGCGGCCCCGAGGATATGTCCGTTGTACCGGAAGCGGAACCGCCATCCGGGCCGGATTTGCCGCCACTCTTCCAAGGAAACCGACTGCAGCAGCGGCAGGCTTAGGGCAACATCGGCAGGCTCGTAAAGGGGTTCCGGCCTGGCGTGACGGCTGTAGCCCTCCCTGGCCGCTTTTTCGGCTTCCTCTACCTGTATTTCCGCGCTGTCCTCCAGGACAATCCGCGCAACTTCCAGGCTGGGCGGCGTACCATAGACCGGGCCCCGGAATCCCTGACGGACCAACCGGGGCAGAAGCCCCACATGGTCCAGGTGCCCGTGGGTAAGCAACACGGCACGGATCGACTCCGGGGCAAGGGGCCAGGGGGCGCGGTTCAGGAGCCGTCGTTCTTTAAGACCCTGAAACAGGCCACAATCGACCAATACCCGATCCTCTCCGGATTCCACCAGGAATTTGGAGCCGGTAACCCCTCCGGCAGCACCCCAAAAATGAATCTTAAAAGGGCTCATGTTTTGTTTTTGGGTTCACACAATTCCAGGAATTCCCCCAGGATCCTGTCTTTCCTTTCCCGGGATACCCCAAGGTGGTCCAGCAAAAAGGCAGACTCCAGGAGCTGGCGCCCCAGCACCACCTCCCGTCCGAGTAAAAACTCCTTCTCCCGGCCACTTAGAAGCATACTGACCGTTATGGGGTATAGGCGGTGCCGGTCAATGCGGTCCTTCAGGCCATTCCCTCTGGGGTGGTTCCAACTGAGCAGATACAACCCCGCGCAGTTGCCGTACTTCAGGGCGTCGGAGGTGAACCGGGTATTGGTGACCACCCACCCGGGTTCCAGGCGGATGTCTAAAGCACCGTTTTTATCGGAACCGGCAGCGATATCCCGAAACCGGGAATCGATATACAGCGGGACTTTCACATGGCATTTGCGGCCGTCATCTGCATGGAACTTACATTCTATCAGGGTCTGGGTATCCCCGTTGCGGGCCACCACATCCACCTCGTGGTCTACGCAATCCCCATGTAGTATCACGTTGGTTGTCGCTGAGTACCCGGAGTGGTTCAGCAAGGCCGCAACGAATTTCTCGAAGGGGAATCCCGTGGGACCCAATTCGTAGATGGCCCGCTTGAGTTTGTAACGGGATGCAAAGGAATTCCTGTAGGCCCGCAGCAGGGAAAAGGCCCGGTTGTAAATCTCACGCGTGGTCATGCCCGGGTATAACTCACTGTTCAGGGTTTGGACAATGGCATCCACCGCCCCGGGATCTGCCCCGCTCCTGCGGAGCGAACGCCGGAGTTTAGCCTCCGAATACGTGGCCATCTGGCCCGAGGCTTTGCGGATTTTGGGCTTGGAAGCCCTGCTGCCGGCCATGTCAGTGGGCGTAATACTCCCGTACCAGGGCCCGGAACTGGTTCTCGGTCATGCTGTCTGCCGTGAGGACATCGCTCACGCGGGCAGCCAGTTCAGGGTGGCGGCGGTCCAAATAACGCTTAAACTGTTCGTTGGTTCCTGCCGGCCCGTAGAGGACCAGTTTGCCGGTATCCCCCAGACGGGCGCTGAGATCTTCGAAATAGCGATGCAGCTGTTGTTTTTCGCGCTCGGTGTACTTGCTGTCGTGCACCACCTGCTGCGGCCCCCACCGGGTTTTGGAACGGGACCCCCCTTTGGGGTTGAAAAATTCCACTTCAGAGGCTACTGTTTCGAGATGTTCTCCTGTTTCTGCCAGGTGTACCAGCCAGGCTTCCTGCTTGTCTATCCAAATGCCTGTATCTTTCATGACATACTGTTTTTAAGGGTTTGTAATCGATACCTGGGGGAGCACGAGCAACGGGATCCGGGTATGGAACCCAATCTGGTCGATGACCGGGGTCACCAACAGGTTCTCCAGGAAGGTATGGCGGTTGCGCACCAGGACCAGGAGCTGGACAGGTACTTCCGCCGCAAACGCATTGATGGCTTCTACCAGCCCGGCGCTTTCCCGCTCGTGCCATTCGGGTTTGAAGGGTTCGAGGCTATGGGCCAGGGCTTCCTTTCCGGCCACCCGCTCCGGGCTTTCATCTTCCGCTGTATACGTATGCAATACGTGCAAACGGGCACTGGTTTGGCGGAGTATCGCCTCCAGGACCGTCCAGGGCAAGGCGGCATAGGAAGCGGTATAATCGGCCGGGAAAAGGATGTTTTCCACCTCCGAAGCCTGTGCCTCTGAAGGAATGATCAATACGGGGATCCTGGATTTATGGGCTACCATAACCGCGTGGGTACCCAACAGTACTTCCTTGGCCCCTGTGGCCCCCTGGGTCCCCATGGCAATGAGGTGGAGGGATTCCTTTTCCGCCATTTCATTGAGTTCGGCATCGAGGGTGTTGAAAGCCGCATGGGTTATAAAACGGTGCTTCGGGTTATCTGCACTTTTCTGCAGCCGCTTGCGAAGCGTACTGAGCTTATCCATTACCCGGAACCGATAAAAATCGCCCAGTCCTATCTGCCCGGGGCTGTGCAACAGGTACTCGGCCCTGAAAAAAGAAGGGGTATAACTGTGCATCAGGAAAAAGACACAGGGCACCTCCCGGAAGAGTTCCAGGGTATAGCGGGCTGCCTTTTCGGCGGCCGGGGAAAAATCCGTGGGGATGGCAATACGCAGTTCCATAGGGCAGGTCTTGGAGGTTTATTTAAAGATACCCATCTTCCTGCCAACGGCATATGACTTAGGTCATGGGAGCCCTGGGGTTCCTATCCGTATTTTTGATCTATAAACGTGTAATATGAAGGCCTCCTTCAACCAGCTTATCGCCTCCGAAATCCCTGTCCTGGTAGATTTCCACGCCGAGTGGTGCGGGCCCTGCAAAACAATGGCTCCCATCCTGAAGCAACTCAAGGACAGTGCTGGCGCCCGCATTAAAATCATCAAGATAGATGTAGACCGAAACCCGGCCATTGCCGGGCGTTACCAGGTAAGGGGCGTCCCTACCCTGGTCCTGTTCAAAAACGGGCAGGCCGTATGGCGCCAGTCCGGGGTGGTCCCCATACAGGCGCTTACCCAGGCCGTAACCCCGTTTTTATAACACAGGCTTAGCTGCGCGGGAGCTTGCGGTACATGGCAACCATAACCCCCAGGAAAACCACGTTTTTGATGATATACTGCCCCACAAGGGTCAGGCCGAAGGGAAATTCAGTAAAGCAGAGTTCAGGAAAAAAGAACAGGGGGGTAAAGGTCAGGACAATGTGCAGAAGCGCTGCCGTTAAGGCACATTTGCGGCAAATACCCGTAATAAGCAGGGTGCCGATGGCGAATTCCCAAAGGGCGAGCAGGACCAGACCCAGGGAAGGGCCTATCAGGCCAAAAGTAAGCACTTCTATAGTGGACCCCGCCAGGGCTTCTGCCGGGCTGAGGCCCGGAAAGAACTTCAGGGCGCCAAACCAGAGGTATACCAGTCCAAGGCCCCTTGCAATAAAACCGAAGGGCTCAGATTGGGTCGATTTAAGTACAGATGGAAAATTCATACGTGTTAATTTATTAATGGTTTTGACGTTTGACTGGGGCCCAAACTAAATCTTTGGCCAGGGTCAAAATATGACAATCCTCATCGTCTGTTGCCCGAATCCGCGTCATTAACCCTTTATTAATCAACTTTTATCATCATTAACCCGGGGCAGGATTACCTGATACTTCCTACAAGCCCCTTTAATGAGAATTGTCATGCATATCTTCGGTTTACGGTGGTACCTTTAAGAATCCTTAACCTCTTGCGGATGAAACCTATTTCCCCTTTGATGGCAGTTGTATCTGCCCTTTCTGCCGCACTCTTGTCCGGGTGCCGGGGTGGCGAGGCCGGCATCGCCCCTGAAATCCTGGATGTGACCGAAGCGGTTTATGCCTCCGTAACCATTGTGCCGGACAGCATGTACCGGGTCCACGCTGCCGTGAGCGGCATCCTGGAGGCCAATCTTGTGGAAGAAGGCCGGCAGGTCGTTCCTGGCGACCCTTTGCTGCAGATCAACGGCCATGCCACGGACTTATACCGTGAAAACGCCCGCCTGCAAATGGAACTGGCAGCTTCCAACTTGCAGGGGGAAGCCAGCCCGCTCAATGACCTCGCAGCCCGGATACGGGTGGCTGAACTCACCTACCGGGACGATTCCACCAACTACGACCGCCAAACAAAACTCTGGGCACGGCAGATAGGCTCCCTGGCAGAACTGGAACGCCGGCAATTGGCCTTTGAGCGCTCGGCCAGTACCCTGCGGGAACTTCAAAGCGAATACCACCGCCTGCAGCGGGAACTGCGCACCCAGCTGGAACAAGCCCGAAACACCTATCAGGCCAGCAGTTCCGATGCCGAGGAGTTCCGTATACGCAGTACTATTTACGGTAAGGTTTATGCCCTCTACAAAGAACCGGGGGAAGCCGTCCTGCCCAACGAACCTTTGGCGATGCTGGGCAGTGCGGAAACCTTCCTTGCCGAAATGCTTGTAGACGAGGTAGACATAGTACGCCTGAAAACGGGCCAACAGGTTCTGATAACCCTGGATGCCTATGCAGACAGGCTTTTTGAGGGTAAGGTCTCCAAAATCTACCCGGAGAAAGACACCCGGAACCAAACCTTCCTGGTGGAAGCGCGGTTTACCACCCCCCCGGAAGTACTCTACCCTGGCCTTTCCGGGGAGGCCAACATCGTGATTGCTACCCGTCAGGACGCCCTGACAATACCGCGCAGCTATCTGGTGGGTGCCGACAGCGTCCGTACCACAGCGGGCATGGTTAAGGTGGAAACAGGTCTCATTACCCTGGATCGGGTGGAGATCCGCTCCGGATTGCAACCGGGAACACGTTTACTAAAACCCGAAGAATGAACCGGCTGAAACTCATCCTGGGGATTGCGCGAACCCACCTGGTAACCAAGATAAAGTCTACCGTAACGGCAGCCCTTGGGGTTACCTTCGGCATTGGCGCCTATATCACCCTGGTGAGTTTTATGACCGGGCTCAACCAGATGCTGGACGATTTGATCCTGAACCAGACCCCGCACATCCACCTCTACAACGAAGTGGAACCCGCGGCCGTACAGCCTGCCCATAGGCTGGAATCCCTCTCCGGTGATCTGCTGCAAATACAGTCTGTAAAACCCAAACAGGGCCAGCTGAAAATACACAATGCCCTGCCCATCCTGGACTACCTGCGCCGGGACGATCGCGTTCTGGGGGCCACCCCCCAGATCCGGGCACAGATATTCTATCTGTCGGGTTCCCAGGACCTGGGTGGTGTCCTTTCCGGAGTGGACATCCTGGAGGAGGACCGACTCTCCAATATCGGGGATTACATTGTGGCGGGCAGTCCGGAGGCCTTACATCGTTCCGAGAACGGCATTATCCTGGGCGCAGGACTGGCGGATAAGTTCTCCCTGGCCCTGGGAGACCGGATCCAGGTCAGTACCCCGGAAGGCGGGGTTTTCCCCCTTAAAATCGTAGGCCTCTACCAGAGCGGCCTGGCCGAAATAGACAATAGCCAGAGTTTTGCCCAGGTGCAGACGGTACAGCGGATTATGGGCAAGCCTACCAATTACATCACCGATATCAACGTCAAACTCCACAGGCTGGAAGCAGCAGTCCCAATGGCCCGGGAACTGGAAACCCTGTTCCGGGTGAGGGCGCGGGACATTCAGGAGGCCAATGCCCAGTTCGAAACCGGAACCAGTATCCGCAACCTCATCACCTATGCCGTTTCCATTACCCTGCTGATTGTAGCCGGCTTTGGCATCTACAACATCCTCAATATGCTCATCTACGAGAAGATGAACGATATCGCCATCCTGAAAGCCACGGGGTTTTCGGGCAGGGATGTCCACCAGATTTTTATGAGCCAGGCCCTTATTATCGGTCTGGGGGGCGGGTTGCTGGGCCTGCTTATCGGCTTCGGCCTCAGCCACCTCATCGACAGCCTGCCCTTCGAAACGGAGGCCCTGCCCACCATAAGCACCTTCCCGGTAAACCACGACCCCTGGTATTACCTGATCGGGATTGGTTTTGCCCTGGTGTCCACCTTTATTGCCGGGTACCTCCCTGCAGCCCGGGCCCGCAGGATAGACCCGGTTAAAATTATCAGAGGAAACTAATGCCTATGACCCCTGTCCTGGAAGCCAAACATATAGACAAGCACTTTACCAAGCCCGTGCGCTTCCACGTGCTGAAGGATATCGGTTTTAGCATACAACCGGGGGAATTCACCAGCATTATGGGGAAGTCAGGTTCCGGGAAATCTACACTCCTCTATATCCTCTCTACCATGGATACCGAATATACCGGATCCCTGTACCTGAAAGGGGAATTGCTAACCAGGAAACCAGCCAACCGGTTATCTGCCATCCGCAATGCCCATATCGGTTTCGTCTTCCAGTTCCATTACCTTTTAGGGGAATTCACCGTCCTGGATAATGTGATGCTCCCGGGCCTGAAACTGGCCCGGAAAACAACGGCGGAAGTCCGGCACGATGCCATGGAAAAGCTGAAAATGCTGCACATAGACCATCTGGCAGCCAAGCGGGCTTCGCGCATATCGGGAGGGGAAAAACAACGGGTGGCCATTGCCAGGGCCCTGATCAATGACCCGGCCATCCTGATGGGCGATGAACCCACGGGCAACCTGGACAGCTACAATTCCGAAAATGTCTTTCAGATTTTCAGGCAGCTCAAAGAAGAGAAAGGCCTGTCCCTCCTTATTGTGACCCACGACGAGGACTTTGCCCGCCGCACGGACCGCATCATCCAGATGGAGGACGGAAGGATTGTGACCGGGGGTTAGAAATCCTCCCAGCGACCCAGACGGGACCGGAGCATCCGGATTTCATCCTGCAACTCCCCTACACGTTGCAGCAACTGTTCCACTGCCAAGAGCCCCTGTGGTTCAATTTCAAGGTCGCGGTGCAATCGGATAAGGCGCTCCAGACGGGGTAACTGGCCATGGTCTATGACCTCTCCTGAATCCGTCTCCCGGATCTCAATGAGTTCAAATTCCCTCAGGCGGTACAAAAAGGTGCGTTCCAGGCCATGGCCCCGGCAAACATCGGAAATGTGGATATAGGTCTTGTTTTTCATGGTTCAGAGTTGCGTCTCTTTTAGCTGTTCGAACAAGGCTTTCTGACGGTCCGTAAGCTGTGTGGGCAGGGCCACCTCGTAGGAAACCACCAGGTCCCCATAAACGCCTTCTTCCTTATAAAACGGGAACCCTTTGCCTTTGAGTTTCACCCGGGTCCCGTTCTGGGTAAGCGGTTTGACCTTTAACCGGGCCTGCCCATCGAAGGTGTCGATAGTTAAGGTACCTCCAAGGACGGCTGTAGTAAGAGGAACCCGAACGGTTTTGTACAGCTGCGGGCCTTCCCTGGTGAAACCGCTTTGGTTCCGGATACTGAAGGTAATGTAGAGGTCACCATCCGGCCCACCGTTCAGGCCAGGCCCGCCATGGCCCTTGATCCGTATCGTCTGCCCGTTTTCCACCCCCGCAGGAATAGTGATGCGGATTTGTTTGCCGCCCAGGTCCAGGGTCCGTTTGTGCGTGCGGTAGGCCTGCTGCAAGTCCAGTTCCAGGGTTGCCGACAGGTCGGGCCCCTTAAACCCCCTGGCCTGGCGTGAACCGGAACGGGAGAACCCCCCGAACATCGATTCGAAAAAGTCCGAAAAGTCTCCCTCGCCACTGCCACTGTGGGTATGAGCCCCTCCCGTACCACGGGTCCGCCGGGCTTTCCGCTGCGCCTCGAAGGCCTCGGCGTGTTCCCAGTCCTTGCCGTACTGGTCGTATTTCTTGCGTTTCTCCGGGTCGCTCAGTACCTCATGGGCCTCGTTGACCTGCTTAAATCGCCGCTCGGCTTCCGCATCGCCCGGGTTCAAGTCCGGATGGTACTTCCGCGCCAGCCTCCTGTAGGCCTTTTTGATCTCTTTTTCACTGGCCGATTGGCCGAGTTCCAGAACCTTGTAATAATCGATAAATTCCACCATCACAAAAACATATAAATGCACCGATTCTCAATCTGCTACCCGAATCCAACCCAAGACGCCCGGTACATGGTAAACCAGGGTGACCAGGCCTATGAGCAGTAGCAGGAACAACACAAACTTCCTGAACTGCTGTTGGGTAATCCGCTGCAGTATTTTTTTCCCGATATACGTGCCCACAACGCTTACCACAATCAGAAAGGGCACCAGGTACAGATCGTGTTTGTGGATATACCCGTTGTTGGCATAAACCAGGGTCCGGCTGACATCAACAGCCAGATCGATGACTGCCGAAGTAGCGATGAATCGCTCCTTGGACAGGTTATAGGTAGTCATCACCGCACCGCGTACCGCCCCTCCGGTTCCCAAAATACCAGCCAGGAACCCCGAAAGGGCTCCCCCTATCAGGGCATTCTTCCCATCGGGCTTCACCTTAAGGTCACGCCGGATTAGAAATACCAGGGAGAACACCAGCAGGAAGACCCCCAGGACCATACTCAGCGACTCCGGGTCAATCCAGCGACTCATCCATGCCCCGGCCGAAACCAGCACCACAGCCGGGATTCCCATGTACAGGATCAGCGATTTATCGATCCCTTTACGGAAAAACCCGATCTTACTGAGGTTGCTCGCCAGGTGGTACAAGGCCGTAATCCCCAGCACGGACTGGAAATCCATGAAGAAATTGGCCATGGGCACGAAGTAGACGGAAGACCCGAAGCCCCCGACCGTCCCCAGAATTTCAGCCAGCAACGCCAACAAAATAAACCATGGCAGATACCGAGTGAGCATCAGCGTATGTGCTTTTCCCGAAGGTACATCTTTAAAAGGCCCAATTCCCTGATTTAGATCAGCCTCCATGCCCGTTGGACGGAATTTTCAGAAAACCTTGGAAAAGGTTTGGGCGGGATACAAAAAGGGGGTTATATTTGTGCCGCTAATTTCAGGGCCACGTGGCGGAATTGGTAGACGCGCTACCTTGAGGGGGTAGTGTCCTCAGGACGTGCTGGTTCGACTCCAGTCGTGGTCACTTAAAGCGAAAACCCCGCTCTCGCATGAGAGCGGGGTTTTGTTTTTCCGGGACCCGTCAAAAGCAAGCTTTTGTAAGGGGACCGGGAAAACAAAACCGCACTGGCAGAGCCAGTGCAGGGTTTGCATTTTCATGCGGGAGCACATTCTGGAGCACCGACCCCGATAGCTATCGGGGGAGGTACTCCAGATGAACATGCCAACCCGATAGGTGTCGGGAACAAACCCCTAAGAATTTAAAAGAGCTGCAATGGAGGTGCGGGGAAGGCGTGTACCTTGCATCCGGGGATTTGGGGCATTCCCCTTTGTGATTCGTCCTCTTTTTCTGAATCCCCACATCCCATGCGCCCCCAAATACCCCCTTCCAAATTCCATACTGTTTCGGCCAATGAAACCGGGCAATTCGTACATTAGCCCTACCAATTCAACGGCTATGGCAAAACATGTAGTTGTAATCGGAGGGGGCATCATGGGGCTCTGCTCGGCCTATTACCTGAAAAAAGAAGGACACCAGGTAACCGTTCTGGACCGCTCCTCTATGGATGGCGGGGCCTCCTACGTGAATGCCGGGTACCTAACCCCAAGCCATATCGTTCCCCTGGCGGCCCCAGGAGTCATGGCCAAGGGGCTGAAGTGGATGTTCAACAGCAGCAGCCCTTTCTACCTTAAACCGAGGCTCAATGCCGATTTTTTACGCTGGGCCTGGTACTTCCACCGCTCCTCCACGGCTTCGAAGGTGGCCCGCGCCCTGCCGGTCATCGCCGAGATCAACCTGCTGAGCAAGGCCCTGTACGAGGAAATGCATTCCAGTGGAGACCTGGGGCCGTTCCAACTGGAAAAAAACGGCCTGCTGATGATCTTCAGAACAGATGCAGCCAGACGCGCCGAATCAGAAGTCATGGCCTGGGCCCGGGACCTGGGCCTGGAAGCAGAGGAATTATCCCGGACAGCCCTCGACTCCCTTCAGCCGGGTTTGCGCCCGGAGATTGAAGGGGCATTCCATTACCATTGCGACGCCCATACAACCCCTACCCAGCTTATGCCCCTGTTGCGCAAATCTCTGGAAGAAAAGGGTGTTGCGATCCGGGTTAATACCGAAGCCACTGGCTTTAAGACGGCGGGAGGACATATCCGCAGTGTGCAGACACCCGAAGGCGAGGTCTTCGCAGACGAAGTGGTATTGGCTTCCGGCTCCTGGAGCCCGCTACTCGCCAAAAGACTCGGGCTTCGCCTTTCCCTGCAGGCCGGAAAGGGGTATCGCATAGATATTAAGGGCCAGACACCTGTACGCCTGCCGGCTGTATTGATGGAAACCAAGGTGGCTGTCACCCCCATGGAAGGGTTCACCCGTCTGGCCGGGACCATGGAACTCTCCGGAATTAATCACCAAATCCGGGAGAACCGGGTGAGGGCTATCGCCAGGGCAGCTGAGACGTATTATGAGGATTTCAAGGTCACCGAACCGGATTTGGCCGCGGCTAAATGCGGGCTCAGGCCTGTAAGTCCGGACGGGTTGCCCTACATCGGCCGTCCTGCTAAATGGGAAAACCTCACCCTGGCCACCGGACATGCCATGATGGGTTGGAGCCTGGGGCCTATTACAGGGAAGCTTATCTCAGAAATCATTTCGGAGAAACCTGCGTCCATGGCTTTGGACGCCTTCCACCCGGACCGGCGTTTTTAGCAAATTCCCACGCAACCGGCGGATCAAGCCGGCGTTTTGCAGCACTTTATGAAGGGACCTGCGGATTTTAAAGCAGTTCCCACAGAATTTTAACGATTCCTAAAGGTAGTGTTCCCATATTTTTGATACTTTTGTTTAATATTTGAGCTGAAAAAATGAACAGTGTTAAAAAATCCTTTGGTATCCGAGACCTTGAAAACCTGACCGGTATCAAGGCCCATACCATACGGATTTGGGAAAAGCGATACAACCTGCTGGAACCCGAGCGTACAGCCACCAATATCCGGACCTACAGCCTCAAAAGCCTCCAGAAACTGTTAAACATTACCCTGTTGTACAACAACGGGTATAAGATTTCCAAGATTGCAGAAATTCCGGAAGGCGAGATCCCGGTTCACGTCAGGGAAATTGTAGCTCAGAGTACGGTGAAAAGCCATGCGATAAATGCCCTGAAGCTCGCCATGATCAATTTTGATCAGGGCCTCTTCCAGAAAACCTTCGCCGGGCTTTTGTCCGAAAGGTCCTTCCGGGAGATTTTCTGGGATGTCTTTATCCCGCTACTGCATGAGTTGGGCCTGCTCTGGCAAACCGATACGATCGGTCCTGCACACGAGCATTTCATTACCCACCTGATTAAACAAAAAATCTACACCTGTACGGAGAAGCTTCAGACTATTGAGCCCACCAAAACAGACAAGGTCTTTGTACTCTACCTCCCCGAGAATGAAATCCACGAGATTGGCCTGCTCTTTGTCAATTACGAGCTGGTCCTGCGCGGGTACCGGACCATTTACCTGGGGCAGACCATCCCTCTGGAGAATCTGCCGGACCTGAAGAATTACTACGACGAGCCGTATTTTATATCTTATTTTACGGTTTCCCCAACAGCCGACGGCCTGCAAAGTTACCTGGACGACTTCCGGGAGCACCTGATGACCGATTCCCCGGCCCACCTGTGGATTCTCGGCAGACAAGCCGAACAGTTACTGGAAAAGGACCTGCCTGAGCATTTCCGAGCATTTAATTCCATCGAGCACTTGCTGGATGAAGTTTAAGCCTTAATTTAAGTCCCATGGAGAAGCGCGTTGCGATTATCGGATCCGGGTTTTCCGGCCTTTCAGCGGCCTGTTACCTGGCCCGGGAAGGCCACCAGGTTACTGTCCTGGAGAAAAACGAACAGCCTGGGGGCAGGGCCTCCCAACTGGTACGCGATGGGTTTACCTTCGATATGGGACCCAGCTGGTACTGGATGCCCGATATTTTTCAACGCTTTTTTGAGGATTTCGGCAAACAGGTGTCAGACTATTATACCCTGGACCGCCTGGACCCCGGTTACCAGATCATCTTCGAAGACGAGGTGGTGACCATCGGGGATAGCATGGAGAAGATCCAGGCCGAGTTCGAACGCATAGAACCCGGGAGTTCCCAGCCGCTGAAGCGGTTCATGGAACGGGCTGCCGACCATTACGATATCGCCATCAACAAGATGGTCTACAAACCAGGGCAATCGCCCCTGGAACTGGTTAGCCTCGATACCGTCCAGCGGGTAGGCCGCTTTTTCAGCACCATCAGCCGGGATGTGCGACGGGATTTTAAAAACCCGAAACTGGTTTCTATCCTCGAGTTTCCGGTCCTCTTCCTGGGGGCCAAGCCGTCGGACACCCCGTCGTTTTACAGTTTTATGAACCATGCGGATTTTGCCCTGGGCACCTGGCACCCCCGCGGGGGGATGTACCGGATTGTGGAGGCCATGGTCTCCCTGGCCAAATCCCTCGGCGTCCGGTTTGAAATGAATACCCCCGTACAGCAGATTGCCGTAGCCGATGGGCGCGCGACCGGGGTTTATACGCATCAGGGATTCTTCGAGGCAGATGTCGTCCTGAGTGGGGCGGATTACCACCACACGGAGACCCTTTTGCCACCAGAATACCGACAGTATTCCGAATCGTATTGGGATAAACGCACGTTTGCTCCCTCCTCCCTCTTATTCTATGTGGGATTCGACCAGAAAATAGGCGGTGTAAAACACCACAACCTGTTTTTCGATACCGATTTCGGGCAACACGCACGGGAAATCTACGATACTCCCAAGTGGCCCGAGGCCCCTCTGTTTTATGCCAACTTCCCCTCGGTAACCGATCCGTTGATGGCCCCTGAAGGCAAGGAAGCCGGATTTTTCCTGATTCCCCTGGCCCCGGGCCTGGAGGACAGCCCGGAGCTGCGGGAAACCTATTTCCAGCGCATCATGGACCGCTTTGAGGCCCGCACGGGAGAAAAGGTGCGCTCGAGCATCCTGTTCAAGGAAAGTTTTTGTGTCTCCGATTTTATGGAGCGCTATAATTCTTATAAGGGGAATGCCTATGGAATGGCCAATACCCTGAGGCAAACCGCATTTCTGAGGCCCGGCCTGCAGAGCAAAAAAGTGCAGGACCTCTATTTTACGGGCCAGCTCACAGTTCCCGGCCCGGGGGTACCCCCCTCCCTGATCTCCGGGAAACTGGTCTCCGAACTCATCGTGAAGCAAACCCCGCAACCCAGCACCGTATGAAAGCTCTCTTCGATACCGTCTCCCAACGCTGCAGCCAGGTCGTAACCCGGCGGTACAGCACATCGTTTTCCCTTGCCACCCGCATGCTGGCTCCCAGTATCCGCCAGGACATTTACAACATTTACGGCTTTGTGCGTTTCGCAGACGAAATCGTGGACTCCTTTCACGAATTCGATAAGGCTGACTTACTGGAGCGGTTCGAAGACGACCTGGAACACGCCCTGAAATCTGAGATTAGCCTGAACCCCATCCTGAATGCCTTCCAGGCCACCTACCACCGCTATAGCATCCACAGGCACCTGGTGGATGCCTTTATGAAGAGTATGCGGATGGACCTGCACAAAAAGGTCTACCGGTCCGAGGAGGAGTATAAGGAATACATCTACGGGTCTGCCGACGTTGTGGGCCTGATGTGCCTGTGTGTCTTTGTAAAGGGGGACCAGGTCCGCTATGAGGAACTCAAGGATTCCGCCATGGCGCTGGGCTCGGCCTTCCAGAAGGTCAACTTCCTCCGCGACCTGAGAGCGGATTTCGACGGGCTGGAACGCACCTATTTCCCCAACACCAACCTGCTGGAACTGGACGAAGCCTCCAAGGATCGGATTGTAGCGGAAATCGAGGCAGATTTTGCCAAAGGCTATGCCGGCATCCTTAAACTCCCGGCCGAATCCAAGTTTGGGGTTTACATGGCCTACCGCTACTACCACAAACTTCTGAAGAAGCTCCAGCGCACCCCATCCATGGAAATCCGCCACACGCGGATCCGGGTTCCCAATTATCAGAAAGTGGGGCTGCTGGCGCGTTCCTATGTAAAATATCGTTTAAATTTAGTATGAGTATGCATACCCTGTTCTGGATCGGAATCTTCCTGGCAACCTTTTGCTTTATGGAGTTTATGGCATGGTTTACCCACAAGTTCATCATGCACGGTTTCCTGTGGGTCCTGCATAAAGACCACCACCGCAAGGACCACGATTCCTGGTTTGAGCGCAACGATGCCTTCTTTATTTTCTATGCCGTGGTTTCCATGAGTTTCATCGCCACGGCAGTCAACACCTCCTTCTGGCAGGGATGGCCCATAGGTTTGGGCATCCTGGCTTATGGGATAGCGTATTTCCTGGTACACGACATTTTTATACACCAGCGATTCAAGCTGTTCCGCAATGCCAACAATTGGTATGCCCGGGGCATCCGCCGTGCCCACAAAATCCACCACAAGCACCTCGGCAAAGAGGATGGGGAATGCTTTGGAATGCTATTCGTACCCTTCAAATATTTCAAGAAATAACAGCCTATGGCTAAGGCATGTGTGGTAGGTTCCGGCATTGCTGGCCTGGCATCGGCTATTCGGCTGCGTCGTAAGGGATATCAGGTGGATGTCTTTGAAGCCAACCCCTACCCCGGCGGCAAAATGCACTCCGAACAATACCAGGGGTACCGGTTCGACCTGGGGCCTTCCCTCTTTACCATGCCGGGGTTGGTGGAAGAGCTTTTCGAGCTTTGCGGTAAAAGTCCGAAAGACCATTTTCCCTATATCCGCAAGGACACGCTCTGCCACTACTTCTGGGAAGACGGTACCCGGTTTCAGGCACCGGCCCCTCTGGCCTCCTTTGCCAGGGAGGCGGCTTGTATTTTCGGGGATGACGAGGACCGCATTGCCGCTTACCTGGAAAAAAACCGGAGGAAATTCGAACTGACCCGCTCTGTTTTCCTGGAACAATCCCTGCATAAACCCAAGACCTACCTGAAAGGCAGTACCCTCAAGGCATTGGCGGGTATCGGAGGGCTCGGTATTTTTAACACCCTCGATGGGGTTAACCGCGCCTACTTCCAAAGCCCAAAACTCGTACAGCTTTTCAACCGCTATGCCACCTACAATGGCTCCAACCCCTATCAGGCTCCTGGCATCATGTCTATGATTCCCCACCTGGAGATGGGCCTGGGCACTTACTTCCCCCGGGAGGGGATGCACCAGATTCCTGACAGCCTATACCAGCTGGCCTGCGAGCAGGGGGTCACCTTCCATTTCAACACCCCGGTAAACCAAATCCTGACCAAAGGAAAACGCGCCTGCGGGATTCGGGCAGGCGGGGTTGAAATACCGGCAGACCTGGTGGTATCCAATATGGACATCTATCCTACCTACCGCAACCTCCTGCCGGACCACCCAGCTCCGGAACGCACCCTCTCCCAAGAGCGATCCAGCTCTGCACTGATCTTTTACTGGGGCATACGAAAGGTATTTCCGCAGCTGGACCTGCACAACATTTTCTTCAGTGAAGACTACCCGGAGGAATTCAGGCAAATCTTCGAAGCCAGGGGGCTGTCTGCGGACCCCACGGTCTACATCAACATCACCAGTAAGGAGCGGCCAGCCGATGCTCCTGCCGGATGCGAAAACTGGTTTGTCATGATCAACGCCCCTGGGGACTACGGACAGGATTGGGACATCCTGGTAAATGCTGCCCGTAAAAACATCCTGGCAAAGCTGAGCCGCATTCTGGGGGAGCCCCTTGAGACCCTCATTGAAGTGGAAAAGGTGCTTACGCCCCCCGGGATATCCGAGCGTACCCGTTCCTTCCGCGGGGCCCTCTACGGGGCCGCCAGCAACAACCGTTTTGCGGCTTTCCTGCGGCACCCGAATTTCAGTAACCGAATCCGGGGATTATACTTTACAGGAGGGTCGGTCCACCCGGGAGGCGGGATTCCGCTTTGCCTGTTGTCCGCCAAAATCGTCAGCGATTCCATTCCCGCCGCATGAAGAACCTCGTTACCCTGTTAAACCGTCACAGAACCAAGGCTGGTATCTTCCTGATATGGCTGTTCCACCTGAGCGGCCTGGTGGGAATCCTGCTGGGCGGGGCCGAGTGGTTTATTCCCAAAACACCCCTGAACCTGATCCTCTGCGCCGGGTTATTCCTCTGGGTATTTCCGGTGAACACCCTGAAAAAGTCATGCTTGTTTGCCCTGATTGTGGTTTGCGGCATAGGGGCCGAGTGGATTGGGGTCCATACCGGGTACCTGTTCGGATCCTATTCCTACGGCGAGAACCTCGGTCCCAAACTGGATGGGGTGCCCTATCTCATCGGGATCAACTGGGCCTTGCTAAGTATGGCCAGCGGCAGCGTGAGTCAGTACTGGAAGCTGTCCATGGCCTGGCAGGTCCTCATCGGCGGGCTGCTGATGGTAAGTCTGGATTTCTTCCTGGAACAACTGGCTCCGGCACTAGGGTACTGGACCTTTGTCGGGGGGCATCCACCCCTGTGGAATTATATCTGCTGGCTGGTGTTGGCTCTACTCTTTCAGGGGTGCTACCATGCCCTGAAAATCCGGGGAAACCAGGAATTCTCCCTGCACCTGTTGGGTGCGCAATTTGTCTTCTTTATATCCCTTGCCCTTTACTATCCGGGCCTTCCCTGAATAGTCCCAGGTCGGGAATATCGGCCCAGCTTCCTACCGCGCGGTAGGGCAGGAACCGGGCAAAAAGCTCTTCCCGGTACCATCCCAGCTCCCGGGTTTTTCGGATAGCTACTTTATGCGCATCGGTCCCGTAGGCATAGCTTTCCATAGCTTCGGCGTTTTCCCATAGACTGAAAGTAGCCATGTCGATAAATGGGGTTTCCCCAACCCCTTTGCTATAGAGTAACCCCGGCATGGATACCAGGGGGCGCTGGGCAGAGGGGACATACTTCCAAAACCGGTAGAGGTACCGCTTGCGGATGGTGGCCCGGGTCAGCACCGCCACCGGACCGGTGCTGGCACCTGTTGGGGATGCTACAAACGGATTGCGGCCATCCCATTTGCCGTGGGATCGCAAGGGGCGCATAAACAGAGTCAGGTGTTCCGAGGCACGCTCCCGGAAGGCGCACATTATGGTGTGGGAATCCAGGAAATGCGTGGCATCGCCTTCATCATGCCAGGTCTGTAACAAGGCGTACACCCCCCAGTCCGGCCTGGTACTGAAGCCCGAGCGGCCCGTGCCCAGCATCTTGAAAAAAGTCTGGCCGGGGACATTCTTAAGCCTTCCGGGGGCCAGGCCCATCTGGGAAAGCGCCCAGAATTGATTGCTCAAACCGGTATACCGAAATAGCGTTATGGTGGTCATGGCTGGCATGGCACGGCACCTACTGGCGTAACAACCGGTCCAGCAAGTCCCGGACCTTACGGGAATCCCAGTCGGAGATGCCCTCCTCGGCCACCACTATGGCCCCGTTGCGGTCTATGACATAGGAACGCGGAGGATCCTGGGTCTCAACCGGGCTGGGCTCGCCAATAATGAGATAGGTAACCGGGAAGGTGAAGCCGTGTTCCTCCATAAAGGCCTCTACCGGCTCCCGCTCCTCGTCGGTAATGATGTAGAAATCCACCTTGCCCGCGTAGTCCTCGTATAAGGCCTGCATACTGCGCAGCTCGGGCAGGCAGGGCAGGCGCCAGGATGCCCAGAAGTTCAGGACTACAACCCGATCCTGGGACTGCCTGAAATTGAAAAACTCCCAGGAAGCATCTTTCAGGGTCCAGTCGTAGGAAGCCAGGGTTGGTCGCTCCCCTTGTGGCAGTTCAGACGGTGCAAAGGCAAAGAGCTCCATTAGCAGGAGCTTGGAGTGGTGCCCCAGAGGGGTGACAAAAAAAGACAGGACCACGCCTATCAGCAGGATATTCAGGAGGGTCTTTCGCTTTATCTGGGCCATGGGATAGAAAAAAAGCCCCCGCCTGGGCGGGGGCTTTAGGTTAGCATCAGGCGTTTTCCTTTTTAATCAGGTTCAGGGCCGAACCTTCCCGGAACCACTGGATCTGGGTGTTGTTATAGGAATGGTTGGCGATAATGGTATCGGTGCTGCCATCGGCATGGACCACTTCAATGGTAAGCGGTTTATCCGGCGCAAAGGCATCGATATCCACAAAGTTGAAGGTATCGTCTTCCTGGATTTTGTCGTAATCGGCCTCGTTGGCAAAAGTCAGCGCCAACATCCCCTGCTTCTTCAGGTTGGTTTCGTGGATACGGGCAAAGGACTTCACCAGTACGGCAGCCACCCCGAGGTGGCGCGGCTGCATGGCCGCATGCTCGCGGGAGGACCCCTCTCCGTAGTTGTGGTCGCCCACTACCAGGGTTTTGATCCCCTTGGCCTTGTAGGCCCGCTGGGTATCGGGGACTCCGCCATATTCGCCGGTGAGCTGGTTTTTGACAAAATTGGTCTTCTTGTTAAAGGCGTTTACGGCACCGATAAGGGTGTTGTTGGCAATATTGTCCAGGTGGCCCCGGAAGCGCAGCCAGGGCCCGGCCATGGAGATATGGTCGGTGGTGCATTTGCCGAAGGCTTTTATCAAAAGCTTCATCCCCTGCAGGGATTCCGGGCGGATGGGTTCAAAGGGCTCCAGCAACTGCAGGCGCTCGCTGTCTTCGGCCACGATTACTTCCACCCCGCTGCCATCGGCCATGGGGGCAACAAATCCGGCGTCTTCCACTGCAAAACCTTCTGGCGGTAACTCATAGCCCCGAGGCTCATCCAGACGTACCTCTTGCCCATCTTCATTGATGAGGGTGTCGGTTAAGGGGTTAAAATCCAGACGCCCGGCAATGGCTATGGCCGTAACCAATTCCGGTGACCCCACAAACGCGAGCGTATTGGGGTTGCCGTCTGCCCGCTTGGCAAAGTTGCGGTTAAAGGAGTGCACGATGGTGTTGCGCGGCCCCTGTGCAGCTTTGTCTCCATAGCGGTCCCACATCCCGATACATGGTCCGCAGGCATTGGCGAAGACCGTAGCCCCGATGTTGTTGAACGTATCGATAAACCCGTCCCGCTCTATGGTGTAGCGCACCTGCTCGGAACCGGGGGTAATGGTGAAGTCCGCTTTGGTCTTCAAGTTCTTTTCAGCCACTTGTTTGGCCAGAGAGGCAGCCCGTGAAATATCCTCATAGGAAGAGTTGGTACAGGAGCCGATCAGGCCTACCTCTACCTTGAGGGGCCAGTCGTTTTCCCTGGCGGCTTCCGACATCTTGGAGATGGGAGTGGCCAGGTCCGGCGTAAAGGGCCCGTTCAGGTGGGGCTCCAGGGTATTCAGGTCAATCTCTATGACCTGGTCGAAATAGGCCTCCGGGTTCGCATAGACCTCAGGGTCTGCGGTGAGGTATGGCGCCACCGCTTTGGCAGCATCGGCCACATCCGCCCGCCCGGTGGCGCGCAGGTAGCGGTCCATGGAGTCGTCGTATCCGAAGGTGGAGGTTGTGGCTCCAACTTCTGCGCCCATGTTGCAGATGGTTCCCTTCCCGGTACAGGACATGGAAGTAGCCCCTTCCCCGAAATATTCGATGATGGCACCGGTACCTCCCTTAACGGTTAGGATATCGGCCACCTTCAGGATGACATCCTTGGGGGCGGTCCACCCGGAGAGCTTCCCGGTGAGTTTTACTCCGATCAGTTTCGGGAATTTAAGTTCCCATGCCATCCCGGCCATCACATCCACAGCATCGGCGCCGCCTACGCCTATGGCCACCATTCCGAGGCCCCCTGCGTTTACGGTATGGGAATCCGTTCCGATCATCATCCCGCCGGGGAAGGCATAGTTCTCCAGGACCACCTGGTGGATAATCCCTGCTCCGGGCTTCCAGAAGCCGATTCCGTATTTATTCGATACCGAGCCGAGGAAATCAAAGACCTCGTTGCTGGTTTCATTGGCCCGCTTTAAATCTTTTTCGGCGCCTACCTTGGCTTGAATCAGGTGGTCGCAGTGCACCGTTGTGGGTACCGCAACCTTGGGTTTTCCGGCGTGCATAAACTGCAGCAGCGCCATCTGGGCCGTGGCATCCTGGCAGGCTACCCGGTCCGGGGCAAAATCGACGTAATCCTTTCCCCTTTCAAAAACCCGGGTCGGGGTACCGTCCCAAAGGTGAGCGTACAGGATTTTCTCCGCGAGGGTCAGGGGTTTGCCCACGAGTTTGCGGGCAGCGTCCACGCGGCCGGGCATGGCCTGGTAGACTTTTTGGATCATATCTATGTCGAATGCCATTCTCTAAAATTTTTCGGGTTTCGAATAGCTCCAAAAGTACTAAAAACAGCAGGGAATTAAAACTATTATCGGACCGGGAGCCACCGATTTGTGAAATCGGCAAATTCGGCATGCCTTCCTTGTCCAAACCTGGCCTTCTCTGGCAGGGAAACCGGTATTGCGGCAATACAGGGTGGCTTCTGTTCAGGACCCCGAAAACCGGGGAAAACCATGCCCCGCCAAAACGCCTTTCATTACGGAAATCAGTTGATTAGTGGGTTGATAAGTTTCATTCGTCGATAGAAGTTGTATTTCATGGAACATATACCTTTACCCATAGGTTTCCCCAATACATTTATAGTACCTATTAACCTTTTGAAAATGAAAAATGCCCCAAAAATCCTGCTGCTGCTTTTGCTATCCCTCGCATTGGCCTGCAGCAAAAGCGACGACGGAAAAACCCCCGATCCCGACAGCAACCCCGATCCTGAACCCGATCCCGTAGAACGCGTTACCTACAACCTGGTAGCGGCGAACGGCTCCGGAGCGGCGGGAACTGCCGAGCTGATCCGAAACGACAATGGAACCTCCACCATTTACATTGAACTCACGGCCGGCCCTGAAGGCCTGCACCCTGCCGCAGTTCATTACAACAGTGTAGCGGAAGGCGGAGCGGTGGCCATTACCCTGAATGCATGCGAATGCCAGATTAGTGAAACGGTCATCACCCAACTGGACAATGGCACCGCCATTAGTTTCGACGAACTAATGACCTTTGACGGCCACATCAACATCTACCAATCCGAGCAATTGCCGGAGAATGTGATTGCCCAGGTAGACATCGGGTCCAATGCCTTCTAGGAATAGCTTTAAATGAAGAAAACCGGCCAAACGGCCGGTTTTTTTGTTTCAGAGGAGCTTGCCTATGATATCGGCATCGGTAATGCCTTCTGCTTCTGCCTTGTAGTTCCTGAGGATGCGGTGCCTGAGGATGCCCATGGAAACCGCCTTCACATCTGAGATATCCGGGGAGAAACGCCCGTCTACCGCAGCGTGGGCCTTGGCAGCCAGTACCAGGTTCTGGGAGGCCCGGGGCCCGGCGCCCCAATCCAGGTATTCGTTAACCAGGTCTGGTACCCCGGGCTGGCCCGGGCGTGTTTTCTGGGCCAGTTCCACGGCGTAGCGCACAACGTTATCGGCCACCGGGATCCGCCGCACCAGGTGCTGGACCTCCAGTAGTTCCTCGGCCTGGAAAAGGGTTTTCAATTCGGGTTCGGTGTCGTCTGTGGTGGTCTTTACCACCTCGATTTCCTCCTCCACGCTGGGGTAAGTAAGTTCTATGGCGAACATAAACCGGTCCAGCTGGGCTTCGGGCAAGGGGTAGGTCCCCTCCTGCTCTATAGGGTTCTGGGTGGCCAGAACGAAATACGGGCGGGGCAGCTGGTAGCGCTGACCCGTAATAGTTACAGCCTTCTCCTGCATGGCTTCCAGGAGGGCTGCCTGGGTTTTGGGCGGGGTCCTGTTGATTTCATCGGCCAGGATGATATTGGCAAAAACGGGGCCCTTAACAAAGTGGAACTTGCGGTGTTCGTCCAGGATCTCGCTACCCAAAATGTCCGAAGGCATCAGATCCGGGGTAAACTGGATCCGCTTGAAGTCCAGACCCAGGGTCCTGGCAATGGTATTGACCATAAGGGTCTTGGCCAGGCCGGGTACCCCGATAAGCAGGGAATGCCCCCCGGTGTAGATAGACCACAATATCTGGTCTACTGCAGCCTGCTGGCCCACAATTACTTTCGCGATTTCCCTTTTGAGCTCCTGGTGTTTTACCACCAGCCGTTCCAGGGCAGCTACGTCGGACATACTATTCTTTTACCCAGTTATTGGCGAAGGAACAGGACTTGTATTCCCCGTTTACGCTGATATAGGTCTCGTCTATGTGCTCCTGTATCCATTCCCGGATGGCCTTAAACTGTTTGTCCCTGAGGGCCAGCTCCTGAATCTTCAGGTAGTCCTGGGCAAAGTCGGCCTCATGCTCGTCATACCGGTTGGAAACCATCAGGATTTTGTAAGTAGAGGGACCACCCCTGGGGTCATCTTCCCGGATGGGGAGGGAAATCTCGTTGTCCTTCAGGTTGCGCACCTGGTTGTAGAGGTTGGGGTCCATCTTGGTCAGCTCAAAACGGGAATCGAAGTTCATGGGGTTGCGCAATAACCCACCGTCAAATTTGGTCTCCTTCTCGTCCGAGAAATTCCGGGCCGCTTCGGCAAAGGTGTATTTGCCATCCATGATGTGCTTGCGTATAGTGTCTAGCTCCTTCCGAGCCGCTTCCATAGCGGAAGCTGGTACTTCGGGCTGGATCAGGATATGCCGGAGGTCCACTTCCTGACCCCGGATTTTTTCGATATAGATGATGTGGTACCCGAACTGTGTTTCAAAGGGTTCGGAAATCTCGCCTTCGCGCAGGCTGAAGGCCACATCCTTGAATTCCTTAACAAATTGGGTCTGGCGGGTGATGCTGTAAAACCCACCGTTGGATTTGGATCCGGGATCCTGGGAAAACAGGATAGCCTTAACGCGGAAATTGGCTCCATTGTCCTCCACGTCCTGTTTGATTTCCCGTAGCTTGTTGATGACCTTTTGCTTCTCCTCTTCCGGAATAACCGGCTTTTTAACGATCTGGGAGATCTCCAGCTCTGCTCCGAACACGGGCTTCTCATCTTCCGGGATGGCCTGGAAGAACTGGCGTACCTCTTCCGGAGTTACCTTGATTTCCCCAACGATTTCCTGCTGCATCTTCTGGGAAAGCATCTGCAGTTTATTGATCTGGAACAACTCCTCCCGCAGGTCTTCCACGCTTTCCTTGTTGTAGAATTCCAGCACCTTTTCCACAGAACCCAGGCGCTGCTCAAACTCCTGCATATACCGATCGCTGGTGGCGTACACCTCCTCGTCCGAGACCAGGATACTGTCCTGTACGGCCTGGTGGGCGTAAAGGCGGTCCTCCAGGAGTTTACCCAGCAGGCTGCAGCGGTTCACATCGGACTCGGTGGCACCCTGGGCCCGCAGGTCGATCAGGGTTTTTTCCACATCCGAATCCAGGATCACATAATCGCCCACAACGGCGGCAATCCCATCCAGCTTAACGCGCTGGCGCTGTTGCGCCCCGGTGTTCTCACTCATCTCCGCAGGGGGGGTAAGCTCCGCAGGGGGTTCAATCTGGGTGTCCGGCACAGAGTCTCTGACCTGGGCCCTGGCCACGCCTGCCGCCAGGAGCAACAGGGGCAATAGCAATTCAATTCTTTTCATAAATCTCAAATTCATTACGCTGTACCGCCTCGCTGAGCAGATCCGCCTCCAGCGTACTGAGGTAGCGCATTTTCCTACGGTTTAACAGTACCTGACGAAGGGTGGGCTCAATGAAGGAAAGGGGGGCGATGTCATTGATTTCGAGCACATCGACCACCTCTGCCAAATATACCCCCTGTTCGTCTTCCAGTTCAAAAAATTGTGACTTTTTTAAATATTCCGGGGCGTTTTCGGCGGTAAGAGGGGGGATTTCCGCAATAACTCGGGAGGTCTGAACCCAAAGGGAGTCGTTAAAATGCAACTTGCGGAACTGCACGCCTACAGAATCCAGGTATCGTACATCCTGGTCCGAAAAGCGTCGCAGCCGTTCCCGTACCTCGTCCGTATTGAGGAATTGCCGGGGCAATTCCACAAACCGCATTTGGACAAGGGGTTCCTGCAGACGGAAATTCTCCTTTTCCGCATCGTAAAAAGCCTGCAATTCGGAATCCCGGACCAGGGTATCCGAGGCTTCCGCAACCAGGGCTTCCTTGTAGGCCCGGGTATACAGGTCGGTGCGGTAATCCGAAATGAGTTTCTCGTATTCGGCAATCTGCTCCTGGGGCAGGTTCAACCGGGCTTTATCCATAAGCAACCGCCGGGTAGCCCAGACATTGATCAGGTTGGTCACAAAGGCTGCGCTGTCTTCTTTGGAAAGGTTCTCGGCAAGCAGTGGGGCCACATCGTCCCTGTAGAGGTAATGCTCCCCGACCCGGGCAATGGGTGTGCGCTCCGGCTGTTTGTTCCACAGGGATTCACACCCCACAACAGCCGTCAGGATAAGGGCCAGCAGCCCGGCCATCCGCAAACGGGAAACCAGCATCGGTTGGGTCATTCGCCAAAAATAACAATAACCACTGCTCCGGCAAGCGGGGAGTTTCGGATTAACAGATTTTTAGTAGGCCCGCACACCTCCATTTTTTGTATCTTAAAAGCCAAAGCAAGCCCCCATGAAATACACCTGCGAAATCACCATTGACCTGCCCCGGGACGAAATGGTGAAACTCCTGGACAACCCGGAAAATATGAAGCACTGGCAACGGGGGCTAACCGGATATAAGCACCTCTCGGGGACCCCGGGCCAGGAAGGCGCGCAGACCGAACTGGAATACCGCATGGGCCGCAGGCATATGCTCATGGTAGAAACCATCATCAAACACAACATGCCCTATGAAATGCACACGACTTACGACGTGAAGGGGGTGCATAATATCCAGAAAAACTATTTTCGCGAAGTAGACCCGACGCGGTCCCAGTGGGTGTCCGAATCCGAGTTCCAGTTTGCTTCCCTGGGGATGAAGCTCATGGGGTGGATCATGCCGGGCGCCTTTAAAAAGCAATCGATGAAATACCTGCAGGACTTTAAGCGCTTTGCCGAAACCGGCACTTCCGTTTTGCAGGAGTAACCGACCCAGCCTATGGAACGGACCGTAAAACTGATCTGGGATTTCCGCGGGCCGGACGCCCCGGCCACGGCAGCCCACTTTTTGCACCACCTCCAGGCCTACCCCCTGGAAGGCCTTGACCCGGAAACCGGGACGGAAAATAACGGGCCCTCACACAGCATTGCCTATATGATAGTACCGGAAAGCGCCATCCGTACCCTCCGGGATGCCTTAAAACCCCATAGGGGTATATATGTGGAATCGCCATGAGACTCATCCGTTACTTGCACATCCCGATCCTGCTCCAGTCCCTGTGGCTCTTCTTAGGCTGCGGGCAGGAGGCGGCCCCTGAAGACCCCCTCGCAGCCATCCTGCAATCCAGCGACCCGGCCATTGCACGGGTCATGGCAGACCCTGGGAAGTACGAACTGCAAATCCGGTATACCCAGGTACGGCGCGAAGGCGACTCGGTGCGTTTTGACGCGTTCGACTACCGGGTAGACCCTAGGGTGTATTACTACCCGGCCAGCACGGTAAAATTCCCGGTAGCGGTCCTGGCCCTGGAAAAACTCGCCACCATAGACAGCATAGACCGGGACACCCGGTATTACATTGAGGGTGACAGCGTGGAGCAGTCCTTTGCAGATGACCTGGTGCAAATCTTCGCGGTTAGCGACAACCACGCCAATAACCGCCTCTTCGAATTCCTCGGCCAGGATGCCATTAACGACTCCCTCGCCGCCCGCGGGGTGGGACCTGTGCGGCTTTCTCACCGCCTGGGGTACCACCGGGACGACACCAGCACCCAACCCCTGGTCTACTACCGCAACGACAGTACCACCTTCCAGTCTGGGCCTCTCACCAACCGGCCAGCGCAGCGCCTGGACCTGCCCGGGATCACCAAGGGGTCCGGGTATATGAGTGAAGACTCACTGGTGGCCCACCCCTTCGATTTCGGGCTGAAGAATTACCTGCCCTTGACCAGCCTGGACGGCATCCTGAAGCGGGTGATCTTCCCCGAGGCATTCCCGGAGCACGAGCGCTTCCGCCTGAGCCCCGAACAATTGGACTTTTTGCGGTATGCCATGCAGATTACCCCGAGGGAGGCCGGGTACGACCCGGAAATCTACCCGGACGGGTACTGCAAGTTCTTCATCTTCGGGGACGGGCAGGTCCGTATCCCTCGGGAATTGCAAATCTTCAATAAGGTGGGGTTTGCCTATGGTACCCTTTCGGACGGAGCGTATATCCGCGACTCCCGATACGGGGTGGAGTTCTTCCTTTGCGCCACCCTGCTGGTGAATGAGAACGGGGTATTCAACGATGACCAGTACGAATACGACGAGGTGGGCATCCCTTTTCTCGCTGCACTGGGACGCGCTGTTTACGAATATGAAAAACAGCGGGAAAAATAAAAACCCTTGGAAGGATAGTCCCTTACCGGATTCACCTGAGAAATCCTGATTCGTGCCGGGGGCGTCCCAGGGAGGCCAACCTGAAAGCCTGGCTGGAGCACGGCATCCTGCTCCACGAAAAAGAAGCCGACCTGAGGGGGGACCCCCTGGCCGGCTTCCAGTTTGTCAATATCTAATGGTTTATTTAGCTACGTTTACCGAACGGGTCTCCCGGATTACGGTAACCTTGACCTGCCCGGGGTAGGTCATATCGGTCTGGATCTTCTGGGATATCTCGAAGGAAAGCTGGGCAGCCTTTTCATCGCTTACCTTTTCGCTTTCCACAATGACCCGTAATTCGCGACCGGCCTGGATGGCATAGGCCTTCTGGACGCCGCCAAAACCAAAGGCGATCTGCTCCAGGTCCTTCAGGCGCTGGATGTAGGAGTCCAGTACCTGCCTGCGGGCGCCGGGGCGGGCGCCGCTAATGGCGTCACAAACCTGTACCACAGGGGCAATGAGGGACTGCATTTCCACCTCGTCGTGGTGGGCGCCAATGGCATTGCAGACTTCGGGTTTCTCCCCGTGTTTTTCCGCCCACTGCATCCCCAGGATGGCGTGGGGGGTCTCCATATCCACCTCGCTGATCGGCACCTTGCCGATATCGTGCAGCAGGCCGGCGCGTTTGGCCAGTTTGGGGTTCAGGCCCAGTTCGGCCGCCATCACCCCGCAGAGTTTGGCAACCTCCCGGGAGTGCTGCAGGAGGTTTTGCCCGTAGGAGGAGCGGTATTTCATGCGCCCGACCAGGCGGATGAGTTCCGGGTGCAGCCCGTGGATGCCCAGGTCAATTACCGTGCGCTTGCCCACCTCCACAATTTCCTGTTCGATCTGCTTCTCGGTCTTGCGGACGATTTCCTCGATCCGGGCCGGGTGGATGCGCCCGTCGGTCACCAGTTTGTGGAGCGACAGGCGGGCTACTTCCCGTCGTACCGAATCGAAGCAGGAGAGGATGATGGCCTCCGGGGTATCGTCTACGATGATCTCAACGCCCGTTGCCGCCTCTATGGCGCGGATGTTGCGGCCTTCACGGCCAATGATCCGGCCTTTTACATCGTCCGATTCCAGGTTAAAGACCGACACGCAGTTTTCCACGGCCTCTTCGGTCCCAATGCGCTGGATGGTGTTGACGATGATCTTTTTGGCTTCCTGCTGGGCGGTCATCTTGGCTTCCTCCACCGAGGTCTGTAAAAACGCCATGGCATCGGACTTGGCCTTCTCCTTGAGCGATTCCAGGAGCTGCGCCTTCGCCTCCTCGGCAGAGAGGCCGGAAATAACCTCGAGTTGCTGTACCTGGGAGGTGTGCAGTTTCTCCAATTCCTCCTGCTTGCGCTCGTAGAAATCCCGCTTCTGGTCAAGGTCATGAAGCTGGGCCTCCAGCTTCTCGTTGAGTTTTTTATTGCGGGCCAGTTCACTACTGACCTGCGATTCCTTGTCGCGGGTCCGTTTCTCGGCCTCGGAGATTTTCTTGTCCTTGGAGAGGATTACTTTTTCGTGTTCGGCCTTGAGTTCGAGGAATTTCTCCTTGGCCTGGTAGATTTTGTCTTTCTTGATCCCCTCCCCTTCGGACTGGGCATTTTTGATGATGGCGGCCGCCTCTTTCTTGGCGGAAGCGATGGTTTTGGAAGCTTTGCCCTTTTCGAGCATCTTGGCAATAAGGAAGCCTATCAGAAGGCCTGCTGCCAATGCGATAATACCAGTAGTCAGATCCATGTGTAGTGTTTTATAGTATCGCGGGCAGGGAGTGCACGGCTACGAAAAAAAAAGCCCACATTGATGAAGTTTTGTACAAACTCCAAAAAACAGGTTTAGGGCTAACAGGCTGATCAAGGATCCTTTCAGGAAGGCTTGCTTTTACAACCTAAACTCACCCTTTTTAAAAATGTAAGTGTTGAGTTTGTCAAAAAAATAATACCAATGTGGGCAGTATCCGTATGCTATGTAAAAGAACTTAAAGCGTACTCAGTTTGGATGTTACCAGGGCTTCGAGGGCTTGCAGGCGCTCGGTTACCTCCTGGTTGTCTTCCTGTTTTTCTATACCCCGCTGTTCAATTTTGGATGCAAACTGCAGGGCACACATGGCCAGCACATCCTGTTTATCTCTAACGGCGTAATTCTGTTCAAATTGCTTCGCAAGCTGCTCAATATTCTTCGCTGCCTTCCGCAACCCCTCCTCCTGAGCCGGGTCTATGGTCAGGGGGTAGACGCGGTCTGCGATGGATAGCTTTATCTTGAGCCTCTCGGTCATGGTTCTGAACCCTTGTTATTCAGCCAACTGGACGATACAATGGTCCAGTTCCCTGATTAACGCATTTATTTTGAGCTTGGCTTCTTTATTATTGGTCTCACTGCCCAGCACGGATTGGGCCATTTTCAGGGAGTTGTATTGCTGCTCCCACTCTTCGGCGGTGCGTTGGGCGGCTTCGTATTGGTCCCGCAGGGCCTGCAGGTCTCCTTCGAGGGCGGCCTTCTGTTGCTTAAGCAAATCCAGCTTGTGCAGCAGCTTGCTCACCTTGTTCTCGAGGGACCCGACGATATGTACCAACTCACTCACCTGGCTTCTTCCATGCTTTACACAAAGCTAACAAACCGGGGCCGACTTCGCAACCCTTTTCACATTTATAACGCGTAAGGGCACCCGGGCAAGGAAGTACCCCAGGCGCAGTGTTGCAATATTGCGGGCCGAATCCGTACTTTCGTATCCCAGTATGAAGCCCCTTTATTTTTTAACAACCCTGTTTGTTTTTATTGGCATGTTCCGCCTTGGCGCGCAATATGCCCCGGAAGAAACCCAGTTCAGACCACCCCTGGATATCCCTATTATCCTCGCGGGAACGTTTGGAGAACTGCGGTCTAACCACTTTCATGCCGGGGTGGATATCAAAACCCAGCAGCGCCAGGGTTTACCCGTATACGCCGTGGCAGACGGGACCGTGAGCCGGATAAAGGTCTCCCACTGGGGGTACGGCAAAGCCCTTTACGTGTCCCATCCCAATGGCTATACCACCGTCTATGCCCATTTGCAGAAATTCGGGCCGGGGATTGAGGAGCACGTGCGGGACTTGCAATATGGCAAGCAGTCCTACGAGGTGGAAACCTTCCCGGATTACGGGGAGCTGACGGTCAAAAAAGGGGATATTATCGCCTACAGCGGGAATACCGGCGGTTCCTCAGGGCCCCACCTGCATTTTGAGATCCGCAACAGCCTGGATGAAAAACCTACCAACCCCCTGCTCTACGGCCTGGAAGTGCGGGATGCCACCAACCCAACCCTGGAAGCGGCCTTCGCCTACCCCATCTCGGACAAGGCTCAGGTCAACCAAAGTGCGGATCGGGTTAAACTCACGGTCCGAAGGCAGGCAGACGGCAGTTTCCTGGCCGACCCTGTAACAGCCTCCGGCACCATCGGGTTCGGGGTTTCCGCCTACGACCGGCAGGACATGGCGGCCAACAAGAACGGGATTTACCGCCTGGTGCAGCGGGTCAACGGCACCACCCTTACCGACCTGGTCTTCGAACGGTTCTCCTTTGGGGAAACCCGTTATATCAACACCCTGATCGATTACCCTTATTACGCCCGCTACCGCAACCGGATCCAGAAGTGTTTCCGTGATCCGGGCAACAACCTCAGCATGTACCGGACCCTTGAAAACGAGGGCATGGTCGTCGTGGTGCCCGGGATGGACTACCAGGTGGAGGTGGAAGTGTTGGATCTGGCGGGCAACCGGACCCTGCTCCGCATCCCTGTGGAAGGCCGGGACCTCCCCCTTTCTGCGCCCCGGGAAGAGGCCCGCACGCCCTATTACGCCCGGGCAGACAAACCCTCGAGTTTCGACCTTGGGCAGGCCCAGGTGTATTTCCCATCCGGCAGCCTATACCAGGGCGCCTACCTCAACCTCGAAGCCAATGGAGATACCGTTCGCATCCACGATGCCAGCCTGCCGCTACACCGGAACTTCACCCTGACATTCGATGTAAGCCACCTCCCGGAAGCCAGCCGCAGACAGGCGTTTATTGCTCGCCTGGACGATCGCGACCGCCCGCAGTACACCCAAACCTATAAGCGGGCAGACCGTTTCAGCATGCGCAGCCGGGAACTGGGCCGTTTTACCCTGGCTTCGGATACCGTCCCGCCTTCCATCCGCCCCAAGAACTTCAAACCAAAGCAATGGCTCACCAATTACCGTTACCTCAGCCTGCAAATCCAAGATGACCTGAGTGGGATCAACACCTACTCCGCCCGGATAAACGGGCAGTGGATCCTGATGGAATACGAGCCCAAGACCCGGACCCTTACCTACACCTTCGACGACCGCATCGGGGATGCACGACAGTGCGACCTGGAGGTGGAAGTCACCGACAATGTGGGGAACACCAGCCGGTACGAAGCCACCGTCTTCAGGCGCTAAACCCCCGCCTTTAACGCCGCTTTGGGAATTCTCACCCTTGCCCTGACGGCATTTTGGCGTACTTTTGCAGCAGCCAAAAGCTGCAGATGCCGCCCATGAAAAAAGCATTATTCCTTCTTTTCCTATCGGTTTCGCTGGGTGTCAGCGCCCAGAAGGACATCTACCAGAGCAACCGCTTTGAGGAGCTGAGCAAGGACCACCGCGTTTTGGCTATCCTGCCTTTTTTTACCCACCTGGACCTGGACGATATACGCCCGGCCGAGCGGGAGCCCCTGGAAGAAAAGGAAGGCTATGCCGTACAGGATGCCCTCGAGATGTATTTCGGGCGCGGGCGGAAGAAAAAGAAATTCACCGTCGATTTCCAGAATACCCAGGAGACTAATGCCCTGCTGGCCCAAAATGAAATCACCTTTGGGAATATAGACCGCTACACCATCAAGGAACTGGCCGGGATATTGGGTGTGGACGGCATCATCAGCGGGAATCTGGACGTAAACGTCCTGCTTTCACAGGGGGTGCCGGCGGACTTCAGCCTGCTGGACTACTTTATGGGGGAAGCCGACTATGGCCGGATCGGGATAAAGATCAGTGATGGGGACTCCGGAAAGCTCCTGTGGAAATACGAGCAGGTGATCAGCCGAAAATCCGGGAAAAATACGGCAGATCTCATCGACAAGATGATGAAAAAAGCGGCCCGTAAATTCCCCTACGACAAGGAGAGCCGCCGGCAGTCCGGAAGTTAGGCTGTTATCCCTTTTGACCTTCCACGAACTCCTTCAGTACGGCAACCGTATAATCTACCTCCTCCCGCGTATTGTAATGCGACAGTGACAGCCTCAGGGAAGGCTGGCGGCGCTGCTCGGCATCCAGGATCTCGTTGAGTACGTGCGAGCCGCTGTCTGCACCGCTCTGGCAGGCACTCCCCCGGGAGCACGCGATACCTTTCAGGTCCAGGTGGAACAGCAGGAGCTGCGCCTGGTCTTCGGAAAGGGGCAAACGGACGCTTACCAGGGTATATGTACTGCGCTGAGGGTCGGCAGACAAACCGTTAAAAGCCACCCCGGGGATAGCTTCCCGGAGCTGGTCTATAAGGTATTGTTTCAACCCGGCCACGTAAGCCCGCTCCTTTTCGAGTTCGCGATAGGCCGAGGTAAATGCGGTTTCCAGCCCCAGGATGTTGTGGTACGGCTCGGTACCGGCCCGCTGGCCCCGCTCCTGGGCACCCCCGAGGATTAACCCCCCAAGGCCCGTGTTTTTCCGGATATAGGCAAACCCCACCCCTTTGGGGCCATGGAACTTATGGGCAGCAGCCGTCGCAAAGTCCACCGGGGCGGTACTGAAATCCCAGGGAAAATGCCCGATGGACTGTACCGTATCCGAATGGAAAAGTGCCCCGTGTTCCCGACAAAGCGTACCAACGGCTTCGATATCGATCAGGTTGCCGATCTCATTATTCACATGCATGAGGCTGACCAGTTTTTTAGACTCGTCAGAACCCAGCAAAGCGCGCAGGCTTTCCAGGTCCGGGTTGCCGTCTGCATCGAGGTCTACGAATTCCAGTCGGATGCCGCATTCCTCGGCAAGTGCCTCTGCGGTATGCAACACGGCATGGTGCTCAATGCGGGAGGTGATCAGGGTTTTTACGCCCAGGTCCCGCACCGCACAGCGCAGGATCATGTTGTCTGCCTCCGTACCCCCGGAGGTGAAGATGATTTCCCCGGGTTTGGCCCCCAACTGGGCCGCAATGGCCTTACGCGCCTTCTCCAGTCCGCTTTTGGCCATCCGGCCAAAGGCATGGGTGGAAGACGGGTTGCCAAAGCACTCGGTGAGCGCCTGGCTCATGCAGGAAACGACTTCTTCGCGAATAGGCGTGGTAGCGGCGTTATCGAGGTAAACCTGGGACATAGACAATGGTTTTACAGGCAGTGGCCAAAAGTATCGATTTCCGTTAAAACCTCCTAAAAAGCACGCCCCTGGTTGGGAAGAAAGTACGGATTTCTCCTATCTTTGAGCCATGCGGAACGTGTTTAGCCTTTTGCTCCTGATGGCCCTGTCGGCTTGTTCTACGGGGGATTTACAGATCGAGACCATCGATTTCGATTCGGCCTCCGTGCAGTTTTGCGGTACGGCCACCACCAGCACCCAGCTCCTGTTTAAACTCAACAGCCAGGAAGCCCTTATCCTGGAGCTGCAATCCGGGCTGCTACTGAACGAGGCTTCGGATGGTGCCCGGGAAAGCAACATCCCCGGCCAGTCCCAGCTCACCTACCGGATTTTCGACGGCAATGTTACCACAGGGTATTTCTGCGATGCCATCCCGCCGGCCCAGCCCTCGGTCCTGGAAGATGTACTCGCCGAGGCCGGGACCGTCCTGGTGACCACGGTACAGGATGCCCAGGACACCACCCGCTTTACCCACACCATAGACCTCAGCGGGGTTACCTTTGTGAATGAAAAGGGGGAACGGCTGACCAACCTGGCCGTAGAAGCCTTCGGTAGCATTACCACAACGTCCAATTAACGCAGGGCCTCCTGGGTAATCCAGACCTGAGTGGCTCCCTGGCCGTATTCCCGGTAGTCCGCATCCGAGAAACGAATCCCGTCATAGCGCCTCAGCAGGGTATGCAACTCTGCCTTGAGCACCCCTTCCCCAACCCCGTGGATGAAAACCACCTGCTGCAGGCGTTTGCGCATGGCGAATTCGAGTTGCCCCCGTGCCGTATCCAATTGCAGGTCCAGGGCTTCGAAGGGTTCCAGGGTACCGGGCTTGTCTACCAGTTTTTCAATGTGCAGGTCCACCTCCAGGACAGGGCCTTTCCGGGCCTTCTTCCCTTTCTTGTGGGTAGGGCCGGGCTTTGTGTCGAGTTCCTTGACCGTACCCCCGGGCACGACCATTTCCAGGGCGTCCTGCTCCGGGAGGGCCACCAGTTGGGAGGGTTTCAGCACCATGGGAAAACCGTCCTGGGTCACCACGGTAATGCGGTCTGCCGAAACCGATTCCACACGGCCTTCCAGTGCCTCGTCCAATAGCTGTACGCGTTGTCCGGGCCTATAACTCATCGTCTTCCAGGGTTTCGTCCTGGCCCGAGGGGATACTCCGGGTCATACCGTAGAGGCCAAAGAGCAACAAGGCAAAACCCAGGGCCAGCCCGAGCTCTTGCCCCAGCCATCCTGGGGCCAGGAAAAGGGCCGCCACCCCTGCCAGGGCAGCCGCAAAATAAATGGAGGCTTTTATTTTCATTGCTCAAAAATAATAGTAATTTTCGGAGCACTAACGCTTTACCATGGCTTTCTACGCCCTTGCGATACCCACCCTCTCCGAAGCCGATATGCTGCCCTGTATGAGCAAGCAGCTCCTGGGTATGGAGTGTCCCGGATGCGGGTTACAGCGGGCCGTCGCCCTGCTGCTGCGGGGGGAAGTGGTGGAATCTTTCCTCATGTACCCGGGCCTGCTGCCCATGTTGCTGCTCTTCGGGTTCATGGGGGCAGACAGGGTTTTCAGGGTACCCAACGGGACCCGTATTACCTCCTGGCTGGCAATACTTACCGTGAGTGCCATCCTGATCAATTTTGCACTTAAACTCCTCAACTAAATACCCAATCTGATGGAACAACAAAAATTACCCAATGTAACGATCGCCATCGTCCTGGCCATCCTCGGTTACCTGTGCTGCTGCATCTGGGGCCTCCCGGCCGTCCTTTTCGGCGGTATAGGCCTGTTGCTGCTGCGTTCGGACGCCAAAAAATACGCGGAAAACCCCGAGGGGTACTCCAACTACAGTGGCTGGAAAACCGCCCGGATCCTCTGTATCATTGCCGTGGCCATCGGAAGCTTGTATTTCCTCTTCGCCCTCTACCAGATTTACAGCATGGGCGGGTGGGAAGCCTATATGGAACAAGTGCGCAATATGACAGAGCAATGGGGAATGGAATAATCCCCCAAACCCGAGTAAACCTTTACCATGAGTGACCTGAGCAACCAACCGGCCAAACCCAATAATTACCTGGTGTTGGCCATCCTGTGTACCGTTTGTTGTTGCCTCCCTGCAGGGGTAGTGAGTATCGTCTATGCCGCCAAGGTAAACGAGACCTACGCGAGGGGAGAATACGACCTGGCCGAAAAATACTCCAGCAATGCCCGTACCTGGGGGATTGTGGGCCTGGTGGTAGGCGGTATCGGGGTCATCCTCTATATTGCCCTTATCGGGTTCGGGGTCTTTGCCGGAATCATGGAAAATGCAGGCTACTAGCCTTCCAAAGAAGTCCTTTCTACTTGCAGGGACAGCAGGCCTTCTGGGCCTGCTGTCCCTGTATTACTTTTTCGACCCGCACCAAGGCGCCTTCCCCGCCTGCCCGTTCTACCAACTTACCGGGTGGTTCTGCACCGGCTGCGGGAGCCAGCGGGCCCTGCACGACCTGCTCCACCTGAACCTGCTCGAAAGCCTGGGGCACAACCTGCTGCTGCTACCCGCACTGGTCCTGGTAGCCTGGCATGGCGCCCACCTGGCCGGGGTAGGCCCAAAGGCCAAAAGCCCCCTGGGGGCCACCCGGGCCCCGCGATATATCCTTATGGTAATCGGGATTTTTACCCTGGCGCGAAACCTGCCCTGGGACCCCTTTCAGTTCCTGGCTCCGTAGGCGGGTCAGTTGGCTACTTCGCTCATGAATTTCAGGCGGTAGAGGCGGAGTTCCTCGTCTTCGTATTCCCCGTCGAACTCCTTAACGGCCGCTTCGATATTATCTGTCTCGGCCTCCAGGAAGTACTCGTGGATTTCTTCCTGCTGGTCTTCGTCCAGGATCTCGTCTATATAGTACCCCAGGTCCAGGCGGGTACCGCTGAAGACAATCTGTTCCATGGCCTTAACCAGTTCGTCCAGTTCCAGGCCCTTGGCCGCGGCAATATCGTCCAGGGGTAACTTGCGGTCTATGTTCTGGATGATATAGAGCTTCAAAGCGGAATTGGCCCCGGTACTGCGGACCACCAAATCGTCCGGGCGGCTGATGTTGTTGTCCTCCACATACCGGAGGATAAGCTCCACAAAGGGCTTCCCGTATTTGCGGGCCTTCCCGTCTCCCACCCCGTGAATCCCGACCAGTTCTTCCATCTGGATGGGGTATTTCAGGGCCATGTCCTCGAGTGAGGGGTCCTGGAAAATCACATAAGGCGGCACCCCGTGCTTCTGGGCTTCCTTCCGCCTGAGGTCCTTGAGCATCTTCAACAGGGTATCGTCTCCGGAGCCGGCTTTGGGCCGGACCACGGCCCCGGTAGCGGCTTCTTCCTCCCCGCTGTAGTCATGGTCCTTGGTCATCATAAAGGAGGCAGGCGATTCCAGGAACGCCCGGCCGGCATCGGTCAGGTGGAGGATGCCGTATTGTTCGATTTCCTTGTGGAGCAGGCGAGCCACCAGCAGCTGCCGGATAAGGGCCATCCAGTAGCCCTTCTCGTGGTCTGCACCAATCCCGAAGATGTCCTTTTCATCGGTTTTGTGGGAGGCAATAAGCGCGTTGGTGGAACCCACCAGGGTTTTCACGATTTCCTTGGCCTTGAATTTTTCCTTGGTCTGCTGCACCACCTTGAGGATTTTGACCACCTGGTCCCGGGCCTCCTCCTTGGGCTTGGGGTTGCGGACGTTGTCGTCCATATCGGCCCCTTCCCCGTTCACCTCGTCGAATTCCTCCCCGAAATAATGGAGGATGAATTTCCTGCGGGAAATGGACGTTTCGGCATAGGCTACGATTTCCTGCAGCAGGGCATTCCCGATTTCCTGTTCCGCAACCGGTTTTCCGGCCATAAATTTTTCCAGTTTTTCCACATCCTTATAGGAGTAAAAAGCCAGGCAGTGGCCCTCTCCCCCGTCCCGGCCGGCACGCCCGGTTTCCTGGTAATAGCTCTCGATGCTCTTGGGGATGTCGTGGTGGATTACATAACGCACATCGGGCTTGTCTATCCCCATGCCAAAAGCGATGGTGGCCACCACCACGTCTACCTCCTCCATGAGGAACATATCCTGGTACTTGGCCCGGGTCTTGGCATCGAAGCCCGCGTGGTACGGGACTGCACTCACCCCGTTTACCTGCAGTACCTGCGCGAGTTCTTCCACCCGCTTGCGGCTCAAACAGTAAATTATACCGGACTTCCCTGCATTTTTCTTTACAAAGCGGATGATGTCCGCATCTACGTTCTTGGTCTTGGGCCGCACCTCGTAAAAAAGGTTGGGCCGGTTAAAGGAGGCTTTGAATACCTTGGCATCGGTAATGTTCAGGTTCTTGAGGATGTCCTCCTGTACCTTCGGGGTTGCGGTGGCCGTCAGGGCAATCATCGGGATGTTATCGCCAAGGCGGTTGATAATGGCCCTAAGGTTCCGGTATTCCGGCCGGAAATCGTGCCCCCACTCCGAGATGCAGTGGGCTTCGTCCACCGCCACAAAGGACAGGGTAATCCCCTGCAGGAATTTCACATATTCCTCCTTGGTGAGAGACTCCGGCGCCACATAAAGCAGTTTGGTGACCCCGTTGCGGATATCCGACATCACCTGTTTGACCTCCCCCTTTGTCAGGGAGGAATTCAGCACATGGGCTATCCCGTTTTCATCGGACACGCCCCGGATGGCATCCACCTGGTTCTTCATCAGGGCAATAAGGGGGGAAACCACGATAGCGGTCCCCTCCTTGATCAGCGCCGGGAGCTGGTAGCACATGGACTTCCCCCCTCCGGTAGGCATAATGACAAAGGTGTTCTTCCCCTGGACGACGTTGCTGATAACGTCTTCCTGTAGTCCCTTGAATTGTGAAAAGCCAAAATACCGCTTCAGCGATGCCCTCAGGTCAATATCATTCATAGCGTAGTACGAAATAGGGTCTGCAACCCTGAAAGTTCCGGAAGATTATTGCCCCTAAAAAGACAAGGCACAGGAGGTTTTCAACTGCGCGGCAGTGGGGTTATGTGAATTGCAGATCGCCAGGAAATGTTTCTGATAAGTTTGTGTACTTTTGTTCCTTAAATATAGAACATTCTTTTACAAAAAGGCTTTTTTTTAAGGACTTTTTGGGAAGGTGACACAGACCCTAATCAGCGCTTAAAAACTTGAAGGACAGCAAGGCAATACTCGAGATGGCGCGGCAGACCATCGCCCTGGAAGCCAAAGCCGTGGAGAACCTTTCGGACCAACTGGATGCGGACTTTGCCGAAGCGGTCCGGTGCATTCTAAAATCCAAAGGCCGGGTGGTGATCAGCGGGATTGGCAAAAGCGCCATCATCGCCTCGAAAATTGTGGCAACCCTGAACTCCACGGGCACGCCGGCCATCTTTATGCACGCTGCCGACGCCATCCATGGGGACCTGGGCAACATCCAGCAGGACGATGTGGTTATCTGCATCTCCAAAAGCGGGAACACCCCGGAAATCAAAATGCTGGTCCCCCTGATCAAACAGGGCGGCAACCCCCTGATCGGGATGACGGGGAACAAGGATTCCTACCTGGCCCAGCAGGCCGATTTCGTACTGCACACCGAGGTGGAGAAGGAAGCCTGCCCCAACAACCTGGCCCCAACCACCAGCACCACGGCCCAATTGGTCCTGGGCGATGCCCTGGCCATATGCCTGCTGGACCTGAGGGGTTTCAGCAGCAGCGACTTTGCCCGCTACCACCCCGGGGGGACGCTGGGCAAAAAACTCTACCTGCGCGTGGCGGATATTGTGGCACAGAACCAGGTGCCCCGGGTAAGCCCGGAAACCCCGGTAAAGGATGCCATCCTTGAGATTTCCGCCAAGATGCTCGGGGTAACGGCCGTCCTGGATGGGGAAGCGATTGCCGGGATCATCACCGACGGGGATATCCGGCGGATGCTCAACAAATACGACAATATCGGGGAGCTGCGCGCCCGCGATATCATGACGGCCTCGCCCAAGACCGTGGAAACAGACATCCTGGCGGTAAAAGCCCTCAAGCAAATGCGCGAAAACGACATCTCCCAGCTCCTGGCCACCGAAAACGGGACCTATGTGGGGGTTGTCCACATCCACAACCTCATTAAGGAAGGCATACTCTGATGGCACGAAGAACGCAGGACCCCAATGAAATGTCCTTCCTGGACCACTTGGAAGAACTCCGGTGGCACCTGATCCGCTCTACCATGGCCGTGGTTATCGTGGGCCTTGTGGCGTTCCTGATGAAGGATTTTATATTCGACACCATCATCTTCGGACCCAAGAAGATGGATTTCCCCACGTACCGCCTGTTCTGCCGGATTGCCACCAACCTGGGCTTTGAATCTGCCTTCTGCGCGGATTCCCTGCCCTTCACCATCCAGAACAGGACCATGGCTGGGCAGTTTTCCGCCCACATCTGGACCTCCATCTGGGCAGGATTCATCGTGGGCTTCCCTTATGTACTGTGGGAAGTATGGCGCTTTATAAGCCCGGGGCTTTATGAAAAGGAGCGCAAGTATTCCAAAGGGTTTATCCTGGTGGCCTCCTTGCTGTTTTTCATGGGGGTGCTTTTCGGGTACTACGTGGTCGCCCCTCTGTCCATCAATTTCCTGGGAACCTACCAGGTAAGCCAGGAAGTGCAGAACGAGATCGACATCAGCTCATTTATCTCCACGGTCCGGGCCTCGGTCATCGCCTGTGGGATCATGTTTGAACTGCCCATTATCATCTTCTTCCTTACGAAGGTGGGCCTGGTGACACCGGTAATCCTCCGGAAATACCGCAAGATTGCCCTGGTACTGGTGCTGATCCTCTCCGCAGTGATTACCCCGCCGGATGTGGCCAGCCAGATCATCGTGGCCGTGCCGGTACTGATCCTCTACCAGGTGAGTATTTACATTTCCTCCTACGTCCTGAAGCGGGAGGCCAAATCCAAGAAAGCACATGAGCAACCCCGTTGACCAGTTTAACGCCTACCGGGAGCGGATGAATGAGAAACTCCTGGAGGGCAACAACAAACTCATCAAGCGTATCTTCAACCTGGACACCAATGCCTATGCACCGGGGGCCCTGGATGTGAAGACCAAGGAATTGCTGGGCCTGGTGGCCTCGGCCGTCCTGCGCTGCGACGACTGCGTCCGCTACCACCTCCAGACCCTGCACCAGGCAGGGGCCTCCAAAGAGGAGGTCATGGAATCCCTGGGGATCGCCACCCTGGTGGGCGGGACCATCGTCATCCCCCACCTCAGGAGGGCCTATGAGTTCTGGGAAGCCCTGGAGGCAGAGGGGGTTAAATAATTCACAACCCCTAAGGGCGGGGTGGTAAAAAAATGTAAGTTTGGGCTGTTTCCATGAAGCTGAGAGCTGAAAATATCATGAAATCCTACCGGGGCCGCAAAGTGGTCAAGGGGATTTCCCTGGAAGTAAACCAGGGCGAAATCGTTGGCCTGCTCGGGCCTAACGGGGCTGGGAAAACCACCTCCTTCTACATGATTGTGGGGCTGATAAAACCCAATGGCGGACGCATCTTCCTGGACACCACGGAGATCACCACCTTCCCCATGTACAAAAGGGCCCAGCACGGGATCGGGTACCTTGCACAGGAGGCCTCGGTGTTCCGCAAACTCAGCGTGGAAAAGAATATCCTGAGCGTACTTCAACTCACCAACCTCAGCAAGAAGGAACAGCATATGCGCATGGAAAGCCTTCTGGAGGAGTTCGGCATCGGCCACATCCGAAAAAACCGGGGGGACCTGCTCTCCGGGGGCGAACGCCGGCGGACCGAAATTGCCCGGGCCCTGGCAACAGACCCCAAATTCATCCTGCTCGATGAGCCCTTTGCAGGGGTAGACCCGGTAGCCGTGGAAGACATCCAGCGCATTGTAGCCCAGCTGAAAAACCGCAATATCGGGATCCTGATTACCGACCACAACGTGCAGGAGACCCTGGCTATTACCGAGCGCTCCTATCTCATGTTTGAGGGAGGCATCCTCAAATCCGGCATCCCGGAGGAACTGGCCGAGGACGAAATGGTCCGCAAGGTGTACCTGGGGCAGAACTTCGAGCTGCGCAAGAAAAAACTATTCACCTGACCGGTGGCTCAGCCTTCGGCCTTCTCCCGCATCCCCAGCGAAAACAAGACGTAAGTGATGATGACCAGCGGTACCGCCAGGTACTGCAGGGTCAGCAGCAATACGGCACTGAGCAGGAGGAACAGGTAGCGGCCTGCATTTTCGCGGAACCCCCAGCTTTTGAACTTCAGCGCAAAGAGGCGGATGGGCGCATTGAGCATAAATGTAGAGAGGACCGTGAGACCCAGCAGCACCCAGGTATTGAGGATCAGGGCATTGGTCCCCTCGCTTCCATTATACATCAGGATGAGGGGGAGGGAAATTACCCACAGGGCATTGGCCGGGGAGGGCAGGCCTATAAAGGAACTCACCTGGTTCTCGTCTATATTGAACCGCGCCAGGCGCCAGGCGGTGCCGAGGGTAATGAGCAATCCTCCAAACGGAAGCCACCCGGAGGGGTCCGGGAAGGCGTGGAAAAAACCATCGTTGTTCCACCCACCGCTCATGGACATCCCCAGGAGCTGGCACATGACCAACCCGGGCACCAGGCCGCTGGTAACCATGTCGGCCAGGGAATCCAGCTGCACCCCCAGTTCGGATTGGACCCCGAGCATACGGGCCATCCACCCATCCAGAAAATCGCAGACAACCCCGAGCAGGAAAAACAGCGCAGCCCATTCCAGGCGGTTTAACACCGCAAGAACGGCAGCTATAGAGCCGAAAAACAAGTTCAGCAGGGTCAGAAGGTTGGGCAGGTGTCTCATCGGAATGGCAGTTGGTTACCAGCGTAAATGTAACAAAATCCGGGTTTGGGACTACCCGGTACTGCCAGAAGGTACCACCTTGCGCATTGCTAAATTATTAGGATATTTGCCCTGACCCGGCGACGCCATCCCACTATGAAACACATCCGAATCCTGCTGTTGTTGCTCCTCTCCCTGGTTAGCCGGGCAGCGTACGGGCAACAACTCAGCCCCCAAGCCCAGTTTAGCGTGGTCACCTGCGGCCCGGGCACGGACCTGTATGCCGGCTTCGGGCATAGTGCATTCCGCCTTCGCGACCCGGCACTGGGTATCGATTGGGTGTATAATTACGGGACCTTCGATTTCAACACCCCCAATTTCTATGTGAAATTCGCCAGGGGAAAGCTCCCGTATGCCCTGAGCAAGTCAGACTTTGCGGATTTCCTGTATACCTACCAGCTGGAGCGCCGGTGGGTGAAGGAACAATTGCTGGACCTGGATGCCGGGCAGAACGCCAGTCTGCTGGCCTTTCTGGAAGAGAACAACCGCCCGGAAAACCGCTATTACGCCTACGATTTCCTCTTCGAAAACTGCGCGACCAAAATCCCCGACGTGCTGAAGGAGGTACTCGGGCCCGGGCTCGAATTCCGGCCGGACCACCTGGCGGGAAACCGGACCTACAGGGACCTGATCCAACTAAACCTGGAGCGAAACAGCTGGTCCAGTTTTGGGATAGACCTGGCCCTGGGGGCCAAAATAGACCGGGAAGCCCCGACGGAAGGCTATATGTTCCTGCCGCATTACGTGCGGGAACAGATGGACAACACCACCCTCTCCGGGCAGCCCCTGGTGCTGCGCGAGCGTACCATCCTGGACCTGCCTAACCCGGAAAACCCCTTGTATTTTACGGCTACCCCCCTGTTCTGGCTCCTGCTACTGCTGGGCTTTACCCTGGCCATTACCACCATCGATTTCCGGAACGACACCCGTAGCCGGTGGATGGATTTTACCCTCTTCCTGCTGAGTGGCGGCAGTGGTGTAGTCTTGTTTTTCCTTTGGTTTTTTACCGACCACAGCACCACGGTATGGAATGCCAACCTGCTTTGGGCGTTCCCGCCCAACCTCGTCTGGGCATTCCTGCTCCTGAGAAAGAAGCGGCCCGGAGCCCAAACCAGGAAATACCTCTACCTCTTGCTGGGGCTGCTGGGGCTTTGTTTTCCCCTCTGGATTGCCGGGGTACAGGCCTTCTCTCCCTTGCTGGTGGTCGCCTGGGCGGCCCTGGGGATCCGTTATGCCTACCTGGTCCGTTACCTGAAAGCTGCATCGTGAACCTGCTCAGCGCCGACAACCTATCGAAATCCTATGGGGAACGGGAACTGTTTTCCGGGCTTACCCTGGGGGTAAACCAGGGGCAGAAAATTGCCCTGGTAGCCCGCAACGGAAGCGGAAAATCGACCCTGCTCGATATCCTGGCCGGCAAGCACCCGCCAGATACCGGGACGGTAACCTACCGCAAAGGGATCCGGATGGCCTACCTGGAACAGGAACCTTACCTGGACCCCGGGCTCACCGTTCGCGATACCCTTTTCGCCTCGGACAACCACCTGGTCCGCACCCTGGGGGCATATGAAGCGGCCCTGCAAAACCCGGAAGACACCAAAGCCTACCAGAAGGCTTACGAAGCCATGGAGCGGGCCGGTGCATGGGACCTGGAAACTCGCTTTAACCAAATCCTGTCGCGCCTCCGCCTGGATAACCCGAAGGCCCTCGTAGGTTCACTCTCCGGGGGGCAGAAACGCCGCCTTGCACTGGCCCACGCCCTCATCGAAGACCCGGATCTCCTGCTGCTGGACGAGCCCACCAACCACCTGGACCTGGAAATGATCGAGTGGCTGGAGAACTATTTCAGGACGCAGGACACCAGCCTGCTGATGGTTACCCACGACCGGTATTTCCTGGACCGCGTATGCAACCAGATCCTGGAACTGGAAGACGGGGCGCTGCAGCCTTACCCCGGGCAGTACGAGGACTACCTCCGGGAAAAGGCCGAGCGGGAGGCCGTGGCCGCAACCACGGAGAAGAAGGCCCGGTCCCTCTACCGAAGGGAATTGGAGTGGATGCGAAAGCAACCCAAGGCCCGAACCACCAAATCCAAGTCGCGCATAGACGACTTCCATGCCCTCAAACAGCGCGTGTCCCGAAAATCGGATGCACGGGAGCTGGAGCTGGAGATCAATATGGAGCGGCTGGGGACCAAGGTGATCGAACTCCATAACGCAGCAGTACAGTTTGGGGAGCAACCCCTTTTTGAGCACTTTACCTACCATTTCAAAAGGGGGGAACGCATCGGGCTTATCGGTCCCAACGGGAGCGGCAAGACCAGCTTCCTGAATCTGGTGGCCGGGCTTCTGGAACCCACGGCTGGGAAGGTGGTCCGGGGCGAGACGGTACACCTGGGCTATTACACCCAGCAGGGCAAACAGGCAGACCCCGGGAAGCGGGTCATTGACGCCGTGAGGGAATTTGGCGACTACATCCCCCTGAAAAAAGGACGCCAACTCTCGGCCCAGCAACTCCTGGAGCGCTTCCTCTTCGACCGCAAGGCCCAGTACGACTTTATCGAAAAACTCAGCGGGGGTGAACAAAAGCGGCTTATGCTGTGTACGGTACTGATCCAGAACCCGAATTTCCTCATCCTGGACGAACCCACCAACGATCTGGACATTGTTACCCTCAATGTCCTGGAAGCTTTCCTGCAGGAGTATCCGGGCACCCTGCTCATCGTTTCTCACGACCGTTATTTTATGGACAAGATCACCGACCACCTCTTCGTGTTCGATGGGGAAGGCGGTATCCGGGATTTTCCCGGCAACTATTCCGACTACCGCCAGACAGGGTTCCCGGAGGATCAGGAGGCTGCAGCACCCACCCGCCCATCCTCCCCGGGTAAAACCGAAGCCCAGCCGACAGGATCGGGCATGCGCAAGGGAAAACGCTCCTACCGGGAGCAGCGGGAATACGAAGGGCTGGAAAAGGAAATCGCTGCCCTCGAGGAACGGAAAAAAGAAATAGAAGCGGCGTTTGCCAACCCTGAGGAAGAGGGCAACCGGATGGACGCCCTCTCCATTGAACTGGCCGCCATCCTGTCCGACCTGGAAACCAAGACAGAGCGCTGGTTTGAGCTGGCCGCCATTGAGGAAGGCTAACCGAACCCTTCCGGAGGCGTATCTTTGCCAAAATTTCCCGCCATGCTGCACCGACTGCTTTTCAACCTAAGGGCCCGAAACCGCCATGGCACCCATTCGCCCTTCGTTTACCGTTTTCTGGACAAGGCCCTGTATACCAAGTCATACAAGGGGCTCCCTCCTGATAAAAAACTCCTGCTGGCCGCGGCAGATCACTTCCGGGTACAACGGGCCGGACCGGAGCCCCATTCCGGACTTGCACAGTGGCTGGCCAGGGAGCGGCCCGGCATCCTGTGGGAAGGCCCCCCTTATGACCTGTTCCTCTCCCAAACCCTGGAAGACATCCCCGGGCCCGGCACCTGGCACCCTGACGGCTTCCTCTATGCCGGAGGACAACACGCTTCCGAAAAGAGGGAAAAGTGGCAGGTCCTGCTGGCCGGCGGCACCTTCCGCGTCGTTGTGGAAACCCATGCCGCCGCCTTGCTCTTTTTCAGGCCCCAGCAGGCCCGGGAGCATTTTAGAATACGGATTTAAACCCCTATTTTTGACGCAATTATGAATCAGTCGATCTACTACATCCTCGGCGGGTTACTCCTGGTGTACTTCCTGATTGCCACCTTTAACAAAAAACAGGGGAAACGGTGGAAGTCGCGCAGCTTTATGGAAGGGCAGCGCCTGAAGGACCGGCGTTCGGATACGGCCGATAAAGACACCCCCTGACCTCATGAAGATTTATACAAAAACCGGCGACGCCGGGACCACCGGCCTTTTTGGGGGCACCCGTGTCCCAAAACACCATATCCGTATCCAGAGCTACGGCACGGTAGATGAACTGAACTCCTGGCTGGGGTTGTTGGCGGACCAACCGGTAGATGGGAAACACCAGGCCTTCCTCCGGAAAATCCAGGACCGCCTGTTTACCGCGGGAGCCATGCTGGCTACCGAACCCGAAAAAAAACGAAACTCCTCACGTTTTTCGACCCCGAAACTGAAAGCTGTCGATATTACGGACCTCGAAGACGAAATTGACCGGCTCAACGAGGAACTGCCCCCCATGACCCATTTTATCCTGCCGGGAGGGCACGCATCGGTGTCCTACTGCCATATTGCCAGAACCGTCTGCCGTCGTGCCGAACGCATGACCGTCCTGTTGCACGAACAAAGCCCGGTGGACGAAATCCTGCTGGCCTACCTGAACCGGCTCTCCGATTACCTCTTTGTCCTGGCGCGAAAGTGGTCTGCCGAACTCGGGGCTGATGAGATAAAATGGATTCCCACGCCCGAAACGGAATAATTCCGCAATTCCTTCGTTATGTTTTTGCTCAAATCGCAAAATTTGGGCATGTCCGGTAAATATGTTATGATTTACTTGGACAATTAGCATTAAAAATTATTTTTGCAAAAATTTTAAAACGATGTACTGGACACTAGAATTGGCATCCTATCTGAGCGACGCCCCCTGGCCGGCTACCAAGGATGAACTGATCGATTACGCGATCCGTACGGGGGCACCCCTCGAAGTCGTGGAGAACCTCCAGTCTATGGAGGAAGAAGGCGGTGAGATCTACGAATCCATCGAGGAGATCTGGCCGGATTACCCAACTGAAGAAGACTACCTCTGGAACGAGGATGAATATTAATACCGAATCGGTTAAGATTCCACTAAAAAGCCTCCGTTGAGGCTTTTTTTTATGTAATTTTGGCAGTCCGCGGACCCTATACGGGGGTTGCGAAAAAACTGGAACACCTTTTGCACCGCAGGCCGTGCGGGATGTAACCCGCAGCCAACAGCCACCGCTTCCGGTTACCGTCCGTCAAGCTACACCGGAAAGGCGGTTCAAATACAGCATACTATGAGTTTTATCAATTCAGTCTTAAAGGCATTTGTCGGCGACAAGGCCAAGAAAGACGTTAAGGCCCTGGAACCCCTCGTGGAGAAGATCAAATCCTTCGAAGGCGAGATGCAGGGGCTTACCCACGATGCCCTTCGCCAGAAAACCCTAACCTTCAAGGCCCTTATAGCAGAGCGGATAGAAGGCTTTAAGGCCGAAATAAGCCAGCTTCAGGAAGAGGTAAACGCCTCGGACGATATCGACAAAAACGAACAGCTCTACGCCAAAATCGATGAGCTGATGGACGCGGCCCACCAGCGCACCGCAGAAACTCTGGATGAGATCCTGCCGGAGGCTTTTGCCGTGGTAAAGGAAACGGCGCGCCGCTTTGCCGAGAATACCACCCTGGAGGTAACGGCCTCGGAATTCGACCGCCTCCTTTCCGGGCGGGCAGATTACGTGACCCTGGATGGCGACAAGGCCATTTGGAGCAACTCCTGGGACGCTGCGGGGAAACCCGTTACCTGGGATATGGTCCACTACGACGTCCAGCTGATTGGGGGGATTGTCCTCCACCAGGGAAAAATCGCCGAAATGCAGACGGGGGAAGGGAAAACCCTGGTTGCCACCCTCCCGGTCTACCTCAATGCCCTGGCCGGCCACGGGGTACACCTGGTTACAGTTAACGACTACCTGGCCAAGCGGGACAGCGCCTGGATGGGGCCCCTTTTTGAATTCCACGGGATGTCGGTGGATTGTATCGACAAGCACCAGCCCAACAGCGACGCCCGACGGGCCGCTTATAATGCGGACATCACCTATGGGACCAACAACGAATTCGGCTTCGACTACCTGCGCGACAATATGGCACATACCCCGGGCGACCTGGTACAGCGTCCCCATCACTACGCCATTGTGGACGAGGTGGATTCCGTGCTTATCGACGATGCGCGGACGCCGCTAATCATCTCCGGGCCCGTTCCGGAAGGGGATCGCCATGAATTCAACGAACTCCGGCCGAAGGTCTCGGAACTGGTACAGCGCCAGCAGCGTTACCTGACCGGGGTCCTGGCCGACGCCAAAAAGAAAATCGCCGAGGGCGACCTAAAAGAAGGCGGGTTCCTCCTGCTTCGGGTCCACCGCGGCCTGCCCAAGAACAAGGCGTTGATCAAGTACCTCAGCGAGGAGGGCATCAAGCAACTGCTGCAGAAGACCGAGAACTTCTACATGCAGGACAACAACCGGGAAATGCCCCAGGTAGATGCCGAGCTCCTGTTTGTCATCGACGAGAAAAACAACCAGATCGAGCTGACCGATAAGGGGATCGAAGTGATTTCCGGGGACCAGGAAAAGGACTTTTTTATTTTGCCCGACATCGGCGGTGAAATCGCTGCCATAGAAAGCCAGGATCTCGAAATTGAAAAGGAGGCCGAACTCAAGGACGAGCTCTTCAAGGATTTTGCCGTAAAGAGCGAGCGCATCCACACCATGACCCAACTGCTGAAAGCCTATGCCCTTTTTGAAAAGGACGTGGAATACGTGGTTATCGACAACAAAGTGATGATTGTGGATGAGCAAACGGGTCGGATCATGGAAGGCCGCCGCTATTCCGACGGACTCCACCAGGCCATTGAGGCAAAGGAGAACGTGAAGATCGAGGCCATGACACAGACCTTTGCGACCATTACCCTGCAAAACTATTTCCGGATGTACCGGAAACTGGCGGGGATGACGGGTACCGCCGTAACCGAGGCCGGGGAATTCTGGGAAATCTACAAGCTGGATGTGGTGGAAATCCCCACCAACAGGCCCATTGCCCGGGATGACCGCAACGATCTGATCTACAAAACAAAACGGGAAAAATACAACGCCATTATCGAGGAGGTTACTACCCTGTCCGAACAGGGAAGGCCGGTGCTGATCGGAACCACCTCTGTGGAAATTTCGGAATTGCTTTCCCGCATGCTCAACATCCGGAAAATCCCGCATAACGTGCTCAATGCCAAGCTCCATAAAAAGGAGGCCGACATTGTGGCCGAGGCCGGGAACCCCGGGGTGGTAACCATTGCCACCAACATGGCGGGCCGGGGTACGGACATCAAACTGACTGCGGAGGTCAAAGCCGCCGGGGGTCTGGCCATTATCGGCACCGAGCGCCACGATTCTCGCCGGGTAGACCGGCAGCTGCGCGGGCGTTCCGGACGCCAGGGCGATCCGGGAAGTTCCCAGTTCTACGTGTCCCTCGAAGACAACCTGATGCGTCTTTTCGGCTCGGAACGCGTAGCTAAGATGATGGACCGCATGGGCCTTAAAGAGGGGGAAGTCATCCAGCACAGCATGATGACCAAATCCATTGAGCGCGCCCAGAAGAAGGTGGAGGAAAACAACTTCGGGATCCGCAAGCGCCTCCTGGAATACGACGACGTGATGAATGCCCAGCGCGAGGTGGTTTACAAGCGCCGGCGCCACGCCCTGCAGGGCGACCGCCTGAAGGTGGATATCGCAAACATGATCTACGATACCTGTGAGGTCATTGCCGATACCAATAAAGCTGCCAGCGACTTCAAGAATTTCGAGTTCGAGCTCATCAAGTATTTTTCCATCACCAGCCCGGTAGAGGAAGCCGAATTCAACAAGACCGGCTTCCAGGAACTGGCCCAGAAGGTGTACGATGCCACATACAGGCACTACCAGGAAAAAATGGGACGCTCAGCCCAGGTGGCCTTCCCGGTCATCAAGAAGGTCTTTGAGGACCAGGCCAACAAGTTCGAGCGCATCGTGGTGCCCTTCACCGATGGGATCAAGACCCTGAATGTGGTCACAGACCTGAAGCGGGCTTACGAAAGTGAAGGGAAACAACTCATTGCGGACTTTGAGAAGAACATCACCCTGGCCATTATCGATGAGGCCTGGAAGACCCACCTGCGCAAGATGGACGAACTCAAGCAGTCCGTACAGCTGGCAGTCCACGAGCAGAAGGATCCCTTGCTCATCTATAAGTTCGAGGCCTTTGAGCTCTTCAAAGCCATGATTGAGAAGGTGAACAAGGACGTGGTCTCTTTCCTTTTCAAAGGGGAGCTGCCGGCTGCCAATTCCCAACCCATACAGGAGGCCCGGCAGGTGCGGCGCCCCAAGGAAAACCTGCAGACCAGCAAGGAGGAAATCCCGAACAGCGACGAGCTGGCAGCCCGCAACCGGGCCGCCGGGCAGCAACAGGGTGGCCGGCCCCAGGTAACGGAAACCATCGTGCGCGAAAAGCCGAAAATTGGGCGTAATGAACGGGTTACCATCAAAAACGTGATGTCCGGACAGAACAAAACCATGAAATTCAAACAGGCCGAACCCCTGCTGGCCAAGGGGGAATGGGTGCTGGTAGACGAGTAACCGACCCGTGCGCCCATACGATAAAAGCGATCCCGAAGGATCGCTTTTTTGTTTTTTGATTTTATGCAGAAATAGGCATAGCTTTACAGTGCCTGCGGGGAAAGTGTTTTGCCGGAGGTAACCTGCCAGCATGTCTGAAAAGCCGATTTTCATAAGAATGAAGAAGAACGAGCGGCACCTGGAGCAAATCCAGGATAAAACCGCCCTCTTCTTTAAGGTAAGCCTTACGGCCACGGCCTGTTGCCTGCTGCTGGCTTTAATTTGTTGGACCCTGCTGGATATCCGGCAGCTTATTCCCTGGGTCCTCGCTGGGTTTGCCCTGCTCAACGGTGCCAACCTGCTGCTCTACCGGTTTCACAGTAGCCTGAAAACCACCTTCCATATAGCGGCCACCATGGCCCTGATGGGTGCTGTGACCATTGTCCTGTACAGCGGCGGGATTAACAGCCCCTTTATCTTTACCCTGGCTATTGTGGTGTTTTCCGGCTATGTGACCGCCCCGCGTTTCGGGCGGTTCTACCTGACCCTAAGCCTGCTGATCCTCGTAGGGATCTATTCCCAGAGCCTGGCGGAATACAGCATTGCCACCAACCTCGTCCCGGAAGCCTCCAGGGACGCCTTCGCCTTTTTGAGTATCCTGCTGGCCTTATACCTGCTGGGCGGTGTTTTCGGGTACCAGGTGATGCATACCCAGCATCGGCTTTACCGGACCAAAGGGGAAATGGAGGCCCGGATGAAGGAAAAGGAAATGTTACTCAAGGAGGTGCACCACCGGGTGAAAAACAACCTCCAGACCGTTTCGAGCCTGCTGCGCATGCAGAGCCGGGAGGTGGAGGACAGCTATATCCGCAACCTGTTCCAAAGCAGCCAGAACCGCGTGGTCTGCATGGCTATGGTGCATGAAATGCTTTATATGCGGGACGATCTGGCCAAAATCGAGTACCGGACCTATGTGCAGGACCTGGGCGAATACCTCATCAAATCCATCAAGGGAACCGAGAGCAAGATCAAGCTAAACCTGGACATTCCCGAGATTGAACTGGGAATCGATACGGCCATCCCCCTGGGGCTTCTCATCAATGAGGCGGTCACCAACGCACTGAAATACGGTTTCCAGAACCAGGACCAGGGTGAAATCAGCATCGTCCTGGAACAAGAGGACCAGAAGGAGTATGTGCTGCGCATTGGCGACAATGGGGTAGGCTTCCCGGAGGCCCTGACCCACAAGACCAGCAAATCCCTGGGACTCAAACTCATCCACAACCTGAGCCGGCAGCTGAAAGGCTCCGTGATCCGCGACCTGTCCAAACAGGGCACCAACTACATTATCCGTTTCCAGGAAATCAGCCAGGCCCCATTCCACACCATGGCCTGACCCCTCGGGGTTTATGCCTTTTATTGTTATCTTTAGTTCCACCTGACTAACGAGACCAACCCATGCGTACACTTTTCCTGTTGCTGCTTTGCTGCAGCGCCTTCCTGGGGTATTCCCAGGACTATTTCCTCGAGCAATTTGAACCCTACCGCGAGGAGGTACCCTCCCCGGAAGCCTTTCTGGGATATGGCATAGGGGAATACCACACCCGTCACGACCGGATTGTACACTACCTCCAGACCCTGGCCGAGAAGTCGGACCGGGCCCAATTGGAGGTGTACGGGTATACCCACGAGAAACGGCCCCTGGTGATCCTGCGTATCAGCAGTTCCCAGCACCTGGCAAATTTACCGGAACTCCAGGAGCGCCACCTGGCTTTCACCAACCCGGACACGCCTTTCCGCGCAGACCCGGAGCTGCCGGTCTTTATCAACCTGGGGTACAACGTCCACGGGAATGAACCCTCCAGTTCAGAGGCTGCTATGCTGGCGGCATATATCCTGGTTGCCTCGGAGCACCCGCGCATCGCGCAGTACCGGGAGCAGGCCGTGGTATTTGTGGATCCCACCATCAACCCGGACGGACGCGACAGGCATACCCAATGGGCCAATTCCTACCGGGGAGAGCCCCAGGTAAGCGACCCCCAGGATGCCGAACACAACGAATACTTCCCCGGAGGCCGGACCAACCATTACTGGTTTGACCTGAACCGGGACTGGCTGCTGGCCATCCACCCGGAAAGCCGCGGCAAGCTGAACTGGTACCACCAGTGGTACCCGAATGTAGTCACCGACTTCCACGAAATGGGAACCCAGAGCACGCATTTCTTCGAACCCATGAAGGCCAATGGCTCCCTGGACCCGATCATGCCCCGTGAGAATTACGTTGACCTCAACGACCGGTTTGCGGAATACTTTTCCGAGGCCCTGGACAGTATCGGGTCACTGTATTTTACCAAGGAGGTCTTCGATGGCACCTATCCGGGCTACGGCTCCTCTTACCCGGACCTGCAGGGCGGCCTGGGCCTGCTCTTCGAACAGGCCAGTTCCAGAGGTCACGTACAGAATACGGCATACGGTAAAATCACCTTTGCCTTTACCATCCGGAACCAACTGGTTTCGACCATGGCAACGGTAAAGGCCGCAGTGGAAAACAAGGATTACCTGCGCCGCTATCAGAAGAACTTCTTTACCAGCGCCCTGCGCAATGCCGCTGCGTCGAGGGTTGGTGCATACCGCATCCGCGAAAGCAAAGACCGCAACCGCCTGAAGGCCCTGCTTGACAAACTCCTGATCCACAGGGTTAAGGTGTACCGGGGGTCCAACGGAGATTTCCTGGTGCCCACCGGGCAACCCCAGTACCGGATGGTCCAGACCTTTTTTGAGACCTATCGGCGGTACCGGGACAGTGTTTTTTACGATGCCTCCGCCTGGTCGGTAGCCCATTTTTACAATATCGATTACCGTCCGCTGCGATCTGCATCCCTGGGCGAGGAGGTCAAGGACCTAAACAACCTGTTCCCTGTGGCCCCGGTGGCCCGTTCCGAGTACGCCTACCTGATTGACTGGAACGATTATAATGCCCCCGCCCTGCTCCACCGCCTGCAGTCTGAGGGCCTGGTCCTGGCCAGCGCCTTTAAACCCTTTACCACCCGCGTGGACGACATGGAAATGGCCTTTGACGCCGGAACCCTGGTAATCCCGGTCCGCCAACAATCCCACCCTCCCGAAAAGGTGTACGAGGTACTACAGGCGGCTCATCAGGAGCTGGGCGTCCCCGCCTACGCGGTGCACTCCGGCTACCACCTGAAGGGGATAGACCTGGGAAGCCGGTATGTACAGCCCCTACGCAAGCCGAAGGCCGCCATGCTTATAGGGGAAGGGATTCGCTCCTATGAAGCCGGGGAAGTCTGGCACCTATTGGATACCCGGGTGGGTATGCCCATTACCAAACTGCCGCTACGGGATTTTGACAGGATCCGCCTGGACGGGTACAATACCCTGGTCCTGGTCAGCGGCCGGTATGACCTGGATGAAAAACAGCGGGAGAAAATAAACGCCTGGGTCCGCAAGGGCAATACCCTGATCACCATTGGAAGCGCTTCCTCCTATGCAGTCAAGCAGGGATGGGCTAAGGAAACGCTGACCGAAGCCGAAAAGGACAGTACCAAACCCGCTACCCGAAAGCCCTATGCAGACGCCCCGGAAAACATCGGACGGGAAGAAGTGGGCGGGATCATCCTCAGGGCAGACCTGGATCTCACCCATCCGCTGGCATTTGGATATTCGGGTCGGGAAATCCCGGTCTACAAAAACAACCAGGTCTGGCTGGCACCGAGTAAAAACCCATATGCCACTGTGGCAAAATACACCCAGAACCCACATGTGGACGGATACATCAGCCCGGAAAACCTGGAGCAATTCGCGCGGAAATCGGCCTCCCTGCTGGTAAGCCCGGCCGGGGGAGGGCGTATTGTCCTTTTTGCCGACAACCCGAATTTCAGGGGGAGTTGGTATGGAACCAACCGGCTGTTCCTCAACGCGTTGTTCCTGGGGAATCATATCCGGGTGCCCCAGTAGAAAGTGTTTTAAACCAGCTTGCCGGCAGATTGCAGGGCAATCAGCTATTTTGGTGCCGGGGGGGGCGCCCCCCTGGAACCGCGAATAAATACCAAATCCTATGCGAAAATTCCTGTTTTGCCTGAGTGCGGCCATTATGCTTACCGCAACGGCCCTGGGCCAGCAATCCCTCTCCGAGGGTCCGTTTGACCAACTCATTATCCGTGGTGCAACCCTGATCAATGGAAACGGGGCACCTCCCTTGGGTCCGGTAGACATCGTAGTGGAGGGCAACCGCATCACACGGGTGGAAACCGTCGGGTATCCCGGGGTGGCCATCGACCCCAAGGACCGCCCAGCACTGAAACCAGGAGGAAAAGAAATCCAGGCAGCCGGCATGTATGTCCTCCCCGGGTTTATCGACATGCATGGGCATATCGGTGGAAAACCCCAGGGAGCTGAGCCGGATTATGTATTTAAACTCTGGATGGGCCACGGGATTACCACAGTCAGGGAACCCAGCGGCAGAGGGGTGGACTTTTCCATGGACCTCAAACGCAAGAGTGCCCAAAACAGCATCGTTGCCCCCCGCCTGCATATCTATACCGGATTCGGCCAGGGCAGCGACACCCCTATAAGCACTCCGGCACAGGCGCGGGAATGGGTCCGCAATAACGCCAAAAAAGGAGCCGACGGCATCAAGTTCTTCGGGGCTGCGCCCGATATTATGACCGCCGCATTGGACGAAAACAAAAAACTCGGGTTGCGCTCCGCCTGCCACCATGCCCAACTGGCAGTGGCGCGGTGGAATGTCCTGCACTCTGCCAGGGCCGGTCTCACCAGTATGGAGCATTGGTATGGCTTGCCGGAGGCCTTATTTGCCGACCGGACCGTACAGGACTATCCGCTGGATTACAACTACAACAACGAACAGCACCGCTTCGAGGAGGCCGGGAAACTCTGGCAGCAGGCAGCCCCTCCCTATTCCGACCATTGGAATGCGGTCATGGAGGAGCTGTTACAACTGGATTTTACCCTGGACCCCACCTTCAATATCTACGAAGCCAGCCGGGACCTGCACCGGGCCAGACGCGCCGAGTGGCATGAGGCCTATACCCTGCCCTCCCTGTGGCGTTTCTACGAGCCCAGTATGGTCTCCCACGGCTCCTACTGGCATTACTGGGGCACCGAACAGGAAGTGGCCTGGAAAAAGAACTACCAGCTTTGGATGACCTTTGTGAACGAATATAAAAACCGGGGCGGCCGCGTAACGGTAGGGTCCGATTCCGGGTTTATCTACCAGCTGTACGGCTTTGCCTATATCCGTGAAATGGAACTGCTGCGGGAGGCCGGGTTCCACCCGCTCGAGATTATACGCGCAGCAACCCTCAACGGGGCTGAGGCACTGGGGATGGAGCAACAAATCGGCACGGTGGAAGTAGGGAAGCTGGCCGACCTGGTGGTAGTAGAGGAAAACCCCCTTCAGAACCTGAAATCCCTTTATGGAACAGGAGCGGTGAAGCTAACCGAAAACAATGAGGTCGTCCGGGTAGGCGGTGTGAAATACACCATCAAGGACGGGATTTTATACGATGCAAAAGCCCTGTTGGCAGATGTACGCCAACAAGTCCGTCAGGCCAAGGAAGCAGAAGGTTTCCAACTCCTGCAGCCCGGGGTTAAAGAATAACCTCTTTATTTACGAACCTTAACGGGGCGAAGGGCGCGCCGGCTGGCGAGTACCAGGACCAGGGTCCCGGCAAGGCCGGTAATGAGCAGTATCAGTTCCATAACGCATACCCTTTAGTACGGGTATTATAGTAAAGTAACGCGTTTTGGGCGGGATTCTGCGGTATACCAGACCAGCAGCCCGAATATCCGTTAAATTACCCCAATCGGCGTAGCCGCTTGAGAAACCAGACCACCTCTGCGGCAGCCCAATACCTGGGTTTTTCCGTATCTTAAGCCTAAAAAAATGGCCCTGCCCCTGCTTCCCATACCCTCACGCGTATTACCCCTGGCCCTGCTGGCCTTCACCTTTCTGACTATCCGGGCTCAGGAGGCCCCAGTGTCCTACTACGGTTGCCTGCAGGAGGTATACCAGCGGGCAGGAGCGAACCTTGACAGTCTGGCGACTCGTTTTGAAACCGACCTCATCCAGGCAGGTGTCCTGTCGGACAGAACAGGCACAGCCTATCGCGAAATGTTGCAGCAAATAGCCTCCGGCATCCGCCTGGAGACCCGGGATATCCCATCATTCACCCCCCCGGCCAGTCCCGAAAAACTTTCCAGTGAAGCCCGAACAACGTGTACGGCTCTAAGCCCCGGCATTACGGATCAGGAACAAGAAGATCTTCCCTCCCGGTTTCTGGACCGGCGCGATATCCTGCGCGCTGAGGAGATCCCCGCAAGTCTTCAGGCTGCCTCCCTGCTGGAACTGTTGGATGCAGATGCTCTTGAAGATCCCTTCTACAGAGTAGAAACCTACTTTCTGCTGGAAGCACAGAGCCGGGAATCCGAAGCAGAAGCCACCCGCCTGAGGCAACCCCTGCCCCCTCCTGCCGGGATGCAAACCTTAGGGGCCAACCTGCTGCGGGTCTTCCTCAACAAACGCGACCAACTGGTGGTGGCGGACCAACTCCTGCCCTGGGAACGGCTTAAACCCCTGGTTTATGAGCATGCCCGCAGGTTTGGGGACGATGCCCGCTATATAATTGAACCGGAACCCGACGTCAAATTCAGCAGTTATACCCGGCTAAAAGACCAGATTGCCCTTGCCATCACCGAAGCTCGCCTCCAATACGCCCAACGGGTCTTCGGAAAATCCCTCTCCGGACTTTCCCCCGAGGAAACCCAATGGGTTTTCCGGCGGTTCCCCATGGCTATCAGTCTGCCATAAAAAAACCACCGCCTTGCGGCAGTGGTTTTATTCCTATTCCAATTAAACGGCTTAATCCATTTCCAGGAATTCTTCGAAACTCGCCAGTTGAAGGGTTTCCCCGCCCTTCACCCTGGGCTTTAGTTTCTCAAACTCGGCTTTGGCGGTGGCAAAACGGTCAGAGATCAGTTTAAAGTTCTCCATATCGGCTCCGGAAGGTGCCCCGTAGCTGCTGGCCACCTTACTGTATAGGTCTGCCATCTTCTCGCGAAGCTGCGGTTCTGCCGAGGCCACATAATTGTCTCCCGTGGTAATCACCAGGCCCTCTTTAAGGGTCTGGAGGCGTTCCAGATCGCGTTTGTCACCGGCCGCCTCTGCCTGTGCCATATAGGCGTCCACCTGGTATACCAGGTAGGCCAGGGATTCCGTCATGTCGAAGAGCTCCATGGTGGTCTTCTCCTTGGCCTTGCGGTCTTCCAGGGAAATACCATTGTCCTGGTAGACTACCTCGAAGGGATGCTCATAGGTCTCACGTCCCTTCTGGATGACAGCCTTGTACATCCCTGCCGGCACAGTAGGGGCGGTAAACCCTCCGAAGGAGAACGTCTTGCCCTTGGCCACTTTAGGTATCTTCCGGGTAAAGCCCCAGGAAACCACATTGATCCCAGCAGATTTCCCAGGTTCTACGTCGACAACCTTATTGCCATCCATATCCTGGATCTGCATGGTCATCTTCCCGAAGGTGTGACGCCGTTTCATATAATACTTCAGCTGACCCTGGGTGCTCCGGTTGGCCCCCACAAACTCGGTCTCTACCGTGGAATTGCCAAAACTGCTGCGCTCGTTGATTTCCATCGGTTTGGAATCGAAAAAGTGCAGGGTGGCATCCATAACCCCGGCATTGAGTTCGCGTAAAGGGGAAATATCGTCCAGGATAATCACCCCGCGGCCATGGGTCCCCATAACCAGGTCGTTGGTTCCCTTGTGCAATTCCAGGTAATGGACGGCTACAGGAGGCATGTTATTGCGGAAGGGAGCCCAGCTCAGGCCACCATCCAGGGTAATAAACAGGCCGAATTCTGTACCCAGAAAGAGCAGATCCGGGTTCTCGTAATCTTCCTGGAGGGAGCGGGCAAAACCTTCCACCTCATCGGTAATGATGGATTTCCAGGTAGCTCCGAAATCCTCTGTTTTGTAAGCGTAGGGAGCCATATCCCCGCGGGTGTGGCCGTCGAATACGGCATAGGCCGTACCCTTGTCGTGCACACTGGCCTCAATGTGGTAGACCCAGGTATTGGCCGGGAGTCCTGAGATATTGGCAACGGTATTGGTCCAGGTCTTGCCCCCATCGCGGGTGACCTGCACATTTCCGTCGTCTGTCCCCACCCAGATGATGTTCTCATCCAAAGGCGATTCGGCTATGGTAAAGATGGTAGTATGGTTTTCCGCCCCGGAATTGTCCATGGAAAGCCCACCGGAGTCTTCCTGGTTTTGCTTGGCCGGATCGTTGGTGGTAAGGTCCGGGCTGATGATTGACCAGGTTTCCCCCATATCCTCGGATTTGTGTAGGTATTGGCTTCCCATATAAAACCGGTCCGGCTGGTGGACGCTGGTGGCCATAGGGGCATTCCAGTTAAAACGCAGGTCAGGCGCCTGAGCTGTGGGTTGGGGCTGGATGGTCTTGATCAGTCGCTTTTCCGTATCGGTACGCCAGACATTCTCGGCACCCTGCATTTCGCTGTAAATAATGGGTTTGGTGGGGTGCTTCAACACCCGGAACCCGTCGCCCTGGCCAATGGAATTCCAGTCTCGGGCGGTAATGCCGCCCGGGGAAGAGGAAGGCCCATACCAGGATCCATTGTCCTGCAATCCGCCATAAACGTTGTAGGGCTCCGCGTCGTCCACGCTAACGTGGTAAAACTGGGATAGCGGAAGGTCTTCGCAGATTTCCAGGGTGCTACCCCCGTCCCAGCTCCGATACAGCCCGCCATCGGTACCTACATACATGATATCGGAATCGACAATGCTGAAGGCGATGTCGTGGATGTCCGAGTGCATATTGCCCAGGCTGCGGAAGGTTTTTCCACCATCCCGGGAAATACTGCCGCTGAGACCGCCTTTAACCACCACATCCTCGTTGCGCGGGTCTACCACAATACGGGAGAAGTAGAAGGGGCGTACTGTAATCTCAAAATCGTTGTTGAGCTGTTCCCAGGATGCCCCGGCATCGTCGCTGCGGTAAAGTCCTTTGCGTTCGTCCTGCTCGGCCTCAATTACAGTATAGAGTACCTGTGGGTTGGAAGGCGCTACGGCAATCGCCAGGCGTCCGAGGGCCCCACCCGGGAATCCGTTATGAATCTTGTTCCAGGTAGCACCGCCATCGGTCGATTTAAAAAGGGCACTGTTCCCGCCGCCAGACTCAAAGGACCAGCCGGTACGGCGGAATTCCCACATGGAAGCATAAAGGGTGTTGGGGTCGGAGGGGTCCATGGCCATATCAGCCACCCCCGTCCGGGCATCCGTATAGAGGATACGGTCCCAGGTAGCACCCCCGTCGGTGGATTTGTAAACCCCGCGTTCCTCACTGTCGCTCCAGAGGGCACCCAAAACGCCCACATAGATGATGTTGGGGTCTTCCGGATGGACCAGTACATTGGCTATGCGCTCGCTGTTGTCGAACCCGAGTTTTTCCCATGTCGCACCGGCATCTCGGGAGCGAAACAAACCGCATCCCACAGATACGCTGTTTCGCGTCCAGGTTTCTCCTGTGCCTACATAGATGGTATTGTCTGGATCGCTCGGATCCAGGGTCACTACCCCGATGCTCTGGCAATACTCGTCGAAGATCGGGGCAAAGGTAGTCCCGGCATCGCCGGACTTCCAGACGCCACCCCCTGCGGATGCAACATACATAATCCGGTTGTTGGCAGGGTGGACCTCCAGGTCGTTGATTCGGCCGCTCATCAGGGCCGGGCCAATGTGGCGTGCACGCAAGTCGCCGAAGACATTGTCTGCGCGCAAGGTGTCTTTTTGTTGTCCGGCAACGGCTTGTGGAAATGCCACCGCCAGCAACATGAGCCATATAAAAGTTCTCATATTACAGGTTGATTAAAAATAAAAGGCCGGTACAATACCGGCCTTTATAATGGGTGAGTTATTCTTTGGTCTCAGCTACTTCTTCCGGGAAGGCAAACGCAGCGGCATCTACCTCCGGGTTGAGTTCGATGGTCTCCATGGTAATGGGCTGGGAACCTCCGTTCTTAACCCCCTGGCTCATGGAGAAGGGAAAGTACAGGCCATCCACTTCCTGGTAATCGCTGAAGGTGACCCAGGACATCTGGCCCTTCATGGGACCCATATGGATTTCTGACTCCATGGCGATGGGCACGTAATTTTCAGTGTCGAAGTAGTAAAATGCCACATCTTCCTTGGTTTCCCCATCTATGGTGAGTGGCTCCTTTACGAGCTTAATTTTATAGGCCGGGGTACCTTCTACCGATTCTTCACCCACATATTCTACCGTATACCCCTTGTCCTTATAATCCAGGAAGGAATCCGGAAAATCGTTGGTGTTCAGCTTAAAATTGGCGGTGGCTTCCGCATCGCTTTTTTCTGCCTTCATGGTCATGAAGTTGGTGCTCCAAAGGGTTTCCCCATCGAAGACCCCTTGTTTGATTTCCTTGCCCTGAAACTTTATGACAGTCATCTGCCGTCCGTCGCTGAGCTGGTAAATCTCTAATGGGATCTCCATGCCCTGCTGATTGACTTTGGCAGTCATTTTCATCCCTGTAACGGCTTTAAGGTTCTCCCGACCCCCGATATTTTCAAAATAGTTGTCGAGGATCTCGTCGGCTGTCTGGGCCTGCAGGGAAGTCCCCAATGCCAGCGCCAGCGCGAGAACGGTGAAGCGAAGTGTTTTCATAGATTTCCGAATTTTAGAATTAATGGTTCTTAGCATAAGTAGCGAATTCCCGGGATTTGTTTCACTTTTTTCGGGTTTTTTTTTGGTTTGGGAAGAAAAAAAAATCATTTCTGGTAGTGGCTGACTGCAAGGGGTTTGCAGGGAAAAGGGCGAACTTGTTCCCGGGCGGGCGGGTGGGTCCCTGAACGGCAACCTCCCCTACCCCCTCTAAACCCCCTCTTTTCGGAGCACTTCCAAGGGCGGGCTCTTAATAACCCCACGGCTGTTCGCAAGGCCGATACCCAGTACCAGCAGGGTAATCACCGGGAAGACTACCCCGAAGGGGACCCAGGAGGGGGTAAAGGGAACCTCGAAAACCCCATAGGCCAGCAGTTCCGTAGCCAGTAGGGCCAGTACGGCGCCCATCAGCCCACCTATAGCCCCAAGGAAAAAGTATTCCATGGCCGAAATCCTCAGGATCTGCCGGCCCTGAGCCCCCAGGGTACGCAACAGCACACTTTCCCGTATGCGCTGGTATTTGCTGGTACGGACTGCGCCCAGCAATACGATGAGTCCTGTAAGGATACTGAAAAAGGCCATAAACCGGATCACCCAGCCAATTTTATCCAGTATATCGGTAATCACATCCAGGATCTGGCGGATGTCCAGTACGGTAATATTGGGGAAATTCCGGACCAGGGCCTGTTGCAGGCGGGCTGAGGAATCGGTATCCGGGGCATAGGTGGTCATCACATGGAACCGAGGGGCGTCCTCCAGGACTCCCGGCGGGAAAACCACGGAGAAGTTGAGCTGCATCCGCCCCCAGTCCACCTGGCGGATACTGGCCACATAGGTGTCCATCAAGACGCCCTGCACATTAAAGACCAGGGTATCCCCAATGGTTACCCGGGCATCGCGGGCCACGTTGTCGGAGAGGGAGACGGGCACCGGGCCGGTCCCTGCGTAACTGGAGGCCCATTCCCCCTCCTGAAGGACTTCGGAGGGAATCAGGCTATCCCTGTATGTGACCCGGAATTCGTGGCTTAGAATCCATTGGTTGATCGTTGAAGTGGAATCGGCACGGATTGCCTCCACCGTGCGGCCCGCAATGGAGGCCAGCCGCATGGTTACAATGGGGATATTCTCAAGCACTTCCATACCCGTGGGCCGTATCTGGGCTGCCACCGACTCTTGCTGCCCGGCCTGGACATCCAGTAAAATCAGGTTGGCAGCAGGCCGGTCATCCTCCATCCTGGCCCGGGCTAAAAGCATGTCCTGCGTAAAATAAAGCGTACTGATTAAAAAAGTTCCAATCCCGATGGCCAGGATCAGGACCAGGGTCTGGTTGTTGGGACGGAACAGGTTAAGGAGTCCCTGCCGGGCCTCGAACCCCCATCCGTGGGGAAAATACCGGCGCACCCCCCACATAATACCCCAGGCGATTAACGCCAGGACCAGGAAGACCGCGGCAAGACCAAGTACAAACCACAGAGCGCGCAGGGGTCGCTCCAGAAGCAAGACGGACACCCCCCACAAGACCCCAAAAATGAGCAGGAGAACTGCGGTGGTAATCCTATTGGACATGGCCGGGGTACGCTCTGCTACCCGCAATACGGCCAACGGACTCACAAACCAGCTGCCCAGCAAGGGCAGCAGTCCAAATAGGAGTGCCATCCCCACACCAAGGACAAGCCCCAGAGCTACCGGTTCCCAGTGTGTGCTCCATTGGAGTTCCACCGGTAGCAACCCGCCTATGAGTTGGGGGAATACCGCTTGCAATACCAACCCGAGACCTGTACCGACTATTCCTCCCAGGAGCCCGATCCCCGCGATCTGGAAAAGGAAAATCAGAAGACTTTGCCTGCGGGAAGCGCCCAGGCACTTCAGAATAGCTATGGAAGCCCGCTTCTCCTTCATGTAGATGTGTACGGAACTGGCAATCCCTAAACACCCCAGCAAAAGGGCGATAAAGGCCACCAGCTTCAGGAATCGCCCCACGTTTTGGTAGCGCCTGCCAAGCCGGTCGCTGGTGTCGGTATGCAGGTCCATATCCGCATTGGCGTCGTCCAGCACGGCATCCCAGCGGTCGTAAATGGCGCCCAGGTCCGTTCCCTCGGGAACTTGAAAATAGTAATTGTACTCCACCCGGCTGCCCACCTGGATGAGCCCGGTAGCTGCAATCTGGTCATAAGGGATCCAGATGGCAGGGGCCACCGAAGTGGAAACCTGCGTATTTCCCGGGGCATCCACAAGGCTCGCCGCTATGGGAAGGGTCAGGTTTCCGATGGTCACGGAATCTCCCGGCCGAAGGGCATACTGGGTCATGACCGTGGCATCCACCAGCGCCCCAGGGGCCTTCCCGAAGGCACCGGCAGCAGCTTCCGGTCTTGTGGTTAGTTCCCCATAAAAGGGGAAACCGGGTTCCACCCCCCGGATGCGCACCAGGCGGGTCCCTTCCCTGTCCGGGAAGGAGAGCATGGAGGCAAAATTCACTTCCCTGAGATAGGTCCCTGGAATAAGGGCTATGGTATCGCGGAGGGCTTCATCGGGTTCGGATTCCATATCTACCAGGAAGTCGGCACCCATGAGCTCGCGGGACTGGCCGGCGATGTTTTCCTCCAGGGTCATCCCGAAATTCTGGATGGCCACCAGGGCAGCGATACCCAGCACGATGGAGCTCATAAAGAGCAATAAGCGCCTGAGGCTGGCCCGCCCATCGCGCCAGGCCATCTGCAGGAGCCATAAAAGCCCTGCCTGGTTCTTCGGTATTTGATCTGAATGCCTGCTTCCCATTTGCCTATTCCAGGATTCTTCCTCCTTTAAGCCTGAGGATCCGGTCGCACTGCCGGGCCAGGTCCATATCGTGGGTTACAATCACCAATGTGGTCCCGGCTTCTGCATTGAGGTTAAAAAGCAGGTCTATAACACGGCTTCCGGTATCCTCATCCAGGTTCCCCGTGGGTTCGTCCGCAAAAAGGAGGCTGGGACTGTTGGAAAATGCCCGGGCCATGGCCACCCGCTGCTGCTCGCCCCCAGACAACTGGCTGGGGTAATGGTCCATGCGCTCGGCCAGGCCTACCTTGGTGAGGAGTTCTTTTGCCGTGGTTGCAGCAGCCTTGTCTCCCCTGAGTTCCAGTGGCAGGCTCACGTTCTCCAGCGCCGTCAGGGTGGGCAGCAACTGAAAATTCTGGAAGATGAACCCGACCTCCCGGTTGCGCAGGGCTGCACACTGGTCCTCATCTAGGGTTCCCAGGTCCTCCCCACATAGGCTCACACCCCCGGAATCGGGTTGGTCCAGGCCCGCACATAAGCCCAGTAAGGTTGTCTTTCCGCTCCCGGAAGGCCCCACAATGGCAAACCGGGTTCCGGCCTCTACCGAGAAGGTAATATCATCCAGGACGGTTAGGGTTTTTTCCCCGCTATGGTAGCTTTTCCGTAGCTGCGTTACGTTTAATATATTTGACATGAGCCCGTGGTTCGAAGGGCTGAAAATACACAAACCACCTCGAAAACCCAGAGCGCGCGCTATGTCTGCCTTCTTAAAATTTCGTTATTTTTTGCTGCTTGCCCTGTTGATCTCCTGTGGGGACCGGACGGCTCAAACATCTTCCCAGGCTCCTGCAGAGGAGGAACAAACAGCTGAACAACCCACTACCTCTGCCGGGAACGTCATCCTCTTTTTCGGCGATTCCCTCACGGCGGGTTACGGCCTGGAAACCGAACAGGCCTTCCCTGCCCTCCTGGGGCAACGCCTGGATTCCCTGGCGTATCCCTACCGGGTAGTCAATGCCGGGCTCAGCGGGGAAACAACCGCCGGGGGGCGTAACCGCCTGGACTGGATCCTCAGGCAGGAGGTAGCTGTTTTTGTCCTGGAACTCGGGGCCAACGATGGGCTGCGCGGGATTCCCTTAAGTGAGACCCGTGCCAACCTCACAGCTATTATCCAGGGGGTGAGGTCGCGCTACCCCGAGGCGGAAATCGTTCTTGCCGGTATGCAGCTCCCGCCCAATATGGGACCGGATTACACCGCAGAATTCCGCGCGCTCTTTCCCGAGATCGCTGCAGAGGAAGGCGTGGCGCTGATCCCGTTTCTGCTGAAAGGAGTTGGGGGCATTCCGGAGCTCAACCAACAGGATGGCATCCACCCCACGGCAGAAGGCCATAAAATCCTGGCCGAAAACGTCTGGGCGGTATTAGAGCCGCTTTTAAACAAGAATCCGTCCTAAGTTCTCGAACCCGAATTTTGATTTGGGAATCCCCGATGGGAGGCTGCAGGGGTATGGGCTAATTATACCCCCGGGGGGCCATAGGCCTGCAAGGCGGTTGCATCCTGCATGGTTACATTGATGGTTGGGGGCGGGGGCAATACCCCGAGTCAGATCAACACCCTATCCGGAAAGCTCCGGCATCAAACCCTGTCCGAATCTTAAGCGATCCCCTTGTCGTATTTGGTACTGAAGGAAAGTGCCTTCTTTACCCGGGAGCCGCTGCGGCGGTACAGGCGGGCTACCTGCTGCTCCTTCTGGGCCATATGCTGCTGGATCTCGCTGACCTGAACCAGCTCCATTTTTACACCTTCTACTTTTACTTCGGCAATGCGCTCCTGGGCCTGGGCAGCTACTCCGATGAAAAGGACAAAAACGATGGTGATTACAGCTTTCATGATTTGGGGTCTTTATCTGTAATCTGAACGGGGCAAAGGGGTGTACAGGCCCTTGCATTTCGTCGAAGAACCCTTTATTCCCGGTATCTGGCAAAATCCCGGATAAGCGGTATCAAAATCCCGGTGAACGGATCAGATGCCCGTTTCCGCTTATCGAAAGAAGTGGTCGTTTATCGGTAGGGTCCCGGGTTTTTCAGGGAGGTATTTTCGGTATTTATCAGAAATCAGGAAAGGCGCGGGGCGAATCTTAAGCGATTCCCTTGTCGTATTTCGTGCTGAAGGAGAGCGCTTTCTTTACGCGGGAGCCGCTGCGGCGGTACAGGCGGGCTACCTGTTGCTCCTTCCTGGCGATGTGCTGCTGGATTTCGCTAACCTGTACCAGCTCCATTTTTACACCTTCCACTTTTACTTCGGCAGTGCGCTCCTGAGCCTGGGCGGCTACTCCGATCAAAAGGACAAAAACAAGGGTTACAATGGCTTTCATAATTCGAACTGTTATTTGATAAAATAACAGCCCGATGAGGGGTCAAGGGGGGGTGAAATCGGCCAAACCCCCTTATTTTTCGGTATGCGACAAAAACGGCGCTTAAGTGCTCAAAAGCATCGGTGAACGGATTCCACTCCGTAAACCGCATACCGGGAAAACAAGCCGTTAACCGATGGTTTTGGGCCTCAGATTTTGAGGAAGGGAAGCGGGTCCGGGCAATTTTGGCGATAAAAATCCAGCTCTTCGGGACTGCAAACCCCCGGGTAGTCGCCACTATACCCTTCAAGATCCCGGATAAGCTGAAAATGCAGGTGGGGCGGATACCCGCCATTGTCGGCCTCCAACCCCAGGCTACCCAGCACTTCCCCGGCGCCAATCGCCCGACCCGGGTAAAGTCCGGTAAGGCTTTCAGGACTCAGGTGTCCGTAGAGGGAAAAGAGGCGCTGCCCATTCGGCATATCGTGCTCCAGGAGGATCACCGGGCCATAGTCCCCTGGGGTGAGGCGATGCGCCAGGCTGTGGACCTTTCCCGAAACCGGGGCCAGGACAGGGGTTCCGGCCGGGGCCCAGAAATCCACCCCCAGGTGGATGTTGCGGGGCACATTTTCCTGCCCTCCAAAATGGCCGAAGCCCGCATAAATCCCCCGACGCTCCAAATATCCCCCATACGCCACCTGCGCCTGATGGTCATCCAAATGAGTCAACACCCGAACCCCACAGGCTTGAAGGTCGAGGCCTTCCAGGTCTATCGGGATATAGTCCTTCGGGGAATAGGGGATTTGCAGCAAGGGTTTCACAGGAGCCAATTTCGGTTAATTCTTCCGGATTTCACAAGCGGGGTTGTAAGTATCTCCCACCCGCGGCGACCCTATCCCCGGTACCGGGCACCCAGGCTTTAACACCCTTTAGGGAAGCGGTCTGCCCGTCCCTTTGTATCTTCGAAAACAAAAAAAGAATCGCCATGCGCACAATTGGAAAAAGTCTGTACGGGGCCGCGGTCCTGCTCCTGCTGGTCTGCTGCCAGTCCCATGCCAAATCGGATGCCTCCAAGGAGGAGCCCCTGCCCACCCCCATGGCAGCAGATACCCCCCAGGACCTGTCCGGGTATGAAACCGCCTATTTCGCCAGCGGTTGTTTCTGGTGTGTGGAGGCCATTTTTGAAAGTGTCAGGGGAGTAAAAGAGGTCATCTCGGGCTATGCCGGCGGCCTGGAAAAAGACCCGACCTATGAACAGGTCAGTTACGGGCGAACCGGGCATGCCGAGGCCGTGGAGGTCTACTATGACCCGGAGCAGATCAGCTTCTTTGAATTGGTCCAGGTCTTTTTCGGCTCCCACGACCCCACTACCCTGAACCGCCAGGGACCGGACAGGGGGGCGCAGTACCGCTCCATCGCCTTTTATAAGTCTCCGGAGGAGCAAAAAATCATAACTGCGTATATAGAGGCCCTGGAGGAAAACCAGGTCTACGACCAGCCCATTGTAACCGAGGTGACCCCTTTTACCCTTTTCTACAAGGCGGAGTACTACCACCAGGATTATGAGCGCCGTAACCCGAATAACCCGTATATCCAGAATGTTTCCATTCCCAGGTTAAACCGATTCAAGGCCAATTTCAAGGAGTATCTCAAGGAGAATGCGCATTGAGCGCCTCGTAGGTGAGTAGGTCGCTGGGCCAGGACGGCCCAATAGAAGGCAGTAGGGATTTGGGATGGCGTGAAGGCTGTTGCTACTCTTTTAAGGTTACATCGCTGTAAGAGGCATTAATGACCACAGAACGGCCCGAATCTCGTTTCTGATGGTAGCCTTTCCTTTCGCTCCCGTAGGCTTTTGCAGGGCCCTCCCAAACGATCTGTCCGGGCAGGGACACATTCGAGGCGTGGTTGGCCACCCGGATCCCATAGGGGCTGTCCGGTAAAACGGCCCGGATTTGTCCGTTTTGCACCTGAACCTCCATCCGGCTGAAGTCGGACGCAATGGTGCCGATGTTCAGTACCCCAAGGTTATTGTGAATGGATACCTCCCTTAGGAGCCTTTCAATAGTCACCTCCGAGGCATTGGCCGAAAGCCGCAGGCGTCCTACCTGGTCCAGAAGGACCTCGTCAGAAAAGTCTGCCTGGAGCTTCCCGTTATTCCATGACTTTACCGCCACGGGGGAATAACGGACGCTTACGTCCGTTTGATCCCCGTCTATGGTGGAGGCAAGCAACCTTGAATAGGACAAGGTTGCCTGCATATTGTGGGTATTCCCAGCGAGTTTCACCTCCCCGTGGCGCACGTTGAGTTTGAGCCGGGCATCTTTCGGCATCTTAACCCGGATGGTCTTCTTGATGTTGAACTTGCGGTTCCCATCGTTACCGCGCATAAAAAACACCCTGGACCTATCCGCATCCTTCCGGGCCCTCAGTCCCATTTCGCGGGCCTCTACACGAGCCTTAGCAGCTTTTTCGCGTTCCTGTGCCCGCAGCTCCATCCGGGCCTCCCGCTCTTCCATCCGCCGGGCCATACGTTCTTCCATCTCGGCCTGCCGTTCTTCCATCCGAGCCTGACGCTCCTCCATGCGTGCGGCGAGCTCTTCGCCCCGCGCTTCCATCCGCTCGGACCACTCCTTCATCCGCTCTTCGTACTCCGGGGTGAATTTCTCCTTGAATTCGGACTGCCAACGTTTCATGTAGGCTTCCCCGTCCTTGGAATAGGCTTCGTAATCGAAATTGGGAACGGGCGGCATGGGTGGCAATTCAGGCATATAAAATCCGGGGACTTCTATGCCTTCCAGGATTGGAGCGATGTCCGGGATTTCGATGTCCGGCATCACAAAATCAAAATCGGCCACATCAGGAGCAGCAAAACGGTAGGTCCAGGCCTGGTCGGCGCGGGTGCTGATTTCCACCTCCGAACTGTTGCCCAGGATTTTCATTCCCCCGTTTTCGAAATAGGCCCGGGCCTCTTCCTCAGTAGCCCCTTCCAGGGTAATCTCGGCCTCCACTACCACCTCATTGCGGTTCCAGGTTTCAAATTCGATGTCGGCATGGGTGGTATTGAGGGATACCGAGACATCGGGAGCCACCTTGAAGGTTTCCTTGTAGGTCCTGGATTGCTGGCCCAGGGCGGTGCCCAGGCCGAGGACCATAAGGAGCAGGCCCTTACACACTGCTGATAACTGTTTCATTTTTCGATTGTTTTAATTCGTTCAACTTCGCTTTTAGTTTTTGCAACAGGTCCAACCGCAGCTGGAAATTCCGGATCATAGCCGTTATGGTTTCTTCGTTGGGGCCAATCTCGTTGAGCTCCCGGCTGAGGCTTTTGTATTCGGCATCGAGCTGCCGCAGCCGCTCCAGGTACCCGTCGGCCACGGCCTTGTTCCCATCGGAGATATCCAAACTGGCCAATTCCATACTGATGTTCGCCGCATAGTACTGCTCCAGCTTTTTCAGGTCGGGCGAGAGGTCCCCCAGGGAGAGGCCTTCTTCCACTGCAGTGCTATCCTGCAACACCACCTGGGGTTGCACAGGAACCGAGGGGTCGCGGGGTGGATAGAGCCAAATCCCGAGACCGAGCAGGCCCACCACGCAGGCCGCTAAACCCAGCCACAGATAGGGTTTGTTCCGTTTCCTGGGGAATTCGGCATCGAGCCGCTCCAGGAACCGCGCCTCGTGGCCGTCGGGCATGGGCGGGGCTTGCTGCCGTTCCTTTTCAAATAGGTTTCTAAGATCCTGCGACATGTCGTTTCTCTTTTAAAAGTTCCTTCAGATACCCTTTCCCCCGCATCAGGCGGGTCCTGCACGTGGCTTCGCGCAGGCCGAGGATTCCCGATATTTCACTGTGGTCGTAGCCTTCCACCAGGTAGAGCTGCACCACATAGCGGTATTTATCCGGCAGGTCCTCAATGGCCTGGTACACCTGCTGAACCCCCACCGGGAAGGACACTTCCCAATTTTCGGTTTCCGCCACAGCCAACCGGTGTTCCTCGAGTTCCACAAAGTGCTGCCGGCGCGCTTTGAGGAAATCGATGCAACGGTTAATTACAATCCGCTTAAGCCAGGCCCCGAAAGCGACCTCCCCCCTGTACTGGTCCATCTTCCGGAAAGCTTTGATAAAGGCCTCCTGGACCAGGTCTTCGGCATCCGCCTCGTTCTGCACCAGTCGCATGGCCACACAGAACATGCCATGGGCATATTTCCGGTAGAGGGCCAGTTGTGCCTTGCGGTCCTGCTTCCTGCACTGCTGGATCAGGTCGGATACTATAGCGGTCGACGATTCCAGTTCGGGTTGATTTTTGTTGCTGCCTAAAGGACGGGAGCTTTCCGGCTGCGTTTCAAAAACAGCTGATTTTTTGTGAAATTTTAGGAATTCCCATCCAAAAGGTAAGGCGAATCCGCGAGGGGCAGACGGAACCGGGCTGCGGTTCGGGCCGAATTCGTATTTTTAACCAAATAACTGCCGACCTATGAAAATCGTTAAGTGGATTGGAATTATCCTGGCCGTAGTGCTGCTGCTGGGTTATTTTATCGGGATGCCCTACCTGAGGGAACAAACCAAGAAGCACAGCCCGGAAAAGGAAGTGGTCTATGAAGCCTCGGGCATCACCCTTAAGGTGAACTATTGTGCCCCGTTCAAAAAGAACCGGGTTATTTTCGGCGACCTGGTCCCCTATGGAGAGGTCTGGCGGACGGGCGCCAATGAACCAACCACCTTCTCCACAACACACGACATTACCGTTGGGGGAAAGGACCTGCCGGCAGGTACCTACTCCCTTTGGACTATCCCGGGCAAGGACGTCTGGTCCCTGATCCTGAACCAGGAAGTCCCGGACTGGGGCGTTACCCTGCTCAGCGGGGGTGCAAAGACAACCCGGAACCCGGATATGGACGTATTGCAGGTTGCCGTTCCCGCCCTGGGCCTCCCTCAGCCGGTGGAGCAGCTCCTTATCGAATTCCAGATTGTCCGGGGCGAGGTGGTGCTGGTACTCTCCTGGGACCAGACCCAGATCATGGTACCTGTAAAGCCTGTCGCCTAAGCCCCAAACCCATGGCCCTTTCCAAAACGCGAAAACCAAGGGATATTGATGCCCTCCTCCGGGAATTGCAAAACGGAGACCGGGGCGCCCTGGCGCGGGCCATTACCCTGGTGGAAAGCACCCTCCCTGCAGATGTACCCGACGCCCGGCAACTGGTGGAGGCCTGCCTGGGCAGCGGGACCGACAGTATTCGCGTGGGTATTACCGGAGTCCCGGGGGCTGGAAAAAGCACCTTTATAGAAGCCCTTGGTCTATTGCTGACCGGGCAGGGGGAGAAAGTAGCCGTCCTGGCTGTAGACCCCAGCAGCAGTGTCAGCAAGGGAAGTATCCTGGGCGACAAAACCCGGATGCAGCAGCTCAGCCGCCACCCGAATGCCTTTATCCGCCCCTCCCCTGCCGGGCAGTCCCTCGGGGGGGTTACCCGAAGGACCCGGGAAACCATAAGCCTTTGCGAGGCCGCCGGGTACCGGATTATCCTAATTGAGACCGTAGGTGTCGGTCAGAGTGAAACCGCCGTCCACGGGATGGCGGACTTTTTCCTGCTACTGAAGATTGCAGGTGCCGGCGACGAATTGCAGGGCATAAAAAGGGGGATTGTGGAAATGGCCGATGCCATAGCGATCAACAAAGCCGATGGGGAAAACGTCCCCGCAGCCGAGCGGGCCGCAGCCCGTTTTCGACAAGCCCTGCATCTCTACCCCCCGAAACCCGGGGGCTGGACCCCGGAGGTACAGTTATGCTCGGCCACCGAAGGAACGGGTATTCCTGAAATCTGGTCCATGATCCTGGCCTACACCGAACGTATGAAAACCGCCGGGGTTTTTCAGGCCAAGCGCAGGGAGCAAAACCTGCAATGGTTCCAAAGGGCCCTGGAAGATGCCATGCTGGAACAGTTTTACCGCGACCCCGCCTTCCGGGAAGCCCTGGAGGCCGGGCGCAAGGCAGTGGCAGAAATGCAGGTAAGCCCCTTCCGGGCAGCCCAGTCTTTGGTAGCGCGGTTTTCGCAAAACCCGCAGACCGGTTCTCCCACCCCTTAAGCCGAAAAGAATTACCTTTGGCCCCAAACCCGCAACATCCATGGAGGTGCTGACCCACTCCCTGCTTTCAATCGTCATCCCCCTGTACAATGAGGAGGATAACGTGACCCTGCTCACCGAAAAGATACACGAGAGCCTCAAAGGATACACCTACCAGATTATCTATGTGGACGATTTTTCCACAGACGCTACCCGCAAGGTGGTCGCCGATATGGCAGACCCGAAGGTACACCTGGTTTGCCTGAAAAAGAATTACGGACAGAGCCTTGCCCTGGCCGCGGGGATAGACTACGCGGAAGGGGAATACATCATAACCATGGACGGGGACCTGCAAAACGACCCGGGGGATATCCCCATGATGCTGCCCCACGTCCTGGACGGCAGTGCGGATGTGGTAACGGGCATCCGCCAGAAACGCAAGGATTCCCTGGTGAAGAAAATCCCGTCCAAAATCGCGAATTTCCTTGTCCGCCGGGCCACCAAGCTCGATATAAAGGACAACGGCTGCGCCCTGAAGGTCTTTACCCGCACCATTGCCAAGGATCTGAACCTCTATGGGGAAATGCACCGGTTTATCACCCTGCTGGCCTACCTGGAGGGCGCCCAGATCAAACAGGTGCCTGTACGCCACCACGCCCGCAATGCCGGGGTTTCCAAATATGGCCTGGAGCGGGTCTTCAAAGTCATCGCAGACCTGATGCTGCTGCTGTTTATCCGCAAGTATTTCCAGCGCCCCATCCACCTCTTCGGGATTTTCGGGGTCCTGCTTATTATGCTGGGTATAGCCATAAATGCCTACCTGCTGATCGTTAAATTCGGGTTCGGGCAGGATATCGGTACCCGGCCCCTGCTCATTTTCGGGATGATGTTTATCCTGGGGGGCATCCAGCTGTTTACCATCGGGATTGTCATGGAACTCCTGATCCGCACGTACTACGAATCCCAGAGCAAACGGCCTTACCGGGTCAAAAATGTGCTGATCGGTGGAAAACCTTCGTAAAAAAGGAATGGCGGTGCTGAAGATCTCCTTCAGCCTCCTTCTGCTTTACCTGGTTTTCGACCGTATCCCTTTCCGGGAGGTATGGGCTGCAGCCAAAAGTGCAAGCCCGGTTTACCTGCTGGCTGCCCTGTTGCTGTTCATAATCTCAAAAGGTATTGCGGCCGTTCGCCTCAACGGGTATTTCCATCAGGTGGGCCTGCCCCTATCGGTGGGCAGCAACCTCCGGCTCTATGCCCTGGGGATGTTCTACAACCTGTTTCTCCCGGGAGGCATAGGCGGGGATGCCTACAAGGGATATGCACTGAAAAAAGCCTTCGGGCATCCGCTTAAGCCGCTGGTATCGGTCCTCCTCCTGGACCGCCTGAGTGGCCTTTACGTCCTTTTTGCTTTTGCACTGGTGTTACTGATCTGGGCGGGACCTGAAGCCATCGCGCCCTTTCGATGGGCTCTGGCAGCCCTCATTCCCGTAGGGCTGGGGCTTTATTTTGTCCTGCACCGCCGCCTGTTCCCGCAGATAACCCCTGTATTCTGGAAGGCCCTGGGCCAAAGCGCCGGGGTACAACTCTCACAGGTTGGCGCCGCTTACTTTATCTTTCTCTCCCTCGGGATACACGGGGATGCCCTCCCCTACCTCCTGCTGTTCCTGGCCAGTAGTATAGCTGCCGTACTGCCCATTACCATAGGGGGCATCGGGAGTCGCGAACTCGTCTTTTACTACGGGGCGGTGTGGTTCCTGCTGGAGGAACGGACCGCTGTGGCAATCAGTATGCTGTTTTTCCTGATAACAGCCGCGGTTTCCCTCTGTGGCATCTATTACCACTTCCGCAAACCGGTCCTGGTTCTGGAAGATGGGGGGAACCCTACGGGCGGGTAAGGTGTACCAAATGCCGTTGCCGGACCACCTTTCCGCGGGTTTCAGGGTTGAGGAACCGGGCCTGTAGGCGGGATATCCGGAACTGGTCTGCTGTAAACTGCCTGTCCCACTCCCAGCCATCTGCCCGCAATGCATCCAATTGGTCCTGGGTGACATAGACCCAGGGAGAGGCAACCTCCTTCAGGGATTCTTTATCGGCCTGCACGAGTGGCCTTCCGAAATAAAAGTCGAAGGCCCAGGTATGGGACGCATCAAGCTTGTAGATCCGCTCCGGGGCGAGGCCTTCCCCGGTCAGGGAGCGCGCCAGTTCGGAACCGGCCTGGTACTTGAGCAGTCGGGGGTAAAAATATCCGTTTAATACCAGGTTCAAGCCAATGGCCGCCAAAAGGCTGATGCCTGCCAGGCGGACCAGCGGGCTATCCGCCCTGCGATACAGGGCTACACCAACCCCTCCCCAGAGCAACAGCAACCCGGCGGCAGCCCAAAAGGGCAGGGGAAAAACCCAGAGCAGGATCCCGGCCACAGCCAGGAGGAAAATACCAAATACAGCAGCCTGTACCACGGCTGCCTTCCGGAGCCAGTTTTCCCGGCCCTGCTGTGCCTGTTGGTCCAGAAACCCAGCCGTCAGCACGGCAAATAGCGGGATTACGATATTCAGGTAATGCGGCAGTTTAAACTGGGCAAAGCTGATCAGCAGGAATATCAGGCCAATGCCCCCCAGGGTAAGCCACTCGGGCAGGGCACCCCCGCGCCCCCTGAAATGGCGCCAGGCTTCTGCAGCCCTGCGGCCAAATGCGGCCAGTCCCATGAGGGTCCAGGGCAGGAAGACCCATAAAAAGGTGTGGAAAAAGAAAAAGTAATCGCTGCTGTTTTTGCCTACGCCTTCCCCACTGAGCCGCTCGAAACTCTGTTCCCAAAGGATAAAGAGGACCCCGCTGCGGTGGTCCCGCCCCCGGATAACCTTCTCCGGGTGCAGGTCAAACTGGTGGTAATATGCATACAGTACTGGGGCCAGTACCAGGGCAAACACGGCAAGGGCCACCAGGACCCTGGGGTGAAACAGCCGGTGCCATGTTCGGGTAGCGATTAACTGGCACAATACGGGAAGCCCGATGACCACGATGGCAATCTGCCCCTTGGTGGAGAAGGCGAGACCCGCCCCCAAAGCCCCCCATAACAAACCGGAAAGGCGACCCTGCATGAGGTAGCGCATCAGCTGCCAGAGCGCAAAGGCCGTGAAGCCGGTCAGGACGGCATCGGTCCGTACGTCTATGACGGAAAGGACAATGGTCTGGGCACTCAGGAAAATCAGCGCAGCCAGCCGTCCGGCCTGCTGGCCGTACAACAGGTTGCCCAGGCCCTTAACACTCCATGCCGCTACCAGGGTCAGCAGCAGTGCCGGGAGGCGGTAAGCCCAGTCGCTGACCCCAAAGATCGTATAGGACAGGGCAGCCAGCCAGTAATGCAGGTGGGGTTTATCCAGATATTCCTCGGTGCCCTTCCACAAATTAAGCCAGTCGTTTTCCACCACCATGCGCTGCGCCATCACGGCAAACTGGGCGGAATCGTTCTCCATAAGGGTTGCAGGTAGCCCTACGGCATAGGCCAGGACTACCCCTGCAACACCAAGCCAGTACAACCGGTTCCCGATCATCGCATCCATTTTTGGTCCGCCAAAAAATGCAGGCGGGCGAAAAGCCACCCGAAGAAAGCGCCTATCAGGATGCCGGTGAGCACATCGGTCGGAAAATGGACCCCAAGATATACCCGACTGTAGCCTACCAGTAGCGCCCACAAGATCAGAAGGCTTCCCCAGAGACTTCGGGAACGCCCCCAATGGGCAAAGAAAAATACGGCCAGGGCCATGGCATTGGCGGCATGGGCGGAGAAATACCCGAAGCGACCGCCGCAGGAGGCCTTCACCACGCGAACCAGCCCGTCCAGTTCCGGGTCATGGCAGGGCCGCAACCGCCCTACGCCATATTTAAAGAGGTTGGCCATCTGGTCTGTGGCGGTAATGAGCAAGGCGATAAAAACAAGGAAAAGCAACGCCCGCCGCCAACCCAGGGATCGAAACGCGTATACCAGCAACAGGGCATAGAGCGGGATTGCCGCCCATTTATCGGAAAGCGTCAGCCAGAGCCGGTCCCACCCGGCCCCGCCCCAGCCGTTCAGCGCGAGGAGGGCTTCCCTGTCCCACTCCAAAAGCGTTTCCCACATACGGCTTTAGTCTTCATAGCGCGCCACTTCCCTGTCGTAGAAATCCGTGGCTTCTGAAATTAAACGGGTGCTTTCTTCCTCCAGGTCTTTGCGGTCCTCAGGGGAGAATTCCTCGAACCACTCCACCTCGTCGTTCTCCAGGTTGATGATAAACCTCGGGTACTCGGTATGGAGTACAAATATGGCGGTAGGGTAGTCGGTATTGTCTGCGAGCAGGAATTTAGGAAGGTCCATGGTCGTCGCGGTTTTACGGTTGGCCGGGACCGGACAGCAGGCGTGCCGTCCGGTTCCGGAATCGAAGATACAACATAATTGAAGAGGCCGTGAGCCCTGCAAAAAGCCCGATCCATATCCCCGTGCTTTTCAGGTCGGTTTTCAGGCCCAGGTAATAACTCACCGGAAAACCGATAACCCAATAGGCCACAAAGGTGATCAGGGTGGGGATGCGCACATCCTGCAACCCCCTCAGCGCCCCGAGGATGACCACCTGGAGCCCGTCGGAAATCTGGAAAAAAGCCGCCACCAGCAGCAGGGTGGAAGCGATTTGCATAACCTCCAGGGCGTCGGCCCGGCCCACAGGGTCTGAAAGGTCCAGGTACAGGGTAGGGAGCCAGTGCCGCCCAATTAGGAACAACAGGGCAAAGGCCACCATGAGAATGGCAGACATCACAAAAATCGAAGTGGCGATCCGCTTGAGCTCCGGATAGTCCCGAAGCCCTTTCTGGTTGCCCACCCGGATCATGGCCGTAACGCCCAGGCCCATCCCGAACATATAGGTCATACTGCTCAGGTTCAGGGCGATCTGGTTGGCCGCCTGCGGGTTCTTCCCGAGAACACCGCTAAGCCAGATCGCCGCGGTAAAAATGGCAACCTCAAAGAAGAATTGCAGGGCCGAGGGCAGACCCAGGCTAGCAATTTTTCGGAGTACTTTTTTCTCCACCTGACGGAACCGCAGGGCCTTTACATAAGGCTCGAAGTACGCACGCCTCTGGAACAGGGCCCAGAGGAACAGGACCATGACCACCCGGGAGGCCAGGGTCCCCACACCTGCCCCTACAACCCCCATTTTGGGAAAGCCCAGAGAGCCGAAGATCAGGAGGTAATTAAGGGTGATATTGACCACATTGGCCACAATGGTGGCATACATCGGGTACCGGGTTCGGGAGAGCCCTTCGGAGAATTGCTTCAGGGCCTGGAATACCACCAGAGGGACCAGGGAAATCGCGATAAGGTCCAGGTAGGGCATGGCCAGGGCCACCACCTCTTCCGGCTGATCCATCAGGTACATGAGCGGCTTGCCCAGCAGGATACCCCCGAAAAGGGCCAGGCCAATGCCCAGGCAAAGGACCAGGCCATTCTGCAGAACCTTCCTTCCCTGCCGGGGGTTGCCGGCCGCATCCGCTTCGGCTACCAAAGGGGTGATGGCGGTGGAAAACCCTATCCCCAGGGACATGGCGATAAACAAGAAACTGTTCCCCAGGGATACCGCGGCCAGTTCAGCTGTCCCGAGCTGGCCCACCATGAGGTTGTCCGCGAAGGCCACGAAGGTATGCCCGAGCATCCCCAGAATGACAGGGGAAGCCAGGCGGAAATTATATCGGAATTCTCGGGTGTATTGCCGGATCAAAACAAAGGGTTTCGGCGTTAGGGTTTAGGGTCGTGCGCCTTGGCCGCCTCCCAATGGACGTCCATCTCGGCCAGGGTCATCTCGTGGAGGGAGCGGCCAGCCTGCCGGGCGCGCTCCTCCAGGAACTGGAAGCGACGGATGAATTTTTTGTTGGTGCGCTCCAGGGCATCTTCCGGGTTGATCCCGAGGAACCGGGAATAGTTGACCAGGGAAAAAAAGACATCCCCCATTTCGGCCTCCAGGGCGTCGCGGTCCTTCCCAGCCCTTGCAGCCTCGAGCTCTTCCAATTCTTCCCGCACCTTTTCGAAGACCTGTTCGGGGGCTTCCCAGTCGAAGCCCACCCCGGCCACCTTTTCCTGTACCCGGTTCGCCTTGACCAAAGCGGGCAACCCAAGGGGCACCCCCTGGAGGACGCTTTTCTTGCCTTCCTGCAGCTTGATCTTCTCCCAGTTGGCCTTTACCTGTTCGGCATCGGCCACCTCGGTATCCCCGTAGATATGTGGATGGCGGCGGATCAGTTTTTCGCAGATATCGTTGGCCACGTCGGCCAGGTCGAAATCCCCCGTCTCTGAACCGATGCGGGCGTAAAAAACAATATGGAGCAGGAGGTCCCCGAGCTCCTTCTTGACCTCTTCCAGGTCGTTCTCCAGGATGGCGTCGCCCAGCTCATAGGTCTCCTCAATAGTCAGCTGCCGGAGGGTCTGCATGGTTTGCTTCCGATCCCAGGGACAACCCTCGCGGAGTTCATCCATAATAGTAATCAGTCGGTCTAGGGCCTTGAGCTGTTCGGTTCGGGAATTCATGGCTAAGAATTTCGGCAAAGGTACGGATTCGGAGATTTTGGCGGCGAACGGAAATTCCCGTAAATTTAACAGATAACCCAACCGATACCACCATGGCCCTGCGCTCCCTGTTACTCTTGCTTCTACTTGCGTCCTGCACTACCGAGCCAGCCTACGATGTTATCATCCGCGGCGGAACGGTAGCCGATGGCAGCGGGGCGCCCGCCTACCCCGCCGATATAGGGATCAGGGGCGATACCATTGCCGCCATCGGAGACCTTTCGGGCCAGGTGGGCCATTCCGAGGTCGACGCCACCGGGCTGGTGGTCTCCCCTGGGTTTATAAACATGCTTAGCTGGGCCAATGTATCCCTATTGGTGGACGGCCGCTCCCAAAGCGATATCCGCCAGGGGGTAACCCTGGAAGTGATGGGCGAAGGCCGCTCCATGGGCCCGCTCAATGCGGAAATGCACCGGGAGATGGCCACAGACCAGGGCGATTTCCGATTCGAAGTGCCCTGGCGCACCCTGGGCGGATACCTCAGCCATCTGGAAGCCAAAGGCGTTTCGACCAACGTTACCTCCTTTGTAGGCAACGGGACGTTGCGGCAATACGTTATGGGATATGAAAAACGAGCCCCTACCCCGGCAGAGCTGGATACCATGAAACGCCTGCTGCGCGAGGGAATGGAAGAAGGGGCCGTAGGGCTTTCCACTTCGCTGATCTACGTCCCCAGCGGTCATGCCAGTACCTCGGAAATCATAGATCTGGCCCGTGTTGCTGCCGAATATGACGGGATGTACATTTCCCATATCCGGAGCGAGGAAGACAGCCTTCTGCACGCTGTAAAGGAGCTTATTACCGTTGCGGACTCGACCGGTATCCGTTCCGAAATCTACCACTTCAAGGCATCGGGGCAGGACAACTGGGACCTGCTGGACAGCGCCATTACCCTGGTGGACGACGCGCGCCGGAGGGGCCTTAAGGTCACCACCGACATGTATATGTACAACGCCAGCTCTACCGGCCTGAATGTGCTGCTTCCGGCCTGGGCCAAAGACGGGGGGCACGAGCAGACCATGGCATTCCTGGAAGACCCTGCACAGCGGGAACGAATGATCCGTGAAGTCAAGTTCCATGTACCGCCGGAAAATATCCTGTTGGTAGGGTTCCGCAACCGGGAGATGCGGCACCTGATCGGGAAGACACTGGCCGATGTTGCCCAGGAACGGGGCATTGAGGCCCGCGAGGCCATAGCCCAGCTCATTTATGAGGATGACAGCCGCATTCAGGTGGTCTACTTCTCCATGAGCGAGGACAACATCAAAAAGAAACTGGCCCTTCCCTATATGTCCGTGTGCTCGGATGCCGGGTCCTACACCAACGAGGGGGTGTTCCTGGAGCAGAGCACCCACCCCCGGGCCTATGGTTCCTTTGCCCGGTTACTGGCCCATTATGTCAGGGAAGAAAAGGTGATCTCCCTGGAGGAAGCCGTCCGCCGCCTGACGTCCCTGCCGGCTACCAACCTGAAACTCGACCGCCGCGGGATGCTTCAGGTGGGCTACTACGCCGATGTGGTGGCCTTCGACCCGGAGCGGATCCAGGACAACGCGACCTTTGAATCCCCCCACCAATACGCAACGGGTGTGGACCATGTTTGGGTCAACGGGGTTGCAGTGATTTCAGGAGGGGAACATACAGGAGCCACCCCGGGCAGGTTTGTAAAAGGCCCGGGCTACCGAATGAACAAATAAACCACCTATGAAACCCAAAATCAAAGCGGTCCTCGGGACTGCCCTGCTGATGGCTGCAACGGCCTGTAAGGAAAAAACCGAACCCCAGGCCGCCGAAGCTGCAGACCCTGCCCCCCAACTCCAATTGGTGGCGGAAACCTTTAGTTTTACGGAAGGCCCCGCCACCGCGGCAAACGGGGATGTCTACTTCACCGACCAGCCCAATGACCGCATTTACAGGTGGGACGGGGCAACCGGGGAAATCGAGCTGTTTATGGAACCCGCCGGACGGGCTAACGGGCTTTATTTTGACCAGGAGGGATACCTGCTGGCTGCGGCCGATGAGAAATTCGAGCTCTGGCGTATAGGGCCGCAGAAGGAAGTGCAGGTCCTGGCCAGTACGTACGAGGGCAAGCACTTTAACGGACCCAACGACATCTGGGTTCACCGGGACGGGACCATCTACTTTACCGACCCCTATTACCAACGGCCCTACTGGACCCGGAAGGCCAAGGAAATCGAGCAGGAACAGGTGTATATGATCCGGCCCGGTTCAGAGGAGATCGTGCTGGCCGCTTCCGATTTTGTGCAGCCCAACGGGATTATCGGCACCAAGGATGGCTCATGGCTGTACATCGCAGATATAGGGGATAAAAAGACCTACCGGTACACCATAGGTCCGGACGGGACACTTGGGGAACGCGTCCTGGTGGCTCCTATGGGATCGGACGGGATGACCCTGGATGCGGAGGGCAACCTCTACCTCACCGGAGACGGGGTGCATGTCTACAGCCCGGAAGGCGATCTGCTCAGGCATATCGAAGTCCCGGAAGACTGGACGGCCAATGTCACCTTCGGTGGCCGCGAGGGGAATATCTTGTTTATCACCGCCATGGATGCCATTTACACCCTTAAAATGGACGTGAAAGGCATGTATCCCTGATCCCGGAAATACAAACCTTAAAACAAAACGGAATGCGAAATACGATACTCGCCCTTGCTGGGCTATTGTTAACCACCGGGGCCGGCTGGAGCCAGGACAGTATCCCCCTGCCCCACACCCCGGCAGAAAACGTCATGTGGTCCGGGGGCGAAAAACACTACTACTCCCCCATCTGGGACAATGAGGTAGTCACCAACGTTTCCACGCCAAGCCTGCAAGTCTTCCTGCCAGCAGCAGGGACGGGCAATGGGGCCGCTGTGGTGGTTGCCCCTGGAGGCGGGCTATATGGCCTCAGCATCGAAAGCGAAGGGCGGCAGGTAGCCAGCTGGCTGGCGGAAAAGGGTTTTACCGCCTTTGTGCTGAAATACCGCCTGGTGCCCACGGGTAAGGACGGGATACAGGAAATTACAACCCTGGGGACGGAAAACCCCAGGGAACTCATGGCCCAGGTGGCCCGGGTGCTCCCCTTCTCGATTTCGGACGGGCAGCAGGCGGTTGCCTATGTCCGGGCCCATGCCGCCGAATACGGGCTAGATCCCGGAAAAATCGGGTTTATGGGCTTCTCGGCAGGGGGCGCCGTAACCATGGGTGTCGGCTATGAAGCCTCCGGCAAAACTGCGGCCGACTTTATCGTCCCGGTTTACCCCTGGACTACAGCCTACCCGGTTGCGCCCGCCCCGGACAACGCCGTACCCATGCTGGTGATATGCGCCTCGGACGACCCGCTTGGCCTGGCAGCCGGAAGCACAGCACTCTACCAGGCCTGGTTGGCTGCCGGGAAGACCGCTGCTCTGCACATATATAGCGTAGGGGGGCACGGCTTTGGCATGAAACAGCAGGGGTTGCCCTCGGATTCCTGGATCGAGCGCTTTTACGACTGGGCCAAAGTCCATATTTTAGCTCCTTAACCGCCTATGAAGATATCCCCCAAGAATTTCGGTCCGGGCCACGGCCTGTTTTGGGCTTTTTGCGCCATGGGCCTGCTGTTGCTGCCCCGACAGGCCCGGGGGCAGGACCCTTTGCGTTTCGAAAAGGAAGTGACGGCCCTGTTGTCCCGAACCGACAGCCTTTGGAACAGGCAACAGCCCGCCATTGTCTTTACGGGGAGCTCCAGCATCCGGATGTGGAATACCCTCTCCCGGGATTTCCCCGGGGTGCAAATACTCAATACCGGCTTTGGGGGTTCCCAGGCCTCGGACCTGCTCCATTACCTGGAGGCCCTGGTCCTGCAATACAGTCCGGCCCAGGTGTTCATTTACGAAGGGGACAATGACCTGGCAGAAGGCAAGCGGCCCCGCCAGGTCCTGAAAACCCTGGAAACCCTGACAATGCAAATACAAACTGAGCATCCCCGGACCCCGGTGGTCTGGATTGCGGCAAAACCCAGCATAAGCCGTTGGCACCTTAGGGGGAAATACCGGAGGTTTAACCGCAAGCTGGAGAGACGGGCCCGAAAGAGCCCCGCCGTAGATTTTGCAAATGTCTGGCACCCGATGCTTAATGGGCGCCGTCTGAAAACCGGGCTGTTTATTGAAGATGGCCTGCACATGAATGCCGAGGGCTACCGCATCTGGCGGGAAGTCATCGGCCTAAAACTCAAAACAACCGATAGTACAAACTAATATGAAAACTCCTTCCCTTTCCCGATTCCTGATCCGTGGGGCTGCCATTGCCGGCCTCGTGGCGGCAGTAGCCGCCTGTACCCAGGAAGCCCCCAGGATTGTTTTTCCCGAAACCGACCTGGCAGCAGTCCCCATGATTCCCAAGCCCCTGGATGTAGCACCCAGCGGCACCGCTTTTGGCCTGGACCGTTTCACCGCCATTTACAGCACGGAAGCCCTGGAAGGGGTGGCCGGGTTCTTGTCGGAAAAAATACAGTCCAAGACGGGGCTCCGGATCCCGGTGAATGCCGAAGGGGAAACAGAAGTGCACCGCGGGATTTACCTGAGCACCTCGGAAATGGATAACCCGGAGGCCTACCACCTGCGCATAGGCCCGGATTCGGTCACCATAAGCGCCGGATCGGCCCAGGGAGCATTCCTGGCCATCCAGACCCTGCGCCAGGCCATTCCGGAGACGTCCAATGACACCCTGGCGGAATATCCCATCTGGCCCGTCCCCGGAGGAGAAATCCGAGATGTACCCCAATTCGGGTACCGGGGAGCCATGCTGGATGTCGCCCGTCATTTCTTTTCGGTGGAGGACGTCAAAAAATATCTGGACGTGATGGCCTACTACAAACTCAATGTACTGCACCTGCACCTTACTGACGACCAGGGGTGGCGTATTGAAATCAAGTCCTGGCCCAAGCTCACCGAAGTGGGCGGCAGTACAGAGGTAGGGGGCGGACCCGGCGGATTCTATACCCAGGAGGACTATGCGGAAATCGTACGCTATGCGGCCGAGCGCCATATTACCATTGTACCGGAGGTGGATATGCCCGGGCACACAAACGCTGCCTCGGTAGCCTACCCTATCCTAAATGGCAATGGTAAGACCCCGGAACTGTACACTGGGACCCATGTGGGATTCAGCACCTGGGACACGCGCAAGGACACGGTCTACGCCTTTATCGATGATGTGGTACGGGAAATCTCGGCCCTGACCCCGGGCCCCTACTTCCATATCGGAGGGGACGAGAGCCACGTCACCCGGAAAGACGACTATATCTACTTCATTGAGCGGGTGGAGCCCATTGTGCAGAAATACGGCAAACGCGTGATCGGTTGGGATGAAGTGGCCCATGCCGACCTGGACAGCAGCACCGTGGCCCAGTTCTGGGCAGATGAGGAAAATGCCACGAGGGCCGTGGGTAAAGGGATGAAAGTCCTCCTATCCCCCGCCCGCAAGGCCTACCTGGATATGCAATACGACACCTTATCAGAATACGGGTTGCACTGGGCCGCGTATATCCCGGTGGATACCGCCTATATCTGGGACCCATCCACCTACTCCGCGGGGATTGCCCCGAAAGACATCCTGGGCATTGAAGCGCCCCTGTGGTCGGAGACCATCAGTACCATAGAAGAATTGGAATACCTGGCCTTCCCCCGCCTGTTGGGGTATTCAGAACTGGGCTGGACCCCGGCAGCAAAACGCTCCTGGGATGAATACAAACTGCGGCTTGCAGCGCAGACACCTTATTTCAAACGGATGGACATCCGGTACTACCCGTCTGCCCTGGTCCCCTGGGAAGTCCCTGACTTACCGGAGCCTCAGAACCCGGATTAAGGGATCAGGCCTCCTGGCCGGCATCCTCCCCGCTTTCAGGCTCAGTGTCCGGGGTGAAATCGTTCACCCCATTCTCCTGCAGCAGGTTATACCATTGGATAACCTTGCGGATGTCGCTGGCATAAACGCGGTCCTCGTCGTAGTTGGGGAGGACCTCGAAGAAGTAGGCTTCCAGGTCTTCCCTGGCCGCCTTGTGGCTTAGCGGGATTTTACCCCCCTTTTCCTTCTTCTGGATTTTGGCAAACACCTCCCTTAAGGGAAGTTCCTCTTCCAGGGTATAGATGGCAATTTCCGAGAGGACACTGACATTTCCGGTCATACCTACCGAGATTTTTTTGCCGTCCAGCAGGGATTCCGCCACAAATCCGGTACGGGTCTGGGTAACCAGCCGGAAAAGTCCCGGCTTGCCCCCAATGGATAATATCTTTTCTAATTGCATAGCAGGGGTTGAAATTGGCTGCAAAGATGTAAAAAAAGTTGGTTTCCGGGCAGGGTCCTACCGCTTTCGTTTCATGTCTGGGAACCGCATGCGGTAATCGACCTGCACCTTTCCTTTGGAAATATTGCTCAGGCGTCCTTTAAGCAGGCGCTTTTTAAGGGACGAGAGGTGGTCTGTAAAAAGCACCCCTTCAATATGGTCGTACTCGTGCTGGATCACCCGGGCCAGTAACCCGCTGAAGGTCTCGGTGTGCGTCTCGAACGCCTCGTCCATATAGGTCAGGGTGATGGTATCCATCCGGTTAACATCCTCCCGGATATCCGGGATGCTCAGGCAGCCCTCATTAAACGGCCACTTACTTCCGGTTTCGGATTCCATACGGGCATTGATAAAGACCTTTTTGAAATCTTTTAACTGCCCCCTTTCGGCCTCCTCCAGCTCGTCGTCCTCGGCAAAGGGGCTGGTGTCTACCAGGAAAAGGCGGATGGCCTTGCCAATCTGGGGTGCCGCCAGGCCCACCCCGCTGGCCTGGTACATGGTTTCCCACATATCGGGGATCAGGCTTTCCAGGCCGGGGTAATCCGCATCGATCTCTTCGCATTTCTTCCGGAGCACCGGGTCTCCATAGGCCACAATGGGTAAAATCATAAGTTATTTCTGCTTAAATAGGATTGCAGGATCAGGGTGGCGCTTACCTTGTCCAGCACCGACTTGTCCCTGCGCTTTTTCTTTTTCATCCCCCCTGCTACCAAAGACCTCGCGGCCATTTTGGAGGTGAAACGCTCGTCCTCCCTCACAATCTCCAACCCTGGGAAACGCTTCTCCAGGCGCGTTATAAAGGCCAGGATGGCCGGTTCTACCTGAGAGGGGGTGTTGTCCATCCGACGAGGCTGACCAATAACCAAAAGGTCCACGGTTTCCGCACTTAGGTAGGATTCCAGGTAGGCCATCAGGTCTTCCGTAGCCACGGTTTCCAGGCCCGAGGCAATAATCCTGAGCGGGTCTGTTACCGCCAGGCCGGTCCGTTTCTCCCCAAAGTCCATTGCCAGAATCCTGCCCACCGGAAATTTTTGACAAAATTACGGATAAATCGTTACAGCTCTAAATTTTGCTGGCCGCCCCGCCCCGTAGTCCTATCTTTGCCCAAAATACAGACCCAGACCATGGAAGCATTGCGCCAAAGCATCGAAGCCGCGTGGGAAGACCGCGGACTCCTGAAAAACCCAGAAACCCAAAAAGCCATCCGGGAAGTAGTGGACCTGCTGGACCAGGGCGCCCTGCGCTGCGCCAGCCCTACCCCCAATGGGTGGAACATTGAGGAATGGGTCAAAAAGGCCGTAGTGCTGTATTTCCCCATCCAGAAAATGGAAACCCTGGAAGCCGGGATTTTCGAATACCACGATAAAATACCCCTCAAACGCGGATACGCGGGGAAAGGGGTACGGGTGGTTCCCCATGCAGTTGCCCGCCACGGAGCCTATATTGCACCGGGCACCATCCTGATGCCGAGCTATGTCAACATCGGGGCTTATGTGGACGAGGGGACTATGGTCGATACCTGGGCCACCGTAGGAAGCTGCGCCCAGATCGGCAAGAACGTGCACCTGAGCGGGGGCGTGGGCATTGGCGGGGTCCTGGAACCCCTGCAGGCCGCCCCGGTTATTGTGGAGGACAACGCCTTTATCGGGAGCCGCTGTATTGTGGTAGAAGGGGTGCGCGTGGAGCGGGAGGCCGTCCTGGGAGCCAATGTGGTCCTGACAGCGTCTACCAAAATTATCGATGTCAGCGGGGACGCCCCCGTGGAATACAAGGGACGGGTACCTGCCCGTTCTGTGGTAATCCCGGGCAGCTTTACCAAGTCATTTCCGGCCGGCGACTACCAGGTTTCCTGTGCCCTCATTATCGGAACGCGTAAAGAAAGTACAGACAAAAAGACTTCCCTGAACGATGCGCTCAGGGAATACGATGTGGCCGTTTAGTATAGGGGTTTTCTAATGTTCTTTTACCAGTCCTTAGGCCTGTACAGCCCTGCTCCTAAGTAGGTCGGAAGTCACGGAACCCCATAAAACGGACCCTTTGCCTTTTTCGTAAGGTATGCAGGCTCGCTTAAAATAATCCCCCTTTTTGTGCGTTACAAGGGTATACCCATGCCCGATTTCGGGTTTCGAAAAACGCCATAATGCCGTATCGCACTGCAGTTACCGCCCTAATTATCACCTACAACGAGCGTGAGAACATCGAGCGTTGCCTCGCCTCGGTGGCCTTTGCCTCCGAGATCATCGTGGTAGACTCCTACAGTACAGACGGCACCTATGAGTACCTGCTCCGGCAGCCCCAGGTCAAAGTGATCCAGCATCCGTTCCAGAACTTTACGGCCCAGAAAAACTTTGCCCTCCGGCACGCCAATAACGACTGGGTCCTCTTTATAGATGCCGATGAGGTCGTGGGCGATTCCTTGAAAGCCGAAATCCTGGGAACCCTATCGGCAGCACCGGCAGACGTGGATGCCTATTGGTTTTACCGCGACTTTATGTTCGGGGAAAGGCCCCTGAGGTTCAGCGGCTGGCAAACCGATAAGAATATCCGTTTGTTCCGGCGTTCCGGGGCCAAATACAGCGAATCCCGCCTGGTTCACGAACGCCTGGAGGTTAAGGGGAAGACTGGAGCGTTAAAGGCCCGCCTCACCCATTATTGCTACAAAAACTTTAAAGACTACCGCCGGAAAATGCTCATGTACGGCCGGCTGAAGGCCGCGGAGGCCTTCCGCTCCGAAAAACGCTTTTCCTGGGCCCTGCAACTGCTGAAGCCCGCGTGGAAATTCGGCTATAACTACCTGGTACGCCTGGGCTTTCTGGACGGGATTAACGGAATCACCATCTGTTACCTGGGTGCCCTGGAAGATGTGGAGCGTTACCGGTACCTGCGCCGCCTGGAACGGGAAGCCCGAAGGGCGGAACGTACCTGGGTCAAACCGGTACCCCGCGCCCTGGAAATCTACAAGGCCGGCGAAGCCTCTTCGGCTGCCTGAAACCCCGACAGGCACCTACTTTAATGCTATCCCCGGTTTTCGGACCCCCTTTATTCGGGTATAATACCCTATTCCTACAGGTTTTAGGTTAGCTATGCGTAGCTTTGCAGCATGGCCTATGACATCACACTCGAAGGGAAAAACCTCAAGGAGGCGCACTCCCTCCTGCAACAGGTTTGCGGCATAGCGGAACAGGCAGGGGTTACCTACTGGCTGGAAGGCGGTACCTTACTGGGAATCCGCCGGGAAAACCGGCTGCTGCCCTGGGACAATGACCTGGATATCTCCATGATGTCCGACCAATTGGGTAAACTGGACACCTTTCTTTCCCTGGCCAGGGGCGCCGGTTTGCGCATCCGTATCCGGACTTTCGAGGCGGGTAACCCTCCTTTTACCCCAGGGGACATTCGCATGGTTAAAATCCGAAAGCGCCGCTTTTTCGGGTTGCTCAAAGGGAAGGTCACCCTGGATATCTTCGTAAAATACCGACAAGATGATCTGGCCTACTGGATGATAGCGGGAAAGACCAAATCTGTGCCTTATAACTATTACCAGAAATTCCGCACTGTGGAGTTTCGAGGCCACTCCTACAGCATTCCGGTAGATACGGAGGGCTACCTAACCTACAGGTACGGGGATTGGGAAACCCCTAAAAAAGACTGGGATACCACCACGGACGACCGGGCCCTTTCCTAAGCTTTGGGGTGCAGGGTGAGGTTGAGGGTATCTTTCAGGATGGTACTGCTTATACTTTTGGTATAGGGGAAGTACTCCATCTGGCAGCTCACCTTGGGATATCGGCCCTTCCAGTCATCCCCCACCGAAATGGCATCGATACGGTAGGCATCCACGACCTTTTGCTTGTCCTTGTCCACCTGTGGGATTACCTGGTCTACATAGGATATGGCCTCCAGAACGCGGGCGCGTTCCTCATAGGGGATTACAGGACGGCGGCCTTTCTCCTTTTCGATGAGTTCGTCTGTGGAAACCCCTACGATAAGGTATTCGCAGAGGGCTTTAGACTGCTCCAGGATATTCAAGTGCCCGAAATGGAATACATCAAAACACCCGGAGGTGTACATCCGACGGTATTTTTTGGCCTTGCGTTCCAAAAGGTCGATAATGGGCTGTGAGCCATGGATCCGGATCTCCAGGTCGCCCTCAGGGTTGAGGGCGCGCAGCTGCCCAACCAGTTCGGAAGCCTGAGTGGCTGCCCGGTCGTCAGTTGCCGAGATACGCCACCCCGAAGGCGTTGCCACTACAAACTCCCATCCCGGAAAACGCTTTGCCAGCGCTTCCATTGCCTTACCATCCATAATGCCGTTAGTTTGAAGTGCAAAAGTAGTCAAATCGGTGACAATGGGAAGGGAGGTCACCCACAGCGGCTAGGATAGCCTATTTTAGTAGTTGCCCAATAAAAAGTACCTTTGACCCCACGGGCGGGTGCAGTTCCCGGAGTGGGCTCCCCCGCCTGCCCAGAAGACTCCTTAGCATGAAAATAATTATCCTGGCCGCGGGTATAGGTTCCCGCCTCGGCAATCCTTTTCCGAAGCCTCTTACACCCCTGGCAAACCAAAAGAGCATCATGCAAATGCAGGTCGAGAACCTCTCACGCCATTTCCATTTGGATGCCATACAGGTGGTGGTGGGTTTTAAAAAAGACCTGATCATGGAGCGTTTCCCGGAACTGACCTATATCTACAACCCGTTTTTCGATCAGACCAATACCTCCAAAAGCCTCCTGATGGCCCTTCGGAAAAACCGTGGCGAAGATGTGCTTTGGCTTAACGGGGATGTGGTTTTCGACCACAGGCTCCTGGAAGCCATACGACCTTTCATTGAAGTGAGAACCTCCTTTGTGGCCGTGAACACCAGTAAGGTAGGGGAAGAAGAAGTCAAATACACCCTGAGCGATCAGGGAACTATCAAAGCGCTGTCCAAAGAAGTAGAGGGCGGACTGGGCGAGGCCGTGGGCATCAACTTTATCGCCGCCGAGGACCTTGAGGTATTTATCAGCCATCTGGAAGCCTGCGAGGACAACGATTATTTCGAAAAAGGCCTGGAGCGGTCCATCGAGAAGGATGGGGTCCAAATCCAGGCGCTGGATATCTCCCAGTTCGATTGTATGGAGGTCGATTTCAAACAAGACCTGGACAAGGCCAACTCCATGCTCCGTAAATGAGGACGGTCCTTTTTTGCCAAAACCCCTATGCCTTTGGGATCATGGCACCCCTTCGCGATGCCCTGCGCAGCGAGGGACATGAATACATATGGTTTCTGACCGGTAATCTGCTGAAGTCCTTTCCTTTCAAAGAAGATCCGTTTACGACCCGGATCCTGGAGTTACAGCACTACCTGCCGGATGCAATCTTTGTTCCGGGAAACGAAGTCCCCCACTACCTGCAAGGGGTAAAGGTCCAGATTTTCCATGGCCTGGCCGGGGAGAAAAAGGGACACTTCCGGATCCGTCACTATTTTGACCTTTACCTCACCCAGGGCCCCTATTTTACTGAGCGGTTTCTGGCCCTCAGGGAAAAGCACCAGGATTTCGAGGTGGTGCAAACCGGGTGGCCCAAGCTCGATATCCTCTGGGATGCCACACTCCGGGCCCGCTGCGTACAACACAGGACCCAACTCCTGGAACAGGCCGGGGCCGGGACTTTATTGCTCTATGCCCCCACCTTTTCCCCAAGCCTGACCTCAGCCCCCTATCTGCTGGACGAAATCCGGGACCTGGCGGAAGACCCGAAGTATCTCATACAGATCAAATTTCACGACCTGATGGACCCGGGGGTGGTGGCGCAATACGAGGGGCTTGCCTCCCAGCACCCTCGGGTAGAAGTGGTCCGTGAGAGCAATATTGTGCAGTATCTGCTCGCGGCAGACCTACTGATCAGCGATACCTCTTCCGTGATTTACGAGTTCCTGCTGTTGGACAAACCCGTGGTATCCTACAGGAGTATTGCCGAGCGAATCCAATGGGAGAACGCTGCGAATTACCGCAACCTCAGGGCCCTGGTGGAAACCAACCTACAGGACGACCCTTTCTCCCGGCAGCGGGCGGAGATCAAGGCCGCCTTCCACCCGTATGAAGACGGGCAGTCGGCATCCCGAATGCTACAGGCTACCGAAGCCTACCTCAGAACCCATGGCGTGCCTGAAGGCCGTCGCCTCTCCCCTTACCGGCGTACCAAAATCCGGTGGCTGTTTGGCCCACATATCCACGAGCCTTATCTGGGGCCCAGGAAGGTCCCGATATCCGCGTTGCTGATTACCTATAACGAAATCCTGCATATTGAGCAGGTGCTGGAGAACCTCAAATTTGCCGATGAGATTATCGTGGTGGATTCCCACAGTACAGACGGGACGGCAGAAGTGGTACGGGCCCATCCCAAGGCCAGGCTCATCCAGCGGGATTTTCTTAACTATACGGACCAGAAATCCTATGCCCTGGAGCAGGCCAGCCACGATTGGGTGGTATTCACCGATGCAGATGAGCGCATCCCAGATACCCTGCTCGATGAAATCTACCGGACCATAAACAACCCGGAACAATCGGTAAGTGCCTTCTTTTTCAGGCGCCGGTTTATGTTCAAAGACAAAGTATTGCGCTTCAGCGGCTGGCAGAGCGACAAGAATTACCGTCTGTTCCGAAAAAGCCGCTGCAGGTTCACCAACAACCGTATTGTCCATGAAACCCTGGATGTGGATGGGTCTACGGCCATTCTGGACAACAAGCTTATCCACTATTCCTACCGCTCCTATGAGGACTATAAAGGGAAAATGCTGCGGTACGGAAAGATGAAGGCACAGGAGGAATACGCAAGGGGAAAACGCTTCGGGTGGCTGCCCATGGTCCTGAGGCCCGCTTATAAATTCCTGAACCACTTTATCCTGCGTCTAGGTATTCTAGACGGTACAAGGGGCGTAGTTGTCTCATACTTAAATGCCCTTGGGGTATACTCCCGTTACCAGGAACTAAAATGCCTCAGCAGGATAAACAAACCTTGAGGGCCGGCTGCCCCTGCCCCATCGTAAAGCAGGAAGTTCAAGGCCATGATTCAGAATGCGAAAACTGGTCCGGCCATTTGAGCAGCTCTGGTGTAAGTGGTACCTTTGCCAGACGGTAGTCCCCTTGGGGAAACCCGGACAGGGATGACCCTGTACGAACCGGAATTGGAGCGATGACCACCCAGAAATACCATAAGGAGGCGCTGGCCCACCCTGTTTTCAAGACCCTGAGTCATGCAGCACAGGAGCTTGGACTGGAGGCGTATGTCATTGGTGGGTATGTCCGGGATTTCTTCCTGGGCCGCGACCAGAAAAAAGATATCGATATCGTGGCCATAGGCAGCGGGATTGGTCTGGCCCGTGCAGTGGCCAACGAACTCCCGGGAAACCCAAAGGTGACGGTTTTTAAAAATTTCGGGACGGCCATGGTCCGCCACGGGGACCTGGAACTCGAATTTGTGGGGGCACGGCGGGAAAGCTATTCCCGGGACAGCCGCAAGCCCATAGTAGAAGACGGTACCCTTCAGGACGACCAGAACAGGAGGGATTTCACCATCAATGCCCTGGCCCTTTCGCTGGATCCCTTGGAATTCGGGAAACTCCTGGATCCTTTCGGGGGCCTGGATGACCTGGAAAAAGGGATTATACGAACCCCTCTGGAACCGGCCACTACGTATTCCGACGACCCCCTGCGGATGATCCGCGCCATTCGGTTTGCCGCCCAGCTCGACTTCCGCATCGAACGGGATTCGCTCAATGCCATAGGAGTGCAGAAAGACCGGATCCGAATTGTTTCCCCGGAGCGCATTACCGATGAGTTACATAAAATTATGGCAACCGATAAACCCTCCATAGGTTTCGGGTTGCTGCACAAAACCGGGCTGCTGGGGTATATCCTTCCGGAACTCGTAGCCCTGCAGGGGATTGAAGAGCGGGAAGGCCAACGGCATAAAGATAACTTCTGGCACACCCTGGAGGTAGTGGATAATATTGCCCAGGCCACCGATAACCTTTGGCTGCGGTGGGCCGCCTTGCTCCACGATATCGGGAAGGCCCCCACAAAACGGTTCGACCCCAAGGTGGGCTGGACATTCCACGGACATGAATTTGTGGGATCCAAAATGGTGTACAAACTCTTTAAAAGGTTGCGCCTGCCCCTGAACGACAGGATGAAATACGTCCAGAAACTGGTTATGATGAGTTCCAGGCCCATAGTCCTGTCCAACGATTATGTGACGGATTCTGCGGTGAGAAGGCTGGTATTCGATGCAGGGGATGACGTAGAAGACCTGATGACCCTGTGCGAGGCGGACATCACCACCAAAAACCCGAAAAAACAAAAACGCTACCTGAAAAATTTCCAACTGGTACGTGAAAAAATCACCGAGGTCGAGGAGCGGGACCGGATCCGGAACTTCCAACCCCCGGTTACGGGGGAGGAAATCATGGAGGCCTTCTCCCTGAAACCCGGGTGGGAAATCGGCATGATCAAGGAAGCCATAAAGGAAGCCATCCTGGAGGGGGAAATCCCCAACGAACACGGCCCCGCCAGGGACTTTATGCTTGAAAAGGGCAGGGCCATGGGCCTGAGCCCCAATACCAACAAACCCTAACAGGCACATTGTGAGAACACGACTCAGAACGTATTATTACCGCATGGCCCGCACCGCCCTGATCCTGGTTTACCTGGTAATCCTCGCAGGGGCCGTGGTCCGCATGACCGGCAGCGGCATGGGGTGCCCGGACTGGCCCAAGTGCTTTGGGTACTACATCCCCCCTACCCAGGAATCCGAATTAATCTGGACCCCGGGAAGGGAATACTTAAAGGGCCAGGTCATAATCCGCGACGAACAACTCTTGCTGGCAAGGGAGGATTTCACTGCGGCCGAAGCCTTCGAAGCCTCTCACTGGGAACCCTACACCCGCCACGATTACGCTGTTTTCAACGCTGCCCATACCTGGGTGGAATACATCAACCGGTTGCTGGGCGCGCTCTCCGGCCTGGCCATCCTGGCCATGGCCCTCTGTTCCCTGGCCTGGTGGCCCGAGAAAAAAGGCCGGGTGGCCTTTGCCTGGCTCACGGTAATCGCCATAGGCTTCCAGGCCTGGCTGGGAGCCACCGTGGTCTACTCCGTACTGGCACCTGTGCGGATTACCCTGCATATGTTTATGGCCCTGGTCATCGTGGGCATGCTTATCTGGATTGTATTCCGGGAAACCAAGACCAATCCCGGACACCGGGCAGACCCCCTGACCTTCCGGGTCTGGACCGCCACTGTCCTGGCCTCTCTGCTGCAGATTCTGATGGGTACACAGGTCAGGCAATTCGTGGACGAGCAGGCAGAGGCCCTCGGGGAAGGCACCCGGGACCTCTGGCTACAAGATCCTTCGGTCGTTTTCCTGGTACACAGGTCTTTTTCCATCCTGATCGTACTGCTGCACCTGTGGGTAGCCTGGCGCATTGGCAAGAAGCAACTGGGATATGGGGGCATGACCCCTATCCTGATCGTAATCGGTCTCATCCTGGTCAGCGGCGTGGCTATGAATTACCTGGCCTTCCCCTGGGGAAGCCAGCCCCTGCACCTGGTCATGGCAGCCGTACTCTTCGGAATGCAGGGTTTCCTGTGGTTGCAGATGCGGCATACCCACCGAACGCGGTTTTCTTCGTAACTTTGCCGGAATCTTTTTTACAAAGAAGACTCCATGATTTACAAAATCCGCGTTATCCTCGATGCCCAGGAAGATATTTTCAGGGACCTGGAAATTGAGGCAACAAGCAGCCTGGAAGACCTTCATATGGCCATTACCCAGTCGTTCGGTTTTTTGGGTGAGGAAATGGCATCCTTCTTTACCTGCGATGAGAACTGGCAACAGGAGGAGGAAATCCCCCTCTTCGACATGCGGGAGTCCGAGGACGAAGGCATGCGCATGGGCAATACCACCATTTCCCAGGTGCTTAGCGAGGAAAACCCGAGGATGCTCTACGTCTACGACTTCCTGAATATGTGGACCTTCTTTGTGGAACTCGCCGATGTGGCCCCTTATGAAAGCGGACGCAGCTACCCCAACCTGCTCTTCAGCTTTGGAGAAGTGCCCGATACCCCTCCGGAGAAACGGTTTGAAGCCGAACCCGAAGAAGAAGCGGAGGACATTGACGACGCTTTCGGGAATTACGAAGACATGGATTTCGACGAAAACTGGAATTAACCTTATCTCTACGGCCTGGCCATGCTAAACCTTTATGCGACCCAAATCGAGACAGTATCCCTGCACCGTGTGGGCAACAAACACCGTGCTGAACCCCTGTTTCTGTCGGAGACCCCATACGCCCTGAACGATGAAATCAGCGGGCTGCTGAAGGAGTACTTTTTTAAGCCGTTCCGGGAAAAAGAGGAGAATTATTTTTGTTTCCGGCACGAAGCCTCCCTGGAATTCCATCCCATATACGAAGCGGTCTCTGCCGTTTTCGACAACCCTGCCCGCCTGCACGAGGTAAGCCGGGAAATCGCCCGCCACCTTTATGGGCAATCCAACCACCCCCATATAAAGAGTGGGGAGTGTTACGTGACTTACCTTACCGATGTGATGCTGGACAACGAGAGGACAGATGCCGTCGGTATTTTTAAAAGTGAAGTAAAGCAGGACTTCCTGCAATTCCGGGAAAAAGGTTCCAATCTGGACATGATGGTTGAGCAAGGGGTTAACCTGCATAAACTCGATAAAGGCTGCCTGATATTCAACCGTTCCCGCGAGGAGGGGTACAAAGTCCTTTCGGTGGACAGCAACCGCTACGACGCCAAGTACTGGGTTGAGGAATTCCTGGGGCTTGCCCCCCTCACAGATGAGACCTTCTACACCAAAAATTACCTGAAGTTCTGCCAGGGGTTTGCCCGCGACGTGGTCCTGCCCGCTGAGGATAAGCAACAGGAGGTCCTCTTTATGAACCGGGCGGTAAACCACTTTGCCAAAAATGACGCCTTCGAGGAAAGCCGCTTTTTAAATGAGGTCCTGGAGAACCCGGAACTCATCCCGGAGTTTAAACACTACAAGGTGGAAAAAGGGCCCAAATACAGCATTGAGGACGTCTCGGATTTTGCCATCGCTAACAAAGCGGTAAGCGATACGCGCAAAAAAATCAAAAATGTAATCGACCTGGACACCAATATCCAGATTAAGCTGAACTTCATCAACCCGGAGTCTGCAGAGAAATTTGTGGAAAAAGGTTGGGACGAGGAGCGGCAGATGTATTACTACCTGGTGTACTTTAACCGGGAGCAAAAAACCTGAGGGCGGTTCGGGGGCGATTTAAGGGCCCCCTCCCCCCACCCAGCAAGGTATTCCCGGACCCTGCAACCCGCAAGCACCCCGGCCTGGGACCAGCCCCCGATTGACGCTTGCAGTATAAGCCCCCATATTAAAAAAGAAGGGGGCGGGGCAAAAGCCCCACCCCCTTTGAAATCATTTTACTCCCCGTACCGGAAGCCTATCCCTCCTCCCCGGCCGGCGGCTGCACCACCACATAGTCGTAGCGGATCTGCCATCCTTCATCGGTCTTCTGCCACAAGACCATGTAGTCCCCCGTCAATTGCATGGAGGGGATGGGGCTGTTCTCATTGGCTTCAAAAGTCTGGACACCCCTGCCGCGTTCCACGGCATGGTCACCAAAAAATTCGAAGTCGAGGACTTCCAATTCCAGGCTCCAATCCCCAATTTCGGCCGCGGCCCTCTGGGCAGCAATCCAGGCTTCCCGCCCCCGGATCTCCGGCTGGCCAGTAATAATTTGTATAACATCCGGGGCGAAGTAGGCCCCGGCAGCCTCAAACTGCCCTTCCCTGCTGAGGGAGGTAATGGCGGCATTGGCGGCCTCTACCTCAGCCAAGGCCGCCTCCCTAGCCTCCTGCCAGGCAGCAGCTTCGGCCTGGGGGTCCGGTTCCGGGGCGGGTTTCGGGTTACAGGAAACAACGAACAGGACAAGTAGTCCCAAACGAAAAAGGGTCTTCATATGTTGATGGTTTTAGTTACGAAACAAATGGGCATTCCGGAAAACGGGGGAAGGGAAACTATATCCGGATACGCTTTTCAATAATCTGCTTCATGCTGACGTCCTCGTAATTCCGCTTCACGAAATCGAGGGCTACCTCCAGGATATCCCCCATACACCGGCATTTCTTAAAGTGCACATCGTGCGTGAGCTGGTAGATATCACTCTTGAGTTGTTCCACGTTCTCGGGGGTGGAGATGGTATCTGACTTGGCAATCGAGATCAATTTACCAATCCGCCGTTGGGAACTCAGGATGCGCTTGGCCACAAAGGACCGCTCCTCCACCTTGTACTGGTCCACCGAATCCCGGAGCAGGCGGTCACGCACCAGACCTACCATGGGGTTGTTTTCCTTAAAGAATTGCGGGCGGTAAATCTTGAGCTTGCCCTCGTAGCACTGCTGGTCAAAATCGATGGCCCGGATCTTGTACACCACATGGTCGAAATCGTGCATGGGGACAATCACGTAGTTATAGGAACGCATGTCCCCCAGCAGGCGGATCATACACCTCTCGTTGAATTTCACGAATTCCTTGGCCAGTTGTGCCTTTTCCGAGGCACTGCAATCCGGCAGCATTTCCTTGATGAAGACATCGCCGGGGATACCTGCGATATGCTCTTCAATAAGGGTGTTGCCGTATACCAGAAAGTTCAGGTTATAAGGCGATAAGAGGTGCTCCAGTTCCAACCCATAGATTCGGGAGGCATCCGCCTTTTTTACGTAGAAATACGTGAAGTTGTCATTCAGGATGTTCCGCACTTTGATCCGGAAGGGCTTGGAATTCCCAAACGTGCAGTAATCTACGGCATCCACATTGAGGTATTGGAAAGTGTGGTCGCTCCCGTCCGAGTGCAGGATAGAGTACACCTTTTTAAGACTTTCATCGATCTCCCTCCGTTCAGTGTCTGAGTAATATACCCGGATCCAGAGGGTATCCTCCCCCCTGTCGTCATAAACCACCACAGAACCCGCAAACCGCAGCAGGTCTTCATAAAAAATCGGGATTTCAATCTTCCTGCTGTATTGGTCCAGATACGCGTCCAGGGCCGGGCAGACCGGGAAAGTCGGCTTCTTTTTGGACATGAGTTTTTCTTCGGACACAACGAGGCGCTTTAGGTGGTTACCTGTAACAAATTACGCAATTCTTCGTCAACTAAGGAAAGAAGCTCCTAAAACCCTTCCGTTTGGACACCATACTAACCGTTACCAACCTCACCAAGAAATTCGGGCTGCTCACCGCCGTGAAGGATCTGTCCTTTTCCATAGAAAAAGGCAATGTTTACGGCATCCTGGGGCCCAATGGCAGTGGTAAATCCACCACCCTGGGCATTGTCCTTAATGTGGTAAACCGGACCTCGGGCAGCTTCCAGTGGTTCAATGGCACCGCTTCCACCCACCAGGCCCTGAAAAAGGTCGGGGCCATCATTGAGAGACCTAATTTCTACCCGTATATGTCTGCGGTGCAGAACCTCAGGCTGGTATGCAAAATCAAGGAAGTACCTGAAGACCGCATCCGGGAGAAGCTCGAACTGGTAGGGCTCTGGGAACGGAAAGACAGCAAATTCAAAACCTACTCCCTGGGAATGAAACAGCGCCTGGCCATTGCATCGGCCCTGCTGAACAACCCGGAGATCCTGATTCTCGACGAACCAACCAACGGCCTGGACCCACAGGGCATCCACCAGATCCGGGAACTGATCAAGCAAATTGCAGCACAGGGCACCACCATCCTGCTGGCCTCCCACCTGCTGGATGAGGTGGAAAAAGTGTGTACCCATGTGGTGATCCTGCGCAAAGGTGAAAACCTCTACACGGGCAAGGTAGACGGCATGCTGGCCTCCCACGGCTTCTTCGAATTGCGCGCTGCCGATAACGGCCAGTTGCGTAGTTTTCTGGAAAGCATGGGTGCCTTTTCCAATTTCAGCGAGGAGAACGGGATCCTTACCGCCTACCTGGAAACCCCAATGGAAGCCGAAACCCTCAATGCCCGGTGTTTTGAGAACGGCATCCGCCTCTCCCACCTGGTGAAACGCAAAGAGAGCCTGGAACAGCAATTCCTGGCCCTAACCAACAATACTGCCCCCCGGGCCTCCTAAACCGACCCCCAACAGATGAAACGCCTCCTGCAAATCGAGTTTATAAAGCTTTGGAACAACCGCTCCAGCCGGGTATTGATCCTCTCGTACTTTATCCTGCTGACCTCCATCGCCTTAATTGCAGCCATCCGCTTCGATATCGGGCCCATCGAGTTTCACCTGGCAGAACAGGGAATTTTCAACTTCCCTTACATCTGGCATTTCAACACCTTTGTTACCGCCTTCTTCAAATTGTTCCTGGCCATTGTTATCGTCTCCATGATGTCCAACGAGTACAGCAACAAAACCATCAAACAAAACCTCATAGACGGGTTGTCCAAAAAGGAGTTTATCGGCTCCAAATTTCTGACCGTACTCAGTTTTGCAGGCGTCTCCACCGTTTTTGTCTTTGTGGTTTCCATGATCCTGGGCCTGATCTATTCGGACTACAACGAAGTTTCTATCATCTTCTCCGACATGGAATTCCTGCTGGCCTTCTTCGTCAAACTGGTGGGCTTCTTCAGCTTTTGCCTTTTTCTGGGCATCCTGGTCAGGCGCTCTGCCTTTGCCCTGGGGTTCCTGATACTCTGGGCGATCCTGGAGCAGGTTTTTTTCGGCCTGCTGGGCTGGAGGTTCGTCAGCTGGGAAACCGCCCAGCAGATCAAGGATTTTTTCCCGCTGGAATCGATGGCCAACCTCATCAAGGAACCGGTTAGCCGTCTCAACGCAGTCCAATCCGTAGCGGAGCAAATCGGAGAAACCATCGAACTGGACTACCAGGTACACGCCTACGAATTCCTGATCACCCTGGCCTGGACCGCCCTTTTTGTGTACTGGTCCTACGCCTTGCTTCGCCGCCGCGACTTGTAGGGCTTACCCGGCCTTCCCCATCGGGTAAACCGTTCACCTTCAAAGCCCTGCCACTTGTCGTACCCAGGGGCCGATTTACGGATTATTTCGTACTTTACCCCTCCTGGACCGAAGGAAATGTTTAAAAAATTGCTATGTACCGCCGGGCTGCTTTTTGGGCTCCATACGGCAGCCCAGCAATGCCCCGCCATCCTGTCTCCCCTGCCGGGAAGTACAGGTGTATCCGTTTCTGCCAGCATTAGCTGGGAAGCGGTGGAAGGGGTTACAGGATACCGCATCGCCATTGGTACCACCCCGGGCGGAGACGAGGTCCTGCCCCTGACCACGGTAGGTGCGGCCACGACCTTTACCCCTCCCTTCGGCCTGCCGGACGATACCCAGATGTACGTCAGTCTCTACCTGCTCTTTCTGAACCAGCCGGATATCGCCTGTGCCCCCTTCAGCTTTACTACGGAGGATGTAACCCTCCCACCGCCGTGCACAGCCCTGAGAAGCCCGGTCAACGGGAGTACGGATATCCCGGTGGCCTCCAATCTGAACTGGTCCTACAGCCCTACGGCAAGCGGGTACCGCCTGGCGATCGGTACCTCCCCGGGCGGCAGTGAAATCCTCCCCCTGACCGACGTGGGGAATGTCCTGAGCTATAACCCGCCTGCGGATTTCCCGGCCGAAACAACTATATACGTGCGCATCGTCCCCTACAACGACAACGGAGATGCGGATGCCTGCCTGGAAGAGCAATTCACCACCGGGCCCCTGGCGACCCTGCCGCTGTGTTCACAAATGGTCAGCCCGGTAAACGGGGAAAGCAATGTCCCCCTTTCCCCTGTGCTGGAGTGGGAGGCCGTTGCCGGGGCCGATGGCTATATCGTTTCCATCGGCACCTCCCCCTTTGACAATGACGTTTTGGACAATGTGCGCTTTTTTACCAACCTCACCAATGTGATCAACTTTGAGCCCAACCGGATTTACTATATCCGGATAATCCCCTTCAATACGGCCGGGGAAGCCATAGGCTGCGGGCAGGAGACCTTCTCCACCATCCTGGGGTGCGGTCCGTATTTCGACCCGGGCACGGGGGAACTGGTAGACCTCCGCCCTGAAATCGACTTCCCGGAGCTTGTGGGCATTTGCCTGGGGGATGCGGTGACCACCCTGAGCGCCACGGGAGATGCGGACGGGTACCGTTGGTATATCATCGACAGCCCGGGCAGGGAGCGCCTGCTGGCCGAGACCGAGGATTTCGAAGTGCCCGGAGAGGGATTGTACCGGTACGAGGCCTACAGGAGCTATTCCGGCCCTTCCGGCGCCTTTGAGTGCGCGTCCTCCGCAGAGTTCCGGGTTACCGCCTCGGAAGCCCCGGAAATAAGAGATACCGATGTCCGTCTGGGGGTAGGCGTAATCAGCATTACCACCGAGGTCTCCGGTTCCGGGGACTACGAATTTGCCCTGAAGGATCCTGCCGGGCCCTACCAGGACAGTAACCGCTTCGAGAACTTACCCTTGGACACCTATACCATCCATGTGAGAGATAAGAACGGATGCGGTTCAGACCAGGTAGTGGTAACCCCGGACCTGACCGTGGAGGGCTTTCCCAAGTTCTTTACCCCTAACGGGGACGGCACCAACGACCGGTGGCAGTACATCGTTCCGGAATCCGGCCTCAACCCAGTTCGGGAAATTTTCATTTTTGACCGGTACGGGTCCCTGCTGGCCCAAATAGGACCGGATTCCCCGGGGTGGGACGGAACGGTCAACGGGCGGCCACTCCCCCCTAATAACTACTGGTTCAGGGCGGTGGACCGCAATGGAGGAGAGATCCACGGACATTTTGTTTTAAAACGGTAAGGGAATGAAGTGCCAGGGTGTTTTATGGTGTTTTGCGCTGGTGCTGGCGGGGTTCTCTGCCAAGGGACAGAGCTGCCCCAGGCCCGTATTTCCGGCAGACGGCCAACAGAATGTCCCCGTGGATGCCGCCATTTCGTGGACCGCCCCCGGGACAGCTACTGGCTTTATCGTTTCCATAGGTACTACCCCGGGAGGAGTGGATATCCTCACCAACCGCACCTCCTCCCCTATTACTTCCTATACCCCGGAAGTGGGCCTGCCCGAGGACACGGTGGTATACCTGAGTTTTATCCTGATCCGTTCGGACGGCTCCCAGGTGAGTTGCCCCGGCTGGAGTTTCCGCACTGCACCTTTTCCTTCGCCTCCGGGGTGTACCCGGTTGGTGGAGCCTGCAGAAGGGGCCACTGGATACCCGGTAAACGACGCCCTTACCTGGGCCTATGCTCCCCTGGCCACGGGGTACCGCATCAGTGTGGGCACCACCCCCGGAGGCACCGATATCCTGGACAACAGGGACGTTGGGAACCGCCTGACGTTTAACCCCCCGGGTAATTTCCCCACAGAAACAGACATCTACGTGAGTATCACGCCATACAACCGCCTGGGTCCCGCCCCGGGAACCTGCCCGACCCAGCGTTTTACCACCGGGGCTTCCCTGGTAGACTGCTCTTTCCATGAGCCCACCGTGTCGGGCTTCCCCGAACGCTTTTCCCTATGCCCCGGGGAGACCAGCCGGGAGATATCGGCCCCCGGTCTGGCGGACGGATACAATTGGTACCGCCTGGGCCCTGGCGGACAGGAAACCCTCATCGGTACGGAAAACATCCTTGAAGCCACCCAAACCGGGTCCTACCGGCTTGAAGTCTACAACCTGGTGGGCTCCCTGAACGAGTTTACCGTGTGCAATATCCTCAGGGATTTTGAAGTGGTGGAGGCCCGTCCCCCGGAAATAAACGGGGCCACGATTACCCGGGAGCCCGATGGCCTGCGCATCGTGGTGGAAGTAGCCGGCGAGGGAGATTTCGAATACGCCCTGGACCCCGATGGCGGGTTCCAGACCTCTCCTGTATTTACAGGTCTCCCGTTAGACACCTATACGGTTTACGTAAGGGACCGGGATGCCTGTTTCGTCAGTGAAAAAACCCTTACCCGGCGCCTGAGCGCAGCAGATTTCCCGGCCTTTTTCACCCCCAATAATGATGGCTACAATGATCTGTGGAAATACGAGCCCCCGGAAGACATTCAGGACGCCCAAATGGCTTCCATCCATATCTTCGACCGCTACGGCAACCTGATCCTGCAGCTGGATCCGGAAACCCAGGGGTGGGACGGGAAACTAAACGGGAGGCCCCTGCCTTCCACCGTGTATTGGTTTGAGGCCATCTCAAGGCAGCAACAGATCATCCGGGGTTACTTTGCCTTGAAACGATAAGGCTTGCCAGCCCCCTGCCTCCTTTGTATTTTTACAAGATGAAGTTCCAAGTTGTTTCGCCCTTTAAACCCACCGGAGACCAGCCCGGAGCCATCCGCCAGCTGGCCGGGGGTATCCGGGAGGGAGACCGCTACCAGACCCTGCTCGGGGTAACGGGTTCGGGGAAGACCTTTACCGTGGCCAACGTGGTGGCAGAAGTACAGCGGCCCACTCTGGTGCTGGCACACAACAAAACCCTGGCGGCACAGCTCTATTCGGAATTCAAACAGTTCTTCCCGAACAACGCCGTGGAATACTTCGTCTCCTATTACGACTATTACCAACCCGAGGCGTATATCCCCAGCAGTGGCCTTTACATCGAGAAAGACCTCTCGATAAACGAGGAGATTGAAAAACTCCGCCTCAGCGCAACGTCCTCCCTGCTTTCCGGAAGGCGGGATGTACTGGTGGTGGCCTCCGTTTCCTGCCTCTACGGGATCGGGAACCCGGTGGAATTCAAGAAAAATGTCATCCGCCTGGAGCGCGACCAGGTACTGGCCCGGACCAAATTGCTTCAAATGCTGGTCCAGAGCCTGTACGGCAGGACCACTGCCGACTTTAAAAACGGGAATTTCCGGGTAAAGGGCGATGTGGTGGACGTCTTCCCCAGTTATGCGGACCACGCCTACCGCATCCATTTTTTCGGGGATGAGATCGAGGAGATCGAAGCCTTCGACCCCTATAACAATACGGTCATAGAGGCCTACGAAACCCTGACCATTTACCCCGCCAACATGTTTGTGACCTCCCCGGACATCCTGCAGGAGGCCATCCGCCAGATCCAGGACGACCTGGTACGGCAGATCGACTACTTCCGGGAAATCGGGAAGCCGTTGGAAGCCAAACGCCTGGAGGAACGCACCAACTTCGACCTGGAAATGATCCGGGAGCTGGGGTATTGCTCCGGCATTGAGAACTACTCCCGATACCTTGACGGGAGGGAACCGGGTACACGCCCCTTCTGCCTGCTGGACTATTTCCCGGACGACTACCTGATGGTGGTCGATGAAAGCCACGTGACCATCCCCCAGGTGCACGCCATGTACGGGGGGGACCGGTCGCGCAAGGAAAACCTGGTGGACTACGGCTTCCGCCTGCCGGCAGCCCTGGATAACCGGCCCCTGAAATTCGAGGAATTCGAGGCCCTGCAGAGCCAGGTGATCTATGTAAGTGCCACCCCGGCCGATTACGAAATGGAAAAGAGCGGAGGCGTCTATGTAGAGCAGGTCATCCGCCCAACCGGCTTGCTGGACCCGGTCATCGAGGTGCGGCCCAGCGAAAACCAGATAGACGACCTGGTGGAGGAAATCCAGCAGCGCGTACAGCGGGACGAACGCACCCTGGTCACTACGCTGACCAAACGGATGGCCGAGGAACTCACCAAATACCTGACCCGGATCGATATTCGCTGCCGGTATATCCACAGCGACGTGGATACCCTGGAACGGGTTGAAATTATGCAGGACCTGCGCAAGGGCATCTTCGACGTGCTGGTGGGGGTAAACCTGCTGCGGGAAGGCCTCGACCTGCCCGAAGTCTCCCTGGTAGCTATCATTGATGCAGACAAGGAAGGGTTCTTACGAAGCAACCGCTCCCTGACCCAGACCGTGGGCCGGGCCGCACGCCACCTCAACGGTAAAGCCATCATGTATGCGGACACTATTACAGACAGCATGCAGAAGACCATAGACGAGACCCAATACCGTCGGGAAAAGCAGCTGGCCTACAACAAGAAACACGGGATCACGCCAAAGGCCCTGGAGAAAAGCCTGGACAATGCCCTGGCGAAAAACTCCGTCTCCACCTTCCACTTCGAGAAAAAGGCACAGGAAGCCAAGGAGCCTGATCCGGCTTACATGACTGCCCAGCAGCGGGAAGACCTGATCCGCCAGAAGCGCAAAGCCATGGAAAAAGCCGCCAAGGAACTCGATTTTATGACCGCAGCCCAGTTGCGCGACCAAATCCGACAGCTCCAGGAGCAGGAATAAAAAAAGCGCCCCGGTTCCCGGGGCGCTTTCCTAACTAACCAACTAAACAAACCAACCATTATGCGGCCCGTTAGGAGGGCCGGACATAATATCGTTATGCGATTTCAATAAGCCTTTTCGGCTTGGGAAGGGCCTCTTCGCGCTTCGGGAGCGAAAAGCGAAGGATTCCGTCCGTATATTCCGCCTCAATAGCGTCCTCATTTACGGTTTCCGGCAGGGTAAAGGCCCGCTTGAAGCTGCTGTAGCGGAATTCCCTGCGGGTATACCCGTTCTCCTCTTCCTGTTTTTCGGCTTCGCGCTCCATGGAAATGGTGAGCACGTCATCGTCGATCTCAATGTTGAAATCTTCCTTTTTCATGCCCGGAACAGCCAGCTCCAGGGTAAAATGGGTTTCCGCCTCACGGATGTTAACCGCCGGCAGGGTATGGTTCTGGAAGTCTGTGCCGCCAAACCAGTCCGGGGTCAATACATCGTTCCAGATACTGGGAAATAAGCCGGGATTTCTGCGAATCAAACTCATGGTATAGTCATTTTTATGTTTTACATCGTACTGCAGGTCTATCCTGCACCCACTGTAAAGCAAATGCTATACCGTCGCTAACAAACTGTCGTTTTGTCTTGTGTTTTACCAGGAATACTGTCGTATTGACAGTTTTAGCTTTTTTCCTAGTTGTAATGAGACCTGAAGATCTCCATCATTACCTCCGGGGGGACAATCTTGTCCGGATACTGATGCATCACGGTCAGAACCTGGTCAATGGCCGACGGAGGAAGTCCCATCTGCAGGCCGATGTCCTTGAGTTTGCGGACCTCTTCCGGTTGCCGCTGCTGGTCTACATTCATCAGCAGGACCAGACGGTGGAACTGGACAATCCGGTCTATCTGGCTTTTGGGCATCACGGTGTTGACTCCTTCATCCAGCAAGGCATCGAAATCCTGACGGGTAATACCCAATTGGCGGGAGACCCCCAACAGGAAATAGAACTCCGGCTCTGCAATGGCCTTGTCGGCACGGGCAAAGGTGATCATTTCCGAGAGGATGCCAAGTTTTTCCCTGTAGTTCGCCATAGTTGTCCTAGAGATTCCTGTATACTATAAACTCCAAAGACGCCTTTTTCGTATACAACGCCCGCGGAAGGCAAATCCCGGAAATAAAAAACCCCGGCGCTAAGGGCCGGGGTCTATTACCTCTCATGGGAGGTTAGCTGGTAAAGCGGATCGGCACTTCGTAGGTTTTGCCTTGTTGCAGGCCTGCCCCGGTTACATCCTTGTAATTGAGCTTGGCCTTCAGGAAGGATTCCACCTTGCTGTCTTCGGTCCTGACGGAAAGTACGACGATTTCCCCTTCAGTGTTTACGGTAAAGCGCACATAGGCGGACAGGTCCTGGTCCTCATTCAAGACAATATTGTTGTCTTTGAGCATTTGACCGATTTCGGAGGCGATTTTGGTTTCGGGCTCCTTAACCGAATTCTTGCCTTCTGTGGCAAAAACGCTGGCGGAGAACATCAGGGCTGCGGCTACGAAGAATACACTTGCTTTTTTCATGACTTGTTTGTTTTGATGATTGATGATTGATGAATGTATGCCTAAAAGACGACGTCATGCGGACGCCGTTACAGGTAATTTCGGTTTTAACACTTTTTTAGTTCATTTTTTAGATAATCCGCAATTTTATTAAGCCTTCTAGCGGATTCCCTAAACAAAAGGCCCTTTGGTGAGAAGGGCCTTAGGTGCATTACGATGCGACGCGAATGGGGAGTACAAACCGTTTCCCTTCCAGGGATTGGTCTACATAGACCTTACGCCCTTCGAGCTTTTCCATTACAAAAGACTCCAGGCCAGGGTTTTGGCTCTCCACTTCCAGTATCCGGATGCGGTTGGAGGCATCGAAGGTAAAAAGGATCTTGGCCGTGAGGTCTGCCTGCCCCGATTCGAATGCGTTCTGACTCAGCAGAAATTCGATCTGGCCGGCAAAGGGGGCACGGGGTTCAACACTTTTTTCAGGGGCTGCGAAGGCCGGAGCGGCCAACAGCACGCCCAACAGGGCAGTAATCAACATTTTCTTCATGATGTTTCGATTTTGATTGATGATTGATGAATGTATATGGAAAGGACGCCCCGGGCCATGGCCTTGTTACAGGAAAGCGTGCGGATTAACACTCTTTTAGGCATTGCTACCGTCCTTTCACAGGGCCAAAGTAAGGAAGGGAAAATGGGCTGGGCAAGGGGTAAACCGGAACTTCACCCAATGATAAACCCAGGGTAACACCAGGGTGCCCGGGCATAAAAAAAAGGTTGCGAAACCCTGTCGCAACCTTTATATGCTATAGCCGAATGAGGGCTTTAGGCCAGTACTTCCTTTACCTTATCGGCAGCTTCCTGGAACTGCACGGCAGAATGGACCGCTAGGCCGGAATTGTCGAGGATTTCCTTTGCCAGCTCGGCATTGGTACCCTGCAGGCGGACAATTATGGGCACCTTAATGGCATCCCCCATGTTCTTGTAGGCATCTACCACCCCCTGAGCTACCCGGTCGCAACGGACAATCCCTCCAAAAATATTGATCAGGATGGCCTTTACATTGGGGTCCTTGAGGATGATGCGGAACGCTTCTTCCACCCTTTTGGCATCTGCAGTACCCCCTACATCGAGGAAGTTGGCGGGCTCCCCGCCAGCCATCTTGATAAGGTCCATGGTGGCCATGGCCAGGCCGGCACCGTTTACCATGCAGCCCACGTTTCCGTCCAGGTCCACATAGTTCAGGCCCACGGCGCGTGCTTCCACCTCTATGGGGTTCTCCTCCCGCAGGTCGCGCATCTCGGCGTACGCCTTACGGCGGTAGAGGGCATTGTCATCGAGGGTTACCTTGGCGTCTACAGCCGCGATCTTGTCGTCGGAAGTCTTCAGTACCGGGTTGATCTCAAAAAGGCTGGCATCGCTTTGCTCGTAGGCTTTGTAAAGGGCCATGACAAACTTGACCATCTCCTTGAAAGCCGCCCCGGACAACCCCAGGTTAAAGGCTACCCGCCGCGCCTGAAAAGGCAGGATCCCCGTTGCGGGGTCTATCTCCTCGGTAAAAATCAGGTGTGGTGTCTTTTCGGCTACCTGCTCAATATCCATCCCTCCTTCCGGGGAGTACATAATCATGACCTTGGCCGTAGCCCGGTTGAGCAATACAGACATATAGTATTCGCTGGTTTCCCCGGGGCCCGGATAGTACATATCCTCGGCCACCAGTACCTGGTGCACCTTTTTGCCCTCGGCCGAAGTCTGGGGGGTTACCAGGTTCATCCCGATGATCTGCCCGGCAATCTCCTCCACCTCCTTGAGGTTTTTGGCGAGTTTAACGCCCCCGCCCTTGCCGCGGCCACCTGCGTGGACCTGGGCTTTGATAACATGCCAGCTGGTACCGGTATCCTGGGTGAGCTGCTTGGCGGCGTCTACCGCTTCCTGGGCATTGTGAGCCACAATCCCGCGTTGCACCCGTACTCCAAAACTCGCCAGGATTTCCTTCCCCTGATATTCGTGTAAGTTCATGTCTGTCTTTTTCGGTAGTTGGTTGCAAAAATAGCAAACGGAGGGCATTTCCCCTAATGGATTTCAAGGGGAATCTCCTCCCGGGCAAAAACACTGCGCCCCCACCGGCGATCCTTCCCACCGCTGTAAATGACCGGAGTCATGGCAGACCCGGGTCGATGGAAATGATGGCGGTCATTGTAAAGGCCAGGTGTTAAAGGTACCTTAACGACCAGCATTAAAATCCGGAAGTATTCTGGCATGGAAAATAGAATTTGAGGGCTTGAAACATCATAGGGAATCTGAAAATGGGATTGAAAATAGTAACCCAATAAAAAATAAGTCATGAAAATTTTCAGATTGATTTCAGGCGGGGTTCAGAGTATCATTCTAATATTCTTTGCCTCAAGTTGTACAACGGAGGAAGTCATCGTAGAAGAGGGCAGTTGCAGCCTCGAGGACTTCATTGAAAACGTCCAGATTGCCGTATCGGAGGAACCCACCGAAGGCAACAACCTCTCATTTCCTGTCATTTGGTCGGATGGGTTTGAAAAAACCCTTCGCGAACCGCCAATAGAAGGCGAAGCACGACTCGAAGGGGAATGGTGGTATGTCTGGGGCGAAGACCCCATCGATCCCAGTTTCCCGGTTTACAGTTGCCAGCCCAATAGCATCATTCCCTACCTGTGTGCCGATGCCAGCGAGCCAGGCGCGGACGGAAGCGACATCTATAAGGCGTACATTCAAAAGGTTGCTTCCAACGTTTGGCAGGCTGCCAATTTCCCGGCAACTGAACCGGTGAATGTGGACCTGGTGGACTGGGGCGACAACCTGGAATCCATAGACTGGAACATCCGTTCCATGGTACGGACCGAGGTAGTCCTTTATGAAAATCTGGCTGAACCTGTCCTGGAATACGCCATGCGGCATGTCAGCGGCTGGGGCGAAGACGAAGTCCACGGTCTTCAAACTACCCTAGACAGCGCCATTGTTTACGGTCCCGGAACCCAGGCAACCGTTTACTCTCACAACGCCCGGCTTACCATTCAAAAACTGAATGTGGACCGGGATTCCATCCCGGAAGGCAGCCTTACCTGGATTCCGAAGGAAGGATGGGTAAGCGCCCAGCAGGATACCACCCTCATTAACTCACCCCTGTTAAACATGGCCGTATATGAAGCGGCAGACGGGCCCGGGTATTACAATGCCGAGGTTAACGTGAAAGGCAAAATAATTTATGGATATACCTGGAACCTGCGGCATCTGAATGAAGGCGCAGGTACCTATCGGATTACCTTCAGCTTCGACGAAGAAGGAGGTCCGGCAGCCCTGAATACCTTCTTTGACGAAATGACGGAAATCCTGATTGCGGAAGAGGAAGAAGTTTCTGAAGAATCCGAGGACGCGGAAGGTGGACGAGGCGGAAGTGGTGTTATTGACTTTGAAAACAACCTCACCTACATGGATATCCGCATTAAAGAAGGCGGCGGCGGCGGTGGCGGCGGCGGTGGCGGTGGCGGCCACAACGGCGGCGGCGGTGGCGGCGGCCACAACGACGGCGGTGGCGGCGGTGGCGGCCACGGCGATTGATGCCTCAAAAAAAGCGATAAAAGCCCAAACGTGCGCTGCACGTTTGGGCTTTTTCCGTTATAGACGGTTTGCAGATGACCTGAATACGCACCAGCGGCACCACCGGGCTCCCAATCCCTATAGCGTCAAACCCTCGAAGTCCAGCGGGTCAAAATTCCGGAAATGCCCGTTCATCCCGATGCGCTCCCGGGTGCGGTTAAGCTGCTCCATCACGGTCGCCGTTTGCTTCAGGTGAGCCAGCAGGAACTCCAGGCGTTCGCGCTCCCCCGGCATGCAGAGCAACTCGAATTCCTGTTGCAGGGATAATCCCATTTTATGGGCCAGGGAAAAACTGTTGAAAACCTCCCGCCGAACAGGTCCGAAAGGCAGGTCCATAAGGCCGTACAAAACCCCGCAGGCCTGGATTACCGCCTCCGTCAGCGATGCATCCGCATCGTTTAACGTGTCCAGGAATTGCACTTCTCCACCGGGGTATAGCTTCCCCTCCATCCTCGGCTGGAAACTCAGCACCCGGAATACCTGCCTGGCCACGCACACCACATCCATAGACCGATCGGCATAGGTATTTACAATTTCTTTTAGTTGTACTTCCGTCCCATGTGAAATGGTCTCATTGAGATATACCGGGATTCCGAAGGTACGGGCGTGCTGCCGGCAATCGGAAATCAGGGACTTGTAACGCTCCTCAAAAATATGGAGGGGCACGGTCTCCCCCGGAAAGAAGACGGATTGTAGTGGAAAAAGGGGCAATATCATATCCCTAAAGCTACGACGCGGCAACCTAATATTCAAGATGATTCAAAAATTGAAAGTTTTATTTATAACATTTTGTTTGATTTTATAGATTCACTTTCTTTTTTTTGGCCCACACCGGCCAAATAAATTAGATTTGCGCAAATCGCATGAGAGATGCAAAGACAGGATTTACTGCAAATTGCAGAGACTTACGGGGCCCCGGTATACGTATATGATGCCGGTAAAATCCAGAGCCAGTTCAACCGCCTTACAGCTGCCTTCAGCAGCGTGGGACGTCTGAAACTGAACTATGCGGCCAAAGCCCTCTCCAACCTGTCCATCCTGCGGCTGATGAACCAGCTGGGCAGCGGGCTCGATACGGTTTCCATCCAGGAGGTACAATTGGGCCTGATGGCCGGGTTCCGACCGGAAGATATCATCTACACCCCAAACGGGGTCTCCCTCGAAGAGATCGAACAGGCGGCCGCCATGGGGGTCCGGATCAACATCGACAACCTCTCCATCCTGGAGCAATTCGGCAGCAAGCACCCGGACATCCCGGTTTGCATCCGCATCAACCCCCATGTCATGGCAGGGGGCAACAGCAAGATTTCCGTTGGCCATATCGATTCGAAGTTCGGGATCAGCATCCACCAAATCCCCCACCTGCTCCGGATTGTGGAACTCACCCGGATGAAAATCAACGGGATCCACATGCATACAGGCAGTGATATCCTGGATATCGATGTCTTCCTCTATGCCTCCGAAATCCTATTTGAAACCGCAATGCATTTCAAAGACCTGAATTTCATCGATTTCGGCAGCGGCTTTAAGGTACCCTACAAGGAAGGGGATATCCAGACCAATGTAGAGGAGCTGGGCGAAAAACTAGGGGGGCGTTTCAACGCCTTCTGTAAAGCCTATGGACAGGAGCTGGAACTCGCCTTCGAGCCCGGGAAATTCCTGGTTTCCGAGGCCGGTTACTTCCTGACCCGGGTAAATGTCGTAAAACAGACCACCTCCACCGTATTTGCCGGGGTAGACTCCGGGTTTAACCACCTGATCCGGCCCATGCTCTACGGTTCCAGCCACGAAATCATCAACCTTTCCAACCCGGAAGGCAAGGAGCGTTACTACTCCGTAGTGGGATATATCTGCGAAACCGATACCTTTGCCAGTAACCGGCGCATCGGTGAGATTGCCGAAGGGGATATCCTGTGTTTCCGCAATGCAGGGGCCTACTGCTTTACCATGGCCAGCAATTACAATTCCCGGTACCGCCCGGCAGAGGTGCTGTGGAAGGACGGCCGGGCACAGCTCATCCGCAAGCGGGAAACCTTCGAGGACCTGATCCGCAACCAGGTGGAAGCGGACCTGAGCCCAGCGTCGGAAATGACCCATCGGGAGGTGAAATAAATCCCATCCCGGAGCGTTAGGTTTTATAAAGGGTTGCGACCCAAATAGCAACCCCAGATACCCGATATGAAAAAACACGTACTAAACCTCTTTCTCGTGGTACTGCTGGCCTCCGGGTCGGTAAGTGCCCAACAGGTGGAATGGATGAGTTGGGAAGAGGCCGTAGCCCTGGCCGAGTCCGGGCAACAATCCAAAAAAATATTTGTGGATGTCTACACCGATTGGTGTGGCTGGTGCAAGCGCATGGACAAGGATACCTTCCAGAACCCGGAGGTAGCCGCCTATATGCGGGAGAATTTCCTGATGGTAAAACTCGATGCCGAGCAACAGGCGCCCATTGTCTATAAGGGCAAGACCTTTTCCTTTGTCCCCCAGGGGCGGCGCGGTTATCACGAACTGGCGGCTGCCCTCCTCCAGGGCCGGCTGAGCTACCCCACGGTAGTTTTCCTGGATGAAAACCTCAACATGCTGTCCCCTGTCCCGGGGTACCAGCAACCGGAGGCCTTTATGAAAATTGCCCGGTATTTCGGGGATAACATCTACAAAGACAAAGATTGGCAGACCTATAGCGGCAGCAGTCGCTAAGGATACCGCAATAAAACAGAAACCCGGCCTGGCGGCCGGGTTTTTGCTTTTCTGAAGGAATTCCGCTACCTGCTGTAGTTCGGGGATTCTTTAGTAATAGTCACGTTGTGCGGGTGGCTCTCATGGATACCGCTCGCAGTAATTTTTACAAACCGGGACTTCTCCTGGAGCGCAGGGATATCTGCGGCCCCGCAATAACCCATCCCGGCACGTAAGCCACCGACAAACTGGTGGATACTTTCAAACAGGTCTCCCTTGTAGGGAACCCGCCCCACAATGCCTTCCGGGACGAGCTTCTTAATGTCGTCCTCCACATCCTGGAAGTAGCGGTCCTTGCTGCCTTCCTTCATGGCCTCAACAGAGCCCATTCCCCGGTAGCTTTTGAATTTCCTACCCTCATAGATGATGGTTTCCCCGGGGGATTCCTTGGTCCCGGCCAGCAAGGACCCCAGCATAACGGAGTCGGCACCGGCGGCCAAAGCCTTGGGGATATCTCCCGTATAGCGGATGCCCCCGTCTGCAATAACAGGTACCCCGCTGCCTTTGATGGCGGCAGCCACTTCGAGCACAGCCGAAAACTGCGGAAAGCCTACCCCGGCTACTACCCGGGTGGTACAGATACTGCCCGGACCAATCCCGACTTTTACCGCATCTGCCCCGGCATCTACCAGGTAGCGGGCGGCTTCCGCGGTGGCAATATTACCTACAACCACATCCAGGTCCGGATACGCCTTCTTCACTGCCTTGAGGATGCCCACCACCCCTTTGGTGTGCCCGTGGGCGGTATCGATAACCACTGCGTCCACCCCGGCCCCTACCAGGGCACCGGCCCGCTCCAGGGCATCGGCTGTTACGCCTAGGGCAGCGGCGACGCGCAGGCGGCCATACTGGTCTTTGTTGGCAATGGGTTTCTGGGTGAGTTTGGTAATATCGCGGAAGGTAATAAGGCCGGCCAGCTTATTGTCCTTATCCACCACCGGGAGCTTCTCGATTTTATTTTCCTGGAGGATGTCCTCGGCCTGGGCCAGGGAGGTCCCCACAGCCGCGGTAACCAGGTTCTCCGAAGTCATAACCTCGGAAATGGGCCGGTCGTTGTTTTTTTCAAAGCGCAGGTCCCGGTTGGTCACGATTCCGATAAGGGTTCCGTCGTCGCTTACAATGGGGATACCCCCAATACTGTGTTCCTTCATACTCGCCTTGGCATCGCGCACCAGGGCGTCGGCTGGGAGGGTGACCGGGTCCAGGATCATCCCGCTTTCGGCCCTTTTGACCCGCCGTACCTTCATCGCCTGCTGGTCTATGGTCATGTTCTTGTGCAGGACCCCGATACCCCCTTCCCGGGCCATGGCAATCGCCATCCGGGATTCGGTTACCGTATCCATAGCCGCGGATACAATGGGAACATTGATGCGGATGTTGCGGGTAAACTGAGTGGTAATATCAACTTCCCTGGGCAGGATTTCGCTGTAGGCGGGAACCAGGAGGACATCGTCGTAGGTGAGGCCTTCTCCGAGAATCTTGGCGTGGTGGGCTTCCATGGCAATTAAGGATTAATTGCGTGCAAATATACTACAATTTCTCCGCAGTTGCGCAGTTGGTCCATCCGGGCCGGGAACAGGACAGGAAACCCGACATGACGTTTGTCATATTATTTTTAATTATTCTAAATAAACTTTGGTCATTCAAATATGAGCTTCTACATTTGCGATATATTTTTAACCAGTCTAAATAAACAGATGAAACGATTAACCTCCCTCCTGCTCCTGTTATCCGGGCTACTGACCACAGCCCAACAGAACGATAGCCTGCCCCCTTTCCCTACCGTTAACCTCAGCGAAGTAGTCCTTCAGGCGAAGGTTATTTTCGGGAGTAAATTCGAAGCCCGCAACCGCACGGGTTCATCCTATTATATTTCCCCCCAGGAAATCGCCAAGTTTAATTTCACAGACGTCAACCGTACGCTCCGGGCCGTCCCCGGGGTCAATATCTATGAGGAGGACGGGTTTGGGCTCCGCCCGAACATCAGTTTGCGCGGCACTTCCCCGGAACGCAGCTCCAAAATCACCCTTATGGAAGACGGCGTCCTGATCGCCCCTGCCCCCTACAGCGCCCCCGCAGCCTATTATTTCCCAACCATCGCGCGGATGCAGGCGGTGGAAGTCCTCAAAGGCAGCAGCCAGGTCCAGTTCGGGCCCTATACCACAGGAGGTGCCATCAACATGATCAGCACGGAGGTCCCAGAAAAATTCAAGGCCTATGTCCGCAGCAGCTACGGCAGCTTCCAGAGCGCACAACTGCACGCCCAGCTGGGCGACAGCCGTAAATACTTCGGGTACTCGGTGGAATACCTCAACTACAATTCCAATGGCTTTAAAAACCTGGACGGCGGTGGGGATACCGGTTTTGACCGCAATGACCTGGTAGCCAAGTTCCGGGTAAACCTCAACCCGGAAGGAGAAGTAAAACAAGCCCTGGAACTCAAGTTTCAATACTCGGACGAAGACTCAGACGAGACTTATCTGGGGCTTACCCAGGCCGATTTTGACGCGGACCCTTTCCGGCGCTATGTGGCCTCTGCCGAAGACAATATGGCTACCGAGCACACCCAGTTCATGCTCACCCACGTTCTGGATATCAACCCGAATTTCAGGATTACCACTGTGGGGTACCGCAACCAATTCCAGCGCAACTGGTATAAACTAAACGACCTTACCCTGGGTGGGGAGCGGGTAGGCATTGCAGACATTATGGAAGACCCATCCAACTTTGGCAGTTACTACGATGTGGTGAGGGGAGTATCGGACAGTCCCTCAGACGCCCTGGCCGTGAAGGCCAACAACAGGGACTATCTCTCCACCGGGGTACAGACCAAAATCGATATCCACTGGCGTGGCGAAGAAACCTTCCACGACGTGGAAGTAGGGCTGCGGTACCACTACGATGAAGAAGACCGCTTCCAGTGGGTAGACCGGTATGCCATCCTGAACGGGGATATGGCCCTGACCACCTCAGGGGTTCCCGGCACGGACGCCAACCGCATAAGCGATGCCACTGCCTTTGCCGGGTTCGCCATGTACAAGTTCAAGGTGGGCAACCTGACCCTCACCCCCGGCCTCCGTTATGAAAACATGCGCCTGGGCCGCGAAAACTTCGGCACTGCAGACCCGGACCGGATTGGAACCGACCTGAGCACCCGCGAAAACCGGGTGGATGTCTGGATCCCAGGGATGGGCTTTAACTACAACTTCCCGAACATTTCTGTCTTTGGCGGGATCCACAAGGGCTTCTCCCCTCCCGGAAATGAGGAAGGCCAGCAACCGGAAGAAAGCATCAACTACGAATTGGGTACGCGCTTCAGCTATGCCGGATTTACCGGGGAAGTTCTCGGGTTTTACAACGATTACAGCAACCTGCTGGGCAGTGACCTGGCAGCCACCGGAGGTACCGGATCCCTGGACCAGTTCAATGCCGGAGAGGTCCGCGTTAGCGGCCTGGAACTCCTGCTGAATTACAACCTGATGCAGAACAACGAGCGGTTTTCCCTGCCTGTGACCTTTGGCTACACCTTTACAGACACCGAATTTCTGAACAGTTTCGGCAGCGAGGATGAACTCTGGGGGACGGTAACGGCCGGGGATGAGATGCCTTATATTTCCCGCAACCAGTGGAACGCTTCCGTAAGTCTGGAGCACAGCGCTTATGAACTGAATTTCAATGCGCGGTATGCAGGGGCCTTCCGGACCCAGGCCGGCAGAGGGGATATCCCGGCAAACCAACGGGTGGATTCCAACTTTGTTCTGGATTTTGGCGGGAAATACCACCTCAACGAACATGTGACCTTTACGGGGAATATCCTGAACCTGCTGGATGAAACCTACGCCGTGGCCCGGGTACCTGCGGGCCTGCGGCCGGGGCATCCCTTTGGCGTGTATGCGGGGATTATCCTGCAATATTGATATGTGTTTGTTTGCACTTACCCCGGACCGGAAACGGCCGGGGTTTTTTATTAGTGGTAGGCAGAAAAGAGTTCAGTGGCCTTGTTGAATGCTGCCTCAAAGGCCATCCACTTGACGCCGGTTTCCACCTTTTGGGAAGTAAAGTAGGAAAGCATCTTTTCAGTGGGCATATTGCCAGTGAGTTCATCCAAGGCCATGGGACAGCCGCCAAAACCCTGTACCGCCCCGTCAAAGCGTCGGCATCCGGCCCGGAAGGCTGCATCCACTTTCTCGTGCCAGGTGGTGGGATGGGTATGGAGATGGGCGCCGAACTCCACCTTCGGGTGGCGCGGGATCAGTTCGGAAAAAAGCAACCCGATAACATCGGGGGTAGAGCTCCCCACCGTATCGGAAAGGGAGAGGATGGAAACCCCCATGGCTGCAAGGCGCTCGGTCCACTCCGATACGATTTCAGGACTCCACGGATCCCCGTACGGATTGCCAAACCCCATTGAGATATAAACCACCACCTGCTTACCGTTCAGGGCGGCAAGTTCCAGGATATCCTCCAGTATCCCGATGGATTCCGCGATGGTTTTATGGGTGTTGCGCATCTGGAAATTCTCCGAGATGCTGAAGGGGTACCCCAGATACTCGATCTGCGGATAACGGCACGCTTCCTCGGCGCCCATTCTGTTGGCCACTATAGCCAGCAACCGGGTACGGGTACGGCTAAGGTCCAGGCCCTCCAATACCTGGACGGTATCGGCCATCTGGGGGATGGCCCTGGGCGAGACAAAACTACCGAAATCCAGCGTATGGAAGCCACACCCCAGCAAGGCTTGCAAGTAGCGAACCTTAGCCTCTGTTGGGATAAAGTCCCGGATGCCCTGCATGGCATCCCGGGGGCATTCCACAATTTTTACCTGCTCCGGCATGGTTTGTTCTCTGGGGTATAAAAGTACTATAAATAGTGCTTCCCGGGCCCGGGGATTGGTTTTGGGCTTGTGACTGCTGGCAGGGTGCAGGGAGTTGGGTTAAGTTGGAATTGGGTGGGCGGGTGGGGGGTCCCCCCCTGCATAAAAAACACGCCTCGGACCCATAACCTTTCTTTGCTTATCTTTCCCCAATAAAACGCCGCCCATGCGACCCCTAACCCAAGCCATCCTTATCTGTGTCCTGGTAGGATCCATCACCTCCTCCGGGGCCCAGCAAACCCAAGAGCCCAACGAACGACTGCTACGACACGTGGTCCTTTTTAAGTTCAAAGCGGAAACCACCGGGGATACCCTGGATGCTATCCGGGAAGCCTTCCTCGCACTCCCGTCCAAAATACCTGGAATCCATGATATGGAATGGGGCCTGAACAATAGTCCCGAAGGCTTGAATAAGGAGCTGACGCACTGTTTTATGCTCACCTTCACCTCCGAAGCGGACCGGGATGCCTACCTGCCAAACCCGGACCACATTGCCTTCACAGAACTGGCAGGGCCGCATATAGAAGATGTTTTAGTAGTAGACTACTGGACGGGCGGACCAAAGTAATCAAGTGGCCCGCTGCAGCAACGCCTTGTTGATCCGACGCACCAACGCGGGGCCCTCGTAAATAAATCCGGTCCACAACTGCACCAGGCTGGCACCTGCATCCAATTTTTCAAGGGCATCTTCTGCCGAGTGGATGCCACCCACGCCAATAATGGGAAAGGAACCGGAACTCTTCTCATGTAAAAAACGGATGACCTCGGTAGCGCGCTCTCTGAGGGGCTGCCCGCTAAGTCCTCCTGTCTCCTCCTGCAGGTACAGGTCCGAACGCAGGTTTTCGCGGGCGATGGTTGTATTGGTCGCAATAACCCCGTCAATGCCAGAAGCCCTAACAATTTCGATGATATCCAGTAGTTGGGAATCGGTGAGGTCGGGCGCAATCTTCAGCAGGATGGGCTTTTCGGCAGATCCGGTTATCTGGGCACATTGCCTGTTTTCCCGCTTCATCATCTGGAGCAGTTCGGTAAGGGGCTCCTTATCCTGGAGTTCCCGAAGCCCTGGCGTATTGGGGGAGGAAACATTTACCACAAAATAATCCACGTGGGGAAATAGGGCCTCGAAGCAAATCATATAATCCTTTACGGCCTGCCGGTTAGGCGTAATCTTGTTCTTCCCGATATTGCCCCCAATGAGCACCTTATGTTCCTTTTTCAGTTGCTCCACGGCTGCAAATACCCCCTTGTTGTTAAACCCCATCCGGTTAATGATGGCCTTGTCTGCGCGTAGCCTGAAAAGCCTTTTTTTGGGGTTGCCGTCCTGGGGCTTGGGGGTCAGGGTGCCGATTTCGATAAATCCGAAACCAAAATTCGACAGCTGGTTGTACAGACGGGCGTCTTTGTCGAATCCGGCGGCCAGCCCCACAGGGTTGGGGAACCTGAGGCCAAAAACCTCCCGCTCCAGGCGGGGGTCCTCCAGGGTGTAAAGCCGGCGAATGAGGCCTCCCAAACCTAGTGTATGCACCCAACGGATGGCTGCAAACGACCAGTGGTGCACCCGTTCCGGATCGAACAGGAAAAACAGGGGGCGCAATAGGGTTTTGTACATGGGGGCGGTGGAATTTGGTCAAAAGTACAAACTTCCACGTGTTACCGCCAGAAGGAAAAAGGAAACTTATCCCATAAGATCAACAGGGTATCACTCCTGCCTCAGGGGAGCCATGGGAGCACGGTAAACCTCCCTGCAAAGCTGAGCATACCGCTCGTATTGCGCTTCATTAAACGTCCCCAGCAGCAGTCGGTCAAACCGGGTGGCGTTGGCTATCATTTCCTGCTTGAGCACATCGAATTTCTGGCCCAGGGCTGCAAGGTCCTCATCGGACTTCTGGGGGTGGGTATCCAACAGGATCCGGGCTTTCTCCTCCAGGGGAGTGTTAACAGCTTCCAGTTCCTTCGTCCACTGGGACAGACGGGATTGCTGTACGGAATCGAGCTCGAAAACGGCGATGATCATGTCGGTGTCCCTACCCCCTATCCCAAGGGTGCAATCCTGGGCCTGTACCAGGAAACTGCCCAGGAAAAGGGCAAGTAGCAGACTAAAAGAGTGTTGCTTCATTCTTCGTATTTTTCCGGGCCTAAAGTACCTTTACCCTAAAGCTATTAACTCCGAAACCCCCTAAAAAGTATATGGAAAACCTGTTGAAACGATTCCTGGGCTATGTACAGACCGACACCCAAAGCGACCCGGGTTCCGACACCACCCCCAGTACGGATAAACAATGGGTCCTGGCCCGGAGGCTCTTCCGGGAACTGAGCGAGATGGGTATGGAAGCGGTGACGCTGGACGAAAAAGGATATATCATGGCTACCCTGCCCTCAAACACCTCCTGGGAGGTACCCGTAATCGGGTTTATAGCCCATTACGACACCAGCCCCGATTTCAGCGGAACTAACGTGAAGCCCCGGATTGTGGAGGAGTACGACGGGGGGAACATCGTCCTGCACGCCGAAAAAAACATCGTGCTATCCCCGGACCAATTCCCGGAGCTCCGGGCCTATACCGGGCAGGACCTGGTCGTTACCGACGGAACCACCCTCCTGGGCGCGGACGACAAGGCCGGGATTGCCGAGATCCTCACTGCTATGGAATACCTGATCGCCCATCCGGAAATCCCCCATGGAACCATCCGGGTCGGGTTTACCCCGGATGAGGAAATCGGGCGTGGGGCCCACCATTTCGATGTTGCCGCTTTTGGCGCCCAATGGGCTTATACAGTAGACGGGAGCCAGATCGGCGAACTGGAATACGAAAATTTCAATGCGGCCAAGGCTACCATCCGGGCACATGGGCGCAGCGTACACCCGGGGTATGCCAAAGACCGGATGATCAACGCCATCACCGTGCTACGGGAAATCCTGGACCAACTCCCCCGGGAAGAGGTCCCGGAGCGCACCGAGGGAAGGGAAGGTTTTTTTCATATCCACGACCTTTCCGGCCACGTGGAGGAGGCTACGGCCTCCCTGATTATCCGCGACCACAGCCGTGAGGCCTTTCAGGCGAGAAAGGCGCTGCTCGAGCAACGGGTACGGGAAGCCTCCCAGCGCCATAACACCCCGGTGGACCTGGATATGGCCGACCAGTACTACAATATGAAGGAAAAAATCATGCCCGTATTCCCCATCGTGGAAGTCGCCCGGGAAGCCATGGAGACCATTGGAATTAGCCCTAATGTTAAGCCCATCCGGGGGGGCACGGACGGCTCCCAGCTCAGCTTCATGGGGCTCCCTTGCCCGAACATCTTTGCGGGCGGGCATAATTTCCACGGGAAGTTCGAATTCGTCCCGGTCCAGAGTATGGAGAAGGCTGTAGCCGTAATCGTAAAAATTTGCGAACTTACTGCTTCCAAACCGCCGGAAACATGGACAAAGCAGCAAAAATAGAGGCGTATTTCGAAAAGGATGGCCCTTTCCGGGAAGGACTGGCCTTGTTAAGGGAAATCGTCTTGAAGGCCGAAGTGGAGGAAACCCTCAAATGGGGCTCGCCCGTATATACGCACAACAACCAGAATGTACTGGGTGTTATGGCCTTCAAACAGCACTTTGGATTGTGGTTCTTTAACGGGGTTTTCCTATCGGACCCGTTGGGGGTGCTGGAAAACGTCCAGGAAGGCAAAACAAAGGCCATGCGCCATTGGAAATTCACCTCGGCCGCCGAGATCGACCCCAGGGCTGTTCAGGCCTATGTAGCCGAAGCTGTTGAGAATGCCCGGAAGGGGTTGAAATTGGAACCTTCCCCCCGAAAATCCCTGGTCATACCCGAAGCGCTGAAGACAGCACTAAAAGCCAACCCAACCCTCGAAAAGGCCTTCCAGGCTCTGGCTCCATACAAGCAAAAGGACTTCGCTGAATATATCGGGACAGCAAAACGGGAGGCTACCCGGGAACAGCGGATGGCAAAAATCCTGCCCATGATCCGGGAAGGCATCGGGTTAAACGACAAGTATCGCAAGTGCTAAGGACGGCCCTTTCCCGGACTACTTCAAGGACCAGCCATTGTGGTATTCGGCCTGCATCAGGGCATTGGCCCCGGCGTCGGTGAAGGCTGCCTGTCCCGAATCCCAGAAGAGCCGTTTGCCGGATTTAAAGGCAATATTCCCCATATGCGACACCCGCGCCGCATGGTACCCGACTTCTATGGGTGCTTTAAGGATTCCCGCATCCCTGCTTCTGACCGCTTCGGCAAAATTCAGGGTGTGCAGGTCCAGACCACTGCCCTCGGCAGAGCGGGTGGGAACCGCTTCGATCTTCGGCTGGTCTCTGAGTTGCCTCCAACTTTCGTGTTCCACCTCGGGGATTACTTCCCAGCCACCCCGGTCCAGTACAAGGGTACCGTTGTTCCCGATAAAGGCGATCCCATGGTTGCGGCCGTAATTGCCCCCATCGATGCCGGTGGCATGCTCCCACAGCAGGTTGAAACCGTCAAATTCGTACACGGTCTGCAGGGTATCCGGGGTTTCGGAAGCATCGTCTGCATAGGCAAATTTACCCCCTGAAGCCATAACCGATTTCGGCTGGGTCGCCTGCATCCCGTAAAGGGCATAATCAATCAGGTGCACCCCCCAATCCGTCATCAGCCCTCCGGCATAATCCCAGAACCACCGGAAATTGAAATGGAACCGGTTGGGGTTAAAAGCCCTTTTAGGGGCTGGGCCCAGCCACATATCGTAATCGACACCTTCAGGAGCCTGGGTGTCTGGTTTCAACGGAACGGGCATCATCCAACCCTGGTAGGCCCAGGCCTTCACCAGGCGGATAGGGCCCAACACCCCGGAATGCACATATTGGATGGCGTCCACAAAATGGGGCTGACTCCGCTGCCACTGCCCTATCTGCACCATCCTCCCGCTTTGCTGCACGGCCCCAAGCATCCGGTCTGCCTCTTCTATGGAATTGGCTATAGGCTTTTCGCAATACACATCCTTGCCGGCGTCCAGAGCATGGACCATCTGCAGGCAATGCCAGTGGTCAGGGGTCCCGATGATGACCGCATCGATGTCTTTGCGCTCCAGCAGTTTCCGATAATCGGTATAGCCTTCGGGTTTTTTCCTTCCCCCTCCAGCCACATCGGCCTGCCGGCGTTCCAGCACATTCCGGTCCACATCGCAGAGGGCCACCACCTCTACATCCTGCTGCCGCATAAAGGAAGTGAGGTTGGAAAAGCCCATCCCGTTACACCCTATCAGGCCAAGTCTGAGTCTGTTGTTGGCCCCCAGAATACGTTTGGGTGTTGCCCAGAGGGAGGCCGGCACCACGAGGCTGGCTGCAGTGGCAGAGACCCCCAGGGTCCCTGTTTTAAGGAAGGATCGTCTTGAATACATATCGGAAGGTTTATCCTGTAAAAGGTAGGGATTTTTGTAAAAAAAAGCACCGGGGTTACCGGTGCTTTTCTTTCGGAACAATGGGAGCTGTCCGTTTACTTCTGCTGAGGGGTATTGAGTTTTTTGCTCATCTCCATGGAAATGGCAGACCGGTCGAACTTAAGGCGCCCGGCCATGGTCTCAATGATGCAGGAAAAATCGCTGTCGTTCAGGTCCACGACCTTGCCATGAAGGCCGCTTTTGGTAACGATTTTATCCCCCCGCTTGAGGTTTTGGGTAAATTTCTTTTCGTCCTTTTGCCTCTTGATCTGCGGGCGGATCATAAAAAAATACGCCACGGCAAATATGAGGATCATCGGGAGAAACTGCTGGAAGCCCTCCATATCTAATAGTTATTTGTTACGCAATTATCTTATTGGGAAACCGGGCCCATAGTGGCGGGAGCCGTTCCGGTGCGGGCATTGACAAACGCCTTGATCCGCAACATCTCGGCACCTTTGGAGGTATTGGCGCGGATGGTTACCGTTTTGGTTACCTGGCCACTTCCGGAGCCGTTGAATTTCACCTTGATCTCTCCCGTTTCCCCTGGGGCGATGGGCTGGTTTACCGGGGCATCCGGTACGGTACAGCCGCAGCTGGCGGAAGTACTGGTAATGATCAGGGGGGCGTTACCGGTATTGGTAAACCCGAAAACGGTTTCCTGGGCAGCACCCTGCTCGATGGTTCCAAAATCGTGTTCGGAGCGGTCAAATGTCATGACAGCTACGTTCTTGGAAGCCTCGTCCCGCTGTGCGGCCACTTCCAGGTTGGCGGCATCTATTTTCTCAGAAGCCTTGTCCTTGCATGAAGTAAAGGCCGTCAGGGCCAGAACACTCAGAATGACAGTTGCTTTTCTCATGATGGTGTGCATTTAATTTCAGTTCGGTCAAAAATAAGCATTAATTCCTTATAAGAGGCCGCGGCCCGTTTTTTTAAGGCGGCCCGAAGCCTTGTATTCGCGGATGAGTTTATCCAGGATTCCATTGATAAACACACTGCTCTTGGGCGTGGAGTATTCCTTGGCGATTTCCAGGTATTCATTGATGGTGACCCGCTCCGGGATGGAGGGGAAATACAGCAATTCCGCAATCCCCATCTTCAGGAGGATGGCATCGATCTCAGCAATGCGGTCCTTATCCCAATTGGGTGTTTTGCCCTCGATTTCCTTTTCGAGTTCCCCGTCCCTGAGGACCGTCTTGCGCAGCAACTCCAGGGCAAACTCCATATCCTCCGGTCCTTTCAACAAAGCCGGCAGCAGAAACCCTTCGGCAGAAGTAGCTTTCATTTTCCCGAGGCGTTTCATAATAAAGGTATTGACCAATGGAAGGTCGTCTACCCAGGTAATCCCCTCATCTTCAAGGAAATCGTATACTTTGTCGTTAGGGGCGATAATCTCCCGGAAAATCGAAAGGATGAAGGCCCGGTCCTGGTCCCACCCCCCTTCCGAAGCGCTGTACGCTTCGAATTCCGGGCTTTGAAGGATCTGGGAATACAGGATTTTGACATACTCCTCATTGAGGTACCACTGCCGCAGTTTCCGTTTTCCCAACTCGGCCTCCAGGGAACTGTCCGAGGCAATGGCCGAGAGAAAGACATTCCCGGCGAGCCTGGCAGGGTCCGGGCCCATGGGGGCTTCTTTCAGGTAGCGTTTGGCCCCTTTTTCCTTCTGGGAAACCGCATAGAGGTGGAGTTCCCGGAACAACCCGAGAACCAGCAGGTAGAGGGTATAGGTCTGGCCTATACTTCTGCGCAGGAACTTCTCCGAGGATTCCAGGTCACCGGCTTTGGAAAGGCTCAGGGCATAAATGCTCTGCATTACTTTGACCCGGATGTGCCGTCTGGTTAGCATGTAAAGAACTTTGCTGGAATGAACGGGGCAAAAATAGCAATAGATTCCGAATTCCGGCATACCCCGGGGGTTTATGAAATCTCTAACGCCGCTTTCGCGCCAAAGGGCTATCTTTGTCCGGCTGTGATCCCTGCAGCACCATCCCATGCCCCCGGGCCAATGAAAGCACTCAGACACCTCAACAAGTACTTCCGGAAATACTGGTTCAAGCTCCTGGTGGGCATTATAATTACCATCATAGCAAGGGTTTTCCAACTGGTAATGCCTTCCTATGTGAAGAACATCGTAGAGGTGGTGGAGCAGTACGGTGCCGGGGCCCTTGCCCTTCCGGAGGCGCGTGCCCAGCTGTTGGAATATATCGCCATCATTATCGGGGCGGCACTGCTATCGGGGTTTTTTACCTTCCTGATGCGGCAAACCATCATCAATGTTTCCCGCTACATCGAATACGACCTGAAAAACGAGGTCTTTGACCACTACCAGCTACTGAGTCTCAATTTCTACAAGAACAACCGCACCGGGGATCTGATGAACCGCATCAGCGAGGATGTCAGCCAGGTACGCATGTATGCCGGACCGGCCATCATGTATGGGATACAGACCCTGACGCTCTTTGTCTGCCTCATCCCCCTGATGTTTATCAAAGCGCCCACCATCGCCTTTTACGCTCTGGTTCCCCTTCCGGTATTATCCGTGCTGATTTACTGGATCAGCCGGGTTATCCACCAACGCTCCACCCGGGTGCAGGTCTTCCTCTCTACCCTTTCGACTTTCGCCCAGGAATCGTTCTCGGGCATCTCGGTGATCAAGGCCTATGCCATTGAACCCCGAATCAGTAGCGAAGCCGAGGCCCTGGCCCTGGAGGGTAAGGAAAAAAGTATGGACCTGGCCAAAGTCAATGCCTGGTTTTTCCCGCTGATGATCCTGCTTATCGGGGTCAGCAATATCTTTGTGATCTATGTGGGAGGGGTGCAGTATTTCAGGGGTGAGATCGATACCCTGGGGACCATCCTGGAGTTTATCATCTATGTGAACATGCTCACCTGGCCGGTGGCCATTGTAGGGTGGCTGACTTCCATCGTGCAACGGGCCGAGGCCTCCCAGCGACGCATCAACGAGTTCCTGGAACAGGAACCTGAAATCGTCAATTCTGCAGAAGCGCCTACCCCTATTTCGGGGAAAATTGAATTCCGGAATGTCCATTTTACCTATCCCGATACCGGTATCAAGGCCATAAAAAACCTTTCCTTTACCATAGATCCGGGGCAGACCCTCACCATTCTGGGAAAAACCGGTTCCGGGAAATCGACCATCCTGGAACTGATCGCACGCCTCTACGATGTGGAATCCGGCGAAATCCTTATCGATGGTGTCCCCATCGGGGAAGTTCACCTGGATTCCCTCCGCCAGGCCATCGGGGCCGTGCCCCAGGACGCTTTCCTGTTTTCCGACACCATTGAAAATAACATCCGCTTCGGAAAGGCCGATGCTACCCAGCAGGAAATTGAAACCGCGGCCCGCATGGCGGTTGTGCACGACAACATCCAGGGGTTTGCCAAAGGCTACCAAACCATCCTCGGGGAGCGCGGCATTACCCTTAGCGGCGGGCAGAAACAGCGCGTTTCCATAGCCAGGGCCCTGATCAAGGACCCGGTCATTTACCTCTTCGACGATTGTCTCTCGGCCGTAGACACGGAAACCGAGGAAGCCATCCTGTCCAACCTTAAGAAAGCCTCCCGCGACAAAACCACCATCATCGTAAGCCACCGGGTCTCCTCGGCCATCCATGCCGACAAGATCCTGGTCCTGGAAGACGGCCGCATCATCCAATCCGGCACCCACGAGGAATTACTCGCTGCCCCCGGGTATTACAAGGAGCTTTATATCAACCAGCTATCGGGTAAGGAAAACTAAAAAAAGTTGCTGTTTTAGCATTTTTTTCACATTTTTGGGAACCTTATACCCAAGCTAACTAGATTCCGATACGATGAGCGAGAAAGACTTGACGGAGCAGGAGGAGATTTTTTCCAAAGTGCTCCGGGCTGGCCGCCGGACGTATTTCTTCGATGTCCGCAGCACCAGGGCCGGGGATTACTACCTCACCATTACCGAAAGCAAGAAATTCACCCACGACGACGGGTCCTTCCATTACAAAAAGCATAAGATCTACCTGTACAAGGAGGACTTTGAGGCCTTCCGGGACATCCTGGAAGAAACCACAGAATATATTATTGATTCCAAAGGCGAGGAGGTCATCTCCGAGCGCCACCAGAAGGATTTCCGAAAAAACGAACCTTCTGAGAACGGCATGCCCAGCAGCGGCAGCTTTGTGGATGTGGATTTCGACGACATCTGATACTCCTTACAATCATATATTAAGGCCTCCCACGGAGGCCTTTTTTTATGGCTAGGTCTTTTTGGCGCTGCAACCCGCAGGTGTTATCTTTACACATTAGGGACCCCCCGAAAGTAACGGCCCCGTGAAAACAGAACCACTACAATGAAAAAAACGCTTCTTTCCCTCTGTGTGCTGTTAACCGCATTCGGCACTTTAATGGCGCAGGAAACACCAGGACTGGATTACTTCCTGCCCCAGCAAATCAGCTATAACCCGGAAATCCCCACCCCGGAATCGGTCATTGGCCACCAGGTGGGCCAATGGCACGTTACCCACGATAAACTGGTGCAGTATATCACCACCCTGGCTGCAGCCAGCGACAGGATGGTCCTGGAAAACAGGGGCACCACTTTCGAAGGCCGGCCGTTGCTGCTGCTGAAAGTCACCTCCCCTGAAAACCACGGACGCCTGGAGCAAATCCGTCAAAACCACCTCGCCCTGACAGAATCCGGGGCCGGGAGCATGGACCTGTCTGGTATGCCCGTGGTCGTTTACCAGGGGTTTTCCATCCATGGGAATGAACCCAGCGGTGCCAACGCCGGACTGGCCTATGCCTATTACCTGGCCGCCGCCCAGGGGCCGGAAATAGAGGAAATGCTTCGCAATATGGTCATCCTGATGGATCCCTCCTTTAACCCGGACGGGTTGCAGCGGTTTGCCCACTGGGCCAACACCCATAAGGCCATTACCATGACCCCGGACCCCAATGACCGGGAATACAATGAGGTCTGGCCCGGAGGGCGCACCAACCACTACTGGTTTGACCTGAACCGGGACTGGCTGCCCGTGCAGCTCCCGGAGAGCCGCGCCCGCATCAACACCTTCCACGACTGGCTGCCCAACGTGCTTACCGACCACCACGAAATGGGCACGAATTCCACCTTCTTCTTCCAGCCCGGGGAACCTTCGCGCATCCACCCCCTTACCCCGGAGCGCAACAAGGAGCTCACCGCCGAAATAGGAACCTACCACGCCAAGGCCCTCAATAAGATCGGCTCCCTGTATTATTCGGAAGAAGACTACGACGATTATTACTACGGAAAGGGATCTACCTTTCCTGATGTCATGGGCAGTATCGGGATCCTTTTTGAACAGGCAAGTTCCCGGGGCCACATGCAGGAGAGCGACAACGGGGTGCTCACCTTCCCCTTTACCATCCGCAACCAGTTTGTAACGGCGCTTTCCACCATCGAGGCGGCCCATAATATGCGGACAAAACTTCTGGATTTCCGCAGGGATTACTACGCCCAGCTCCGCAGCGAAGCCCGGGGTACCAGGGGCTACGTCTTTGGGGATTCCAAAGATGGAGCAAAGGCCGCGCACCTGGCCGAAATCCTGCTCCGCCACCGCCTTACGGTTTATCCCCTTCAGGGAGAAAAGACTATCGGCGGAAAAACCTTTACAGGGGGGAACAGCTATGTGGTACCACTCAACCAGAAAAACCCGAGGCTCATCCGCGCCATGTTTGAAAAGCGCACCACCTTTACCGACAGCCTCTTTTACGACATCTCGGCCTGGACCTTCCCCCTGGCGTTTAACCTGGACTACTCCGAGGTCAATAGCCTTCCGGAAACCGGCAATGCCCTGCAGGAACTCCCATCCCTGGGCGGAGGCGTAGACCGCAAAAGCCAGTACGCCTATTTGTTCGAGTGGCACGAATACTATACCCCCAAGGTCCTGAACGCCCTGCTCCAAAAAGGGCTGCGCGCCAAAGTGGGGCGGGAGCCTTTCCGGATGGGAGGGCGCAGCTACGACTACGGGACCATCATGGTACCCGTCCAGGGCCAGGACCTGGATCCCGACACCCTGTATGCCACCTTGCAGGAAATCGCCTCCGGTACCGGGGTTAGCCTGACAGGAGTCGATACCGGGGTTACCCAGGGTATAGATTTAGGCAGCCGGGAATTTGAACGGGTGAAGGCCCCTAAAGTGGCTCTTATCGTGGGGGATGGCATCCGCTCCTACGATGCCGGGGAAATCTGGCACCTCTTCGATACGCGCTACGGCATCCCACTCACCAAACTGGACACCGACCAGCTTTCCCGTGCGGACCTGGACCGGTACACCGACATCATCCTCCCAAGTTCCTGGGGCTCCGGCGGCCTGTCGGAAAGCGCTGCCTCCAAACTCAAGGAATGGGTTTCACAAGGAGGTACTCTCATCGCCTACCGCAGCGCGGCCAGCTGGCTCGAGCGCCACGAACTTATGGACCTGAAGATGGTCCGGGACAGTACCCTTCAGGCCAAAAACCTGCGCTTCGACCAGAAAGAGGAATTCTATGGCGCTCAGGTAACCGGCGGAGCTATTTTTGAAGCACGCCTGGACCGTTCCCACCCGGTAAACTGGGGCTATAAAAACGACCGTCTGGCGCTGTTCCGCAATTCCAACATCTACCTGGAACCTGAGAAAAACAGTTTTGACAACCCCATCCAATACACGGAAAACCCCCTTCTGAGCGGCTATATTTCTGAAGAAAACGCCCGCCTGATTTCGGGCAGCGTCCCCTTCAAAGTATCGCGCATGGGCGGTGGAAGGGTTATCCTTTTTACGGATAATACCAATTTCAGGGCATTCTGGTACGGCACCAACAAATTGCTGATGAATGCCATTTTCTTCGGGCATATCATGTAAGGAAGCCTACCGGCCCTTGACGTAAAGCAGGTTAAAAGCAATCAGGAAGGCCACGGCTACCCCAGCTGTGGCCCATCCTGCCAGCCAACCCAACAGGAGCAGCAAGGCGAGGTAGTACAGCGGATACACCAGAAAAGCAAAGCCAAACCGGAAGGTACTCATGAATTCCGGCTCCCAAACCTTATTGCGGGCCACCCAGCCCCATGGCAGCACCACCGGGGCATTGAGCAGGCGGAATAACCCATCCCACAACCTGTGCAGGAGACCAGTGCCCTTTGAGCGCCTTGGAAAATCCCGGGTAGCGCCCTTCAGGTAGGCGTTGACTTCTTCCGGATGGTTAAAATCGGCTCCCTGTTCTTCCAGGGGTAGGATTTGCGCCTCGTACTCCCTGTCTGGGTCGGCATGGGTGGTGAGGGTGGTCAGGGCCTCGAAGATACGTTGCTTCACTACCGCTGCCGCCTGGGCTTCATCCAGGCCTTCCCACAGTTCCCTTGCAGCAATAGGCGTACCGAATACGTAGGTAACACGGTCCGGGAAACCGGCCGCATCCTGGTAGTTGATCCCAACGGGCACCAGTTGTAAATCCAGGTCCGGATAGCACTCCATGGCCCGGGCTACAATACGGGTAAATCCTTTACTGAGCGGGCGTACTTGCCGTCTGAGGTTGTGGTTGGCCTCGGGAAACAGAAGCAGGTGCTCCCCTTGGGAAAGCAACTCCGCACACCGGTCGAAAACGGCATCATTCCTCCTGAGGGTGTGCCGCCCATCGCGCCAGCGATAGATGGGGATCATCCGCATGGCATCGAAAAAGGCTTCCAGCAGCCCGCCCTGAAAAACATCGGAACGGGTCAGGAAATACGGTTTTCTGGCTCTGGCGAAAGCCGCGTACAACAAGGGGTCAAGAAGGGCATTCTGGTGGTTGGGCAGGAGCACTACCGGTTTATCGGCCGGGATCCCTCCCATCCCCTTGAAGGAAATGCGCTGGTAATAACACTGGAACGCTGTCCGGATTACCGGTTTGAGGATCGCATATATGACTTTTTTCAAAGCACAGGTTCTTTTCGCAACAGGTAACGGCTCCAGATCCCGGCAACCAAAAGGCCGGTAACCAGATGCCAGATGCCCCAGAAGGCGGCTACCAGGGCCATTCCCCCAAGACCGTCAAAAAAAGTAAATATAATTAAAAGCCCAAGGCCCGAATTCTGGATGCCCGTCTCCAGGGTAATGGTACGGACGTCCTTTCGGCTGAGCCGCAGCAGGCGGGCCGTACCAAACCCTGTTCCCAGGGCAATGAGATTATGCAGGAGCACAATCCCGAACACTGCCCCTACATAGGCTGCAAATACATCCCGGTCCTTCCACAGGGCCAGGCCGATTAGCCCGAAAAAGAACAACAGCGACCCCCCCTTGAAATAACGGGTAAGGCGCAGCGCGAGGGCAGGCCGGTAATGGCGCAGGGCCATACCGCAAACCAGGGGGACGGCCAGCAGCAGCCCTACCAGGCGGATCATTTCCAGCAGATCAATGCGGACTGTTTTCAGGATTTCAGCCGAAGGGGCATACAGCCCACCCCATAACTGTAAATTCAGGGGGGTCATCAGGACAGCTGCCAGGGTTGCTAAGGCGGTCAGGGAGACTGACAGTGCCGTATTGCCACGAGCCAGGTGCGACATAAAATTGGAAACGTTCCCCCCAGGGCAACTGGCAACCAAAATCATCCCCAGGGCAAAACTCGGCTGGGGCCGTATCAGGACCACCAACAGGAAAGTAGCAAGGGGCAGCAGGATAAACTGGCACAGCACCCCGGTAAGCATGGCTCTGGGGGCTTTCCATATCTGCCTGAAATCAGAAGGGCGTATGTCCAGGGCAATCCCGAACATAACCAGGGCCAGGGCTATATTCAGCATCCACAGGCTCTGGGAATCGAAATGGATTTGCAAATGGTCTATCTGCGATTCCATGTCACCAGATCATGAGGTTGCACAATGAAAGTAGAAGCCGCACAGCGCCTCCCGGCATTTTCATAGGAGGCCTCAGTGGCCGTGATAAAGCATAGAGGGGTAGGAATCAAATGCGTTTGGTTGGCCCCTTAAAGGGAAGGTTAGTTGGGTCAGAAGATAGGAAGAGTCTGAGGATAAACCAACTTTTGAGTATTTTTGGGACCCGCAAAACCCTTTCCCGATATGGCTCGAACCCCCAGCAATATGATCCCCCTGGGCACCCCGGCCCCTGATTTCAGCCTGCCCGATACCGTTAGTGGTAAAACACTGGACCTGGACTCAGTAAAAGGCACCAAGGGAACCGTGGTTATGTTCATTTGCAACCACTGCCCTTTTGTGAAACACGTAAATGCCGAGCTGGTAAGGCTCGCCCGGGACTATCAACCCCTGGGCATTGGTTTTGTGGCCATTTCCAGCAACGACGTAGAAAATTACCCCGAAGATGCCCCGGGGGAGATGACCCGTACCGCTGTGGCAGAAGGGTACCCATTCCCCTACCTTTACGACGAAACCCAGCAGACGGCGAAGGACTACGATGCGGCATGCACGCCGGATTTCTACCTCTTCGACCCGGGCCTGAAACTCGTTTACCGGGGCCAGCTGGACGACTCCCGCCCCGGGAATGACAAACCCCTTACGGGAGCCGACCTCCGAGCCGCCATCGAGGCCACGCTCAATGACTTAAACGTTTCTCCGGACCAGAAGCCCAGTATTGGCTGCAACATCAAATGGAAACCGGGAAGCTGATCGATACCGGCCAGAGCCTGGAGCCCCAACCCCTGGAATGGGTCCCGGTTACCCGCGAGAAGGGCAATGACTACCTCTTAACCGGGCAGCAGGCTTACCGGGACCACTATTGCCACCTGTGGCCCGGGGGAGACCCTGCCCCTTACATCTCCCGGAATTTCAATTCAGAAGTACTGCGCCATGACCTGGAGCAGGGGGACACCCGCCTGTACCTGCTGCTCTCAGAGGGTACCCCCACGGGCATCTGCAAATGGGTCCTGAGTAAAACGCGTAAAGGCCTTCCGGGCCAGAACCCGCTGTTTATAGAAAAAATATACTTCAGGAAAGCCCACACAGGCAAGGGCCTGGGCAGTGCGCTGATGCGGGGTATCCTGGCATATGCCCGGGAGACCGGGGCAGATTGCCTTTGGCTGGAGGCGATGAAAAAGGGCCCGGCCCTGTCCTTCTACCAGAAGTGGGGGTTCCGAATCCTGGGTGAAACCCAGGTCCCCTACCCCGAGGTGTTGCCCGGGGAAAAAGGCATGTGGGTACTGGCAAGGCCGGTAACCCTACCAGCCCATCCGCTCCAATAGGCCCGAAATATGGGCAAGGTGGTGGTTGCTGTGCCAGGCATAGCGGCCTACATTCTCCTCCAGAGTGGTAACGCTCCCCGTCTCCGGATGGACAAAGGCCCGCTTTAATTCGGCCCGGGATAGCCCCCGAAGGAGATACACCAATTTGGCATGTACGGCCTGTAAGTGGTCCAGGGAAAGCGACACAGGGGCCGTGCGGGCATCGAAAAGGTCTGCCCAGCCGTCCTGCAGGTACGCCTTGATTACAGGTTGATCTTCGGTTAAAGCCCATTTAAAACGGGTATAACTATGGTGGTGGCTATCCGAGAGATGGTGGATGACCTGGCGAACGGTCCAGCCCCCAGGGCGGTATGGCGTATCCAGCTGGGATTCGCTCAGTTGGGCGGCCAGGTCACGCAGGCGGGTGGGTAGGGCTTCCAACTCCGCAATCCAGTCCTGGAGTTTCCTGTCGGATATGGATTCGGGTTTATGGAAATGGCCTATGGGGTAGCGGAGGCGCTCTGAAGATGCATCGTTCATGGGAAGGGCTTTCCTGTAAAATTAATAGAATTTTAACCCGGCACCAAAGGGATTAAATTATTATTCTACTACTTTTATAGGCTAACTATAATATTTATTCCTATGGCACATCTAAGACTGGGGGATACGGCTCCCAATTTTACGGCAGCAACCACCCAGGGCACCCTTACGCTCTATGACTACCTGGGGGACCACTGGGGCATCCTTTTTTCGCATCCCGCCGATTTTACGCCCGTATGCACCACAGAACTTGGGACGGCAGCCAAGTTTAAGCAGGAGTTTGACAGGCGCAAGGTGCGGATGATTGCCCTGAGTGTAGACCCACTGGATTCGCACCAGGAGTGGTTGAAGGATATCGCAGATACCCAGAAGGTGGAGGTAAACTTTCCCATCATTGCCGATGCGGACCGCCAGGTTTCGGACCTGTATGATATGATTCACCCCAATGCCAACGACACCCTTACGGTGCGCTCAGTCTTTATCATTGGGCCGGACCGGAAAATAAAACTGATCCTGACCTACCCTGCCTCCACCGGGCGTAATTTCTACGAGCTTCTGCGGGTGATCGATTCCCTGCAGCTCACGGCCTACCACAAGGTAGCCACCCCCGCCAACTGGGAGCAGGGGCAGAAAGTGGTGGTTAGCCCGTCTATCCCTACCCCGGAGGCCCGAACCCTCTTCGGCGACCAGGTGGAAGAACTCCGGCCATACCTCCGTCTAACCCCGGACCCTACGGCCTAAACCACTTATTTTCAAAAGTTTTCGAAAAGAATAGTGTCTACTCCATTTATTCCCCATACCTTCGCACTTTAATTTTATATCTTTTATTTTATGAGTTCAGGAACAGTAAAATTCTTTAATGAATCCAAAGGATACGGTTTCATTACAGAAGACGGTTCAGACAAAGACCATTTTGTACACGTCTCCGGCCTAATCGATGAGATCCGCGAAGGTGATGTTGTAGAATTTGAGCTGCAACGCGGAAAGAAAGGCATGAATGCCGTGGAGGTACGTGTCGTTGAATAGACCCTTCCCTTTCTAAATAAAAACCCCCGGCAGGCGCCGGGGGTTTTTTGTTTTAGGATATCCCTTCCAGGGAGACATCGAAGAGTAACGGGGCATCCGGGGGAATCACACCGCCGGCTCCGCGAGACCCGTATGCGAGGTCCGATGGGATCAGCAAACGGGCTTTGTCCCCTACCGAAAGCAGGGCAATGCCTTCATCCCAACCTGGGATAACCTGCCCCTCTCCCAGAAGGAACTCAATAGGTTGCCCGCGCTGCACCGAACTATCGAATAAGGTGCCATCCAAAAGGGCCCCTTCGTAATGCACTGCCACCCGGTCGCCGCGTTTGGGTTTGGCCCCGTTCCCGGATTCGAGGATTTTATAGCGCAGCCCGCTGGGGGTCTTTTCAAAGCCCTTGGCTTTTTCTTCCATTTGGGCCAGCATGTCTGCCTTGGCCTTTTCCTTGCGGGCATCCCCGGAGGAAACGAAGTCCTCGAAGGCCCGAACGGCATCCCAGGCCTCGGCCTCGGCACCTACCCGCACGATCTCCACGGATTCAATGGCATCGCCCTGGGCGATGGCATCTACTACTTCCTGACCCTGGGCCACATGTCCGAAAACGGTATGCTTCCCATCGAGCCAGGGGGTGGGTACATGGGTAATAAAGAACTGGCTCCCGTTAGTACCGGGCCCTGCATTGGCCATGGAGAGAACCCCCGGTTCATTGTGGCGGAGGTCCGGATGGAACTCGTCGTCGAACTTATATCCCGGGTCTCCCGTACCGGTCCCCAGGGGGCATCCGCCCTGGATCATAAAATCGGGGATGACACGGTGGAACTTCAGGCCGTTGTAGTACGGGGTACCCGCTTTGCCCTTGGGCAGGCCGCCCTCGGCAAGGCCTACAAAATTCCCCACGGTTCCCGGGGTTTTATCGTGAGTGAGTTTTACGAGGATCTCTCCCCTGCTGGTGTTGAATTTGGCGTAAATCCCTTCTTGCATCTGCTTGGTTTTAGGCGCCAAAGATACGGAATATATAACGACCGGGCCTAGCGACCCTCCTCCCGGTCTGTCAATGCCCCGACCTGGGAATCGACCAGGTAGAGCAGGGCCGCCATCGTGGCCGCACCCAGCTCCAACTCCCGCTTATTAACGGCCGAGAAGGTATCGTTTTCGGCATGGTGGTAATCGAAATACCGCTGGGAATCCGGTCGCAGACCGGCCAGAATAGGGCCCTGGGGTTTAAGCGGGCCAATATCGGCACCGCCCCCGCCCCTGGTGAACTGGTGCACCAGGTAAGGCTCAAACAGCGGTTTCCAGGACTGGATATGCTCGAAGGCCGCATCGGAACAATCAAAGGAAAACCCCCTGGGGGTAAAACCACCGGCATCGCTCTCGAGAGCAAAAATATGCTCCTCCCCTTTCCTCTGGGCCTCGGCCGCATACGCCCTGCCTCCCCTGAGTCCGTTTTCCTCATTCATAAACAGGACCACGCGGATGGTATGCCTGGGGCGGTAACCCTGGCTTAGCAACAACCTCAGGGCTTCCATACTCTGTACGCATCCTGCCCCGTCGTCGTGGGACCCGTCGCCCAGGTCCCAGGAATCCAGGTGGCCGCCTACTACCATGACCTTCTCAGGAAATTCCGTACCCCGGACCTCTCCAATGACGTTGTGGGAGGGCACATCCTCCAGCTGGCGGCAACTCTGGCGGAAAAAGAAGCGGATATCCGGGTTGAGCTTCAGGGTAGTGCTCAGAAGCTCCGCGCCGTTTGTACTGATAGCGGCTGCAGGGATTCGTTCCTCCAGCGAAAGCTCGCCATAGCTCATGGACCCGGTGTGGGGATAGTCGTCCAGGCGGAGGTTCATGGAACGCACAATAACCCCGGCCGCCCCATAGCGCGCAGCCTCCGCCGCACCGGAATACCGCTGGTCCACACAACCCGAATAGGCCTGGAAGGTGTGGATCTGGGTGGGGTCCATGGGGCGGTTGAAAAAAACGATTTTTCCCTCAATAGCCTCCCGGCCCAGGGAATCCAGGGCCGCTATACCATCTACTTCCACCACCTGGGCCTTGAGCCCCCCTGGCGGAGTGGCCACCGACCCCCCAAGGGCACAAATGGGTACATTGTTGGTATTGCCCGGGTCACTTTCGATATAGGCGAATTCCGTAGTACCCCTTACCCATTTCGGGACCATAACCGGTTGGAGCCACACCCGGTCCAGCCCCAGGGACTCCAGCTCTTTCCGGGTATATTCCACGGCCTGTTCTGCCTGTACCGATCCGGAAAGCCTGCCCCCTATCTGGTTGGAAAGGTAATCCAGCCAACCATAAGCCTTCCCTTCAGTTAAAGCTGCTGAATAGAGCCTACGGATCAGCAGTGAATCGGATTGCTGGGCCTGGGCCATATATCCCAATAGCAGGAAAAATATGCCTGCCAGGGCCCAAGTCCCTGCCTTTGAGCGTATACCAAACAGAGGGTTTAAATGCATTTCTACGTGTTTTATGTTAACTACTCCGCCTCCAGGCGGGCTTTGAATTCGGAAATACGGGCCTGCAAGTCCTCAGACAGCACCGGTTCCTCAATATCGGTGTACCGGGTGAGCTCCTCATAAAGAATGGAGGCGAAAAGGTAGCGCGCGGCCGGCTTGCTATCCGAGGGAATAACATACCAGGGGGCATGCCCGAAGGTTGTTTTGGAAATAGCTTCCTGGTAGCAGGCCTGGTATTGGTCCCAGAGTTCCCGCTCATCCAGATCGCCCGGGGAAAACTTCCAGTTCTTCTCCTTTTTTTCCAACCGCCTAAGCAACCGTTGCCGTTGTTCTTCTTTGGAAATATTCAGGAAAAATTTAAAAATCAGGGTGCCGTTCTCGGCCAGGGTCTTTTCAAAGGCATTGATCTGGTCAAAACGGCGGTCCCAGAACGCCTGGTCTATATCGGAAACCTGCCGGACATCCGGGAGGTACTCCCCCAGGATATATTCCGGGTGCACCCGGGTAACCAGCACATTCTCGTAATGCGTCCGGTTAAAAACCCCGAATTTCCCGCGGGCAGGCAGGGCAATGTAATGCCGCCAAAGGTAATCGTGTTTGCGCTCCAACTCTGTGGGAACCTTAAAACTATGCACTACGACCCCCCGGGCATTGAAGTCCTTGAAGACCTCCCGGATAAGGCTGTCTTTCCCGGCCGTATCCATCCCCTGAATACATACCAGAACGGCATATTTCCCATGGGCATACAAGGTATCCTGAAACTTGCCCAGACGTTTGCGCACATGTTCGAGTCGCTTCTTGAGCGCCTTTTCCGAAAGCCCGAAATCCTCGTAGGTGGGAAGGGCTGAGAGGTCGGTTTTGGGATATGCCCTGAAATCCTTTGCCTTAATTGAATCCATGCCCTGAAGATAAAATATTTTCGCCGGGTGCACCATTCCCCGCCAAAAAAGGACACTTCGTCTATGACCCTGACCACAGGTCGGTGGTTTGGGCACAGAGGACGAAAAAAATGGAGCCTCCCGGGATTAAGAGGTACTTTTACATTACCCAAATCAGTACCCTACCCGCAAGGGCTTAAAACAAAACCGAATGAAATCCCTACTTGTGCTCGTTGCCGGCAGCGCCCTGCTGCTGCTCTCTGCCGCCCCGGAAAGATCCTGCATCAGCGCAGGTTCCATGGTAGGCTTTGTGAACAACCACGTACGCCAGGCCCTGGAGGCTTCCGACCTGAACCTCAGCCGGTACCACGCCTATAAAGCCCTCAACACAATAGAAAAATCCAAATCGCAGTTTGAAGATTGCGGTTGCGACCACGCCAACCAGAACATTGAGGAAAGCCTTCAGAGCCTGAAACTGGCCACCCGTGTAAGCTCCCTTGAAGGAGCCCGCATCCTGCTGCAAAAGGCCCTGGAACACGCCCGGTCGAGTAAAGAAGCCATTGACGAACACGAACAGCACGAAAGTCAGTACGGGAGCGGGAAATTAGCGCTGAATACTGCCACAGCCAGTGACGCCCGGCAGAAAAAGCCTTTGACCAGCAGCCAGATAGAGGCCAAGATAGACTTGGCCCTGGAAAACTACCGCAACTCCCTGGAGGACGTCGTCCGGGATGTACCCTGTCCGGAGGCCCTGGAGTTTGTGGAACGTATTTACGCCCATTGCGAAAAACAATTGCTGCGGGAAGACCTGAGCCCGGCCAAGCGCTATTACAATATCAGGACCAAGGAGATTACGGAGGATGCCCTGGAAGCCCTCGGAGGCTGCCCGGAATAACGGTTCGGTTATTTGCTGGCGAACAGGTCCACGTCGCTTTCGCTGACCTCACTCCCTCCTAATATAATAAGGCGCTCCACCACGTTGCGCAGCTCCCGGACGTTCCCTGTCCAGTCATATTTTTGCAATTTAGCCACTGCCCCCTTGGAAAAGCGTTTGGTGGGTACGCCCTGTTCCTGGCTGATTTTTTCAGAAAAATGTTCGATGAGCATGGGGATATCGTCCCTCCGCTGGTTCAGAGCGGGTACCTGGATAAGGATTACGGCAAGGCGGTGGTAAAGGTCTTCCCGGAACTTCCCGTCCTCAATTTCCTGCTTCAGGTTTTTATTGGTGGCTGCTACCACGCGGACGTCTACCTTGATATCCTTGTCTGAGCCCACGCGGGACACTTTGCTTTCCTGCAAGGCCCTCAGGACCTTGGCCTGGGCGGAAAGGCTCATGTCCCCGATTTCATCCAGGAAGATGGTGCCTTTGTTGGCCGCTTCAAATTTCCCCGCCCTGTCCTTCACGGCAGAGGTAAAGGCACCCTTAACGTGGCCGAACAGTTCACTCTCAATAAGCTCGGAAGGGATGGCGGCACAATTGACCTCCACAAAGGGTCCCCCGCTGCGCGCACTTTTCTGGTGCAGCCAATGGGCCACTAATTCCTTGCCCGTCCCGTTGGGACCGGTAATCAGTACCCGGGCATCGGTGGCTGCCACCTTGTCTATCATCTCCTTGATCTGCCGGATTTCACTGCTTTCGCCGATCATCTCGAAATTCTTGCTCACCTTCTTTTTGAGGATGCGGTTCTCGGCAACCAGCTCCTTCCGGTCCAGGGCATTACGGACCGTAGTAAGCAACCGGTTCAGGTCCGGCGGTTTGGAAATGTAGTCGAAAGCACCCATCCGCATGGTCTGCACCGCGGTATCCAGGTCCCCGTGGCCGGAAATCATGATGAAGGGCACCTCAGGCCTCGCCTTCCCGGCAGCTTCCAGCACCTCCACCCCGTCCATCTTGGGCATTTTGATGTCGCATAATACCAGGTCGTACTCGGTTTTCTTCAATTTCTCCAACCCCTCCAGGCCGTTTTCGGCTTCTTCCACCTGGTAGGCGTCATTTTCTTCGGCAAGGATCTTTACCAATACCCTGCGGATAGCGGCTTCATCTTCTATGACAAGTATTTTGGACATACAATGGATTTTATGGGTTTCAGGGCTCCCTTCCAAAGGTAGGGGGTTCCGGGAAAACTACACAACCCCGGTTCAATAACCGGGCCAAACCCTTTTGGATATCCGGCTTAGCCGGGGTTGTTAAGATCGGGCAAAGCTTCTTACATTTACACAAGCGCGCGACCCAACCCCATGAAAAGGCACCCCCTAAAGCCCTTCCGATTCTCCTTATACCTGGCCATTGCCACCCTGGTTACTATGGTGTGGGCCGGATGCCGGTCGGAAAACCGGGACGCAAACCGAAATAGACAACCCGAGGCTGTCCGGGTCTTTGCCGCCTCCAGCCTTACCGACGTCCTGGGCGAAATAAGCCGCGAATTTCAGGACCAAACGGGTAGGGAAGTCCGGTTGAATCTGGCTTCCAGCGGAACCCTCGCCAGACAAATTGCCCATGGCGCCCGGGCTGACCTCTTTATTAGTGCCCACCCGGCCTGGTCTGAATACCTGGACAGCCTGGGCCTGATCCGCCCCCCGGGTCTGACTTATTTTGCGGGCAATACCCTTGTTCTGGTAACCCCTTCCGATAGGAACCTGCAACCGGAAAGGACAGGTGACTCCATCCCCTGGGAGGCGTGGTTGTCCGATGGAATGCTCTCCATGGGAGATCCGGCACACGTCCCCGCAGGAAAATACGCCGCCCAGGCCCTTGAGGCGTTGGGGTTTCACGGCAAAACCCTCCCGGCCATGGACGTTCGCGCGGCCCTGATGGTCGTTGAAATGGGCGAAGCCCCCCTGGGGGTGGTTTACGCCAGTGATGCCAGGCGCTCGGAAAAAGTACGGGTGCTGCTGGAACTGCCGGATTCGTTATATTCCCAGATCCGGTATACCGGGGGAATTTGTTCCGATAGGAAGGGGGCACGGGCTTTGCTTCGATTTCTAACATCCGCAGAAGCCGGAAAAATTTGGAGGAAACACGGATTAAAAACGGTACCATAGCATGGAGACCTGGATAGGTTTTACTTCGGCAGAATGGCAGGCGATAGGCCTTTCGGTAAAGGTAGCCCTGGCCTGTACCCTGGTTACCGTACCCCTCGCCATTGCCGCCGGATACCTGCTGGCGCGCCGCCGGTTCTGGGGCAAGTCTGTGGTAGAAAGCCTCTTCCACCTGCCGCTGGTCATGCCCCCGGTCACAACGGGGTTCCTCTTGTTGCTCCTTCTGGGGTCGCGCAGCCCTTTGGGTGAATGGCTGGAATCCGTTTTCGGGATCCGGATTGCCTTTAGCTATGCGGCTGCCGTAATCGCAGCTGCAGTAGTCTCCTTCCCCCTGGCTGTAAGGGCTGTCCGCACGGCAATGGAAATGGTGGACCCCGGGTTGGAAGAAGCCTCACGCCTGCTTGGCGCAAGCCGCCTGAAAACCTTCTTCCGGATCACCATACCCCTGGCCCTGCCCGGAATCCTTTCCGGGGCCATCCTGTCCTTTGCCCGTTCCCTTGGGGAATTCGGGGCGACCATAACCTTCGCAGGGAATATTGCCGGAGAAACCCAGACCCTCCCCCTTGCCATCTATGCCCTGATGCAGGTCCCCGGCAAGGAGGAAGCCACCTTAAGACTGGTCCTGGTCTCGGTGGTGATTTCCCTGGCTGCGATGTTGCTTTCCGAGTGGTATCTACAAAAGATGAAGCATGACAGAGGTTGATATTCACATCCGCCGCGACGGGTTTACCATCCGGGTTAACGAAACCTTCTCCGGGGGTATTACCGGCATTTACGGGCCGAGCGGGGCGGGCAAAACCTCATTGTTGCAGGCCATGGCTGGCCTGGTAATGCCACAGCAAGGACAGATTTCGCATCAGGGCCGCACCCTTTTCGATGCCGCAACCCGATTCAGTGAACCGGTAAAAAAACGAAATATCGGGTACGTCTTCCAGGAAGGGCGGCTCTTTCCGCATATGAGTGTTGCGGAAAACCTGCGGTATGGCATTCCGCAATCCGGACCGGGTCCTGTTGGTTTTGACCAGGCAGTTGACCTGTTGCAACTGGAACCACTGCTCCACCGCAAGCCCTCTTCCATTTCAGGGGGTGAAAAACAGCGTACGGCCCTGGGGAGGGCTCTGCTTTCCAACCCCCGGATGCTCCTGTTGGATGAGCCTTTTACAGCCCTGGACCAACAGCTGCGCAGCGCCATAATCCCGTTTATCCTTGGGGTCCATCGGGAAGCGAATATCCCGGTTTGGGTGGTTAGTCATGACTTGCCGGACCTGCTTCGCCTAACCAACCGCCTGTTGCTGCTGAAAGATGGGGTTTGCCAGGGACACGGGAACTACCATGAGCTGCTGGAACAGGAGAGTGCTTTGTCTTTGCTGGGCCACGGGCCTTTGCTCAACGGCCTGGAGATGGAAGTCCGGAGGTCAGAACCGGGAAAAATCCTTCTTACAGGAAAGGGGTTGGAACTTACCAGCCAGTCCGATGGTGCTGGCCTAAAAGCCGGGGACCGGGTTCGGGTGGGGATTGCCGCGACAGATATCGCGTTGGCAACCGGGAAAGTAGAAGGAATCTCAATCCGCAACCAGGTCCGTGGAACCCTCAATAGCATACGGGAGGTGGACGGGCAAATCGTAGCCCTTGTGGATGCTGGACAGCCGATGGTGGTCTGCCTGACACGGGAGGGGATGCAAGCCCTTCAGCTCAGGGAAGGGATGCCCGTCTGGTGCCTGATAAAATCGGTAGCCGTGCAGTTGGTCAGGGAAGCCTGACCGCTGGGGCCCCGCCCCCCACTTCAAAACTACCGGAACTCCCTGCACCTGCCTTGCAAAAAGGAATGAAAGCGCATACCCCCTTTAATCCCCCTGCCGGCGCACCTCCAGGGGAGTATGCCCGTAGAAATGCACATCCCGTTGCGGGAATGGGATGGTGACTTTGTGCTCCCGGAAGAGGCGGTCTATACGGTACCGGATTTCACTTTTGGTCCTGGGGTCGGTAAAGGAATCACTGATGTGGAAATGCACCGAGAAAAGTAGGGCAGAATCGCCAAAATCGTCGAAGAGCACAAACGGTTTGGGGTTTTTCAATACCCCTTTCTGGTCTTCTACTGAAGCCAGAAGCAACCGGGTCACCAGATCCACATCGCTCCCGTAGGCCACCCCTACCCGTACGGCTTCCCGCGTGGTACGACGGTTCTGGGTGTAGTTGTAAATGACCTCGCTCAGGAATTTATGGTTGGGGATCACCAGGACTTTATCGTCGCGGGTGAGTGCCCGGGTACTGCGGAGTTTGATTTCAAATACCTTGCCTACCTTCCCATCCACCTCAACAATATCCCCAACCCGGAGGGATTTATCCACAAGGATAAGGATGCCTGCAATAATGTCCTGGAACAACTCCTGCAAGGCCAGCCCCACCCCTACAAAAAGGGCGGCCGATGCCGTTATAAGCAGGGTGATGTCGATCCCGGCAGCACTCATGGTGAGCAGCACCACCGCCACATAGATCACATATTTGATATACTTGAAGATGGTAACAAACTTCAGCTTGTCTTCCTGGACCATCTTCCGGGTAAGCAGCCTGCGGAGCCATCGCAACAGCAGGGCTGTGCCCACCAGGGCCAGGGTAAGGACCAGCAGAAGCCCGAGGGTAACATGGATGGCGTTTTCCCCTTCCCCCAGATGCAGACCCATGTTGAGGACTTCGCGTACTTCAGCCCACAGGTCTTTCTCGATGAACTCCTTTACCGGTTGGATTTTATCCTGTGCCATGCTAGTATTTCAGCCACTTATACAACTCCTTATAGGTCGGCTTCTTGCCATACATCAGGATCCCGACCCTGTAGATTTTGGCAGCCAGCCATACAATCCCTATAAAGGTAATCAACAGAAAGAGAAGGGAGGCGAGTAATTGCCAGAGGGGCACCCCACCCTCCCCAATGCCCCCGGGCAGCCGCATGAGCATAACGATGGGGGACGTAAGGGGAAAAAGGGAAAAGGCCACGGCAATAGGCCCATGCGGGTTGCTGAAAACCGAGAAAAAGCCCACATAAATGGCGAGCATCAGGGGCAGGATTACCGGAAAGATAAACTGCTGGGTATCGGTTTCGTTGTCTACCGCTGCACCGATGGCCGCATAGATGGAACTGTAAATGAGGTATCCCAACACGAAATAGACCAGAAAAAACAGGATGAGCATCCCCATGGGCAACTGTATGAATTCCTCAATAACCAGGCGGGCGGTCTGATCCTGGGCCAGCGCGCTATCCGCCAGACCCTGGTCCAGGCCGGGCATTCCCGGGCGCTGCATCAGAATGGCCGGATCTATGTCCATAAAGAGCAAGACCACAAACAGCAGCATCCCGGCCGATAGGATCCAGATCAGAAATTGCGTTACCCCTGCCAGGGAAGTCCCGATAATCTTCCCCATCATCAGTTCGAAGGGTTTTACCGAGGAAATGATCACTTCAATGATCCGGCTGGTCTTTTCCTCAATGACGGACCGCATCACAAATCCGCCGTAGATAATGATAAACATCATGATCAGGTATCCGAAACTGCCTCCTACTATCGCCTTGAATTCATTAATACCCTTGTGGCTTCGTTCCCCACTGAAGGTCTCCGTATTCAGGTCGTATCCCTGTCGAACGCTTGCGTACTGCTCCTGGCTAACCCCCAGGCTTTCCAGGCGATAGGCTCTCAGATCGTCCTCCAGTACCGATTCTACTGTTTGCAGGACCGCAGTGCTGGGCACCTCTCGGGTGTAGAAATAAGCCCCCTGCGCCACCTGATCGGGCCCCGCGAGGTTGGGTAGGTGCAGCAAGCCGTAATGGCCCATTGCGATGGTACTGTCCTTGGCGGCCGGTAACCCCATTCCCCTCAACTGCACAAAGGAAACCCCGTCTTCCGTAAAAAAGGAATCCCCGAAATAGGCACTCTCATTGAGCACGGCCACTACCCGCGTTTCATTGTCGTTGACCTTGGTGAGATAGGCAATCAGCACAATCATGCCCACCAGCAATATCGGGCTGAGAAAGGTCATGATCACGAAGGATTTGTTGCGAACCTTGGCCAGATACTCCCGCCTGATAATCAATCCAAGCTTACCCATGGCTTTCCTGTTTTTGAACGGTTTGGATAAAAATATCATTGGCCGAAGGAATCCATTCGCTGAAATGGCTCAGGTCCCCCTGCCCTGCCAGTAATTGCAGGGCTGCTGCCTTCTGCGGGTCGTCCAGCTGTACTGTAAAGGTGTACGATCCTTCTTCCGGGTGGAAGACAGGTTCGGAAATCCGGAGTTGCTCCTGGAGATGTTCCAGGCCCCGGCCGCCTTCCCGGGGGCTCCATTCCACCTTGTAGCGCCCGGTTCGGTTGGCCTTTTTAATGTCGGATAATTTGCCGCTGAGGATGAGCCTGGAGCGGTGGATGAGCCCGATGTACTCACATAGTTCCTCTACCGATTCCATCCGGTGAGTGGAAAAGATAATGGACGCCCCCTGTTGGCCCAATTCCAGAATCTGGTCCTTTATGAGGGCGGCATTGATGGGGTCGAACCCGCTGAAGGGCTCGTCGAAGATCAGCAATTTGGGCCGGTGCAGGACGGTAACGATAAACTGTATTTTCTGAGCCATCCCTTTGGAGAGCTCCTGCACTTTGCGGTTCCACCAATCGCCGATTTCGAACCTTTCAAACCAGAACCGCAATTGGGCTTTAGCCTCCTGCCTGCTGAGTCCTTTTAATTGGGCCAGGTAGAGGGCCTGCTCCCCCACCTTCATGCTTTTATAGAGTCCCCTTTCCTCGGGCAGGTACCCGATCCGGGCAATGTGTTCCGGCTTGAGGGGTTCCCCGTCAAAGAGGACACTGCCGGAATCCGGGAAGGTAATCTGGTTGATGATACGGATCAGGGTGGTTTTACCCGCTCCGTTTGGCCCCAGGAGGCCGAAAATAGACCCCTTGGGTATATCCAGGGTAATCCCGTCGAGGGCCTTATAAGTGCCGAATTGTTTGGTTACTTCCCGTACCGAAAGAACTGCTTGCATGCAGGGTGAATTTTTTCGAGCGTAAAGATAGCGGATTCCATTCCATTCCAGGGGCAGGCCCGATGAAATCCCTCGGCATACCGCAGCGACCGGGAGGACGGGAATCCCCTAAAACAAAAACCCATCCCTGGTCAGCAACCAGGGATGGGAAAAAAATTGCTATGAAAAAGAAAATTAATATTGGAGTCCCAATATCAAGTCAAATATACATTTTTTTTTGAAAGGTCCCGGAAATATTCGCTAAGAGAACATATCCTTGACCTTCTCAAAAAAGGATTTGTCGGATTTTTCTGGTTTCGGGCTAAAGTGGTCGTCCTCCTGCATCCGTTCGAAAAATGCCCGCTGTTCCCGGTTTAACTCTTTGGGAGTCCATACGTTTACATGGACAAGCAAGTCTCCGGTACCATAGCCATTCAGGCTCGTTACCCCCTTATTGCGGAGGCGGAGAATTTTCCCGGATTGGATGCCGGGCTCCAGCTTAATCCGGACCTTTCCTCCCACGGTATCAATTTCCTTAGAGGTACCCAGCACGGCATCGGGCATGCTGATGTACAGGTCGTAATGCAGGTTGTCCCCCTCCCGCTTCAGGGTGGGGTGTTCCCGGGTTTCGATCGCTACCAGCAAGTCCCCGGCTATACCGTTCCCGGGAGCCTCGTTGCCTTTCCCGGAAACCTTGAGCTGCATCCCGGACTCTACCCCGGCCGGGATTTTAATGGAAACCGTTTCTTCTGTGAGTTTAAGCCCGTGGGCATCTGCATCGGCTGGTTTGTGATCTATGACCTGGCCGCCACCACCACAGGAGGTACAGGCTGTAGCCGTCTGCATCCGACCCAGGATGGTGTTGGTGATTTTGGTAATCTGGCCACTCCCCCCGCAGGTCCCGCAGGTTTTGTAGGTAACGCCAGGCGCCTGGATTTTACGCTTGACTTTTACCTTTTTCTCCACCCCATTGGCTACCTCTTCCAGATCGAGGGTTACCCGGATGCGCAGGTTGCTTCCTTTTACCCGGCGTTGTCCGCCGCCGAAGCCTCCGAAACCACCGAACCCGCCGCCAAAGGCACTTCCGAAGATATCCCCGAACTGGCTGAAGATATCTTCCATATTCATACCGCCGCCGCCAAAGCCACCACCTTCGAACGCGGCATGGCCATATTGGTCGTATCGGGCCCGCTTATCCGGGTCACTCAATACCTCATAGGCCTCGGCTGCTTTTTTGAACAGCTCTTCGGCCTTGGCGTCGCCGGGGTTTTTATCCGGATGGTATTCAATGGCCTTCTTGCGGTAAGCCTTCTTGATTTCTGCGGCGCTTGCCCCTTTGGAAATGCCCAGTATGTCGTAGTAATCTTCTTTCATGACCTTAGTTTCCCACCACTACTTTCGGGTGGCGGATGATGCGTTCCCCCAGGGTAAACCCCTTCTCAATTACATCTACGATCTTTCCCTTCAGGCTCTTTTTGGGCGCGGGAATCTGAGTTACGGCCTCGTGCACTTCAGCGTCGAAAGCATCCCCCTGTTTCACGGTGATCTCTTCAAGACCCTTATTCTTGAGGGCTTCCTTGAATTTATTGTGGATCAGCTTCACCCCCTTGAAGAGTTCCTCATCCTCGGAACGTTCCAATTCGCGAAGGGCCCGGTCGAAATCGTCCAAAACCGGCAGCATGGCTGTAATGACCTCCTGCCCGGCCGTTTTGAAAAGTTCCATCCGCTCCCGGGAGGTGCGCTTTTTATAATTCTCGAATTCTGCGAACAAGCGCAAAAATTTATCCTTTTCGGCGGCAAGTTCCTCACGGAGGCCATCGGCCTCGGATACTTCCGAAGTGGGATCTGCAGCAGCCTGCTGCTCCTCAGTTGCGGCGGCTTCTGCCCCGGCCTCCTGTTGCGCTTTACTCTCTTTATCTGTGCTCATCGGCGTTTAATTCCTCAGTTTAACAGCATACATGGCGGCAAAAGTACTGCCATTCCTCGAAAAATGTCAAAATGTCACTAAAAATAAGGGGTATATGCGGTGGGTTGACAAAAATGGACCCGTAAATACCTTCAGGACCCCAGGAGGTCTTCCAGAGCCGGACGCAGGTTGCAGAATTGAAACGAAAAGCCTTCCATCTGGGCCTTTTCCGAACTCACCCGCTGGCTTATCAGGACCACGGAGGCCATCTGACCCAGCACCAGTTTCAGAAACCATGCCGGAACCTTAGGAAGCCAGAGGGGGCGGTCCAGGACTTCGGCCACTTGTGAGATGAGCTTCTCATGGGTAACCGGATTGGGGGCTACGGCGTTGTAAACCCCATCCCATTTGTCTTCCGCAGCCCTTTGAAACATGGAGACCAAATCGGTGAGGTGGATCCAGGACTGCCATTGTTTGCCATTACCCAGGGGAGCTCCGGCGTAATAGCGGACGGGTCGGGCCATCTGCGGCAGGGCACCGCCATCTTTGGCCAGTACCAGACCAATACGCAGAATCCCTACCGGGATTCCCTCCTGCGAGAAAGCCCGCGCTTCCGCTTCCCAGGCGGCCACCGTCTCACTGAGGAACCCGGAGACTTGCTGGTCATCCGCCTCGGAATAATAGGCCGTCTCAGAGTCGGGGTATATCCCGATAGCCGAAGCGGAAACCAGGTATTCCACCTGGTGGTTCCCCACTGCGCGAAGCCCCTCCCTGAGGGTCCTCAGGCTTTGGGTCCGGCTCTCCAGGATCGCTTTTTGGTATTTGGGGGTCCACCTCTTGGCTATGGGGGCACCGGCCAGGTTCACTATTGCCCTGACCCCTTTAAGGGCTTCCAGGTCCATGGTCCCGGCAGCAGGGTCCCAGGTATACCCCTGAAAATCTTCCGAATTCCTGAGGCCAGTGGTGCTTCGGGTAAGATATTTCACAGCAATACCAGCCTCCCTGAAACGTGCCGTAAGGGCAATTCCCACCAAACCTGTTGCTCCCGTAATAAGAATGCTCAACGTTCTGATTTTGCGCAAAAATACGGCTTACTGCTGTAAGGCCGGGCTGGTTTAAAGGCGATTTAACACTACTTGGAGGCGCGGAGCATTTCGCGCTTTCCGGGTGGGCCGGGGAGGCGTTCTACGGAGAACCCCGCTGCCTGCATGGCGCGCCGGACACTTCCTTTTGCCGCATAGGTTACCAGTTTACCCCCGGGGGAAAGCGCCTGGTACATCGCCTGGAAAACGGGCTCCGTCCAGAGTTCGGGCTGTACCCGGGCGCCAAAGGCATCGAAATAGACCAGGTCTGCCATATCGGTTTCGCGAAAGGAGAGGAAATCCATTTGCAGTTTGCGTAACTGAAACCCAGGGGTAATGGGCTCAAAGGACTCCCAGGGCGTTTCGTGCAACCGTTTATAGAGGCCGGGGGCTTCCGTATGGCCCAGGTATTTCCCGTAATCCAGGGTAGGCCATAGTTCAGGCCCCAGGGGAAAAGCCTCCAGGGCTGTATAATGTATAGGCGTGTAGTCCTCTTTAGCCTCCAAAAGCGTAATCAGGGCATTCAACCCGGTTCCGAAGCCCATCTCCAGGATGCGCAAGGGGCCGGTAGGCATAGCCTGCAGCCCGGCACGAATAAAAACATGGTAGGCTTCCTGAACCGCTCCGTGTGTGGAGTGGTACTGCTCGTTCCATTCGGGTACCCGGAGTGTGGGCGAGCCGTCGGCGGTACGGATGAGCTTGCGCTCCATGCTATTGCCAGATCCGCACTCCGGAGGCCTCAAAGCCCGGTTCGCTTACGGGGCCCACCAGTGCCTCAATGGCTTCCGGGGCAGCCCCACCGTCTTCGGCCAGGTGGCGGCGTTCTTCCTCCTCCACTACAGATACGAATGCCTTGCCTTCCACAGTTACCTGGGCGCCCGCAATATCCTTGGGCACAAAGAAGCCATAGTCCTTAAAGCGTACCATTACGGTGCGGTCATCCGGAAGGGCCACCCGCATCCAGCACCCCTTGGCCTGGCAGACCTCCAGTACTTCGCCCCGAAAGGCCGTCTGAACAGTATCCTGTGCCTGCATCCCTTCGTAGAGGGCCACCATATCCGATGGCCCGGTTACTTCCCTGTCCGACATGGGGTCGCCCACGGCAGTGAAGGTTTCAACCACTGCCTGGTCTTCCGTCACGGCATCTCCGCCAGCGGAAGCAGGGTCCTTTTGTTCTTTACAACTCAGAAGCAATGCGAAAAACACAAGGAAAATGTTAAAATGTTTCATGATGGACAACAGATTGATCTACCCTGTAAAAGTCCGGATTTTAAGCGGCTTTTTAAAGGACTTGCTCAAATTTATTATGTAATTTTAGTCCGCAAAATGGCCTGTACATGGAGTTTACAACCAAAACCATCCCGGTAGAAAAGACCAGTGCCTCCCGCCTGGCCCAGGTAGATTTCAACAACCTCAGTTTCGGAGGGGTCTTCACCGACCACATGTTTATCTGTGAGTATAAGAACGGCGCCTGGCAGGACGCCAGGGTAATCCCTTATGGTCCGCTTTCCCTGGAACCGGCCGCCAAGGTTTTCCATTATGGGCAGGAAGTTTTTGAAGGCATGAAAGCCTACAAGGATGCCGAGGGCAAGATCTGGTTGTTCCGCCCCCTGGAGAATCAGCGGAGGCTGAACCGATCTGCGGCCCGGCTCGCGATCCCCGAAGTTCCCGAGGCCATTTTTATGGAAGGGCTTAAAACCCTCCTGCAGGTCGATTCGGATTGGATCCCCACCCAGGCCGGGAGCTCCCTGTACATCCGCCCGTTCATCTTTGCCTCGGGCACCGGGTTCCATGCATCCCCTTCGGATGCCTATACCTTTATTATCGCTTGTGCTCCTTCCGGGGCCTATTTCTCAGGAGAGGTCAGTGTCCGCATTGAGGAGACATATTCCCGTGCCGCCAACGGGGGTGTGGGATATGCCAAGGCCGGAGGGAATTACGCGGGGCAATTCTACCCCACCAAACTGGCCCAGGAGGCAGGGTTCCAGCAAGTGGTCTGGACAGACGACCACACCCATGAGTATATCGAGGAGGCGGGTGCGATGAACATCTTCATCCGCATCGGGGACACCCTGCTGACCAGCCCAACCAGCGACCGTATCCTGGATGGCATCACGCGGAAAAGCATCCTGACCCTGGCCGAGGCCGAGGGCATCCCCACGGAAGTTCGGAAAATAAAGGTTTCCGAGCTGGTCGAAGCATCCCGGCAGGGCACCCTTCTGGAAATGTTCGGCGCCGGGACGGCGGCAGTGGTTTCCCCCATCAGCAGCTTTGGGTACCGGGACCAGGTATATACCTTGCCCAAACCCGAGAAATCCTATGCCGCTTATATTAAAGAGCGGATCACCGACATTCAGTACAACCGGGCCGAAGATCCTTTTGGCTGGCGCTACCCGGTAGGTAACTAGAGCTCGGCAGCCAGATTTAAGCCTTCAGGATTTTAGCAATATCCGGCTGGAAGTAATCCGGCCCTTTCAGCACCTTGCCGTCCTCACGGTAGATCGGTTTTCCGTCTGCGCCCAGTTTGCTCATGTTGCTCCGCTGTATCTCTTCGAAGACAGCTTCTATTTTATCCTGCAGGCCATGCTCCAGCAGGGTACCGCACAAAATGTAGAGCATATCCCCAAGGGCATCTGCCACCTCCACCAAATCTCCGCGGGAGGCAGCATCCAGGTATTCTTCGTTCTCCTCCCGCATGAGTTTATATCTCAAGAGGCTTTTTTCAAGGCCCAGGTGGGCGTCCGGGGTTTCGGAAATACCCAGGCCAAAGGCACGGTGGAAGGTTGCTACGGCTTCTATTTTGTCTTTCATAGGGCTAATGGTAGGAATTTAGGTTAGTTTTGCAAGAGGAAAATGCCCCCGTCGGGGCGGTTAAAAGTAATCAGATGTTCAGCACCGGGCAAGCGATCTTCGCACTGCTTTTCATCATTGGGTTTACCATCGCCGTGGTCCTGATGTACCGGAAGGACAGCGGCTGGCTAAAAAAGGAATACAAGGGCGTTCAATGGATATTACTCGCCTTTGTGAGTTTCGTAATTATTCTCTTCTTCCTTAAGTATATACTCAGGTAATATGCTGGCAATTTGAGTTTACAACAAAAATTGAGGCTTTTACAACCAAATGAGGTATTCAGTACGTATTACATAAGAAAAGACGTACTTTTGCGTTATACTGCTAAATAACCTCGATCAATGGAGCTCTTTTTTACGATTTTTGCAGCGGTTGTAGCCCTTAATGCATTCCTATTGATCTTCAGTACCTCGGTTCGCGCCCAACGCAAGGAGAAGGCCCGCACCTCAGTTTCCCTCAGGCTGGAGGATTTTCGAATCAAGTCGCTCGACACGGAGTACCGCAAAGCGGTTTAATCCATTTTTTCCTTAGATTTATCCCTGATGGCGCGCAGGTGCGCCATTTTTTGCATTTCCCGCAATGAAGCAATTGCTTTTAGTTATCCTTGGCGGGGGCATAGGGAGTGGTCTGCGGTACCTCATTGGCCAATATCTCAACCCCGTCTTTTCAAATTTCTACCTGGGCACCTTCCTGGTCAATATCCTGGGGTGCCTGCTCATCGGGCTCCTGCTCGGGGCCGCTCTGCGCAGCGGGGTCTCCAACCCCACCCAATCGGCTTTATTGGTAACAGGCTTCTGCGGGGGGTTCACCACCTTTTCCACCTTTGGCCTGGAGCAGTTCCTGTTGCTTCGGCAGGGAAGCTTCCTCCCTTTTCTCACCTATAGCCTGGGCAGTCTGGCAGTGGGGATTGCAGCCGTGGCCCTGGGGTTCTGGCTCACGCGATTCTTCTGATCGCCTGCGTATTTTTCTAACTTTTATCAACGTTTTTGGTTATTTGTTAACAATCCTTCAAGGTTTTGTAGGGTTTTACCCGCTTTTATTCAAATTTTAACCTCTTCCTCTCCCTTTCTTTCATCAATCTCTCAATAATTATCATTTTAATTACCCATACCCTCATTTTATAGGGGGTCATTTTACCAGTATTATAAAAATAAGTGAGTTACCCCTCCTTTTTTGAGGGGGTTTATGAATTAATCTATATTTGGCCTCGATCAACAAAAACTACTACTCATGAAGAAAGTGGAAGCCATTATTAGAAAATCCAAGTTCGATGAGGTGAAAAAAGCACTTCATCAGATCGAGGTGAATTTTTTCAGCTACTGGGATGTAACCGGGGTTGGAAATGAAAAACAAGGACATGTCTACAGGGGGATCTCCTACAGTACCTCAGATATCCAGCGCCGGTACCTGGTCATTGTGGTATCGGACGGGTTTCTGGAGCGGACCATCAACACCCTGCTGGAAACCGCCTACACAGGCAATGTTGGAGATGGGAAGATCTTCGTCTCCGATGTCATTGAAGCCTACCGGATCAGAACCAAGGAAAGCGGCCACGCCGGAATCAACTAACTAACCGACTCAAAAGCACTATAAGTTATGGATACTGGATTATTTACTGCCAATAACGTATGGATGATGGTGTGCACCGCCCTGGTGTTTTTCATGCACCTGGGTTTTGCCTTCCTGGAAATCGGGCTTACCCGCCAGAAGAATACCATCAATATCCTTTTCAAGAACATTTTCATTATTACCGTGGGGCTGCTGATGTACTACATTGGCGGATTCAACCTGATGTACCCCGGGGATTTTAACGGCTTCCTCGGGTTCTCCGGGTTTGGGCTGGGCACCGACGCCGCCGGTCTCACCCCGGAATATGCCGATGGCGGCTACACCTACTGGACCGACTTCCTCTTCCAGGGGATGTTTGCAGCTACTGCGGCCACCATCGTGTCCGGGGCTGTTGCCGAGCGCATCAAGCTGGGGCCCTTCATGGTCTTCACCGTGATCTATGTAGGCCTTATTTACCCCATCGTCGGATCCTGGCAGTGGGGAGGCGGGTTCCTTTCCACCCTGGGTGGGGATGATGCCGGCTTCTACGATTTCGCAGGTTCTACCCTGGTACACTCCGTAGGGGGCTGGGGCGCCCTGGTTGCCATCTGGCTGCTCGGTTCGCGGATCGGGAAATTCAGCGACGAAGGGAAGCCCCAGGCGATCCCCGGGCATAATATCCCCCTGGCTACAGCCGGGGTCCTGATCCTCTGGCTGGGTTGGTTCGGTTTTAACGGGGGCTCTGTGCTTTCGGCAGACCCGGCCCTGACCTCCCTGGTACTGACCACCACCAGCCTTGCGGCCGCCGCAGGGGGTGTAAGCGCCTTTGTGGTTTCCACCCTGGCCTATAAAAACTACGACCTCACCATGTTCCTCAACGGAATCCTTGGTGGCCTTGTGGGCATTACTGCCGGGGCAGATTTGATGTCCCCCAACGAAGCCGTAGTTATCGGTCTTCTGGCTGGCGCCATTATTGTAGGTGGTGTTGCCCTGATAGACCGCATTCGCCTGGATGACCCCGTAGGTGCCGTAACGGTCCACCTGATCTGCGGGATCTGGGGAACCCTGGCGGTTGGCATCTTCGGCGACAAAGCCGGGGTAGACCAATTCCTATACCAGCTGGCAGGGGTTGGCGCCGCAGGGGTATTCTGTATCCTGACCGCCTTCATCATCATTTTCACCCTTAAGAAAACTATCGGGATCCGCGTGGACAAGGAAGAAGAGCTCGACGGTCTGGACCTGCACGAGCACGGAATGGACGCCTACGCCGATTTCCGGATGAACCAGCATTAATGACGCTTTAAAAAAACGACGGAGCGTTCTGCCAAACGCTCCGTCTAAAAGCAACCGATCACTGACTCCTTTAAAGACAATCACTCCCGCAATGGGAGCAAAACTCAAGTACAATGAAATCGATCACCTTTACAAATTTCGCAAAAGTTCTGCTTATTGCCTTTAGTTTTCTGCTTTCCCTTCCCCTGGCAGCCCAGGAGGAAGAGGCCGAAGCCAAAAAATTCACCATCAGCGGGACGGTAGACGCCTATTTCCGGGCAAACCTGACCGCCCCCAACGACGAGGATGCCATTGCCCCCGGGTCCTCTTTTGCTAACCTTCCCGGGTTTTCCCTTGGTATGGCCAACGTTATCGCCTCCTACGAAGGGGATAAGGTGGGCTTTGTGGCCGACCTGGTCTTTGGTCCGCGCGGAACGGATGCCGTTTTCGCCTCCCCCATGTATTCCCTGACCGGCAACATCCTGAACCAACTCTATGTGTACTGGAACGTTTCCGAAAGCGTGACCCTCACCTTCGGAAACTGGAATACCTTCCTGGGGTACGAAGTAATTTCCCCGGCGGCGAACTTTAACTACAGCACCTCCTACCTGTTTTCGTATGGCCCGTTCTCCCACACGGGGCTCAAGGCAGATTTTGACCTGGGCAACGACTGGTCTGCCATGGTGGCGGTCATGAACCCCACAGACCTTACGGAGTTCAATCCTACCGGAGATTACGCTGTAGGGGCCCAGCTCGGGTATTCCGGGCAGTACCTGAATTTTGTGTACAGCCAGGGTGGGTATGAATTGGACTATACCGGTGGCTTCGATGTTACTGAGGATTTTTACCTGGGCATCAATGCCGCCTATTTCGATAACGATGACCTGGGCTTTGCAGGGGTTGCCCTCTACCCCCAATACAGCACCTCCGAAAATTTTGCCATCGGCCTTCGGGCAGAGTATTTTGCTGAAACCGGGGACTTTGGCGCTATAGGAAGCGGGGTGGAAGACTCCAGCGTCCTGGCGGTGACCCTCACCGGAAGCGCGACTATCGGCGACCTGATGATCAAGCCGGAACTGCGCCTCGACAACGCTTCGGACGATGCTTTTATCAACAACGACCTGGATCCGACCAAGAGCCTGGCTTCCTTCCTGGTTGCCGCAGTATATTCCTTTTAAAAGAGCGGAAAGCCGCCCATTTGTTTAGTTTGGTTAATGGAGAAGGCCCCCGGGAACACCCGGGGGTTTTCTATTTCGCGTATTTCATGACCCCGGCCCGGATTTCGGCATCCAGGTGGTTGACCTCGGGGACGATGGGGCAGGAATACTTGGCGTTATATGCACAAGAAGGGTTGTAGGCCGTATTAAAATCAAGAAGGATGGAATCCGACTGCGGGATGACCAGGTCTATGTACCTGCCACCGGAATAGGTCTCCTTTCCGTTTGTTTCATCTGTAAAAGGAAGGAACAGGTAGTCCTCGAGCCCCTCCTGTTGCATCAGGTCCACATTCTGGTAGACCTGCAGGCTAAAAGGCTGGCCCTTAAGCTCAAAATACAGGGTCCCGTACTGCCGTTCCCGTGTCATGCGCTCTGTGGTGGTAGGCATATCGAACGGAAGGGCTTCCGGGGTGCGGACCAGACGCGCCCAAACCTGGTAGGAGGTATCTGCCTCAAAAAAAGCCAGTCCTTTAAACGCTCCCCGCTCCTCGTTAGGCAGGGGTGAGGTATCGGGGTCGCGGAACTCCGCATTGATCTTTTCCTGAAAAGCCCTCACCGCCGCCATACCCCTTGCCGGGGCCGTTATATGTGGCGTACTTGCCGGGCTGTCGTGGTAGCGTTTTCCATTATTGCAGCTCAGGAGGCACGCCGCCGCCAAAAAGCATGCCATGGCAGTATAGGTGCGTTTCATAGGTCAAGTCCAAAGGGCGGGTAATGGGGGATCGTACCCGCGAAGGTTTTAACGAATAGTCTTTCGACGCCTAAATATCGCACCTTCAGGGAAATCTCCCAAACAAAAATGGTTCGGGGCCGCAGAAACCCATGGAAATAGAGGGGAAACTCCCAGGCGGGTACCGGTAGATGCACTCCGCCGGCAAAGTGGGTTACCTATCTGTTGAAACCCTGGTCCGGATCCCCGTCCTGGGGTTCGGGCACCTCGTAGCGTGCCTCCTTCAGATATTGGGAAATAAGGGTATTGTATTCCGGGGTTATCCGCAGCAGGGCGGTATGCGGCAGGGCATAAAGGGCCTCCCGGTCTGCGTACCCCTGTTTGAGGAGTTCTTCCAGGTAAAACAGCGCGGTTCCAAAATCGTCATATTTGGCCGTAAGGGATATGAGTTCCAGGTAATTCTCAAAGGTGGCGGGGGAGGTTATGGTCTTGACCATCCGCAACAGGATTTGTCCGTCCTCATCCGGGTTCTCTGCCGTCCGTGCAATCCGAATGTATTCATCCACCAGGGCATTCACATAGGATTCCAGGCGCATCCCCATGAGTTTCTCCTCCATTCTCGGGCTTTCCTTGTACTTCCCGATCTGTTCCATCTGATAGCGCCACCACCCCAGGTTGTCGAGGTTAAAACTCAGAACATCTTCCTCCAGGTAATATGAAAAATCGTCCCTCAGGATGCGCTCGCGCAACTGGAACGCACCAGCATCGCGTTTCTGCACCTTAAACCCCGCTTCCCGCCGCAGGTCCCGCTCCATGGCCTTTAACTCCCGGGTATCGGTAAGGGGGTCCAGCAAGGCAATGGCCTCTTCCAGCTGGTCGTATGCCAGCAGGAAGGAACCCGCCTGCCAGAGCTGGCTGACGTAAGTTGTAAAGGAGGCGCGGGAGCGCTCAATCAGGGCCGAATCCCTGGCCACATGCCCTCCTGCCATCCCCATAAGGGTCAGGACATTCACCCCCCGGTCCACCAGGGCGTCTTCCGGACGGCGTTCCCCCCCTTCGAAGTAAAGCACATGGTTGGGCACCTTCCGGTTATCGAGTAGTTCTTCCCCATCGAGCATATTGAGGTAGCGGAAATCGGACCGGCCTATGACCCCTACAAAATGAAAACGGGAACGCGGGCGCACCAGTTCCCAGTTGGGCAGGCCGGAACCCAGCAACAGCACCCCGCGTACGCGTGGGATCAGGCTGGGCAAGAGGGTCGCCAACTCCCCGCCGTTCCCGTACCCGCTTACATAAATCCGGTTCAGGTCCAGGGGCAGCAAAGCGGTCAGGACCTCAAGGCTTTTCCCAAAATACAACACTTTCTGGGTCAGCGACAGGCTGTCCGACAGGGCCTTGGAGGTAGCCAGGACATAGCCGTTACGCTCGGCGGCGTTTTTCATATACCGCATGGACTGGTAGGTGTCTCCGTCGGTTTCTACCATAAAAAGCAAGGGCCATTTTCCAGCCGGCTCGAAATGGGAAGGCAGATACAGGCTCAGGCGGCTACCCACCGAATCGGCAAGCGGCAGGCTGTCCATTACATATCCTTTGGAAAGGGTCATTTCCTGGGCACCGGCGGGAGTAAACCCTAAGGCCAGGAGGCAGAGGAGTAGGAATGGTTTTTTCATACTTGGGTATCCATCAAAAATCCGGCCAATCTGTTCGGCCCGCCGAGAGACCCGGCACGGATCGCTTCCGGGGACATACACTAAGATAGCGAAAACGCCCTAAAGCCTGCCTTCCCGCTTCGAATCCTTTTCCCAAAAGGGCTTTATAGGCGCATTAGACACCACTTCCGATAAAATGATGTGCGTCCTGGTTTCACCGTACTGGATGAGCCTGTCGATAAAGCGTTCCAGGTGGAACTGGTCCCGCAATACCACTTCCATAATAATATTCTCGTTCCCGGTAATGCGGTAGCAATTGATGACTTCATCCAGGGACCGTACCTGCTCCAGGAACGGTTTCAACTTTCCCATGAACGCCCGGAGGGTAATGATTGCCTTAAGCTGGTACCCCGCGCTGGTATGGGAAACAGAGGTCCAGTACCCCTCAATAACCCCGAGGTCCTCCATCCGCTTAACGCGCTCCGCTACAGCAGGCGGAGTAAGCCCTATAGCGCGGCCGATACCCGTCAGGGAGGCCCGGGCATTTTTCTGCAGTGCCCCCAGGATACTCCAATGCAATGAGTCTAATTTAAATTCCATAGTAGATAAGCATAAATACCTTCTTTCATTAAGTAAATATACCTTTTAATCTCATTTAATGAATTAAAACAGGGGTTTTCCCGAAGTAACTTTATGGAAAATTGCGAAAGAAAATGTCTTACCAGCGCATTAAGGAGCTGCCCGTTTACCGCCAGGCCCTTTCCCTGAGGACTATGAGTCGGGAAATTGCCTCTTTTGTGACCCACAACAAAGATCTGCTGACCCTGGCCAAATCCCACAGCCTCCGGGACCATATCGCAGACTCCCTGCTGACCGATGCCATCCTGATCCCCCAGGAAATCGCCCGGGCAGAAGGGACCAGCTCGGTGCAGATCCGTCAGCGTTGCGTCCACTTCATCCAGGTCATGACCCAGAACCTGAATATGTACTGCAGGGGGCTGGAACACGACGGGGTGCGGGAGCGGGAATACCTGGACCTGCTGCGCAGCGAGGTCAAGCACTTCCGCCGCTCCTTCAAAAAGTGGCGCAAAGGCCTGCTGGAATAGCCCTATTACATGTTGCGACGGTACTGCCCGCCCACCTCGAAGAGCGCCTGGGTAATCTCGCCCAGAGAGGCCACCTTGCAAACCTCCATGAGTTTCCCGAAGAGGTTTTCGTGGGTTACTGCCGCCTGCTTTAAACCCGTCAGGGCTTCGTGGGCATCGGCACCGTGTTGGGCGTGTACCCGCTTCAGGGTATCGATCTGCGCCTGCTTCTCCTCCTCCGTGGCCCGGATCACTTCCTCAGGCAACACCGTAGGGGAGCCTTTGGAATTCAGGAAGGTGTTCACCCCTACAATGGGGTAGGCCCCGGAATGCTTCAGGGTTTCGTAATGCAGGCTCTCTTCCTGGATACGCGAGCGCTGGTACATGGTTTCCATGGCTCCCAACACCCCTCCCCGCTCGGTTAGGCGGTCGAATTCCGACAGGACCGCTTCCTCCACCAGATCGGTGAGTTCCTCAATGATAAAGGCCCCCTGCAACGGATTCTCATTTTTGGCCAGACCCAATTCCTTGTTAATGATCAGCTGGATAGCCATGGCACGGCGCACCGACTCTTCCGTAGGGGTGGTGATGGCCTCGTCGTAGGCATTGGTATGCAGGGAATTACAATTGTCGTAAATGGCGTACAGGGCCTGGAGGGTGGTCCGGATGTCGTTGAAATCGATTTCCTGGGCATGCAGGCTGCGGCCCGAAGTCTGGATGTGGTACTTGAGCATCTGGGCCCTGGGGTCCGCCCCGTATTTGGAGCGCAAAGCCTTGGCCCATATCCTGCGGGCCACCCGGCCAATGACTGCGTATTCCGGGTCGATGCCATTGGAGAAGAAAAAGGAGAGGTTGGGTCCGAAGGCATTGATGTCCATACCACGGCTCAGGTAGTACTCCACATAGGTAAACCCATTGGCCAGGGTAAAGGCGAGCTGGGTAATGGGGTTGGCACCGGCTTCCGCAATATGGTAGCCGGAAATGGACACCGAGTAAAAATTGCGCACCTGGTTTTCGATGAAGTACTCCTGTACATCCCCCATCAGTCTCAGGGCAAATTCGGTAGAGAAGATACAGGTGTTCTGCGCCTGGTCCTCCTTGAGGATGTCGGCCTGGACGGTACCCCGTACCTGCCTGAGGGTCTCCGCCTTGATTTGCCGGTACACTTCTTCCGGAAGGACCTGATCCCCCGTAATTCCCAACAGGTAAAGCCCCAAGCCGTTATTGCCTTCGGGCAGGTCCCCGCGGTAGGCCGGAGGGGTAATGCCCCGGGCCTTGAAATAGGCGGCCTTCCTGGCGTCCACCTCTTGTTCCAATCCGTGCTCCCGGATGTACTTTTCGCACCCCTGGTCTATGGCCGCATTCAGGAAATACCCCAACAGCATGGGCGCAGGACCATTAATAGTCATACTTACAGAGGTCCTGGGGTCGGCCAGGTCGAAGCCGCTGTAGAGCTTTTTGGCATCGTCCAGGCAACAGATAGATACCCCGGAGTTTCCAATCTTGCCGTAGATGTCGGGGCGGTGCCCGGGGTCGTTCCCGTAAAGGGTGACCGAATCGAAGGCGGTGGAAAGCCGTTTGGCCGGCATATCGAGGCTCAGGTAATGAAAGCGCCGGTTGGTGCGCTCCGGCCCGCCCTCCCCGGCAAACATACGGGTGGGGTCCTCCCCTTTCCGTTTAAAAGGGTACAACCCGGCCGTATACGGGAAGGCTCCCGGAACATTCTCCTGCAGGGCCCACAGCAACAGGTCTCCCCAGCTGCGATACCTCGGAAGGGCCACCTTGGGCACCTTCAGGTGGGAGAGGGATTCGGTATGGGTTTCCACCCGGACTTCCCTCCCCCGCACCTCGAAGCGGTACTCGGCATTGCGGTATCGGTCCCGGAGGCCCTCCCAGGCCAGGAGAAAATCCCAATGGCGGGGATTCAGGTCCTTGCGTTCCTGTTCAAAGACAGTGGCCAGGTCCTTAATGGCAGTTTTCCGGCCTTCCGGGGCCCCTTCCAAAAGTGCCTCCAGCCGAAGCCCGTCCGTATCCGCATAGGCTATCCAGGTGGTATCTGCCTTGCCGGCCAACCCGCATGCGGCCTGATAATAGCCATACAACCGTTCTGCTAGGGCGGCCTGTTCCCGGGCCCGGGTGTCGTACCCCCGGTTGCTTTCGGAAATTTCAGAGAGGTAGCGCGTCCGCGCCGGCGGGATGATGTACCGCTTTTCGGATTGGGCCTCTTCACTTAAGGCAGGTGCTTCCGCCCAGGAGGCACCTACCTCCTGCAAGGCCGCCATGACGGCATGGTAGAGCCGGTTCATGCCCGGGTCGTTGAACTGGGAGGCAATGGTCCCGAAAACGGGGAGATTCGCATCATCCCCTTCCCAGATCCCGTGGTTGCGCCGGTACTGTTTCTTGACGTCCCTGAGGGCATCCAGGGCACCGCGTTTGTCGAATTTGTTAATCGCCACCAGGTCCGCAAAATCGAGCATATCGATTTTTTCCAACTGGGTGGCAGCCCCGAATTCCGGGGTCATGACATAGAGGGACCGATCCGAATGTTCCAGGATCTCGGTATCGGACTGCCCAATCCCGGAAGTCTCAAGAATGATCAGGTCAAACCCGGCAGCTTTGAGAATCTCAACCGCCTCCTTTACATATTTGGAAAGGGCCAGGTTAGACTGGCGGGTCGCCAGGGAACGCATGTAGACATTGGGGTGGTGGATCGCGTTCATGCGGATGCGGTCGCCCAGTAGGGCCCCGCCTGTCTTCCGCTTGGAAGGGTCTACCGAAACTATCCCGATGCTCCGGTCCGGATGACCGGCCAGAAACCGCCGCACCAGTTCGTCCACCAGGCTGCTTTTGCCCGCCCCTCCGGTACCCGTAATGCCCAGGACCGGGGTTTTTCCCGATGGCTTGGGAAGCTCCTTGCGAAGGGCTTCAAAAGCTTCCGGCTGGTTCTCGGCCAGGCTGATGAGCCGGGCCAGGACCATGGGGTCGCGCCGCGCCAACCCATCCGGGATGGCTTTCCCCTTGGGCAGGGCTACCTGGGAGACATCGTAGTCGGACTGGTGGACCAGGTCGTTGATCATCCCCTGCAGCCCGAGTTCCCGCCCATCGTCCGGGGAATAGATCCGGGCAATACCGTAGTCCATCAGGGCGCGGATTTCCTCGGGGAGGATTACGCCCCCTCCCCCTCCGAAGATGCGGATATGGCCGGCCCCGCGCTCCTCCAGCAAGTCGTGCATGTACCTGAAATACTCGTTATGCCCGCCCTGGTAGGAAGTCATGGCTATGGCATTGGCGTCTTCCTGAATGGCACAGTCCACCACTTCGGCTACGCTGCGGTCGTGCCCCAGGTGGATTACCTCCACCCCGGTAGCCTGGATGATCCGCCGCATGATATTGATGGCGGCATCGTGGCCATCAAAAAGGGAGGCCGCCGTAACGATCCTGATTTTGTGGACGGGGCTATAGGGTTTTGATACTTCCATAATTCGGGATAAAAATGAGCGTATTCCGTTAAAGAATTCGAACCCAAATGGGGGTCGCGCTTCGGATTCTACAAAAATAATACGGGTTTTCCCAATTCCCTTGCCATTCCTTTACTTTTATCCCAAACCCGATACCTGTGCATACCACCCTCATGATCCATTGCCCCGATTCTTCCGGGATTATCCGTTCGGTTACCAGCCTGGTACATGACCTGGGCGGCAACGTCGTATACCTGGACCAGCACGTGGACCGGCAGGCCGGTATCTTCTTTATGAGGCTCGAAGCCGATTTTAATGAAGGGCACTGGGATGAAACCGGGTTCCGCGAGCAGTTTGCCACCCGGTGTGCCCAACCCTTTGCCATGCAGTGGTCACTGCACCTGGAACAAACCCCGCGTATGGCCCTGTTTGTCTCCAAATATGTGCACTGCCTCTACGACCTGCTGGGCCGGCACCAGACCGGGGAACTGCCGGTCGATATCCCGTTTATCGTCAGCAACCACGAGGACTGCGCCCCCATTGCGCGCCAATTCAATATTCCCTTCCACCACGTGCCGGTCTCCCGGGAAACCCGTGCCCGTGCAGAGGCAGAGCACCTGGCCCTCTTAAAGCGATACCAGGCAGATTTCGTCGTACTGGCCCGGTACATGCAAATCGTAGGGCCGGACCTGATTGCCGCCTTTCCCAACCGCATCATCAACATCCACCACTCCTTCCTGCCGGCTTTTGCCGGGGCCAAACCCTACCACGCAGCTTTCGAAAGGGGGGTCAAGATTATAGGGGCCACCAGTCACTATGTTACCGAGGAACTGGACGAAGGGCCCATCATTGCCCAGGACGTCACCCCTGTATCCCATATCCACAGTATTGCCGATTTTATCGCCAAGGGCCGGGACCTGGAAAAAATGGTCCTCGCAAGGGCGGTTTCCTTGCATGTGGCCCGCAAGACCCTCGTCTACCACAACAAAACGGTGGTCTTTGCCTGAATCCGGGGGCGATATTCCGGGGTCAACCCGGTACTCATGATGGTGATTTGCAGCAGACGTGGTTTTCTTTGAAAAAAGATAATTCGTTGTATACTAAATGCTTCCGAATTTACGTTTGTTTTTAAAACCCGTTAAATTTCATGCGTTCTTAACACGGGCTTAATGGCCGGTTCAGCGCTTTTAACGGAATTTTGCACACGAATTATTTGAGTTAGTATTTTTTGAGTTAGTTAGTTTGGAAAACCCCGGTTCAGCAGGACCGGGGTTTTTTATTGTCTCTCCCCCTGGTCGGTTCTCTGCAATCCCATTTACCTGAACTACAACACGCGCCATTCACAAGCCCTCTTTTGGGCTGGATTTTATCGAAAACGCAGCAAAAATCCGTACCCGCGCAAGGCAGGGCTGGCCGAAACGTTAAAAATTAGACAAAAGGCCTGAATTTTAGTTAAATACCCCCCTTTGCTGCAAACCAAAAAGGGCTGGCGGCCGTATATTTGGTATAAAACGGGAGCTATGAATCAGCAATTCTGCAAAGTAGGAGCCATCCACCCCCTTGGCGAAGGCCAAAAGGGCATCGACCTGCTGGAAAACCAGTACGAATATTTCAGGGCCAGGGCCGAAGAAGTAAAGGCCACCAATGCCAAATTCGGCGATTTCCTGGAGCGGAAGGCCCAAAAGGTACAGCGCCTGCTTAACGAACTGTTATAAGGATCACCCTTAAAGAAGGGCTGCCATCTGTGCCTGTAAGGCTGCAGCGCTCTCAGCTGCCTTTTGTGCAAAATCCGTACCCCGGGAAGCGTAGATAATCCCCCGGGAAGAATTCACCAATATCCCTACGCTGCTGTTCATCCCGTAGCGGCAGACTTCCTCGAGGCTCCCGCCCTGCGCCCCTACTCCGGGAATCAGTAAAAAATGGTCCGGTGCAACACGACGCACCCGCTCGAGGTATTCCGCCTTGGTGGCACCCACCACAAACATGAGCCGTTCGGCGTGATTGTATTCCAGGCTTTGGGCCAGTACCCGTTCAAAGAGCATCTCCCCACCCACTTCCCGCGTCTGGAAATCAAAAGCGCCCGGGTTGGAGGTTAAGCCCAACAGGATGCTGAATTTCCCCTCGAAGTCCAGGAAGGGCTCCACGGAATCACGACCCATATAGGGGGCCACGGTTACCGCATCAAAATCCATCGCATTAAAAAAAGCCTGAGCATAGCGGGTGGCGGTATTCCCGATATCGCCCCGCTTGGCATCCGCGATGGTAAAGTGATCCGGACAGGTTTCGTTCAGGTAGTCTATGGTACGGCCCAGCGCTTCCCACCCTCTGGGGCCGTACGCCTCGTAGAAGGCGGTGTTGGGCTTGTAGGCCACGCAATACTCCCGGGTGGCATCTATGATGGCTTTGTTGAAGGCAAACAGGGGATCCGGCTCATCGAGCAAGTGAGGCGGGATGCGCTCCAGGTCCGTATCGAGTCCTACGCAGAGGAAGGAGGATTTTTCGCGGATGTGCCGCTCGAGTTGTTCCAGGTTCATGGGTTACAGGATCTCGGAAGCTTCTTTGAGCTTCTCGGTGTTTTCCACCAGCATGAGTTCGTCTATGATCTTCTGGATGTCGCCGTTGATGATATTCTGCAAATCGTACAGGGTCAGGCCGATGCGGTGGTCGGTTACCCTCCCCTGAGGGTAGTTGTAGGTGCGGATTTTGGCAGAGCGGTCGCCGCTGCTCACCTGCGAATTCCGCTTGGCGGCATCGGCCTCCTGCTTTTTGGCCAGCTCCATATCGTACAAACGGCTGCGAAGTACCTTAAAAGCCTTGTCCTTGTTCTTGTGCTGGGATTTCTCGTCCTGGCACTGGGCCACCAGCCCCGTGGGCAGGTGGGTCAGGCGTACGGCCGAATAGGTGGTGTTTACCGATTGCCCCCCGGGTCCGGAGGAACAGAAATAATCGATGCGCACGTCTTTTGGGTCTATATGTACGTCGAAATCCTCGGCTTCCGGCAATACCATAACCGTCGCCGCACTGGTATGCACACGCCCCTGGGTCTCGGTCTGGGGCACCCGCTGGACCCGGTGTACCCCGGCTTCGAATTTCAGCGTCCCGTAGACATCTTCTCCGCTTACTTCAAAATGGATCTCCTTGAAGCCTCCGCTGGTGCCCTCGCTCAGGTCTATCACGTTGGTCCGCCATCCCTTGGACTCGCAGTACTTGGTGTACATGCGGAACAGGTCGCCAGCAAAAATACTGGCCTCGTCTCCCCCTGTACCAGCCCGGATTTCCATAACCACATCCTTGGCGTCTTCCGGGTCCTTGGGGATTAGCATGAGTTTTATCTCCTCCTCCAAGGCTGGCAGCGCCTCCCGGGATTCCTCCAATTGCAGCTTGGCCATCTCGACCATTTCGGCATCGCTGCCGTCCGACAGGATTTCCTCGGCCTCCTGGATCCGGTCCTGCAATTCCACGTACAGGTTCCGCTTTTCCATAAGGCCTTTCAGGTCCTTGTACTCCTTGTTAAGCTGGATATACCGCTTCTGATCGGCGATGATGTCGGGTTGGATAATCAGGTCGGACACCTCGTCGAACCGCTGCTTTACGATATTGAGTTTGTCGAGCATTGCTCCTGTGGAAATTTGGAGCGAAGGTACGATTTTTGGGTCGATTTTCAGGAGGCGGCATCGGAAGTCTTACCGCCCCGGATCGGGCAGCAGGCCCCGTGTCCAGAACATAAGCCCGTCGGCATCCACTATAATAGCTTCGGTATCTCCCAGTTGCTCCACCAGGCGGATGCCCCGGGCCGGCCCCAGGGCACAGAGGGCCGTGGCAAGGGCATGGCTGAACTCGGCGGTCCGCGAGAGGACCACCACCTGACGGATACCTTCCACCGGGTACCCGCTACGCGGATCCAGGACATGCCCATAAGTCCTGTCACCCATCCTGACAAATCGTTTCCGGGTTTGTACCATGGCTACCGAAGATTCGATCAGGGGCAACCAGCGGTGCACCTTCCCGGTATTCTTGGGGTCGGCTACCCCAAGCATCCATTTCTCGCCCGAAGATTTGGCACCCCAGGCGGTTACCACCCCCCCGGCATTGATCATGCCCCCGGGCACCCCCCGGGCCAGCATGAGCTCCTTGGCCCGGTCTGCGGCATACCCCCTGAGAATAGCCTCCAGCCCGATCCGCATACCCTTTCGCGGCAAAAACACCGTGCGTGCCTCCGCATCGAGGACCACCTGCCGGTATCCCACCAGGGGAGTAAGGGCATTTATGGAAGTGGCATCGGGCAGGCGCCGCATACTGCCGTCGAAACGCCAGAGGCTGTCCAGGACTCCCAGGGTCATATCGAAAGCCCCTTCGGTGAGTTTGGAAATCAAAACAGCGCGCTGCAGCAAATGAAAACATTCGGGACTTACCTCAACCGGGGCCTCCCCTGCCATCGTGTTGATGCGGTGGGTCTGGGAACCCGGAATATCGGGGGAAAGGGCATCCTGTATCCTGCGCATCTCCGCCAGGGCCTCCTCCAGGTTGATATAACCCATTTCCTCACTGGCCTGGGTGATGTAGACCTCAACGGACTCCCCGAAAAGGACCTCTGTGCGCCGTACGGTCACCAGGCCGTCCTGCTGGGCAAGGCCGGCTCCTACCGCCCAGATCATAAGCCACAGGACCCACCTTCTTTTCCTCATCTTCCTCCTCTTTTGGGCCCGGTCGCTTTACCGGGATGTACTGAGTCTTATTCGAAAACGCGAAGGATATCGCCGTTCAGCTCTGTGTTGAAAACTTTAAGGGGGTTGCTGGTCACCGTGTTCAGGGGCGTGCCGCTTTGGTTGAATTGGGAGCCGTGGGTGGAACACTGGAAGATCCCGCCCTGGCTGGAGATAAAGCGCACCTGGTCGGTTTGCTGGTGGCTGCATACCTGGCTTGCGGCTACAAAATTCCCCTCCAGGTTGCGTGCCACTACGACGAAGTTCCTGAGGATAAAATCCCCGGGGTTTGCCAGGGCCATCCCATCCGGCCCGCTCAGGTCAATGGTGAAATCTACCCCTTCCGGGATGGGCTCGCTATCCTGCTCCGGACCCTTGGTGCACCCCTGGGTACAGGGGAAAATAACCGCAAAGGCCGCACCGGCGCCCAGCGTTCTTAAAAATGCTTTTCTTTCCATGCCATTTCTTTTAGGGTTAGCCCCTGAGAAGAAAACGGCGATCCGGTTAAAATCGTATGTTTAATAGGTGAACGACCCCTTGGGGGAATGGATGCTGAGGCTTTTGCTCCCCGCGGCTTCCACCCGGCCCACTACCCGGGCTTCTATCCCGAAACGTTCCGAGATGGAGATAACAGTTTGGGCAGCCTCCTCAGGCAGGTAAAACTCCATCCGGTGGCCACAGTTGAAGACCTGGTACATTTCCTTCCAGCCCGTACCGGATTCCCGTTGGATGAGTTCGAACAGGGGAGGTATGGGGAACAGGTTGTCCTTGATCACGTGGAGGCCTTCCACAAAATGCAGGATTTTGGTTTGCGCACCCCCGCTGCAATGGACCATCCCATGGATGGGTTCGGTGCCTAGTTGCTCCAGCACCTCCCGGACCACAGGGGCATAGGTGCGGGTGGGCGAAAGCACCAGTTTGCCGGCGTCCAGGGGTACCCCTTGAACCGGGTCGGTTAGCCCTACGCTCCCGGAATACACCAGGTCCGATGGGATTTCCGGGTCGAAGCTTTCGGGAAAGGTTGCGGCAAGAGCCTTTTCGAAGACGTCGTGGCGGGCACTGGTCAGGCCGTTGCTGCCCATACCCCCGTTATAGGCATCCTCATAAGTGGCCTGCCCGAAGGAGGCCAGGCCCACAATGACATCCCCCGGACGGATCCGGGAATTGTCGATGATGCGGTCGCGGCGGATGCGGGCAGTTACGGTGGAATCCACGATGACCGTTCGCACCAGGTCCCCCACATCGGCGGTTTCTCCCCCGGTGCTGTGGATGTGGATCCCCTGACCGGCCAGGTCGGAGATGAGCTCCTCCGTCCCCTGGATGATAGCCGCAATGACCTCCCCGGGGATTTTATTGGCATTGCGCCCGATGGTGGAACTCAGCAGGATGTTGTCTGTGATCCCCACGCAGAGCAGGTCGTCCAGATTCATCACCAGGGCATCCTGGGCAATCCCCTTCCAAACGGAGAGATCGCCGGTCTGCTTCCAGTACATATACGCCAGGGAGGACTTGGTCCCCGCCCCATCGGCGTGCATGACCAGGGCGTATTCCGGGTCCTGGGTGAGGTAGTCCGGGACAACCTTGCAAAAGGCCTTCGGAAAAAGGCCCTTGTCTACCTTGGCAATGGCCTTGTGGACTTCGTCTTTGGTGGCGGAAACACCTCTTTTCTGATAGCGTTCGGATGCGTTGGCTCCCATGGGAATAAGTTACGGTTAGGGCAAAAATACGGGAATCCTCGGGAGCGGCAACCCCTGCCTATTTGATAAAGAGCAGTTCCCGGTATTTGGCCAGGGGCCATTCCTTCTCCGAAACCAGGCGTTCCAGGCGGTCGCAATGGTAGCGTATCTCTTCGAAATACGGCAGTACTGCCTCACAATACGCCCGGGCCTTTTTCCCCAGGTCGTTCATGGCATTGGCGCGTTTGCGGGCCTCCGTCATGGCATCGGTCTTTTTGCGGGCTCCCTGCAGGTGCTCTGCCAATTGCTCCAGAATCCCCAACTGGGCTTCGGTAAGGGGCTTATGGGCGGCGCCATAAACCTCCTTCATGCCCCGGATATTGGCCAGCAGGCTGTTCTGGTAGGCGATTGTAGCCGGGATGATACTCCCGTAGACCAGCTCGCTCAGGACCCGCCCTTCGATCTGCGTCTGCAGGATATAGGTTTCCAGCTCCACTTCCTGGCGGGCGCGTATTTCCTTTTCGGTAAGAACGCCGGTCTCGGCAAAGAGGGCCAGGGACTCCGGAGCGGTGAGGACTTTCAGGGCGTCGGGGGTACTGCGGTTGTTGCTTAGTTTGCGGCGTGCAGCCTCCTTTTCCCATTGGTCGCTGTACCCGTCCCCATCGAAACGGATGCGCTTGCTGCTCTTGATATATTCCCGAAGCACATTAAAAATGGCCTCGTCCTTTTTGAGTTTCTTTTTCTCGATAAGCGCGTCCACCTCCTCGCGAAAGGCAGTCAGTTGCCGGGCTACGATGGTATTGAGCACGGTCATGGGCTTGGCGCAGTTGGCGCGGGCCCCAACCCCCCGGATCTCAAATTTGTTTCCGGTAAAGGCAAAGGGGGAGGTGCGGTTGCGGTCCGTATTGTCCAGCAGGATTTCCGGGATCTTGCCCACCACATTGAGCTTCAGCTCTGTTTTTTCCTCGGGAGAAAGCTTGCCCTTAGAAACCCCTTCCAGTTCATCCAGGACCTGGGTGAGCTGGGAACCGATAAAGATGGAGATGATAGCCGGCGGGGCCTCGTTGGCGCCCAGGCGGTGGTCGTTGCTGGCCGAGGCGATAGAGGCCCGCAGGAGTTCCTCGTAGGTGTCTACTGCCTTGATGGTATTCACAAAGAACGTGAGGAACTGCAGGTTTTTCATGGGGGTGCTGCCCGGGCTCAGCAGGTTGGTCCCTGTATCGGTGCTGAGGGACCAGTTGTTGTGTTTCCCCGAACCGTTGATCCCGGCAAAGGGTTTTTCGTGGAAGAGGACCTTGAGCCCGTGCCGCTCGGCCACTTTTTCCATCAGGTCCATCAGCAGCAGGTTGTGGTCTACCGCCAGGTTGGCCTCCTCAAAAACGGGAGCCAGCTCGAACTGGTTGGGGGCCACCTCATTGTGGCGGGTTTTTACCGGGATGCCCAATTGCATGCACTCGGCTTCCAGGTCGCGCATAAACCGGAACGCCCGCCCCGGGATTACCCCGAAATAGTGGTCGTCCAGTTGCTGTCCCTTGGCCGCTGCCTGGCCCACCAGGGTTCGGCCTGCAAGGGTGAGGTCCGGACGGCTCTGCGCCAGGGCCGCATCGACCAGGAAATACTCCTGTTCCCAGCCCAGGGTAGCATTTACCTTGGCTACGGTTTTATCGAAATACCGGGCAACGGCAGTGGCAGCCTGGTCCACGGCGTGTAGGGCCCGCAACAAGGGGGTCTTGTTGTCAAGTGCCTCCCCGGTGTAGGATACAAAGACTGTGGGGATGCACAGGGTGCTGCCATAGATAAAGGCCGGGGAAGTGGGGTCCCAGGCGGTATACCCCCGGGCCTCAAAAGTATTGCGGATGCCCCCGCTGGGGAAGCTGGACGCATCGGGCTCCTGTTGCACCAACTGCCCGCCCCCGAATTTTTCGATGGCCCGCCCATCGGGGAGCAGGTCGAAGAAGGCGTCGTGCTTCTCTGCGGTGGCCCCGGTAAGGGGCTGAAACCAGTGGGTGTAGTGGGTGGCCCCCATGGAAATGGCCCAGGTCTTCATGGCCTCAGCCACCTGGTCGGCCATTTTGCGTTCGATCTTAGACCCGGCAAAAATGGCATTCTTTACGCTTTGATACGCCTCGGTAGTGAGGTATTGCAGCATGCGTGCCTCATTGAAAACATGGGAGGCGAAGTGTTCTGACCTGCGGCCGGCCTGAGGGGGTGTCCCGCTTCCGGACTGGGGGGTGTGATGTTGCATGTACACGGGTTTATGAATTGGCAGCCGATAAAATTACGCAATTCGCATTGAACGGTGTCAAAATTAATTTTTTATCAATATCCCCCCTCAAAAAAGGGGGTGTTAATAATTATTAGTCTTTTTTTGATAATATACCCCCCTGCCATTATGGATGCGAGGTGAAAAAGTATATTTTTGACGGTCAAAATTCATAGTCAACAATAAACAATTCGGAATCATGAGCAAATCAAAATTAGAGTACATCTGGTTGGATGGCTACACCCCCACCGCGAACATGCGGAGCAAGACCAAGATCGAATCTGACTTCAGCGGGAAGCTGGAGGATTGTCCCATCTGGGCTTTCGACGGAAGCTCCACAGAACAAGCCGAAGGCGGTTCTTCCGACTGCCTCCTCAAACCGGTTGCCATCTATCCCGACCCGGCACGCGATAACGGGTTCCTGGTGATGTGCGAAGTTCTGAACCCGGATGGCACCCCCCACCCGACCAACTCCCGCGCCACCATCGATTCCGATGTAGACAACGACTTCTGGTTTGGTTTCGAGCAGGAATACTTTATTATGGACACCCATACGGACCTGCCCCTGGGCTTTCCTCCCGGAGGATACCCCGGCCCCCAGGGACTTTACTACTGCTCCGTGGGCGGGAAAAACACCCACGGTCGCGAACTGGTAGAGCGCCACGCCGATTACTGCCTGGAAGCTGGCCTGAACTTTGAGGGCATCAACCAGGAAGTGGCCTGCGGCCAATGGGAATTCCAGATTTTCGCCAAAGGCGCCAAGAATGCCGGCGACCAGATCTGGGTTGCCCGCTACCTGCTGGACCGCCTTACGGAAGAATACGGCTGGTATATTGAATACCACCCCAAACCCATCAAAGGAGACTGGAACGGAAGCGGGATGCACGCCAACTTCTCCAACAGCCTGCTGCGTACCTGCGGTTCCAAGGAGGTATACGAAAAAGTATGTGAGGCCTTCCGCCCGGTTGCCGCAGAACACATCGCGGTTTACGGCGCCGAGAACGACCAGCGCCTTACCGGGAAGCACGAAACGGCTTCCATCCACGACTTCAGCTACGGGGTTTCCGACCGGGGCGCCTCCATCCGGATCCCGATCATGACCGTTGAAAAAGGCTGGAAGGGATGGCTCGAAGACCGTCGCCCGGCGTCCAATGCCGACCCGTACAAGGTAGCGGCCCGCATCATCAAAACCGTAGAAAGCGCCAATATCTGATCCGGCAAAACCCAACGGTTTCCCAAGGAATGAACCCCGGCCCCCCACGGCCGGGGTTTTTTCATATCAGGGTGGTGTAGAGGAAACCCCCATAGACCAGCAGCAAAACCACCCCGTCGCGCCAACCCATGCGCAGCCCCTTGGGAATGAACACCAGGGGGAGGATTAATAAGGCGATCCCGAGCATCCAGTAGACATCCTGCTCCAAAATGGCAGGGTCGGAGGTGGCAATGGGCGCTATAAGGGCGGTAATCCCCAACACCGCCAGCAGGTTGAAGATATTGGAACCGATCAGGTTCCCCACAGAGATGGCCTTTTCCTTGCGGACCATGGCAATGACCGAAGCCGCCAGTTCCGGGATGCTGGTACCAACCGAGACCACCGTAATCCCGATAACCCGCTCACTCACTCCGAAAATCTGGGCCAGGCCAACGGCCCCGGCTACGAGCAGTTCCGATCCGCCCCAGAGGGCGACCCCACCCAGGGCCAGGTGGGTAAGGACCAGATAAAGCGGTTTTAAAGCCGGGGTATCCGACGGGACATCCACCACAGCCTGCTTCTGGAAGCGCAAGAGGTAGACTAAAAACGCAAAGAGCAGCCCCAGCATAATAGCCCCTTCGGCCCTGCTGAGCTGCTGGTCCAGGATCAGAAAGACATAAAAAACCAGGGAGGCCGCCATCATCATAGGCCAGTCCGTAAAGTAGAAGCTGCGCCGGACGTCCAGATGACCGATAAGCAGGGTAACGGCCAGCACCAGCCCAAGGTTGGCAATGTTCGAGCCGATGACGTTGCCCAGGGCCAGGTCCGGGAACCCGTCCAGAGCCGCTTTGGCGCTTACGATGAGTTCCGGGGCAGAGGTGGCAAAAGAGACCACCGTCATCCCGATAATAATCCGCGGGATGTGCAAACGCATAGATAGCCCCACGGCGCCCTTTAGCAGCATATTGCCGCCCAGGATGAGCAGCACCAACCCCGAAATGACCTGCAGGCCTTCTACCATATAAAAGCTTTTATCGCAAAGATACCTATGTTGGTCCACTACACCGCCCTGGTGTTACACCCCGGATTTCCTGATTTTTTAGTTTTTTAACTATTTTTATAGTTGCCGAACTAAATTTATCGTTAAGTTTGTCCTGCAATCAAAAAGCGAATCTTTCGTGATCCGCGGTCGGAAGCCCCCGGGGGCAACGTCTCCCGGGGCCTGCGACCCACCTGCAGATCCCCAAAAAAACATCCCATGCAAAAACTCACCAATAAGGAGGAAGAGATCATGAAGCTGCTCTGGAAGCGGCAAAAGGCGTTTGTCAAGGAACTCCTGGAGGACTTTCCCGGGCGCAAACCGCATTACAATACCCTCTCAACCATGGTCCGCAACCTGGAAGAAAAGGGCTATGTGGGCCACGAAGCCTTCGGGAATACCTACCGCTACTACCCGCTTATCACCCTGGAGGAATACCGGAAGGCCTTTATAGGGGAGACGGTTGCAGACTACTTCGACCACAGCTACAAAAGCCTGGTCTCCTACTTTGCCCGGGAGGAAAAGATTTCTGCCGACGAATTGCGCGAGATCATCCAACTCATCGAAAAAAAGCAGCCGTAATGGAAGCATTGGGACTCTACCTTCTGAAAGCCTCGGCCATACTGGCGCTTTTCTTTGTCTCTTACCAGGCCTACCTGAAACGCGAAACCCATTTCGGGCTTAACCGGGCCTACCTGCTGAGCGGGATCCTGGCCGCCCTGGGGCTCCCCCTTCTGGAATTTACCCGCACCGTTACCGTAGCCTTTACCCCTGTTGCCACCACCGTTACCCGAGGTACCGGGATACTCCCGGCAGAAACGGCAGCCCTGGGGTGGGACGAGGGCCTGGGACTGCTCTACCTGGGAGGAGCCCTGGCAGGCCTCTTTTTGATGGCCCGCCAATTGGTGGGCATCCTGCGCCTGATCAGGACCCACCAGGGGGAACGCCGGGACGGGTTTGTCTATCTGCCATCGGACCGGGTAGAGGCCCCCTTTTCCTTTTTCCGGTACATCTTTTACAACCCCGGGAACCATAGCGAAGCGGAACTCAGGCTTATCCTGGAGCACGAACGCGCCCACGGGGCCCAATGGCATTCCCTGGATATCCTGTTGGGTCGCCTGGCCGGGATTATCCTTTGGGTAAACCCCCTGTGCCGGTGGTACCGCCAGAGTATGGCCCAGAACCTCGAATTCCTGGCCGATGCCGAAACCATCCGCCGCGTCCCCTCCGTTAAAGAATACCAGTATACGCTATTGCGGGTATCGGCGGGCAACCGCCTCTCCCCCGCCCTGGCCAATTCCTTTTATTCATCATTCATCAAAAAACGAATCCTTATGTTACACCAACACCAATCCAGGCGCGCCCACATGCTCAAGCACCTGATTATCCTGCCAGTCCTGGCCCTGTTCCTGCTGGCCTTCAACACCCGGACCGTCTACGTGCCGGAAACTGCCCCCACAGACACCGTCACCCTTCAGGAGGGCAAGACCATTGAACTGATCATCGACAAGGATACCTCGGACGAGGAATTACAGGAGATCAAAACCAAGCTGGCTTCCGATGGGATGGATTTCAGCTACACGGCCGTGCGCAACGCCCAGGGAGAAATCATCGGCCTGGATATTGATATCCAGGGCAAAACCGCAAAAGGAAGCAACATTAGCGGATCGTATTCCCAATCCGACGATACCCCCATTGAGCCCACCCTTATCCGCCTGGACGACGCCGGAAGCCTCTTTATCGGGCAGGCCGATACGGGCCGCAAAATGACCTATCGCTTCACGGGCGATGACGATGCAGACCAGGAGAAGCAGGTACAGGTCTGGGTGCACCGGGATGGGGATGGGGAAGAAGAAACCATTGAGGTCCGGGAAAAAGAGGGTAAAAACGTCTTTATCGTAAACGGGGCTGAGGTAGATGCCGAAACCCTGTCCGAAGACAGCCGCGCCAAGAAAATCATGGTAAAACTCAAGTCCATGAGCGAGGATTCCGATATGGACGTACAGATCCACGAAATCCGGGTTTCCGAAGACGGGGACGAAGAGCATATAATAGAAGTCAAACCCGGGAAGGCCGTAGCCAAAACCATAGAAGTAAAAGAGGTGAACGGGAACAAAACCTATGTAGTAGACGGCAAAGTGGTGAGCAAGCTGGAATGGGAGGAACTAAACGAAGGGGGAGACAAGATGATTGTCCACACCGCCCATGTCCGTAAAATTGAGGATGCGGACGGGAAGCACATCATCATTTCAGACGATCTGGACTACGACAACGACATTATAGCCGAAGGCGGAAAGACCGACTTTATCTTTATCGATTCCGACAAGAGGAAAGACCCACTGGTTTTTATCGATGGCAAAAAAGCCAACATGAAAAAAATGAAAGCCCTGAAGCAGGATCAGATCGCTTCCATCGAAATTATGAAAGGACAAAAGGCCATTGACCAGTACGGCAAAAAGGCTGAGGACGGGGTTATCCTGATCACTACCAAAAAGTAGGCGCAAAGCACTAATACCCCCTGAAAAGGCATACCAAAGCCGGGCCCCAACGCCCGGCTTTTTTTAAGCCTCAAAAAATCCAAATGGCCAAAAACAGGCAAAATGCCACCTGTTTTTCCCTTGGATTTGAAAAAAGGGCCAAAAAAGCCCCTTGAAATATTACAAATTAATATACCATAGAAAATATAATCTTACACATATAAACCTATTTCAAGATTACCTTGTTATATATTGTGATATTATGGATTTTTTTACTTACAAAAGTGTATTTACTTTGATTAATTTTTGCCTTTTTTCTTGGAGGCGATCCGGGCCTGCGCATATATTCGGCCCATCATCACAATCGAGTCACCATTAACACCTAAAAAAACAGCAACATGATCGCACTTGCCAAGTACGTACTCCAACTGGTATTCACCCTGATCACCATCCTGTTCTAGGAGGTGGGATTACCCCAAAAGGCAAAAGGCTGCCCCCGGGCAGCCTTTACGCTTTTATAGAAGGGGCTATCTTTGCCCCCATGCAACAAGGTTTTTTTAAACTCCTCGCGCGGCTTAACAAGTGGCTGCTGCCATCACTCACCAAACGGCAGGCCGATTTGTCACGCGCGCCCAAATGGCAGCTGGCCCTTATCGGCTGGCGCTACTACGTAACCTGCCGCGCACTGGGCTAGTAGGTAACCAGGGCCCGGATGGGGAACCCATCCAGTTTATCGCGCCCTTTGAGGAATTGCAGTTCAATGAGGAAATTGCACTGTACCACCTCGGCCCCCAGCCCCCTGACCAGATCGCACATGGCCCGGGCCGTACCCCCGGTGGCCAGGACATCATCGTGGACCAGCACCCGGTCCCCGACCTCGATGCTCTCCGCATGGATCTCCAGGGCATCCGTACCGTACTCCAGCGCATAATCCTGTCTGCGGGTCTCCCGCGGCAGCTTTCCCGGCTTCCGCGCCGGGATAAAACCGGCCCCTAACTCGCGTGCCAGAAGGGGCGCAAAGAAAAACCCCCGGCTCTCGATGCCCACCACCTTATTGACCCGCAGGCCCTCCGTAAAGGCCAGCAGGGCCTCAGCGGCCTGGTGGAAGGCTTCCGGGTTCTCCAGCAAGGTGGTAATATCCTTGAAAACAACCCCTGGCGTGGGGAAATCCGGCACATCCCGGATGTAGTCTTTAAAATTCATAGAAAACCCTCGTGTGATATTTTGCCCTAAATCTAAAAAGAAATATATTTGCATCCCTTTTTAAGGGAAACCCATCGGCCACGTGGCGCAACTGAATAGCGCATCTGATTACGGCTCAGAAGGTTCCAGGTTTGAATCCTGGCGTGGTCACTAAATTGATTACCAAAGCAAATCAAAACCTTGTAAATCCTATGATTTACAGGGTTTTGTGATTTTTGGACCATCATTTAAATTGAATTAATTTGTGTTAAAAGGTTCACAGATCGTCAACATATTTTTGAATCTGTCAACATGTTGACGATTTAGGATTTCAGAACCCTACACAGATTACATAGTTGATTTGGCTTTCGTCAAACGGAATTCTAATTCTTAAAACCAAACAACTATGCGTTCTAAAAAAACTTTTTCGATTCTTTTCTGGACCTACTTCAATAGATCCTCTCAGGATCTTACCCCAATTTATTCCCGTATCACAGTGAATGGGAAGAGGGTTAATTTTAGTCTGAAAATTAAAGTCAATAAAGACCTTTGGGATCCGAATAGACAACGGGCTAAGGGGAATTCTCAAGCTGCTCGAGTGGTTAACCATTATTTGGACCAGGCACATGCCAAGCTCATTCAGTGTTATAATTCCTTGGACCAAAAAAACGAACTTATAACAGCGAAGATCATTAAGGCCATGTATTTGGGGGAATTTGAAACTCGCAAAACTCTACAAGACCTTATCACCTACCATAACCGCAAAACCGAAAATACTCTGGCCGAAGGTACTAAACGAAATTTTGGAGTAACTACTGGTTACTTGAATCGCTTTTTAAAGGAAAAGAAAAAGAAAGAAGATGTATTCCTTGGCGAGCTTAATTATGAATTAATCTCTGATTTTGAAGCCTATTTATTTAACTACTGGCCGAAAGGTCATCCTAAGGCCATGAGTCAAAATACAGTGATGAAGCATTTGCAGCGATTCAAAAAGATAGTAACCTTAGGGTATCATTTGGAATGGATAGATAAAGATCCATTTCTGCGCTGGAAACCCAACTTTACAAGGACAGATCGTGAATTTCTTATTGAGGAAGAATTAAAGGCTCTTGAAGATTACAAGTTCCTTCTTGATCGGCTGGATCGTGTGAGGGATCTCTTTGTCTTTAGCTGCTATACAGGTATCTCTTATGCGGATATGATAAGCTTGACAAAAAAGAATATTCAATTGGGGATAGACGGGAGTTACTGGATAATAACCAAACGAGCTAAGACAAAAGTACCCGTAAAAGTACCAATTCTAAAGAAGGCAAAAGAAATCATAAATAAATATGATCAGCATCCAATTACAGAAGTCAGTAATTCCCTTTTACCTGTAATCACTAATGAGAAACTCAATCTCTATTTAAAAGAAGTTGCCGAAGCCGTGGGAATTCAAAAAAATCTCACTTTTCATATGGCTCGTCACACCTTTGCGACTATAGTTACTCTTTCAAACGGGGTGCCTATTGAAACGGTTTCTAAACTTCTTGGACACACTAAAATTGCCACAACGCAGATTTATGCCCGGGTATTAGAAAGGAAAATTTCTGAAGACATGGCACTTTTAGAACTTAAACTTAAGAACTAATAGAGTATAGAAATCCAGGTATTTACACATAAAGAGGGGATTATAACAATACTCACAAATACGCTCTTTAAAAAGCCTTGTTGGGTCAACCTAGATTTGGAGGGCTGGCAATCATATAACTATTTGGCGATGAACTATGTATTCTCGATAATATCAATTTCATCTTCTGTTAAATGATACATATGATAAACAGAAAAATCTAACTGTTTTTCAAGTTCTGATGTGTCTGCTTGTATGTCTTTTGATTTAAGTTTTAATATTTCTTTTGATATAGATTCAATTTCATTTACAGCCTTGTCTGAAGGCATTGGAAACGAAATTTGCTTTATGTAGTCAGCTTTTATTGCAAGATTTAAAAACTTGGTAGCAAAAAGGTAATTTACCAAAGTCGAGTTTATAATCCCAATTAAAAAATATGCTGAATATTCGCCTGTCTTGGGAACTAGAAAGTTTAAACCTTGTGAGCCATAATAACCCACTTCGTCCACAGTGGCTACGATCCTTGGTTTTAGTCTTTCATTACGAGTATTCTGAATGATTATTTTTGGGGTGTAATCTAATAAGTCTTTGTTTCTGGCCCATTGTAATGAGAACCAAGGTATTGCACCATTAACACATTCTCGCCTTTTTGATAATTCTTCTTTGAATGGTTCAATATATCTTTTAGCCTTTTTAAAGTTGTCTATATCGCTCTTTGGATTTAGATAAAGGATTTTTCTTTCTGAATTCTTTATAATCCATTTGTTGAAGTCACGGCCGTGTAATACAGGTTTTAAAAGCTCAGGTTCAATCTCTGCTGATATCCATTGTTCGGGTTCATCAAAAATAAAAACTGGATTATTGCCTGTTACTATTCCTTGAAATACTTCAAAGTGCTGCTCAACATTAATATTAGTTGCTTTGAATAACTTGTCAAATATTTTGTTTGAGTTTTCATCACCGCTTACACTAATTGTATAATCGAATTTTTCAAAAAAGTCATTTTCAACTACCGTTGTTCGTGGTTGGTTGAAATTTAAAGCATCGATTAACTCTATTGATTTTACAGTTTTCTTATCTATAAAGAGAATAACGGTATCAACTGTTGCCTCTTCAAAAATGTTGCCGCCAGTGTAAAAAACTCTGCTTAACCAATTGTTTTTTAACAAACGTTCTCTAATTGGCCTATATGAGAGATTGTTTAAAACAATTGAAGGGATAATGAAATTTATTATTCCATTTTGTGTCAATGAAGAAGTTGCCAATTCTATGAACAAATTGAAAATATCTGAACGTTTGTAAAAGGTTGTAAAGGCATTTTTGAAATAATCCTTATCCCTTTTTTCCATCAATTCTACGTTCAAATAAGGCGGATTACCTATCACACAATCAAAGCCCATAAAATCGCCATCATCATTTAATACTTCAGGAAATTCAAACCGCCATTCAAAAGCGTTTTCAAAAATCTTGTTGGCCTTTATTTCTTCAATCTCTGCATCTAGCTTATTGGTTTGTTCGGTTAGCTGCTTCACTTTCTTGCTCCATGCGGCTTTTTCATTTTTACCCATTTCAAAAAGCTGCCCTTGGTTAGTTAGTTGAAATAGTTCTCCTGAAAGTTTGCGAAAACGTTTAACTTTTGGATCATTCAAAGAAATTTCACTCCTGAAATCTGACTTAATATCGGCTATCAGGCGTTCCATTTCTCTTTTCTGTTCCTTGCTTTCAGCATTTCGGTAAGTATCAACGGCCTTTCGGTAGCTGTCAATTGTCCACCTGCTTTTTTTCAAGGCTTTTTTCAGGTCTGCATCAATGGCAAAACGGCTCACTAAAGAGTTTCCACATTTTATATTGATATCAATATTAGGGAGCGTTTCAAGTTCTGTGTTGTTCTTGTAATAGGCGTTTTTCAAAAGCTCAATCCACAAACGCAATCGACAAATCTTAACTGAGTTCGGATTGATGTCCACCCCGAAAAGACAGTTTTCAATAATGGTTTGTTTTTCGTGGAAAAGCGCTTCTTGTATTCGTTGGCTTTCTTTGTTGTTAGGGTTATAATCAAAGAGCTCTCCTTCTTCGTCAGTTACAATCAGTTCGTCATTTATCACTTCAACCTGATACTCTTTCAGGCGTTTCCCGTCTCGGTCTTGTAGAATTTTCAAGTCATTCTTTACGGCGATCATTTCATTTAGTGCCGAAACCAAAAAGTGTCCTGAACCAACGGCCGGGTCACAAATTTTTAGACTGTTAACAATCTCATTGGCTTCTTTCCGGTCTTCAATTTTATCGTAAAGGTCATCCAGGTCATTACATTTCCAATTTTTAGTCTCGTTGAATTTCTGCACAACTGCTTTACGGATGGTTTCGCGACACATATACATAGTGATGAAACCTGGCGTGAAAAATGAACCATCCTTGTAACCGTTTATTTTCTCGAAAATCAATCCAAGAACGGAAGCGTTAATAAGAGATTTGTTTTCCTCCTGAATCTCTTCCGAACCTTCACTGCTGAAATCGTATGCGTCCAGAAATTCAAAAAGATATTCAATCGCATTTAGCTTTCCTGATCGCTTTTTTCCATGCTGGTCTTTCAACACAGTAGAGGATATAATTGGAATGGTTTTATCGTCCCTTAGATTACTTATGAAAAGTGTTTGCTGTTCAATATCTGTAGGCTCGAATAAGGAAGAATTGAGATAGGGGACCTTCTCAAAAGCTTTAATAACATCTTCGTTTCGCTCCTCATGCTTACGGGCTAAGACCTGAAAAAACAATCCATTCAGATCGTCATAGTTCTTGATTTTGTCTACATTCAGAAATGAATACGATTTATCGCCTTTGTGGTAGGTGATAAGTTGAGCTTCCAATAGTTTCAGAAATAATATCCTATTGATCCAAGTAATGGAAAGTTCAAGGGCAATATTGAAAAGCCTTTCTTCTTGTGAATTGCCAAATTGACTCGGTCGTTCCAACCTGCTAATCTTGTCCAAACTGTCAAGCTGAATGATAGCATTTTCAAGAATGGTCCCCGATAGTCGTTCGCCTAATTTGTTTCGTTCTATTAGTTTCTTACTTCCTTCTTTGGTCTCAGTTAAACCGATAATATGCAATAACTCACTATAAAAACGCTTGTCTAGGCTGTTGCTGTCATTGGTAAATGGAAGTTTTAAAAGATGTTCAGGAGATAAAAGCTTGTATAGTGCAATAAGTTTATTATCGTCTGTTTTATCCTCATTTCGAAGGGGCTTTTGATAATCCTGTAAATTGAAGTAGGTAAATTCAATTTCAGTTTTAATATCTGCGATAAATGGCTCGGCAATTTGCTTGTAGAAAAAATCCGTTTTGGTGTCTGCCAATCGACCACCTTCAAATTCATTGAATTGCTTTACTAATTTTTTGTTTTGAGCGAATAGTCTGTCAAAGGTGGTCGCATTAAAAATGAACCATTCATTGATGTTTGTAATAATCAAATGTTTGGTTTCGAGGTTGTTTTGTGTGATTCGCTCTCTTAGATAGTAAAGCATTAATTCCTGAAAAGCCTTTGTATTGAGCTTGTCAGTCGATATCATTTCATTCTTGTTGGTCGGTTTTTTTGCTTCAATAATTACTCCGACCGTGCTCTTTGCTTTGTCTCCGTTATGGATTACAAGGTCATTTCGCCCTTTGGTGTTGACAAAATGGTTTGGGTCGTAGTAGGTTTTTTTGAGAAAGTCAATGACAAGGTTTTTATGAAACTCTTCCGATTCGGTGTCATTTGTCCTGTTAAGCAGCTGGATGAGATTGGTCTTGAAACCTTCGATTTCGGACCTGTTGGGTTTTACTTTCAAAAAGGCTTTATTAAGTGCCTTTCTTGGTTTCAATTTTTTAATCTCCATCTTGCTTATGCCTCTTTTCTAGTTGAATTTATCATTCATATGCAAAGCCTCAAATAAAAATAGGCTCTTTCTCTCAGATTTGAATTTGCTTAGTAGCCGGTACTTATTCGCCTTTTCGCAAATTGGATTTCCAAATGGGATTAACATCAAACCAAATATGACTTGCGAGTGTTGTCCCATTACTTCTGAATTGTTTGGGAGTTCGCAGAATAGGCCATTGAGTAAAAGCAGTTTTTACCCTTCCTATTTTAGTTCATAGAATCGATTGTCAAAATCCTCCAAGATGAATATCCTTTCGAAGGAAGTCTTAAAATCCAGCTGAGTGTTTCTACGCAAATAGTATGAATGTTCGCCGACGCCCCCAATCAATAGTAATAGCCATTGAGGTAGTGAAGTGTTTTTGATGTACTCAGGTAGTTTTTGCTCCTTCTTCTGGATGGCTTCCAGTAGTTTTTGATCACTAAGCATCGGCACCATGTAGCCTCCAAAATTAACCTCCACACTTTTTTGAGTATGATCCATTTTCATAAGACGTTCAAATAAATTATTCTCAATTATTCTATCCTTTAGAACATATTCTTTAATGACCTTTATGAAGGTAGCGAGAATTTCCTTTTTATGTTTATTACCATAATCAACGTCCTTATTTAGATAGCAATTCACCAAAAAGTTTGGCATCTCCGGATCGCTATCAAATTCCTGCTCCGCAAGCAGCGCTATATTTTCAAAAAATCCGGTTCTTTTTAAAACGTCCTCCTTATAAATTGATTGATGTTCCAATCCTACTGATCGAATCCCATTGCTAATTATAAAATCGGGCCCTTCCCGCACTTCCATTATTTCATATTCCGGAAAAAAGGTGCAGAGGAATTTACCGACCTGACATAATTCCAAGATTTTTTGGGAATCACTTTGATTGTATTTGTCCAGCCCCTCCAAATACCTGTTGATTTTCTGCTCCATACATGCACTTAAATCCTCACTTTCGATAGGTAGTAATTCATTCATTGTATTTGAACGCTTTTTAGTTCTTCCCAATATAGAGTTTATCATACTTCTTGATTCCGGATAACCTCATAAGGAGAAAAGTTCTACAGAAGATTTAATCTGAATACCTAGAGAAGAAATGTGGAAATTTTTGGGTTAAAAAAATATAATCCCAAGATGATAGTTAGGCGCTGTCTTACTGCATTGAGTTTTCATTTCCCAGTCCTTATTTAGCGAAATCAACCTATCAATTCACTATTCAAGTTTAACGCTTAAGGCCATACCAATTCTTACGTCCTAGCCTCATCATGGAGTGCATGAATAATGACAAATACATTGAGTACATTAATCCCTATCTCCAGGATTATACAATAGACCTAAAACGTCTTCGATTTGCCATTGAATTAACCAGTAATCAACTCGATTTCCTTCGATCCATAATCAAATCCACAGAATTTAAATCTGAAGAACAAGAGATTCACTTTTTCAAACACGCAAAACCCCTTGTCCTATCCCATTTGATCTATTTTCTCAAGATCCATAAACTTCTTGAAAATTGCCCGGTAATGTTACCGGATGCCAAGCAAAATATAGTGAAGGACAAAATGGCCTCCATAAATCGGTTCCACAAAAAGCACTCGTCATTCATTCGATACCTTAGACAAGAAGAAACCCATTTGGATACCCTTTACTTCACCAGAAATAGAGCGAGTAAAATGGCAACCAGTTGGAATTACAATTCAGACCCTGACTTCTCAACTAATCATGATACCCTTGTTGCCAAATACCATGCTTCTTGTTTATTCGCCAAGTATTTGACCCATCAACTATACCTCCTGGATAAACCTAATTCCCAGGAATATCTATTCAAGGAATCACTTAAATGGACTGGACAAAAAGTGGATCTGATCGAGCTCATTTATGCACTCCAGGCCTCGGGCGTCTTTGAGCATGGACATAGTTCTGTCAAGAAAATCGCAGATTTCTTTCAGGAACATTTTGAATGTAATCTGGGAGATGTATATCGATGCTATTCCGAACTGCGATTTCGAAAAAAAAGCCGTACCAAATTCCTGGATCAACTAGCCGAGCAACTGCAGAAAAAAATGGATTCGGATGACTTTTAGACCTTACCCAAAACACCCCACTTGGGTATTTTGTAATGGCCCATTTCAGCCCTATTTAACACCTCTATTTTGGTGAAAATTGTGGCCAAATACCACCTTTAATTAAGATTTTATTCCCAAAGAAAAAAATACCCCACTGGGGTACACCTTCTGAGTTTTTACCTCCAAAAGCCCACAATTTTACCGAACGAAAGTCAAATCAACGCAAAGCCGTCCTAAAAAATGCTAACCGTGACGGCTTTGTTTTTTAAAACCCTTTTTTATGGCTACACAACTCATTACCACCGATGATTTAAGAGAATTCAAAATGGAGCTCCTGGAAGAACTTAAAGAGCTGCTTGATCATTCCAGTGGATCTAAACCCAGACGATGGCTCCGTTCCGGGGAAGTAAGGAAACTATTGAGCATTTCTGCTGGCACATTACAGAACCTACGGATCAACGGGACTATCCCCTACACTAAAGTGGGCGGGGTACTCTACTACGACGCGGAGGAGATAACCCGCGTCCTGCAGCAAAACCGGGTCGATAACAAATTCTACTAGTGTTTTGAAGGAACCTAATTACATCCGACATCTCAATGGTGTTTTCGAGCAATTCTCAAAAGATCGCCGAATCAATCCAACCCACATCAGTTTGTACATGGCCCTTTTCCACTTTTGGAACGCTTACTTTTTTAAAAAAGAATTCTTTATCAGCCGAGACGAAGCCATGGCTCTTTCGAAAATTGGCTCCAAGACTACCTATCACCGATGCATTCGGGAATTAAGTCTCTGGAAATACATTCAATACAGACCTTCTCACAACCCTTTTAAGGGAAGCCGAATAAAGATGTACAATTTCGAGACAAGTAGTGGACAAGCACTGTACCAGTGCCATACCAATATCGGGACAAGCAGTGGACAAGCGCTGGTACCTATAATAAAACATATACAAACTATAGAAAACAATAAAACAGATATAAAACAGAAAAATTTAAAAAACTCATTTTCTGAAAATTCGAAAAATCCAGAAAACGAAAATCCAGGTGTCCCAAAATCGGACAACCTCCGAACCCGTGAACAAAAAAAGTACGATAAGCCGTTATGATTTCTACCCAGCCCCATATCCTCACTGAGGCAGACCGGTCCTATCCCATCGGCACGCTTGAGGGCAAGGTCATCCACTATGATTTCCAACGGATCCTAACATACTTGGAGGTAAAGGGCAAATCGTGTTTTGGGAATCATTTCAAAATTTTCGAGCAGGACCATGCGGTCCTTAAAAAACTCATTTTCTGCACGATCAAGGACTATGATAACTGCGAAAAACTGGGGATTGATCCAAACAAAGGCATTTTGCTTACCGGTCCCATCGGATGCGGCAAAACCAGCCTGATGAAACTGCTCAAATACATCGTGCCCCACCACAAACCCTATAGCGTCATCCCCAGCCGAAACATCCTCTTTTCCTTCAACCACATCGGATTCAAAGCCATTGAAGATTACGGCAATTCCAGCTTTTTCTGTTTTGATGATCTGGGAGTAGAGCCCATGGGTCGTTATTACGGGCAGGACTGCAACGTCATGGGGGAAGTGCTGCTTTCCCGATACGAGCTCTTTGTGAATCACAAGGTCAAAACCCATGCAACCACGAACCTGAATGCCGACGAGCTGGAAGAGCGTTACGGCAACCGGGTGCGCAGTCGGATGCGCCAGCTTTTTAATCTCATCGCCTTTGACCAAGAGGCGATCGATAAGCGAAAATGAAATCGCTACTTCCCTAGCCACCCCTACTCCCCATCTTAATCACCAATCCTTCCAAAAATGTCCTGGTTTTGGATTAATTTCTTCGAGGTTTGCAGCCCCAATTGACGTTTTCAGTGCCAATTTACTCGGTCGGTTTTGGACTTATCAACAGCCTCACCCTTAAGTATCCATTCATTTTCAATTGAATTGGGGTCCTTTGCATTCATTTGACATCAACCAATATTTTGTCCACAAAAACCTGATATGCTTTTAGTTAGAATTTGATTTTGATAGTTTGCCGCTATCGATAATCGTCAAATTCTAGCCATGAAAAAACCGCTTTCCCTTCTCACAGTTCTGCTTCTATCCGCCCATCCACTCTTTGCCCAGATCGGGGGCATTGAAGATTCGGTCAACGATGTGGCCGATACCATCCGCACCATCTTCCCGATTGTCCTGGGGGTCATCTTCCTGATCGGTTTTTTATTTAATGCCGGCCACTTCTTCGGGGAGAATGCCGACCTGAAGAAAGGGATTACCCGGGTCCTGGTATTTGTACTGATCGCCGGGGCGGTCGTTGGCATCTTCACCTACCTCATTGGCATTGTGGTCTAATGAAAACCTACCCCATCTATCGCAGCATTCGAAAGCGCGCCTTGATCTTCGGGCTACCCGTAAGCCTGTTTGCCCTGCAAATGGTTGCCGTTATTGGCTCTTTGCTCGTGATCATCTTCTCCTTCAGTTTGGGGGTGATTCTGGGAGGCCTACTAGTCAATTTGGGACTCTATGCGGGCTTGCTTCGGTTTAACCGAAATCCCCAGCTGGTAACCCTTCAAAAAGTCTACCCGGAATCCATCAGCAATCAACAATCTACAGGTCTTTGTTATGAGAGGGATTGAACTAAGCGCCCACCATCCCATCCTGACCATTCAAGATGGGGTGGTCTTTGCCAGCAATGGAAATCTCATCCTACCCTTTCGTCTGGAACTCCCTGAGATTTATTCTGTCTCAGAAAGTGATTTCGAGGCGCTACATAGCACCTGGTTTCAGGCGCTGAAAACCCTTCCCGCTGGAACGGTCATCCACAAGCAGGACATCTACCTCAAAGCAACCTATGATGCCTCCCCCCTGCCTTCAGAGACTTTTTTGGCCAAGTCCACCCAACGATATTTCCAGGGCCGCCCCACCATGACCCATACCTCTTACCTGTTTTTTGTTTATGGAAAAAACCGGGCGCTAAATAATCCAGCCTTTGTCAATCCTTTTAAAAAAGTGGCCACCGGCATCCCTTCCCTTTTGGAAGGGAACCTAAAATCCTTTGTGCGTCAGGTAGAGGATGCCGTGGCTTTTGTGAACAACTCCAAAAAACTTCAGCTGATCCCCGTTTCTGCGGACCAATTCAAGGCCTACACCAAGGCCTATTTCAATGGCTACACCACCGATATGGATACCGATATCCTCTTGGGGTCGGAACTCACCATTGGAGACCAGCACTGGGATGTGCTTAGCATGAACAGCGAGCTCTGTTTCGGGGAATCGGTAAGCAGCAGCATCCCCAATGGCCAATTCTCATCCGAGGCTTTTGGCTTTCACCAGGGATTCATCGACGGGCTGGGCCTGCAGCTGCAGGAGAATCATGTGGTGAATCAAATCCTGTATCTGGATGACAAGCAAAAGTGGCGCAAGATCCTGGAAGGACGCATCGAAGAACTCAAGAAATCCTCTCGGTTTGGCACCCAGAACCAGGTCATTTTACAAAAGGTACAGCAGATCCTCGCTCAGATCAATGAAGATGACCAATCCCGGGTAATCCGCGGACACCTAAACCTCCTGTACTGGAGCGAGGATAAGTCCCGTCTTTCGGGGATTGCCGCCGCCATAAAAGCCGAATTCAAGGAACTCGATATCCTGCCCTACTATCCCCGGGGAGAGCAACGTAAAAAATATTTTTTAAATAGCTATCCATCCTACGCTACCCTATTCTCAGATTCCGATCTGTACGTATCCGACCTGAAAGCAGCCCTGTGCCTGTGGCTTAACACCACGACCTACCGCAGTGATGACAGTGGCATCCTCTTTCAGGATCGGGTCTTTAATACCCCTGTACTCAAGGATGTCTGGGATGAGTCCAAAAAACGGATCAAGGCTCGCAACTTTGCCATTTTTGCCCCTACGGGAGAAGGTAAATCCTTTTTGGCCAACAACATCCTTCGGCAATATTTTGAGGCCGGGGTGCGCCTGGTGATCATCGACCTGGGAGGCTCTTACACAAAGTTCGCCCGCCTGTATCCCGACCAGTACGCATTACTGCGCTACAAGGAAGGAACGTCATTGGGTATCAATCCCTTTTTTGTCACCCATCCGGAAGTCATTGAAGCGGACCACCTGGAGGATCTCACACAGTTCCTGTTGGAGCTCTTGGCCTCGGACACCCCACTAGGCAAACCCCAAACGGTGGCCTTAAAAAAGGTGCTGCGCCACTATTACCTGGAAGTGCGCCAGGATCACTCCCTGGAGACCTTCTATCAGTTTGTAAAAGCCTTCAAAACTGACTTACTGGAATCCCTGGATATCCCGGATTCGTATTTGTCCCTGGACTACATCTTGCATATCCTTTCCGAATACGTCAGCGGGGGGCTTTACAGCTTCCTTTTTGCCAGTGGGGATGATCAAACTTTCCGCCTGGAAGACAAGCGCATGATCATCTTCGAGCTCGATGATGTGAAAGACAACCGGGAGCTTCTGGCCGTTATGCTCAAACTGATTAAAACGGCCATTCAGCGCACCATTTGGAAAAACCGCTCGGAGAAAGGCATCATCCTCTTTGATGAGTTTGCCAAGCAACTCAAATTCGACAATGTCTTGGAAAGCGTGGAATTCTATTACCAGGCCATCCGCAAACAAAATGGGGCCATCGGGATCATTCTGCAAAGCATCAACCAGCTGCCCCAAAATCACACCTCGGCCAGCATCCTGGAAAACACCCAGGTCATCTACAGCCTGCACAATGAAAAGGGCTACGCAGATCTACAGCAGCGCCTGCATCTGACCGACCACGATGTCAACCAGCTCTACAGCATGCGAAACAACCTTACGGGAACCCGCAAATACACCGAGCTCTTTTTAAAAATCGGCAAACAAAGCAATGTCTACCGCCTGGAGGTTCCTCGGGAAGTTTATGCCGCCTATCTCACCGATGGAGCACAATCCGATGTCCTTCAGAAACTATACGAGCGCCATGGCTGCATGGAGCGCGCCATCCAAGAATTTTTAAACATTAAATAGGATCTATTATGAAACGCTCATTACAAACCCTTTGCTTAGCCCTTACCTTCTCCATGTTCGTGCCTGCTGGCGTCACCGGTCAGGGCATGCCTGTGTATGACAACACGAATTTTATCAGCATGACCAAGTCGCTGATTGAATCCGCCAAACAGACCTCGGAGCTTTTAAAAACGGTCGAATTTCTCAAAGAACAGAAGGACAACATTGTCAAGGTTAACAATGTGATCCGGGAGCTGCGGGCGGCCCGTGAACTCACCCGAAATCACGAGATCCTCTTTCGCACGGTGCAAAGGGACCTTAGAGATATCCTCAGCTCCCCGTACATCCGACCCGAGGAAACCCGGCAGATCTCAAATACCTTTGAGCAGCTCATGGCCACTGCTATCGAGGATCTGGACTTGGTGAGCCACATCCTCTCCAGTGATTTTCTAAAGATGACCGATGCCGAGCGTACCGGCATCCTTTTGGAAAAGGAAGCCGCATCCCGGGAGATGACCGCCGAGATTACCCGAAAGACTGAGCGCTACCGCGATATCATCGCCTTTCGGCGCATGCAGGAGCAAATCAATAACCGAGAGCCTGTGCACTGATGGATTTTTGGGCACTTCCTTTACTAATGGGCCTGGAGTATGTCGACGCCGTCTTCCAGACGATCAAGGCCAGTGACTTCTCCCAGTATACGATCACGGGTATGAAGACCCTGGCAGTGCTTTTCTTCCTGGTCAACATCTTAAAGAAGTACAGTGAAGGGGTGGCCGATCGCGAGGGATATACCTGGGGGCTCACCCCGGGGGAGCTGGCCAAGAATTTTATGATTGTCTTGCTGGTGATCTTCTCTACCCAGATCTTAGGCTTTTTCGATAACATCCTGCTGGCCATCGAAGGCCAGTACCGCGATACCGCCCCTGCCCTATTGCCCTTGCAATTGCAGGACATCCCTATTGAGGAGGATATCGGGGTGCTGGAGGCCACTAAAGAGGCCCTGGCCCTGTTGTATGAGGCGCTCATTTCACCACTTTTTGGATGGAAGCTTTTGGCCTTTATAATAAGCCTTATCCTATGGATACTGGACCTGTTTATCTATCCGCTCTTTCTGGCGGAGCGGTATTTTTTACTTGGAATCCTGCAGGCATTTTTCCCCTTGGTCTTAGCCCTGGCTGTCTTTGAAAAATTCCGGCCCATGGCTTATGGGTTTTTTAAACTCTATGCCGCGGTCTACATGCTGGTGCCGGCTTTCTTCCTGGTCAATGTGTTTATCAATACCCTTTATACGGAAATCAACACCAATTTCTGGCCCAACCTATTTGGCACGGATGTAGGCAGCCGGGTTTTTGCTCCTGTGGTGGATCTGGGCTCCGTGGGGTTTATCGTCTTTTTAAAGTTTAAGCTCTACCGCAAAGCCACCTCTTTTACCCTAAAACTCTTTACCGCATGAAATTCTCCTATCAAAACATCCATACCCTGTTTCGAATCAATCGCCTGATCGTGATCAGCGTGGTGATCATGGCCTTTGCTAGCAGTGGGGTATCCACCTGGATGACCTATCGGATTCACCGCGACGCCCTTCAAAATGCCTTTGCCATTGATGCCAGTGGGGCCGTCCTTCCCCTTTCCTGGGAGGCCCAATCGGCAAATCGCGAAATAGAAGCCCTGGCTCACCTGGAACAGTTCCACCGCCTGTTCTACGGCATTGATGCTGCCACCTTTGAACAGCACCTGGAGCGCGCCCTTTGGTGGGCCGATACCAGCGTGAACGAGCTTTATAAGCAAAAGAAATCCGAAGGCCTCTACAACCGCCTCTTGCAATACTCACTGGTGCAAAAAGTAGTCTCAATTGAGTCGCGCCTAGAGCCCGGGGATAATCGGATACCCTTCACCTCCCGGCTGGTATTTGACCTTAGGCGAGGGGAAGTCACCGATACCTATGAGCTCATCACTACCGGGGTTTTGATCCCGGTAGAGCGACAATTTCCCCGGAATCCGCACGGGCTCCTGATCACCGAATTCTTTGAAAAGTCCCTAAAAAAACTCTCCAATGAACCTTGAAAAAAACAAAATCGTCTTCGCAGGAGTCCTGGCCCTGATCCTCCTGTTTCTGGTCGGGTATTCTTTTTGGATCCTGGATGATACCCGAGCCGAGCCCGCTCTTACCGCTCCGGGGCTACCTAACTGGGAAGGGGCTGATACCCCTTTTGAGTCTAAGATTCAGGCCCTGGATGCGCTCAAAGAAGTGCGGCCAGCGAGCGAGCTTCCTTCTCCCTATCCCGATCACATGATCGATGAAAAAGGTTATTTCAATCCGGATTATATGGAATATGAAAAGCAGCGGATCATAGACAGCATTTATGCACGGGAGCATTTTTCCAGGGAAGCTCCAACCCTTTCAGCTTCGGAAGCGACACCAACCATTGTCAGCAGCACGGGTGAAACTCCTAAGGAACAAGTACCAGCAAGAACCTCTTCGGATCTGTCCCTGGAGCACCAACTCTTTTTTGCTAGCCATCCGGAGAAAGCAGATGGCCGCTATTTTGCCCGGGCCCGGATTGCCGGGGATCACCTGCTTCGCAAGCAAAGCCGCATCCAAATACAGACCCTAGAAGACGTTTCGATTGGGGATGAAACCTTACCGAAAAACAGCATCCTGTGGGGAACGGTTCATTTTGGGCCCAACCGGGTGTTTATCTCGGTCTTGCATCCTCGAGATGAAGCGCAAGTCCTGGAGGCCTATGACCTGCAGGATGGTCTTCGGGGAATCTATCTGGAAAACTCGTTTAAGGCCGAGGCGAGCCGCGAGGTTTTAGAGGATGTGGTACAAGATGTGAACATCGCCGGGCTGCCCCAGCTGACTGGCATTAAAAATGTATTCCGCCGTCGACAACAAAACCTCAAAGTCACGGTCCTGGATGGACACCGCCTGCTTCTAAAATCTAAATCCAAATAGCTATGAAATCACTTTTATCTTCATTCATTCTTTTGATCTCCTTCTGTCCATTGGCCAGTCAACCTACCCCCGACACACTGTATGCCAATCATCGGCAAGTACTCTCCCTTTTCTTTGAAAGTCCCATTGAAAAAGCCGTAACCGGTGCCCCGAATTACGCCTTTACCTTTAACCGGGAAAGACTTGAAACCCTGGGCCTCTTACAAGCCAAAGAAGGTCCAGAAAGCAATTTGCTCGTGGTTACCGAGGATGGAGGAATATACTCCTTTGTAGTAGCCTATAAGGATAGCCTACCGACCTTTACCCAATTTGTTGCGGAAGCCAAACGCTTACAGGCTGAGCCAATAGAAACCCTTCCGGTTACTGACAGCATTACCAGGAACCCGGAAGGGATGCAGCGTATCAGTGAGCAGATGATCCATCATTCGATTCCCTTTAAAAAAATTCAGCACCAGCGGGGCATACGCCTTAAAATGACCGATAGTTTTTACCACAACTCAGAAGTTTACATTACCTATGAACTGGAAAACGGCTCACGAATCAATTACGAGATCGAGGAGCTTACCCTTCTAAAAATCCTGGGCAATACGACCCATAAGTCTTCCTATCAGCAGCGCCCAATAATTCCCGTATGGGAGTATGATCGCCCAAGTATGGTTCCCCAGGGAACCACCCATCGGTTTGTCCTGGTGTACCCTAAGTTTACCCTGGGTCAGCACGAATCCTTGAAAGTCATTTTGAAAGAGAAAATGGGTAGCCGGAATTTTAGTTTTTAGTCCGCCCTTTCCTTGGAAACTTGCTTTTGCATGGCGGTTAGAATAGGTTGTACCTCCTGGTGAATTCGGGCATAGTTCGCTGCCAAGTCGGCATTTGTTACAGGCTGGGGAAGTCTCTTTTCCAGCCTGGGTTTTTTAAACCAAATGGACTGCTCCCTACCATCTGCAAAGGCAATAAATTCTCCCGGGCGAAGGCGAAAGAAAAGATCTGCACGTATTTTTGCCACCTCCCTCTCCCCCGTGGTGATGCGGGTATCAAAATTCATCGAATGACTCCGGTTAATGCTTCGGGTCGGCTTTTTTACAATCTGAAAGAACTGCTCATAATACTTGGCCGTATCCGGGTCATTGACCTTCCCAAAGAACTGATACGAAAGATTGCTTAGAATGGCTTTGCCTGCCTTTTCCCCGTACATCAGATCGTTCTGAATCTTATCCTGCATCACATAGATCGTGGCAATATCAAAACTGCGCAAGGTAGCCGGGATGCGGTGCATGTTGTGCAGGCGAATGGTGGGGGCTTCTTCCAACAGAAGAAAGGACGCACGCGCCCCACGTACCGCCATTTGTTTAGTCATCACATGCATGATGGTGGCAATTACCGGGCTGTAAGCCGATTCAAATTGGGGATTGTTGACCAGGCTAACGATAGTAGGCTTTTCCTGTTGGTTTACGGCCAAGGGCACTTCATCGGCCGACAAGACATAGAAAATCCGCATTGTGGCAATTTTTTTGAGTGCATTAGCCAGGGTGCTTAGTACCCCGGCCGTCTGGCGCTCGGACTCGAGTCCCTGCAAAAAGGCACTAGATAGCGCTCTGGATATGGGGCTGGCCTGAAGGAATGCAACCAGCTGCTCCTGGGGGAGCTTCCCATAGAGGGCAATCAAATGGGGTAAGGTGCATAGCTGGGGATAGTCAGCGCGAAGGCGCCAAATCATCCCGGCCAGTAAACCTTCCACGGCATCTGCAAAGAATTTACCACTTCCCGAGGGTCCCTCCTCTCTTTGTTCCAATAGATTGGCCAAGAGCACGTGAACCGTCTCATTGATGGCCTCTGCAGATGGAAGGTAGTTCGGGGCAATGGGATTGACCCGCTGATGTATGGGATCAAAGGAGATGCAATAGAACTGGGTCCTTTCTGGATCGATAAGCGGATAGGCGATTTCAGTGAGCTCAAAATCTTTGTAATCATGCAGCACCCCGGAGAGGCCATTTCCGGCACACTGGGAAAGCAGCTGGGCCAAGACGCTTTCAGTTTTCCCACTACCGGCCGCCCCAATTATGGATATTCCGCGACGGATGTTTTGCAAAGTTAGCACCCCTTTTCGATGTGCCAGCTTTACGGTGAAGGCATCGGCGCCGGTCTCAGTTTCACTTATATTCCAGAAGGTAATCCCAACGATAAAGAGTCCCAAGAGCGGACACACCCAAAATAGGAGCCACAAATCCCAGGAATCTTCCATGAAATAATACCCACCCACGACCCAAAGAAGTAACAGAAGGATACTGTAACCCAGGGGATATCGGGTCTTTTTTAATAGGGCATAGAGTAACACCACGAAGATCCCTATGATCAATAACCCAGCAATTGCAATAAGATCCATTGGCATGTTTTTAGATATTGATCGATGCCGAGGAGATGGCTTTCTGAAGGGATCTGCGGGCCTTTTTCAGGACCTTGAGCGCCAGATCAGGTCCCCCGGTGGGCAGCATAGGCATGCGTACTCCGGCAGCGGATAGGGCTTTAAGTACCGCTGCCTTTTCCGAACTGGGCAGCCCCAGTAATGCCTTAAGATATCGGTCCGGATCGGTACTTAGTAGCTTGCGGGTTTCATAGCGCTCCACAAAACTCCTTTGGTGGCCAAACTGCCGGTCAAAAACCTGTTCCGCTTTCTGAAAAAACTGGTCCCGGTCAAAACCTCGCTTGACGGTTTTACCACCCAATACTACTTCGGAGGCCTTATACTTGCTTCCCGGGGAAAGGCTCACTGAATTGGAAGCATCCTTGCGGCTTACGATGATATGAATATGGGTCTGGGGACCTGGTTTTTCCATCCCTTCCCGGATGCGCTGACCTTCTACTTGGGCCGGAGCCAGTCGCTCCAGGCGTTCGATCTCATGTTTTAACTTGGATACGGATGCATCCGGCTTTTCCCGTTGCACCCTTCTGATTTCATGTTTTAGTTCCAAAATTTGACTGGCTATGGGCTGATTCTGCCTTACTTCCGCGTCTGTTCCCTTGTAGTAGCGCTTATGTTCGATTTTCCCGAAAAATAAAATGTCGGAAACGCTCACGGGCCGTCCGTGTATCTCGCGATTGAAGCACTCGGCGTACCTCTGCATAACCTGACGTGTGTAGGCCTTCAGATCCTCAGTTGGGTTTTGTAAGGTGCGAAGCTCCCGCTGACTGGGACTGATCGTTATAGCGTAGAATCGGGGCTCATTGCGGGAGAGCTTTGCCGTATTACCATCGATTTGATCAATTACTTGTTGCCAGGGAACCCGGTCTTCGCCCTGGTTAAAGAAAAACGCTTGTTCCGATACGGGAAGGTTCTCGTTTTCCTTTTCCAGGTAGTTTACATAGTCGGCTACACTTACCGAGAAGTTGCCTCCGGATTTCTGTGGGGAAATGGTGATGTACATGATCATAGCATTTTTTCCAGTTTGCGAAGCTCCTCTTCTAAAGAAGGTTCTCCTGGTATAGGTCCTTTCTGTTTTTTGGTGTTCTTATCTCCTTGCAGTTCTGCCTCAAAAAGCGCCTGGAGTATACCTATTGTAGGGAGGGTCTGTTTTTTCTCAATGTCCTTGATAATTCCAATCACGGCATTGATCCGCTGCAGGAGCTTCTTTTCGGTTTGGATTAAATGGTTGGGAAGTTCGTCATCTGGGGATATTTTGTGCCTTTCGAAAAAGGTTATCATACGATCTAAAACCGAGCTATTCGAGCCACCAATCCGATTTGAGAACTTCCTGTATTTCCGTGCTACAGACCGTTTAATCTTCAGTGTTGCAAATCCCTCATTTTTATACTCACGATCCATTTTTGAGTAAAATTTGAATTGATTATCAGTACGTTACAGGCGTTTTGACTCAAAAACGCGATTTATCCAATCGTTGATAACACCCTAACTACTTGAATATGTGATAGCTACAAAACGTAACCTTGCGCGAGCAGGTTACCCTCTTGCTTCTCCGCTTTGCCCCACGAAATAGTTCGTTGAAAGCGTCGAACGCCCCAATTCTTTGGGGTATTCCAGATCTAAAAAATGTTTGGATGCGTCACGATACAAGGAAAGTCAAATCAAAAACTTTCGTGACGGTTAAGCTCTTTTTTGAGCTGTCTTAAAGATAGCAAATCCGAATGACCCGCTCATAAAAAAACCCTTCGAATCGAAGGGTTTTGAATTGGGATTTTTGAAGTTACAACATGCAATCATCGGCGAAACTAAAATATCCGCCGTGCGGGGCTAGAATCAGATGATCCAACACCCGGATATCCAAATACCTTCCGGCCTTTTGAATCTTCCGGGTCAGCTGCTGGTCTGCCTTGCTGGGTCTGAGTTGCCCTGAAGGGTGGTTATGAGCCAGGATAATTCCGGTCGAAAGGGTTTTCAATGCCACGGCTAGCAGGATTCGGATATCCACCAGGGTACCGGTTAGGCCTCCTTTGGAAAGCTCATAAATGCCTTTCACCTGGCTGGCATTGTTAAGCAACAGGACCCGAAAGGATTCCTGCAGCCCAAGGGTGCTGGGATCCCAGGAATCTCGCAAAATGTGATAAGCATCCTGAGAGCAGGTAATTTTGCTGCTTTGAAAAACGGCAGGCAATTCTTGATAACTGATCTTAATTTCGTTAACTTTAGAGTTCATAGCCTTTTATCGTTAAGAGGTTAATTAAGAGGGTGCTCCCGGCTAAAGCAGCACCCTCTTTTCATTGTTAGTTATCCGATTTGGAACCCAGCAGGAGGATTTCGCTGGCTTCTACTTCGGTTACGTAGCGTTGTACGCCGTCATTGCCGGTAAATCCCCGTGTCTTAAGCTTGCCTTTTACAGCCAGCTCTTTGCCTTTGTGGACATAAGACTGGACGATTTCTGCGGTCTTGCCCCAGGCCACGATGCTGTGCCAGTGGGTTTCGGTTTGCTTTTCACCGTCGGCATTTTTGTAATGCTCGTTGGTAGCCAGGGAGAAGCGGGCTACTTTTTTGCCGCTTTCCAGGTTGGTGATGGTAGGCTCCAGACCTACATTCCCGATTAACTGAACTTGATTTCTGATGGTACTCATAATGATAGATTTAAGTGAAACAATTGATTTACTTTTTATATCCCGAAGGCGTTTTCCTTTTTTGATTTTTTGAGGTTTTCTGCGCATCGGTATGTTTTCGGTTGAGTTCATAAGGCTTCTTCTTGATTTACTTCCCATAGTGCCCTTGGCTGTTTCCTTTTTTTGATGCTGACACAGATTCAATATTTCAAGTGGGATAAGGACTTATAAAAAGGACCTGTTTCAGGTCCGGCTTTATGCAGTCCGGCCCACCTTGAAATGTTGGTGTTTTGCTGTCAAAAAAAGGATCGGTCAGAGGGTACGGAAGTCGGAATCAAGATAGCCGACGAGACCGCAAAAACATTGCGTAGAAAACCGCTTGTTAGAAAAAGTCCTAAGAAAATCTGGGAGAAGTAAACCGGTCTATGAATAGCAAGAAATTGTGTACCTCACTCGTTAAACCGAATATGAGTATATTAATCCACTGAGGTTTATCCGGTGAAGTGTAAGGACACCTGGCAATGTCATTTGGTATCCCAAATTCGTGCTAATCAAACTGGCCCAACTCAACAATTAGACCGTAAGGCAACCACAAATCATTAAGGATTTTAATAATGGCTAAACTCCAATTCGAAGATTTACCTAGAGCGATGGAACAGGTCTTGGAAAGACTTGAATCGATTGAAAACGAGTTAAAGGAGGTACGTGAAAATCTGCAACCCAAAGTTCCTGAAGAACTGATGACCCGACATGAAGTTGCTGATTTCTTTAAGGTGACCCTATCCACAATTTGGAAATGGTCAAAAAATGGGAACCTTACCTACTATGGCGTGGGTAACCGGGTTTATTACAAGCGATCCGAAACCGAAAAGGCGATGATTAAAATCAATTGACAGACGACCATAGACTATGAATCAAAGTACTTCGAGCCAGCCTGTAATTACAGTATTTGAACATCGAAAAGCAGTCCATGCAATCTGAAAAAAGAAATGTAACTAGCTCGCATGTTTAATCCTTTAGGCCTATTAATATTCGTTGCCGGATCTCTAGGCATTGGCGCTTGGACCTACTATTCCGTCAAAATCAAGGATGTACAAAAAAGACGAGAAGCCAAAAGACAGGAATTGCATGCTAGGGTTCTAGAAGGTTATTTGGAAATCAAGGAGGCCCTAATCGCTTTTCCGATTAAGGCCAAAACCGATCGTTTTCAGTCCTATTCTTCCCTGAACGCCTGGGAAGCGAAATATGCATCGCTCTTTGCTGGCATGGCCAAAATGCCTCTTGAAGATTTGGGATTGGAACCTGAAGTAACTGCGGATATAGTAGAGTTTATTGAATCGTATCGAGGAATAAAAGCGCTTCGAGCAAAGGCAAATCAAAATTTTATTGAACGGGAATTGGTTAGCCAGCGGGCGCTTTTGGATAATATAGGAGGGATCTCACTTGATGAACAACAGCGAAAGGCCGTATTAACTGATGAGGATAATAATCTGGTTATAGCCGGGGCCGGAACTGGTAAGTCCACTGTTATTCTGGGGAAGGTGGCCTATTTACACACGCGATTCAGTATTAAACCGACCGAAGTATTGCTCCTCTCCTTCACAAAAAAATCTGCAGATTCCCTTGACAGGAAACTGGAACCTTATGGATTTAAGGCCACGACTTTTCACAGGTTGGGCCTCGATATTATTAGCCAGGCCACAGATAAAAAGCCAAGCATATTTGACACCAATCAATTCGAAAGACTCATCCACAGCTTCTTCGAGGAGCGCTTCCAAAACCCCAACTATTTGAGTCAAGCCATTGACTTCTTTGCGAAGCATCTTAAACAGTACAGGACCGAATTTGAATTCAAAACAAAAGCAGAGTACATCCAATATCTGAAGGACAACAATTTCAAGACTTTCAAAGAAAAGGAGTTTACTGTTGGCGGACGGACAACTTATAAGCGGGAGATCGTCAAGAGCGTTGAAGAATGTGAAATTGCCAATTTCTTGTACTTCAATAATGTGGATTACCAATATGAATATCCCTATGAATTTCAAACAGCGGATTCTCAATATGCACAATATCGACCCGATTTTAAGATCATTCAGGGTGATACCACGATTTACTTGGAGCATTTTGGGATAGCCCGCGATGGAAGTGTTCCTGCTTGGTTTGAACCTAAAGGTGAACAGTCAGCACGAGAAGCTTACCATCAAGGTATGGAGTGGAAGCGATACCTACACCAGTCCAAGAATACCATTTTGATAGAAACATATAGCTATGAGATGAGCGAAGGAATCCTTTTGGAGGAGCTTGCCAAAAAACTCATGGAAAAGGGTATTGCGTTAAAGCCGAAAAGCGAAAAGGAAAAATGGGAGATCATCTCCATGGTGGCCGTGGATGAAGTGGAAGCACTTATTTCAATGGCTAGCACCTATATAACCTTGCTTAAGTCAAACTATACACAGGAGGAAATACCGGCTACTCCCTTCATTGATCCAAAAAACAATCGGGCCAAGGAATACTGGAAGTTCCTAGAGCCAATTTATCAAGACTATGAGGACTACCTAGCCAAGAGGAATGAGATTGACTTTAATGATATGATTCATCATGCCAGAAACTATATCGAAACAGGCATGGCAAAACTTAACCTGAAATATATCATTGTCGATGAATATCAGGATATCTCCATGGGAAGGTACAAATTGATAAAGGCCTTACGCGATCAAAGTACTGATTGCAGAATGTTCTGCGTAGGTGATGACTGGCAATCCATCTACAGATTTAGCGGCAGTGATATTTCCTTGTTTAAGGATTTCGAAGACTACTTTGGCTATACTGAGAAATCCAAGATTGAAACCACCTTTAGGTTTAACAATCCCATGATTAAGTTATCCAGTGATTTCATCTTAAAAAATCCAACTCAGATAAGCAAATCGCTTCGGGGGCTAGATAAAAATGAGAGCACTTACGAAATTGTCTATTCACAAAATGAATCCGATGACACCGAGGCCTTGTATCAAATTCTGGAGCATTTAGTCTCTTCCGGCGCATACAGCTCAGAGAAGGATATTTTAATTCTATCCCGATATAGTGGAGATATAAATAGATTGCAAAACCAGCATCCCAATCTTCAAGTAAGCCGCAGTCAGGAAATGGTTGTGTACAATACCATTTCCCAATTTGAAGGGCAGGCTAGTAATCTATCGATTTCAATCCCTTTTCTTACAGTACACAAGTCCAAAGGGCTTGAAGCGGATTTCATTATTATACTTAATTGCAATGGAGGTAAATATGGGTTTCCCTCAGAGATGTCCGATGATCCCATTTTAGACTCCTTATTAGCCCAATCGGATTCGTATCCCAATAGCGAGGAGCGAAGGCTGTTTTATGTGGCCATGACTAGGGCGCGGGAAAGAACTTACTTCATTTCCAGCACCACTTTTCAATCAAAATTTATCTCCGAGATTGAGAATTGCGAAACTCCTGCTGATCACTCCAAGAAGTGTCCCAAATGTTATTATGGAAATATTATTCTAAGGAAGGAAGGAAAAGCCAAAAACGGTAACAATTACAGATTCTATGGTTGCACAAACTTTATCTATGGCTGTGAATACCAGGATACCCAATTTTCATAAAATGACTAACTACCCACATTAATAACTGTCGCATTGATTAATTGCCTTAACGCTTATCCTCTAAGCAGAGTATTGTTATGGACATGTAGTTCTATTGACAAGCATCCTTTCTTTTTATCCAAATTGTGGAATCTCTTGAGACACTAAGAATATCAATCGGACCTCCTACTTCATTTGGATGTTCATTAGAAGCTATTTCTATGAGATTTGCAATTCCGGATTCGACACCATTCTGCCAAGTTGATTGTTGTTCCAATAGCATGTTAATTTCTTCAACATGTCCAGCAGTGATAATAGTCCCGGTATATGTTTTAAAAGTAAGTTTGATACTATTACTTAGGTCTAAGTTAAATCGTGAAACACCTAGATAGAGGGAATCACTCTCGACCCCAAAAATAATTATAGATGCAAATGACCCATCATTCTTAATATTCCTGCGGCCAATATCATTATATAATTTTTCGTGATTTCGTTTTACTCTTAATAATTTTCTTTCAACCTGTTGAACAAATGATTCACTTATTACAGAAATGGCACTGTCAAAACTATAATTTCCTTCTGCTAGAATAGATCTTGAAATGTCTTTGGCGGAATCTGAATAATTGCCGGCAAAAGCCAAATTATAGTTTGAAACCTGGATTATTTTACAAGTGGAATCCTTTACAGTGGTTAATTTGTGTGTGACGGGATCTTCAATATCAATTAATACCCTACTATCCGCACCGACTACTATACGCCTCGGTGTTTTTACTGCAACAATACAAGTTTGAGAGTAGCTCTTTACAGTATTTCCCAGTGAGAAAACTAGAATAACAAGAAGAATTATATACCTCATTTTAGTGCTCTATCCCAAATTGATTCAAAAGGCAATTAAAACCCAACTTGTTATTTTTTAGGCCACTTCTAACTTGATTAAGTTAAGTATAATTAATCGGATAAAATTTCAAATCAATAAAGTAACAATTCAATCAACCGCAAGCATTTAAAACAAAAAAGGTCACTACTAAAGTGACCTTCTATATTTATATGTATGCAGTATTTACTAAGCGTTTAGAACCAACATCGCAGCTTCTTGCAGTGATCTACTTTCATTCATCTCATAATTCCTTACAACTTCCTTCATAGCTGATTTTACTCGATTGTTCGTTTCAGCAATTGAACTCTTGTTGATGACAGTAAACTTGCCCTCATTTACAGACTGGAATGATATTTTAATCCTCTTGCTTGCCAAGACTCCTCTATTTTAGATTACTATAATAGCGATAATTTTGAAAAATTTGATTCAAAGTAACAAAATTATTGTCATTCAAGCTAATACATCGGTCAGGATAGCCGGCGAAAATAAGGGCATCAATGCTCTCCTGGTTAGCTTCTGTTGCATCAAGTACAACAATCCCATCCGCAATATCATTATGAATTTCAACGCTTTCTTTCGGGTAAAATTCTCCCACCCATATGAATTTTGGCATCTTGCAAAGAAGAATACTGTTTTTTAAAACAGGTTGCATCTTCTCAAGTCTGGCAATATGCGCTTTGAAAGATCTACTGGAAGCCAGGAAAAAGCGAAAGACGAAACCTTCCTTAAATTCATAACCAACAATTGAATCTTGTACAATATTTAGAACTAATTGCTTAGCCACAACAGATTCGAGATAAATTTTAGGGTATAGTGGCACGACAATGGAGTCTATTTCAAACGACCGACACTCTGGCTCGTCGTAATGTTCCCCAGGTTCTGATAAATTAATTAGCCTATAAGGTGCATGATTATCATCTTGAACAACATACTTCGCTTCAATATTTGTGGTTTCAAAATATTCAATGCTTTTACCTTTTATCTGAATAGTTGACTTATTTACTCTAGTCCAATCTACCTTATCATCAACCTTTTTGCCAACAGCTATTATTACATGTCCGATATGTCCACTTTGTAATCCTACAATCACAGGGATTCCTGATTCAACATAGGAATCAATGATATTATATATTTGATCTCCGTAAGCTCCTTTTGAATAAATGCTTGTACCAAATCCAAATTCCTTTAAAGCAAACGAAATTTGATCCATGGTCAATCCATTTGAGGGTAATTGTCTTTGGTACGAAAACCGCTCTAAAGCAGAATGAATTTTAGCAGGTAATGCAGGCTTATATTCGGCATATTTATTACCAAAATATTCCATCAGAGCCCAAATAGTTGTTTCAGCACATTTGATTGTCTCACCATCTTGCGAACTATGCGGAAACCCTTCAACACTTAATTTGACACCATAAATTAAGCTATCTGTCCTGCATAAACAGATATGAAAATGATTTATTTCAAATGCCGCTGGACTAATAATCGACCTTCCAAAAAGTGAGTTTATTGTGGGGCGAATCACGAAATATCCCAAAAACTTATTATCAAGTGCAGAGTGCTTACTTGAATCCAAAAATTCTTCATGGGTAATTTCTTCACTAAACAATGATACCCTAATGCAATCTCTCTGATAGGTAAAATGTTTTGAAGAATAGTAATTGTAAAAGCTATCTCGGTAGACTTTATCCACGTAAGGATACTCGATCAGACAATACAGGTCTTCTTTTAGTTCGTCAATTAAACCTGAAAGATCAGTTTCAATTGATGGAGGAATGAAGTCATCTGTAGCATCTTGAAGGAAATACTCTCCAATTTTCTCTTTGAGAGCATCTATTAGCTCTTCAATTGGCGTTATTTCTATCTCAATGTTTGTTAGCATATTAATTAGAGATGAACATCAAATATCCGAAGTTAAAACCTTATTTCATAAATACTTCTTACCCTTCCGCGTCTAATTACGAACTTCATCTTCTCTCCACGTTTTGCACTTCCAGTAACCACCTAAAAAATCAGACTAGTAAAAACATACAAAATCACTAATTTTAAACAAGTCCAATCAACTTAAAAGACTCAATAAATAGGTTCACAAATCGTCAACATTTGACTTAGGATTTACAAAGAAACCCAACAAATACAAGGGTTTCCAAAGGAGGTTTGAATCCTGGCGTGGTCACTAAAATTTGATACGATTTGATATCAAAACCCTGCAAATCATTAGACTTGCAGGGTTTTTTAATTTGATTTGGTCTTTTTTGATTTGAAATAATTCTTCCAATTCAGGGTGCTCGAGGTCACAATTCGGTCACACATGAGTTGAGATAGGTCACAGTGTGACCTTTTTGGTTTTATTTAAAATGAGGAGATGGTTGGATTACGTAAATAAACCGACCTTTTGATTTCTTGATTTGACCTTTACAACTTTTAGACCTTTAAAATTGTGACGGTCCTATTTCCATAGGATTTATCCGTTGTATTACCAAAAATTGAAAATTATCTCAAAACAAAATCCGGTTAATTGCTGTGGCCTAGGCTTGCATCCTTTTCAATAGGATCACGGCAGACACCAAGGTTAGAAATCCGATAAACCCAATAGCCCAATTCATGCCCAGAGTATCTGCCAATATCCCGGTCAATAATGCTCCCAGGGCATAGCCCAGGTCCCGCCAAAGGCGAAAGACGCCAATGCTTTCTGCGCGTTGCCCGGGGTGCGAGAAATCAGCGATGGCTGCCAGGAATGTAGGATATACAACGGCCGTCCCGATCCCGAGCAAAACGGACAATACCACAAAATGGAAAAATGTTTCGGCATAAATGAGTGACATCAGTACCAGCCCCTGAAGCGCCATCCCACAGAACAGCATCCCTTTTTTATTGAGATGGTCGGCCAATTTCCCGGTAAACAACTGACCCAGTCCCCAGACCATGGGATATAGTGCCACGATTTTACCGATCTGCTCCAGGTCAAAGCCTTTTGTAGATAACAGGATCGGGAGCAATCCCCATACCATTCCGTCGTTCAGATTATTGACCAGCCCGGCCTGTGAAATCGACCCCAGGTTTCTGTTGGCCCAGGTAGTTTCCCAGAACACATTTTTCAACTCGGGCAATTGGCTTGCGCTGGTCTCGGCCCGGACATGGTGGACGGTATCCTTTATCCAGACCGTGCTGAACAACAAACCCAGTACTGCAAATACGATCCCCAGATAAAATGGATAAGGGCGAATCCCATATTCGGAGGCGATCAACCCAGTCAAAAATGCCACCCCCCCTACTGCGAGGTAACCGGCAGATTCGTTCAATCCCATCGCCAGACCGCGGTGCTTTTCCCCCACTAAATCTATTTTCATCACTACAGTACTAGACCAGGTCAGGCCCTGATTCACACCGAGCAATACGTTGGCCAGGATAATTACATTCCACGACTGGGCGTAGATCAGCAGGAAAGGAATGGGCAGGGCTACGAGCCACCCCAGGACGAGCAATCGCTTTCTTCCGAAACGGTTGGCGAGGGCCCCAGTATAGTAATTAGTAATAGCCTTTACGATGCCGAAAACGATAATGAAGGAAAGAATTGCGGTTTTGGCGGCAATTCCGAAGTCGGCTTCGGCAAGCTGAGGAAGTATGGTGCGCTCCAAACCCACCATGCCCCCGACAAATGCATTTATAAGAACCAGCAGGGAAAATTGGCGCCAGTTTTGTTTGAGCCCTAATTCTACGTTTGCCATAAGTTGTGGAATTCAGGTTGCATCCCCATTCCATATTCGGCATCTGAACCAACAGGGTCCTTACTTTGAATTACTGGGTTTGAGATGTGCCATAAAGTTCGGATTTATATCCGATATGCTTCTCAATTTTCAATCAGGATCGGTATTTCGAGCCGTCATTCGCCGAATTAAAATGGCCTTTGCAGGGAGGAACGTGCCGGACCATCATTTCAAATCGCATACCTTTGCCATGTGCGTGTAATCGCCTACATATTAGCCTTAATGACCCTGGTTCTTTCTGTAGCGCCCTGCTGCATTTTCGAAGACCATTCCGATCCTTGTTGTCAGGAATCCCCAGAATCAGCCTCATTTCCTGGGGAGGATTGTCCCGAGTCGAAAGGCCCCTGCTCTCCCTTTTATAGCTGTGGCGCCTGCCCCGGCTGTATTGAAACCGTGGCAATTGAATGGGCTATGGCCCCACTGAGTACCACCAGAATCCAAATCAGTATTTTGCAGCCGGAATCCAAACCAAAGTCTGTCGTGCAAAAATTATTGCGACCGCCCATTTCGGAATTTAGTTAATAGCTCAAATTGTTTGTGGCGGGTTCTTCAAGGGAGAACTTGACCTTAATTAATTATCTAGATTCCAATAAGATGAAACTTAAGACCTTTTTGACCGGGCTGGCCCTGTCCGGGTTTTTTGGGCTCTTTGCTCAGAACGAATTCAAGGCCAAAATCATTGACCATGAAACCGGTGATCCCTTATTTGGTGTCACCATCCTTATTCCCGAACTGGACAGGGGAGGTACCACCGATGAATCGGGGCATATCACCATGGACGGGATTCCCGATGGTGCCTTTAGGATCCGCTTCAGTTATGTGGGTTACGAAACCCTCGAACTTACCTTTGCATTTCCGCGGCGAGCAGATCGGCCAACACTCACCCTTGAATTACACCCCGCCAGTGAGGAAATGGACCAGGTAACCATAACCTCTACGCGGAGTACCCGGTCCATTGTAGACATACCTACCCGGGTCGAATTCATTGCAGGGGAGGAATTGTCTGAGAAGGGGAATATGAAACCGGGAGACATCCGGATGCTCCTCAATGAGAGCACGGGTATTCAAACCCAACAAACCTCGGCTACCAGTTATAATTCCAGTATCCGGATCCAGGGGCTTGATGGGAAGTATACCCAGCTCCTCAGGGATGGTATGCCGCTATATTCGGGGTTTTCAGGGGGCCTTAGCCTAATGCAGATTGCCCCTTTGGATCTCAAACAGGTCGAAGTCATAAAAGGAGCTTCCTCCACGCTCTATGGGGGCGGGGCAATAGCTGGCCTGGTCAACCTCATAACAAAGACTCCAGGGGAAGAACGGGAACTCAGCTTCATGCTGAACGGCACCTCGGCCCTGGGTCTGGATGCGAGCGGCTTTTATTCTGAACGATACGGAAAGGTCGGCACGACGGTTTTCACCTCCTACAACCTGGGTACCCCTTACGATCCTGCGGACATCGGCCTGACGGCAATCCCTGATTTTAATCGTTTCACGCTCAACCCGAAACTTTTCGTTTATTTTGATACTCAGACCACCTTGAATGCCGGGGTGAATATCGTGACGGAGAAGCGGACTGGGGGCAATCTGGAATATGCCAAAGGGGCGCAGGTTGCGGACCCCTATTTTGAAGAGAACACAACGGACCGGATTTCCACTCAGATGCAACTGGACCGTAAAACGGACGAATCCAGGCGATTTCAATTCAAAAACAGCCTGAATTACTACAAGCGTTCCATAGTCGTACCGGACTTCGTATTTGCCGGGAATCAATTTTCCTCGTTTAGCGAATTAAATCTCTCGTGGGGAAATAATCGATCAGAATGGATAACCGGACTTAATCTCTGGACAGATCAGTTCAGCCAGTCCGAAGGCAACCCTAATGAAGATCTTAGTTATTCGGATGCAACCCTGGGTGGTTTTATTCAGAACACCTGGAATTTGATCCCGCAATGGACCCTGGAATCCGGATTTCGCTTGGATTATCAGCATCAATATGGATGGTTCCCCCTACCCCGTTTTTCCCTGATGTTTGATCCTGCATCGAACTGGACCTTCCGGCTAGGTGGCGGTTTGGGTTATAAAACGCCTACGGTGTTTTCAGAGGATGCGGAACGCTTGCAATTCGAGAATATCCGGCCGTTAAATACCGAAGCACTTACGGCAGAAAGGTCAGTGGGTGCGAATTTCGATATCAACAACAGGACGCCGCTGGCCCCGGGCCTGCTTATGACTTCCAACCTCCTATTTTATTATACCAAAATCCGCGATCCGTTGCAACTCACACCCCTAAACGGGTTTTACGAATTCACCCAACCTGACGGCTACGTAGATACGCATGGGGCGGAAGTAAATCTCAAATGGAGCTATGATGATCTGAAACTCTTTGTGGGGTATACCTACGCTAACGTCAAAGAGCATTATAACGGAGAAATATCCGATTTTCCGCTCGTTGCAAAGCACCGACTCAATAATGTGCTGATGTATGAAAAACACGATAATTTCTGGATCGGCATAGAGGCATATTACTTCAGCCCCCAAAAACTCAATGATGGAACCACAGGTGAAGCTTATTGGATCACGGGTTTAATGACCGAGAAAAAGCTGGGGGAGCACTTTTCCGTTTTTCTGAATTTTGAAAACATCCTGGATACCCGTCAAACCGCCTTTGATTCCATTTACACAGGGGATTTGAGCGATCCGGAATTTCGTGACATCTACGCCCCGGTCGATGGTTTTGTGGTTAATGGGGGATTTAAATGGAAGCTATGAGTCTTAGTCTGCATGAATTTAAAGGCGAAAAATTAAAAAGGATTTAGTGAGATCAAAACCGGAAATAAAGTTCTACAATTGATGAGTTGTGCAAAAGCAACAGGTTTAATTGAGTTAGATCAAATGAAAGGCTAAAAATATGTTCACATATCGCAAATATTTGACATTGTATTCACAAAGTAACATTACAAATTCAAGCCTTTTAAAGGAGGATTGAGGCCGCGCACGACTACTGAAATTTGATATTATTTTAATACTAAACTCCTCGCCTAAGATCTTGGGAGTATTGCATACTACAGTTTTTAAGGGAGTTTTCAGAAAATATAAATTATCTTGAACGTCAGGATACTATTTTAGAATTTGCTTAAATGCTAAAATAATTTTAATTTGGTTCAATGAAAAAACATACCTGTATAAGGCAACAAGCCGATATTGATCAAATTAATCAATGTAAAGCCGTTATTTCAGATCTAGACGAAACTTTTTCAAATATTTCAAATGTGCTGGAAGTCATCGCAAACGGAGTACGATTTAGAATACTATTCCTTTTGCATCAGGAACAAAAACTTTGTGTATGCGACCTGAGCGATATTCTGGGAATGAACATTTCCGCTATATCCCAACATTTGCGCAAACTCAAAGATAAGGAGCTGATTGCCTCTGAAAGACAGGGCCAGACCATTCATTATTACCTGACCAATAAACACAGCATGCTTTTAAAATCCCTGTTATCTAAGGTCGATGAGGAGAAAATAATGACGGTATTATGAAAAAAGAAAGAAAATTAATTGGGGCTGGATTCCTGACAGCATTTACAGCCTCACTCTGTTGTACAACACCTGTATTGGCACTTATATCCGGGACCGGTGGCATTGCGTCAACTTTTTCTTGGATTGAACCCTTTAGACCCTATTTGATAGGACTAGCTGTTGTAATGCTTGGACTTGCCTGGTACCTGAAATTGAAACCAAAAACGGACGTTGATTGTGACTGCCCAGTGACCGATAAGCCAGGATTTTTTCATGGCAAAACCTTTTTAGGGTTACTAACCCTTCTGGCCGTTTTGATGTTGGCCTTTCCTTATTACGTCCATGTCTTTTTCCCGCAGCCAAAAGAGGAAGTGAAAGTGGTGGCAGATGCAAATATTCGCAACGTTGAATTCACAATTAAAGGAATGACGTGTGCCAGTTGCGAAGAACACGTAAACTACGAAGTGCATAAACTACCTGGAATTATTAATTCTGCAGCTTCTTACGAAAAAGGCAATGCATTCGTTGAGTATGATCCTTCCAAAACGAGTGAGGCTGAAATTGAGCAGGCTATCAATGCAACGGGTTATATAGTAACGGACAAGAAATAAAAGGCATGGAAATCCTACTTCAATCAATAATTACATGCCCGAAATGCGGACACAGGAAAGAAGAAACCATGCCGACGGATGCATGTCAATTTTTTTACCAATGTGATAATTGTAAAACCGTGCTTAGGCCCAAAAAGGGCGACTGCTGTGTGTTTTGCAGTTATGGAAGTGTCAAATGTCCGCCGATTCAACAAAATAAGTCTTGTTGCTAACCGAAATAACACTCCTCGTAATAAGAACCTCTCCTAAAATTCGACCATAGAGAAATGGATAAAAGCACTAAATTTATACTCGTCCAATCAACTGGAAAGACTCAATTATTAGGTTCACAAATCGTCAACATTTCACATAGGATTTACTAAGAAACCCAACAAATACAAGGGTTTCCAAAGGAGGTTTGAATCCTGGCGTGGTCACATCAAGCAGGAAACCCCGCAACGCAAGTTGCGGGGTATTTTATTTTACGGAGAAAGCCAAGCTTACTTGAGCTTTCGGAGTGAAATGAAATACACGCAGCCCGCCAGGGCTGCGGGGTTTCCTATTTGCACAAGGGTCTTAGACAAGGATCAGGAACTAATCCTGGCGTGGTCACTTAAGCATCGAAAGCTCGCCTAGTAGGCGAGCTTTTTTATTTTCGATCGAGGTGGGAGCTCGCTCCCGAACCGAAGAGAGAAAATAAAAAAGCACAAACCGAAGGTTTGGAGCTTTCGATGTAGACTACGGGGCCGTCAGGAAAACCAAGCGCAGCGCAGGTAATCCTAGAAGGTTTGGCGAGCTTTTCATTTAGACTACGGGGCCGCCAGGAAAACCGAGCAAAGCGAGGTACTCCTGGCGTGGTCACTAAAATTTGATACGTTTTGATATCAAAACCCTGCAAATCATTTTACTTGCAGGGATTTTTAATTTGATTTGATCTTGTTTGAATTGAAATAATTCCTCCAATTCAAGGTACTCGAGGTCACAATTCGGTCACACCAATATTGATGTAGGTAACGGTGTGACCTTTTAAACTTTTTGTAAAAGAAGAAAATCCTTTAAATAACTAAACTCCTGATCTATGTTTTGGGGAGTATTATTTAATAGCCATTCAAGATAAATTACCCATGGGATTTCTTAATCTTGATTGATACAGTAATATAGCTACCTGCCCTATCTCAAGTTTAGGATTTCTGTCGAATTCAGGCTGAACATATAGTGAAAGAACCTACACATGCACTCAGGACTGGATTCTTCCCACTAACTTTAGCCTATGAAGATTCCTTGTAAAATGAGATCACAAATTTCGGCCCTAGCACTCATTCTATTCACCGCGTTTCCCACCCTCGGACAACCTACTGATTTTGTAACGCTTCCAGAACAGTTAAACGATCCTGCTTTCGCGGATTGGATATCCTACCCGGGCATTTCGGGCCTGGAATATGGTATCTTTTACTTTCGGAAGGAACTAAACCTCGATGAGAAGCCTAAGCGTTTTCTTGTGCATGTATCCGCTGATAATCGATACCGCCTTAAAATAAATGGCCAGTGGGTGAATGACGGCCCGGCAATTGGGGATCTCAATAACTGGAATTATGACACGATTGACATCTCCGAATGGCTTCAGAAAGGAAGGAATATCGTTGCGGCCCAGGTTTGGAATATGGGGCCTTACAGGGCACAACGTCAAATCACGCATAAAACTGCTTTCATTTTACAGGGAGATACTCCAAGTGAACAATCGCTTAATACCGATTCATCCTGGCTGACTTTCCGCGATCCGGGCTATTTTCCAATCAGCCACACGCGCGAACAGGTTGGGGGCGGCTATATTGCGGGCGCCACAGATAGCCTCATTGGTGCCCTTCATCCGTGGGGCTGGGCAGACCTGTCTTTCAGAGAGGTAGGGTGGCAGCAAGCCGATATATTGGGTAAGGGTAATCATTTGGGGCTCGACACCTGGAGGGGAACCCCATGGCTTCTCCAACCTAGGAGCCTTCCAGCTATGGAGCAAAAAAAAGAACAAACCCCAGCTGTTGTGGAAGTTGAAAATCTGGATATTCCCGTTGATACCCTTTCAGAACAATTGCATTTTACCGTGCCGGCAAATTCAAAGGTGTCTTTATTACTCGACAACAAATCCATCACCATGGGCTTTCCCAACCTGGCTTTTTCAGGTGGAAGGGACTCCAGGATTAAAATTCAATATCAGGAAGCACTGTTTGATGCGGAGGGTAGGAAGGCAAACCGAAACGAGTGGCGAAATAAAACCATGAAAGGGTATTATGATGTGGTAGTCAGTGACGGGGGCAAGCAAAGGGTCTTCACACCCCTTTGGATCCGCGTGTTTCGGTATGTGAAAATTGAGATTGAGACCCGGGATGCTCCGCTGGAAATCCATGATTTCCATAACCTGTATACGGCTTATCCATTGAAAGAGAATGCAGAGTTCCTGAGTGAAGATCCTGAACTGGAAAGGATTTGGGATATCAGCTGGCGTACAGCGCGGCTATGTGCTTTGGAGACGTATATGGATTGTCCGTATTATGAACAAATCCAGTACATAGGCGATACCCGTATTCAGGCGTTAATTTCGATGTATGTCGACGGGGATGATCGGCTGGCGAAAAATGCCTTATCTCAATTCTACAACTCTATGCAGCCGATGGGGCTCACCAAGAGTAACCACCCTTCCTCCAATTCGCAGATCATCCCCCCCTTCTCGCTTATTTTCATCAGTTCGGTCCATGATTATTTCATGTTGCGCAACGACCACGAATTTGTAAGCACCTTCCTGCCCGGTATCCGGTTTATTCTGTCATGGTTCCTCTCGAAAATAGATGATACGGGGATGCTCGGCCCCCTTCCCTATTGGAACCATGTCGACGGGGGGACCCCAGAATTCAGAGAAGGTTCGCCCCCCGGGATCACGGAGGGTGGATCTGCTCACATGACCCTGTTACTTGCAAATACGCTCCGGCATGCCGCCAGCATGTTCTCCTATTTCGGGTATTCGCAAGAGGCTGAGAACTATATGGTTTTAGCTGATAATCTGGTAGAGCGCACAAAAAAGACCTGCTTTGACCAAAAACGCGGACTCATGGCCGAAACCGCAGGAAAGAAAGTCTTCTCACAGCACACCAATGCCCTGGCCATTCTTTCCGGGGCTTTTGATTCCGAAGAGAATGAGCGGATAGCCCGGCAAATAATGACAGACGAAAGCCTGGCCCAGGCTACACTTTATTTTAATTTCTATGTGTTTCAGGCGCTGAAAAAAGCGGGAAGGGGCGATCTATTCATCGAATCCCTGGATCAATGGAAATACTTTTTGGACAAGGGGTTCACAACATTTCCGGAACACGGTCTAGAAAGCAGGTCGGATTGTCATGCATGGTCTTCTCATCCCATGTATGACCTTCTTAACATAACCTGTGGGGTCGAGCCGGGATCACCCGGTTTCCAAACCGTATCTATTACCCCTCAACTTGGAAGTCTAAATGCGGTTCAAGGGACAACCATTCACCCCTTTGGACCCATTATAACCACCTACAAAAGAGAAAAAAATGGCAAACTAAATTGTGTTATTGAACTGCCGGAAGGATTAAACGGAACGCTAAAGTGGAATCAAAGCGACCATAAATTAATTAGTGGAATCAACAAATTTGTTCTGGACTGAGCCATTTGTCTAATGCAATTAATTTAATTGGTGTAAATGAACCGAAATATAACCTCTCCTAATATTCGACCATCGAGAATTAGACAAAAGCACTAAATTTATATAAGTCCAATCAACTGAAAAGACTCAATAAATAGGTTCACAAATCGTCAACATTTGACATAGGATTTACAAAGAAACCCAATAAAATCAAGGGTTTCCAAAGGAGGTTTGAACCCTGGCGTGGTCACTTAAAGCGCAAACCCCGCAACAAATGTTGCGGGGTTTTGTTTTTCAGGGGCGCGTCAGGCGCTCGCGTCTGTAAGCGGCCATGGAAAACAAAACCGCACGGGCTGCGGCCGTGCCGGGTTTGCATTTTCAGGAGTGAGTAGCCAGGATCACGAGCGCAGCGAGTACTCCTGGCAAACCGAAGGTTTGGCGAGCTTTTCATTTAGACTACGGGATCGTCAGGAAAACCGACCCTGAAGCAGAGCGAAGCACGCTTAGGGGAGGTACTCCTGGCGCTTACATTTTCAGGCTGGAGTACAAAGGAAAACCCAGCCGCCCCCCCAGACTCAACTTCACTATAAGACCCTCCCCCAAAGGCACCCAACCTTGGACTCAAATCATTTGAGTCCTTTTCAATCCCGCCAAAAACGTCTCAAATCACAATTTAAGTCGATTGGCCTGGGGCCCGGACCTACTTTCGCCCTATCGAATCCAAAAAAGTAATCCTTTAAAACCCTGAAAAATGAAACATGTAATTGTAGTACTGACCCTCTGCCTGTCCGCATGGCAGGTATGCGCCAAAGAGCAAGTAGTGCTCCCGGCAGGAAAGGCGGTGGAGCTTACCTACGAGGAATTTGCCACCTACGATGTAAAACTCGTCAACCGCTCGGGCAAGCCCATAGACGTGGCCGTCCTAACCCCAGACACGCGCAAGCAGGTTAGCGGCTTCGGGCTGGGGCCCATGGGTAAGGCCGTCTTGTATGTCAAAGCCGGGAACATCCTGAAGCTGAAAAACAACTCCGGAAAGGATATCAGCATCGCGCTGAGTTTTGTGGATCGCCAACCCCAGCCGGAGCGCACCCCGGGGATGGAGACCGTGAACTTTACCCTCCACAATTCCTCCTTAAAATCCATCCCCCTGGTCATTCCCGGGGTTATGAACCCCAACCTCTCCCCTATGTCCAACAGTGGGGTTGCCCTGGCAAAGGGTCAGGAGATTTATTACCGCAAAGGGCTCAAGAAAATCCTGGTCCTTACGGTGGACGACAGCATTGAACCAGGCGCGAAGATCGATATGGCCAAGCGCATCCGGGACCTCGAAAAAGGAAACTAACGCGTAAATGGAAACGGGGATAAGCCATCCGTGCGGAAGGCTTATCCCATTTATCAGTACCTTTCCCTCATGTCCCTGTATACCACCCCCCTGCAGATTGGTTACTTCTTCGGCCTGCTGATGTGGCTCGTTTTTTTGGTGCGCGGGTTCCGCCAGCAGCGCCTTTCGGATACATTCCTGGGCTGGATCATGTTTATCCTCGCCATGGAACTCCAGGACTACACCTTTGGTTTTGCGGGCATCAACTTCTTGTGGAACGAACTAAACGGGTTTCCCAGAGGGGTTAGTTTTTTATTTGGGCCAATGGTCTATTTCTACTTCCGGGCCCAAACCAACCGGTCCTTTCGCCTCAGGGGCAAAGACTTCTGGCACGCCCTGCCCTACCTGGTGTATTTCCTCTATGAAATAACCGCCTTTGTCCAGGGACCCGAAGCCGTAAGGCTTAAACAGGAATCCGGATACGACCTGGTACTCTCCTATGTGTTTCGATTCGCCCTTTGGGGCTCCTTTATTTTCTATCTCGGAAAATGCCTGGTGATTTACAGGGCCTACCGGGCCTGGTCCATCCACCAGTTCAGCAATACCGAACTGATCAGTTTCAATTGGTTCCGCAACTTTATCTATGCCATGATTTTCTGGCTTCTGTTCCGGGAAATTATGAATGTCCTGGATGCGTTCCTGGACCTTAGTTTCTACCAGGACTGGTGGTGGAACCTGGGGCTTGTAGCCGTTATTTTTTACATAGGCCTCGCCGGGATTTCGCAGCGCCAGCCGGCCATGATCCATTTTGACCTCGATCTGCAGCAGCCTGAACCCCCGGATGAAAAAGGAGCAGACACCACCCATTTGGCCATAGCCCAAAGGCTCAGGGCACTGATGGAGCAGGACCGGCTGTATCTGCAGGCAGACCTGAACCTGAGCGAACTGGCCCAGCACCTCGGAGCAACGCGGCCCCAGGTATCGGCGGCCATCAACCAGGTTTTCGGAAAGAATTTTAACGACTACGTCAACAGCCTGCGCATAGAGGAGTTCATCCGATTGCACCGGGAAAACGGTTCTACCTATACCCTGCTCTACCTGGCCTATGAATCCGGGTTCAACTCCAAAGCCACCTTTAACCGCGCTTTTAAAAAGATCAAAGGGCGTTCCCCCAAGGCGTTCCTGGAGGGATAATCCACTTGCTGAAACTGTGGGTATAAAGCTGTCCCCATTCCCCAAAATCCCCTATCTTGAGTGGCGCTAAACGCAAACGAAACGCTGCATGAGAACATTCGCCTGGGTGCTGCTGGCATCCCTGCCTGTGCTGGCCTGGAGCCAACAGGAAAAATGGACACCCGAAGAGATAATAAACACGGAATATGTATCCGGCCCGGAATTTTCCCGAGACGGTTCGAAACTGGTCTGGAGCCAGCGCAAGGGGTTAACCAAGGAGGATAAATTCGTCAGCAAGCTCCACCTGGCCCGCCTGGGAGAGGAATCCCCGGAGGTGCTGCAGCTCACCCGTTCGGAATCGAGCGAATCCGGCGCGACCTTTTCTGCCGATGGAAAGGCGCTTTACTTCCTGTCTTCCCGGGAGGAAGGGAAAGCCCTTTGGATACTGAACCTGGCCGGGGGCGAGCCCGAGCAGGTCCACACCTTCGAGAACGGTATCTCCGGCCTGCAGCGCCTGGCGGACTCTGCCCTGTTGTTTGTGGCCGGGGAAGGGAAAACCCTCTACGACATCACCTACGAAAAGGACAATACGGTAATTGTGGAGGACACCCTGCACTGGAACCCCCGCCGCATTTATGCCTTCAACCTGAAATCCAAAAAAATACGCCGCATTACGGATAATGCTTACCGCATTGCCGACTACGCGGTTTCGGAAAGCGGGAGCCACCTGGTCTACACCGAGATCACCTCGCCGGACTACGGGACCGACGGGAACCCCAAACCAAATATCGTGCTGGTAGACCTCAAAAGCGGCAGTAGCCAGAACATCCTGAAGGGCCTGCAGGAGCCTTCCGGGTTTACCTTTACCCGCAGCGGCAGTGGGTTCTATTTCTCGGCGGTCCGCTCCTCGGACCCCCAGTGGAACGGTGCCGGTGTGCGCGAGCTTTACTTTTACAACCTGGCCAACGGGGCCTATACCCAGGTAGACCTGGATTGGGAAAACGGCCTGAGCGGGTCCTACTACCTCAACGGGGAGGACGTAATTGCCCAGCTGGCCAACGGCCCCTATATGAAGGCGCGCTATTACCGCAAAGACGGAAACAGCTGGACCCCGAGGGAACTGGATTTTGACGGGAAGGGGCAACACGTGGCCATCCTGGCCTTCAATGCACCTACCGGAAAGGTGGTCTACCGCCATTCCACCGCCTCCCAGCTCCCGGAATACTACACAGGCACCCTGAAAGCAGGCCGGCGGGGGGGTACCATAGAAGGGTCCCAGACCCTGGTTTCCCTGAACGACGCGCTTAAGAAAAAGCCCATTGCCAAAGCCGAGGTGATTTACTGGGAAGGCGCCAACGGGGACCAGGTAAACGGCATCCTGTACTATCCGAAAGGGTACGAGGAAGGGAAGAAATACCCGCTGGTACTGAGCATCCATGGCGGGCCTACAGGGGTGGACAAGGACCAGTGGTCCGAGCGCTGGTCTACCTACCCGCAAATCCTGACCGACAAAGGAGCCTTTGTGCTGAAGCCCAACTACCACGGTTCGGGCGACCACAGCCTGGCCTTTATTGAGTCCATCAAAAACGGGAACTACTACTCCCTGGAGCAGGTGGACATCTACAACGGGATACAACACCTCAACAGCCTGGGGCTGATCGATATGGACCAGCTGGGCACCATGGGCTGGTCCAACGGGGCCATCCTCACCACCTGGATGACCCTCAAATACCCGGACATGTTTAAAGTTGCAGCCCCTGGGGCCGGGGATATCAACTGGACCTCGGACTACGGGACCTGCCGCTTTGGGGTGACCTTCGACCAGAGTTACTTTGGCGGGGCCCCCTGGGATGACACCAACGGGAAGCATTACAATGAGTGGTACATTAAATACTCCCCTATTTTCGAAATCGAGAAAATCAAAACCCCTACCATCATTTTCCACGGAAGTGAGGACCGGGCCGTACCCCGGGACCAGGGGTGGGAGTACTACCGCGGGCTGCAACAGGTAGGACAGGCGCCGGTGAAATTCCTCTGGTTCCCCGGCCAGCCCCACGGGCTTCAGAAAATCACCCACCAGCTGCGGAAGATGAAGGAGGAGATGGCGTGGTTCGACACCTATTTGTTCGGGGAGGATGAAACCAAAAACGAGGCTTTCAAAAAGGACAGCCCGCTGGCTTCCAGGATCGAATTGCAGGAAAACACTACCGAAAACGGCCTGTTGGGCACCCTGAAGGAGGGCACCCTTCTGCCCGCCGTTGTGGCTGTCGGCAAGGACAGTATCTCGGTTGCGCTGCACGAGGTCACCCTGGCCCAGTATCACGCCTATAGCGGCAAATCCTACGACCGCCTTTTTGCCAACCATCCGGTAACAGGTCTCTCCGAAGCGGAGATTAATGGCTACCTGGCGTGGCTCAGCGCTCAGACGGGGGACACCTACCGCCTGCCAACTGCCAAAGAAGCGAAGAGCCTCCACCAGAAAGGCCGGAAGGCGTTCGAAAAACAAAACAACCTGAACCATTGGGCCGGGTATGCCTTAACAGCCCTGGATGTCCCGGGCCTTAAGGCTAAACTGGAAGCGCTCAAAACCTCCCTGGTGAAAGCCGCCGGCAGCCACGACCCGATAACCCTGGAGAAGGAAACCAAGGTATACGACCTGGGGGGCAATGTAGCGGAATACTATAAAGACGGTGACGCGCTCAAAACGTACGATTACAGCGCTTACGATTTTGTGGACCCCATGCAGGAGAGCGGCAGCAGCGCTGCGGAGCACACCGGGTTCCGCGTGGTTCGGGAATAAGACGGGGCAAAGCAACATTTTGCTATGGCGGTAAAATAAGGTACTTTCCCAAAAGCCTTTAACGGGCACCAATGGAAAAGAACCGCCGCATTCCCTGGTATTACCTGGCCTTGCTGATCCTTGCCGGAGAGGCTGTATTTGTACTACCATTTGTGCTGCCCAGAGTCTTCCGCCCCACTGTATTGGACGCCTTTGGCCTGGACAACCTGGAACTTGGCATTTGTTTCTCGATATACGGCTTCGTGGCCATGGGGTCATATCTTTTAGGCGGGCCCCTGGCAGACCGGTTAGACCCCAGAAAACTCATTGCCCTGGCCCTGTGGCTCACTGCCCTGGGAGGCTTAGTCCTGGCCACCTTTCCCTCCTATTCCCTTCTGAAAATCCTCTACGGATACTGGGGCATGACCACCATATTTCTGTTTTGGGCACCCATGATTAAAGCCACAAGGATCTGGGGAGGGTCAGCCTCCCAGGGTAAGGCATTCGGGTTCCTGGATGGAGGCAGGGGCCTGGTGGCCGCGCTCTTTGGTTCGCTTGGGGTCTTCCTTCTCTCCACTTTCATGGAAACCAACGCTGCAACCCAAGGGGTGCAGACAGCCTTCCGCACGGTAATCCTGGTTTCCTCTGGCCTGGTAGCCGTGGTGGGTATCCTGGTGTGGTGGGGTCTCCGGCATCCTCAGGACACCGGAGAAGCAACGCAAATGGAGCGGATGCGGCTGAACCACCTTAGGGAAGTCCTGCGCTTAAGGTCTGTCTGGTTGCTTATGGCAATTATCCTTTGTGCCTATGTAGGGTATAAGATAACAGACATCTTTTCCCTTTATGCCCAGGAAGTGATGGGCTATGACCCCGTTGGCGCTGCCAGGGTGGGGACTTTCCTGCTATTTCTAAGGCCTGTGGTGGGGGTGGTTATAGGTGTACTGGCAGACCGGACAGCCACCTCGAAAGTGCTTCTAGCAGGGTTCTGGCTCTCCGTTGCGGGAGGCTTGCTTTTTGCCTCAGGCCTTATGCAGCCATCGTTTACCATCTTGTTTTTCCTTTCGATTTTGGTGGTAGCCGGTGGCGTATATGCCACCCGTTCGTTGTATTTTGCAGTAATGAATTCCGGACGTATCCCCCTGAGATATACCGGGACAGCTGTGGGTTTGGTTTCCCTGACCGGATTTACCCCGGACATATTTGCGGGGCCGGTCATAGGCTACCTCCTCGAAGCCCACCCGGGCCGGGAGGGGCACCAACACGTGTTCTGGATGCTTGTGGGCTTTTCCCTGCTCGGGGCGTGGGCAGCATCGGCGTACCTCAGGCGTTACGGCAAATCATAAACGTAAACAGGTAATATGGCACCACCTGCTAGCTTTCCCCCAAAGGTCTACCTCAACGGCCAAATCCTCGAGGCCTCAGAGGCCCGCATCTCCGTTTTTGACCGGGGGTTTATTTTCGGGGACGGTATCTACGAGGTCATGGCGCAGATTGGCGGGCGTTTCTTTTACCGCAAGGCCCATCTAGACCGACTGCGTTCCTGCCTGGAAAAAATCGACATCCAATTGGATTTGGACGCCCTGGAGGCCGAGATTCCTGCCCTTCTGGATGCTACCGGGCTTACCGGAAAGGACTGCCTTCTTTATATTCAGGTGACCCGGGGGGTGGCCCCCCGACAGCATAACTATCCCAAAGGCATTGAACCCACGGTGCTGATGTACGCATGGGCCAAGAGTCTCCCCGATATCCCGGCAAATCATGCCCGGACCATTTCCATGGAGGACTTCCGGTGGGCCCGGTGCGATATCAAGATGACCTCCCTGCTGGGAAATGTCATGGTAAATGAACATGCCATGCGCAACGATTGTTATGAAACCGTTTTGGTCCGCAACGGGGTGGTAACCGAGGCCTCTCACTGCAATGTTTTTTTTGTGAAGGACGGGGTGGTGATCACCCACCCGGCCGATACGTTTATTTTGGATGGGATTACCCGGCAGGTAGTACTGGAACTATGCGCAGAACTGGGCCTTGAAGTGCGGGAGGAAGGTTACCCGGCCAAGGACATCCCACAAGCAGACGAAGCCTTCCTGACTGGCACAAGCACCCAGATAACGGCCATACAGCAATTGGATGACCATGTTTTCTTCACCTCGGAAGCAGGGCCGGTAACCCGGCGGTTGCAGGAGGCGTTTCTGGAGCGAAAGAGAAGTGGATGGGGTTAAAGCCTTTTGTGAACGGATGGGTTAGAAATAAGGATTCCGGGATTCTGGGGCCCCCTCCCCCCACCCATCAAACTACACCAACAACCTGCAACCGCCTATCACCCTCCAAAAATTCCAGGCCCAATCACAGGCCTGAATAGAAGACATGAACCGCAAACCTTTCTTTTCGCCTTAAGATCTCCTACCAGGTATATTCCGGCGGATCTATCCCATTGATCCGGAGATACAGGTTGGACTTGGAGCGGTGGTTGGCCATGTGGTCCTGTACATAGAAAAAGGCGAAGGCCCGGCTAACTGTATTACCGCTGTGGTACATGACGCAGGTCTGGTCCAGTTGCTCCTGTTCCACCGTGCGGATAACCCCTTCCACGTAATTGAATCCTTCTTCCAGCAGCGCCAGTATTTCCGCCTTGGTCATTTTTGAAGCATCCGGGGTGTTGGGGGTTACGTCCATGCCCTGAACATAGCGCTCGGTCAGCAATACTACCGTATGGGCAATATGCACCATCTGCTCCCCGAAGGTCTTGCTCACTTCCGTGGGCTTATAGCTGTAAAGCTCCTCAGGCATGGCCCGGGCCACATCCAGGCAATGGTCCCGTGCCTCCTCCCAAACCGGGAGGTACATGCGGGTAAAGTCAGTTTTCGGTTCTTGCTGGGAATGCGCCACTCCCGTAACCATGAGGAAGAGTAAGGCGGCTCTTTGTATCTTACGTAGCATCATAAGGAATCTGTTTGCGTTATACCCCGGGATCCCTTCACAAAAGACCTAAAGGCAAAGACCCGGGTGTTGCGCTTGAAAATACGCATTTATCCCGGTATTCAAACCAGGGGCAGTTACCCGCGTGTCTCGAGATATCTTCTCCCTTCCGGGCTAAAATTAAACCGCGGGTTGCCTTGGAATCTGTTATACCTTTGAGCCGGAAACGGCGTCTGATATGCCGGCCTTAAAAAAAAACCTATGGAGCTACGCGACATCGATAAGATCGAACTGAAATACCTTTCCCTGGACGACTACCACGACCTGCAACAGGCCATGGTTTCGGCCTACCCGTCCATGCCGGATGCCTACTGGCGGGAGCAACACGTGCGGTCCCTTATCGAAAAGTACCCTGAGGGGCAGGTGGTGATCCGTATAAACGGGGAACTGGCAGGTTGCGCCCTTTCCATCCTGGTCCCGGAAGACCTGATTGAGGAAAAACACACCTACCGGGAGATCACCGGAGACTACAGCTTCAATACCCATACCGACCAGGGCGAGGTGCTCTACGGGATAGATGTGTTTATCAAACCGGAATTCCGGGGGTTGCGCCTGGGCCGTCGGCTCTACGACTACCGGAAGGAGCTCTGCGAGAAACAGAACCTCAAGGGAATTGTCTTTGGGGGGCGCATCCCCAACTATCACAAGTACGCTGGGCAGATGACACCCAAGGCCTATATTGAACAGGTACGGCAGAAAGCTATCCACGATCCGGTGCTTAACTTCCAGCTCTCTAACGACTTCCACCCCATCCGCATCCTGAAAGGGTATCTGGAAGGCGATGCGGCTTCCAATGAGTATGCGGTGCTGATGGAGTGGAACAATATTTTCTACGAAAAGCCGGTGCAGAAGGCCGCCACCCTTAAAAAAGTGATCCGCCTGGGGTTGATCCAGTGGCAGATGCGCCCCTACGATTCGGTGGAGGACCTGTTACAGCAGGCAGAGTATTTCGTGGATGCGGTTTCGGGCTATCGCTCCGACTTTGCCGTGTTCCCGGAATTCTTTAACGCCCCGCTCATGGCCAAAAACAACCACCTCTCGGAGGCCAACGCCATCCGCGAGCTGGCCCGGCATACCGATGAGATTGTAAGCCGGTTTTCCGGCCTGGCCATTTCCTATAATATCAACATCGTGACCGGCAGTATGCCGGAACTCCATGAAGGAAAACTGCTCAATGTAGGGTACCTCTGTAAGCGGGACGGGACGGTGGAACGGTATGAAAAACTGCACGTTACGCCGGACGAAGCCAAGGTCTGGGGCATGCAGGGCGGCTCCGGCCTTAAAGTCTTCGATACGGATTGCGGCAAGGTAGGGGTCTTGATCTGCTACGACAGCGAATTCCCGGAACTCAGCCGGTTGCTGGCAGACCAGGGGATGGACATCCTCTTTGTTCCCTTTTTGACCGACACCCAGAACGGGTACGCCCGGGTGCGCAACTGCGCCCAGGCGCGGGCCATCGAAAACGAGTGCTATGTGGCCATTGCCGGGAGCGTGGGCAACCTGCCCAATGTGCACAACATGGATATCCAATTTGCCCAGTCTGCCGTGTTTACACCCTGCGACTTTGCCTTTCCCACCAACGGGATCAAGGCAGAGGCCACCCAGAATACAGAGATGATCCTCATCGCCGATGTGGATATCGACCTGCTCCGCGAGCTGCACGAACACGGGGCGGTACGGAACCTGAAAGACAGGCGGACCGACATCTTCGAACTTCGGATGACTCCGGGGAAGTAATGCCTCAGGCGTCCTTTTCGGGGTTTTGCCTGGGCAGGCGCCGGACCTCTTTAAGCCCTTTGTGGATGATCCATTCCAGTTGGCCGTTTACGCTGCGGAATTCATCGTCTGCCCATTTCTGGACCGCTTTGAACGTTTCCGGGTCTAGCCGGAGGACAAAGGCCTTGCGCTTGCTCACAAAATCAGGAATTCAGCGTTCCGGCATTGACCACAGGCACCGCTTCCTTATCGCCGCATAGCACCACCATGAGGTTGCTGACCATGGCAGCCTTCTTGTCTTCGTCGAATTCAATGATCTGGTCCCGGCTCAGCTGCTCCAGGGCGTCCTCCACCATGCCTACTGCGCCTTCCACGATCTTCTTCCGGGCGGCTACAATGGCCACCGCTTGCTGGCGTTTGAGCATGGCATTGGCAATTTCCGGGGCATAGGCCAGGTACCCAATCCGGGCTTCGATAACTTTTATCCCGGCAATGGCCAGGCGCTCGGTAATCTCCACTTCCAGGGCCTCATTCACCTCATCCATCCCGGAGCGCAGGGTGAGCTCTGCCTGCTCATCGTCGAAATTGTCATAGGGATAGGACCCCGCCAGCTTCCGGACAGCGGCGTCGGTCTGCACCCGGACAAACTCCACGTAATTATCTACGTCGAAGGCAGATTTGTAGGTATCCTGTACCTGCCAGACCAGGATAACGTTGATCAGGATAGGGTTCCCGATCTTGTCATTTACCTTAACCCGTTCACTGTCGAAGTTGCGGGCCCTGAGGGAGATCTTCTGGCGCGCGTAGAACGGATTGGCCCAGAAAAACCCGTTCTCTTTAACCGTACCCTTATAGGCCCCGAAGAGGACCAGCACCTTGGAACTGTTTGGGTTTACAATAAAGAACCCCCGCATAATCAGGATCATCAGGGGGAGGCCCACCAGGAACCAGGGGCTGCGAAGGGCAATCAAACCGGCGATGGTCCCTGCAATAACCAGAAAGAGGACCAGCAACATCAGATACCCGCTGCCGGGCCTGATTTCTTTTTCATTTTTCATTTTGATACATATTTGATATCATAATAATACTACTTTTCTGCTAAATAACCAAACTGCCATACAAAAACGATCTATCGGTGCCCTAGGTTACATGGCTTTCTGGCCCTTTTGCTTATTTTTCACTCCGATAGACACCCTGCTCCATGAACCTGACCACCAAAATTATCCTGGCCCTTATTGCCCTGCACCTGGTTGTAGGGTTTGGCTGGCTGGTTTATAAACTCACCCCGCGTAAAACAGACAAGGAGGATGATCCGGAAGCTGGACCACCATAAACCTGATACTGCCCGCGCCATCCGGGAGGTTTTCCAGGCCTCTTACGCCGTAGAAGCCAGGTTGCTCGGGGCAACCGATTTCCCGCCTCTGAAACGGCCCCTTGAGGGGTTTACAACTTCCTCCAACGATTTTTATGGATTTTTTCGCTCGGGTGCCCTGGCCGGGGTTGTAGAGGTGGTACCCGGCACGAACTCAACGCATATCCAGAGCCTGGTGGTCCTACCCCGGTTCTTTCGAAAAGGGATTGGCAAGGCTCTGGTGCAGTTCGTCCTGGACACCTACGTTACCTCCCGTTATACCGTAGAGACCGGGCTGAAGAATCTGCCGGCCACAGCGCTCTATCTCCGCTGCGGGTTCCGGGAATCCGGGCAATACGATACCGACCACGGGGTCCGGAAGATCCGGTTTGAAAGGCAACGGGACCCTTCCCCATAGCGCTACCCCTTACCGCGCAGGCATAAAAAAAGCGGCCCGGGGGCCGCTTTTCGGAATTTAAAAATGAACCTCAGTTTTATTTCAGGTCGAAACGGTCCAGGTTCATAACCTTGTCCCATGCCTTGACGAAGTCCTTAACGAACTTCTCGGATGCATCGCTGCAGGCATATACTTCGGCCAGGGCCCGGAGTTCGGAGTTCGATCCGAAAATCAGGTCGGAACGGGTTCCGGTCCAGCGCAGGTCGCCGGTCTTGCGGTCGCGCCCTTCAAAGACCTCCTCGGCCTCATCCACCGGCTGCCACGCAGTACGCATGTCCAGCAGGTTTACGAAGAAATCGTTGGAAAGGGTTCCCGGACGGTCGGTGAAGACCCCGTGAGCGGAACCGTCGTAATTGGCACCCATGGTCCGCATCCCTCCTACCAGCACGGTCATTTCGGGTGCGGTAAGGGTCAGCAGCTGGGCCTTGTCTACCAGCAAGTGCTCCGACTTCACAGAAGCAGGGCCTTTCAGGTAGTTGCGGAACCCGTCTGCATAGGGCTCTAAGTGTTCGAAGGATTCCGGGTCTGTCATTTCCTGGGTGGCATCGGTGCGACCCGGGGTAAAAGGCACGGAAACATCATGTCCGGCATCTTGGGCCGCTTTTTCTACAGCCGCACATCCGCCCAGGACAATCAGGTCTGCCATGGAGACTTTTTTGTTGCCGCTCTGGGCTCCGTTAAAGTCTGCTTGGACCTGGGTAAGGGCATCCAGCACCCGCCCCAGTTGTACGGGGTTGTTGGCTTCCCAGTGTACCTGGGGCTCCAGGCGCACCCGTCCGCCATTTGCGCCGCCCCGGTTGTCGGAGCCGCGGAAGGTGGAGGCAGAGGCCCAGGCGGCCCCAACCAGTTCGGAAACGCTCAGACCTGTAGCCAGGATGGCTTTCTTAAGACCAGCGATGTCCTTGTCGTCTACCAGGTCGTAATCGCGGGCCGGGATCGGATCCTGCCAGATGAGGTCTTCCTTCGGTACTTCCGGGCCCAGGTAGCGGGACTTCGGCCCCATATCCCTGTGGGTTAGCTTAAACCAGGCTTTCTGATAAGCTTCCTTAAACTCCTCCGGGTTTTCCAGGAAGTGGCGGGAAATCTTCTCGTAGGCCGGGTCCATGCGCAGGGAGAGGTCCGTAGTGAGCATGAAGGGAGCGTGTTTCTTAGACGGGTCGTGGGCATCCGGTACAGTACCGGCACCTGCCCCGTCTTTCGGGCGCCACTGGTGTGCCCCTGCAGGGCTCTGGGTCAGTTCCCACTCGTATTTAAACAGGTTGGTCAGGAAAGTGTGGCTCCATTTAATCGGGGTATCCGTCCAGGCGCCTTCCAGCCCACTGGTAATGGTATCCGAGCCTTTACCGGTACCGAAATGGCTCTTCCAGCCCAGGCTCTGCATCTCGATGGAAGCCCCGGCGGGTTCTGCCTCCAGGTACTCGGAATCTTTGGCGGCCCCGTGGGTCTTACCAAAGGTATGGCCCCCGGCAATCAGGGCTACGGTTTCGTAATCGTTCATCGCCATACGCCCGAAGGTCTCGCGGATGTCATGGGCGGCGGCTACCGGATCCGGGTTACCGTTGGGGCCCTCCGGGTTCACGTATATAAGCCCCATGTGGGCCGCTCCCATTTGTTTTTCCAGCTCGCCCTTCTCGTTATACCGGTCCTTGTTGCCGAGCCATTCGGCCTCGGAGCCCCAGTAGATATCCTCCTCGGGTTGCCAGATGTCGGCACGCCCACCGGCAAAACCGTACATGGGCAGCCCCATGGACTCATGGGCCACATTCCCCGCCAGGATCAGCAGGTCTGCCCAGGAGAGTTTCTTGCCGTATTTCTGTTTGATGGGCCACAGCAGTACGCGGGCCTTGTCCAGGTTGGCGTTGTCCGGCCAGCTGTTGAGCGGGGCAAAACGCTGGTTGCCTGTTCCGCCGCCTCCGCGCCCGTCGGAAATACGGTAGGTCCCGGCTGCGTGCCAGGCCATGCGGATAAAGAAGGGGCCGTAGTGGCCGTAGTCTGCCGGCCACCAGTCCTGGCTGTCGGTCATCAGGTCGGTGAGGTCCTTTTTAACCGCGTCGAGGTCGAGCGATTTAAAGGCTTCGGCATAGTCGAAATCCGGATCCATTGGGTCCGCCTTTTCGGAATGCTGGCGAAGGATGTTCAGGTTAAGTGAATTGGGCCACCAGTCGCGGTTGGTAGTACCCCCGCCAGCCGCCTGGTTGAGCTCCCCGTTCAAAAAGGGGCACTTTGAGGCGTCGTTGACGTCGTAAGATGTGTGTGAATGATTTTTATCTCCCATGTTGTTTGTGAATTTTCGATTTGCTGGTATCCAAATGTAGCATAATGGATTCTTATACTTTTCGATTTTCCATAGGAATAAACTATACGGTTTAGGGAAAACTTATAGTAGTATCGCTCCCGTGGAAAGGACCTTAAATTTAAGCAATTAACATCCCATTCGAAAGCAATTCACGGGATATTTCGAGAGGGAAAGCTGTCCTGTCGGGATGGGGGCAGGTGCCTGGGATTGTTACCTCCCATACCATGCGGTTATCCGAAATTCCATAAGTTTGACCCTGACCCATCAGGCTTGTTAAAAATAGGCCTTCAAGACACCTGAATGAAACACCAACGACATTGCGCTCTGCGCGCCTGGGCCACCACCTGCCTGGCTGGCCTGCTGATGTGGGCTACCGGCTGCGGGGAGCAACCTCCTACCGCCTACCAGGAGCACCGCCCCAGTTTTTCTGAACTCCGACACGGAGACTGGACCGCAAACCAATGGGTGCGAAAACCCGAAAACCTGCTGATGCTCCACGAGAGTTTCAAGCAATTCGGGTACTTCAAACTCCTGGACCAGGTCCATCAGGGTGCCGGGGAGTTTCTCATTGGCCCTGTTTATGTCCGAAAGAATTTCCGCCAATGGGCAGACAGCCTGGAGGCCTCATTTGCGGATCCGGAGGCTTTTGGGACCTACTACCGGGAATTCTGGGAGCGCCGCCGAGAAGAAGGAAATGATTCGGCCGTACACCTCATCCTTCGGGAATTCAACGACCTTACCCACCGGGGCCGCATGCTGCCTTCCCGGCCCGGCAGGGTTAACGACACCCTCGCAGCCCTGCTGAACCTGGAATTCGGCACCGGGGCCTGGATCGAGGAGCGGGCCCTTTCGGCATTTGGCCAGCTTAAGGCATTTGGTATGCACCAATCGGCCTACAACCTGTTGTACGAGCGGCCCGAAACCGCCGGGCTGGGGTGGAACCGGGACAGTCTGGAACAAACCTTGAGGCCCTTGAAAGCGGGAACGTCAGGGTATCCGTGGCTGGCCGATCTGGAAAAATAAAAGGGTACTACCAGGAGGTTTAAAGCAACCCCCCGGGCAAAACCTTATCTTTATAGTATCCGCCAAGGCCCGAGACGGGTTTGTAGCGGAGATAAAACCCCAAATCTCACTGCCATGCGCCACTACATCCTATTGCTATTGGGCGTCCTGCTCCTGATGCAGGGCTGTTCCTCGGACGATTCCGGGGAAGACCGCCGTACCCTGCTGACCTTCACCGAGAATACCGCCGTGATCCCCCCGGACCCGGATGCCCCCGTCCAGATCGCTACGGTTGGCTCCGGGGACAAAAGGGTATTCCGCTACGAGTTCACCATCGATTCCGACCCTCAGATTGCCGATTCGGGCTTCTCGGAAATTCTGATTTTCGAAGTGGATGCGGCACTCACCTCCTTTACCGCGACAGGACTGGCCCTGGTGCGGCTTTCCCCCTATTACCGTCAAAGCTGTTTTTGCGAAACCAATGACAGCTTCCCGGTAACAAGCGGCACCATTTCCGGAAACCGGCGTTCGCAGACCGAATGGGAGGTGGATATTGATGTCTCCTTTCTCTATGGGTCCATCGAAAAAGAACTGCAGGTATCCGGCATCTTTAAATTGGCAAACTAAAGGGATGGGCGGACTTCCCGAAAAATCCGGGGGATAAAAATACCCGCCCCTTACTCCTTTGGCCACACCCGCTTTTGTATCTTTAAGTCCGGTATGAGGATACTTATTCCATTGTGGATGCTTGCCCTGGCCATTAGCACATGCACCGACCGGGGACGGGAATTGTTTGCCCCGGGCCAGGCAGATTGGGAGGTCCATGGTGCGGCCCAATGGGACTTCCGAGACGGGCTGCTTCAAGGCCGGGCCGATTCCGCAGAAGGTTTTGTAATGACGCGGGAGCGTTACACCGATTTCCGACTGGAACTGGAATTCATGCCGGACAGTACCATCAATTCCGGCATCTTTATCCGCTGTGCCAAACAGGAACTAAGTGCCACGGACTGCCATGAAATCAATATCTGGGACCTGCACCCCAACCCGGAGTTCCGGACCGGGGCTATCGTAACCCGGCACCCCCCCCTGGCCCATGTCAACACCCTGAACCGCTGGAATACCTACCGTATAGACTGCCGCCCCGATACCCTGAAGATCTGGGTGAACGACACCCTCACCGCCAGGCTGGCAAACCCCGGGCTTGGGTCCGGTTATATCGGATTGCAGGCCAGCGGGACTGGGACTATCCGCTTCAGGAATATCCGCTTATACCCTTAAATAATGCTCCGCACGATTATGACCCGAACCTTGGTTGCCCTGATTACCCTGTTGGTTGCCCCTGTCCTTCCGGGGCGCGCCCAGGCGGAAACCGACCTTGTTGAATGGTCAGAGGCGTACCAGGTAACCCTCTCGGACTTCCGCTCTGCCGCCACACAAATCCACCCGAAACTGCCCGGGAGCAGCATGCAGTCCGGGGTACGCCTGGGCTTTGGGGTACAGATGAGTACGGCCGCATTTATGTTTACCCGAAATTTCAACCCAAAGGTGAGCGCCACCCTGCAGCGGTCGGCGGCATTCCTGACCGCCCCGGACAGCACTACGGCCAAGCAGCTGGCAGGGCTGGCCCGCTACGAATTCGACCTTACCGAACTCTATGCCCGCAAACTCCGCAAAGCCCTGTTCGAAAACAAAAAAACCTTCTCGGACATCGGGTTTTTTGAGCCCTATTTCCAGGAATTACAAGCCGAAATGGCCGCGGAGAGCAGCCGGGTGGCCAACGTCACACAGATGGGGCAGGACCAGGATAAACTCAGGGAAGAGCAGGAGCGGGTGCGGGAGGAGATAAACGCGCTTTCCGGTTTCTGCAAGACCTGTAAACCGCCTAAAAAAAGGAATTAGAGAGAGTACTATTCCCTATTATAAGTATCTCAATTTTTGCATAAGTTGTATTTTGGAGATCATGTCACGTTTTCTGTCACTTGCCCTTGCATTCCTGACCTTCTTCATCCAAGGCTGCCGGGAAGCCGAAACTTATGAAAAAAACACCTCGGCTTCTGCCGAATGGGCCGGGCAATACCTGCTGCGAACCCAGGGGCAGGACAACCCCAACGTAACGGAACGCTACGTGCTGGCCACCAGTGGCCAGGCCGAACACCATACCTTAAGGCGCAACGGGCGGTTTTCGGAGTACCACCTGGAGAAAATCCGGCGCGGCAGGTGGTTGGAAACCGGTCAAAGCCTGGAGATTACCCTGGAAGCGCCCGGGGATTCCATACGCGAAACCTACCACCAGACACTGCGCTCCCCGGACAGCACGCGCACAGACACCCTTTGGGACAACGGCAAAGGCAGTACCCTGCAACGCCTGGTTAAATTCCGGTAATCTTCAGGAATAACCGGTCTGTAAGGCCACGATGAGCGCCAGTGCCGCTATCCCGAACAGCAGGAGGGCAGGTTTCCAGATAAACCGCAGCCACTGATTATAAGGGATTTCACAAACGGAGAGGATGGCCATAAGCGCCCCGTTGGTGGGTACCAGCATATCCATATTGACCGCCCCGTACTGATAGGCCAGGACACAAACCTGCCGCGGCATGCCGGCCAAATCGGAGAGGGGGGTCAGGATGGGCATGGTCAGGATGGCCTGGCCCGAATAGCTGGGGACCGGCAAGTGCAGGAGGGATTGACCCACAAGCATCCCCAGGGCCGCCAGGGGGGTGGGCAGGGCTTCCATGGGGGCAAAAAGGCCATATACAATGGTGTCTATAACCATCCCCTTTTTAAGCAGGAGGGAAATACTGCCGGCCATACCAATGACGACACTGGCGTAGATCATCTCCCGGAACCCGCCGGCGTAGGTCATCCCGGTCTGGTTAAGCCCCATGCGCGCTATAAGTCCACTGGCAATAGCCAGGGCAAAAAAACAGCCCGAAAGGTGGTTAAACCCCCAGTCCCATTGCAGCATCCCGTAGGTAACCAGGCAAAAAGTCGCGGCGAGCAACCCCAGGATAAGCATCCCCCTGGAGCTGAGTTGCCCGTTGGAGGCATCCATCGGGATTTTGGCTACCGGGTTCCGCCTTGCATACCGCACCAGGTATAGCACCCACACCCCCAGGGCAATGGCCAGCACTACCAACCGGAAAGGCATGCCCGAGAGCAGGGCCAGACCCGCTTCCTGCTGGGCCAGTAAGACGGCAAACGGGTTAAGCGGGCTGAAGGCTGCCCCGAGGACTGCGGAACCAAAACTCATGGCCACCGCCAATTTGGCGTCGTAGCCCATGGAGCGCGAGAAGAGCACCAAAATGGGAGCCATGGCAATCACTTCCTCCTGCAAACCGATGGTAGCCCCTGCGGCCGCAAAGAGGACCGAAACCGCCAGGATGGCCAGGGCTTCCCTGCCCTGTAACAGGTCTACGATACGCTGCAGGGCCTGCCCCAGTACCCCGGTTTTTTCGATCAGGTAGAAACATCCGCCAATAAGTAGGATCAGGACAATCAGGTCTGCCCGGTCTACCAGGCCTTCCGGGATGGCTAGGACCAGGTCCATAACACCAAGGGGTTCGGCCTGTATTTCGGAATAGGAATCCGGCACCACCGTTACCTGCCCGGAGGTTGGGTGGGTCTGGCGCTCATAGGCCCCTTTGGGAACCACAAAGGTGAGGCCCCACGCCAGCAGGATTACCCCCAGCATAATGGTAAAGGCATTCGGGAATTTTTTCATGGAAAATCGGTTGGTCTGAGGGGAAATGAATGTCCTGCCCACGGGAAACGCAGGTGTACGCCCCGGGGAAAGGTCAGATACCGCCCCTGGTTTTCTTAAATGTAGGTAAAAAAACGGTTCCCGGGCCGCTTACAGCAGGCGGTCTGCCGCGTCCTGCCAGTTGTCCAGGCGTTCGAAACCTGTGGTGTGGATGTTGTGGGGGGAGGTAAACAGGATACTGCGGCCCTGGAAGGTCTCCAGGTTGTGGCTGCGGTCGTCTATGAGGATATCTCCCCTGAGAATGTGCTTGTCCCCGCAGAGGATGCGGTTGCGCCAGTGGATAAAGGGGAAGTGCTCATCCAGCCATTCGTGTTTTTCCTTCAGGGAATTGGGAAATTGCATAGCAGCCGAAGCAATAAAGACCTCATACTTCTCAACGAGTTCCCTAAGCACTTCCTGGCTGTGGGCAATGGGGTTGAGTTCCCTGAAGAAGCCCGGCTCGTAATAGTGGTTCCAGATGGTTTGCCGGTACTCGGGAACCTGTTGCCAAACTTCCCCGCCCATGCATTGCTCCCGGCTCAGGGCCGTACCATGGCGGGCATTGAACCGTTCGATATGCGCGCCGTAGGTATCTGCAATTACCTCGTCCATGTCCACAAATAGCGTCATTGCCGTCCTTTTTTTTGCAAAGATCGGAAAAAGTGGCAAGCTGTTGCTTTCTGGGAATTCAGGGGCGTCGGATCTCGAAGTTCATGATGGGGGATCCCATTTGGACCATCAGCCCAAGCCAAAGGGGCATAAGCATTTCCGTGCCCCGGGCGGCACCGATCCCCCCGAGATCCAGCACCCGCCCACGTGGCCACCCCAGGGAAGCCAGCAACCCCAGAACCACCTCTTTTGCTCCGGGGTCATCCCCGCACATAAAGAGATTATGGGCGCCGGGAACGATATCCGGCTGGACCATGACCCGAAAATTTACCGTATTGAGGGCCTTCACAACCCTTGCCCCGGGAAACCGTTGCTGAATACGTTCCCCAAGGGAATCTGTATTGCAGTAGGCCAGGGTAGGCGGAAACCCTTGGGAAAAATCCAATGGGTTAGCCACGTCCAGGAGGACTTTGGACCCTATTTTATCGGCACCTATCTGGTCTAGTGCGTCCAGGGAAACCATCCCACCTGTGGCATTGACCAACACCTCGGACCCGTCCGGCACCTGCCCGAAGGACACCAGGGTTACCCCGGGGTTTTCGGCATGCCAATGGGCAAATGACTCCCCGCTTTGCGGGTCTTCCACCGTTCTTTTTGCGGTTTCATCCGGGTTTCGGGTCGCCATCCAAACCTGGTGGCCCTGGGAATGGAATGCAGCTGCCAGGGTTTGCCCCACCACACCGCTGCCAATGATTGTGATTTTCATGGTTTTTCCCATAATGTACTAAATATGAGCAAATAAACCCATGACCGCTCCGTCAGGAGGACCTGGCAATGCCCCGCCGTGAAAATTTAGTATCTTTCGGGACCGTCCCAACAGGGACGCCCCATTGCCTATACCTATGAGAAAGATCGCTTACCTTATGACAGCCCTGTTGCTGTGGTCCTGTTCGGACGACGACGGGGGCACTGGACCAAACCCCAATGCCGAACTGGTAGTGGGCACCTGGAACCTGACGGAACTCCGGATCAGCCCTGCCCAGGACATCGACGAGGACGGGACCCCTACCTCGAATGTCCTGACTGAGCTGGACTGTATCAGCGCACGCATTACCCTGCGCGCGGACAACACATGGACCTTTAACGGAAACGACCTGGTGGTGACTACCATTACCGGGGGCCTCTTCAAATTTTTCTGTTCGGAAGAGAACCGGACCTCCGGCGGGAACTGGGACATCCAGGGCAATACCCTGCGCCTGGCCGACGGCACCGGAAATGTCACCCAGTTTGCCTTCGACAGTGCAAACAACACCCTTACCAACCTCATCGGCGAGGTGCTGCCAGGGCTACAGGCAGAGGTGTATACGCAGTAACTTGACTTCCCTTATCCAGGGATGCCCACCTCCACACGGACCACCTCCCCGGACCTTTTGAAAATGGCGGCGGAACGTTCAGGGTCTAGCCTGTGCCCGGGCTTGCGCTCCGGCTTGCCCTTAGCATAATGCACTTCGATATAGGCCTCTCCCGAGCGGTGGTAAACAATGGGCACCTGGCAATAGGTAAAGGCCAGGGAACCTGCCGGCAGGGCCAGGGATTCCTCATTTCCTGCTAGGTTGCGGTACACGAAGGTATCTGCCTGGCCCAACCATTCTTCCGGGTCGAACCAGAACGGGCCAAACGCTATGGCACCGGATTGGACCCTTACCCCGAGCTCCATAAGCCGGGTCAGGACATCTTCCTTCACCTGGCCCGTCATCCCGGGTTGCTGGGCACCCCGGTGTGCAGGGGTATGAGAGTAGGGGTCTGTAGGGAAAGCCCCGTAAACCCCTGGGGATTTATGTACCCCAATTCCGGCGTTGACCTCGTGGTAATGTCTTTCAAGCCTGCGGATCAGCTCCTGCGGCGCCCCACTTGCCTGGCCCCTGGCACAGGTCTCCAGGACCGCCAGGGATAATTTGGATACCATGTGCCAATAAATGGATCCGAGACCTTCATAGCCAAAAAAGGTGCCGCTCCGCCCGGTGAAGGAGCGATGGTCGAAAAGCTCCTCATAGGTTTCCAGGATGAGCTTCCGTTCACCCGCTACCAAATGAGCGTAGGAGGGCGGAAGGCAGTCCAGGGCTTCTGCCAGACGGGAGGCATTATTAAAGGCCCCGTTAAAGTGATACCCACCAGAGCTGTCCTGCTCGATAACCGACCGGTCCCCGTCCTCCAGCAGCTGTTTCAACAATTCGGATGCTGCGACCCGGGCTTCCGGGATAAGATTCTTCCGGGTAAAGGGCGGCAGGTCTTTATTCGGGTAGAGGATATAGCTATTCTGATCTTTACGGTACAGGGCACTGGAGCGCAGGGCATCCATCAAGTCTGCGGATGCGGCCGCATCCAGGTACCCGGAACTCAGTACTGCGACCTGACCTTCGAGCATCAGGTCCAGGTAGGAAACCGACAGGGACCCGGGCTGGCTAAGGTCGATGAGGTTGTAACTATGGAAGAGTTGATCCTTCCGGCGGTTGGCTGCAATGGAATGTGCGGTGTAACGAAGCATCTGCTTAACAAAGACGGCCAGTCGGTCTGCAGGTAATTCGGATTTACCACTGGGGAGCCTCCCCTGATAGACAGAGGCACGGTACTGCTCCCCTGCCCTTCCCAGGGTCTCGGTAAGGGCCATCCGGCGCACATCGTCGAAGGATCCGGACAATTCCCCTTCATGGGCCTTAAGAGCCTGGTCCGCGGCGTCGAAGAAATCGAGCAAGGCCTTGGAAACCATGGCACGTCCGGGCTGGTGCCGATCCAACACCCCATCCAGGAAATTCAGGAAGCGGTGCAGGTAATACAGGGTTACCATGGATACCCCGTTGCCCACCAGGGCATTGTTGGCGTCATTCCACTCCGGGCGCTGGGTGTTGAGCCAAATCCCGGCTTCGGGGACAAAGTTGGATACCTTGGCCAGGAGCATGGCCAGGAGTTTTTCCACCAGGTTCACGCGGTAGGGCTGCCCGTCCACCCCCCTCAGGAGCACTCCATCGGAACCGGAATCGGACATTCGTTTGCGCAGTTCCTTATCCAGGGCCGCATCGAATACAATGGTATCCTTTGGGTTCTGCAGGATATCGTCGAAGGATTTGATGCGGTAGGGCACATCTACATAGACAAAGACATCTGTTTCCCAGAAATCCATGAGGCGCCCCGGTTCGTAATCTTCTGCAAATTCCAGGAATTTCAGCAGGTAGATCACCTGGTGGTCTCCCCAGTACCCTATGTAGGACCAGGGGTCGTCGGGTTCGATAACCTCCCAGTCCACCCCGTATTTGGTAATCCGGTACGGGTTATACCCATCTGCCGTGGAGGCATTCAGGAATTTGTGGATCATCCCATGGATAAAGCCCGGATACGAATGGGCCAGGGCTTCCCAATTCTGGAAAATATCCCTCCAGTTCCCCTGGTAATCCAGGATTTTAGCCCCATCCGATTCGCGCTGGGTATTGATGGAAAACTTATTCCAGGGCCTGCTGGGATCCCCGTGGCGGCGGCTGAATTTCAGGGGGAGGTATTCCAGGCACAGCCGCATCAGATCTGCATCGGCAACCTGCCCGGCCCTTTCCAGGAGGTCGAAGCGGGTAAACGCTTCCGGCAGGCCCGAGAGCATTTCCCGGTGCTGCTGGGAGACCCGCTGGCTGGCCCTGCGAATGTATTCCGCCAGGTCTTCACGCTCCAGGAGGTAATCCTGGTCCATAATTCCGCCCCGCATGATGTTGTACATCACGTTGGCGTAGTGGCGCATGGTGCGCAGGGGGTCGGCCGTTAGCTGTAAGCCATCTGCCGCTGCAGCAAGCCCCATTAATTTTTCGGTTCCCAAACGGATATCGGACTCTACTTCCTGTAGCAGCGCATCCGGCTTCCCAAGGGCTTTGTGCAGGTCCGCCACCGCGGAAGGCCCCTGGTTCACGTTGGCTACCAGGGTCCAATGGTGCTCCCTGCCTGCATCCAGGTTAAGCCGGGAATAGGCCAGGTACGCCCCTTTCTCCCCTTTGTTCAGGGTCTCCGGGGTGGGGGTTACCCCATGCCGAAAGTCCTCCACCTGCCTGGCAGATACCAGGCAAACCGGGGATTCCAGCCCGGCGGACCAGACCACATTGGCTTTTAGCGCCTCGCTGGGTTCGGCCCGGTCCACAATAATGGCGCTCAGGGCATAGATGCCCAGGCCGCTTTCGGGCAGCAGTTCGCTCTTCTTATAGGCGTCTACCAGGTTGCTCCGGGTATTCTGCAATTCTGTGGTTACCCCATGGGGTACCAGGTTGAGGAACCCGTCAAGCAGATGTACCTCACAAGGGTTCCCGGAAGTATTGCACAGCCGCGCCTTTCTCACAAATCCGAAACGGTTGCTGGTCTCCCACTGGTATTGAAAGACCAACCCCAGGTCCAGATTTTCCTCCTCGAAGATCAGGGTATTGCCATACCGGTTCTTATAGAGGTTGCGACGGATGTTGTAAAGCCCGGAATACCGCTCGGAGAAGGGTTCCCAAAGCATAGAACCCCCAGAAGCCGAAGCGACGCGGAAAAGGGTCTTACAGCCCGTGGTATCCACAGATTCCGTGATCTTGTCGTCTGTATAATACGGGAAAAGGGCGAACTCGCTGTTTTTACGACCTGCCGTCAGGCCCCCGTTACTGGAGATAAACATCCAATGGTTCCCATCGCTGACCAGGCTCATAAAAAATGGGCGCATCTGGTCTACATTGGCGATTTTATAAAAGGATTCCCCCTGGAATTCAACAATCTCTCCTTCCACCTTGCCGGAAGTATCCAGGATCGGGGTATTACCTACATGAGTTTGCATAAGTACTGCTCTTTTTAAATACCATAGGCCCCTTCAGAATTACGCTAAAGAGGCCCGCGGGTGTTTGTGATAGGTGCGTATCCCTTATTCCACCAGGAACGGGATGTTTGCCGTTGCGGCATGCGGATGGCCATCTGTAGCATATACAAATAGCCGGTAGGCGCCGGGGGCCGGGGCCGTCATTTCGAGCTCCCCTCCGGACTGGGACTGGAAAAGCCCCGTTACGGCTTCCGGACGCTCCTCATAATCCCCGCCTTCTCCCAGGTCAGTACTCTCAGGCAGCACTTCCCAGCGGTAGGTAAGGGGGTCAGACTCCGGATCTGTAATCACGGCGCTCGCCGTCACTACAGACCCGCTGGCAATTCTGACATTCTCATAGGCCGTTTTACCATTGAGGGTAAAGCTCTCGATCTGGGGGGTCCGGTTGTCCGGCCACGCCCCATTCCAAATATAATGCATCACATCTACAGACTCGGTTTCCTTTCCATCTTCGAGAAAAATCCCGTACCAGGTAGGTGTGCGCTCCTGTTTGTTTCCCCACAAAAAAACATAAGATCCGATACACTGCAGGCTGTCTGCCTCAATCCCACCCTGGAAGCGCTTCAGGTATTTCGAGGCCTTAACCGAGCTGTGCTCTTCAATTGGGGCTTTCCAATCCGTGGTAGGGACTTCCCAGTGGCCGGTAGCCCCCCATTCGGTCACCATATAGGGGCCTTCCCATCCAAACTCGCGCACCAGGCGCGGGAGGTCGGGTAAATCGCCATACATCTGTACCGAAAGAATATCCAGGTCCGGGCACCGGGCCTTGATGTAATCCACTTCCTTTTTGGAAATGCCCGCCAGGCTTGTAGTGGTCAGGTGGTTCGGGTCTACTTCATGGATCATCTCCGAAATTTCGTTCACTGCATCCCATACTTTCGGATTGGTATAATGCAGGTTGAGCTCATTGCCAATACCCCAGATGAGCAGGGCCGGATGGTCCTTTAATTCGAGGACCTGGCGACGAATATCCTCCAGTTGCGCCTGTACGGCCTCGCGGTCGTTGTAATCGAACCCGTGCCTTTCCCGTGCCACCTCGATCCCCATGGTTACCATCAGGCCATTGGCATAGGCTTCATCGAGGATTTCCAGGGCCGGACGCTGTCCGTTATCGGTCCTCCAGGTGCGAAACGAATTCCCGTTATGTGCGGCCAGGGCCGGGATATTGCCAAATTCGAGGCCTGCTCCTTTGATGTAGAACGGTTCTCCGTTTACCTCCAGGGTATACTTCCCTTCTGCTTCACTGAGGGTTACCTTGGCAGGGCCTGGTGTTTCCTGCTGCGCTGCGGCTGCAGGTTCGGGTTGCTGCTTACAGGCAATGAGACAAACAATGCTGAATAAAACTAAAATTGAACGCATAATGAAAACTTATTTTCGAATCAGTAACTCCTCCACCTCTTCCAGGCTCCTGCCCTTGGTTTCGATGACATATCGTTTTACAAACAAAAGCGCCAAAAGCGATAAAAGGGCGTAAATGGCAAAGGTTGTTGTGGGGCCCAGGTTGGATAGCTCCCAGGGAAATACCTGGGTTACCGAGAAACTCACCAGGGAGTTGAAGAAACCTACAACCGAGATGGCAATCCCTTTAATCTTACTCGGGAAAATCTCGGATATCAGCGTCCACATGACCGGTCCAAGCGAAATCGCAAACGCCGCAACATAGAGCAGAATGGCGACCAATACCAGGGTGGCATTGATCTGGATAAAGTTGGTGATCTGGTTCCGCTTGAAATCCAGGAACTCATCTTCCGAAAGGCTCGGGGCAATCGCCTCAAAGAGGGCTGCCTGCCCGTCGAAGGAACGCCCCTGGAACTCGGTCAGCTGCGCCCGGGTCTGCTCATTGGAGACCTTCGCCAGGGCGGCATCGCTAAACTCGTAAGTCGCATTGTTAAACGCCAGGGTTGCCAGCAGAAGGGCTATGGTCATACAGGTTGTCCCGATAAGCAGCAGGGGTTTGCGGCCCAGCTTGTCGATAAGCCAGATGGCCACAAGGGTAAATACCAGGTTGGTGAGCCCTACCACTATAGCCTGGAGGAAGGAGGAATCGGTGCTGCCACCCGCCTGTTCGAATATGGTGGGGGCATAGTAGAAAATGGCATTGATTCCGGTAATCTGTTGGAAAAAGGCAATCCCCATAGCAATGATCATGATGGTGGCGTATTTGCTTTGCAGCAAATCGGAGAGTTTGCCTTTGGACTCCTTTTTGGCGAGCCCGCGCTGGATTTCCACAATGGTGGCTTCTGCATATTCCTCCCCGCCGATTTTTACGAGGATCTTCCGGGCCAGATCAATTTTGTTGAGCTTCTGGATTAGCCACCTCGGGCTTTTAGGGACGGTAAAAAGGGCCAGGAAATAAATCAGGGCCGGGATGGCCTCCACCCCCAGCATCCACCGCCAGCTATCCTCACCCAGGTCTACCAGGAAATAATTGGAAAAATAAGCCACGGAAATACCGATTACGATATTGAGCTGGTTAAAGGATACCAGGCTCCCCCGGAGTTTGGGCGGGGCAATTTCGGCGATATAAACCGGGGCGATCAGGATGGCCCCGCCTATGCCCACACCCCCGATGATACGGGCGATGATAAATTCGGTATACCCGGTTGCCAGGGCAGACCAGGATGCAGAAATCGTAAAGAGGGCTGCCACCACAATAAGGACATTGCGGCGTCCGAAGCGGTCGCTTATGGGGCCTGCGGCAAGGTTGCCCGCCATGGCACCAAATATGACACAGCCTACGGCGAAACCGAGCATGGCGTCGGTCATTTCAAAATAGACGGTAATTCCGCGGACGGCGCCTGAGATTACAGCGCTGTCGAAGCCCAGAAGGAACCCCCCCAAAGCCACGATGAGGCTTATGAGGATGGTATAGGACTTGTTCATCTTAATGGTGGTTTCCTGTTGCATGTCGGTCGGTTTTGGTCAGGTTGATTTTCCATCAGACACCGGGGCTCCGGAGGGAATCCCCGGAGCCCGCTGACGATGTGCCTTGAAGGTACATAATTCTATTGATACACCCGGATGTAATCCACCTCCATGGTCGACGCCGTAAAACCGGGGTCGATGGCTCCTCCGAAGGTGCCGCCCATGGCTACATTCAGGATCAGGAAAAAGTCCTTGTTGAAGGGCAGGCCCGAATTATTGGTTACGGCATGGTACTCCTGGTCATCCACGAAAAAGCGGATTTCCTCTGCGGTCCATTCCATGGCATAGACATGGAAATCGTCCGAAACCCCGGTCACCACAGTGGATCCGGTACGGGCATTGCCCGCAAAGTTGTTCGGGTCGTGGGTAGAACCGAAGATGCGGTCCTGGTCGTTCCCTACGTGCTCCATGATGTCGATCTCCCCGGCAGCCGGCCAGATGTTGGTTTCAAAATCGGCCCCCAGCATCCAGATGGCAGGCCATGTACCGCCGCCGGTGGGCAGCTTGGCACGGACCTCTACCCTCCCGTACTGAAATTCGAACTTTTGGTAGCTCTGGATCCTGGAAGAGGTATAGTCACTACCGGAAAAAGCCTCTGCGCGGGCCGTTATTTTCAGCAGGCCATCTTCCACAATAACGTTCTCCGGGCGGTCGGTGTAATACTGGGATTCCCCGTTACCCCAGCCGTTGTTTCCGGTACCCAGGTCGTAATTCCAAACGGCCGGGTCCGGTGCCCCGTCGGTATCGAAGGCCTCTTCAAAAATGAGGGTGTCGAAACTGTCGGCCGGGGGGGTTCCGCTATCCTCCGGCACAAATGTGGAATACCAGGCCAGGGGGTCGTCCCCGTTAAAAGGCTGGCTGATTCCCCGAACCGTAAGACGGTCTTCGGTAAGTTCCACGATCTGATACTGGCCTGAGATAACGGCCCAATAACTCATAAAACTGTTCCCCACATCGAGGGTTCGGGTCCCGTCGGCATTGTCGATAATCACGAAATTACTGGCAAAGGAGGCCTGGTCGGTAATGTCGCGGCATTCATCCACAAACTGGCCCGGGGTGGCATCCGGAAAAAACCGGTTCACCTCTGTCCAGTTCATGAAAATCTGGTTGTCTGCCCCCGGTTCCAGGCGGAAACTGTAGTTGTCGTTGGCATCGTAACTGAACACCAGTACATCGTCGTACAGACAGGGGTTAAGCTGGTCGGGGCCTGCGCTGAAAAACTCGGGGAAGTCATTGGTAAGGGGACCTACCCCGAAATGGCCGGCCTCTGTGCGGTTCCATACCCATCGTTTTTCCCCGTTACCCGCAATCTGTTGCAGGGTAGCGGCGTCAATAAAAAGGCGGACATCCATGTCTACATAGACCGTTGTGCTGGAAGACAACCCACCGGCACTGTAAGCCACTACCGTTACCGGGGTGCTGTACTGCCCGGAACGCGTGAAGCGGAACTGGGCGGATTCGCCTGCGCTTATGACCACGGGATCATTCCCGGGAATAAAAAAGACGTGGTAATACAGACTGTTGTCGGACTGGGGTGTCACCGTCACATTCCCGGACTGGTCCGAAGCCACGCTGACGTTTACCGTCAGGTTTGTGGGGATGGCGAGCTCCTGGAGTTCGGGTTCCTCTTCCTGGCACCCGGCCATCAGGGCCAGTATCGCTATCAAAAATATTCCGAATCGTGTCATGCCGCGGTTTTTATTGTTGGGTGATATCGTCCAGGTAGAAGGTACCCGCCGTAAAGCCGGGCCCGTCTACAAAGAAGGTCATCTGGCCGTATTGGCCGGTAGGTACAAAAGGCTCTCCCACCCCCTGGGATCCGTCGATAAAGCTCTTGACTGCATCGGTGGCAAAGTCGAAGGTGAGTTCTTCCCATCCGGAGCCGCTGTGGTTGGCCGTAACCTCACACTGGCGTTCCCCGTTGACCCCGCCTTCGAACTTAAGCAGGACCGGGACTGCGGTGTTGGACCAGAACTTCAGAGCTATGGTCTTGTTGGCGCCGGAGAAATCCACCGGGACATCCAGGACAAAGAAACCGCCCTCAAACTGTACGCCGGCATTGGTAATGGCCCCTACGTTGCTTACCGTGGGGTTGGCACCGGAAGCGTCCGGGTTTGCCACCACCGCATAGGAGGCACCGTTAAACGTGGTCATATCGTAAGCTACTCCGGGCTGGTCGAAATCGATAGGCAGCTTCAGCTCTGTGCTGGGGGCTATCTGCTCGATATCGTCAAAATAGAAAGTGCCGGAGGTAAAGCCAGGACCATCTACAAAGATGACCATGGTGGCGTACTGGCCGGTGGGCACAAAGGGTTCGCCCACCCCCTGGCTGCCGTCAATGAAACTCTTGACCGCATCGGTGGCGAAATCAAAACTGATCTCCTCCCACCCGGTACCGCCGTGGTTGGCCGTTACCTCATTCTGGCGTTCTCCGTTAACCCCGCCTTCGAATTTCAGGAGGATGGGCACGGCTGCATTGGACCAGAACTTCATGCGGATAGTCTTGTCGTTTCCGCTGAAATCCACCGGGGTTCCCAGGTTAAAGGCTCCGCCCTCAAACTGGTTTCCGGAATTGGTCAGCGCCCCTACCTTAGATACGGTGGGGTTTGCCCCGGAGGCATCCGGGTTGTCTACCACCGCATAACTGGCCCCGTTAAAGGTGCCCATATCGTAGGCCACCGAAGGGTTGTCAAAATTCATCGGCAGCGCCAGCGGCTGGGTTTCAGCATCCTGGGAAATATCGTCCAGGTAGAAGGTGCCGGCAGAGAAGCCAGGCCCGTCTATAAACAAGACCAGGGTCCCGTACTGTCCGGTGGGCACGAAGGGTTCTCCTACGCCCTGGTTTCCGTCGATAAAGCTCTTGGTGGCATCGGTGGCAAAGTTGAAACTGAGTTCCTCCCATCCGGTACCGCCGTGGGTGGCTGTTACCTCGTTTTCGCGTTCCCCGTTCACTCCTCCTTCAAATTTCAGCAGGACGGGAAGGGAAACGGTAGACCACAATTTCAGGCGGATGGTTTTGTTGCTGCCGCTGAAATCTACCGGGGTATCCAGGACGAAAGCTCCGCCTTCCCACTGGTTACCGGAATTGGTGATGGCTCCTACTTTGCTGACCGAAGCATTGGCACCGCTCGGGTCCGGGTTGTCTACGATATCATAGGAAGCCCCGTTAAAGGTCCCGAAGGCGTAATCTACCCCGGAGACATCGAAGGTAATGGGCAGTTCCAACGGACTTGTGGTGCCGCCTGACTGATCGATATCGTCTATATAGAATGTCCCTGCGGTGGTGCCCGGGCCGTCTACAAAGATGACCATGGTGGCGTACTCCCCAGTGGGGACAAAAGGCTCACCTACCCCCTGGCTGCCGTCGATAAAACTCTTGACGGCATCGGTGGCAAAATTAAAGCTGAGTTCTTCCCATCCGGTACCTCCGTGGTTCACGGTAACTTCATTCTCGCGCTCCCCGTTCACGCCTCCTTCGAATTTCAGGAGGATGGGAACAGCGACATTAGACCAGAACTTCATGGTGATGGTCTTGTCGGAGCCGCTGAAATCCACAGGGGTTCCCAGGTTGAAGGCCCCGCCCTCAAAATTATTCCCGGAATTGGTGATGGCCCCTACTTTGGAGACGGTCGGGTTGGCACCGCTCGGGTCGGGATTGTCCACCACCTCGTAGCTGGCGCCGTTAAACGTGCCAAAGGCGTAGTTTACAGTGGGGGAATCGAAGGTGATCGGGAGGCTGATGGGGTCTGAAGCCCCGCTGATGGTCACCACTTCGGTATATTCAAGGGTTGCTGCTCCGGCCCCCCGGGCTACAACCCGGATGGTGTAATCGCCGGTTTCGGCATACAGGTGGGTAGCCGTCTCCCCTGCCATGATGGTCTGGGGTACTTCGTCCGCTACGTCCCCGTAAAAGATGTCGAAGACCGTGGCATTATCTGCCGTGGGGGCTACGATCACCTCAAAGGGATTGGTCTGGGAGATGGAGATATCCACCGCCAGGTTGGTGGGCGGGGTAAAGGAGATATTTACCACGCGTACCAGCTCGCTGGTGAGCCCGGTGGCCCCGACCGCTACAATGCGGAGCTGGAAGGTGCCCTCTCCGTAGATATGGGTAACCGTTTCACCCGGTGCTGCCTGCACGGGGGTTTCATCCTCCACATCGCCGAAGAAAATATTGAAGGAGCTCGCCCCAATGGCCGTCGGGGTAACCGAAACGGTCCCGGTGTCGTCCTGAGCGATATCGAAGATGGCCTCGACATTGGTCGGAGCGGAGATATTCTGCAGCACATACGATACCTGGTCGTCCTCGGAGCATCCGGAGAATACCAGTAAAGCGATACATGCTGTTACAAATGTTCTGATCTGTTTCATGGTTGCCAATTTTTATTAATACCCGGGATTCTGCTCCCAGCGGTTGCCCGCTAATTCAATTTCTATAGATGGAATAGGAAATAATTCGTGTTTGCCGGACTGGAATCCGGGGATGTTGGCCGCAGCCCGCCCGGTGCGCACCAGGTCGAAGAACCGGTGTCCTTCGCCCATTAGTTCCACGCGCCGCTCCCGGTAGATGGCCTCGGTCAGGTCGCTACCCGTGGCGCTCAGATCCGACAGACCTGCGCGGTTGCGGACCTGGTTGAGATACCCCAGGGCGCGCGCATCGTCAATACCACCCCTGTTCAGGGCTTCGGCAGCAAGCAGCAGTACTTCGGCATAGCGGATGGCCCGGTAGTTGTTCGGGTTGGTCAGGTTGGCGTCCCCCGTGTTCAGGTCTCCCTGGCGGGCGATGTATTTCCGGTTGTAGTACCCGGTGTGTTCAAACCCTTCCACGTAGGATACCCCATCGTTGGCGGCTGCCCATGCCTCGATGTCGAGGATAGCTACATCCCGGCGAAGGTCGCCGTCCTCGAAGGCCGCATAGGCCTCGGCCGTTGGGACATTAAAACTAAAGCCCGATTCAAAAACAGGCCCGGAGTAATTCCGGATCCCGTTAAACCCGACGGCCACATTCCCTTCACTGCACTGGAGGCACCCGAAACCGGCACCTTCCACGTCTGTGTATTGCACTTCGAAAACCGATTCCACGGTGTTCTCGTTGTCATTCTCAAACAGGGTGGTGTAGTCAGTCACCAATTGGTGCGGGCCATTGTTGATCAGGTCTTCGAGGACCTGGGCGGCCGGCTGGAATTTTTCACGGTAGACCAGAACCTTACCCAGCAAGGCCTGGGCAGCACCCCGGGTAACCCGTCCGGTTTCGAATGCGGTGTACGGCAGGTTGGCTGCTGCATAGGTCAGGTCTGCCTCAATCTGGTCGTAGACCTCGCTTGCGGGTGTCCTCTCAACCACATCCTGGTCGCCGAACAATAGCCGCTGGTCTACTGCCAGCGGGACGTCGCCAAACCACTTTACCAATTCGAAATAATAGTAAGCCCTGAGGAAGGTGGCCTCGGCAAGGATGCGCTCTTTCCCGGGGAAATCCGTCTTGTCCCGGAATTCCAGGATGTAGTTGGCACGGTTAACCCCTGCAAACATCCAGCTCCAGATGGAGCGAAGCTGTTCATTGACCGGGGTGTGTACCATATCGTCTATTTCCTGTATCCCCGGTACGTCTGTGGCGCTTTCGCCCCCGGCCAGAGTGTTGTCGGAGGCAATTTCACCAAGCATGACGTTCAGGTAGGTGGATTGAAGCATGTCATAGGCCGAGATCAGTGCCTGCTCGTAGTCCTCTTCCGAATTGAAGAAGTTCTCGGAATCCTCATCGAAGGAATCCACATCCACGAAGTCGTCACTACAGGCGATCCAGAGGGTGGCCAACAGCAGGCCCAGAAGGGTCTTGAGGTGTTTTGATGCTACCATGGTTTTTAAAATTTGAAATTAACACCCAACAAATACGTCCGTGCCACAGGATAGAATCCCTGGTCTATACCGGCCCCAATGGGGGCACCGGAAGAGGCTACCGGATCATAGCCACGGTACTTGGTAAGGGTGAAAAGGTTGTTGACTGAAACGTAAAACCGCAATTTGTCTATCCCGAGGTCCTGGTTGAAGACATCGGAAAAGGTGTACCCAAGCTGGGCATTTTGCAGCCGGACAAAGGATCCGTCTTCCACAAAGAAATCGGAAAACAAAGTGTTGGAAGTAGCCCCGGTCGTGACCCGCGGGACCTCTGTACTGGTACCCGGGCCTGTCCAGCGGTCCAGGGTGTAGACCGAACGGTTCACCAGGGGTTGGTTCCGCTCGTAATTGCGGACAATTTCATTCCCGATGGAGGCAAAGGCATAGGCGGTAAAATCCCAATGTTTGTATCCCAGGCTGATATTGAGACCCATGGTGGCATCCGGGAAGGGATCCCCGATGTTCGTCCTGTCGTCCGTATCTATGACGCCATCCCCGTTGATGTCCACAAAGCGCAGGTCTCCGGGAGCCGCATTGGCTTGAGTGGCATGGGCATCCACTTCCTGCTGGGTCTGGAAAATCCCGTCGGTCTGAAGGCCGTAGAAATACCCCAGGGGGAAACCATCCTCCATTCGGGAAGGCGGGTCCTGACCTACCCCGAAAGAACCTCCGGGGATGAAACCAACACCATTGTTCACCGAGATGACTTCATTCTGAAGGAAGGTGACGTTGTAGTTGATGTTGGCGCTGAAGTCCGACATTGGGTCTGTCTGGTACCCAACTGCTAATTCAAGACCCTTATTCTCCACGGTACCGGCGTTCACAAAAGGAGGGCCGGAACCCGGGGCGGCAGCCCCCAGGATGCCGGAAACCGGAGGGGAAACCAACAGCCCTTCTGTGCGTTTCTGGAAATAATCCGTGGTTATGGTGATATGGTCGTCAAAAAGGCGCGCATCCAGACCGATGTCCAGGGTTTTTTGCTCCTCCCATTGGATTTCGGGGTTTGAAATGGCTCCGATGGCCTGGCCAAAGCGCAATTCATCGTTGAAAACATAAGCCCCTTCCCCGGAGAGGATAGAACGGAAAGCATCTGAAACCCCAATCCGGTCATTACCCACAATTCCGTAACTGGCCCGCAGCTTGAGGAAATCCAACCAGGAACTGTCATTCAGGAAATTCTCCTCGGTAACAATCCAGCCCAGAGAAGCAGAAGGAAAATACCCGAATTTATTTCTGGGGCCGAAAACAGTGGAGCCATCCCTCCTGAGTACTCCGGACAGGAGATACTTCCCGGCGTAGTCATACTGAAGGCGCACAAAATAGGATAGCAGGCGGGAATCGAATTTACCGGCCGTATTGATAAAGTTGTCTATGACGTCCGAGGCGTTTTCAATGGAGGCATTGGTAAAGTCATTTCCGGGAATGTCAAAGCCCGTACTCCCTGAAAACTGACCGCTGGTGCGGAAAACCGACATCCCCAGGGTAGCATTAAGACTGTGGTCTCCCCCAAGTTCCTTCGCGTATTTCAGGAAGGTGTCCCAGGTATAGTCCCTGAAGATATTCTTGCTTTCCACCACGAAATTCCGTTCCACGTTGAAAACCTTCCCGGAACCATAAAAGGCCGTGGGCGCAAAGAAAATACTGTTCACTTCCGCGTAGTTGAACTGGAAATTGGATTCCGCGGTAAGGCCCTCGAATAAGGTGTAGGCGGCCCCTATTTTACCGCTGATCCGGTCTACTGTGGTTTTATTGAAGGTGTTTTCAATCTGGGCAAGGGGGTTGATAACCTCGTTACCCAAACCTTCGGCCAGGGTGAAATTACCTGTGGCATCCCTGACGGCAAAGGTAGGCGCGTTGTTCAGGGCATTAAAAAGCACGCTTCCCAGGCTGTTTTCCGGGAGGGTCCTCCGGTTGGTCCGGGTGTACAAGACATTGGCGACCAGGTTCAGGTTTTCAAGGAGCTCCGTATTATAGTTGAACCGCAGGGTGGAACGGTTGAAGTTGGCCTTCGGACCGCCCACGATCCCGTCCTGGGTAAGGTAGGATGCCCCAAAGGAATAGGTCGATTTTTCACTTCCCCCGTTGGCGCTAAAGTTGTGGTTGAAAATCGGAGCGTTGCGGAATACTTCGTCCTGCCAGTCGGTACCGCTGCCCAGGCCGGAAAGGGTCGGATACGGGTTGGGACTGCCTCCGGCTGCAAAAGCCTCATTGGCAATAACAGCATATTCCGTGGCATTGAGTACCGGTATGCGTCGGGAGGTCTGTTGCATCCCGCCCCAGGCATCGTAACTGAACTTCAGGTCGGTATTGCGCCTTCCCGTTTTGGTGGTAATCAGGATAACCCCGTTGGCAGCCCGTACCCCATAAATACCGGCGGTGGCATCCTTCAGGATATTGATACTCTCAATATCGCCAGGGTTGATGACACTAAGGTCTTCTATGACGTTCCCATCCACAAGGATGAGCGGACGGTTGTCTCCGTTGGTGGAAATCCCCCGGATGCGGATATTTGAGCCGCTACCCGGCGACCCGGATTCCGAGGTGATCTGAACCCCGGCGACCTGCCCCTGAAGGGCCTGTTCGATCCGTGTCGGGTTTAGTTCCTCAATGGTCTCAGCACCTACCACGGACACGGCACCGGTGATCTCTTTCTTGGTCTGGGTACCATAACCGATAACCACTACCTCATCGAGGGCGCTGACATCCTCCTGCAGGGTTATGGTGATGCTCTCGGGCCCCCGAACCGTATATTCTTTCCTGAGATACCCGATGTACGAAAATTCCAGAACCTCCCCGACAGACAAATCGGAGAGCTGGAACGCTCCGTCGAAATCCGCAGACGTGCCGCGATTGGTTCCTTTAACAATAACATTTACCCCTGGCAGTGGCTCCGAGGTCATCGCGTCCAGAATGACCCCCTGGACCTGAATATCCTGTGCGTACAACCCGAGGGTTAGAAAACCGAAGATAAGGACTAACCTGTGTTTCATTTCCACGACATTTGATGGATGTCCCAATGTATACCTTGTATAGGTGAAAATCTAATTTGTTACCCCTACAAAAAACATACAGCCCCAAATTACAAGGGCCATATTTTGGTACTATAGCAGTGAAATAGCCCTGAAATTAAGGCATTCGCAATTCCAGGCAGATTTATAACATTTCATTAGGAAAGAAGCCACACCCACCTATGTTGTGGTAATGTTGTGGTAAATAGCAGGAAATATAAAGTTTACTTTTAACGCTTAAAGCTCCAGGATATAGTTGGTAAGGCTCTGGTCGTGTTCCAGATCCATCTTTTTGCGTAGCCTGTAACGTTTGACCTCAACACTTCGTACCGAAATGTTGAGCAGGGGCGCAATCTCCTTGGAGGACAGGTTAAGACGCAGATAGGCACATAACCGGAGATCATTTGGCGTAAGTTCCGGATGGCGGTGTTTAATATTCTTCAGAAAATCCTTGTCCGCATTATTGAAGGCAGCCTCAAAAAACTCCCAATCTTCCTCATTGTTGATATTGCGGTCTATGGTTCGGATAACCGACCTAATCTGGGCGGTATTCTCCGCCTTCTTAAGCTGCTCTTTCAGGGTGTTCAGGAATTCATTCTTCCTGATCAGGGACATGGTGGAAACGGCGAGTTCACGGTTCTTGCTTTCAATTTCCTGCCGCAGGTTTGCATTTCGCACCTCCACGAGTTTCTTCCTCGCCTTGAGTTTCTTCCTTTTCAGTTTTTTCCGGGCTTGGGATTGCAACTGGGCTTGTTGTTTGCGGTAGTAAGCCCGGTATCGAAGATGAATCAGAAAGGCCATCCCGGCTGCGGCTAAGGTGAACAGGGCAATGGCCCAATAGGTGAGGTACCAGGGCCTGGAAATGGAAAACCGGAAGGGTACAGCCCCATCGGATTCTGCTTCCCCGATGCGGGCCCTTACGTGGAAGGTGTAATCGCCGAAGGATAAATTATCGAAACGGACTTCGGACCGGGTACTCCAGGCACTCCAGTCCTCCTGTAAACCTTCCAGCCAATACTGATACTCCACCTCCCGGTATTTATCGTATTGGGGAACACCGTACTGGAACTCGAGATTATTCCGGGCAGATTGCAGGGTCCGAGGAGTTTCCATAAGTGGTAATCCCACGAGGGAATCCCGGTTCTTGCCGTAATGGAGGGCCTTGCTTATCTGAACCACAGGGCGCTCCTCCCGCAACCGGTCCGGGTTAAGGATGAGAAAACCATCGGACATGCCCAAGAGGTATTGCCCATTTTCCAGGGGAGCAATACACTCAAAACCCACCACGCCCAGGCGCCTGCGAAGGCCTTCGGGAATATGGATGGTACGTGTCTTCAGCCCTCCGCCCAGCGGCTCCGGCTCTACCTGGTATATGGTGCTATTGCCCATTGCCCAGATACGTTCTGCCCTTTCGTCAGGGAGCACCACCCCAATGGGGTTATCCACTCCGGAAAACAAACTGGTATTAAGCAAGGTGTCGGCTACAAACCCCCCATTATTGCCCACATACCGGAATACCCCGCTGCTATTGGCATAATAAACCTTTTGGCGAAAACGGAAAAGACTGGCACCAAAACCAAATGCCGGGGTTTGACTGCTATCGGTTACCCGCCTGAGGGCACTGTCGGTATCCAGGTCAAAGACCCCTTTGAATTCGTGGTTGACAATGATGTGGTTGGGGCCGGTGAATTCAAAAAAGCGGCTGGAGATCCCAAAACCTTCCAGGGTATTGCGAGACTCCCATCCCCTGTCACCCTTCTGTAACAGGCTCAACCCCTGGTAGCCCCCCTGCATCAGCAGGTCATCTTCTCCGGGGACCGGCTTTATCTCCCATGTACCAGGGGTTTCCGCTATTATCCTTGCCCCATTACCCTCTACCTGAAAGGTGCCTTTATGATGGCCCACAAGCAATATCCCGTCGTATTCCCTGAGGGCCCACACCTGCCCTTCAGTACCCGGAACAAGCCTGTAGGGTCCTCCCAGACCGGAAGCGGATTTAAAAAGCCCCTGGTTGGTACCCAGATATAACCTGCCGTCATATTCCTTTGCGGTATAGACCACCCCGAGTTTCCCTTCCCTGTCTATATATTCCCGGTAGGCGGAACCCCGGTTAATGACCCCTATGCCATTATCCAGGCCAAGCCAAATGTTCTGGTACCTGTCCTCAAATACCGCCAGGACCGTGTTGTTGTTTAATCCTTCAGCCTTTCCCATCTTGGCCATATACTCCCCCTCAGCATCCAGCAGGATAAGGCCTTGAGACAGGCTTCCAAGGGCAAGAACCCCGTCGTAAAGCTGGTGGGCGCTATACAGTTTTATCCCGGGAAAGGAAACCAAACCGGGCGGGGTCCAGGTCCGGATCCCATCCGGATACAGCAAATGAAAAGCACCATCCTCTCCTATAAGGGCAGGCATTCCCTTTACCTCTGCCATGGCAATAAACACTTGGTCTGCTATTTCCTGACCGGGAATAAGGACTTCCGGCTGCCCATTGCGCAGCCGCATCAGTCCTTCGTCCTCTTTTTTGTAATACAGCTCTCCCGCGTAGCCGAAGAGCTGGGCTCTGGATGCCTGGGCAGGGATAACAGTAATTTCTGTATGATCGGCCCGGAAGGCGTAAATGCGTTGTAAGGACTGGAACAGTACCCAGTCCCCCACGGAACGGATTTGCCAGATTTCCTCGTCCGGCAGCAACTGGTCCCGCAACCCGTCGCTCAGGGAGGTGTAGCGCCGCTGTCCGAAAGGGTCCATATCCCAGAACCCGAATTCCATATAACAGCCGGTGTACACCCGCTCCCCCAGGGCCAGGACAGACCGCAATGCGGAGCCGTTGGGAGAATTGTACAGGGTCCATCTGACGCCGTTGAACTCCAATAATCCCGCATTATTGGCAAAATACATCCACCCGGCATCGGTTTGCTGCACCCCCCAGTTCTGGTTGGCTGCCGCGTATTCCGAGGGTTCAAAACTGCGTATTGGGGGAAGGACCTGGGCATGTCCGAGGCCTATGCAAAAAAACAGGAAGAAACATATGGGTAATACGCGCATGTCAGAGGGCATGGGCATAAGCCTGGTTACTCGCGAACGGGCTCCGCCACGGAAGGCGTTCACACAATCTCCGCACTCAGGCCAGCTTGCAGCAGCCGGGTGCACCGGGGTTTCAAATCGCTGTACTCTCCCGTTTTTACGGTGCATTTACCGTTGTGGTGCACAATAAGGGAACATTGGTGGGCCTGCTCGGGCGTATGTTCGCAAACATCGATAAGGGTTTGGATCACGTGGTCGAAGGTGTTCACCTCGTCGTTGAACAATACAATCTCACTGAGGTTCTTCTCTTTTTCGTCGACCAGAAGGGTTTCCTGTAAGCGTTCCTTCCCACTCATAACCAAAGGTTTGTCACGAATATACAAAAATTAGGGGCCCAACGCCACCCGGGGCCTATATTTGCGGAACCCTCAGATTACCAGCGGTTTTACCATTAAATCCTCGGATCGCTACAGGGGAAAATACGAATCAGCCCTTGCGAAACACAGCCGCCACCCAGGCATCCCGCTCCTGATGTGCGATGTACGCCAACCCGAGTTCCCGGGCTGCCTGTTTCAGGTCATCCAGGTCTTCCCGGTAAAACCCGCTGAGCAGGAGCTCCCCCCCGGGCAGAAGGGCCTGGGCGTAGATAGGCAGGTCTTGCAGGAGGATGTTCTTGTTGATGTTGGCCAGGATCAAATCGTAGGTCTCCCCACCGATGGCCGAGGCATCCCCGAGTTCCACCCGGATATGGCCGACCCCGTTGCGGGCGGCATTTTCAATCCCGTTCTCACGGGCCCATGGATCTATATCTATGGCGCGAACTACCCGGGCGCCCATACGGGCCGCCAGGATAGCCAATACCCCGGTACCGGAACCCATATCCAGTACATCCTTTCCTTCCAGATCCCGCTCCAGCAGTCCCCTAAGCATAAGCCAGGTGGTTTGGTGGTGTCCTGTACCAAAACTCATCTTAGGGGCAATGACCAGGTCGAACGCCACCGGGGTTTCGGGCTCGGGGTGGAAGGGGGCGCGCACCAGGCATCGATCCCCCACGCGGATGGGCTCGTATTCGGACTCCCACCGGGCATTCCAGTTCTCCAGGGGGATTTCCTCCAGGGTAAAACGGGCTTCCCACAGGGGAGAGTCCAGGTAGGGAAGCTCCCGGAAGGCCGCCTCGTCGAAATCCGAAGCTTTAATGTAGGCTTTTAAGCCTGTTTCAGTCTCCTCAAAACTCTCGAAGCCCAGGTCCCCCAGGGCGGCAATAAAAATCTCGGAAGCCGGTTGCAGGGGTTCCAGGCTAAGGGTACAACACAGGTACATCCCCCTACCCGATTGCCGCTACAATGGCCGAAAAATCCTCTGCATTGAGGGATGCCCCCCCAATAAGGCCACCGTCCACATCGGGTTTGGAAAAGATCTCGGCGGCATTCCCGGGCTTCACGCTGCCCCCATACAAAATGGTCACGGCATCTGCCACTTCCGGGGTATAGGCATCGGCTACAATCTTGCGGATAAAGGCGTGCATTTCCTGGGCCTGTTCCGGGGAAGCGGTTTCCCCGGTCCCAATGGCCCAAACCGGTTCATACGCCAGGATGATCTGCCCCCAGGCCGTGTCCGGCAGGCCGAAGAGGGCGTTTTTCAATTGGGATGCCACTACCTCGAAATGCTTCCCGGCCTTGCGGTCCTCGAGCTCTTCCCCGAAACAGAAGATAACCTGCATACCCTTGGAGATGGCCTGCGCGGTTTTTTTCTCCAGCAGGGCATCGTCCTCGCCGAAATACGCGCGGCGCTCGGAGTGCCCGAGAATCACCGTTTGTATTCCGATATCGGCGAGCATGTCTGCAGAAATCTCTCCCGTATAGGCCCCGCTGTCCGCGAAATGCATGTTTTGGGCCACCACTTCTATAGCCGAACCGCCGAGTTGCTCCACAGCTCCCGTCAGATTCACAAAGGTGGGGGCCACCATTACTCCGGCCGAAGTAGCCGGCAGTTGCGCCTGCAACTCCTCCAGTAGCGCCCGGGTTTCGGAGGCCGTTTTATTCATTTTCCAGTTTCCGGCAACGATTTGCTTTCTCATGTCTGTGTGTTATTGTTGGTTCGCTTCTTCTTGGATCGCCTTGATTTCTTCTATGGTATAGGCCTTGTAGGTAAACTCCGCACCAAACAGGTCCCTGCCGTAGGTTTCCAGGTCACTGTCGAACCCAGCGGCTGCCCGCCAGGCATTTACTGAATCGGGGGACTCAATAGGCCAGATGATGTTGAGCTCCTTTGGGGACCCGATGTAGAACGACATTCCCTGGGTGCCATACCGCTGGGGGAGCCCGCGGTTCATCAGGGAGCGGTCCAGCATCATGGCGTACAGCCGGTACGGCAACTCCCCGGTCTCGGCAGCCTCCTGAATCTGGGGCAGGAAATCATCGATACGGGTAGAGTGCTGGATCACATACCAGGCAGCCTTGTTGGCCGGTTCCCCCACCACACTCTTGCCGGGGTATCCGGAATTCGAGATGAGGGAATCGATATAGATGATATTGGCGCTGTCTATCTGCATCTGCAACCTCCAGGTCTCCATGTCGGGCGCTGCCCGGTATTTCTGGTCCAGTTCCAGGATGCTGTCCAGGGCCTTTTTCAAGGGCATATCATAGCGCTGCTCGTCTGAAAGCTCTGGCAGCTGAATCTCCTCCAGATCATTGTAGTGGACCTTCTGGCGGATGGTCCCGGATTCCAGGCGGAGCACCCCGGGGTTAGACCTGACAATGGTCTTCAGGGTAGTCTGGTCGCTGAAATAAAACGGGAAATCAAGGCCATAGGCCTCTTTCAGTCCGGCTACCTGCTGGGGGGAGGAGGCAGACATCCCGATCACGGAATACCCGCGGGCCAGGGCCGTATCGGTAAGGGTTTTCAGGGCCTCAAAGGCCGGGAGGTGGGCTCGGTCCAGGTCGTAGGAGATCACCATCAGCAATTGCTTGCGCTTCAGGAGGGAAGCGGCATAATCGGTGCCCTCCCGCTCCAGGGTAAAATCGTGGATGGGCGGTTCATACCCGGCGCGGATCTCGCGGGTCTCGGCCACTTCGATAAATTCCCCGTCTACCGAAGGATACGAACCGTCTGTGGTAATGATGGTTTCCTGCCCATCGATGCGGAACTTCCAGTCGTACTCATAGACCGGTTTGGGGGCATCGTCCGGGATGCGCATGCCTTCCGGGATGCTGGCCCCGATTTTATAAGGCCTGAAATCGATCCAGGGCAGGTGGGCCAGGACGTGCTGGGCAAAAAGGACGCAAGCCACCAAAGAAGCTATAGTAGCCCCCAGCCGGAATGCCGGGCTCCCCAGGGGGGATAGCCATTTGCGGCCCCAGAGCAGGAACAGGATCAGCACCAGCAGGGCCACGTCCTTGTAGAAAGACTGCCAGGGAGTGAGCTTCAGGGCGTCTCCGAAACAGCCGCAATCGGTCACCTTCCCGGTTACAGCGGAATACAGGGTTAGGAAGGTAAAAAACACAATGGTGGCCAATAAGGTCCAAAGGGTAAGTTTTATCCGGTAGCCCAGCAGCAGGGTAACTCCCAGGATTACCTCCAGGACGACCACGAAAAGGGCAAGGGCAAGGGCATAGGGCTCCAGGAAGGGAAGGTCCAGGACCGGCGCGCTGAAATACTCCTCCAGCTTAAAGGAGAACCCCACCGGGTCGTTGAGTTTGATAAAGCCTGAAACGATAAAAAGGACCCCCACCAGGACCCTTGCAATCTGGACTGGGATTTTCATGAGGCTTGCTGTTTTTCCGCTTCCCCCATATGGATCAGGGCAAACACGGCATAATTGATCATATCCCGGTAGTTGGCATCTACCCCTTCACTGACTTCCGTACGGCCCTGGTTGTTTTCAATCTGCTTAACCCGGAGGAGTTTTTGCAGGATCAGGTCCGTAAGGGAACTGATGCGCATATCGCGCCAGGCCTCCCCGTAGTCGTGGTTCTTGTCTTCCATCAGGGATTTGGTGCGTGCCACTTCCACATCGTATAATTCCAAAGCCTCCCCGGCATCCAGGTCGGGCATTTCCACCACTCCTTTCTCCAATTGAATGAGGGCCATAAGGGAATAATTGATAATCCCTATAAACTCGGGCCGCTCCCCTTCTTCCACACGCCGCTGTCCGGATTGCTGCAGGCTCCGGATGCGCTGGGCCTTGATAAAAATCTGGTCGGTGAGGGAGGGCAGCCTCAGGATTCTCCAGGCCGCGCCGTAGTCGTTCATCTTGCGCCTGAACAGCTCGCGGCACTCCCCGATAACAAGGTCAAAGGCTTTCGAAGTGTCCTTCATGGGTTGTTGGAATTTGTGTAATTTCCCGCGGGTTTTCCCCTGTCAAAAGTAGGGTTTTCAACGGAGTTTTGCAGGGCAGCCACAAAAAACCACAAGCGCATGACCATTTGTTGCAAAGGGGAGCTTATAGACCTGACCCACCCCCGGGTAATGGGCATCCTGAACACCACCCCGGACTCCTTCTACGACGGGGGCCGGTATACCGGTACGGGCGCAGCCCTTACACAGGCCGGGGAGATGCTCAGGGCCGGGGCGGACTTCATCGACATAGGCGGATACAGTTCCCGCCCCGGCGCAGACGATATCCCGGAGGAAGTGGAGCGGCAACGGGTAGTGCCCGTCATAGAAGCCCTTACAAAGGAATATCCCGATATCCGCATCAGTGTGGATACCTTCCGCAGCGGGGTTGCCCGGGCGGCACTCGAAGCCGGGGCCTCCATGGTAAACGATATCAGTGCGGGGCTCCTGGACGAAAAGATGTTGCCCCTGGTGGCGGCATACCGGGTTCCGTATATCATGATGCACATGAGGGGAACGCCGCAGACCATGGCGACCCAGGTCCACTATGAGGACCTCGTTGGGGAAGTGCTCTACTATTTCTCCGAACGCCTGGCAGCCGCCCGGGCCCTTGGCATTGCCGACTGTCTGGCCGACCCCGGATTCGGCTTCGCCAAAACCCGGGAGCAGAATTTCCAGTTACTGGGTAACCTTCGGGACTTTGCGGAATTGGGCGTACCACTCCTGATAGGCCTTAGCCGAAAATCCATGATCTGGAAAACCCTGGGGACCAGCCCCGCCGAAGCCCTAAACGGGACCACGGCCCTCAATATGCTGGCCCTGGAGGCCGGGGCACACATCCTCCGGGTCCACGATGTTCGGGAGGCCTCGGAATGTATCCGCCTTTGGCGGGAAACAAGGGGGCGCTGATTCTTGTAATTTTTCTACTTTTACAGAAACCGGCGCAGCTTGGACTTTCTCAATTTTCTGGATTTTGGTGTTACGGACCTCATCGACATCCTGCTGGTCGCCATCCTGCTCTATTATTTTTACCGCCTGGTTCGCGGGACGGTAGCCATCAATATTTTCCTGGGGATCGTTTTTATCTGGGCCTTCTGGAAGTTTACCCAGCTTATGGATATGCGCATGACCAGCAGTATGCTGGGCGGGTTTATGCAGGTGGGGCTCATAGCCCTGATCATCGTCTTTCAACAGGAAATCCGCAAGTTCCTGCTGGTGATCGGCTCCACCAACTTCGCCAACAAGCGCCGCTTTATCCGCCATTTTAAATTCATCAAACAGGAAGGCATCAGCCTGGAACTCAACGTGGAGGCTGTGCTATTGGCCTGCCAGAATATGGGAAAGTCGGGTACAGGTGCTATCCTGGTCATGGAACGGGACACCTCCCTGGACTTCATCAAATCCAGCGGGGACCGCATGAACATCGAAGTAAACCAGCCCATCCTGGAGAGCATCTTTTTCAAAAACAGCCCCCTGCACGACGGGGCCGCCATCATCAAGGGCAACCAGGTGGTGGCCACCCGCGTTATTCTTCCGGTATCGCGGGAGCGATCCATCCCCCAGCGCTTCGGCCTCCGCCACCGGGCAGCCGTTGGTATTACCGAACGGAGCGATGCCCTTGCCCTTGTGGTAAGCGAGGAAACCGGGCTGATTTCCTATATCAAAAACGGCGAGTTCGTGCTTTTTAAAGACCTGGAGGAACTGGGCCGTATGATCCGAAAAGACTTGAGTCAATGAATTGCAAGAATTGCGCTACGGCATTGCGGTTGGAATACCGGTTTTGCCCTACATGCGGTGCCAAAACAGAGGTTCAGAGGATTACCTTTAAAGCTCTGATTCGGGATGTGGTCGACCGGTTTTTTAATCTTGATAACTCCGTGGTCCGGACGCTGACTCAGATGATTGTCCGGCCCGAGGCTGTTATTGGCGGGTATATATCGGGGCTGCGCAAACGGTACCTAAACCCCATTAGCTATCTCGGGATTGCCCTGACGCTTTCGGGAATCATGATTTTTGTGATGCAAAAAATGTACGGCGGAGAAATCGATTTTACCGGAGGGGCCGAAAACGTCAACCCGGAATTTACCCGGAAATGGGCGAATATCGCGTTCGACTTCAATGCCGTCTTTTTCCTGCTCTACTTTCCGGTCCTGGCATTACCGGCCTTCCTCTTATTTAACAAGGTTAGGTATAATCTGGCTGAACACTTTGTGGTACTCGTGTATACCATTGCCGAATTCAGCATACTTACCTTTCCAATCAGCCTGGGTTTCCTTATCTATGACGCCGAACATTATATGGATTTCAGCCGGTATACGCTTTTGGTGACCCTGGCCTACGTTCTATGGGTTCTTTGGCGGATTAACTCCTACAAATTCCTCCCCTTTTTGGGAAGGTCCATAGCCTTTTTGGCCATGGTTGTATTCCTGTTTTTTGTGCTTATAATGGGGCTGATGGTCGTATTGATACTAACAGGCTATTTTGACCTAAGCGATTTTAAACCCGTCGAGACGGCTCAGGCCATTTCCTCCTCCGCCATAAACTGGGCCTCGTAAAGTTTGTGGTAGTACCCTTTCTTGGCGAGCAGGGTCTTGTGGGAGCCCATTTCCACGATCCGGCCGCTCTCCATCACCACAATGGTATCGACCTTTTTGACCGTTGCCAGACGGTGGGCAATGATAATGGAAGTCCGGCCCTCGGTAACCTTCTCGGTAGCCTGCTGGATGAGCTGTTCGGTGTAGGTATCCACCGAGGAAGTGGCCTCGTCCAGCACCAGGATGCTGGGGTTTCGCATATAGGCCCGGAGGAAAGCGATGAGCTGACGCTGTCCGCTGGAGAGCATGCTGCCCCGCTCCTTTACGTTGTAGTCGTAGCCTCCGGGAAGGCTGCTGATAAACTCGTGTACCCCTATGGCCCTGGCGGCGGTTTCGATGCCCTCCTGCCGGATGTCCGGGTCGTGGAGGGTGATGTTGGCCGCGATGGTATCGGCAAACAGGAATACATCCTGCAGGACCACCGCGATGTTCCGCCTCAGGGAAGCCAGGCGGAAGTCCTTGATGTCTTTTCCGTCGAGCACAATGTGGCCCGAATCGATATCGTAGAAACGGTTCAGCAGGTTGATGATGGTCGATTTTCCCGCCCCGGTAGCGCCTACAATGGCGATTTTCTGCCCGGGTTCCACGGCAAAGGAAATCCCGTGCAGGACCTCCTCTCCTTCCACATAGCTGAAGCGCACGTCTTCAAAACGGATCCCCCCGTCCATATGAGGGACTTCCAGGTCTCCATGGTCCTCGATGCGGCTCTCGGTATCCAGGATGCGGAAGACCCGGCCCGCAGCCACCATCCCCATCTGGAGTGTATTGAACTTGTCGGCAATCTGCCGTAGGGGCCGGAACAACATCTCGATGAGCAGGATAAACCCGAAAATAATTCCCTTGTTGTCTGCCCCCAGGTTGGTGATGTCCTGCAACCCGCCATACCAGACCACCAGGCCGATGGCAATGGAAGTTACAATCTCGGCAATAGGAAAGAAAAAGGAGTTATACCAAACCGTTTTCAGCCAGGCGTTCTGGTGCTTTTCGTTGATTTCCCTGAAGTTGCGGCTTTCGGCTTTCTCCCGGGTAAACAGCTGCACGATCTTCATCCCGGTAATGCGCTCCTGCACAAAAGAGTTCAGGTGGGCCACCTGGGCCCTTACCTCGGTGAAGGCCACTTTCATTTTCTGTTGAAATACCCGTGTAGCATACAGGATTAATGGCAGGATTGCAAAGACAATGAGGGCCAGCCGCCAGTTCCAGTAAACCATGATGGCGGAAGCCGCCAGCATTTTCAAAAGGTCCGCTACGATGGTGAAGAATCCCTGGGAAAATATTTCCCCAATACGTTGCAAGTCTGCAACGGCACGGGTTACCAGCACGCCGATGCTGGACTTGTTGTAGTACTCCATACGGAAGCCCACCATGCGATTAAACAGCTTGATGCGCATATCCTTGATTACGGATTCCCCCAGCCAGTTCGCGTAGTAGGTGAAGAGCAACTGGCAAACCACCTGCCCGATGAGCACCCCGAGCATGGCCAGGGAGAGCGTTAGCAGGTAGTCCTGGTCTTTAAGGGCGATGGCCTTGTCGATGGTCTCCCTCAGGATCATGGGGGTTAGCACCGAAAAACCCGTAAGCAGGATGGCGGAAAAGGCCGTCCCGAAGAAGGTCCACCGGTAGGGCTTCGTGTAGGCCATTACACGGCGGAACAAAAACAAATCGAATGCGTTACCGGTTTTCTCCTTCTCCATCTTCGTAAATGCCAGGGGGGTATTGGATATCCGTCAAATATAGCCCTTTTGCCGGGACTGAAGGCCCTGCCCTGCGCCTATCGCGGCTTTTTATTATTGTCTTAACATCGTCCGGGTGCCACTCCCCTTTTCCCACCATAAGAAGGGTCCCCACAACCGCGCGAACCATGTTCCTGAGGAAGCGGTCTGCCGAGATACAGAATACCCACCCGTGCGGGGCCGGCCTCCACTGCGCCTCCCGGATGTCGCAGCGGTATGTCTTTACATCGGTCTTGGAGCGGGAAAAAGCCTTGAAGTCCTCGAACCCTGGCAGCAGGCTGGCCGCCCGGTTCATGGCTTCGAAATCCAGGGGTGCATGCACCAGATGTGCCCCGTGGTGCCAGAAGGGGTTTTTCTCCTGTACCAAATGGTACTCGTAACTTCTGCTGGTGGCATCGAACCGCGAATGCGCCCCTTCCCGGACGGGCCGGATCCCGTGGATGGCAATATCGTCAGGAAGGAAGGCGTTGAGCCGGTGGGCAAAGTCCGCAGGCAGGTCCTCCCGGTCGAAATGCGCCACCATTTTACGTGCATGTACCCCGGCATCCGTGCGCCCTGCTGCCACAACATCCAGGTGGTCAGTGCCCAGGAGGGTGGCCATCCGGGACTCCATGACCTCCTGGATGCTGAGGGCATTGGGCTGCCGCTGCCAACCGTGGTAGGCGGTGCCCAGATAGGAGAATTCCATGAAATAGCGCATGGTAGAAGAATATGGGCAAAGATAGGAAGTTCAAGCAGGTTACCGCCACTTGATTCCTGCCAGGTACTTGCAGGGAAAAAACCGAACTTTGCTGTGGGGCGGAGGTGAGGAGGCCCCCTACCCGCGCTTTCCCAGCTCCACTACCTCCAGGTCCTTGATGTCCGACCCGTCCACCACAAAGCGGAGCATCGTCCGCACCTGGTGGAACCCCTGCTTGCCGGCTGCCCCTGGATTCATGTGCAGCAGGTCGTGCTTCTTGTCGTACATCACCTTCAGGATATGGGAATGGCCACAGATAAACAGCTGTGGGCGGTTTTCGGCAAACCCTTCCCGCACCCGTTTTTCATACCGGCCGGGGTACCCGCCAATATGTGTGATCCACACCTTAACCTTTTCACAATAAAAGCGCTGGTCCAGGGGGAACTCCTGCCGGAGTTTGTGGCCGTCTATATTGCCGTAAACGGCGCGCAGCGGTTTTACCGCGGCCAGGGCATCGGTCACTTCCAGGGTCCCGATATCCCCGGCATGCCAGATTTCATCCGCCTGGGACGCGTACTGCAGGATACGCTCGTCCATATGGCCATGGGTATCAGAAAGCAAGAGGATTTTTTTCATAGGTATGGGCGCGTAAAGATAGGGTACCGGAGGCCTATACTAAAATGCAAAGACCCCGGCCTGAGCCAGGGTCTATCGCACTAATACTACTAAGATGAAAGGCTTATCGCAACCGGTCCACAGATTTTACAAGATCCTCATCCCTTTTAATGGCCTTGTTGGCCAGCACTAAAAAAACGATAGAAAAAATGGGGATAAGCATCCCAATACCCTTCTCCGAGGCACCAGCCTCTCCGGGTAGGTTTAGGGAACGGTACACGAAAAATCCTAGTAAAAAAAGGTGCAGTATCATATTGAACCGGTTCAATACGAACTGTTGCTTACGATCTTTAAAACGCACGATAGCCACCAATGCCAAAAGGGCTGAGCCGTAGAAGGCAACAGACACCGGCACTTCCTGATGGGCATACACAGGCGCCCCGGCAGCGTCGGTCCAAAGGGCAAGCCAGAACGGGAGTACCCCGCAAAGCAGGGCCACGATAATCAGGTATACGGTCTGGATGCGCTGTATCATACGTGAATCTGTCAGGACAGGAAGCAAAAATAAAGAGAAAATCGCTTTTGACCTACCCGTCCCGCCAGGAATTGGTGACTTGGGTGCAACCCTATGGTTTCAAAACATTTGGGCGTTAAAATAAGGCATGTTAAAACGCTATTTCGAAAAAGTTTCGTATCATTGTAGTGTTATTTCACGCCGCACTTACCAAACGGGCTTTCAGATCCCGGGCAAATTCCGAATAACCTTTCTTCAATTTTTTTATGGGACACGTCCCCATTATTCGACACACAGTAGTACTTCAACAACGATTATTCTAACAATACATGTTTGAGATTTCCGAATTAAAGGCAAAGAAACTGCCTGAACTTCAGGACATTGCTAAAGATTTAAATGTTCCTAAATACCGGACCATGAAAAAACTGGACCTGGTATACCAAATCCTGGACCTGCAGGCGAGCAACCCCGCGGCAGTGCGCGAACAGATCAAGGAAGACGCCTCATCCCCTGCGCAGGAGGCCCCTGCCCAGGAAGAAAAAGAAAAGCCCAAGCAACAGCGCGGACGCGGACGTCAGGATGCGCGTCAGGATGGGCGCTCCGGGCAACAGCGCCACAAGAGCAACGGGGAAGAGCAAAAGGAATCCCGCGACTCCCGTTCCGAGGAGCAGCCCCAGAAAAAACAAGAGCGCAAACCGCAACAACAGCAGCAGCGCAAGCATGACAACGATGGCGACGCCCAGGGAAAAAAGCGGGGCAAACATCATAAAAAAGAGCCTTCTTCGGATAAGAAGAACGGCAACTATGACGCCAGCCAGAAAAACAAATACAAGCAACCCGAATACGAATTCGACAGCATCATCGAGAGCGAAGGCGTACTGGATATTATGTCCGATGGGTACGGTTTCCTGCGTTCCTCAGATTACAATTACCTATCCTCACCGGACGATATCTATGTATCCCAATCCCAGATCCGCCTCTTCGGCCTGAAATCCGGAGATACCGTACTGGGCAATGTCCGGCCGCCTAAGGAAGGGGAAAAGTACTTCCCCCTGATCAAGGTGAACAAGATCAACGGCCTGGACCCAGCCGTGGTGCGGGACCGGGTGGCTTTTGAGCACCTGACCCCCTTGTTCCCCAAGGAGAAATTTAAACTGGCAGACAAGTCCAGCAACATTTCCACCCGTATCATCGACCTGTTCTCCCCTATCGGGAAAGGGCAGCGCGGGATGATTGTGGCCCAGCCTAAAACGGGAAAGACCATGTTGCTCAAGGATATTGCCAATGGCATAGCGGCTAACCACCCGGAGGTATACCAGATTATCCTGCTCATAGACGAGCGCCCGGAGGAAGTAACCGACATGCAGCGCAATGTGCGGGGTGAAGTTGTGGCTTCCACCTTCGACAAGGAGGCTTCCGAACACGTCCGCGTGGCCAATATCGTCATCGACAAAGCCAAAAGGCTTACCGAATGCGGGCACGATGTGGTCATCCTCCTGGACAGTATTACCCGTTTGGCGCGGGCGTACAACACCGTACAACCCGCCTCCGGTAAAGTACTCAGCGGGGGTGTGGATGCCAACGCACTGCATAAACCCAAGCGCTTCTTCGGAGCTGCCCGGAACATCGAAAACGGGGGGTCCCTTACTATAATTGCCACGGCCCTTACCGAAACCGGATCCAAAATGGACGAGGTAATCTTTGAGGAATTCAAGGGAACCGGTAACATGGAACTGCAACTGGACCGCCGGATTTCCAACCGCAGGATTTTCCCGGCCATCGACCTGGTGGCTTCCAGTACAAGGCGGGACGACCTGTTGTTGGACGAGCAAACCCTGCAGCGCATGTGGATCCTTCGCAAGTACCTGGCCGATATGAATCCTATCGAGGCCATGGAATTCCTGGAACAACGGATCAAACAGACCCGTTCCAACGAGGAGTTTTTGATGACCATGAACGAATAGCATCCGCAATACCAAAATGTAAAAACCGGCCTTTAAAGGCCGGTTTTTTTTATCCCGTTAATCGAAAGCTGGCGGCTGGTGGCCGGGCAGAAGGAATTATTGTACTATTTTTATACAGGTTCCCCCAAGATTACAATAAACATTAACCTTTAACCCTTTCCTATGAAGTACACGAAAATCTTGGGGATAGCCCTGCTGGCATGCGGGATAACCCTACTGAGCTGCGGGCAGCAATCCGGAGAAACCCAAGGTCCCGATCCCCAACAGGCGGCCAAAGTAGAAATTGCCACCCCCACATCTATTATCCCGCTGGAACAGGCGCAGGTGTATTACGACCGCTATAGCACCCGGCGCGTTCCGCTTATCCAGCAATACGAGGATTCCGTAAACCGCAGTACGGATGCCGAAGCGCGTTTTGATGTGGCCCGCTATGTCTCCTTCGACTACGAGACGCTCAAACAGTACATGGCCTATATCGAACAGGAGGCCGGCCGTGTAGACTCCAAGATTGTAAGCCTCCGCGTTTATTTCGGAAATAACCCGGATGAAAAAGAAAAAGTGCACCCGAAACAGAATACCGTTATGCTGGTGCCCGCGGTGAAACCGATGGCCGAAAGCGAAGCGGAATGGGGGTTGTTCATCAACAACGGTAAAGCCGGCTTTCTCGGGCTGGACCTGAAACCCGCAGACCCTAAGGCCATGGGGATGGAATTGCACCTGGAGGAGCGGTCCGAAGCAGGGATGCTCCCATCGCTACCCCTTACGGCTCAGGGAGGAGGTGGAAGCCTGATTATGAACGAAGGTACTTCGGCACCGCCCCCATATAACTAATTCTTGATGTAACGCCGCGATGAAGCCCGGATGGTTAATCGAATACCTTTGGGGAGAACCGTTTCTGGCAGTCTACCTGCTGGCGGTGATTTTTTCCCTGTGGAAGTACCGTAAATACTACGATACCCCGTTGCGGTTCCTCCCCGTACTTTTGATGTATACCCTGCTCACCGAACTCATGGGGATGATCATCCGGGACAACGCGGAATACAGCCTGAACCTGACCGAATTTTATTTCAATAACAACTGGCTGATTTTCAACATATACAACCTGATTTTCTTCCTGTACTTCCTGTACGTATACCGGTTGTATCTGCAGCGTGATAGGTGGAAGAAAATAGCCTGGGCAGGGACAGCCGTTTTTGTTCTGACCAGTGGCATCAACGCCCTTATGGAAGACTTCCGGATCGTCTCCCAGTTGTATTCCTACACCGTGGGAGGGCTATGGATGATCCTTCTCTCCGGGGCGTATTTATACCAGCAGTGGAAATTGCGCTTTCAAATACCGCAAAGGCGGAACCTTCTGGTCTGGATCAGCCTGGGCATCCTGGTTTTTTACACCGGGTACCTGCCCATCAAATACCTGCGCTTTTCCATAGTAACCATGGACAGCGATGCTTCCCTTGCGCTGCTGCGGACGTTTCACCTTGGGCTTATTTATTTTATGTACGGCAGCTTCCTATTGGGTTTCCTCCTGCTGAAGCGTATGAAAAAACCCCAGGGTAGTTAGTGTTGCCGCCACTTCTGGTCTGGACGGAGATTTCCTTTATGGCCCTGTATGGCATTACCCTGCTTTTGTCTGTCATCAGGTTTCCGAAGTACTACGACACCCCTGTACGTTATTTACCCGTACTGCTTGCCTATACCCTGCTCACAGAGGCCATGGGCATGGTGATCCGCGATAACCCGGAGTACAGCCTGTTCTTACAGGAACTTTATTACAACAATAATTGGCTGATCTTCAATATCTTTTCCCTGATTTACTTCGGCTTCTATTTCTACGTTTATTACCACTACCTCCGGCTTAGATGGATTCTTCCCGGGGTTGGCCTCTATGGCCTAGCCGTCCTTCTGAATGCCTTTCTGGACGATTTCCGGGTGGTGTCCCAGGTGTATTCCTATGGGGTAGGCAGCCTGTTGCTGATTCCGATGGCCTTCATATACCTCAAAAAGGAAAGCCGCAACCGAAAGAATGGCCCGATGGGGAGGAACCTCCTGGTTTGGCTTAGTAGCGGGGTTTTGCTATTCCAGGCAGGTTATACCCCAATTAAACTCCTGAGGTACCTGATGGTGGAGGTACCCCTTGCCACCATGGCCTGGGTACGTCCGGTACACCTCGGGTTAATCCACCTGATGTACGCCCTGTTTATAGCGGGTCTTTTGGTGATGAAAAAAATGAAGCGTCCCGGTCCGGAGAAGGAGATCCACGGCAACGGGAAATAAAAAACCCCGGCAAAAGCCAGGGTTATCTCGTAGAGAAAGACAAGGGGCTACAGGTGAGCCACTTGCTTCATCAGCTTTCCTTTCAGGTTAGCTGCTTTGTTGCTGTGGATGATATTGCGCTTGGCCAGCTTATCGATCATACTCACAACAGACGGCAACAAGGCCTCAGCCTTTTTCTTGTCGGTTTCGTTGCGCAGCTTCTTGATCGCGTTGCGGGTGGTCTTGTGCTGATAGCGGTTGCGAAGGCGAACAGCTTCGTTTCTGCGGATGCGTTTTAATGCGGACTTGTGATTTGCCATATGTATTTTCTCCTTAGTGCCGGGCCCGTCCCCGGGATTCCCATGCGCGTATCTAAACCTATTCTTAGTAGCCCGTAGGGGATTCGAACCCCTGCTACCAGGATGAAAACCTGGCGTCCTAACCCCTAGACGAACGGGCCTTTTAAAGCCTTCTGGCTGCCTGGGGTTAAGCCCCGGTAACCTCTTGTAGCCCGTAGGGGATTCGAACCCCTGCTACCAGGATGAAAACCTGGCGTCCTAACCCCTAGACGAACGGGCCATACCTGAAAACCGCAATTGCGGCTTCGATTAGGCGCCTGCAAAAATACAATTATTTTTTTCCCCAACAACAGCCAAAAGGGATTTTTTCAACCCCTTAATAGGCCTTGGCAAAGAGTACCCGGTAGGGCGATGGTTTGCCGGTGCGGACACAACTCCCCGGATCGGGTTTCGGGTCCAGGGGGATACAGCGGATCGTGGCCTTGGTCTCCTCCTTGATCCGCTCCTCGGTTTCCGGGGTTCCGTCCCAATGGGCACTTACAAAACCGCCTTTGCCCTTAATGACAGCCTTAAACTCCTCATAGGTGTCCACCTCGGTAATATGGGCTTCCCGGAAGGCCTCCGCCTTCTGGAAGATCTGCTGCTGGATGTCTCCCAACAGCTCCTTAATGTGGTTTTCGATCCCTTCCATGGCCACCACTTCTTTCTGAAGGGTATCCCTTCGGGCTACTTCCACGGTCCCATTTTCCAGGTCCCTGGGTCCTACGGCCAGTCGGACCGGTACACCTTTGAGCTCGTACTCGTTGAACTTAAACCCGGGCTTGTGGGTATCCCGGTCGTCGAATTTCACGGAGATATCCAGGTCGCGCAGGCGTTTTACCACCGGGGTTACCGCCTGGCGGATGGCCTCGAGTTGTTCCTCTCCCCTGTAGATCGGGACGATTACGACTTGTATAGGGGCAAGCCGCGGGGGGAGTACCAGGCCGTTGTCGTCCGAGTGGGTCATAATCAGGGCTCCCATAAGGCGGGTGCTTACCCCCCATGAGGTCGCCCAGACATATTCCTGCTGGCCTTCTTTGTTGTCGAAGGTCACATCGAACGCTTTGGCAAAATTCTGCCCAAGGAAATGGGAGGTGCCAGCCTGTAAGGCCTTTCCATCCTGCATCATTGCCTCAATACAATAGGTTTCCACCGCTCCGGCAAATCGTTCCCCCGGAGTTTTGGTACCCCGGATAACCGGGACCCCCATATGCTCCTCGGCAAAGGTGGCATATACATCCAGGATGGTTTCCGCCTCTGCAATGGCCTCGGCCTCGGTAGCGTGCGCGGTATGGCCTTCCTGCCAGAGGAATTCCGCTGTCCTGAGGAACAGACGGGTACGCATTTCCCAGCGCACCACGTTTGCCCACTGGTTAATGAGCAGGGGCAGGTCTCTGTACGACTGAATCCACTTGCGGTAGGTATCCCAGATAATGGTCTCCGAGGTAGGTCTTACAATGAGCTCCTCCTCCAGTTTGGCGTCTTCGTCTACGACAATCCCGCTCCCGTCTTCCGCATTCTTCAGGCGGTAGTGGGTAACCACAGCACACTCCTTGGCAAACCCCTCCACATGGCTGGCTTCCTTGCTCAGGTAGGATTTGGGGATAAAAAGCGGGAAATAGGCATTCTGGTGGCCTGTATCCTTAAACATCTTGTCCAGGCCTGCTTGCATCTTCTCCCAAATGGCATATCCGTAGGGCTTGATCACCATACAGCCGCGCACACCCGAATTTTCGGCCAGGTCTGCTTTGACCACCAATTCGTTATACCACTTTGAATAATCCTCGCTGCGCTTTGTTAGATTTTTTCCCATCTACCCGAGTTTGGCACAGAACTTGTGCAAATATTAACGGAAATCATTCGCCAAAGCTAACTAATTTTAGTATGTTCAACAATAAAAGATTGCAGCCATGAATGCACTACTACCCCACTTGAAATTTCGGCATTCCCTCTCTTTCGGGCTGCTGGCCGTCTTGATGACTTCCTGCGGTTCGTACCAGCAGGCTTCCTATTACGATACAGACGGTATATACGCTACTGAAGACATGCGCCCCACGGAGCGCGTGGTGGTTCGTGACGCCCGCAGTCAGCGCCCCCCTGCCCGAAGTGAAAATGCAGAATTCTACGAAGATTACTTCGGCCAGCGCGCCCAGGAACTGGACCAGATCCTGGATAGTGAAGTATTTACCGACATAGACTCCTACTCGAGTGCCGGGCAGGCAGACAGCCTTGGCATTGCCCAGGATAGCCTTATCGGCAACCCGAATGACTATTTTGACTCCTACAATAACGATTATGCCGGCAACCCCGGATGGGGCGACAGCGGTAGCAATGTAAGCATCAACTTTTACGGCAACTCCTTCGGGTGGGGCTGGAATGCTCCGGGATGGAACAACTGGGGGTGGTATGACCCCTGGGTATGGAACAACGGCTGGGGCTGGGTAGACCCGTTCTATTACGGCTGGGGCTGGAACAACTGGGGCTGGAACCGCTGGGGTTGGAACCGCTGGGGCTGGGGCTGGAACAACTGGGGTTGGAACAACTGGGGCTGGGGATACGGCTGGGGCTGGAACAACTGGGGCTGGAACAACCCCTACTACGGATACAACCGATATGCCTGGGGCTATAACCGGGGCCGGCGCGGATTTTATACCCGCGACAACCTCAACCTGCAAGGGGCCCGATACGCCTCAACCCGGGCAAATACCACCTCGAGAATCCGCAATAACAGCGGCCGGTCCAATGCGCGCACCAACGACAGCCGATACGGAACCTCTCGCTACTCACGAAGCCGTGTAAATGCCGATGCGGCAGCACGGAACCGCGCCTATCGCAGCAGCAGGAGCACCCGGTCTGTAGTGGGGTACAACGGACGCAATTCCCGCACATATTCGGGCAATTCCGCCAATAGCGCAAGGAGGACCTACGGTACCACTCGCAGCGGCTCAAGCGGCTCCTATTCCGCCCCAAGAAGCGGGACATACCGGGGCTACAGCGGGTCGAGCCGGAGCGGAGGCACCTATCGCAGCAGCGGTAGCAGCAGCCGGTCTTCCGGGACTTTCCGCAGTAGCGGTGGAGGAAGCCGGTCTTCCGGAAGTTTCCGAAGCAGTGGCGGAGGAAGCCGGTCTTCGGGCAGCTTCAGGAGCAGTGGAGGCGGAAGCCGCAGCAGTGGCGGTGGCCGAAGCAGCGGCGGAGGTCGCAGTGGTGGTGGCCGCAGTGGTGGTGGCCGTTCCAACGGATAAGAACCCATAAGCCTATTTACCGAATCAAATCCTTTACTATGAAACGGATCATCACTTTCATAACGCTCGGCCTGTGCCTGGGCGCAAACGCCCAGACCATTAGCGATGCCTTGCGCTACAGTCTGGAGGAAACCCAGGGCACCGCACGGTTCCAGGGAATGAGCGGCGCTTTTGGCGCCCTGGGCGGAGACCTTTCCGCCATCAATGTAAACCCTGCCGGATCGGCTGTATTCAACAACGGGTTCTTTACGGTTACCGGCTCTAATTATAACCGGGACAACCTGGCCGGGTTTACCCGTTACAACACGGGGGCCGAGATCAATTCGGTAGAACTGAACCAGGTTGGTGGCGTTTTTGTCTTCAAAAGCAATGAAGGCTCGCCCTGGCGTAAACTCGCCCTGGCGGTGAATTACGACATGGTACAGAATTTCGACGACGAGTTTCGCGTTGTGGGTGCAAGCCCCATCGGGCTGGATAATTACTTCCTGAATTTCGCAGACGGGGTCCCCCTGGGTCCGTTGCGGGTGCAACAGGGGGAAAGCATCGTGGATGCCTACTTCGACATAGGAGCCAGCCTCGGCTTTGCAGACCAGCAGGCCTTCCTGGGTTTCCAGGCGGGCTTCATAGACCCGGTAGACCCGGACGATGATGGCAATACCCAGTATTTTTCCAACGCCTCCTATAACACGGTAAACCAGGATTACCTGCAGCAGACCAATGGGTACAACAGCAAGTTTGTCCTGAACTTTGCCGGGCAATACCAGGAAAACCTATACCTCGGGGCATCCCTCAATTTTCATTCAGTACTGTATGAGCGCCTCACCTTTATGGATGAAACCGGGTACGATACGGATTCGCCTATCCAAAGCGCCACCTTCGACAGCTTCCTGCACAGCGAAGGGGCCGGCTTTTCCTTCAGCCTGGGTGCGATAGCGCGCGTAAACGACAACGTACGGCTGGGCGGCAGCTACCAATCCCCAACCTGGTACAGGCTTACTGACGACTTTGCCCAACGGGCCAATACGGACTTCCCGGATAAAAACCCGAATATCTCAGCCATTAACTTTGGGGTGGTAAACCTCTTCGACGAGTATACCATCAAAACCCCCGGAAAATGGACCGGCAGCCTTGCCCTGGTTTTCGGCAAGCAAGGGCTGCTGAGTTTCGACTACGACTACCAGGATTTCTCCCGTGCCGAACTACGGCCTACCGGGGATCCGTCCTTCAGTAGTGAGAATCAATTCATCTCCCAGGAATTGGGAGGGGCGTCCGGCTTCCGGCTGGGCGGGGAATACCGTATAGACCAGGTAAGCCTGCGCGGCGGCTACCGCTACCGCCAAAGCCCTTTCAAGAATAACGACAGCTGGGGGGACCTTCAGGGGTATTCCGGAGGCCTGGGCTATGCCTGGGGGCCCAACAGACTGGACCTGGCCTATAGCCGCAGTGAGCAGGATACCGGGGAAGCCCTCTACGATGGCGGCCTCGCAGATGTCCTCATTAACAGGGTAAACCACTATATTACCCTGAGTTATTCGCTCAACTTTTAGTTAGAAAACAAAACAGGAAAGCCCCGGTACCGGGGCTTTTTTATTGAGCGGCATTGGCTTTAAACTGATGGTGAGGTGCAGGGGTGCAGGGTATCTTTTCGGCGGGGGAGGGCGCAAGCCCCCGGGGGGGCAAAAAAATGCCTCAGGTTTCCTGGCTAAAGGTCATCTTCGGTATTTATGATTGGAAAAGCCCCAATTCTACTACAGTGAAAATTCGTGGTGATATTGAAAGGTAAATGCACCCTTACAGCCTATTATGGTTGTAGGGGGCGGGGGCACCCCCAAATTTTATGGGATTACTCCCCTATCTTTTCAAGGTAAAATGGGTACGCACCAGGTTGGCAACCAACACGCCGGCTTCGTCCCGGCTGTATTCCAGGCGGAACCAGTAATCCGAAGAGGGCAAGGGCCGTCCGTTAAAGGTTCCGTCCCAACCCAGGCTGGTCTCGTCGATCTGCTTGAGCAGCTTGCCATAGCGGTCAAAAATAAAAACGACCGGGTCCGTGAGGGTTTCTATGCCCAGGATATGCCAGGTATCGTGAATCCCGTCGGCATTTGGCGTAAAAAACTTCGGGTAACCCACCACCAAAAACGGGATGGGTTCCGTAGTGCCACAACCATTCTTATCGTTTATCACCAGGGTGTTTTCCCCGGGGGGGACATCCGTAAAAATGGGGGAATCCTGATATGGGCCGCCGTTAATGGCATATTCGTAGTCTCCGTTACCCTGGACAAAGACCTCTATCGTATTATTGTCCGATAGGTCCTCCAGTATATCGATCCGGTCCAGGACGGGCTCCCCGTAAAAGGTGATCAGGATGTCGTCGGTAATAACCGGGCCTACCGTTGGGGTAATCTCCACAAAATACCGGCCGGAATTGGGGCTGCTCACCACCAGCTGGGTCTCAGCAGGGCCACTGAGCAGGTTGGGGTCGTCTATGGTACCATCGTCATCGTAATCCACGGACCAGACCACGTTGGCAATATCCGGCCCAACAGGCGAATTGAGGGCCGAGAGGGTAATATCCGGGTCTCCTTCACAGGCCACGATGTCCAGGCCCAAAAACTCGTCGCGTAAGGTACAGTCCAGGGCATTGTTCTGGTCCTGGTTAACCGAATTCCCGGTAAAGGTCAGGGAAAACGGTTCCGGATCCCCGTCAAAATTGGTGTTGTAATTGTTGATGAGCAGGTAGTAGATTTCCCCGGGCTGTACTTCCAGGAATTCATCGTACGTATTCTGACTGCCCTTAATAAAAGGTTGGCCTGCCTGCCCGTTCTCCGGGTTTACCCCTATCCCGGTAAACCGGGTATCGTTTACTTCGTAATTGCAGCGGATAGGCTGGGCGGTACCGTTACTGATGTCGGCGCAGGCCACGTCCGGCCCATAGAGGGCAAAGTCCCATTCGGCAGTATCGGAAAGGGCTTCGATGTCAAAACCGATTTGACCGCCGGTCCCGGCGCGGAAGACAAACCAGGAAGTATTATTCTCGATATTGGCAGAAGCGATACTCCCCTTCTCCAGGCAACCGGATTGCCGGATTACATCCGGATCAAAATCATCGATATCCCCGCTGCCATCGGCAAAGGTGGTAATGACCGTGTCCGCACAAACAGGGATGGCAGATCTGCAGTCCGGAGAGTTCTGGGCCATCAATGCAGGGGCGCATAGCAGCCAACCCAATAGCAGCATCAGGGTGCTTCTCATAGCAGGTGGGGCAGGTTTTTTTCAAATAGTATAACTCGCACACCCGGCATTTAGTATGCTTTTACCGAAGTTTTTGACCGTTAATCGATAAACGGCACACTTCGGCAGTGTCAGCGTTTCAGGGAGAAATGGGCGTTCAGGTACCGGGCCTCCACGCGCTGGCCCCTTGGATCGGTATAGGTAAGGCGAAACCAGTAATCCGCAGCCGGCAACAAGTGCCCATTGTAGGTGCCGTCCCATCCAGGGCTGGTTGGATCCAATTGCTTGAGGAGCTTGCCGTACCGGTCAAAAATATGGAGGATGGGGTCCGTCAGGGCCTCCAGGCCGCTTACCTGCCACTGGTCGTTAATCCCATCGCCGTTAGGCGTGAAAAAGGGCTGGAAGCCCACAACGGTTATGGTTTCGGCCACTTCCCCACAACCCAGGGCATCCCGCATGCGCACTTCGTGTTGCCCGGGAAGGACCCCATCGAAAACCGGGGAATCCTGGAAAGCCCCGCCATCCAGGGCATATTGGAAATCCCCCGCTGTGGCGGGCTCCAGGGTTATGCGGTTGGACACCTGCAGGTCCTCCACTAAAACCGAGGCAATGGCCGGAGGCAGGGATTCCTGCACCCGAACCGTACGGGCCGCCATACACAGGCCGTTAGCACTTGTAGCCGTCAGGGTGTATTCCCCGGAGGTGACTACCTGCAAGCCCGGTGTGGTTTCCCCCGAGTCCCACAAATAGGACACGCCTGGTTCAGGTGCGGGTAACCCGATGGTAGCCAGGCCCCCATCGGAACAAATAAATGCCTCTTCCGGAAAATCCAGCGCCGGCATGGCATCCGCCACCACCTGAAAAGACTCCGAGGTATCGTAACAAGCCGGGTTGGCAAGGGACGTGGTGCGGATATAGACGGTTTGAACTCCGGGTGGGACTGCCCATTGGGAAGGCAGGGGGTTTGTGTCTGCCTGGGCGTCTGTAAGGTTGGTATAAAAGCTTACCCGGAATTCCATGGGAGACTGGGCTCCCAATGCCTCAAGGGCTTTTACCTGCAAATCCAGCTCCCCGTCCGATTGGCATAATGCTTCATCGGAAACCCCCTGGGTAACCGGATTGGGGCTGAAGCCCACCTGCACATCGCTGATGATCTGGGAGCCATCCGGCATGGTAACCCTCACGCGGCACACCCCCTCGGATACCACATCCAGTTGGGAGGTGGAAGCCCCGGTGATCGGCTGGAATCCGGAACCAATATCCAGGAACCAGTGGTAGGACTGGGCTCCTGAGGTGTACGCATCCAGGGGAACCGTATCCCCCTGACAGGCCGCCACGGGAGGCCCCAGCAGGTTGCTGACTATGGAACAATCCAGGGCATCATAGGGGTGGTCTACAAAAATCTGCCCGGAAAACTGTATGGAAAACCCGGAGTTGGTATTGCTGAAATTATTGATAAGCAGGTAATAGTCTTCCCCGGGCAGGACATCCAGCCAGGGCTCGTACTGGTAGCTTCCGGAATTTCCCGTGGGGTCTTCCCCCACCCCCATATAGGAGGCCATTTCCTGGTTGTCGAAAAAATTACACCTGACGGGTTCCCCCAGGCTGCCACAATCGGCCGCACGGTAAAGTGCAAAATCCCAGTCCTCGGTAGGGCTGAAGGCAATATTGAACCCGAGCTGACCGGCCGCTCCTGTGCGGAAACGGTACCAGGCCGAGTTGGATTCAATAAAGCCGCTTAGGGTGCGCTCCAGGCACCCGGAATCGGAAGCCCCGTAGAAATCATCGGCTCCAAAACCACTGGTGCCCCCATTCACCGGGGTATTACTGCAAATAGGGATTGCCGTCTGGCAATCGGGCGATACCTGCCCCAGCAGATGAGGCCCGCAAAGGAAAATCCCGCAGGCAAAAAACCAGATGAAAAGCCTTAAAATGCGCATGGCAAGGTTTTGGCAACCTAAAAGTAAATGCGCCTTCCCCTTAACACGAATTTATGTTGTGTACCCGTGGATTCGGGCCATTAAGTGCTATTTTATGTATATCTTTGCCACTTGAAAACGCGAGAAATGGCCAATACAGATCCCGCCCTGGAACCCAACCCGGACCTGTACGGGGAAGACCATATTTCCACGGGGGAACAGACCCCGCTACGGGACGATGCCTTCGTGCTTAGCGAAGAGGAAAAAATCGAACGGATCACCACCAGCGTACGCGATATCCTGCTTACCCTGGGTATGGACCTGACAGACGACAGCATGAAGGGTACCCCACTGCGCGTAGCGAAGATGTACGTAAAGGAAATCTTTGGGGGGTTGAACCCGGAACGCCGGCCCAAGTCCTCCACCTTCAGCAACAAGTATAAATACGGGGAAATGCTGGTGGAGAAAAACATCACCGTCTACAGTACCTGCGAGCACCACCTGCTGCCCATTGTGGGGAAGGCGCATATCGCCTACATTTCCAACGGCTCCGTGGTGGGGCTTTCCAAAATGAACCGTATCGTGGACTATTACGCCAAAAGACCGCAGGTCCAGGAACGGATGAACATCCAGATTGTACGGGAACTGCAGCGCGTTCTGGGCACCGAAGATGTGGCCTGTGTAATAGACGCCAAGCACCTTTGCGTAAATTCCCGGGGCATCCGCGATGTAGACAGTAGCACGGTTACTGCAGAATACGGCGGACGCTTCAAGGAAGAAGGCATCCGAAGGGAATTCCTGGATTACATCAACCTGGAGACCGAATTTTAAGACCCAGATGGCCCTGTATAAAACCCAAACCCTCAAGATCCACAACTCCCTTACGGGGAAGAAAGAAGAATTCACGCCCTTACACGAGGGCCACGTGGGCATGTACGTCTGCGGGCCTACGGTATACAGCAATGTGCATCTGGGCAATTGCCGGACCTTCATGTCTTTCGACCTGATATTCCGCTACCTGTTGCACCTTGGGTATAAGGTGCGCTATGTGCGCAACATCACCGATGCGGGCCACCTGGAGGACGATGCGGACCAGGGCGAGGATAAAATTTCCAAGAAGGCAAGGCTAGAAAAGATCGAGCCCATGGAAGTGGTGCAGCGCTACACCGTGGATTTCCACAATACCCTTCAGAAATTCAACCTGCTCCCCCCCAGTATTGAGCCTACCGCCACAGGGCATATCGTGGAACAGATCGAGATCATCAAGGTTATCATGGACAAGGGCTATGCCTATGAAAAGAACGGCTCGGTCTACTTCGACGTGGTGAAATTCAATGAGGATTACCAGTACGGGAAACTCAGCGGCCGCAAACTCGAGGACATGATTGCCAATACCCGGGAGCTGGCAGCCCAGGACGAAAAAAACAACCCGCAGGATTTTGCCCTCTGGAAACGGGCCGAACCCCAGCACATCATGAGGTGGCCCTCCCCCTGGGGGGAAGGGTTCCCGGGCTGGCACCTGGAATGCACGGTAATGAGTACCAAATACCTGGGGGAGACCTTCGACATCCATGGGGGTGGGATGGACCTGAAGTTCCCGCACCACGAATGCGAAATTGCCCAGGCAGAGGCCAGCAACGACAAGTCCCCGGTACGCTATTGGCTACATGCCAACATGCTGACGCTCAACGGCAAGAAAATGGCCAAGTCTACCGGCAACAACCTGCTCCCCAATGAGATATTCAGCGGGGAAAACACCTTGCTAAGCAAGGCTTTTGCACCAACGGTTGTCCGGTTTTTTATGATGCAGGCGCATTACACCAGTATTCTGGACCTCAGCGACGAAGCCCTTCTGGCGGCAGAAAAAGGCTACCACCGCCTGATGGATGCCATGGAACTGCTCCACAACCTGCCCACCGGGGTCACTTCCGGCTTCGACCTGGGGGCATGGCGGCAGCGGTGCTACGACGCCATGAACGACGACTTTAACGCCCCGGTGCTTATCGCACAACTCTTCGAGGCGGTTAAGGCCATCCATCTGATACGCGAAGGGAAACAGGAAATCACCGCTGCAGACCTGGAAGGGTTGTCCGAAACCCTCCACGGCTTTGTTTTTGACGTCCTGGGGCTGGAGCGCGCCCACAGGGAATCCGGGGAATCGGAAAAACTGGACGGCACCCTGGAGCTGCTGGTAGAACTGCGCAACCGTGCCCGGACCGACAAGGATTATGCAACGGCAGACCGCATCCGCGACGCCCTCAACGACCTGGGCATCCAGATCAAAGACGGCAAAGACGGCACTACCTTTTCCTATTGATTCTTAAAACCCTGGTTTACATAGTACTTCCGGTAGACCCCGGGAGTCATATGGTATTTTTTCTTGAAGGCCCGGTTAAAGTAGGAACGGCTCTCGAACCCGCTGCGCATAAAGACTTCCTTGATACTGACTTCCGGATTCTGCAACAGGCTAAGGGCTAACCTCAGGCGCTCGGTACGGATATACTCCAGGGGTGACATGCCAATTTCCTGCCGGAAAACCCTGTGGAAATGCGAGACGCTCATAAAGGCCCTTTTACTCAGATACGGGATATCGAGGGTCTCTGCCAGGTTCCGTTGAATGTAGCGGACGGTATCGGCCATACGGCTGTCGTCCCGCAGCCGGATGAATTCAAGGCGGTATCCCGGCTGCTCATACGCCTGCAGGATGCGGATCACCAGCTCCTGTAGCATGTTATCCAGGAAATAGTCCTTATTCGGATGGTCCTCACTGAGTAGAAAAAGGAAGCGCTGCAGAATCTGGTGGAAGGCACAGTCGTTCACAAAGTGGAAATTCCCCCTGGGAAACTCCCATTTTCTCCCATCCTTCCGGGGCATGTTGGCATTCATCCACCCTATGACCTGGGCGTATTTGTCATCGGAAATCTCGAGACTCATACATCGGGCCGGCCGGGACATGGAGGCCTCAGGAAAATCGATAATAAGGGATTCGCAGCACGGGATAATAAGGGACTCCCCGGGAAGGAACGGAAAGCGTTCGTAATCCCGCAGATAGACTGTTTTTTTGCCCTCTATCATACTCAGCAGGGCTGGGTGGGAAAAAGACACCTGAATCTGGTGGGCTTGCTGGTGCGTTTCGAATATATGGAGAACTGCATCCTTGAACCCATAGGTGGTCTGATTTTCCACCAGGGTTTGGAGCTTTCTGGTTTCCAGAAATTTGGCAGGCAATTGCATACAGAATCTTTGGTCGGAACAAGATACCAAACCCTAACACCTTATGGGAATTACCTTTTGTTTATGATAGTATCGGTCATATATATGACAGGATTCGACAAAGGGTTGAAAGGCGCAATACCTACTTTGGTACCAGGCTGGCACAACTGCTCGGCCTGCCCTTAAAGCTACTGAAGTAGCAAACCATTAACTACCTGGAAAGCGGATAAAAAGTCGTCACCAGGAGCGCCTTAACCCTACATAGTTTGGTTGTTTTGGGAATCACCGCCCCTCGATTCCGTGAGTTATAGCGCCCGTGACGACTTTCCCTCTCCAGTCCTCCCATCCCCCCAAAAAGGCGTACCTTTCTCCTCTAGTTTTGCCAATGGCTTCACAAACCCTCAAATACCTGGCACGGCCTGTTATCTGGCTGATCCGGGGGTACCAAAGGTATATTTCACCCTTAACGCCCCCTACCTGCCGCTATACCCCGACCTGTTCCCAGTATACTGTGGAAGCCCTGCAAAAGCATGGGTTGCTGAAAGGGGGGTGGTTGGCTGTGAAGCGGATTGGGAGTTGTCATCCCTGGGGGGGATCCGGCTACGACCCGGTACCTTAATCCACAGGGATGACAACTCGGCCAGCGCGCCATCTCGCCCGTCGCGCCAAAGGTCCACCGGACCTTTGGGTTTCGCTCCGCCGCCCTGGGGGGGATCCGGCTACGACCCGGTACCTTAATCCACAGGGATGACAACTCGGCCAGCG
>NZ_NGNR01000003.1:193944-243466 GCF_002198115.1 Robiginitalea sediminis | reverse complement strand
GGGGGGGATCCGGCTACGACCCGGTACCTTAATCCACAGGGATGACAACTCGGCCAGCGTAGCATCCACTCCCTACCCTTTATTCATCCTCCTGCAGCGCGCTGCGGATTTAGTATATTAGCCCAAAAATGCCGCTTATGCTATTCTGGGGATTTACATGGAATCCGGACGACACTATTTTAAGCCTGGGGGTCCTTCAGGTGAAATACTACAACCTCCTGTGGATTCTGGCCTTTGCTGCCGGCTGGTACCTGATGAAACGCATGTTCGAGCGGGAGGGACGCAGCCGGGAACACCTGGACGCCCTGTTCATCTACGTGGTCCTGGCCACCATGATAGGCGCCCGCCTGGGCCATGTATTTTTTTATGACTGGGACTACTACGGCCACCACCTGGTGGAAATCCTGCTACCCATTCGGCAATCGCCAGGGAGCAGCCTCTTCGGGCTTATCAACGGATACGAGTTTACAGGCTTCCTGGGCCTGGCCTCCCATGGGGCTGCTATAGGAATCATTATAGGTATTTACCTGTACATCCGAAAATACAAGGAATTCAGTATGCTCTGGATCCTGGACCGGTTGGTCATCCCTGTATCCGTTGGAGCCTTTATGGTCCGACTGGGTAATTTCTTCAATTCCGAGATCAACGGGAAAGTTACAGACGGTTCCTTCTTTCTGGCTACCCGCTTTGTCCGGGATTCGGACGATATGCCTGCAGGGCGCGCCATGCAAATCACGGGGCTGAACGACCCGTCGGCCGCCTACAAAGCCCTGGCACGGGACCCCCAGTTCTCCCAATACCTGGAGGCCATCCCCTTCCGGCACCCTGCCCAGCTCTATGAGGGCTTCCTCTATGTCCTGGTGTTTTTTCTCCTGTATTGGCTTTACAACAAAAAAGGCATGGGCAACAGGCCCGGCTTCCTCTTCGGTCTTTTCCTGGTATTGCTCTGGTCGGTGCGCTTCGGGGTGGAATTTGTCAAGAAGAGCCAGGGGGGGTTCGAAGAATCTCTGGGGCTGCTATCCACAGGACAATGGCTTAGCCTGCCCTTTATCCTGCTTGGCATTTATTTCATGGTTAAAAAGCCCAAAAATGTCTGATTTGAGATACTCAAGGTTGCTGATGGCCCTTTTAGGGGCGTTCCTTCTGCTTATGGTAACCGGGTGCCAGGAGGAAAAGAAAAACCCCATCAAAACGGAAACCATCTCCTTTACCAAAGAAGGGGAGCTCCAGGTCCTGCGTGCAGGCACCGATTCGGTCCTGGCGGACCTCGATATCGAAATCGCAGAAACAGACTATGAAACCCAGACCGGGCTCATGTACCGGGAGTCCATGGAAGACACCCAGGCCATGTGGTTTGTCTTCGAAACCGAAGCCATGCATTCCTTCTATATGAAAAATACCTTGTTCCCCCTGGACATCCTTTTTGTGAATGAGGAGCTGGAAATTGTTACGGTGGCAAAAAATGCGCAGCCCCTGGACGAAGCCGGGATTTCCTCCGGGGTCCCGGTCCGATATGTCCTTGAAATTAAAGCCGGGTTGGCCGATAAGTGGGGGATTTCGGAAGGCGACCTCATCCGGTATAGCAGAAACTGACATAAAAAAACCGGGAGGTCCATGACCCCCCGGTTCGTCCTACAACGGAGTATAGCCTACTTGTTGATAATATCCGCAGTAGCCTTAATATTCTCCTTCAGGGCCTGGGCTATTTCCTGGTTCCCGTCCTGGTCGTTAGGGTAAATCTCAATAAGACCGTCCTCATTGCCGTCTACAGCGGTTGCCAGATCAATAGCGTTGAGCGCGCTCAGGAATTGTGACATGTCGAAGGTTACGGTGAACTCTACCATCCCGTCCGTTACCTGAACGCCGGTGCTGCGCCCCACGTCGAGGTTCTCGCTGGTATCGTGCCAGAAGACAAATGGTTTGCCATCGATAGTCCCCTCAATGTAAATGGACTTGTCATAGAGGTCATCGGTTGCAGGGAGGTCTTCGTCCTTGTGGAATTTAAACCGGAGTTCCTTGTACATCCCGTCTGGCACCGGAGCGGTCCCTATGGTCTGGGTAAGGGCATCCCCCTCGTTTAAAAGGTCGATCTGGTACGGGCCGCGAAACTGGATTTCGTCAGTATCGAGGTTGCTGGAGGGGTCGTCATCGTTCTTAAAGACGACATCGCGGATGGAGATCTTAAAGTCGGTAAAAACAACATTTTCATTGGCCTTGGCAGAAGCGGAAGGCGGGTTTACGGCCTGGAGCCTCAGGCGGATGGAGCCTTCGGATTCGTCCTTGGAACAACTGGCCAAGAGGGTCAGGGCCGCAAAAAGCCCCAGAATACTTACTTTTTTCATAACTGCGTTTGTTAAGCTATTTGGATTTGGGTAATGATTCAGGTATAAAACAACCGAACTTGAAAAACTCCGGAAAAAAATATAACTATTTGAAAAAAAACGAGTTGCATCCAGGCATATTGCCCAGGCAACTCGTCTTTTTCCTGGTATGGGGCGTATTACTGCTTCTTTACCGGGCAGGTACTAATCCCAAATGGGGCGTACAGGGGGCAAAAGCTGATAAAGCTGGTCAGCACAAATACGCCGGCCAATATTAGCAGGACAAGCCCCAGCGTTCCGCTCACGGTACCGGTAAAGTACAGTACCCCAAAGATGGCAGCGATAATAAAACGAACAATACGATCGGTAGAACCCATATTCTTTTTCATCTCAAATCTATTTTAAATGACACTTAGACCAAAGGTGCCCGGTTGGTTTCGGGCTTTCCCTGGGGTAAATGTACACAGTGCCCATGGCGTATGCAGTGACTGAGGTCACTTTTTCAGAATCCGGATGCGTTGGCCGGTTTGGGCCACGGCTCCCTCGGCTTCCAATTTTTTCATGGTCCGGCTAATAACCTCCCGCACGGTGCCCAGTTCATCGGCCAATTGCTGATGGGATACGGCCAACTCCTCGGTGTCCAGTAAGCGGGCTTTTCGCACCAGGTGCTCCCGCAGGCGGACGTCCAGTTTGTCGAAAAGGATATGGTGGATGGTCTTGAGCAATTCCCCGTACCGGTACTTGAACTGATCGAAAAACAACCGGTTCAGGTCCGGATATTCCCCCAGGGCCGGCAGCAGGGTTTCCGAAGGGATCAGCAACAGCTCGCTGTCTTCTTCCGCAACGGCAAAAATCCGGCTGGGTTCCGTCCCGAGGACAGCGGAAAACGACATGATACAGCTCTGGTGGGGTTCTATGTAATAAAGCAGCAACTCCCGGTCTTCATTCCGGGTATAGACCTTGACCAGGCCTTCCAGGACAATGGGGACAACCTTTACATACTGGCCTTCCCTGAGGAGTTCTGTGCCCTTGGCTACCTCGGCGCGCTGGCCTTCGGCAAAAAGCCGGTCGGAAAGTTCATGGGAGAGAAAAGAAAGTCGCTTTTCCATACTTCGGGAACGTATTGAGTCCCTGAAGGTAGGAAAAGCGACGTTAAGGGCCATAGCCCCTGATCCGGTTCGGAAGGATTAATCATCCACCGAACAGGTGCTCAGCCCAAACGGGGCGTAAAGCGGGCAAAAGCGCACCAGGCTGGTCAGGACAAAGACGCCGGAGAGGACCAGCAGTACAATACCGGCTGTTCCTGTTACCGTGCCGGTAAAGTACAGCACGGCAAAGACAGCCGCTACAATTAGGCGGATCACGCGGTCCGCCATTCCCATGTTCTTTTTCATTTGGTTATTCATTAATTTGGTTAGGACCTCAGGTCATAAACCATACGATTCCGTACACCAGCCCGAAACAAAGCAGGCACACCACAATCAGTTTTACGATTTTACGACTCATCAGGATACCATAAAGTTAGGGTTTTCCACACCTTGGTTTATGTAACCTTTGCTACACAAGCAACTGGTCTATAAGCTTTTAAACTGTTAAGGTACGGATTATTTGCCGATGTTCTATTTTTGGAGCTATGCCGGAGTTACCTCATGTCGCTATTTATACAGGGATTGATTCCCGGAAGGAATCCTTTTTCGAGCAGCTCCTTCAGGGTGAGCCACCCATAGAACTCAAATTCTTGAAGGGCAAACGCGGGGCCCTGTTCTCCAATGCCCGGATTGCAGCATTCATTGAGGAGGAAGCACGCCACCAGCGCAGCAGCTTAACCGGGACCGGAGAAAGGGGGATCCGGACCTATTCCAGCGGGGAACGAAAAAAAGCCCTGCTGGCACATCTGATGGCCCAAAACCCGGATTTCCTGATCCTGGACGATCCCTTCGACAACCTCGACCGTCAGTACCAGCAGTACCTGCGTTCCGAATTGGAAAAAAGGGCCTCGGAGGTGATCCTTGTCCAGTTGGTAAGCCGCCCTGAAGACCGCCTGGAACTCATTCGGCGGGCAGCCTGCCTGGAAAAGGATGGCCTGGTTGGTTTTCCGGAGTACCAGCCCGGGCCCACCCCAGAAAAACCCGGCTTTAAGGGCCGTATCCCTCCCCCGCCCCACCCCCCGGAAGACCTGCCCGACCCCCTGATACAAATGAAGGCTGTAAACCTGCACTACGAGGGCAGGCCCGTCCTGAACAATATCGACTTGGAAGTGTTTCAGGGCGATTTCTGGGAGCTGCGCGGACCGAATGGTAGCGGCAAATCCTCCTTAATCACCATGATTGTGGGAGACAATCCCAAAGCTTACGGGCAAGAGATAACCCTCTTTGGCCAGCGCAAGGGAAGTGGGGAAAGCGTCTGGGACATCAAATCCCACCTGGGGTATTTTACCCCGGGGATGGCAGACCGATTCCGGGGGTACCACAGCGTGGAAAATATGCTGATCTCCGGACTTACGGATTCCATAGGCCTTTATATACAGCCCTCGGAAACCCAGCGTCTGCTGGCAGCAGCCTGGCTCAGGGTACTGGACATGGAGCAGTGGGCCAATACCCCTTTCAGAGACCTCAGCGAGGGGCAAAAGCGGCTTATTTTCTGTGCCCGCGCCATGGTTAAACACCCAGCACTCCTCATCCTGGATGAACCCACTGCCGGCCTGGACGGCCCCTCTGCCCGAAAAGTAGTGGCCCTGATCAATAAAATGGCCAAGGAAAGCCAGGTGGCCGTCATCTTTGTTTCACACAGGGACGAACCCGGATTAAAGGCTTATAAGACCTTGGAGCTAAAGCCCTCAGAAACAGGCTCCTCAGGACAAGTCTTTGTCTGAGAGAAGGTCGTCGTATATATCAAAATACGGATTCCCGTAATATTTCCTGCGTAAGTTCTTTCTTTCCTACCCAAAATTTTCTATATTCATAGAACACTAACCACCCCTTTTTTAAAATAACCTCCCCCGGGCCCCAAGCCTAGAGTTAGCCTATGCTTTGAACTGGTTAGTATGCCTGCAAAGTTGTCGTACAAGGTTGTTAAGGATTACCTCAATTTCGAAATCAGCGGGGTGGGATCCCCGGCCTATATCGTACCCGAATCACGGAAACTCTGGACCGAGATGGGGCAGATCTGCGACGCACAATCTGTGCACAGAGTGCTGGCCAATATGCGCTTCAAGGAGCGCCTGCCTATCCGCTTTTGCATGGATATAGCGCGTTATGCCCAGGAAACCGGATGGAGTCCTAGTTTCAAACTTGCCCTGGTAACCGATGCCCACAACCATATGGCCCTGAACCTGGTTAAATCCTTTATGGTACACCTGGGTTATGAAGTGGAGGTATTCCTGAACAAGCGCAATGCCCGCAAGTGGCTCCTGACCGCCTGAAACCCATTGTCTTTTCTTCCTGCTCCCCATTCGCATTCGTTTGTGTCCGGCTTTACTTTGCACTATCTTAGAGGTACCACCAAAGAATTACTAAAAGCTCCCCCAGAAAGTCATTCGTTACACCTATGCCGGTACAAATTTCCCATTTTGTAAAACGCAGGTTCTTACTTTTAAAGCTGGAAGGTACGCGCACCCTGGGCAGGGAGACCCAGGAGAGCATTTCCCTGTGGAGACAAGCCGCAGACCTGGCCCGTGAAACCGAGAGGACTCACGTGCTGGCCGAATTTCATATCTCGGGCAACCTGCCCCTTCAACAATGCATCGACATCCTCAACCAAGGCGGGTCCTCCGGGATGCACCCGGACCTGAAACTGGCCGTGGTGGTGGGCGAGGGATTCCAGCTGAACATGCATCTTTTCCGGAATTACCTCCACCATATGGGGTATGAAGTGGAGATCTTTCAAAACCGGGCTACCGCGAAAAGGTGGCTTCTGAATACTTAAAAAAAAAGCCGCACCCGAAGGATGCGGCTTTTTTTATTCTGGATTGAATCCCTATTTCTTACCGGCTGCCAGTTTTTTCGACAGCGTGTCGAACATTACCGGGGTAGCAATAAACAGGGAAGAGTAGGTACCTACAATAACCCCCACAATCATCGCGAACATAAAGCCGCGTAGGGTTTCCCCTCCAAAAATGAAGATGGAAAGCAGTACCACCAAGGTGGTCAGGGAGGTGTTCAGGGTACGGCTAAGGGTACTGTTAAGGGCCAGGTTGGTATTCTCACCGGCCTTCCAGCCCCGTTCGCTGATGATCTCGCGGATACGGTCGAAAACCACCACGGTATCGTTCAAGGAGTACCCGATTACCGTCAGGATGGCCGCAATAAAGGCCTGGTCGATTTCCATACTGAAAGGCATCAGCGCGCTGGTAGCCGAAAAGACCCCAAGCACGATCATGACATCGTGGAATACTGCCACAACGGCACCGAGGGAAAACTGCCACCTGCGGAACCGCAACAGGATGTAGAGGAACACCACCGCAAGGGAACCGATAACGGCCCATACGGCGTTCTTTTTGATGTCATCCGCAATGGTCGGGCCTACCTTGCGGTATTTCATGACCCCGATGTCCTCATTGCTGCCACCGGGCACAAAATCCTCGTACGTAGCCCCATCCGGCAGGTATTTCTGCAGGGAGTTGAAGAGGATGCCGAGAATTTCGTCGTCCACCTCTGTACCCTGTACATCCACTTTGTATTTGGTGGTCACCATAATCTGGTTAGCATCCCCGAAGGTCTTGGCCGTAGCGCTTCCAAGGGCCTCAGTGAGCTCCCCGGTAATCTCGGTGGGATTCACCGGGTTTACAAACCGGATCTGGTAATTCCTTCCCCCTACAAAATCCACGCCCTGGTCCAGCCCCTTGGTGAAGAGGGAGAAGACCCCGGCAATAACCAGGATCCCGGAAACCACATAAGCCACCTTGCGCTTGCCCAGGAAGTCGATATTCATATTCCGGAACAGGTTGCGCGTAATGGAAGTGGCAAAATCCAATTTGCGACCGCGCTTGGCCAGGTACCCGTCAATAAGCAGGCGGGTAATAAAAATGGCCGTAAAGAGGGAGGTCAGGATACCGATGATCAGGGTAGTGGCAAAACCTTTGATGGGTCCAGAGCCAAAGACCAACAGGATTATCGCTGTAAGGCCGGTGGTGATGTTGGCATCGAGGATGGACGAAAGCGCATTGTCGAACCCGTCCTGAACGGCCTGGGCCATGCCCTTGCCTTTCTGGACCTCCTCCTTGATGCGCTCAAAAATAAGCACGTTGGCATCCACCGACATCCCTATGGTAAGTACGATACCGGCAATACCAGGCAGGGTCAGGACCGCACCCAGGCTGGCCAGAACACCGAAGATCAGTACAATGTTAAAGATCAGGGCAATGTCCGAGAATACCCCGGCTTTTCCGTAATAGAAGACCATCCAGATCAGCACGAAAATCATGGCGATCAGGAAGGACATAAAGCCGCTGTCTATGGCTTCCTGCCCCAGGGACGGCCCCACTACGAAGGAATCGATAATCTCGGCCTTGGCCGGCAGTTTCCCTGCCCGCAGCACGTTGGCGATATCCTTGGTTTCCGTTACGGTGAAGGTACCGGTAATCTCGGAGCTTCCGCCGGGGATTCCCCCTTTCTGGGAAACGCCGGGAGCCGTATACACCCGGTTGTCGAGCACAATGGCAATACCGGTGTTGTTCAGGTTCGCCTCATTGGTAAGCTGCTGCCATTCCCGTGCACCGCGGACGTTCATATCCATGCCTACCGCCGGGCGGTTGTACTGGTCGAACTGGTCGCGAGCGTCGCTTACCACGTCTCCGCTCATCCGGGGGGTATTGTCCCGGTTGGATTTAAGGGCGTACAGGGCCGCGACCTCAGACCCCTGGGAGGGGCGTTCCCACATGAATTTGGTGAATTGCACCTCTGCGGGCAGCAAACGCCTTACCTGGGGCATCCGCAGCCAGCTGCCGATCTCGGCCGTATCCTTGATGGCCGCCAGACCCACGGCGTATCCGGGGCCGCTCAGTTGCAGCTTTTCGAAGAGCGGGTTGCGCTCCTGAGCGAGGTCCAGGGAATCCTGGGCCACATCGGAAAGCAGGGAATCCAATTCGCTTTCCTCCTTAACCTCCTCCGGCGCATCTTCCGCCACAAGGGATTTCAGGGTCTCATTGGCTTCGATAAAGAAATTCAGCAGGTACTGGTTGCCGGGCTCGTAAGTCTCCCAGAATTCCAGCTGGGCCGTGCTGGAGAGCAGGTCCTGCGCCCTGGCGATATCGCGGGCACCCGGAAGCTCAACCAGGATCCGGCCGGAATTGCCTTCCCGCTGGATATTGGGTTGGGTTACCCCGAAACCGTCAATCCGCTCCCGAAGTACCTCGAAGGCAGAAATTACAGCTTCGTCCACCTTGCGGCGGATGATGGGCTTGACCTGGTCGTCGGTCATCTCAAAGTTGATCTCGTCGCTGAGGCCTTTGTTGGCGAAGATATCCGGGGAGGCCAGTTTGGCGTCTCCCTTGATGGCGTCAAAGGACTCGAAAAACAACTCCAGGTAAGTGGCATCGCTGTTCTTGGAGGCTGCATCCGCATCTGCCAGCGCTTTGTTGAATACCGGGTTCTTGGTATTGTTGGCCAGGCCGGAGAGGATGTCCCGGACAGAAATCTGCAGGGTTACGTTAATCCCCCCTTTAAGGTCGAGGCCTTTGTTGAGTTCCTTCTTCTTGGCATCCTCATAGCTGGTAAAGCCCAGGATGGGGTTCTTGGCCACAGAGTCGAGGTACCGGGCCTCTACCTGCTCCCGTTGGGCTACATAATCGTCCTGGTCCGCGGCAACACTGGCCACGGCATAGGCTTCTGCATCCGATTCGATCTTGGAGGTGATAAAGGTGTAGGAGAGCTGATACACGCTCACCAGGCCAAAGAGCCAGGCAAAGAGCCGAATTAATCCTTTGTTATTCATGTGTAAGTGCTTGTCTGTATAATGGATACATGCTGTAAGCAGCGTGCAAATATATTATTTCCATGAGGAACTGCCAATAAAATCCCCGCTTAATTAAACCCGTCGCAACCCCTGCTGTATAAGGGGATTCCCGAAAAGTAGCACACAAAAAAATCATCCTCCCGGGGGAGGATGATCCGTGTTTTTGCAACCGGGGTATCAGACCTCCAGCAGGCCGTTGGTCTTGGAAACGCCCTCGGCGCTTTCTTTCATTTTAGCCGCTTCGGCTCCGGAGAGTTCCAGTTCCACTATGGCCTCAATCCCGTTGCGACCCAGGATAACCGGCACCCCGATACAGAGGTCGCTCAGGCCGTATTCACCTTCCAAAAGGGCAGAACAGGGGAACATCTTCTTCTGATCGCAGGCAATGGCCTGGACCAGGGCAGATACCGCAGCCCCGGGGGCATACCAGGCGCTGGTACCCAGGAGTTTGGTAAGGGTGGCACCCCCCACCTTGGTCGCTTCGGCTACCTCCTGCAGGCGCTCCTCACTGAGGAATTCAGAAACTTTTACACTGTTGCGGGTGGCATGGCGTGTAAGAGGGACCATGCCCGTATCGCTGTGACCGCCAATTACCATTCCGTCTATGTCCGAAATAGGGGCCTCCATGGCTTCGGCCAGGCGGTATTTGAACCGGGCGCTGTCCAGGGCGCCTCCCATCCCGATAATACGGTTTTTGGGCAGGCCGGTAGTCTTGTGTACCAAATAGGTCATAGTGTCCATCGGGTTACTTACCACGATAACAATGGCATCCGGGGAATGCTCCAGCAGGCTGGAGGAAACCGATTTAACGATCCCGGCGTTGATGCCGATCAGTTCCTCCCGGGTCATCCCAGGTTTACGCGGGATACCGGAGGTAATCACGACAATGGCGCTGCCTGCGGTCTTGGAATAATCGTTGGTAGACCCCACAATACGGGTATCGAACCCATTGAGGGAGGCGCACTGCATCAGGTCCATCGCCTTCCCTTCGGCAACCCCCTCCTTGATGTCCAGCAGGACTACTTCGGAGGCAAAATTCTTCATCGCGATATACTCGGCACAACTAGCGCCCACAGCGCCTGCACCTACAATGGTAACTTTCATAAAACGTAATTTTTCACAGTTAAGAAGCGGCCCCAAAATTAGCGAAAATATGGAGAAATTCCTTGTGAAAAGGGCAGAAAACCGCCCCCTTTCCACCCCCCTTCCCCCACCGGCCTTCCGGGTCTTGACCCCTCACGGCCGCAACAACCCGTACCGTTCATCGAAAAAATGCAATAGACCGGCCCGCGGGGGCGTTCCCATAGTACCCAAACCTATACCCCAACCTGCTTATGCAAGTCAAATCCCCCATCCTGACACTTGCCTTCGTCCTGGTTTTCCTTTTTCAGGGCTGTTCGGAGGTACCCGAAAACAACGACCCTGTTATCGGGATCTGGAGCCGCCTGGAAGTTCCGGAAGGCGCAACCTATAAGGGCCATATCCGCGAAGAGTGGATTTTCAACGACGTTTACCTGGGGCGCTACCAGCGCTACGAGGGTTCCCAGATTATCCTGAAATCGGATTTCCAGTGGGAATCCGCAGCCGGGTTCTACCGCATCGAATACCCGGGGCTGGATAAACCTGCAGACGAAGTAAAGATTGTCCGGCGCGAAGAAGGAGAACACCTGGAAAACCGGAAAGGGGTGGTTTTTGCAGAACGCGAATAAGCCCCAAAAACCATATAAAAAAACAGCCCGCATTGAGCGGGCTGTTTTTTTATGCGATACTGCCCAAGGGCCTACCGGAACCCGAAGGATACCCCGGCCGAAAGGGTGTTGAATGCCGCCAGGGTATAATCCACATTCAGGCGGAAAAAACCGAGCTTGAGCTTGGTGCCTACCCCGGCCGTTACCCCGCTGTCCTTCTGGCTGATGGAAAACGGGTCGTTGTAAGTCGTTTGGAACGGTCCGGAGGTGACCCGGTAGGTCCCCAGGATATCGGTTTCCGCCTTTCCGCTGATGTACCCCAGGGTACCGTAAAAGTTGATGATGGGCAGGCGGGTGGAAACTGCAGCCTGGAAGGTCCAGGTGCTGAAGCGGGCATCGATGCGCTGGTTCTCCCCATCGATAAAGTTGGTGTTGGTAAAATCGTAAGACCCGGTCAGGCGGGTGTACCCGATAAACCCGGAAATGGAAACCGGCAGGAGTTTGTCGGCCGGAAGGTGGCTGGTAAAGTCGTGCATAAGCCCGAAGCCGATGAGCCCTACCTCCACGTCGTCCGTGTCGATTTTCGGCAGGAAACGGGCTTTGACCTCCGTGCCCTTGATGAGGCCGACCCCTACCTGCAGAAAGCCTGAAGGCAGGAAATTGATGTTTTCGGAAGCCAGGCCGCTGGGCAGCTCAAAACTCTCGGAAAACAGGCCGTTTTCATCTTCAACCACCACGTTGATCCCGGAAATCTCACCCAGGGCGGTACTGACCGTTTTGGAAGCGCTTCCGTCCTGGAAGCGCAGGTTCTCGTACTCGGCAATATTCATTTCGAAGGCCTTCTTATCGTCCTTGTTCTTAAAGGAACTCATAGAACCTACAATACTGATCTCAAAGCCCCCCAGGGGTTTGGCCGTGGCCGTGTTGAGCCAGGATGCCCCCAGGTTGTAGGCGATCCCCTCATGGGCCGGGGCCATGTAGTCTCTGGTGAAGCGCTCGGCATCTTCCAGGCCTGCCGCCAGCAGGTCGTTGATGTTGGACTGGGCCCGAACCAGGCCGGTGGCCGCCAAAAGGCCGAGCATCATAGCAAATCGTTTCATTTGTAAGAATTTTACACTAAACTAAAAAACCCCGACCTGCCGGCCGGGGTTTTTGTTGTGAAAGCGCTTTTCTTATGCATCAATGTTGGCATAGACGGCATTTTTCTCGATAAACTCGCGCCTTGGGGGCACCTCATCCCCCATGAGCATGGAGAAGATGCGGTCGGATTCCGTCGCATTTTCGATGGTCACCCGCCTCAGGGTCCTGCCCTCCGGATTCATGGTGGTTTCCCAAAGCTGCTCGGCATTCATTTCCCCGAGACCCTTGTAGCGCTGGATACCCACGCCGCTGCCCCCGAATTCCTCGGTAATGGCATCCCGCTCCTTGTCGTTCCAGGCATAGCGCTTCTTGGAACCTTTCTTCACCAGGTAAAGCGGCGGGGTAGCGATGTATACGTGACCGTTTTCCACCAATTCCCGCATGTAGCGGAAGAAAAAGGTCAGGATCAGGGTTTCGATATGGCTTCCGTCCACATCGGCATCACACATGATCACGATTTTATGGTAGCGGAGTTTTTCCAGGTTCAGGGCCTTGCTGTCCTCCTCGGTCCCGATGGTAACCCCCAGGGCCGTATAGATATTCTTGATCTCCTCGTTTTCGAAGACCTTGTGCTGCATGGCCTTTTCCACGTTGAGGATTTTACCCCGCAGCGGGAGGATGGCCTGGAAATTTCGGTCGCGGCCCATTTTGGCGGTTCCGCCCGCCGAATCCCCCTCTACCAGAAACAGCTCGCAGCGTTCCGGGTCCTGGTCGGAACAGTCTGCCAGTTTCCCGGGCAGGCCGCCGCCGCTCATGGGGTTCTTGCGCTGCACCATTTCCCGCGCCTTGGTCGCCGCATGGCGTGCCTGGGCCGCCAGGATTACCTTTTGCACAATGCGTTTGGCGTCGTCCGGGTGCTCCTCCAGGTAGTTGGTCAGCATCTCGGATACCGCCTGGCTCACCGCAGCTGAGACCTCGCGGTTTCCGAGTTTGGTCTTGGTCTGCCCCTCGAACTGGGGTTCTGCCACCTTTACAGAAACAATGGCCGTTAACCCTTCCCGGAAGTCATCCCCGGAGACCTCAAACTTGATTTTGTCGAGCATCCCGGAGGAGTCCGCATATTTTTTCAGCGTGGTGGTGAGCCCCCGCCGGAACCCGGAAAGGTGGGTCCCACCCTCGTGGGTGTTGATGTTGTTCACATAGGAGTGCAGGTTCTCCGTATAGGAGGTATTGTACACCATGGCCACCTCTACGGGAATACCGCTTTTTTCCCCTTCCATGGAGATCACCTCCTGGATGAGGGGTTCGCGGTTCCCGTCCAGGAAGCGGATGAATTCCTTGAGGCCTTCCTCGGAGCTGAAGGTTTCGCTCAGGTAAGCCCCGTCCTTGTCCTTTTCCCGCCGGTCGGTGATGCTGATGGTTATCCCCTTGTTCAGGTAGGCCAGCTCCCGCATCCGGTTGGCCAGGGTCAGGTAATTGTAGACGATGGAATCCTGGAAGATCTGGTCATCCGGGTGGAAGGTGACCACGGTACCCGTTTTATCGGAGGTACCGGTGCTCTTTACCGGATACATCGTCCGGCCACGCTGGTATTCCTGTTCCCAGATCTTGCCGTCCCTATGGACGGTCGCCTTCAGGTGGTCCGAGAGGGCATTCACCACGGAAACCCCTACCCCGTGCAATCCGCCTGAGACTTTGTAGGAATCCTTGTCGAATTTTCCCCCGGCCCCGATCTTGGTCATAACGACCTCAAGGGCTGAAACGCCCTCTTTTTTATGCAGGTCCACGGGGATCCCCCGCCCGTTGTCCTCAACGGTAATGGAATTGTCCTCGTTTATGGTAACGGAAATGGTATCGCAGTGCCCGCCCATGGCTTCGTCAATGGAGTTGTCCACCACCTCGTAAACCAGGTGGTGCAACCCCCGGACGCCCACGTCTCCAATGTACATGGAAGGGCGCATGCGCACGTGTTCTATGCCCTCAAGGGCCTGGATACTATCCGCCGAATAGCTTTTCTTCTGCTGTTCTTCACTCATTGCTGATACGGGTTGTTTTCAGTGCAATTTTGCAATCCCACAAATATAGGAAATACCCCTTCAAACAGGCCCTTTCGGGAGGTTTAGGCCCCTCGAAGTTATCAACAAAATTTGTGGAAAAAAGACCCTCCTCCTGAATGCGAAAAGCACCGGAAACCGGTGCCTTTCTCTGACTAATCCAACAAAACGGCCTCCCCGGCATTTCGGGGCCGGAAAGGCTTCCCTTGTTACTTTACATAGGCATCCGCATGGACACGGGCCACAGCCCGCCCGGACGGGTCGTTCATATTGCGGAAGGCCTCGTCCCATTCCAGGGCTATTTTGGTACTGCAGGCCACGGAGGGCTCCTGGGGAACGCTCAGGGCAGCGGCATCGCTTGGGAAGTGGGATTCAAAAATGCTCCGGTAGTAGTACTCCTCCTTGCTGGTGGGCGTTTGGAGGGGGAATCGGAAGCGGGCATTTTCGAGTTGCTCGTCGGTCACCTCCCGGGCTACCACTTCTTTCAGGGTATCGATCCAGCTGTATCCCACCCCGTCCGAGAACTGCTCCTTCTGGCGCCAGGCTACGCTTTCCGGGAGGTACTCCTCAAAGGCTTTACGCAGGACCCATTTCTCCATCCGGCCCTGGGTGATCATCTTGTCGCTGGGGTTCAGGCGCATGGCCACATCCATAAACTCCTTGTCCAGGAAGGGGACCCGGCCCTCAATCCCCCAGGCAGCAAGGGATTTATTGGCGCGCAGGCAGTCGTACATGTGGAGCTTGTCCAGCTTGCGGACGGTTTCTTCGTGAAAATCCTTAGGGCTGGGGGCCTTGTGGAAATACAGGTACCCCCCGAATAGCTCATCTGCCCCTTCTCCCGACAGCACCATCTTGATGCCCATGGACTTAATCACCCGGGCCATCAGGTACATGGGGGTGGAAGCCCGCACCGTCGTAATGTCGTAAGTTTCCAGGTGGTAGATCACGTCGCGGATGGCGTCCAATCCTTCCTGGATGGTGAACTTGATTTCATGGTGGACCGTCCCGATATGGTCGGCCACCTTCCGTGCTGCCGCGAGGTCCGGAGACCCTTCCAGGCCTACGGAGAAGGAATGGAGCTGGGGCCACCAGGCCTCATCCGCATCGTCGCTTTCCACCCGCTTTGCGGCAAAGCGCTTGGCTACTGCAGAGGTTATGGAGGAATCCAGCCCGCCGGATAGCAGGACCCCATAGGGTACATCGGACATCAGCTGCCGGTGGACCGCATCCTCCAGGGCCTGGCGCAATTCGTCTATATCTGTGGAGTTCTCCTTCACCGCTTCGTAGGATTGCCAGTCCCGCGCATACCACTTTTGGAAGCCGTCTTCCTCGCTGGAGAGGTAATGACCGGGAGGGAAAAGCTCAATTTTCGTGCAAGTGCCTTCAAGGGCCTTGAGTTCCGAGGCGACGTAAAACGTCCCGTGCTGGTCCCACCCGATATAAAGCGGGATAATACCCATATGGTCGCGGGCAATCAGGTAGCGGTCAGCCTCGCTATCGTAAATGGCAAAGGCAAAAATTCCATTGAGATCGTCCAGGAAAGCCGCACCTTTTTCGCGATAAAGCGGCAGGATCACTTCGCAGTCGGAAGCCGTGCGGAAGGCATAGGTATCCTTATAGCGTTGGCGCAGCTCCCTGTGGTTGTAGATTTCCCCGTTGGCCGCCAAAACCAGCTGGCCGTCCGGACTAAGCAGGGGCTGCCTCCCGGAAGCGGGATCTACAATAGCCAGCCGCTCGTGGGCGAGGATGGCCTTATCGGTAGCGTGCACCCCGCTCCAGTCCGGACCACGGTGCCGTACGCGCCGCGACATCTCCAGTATTTGAGGTCTCAAGGTTTCTGCCGGTTGCTTCAGATCGAAAGCACAAACTATTCCACACATATTGTAGTATTTATAAGGCAAATATGAATTTAATAATCCTTATTTTAAACATTAACAGCTTTTTTGATTACATATTTTAATAATAATTCTTCCTTTTGTATTATATCGTTCTTATTCCATTTGGTAAAGGAATACCATCGTGAAAAATGTAAGCCGGTAAATTTTAACGCCCTTTTAAAATCGGGCTTCCCAAAAAGGCATTAGTTTTAGGCCTCTAAACCAGCATCGATGAAAAATACAATCCGATTAGCCGTCATGGCCATTGCCATGGCATCAACCGTTTCCCTGAGTGCCCAGGAATTCAGCGGCCTCGACAAGAGCCCTATGGACATGGCCCTGTATCCGGGCAGAGCCCCTGAAAAAGTGGTCCGTGTCATCTACAGCCGCCCCCAGCTAAAGGGGCGTTCTATCGCTACCCTTGCCCCTAATGGCAAGATCTGGCGGACCGGGGCCAACGAGTCCACCGAAATTACTTTTTACAAGGATGTGAATTTCGGCGGTACCGATATCCCGGCAGGCACCTATTCCCTGTTCTCCATTCCCGGAGAAAAGGAGTGGACCGTAATCCTGAACAAAAGCCTGAACCAGTGGGGTGCCTACAGCTATGACCAGGGCGCAGACCTGGCACGGGTAACCGTAGCCGCAGGTATGGGAGAGGACTCCCTGGAACCGTTTTCCATCGCCTTTAAGGAAGTAGAAGGTGGGGTACATATGGTTATGGGGTGGGATAAAACCCGCGTAGCCGTGCCCATTACCATGTAAGACCATACATTTCGCAAAGCGAAGTAAGCCGGGGTTTCCCCCGGCTTTTTTTATTCGAAAACCCGGTTGCCGGCCACCCAGGTACCGTTTATACGGATGTCTTTAAGGCGCTCTTCCGGGACCGCCATCGGATCGGCGTCCAACAGGGTAAAATCGGCCCATTTGCCAGGGGCGATACTTCCTTTTTCCCCTTCTTCAAAATTGGAGTAGGCAGCCCAGAGGGTCATCCCCTTCAGGGCATCTTCCCGGGAAAGGGCATCCTCTATCTGGAACCCGCCTTCCGGGTAACCGGCGTTGTCCTTGCGGGCCACCGCGGCATAGAAGGTGAGCATGGGGTTAACCTGCTCTACCGGGAAATCCGTCCCCAGGGCCACCATCCCGGAAGCCTTCAGGAGCTTGGCAAAGGCATAGGCCCCGGGCATACGGTCTGCCCCCAGGCGGTCCTCGGCCCAGTACATGTCGCTGGTGGCGTGGGTAGGCTGCACGGAAGGCAGCACCTTGGGGCCGAAGTAAGCCAGGTCCGCGGTATCGAGGATCTGGGCGTGTTCCACCTTCCACCTGGGGTCCTCCACGCCCGTGAGGGCCTTGCGATAAGCCCTGAGGACGGCTACATTGGCCGAGTCCCCAATGGCGTGGGTGTTCATCTGAAAGCCCGCAGCGGCAATGCGGGTGGCCAGGGACTCGAGCTGGTCCGCCGGGGTAATCATGGCCCCGAAATGCCCGGGCTTGTCCGAGTAGGGTGCCTTAAGTGCCGCCCCGCGGGAACCAAGGGCGCCATCGGCATAGACTTTTACCGAGCGCACCGTTAAGCGGTCGGTTTTCAGGATGCCCCGGTCCAGGAAGACATCGAGATTTTCCGGGGTATTGCTGACCATGGCATAAACGCGGATCACCAGGTCCCCGGATTGCTGCAGGCTGTCTATCAGCCCGATAACATCCGGGCTGAGGCCTGCATCGTTTACTGTGGTAAGCCCGTGGGAGAAACAGATCTCCTCGGCCCGCTTCAGGGCGCGGATCTGTTGGTCGCGGCTGGGCCCGGGCCAGCGGGACATGACCAGGTCCATGGGGCTGTCTACCAGGACGCCGGAGGGTTCCCCATCCTTCAGGACGACCTCACCGCCCGGGACGCGGGTTTCGGCTGTAATGCCCCCCATATCCAGGGCTTTTTGGTTTACCAGCAAGGCATGCCCGTCCACGCGCTCCAGGGCCACAGGGGTCTCCGGGAACAACCTGTCCAGTTCTGTTTTATCCGGAAACTCTTTTACCTCCCAGTCATTCTGGTCCCACCCCCGGCCATAGATGTGGGTGGACGGATTTTCACGGGAAAAGGCAACGACTTTTTCAAGGACTTCCTCAAAACTGCCGGTCCCCACCAGGTCTACGGCTTCCTCATTCAGGCCCAGCCCATAGAAGTGGCAATGCGCGTCTATGAGTCCCGGGACAATGACCTGCCCCCCGGCATCCAGCTGCGCTGCCCCTTTATACGCTTCCAGGATTTCGGCGGTAGTACCGGCTTTTAAGAAACGGCCATCCCGGACCGCGAAGGCCTCGGCTATGGGGTTATTGGCGTCTACCGTATGAACGGTGGCGTTGAATACCACCAGGTCTGCAGCCTCCTTTTCAGGGGCGCACGCCGCTATGGCAAAAAGGGTAACTAGGGCTGAAAGTCTTCTGATCATGTGTTCTCCTGGTTTAGGCACTTACCTCATGCGAAAGGTAAATATAGGGAATCGCCCGGGTTACTCCTCCCGGGAAAGGGCGTAATACAGGCGAAACTCTACCCTCCGGTTCCGGGTCCTGCCCTCGGGGGTATCATTGCCTGCTACCGGGCGGGCGGCGCCGAGCCCCTCCCATCGGATCCTCCGGGATGCCAATCCCTTCCCTGTCAGGTAGGCCGCCACCGATCTACACCGGGCTTCCGATAAGGCCAGGTTGTAGGCCGGGCTGCCCAGGCGGTCCGTATGCCCATAGAGCGCTACCTGCAAAGCGGTATCCCGCTGCATCTGAAAGTAAAGCCCGTCCAGCAATTCCTTTCCCTCCGGGCGTAAATCCGCCGTATCGAAATGGAACAACAAGCCCGGCAAAACCTGCATCTCCCCTATGGGAAAGGTTTTCTCTTCCCCTTTAATCGGAGCCGGTGCATTGGGGTCCATCAGGCTGAACGCATCCAGGTAGTAGTAGGCACCTTTGTTGCTCCCCCCCGGGGTCCGTTGCTTCCTGGTCCGGGCATTCGGTTTGAAATTGCCCACGGTCAGGTAGCGCTCCCCTCCCCTGGCCTTGTATTCCAGGGTAAGGCCCATCCAGTTTCCCGTGTCTGAATAAAACCCTCCGGATGGGATGGTTTCCAGAAAGGCTCGGGCACCTTTGGCCGCATGCCAGTATTTCCGCCCCAGGACCTTCTTTGTGGGAGCTGATACGGGATGGGTACTGAAGAGAGCCCCCACCTCACTGAGGGCATAATCCGAGTTTTCAGCCAGGCTTATCCGGAAGGACAGCACATAGGTAACCTCCGGGGCAAGGGGCTCGGTCAGGCCTACCTGCAGGTATTCCCGGTAGTCGCCGGGGGCAAAAAAATACATGCCGGCATAAGCTTGTCCTTCTGCCGGGGGCTGGCTCCCGTTGAAGTTCCCGGGGACTGCCATGACCGTACTGCAGGCGTGGAAATAATCGGTGGACCCTGCCGTTGGTGCCTTCCACCCGGGGAGGTCTTCACTGAGGTTTCCCATGGCGGCAGGACACCGGGCATGCTCCTCGAACCCCGGGTTGGGGATGAGGTTTTGCCCGTTACCCGCGGCGGAGGCGGACAGGGCCAGGGCCAGATATATCCATTGCAGCTTCACGCAGGGCCTCTTTCGGTCCGATTTCCTACTGGAGGGTATCGATATAGGCGTTAATTAAATCTATGCCCTCTTCGTGGGGAATACTGGTCCCGATCAGGGGCATCTTAATGCTTGAAATCGGGGATTGTATCCTGTCGGTAATGGCAAAGGCATAGAATTCGATCTGCGAAGCGGACAATGAGGTCTCGTAACGCAGGTCCAACATGCCAAAATAATTATTACTCCCGGGCTGGTGGCAATGGGCGCAATTCATGTCCATATACGCCCTTGCCCTCGGCTCCAGGCCCAGGGCAGGGTCGGACCAGTCCGGCAGCGGGGTTATAGCAGAAAGGGGTACGTTTTCAGTCAGAACCCCGGCATCGATCCAAGCCTGGAGCAAATTGCCTCCCCCTTCCTCAGGGCGCAGGGCACGGGCCTTGGGGCCGATGGGGCGGTTGCTGCCGTAGTTGCTGTGGCACATGATGCAATTATTGGTATTGGGTACCACATAGCCGGCAGACCGGACCTGCCCCTGGAGGTCTGTCCACTCCACATTGAGCACATGGCGGTTGGGGTCCAGGACCGCATCGGCCTGGTTTTCGTCCCAGAGGTAGTTGCCCACTTCCCAAACCCCGTTCTTCAGGAGCAGGACCCGGGTTTCGATGATGCGCTTGCCGAGGCCGGGGTTTCGCTCATCCTGGAAGTAGAAAAAGGTCTTGGTGATGACGGTGCCTTCCGGGAATTCCAGCAACCCATCGCCCATTAGGGCCATCTGCCCGTCTTTGGGCAGGGAAATAGTCCTCAGTTTCCGGGAATAATCTGTAAAAAGCGGGGTGGTAAGCGCATAGGCGTATGCTGTGCGTTCCAGGGCAAGGTCACTTAAGGGAGCCTTGAAGATACCCATTTGCGAAAGCAGTGGCTGCCATTCGGTACTGGCAAAAACCCGCTCGTCTGTATACGGATCGAGGCCATCGGTGAGTTCCGCCGCATTAGACAGCCCGTCCGCATCGCAATCCGCAGCACCCCAGGCAGGATTCCCGGGGTCGAAGCCCTCGTATCCGGAAGTCTGCACAGGGTCGCAGGGGTTAGAGGGGTCGGTGCCGCCCACCGTTTCATCCCGGTCGGTAATCCCGTCCCCATCGGTATCCAGGGTTTCCACCTCGTACGGATTGGTCCCGTCTTCCCACTCCTCCCCGTTGGAAAATCCATCAGCATCGCAATCTGCAGCGGCCCAGGCCGGGTTTTCAGGGTCGAAGCCCACATACCCGGGTTCATGGGCCGGGCTACACGGGTCTTCAGGATCCGAACCAGCAGCCGCTTCCTCCAGGTCCGGGATGCCGTCCCCGTCGGAATCCAGGGCCTCATTCTGATAGGGGTTGGAGCCACCCTCCAACTCAGCACCGTTCGAAAGGCCATCCACATCGCAGTCGGCGGCCGACCAAAATGTACTGTTTGCATCGTAACCTGTGTACCCCGCGGGCTGTGGCGGATCGCATGGATTTCGCGGGTCCGAGCCGCGGGAAGTTTCCAGAAGGTCAGAAAGGCCATCGCCATCTGTATCCGGCTCGCCAACAGGTTCGGCGCGTTCCGAACTGCAAGCGGCTGAAAGAACTGCCACAGCGATGGCGTGGATGAAAACCCGGAATCCCATCCCGGGAACCAGGCGGTTTGCTGAGGGGTTAGGTCGTACCAAAACAAAAAGGTTGTTGTAGGATAAAGGTACATCTTTCCCCCTTGAGGACGGCCGTTTTTCGGCCAAGGGGGACCCTTATACGACCAGGGAACCCTCCCCGCCTTACAAATCGAATTTATAGCTCACCCCGGCCAGGACCTGAAATCCCTGTACACGGAATTGGGCCCACCGCTGGTAGTCGTTGTTGGCCAGGTTGCTGGCCTGGGCATAGACGGAGAGCTGGGGGTTAATCCGGTAGCCCAGGTGGGCATTGGCATCGAAAAACCCATCGAGGGTTATGATTTGCGCCGGGAAATCCTCGGGGGCCGTGTTGGGTGCCGCCACCGAAAGGAAATCCTCGCGCTCCCCCACGTAGAAGAGATTCGCGCCCATATACCAGCCGGAATCCATCTGGTAGTCCAGGGTCAGGCCGGCTTCCAGGGCCGGCAGGTTCCAGGCCGGGTTGTCGGTCTCGGTGTCGTAGTCGTAAACGGATGCATTGACCCCCAGGGTAAAGTTCCGCTGGAGGGTGAGCTGGAGTTCGCCGAACAGGCCGAGAGTCTTGATATCGTCGTAAAACACCCGGAAGGAGTTACCGTAATTGTAGGCCTTCTCATCGCCACGGGAAGGGTTCTGGGGGTTCAGGATATACAACGGCCTGAAATTCTCAGCGGTGTAACTCCCCTTAACCGAATAACTCAGGGTACTGCTCAGCTGTCCCTTAAGGCCCAGGTAGGCCTCGTACTGCCGGTCTGTAGGGCGCACCTGCAAGGTGGGGGAAACAAACGGGTTTTCCCGGCTGAAGGCGTAGTACGACTGCTGTTGCAGGCCGCCTTCCACCCCGCCAAAAGCCACCACGGTTTCATCCAGCAGCCGGTAGGAAGCCCGTATATCGGGATAGATGTAAAAATTGCTTTCACTGTTTTCCAGGTCCAGCCCGGCCATAATACGCGCCCCGAGGTGTAGCTTCAGGTTGTCCCGAAGCATGACCAGACCGGGGCGAACACCCGCTATAAGGGAGCTGTAGTCGATTTCGTCACCGTTGAAAAACTGCCCCTGGTCCGCATTGTCGAAATGCCCCCCTACATAATCGAGTTCGGCCCCCACATCCAGGGACTCCTCGGTTAGCGGGAACGAGAACATCCCCGAAAGCTGCAGCCGGTTCTCCGCAGAAGAGACCGCATCCCTGAAATGCCGGGCGAGTACCTGGGCCTCCTGAAAATAGGCGTCTTCCACGCGCAGGCGTCCGCTGACCTCAGCCCCCAGATAATCCTGGACCGCATCCAGACCGGCGGCCTGTTCCGGGGTGACCAGGCCCTCCGGCAGTCCGTACCAGTTATACCTGCGGTGCTCTGCCCCGGCAGAAACATTCCAGTTCCAGTCCCGGTCCTGCCGGGTAAAGGTCAGGTCCAGTTCCGTGTTATAGAAATCCGTATCCAAAGGGGTACCTTCTATGTCGCCCCGGGAGGAGAAATGGTTCAGGCCCAGGTCGAACCGCTTGCCGCCCCTGTCGAAATCCCGGCTCAGGTAGAAGTCGGCAAAGGCATTGTTGTAGTTGCCCAGGGCCAGGGAGGCGTAGCTATTGTAGAGTTTTTCCGGGGTGGCTCGTTCTACGGCCGCAGCCTGTCCTTTGGCCGGGGTAAAAGTAGAGGCCACCGGCACCGAAAAAATACTGTAGGCCACCGGCCTCTTGCGCATTTCTATGGAATCATTGATGGCCGGCAGTGTATTGATCTTACGGGCATCCGAAACTGTGGGGGTATAGGAACGCACCACGGTAACGGTTTCCGTACCCAAATCGTCGTCCTGGGCAAGCCCCACGGTCACGCCCATTAGGGCCAGCGTAATTGCTGCAATCCGGGTCCTGATCGTCATGTCTCTTTTCTTATTCATTGTCCTGAGGATTAACCGAGGCATTGTTCTCTGATGCCCGCGCCTTAATGGCTGCGAGTTCCGTCCTGGCCTCCCCCACCAGGTCCGGATAGGCGCTAAAGTTGGAGATTACGTTCTCCAGAATGTAGGTCGCCTGGAAGGCATCCTCCATGTCGTCGAAATTGCGGGCCATAAGCAGGAGTCCCTTCCCGCCCCATTCCCGGTAGGCGGAAAAATCCCGGGCAAGGCGCTGCACCGCTGCGTTGGAAGCTTCCAGGGCGCCATCCTGCCGTTTAAAGTAGGCCTCATAGTACAGTGCTTCCGCTGCCACGGCCCCGGTCCCGATTTCGGAAACCCGGGCATAGGCAGTGCGTGCCCGGTCGAAGTCCGAGGTCTGCCAGGCAGAGCGGGCAATCATGACCTGGGCATCGGAGCGGATCCGGTCGTCCAACGACGGGCTGGCCAGGACCTTTTCGGCATAGGCCAGGGTCCTGGGGTAGTCGCCCCCTTCATAATACCCCTTCATAAGGTTGGATTGGGCAAAAGTGCGGTTTTGGGGGATATCGGCGGTTGCCTCCAGGCGTTCCAGATAGGGAAGTGCCTCCCGGGTTTCGCCCCGGGAAACAAGAATTTCGCAAACCCGTGTCAGGGCCTGTTCCCCGCTCTCCCCGCTCCCGGCATCGGCAACGGTGCGGTACAGTTCCAGGGCTTCCCCGGCGCGGTTGTCCGCATAGTAGAGCTGCGCCAGCCTGAAACGGGCCTCCAGGTGGTTCACCCCGGCCGGGAATTGCTGCAGGTACTTCTCCAGACCCCTGCGGGCAGCATCCGTATTACCTTCCACCCAGGGCTTATCGGCCGCCTCATAGGCCGCCGCCTCCAGCTCGCTGTCGGTGATCTCCACAAAATCCAGACCGCGTACCCAGCTCGCATACTGGTCCACCTGCCCCATATCCACGTATATCAGGCGGGCAGTATTTACCGCCTGGACGGCCTCTGGCCTCCCGGGGTAGTTGGCCGCCACGGTCTTGAAAGCCTCCAGGGCTTCGTTGTTGCGGCCACTGTTATAGTAAATGAGGCCTTTGCGCATCAGGGCGGAAGCCACCAAAGGGCTTTTGGGGTGTTCTGCGATGAGCCGGTCCAGGAAACCAACCGCCTGGGCATCCTGCCCGCCGTTGGCGTAGGAACCTCCCAGTTCAAAAAGGGCGTCATCCTTGAGACTGGAGGCAGGGAACCGGCCGATAAACGTACTGAGGCCTTCCCGTTTATTGTCTTCCTGACCCAGAAAGCCATAGCTCATCGCCTTCTGGTAAGCGGCATAATCCCGCTCGGAGCTCCCCGAGGAGAGGGCCATATCATAGGCTTCTATGGCCTGCCGGTACCGGCTGCCTACAAAATAACTGTCACCGAGGCGCATCTGGGCATCGGTCTTCCTGGGTCCCGGGGCAGCGGATGCGGCGTAGGCACTAAACCGTTCGGCTGCGGGCCCGTACTGCTTGAGTTTAAAGTGGGCGTAGCCCATCTGGTAATCGAGCTGGCCGAATTCCTCCAGGTTACGGGCCTGGCCGGCATTGCGGAAAGCCTGGAAAGCCCCCAGGGCCTGCTCGTAGTCCCCCAGGGCATAGGCTGTTTCCCCTTTCCAGTATAAGGCCCTGGCAGTAAAAACCAGGTCTGCACCGGATCGGGCGGCTTTATCGAAGATGCTCAGGGCCTCCTGGTAGTCTTCTTCCAGGAACAACTCCACCCCCAGATAGAATGCGACCTTCTGATAGGTGGCCGGGCTGGCATACCGGGGGTTGTCCTCCAGCAATTCCATCGCCCCGCGGAAATTCCGGGAGGTGATATAGGAATCCACCAGAAGTTCCTGGATCTCGGTTTTGTATTCGCTGTCCGGGTATTCCCTCAGGAAGGTACCCAGCACGCCGGGGACCGGCTCGTAAGGGTTCCCGATTTCATAGCTCAGGCGGGCGTAATTCAGAAGGGCATCCCTGCGGATTTCCTCACTGAAGGGCATACTCCAGGCATTGCGGAAGGCATTGAGCGCCTCCTGTTTCTTCTCCAGGTTCAGATAGCACTCGGCCAGGTGGTAATAGGCATTCTGGGCCACGGCATCTTCCCCCCCTATAATTTTGTTGAATTGCTGGACGGCAGAAGCGTAGTCCCCTTGCTTGTAGAAGGAATAGCCCAGGAGGTAGTAGTCCGTATTGCTCCACCGCCCGCGTTTGCCTTTATACTGCTCCAGGTACGGCACGGCCTCGGCATACTGCCCCAGGTTGAAATAACTCTCCCCGATAATCTTGTTCAGTTCGGAGGCTTCCCTCCGGTCGGATTTGGGCAATTGTTTCTGGGCCTGGGCAATGGCCTGCTCGAACTGCCCCAGCTTGAAATTCATATCGGCCTGGTAGTAGGAGAGTTTTTCCTCCAGGAGCTGGGGGTCGGTAATCTGGTCGAACCGGGCATTTGCCCCTTCGTAATCGTCCTGCTGGTAGGCGATATACCCCAGGTAATACTTGGCCTGGGACCCGTACTGCTGGGAATTGCTCACGCGCTGCAGGTAGCGCTCCGCCTCCCCGGGTTTGTTGGAGGAAAACAGGGCATACCCCATATTGAAATCGTAGCGCTCCCGCTCCTTCCGCGAGAGGGAATAGGTCTCAACCCTCCTGTACCATTTCAGGGCATTGGGATACCGTCCGTTCTCGAAGTAATAATCGGCCACGTCCATAAAGGCGGCATTGCGGCGGACCGATGTGGGATACTGGTCCACAAAATCCTCCATGAGCCGGTCTGCCCCAACCTGGTTCAGGCGGACGGCTGCATTGGCGATGTAATAGGCGCTGTTGGCCTCCACCTCAGGGTCAGAGGTTTCCGCCAGCACCGTTTCAAAAAGGGTCTGGGACGCCTGGTATTGCTTGTTGTTGTAAAGGGCGAGGGCCTCCCGGTAGGTTTTATCCGGATGGGTATGCAGCAGGGATGCCTGGCCAAAGCCGGCCGTCCAGACACCGGCAAGGGCCAGCAGGGCGGTATACTTGATTCGCATGGTGTTCTCTGTAGGTTAGGTCGAAACCGAATTACCTCTTATAACGTGAAATCCGCTTTTTACGTATGCAGGGCAACCCGAAGAAAAGGGATTTTATGCTTTTTCTCCCGCCCGGATTGCGGGAACTTATTACTTTTATATCAACAATACAGACGTATGGCAGAGCCGGTTTTAACCCTGAAGGACGTGGCAGTCTACCAACAGGAAAACATGATCCTCAACGACATAACCCTGGACGTGCGCCCGGGGGAATTCGTTTATCTGATCGGGAAGACGGGGAGCGGAAAAAGCAGTTTTATGAAGACCCTTTACGCAGACCTCCCGCTCAAGGAAGGCCACGGCCGTATTGTGGGCTTCAACCTGAAGACCCTGCAGGAGAAAGACATTCCCTTTTTGAGGCGCAAACTGGGGATAGTCTTCCAGGATTTCAAATTGCTCCCAGACCGCAATGTCAAAAACAACCTCCTGTTTGTCCTGAAGGCAACCGGGTGGAAAGATGCCGCAACCATGGATAAACGCATCGGGGAAGTACTGGACAAGGTGGGGATGGGGACCAAAGGCTTTAAGTTCCCCCATGAACTCTCCGGGGGCGAGCAGCAGCGTATTGCCATTGCCCGGGCGTTGCTGAACGACCCGGAACTTATCCTGGCCGACGAGCCCACCGGGAACCTGGACCCCCAGACCAGTGTGGAGGTCATGAAGGTGTTGCAGGAAATCAACAAGGCCGGGCGTACCATCCTGATGGCCACGCACGACTATGCCCTTATTTTGAAATACCCCTCCAAGACCCTGAAATGCGACGGCAGCAAGGTTTTCGAGGTCATCCAGAAAGCCGGCTGAGGCTGCTGTTTCTGCCAGACTGTGCCTCTGCCTGCCTGTCCCCTTAAAAGACGCTCCCAACCAAGGGAACATCTTTTTTTGTTACTTTGCACCAACCAATCGAACCCTTAATGGAAGTACTTGGCATTGATGTGGGCGGCTCCGGAATCAAAGGGGCCATGATCCACATGGAAACGGGAGAGATGCGCTCCCCCAGGTTCCGAATCCCAACCCCCCAACCCCGAAAACCCGAAGCCATGGCCGAGGTTGTGGCCCAGATCGTGGAGCATTTCGGCTATAAAGGACCCGTAGGCTGCGGGTTCCCGTCCGTGATCAAAAACGGGGTCTGCAAATCTAAGGGCAACCTCCACAAATCCTGGGTAGGGCAAAACGTGGAAGAACTCTTTACAGCTGCCACCGGGAACGATTTTACCGTCATCAACGATGCCGACGCCGCCGGATATGCCGCCATGAATTACGGCATTGGGCGGGACATGAAAGGGTTTGTAGTGATGATCACCATTGGTACAGGCCTGGGAAGCGGCGCCTTCCTGGATGGCCGGCTTATCCCGAACTTCGAACTGGGGCAGATCCCCTACAAGGAATTCGATAAAATCGAAACCTGGGCCGCGGCTTCCGCCAAGGAGCGGGAGAACCTCAGCTACAAGAAATGGGGGAAACGTTTCAATAAGTTCCTGAAACTGGTGGAGCTGATCGTATCTCCGGACACCATTATCCTGGGCGGGGGCACCTCTAAAGACTGGGAGGAATTCAAGGATTATATTACTGTAGATACCCCGGTGATCCCCGCTGGATTACAGAACCATGCCGGTATCATAGGCGCAGCTACCGCCTGCCTGGTTTCCCACCCGGAATTGCAATAACCCTACAGGGCCTTGCCGCGCTTGCGGTCTGTTTCCTTCAGCAGGATTTTGCGCAGCCGCAGACTCTTGGGAGTCACCTCCACGTATTCGTCCTTCTGGATGTACTCCAGAGCTTCCTCCAATGAAAACTTAATGGCAGGGGTTATCCGGGCCTTGTCGTCCGAACCGGCAGCCCGAACGTTGGTCAGCTTCTTGGTCTTGGTCACGTTCACCACCATGTCGTCTCCCCGGGAATTCTCCCCGATAACCTGCCCTTCGTAGATGTCCTCGCCCGGGTCTACAAAGAACTTGCCCCGCTCCTGCAACTTGTCTATGGAATACGGGATAGCCGTGCCGTTTTCCATGGAGATCATGGAGCCGTTCTGCCGCATGGGGATCTCCCCCTTCATGGGTTGGTACTCCAGGAAGCGGTGGGCCATGACAGCCTCGCCAGCCGTGGCGGTGAGCAACTGGTTCCGAAGGCCGATAATACCCCGGGACGGGATATGGAACTCGCAGTACATCCGCTCGCCCCGGGCCTCCATATGGATCATTTCCCCCTTGCGCACCGAAACCATTTCCACGGCCCGCCCGGAAACTTCCTCCGGCAGGTCTATGGTCAGGTGCTCCACGGGTTCGCATTTCACCCCGTCTATTTCCTTGATGATAACCTGTGGCTGGCCAATCTGCAGTTCGTACCCCTCGCGCCTCATGGTTTCGATCAGGACCGATAAGTGCAGTACCCCCCGGCCGTAGACCATGAATTTATCTGCGCTGTCCGTGGGCTGCACCCGCAGGGCCAGGTTGCGCTCCAGCTCCTTCTCCAGGCGCTCCTTGATATGGCGGGAGGTGACGAACTTCCCATCCTTGCCGAAAAAGGGGCTGTCGTTGATGGTAAAGAGCATACTCATGGTAGGCTCGTCGATGGCGATGCTCGCCAGGGCTTCGGGTACTTCGGCATCGGCCACGGTGTCGCCAATGTCAAACCCCTCAAGGCCAACAAGGGCGCCGATGTCCCCGGTTTGGAGTTCCCCTACCCGGGTGCGGCCCAGGCCTTCGAAGGTGTAGAGTTCCTTGATCCGGGTCTTCACCTGCCGCCCGTCCCGTTTTACGAGGGTCACCGGCTGGTTCTCCTTCAGGGAACCGCGTTGCAGGCGGCCAATGGCAATCCGCCCGGTATAGGAAGAATAGTCCAGGGAAGTAATCAGCATTTGAGTACTGCCTTCCTTGGGGGTAAATGTAGGGATGTGTTCGATGACCATCTGTAACAGGGGCTCGATACTGGAGGTAGGGGTCTTCCAGTCCGGGCCCATCCAGTTCTGTTTGGCAGAACCATAAACCACCGGGAAATCCAGCTGCCATTCTTCGGCCCCCAGCTCGAACATCAGGTCGAAGACCTTTTCGTGCACCTCTTCCGGAGTGCAGTTTTCCTTGTCTACCTTGTTGATTACCACGCAGGGTTTCAGGCCCATATTGATGGCCTTCTGCAATACAAACCGCGTCTGGGGCATGGGCCCCTCAAAGGCATCGACGAGCAGTAAAACCCCGTCGGCCATATTGAGCACCCGCTCCACCTCTCCCCCGAAATCGGCGTGGCCGGGGGTATCGATAATATTGATCTTGGTATCCTTGTAGGTCACCGAGACGTTCTTGGAAACGATGGTGATGCCCCGTTCCCGTTCCAGGTCGTTGTTGTCCAGGATCAGGTCGCCGGTTTGCTCGTTCTCGCGGAAGAGCTGGCAGAAATGTAAAATCTTGTCTACCAGGGTGGTTTTTCCGTGGTCTACGTGGGCAATAATGGCAATGTTGCGGATGTCCTTCATGTCGTTTCGTAAAGCGGCGCAAAGATAGACAGGAATTCGGGATAAATCGTAGGGGAAGGTTAAATCCCAAAAAATTGGGCTGTCCTCATTACAACTTATTGTTTTTAAGTGGATTAACTTTTTATGCGATGGTGTTGCAGTAGGTGGGATTACTTTCATGGGCGGGAGGGTGGGGGGCCCCTGTAGCATCAGCACGCTGGAAAAGCAATTGCTCCTGCCCTATTCCATCGGGTTCCTCCGCCGTTTCGCAAACGGATTCCACCCCAAACGGAAATTTACCGCCGGGCCAATGCCCGAACTGATCCTGTTGCGAAAATAATACCCCGCTCCGGCCTCCACCCCAATGGAAATTCCGCCTGGTAAGGTTCGTTGCAACCCGTACATCCCACCAAGAAAAATCAGGTCCCGCCCTTCATTATCCAGGTTACCGGCCAATTCCCATTCCACGAAATAATGGTTGAAGGCGATGGCAAAGTAATTCCCGGAATTGCCGGCAGTGTTTTTCCCGATGCCTGTGCGGCGCCTGAGGTTGTGGTAGTAGCGGGAAAACGCGAAATAGGAAGGGGCCAGGGAATACCCTTCGGACGGGGTGGCCAGCCCCAGGCCCAGGCCCGCCCCAACTGTTAGGTTTGGCAAAAGGCCGAACTCATAGGAAAACCCGGGAAGCAGCAGATTCACCTGGAACTGGTGGGGCTCCAGAATTATGGTGCCCAACCCCTTTTCTACCCGCTGGGCAGCCAGGGACAGAGACCAAAGCAGGACAATTCCGGTTATTGCAAATCTGAAAAACCGCATGCACATGGTCCTAAAGGTAAGCGGCACCGCCCCGATTAAGTGCTATCTTTGTCAAAACTTTAGCATATGGAGCTTTCAAGAATCCCGCAATTGCGTCATGCCACCGGCGAAAATTTCTTCCTGCTGTCAGGACCCTGTGCCATTGAAGGGGAAGACATGGCCCTTCGGATAGCCGAGACTATTGTGGGGATTACAGAAAAGCTGCAAATCCCGTACATCTTTAAGGGGAGCTTCAAGAAGGCCAACCGCAGCCGCGTGGATTCCTTTACGGGGATAGGCGATGAAAAAGCCTTGAAAATCCTCCGCAAGGTTTCCGAAACCTTCCATGTGCCCACCGTTACCGACATCCATGAGGTCTCCGATGCCTCCATGGCCGCCGAATACGTGGATGTCCTCCAGATTCCCGCCTTCCTGGTCCGCCAGACCGACCTGGTGGTAGCCGCAGCCGAAACCGGCAAGGTTGTAAACCTGAAGAAGGGACAATTTATGAGCCCGGAAAGCATGAAGCACGCGGTGGCCAAGGTTACCGACAGTGGAAACGAGCAGGTGGTCATCACGGACCGGGGGACCATGTTCGGGTACCAGGATTTGATTGTCGATTTCAGGGGGATCCCGACCATGCGGCAGTACGCTCCCGTGGTACTGGATGTGACCCACTCCCTCCAACAGCCCAACCAGGCTTCCGGGGTCACCGGGGGCAGGCCCGGCCTAATCGACACCATTGCCCGTGCCGGGATGGCCGCCGGGGTGGATGGCATTTTCATTGAAACCCATTTCGACCCGGCCAATGCCAAGAGCGACGGGGCCAACATGCTCCCGCTGGACCAGCTGGAAGGACTTCTTACCCGGCTGTGTGCAATACGCGAGGTAGTCATCCGTTTTTAATAGCAGGGCATAACCCCCCTGAACCAACCATGAAAAAAAGCCTTTTGCTGGGCGTAATCCTGGCAGTTGCCGGGACCCTTGTTGCCCAGGAACCCCATACTTTTGGTACCCTTACCTACAAGGAAAAGAACTTTGAACAATACGAAGCGGATACCACGGCATCGGCGGTTTACCTCTATGAACGGGGCGACAATTACTTCGACCTGGATGGCAACCGGATTTGGCTCTACAAGGCCTATCACGCCAAAATCAAAATCCTGAAACCCGAGGGTTTTGACCAGGGTACCGTAAGCATTCCGTATTACAGGGGGGCGGATACGTCCGAAAAGATCATGAGTATCCATGCCATGACGCACAATGGCACCGTGCGGGTAGGCGTCGCGCAGGACCAGATTTTTTATAAGGATACCGGTGCCAACTGGTCCGAAGCCACTTTCAGTTTCCCGGACATCCGGGAAGGGGCGGTTCTGGAATACACCTATATCCTGAGAAGCCCGTACATCTATAATTTCAATGGGTGGGAATTCCAGGCCGACATCCCGAAGGTGTATTCGGAATTCAATGCGAGGATCCCCGGGAATTATGTCTATAACCGCGCCTTGGTAGGTTTTCTTTCCCTGGATGTCAATGAAGCCGAACTGGAACGGGACTGCCTGGTGATCCCGGGTATCCCCAAACCCGCAGACTGCGAAAAACTGAAATACGCCATGAAGGATATCCCGGCCTTCCGCGAGGAATCCTTTATGCTGGCTGCCAACAACTACCAGGCCCGGATGGAATTCGAGCTCTCCGAATGGCGCAAAATCAATGGGCAGATCGAGCGCTTCACCAAAACCTGGGACGATGTGGATTCGGAATTCAGGAAAGACAGCGACCTGGGGCGGCAGCTCAAAAAAGGCAATTTCTTTGAGAAACAGGTTCCGCCGGAATTACTGAGCGAAGGTGGGTTATTGGAGCGGGCTGAGCGTATTTATGAGTTTGTCCGGGCCCACTATAACTGGAACGGGCAGTACGGCATCTACCGGGAAAGCCGGGTAAAGGAGGCCTTTGAGGAAGGCAGCGGCAATGTGTCCGAAATCAATATGTCCCTCATTAACCTGCTGAATGCCGCCGGGATCCCCGCCCAATTAGTGCTCAGTGCCACCAGGGGGCGTGGCCTGCCCAAGAGAAGCCACCCGGTGATGTCCGACTTCAACTATGTACTGGCCCGTTGCGAAATTGACGGCAAAACATACTACCTGGATGCCACCGACAAGTACACCCCGTTTGGCATGCTCCCGCAGCGGGCGCTAAATTATTACGGCCGGGTGATGGATTTTGACGCAGACAGCTTCTGGGAGGATTTTAACCTGGAGGACCGCAACATGGTCAATATCCGGGCCCAACTGGTGCTGGAGGAAGACGGTAGTACGGGTACGGGGGTTTTGTACTGGCTCACGGCGGGGTATCCTGCCATTGAAAAGCGGCAGGAAAAAGCCGAGTCCGAAAGCTACGACGATGCCCTGGAGGACTCCTTCCGGGAAGATATGCAAGTAACGTCCCTGGAGTGGGACCAGGAAAAAAGCTCGGAAACGAGCACCTATGAGCGGCTCGATTTTGAGATCGAAAACCGCATTACGGGCAACCGGATCTACCTGGACCCCTTCCTGATCCGCTTTTTCAACCGCAATCCCTTTACCCTGGATTCCAGGTTATACCCCGTGGATTTCGCCTATGCCCGCGGCTATAGCTACAGCATAAGCATCACCATTCCGGAAGGGTTAACCGTGGAAAGCCTTCCGGAAAAATCGATGGTGGCCCTGCCCGACAACATGGCCCGCCTGGTTTTCGATGCAAAACAACAGGGGAATACGGTCGTGCTGACCTTTAACTTCAGCCTGGGTGCCCCCCACATGGCCGCAGAACTCTACCCGGCCCTTAAGGACCTGTTCGACCGTGCCGTTCGTGCCCAGACCCAGTCCCTGATCGTGCTGGTGGATTAACCAGCCCGTGTTTCGCGTGGGTCGTAGCTGTTTTTACCTTCTGAAAATGGACTTGCCCGCGTGCCTGGCCGCCTCCTGCAGCACCTCTTTCAGTACGGCGTGATCTATGGATTCCAAAGTAGGATACCGTAGGGATTTCATAAGCTTGCGTCCTTTGCTTTCCAATTGATCCAGGTGTACAGTGAGGTGGGCGCCATGACACAGACCGAGGTCCACATACTCCCTTGTGGTATTCAGGTAGCAAAAGGGCTTCCCTTTCAGGTAGTAGAAGGGTAATCGGTATTTATACTTCAAATCGGCCTGGGGCAGGTGGTGTTCGATGAAGGCCTGAAGTTCCAACAGGATGCTGCGAAAGGGCTCTTCCTGGTTGAGTATGTAGGCTTCCGCAGGATTCATGGGCCGGGGTACCTAGCAACAATTCATTCCGATTTCCTGCATAAAGTCGCAGGCAAGGACCGTGAGATAAGCAGCAGGGGTTTTGTCGGAGAGGCGTACCTCCCTGCGGATCATATCCACATCGAAATGAAAGTCGGTAAAATCCCCCAGGTACTCCGGGCCCAGCCGATCCATCAGGAAGCGGACGATACGCGGGCGCAACTGGTATTCCAGTTCTATGGCGCGCTTTTCAGAATCGGGGTCCGGGGCCCCCGGGTGAATCCAATTGAAGGTCACAAATACGGTCTTAATCGAGCTTGTCAATATAGTGAGGAATCCGAAACATTGTTTCGATTTTATCAACAAAGTATTAACGAATATGCCTTTGACTTGCAAAAAAAGCAGCGTGGATAGCCATTTCTTAAAGTATTGCGTTTGGCGGGCAGGCAGGACCGCACTACATTTATAGGCAAACCAACCTGTTATGAAACGCCTGTTCTCGATACTCACAGCCTTTGTCTTCTTGCCAGTTGCGGCCCAGGAGCACACCCACCACGCATCGGAACCCTTTGCTTTCCCTGACATACCTGGCTATACGACCCTGGTCACGGATCTGCACCAGCACACCGTTTTTTCCGACGGTAGTGTCTGGCCGGACATCCGGGTTATGGAAGCCCTGCGAGAAGGGGTGGATGTCATCTCCCTTACCGAACACCTGGAATACCAGCCGCATAGTGAGGATATTCCCCACCCGGACCGCAACCGGTCCTACCAGATTGCCCTGCAGGAGGCCGAAGACCATGACCTGCTCCTCGTCCACGGATCCGAAATTACGCGTCAGGCCCCTATGGGCCACAGCAATGCCATTTTTATATCGGATGCCAACCCCCTCCTGGCTAAGGACCCGGAAGTACCCTTTGCAGAAGCGCGTAAACAAGGTGCCTTTGTGTTCTGGAACCACCCGGCCTGGTATGCCCAACAGCCCCAGGGGAACCCCGTCCTAAGCGATTTCCAGAAAGCGCGGATTGCGGCAGGGGAACTCCATGGCATAGAAGTGATCAACACCACGGACTATTCGGAGGAAGCCCTGGCGATTGCCCTGGAACAGAACCTGACCATTATGGGGACCAGCGATATCCACGGGCTCATTGCCTGGGACTACATCGAAACCGGGAAACACCGCCCGGTTACCCTGGTCTTTTCCCGGGAGCGGACGGTGGAGGGCTTGAGGGAAGCGCTCTTTCAAGGTCGGACGGTAGCCGTATATAATGGTTTGTGGGTAGGGAAGCCGGAATTCCTCATCCCCCTCCTCCAGGCCAGCGTACAGGTTAAGAGCAGCGCCTACATCCCCAAAACACAGATCCTGCGGATAGAACTGCAAAATACCAGCAGCAGCCCCCTCCTCTTCGAGAATGTGATGGAATATACCTTTTACAGCAGCTCCCCGGTTTTTGAAATCCCGGCGGGGGGCACCTACACCCTCAATATCAAAACCCTGGAGAAGAAAGAGCGGGTAGCCCTTAGACTCCGGGCCCTCGGGGCCTATACGGCTCCTGGCGTGCACCCCGAGGCCAGCTGGGAAATCCTCCCGGAATAAAATCAACGCCGGGGCTTGGAGTTCTGGCGCAAACTTATTTACTTTGTAATTCAAAGTTCTTTTATTATGGATAACGATAAATACCAGGAAGACCTGAGTGAAATCCGGGCCATGATGGCCCGTTCCTCCCGCTTCCTGTCACTCAGCGGCCTTGCCGGGGTACTGGCCGGCCTATATGCCCTTGCGGGGGCGGCAGTGGCCCATTTCCAGATTACTGCCTTTAACCAGAGCCAGGGGTTCGACTCGGCATCCGAAAACCCCGGGATTACAGACGATACCATGGTCGTCCGCCTGTTGGCGATTGCCCTGGTGGTTCTCCTGCTGGCAGTAACTACGGCCATCTGGCTGTCCTATCGCAAAGCCCGGAAAAACGGGGAAAAGCTTTGGACCGACTCCAGCAGGCGCCTGGTGGGCAATTTCCTGATCCCCCTGGCCACGGGAGGCCTCTTTTGCCTGGCCCTGCTGCAATACGGGTATATCGCGCTCATTGTGCCGGCTACCCTGATCTTTTATGGGCTTAGCTGTCTGAATGCGAGCAAATACACCCTGGGCGATATCCGCAGCCTGGGCCTTGCCCAGATTGCCCTGGGCCTGATCGCCACCCAGTTTGCCGGTTACGGGCTGTTGTTGTGGGCCATAGGTTTCGGGGCCTTCCACATCCTCTACGGGGGTATGATGTATTTCAAATACGATAAATAGCAACCGCCCTTGGGACTCATAGACGGCATAAACAAAAGCTTTGACCACCGTATCCGCCTGGGCATTATGTCTGTGCTTATGGTGAATGACCATATGGATTTCACCGGGTTGCGGGACCTGTTGGAAGTGACAGACGGCAACCTGGCCAGCCACCTGAAGGCTCTCGAAAAGGAAGCCTACATTGCTGTGGAAAAGCGCTTTTTAAACCGCAAACCCAATACGCGGTATACCGCCACTGAGAGCGGAAAAAAAGCCTTCAAAAACCATATCAATGCCCTGGAACGTCTTTTGGGAGACTAAAACCCTATACTTTAAATGGAGAGCAGCGCCTGTTCTCCCTGGGCACGCGAAACACCCCCAGGTAACCCGGGTCTATTCCTTTCCGTCCACGTAATCCTGAAGGTAGGCGTAGCGGGGTGTCAGTTTGCCTCCCCGGGTCATGCGGGCGCGTTCCAGGACCCCGTCTGCATCCCCATTGAAAAACGCCGGGATCACATGCTTGACAAAGGCAGACCCGAAGCCCTCGCTGGCATCCCGAGGAAGTTCGGCAGGCAGATTATCAACAGCCATTACGGCAATAGCATCCGGGTTTCGGAAATCGGTTTCAGACTCGGATACCGGGTCGTACCCATAGACGGGGTCTGCAATGGTGGAGGCGCGCAGGGTACTGGCCACAGGCCCGTCGATATCGCAAGAGATATCGGCAACCACCCGTATCCTGAACTCCGGGTGGCGGGCGTCTTCGCGGGTGAAGAGGTATGGGGCCCCCTGCCCGTAAAAATGCCCGGCGATAAACACATCGGCCACCCGTGCAAACCGGAAAAAGTTGGAGCGGTACTGCTCGGGGTGGGCAATAAAATCTTCCTTGTTTCCGCGTACCCCATCCTTCCGCTTATTGTAGAAGGAGGCGTCTATCTGGCAATACACGGGTTCTTGGAATGTCTTCTCCAGGAACTCCGCCACGGTTACATGCCGCATACCCATGCCGTCCAGCATTTCGCGGGCCCCGCTCCCTACCCGGCCCCTGCCGGTGAGCACCACTTTAATGGGTGGGAGTTTGAGTTGGCTTAGTTCACGGATCAGGGCTTGCTGGTCCGGAAGGGTTTCCGCCTTGGGTAATTGGAAGGCATCATATTTCAACCCATAGGCCCGGATGCCGTTATATGCACCTACGATACCGGCATACCGGCCAAAGGCCACCAGGCGTACCCCCTTGGGGTTGGTCAGCACCTCGTGGTCGTAAAGTTCGATGTCCTTTTGCAGGATGGCCCGGAGCAATTCGCGGTTATAGGGCTGCTTCTTGATAGTATGGGAAAAGAAGAAATACTTCTTCCCGGGCAGCAGGGCGGAAACGGGTACTTCCTTTACCCCCAGCAAAACGTCGCAATCTGAGACGGAATCCGCAACCGGGATGCCCACCGCTTCGTACTCTTCGGCCTTAAAGACGCGAACGGGGGAAGCCTCGGCGGTAATTTGAGCCTTGGGGAAAGCAGACAGGACTTTTTGGCAGGCCCGCGGGGACAGCACCACTCGGTGGTCTGGCGGGTTTTTGCGCTCGCGAATCAATCCGAACTTCATCTGAGGGTTTGGTATGGAATTTGAGCAAAAATAGGTGGATTCGCAGGGGTACGCAAACGATTTCCGGCGGATTTCCGGTGGGGGGAAAGAACCCGCGAATTTGCGTACCTTTGCCTTCCTTTCAGAAGTTCATTGAAACTATGGGGCCGACTGGTTTTGACAGCGAGACCAATGGCTATGTAAGCATGCCGAGCGCTGGGATACAGCTCGTTAATCTCATGACTCAACCCTTTTAAATGGCGAGTCTAACTACGCTTTAGCTGCCTAATTGACCGAATTACAGTAAGTCATGGCCTAGTCCCGCAAGGCGGGAAAGCTAAATGTCCCCGGGTAGCCCTTGTTGACGGCGACCCTTCCGGGGGCACCATAAAAGTCAACATCGTGCCGCTATGGCTTCAATAGCGGCATCAAACTAAAGAAGCTAAGCGTGTAATAGGCGGTTTTTGGTCAGTTACACGCCGACAACCAAACAAAAACTAAGCATGTAGAAAGCATAGGTATTGCTTGTTTGGACGGGAGTTCGATTCTCCCCGGCTCCACGATCAAGCACAAACCCCGCCGGGAATCCGGCGGGGTTTTTTATTTCCAAAAAGCGAGCTGAGCTTGCTCGAGTGAGCAGTTAGGAAATAAAAAACCGGCCTGGCGTCGCCAGGGCCGGGTTTGTATTTGCAGGACTGACGACTCAGAGAACACCGAGCACAGCGAGGTAACCTCTCCGGCTCCGCCTCCGCCTCCGGGAGTCGAACGCCCGCGCGCCAACTTCCTTACTCCCCCAACGCCTCCAGGAAGGCGTCTACATACGCATCAATCTGTTTGGATTTGTACTGCACAATATACCGGGGGTGGTCCAAAGGCACAATCCGGTCGAAATAGCCTCCTTTTTCATTGAGTTCCTTCAGGTATCTGGCATTCTTTTTCCCCAGGGAAAAGCAGGTGTCCGTCTCCAGGCCCCAGCCCAGTTGTTCCTGTAGTTTTTTATGGGCAAACGGGGTAATGGCTTTAAACAGGGCCGGGCTGTCGTAGTAGTTGTAATTCACCCATTTCCCATTTTTGCCCTGCTTCACAAACCCAAGCGGGGACACCGAATTGATGTAATACCTCCCGAAAAATTTCTCCGGCCCACCGTAGGCTTCTATAAGCTTGTAGACAAAGACGGAAGACGGCTCGTGAGTGTGGAATTCCGGCCCGGTCAGGCCGCATACTTCTGTAAGCCTTTTGGTATCCGTAAACGGGATGCCCGTGGCCCCGGCCCCAAGCCGCCCCGGGTTGATCCCCATAATCAGCCGCCGGGGCCTGGTATCCGAATAGTACTTCCGGTAAAAGGCCTCCGAGATCGGGAGGATTTCCGGGTTGTCCTGAAAGGGGTTCAATACCCCGACCCCCTTGGGCAAACGCCCTGTAAACTCCAGGTGGCGGTTAAAGGCAATGATGTGGTCGGCGAGGGTAGGCAAAACAGACATTCAATATGCTAAAGGTAAGAAAGGTAGCTCACTATGTGCTTTTGAAACCCTTATAAACGGGATCTGCGATGGGCGACAGGATAGGTGTATCATGTCCAGGTCTGGGCAAAAAATGGTAATTTCCTTATGTCAAACCTACCTCTCATGTATCGTCCGCTTCTACTGATAGCCCTCCTTTTGTACGGGTTCGTCCACTGTCAGACCCCTCCGCTCAAGGTTAGTAAAAACAAACGGTTTCTCGTGCAACAGGACGGGACGCCATTTTTCTGGATGGCAGATACAGCCTGGGAGTTGACCCATAGGTGTAGCAGGGAAGAGATTGATTATTACCTCGAAAAACGCCATACCCAGGGATTCAATGTTATTCAGACCGTTGCGCTTGCCGAATTGGACGGGCTACATACCCCAAATCGGGAGGGCCATCTCCCACTTCTAGCTGATGACCCCTCCCAACCTAATCCGGACTACTTTTCCCTGATTGACTACCTTTTGGAAAAAGCCCAAATACGCGGCATGTATATTGCCCTGCTCCCCACATGGGGGGACAAAGTGTTTACAGAATCCTGGGGGGTTGGACCAGAGGTTTTCCATGAAGAAAATGCATTGGCTTATGGACAATGGCTGGGCAAAAGATACGCAGGGGTAACGAACTTGATATGGATTATTGGGGGAGATCGAAATCCCAGAGCAGGTTCCGGGGATGTCTCGATATGGAATGCGTTGGCCGAGGGCATTGTGCAAGGAACTGGAGACAACGGTAAGGCATTGATGTCGTTTCACCCTCAGCCTAAGAATGGTGGAGGCTCTTCCACCTGGTTTCACAATGAAGAATGGCTCGACTTTAACATGCACCAAACCGGTCATTGCAATTCAGAACCCTCCTATCTAAAAATCCGTCACGACTATGAACTGAAACCGGTGAAGCCTGTTCTGGATGGGGAGCCCCTATACGAAGCCCACCCATTGTGTTTTAATGCGTCCGAGCTGGGATATAGCACCACATCTGAAATCAGGAGGATTATGTTTCAAAATGTTTTTGCCGGAGCCTTCGGTCAAACCTATGGCTGCCATGCCGTCTGGCAGATGTACCAACCAGGCCGCGAACCCATTAATGGACCCTTGGGACCATGGCAGGCTTCCCTGGACCTACCCATGGCTACACAGGTAAAACATCTGAAGGACTTAATGCTTTCCAGACCCTTTCTTTCGCGTATACCAGACCCTGAAATGCTGATGGAGGAAAAAACTGAAACTGTCATGAGTCCTGTGGCAACAAGGGATTCAAGGGGACGTTATGCTATGGTATATCTGCCGCAAGGGGAGAAAGTAACATTGAATTTACGAGCCTTAAAGGGAGACGTTTTGCGCCTTTGGTGGTACGATCCAAGATCAGGATCTGCATGTCCAGTTGAAGAACTTAAGCGTGAAGAGAACATGGTATTTATGCCTCCAGCAACGGGCTCTGACTGGGTTTTAGTCCTGGATGATGCATCTCAGAATTATCCACCCCCAGGTAGGCCGGTCCACACACCCTGAACAAAAACCTAAACCACCGCCCCCTCAAACCGGTATGCGTCTGTAAAATACCGCTCCAGGAAATTCCGGATGTTGTCGTAAAAAATGCGGTCTGCGAGTTGTTCCGGGGTCTGGCCCATCATCAGTTTTTGAAGTTCTTCGGGTTTTATAGGCTCCTCTTCCGGAAGGGTGAGGATGCGAAAGTCCTTCATATACGGGGCTTCCTGGGTCTTAAACGCCTCCACGATCTTCTCCCGGAAATCCGAAAGGTCTGCGGCCGTTTCGTACGTGTTGTACGGGTCTACAATGCCGTCGTTATCCGAGCCCAGGCAAACCGTGTCCCAGGCAGTGAGTAGCGCTGTGCTGTCCTGGCCAGACAGGCGAAGGGATTCCAGATGGCGGGCATTTACCCGTACCACATGAAGGATATTGGTCAGAAACATCTGCGCGTACAGGCGTTTGGCCTTTTCCGGGTGGGCCCGTACCGCGCGGAGTTTCCGTTTGAACTTCCTCCCGGGCATCCGCCCATCGTGCATGCAAATCCCGATAAGCCCGTCCGAATCGTAAACCTCCCGGATATCCTCATCCGTCAGGTTAATCCCGAACTTGCTGACGTAAGACCGACGCTCCGCCCGGCTATTGCTGTTGTTGCGTATGGCTTCCTCCAGGGAGGCCAAACCATTCACGGCCGAATGACTAGAGATAATCGGGATAGCATCCCCCGCGCGGCGGCGGGAGCGCACCAAATGGTAAAACTCGCGCCGGACTACGGGCGGCATATGCTTGGTATCGATCAGAATCCGGGCAACCCGAGGGCCCCGTTGCAGGAGCAACTCGAGCACTTCTCGCCCCAGGGATGACAGCCCGGCTTCCAGTCCGGGTTCCTGGTTGAAGACCCTGGAGAACAGCCCGGAGAAGCTTTTCGCGTGCCCGGATAGGAAGTTGTGGAAGTGGTGGGAAAAGGTTACAAAAAACGGTGGGAAAGCCGTCTTGTCCGGGTCCTTAATAACCCCGAGATTCTGCCGGAAAGAAGCCCGTATCTTCGCTTGCTCGGTTTGAGGCAGGTCTTCAAAGCCCATATCTTCCCGCAGGAACTCCAGGGGGTACTCGGCAAAGGCATGGGCGCCTTCAACCGTAATGACCCCGGCAATTTTGTCCTGGTCATCGGCGGTTGGAAGTTGGCTTGCATTCTGCACCAGCCTGAAACTCGGGTGCCAGTTGGCTATGGCCCCCTTGGGGCGCGGGCCCTGTGAGGCCAGCAGGTATTCGTACTCTTCTCGGAAATCGTCCATGTAATTGACCCGTGCCCCAGGGGTATGGATTTGGTCCAGTAACCCGTGGGCTGCCCCGGGCGAGATACCCGTGATTAACCGGATGAGTTTGGTATCTATCGCCTTTTTATAGCGCTTGCGAAGCAGGAGCTGCAGGGCCCACTTTACTGGTAAAGCCGCGCGTTTAAAAGGCCTGTCGGGCCTGATAAACTCCCTCTCGAAGGGATAAATGCTGCAAAACACCAGACGGTTGCCCCCCTTAAAACAACTGTCCAGGTTAGACTGCGTTTTAAGCGCCAGCTTGGCCGCCAGCCCCCTCAGGGCGAGTTTACGGATACTGACCAGGCGGAAAACCTCGTCCACTGTTGGGTTCTCCCGGAAGTCCCAGATACTCCCTATTTCTTCGTTCAGGTGGGGTTTAAGGCTGGGGTGGCAATGCAGGTCGGCTATGGGTTTTTTCATGACTTCCGGATGCTTCAGGACTGTTGAGGTTTGGGCGCAGGAAGATCCTTCATAAAGATCTCGCCTTTTATAAGCCAGCTAATTCCGAAGGCCCAAAGGGCGATGGATTCCAGCCAGAAGACCGGGTCGTAGGGTGCCAGTCCCGGCCATGCATGCCGCAACCAGGCAAAATAGAGGGCAAGCAGGGCCAGGCAACCCAGCATGACCCAACCACAAACGCGGTAAACCCGGTTGCGGTTTTTCTTGCGCTGTCCCATGGCTTCCGGGTGGTCGGTTTTGGTGAACAATACCAGGGAGATATAGGCCAGCACCAGGAAAAAAAGCAGGGCGCTGGTAAAGTGGATGGTATTGACAAGCGGGTTCTCAATGGGTCGCACCATGTTGCATGGGGGTTCGGGCACATCCGTGAAAATGGTTGGAAAAAAGGCAACGAAAAGCGCGAGAACGGCCGCAGCACGGGTCGCCCAGAAGTCCCGTACATCATACCCCCTGTAGGCAAAGAGGAAGAAGGCGATAGCGCAGATGGTGCCCACCAGGCCATCGCGCATAACCGTGTGATAGTAATCGGAAATGGAACTTTGTACCTGGGTGCAGTCTCCCAACCAGATCGATCCCACTACCAGGAAGAGCGGAATACCAATGGCTACAAAACCGATGGATATTCGAAGGGTGAGGTAGGATACCAGAAGGTCGTTTTGCATGGTCCGTGTTTTTGGGGATTATAAGGCCCCTTCAAATTAGACAATTTTGAAAAACAGGGGTTTGGGCCCGGGGGATTTCCGGGATCCGGGACCTGCCTGATTCTTTTTTTATATTTTAGGTACTCCAAAAAAACGCTATGAAACCCTTTCGCTTCGCTTTTGCGGCGCTCCTGGGCTCCCTTTTGCTGGCATCCTGTACCTCAGACGATGCCCCCCTGGCGCCTCAGGAGGAAGTGCCCCTGACCTTTATTGCTGTTGCCGAAGGCGGCTCGGGCCCGGTCCAGATCAATATGCAGACCGGAGGCGGTTCTGCCGAAATTGTGGACCTTGGGGCAGAACTGGGGGTTTCCTTTCTCGAAAACGGGCGAAGGCAAATAGACGAAGAGGGAATTGCCTATTTTACCTGGCAGGAGCAGCAGTCTGCCGTGTATGCCAAGCAGTGGGAAACCGGGACAGTTTTCCGGGCTACCGACATTTGCGGGTTCAGTACCGAAAACGACATGCCGAAGATTATCCGGTCCCTCTGGGGGAATTCCGAATTTTCAGTAATGGTATACAGCGCCTTTCCCGCCAACGGGCCGCCCGAGACCCGGGTGCGGATCAACCCCCGGGGTTCAGCCCAGTGTACGGACCTGTTCCTGGCCGACGCCGGGGAAGATGGGGTGCTGGACGCATTGCTCGGGGACGGCTTGCTGGTCCTTTACTACAGGGCGGCCATTACCCGGGAGCCTACTTTGGGCCTTGTGGACCTGGCGACCGGGGAAGTAATGACCACCATTAGTGCCGGCACCGCCTTCCAGGCGGCCACCCTCCGCGATGGCGAGCTGTTGATTTTCCAAACCGATTTTACGTTTGAATCCTACCAAACCGCAACCATGCGCTTTGGGCCCGGTGGAGCGATTCCCGGATTCCCGATCCAGAACGAGGGACTGTTTTCCTCAAGCTTTGCCGGGGACCAGATGTTGGTGCGGTATATCTACCAGCAACCCAGCCTTTTCTTTTCCCAACCTGCCTCTTATGATTTGGCACAGGGTCGTTTTGCGGCTGGGGGGGAACCTTTCCTACCGGGTCTACAGGCCCGTATGCAAGCGGAAACCGGAAACCGCCCCCTCTTTGGCAACTTCGATACCGACCTGGAAACCGGAAGGAGCCTGGTAGTATACGTCAAAGGCGATGGGTCACCGGAAGGAGGTGTGGTTTTAACGGATTTTGAGGGTGCCGTCCTGGAAGTAATTCCCCTTCCCCTGGTGCCCGAGCGGGTGATCCTACGAGGAGTGCAGCGCTAGGGGACCAGGCCCTCAAAGCCGCATAGAAACCTGGATCAGGACCTGCCTGCCCAGCAAGGGGTACCCGGAATCCTGGTACCCGGCCTGCTGCAGGGACCGTACCCCGTAAAACCCGGCATTCCAAAGATTCTCTACCCCCAGCCTGTACGAAAACCTCCCTTTTTCCGGCTTGAAAACCACCCGCAGATGGGACAGCCATAGGGGTTCGGACCCGGAATCGGGGTTGGCAATGAATTCCGTGGTCAGGTGACCGGACCACCCCTGCCCCCAATGGGAATCCAGGTCCAGGAAGCCCTTCAGCGCATCGGCCCGGGTTTTACCCTGCGTCTGTAGCCAGGTTCGGGAAAAAGCGACACCGGAATGGGCTTCAGACCTATTTCCCAGCGCCATCCGAAACTCCGGACCCCAACTAAGGGATTGGTTTACCCGAAGGGTAGGAACCCCATTGATGTGCATGGGGTTTCGGTTGCGGTTGAACTGCACCTTCCATTTCAGGTTGGCTCCGAGGGAAGGGAGGAAATGGTCCAGGTCCAGGGTAACCTGAAACCATTGCCTCCCGCTCAACGGCAGGAGTCTGGTGCCGGAATAGGTGGCGGACTGCACCAGGCTGCGCCCTTCAAAAAGCGGTTCCAGCTTCCACATGCCCAGGGCCTGGAAGGTTGTCTGGTGCCCCCAGTTGCCGTAGGTATACCCCAAAGAAGCCTGGTGCCCCAGAAATCGGGTCCAGTGCCCCATCCCATAGTGTACCGTCCTGTAATCCCGGAGACCCGGGGCCTGCCATTGGTTTTCGAAGTGGCTTTCACGTGCCGTGTACCGGTACGACGCCCGAAAGGTATGCAGGGGGCGTGGCCGCCACCGCAGCCGGGCAGATGGCAGGAAAACCCACCCCGGTGAAGGCCGGGCCGCCTGGCCCGGGAACGTACTTCCGGTATACTGCAGTCGCAGGCCCAGCAACCAACGCAGGTGCTCCCCTTCCCTGCCCCACTCCAGAAGGAACCCGATCCTGCGTCTGTGTTCGGACACCACAGCAAGCCCGGGGCCCAGAAACCCGGACGGGTTTCCAAAGCGCAATTCCCGCTGCCCACGCCAGCGGACCTTTTCCAATTGGGCCTGGAATTCCAGGTGGCGGCTGCCATACCTGCGGAGTACCCCTGCCCGAAACCCAAGGTATCCCAACCCCAGTTGCCCCTCCTCGCGGGTTTCCCAACCCTGGCCTTCTCCACCAAACACGGGGGCCAAAGCAAATCCGTCATACTCCAGCAAACGCTCCTTGCCTTCCTGAAGCCACCGCCCCCCCACCCGCACCAGGGTCCGGGTATCCCACCGGCGGGAAAACTCCAGGGCTGTATCCCATCGGTTAAGAACTCCCTGCGTTTGCTGCACCTGAGGATTGGTATTTACGAGCAGTTGTTCCGAACCTTCTGCACGGCTGAGACTCCAATGGTTTTTAAGGGATACCCGCCAAAGCGTATCGGCGCCTGCATCCAGTAGCACCTTCCCCTGGAATACCCGCTGCCGAAGGTGCTGATCCCGGGCTTCAGTAAACCGGAAAACAGTATCCGGGGCTACGAGGGTTTCCTTGTGCCTCCAGCGCATTCGGACCCTTTCCGACGCCGCCAGCACTTGGGTGGTTATTTTTACGCCTTCTGCCGGATGGGCTGCCGAGCTAAAGGCTCCCATACGGGCATTGTTTGGTAAATAAAGGGAGCGGTCCAATGGCAGGGGGATCAGTTGGGGCATTCCCGCCGACCCGGTGTTCTCCCCACTGCCCGGAGGGTACTCCCCGGCAAGGGGGTCCGGGTGTAACAAGGAATAGATATCCCCCACCGGATCTGCGCCCGTGGTATTGGCATTGCCAAGGATATACGTTTTGGTACCCTTCCTGAGGTTAATCAGGTTGACCCTGCTTTGGTTTCTGCGGATGCCTCCTGAACCCAAATCCAGCCGTCCGGCCCACTTGCCTTTAATTTCAGGGCGGAGCACCAGGTTCAGTGCCACCTCTCCTGAAGGCTTCATCCGACCCAGGACCTGGTTTTCCTGATAACCTTCCAGTACCTGTACCCGGGCTATGGCAGAGGCGTCCAGGTTCTGCGTCAGTACCCTATACCCCCTATCCATCAGGTCATCCCCCTCCACCAGGACACTTCGCACCGGTTTGCCGCGCACCCGGATTTCCCCATCCTCCCCCACGGAAACCCCGGGTAACTGACGAAGCACATCCTCGGCCACTTCCTCGGCCCCCTTCAGGTAGGTATCCACCCGGAATTCTATGGTATCCCGCCGGATACGAAGGGCCTGGTCCCCCCGAAGTACCACCTCCTGAAGGGCCACGGCTGCTTCTGGCATCACCAGGGATAACCGGGGCCATTGTCCCCCTTTCCCCCGGGAGAGGAGGGTATCCTGCTGCAGGTAGCCCAGGGCTGTAAAACGCAGGGCAAGGCTGTGGGTTTCGCCTGGAGCGAGGCGGAACAGCCCCAGGGAATCGGTAAAGCCCATTATCGCCCACGGCAATCCCGCATCCCTGCGACCCTGTACCTGGGCATAAGGGACCGGGTAACCCAGGCTATCCCGAAGAGAGCCCTCCACAATACCCTGGCTTTGAAGGCCAGTGACCCCGTAAAGGAATGCCAGGAATGGGAGGGCCCTATAGCATCTCAACAACCTAATCAAATCGCTCCAGGGCATTTTGTTCCCCCAGGGAGAGCTGCGCCCCCCGGGGCATACGCGCCTTCAACCGACGCATCAGGCGAGCCGCCCATTCGCGCTGTAATTCCGCATAGGATTCCACATCCAAACAATCCTCCGGGGTTTCTACCCAGGGTACCCCTTCTCCGGAAGGTTTCCAACTGGTCAGGCTTAGTGTTACAGCCCCGGCTCGGTCTGTGGCCAGTACCACCAGGCCAGGGATTCCCTGCAATTTCCAGGGCCCTATGGACACCGCAACCTCCGGGGTAAACCAGACCTCGTATTCCCTGCCCCGGAATTGCCCGAGTGCCTGCTGGCAATCCCAAGGACCCAGTTTACGGACGGCCCCAGTAAACCGCCAGGGAATCCCCGGCAGGGGTTCGCAAACGGTATACGCCTCGCCCCCGGCAAAAGGAATCCGGGAAAGCATCTTCCCGGATTCCAGATCCGTTTGGGTGTAGCTGCCAACCGAATCGGCCGCCCCCAGAGTCAGGTTAAATTCATATTCGGTGGTCTCCTTCTCCGCAGCGCGGAGGGCACCCCAGGTAAACAAACCCCGGCTGCCAGAAGCCCTGAGCCTTGCCTGGTATTCCCGGGCCATCCCCAGGTCCAGTCGGAAGGTGTATTGGGCTTCCCATTGCCCTTCCATATCCTGGAAGGCCCCGAGGGAAGCCGGAACTATACCGAGAAACAGGAATAACCAGCTCCATGCATACCGTAAGGGACCCAGCATCACTTAATCCCGGCCATGAGTTGTTCCCTGAGGTTCCGGATAGCTTCCACCATTTCGCTGCAGGGGATTCCGGATACAGTACCCGTGGCCTCGACGAAATTGCTGTCCCACCCCACGCGGACCTTTACGGTTATGGAGACCGTACAATCCTCATTGTTCTCAAAGGTTGAGAGCAGCCAGGCCTCCAGGGAGGAATGGTCTGCGGCCGAAATCCCTTCAGGGGTTGCCGCGTTTACATACTGGGTTTGGGTATGTCCCTCCCGGGTCCCGCTTACCCATAGCTCATAGCGGACTTCCTCCACTGGGGCAGGAGTCGTGTTTTCCACCGCCCAGGCAGGCAGGCTGATACATAAAATCAGAAGAAGTGTTGTAACGTGTTTCATGGTGTTTTTGTTTTTAGGATTTCTACTTGAAGCCAGCCCTCAATTCGGCAATGGCATGGCGCATTTTTTCGGCCAAGGTGGCATCGCAAGGGCCGGTTACGGTAATGGTGGCCTGGAAGGAACCAAGGGTTTCGGAATGGACCCAACCCGTGGCGGTCACCGAGCACTCCTGGCCCGGAGGTTCTGGTGGAATGGGCACTCCCACATGGGTAAACCAAAAAAACAGGATGCCCGCACAAAGACGTATCATCGTAAACAATGGATTTATGACTCCTACTCTTTTCCGGATTTTCGGATACCTCCTGCCCGAAACTCCATCAGGCCCCGCAAAGATGCCGGCTGCCACTGCAGGCGCCCATCATGGAAACAAAAAGCCATAAAAAAACCGCGGCACCCTGGGGTGCCGCGGCTGTTAGTCTGGTTGTTGGCTGGTTTATCTGGAAATAATCTTAGATACGAGTTTATCGCCTTCCGGGGTTCGCGCCTCCAGGATATACATGGCGGCATTCAGACCGGGCAGGGCCAGGGGAATTTCATTATGACCTTTCTGCAGGTCCGTAACCATCCGTTTTACCATTACCCCATTCATGTTGTATACCTGAATAATAGCCCGGGTATCGGCCGATGCGTCAATAGCCACCTGGAGCTCATTATCGAAAATGGTCGGATAGGGCTTCAGTTGCATCAGGGTGGTATTCCCGCCAAACGGGCGGCTAACCGGTACGGTCTGGCAGATATTCGCATGGAAGATCAGGTAGAATTCACTACTCACACTTATGGGGTTAAACGCATAGGTCTGGGCATCTGAAATACTGTCGTCCTTATAAGGATATTGGCCGGGGGCAACGGTCGGGTCCCCTTTTTTGTTGGATGGATACATATCCGATCCCACATAGAGCTGTACCTCCTGCATTACATAGCCCGGCAACGTGGCTGCGGAAACTGTCACCTGCCCATTGGCATAAACTACGGTCAGGTTAGCGGTATGTGTTCCCTTGCTCAGGTTGCACTGCCCTGCACCGGAATATACCGGGAAGGTATAGGTGCCTTCGGTATCGAAGAAATTGGTCCAGCCCCAGCGGCCAAACCCATCTTCCTTGAAACACCGCGCGGTAGATTCGAAATAGGCAAAGGCTGTTTCACAACCGTCGGAGGGGTCGCAATCCAGGTCTTCATCAACCTCTCCGTCCCCGTCGTTGTCCAGGCCGTCGCAGACCTCTTCATCGCAGGCATCGGGAGTACCGTCACCGTCGGTGTCGGTATTGTCGTCGCCCTGGGCACAGATGTCGCAGGAGTCCGGTACGCCGTCCCCGTCGGTATCCGTATTGTCGTCACCCTGGGCACAGATGTCGCAGGAATCCGGCACGCCGTCACCATCGGTGTCGGTATTGTCATCACCGGCCTCACAGATGTCGCAGGAGTCCGGTACGCCGTCACCATCGGTGTCGGTATTGTCATCGCCCTGGGCACAGATGTC
>NZ_NGNR01000003.1:0-193927 GCF_002198115.1 Robiginitalea sediminis | reverse complement strand
TCGGTATTGTCATCACCGGCCTCACAGATGTCGCAGGAGTCCGGTACGCCGTCACCATCGGTGTCGGTATTGTCATCGCCCTGGGCACAGATGTCACAGGAATCCGGAACCCCGTCCCCGTCGGTGTCGGTATTGTCGTCCCCGGCCTCGCAAATGTCGCAGGAATCCGGAACCCCGTCCCCGTCGGTATCTGTACTGTCGTCCCCGGCCTCGCAGATGTCGCAGGAATCCGGTACGCCGTCACCATCGGTATCGGCATTGTCATCACCGGCCTCGCAGATGTCGCAGGAGTCCGGCACGCCGTCCCCGTCGGTATCCGTATTGTCGTCCCCGGCCTCGCAGATGTCGCAGGAATCCGGCACGCCGTCCCCGTCGGTATCCGTATTGTCGTCCCCGGCCTCACAGATGTCGCAGGAATCCGGTACGCCGTCCCCGTCGGTATCGGTACTGTCGTCCCCGGCCTCGCAGATGTCGCAGGCATCCGGAACGCCGTCCCCGTCGGTATCGGTATTGTCATCACCGGCCTCACATATGTCGCAGGAATCCGGCACGCCGTCACCATCGGTATCGGTACTGTCGTCCCCGGCCTCACATATGTCGCAGGAATCCGGTACGCCGTCCCCGTCGGTATCCGTATTGTCGTCCCCGGCCTCGCAGATGTCGCAGGAATCCGGTACGCCGTCCCCGTCGGTATCCGTACTGTCATCACCGGCTTCACAGATGTCGCAGGAATCCGGCACGCCGTCACCATCGGTATCGGTACTGTCGTCCCCGGCCTCGCAAATGTCGCAGGAATCCGGCACGCCGTCACCATCGGTGTCGGTATTGTCGTCTCCCTGGGCACAGATGTCGCAGCCATCAGGCACCCCATCCTGGTCGGTATCCACGGTATCATCGGAGCCCTCGCAAATGTCCGAGCAATCCGGCACACCGTCCCCATCCTGGTCGAAGCCTTCGTCAATTTCGCCGTCCCCATCGTTGTCCTTGCCGTCGCAGACCTCCTCAGGAGGCTCCGGGCCGTCTATGGTGATCCCGCATTGGGTCTGGCATCCGTTGGCATCGGTTACCATGACGGTATGCGCGCCAACAGTCAATCCAACGGCCGTTGGAGTCGTTTCCCCATTATCCCACAAGTAGGTATATGGAGCTGTTCCGCCCTGGGCCGATACCGTGGCAGAACCATCAGATCCGCCGGGCTGGGTCACATCATTCTCCAGTGCCACCTCGCAACCGGGGGCACTATCGGGTTGGCCAAGGGTTACATCGCATTGGGTCTGGGTCCCTTGCTGGTCGGTAATAGTAACCGTATAGGTGCCGGCGCTCAACCCGGTAACCTCAGCATCGGTATCGGTAATCCCGCCGCTCCACGCATAGGTATAGGGCGGCTCTCCTCCCGTAACCGTAACACGAGCCGTACCGTCATTGCCCTCGTAACAGCTCACATCCGTCCCTGTAGTTTTGCAATTCAGGGGCGGGTGCTCAGTGGTGCAGACAATATGAAAATTAAAATCTATGATCCATTTTTTGGGATCTGACTCAGGGCCCATCCAGGCCCAGGTTGCCAGGCCTTCCACAGAAGAGTCGGAATCGAAAAGGGCTCCGCCAATACCGGCATGGGCACCCAGGTTGGGCGTAGCCGGGTCCAGGGGGTCGGGTCGCTGGCTGATGGCATAGGTACCGGTTTCCACACAGTCCCCTCCCGTAACCTTCACATAACTCTTACTGCCGTCTATGGTGTAATACCGCATGGTGGCGGGGTCCGGGTCGGAGCACCCCATGGGCTTAAAACTGCCCCCCGAAGCGGTCCAGGCTTCCCAATCCATGAGTCCGGTGAGGACTACATAAATCTCTGCCCGGCAACTCCCCTGCACGGAAACCCCGCTTATCAGGGCCGTGCCGTCTTCGAATTCCCGGAATTTCATATTCCCGCCATTGGCCGAACCAAAGAACGGGTTCCCGCTCTCGTGCCCTCCTGGCCAATAAAAGTTGTAGGAGACCGAGCCATCGGTCTTACAATAGTCTATGTCGTACCCGTTGTAGAGGTGGGTAGTGGCTACTTGAGCCGTCCCGGTTAGGGAAATCAGGAAAAGAGCCGAAAGCAGCAAGGCCTTCAACCCAGGTTGAGGAGTAAAGTTCTGCATGTACCGTGTTTTTAAATCACAGCACAAGCATTTTAAGTCAGGTTGGTGTGGGGTTACCTCCCTCAGGTCCTGTCGGAGCCTGTTTTTGGCATGGCGCTAAGGTAGGAAAGCCTAGGGCAGGATTTCTCAATGGAGGGATGAATGCACCTTAAATATCGACCAGCGGCAGCATACCTACCCATCAATGACCCATTTGGTCATGAAATCCAAATAATTGTGATGTATTTTCCTATTTAACAGCGCTTTATATTCCGTAAAGGCTGCACCCGGAACTTCAGTTCAGGGTAAAAAAGTCGGCAACTCGGAGGGCCTGCTACACCCGAGTTGCTCCAAAACCTGCTGCAACTGAGTCTTTAAAATAGCTGCTACATGGTCGCCACCCTTGCCGCCCAGGGCGGCTGTCCCATACATAAAGGTCCGGCCCAGAAAGGCGAGTTCTGCCCCGCAGGCCATGCTCCTCGCAATATCCGGACCGCTGCGCAGCCCCCCGTCCATCATGACTACCATCTCCTTGCCTACAGCCGGAGCAATAGCCCGCAGGGCTTCCAGGGCAGACGGGCCGATGTCCAGCTGGCGCCCCCCATGGTTCGAAACCACAATCCCGTCCAGCCCAAGGCTTTGGGCAACCCGCGCATCGTGGACCGTACTAACACCCTTCAGGACCAGGGTTCCTTTCCAGCGGTCCCGGATATAGGCAACCTTTTCCCGGGTCATGCGCTTTTGAAAAAAGGAGTCCATAAAACGCCCCAGGCCCGAGAGCCCGAGGCCCGCAGGCATATACGGCTGTAAATTGGCAAAGCGGGGGATGCCGTGGCGCATGGTCTGCCAGAGCCAGGAGGGCCTGACCAGCATTTGCGCGGCGTTATTGAGGTTCCACCTGGGCGGCATGGAAAGACCTGAGCGGATTTCCCCGGGGCGGTAACCGAAAGTAGGGGTGTCTGCCAGCAGGACCAGTACCTGGTACCCGGCGGCCCGGGCGCGGTCCAGCAGGTCGTCCCGGACGGCATCATCGGCCGGGTGATAGAATTGAAACCAGGCGCTTCCCTCGGTAATGTGGGCGATGTCTTCCAGGGAAGCCGTCCCCACCGTACTGAGGACAAAAGGGAGGCGATTCTGAAAAGCGGCCCTTGCGAGGATTTCAGGGGATCCCGGCCAGATCAGGCCCTGCAGCCCAATGGGGGAAACCCCGAAAGGAGCGGCATAGGTATTGCCAAAGACGGTGGTTTCCAGCCGGCACCCGGGGTAGTCTTCCAGATACTTGGGTTGCAGGATTACCTGCCGGAGGCGCTCCCGGTTCCTCAAAAGATTCTCCCCATCGTTACACCCCCCGTCCAGATAGTCGAAGGCGAAACGGGGAATCTGTTTACGCGCCTTTTCGCGAAGGGATTCGGAGGTGGGGTATCTTGGGTTAAAGGTTATTTGATCGGCATTTCGCATAAAACTTGGAAATTAGGGTTTAATTTAACACTTTAGTAACTGCGTCCGGGGATTTTCCTCAGGCCTGTCCTTCCCCCACGTTATTCGTATATTCTTTAAATCTGAAACGCATAATGAACTTTTTATTTCAATCCACACGCCTGGCCCTGGTCGGGGTGCTACTCATGACATTAGTGGCTTCAGGCTGCAGTAGCAAGGAAGAAGCACCGGCCTCCCAGGCTACCATGTATTACAATGGCGATATCATCACCATGGAAGGGGATTCCCCGCAATATGCCGAAGCCCTGGTGGTCCGCGATGGCCGAATTGAATTTGTGGGCAATGCCTCAGAAGGAATGGAAGTTGCCGGCAAGGGACATAAAATGGTCAATCTGGAGGGCAAAACGCTGCTCCCCGGCTTTATTGACGGACATGCCCACTTTGCCAATTTCAGCTTGCAGGCTATAGGGGCGCAGTTATTGCCGCCCCCCGATGCCGGGGCCAAAGATATCCCTACGCTTATCCAGATCCTCAAGGATTGGAATACAGAAGAAAACCGCGCCCTTACCGGATGGGTTTTCGGAAGCGGTTTCGATGATTCCGTCCTGGAAGAAAAACGTTTCCCCACAAGACACGACCTGGACCAGGTAAGCACCGAGGACCCGATAATGATTGTGCATATCTCCGGTCACTTTGTCTCGGTTAACAGCAAGGGGCTGGAAAAGCTGGGGATCACGGCAGACACCCCAGACCCTGAAGGAGGTATCATCCGCAGGGAAGCCGACGGAAAAACCCCCAACGGCGTACTGGAGGAACTGGCCGCCATCCCCCAAATGCTCAAGGCCCTGCTCCCTGTAAGTGAAGCAGCTGCCGATCGTTTTTTCGATGCAGGACAGGAAATGGCTCTTTCCTTTGGATACACCACCGCCCAGGAGGGCCGGGCCATGCAGAACCATGAACTACTGGCTGCCAAAGCGGAGGCAGGCGCCATAAAACTGGATGTGGTCAGCTATATCGACTATATGCTGGTAGACCAGTATATGGGTACCCCCTGGAACAGCCGGGACTACACCAACCACTACCGTATTGGCGGGATGAAGGTTACCCTGGATGGGTCGCCCCAGGGCCGCACGGCCTGGCGCACCCAGCCCTACCACCTCCCTCCGGACGGGCAGGGCCCCGACTATGCAGGTTACCCGGTAATCCCAAGCGATTCCACCGTGCAGGCCATCCTGGAAAAAGGCTTTAAGAACAACTGGCAGACCCTGATCCACGCCAACGGGGATGCCGCCATGGACCAGTTGATCCGCACCCTGCGGCCCAATATTGAGAAATATGGGCTGGGAGACCGGCGCAACACCCTGATCCATGGCCAGTACGTCCGGGAAGACCAACTGGACGCCTTTAAGGAACTGGACGTTATTGCTTCCCTCTACCCCCTGCATACCTTTTACTGGGGGGACTGGCACAAACAAATTATCGGGGATTCCCTCGGCAATAAAATCAGTCCTACCCGGACTGCATTGAACAAGGGGCTGAACCTGACCATCCATACCGATGCCCCGGTTGCCCTGCCCAACCTGATGCGCGTGGTCTGGACAGCTGTTAACCGGACCTCCCGGTCTGGCGCCATTATTGGGGAGGAGGAGCGCCTGACTCCCTATGAGGCCCTGCAGGCCATTACCATCTGGAGTGCCTACGGACATTTCGAGGATGCCACCAAGGGCAGCCTGGCGCCGGGCAAACTGGCCGACCTGGTCATTCTGGATGCCAACCCGCTCAAGGTAGATCCCGACGCGATCAAAGACATCCAGGTCCTGGAGACCATCAAGGAGGGGGAACCTGTGTATACCAAAAATACTGCTGCCAAGTAAGCTGAATTCTAAACAAATACCTGAAACTGTGAAATTAAAAAAACCCGTGTACCAGCTAGCCCTGGCAGCCCTATTGCTCTTAACCCTGGGGTGCAAGGACGCTAACCAGGCCGCCATGGAACCAACTTCTAGCGCGACCGTCTATTTTGGGGGAGATATCCTCACAATGGCTGGTGCATCTCCTCAATATGTGGAGGCTGTGGTAGTCCGGGATGGAAAAATTGAATTTACCGGATCCGCAGAGGAGGCTATGGAACTGGCCGGTGCCGGTCACCAGATGGTTGACCTGCAGGGTAAAACAATGCTCCCGGGTTTTTTGGACGCCCACAGCCACTACTTCAGCTCGTTATCCGTGGCGAACCAACTTAATCTGTACCCTCCGCCATCTGGCCCCGGCCAGGACGTTCCAAGCATCTTGCAGGCCCTAAAGCAATTCAAGACCGACAATGCGATTCCCGATGGAGAACTGATTATGGCATACGGTTACGATGATACGGTGATGCCGGAAGGACGCTTACTAAACCGGGACGACCTGGATGCTGCCTTACCTGACAACCCGGTACTGGTAGGCCATGTCTCCATGCATGGAGGCGTACTTAATTCCCAAGCCATGGAGCGGTGGGACATGAGCGCATCCACCGAAACCCCGCCTGGCGGGGTCATTGTTCGCAAACCCGGAACAAACGAACCCTGGGGGCTGATCATGGAAACCGCGTACCTGCCCATCTTTGCCTCGCTACCCCAACCGACACCCGAGGAAGAAGCGGCCTGGACAACGGCAGCCCATGAACTCTATGCGGCAAATGGCATTACCACAGCCCATGAAGGGGCCACTCATATCAAGGATTTGTTACTTATGCAGCGTGCGGCCGAAGCCGGCGCACACCTTATTGATGTAGTAGCCTATCCCTTCATCACGGACTTGGACACTACCCTGCACCACTTCCCGGTGGAAGAATGGGAGAAGTACAATAACCGCCTGAAAATTGGCGGGGTTAAAATTACCATTGACGGATCGCCCCAGGGCCGCACGGCAGCATTCACCAGTCCGTATTTGACCGGAGGGCCGGCAGGGGAGCAGAACTGGAAGGGAGCGTTGACCTTTCCCAAGGATATGATCCAGGGATTTGTAAAACAAGTATACGATCTTGGGGTGCCTCTGAACCTCCATGCTAACGGGGACGCTGCCATCGACACCTTCCTTGAAACCCATGAGGCCATTGCTGCCGAGGATCCTGGCAAGGACCGGAATATTACCCTGATCCATGCCCAGTTTACGCGAAAGGACCACCTGCCTAAATTCCTGGAGTATAAAATTACTCCTTCCTTCTACACCCTTCACACCTATTATTTTGCCGACGCGCATATAGCCAACAGGGGGCGGGAACAAGCCCAATATATCAGTCCGATGCGAGATGCCATCGAAATGGGTATCCGGCCTACCAACCATACCGATTTTGTGGTTGCCCCTTTGGACCAACCATTTATGTTATGGTCCGCGGTTAACCGGGTTTCACGCGGAGGGGAAGTTGTGGGAGAAGATCAACGCATCTCCGCTTACGAGGGCTTGCAGGCTATGACTATAAATGTAGCCCATCAATACCAGGAAGAATCCATGAAGGGTACCATCGAAGCCGGGAAACTGGCCGATCTGGTTATCGTCGACGCCAACCCCCTAAAGGCTGACCCGGATGCCATAAAGGATATACAGGTATTGGAGACCCTGAAAGAAGGAAAACAGATTTATAAAAAACAATAACCTCAATAAAAACAGTCCACAATGAAAAAGATTTTGTTCGGCCTCCTGGCCCTCACACTGCCGGTCCTGATCCATGCCCAGGACGATCAAGGGGGCTCCTCGGCCGACGATTTGGCCAAGAAGCTCCAGAACCCGATCGCCAGCATTATCAGCGTTCCTTTCCAAAACAATTTTGATTTTGGGATTGGGCCGTTCGACGGGAGCAGGTGGACCATGAATATGCAACCGGTAATCCCCATCAGCATAGGGCCGGAATGGAACCTGATTACGCGGACGGTGATCCCGCTGATTTCCCAGAACGATGTCTTTGCTCCGGGAAGCAGCCAAACCGGGCTGAGCGACATGGTGGCCAGCGCATGGTTCTCCCCCAAGGAACCTACCCCTTCCGGATTGATCTGGGGGGCCGGGCCGGTACTGCTGGTACCTATTGCCACCGACGAGTTGCTGGGGACTGAGAAATTCGGGGTCGGACCTACCGTGGTGATTCTCCAACAAGCTGGTGCCTTTACGTATGGCGGTTTGGTGAATCACATCTGGTCCGTAGCCGGGTCAGACACCCGGGCCGATGTCAACCAATCCTTTATCCAGCCTTTTGTAGCCCGGAATTTTCCCGGGGGGTATGCGTTGACGGCGGTAGCGGAAATCACCCAAAACTGGGAATTCGATGCGTCCTCCGGCGTTTTTGCCATAGTGGGCTCTAAAGTGGTCACCATTGGGAAACAGGCTACGCAGGTAGCGGTGGGGCCCAGGGTGTTTTTTGGCAATGCCAAGGCCGCTAACTGGGGGCTTAGGGCAGCATTCACGCTGTTATTCCCTAAATAAAATCTGACGTAATTCTGAACAAGGCCGCTCCATAGTTGTAACGGCCTTGCCTTTCAGAAAATTTACTTTTTAAGGCAAAGATCACGCTGCCGCCTGGTGTTAAACCTCAACCTCTTATTCATGAAAAAGACAATCGTTCTCCTGGTATTTGCCCTGATCCTAAGCGGGTGTTCCACCTACCTGACCCAAACCCACAATGTCAGCAAGACCAAAAAGGAATATCAGAAAGTCCTGGTACTGGCCCGAAGCCAGAACCGGATTGCCCGCTCGCTGTTTGAAAGGGACCTGGCAGAATTCTTCGCGTCCCGGGGCATTAGCGCCACACCTTCCATAGATTCGGGAATCGACATTCCCATGGAAGGGCAGGTAAGCGAGGCCCAGGCCGAGACCATCCGGCAGCAACTCCGGGATGCCGGCTACGATGGGGCTATCGTGACCAACCTGGTCAACACCGAGGAGTATAAGGAAGTAATCCCCGGAAGTGCCACCACAGACTACTATCCCGTGTATTATGGGCGTTTCCGCAGGTATGTCAGTTATTATCCTGCGACCACCTGGGAGCCCGACCGTCTCATTACCGGAACCCGCCATGTACTGGAGAGCACACTCTACGACCTCAGGGAAGCCTCGGGAGACAATTTGCAATGGGTGGGCCGCTTTGTGGTGGAGGACCCGGTCAAGATTGAAAAGGCCACCCAGAAATACGCCCAGGAACTGGGGAAAGCCCTTATGGAAAGCAGCATCAAGGGAGGAAAGTAACTTAATGGGAAATATGGGGCACCTGGTATGTACACGGTAGTAGATATAGAGACCACAGGCACCGGGGCCACCGGGAACCGCATTACCGAGATTGCCCTGTTCAATATCGACGAGGGGGAGATTACCGACTCCTTCAGCAGCCTGGTGAACCCCGGTTGCGACATCCCGACCTTTATTACCGGCCTTACGGGGATTACCACCGCCATGGTGCGCAGGGCACCCCCTTTCGGGGCCCTGGCGGAGCAGATTGCCGCGTTTACCAGCGGGCGGGTCTTTGTGGCCCACTCGGTCAACTTCGACTACCCCATTGTCCGGCGGGAATTCGAACGCTGTGGTATAGATTTTACCCGCAAAAAACTGTGTACCGTCCGGCTGTCCCGCAAGGTTTTCCCGGGCCTGAGGTCTTACAGCCTCGGGAAGCTCTGCAACAGCCTGGGCATTCCACTGGAGGACAGGCACCGGGCAGCGGGAGATGCGCTGGCCACGGCCTACCTGTTTTCTAAAATCTGGCATCATCCGGAAGGCAAAACCATCCTGGGAAACGCCCTGAATGCGCGTTCCCGCGAAAGTACCCTCCCGCCCCACCTGCCCAGGCAATCCTTCCTGAAAATCCCGAATGCCCCCGGGGTATATTATTTCAGGGATCGGCAGGGGCAACTCCTGTATGTGGGCAAGGCCATTGACCTCAAAAAAAGGGTGTTGGGGCACTTTTACGACAGTTCCGAGCGGGAACAGCAGCTCTGCCGGGAGACGGCCCACATCGATTTCGAGCGCTCGGGCTCGGACCTACTGGCCCTGCTCATGGAGAGTGCGGCCATCAAAAAATACTTTCCCCCGTTTAACCGGGCCCAGAAGACGGTAAGACCGGCCTATGGGCTTTTCAGTTACCGGGACCAGGCGGGAATCCTTCACCTGGCCCTGAACCGGCTTGGGAAGGGCCAACAGGCCCACAAGGTCTTTTTCAGCCTGGCCGATGCCCGGCTCTTCCTGGAGCAGTTCTGCACCCGCTATGGGCTTTGCGCCAAATACTGCCACCTGCAGGAGGGAGTAGCGCACTGCGGGCATTTCCGGGTACCGGAATGCCGTGGGGTTTGCCGGGGAGAACAGGAAGCGGAAGCCTATAATACTGAGGTGCTCCAGGCACTTGAATCCCTGGACCGGGAAGGCGAGCACCTGCTTATCGGAGAGCAGGGCCGGGAACCCGGGGAACGGGCCCTGGTTTGGCTTGAGGATGGGGAATACAAGGGATATGGTTTTGTTTCGGAAGACACCCCTATCAGCCGCCCGGAAGACCTGGAGACCTGGATAACCCCCCAGCGGCATAACCCGGATACACGGCGCATTTTGGAATCCTATATGCTGAAAAACCCGGGGAAAATCCGTCGGATGGGCGTTGAAAGCGAGTTCTGAGCAGGCGGGCTATTTGCCGAGTTTGTTGTATTGCCGGATGACATATAGCAGCCAGGCCATGAAAATGACGCCTACAAAAATGGAATACGAGAGGACCAGGTCCATAGCTACTTCTTAACCCTGAGATAATTCATGAAGCCCAGAATGGTAGGGGCCCAAAGCCCGATGAAAATCGCCTCCAGGGTCTGCCCTTGTAAATAGCGGACTTCCGCAACTACAATGATGGAGAAAACAACCAGCAGGAGCAGGGTATTCATCCACCCCAGTTGTTTCAAAAATGCCTTGAACATATCGCTTACCTTTCTAAAGCTACGGAATTTCCGTACAGCTTATTAAGATTTTGTTGAGATTTTTTTAACACTTAACCCTTTAGTAACACAGGCCTTACCAAAGAGGTGTCAGGCTTTGCCCATCTGGGTCGGACAGACATAGTCTGTAACGGGCAGGGCCGTTTCCTGGATGGCTTTGAAACCGCCTTCTATATTGACCAGGTTATGGTAACCACGGCTCTTGAGGATGGAAGCGGCGATCACCGAACGGTAACCCCCGGCGCAGTGTACATAGAAGGGTGCTTCTGCCGGAAACTCCGACAGGTGGTCATTGAGTTCCGAAAGGGGGGTGTTGACAGCTCCTTCCAGACGCTCCGAGAAGTACTCGCTGGCCTTGCGCACATCGAAGACCCTTTGGAGGTTCTCCTCCAACTCGTCCTCCAGGTCCTCGGCGGTCTCGGAACGCATCCGGTCCGTTTCCTTGCCGGCGGCTTCCCAGGCAGCATACCCGCCCTCCAGGAAGCCCAGAGTATTGTCGAAGCCTACACGGGAGAGACGGGTTACGGTCTCTTCTTCCTTGCCCTCCGGGGTTACCAGCAGTATGGGTTGGGCCACATCGGCGATCAGGGCACCTACCCAGGGGGCGAAATCCCCATCGAGGCCGATAAAAATAGATCGAGGGACGTGGCCTTTCACAAATTCATCCTGGTGGCGGACATCCAGGACCACAGCCCCGGTTTCGTTGGCTGCCGCCTCAAAAGCATCCGGGCTGAGGGCGCGGGTCCCGCGCTCCAGGACCTCATCGATGTCCTCGTACCCCTCCTTGTTCATTTTCACGTTAAGCGGAAAGTAGGCCGGGGGCGGTAAAAGGCCCTCAGTGACCTCCGCTATAAATTCCTCCCGGGTCATATCGGCCCGCAAGGCGTAGTTCATTTTCTTCTGGTTGCCCAGGGTGTCCACGGTTTCCTTCATCATGTTCTTGCCACAGGCAGAGCCCGCCCCGTGTGCGGGGTAGACAATCACCTCGTCCGGCAGGGGCATAATCTTGTTGCGCAGGCTGTCATAGAGGGTGGAAGCCAGCTGCTCCTGGGTCATATCCGCAGCCTTCTGGGCCAGGTCGGGCCGGCCCACATCGCCCAGGAAGAGGGTATCCCCGGAAAAGATGGCGTGGGGCTTCCCGGACTGGTCCCGCAACAAATACGTCGTACTTTCCATGGTATGCCCTGGGGTATGGAGTACCTCTATGGTAATTTCCCCCAGTGGAAAGACCTGCCCGTCCTCCGCAATAAGGGCTTCAAAGGATGGGTTTGCAAGGGGTCCGTAAACAATGGGGGCGCCCGTTTCCTTTGCCAGGGTCAGGTGCCCGCTCACAAAGTCGGCATGGAAGTGGGTCTCGAAAATATACCTGATCTCGGCCCCGTCCTCACGAGCCCGCTTCAGGTACGGGTCCACCTCCCGCAAGGGGTCTATAATGGCGGCTTCGCCTTTGCTTTCAATATAATAGGCGCCCTGAGCAAGGCAACCGGTATAAATCTGTTCAATTTTCATCTTCGTAGGAGAATGATTTCCCCACAAGATAACAAACAGAGGCGTATCCGCCACAACCCTTACTGGCCGAAATATTCCTTTTTGTAGTAGTGCCCCAACTCCGCGGTCAGGAAGAGGACCTCTGGTTTGTCCTTGCGGAGGAAGACCTGCCAGTCCTGGTAAGCCTCCCAGGCATCCGAAGTAAAAACAGGGGGCCCGTACTGTTGCTGCAGCAACTGGCGGATCCGGTCTTCCTCGGCTTTGGCTGTCAGGATCCACACCGTATTGAGCTTCCCATCTCCAAACCGGGCCTCGGCCTTGCGGGCAAACCCGGCATACGGAATCCCGAAACAATTGAGTTGTTCCTGGGCATTGGGGTCGCTGCCATCCAGGATTTCAGGGATGATCCTGGTCGAAATACGCTCCAATAAAGGCTTTAGCACCTCCTGGGAAGCGCCCATCTCCAGGTAGGGCGGGACCGCAACCTCCAAGGGGTACTCCGGAAGGGAACGGCCGGAAAGCAGGGGGTGGTCCCAGGCGAAGAGGTTCAGGTGCAGGCCTTCGGGGCCCAGTAGCCAGAGTTTTGCTTCACCTGGCAAGGCGACCACTCCCAGATCCGCGTAAAACCGGTAACCCGCGTAGCTGTTATAGGGGGTGTCTGCTTTGGATTCGAGCCATTCGGAAACGCCGCCTGAGACCTGTATGAAGGCCAACTGTCCGTCGGCAAGAACCAGGACGAGGGCACTGGGGCTATCATTTCCCTGCGGGGATCCGGCAACCCGCCAGTGGGATTCGGTATCCCGGGCCAGGGGGAAGCGCACCGTCTCAGGCCTGAATACCTCAGGCTCCAGGTCCAGGCGCTCCAATTCCAGACGGACCGAATCCTCCGTCATGCCGAGCTGCAGGCGCTCCAGCGCAGCCAGGTGGCTTCCCTGGGCTGCCAGGTTGAGGGTTAGGGATACAAAAAAGACAAAGGGCAGCAGTCGAGTCATGGGGATCATTTTCAAAAAAAGACCCCTTTCCCACCCGATTGTTACAGTTGGACCTCTATGGCATAAGGGGGCGGAGGCGGCAACGGAAATGTACCGGCTCCCCTTCCAGGTAGCGGAACCCCTCGTGCAGTTGGCCGGGAGGGGCATCATAGGGGTAAAAGGTTATGGGCTCCACACAGACCATTGCGGGGTCCGGGCTCCAGAGCATAAACTGGCCAAAGCCTTCGGTTTCTATCTCAAGCCCTGCCGTATCCTGCAATACCACCCGGTTGCACTCCGGAAGGTGTAGGGCGCGGTCCCCTACCTCGAGAATTTCCTTGAGGCCAATGGTTGTTTCCTCCGAAATTCGGAGGTGTGCATCCTCCCTAGTCAGGCGGAAGGCCGGGTGATACCCCAGCATATAGGGCATATCCCGGTCCCCCGAAACCTCGAAGCGTACCTCCAGGTGGGTCTCGGTAAGGCGGAACTGCTTGGTAAACGAAAAGCTGTAGGGCCAGATCAACCAGCGCATGGCGGACCGCTCCGGGTATTTGGAGTTGGCCACCAGGTCTCCGGCCGTATAGGTTTTCACAAACCTGGCCTCGGCCTGTCCCCGGGACTCCAGCGTATAAGGCAGTTCGCGCAGAAGCCCGTGCTGGTCCTGGATGGCATTGCCCTTGGGTACCTGCACCCGGTAGCCCATCTGGGCGGTAGGCCCTATTACCGGGAACATCTCCGTATCCGAATGCCCCCACCCGGGCTCCCCGGCCCGGTGTATAAACTGGTGACCTTTGCAGGAGAACCGGATGAGTTCCCCGGCCTGAATTTCTGCTGCCAGGCTGCCGGATTTCAGACAGATGGAAGGTGCTTCGCTACTGCTCATGGCCGTTCCTGTTGCAGCAGTCGGTAGAGCAATAAAGCCGTCCGCTTGGTAATGGCCTCCATGGTTTTCAGGTTCACGGTTTCCTGGGGCGTATGTGCCCCGGAACCCATGGTGCCCAGCCCATCCAGGCAGGCTGCGTATTGGGCCACAAAAGAAACATCGGCAGCACCCCGCCGCCCAGGGTCGTAGGCCCTTACCGGCCCCTGCCCCAGGTCCTGGCTCACCTGGCTCAGGATCTCCAGCAGTTCCAGGTTAGCCGCCGTGGGAGGCATGGCCGGGTAGGCATCGGTAAAGGAGATGGTTGCCGTGGTGCGGGGCAGGTTCTGCCCCACAATTGCGCGCATTTTGTCCCGGGCCGCCTGCTTTTGCTCCTCCGAAATAAAACGCAGCCCCCCGCGGACACTTGCCGTCTGGGCCACCACGTTGCTCTTGCCAAAGACCTCTGCCTTCCCGCTTTTGGGGTCGTATTCGGCAAAGGTCCCCCCCATCAGTATCCCGGGATTGAAGGTGAGGAATTCCTCCCCCCTTACTTCCTCGTAAAAACCGTTGAGGATGCGCGAAATCTCGAAGATGGCACCAGCCCCGGTCCGTTCGCTGAACACCCCTGAAGAGTGGGCCCTGCGGCCGGTAACATCCACCTGCCACCCGGAGGCGCCCCTCCGGGCCACAGTGGCCTTATCGAAGCCCGTAGCGGTTTCAAAACCCAGGGCCACATCGGATCTCCGGGCTGCCTCAATCAGGTCGCGGCGGCTGATTTCCAGAGGGTCCCCAGTGCTTTCCTCGTCCCCGGTAAAGGCCACAATGACCTGGGCATCGTCCAGCAGGCCATTCTCATAAAGGGCCTTAAGGGCATAGAGAACCACCACGTCGCCCCCCTTCATATCGTTCCCGCCCGGGGCATGGGCTATACTGTCGTTTACCCGCTCGAAGGTCTGGAAGGGGCTGTCCGCCTCAAACACCGTATCCAGGTGCCCGATGAGCAGCAGGCGCTTGCCGCTGCCGCCACCGATCTCGGCAAAGAGGTGGCCGGCCCGGTTCATCTCTTCCGGCATAGATATCCACCGGGTTTCAAAGCCGATTTCCCGGAAGGCTTTCCCGAAGACCTCCCCCACCTCCCGGACCCCTTCCAGGTTGAGGGTACCGCTGTTGATATTAACCACGCGTTCCAGGAACCCCACGGCCTCCCCGGCCTGGGCTTCTATGGTGGCAACAATCCGCCGTTCGGTGCGGTCCAGGCGCTGGGCTTTCAGGGGGGAAGCCAGCAAGAAGGCTCCCAATAGCATAAAAAATGAGATATGCTTAACCATATTCAAAGGGTTACAGGTTGGTAATGGCCTGGTCCATCCAGGCCAGGCGGGCGTCGATCCAGGAAAGCAGATACTCCACTTCCTGGGCATGGGTCTGCCCTATAAACTGGTTGGGCCAGACATAGGTCCCCAGGACAGGCCAGATCGCAAAATTCGTTTCGAGTGCCCCGGCATCCGCCAGTAACTCCGCGTATCCCTCAACCCTGGCCCGGATAGAGGCCCCGGAAAAATGGGAGGACCGGAGTTCTTCCCAACGCTGGCGCAGCCTGTTGGTGAATTCTGGTGATTCCAGGAGTCGCTCCCACCAGAAAGGCACCAGCCAGAAATCTTCCGGGCAGCGTTCGTTAAAGCGATAGGCCCAGACATCGGTCCGTTCGCCCCCGCAATAGTTAGCATTTCCGAAGGCAATATTGAAATCCCAGATAGGACCCATGGCCAGTTTGCCGTTTTTGTCTTTGTGCATAAAAGTGCTCAGGCGGTAGGCATCCACATTGTGGGCCAGTTCGTTGAGCAGGAAGAAGTCGATAAAACTATCAGTATCTATATAGGCCTCATACCCCAGAAGCGGATCGGCAAAATCCTCCGATGCCAGGGCCAATTCGAAACTGCCCACATAATTGCTGATATACGTCCGCTGCTGGGGGCTGATATCTTCCGCATCCGGCTCCTCGTAAAGAAAATGGACAACCTGCCCCTGTACCCCTCCGGAAGGAGCGTAGGAAGAAGGAAAAGAATTCTGGGGGTTGTACCCCTCCCCCAGGTTGTTTCCAGCCAGTTTGTCGATTTTAAGGATATAGCCCCCTGTGAGGTCTTCCCCGGTATTCTCATCCGGATTCAGCTTGCTCAGGTCCACGCGGTTTTTATCCCGCTTTATCTTTTCCATAAAAACATAAACCCCCAACGGCACACCATTGACTTCGAGCTCCACAAAGCGGGTCCGGCTCGCATACCTCCCAATAGCTCTGGAAAGGTCGTAGATCAGCACATTCCGCATAAGGGATTTATCGCTATACGGACCGTAAAGAATCCAGTCTTCCTCCTCCGGATAGCCCAGTAAGGGCACATTGAGATCCTCATTGGCCTGGTCCCGGGTTTCAAAGCCTAGGGACTTTTTGGGGAAGAGCAACTGGGAGGTTGCCCCTCTGTACTCCACCCCAATGGGGCCCTGGTACAACAAGTCCCCATCGTCTGAAATTTCCATATCCGCATCTATTTTCGGCTCGTCGACGATGGCCACACCCCTGGTGTCGATCCGGAACAAGGGCAGGGCATCGGTCACTACCTCCCCTCCCGGGCCAGGATCCGGCGGGCCGGGTGGCGCTACATCGTCTGCCTGGCACCCCGCCAGGAGCAACACCCCTGCAAGCCCGCTTAAAAAGGGGATCCAAAATGCGCTTTTCCTGAATTCCATATCCTTACTATTGTCAGTTTATTTCAAGTGGTTACAAAAACCCCTGCTGCCACATCCAGTCGTCGTTGTAAATCTTATTTACATAGCGGCTGCCATGGTCGTGGAACAGCACCACCACCACATCGTCCGGGCCGAAGTGCTCCTGCAGCTGCAGCACTCCTTTAATGGCAGCCCCGGCGGAATTTCCCAGGAACATTCCCTCTTCCAGAGCCAGGCGGCGGGTATAGACGGCGGCATCCCGGTCCGTGACCTTGGTGAACCCGTCTATGATTTCAAAATCTACGTTCTGCGGCAGGATGTCCTCCCCGATCCCTTCCGTGATATAGGGATAAATTTCCTCAGGGTCGAAGATGCCGGTTTCGTGGTATTTCTTAAAGACCGACCCGTAGGTGTCCACCCCCCAGATTTTGACGTCCGGGTTTTGGGATTTCAGGTAGCGGCCCACCCCGGAAATAGTGCCCCCGGTTCCCACACCCACCACAAAATGGGTCACCCGTCCGTCGGTCTGCTCCCAGATTTCGGGACCGGTACTCTCAAAATGCGCTCGGGTATTGGCGGGGTTGTCGTACTGGTTCACATACCAGGCCCCCGGGATTTCCTCGCTCAGGCGCTTTGCTGTGGAATAATAGCTGCGTGGGTCTTCCGGCGCCACGTCCGTGGGGCAGACATGCACCTGGCACCCAACGGCCCGGAGGATATCGATTTTTTCCCTGGATTGTTTGTCGTTGATCACACAGATCATCCGGTACCCCTTCACAATGGCAGCCAGAGCAAGGCCCATCCCCGTATTGCCCGAGGTCCCTTCCACAATGGTCCCCCCGGGTTTCAGCAGGCCGCGGGCCTCGGCATCCTCTACCATGGTCAGGGCCATACGGTCCTTCACAGAGTTTCCGGGGTTAAAGGTCTCGTATTTGGCCAGCACAAGGCAGGGCAGGCCGGCGGTAAGCTTGTTGATCCGGACCATGGGCGTGTGGCCTATGGTCCCCAGGATATCCTTGGCGTAGTCCATTCCCACAAAGATACAACCTCCTGGGTTTCCCCCTTTCCCCTATTCGAATTTGATGGCCTTTACCGGGCTGATGCGCGTAATGATATGGGAAGGCAGCAGGAGCATGAGCACGCAGAGCAGCAGCACCCCCGCGTTAAGCACAAGGACGGTTGGCAGGTCTATGAAGACCGGGATATAGTCGATGTAGTATTCCTCGGGGTTCGGGAAGGTAAAGACCTTGTAGCGGTCCTGCACCCAGATCAGCAGCAGCCCCAGCAGGTTCCCCCACAGCAAGCCCACTCCGATCAGGTAGGCCGCCTTGTAAAGGAAGACCTTGCGGATGCTCCAGTCCGCAGCCCCCAGGGATTTCAGGATCCCGATCATGGGAGTGCGTTCCAGGATGAGCACCAACAGGGCCGTAATCATGTTAATCCCTCCCACCAAAATCATAATCCCGATAATCAGGGCAATGTTGAAGTCGAACAGCCCGATCCATTCAAAAATCTGGTAGTACTTGCCTTCTATGGTCTGGGTATCGAGGTTGGAGAGGGTCTTGCTGTAGATCTCCCGGCTTTTGGTATCGATTTGCGCGAAATCCTCCAGGAAGATCTCGAAGTTGCCCACCTGGTCGGGTTGCCAGCCATTCATGCGCTGGATATGGCGGATGTCCGTCAACACATAAGTGGCATCGAATTCCTCGAACCCGCTGTCGTAGATCCCCGCCACCTCAAACCGGCGGCGGTTGGGAACGCGGGAAGGATCCTCCTCCTTGAGGAAGAAGCTGTTGAAGCGGCTTCCGACCTCCAGGCCCAGGCGGTTGGCCAGCAGGCTGGAGACCAGCACCTGTTCCCCCAGCGGACCGCTGAAATCGGGCAGGGCGCCCGCCACCAGGAACTCCCCGAAGGCGGACCAGTCGTAGTCCGGGCCTACCCCCTTGGCAATAATCCCCTCAAAGGTATCCTCGGTCCGGATAATTCCGGCCTTGGTAGCCACGGCCTGGATATGGCGTACCCCGCTGGTGAGGTTGAAATCCGGGTAAAACGTCTGGTTGAGGGTAACCGGGACCACGGAAACCTGGGAGCGGTTGTTATCGTAATTGTAAATCTGGATATGGCCGTTAAAAGCCGAGACCTTTTCGCGAATTTTGTACTTGAGGCCCACGCCGGTAGCCAGGGCCACCAGCATCATGAGCACCCCGATGGCAACCGCGGCGATGGCAATTTTAATGATTGGGGAGATAATGCTACTTTTATGTTGCTTACCCCCTATGAGCCGCCTGGCGATGTACCACTCTAAATTCAACCTATGCACGTGTTAGCCGCTTTCAAAAATACGCTATTTGTCCTATTCCTCTCCCTGGCCTCCTGCAGGCCATCCCCGGGGCAGGCGGATCAGCAGGAAACCCTGGCAGAACCTGCAGATACCCTGGTCATTGCCGCCCAGCGCACCGGGGTGTACCTGCCCCTGCTCCAGGGAAAGAAGGTGGCCCTGGTGGCCAACCAGACCTCTGTGGTTTTCCGGCCCGATGGCCCGCCCGTCCACCTGGCAGACACCTTGCTGGCATCGGGTATAACGCTTGTAAAGGTCTTTGCCCCCGAACACGGGTTCCGCGGCCAGGCCGATGCGGGGGAAAAAGTGCAGGACGGGGTGGATGTGCAAACCGGGTTGCCGGTTACCTCCCTCTACGGTTCCAAGCGCAAGCCGGGACCGGAAGACCTGGAAGGCCTGGAGGTGGTGGTTTTCGACATCCAGGATGTAGGGGTCCGCTTTTACACCTATATCGCCACCCTGCAACTGGTCATGGAGGCCTGCGCGGCCGAAGGGATCCCCGTCGTGGTCCTGGACCGGCCCAACCCGCACACCGGCTGGACAGACGGGCCTGTTATGGAAGAGGCCCATAAGAGCTTCCTCGGGATGACGCCCATCCCCCTGGTTTATGGGATGACCATTGGGGAATACGCCCGCATGATCAATGCGGAAGGATGGCTCGAAAACGGGCTCCGGGCGGACCTGACCGTGGTGGAGCTGGAGCATTTCCGCCGGGGTCAGGATTATGAACTGCCCATCCCGCCCTCTCCCAACCTGCCCAATGCCCAGGCTGTTGGCCTCTATCCCAGCCTGGGGCTGTTTGAGGGTACTACGGTGAATGCCGGCCGGGGGACCCCATACCAGTTCCAGCGCTTCGGCGCGCCCTTCCTGGACCCCGGGCATTTCGATTTTACCTACATGCCCCAGCCGAACGCCGGGGCCAAAAATCCGAAACACAATGGAACCCGCTGTAACGGGAGGGACTTAAGCGAGGTAACACCACCAAAGGCCGTGGATCTCCGGTGGTTAATAGAGGCCTATCGGTACCGGGAACCGGGAACCGACTTTTTCAACACCTCCGGGTTTACCAGGCATGCCGGTACGGAAGTTTTGCAGCAGCAAATAGAGGCGGGGCTGGACCCGGTACAGATCCGGGGAAGCTGGCAACCTGCCCTGGAGGCCTTCCGAACCATCCGGGCCAGGTATCTGATTTATCCCTAACTACACTGTCGGGTTCCCGCCGGTAGTGGGTTTTCTGTATTTGTGGAAGGGTTGTTTGAGCAGCCCCAAAACACTGCTGTTTTCCCGCCGGTCCGGAAAGGTATCCACCCCGTAGACCAGGGCATCCCGGTCCAGCTCCATATAGGTCCCGAAGAGCCGGTCCCAGATGGAAAAGATGTTCCCGTAATTGGAATCCGTATACGGGAGCACATAGTGGTGGTGTACCTTATGCATGTCCGGGGACACCAGCACATAGCTGATCAGCTTGTCCACCTTGCGGGGCAGGCGGATATTGGCATGGGAAAACTGGGTGGCCACCAGGGAAAGGGACTGGTACAGCATCACAATGCCGATGGGGGTCCCGGCTATAAAAACCCCACATAAAGTAAAGACAAACCGGATCATACTCTCCAGGGGGTGGTGGCGGTTGGCGGTGGTGGTGTCCACCTCGTGGTCCGTGTGGTGGACCAGGTGGATCATCCACAGCGGCCTGACTTTGTGTTCCACCAGGTGTGCCAGATAGGCCCCGATCAGGTCCAGCAACAAGAGGCCCAACAAGACGTACAGCCACAAGGGCATCTCCGGCAACCAGTTCAGGACCCCAAACCCGTTATCGCGGACCCAGTCGCTGCTTTGGAGCAACAGGAAGGCCAGGGCGAAATTCACGATTATGGTAGTCAGGGTAAAAAAGAAATTCGGCAGGGCATGCCGCCACTTGCGGTAACGGAACCGGAACAGGGGAACGGCACCCTCAAGCAGCCAGAACAAGGTAATCCCACTCACCAGCAAGATACTCCGATGCAGGGAGGGGATCGTTTCAAAGTAGTTTAAAACAGATTCCATAATCCCAAAAATACCATTTTTCCCGCTTTCGGGTTACGGGTTAGCGGTATTGCGGCAGGCGGGCTTTCATGGCCTCCACAATCCGGAATGCCGCCGGGCATATCGCGGTATTGCGAACCGTCAGTTCCCCGATCTGGTGGATTTTCCGCCTGTCAGTATGCGGGTATTCCCGGCAGGCTTTGGGGCGGTCCGGGTAGATACTGCAGTAATGGTCCGGGCCCAGGAAGGGGCAGGGTACAGACTGCAGGACATAATCCCCTTCCTCGTCCAGGCGCAGGTAAGTCGAGATAAAGGCCCCGGGCTTCATGCGGAGGGAAGCAGCTATGCGGGCAATATCGGTCTGGGTAAAAAGCGGGCCCGTGGTTTTACAGCAGTTGGCGCAGTCCAGGCAATCGGTCTGCGCAAAAACAGCCTCATGCGCTTGCCGTGCTACCTGGTCCAGGTCTTTTGGGGGCTTTTGCCGGAGCTTTTTGAAGAACCGGCGGTTCTCGGACTTCTTTTCTGCGGCCCTTGCCTTGAGGTTGTCCAAATCCGGCCCCAGATCTTCGTACATTTGTGACATTTACAGTGTGCTTCGTGCACCCCAAAAATACCGCCCTTGGATCTATTGGGAAAGGCCCTGACCGATTATTTGGACGGGCGGCAGGATGCCACCCTGCTGTCGCATTCCAGCTTTGGCGACACCGATGCCGTACCGGCCGCTTATTTTTTCCGGGGGTTTGACCAAATGCCTGTCCTGGAACAGAAGGCCCTGCGCCTAGCCAAAGGCAGGGTGCTGGACATTGGTTGCGGGGCAGGTAGCCACTGCCTCTGGCTGCAGGAAAAGGGATTGCCCTGTACCGGCCTGGATATTTCCTCCGGAGCCCTTGAGGTCGCACGTAAGCGAGGCGTAAAAAACCTCCATCTTGGTCCTATCCAGAATTTTGAGGTAGGGAAATTCGATACCCTGTTGTTGTTAATGAACGGGATAGGACTGGCCGGGAGACTCAAGGCCCTGCCCGCGCTTTTGGCCCACCTTACCGGGCTGCTGGCCCCGGAAGGGCAGATCCTGCTGGATTCCTCGGACATCATCTATATGTACGAGGAAGATTCAGACGGCGGGGTCTGGATCCCAGGAGACCTGGACTATTACGGGGAGGTGCGCTACCGGTGGGAATACCAGGGGCACAAAGGTTCCGAGTTCCCCTGGCTCTTTGCTGATTTCCAGAGCCTGTCGGAAGCAGCGGTTTCAGTGGGTCTGGAAGCCGAGTTGTTAGCTGAAGGGCCCCATTACGACTATTTGGCCAGGTTGGTGCCGGCCTCATACCAAAGCCATTGACCCAGACGTTATTATAACTATGAAAAAGTATTTTGCACATTTCGCAGGTTTGTTCCTCCTCTTACTCGTTGGGGTGGCCTGTTCCAAGGACGAATCCCCGGACCCGGAACCCCAGCCCGGCATAGACCGCTCGGCCAACCTGCTGGCCACCGGGGATAGCGCAGAAGACCTGCTCACCAATACCGATTTCGACAACCTCCGCATACAGATTGCCTATGTGAATGGGTTCCGGCCTACCGACGAAGCCCTGGCCAACCTGAGGAACTTCCTGCTGCAACGGACCTTTAAGGAAAACATCACCTTCGAATTCCTGGCGCTTCCCTCCCCGGATGAGGAGTCCCTGACCCTGCAGGAAATTGCGGTCCTGGAAAATGAAAACAGGACCCTCTACAACGAAGGCCGCACCCTGGCCGTTTACATCTACTTTGCAGATGCCCCCGCAGACGGGGACGACCTGGACGGGGGCACCTTTACCCTTGGGGCCGTCTACCGGAACACCTCCATGGTGATCCACGAGCGGACCCTGCGCAGTATCTCGGCCCGCTCCCTGCTGATTTCGACGGCCGATGTGGAAACCGCCACCCTGAACCACGAATTTGGCCACTTGTTCGGACTGGTAGACCTCAGCACCCCGGAAGTAAACCCCCACGAGGATCCCGAGGCGGCAAACCACTGCGACATTGAGGGGTGCCTGATGCAGGCCAAACTGGAATTTGGCGGCTCGGCCAAAGCGGTGCTGGAAAGCCGGGCATCCAAAGGCGAAGCCGCCGTGCCCGTGCTCGATGCGGAGTGCATCCGCGACCTGCAAGCCATAGGTGGCAGGTAGGCCTTACGGGATATTCAGATACTTATGGGTTTGGAGGGACACCCGCCATTTGGGGTGCGCCATAACGTAGTCCACAATGAGGGGGGTGACTTTTTCGCGCACGCTCCATTCGGGTTGCAGATACAGGATACAGTCCGGACCCACCTTGGAGGCATGCTCCTCGGCAAAGACCAGGTCGTGGCGGTTATAGACAATAACCTTGAGCTCGTGGGCCCGCTGGTGGATATCCCCCACCGGGGGTTTGGCCTTTTTGGGGGAAAGGCAAATCCAGTCCCAGGTCCCGGTAAGCGGGAAGGCCCCGGAGGTCTCAATATGGGTCTTGAGTCCACTGCCCCTGAGACCCTCGGTCAGGGGGGCCATATCCCAGGTCAGTGGCTCCCCTCCGGTAATCACAATGGTGTCCGAATACCGGGTGGCTTCGGAAATAATGTGGTCTATGGCTGTGGGCGGGTGCTTTTCGGCATCCCAGCTCTCCTTGACATCGCACCAGTGACACCCAACATCGCAGCCCCCCACACGGATAAAATAGGCAGCCGTACCCTTGTGGTACCCTTCCCCCTGTATGGTGTAAAAGGCCTCCATAAGGGGTAACATCAACCCCTGGTCTACCAGGCCCATCATTTCCTGTTTCTCCATGGGGGCAAAGATAGGAATTCGCAAACTGGGAGCAGCCCGAAATGCGGGCCTTTCCTAATCGGGCGAATTCTCCTATTTTTACCCCAAACAAGCGCATATGAGCCAGGGCGAATCCTTCCGCGAACACATCGAAACCGGATACCAGTGCAAAGGGGACTTTATCCCCGTTGGGGCTGCCATGCTAGAAGGTAAGGCTATAACCGGGGCACACGTGAAGGTACCCCTTAAGACGCTGAACCGCCACGGGCTCATTGCGGGTGCCACGGGAACGGGAAAAACCAAAAGCCTGCAGGTGCTGGCAGAAAACCTATCTGAAAAAGGGGTGCCCGTACTCCTGATGGACCTGAAAGGGGATCTGAGCGGCCTGGCCCAGCTCAGCCCGGGCCACCCCAAGATCGATGAGCGGATGGCGCAGATCGGGCTGGAGTTCCACCCCCAGGCCTTTCCGGTGGAAATCCTTTCCCTCTCCGAACAGGACGGGGTCAAACTCCGGGCAACCGTCTCGGAATTCGGACCGGTTTTGCTTTCGCGAATCCTGGACCTTTCCGAAACCCAGGAGGGTATTGTGGCCGTGGTATTCAAATACTGCGACGACCACAAACTGCCCCTGCTTGACCTGAAGGATTTCAAGAAAGTCCTCCAATACGCAACAGGCGAAGGCAAGCAGGAATTCCAGGAAGCCTACGGCCGGATCAGTACCAGCAGCACGGGGACCATCCTGCGCAAAATCATTGAACTCGAACAGCAGGGGGCCGATCTGTTCTTCGGCGAAAAGTCCTTCGATGTGAACGACCTGACCCGCATAGACGAAAACGGGCGCGGGTATATCAATATCATCCGCCTGACCGATATCCAGGACCGCCCCAAGCTGTTTTCCACCTTTATGCTGAGCCTTTTGGCAGAGGTATACGCCACCTTCCCGGAGCAGGGGGACAGCGACCGCCCTGAACTGGTCCTCTTCATAGACGAGGCCCACCTGATCTTCAAGGAGGCCTCCCGAGCGTTGCTGGACCAGATTGAAAGCATTGTAAAACTGATCCGCTCCAAGGGGATCGGGTTGTTTTTTGTAACCCAGAACCCCACGGACATCCCCAACGAGGTGCTCGCCCAGCTGGGGCTTAAGGTGCAACATGCTTTGCGGGCATTTACCGCCCGCGACCGCAAGGCCATCAAACTGACGGCCGAGAACTACCCGGAGTCCGACTATTACGATACGGACGAGGTGCTTACCGCCCTGGGGATTGGGGAAGCCCTGGTGTCCGCCCTGGACGAAAAAGGGCGGCCCACCCCCCTGGCAGCGACCTTAATGCGCGCGCCCATGAGCCGGATGGATGTCCTTACCGATGCCGAATTGCGGCAACTGATCGGCGCATCCGCTTTGGTTCCGAAATACAATGAAACCATCGACCGGGAAAGCGCTTACGAGATCCTCAACGAGAAGATTGAGAAGGCCCGGGAGGAAGCGGAAAAGGAAAAAGAGCAGGAGGCAAAGGCCAGCCCCCGCCGAAGCTCCGGCAGGCGCTCCTACCAACGTCAGAACCCGGTGGTCAAAGTCCTGACCAGCGCCACCTTTATCCGTGGCGTTCTGGGCGTATTAAAAAAAGTAATCCGCTAACCCATTCCCATTTCTGTATGAAGCGTTACCTGCTTTCGTTACTGGGCGCAGGCCTGATCCTGACCGCCTGCCAACCTGAAGCCCCAGGCCCCTTTGATATCTCCCAGGGCCGGGTAGGCAAGCTCCTGCGGGAGCATACTTTTTCGCAACTGGACAGTATTTATGCCACCGATTCCCTGGTCCGGGACACGACCCGGCTTAAACTGGGCCTGGACGGCAAGGTGGAGGTCTATGAAAAAGGCGGGAAACACCTGCTTACCCTCTCCCCTGCCGGGGATTCCCTGGGCCGTATCGGGAACATCCACATCCGGGATGCGCGCTATATCACAGATAAGGGCATCAGCCTTAACAGCACCTTTGGGGAGGTCAAGGCGCAATACGAAGTGCGGAAGGTCATCACCTCCCTGAACAACATCCTGGTACTGCCCAAAGGCAGCGACGCTTATTTCACGATTTCCAGGGAAGAACTCCCTGCCAGCCTGCGCTATACCTCAGATCAGGTGGAAGCGGTTCAGATCCCGGACAAGGCCCGGATCAAGTACCTGATGGTAGGCTGGGACTAACGCTTTTTTAACGCTTCCCTAACCCGGGTTCGGGTTCTTGGGCGTATCTTTACAGGGCGGACTCCGAGCCTGCATAAAGCGCTTTAGTATGGAGATCCATACCCTCACCCAAACCCTCGAATCGCTCTACGGGGAAATCCTGGAGCGGGAACCCAGAATGGCCGCCCTTGCCGCTGAGGTACACCCCCGGTACCAGCGAAGTGCCCTCAACCTGGCGCGGTACCTGGTGTTGCGCAGTCACGACCTGAGGCCTCTTCACGACCCCCTTTCGGAACTTGGCGTTTCCTCCCTCCGCAGCGGGGAAGGCTACGTCCTGAGCAACCTCCATAATGTCCTGGGGCACCTCAAGCGCATGCAGGACCAGCCCTGGGACCAGGAATTGCCTGAAAACGCGGTGGGGTTCCGCGGAAGCAGGGTGTTACAGCAGGACCATACCCAAACGCTCTTCGGGCGGGCAGAAGAAGGGGAAGGCCCGGAGATCATGGTAACCCTCTCGCGTTCCCTGGCAGACAACCCCGAAAAATTAACCCGGATGGTTCGGGAAGGGATGAGCGTGGCGCGCATCAACCTGGCCCGGGACGACCGCCCTACCTGGGAAAAAATGCTTTCAGGAATCCGGCAAGCAGCCGCAGAAGCCGGAAGGGAAGTCCGTATCTACATGGATTTGGCAGGGCCCAAAATCCGGATGCTTTTCCCCCGGGAAGCTACCCAGACCCATATTCCGGTAGCAGAGGCAGACCGCATAGCCTTGAGGCGGGAGCCTGTCTCCTTAACCGAATTCGAAGAGGCCCTGGAGCGCTATCCCGAAAAGCCCATCCCCCTCAACCTTTCCCTGGGCCATATCCTGGAACAACTGCAAGCAGGAGACCGGGTTTCTTTTGACGATGGCAAGATAACAGCAGAGGTGGCAGCTCATACCCCGGGGGAGGTTCTGTTGGAGCTACGCAGCGCCCACCTGCCTCAGCTAAAAGCCCAGAAAGGAATGAATGTTCCCGGGAAAGACCTGGGCCTCCCCTCCCTTACCCCGGCCGATGAAAACAACCTGGAATTCGTGGCCCGCGAGGCCGATATTGTAGGATATTCCTTTGTGAACCGCGCAGAAGACGTCCGGCAGCTCTACACCCGCCTGGACGCCCTCGGGGCAAAGGACCTGGGCGTTGTCCTGAAAATAGAAACGGCAAGGGCCTTCAACAACCTGCCCGCCATTCTCCTGGAAGGGATGAAACGCCCCCGGATAGGGGTTATGATCGCCAGGGGCGACCTGGCCGTAGAGGTGGGCTTCGAACGGGTTTCCGAGGTCCAGCACGAAATCCTGTGGTTTTGCGAGGCAGCGCATGTACCGGTTATCTGGGCTACCCAGGTCCTGGACCAATTGGCCAAAAAAGGCATGGCCACCCGGGCGGAAATAAGCGATGTAACCCTGGGGACCCGAACCGAGTGTATTATGCTGAACAAGGGCTCACACATCCTGGAAGCCATCCGCATCCTGAGGACCATTACCCAGCGGATGCAGGCTCATGTGAGCAAGAAGAAAGATACGGCCCGCAAACTGGATGTGGCGTACCGCAGCGTCCAGAGCCTTCTGGAGGATTAGGCCTGCACAGGCGTTTCCCGATTTTTCCTATCTTTCCAAATGGCGCCTTCCCTGGCAGGCGTCCAACCTAACCTCCAATCTTATGAAACCATTGCGCCTTCGCTTCCGCTGCCCGGTAATCCTGGTGCTGACCATGGGGTTCAGCCTGCACGCCCAAGCTCAATCCGGTCCCCTGGGGGTCTTTGAAAACCAGGTCGATATTGGAGAAGTAAAACACCCGGGAGGGGTATCCTTCGACCCGGAGACCGGCACCTACCGCCTGAGTGGCTCAGGCACCAATATGTGGTTCAGGCAGGATGAATTCCACTACCTCTGGAAAAGCGTACAGGGAGATTTTATCCTGCGTGCCCGCGTGGCCTTTGAAGGGGAGGGTGCCGACCCGCACCGCAAGCTGGGGTGGGTGGTCCGGGAGAGCCTCAGGCCGGATGCCGCCCATGTCAATGCCTGTGTGCACGGAGACGGGCTTACCACCCTGCAATACCGCCCTGCAACCGGCGCCGATACGGAGGAAGTGCCCTCCGGCATGGAGGCCCCGGACGTGGTACAGCTGGAGCGCAGGGGAAACCGGTTCACCCTTTCAGTGGCCAGGGACGGGGAACCCTGGGTTTCTGTGGAGAAGGAACTGGAACTGGATTCGGAGCTTTTGGCAGGCCTGTATGTGTGTTCCCACAACCCTGAAGTGGTGGAGTCCGCCCGGTTTTGGAATGTGCGGATCATCAAACCGGAGGGGCCGCAGGACACCCCGTACCGGGATTATCTGGGCAGTCGCCTGGAAGTGCTGGACCTGGAAACCGGGCTGCGCAGGGTTCTGATGACCTCCTCCCACAGCATCCAGGCACCCAACTGGACCCCGGACGGCAAAACGCTCATCTACAATTCCAACGGCTACCTGTATACCTACGACCTGGCATCCGGGCAGGTTTCCCTGCTGAATACCGGCTTTGCGAACCGCAACAACAACGACCACATCCTATCGGCCGATGGGACCCAAATTGCGATCAGCCACCACAATGATTCAGATGGCGGGGCCTCCTCCATTTACTACCTGCCCATTACGGGCAGCGACACCCCCGTTAAGGTAACACGGGACGGTGTGGGCGCCTCCTACCTCCATGGCTGGTCGGCAGACGGAAAGACGATGCTCTTTACCGGAGACCGAAACGGCCAGTACGATATCATCGCCGTTGATGTAGCCACGGGAGAGGAAACCCGCCTGACCAACCAGGCTACCCTGGACGACGGGTCGGAATACAGCCCGGACGGGAAGTGGATTTACTTTAACTCCAACCGGACCGGCACCATGCAGATCTGGCGGATGCGCCCGGACGGGCGGGAGCAATCCCAGCTCACCTCCGATGTGTACAACGACTGGTTTCCGCACCTGAGCCCGGACGGGAGCCAGATGGTCATGATCAGCTACCCCCCCGAGGTACCTTCAGGTGACCACCCGTTTTACAAGCATTGCATGCTCCGGGTGATGCCATCGGAGGGGGGGACACCTAAAACTGTGGCCTATGTATATGGGGGGCAGGGCACCATCAATGTACCCAGCTGGTCCCCTGATGGCCGGTATATTGCCTTTGTGACGAATTCGGATTAGATTCCCGGTACTTCCCCGGCCCGAAAACCCTATTTTTGGAGGGGCGCAGCGCGCCCCTTAAAACCCATTTCCCATGTCTCAACTGCAGGCACGCCTGCGGCGCCTGATTGCCCGCGCTTACGGACTGTATTTTAACCTGTTGGCCCTGGTTGCCCCGAAACAAGTAGCCCGCCAGGCATTTTTCACCTTCTGCAAGGTCCGAAAGGGCCGAGTGAAACCTGTGCAGGAGGCCTACCTGCAAGCGGCCCGCCACAACACCCTGGATGTAGCCGGGCACCAGGTACAAACCTACCGATGGCCCGGGGAAGGGGAAAAGGTCCTGCTTATCCATGGATGGGAAAGCAACACCTTCCGCTGGCGCAACCTGATCCGCCACCTCAGCGAGGCGGGTTTTGAAATCATTGCCTTCGATGCCCCGGCCCATGGATATTCCTCGGGAAGTTTCCTCCATGTACCCCTGTATACGGAGTGCGTGGAAGCCATGGTGCACCAGTACCAGCCCCGGCATATCATCGGGCATTCCGTGGGGGGGATGACCGCCCTGTACCACGCCCACCGGCACCCGAACGATTTGGTGGGAACCATTGTTACTATCGGCTCCCCTTCTGAATTCTACGAAATTATGGAGGAGTACCAGCGCATCCTCGGCTTCAACGATCGCGTGATGCGGGCCCTGGACCGTTTTGTCTATGAGGAGTTCGGGTTCCATGTCCACGAATTCTCCACCTCCCGCTTTGCGGAAGGCAACCCCAAAAAAGGATTGTTGCTACACGACCGGAAGGATGCCATTGCCCCGTTTCACGCCTCCCAGAAGGTACACCAGGCTTGGAAGGACAGCGTCCTGATCCCCACGGAAGGCCTGGGGCACTCCATGCACCAGGACGGGGTAAACCAAAAGATCGTGGCCTTCCTGAAAGGCTGTTGAAATCCGGGTTCCAATTTGTACTTTTACCCTACCAATCCGTAAACCGATTGACTATGGGAACCCTTACCCCCTTTCATGTGGCCATCCCCGTCCACAACCTGTCCGAATGCCGGGAATTCTACCGGGAAGTACTCGAATGCGAAGAAGGCCGCAGCAGCGACCATTGGGTGGATTTCAATTTCTTCGGGCACCAACTGGTGATCCATTACAAACCGAAATCGGAGGAAACCCTCCATACCAATCCGGTAGACGGGAAGGACGTACCCGTGCCCCATTACGGGGTAGTACTCCTCTGGGACGATTTCCAGGCACTGGCGGATACGCTTAAGAGCAAGGGGGTTTCCTTCGTGATTGAGCCCTACATCCGGTTTAAGGGGTTGGTGGGGGAACAGGCTACTATGTTCTTTTACGATCCGGCCGGAAACGCCTTGGAGTTCAAGGCCTTCCGAAACATGGACCAACTCTTTGCCAAGTAGGGCCCGTTATTCCTTTTTGCGGCCCCAACGGCTGCGCACGACCAGGTAAACCCCATAGGCGAGTCCGAATACCAGGGCGGTTAGCCCTTCGCGGACCAATGTCTCCTGGGAGGTGCTCTTTTCCAGGATCAGTTTGATCCCAAAAAACAAAAGGGCAGCCGTGGCGGCTTGGATTACAATGCGTTTGTAGTTCATTTTTAGCAGTTTCGGCAAGGGGTGCGTTTATCCCCGCCCATTTAAAGGCCCGACCCTTACAGGTTGGTATTGCTCACTTTTTTAGTAAAACACAGGCTGTTTTCCACTCCCTCATACGGGCCAAAATTCGGGATCCGGGTATACCCGTATTTCTGATAGAGGGCAACGGCCTCCGGGTTTCGCTTTCCTGTTTCCAGGACCAGGCGCCCAAATCCGTCCTGGGCGCCCCATTGTTCCAGCTCCCGCAGGACCCTGCCAGCCACACCCCGGCCCCGGAAATCGGGGTGGGTGTACATTCGTTTGATTTCGAGGGCGTCGCCGGAGAATACCTTTAGTGCCCCGCACCCTACCGGCACAGTCCCTTCATACAGGACCACAGCCCGGTCCAGCCCTTCAAGGCGGTTAAACTGGTGGTAAAAGGCATGCTCCTCCCCGTCCCGCTGGGCGAGGTCGGCATCGAGTTGTGCCACCAGGGCCCGGAAATCCGCGTGGGTGGAATCGGTCCGCAGAAGGTCCATATCGAGAATCATTTAACCCAGGGAGAGCCCCCTTCGTTTCACCCAAAAGTAGGCAAATATGAGGTTGGGTACCCAGCAGAGCCAGGCCACCACCCGGTACGCCAAGAGGAATTCCCCGAAGACCAGGATCAGGATGGGCATCCAGATCCGCAGGGCCACGGCCGCAAAACACGCGGCGTAGCTGTAGACCATCCAGCGCCCATGCTGGCGAAAATCCCTGCGGATGACAGCCCCGTAAGCCAGGAGCGTAAACCCGATCCAGAAGACCCCGAGCAGGAAAAACCCCAGCCCTGCCTGCCAGCCACCAGTAGCAAAAAAAGACAGGTAAACCCCGCAGGCCCCGCTTACCAGGACGGCTGCAAGGTAGACCTTCCCAAGCCTGCGGTGCCATAGCAGGTACTTGCGGCGAAGCGCCTTGCTGAATTGGGTCCACCCGGTAAGCAGGGCCACACCGCCAAAGGAGATATGTCCGTAGAAGGCCACGTTCCAGGCCGTATCTGCCAGAAGGGCGTCGCTTTTGGAAGCCAGCAGGCCCATATCAGGGTCCATAACCAGGTATGCCAGCGGGTACAGGCCAATAGCAATGGCAAGCATCCCGAAGGCTACCCAGGCTACCTTGTTTGATGTGTTTCTCCAACCCATAGCCTTACCAATTACCGGTACCTCCAGCTGCTAAGGTCCGCCCCCGCCGGTGCTGTGTTCAGGATCCGGTCCATGATTTTGGGCACATACATGCTGTTATAGCGCAACCGGCTGATGTGGTTGGGCTGTTCGGGATCCCCGTTCCAGCAGTGTTCCGCCCGGTCGCCGTACAGGACCTCCCCGTCGTAATAGGGGTCTGTGGTACTCTCCAGAAAATCCTCCATAAGGTAAACCGCATTGTTCAGGTAGTAGTTGTCCATATCCCCGCAATAGATATGAATCTTGCCGCGCAGCTTTGGCCCGAGGCTTTCCCAGTCCCGCTCCAGGATATGGCGCAGGTCGTAGTTTTCCTTCCAGTACTCGGCCACAACGGGGTCGATAGCTCCGGTTTGTTTGTCCCAGATCCGCTGGGGGTAGCCGTCCGGCCCTTGGGGGGAATAGGTCGCTTCCCAGATATCCCACTGCTGCCCGGAGCGGCTTTTGTCTCCCAAGACCCATTCCAGCTGGTTGTACTCCCGTACCGTGGTGTGTACGTTCCCGAGATAATCCCGGTGGGCCGGCACCTCAATGGGTTTATGGGCACTGGGGTAATAATAGGCATTGGTGTCCTCGTAAATGTTGGTCAGGCAGTAGGCCCGGAAATCGATGGGGTCCGGGCAAGCGGCAAAGCACCCGTTGTACTCCTCCGGGTACTTGACCTGAACGGCCAGGGCTTCCCAGCCACCGGTAGAGCCCCCGTAGAGGAAGCGCGACCACCCGGTACCCAGCCCCCGGAACTGTTCTTCGATATGGGGGATGAGCTCATAGGTGATGGCATCGCCATAAGGGCCCTGGCTGGCAGAATTCACGGCATAGGAATCGTCGTAATACGGGGTTGGGTGCTGGATTTCCACGATCAGGAACCGCGGGAATTCCGGGGAGGTCCACCGCTGGTAAAAGTCATAGGCCTCCTGCTGCTGGATGATGTTATACCCCTCTACCCCGAAACGCTCAGAATACACCGGCTCCAGGTCCTCATCGGGCGGGGTGGTTCGGAAACCGCCGAAATCGGATGGAAAATGCCCGTGGAAAATCATGAGGGGGTAACGGGCCTCCGGGTGCTCCTCAAACCCTTTGGGCAAAAGGACATGGGCCCCCAGGTACATATCCCGGCCCCAGAATTCGGAGAGGCGTTCCGACCGGATTTTGATGTGCTTGATCCAGGGCGTATCCTCCGGTTCCTCGATGGGTGGGATGACCTGGTCCATCACCGGTTCCAGGCCTTCTATGCCATTCTCCGTGACACGGATGGTCACAGGTTGGCTGTACAGGTTGCCCGGGGACCGGTTCCACTGTTGCCCTTCCCCGTTGTCCATAGGTAGCTTTACCGTATGCCCGGTGGAAAGGTTAAAGGTCTCGTAGACGTGTAACAGGGCCTGAGCCCGATATTCCCCGGGGGGAACCTCAGCCAGGCTCGCGTAGGGAAACCCGGGGTGCTCGGCGGTAAATGCCCGGGATTCCCCGGGGCCCATCCCCTCCACATTCATCCCGAAAATCATCTGGGTATTCAGGCCTGCACCAATCTGGAACCGGGGCTCGGCACTTGGGTCGTCTGAGAGCATGAGCAGCAGGCGCCCGTCCAGGGGGGCCTGCGAAACGCCTTCCGTAAAGCGGACGGCGATAGTAACCTGGGGGGTCTGTTGGGTGGTACACCCCAGTACCAGGAAGGCCAACAGGCCGGAAAACAGCTTGTACATGGTTGGTAATTTCCCAAAAAGATAGGGTTTTTTGGCCTTTGCCGGCGGCGCCGTTGGTCGAAAAATGTATACCAAAGCAAAAGCAACCGGCGTTTTAGGGATAAACCCAAGCCATGAAAAAGATCGGTCTGTTACTGCTAACTGCCCTGTTATGCGCGGGGATAACCGGTTGTACCAACGACGAAGGGGAACCGGAATTTGAGATCCTCACCCCGGAAGAAGAGCAGCAGGCTGCTACACAAGACGCCTGATTAGCCGTTGTCCCTGTTGCGCTGCCGGGCCAAAAGGGTGTTTTTCAGAAGCATTGCAATAGTCATGGGGCCTACCCCTCCGGGTACCGGGGTAATGAAAGAGGCTTTCTGGCTTACCGCCTCAAAATCCACATCGCCGCTGATATAGTACCCCCGTTCACGGGTTTCATCCGGGACGCGGGTTATTCCCACATCTATAATAACGGCACCCTCCTTAACCATATCCGCCTTGAGGAACCCGGGCACCCCAAGGGCCGAAACGATAATATCGGCCTGCCTGCAGATTTCCGGCAGGTTCTGGGTACGGCTGTGGGTCAGGGTTACCGTGGCATTCCCGGCAGGGCCCTTCTGGCTCAGCAGGATGCTAATGGGCCGCCCCACAATGTGGCTCCGCCCGATAACAACGGCGTGCTTCCCGGAAGTCTCTACCCCGTAGCGCTGTAAGAGTTCAATAATACCAAAAGGCGTGGCCGAGATAAAGGTCTCCAGTTCCAGTGCCATTTTCCCGAAGTTGGTTGGGTGGAACCCGTCCACATCCTTATCCGGGTGAACGGCCATAAGCACCTTCTCCTCGTCGATGTGCCTCGGCAGGGGAAGCTGTACGATGTAGCCGTCGATGTCCGGGTCCTGGTTGAGGGTATTGACCAACTCCAGCAGTTCTTCCTCGGTGGTGGTTTCCGGGAGCTGCTTCAGGGTAGATTCGAAACCCACGCGTTTGCAGGCCCTCACCTTACTGCCCACATAGGTCAGGCTGGCCCCGTCGTTCCCGACAATGACTGCCGCCAGGTGGGGCACTTTTTCGCCCCGGGCTTTCATTTGCTGCACCTCCGCAGCGATTTCATCCTTGATGTCGTTGGATACCTTTTTTCCGTCGAGAAGTGTCATGGGCCTGGATTTTGGTCCCGATGGCTATCGGGGTGGAATTGCTGATCAGGGTTTCATCTGTTGCATCATCTGCATCATCTTCTTGCCGCCACCGCCCTGCATCATCTTCATCATCTTGCTCATTTGCTTGAACTGCTTAAGCAACTGGTTCACCTCCTGCACGCTGGTGCCGCTGCCCTTGGCAATACGCTTTTTGCGGCGGGCATCCAGCAGGTCAGGGGTGGACCGCTCCTGGGGGGTCATCGAATAGATGATGGCCTCAATATGCTTAAAGGCATCGTCGTCAATATCGAGGCCTTTGAGGGCCTTTCCGGCCCCGGGGATCATCCCCACCAGGTCCTTCATGCTCCCCATTTTCTTGATCTGGTGGATCTGGCTCAGGAAATCGTCGAAACCGAATTGGTTCTTCGCGATTTTCTTCTGGATTTTCCGGGCCTGCTCCTCATCGAACTGTTCCTGGGCGCGTTCCACCAGGGAAATGACATCCCCCATCCCCAGGATCCGGTCTGCCATCCGCGCCGGGTGGAAGACATCCATGGCATCCATCTTCTCGCCCGTACCGATAAACTTGATGGGCTTGTCGACCACACTTTTAATGGAAATGGCCGCCCCGCCCCGGGTATCCCCGTCCAGTTTGGTGAGGACCACCCCGTCGAAATCCAGCACGTCGTTAAAGGCCTTGGCGGTATTTACCGCATCCTGCCCTGTCATGGAATCGACCACGAAAAGCACTTCCTGGGGGGAAACAGCATCGCGGATGCGGGAAATCTCGTCCATCATCTGCTGGTCTACCGCCAGGCGGCCCGCGGTATCTATAATAACCACGTTGTTCCCGTTGGCGCGGGCATGGGCCACACCGGCCTGTGCGAGGGCCACCGGATCTGAATTCTCCTTGTCCGAATAGACAGGGACCCCAATCTGCTCGCCTACCACGTGGAGCTGGTCGATGGCCGCCGGACGGTATACGTCACAGGCCACCAACAAGGGGTTCTTACTTTTTTTCGTCTTGAGGAACTGGGCCAGTTTCCCGGAGAAGGTGGTCTTACCGGAACCCTGGAGCCCGGACATCAGGATTACCGTGGGGTTGCCCGAGAGGTTGATCCCCTCGGCATCGCCACCCATGAGTTCGGTAAGCTCGTCCTTGACAATCTTGACCATGAGCTGGCCGGGCTTGAGCGTACTGAGTACGTTCTGCCCGATGGCCTTCTCCTTCACCCGGTTGGTGAATTCCTTTGCAATGCGGTAGTTTACGTCGGCATCCAGCAGGGCCCTGCGGATTTCCTTGGTGGTTTCCGCAACGTTGATCTCGGTAATCTGCCCATGTCCTTTAAGGATGTGGAGGGCCTTGTCCAGTTTTTCGCTTAAGTTGTCGAACATCTCGGCAATAGTAGTTTCAGGTCGTGCAAAGATAGGGATTGACAGGGGATTAGGGAAGCCTTATTCCCGCCTTCAGGCAAGCCTTTCTGGCATCAGGGTAGTTCCTCCAGAGCCTCCCCGGGGCGGTAATACCCGTAGCGCCCCAGTTTGGTGCCGGTATAGTAGGAATCCAGCCCCCCGATGGCTACCGATTCCAGTACCTCCAGGTCTACATCCCCGTCCGGCCCAAGTGCGGCTTCGGGCACAAAAAGGTGTTCCACCCGCCCCACGACCAGCCGGGTGTCGTTGCACAGCAGGTGTTCTTCCACAAAGGTAAGCCCGAACTGCACGCGGGACTCCGCAACAAAGGGCGCCGCAAACCCCTCCCGGTAAACCGGGGAAAACCCGCAGGCCCCGAATTCCGATACCCCTTTCGGAAACTTCCCGGAAGTACAATGGGCATTTTTATGGTAGGGGGCAGAAACGGCATTGAGGGTATAAACACCGGTTGCCATGATATTGTCGTAGGTGTGCCGCGCTACGGTGGTGGGCCTCAGGATAAAGCCCAGATAGGGCGGGTTGGCCCCGATGTGTACCACAGAATTAAAAAGCGCCAGGTTCTCGCTGCCATCCGCAGCCTTGGTCCCGAGAAGGTGCGCGGTTTTGTATCCGGCCACCTTGTTGATGAGGGTGGCCCGGTACCGGCCGGGGAGTTCGGTAAGCCGCTTGGCATCCCAATGGTGTTCCATAGGTTTTTCCACAAAGATACTCCCCATCCCGGAATCCGGGAAAAATACGTAATATGGGGCTGCATCGCGTGCAAACCCGAATATGGAACCCACTGCCCAGTCCGCCTATCGCCCTCCGATTTATGTACTGCCCGTTATTGTCCTGGCGCAGTTTTGCGGCACCTCCCTCTGGTTTGCCCCCAATGGGGTGATGGAGCCGCTTATTGCGGCCTACGGGTTGTCTGAACAGGCCCTGGGCCACCTCACGGCCGCCGTCCAGCTCGGGTTTATTGGCGGCACCCTGGTGTTTGCCCTGCTAACCCTGGCCGACCGGTTCTCCCCTTCCCGCCTCTTCCTGGTATGCGCCCTGCTGGGAGCCCTTTGTAATGCCGGGATGGTGCTGCCGGGTCAAACCCTCCCGTCCCTGCTCCTGCTGCGGCTGGCCACGGGGTTTTTCCTGGCCGGCATCTATCCTGTGGGCATGAAAATCGCTTCTGACTACTACCGGGAAGGCCTGGGCACCTCCCTGGGGTACCTGGTGGGGGCCCTGGTCCTGGGGACGGCCCTGCCCCACCTACTGCGGTGGGGGCAATTCAGCCCGGCCTGGGAAACCGTCGTGGGCATCACATCCGGCCTTGCCGCAGTTGGGGGGATGTGTATCGCCTTCCTCCCGGACGGTCCTTACCACAAACCCATGCCCGTCCTTGATACCAAAACCATGATGCGGGTATTCCAAAACCGGGAATTCCAGGCTGCAGCCTTTGGCTACTTCGGCCATATGTGGGAACTCTACACCCTCTGGGCCTTTGTCCCGGTACTGCTGGCCATGCACCCAGAGGCGGGTTCCCAGGGGTTTATTTCACTCTGGTCCTTCCTGATCCTTGCCATTGGCGGGCCGGCCTGTGTGCTGGCCGGCTACCTCGCCCGCGTCCGGGGCGAGAAAAACGTGGCGCGCCTGGCGCTGATTGCTTCGGGGGTTTGCTGCCTGTTGGTCCCCTTTGCCCTGGCGTGGGACCTGCCCTATTTTCTCGCTTTCCTCCTTTTCTGGGGGGCTGTGGTTATTGCCGACTCCCCGCTTTTCTCCACCCTTGTGGCCCGCAACGCGCCACCCGACAGCAAGGGAACAGCTCTCACCGTCGTGACCTCGGTGGGCTTTGCCATCACCATCCTGAGCCTGGAAAGCCTTTCTGCCCTCAGAACCCTTTGGGAAGGGCCTGCAGGCTTTTCGCTCCTGGTCCTCGGGCCCGTACTCGGGGTCTTTGCCTTATGGCGTTCTGTTAAATAAGCCGCGAAAGGAAAGTCGGGATTTACTGCCCGTTTGCAATGGGGTTGCAGGCGGGGGAGGTATTTTGGTTGTGGGTGGGTGGGTGGGTGGGTGGGGCCCCTTACGCCAGTTCTTAGAATCAGATGAAATGAGAAAGGGCGATTCCAATCAGAACCGCCCTTCCCGGACACTTGGGGCAAAAAAGGAATTAAGCGTGTCAGGCTAAATTCACGGTATTGTTATTTCTCGAATACCAGGACGGTGATGGTCCCATCCCCGCTAACGTCCTTCACTTCGAGGCGGTTGGGGGTAATGGAAACGAAATCCCAGTCTTCGGTAAGGTCTGCAAAGACATCGTCGTCGTCTCCCAGGTTCAGGAAGACTTTTAACTTCCCGTCGTGGTTGCGGATGACACGCCACAGGCCATCTTTCAGGGGGTCCATATTGGTGCTAACCGTTAACAGGTGCTCCATGGCGAAGCTGAAATCGTATCCGGCAAAGTTGGCCGTCATATCCATATCGCCTTCCACATAGCTGGCTACTACCCAGTCTCCCCCCATCATAATGTTGCGGATCTCGGCCACATCGCCATCGGTGGCATTGGAGGGACATACCCGTTGCAGGATCAGTTCGTAGTCGATTTCGGCTACCTCAAACTTCAGGCGCCTGTCTAGCAGTTCGCGCAGGGGCCATTCAAAGCTCACACCAGGTTCGTCTCCCATGGTAATGGCCAGTACAAGGGTCCCATTGGCACCAGTGGCCACCTCCCAGGTACCCTGGCTGGTGTTCACACCGTTGCTGAGGGTTACAACTCCTTCGCCCTGGAATTCAAACTCGTATCCTATGAGGCGGTCGATTTCCATACCCTGGTTTTTTACCTTCTGGATCACCCAGCTGCACTCCCTGAGGATTTCCACCAGGGCACCGGGCAAGATGCCTCCGGGTTCGCCACAGTTGGTGTGCATGATGATGCGGTTACCGCCTTCTTCGTAAAGCTTGATCTTACCTTCTCCTATCTCGTAAACCTTCCACTCCAGGTTGAAGTCCACAAGGGTTTCAAAGGCCAGGGTCAGCATCACGCCGCGGTCGGACATACGCAGGGCCCATTCGCCCATAAGGGTATTCCCTTCCCGGTCTTTCACCTCTACGCTTCCGTCTTCGGAGAAGAACATGCGGTAGGCCTCATACTGGGGGGTCTGGTCGTTGGCATCCCGCTCTACGGTAACCACGGTCCAGGGGCATTCGGTCAGGTAATTGGCCAGGCGCTCCACGCTGAAATCGTCGTCGTTGTAGTCATCATCGTCGTCTTCGTCACAAGCGTCCTTGGCCATGCGCAGGGCAGCGGCCAGTTCGGCATTGCTGTTGACCTGAATCTCGGTCCCGTCGAACTTGATAAGGGTAACCGGGAAATCGATACTCACTACATCGCCGTCCTCCAGTTCGTGGAAAAAGCGGCGCATTTGCATGTCGCTCTCCACGGTAACCGTCCCGGTTTGGGTGTTGTTTACATCGAAGGTGTAAAAGGTAATGGGGTACACAAAATCGATACACTCGATATCGTCGTCGTCCCCGCCTTCGATACATTCCCGGGCCAGTTCGGCCAGGGCCTGCTTGTTCTCAATCACAATCTCGGAATGGTCGGCAAGGGTAATGGTAATGGGGAAAAGGATTTCAAGGATGTCGATGTCCTCGTCGAACTCGTCGAAGATCTCCTCGATCAGGTGCAGGTCCTGACGCGAGTCGATGGTGATGTCTATACCGTTTACGTTTACCGTGTACGGGAAATTCAGGGCAAAACAGCTGCTTCCATCCACAATGTTGTCGAAAGAACCGTCCAGGGAAGAGGTCTTTTCGATCAGCAAAGCCGTCTCGGAATCAGCTTTAAAGGAGGCTCCTTCGGTGCTGGAGGTGTTCACTTCTTCGAATTCCTCCTGGCAGGAGGTAAAGGTGAGCGCCCCGAAGAGCAACAGTGTGTAGGTGGCAAGATTCAGAAACTTTTTCATAACGATTTGGAAATTTTTGTTGATGTACGCCTATGAAACAACCCACATTGGGATAACCCTACCCCATTTTTACATTTTTTTAAAATATCTTTGGGAAAACCCGCCAACCCGAGAATCCTTCTTCCGCATGGATAACGTTTGCGACGATCAGGTGTATAGCGAACTGTTCCGCACCCATTCTAAAACGGTTTTCAACTACATCTATTATAAATTCGGGAATGAAGAAAAGGCCCAGGACGCCGTTCAGGAAGCCTTTGTTAAACTTTGGGAGAACTGTGCCAAGGTGGCCCCGGAAAAAGCGAAAGCCTTTGTATACACCGTAGCCAATAACCTTTACCTGAATGTAATCAAGGCCGAAAAAGTACGCCTGAAACACCGTCCTGCAGAAGGAAACATTACCCGGCAGGACCCGGAATACCTGATGGAGGAAGCGCAATTCCAGGCCAAATTGGAGGCAGCCCTGGACAGCCTGCCTGAAAACCAGCGCACAACCTTTTTACTGAACCGCATCGATGGCAAGAAGTACCATGAAATCGCCGAGATGGAAGGGGTAAGTGTAAAGGCCATCGAAAAGCGGATGGGCCTGGCCCTGAAAGCGCTTCGGGAAATCATCGATGGGATTTAAAGCCGCAGGAGCAAATGAGGTCCGTAATTTTTAGATTTCTGAGAAAAGAAAGGACATCTATGGTATCGGTTCGAAAGTTTCTTCCATATGCCCTGGGAGAACTTATCCTGGTCATTGCCGGAATCCTCATTGCCCTGCTGATCTACGACTGGAACGATGCCCGCAAAGAGTTGCAGGCCTCCATTCGCTATCACGAACGCATCCTGGAAGATCTGAACCTGGTTCACACCTTGCTGGAGGACAACCAAATCCTCTCCGACAGTATTTATAGTTCGTTACTCACTTCCATAGAAGCCCTGGATGCCGGAGTCCTGACGCCCGGGCAAAAGCCCTCTCTGGACTATGCGCTGGATTCCTATTATAAATACAACCCCATGACCCTGCGCCTCCATGCCTACGACGAACTGAAAGGCTCCGGACGGCTCCACCTTCTTCAGGATGAACAGCTGAGGACCCAACTCGCCTATTATTCCACCTTGCTGGATGCCGTAGCAGAAGTATACCGCATTTTTGGGGAGTCCATCATAGCAACAGGACCGCAGATGGACAGATATTTCCGCATACAACCGGATATTGCACTACAGCAGCCTCCAACCTACCAATTCGAACAAATGGCGACCGACAAAACCTTCGGCAATTCCCTGTCCCGCATTGCGCTGGCCTGGAATAACCGACGCGCCTTTAATACCCGCCTAATAACAGACACCAAAGTCCTCGATTCCCTCGTTCGCAAAGCGCTCGAAGTGCTGAAAGGCAAAACCTAGCCACTATGAAATCAGACCTGGAAATTTCCCAAAGCGTTAGCCCAAAACACATCAAAGAAATCGCATCCGGCCTGGATATTGCGGAAAGCCACCTGCACTACTACGGCCCGGACAAAGCTAAATTACCCCTGAGTTTAATAGACAAAGGCCGCATGGGGAATGCCAACCTGATCTTGGTCACCGCCATAACCCCTACCCCGGCCGGGGAAGGTAAAACCACCACATCCATTGGGTTGGGCGATGGACTGAACCGTCTGGGTAAAAAGGCTATTACGGTAATCCGGGAGCCCAGCCTGGGGCCTGTCTTCGGGATCAAAGGGGGAGCTGCCGGAGGCGGATGGAGCCAGGTAATCCCCATGGCGGACATCAACCTCCACTTTACCGGGGACTTCAACGCCATTGAAAAAGCCAACAACCTACTGGCGGCCCTGATCGACAACAACCTGCACAGTAAAACCGGTAACCTGGGGATAGACCCCAGGACCGTCCTTTGGAAGCGGTGTATGGACATGAACGACCGCGGCCTCAGAAACATCGTATCCGGGCTTGGCGGCAAGGCAGGGGGTATCCCAAGGGAAACAGGGTTCAATATTACCGCTGCCTCCGAAATAATGGCTATTCTTTGCCTGAGCGAGGACTTTGAAGACCTCAAAGGGAAACTCGGCAATATCTATATTGGGGATACCTGGGAAGGAAAGCCCGTCTTTGCACGGGACCTCAAGGCGGAAGGCGCTATGGCCGTCCTGCTCAAAGACGCCATCAAACCCAATCTGGTGCAGACCCTGGAAGGTAACCCGGCCCTGATCCATGGGGGGCCTTTTGCCAATATTGCCCAGGGCACCAATTCGGTCATAGCCACCAAGATGGGAATGAGCCTGGCCGATTATGTGGTTACCGAAGCCGGGTTCGGGGCCGACCTCGGAGCGGAGAAGTTCCTGAATATCAAATGCCGCAAGGCTGGGTTATCTCCCAAAGCTATCGTTTTGGTAGCCACCATCCGGGCCTTGAAATATCATGGGGGCAAAGCATTGGACCAGCTGAAAGAGCCTGATACTGCTGCCCTTAAAGCCGGGTTGCCCAACCTGGAACGCCATATTACCAGCCTTAAGAGTTTTGGGTTGCCCATAGTGGTATCCCTCAACAGCTTCGCCAGCGACTCGGAGGAGGAAAATAAGGTGTTGATGGACCATTGCAAGAAGATGGGGATCCCGGTGGCCCTCAGCGAGGGGTGGGCCAAAGGGGGCGAAGGCTGCCTTGCGCTGGCCGAGGCGGTGGTAAAGGCTGCATCGCAGTGCCAGGGCCGCTTCCACCCTACTTACGGCCTGGATGATCCCATCCGGGAGAAAATGGAAAAAATATGCAGGACCATTTATGGGGCCAAACATGTGCTGCTCACCAATAAGGCCAGCAGTCAGCTTAAACGCTTTGAAGCCCTGGGCTTCTCCAATTTGCCGATCTGTATGGCCAAAACGCAGAAAAGCCTGAGCGACGACGAAAAAATGCTGGGGCGGCCCGAGAATTTCGACATCCACATCCGGGAATTTGAAATAGCTGCCGGGGCCGGTTTTGTGATACCCATTGCAGGGAACATCCTCAGGATGCCCGGGTTACCGGGCAGGCCAGCCTCTGAACATATCGATATTGACGGGGAGGGGCAGATCAGCGGGTTGTTTTAACCCTTTCATCATCTTCAGGGCTTGCCTGGGGCCGCCAAAGGTTATATCTTGTAGGAGTTCTCCCATTGTTGTTGTGCAGGGATAACCCTGCGCAGATCCACTTACCTAAAGACGCACCATATGGGAAGAACAGGCTATATAAAAGAAGACTTCGTTACCACCTACTCCAGTCCCCAATCCGGATCTGATAAACGTCTGAGCCTCGTTTTCGGCGACAAGGTTGAAATCCTGGAATCCTCGGATGGTTGGACCAAGTTGCGCTGCCTGGACAGCTATGACAGCGGGATCCGCTATGTTAAAGGAACTTTGAGCCTGAGCCAGAAAGGGTGCCTTAAAATCTCCATGGTAGATGTGCAACAGGGAGACGGTCTTATCGTGGAAACACCAGAGGGTAAAATCGTTTTTGTGGATGGGGGAGATAACAAACTCTTCGCACGCCATGCTGCCGCAAGATACCAGTACAAGGAATCCACCCCGGATTCTCCCATGGAGGTGGATGCTATTATAATTACCCATGGGGATGCCGACCATTTTGAGGGGCTCAACGAATTGGTGAATGCCGAAACACACCGCACGAAACGAAAGCGCATTGCCATACAACCCAAGCGCATATACCATAACGGACTGGTGAAGTCTCCCCAGAGGAAAAACGGAAAGACCATACCGGACAGCAAACGTCTGGGAACTACCAAAATACAGGATGGGACCCGGTATATCATAGACCTGTTCGACGATACCCGGGAAGCCAGTCCCGACCAAACCAATTCCAGCTTTGAGAAATGGCACGCCTCCCTGGATCATTGGGAAGCCCGTGCACAGGAACCCATGCGGATCGCACGTATCGCACATGGGATGGATACCACCGATTTTTTCGACTTCCTGGCGGAGGAAGACATCCATGTAGACCTTCTCGGCCCCTTTACCGACCAGGTTACCTTCAGGGGAAAGGAATATGAAGGCCTTCCATTTTTACACGCCCATGCCGATACCCCCATGTTACATCTTGAGGAAGAAGGAGCCCATGGTAGTGAATCGGCTTCGCACACCATAAACGGGCATTCGCTTGCTTTTCGGTTACAGTTCGGAAATATCCGTATGCTCTTTACCGGCGATTTGAACAAGGAGGCACTGGATCGCATGCTGGAGCGGGTTGGGGATCCTTCTAAGCTGAAGTGCGAGATTTTAAAGGCTCCGCACCACGGTTCCCACGATTTTGCCGTTAAGGCTCTGAAGACAGCGGCGCCGGTGATATCGATTGTATCCTCTGGAGACCAGGACGCCTTTCACGAATACATCCACCCGCGGGCAACCCTGATGTCTGCCTTAGGAAACTCCAGCCGCAACGATATGGGGATCTTGTTCAGTACTGAACTGGCGGCCTTTTTTACCTACCGGAAGGAATGCTTTACGAGAGACGCTTTGGCGGACTTTTTCAAGAATGCCCCAAAGGACAACTATACCAAGGAGGAGTTGAAGCAGATGTTCACCGGAAAGCCCAGAAAAGAAGACCCCGCGGGTATGTTTCACGGCTTTGAACGTACGAATTTTGGAATCATCCATCTGCGGACCGATGGGACCCGGTTGCTGGCCTTCACCCATTCCGGAAAAGCAGGATTGAACGAAGCCTACAGCTATACCGTAGACAGCCTGCACCGCGTACGTGCCAATACCATAAAGAAACGATAACCCCACCCCCACCCAAAGTCCAAAATAACCCCTGCCCCTGCACCCTCCCATCAATCCCATCAAAAAATCACCATTAATCCTCCCACTTTCCCATTCCCGGTTTAACCCCCTCAGAATCACCGACTCCCCGGTCGGTTCCGGGTACTTTTGAACCATTCCCCGATTAATCCGTACCATTGGCCGAAAAGCACTCGACCAACAGCACTCCTGCTCCGGGAAGGGGATAAAATTGACTACTTTAGGGCTCCCAAAGTGCGCGTTACGCGTAGCGTGCTGCGGGTCAGAAAAACCATGAGAACGCCGGAAACATTAGAAAAACCGCTGGAAACCACCCAGCTGCTGAAGATCATCGACCGCATGGACGAGTCGGGGGATCCGGCCGGGGGTATGCACCTGTGGCCTAACAAATCCCAGCTTAAGCGGGCTGTAGATAGCCTGCAGGGGTTCCGCCGGACCACCCGGTGGGCGTTTTGGGTCTACCTGGGCTTCCTCGCCATGCTCCTGGCGAGCTTCCTCTCCGAACCCAACGGGTTCTCGGCGTCCATGACCTTAGTGGGCTTCCTGGGCTTTTTGGGTTTACTGCTCCTCTCCTTCTTCAACCACTCCGATTTTTACCATGCCGTGGGCAGGTTCAGGGGTAGCGAGAGCCCGCTGGTTATCTTCTTCCTGGGCATGCCCCTATATTACCTCTTTTACCTCCACCTGGAAAGGCACATGCGCACAGAGCTCACAGGAGTCCTCCATGAAATGGGCCTGACCCCGGAGGCATAGGGCCCCCTGGCGGTGTTTTACAAAGGGTTATTCCACACCTATTTAATATCTTTAGCCAAAAGGCCGTAATTTTTTTCCGATATCGGGTAGGGTAAAGCCCTGTAGGATTGTTATATAGGTCGAAAAGGCATCGCCATGAAAACAGATTTACTGGCAAAATGGATGAACGGCGAACTATCGCCGGCCGAACTGGAGGAATTCCAGAAGCGCCCTGAATACCGCACATACGAGCGGATCATGCGGGCCTCTGAGAACCTCAGCGGCCCCGATTTCGACGTGGAGGCAGCCCTGAACCGGGTCCGGCAGGCGCGTACCCCCGCCGCTGGCGGCAAGGTGGTCCGCATGCGCCCGATTACCCGTTGGATGGGTGTAGCGGCCGCCGTAGTCCTGCTATTCGGCGCGGCCTACTTCTATATCAGTACCCGTCCGGCCACCTTCCGCACCGGCATTGCCCAGCAGTCTGAAGTTGTCCTCCCGGATGCCTCTGAAATTACGCTGAATGCCGGATCCCTGCTTTCCTACAGTGCGAAAGGATGGGAAACCGAAAGGCGGGTAAACCTGGAAGGGGAGGCCTTTTTCCGGGTAGCCAAAGGGAAGACCTTCACCGTGGCCACCGAAGCCGGGGATGTAACCGTTCTGGGTACCCAGTTTAATGTGTTGCAGCGGGCTGGCATCTTTATCGTGCGTTGCTACGAAGGCCGCGTACGGGTGATCTCCGGAAGCCACACCACAGAATTGCCTGCGGGAGCCGCATTCCGGATGGTAGACGGTATTGTGGAGGCAGCAGGGCCGGCAGATGGGACCTCTGCCCCGGCCTGGACGCGGAACGAGTCTGAATTCCACTCCCTGCCCCTGTCTGCGGTACTGGAAGAATTCGGCCGGCAGTTCGATGTTCAGGTCACCACACAAGGTGTAGACCTCACTCAACGATTTACAGGCTCCTTCAGCAACACAAATATGAAATTGGCGTTAGAAAGTATAAGTACCCCACTGCAACTAGCTACCGAAGTTAATGGGAACCAAGTACTTCTATATGCCAGGGAAACCCCTTAAATTCCTTTGCCTTTTGCTTTGGATGGGCCTTATGGCCCTGCCGGCATTCGCCCAGGACGCACCCGATGCCCGGCGCAGCCTGATTGCCGTGCTTGGGGAATTGCAACAAGCCCATGAGGTACGGTTCTCCTTCCTGGACCAGGATCTGGAGCCACTTACCGTAACCCTTCCTCCCGGGCTTGGCCTTGAAGCCTCCCTGGAAGCCATCCGCCAACAGACCCAACTGGAAATCCGCCGCCTGGATTCCCGCTACTTCGCCCTCTCCAAACCCCCTACGATTGTCCTTTGCGGACGGGTTACAGATAATTTTGAATCGGAGTCCCTTTCAGGGGCCACTGTAACGGTGCTGGGCACCTCCCTGGCCACCACTACGGATGCCTACGGGGCGTTCCGCCTGGAAGGGGTCCCCCGGGAAGCCACCCTAAGCATCCGGTACCTGGGGTTCCGCACGCGCTTTGTACGGGCAGCAGAGCTCTTAAGTAGCAACCCATGCCCGGTGGTAGCCCTGCCCGTGGTGTACCAGCAACTCGACGAGGTAGTCGTCTACAAATTCCTGACCACCGGCCTGGCGCGGGAAACCGACGGGAGCATTCGCATGAGCACTTCGGATTTTGGCGTGCTACCCGGGCTTACCGAACCCGACGTCCTGCAAACCATCCAGGCCCTGCCTGGCATCAAAAGCATAGACGAAACCGTTTCTGAGATCAATATCCGCGGGGGGACCAACGACCAGAACCTCCTGTTGTGGGACGGCATTAAAATGTACCAGTCCGGGCACTTTTTCGGCCTTATCTCGGCCTTTAACCCATACCTGACAGAAAACGTACGCATCATCAAAAACGGGGCGAGCCCCTTTTACGGAGACGGGGTGAGCGGCATCATCAGTATGGAAACCTTCGACCGCGTGGAGCGCACCTATTTCGGGGGAGCGGGCTTTAACCTGATCAGCGGGGATGCCTATGCGCACCTCCCCCTTTCCGACCGGGTGGCCCTGCAGGTTTCGGCCCGGCGTTCGGTCACGGACATCCTGAATACCCCCACCTATAACCTCTTTACGGACCGGGCCTTCCAGAATACCCAGATCAGCAACCTGGGCGGGGCCAATTCCGACCGGATTGCCAGCCAGGATGAATCCTTTTATTTCTACGATTTCAGCGGGAAAGTCCTCTATGATATCGACGACCGCCACAGCCTCCGAATGAATTTCCTATACATCCGGAACAACCTGTTTTACGGGGAAACCCTTGCAGTGGACAACAGCCAGAACCGCTCGGACCTGGACCAGAGTAACCTGAGCCTGGGCGGCCGTTTTACCAGCCAGTGGAACCCACGCCTGCGCACGGAGGTTGCCGGCTACCTCACCCAATACGACCTGGATTCCTACTACCTGACCGAAGCCAGCGGCCAACAACTCTTCCAGCTCAACCAGGTCAAGGAAACCGCCTTAAAGACCCGGGCCGATTACCGGTTTTCCGATGCCCTGACGGGAAGCTGGGGGTACCAGTTCCTGGCGACCGGAATCACCAATATCTCCGAAGTGAACCAACCCCCCTTGGAAAGCCGGATCAAAGATGTGGTCTACGCCCATGCCGCCTTTGCCCAATGGCACTACACCAGCCCGGATGGAAGGCTTATGGGGATGGCAGGGGTCCGTGCCAATTACCTGAGTAACCCGGAGGACTTCGACCGTTTCCTGCTGGAGCCGCGCCTGAGCCTGCACTACAAGCTAAACCCCCACCTGAACCTGGAGGTATTGGGGGAATTCAAGAACCAAACCAGCCTGCAGAAGATAGACCTGGAACAGAACTTCCTGGGCATTGAAAAACGACGCTGGATCCTGGCCGATGAAGAATCGCTCCCGGTGGTTACCAGCAAACAGGCCTCCATAGGGCTGCATTACGACCGCGGAAACTGGTTGGCTGGGCTGGAGGGCTTTTACAAAGAAGTGGATGGGATTACTACAGATACCCAGGGCTTCCAGAATGAATACCAGTTTGATGGGGAAATTGGGAGCTATACCGTTATGGGGCTGGAATCCCTGCTCAATTACAAAAGCGAGGCCTGGAGCAGCTGGCTGAGCTACACCCTCAACCAGAACACCTACACCTTCCCCGACCTGGACACATCGGAATTTCCGAACAACCTGGACGTGAGGCATACGGTGAGCCTGGGTACCAATTACACCTACGGGAACCTGAAATTGGGGATAGGGCTCAATTACAGAAGCGGCAGGCCCTTTACCGAGCCACAGGAGGCGCCCAATGCCATAGACACCTCGTTCTTCCCCAACCGCATCAATTTTCAAACGCCCAACAGCAGCCGGCTGCCCGACTATATGCGGGCAGACTTCTCTGCGGTGTATTCCTTTTCCTTATCCGAAACCGTAAAGGCTTCGGCGGGTGCTTCCCTACTCAACCTCACCAACCGACGGAACATCCTGAATACCTACTACCGCCTCAATGCCCAGAACGAGATTGAGCGCATTGAAAGCCTCTCCCTCGGCCTCACCCCCAACCTGAGCTTCCGGGTGCGGTTTTAGCGGCGCAGGAGCCCACTCATGACCAGAACATGCGGAAAGGTAATAGCCGCCAGGAAAGAGAAAAATAAGGGGAGAAATCCATAGGAAGGATCCCGGAAAAACACATAGGCCACCGCCAGGGAAACAAGTGCCGCACCCCAGTACAAGCCGGAGGATTTCAGGTACAGCCGGCCGCTGCGGCGGTTCGCCCGTCCGTAAAGCAGGCGCAGCTGGTCCATAAGGGACGGGATGGCATGCCATAGGATAAAGTAAATAGCAAAGGCCCAAAGCAGGCTCGATACCTTAAACACGAGCGCAAAAACCCCCAGCAGGAAGAGTTCGTATAGCAAAACGGAAAACCGGCCCCTGGGTTGGACCACCCTGAAAAAGAGGACCAGAAAAAGAAGGGAAGACCCCCCAAACAGCCCCTGAAACAGTATTGCATCCGGGCTCCAACCACAAATTTGCAGGACCACACCAGCCACCGCATCGGCATGGAACATAAACAACAGGGCCAGAATGGCCATCCCGTATGCCCCGAGGAACAGATCCTTTTCCAGGCCACGCCCTTCCATTCGTCCTGCCCAGTGCTGTTCCCCGAAATGGTAGGCACTAAACAGGATAAATGCGAAGAGGGCCAGGGTTGGAAGAACATAAAAGAGCAGGGCTGCTCCGGCAACAAAGCCTATATAGAGAAAGAGGAGCCCCGTTCCACTTATTCCTCTGTTGCGTTTACCGAGGTGTTCCAGGATAAAAATATCATTTGCACCATGCAGGATGCCAAAGGTGAAGATCAGGATCAGGGCGAAAACCTGTTCCACACGTTCTTCAAAAGTGCCCGTTAACCATAGGCAAAAGAAGGTTGCAGGCACCAGAAAATTCCGAATATCGAACCGTGGCCCCATCAGAAATAATTTTTGTTTAAAATTTTTATTAATTTTTTAAACATTATTGTTTAATTATTTTTAAATTTACTTAAACATTTTTAAATAATTGAACAATGGGACATTTAATTACTAACCTTTCGCTGGTAGCCAAGATGGCTCCCGACGATTATGTAGGCTTCACCTTCTTTGTAGGGTGCATGGCAATGATGGCCGCTTCGGCCTTCTTCTTTCTCTCCATGAACCAGTTCGACCGCAAGTGGCGGACTTCGATTCTGGTATCCGGATTAATTACGTTTATCGCAGCTGTGCATTACTGGTACATGCGCGATTACTGGGCAACCAATATGGAGTCCCCCACCTTCTTCCGCTATGTCGACTGGGTCCTGACTGTTCCGCTCATGTGCGTGGAATTCTTCCTGATCCTTAAAGTGGCAGGCGCGAAGAAATCGCTGATGTGGAAACTCATCGGCCTTTCCGTGGTCATGCTGGTTACCGGCTACTTCGGGGAGGCGGTTTACCGGGATCAGGCCTGGCTATGGGGTCTGATTTCCGGAATCGCCTACTTCGCGATCGTGTACATGATCTGGATGGGAGAAGCCAAAAAACTGGCAGAAGCTGCCGGAGGGGCGGTCCTGAGCGCCCACAAAACCCTCTGCTGGTTTGTACTGGTGGGCTGGGCCATCTACCCCCTGGGGTATATGGCTGGCACCCCCGGCTGGTATGAAGGGTGGTTCAGCGGCCTGAATATGGATGTTATCTACAACGTTGGCGATGCCATCAACAAAATTGGATTCGGACTGGTCATCTATAACCTGGCGACCCTGTCCCATGCCAATAAGGAGGTCACTGCCTGACCGTTTGTTTGGTTGAATGATGGAAGCCCCCGGTAGTCCCGGGGGCTTTCTTTTTGGGCCGGGCAGCGGAATTGTCTTAAATTCACCTTCAGATGACTGTCTTCTTATGCTCAGCCTGTTTCGCAAATTTCGCCACGGTTTATTGAAAGAACGCAAATTCGGGACCTACCTGGTTTACGCCACGGGGGAAATCCTGCTGATAATCGTCGGGATCCTGGCGGCCCTGTGGATCGACGGGTGGAACCAGGACCGGCAGGAAGCCAAAAGGGAAGCCTTCTACCTGGAGGGACTTAAACACGAATTCCAGTTAAGCCTGGCCAAACTCGATACGCTAATTGCCGTAAATAAAAGGACATACAACAACACCAAAGAGCTCCTTTCGCGCCTGCCAGAAGTGGAAACACGCGATGAGGAGGCAGCACTTTCAGGGCTGCTTATCGAAGCGCTTTCCTATGAAATCCAATACAACCCGAACAATTCCCTTTTGCGGGAAATGATCAACTCGGGCAGGCTGCAAATCCTCTCCGACGCCGATCTGAGGCAACGCCTAACATCCTGGGAACCCTCCCTGGAAAGTGCCAACCGGCAGGAGAGCAACCTGCGGAACATACGGGAGCAGGTCATGGATGTATTCCTCGGGCCAGAGGGCAGCATCCTGTCCATCCTGCAGGACGCCGGGGTTGCTTCCATATATGTTGGGGAAGGAATCCCCAAACGGGAGCATACGAACCTACCCGTGCTGAAATCGCAGGAATTCGAAAACAAACTTGTGGTATTCCTGATAACCGCGGAGGGTACGGAAAGTAACTTCTACCTGCCCCTGCGCAAAGGGATCCTGACCATCCTGGAACGTATTGATGCCAGTCTGGGCTCCGCCAGCCGGTAGCCTACATCCGCTCCGGCGTCTCGATCCCAAGCAGGGCGCAGCCCGTGCGGGCCACCTCCCCTACCTTCCGGGCCAGCTGTACGCGAAAGGTCCTGTGGTCGGGGTTCTCCTCCCCCAGGATGGTCACCTGCTGATAGAATGAATTAAAATCCTTCACCAGGTCGTAGGTATAATTGGCCACCAGGGCCGGGCTGTACTGTTCCGCTGCCTGGCGCACCACGGCAGGGAACTGCTCCAGGTCCTTGAGCAGTTGTTTTTCCTTATCGTGCAGGGTTTCCAGGATAAGCCCCGTCGCCGGACGGTCGTCGTCGAAGCCCGCCTTGCGGAGGATGGACTGGATCCGCGCATAGGTGTATTGGATAAACGGCCCGGTGTTGCCCTGGAAATCCACGGACTCCTCCGGGTCAAAAAGCATGCGCTTGCGCGGGTCCACACGGAGAATGAAATATTTCAGGGCCCCCATCCCGATCTGGTGGTAGAGCCGTTGTTTTTCTGATTCGCCAAAGCCTTCCAGTTTCCCGAGTTCCCCGGAAATGCCCTCGGCAGTGGCGGCCATTTCCTGCATTAAATCGTCTGCATCTACCACTGTCCCCTCCCGGCTTTTCATCTTTCCGCTGGGCAGGTCCACCATCCCATAACTCAGGTGGAAGAGTCGCTCGGCCCAGGTATAGCCCAGCTTCTTGAGGATCAGGAACAGGACCTTGAAATGGTAATCCTGCTCGTTGCCCACTGTGTAGACCATCCCTTCGATATCCGGGTAGTCTTTAACCCGCTGGATGGCCGTACCGATATCCTGGGTCATATAGACGGCCGTACCGTCTGCGCGGAGGACAATCTTTTCATCCAGGCCATCCCCGGTGAGGTCAATCCAGACACTGCCATCATCCTTGCGGAAAAAGACGCCTTTCTCCAGGCCCTCGGCCACCACGTCCTTGCCCAGGAGGTAGGTATCGCTTTCGTAATAGAGGGTGTCGAAGTCGACCCCCATTTCCCGGTAAGTCTGCTCGAACCCCTCGTAAACCCACCCGTTCATGGTCTCCCACAGGGACACTACTTCCGGGTCTCCCGCTTCCCAGCGCCTGAGCAGGTCCTGGGCCTCCTTGAGCATTGGGGCTTCCCGTTCGGCTTCTTTGGCGTCCATCCCTGAAGCTTCCAACTGGCGGACCTCCTCCTTGTAGGCCTTGTCGAAGGCCACATAGTAATTCCCTACCAGCTTATCCCCTTTAACGCCGGTGCTTTCCGGGGTCTCCCCCTTTCCGAATTTCTGCCAGGCCAGCATACTCTTGCAAATGTGGATGCCCCGGTCGTTGATGATCTGGGTTTTATACACCTTGTGCCCTGCCGCCTTCAAAATTTCGGCAACTGAATACCCCAGCAGGTTATTGCGGATATGCCCCAGGTGGAGGGGTTTGTTGGTGTTGGGGGAGGAATATTCTACCATGACGGCCCCTTTGGAACCTGCCTTTTCCAGGCCATAGTCCCGGGCCTTCCGGATCCCTTCAAAAAAGGAGAGGTAGTACGCATCGCTTACCACCAGGTTCAGGAATCCTTTGATCACATTGAAATCGCTGACCTCTTCGCAATGTTCTACCAAATAACGGCCAATCCCTTCCCCAATGGCCACGGGGTTGCCCTTGACAAGCCGGAGCATGGGGAAAACCACCACCGTGATATCGCCGGTGAATTCCTTGCGCGTGGGTTGTAACTCCACATTATCCAGGGTGACCCCATGGTTGGCCGCAACAGCCGCAATGACCTTTTCCGTAAGGCGTTGTTCCAATGACATACTGGTAGGATTTCAAGGGGCAAAACTACGGAATTCCTGAGGTTTTTCATGGGCCATGGGCCGCATAAACGTCTGCCCGTATTTGGTTATCTTTAGTCTTCGCTATGAAAAGAAAGCAATGCTTGCCAACGTATCCTATAACAACCCGGCCCTGACCCGGAAAATTGACGCCCTTGTGGGCAAACCCTTTACCCTGAAACAGCGGTGGGCCATGGGGGGCATCGGCTCTCCCAAACTTATCATCCGCCAGGCCAGCCCGGAAATCCACAACCTGCTGCTGCTGGACAACAACCGCAATACCTGTAACATCGAACTGCGCCCGGGCGGGATTATCCTCCGTTTCCGGTCTTTGCTGGAAACCTACGGCCTGGTTATCCCTTACTACCGCCTTACCCTTTACAAGGGCGACCTGGGGGTGTACAGCGTCCATGCAGAGCATCATTTTGTGAAGGTAGAGGCAGACACCCGGGCCGTGCAGAAGTTTTTTGTGAAGCTCCTGGGGGAAAAAGCGGACAACCAGCCTGAAGGTCCCCAAAAAGGCATGTACTAAAATGTGCAGCAGTAAACCCAAAACCCCGGCCCTATGAAAATCCTGCTCACAGGGGCCAACGGGTATATCGGGATGCGGCTGTTGCCCCAACTCCTGGGGGAAGGCCACCAGGTGGTGTGTGCCGTAAGGGATGCCACCCGCCTCTCGGTAGACGAGGAAACCCGGCAGCAGCTGGAAATCATCGAAGTGGATTTCCTGGCATCGCCCCAGCCGGACCTCTTTCCCCAGGACCTCGATGCCGCCTACTACCTGATTCATTCGATGAGCTCCTCCACCACGGATTTCGATGAGCGGGAAGCCCTTTCGGCCAGGAATTTCAACGCCTATATGGAAGCGACCAGGCCGCAGCAGGTCATTTACCTCAGCGGCATCGTCAATGAGGAAAAACTCTCCAAGCACCTCCGCTCCCGCAAACAGGTGGAGGATATCCTTTACGAGGGGTCGTTTAACCTCACCGTGTTGCGCGCGGGAATCATTGTGGGGTCCGGGAGTTCCTCCTTCGAGATTATCCGGGACCTCTGCGAAAAGCTCCCGGTAATGATCACCCCGAAATGGGTCCTTACCCGCACCCAGCCCATAGCCATCCGGGATGTTATCCGCTTCCTCTCCGGCGTCCTGGGCCGGGAAGACACCTTCGGCCAATCTTTCGACATTGGGGGCAGCGATGTGCTGACCTACAAGGATATGCTCAAAGGGTACGCCCGGGTGCGGGGATTCCGCAACTGGATCCTTACCGTTCCGGTCATGACCCCGAAACTCTCCTCTTACTGGCTCTACTTTGTAACCTCAACGTCCTACAAGCTGGCGGTAAACCTGGTAGACAGCATGAAGATGGAGGTGGTGGCCCGCGATAACCGGCTGGCAGAAATACTGGGGATCGAAACCCACAGCTATGAGGAGGCCATCGATATGGCCTTCAAAAAAATTGAGCAGAACCTGGTGGTGAGCAGCTGGAAGGACAGCATGGTAAGCGGCCGCTTCGACCGCAGCCTGCACAAGTATATCCAGGTACCCCGGTACGGAGTCTTTACCGACCATAAACAGCTTCGCGTAACCGACCGGGAAGCCATCCTGGAACGGGTCTGGAGTATAGGGGGCGAAACAGGTTGGTACTATATGGACGGCCTGTGGAAGATCCGGGGGCTGCTCGATAAAATGGCCGGGGGGGTAGGCCTCAGGCGGGGACGCACCCACCCGGACCGCATCTTTGCCGGCGATGCACTGGATTTCTGGCGGGTTTTGCTGGCCGACCGGGACGAGGGCCGCCTGTTGCTCTTCGCGGAGATGCGCCTGCCCGGGGAGGCCTGGCTGGAATTCCGCGTGGGGCCCGACCATATCCTTCACCAGGAGGCCACCTTCCGGCCGAGGGGGCTTAAAGGCAGGCTGTACTGGTACAGCGTGCTGCCCTTCCACTATTTTATTTTCGGGGGGATGATCCGCAACCTGGCCCGGGTGAGCTAAGGTAACGCATCAGGATTCGGGCAAAAACACCTCCGCCATCATGCACCTCGCGCTGCCGCCCCCGCAGGCCTCGATGGTATCCAGTGGGCTGTGGACAATGCGGGCGTGCTTTTCCAGGGTTGCGACCTGTTCCGGAGTAAGGGAATGATAGGCCGAACTACTCATGGCCAGCAGGCGTTCCCCATCCCTGCCCAGGACCTGCAGCATATTCCCGGCAAAAGCGTGCATCTGGGCCTCGGTAATAGCCACCACTTCCTTCCCGTCTGCCTTCAGGTGGTCCATTACATTCTTGCGCTCTTTCCGGTCGTCTATGGCGTCCAGGCAGATCACGGCAAAAGCTTCGCCCAGGCACATCATCACGTTGGTGTGGTAAATGGGTTTCCGCTCCCCGTCCACGGACTGGTAGGCGGTAAAAATGACCGGGAAGACCTCAAAGTCCTCACAGAATTCGATAAACAGGTCTTCATCGGCCCGGTCCGACAAGGCGCAATAGGCTTTCTGGTGGACCCGGTCCATGATGATGCTGCCGGTCCCCTCCAGGAAGTACCCTTCCGCCTCTGCGGCGGTGTAATCCACGATCTGGTCAATCCGGAACCCTTCGGCCTCCAGCAAATCGAATACATCCTCCCGCCGCTCGCGCCGGCGGTTTTCAGCGAACATGGGATATACCACTACCGAAGCATTTTCGTGGAAGGACACCCAGTTATTGGGGAAGATAGAATCCGGAGTATCGGTCTCCACCCGGTCGTCTATGGTGATCACGTGTACCCCTGCCTCCCGGAGGCGGGCCACAAAGCCGTCGAACTCCTCCTGGGCACGGGTATTGATCTCGCTGTTTCGGATGTCCAGGTCTTCCTGGAAATAGTTGTTGACGGCGGTTTGCTCGTTCATCCGGAAGTGCACCGGCCGGATCATCAGGATGGTATTGGTAATCTGCATCTGAAGGGAGGTAAATTGCCGTAAAAGTATGGATTTCCCCCATGAAAACATCGCAGGATTACGGCTAAAAACCACCTGGAAAAGTTGCCATTTAACCGTGCGGAATTAAAGGGTGTGAAACGCCATAACCCCAAGGCGCCACTTCCCGGTTTCAAACAGGGCAGCCTTGTCCCAAAGGCCATAGGCTTCTTATTTCTCCCGGCAAAGCGGCAGCGTACTGCAGCGCAGCAGGCCTCCCTGTTTCCCCACTTCTGCGTAAGGGATCTCCTCCACGGTAAGGCCGCGGCTGCGCAGCCAGTGGTTCAGGCGGGTAAACCCGCGTTCGGATACCACCACCTCGGGTGAGATGGAGAAGACATTGGGAAACATGCGGTACATCTCCTCATCGTCTATCTCAAAGACGTTCTCGGGGCCAAAATGGTCCAGCAGCCACTGGAAATCGGCCGGGTTCAGGAAGCTATCCCTATGCAGGATGGCAAGGCCCGTCCCCACCGGCTGGAAACAACAATCCAGGTGGAGGGCATTGCGCCGGGGGTCGGTGTTGGACTTGCGCAACTCAAACGCCTTTACTTTGCGGTTGGGAAAATGCGCCTGCAGGTATTCCACGGCCGCCCGGTTGGTCCGCGCCGTGATAAAGTCGGCATAATCCGGGGCGGTATAGGTCCCCACAAAAAGATAGTCCTTCCAGGGCATGACATCTCCCCCTTCCACATGCACTTCCTCCGGGGGGACAAGGATCTGGTCCTCATCCAGGTGTTCCAGTACATGCACAATCGCCTGGAACTCCCGCTCCCGTTCCGGGAGGATATTGGCCTCCACCAGCTTGTCGTCTATAACAAAGGCAATGTCCCTGGAGAAAATCTGGTTGCAGTCCCGGATGACTTCGGGACGGAACACGGTGACGCCATGCTTGCGCAAAACAGAGGCGAAGCCATCCATCTGCCGGACCATATCCGCCTCGGCCGGATACGTACCCGCCAGGATATGCTCCAGGGATTTGGGGTCATATGCCTCCTCGGGCAGGGGAACCGGGCCGCTGCTTTCGGCGGTTCCCAAAACCACAGCCTTCAGCCGTGAGGTCTCGTCGGTGATATGCAAGTCTACCATAGTTCCGTACAGGGTATAAAGAAGGGGGCTCCCCTGGGGGAGTCCCCTGTGTATGCAAAAGGGTTGTGCCCTACCGGTCTTCCAGCTTTTTGAAAGGCCTCAGGGTCTCCCCGATATAGACCTGACGGGGCCTTCCTATGGGCTCCCCGCGGAGGCGCATTTCGCGCCACTGAGCAATCCAGCCGGGCAGCCTTCCCAGGGCGAACATCACGGTAAACATCTCTACCGGGATGCCCAGGGCGCGGTAGATAATACCGGAATAAAAGTCCACATTCGGGTAGAGCTTCCGCTTTACGAAATAGGGGTCTTCCAGGGCTTCTTTTTCCAGGCCTTTGGCAATCTCCAGCAATGGGTCCTCCATGTGCAGGCTGCCCAGGACATTATCTGCGGAGCGCTTGATGATCTTGGCCCGGGGGTCGAAATTCTTGTAGACCCGGTGGCCGAAGCCCATCAGGCGGAAAGGATCTTCCTTGTCCTTGGCCTTGGCCATATATTTCTTGGTGTCCCCATCGTCGTCTGCGATAGCCTGGAGCATTTCCAGCACAGCCTGGTTGGCCCCGCCGTGCAGCGGGCCCCATAGGGCCGATATCCCTGCCGAGATGGATGCAAAGAGCCCTGCGTGGGAAGAGCCCACAATCCGCACCGTGGAGGTGGAGCAGTTCTGCTCATGGTCGGCGTGGAGGATCAGGAGCTTGTCCAGGGCCTCTATGACCAGCGGGTTTTTCTGGTATTCCTTGTTGGGCCGCTTAAACATCATCTTGTGGATGTTCTCCACATAGCCCAGGCTGTCGTCCCCGTAATCCAGGGGGAGGCCCATCCGCTTGCGGTGGGTCCAGGATACCAGTACCGGGAATTTAGCCAGCAGGCGTACAATGGCGTGGTACATATCCTTTTCGGAGGACACATTCACCGAGGAGGGGTTAAAGGCGATCAGGGCGCTGGTAAGGGAGGCAATGACCCCCATGGGGTGGGCCGATTTCGGGAAGCCATCCAGGATCTTCTTCATTTCCTCATCCACATGGGATTCGGCCTTGATATCGTGGTCGAATTTTGCCAGCTGCTCCTTGGTAGGCAGTTCCCCGAAAATCAGGAGGTAGGCCACTTCCAGGAAGTCTGCATGCTCTGCGAGTTCCTCAATGGAATAGCCCCGGTACCTGAGGATTCCCTTCTCCCCATTGAGAAACGTGATGGCGCTTTCGCACGACCCCGTGTTCTTGTATCCGGGGTCCAGGGTTATCATCCCGCTGGAGGCCCGCAGGGCTTTGATATCGATGGCCAGTTCATTTTCGGTCCCTTCCACAACGGGGAATTCCATGGTTTTCCCCTTATAGGTTAACTGCGCAGTATCAGACATGAATTCGGTACTTATTTGTTAGCATTCGGTGTCCTGTAAAAATACGAAAAACAACGGGTCTTAACAATTCGAAACCTGCATTTCTGGACCGCCAAAATAGCCTTCGAAGCCCCTTATCCTTCGGGTTGGAGGGCGTAGAGGTCTCGGTAGTAGCCATCTACGGATTCTGCCCAGGTAAAACGCATGCCCCTGGCGTTTTCCCGAATGGCCGCCCACTGGTCGGGCTGGTTGAAAAACACGTCCAGGGCATGGTCAAAAACCACCTGGAAATCCTTCAGTTTGGCCGGGTAAGTATCCCCCCCGAAGAGGAAGCCCGTTTCCATGTGCCGGATGGTGTCCTTCAGGCCGCCTGTAGCATGGGCCAGCACCGGGTTGCCATTGCGCATGGAGAGCATCTGGCTGATCCCGCAAGGCTCAAACAGGCTGGGCATCAGATAAAGGTCCGTTTCCAGGTAGATAGAATCGATCAGGTCCTCGGACTGCCCGTTGGTAAAAATAAAATTGGGGTGGTCGAAACTCATCTGCCGGAAGAGTTGCTCGTATTCCGGAGCACCTGTCCCCAGGAGCATAAAGATGCCGTTTACCTCTTCCAGGCGGGCCAAAAGCCCCCGAAAGACTTCCGGGCTGTTTTTGAAGAAATAGAATTTCTGCTCGGTGAGGCGCGCCACACTCGAACACACAAAGGCCGGAGGCGCCTCCATGAGCCCGATAACCTTCTCCCCGGTATGGGCCAGAAAATCGGCCTTATATTTTTTGGATTCCTCCTGCAGCCACCTGAAGATCGCCCGGATGGTATTGGCGTAGAGCTTGCCTGCCTGTGCCTCCCGGATATTGCCGTAGTTGCAGCCATTGAGTATCCCGAAGAGCCTGCCTTCCCGGTGAGCAGCCTGCAGATCGGCTTCCAGGCCCTCCCCTCCGATAAACTCGGGCGGGTTGCTGGGCTTCATGATATCGGCCATATACGAAGGGGAGACCGTGTGTACGGCATCGGCCAAACGGATTCCGACAGCCATCAGGTTGATGCAATCCGTATAGCGGTAATCCCGAACGGCTTCCGCCGGGTAGTTGAGGGTAGGAAACCAGTTCTCCAGGGACGCGTAGTTCTCCGCCAGCGGGCGGATCCCTTGTATAGCCAGGTTGTGGATGCTGTAGACCATCCGAATCGATTGCAGGGCCGCAAAGGCCGGATGGTACTGCCGCAGCAACAAGAGCAGGCTGGTGTGCCAGTCGTGGAGGTGGATTACCTGCAGCTTGCCAAAAGCCCCCTGAACCACGGCCTGGGCTACCCCGGTGCAGAAGATGGTAAACTTGATAAAGTCCGTGTAGAAAGGCTCCTCCGGGTCGTTGTGGTAGATGTGGGCGATATCCCCCGCCTCAATTTCCGGATGGTGCAGGACATAGTGGGTAATCCCCTTCAGCTCCTTTTTGGGAGGCACCTGGTAGAGTTCCAGCTCGTACTCCTGGTTCCGGAGGCCCACCACAAGGCTGCCCTGGTAGGTGCCCTTCGGGTGCAGACGCCCGTAAGAGGGCACCACGACGGCCACGGCATCTCCCCTTTCGGCTATCTGCCTGGGGACATCCCGCACCACGTCCCCCATGCCCCCGGCCTTACACCCGGCAATGGCGTCATTCTCTGCAGAAACAAACAGGAATCGGTTCATGGTCTTATGCTATGCAGTCCGGTTGCCCGGCATGTTAAAAAAAAGGCCCTGCATCTGCAAGGCCTTTGTTATTTCTCCCGTCAGGGTTTGACCTTGAATGCGCCCGGCCCAGGGTAATGGGCCACGCTGCCGAGCTCCTCCTCAATACGGAGCAGCTGATTGTATTTGGCCATCCGGTCGCTCCTGGAAGCGGAACCGGTTTTGATCTGCCCGGTGTTGAGGGCCACGGCCAGGTCGGCAATGGTGTTGTCCTCGGTTTCCCCGCTCCGGTGGGACATGACGGAGGTGTACCCGGCATTTTTGGCCATGTTAACCGCCGCAATGGTTTCGGAAAGGGTCCCGATCTGGTTTACCTTGATCAGGATGGAATTGGCGATTCCCTGGTCGATACCCCGGGAGAGCCGCTCCACATTGGTCACAAAGAGGTCGTCTCCCACCAACTGTACCTTGTGGCCGATTTTCTCGGTAAGCAGTTTCCAGCCTTCCCAGTCGTTCTCGTCCATGCCGTCCTCGATGGAAATGATGGGATACTTCTCGCAAAGCCCGGCCAGGTATTCCGCCTGCTCGGCAGAGGTGCGCACCGCCCCCTTGTCGCCTTCGAATTTGGTATAGTCGTACTTGCCGTCCACATAAAATTCCGCAGACGCGCAGTCCAGGGCAATCATCACCTGGTCGCCCATCTTGTAGCCGGCCTTTTCGACCGCCTTGGAAATCGTGTCCAGGGCATCCTCGGTCCCGTCCAGGGTGGGCGCAAACCCGCCTTCGTCCCCCACAGCGGTACTGAGGCCCCTGTCGTGGAGCACCTTCTTGAGATTGTGGAAAATTTCCGTCCCCATTTGCATGGCATGGGTAAAGCTCTCGGCTTTGACCGGCATCACCATGAATTCCTGGAAGGCGATGGGGGCATCCGAGTGGGAGCCGCCATTAATAATGTTCATCATCGGGACCGGGAGGGTGTTAGCACTGACCCCGCCTACATAGCGGAACAGGGATTGGCCCAATTCATTCGCGGCAGCCTTGGCCACGGCCAGGGAAACCCCCAGGATGGCATTGGCGCCCAGGCGTCCCTTGTTCGGAGTACCGTCCAGTTCGATCATGGCCTGGTCTATGGCATTCTGGTCGTAGACCAGCATCCCGCGGACCTTCTCGGCAATCTCGGTATTTACATTGGCCACTGCCTGGGCCACCCCTTTGCCCATATAGGCCTTTCCTCCGTCGCGCAACTCCACGGCTTCGTGTTCCCCGGTAGAGGCTCCCGAGGGTACGGCAGCGCGCCCCAGGACGCCGTTTTCGGTAAGTACATCCACCTCCACGGTGGGGTTCCCTCTGGAATCCAGGATCTGCCTGGCATGCACGTCAATGATGATACTCATACAATACGATTTATTCGGTTGATTTCGGTGGGTAAATATACGAAAGCGCCTCGCTATTGCCGCGTTTCAGCCAGCAGGCGGGTGCTTTGTAACAATATCTTAAACTACTGTGTCTTTTGCCTGTTGCTCGCATATTTGCGCAAAGAACTGGTCAAAAAGGTATTCGGCATCGTGGGGCCCGGGGCTGGCCTCCGGGTGGTACTGCACGGAAAACACGGGTTTGCCCTTCATCCGCAACCCGGCCACGGTATTGTCGTTCAGGTGCAGGTGGGTGATTTCCAGCTGCGGGTGGGCTTCAGCCTCCTCCCGGTTCACGGCAAATCCGTGGTTCTGGGAGGTGATTTCCCCTTTCCCGGTCAGCAGGTTTTTCACCGGGTGGTTAATGCCCCGGTGGCCGTGGTGCATCTTATAGGTAGACACCCCATTGGCACGGGCAATGACCTGGTGGCCCAGGCAAATGCCGAAAAGCGGTTTACCGGACGCGATGATCTCCCGGGCTGCGGCTACCGCAGATTCCAGGGGCTCGGGGTCTCCCGGGCCGTTGGAGATAAAATACCCGTCCGGTTCCCAGGCGCTCAGGGTCTTGAAATCCGTATCGTGCGGGAAAACCTTGATGTAGGCGCCCCTTTTGGCCAGGTTCCTGAGGATGTTTTTCTTGATTCCGATATCCAGGGCCGCTATCCGGAATTCGGCCCCCTCGTCCCCCACGTAATACGGTTCCCGGGTAGAGACCTTGGAGGCCAGCTCCAGGCCTTCCATACTTGGTACCTCCTCCAATTCCTTCTTCAGGGCATCGATTTCATCCACGCGGGTGGAAATAACGGCATTCATGGCCCCGTTGTCGCGGATATAGCTCACCAGGGCGCGCGTATCGACATCGGAAATGGCAAAGAGGTTACTCTTCTGCAGGAAAGCCTCCAGGCTCATGTCCGCATCCGGACGGCTGTACACATAAGAGAAATTCTTGCAGATAAGCCCCGCAATCTTCACCCCGTCGGATTCCACCTCCTCTTCCTTTGCCCCGTAGTTCCCGATATGGGCATTGGTCGTGACCATGAGTTGGCCGAAATAGGAGGGGTCGGTGAAAATTTCCTGATAGCCGGTCATCCCGGTGTTAAAACAAACCTCGCCAAAGGCAGTACCCTGTTGATCCCCCACGGACTTCCCGTAAAAAATGGTTCCGTCCGCCAGTAAAATCAGTGCTTTACGCTTTGCCTGGTACTTCATAAATGCTTCCGTATTTTTTGGGTTCAAACAAAATAACATAAAAAAAGGATAGCCACTCCAAGGCTATCCTTTTCTTGTTTACAACTTTTAAAAACCTCTGGGTTACTCCTCTGAGTCATCCGCTTTGGTTTCTGTTTTTGCAGCAGCTTCCTTGGCCGGGGCTGCGGCAGCTACCGCAGCTTCACCCCCTTTTCCTTTGGAGCGGCGGCTCCGGCGGGTGGTCTTTTTGGCCGGTTTGCCGGCATTGTAGATCTCGTTGAAATCCACCAGCTCAATCATGGCCATCTCGGCGTTGTCCCCGAGGCGGTTCCCCAACTTGATGATGCGGGTGTACCCTCCCGGGCGGTCGGCAACCTTTTCGGAAACGGTCCCGAAGAGTTCGGTTACCGCAGCCTTGTCGCGCAGGCTGCTGAAGGCGATCCTGCGGTTGTGGGTTCCCTTCTCCACCGACTGGTTGTTCTCCGCCTTGGAGCGGGTAATGAGGGGCTCAATGAACTTCTTGAGCGCCTTGGCCTTGGCCACAGTGGTATTGATTCGCTTATGTTCGATCAGGGAGCAAGCCATGTTGGCCATCATCGCCTTGCGGTGGGCTGTCTTGCGTCCGAGATTGTTGATTTTCTTTCCGTGTCTCATCTTATCAAACGTTTCGCTGGAATTGGCAACGGTAGGCGCCCCAGCTTAATCCTTATCCAGTTTATACTTTGAAAGGTCCATCCCGAAATTCAGGCCCTTGTTGATTACCAGTTCCTCGAGTTCGGTGAGGGACTTCTTCCCGAAGTTCCTGAATTTCATCAGGTCGTTCTTGTTGAAGGACACCAGGTCCCCCAGCGTATCCACCTCTGCTGCCTTCAGGCAATTCAGGGCGCGGACGGAAAGATCCATATCAACCAGCTTGGTCTTCAGCAGCTGGCGCATATGCAGGGACTCCTCATCGTACGTCTCGGTCTGGGCAATTTCATCGGCCTCCAGGGTAATGCGCTCATCGGAGAACAGCATAAAGTGGTGGATCAGCACCTTGGCTGCCTCGGTAAGGGCATCCTTCGGGCGGATGGAACCGTCGGTGGCAATCTCGAAAACCAGCTTTTCATAGTCGGTCTTCTGCTCTACCCGGTAGTTCTCAATGCTGTATTTCACATTGCGGATGGGGGTAAAGATACTGTCCACGGCAATGGTCCCCAGGGGGGCATTTGCCTTCTTATTCTCCTCGGCGGGAACATATCCGCGTCCCTTCTCGATGATGATCTCCATGTTGATGCTCACCTTGGGATCCATGTTGCAGATCACCAACTCGGGGTTCAGCACCTGGAATCCGGAGATAAACTTCTGGAAGTCGCCGGCGGTAAGCTGCTCCTTCCCGCTGACGGAAATGGAAACGGTTTCCTCGTTTACATCGTCAATCTGGCGCTTGAAGCGGACTTGCTTCAGGTTCAGGATAATCTCGGTTACGTCTTCAACAACACCATCTATCACCGAAAATTCGTGTTCTACCTTATCGATGCGCACCGAAGTGATCGCAAAGCCTTCCAAAGAAGCGAGCAACACCCTGCGCAGGGCATTCCCAACCGTAAGACCGTAACCAGGCTCGAGGGGGCGGAATTCGAATTTCCCCTCGAAGTCGGTGGAGTCTATCATGATTACTTTGTCCGGCTTCTGAAAATTAAGTAATGCCATAATTCGGGTCTGTGTTGTTTTTTATTTAGAGTAAAGCTCCACAATTAACTGCTCCTTGATATTCTCAGGAATCTGGATGCGCTCCGGAACAGTTACGAAAGTACCCTCCTTTTTCTCGGAATTCCAGCTGATCCACTCGTATACGTTAGAGTGGGCTGCCAGGGAATCCTCAATGGCCTGGAGGGACTTGGATTTTTCCCGAACCCCTACAACATCGCCTGCTTTAAGGGAATAGGAAGGGATGTTCACCACCTCTCCGTTTACGGTAATGTGGCGGTGAGACACCAGTTGGCGGGCGGCACGGCGCGAAGGCGCAACGCCCATCCGGTAAACAACGTTGTCGAGCCGGGATTCGCAAAGCTGGAGCAATACCTCACCGGTAACGCCCTTGCTGCGGTTGGCAGCGGCAAAAAGGTTGCGGAACTGACGCTCCAGGATGCCATAGGTATACTTGGCTTTCTGCTTTTCCTGCAGCTGGATGGCGTATTCGGATTTCTTCCCGCGGCGACGGTTGTTTCCGTGCATCCCGGGAGGGTAGTTTTTCTTTTCGAAAGACTTGTCGTCCCCGAAAATCGGTTCGCCGAACTTACGGGCGATTTTGGTTTTTGGTCCTGTGTATCTAGCCATTTTCTAAAGATTGGAAGGTGCGGTTATGAATTAAGGCATATCCTTCGATAACCGTAACGACACCTTCTGTGAAAAAATTAATTGTGTCGATTAAACTCTTCTGCGTTTGGGGGGGCGGCATCCGTTGTGCGGCAGCGGGGTAACATCGATGATCTCGGTTACCTCGATCCCGGCATTGTGGATGGTACGGATGGCAGACTCACGGCCATTGCCCGGACCCTTCACGTAAACCTTCACCTTGCGCAGGCCGGCCTCATGTGCGGTCTTCGCACACTCCTCGGCAGCTACCTGGGCGGCGTAGGGGGTGTTCTTCTTGGATCCGCGGAAACCCATTTTTCCGGCAGACGCCCAAGAAATCACATCGCCCTTTTTGTTGGTCAGGGAGATGATGATATTGTTGAAGGAGGCGCTGATGTGCGCTTCCCCGGTAGATTCAACCGCCACCTTGCGCTTCTTGGTGGTCTTGGCGACTTTTCCTTTTCCTGTTTTTGCCATAACTGTATGAAAGATATTAGCAGAGCAGCGGGGGATGGACCAAAAGCCCTACCCCAGACTACCTACTGTTATTTGGTGGCCTTTTTCTTGTTGGCTACGGTTTTACGCTTTCCTTTACGGGTGCGGGAGTTGTTTTTGGTCCGCTGTCCCCTGAGCGGCAGGCCGGCACGGTGCCGTACCCCGCGGTAGCATCCGATATCCATCAGTCGCTTGATGTTCAGTTGGGTCTCGGAACGCAGCTCTCCTTCGATTTTATAAGAAGCCACTGCATCCCGGATACGGCCGATCTGGTCGTCGGTCCAGTCCGAAACCTTGGTGTCCTCTTCTACCTGGGCCTTCTCCAGGATCTCCTGAGCCCTGCTCTTACCAACCCCGTAGATATAGGTAAGGGCAATTACGCCTCTCTTTTGTTTTGGGATGTCTACCCCTGCAATTCTAGCCATAATGGTTACCCTTGTCTTTGTTTAAACCTAGGATTCTTCTTGTTGATGACATACAAGCGCCCTTTGCGGCGAACGATTTTGCATTCCGCGCTGCGCTTCTTTATGGATGCTCTTACTTTCATGGTATCCGATTTCTTAGTATCTGTACGTTATTCTGGCCTTACTGAGGTCGTACGGGCTCATTTCCAGCTTTACCTTGTCGCCCGGGAGCAGCTTGATGTAGTGCATCCGCATCTTCCCGGAAATATGAGCGGTGACCACATGGCCGTTCTCCAACTCCACGCGAAACATGGCATTGGAAAGGGCTTCGATGATGGACCCGTCCTGTTCTATGGGCGCTTGCTTGGCCATATTATGCTACTTTTCTGTTTTTACCCGCCTTCATCAGCCCGTCGTAATGGCGGTTGAGGAGGTAAGAATTCACCTGCTGTACGGTATCGATAGCCACCCCTACCATAATCAGCAGGGAAGTGCCTCCATAGAAGAGGGCCCAGTTGGCCTGGATATCCATAAGCTTTACCACAATGGCCGGGAAAACGGCCAAGATGGCGAGGAATACGGAGCCGGGCAGGGTAATGAGGGACATCACCTTGTCCAGGAAATCCGCGGTCTCTTTACCAGGGCGGATACCCGGGATAAAACCGCCGCTGCGCTTTAAGTCGTCTGCCATCTTATTGGTCGGAACCGTAATGGCAGTATAGAAATACGTAAAGATGATAATCAGCACGGCGAAGAGGATGTTGTAGGCCAGACCGAATATGTCGGAGAACTGCACTTCCATCCACTGGCCTGCGGCCGTATCGTTGAAGGTGCTCCCTATCAGGCCCGGGGCAAACATAATAGCCTGGGCGAAGATAATGGGCATCACCCCGGAAGCATTGAGCTTCAGGGGGATGTATTGACGGGAGCCCATAACGTTCTTTTCGTAACCGCCCGAAGCTGTCCGGCGCGCATATTGCACGGGGATCTTGCGGGTGGCCATAACCAGCAGTACGCTGGCCAGGATCACAACAAACCAGATGATCAGTTCCACCAGGATCAGCATGGGGCCTCCGTTTCCGTTAAGGCGGGAAGCTGCTTCCTGGATGAACGCCTGGGGAAGGGTGGCGATGATCCCGATCATAATCAGGAGGGAAATCCCGTTTCCGATCCCCTTATCGGTAATCTTCTCACCCAGCCACATGGCAAATACACACCCGGTTACCAGGATAATCACGGAAGGTACGATGAAGTTCAGGCCTTTGCCCAGCAGAAAGGCGCTGTCCGGCACTCCAAGGGCCCCGAGGCTGTACAGGTAGGCCGGGGCCTGCACGATACAGATCAGGATGGTGAGCCAGCGCGTAATCTGGGTTTTGGTCTTGCGGCCGCTTTCCCCCTCCTTATCGAGTTTCTGCAGGTAGGGAATGGCAATTCCCATGAGCTGCACCACGATGGAAGCGGAGATGTACGGCATAATCCCCAATGCAAAAACGGAGGCGTTGGCAAATGCCCCTCCGGTAAAGGCGTTGAGGATCCCGAGGATACCGGTCTCGGTCTGGTTCGCCAACTCGGCCAGCTGGGTGGTATCCACCCCCGGTAGCACAACCTGTGCCCCGAAGCGGTAGACCAGCAGCAGCCCGAGGGTAACTATAATCCGGCTCCTCAGCTCTTCAATCTTCCAGATATTTGTTATGATCTCTATAAACTTCTTCATAACCGGTACCTTATAAACTTATGGCTTCGCCACCGGCAGCTTCGATAGCCGCTTTGGCCGTGGCCGTAAATTTATGTGCCGAAATTTTCAGGGACGCCTTGATCTCGCCCCGGCCCAGGATTTTCACCAGGTCGCTTTTGCGGGCCAGCCGCAGGGCTACCAGGTCTTCCAGGCTTACTTCATTTTTGATGCTGCCTTTATCGGCCAGTTCCTGCAGGGTGTCCAGGTTAATCCCCCGGTACTCCTTGCGGTTGATATTGGTAAAGCCGAATTTCGGAACGCGGCGTTGCAATGGCATCTGCCCCCCTTCGAAACCGATCTTCTTGGAATAACCGGAACGGGACTTGGCGCCTTTGTGTCCGCGGGCGGCCGTACCACCCTTACCGGACCCCTGTCCGCGACCAACTGTTTTACCAGCCCTGTGAACCGAACCTTTAGCAGGTTTTAAATTCCCTAAATCCATCTTCCTTCTTTTTAGGCTTCTGAGGTAGAAACCAGGTGTTTTACTTTATCGATCATTCCCATGATGGCCGGTGTGGTGTCGTGCTCCACTTCCTGGCCAATCCGGTGCAGTCCCAGTGCCTCGAGGGTGCGTTTCTGCTTCTCGGTGCGTTTGATGCTGCTTTTTACTTGCGTGACTTTGATCTTTGCCATTGGTCTGCTCCTTATCCGTTGAATACTTTTTCGAGGGAAATTCCACGCTGACGGGCTACGGTATTGGCATCGCGAAGGCGAAGCAGGGCGTCGAATGTCGCCTTAACCACGTTGTGCGGGTTGGAAGAACCCTGGGACTTGGAAAGTACGTCCTGAACGCCTACGGCTTCCAGTACGGCACGTACGGCACCCCCGGCAATCACCCCGGTACCGTGGGAAGCGGGCTGCAAATACACCCGGGCGCCTCCGTATTTTCCTTTTTGTTCGTGCGGGAGGGTACCCTTGTTCAAGGGGATCCGAACCAGGTTTTTCTTGGCATCTTCCACTGCCTTGGCAATGGCGGTAGCCACTTCCTTGGACTTACCGAGACCATGGCCAACAACACCGTTCTCGTCTCCTACCACAACAATGGCGGAGAATCCGAAAGCGCGGCCACCCTTGGTTACCTTGGTTACCCGTTGAACACCTACCAGGCGGTCCTTGAGCTCAAGGCCTCCCGGCTTTACGAATTCCACATTCTTGTAATTCCCGTACATAACTTCAATTAAAATTTTAATCCGCCTTCCCTGGCACCATCGGCCAGCGATTTAACACGGCCGTGGTAGAGGTATCCTCCACGGTCGAAAGCAACGGTTTCAACCCCTGCTTTGAGGGCCTTTTCGGCCAGGAGCTTCCCAACGGCAGCAGCCACTTCGGATTTCGTTCCTTTGGTATCGAGGCCCTTATCCCGTGAGGATGCAGCCGCCAGGGTTTTCCCGCTGGTGTCGTCGATAACCTGGGCGTAAATCTCCTTGTTGCTCCGGAACACGGACAGGCGGGGCCTTTCCGCGGTGCCGAAGGACACCTTGCGGATGCGCCTCCTGATTCTGTTTCTTCTCTCAGACTTCGTTAGTCCCATGATGCTTTCGATTATGCTGATTTACCTGCTTTTCTTCTCAGTTGCTCGCCCTTGAACTTGATTCCTTTTCCTTTGTAAGGCTCAGGCTTGCGGAAGGAGCGTATCTTGGCAGCTACCTGCCCCACGAGTTGCTTGTCGTGGGAGGTGAGCTTGATGGTCGGGTTCTTCCCTTTGTCGGAGGTGGTTTCCACCTTTACCTCCGGTGCCAGGTCCAGAACGATGTTGTGTGAGAACCCAAGGGCCAGGTCCAGCTTTTGTCCCTGGTTGCTGGCGCGGTATCCTACCCCTACCAGTTCCAGTTCCTTGGTCCATCCCTGGGTAACCCCGTGGATCATGTTGGCGATAAGCGCCCGGTACAGTCCGTGCTTGGCCTTGTGATCTTTGGAATCCGAGGGGCGTGTCACTGTTACTTCGCCGTCTTCCACCGCAATATCCACATCGGCAAATTCCTGGCGGAGTTCCCCGAGTTTTCCCTTTACCGTTACCACTCCCTCGGCCACTTCTACTGTGGCACCTTCGGGAATTGCGATCGGACTATTACCAATTCTTGACATGCTTCTCTTCTTTTATTCTATTAATACACGTAGCAAAGCACTTCGCCGCCCACGTTCTCGCGTTGGGCCTGCTTGCTGGTCATTACTCCGTGGGAGGTAGATACAATGGCTATCCCGAGGCCATTCAGCACGCGGGGCAGACCGTCTACTCCGGTATACTTCCGCAGACCAGGCTTACTGATCCGCTGAATTTTGCGGATAACGGGCTCCTTGGTTTCCGGATCGTATTTAAGGGCGATCTTGATAGTTCCCTGGTTGGTATTGTCCTCGAACTTGTAGCTCAGGATGTACCCCTGGTCGAACAGGATCTTGGTGATCTCCTTCTTCACGTTGGAAGCGGGGACCTCTACTACCCGGTGCCCTGCCGAGGAGGCATTGCGGATTCGGGTCAAATAGTCTGCTATAGGATCTGTAAACATCTTTTCCTGTAATTTAGGCGGTTACCAACTCGCTTTTTTAACACCGGGAATCAACCCCTGGTTGGCCATTTCACGGAACATTACCCGGGAAATCCCGAAGGTCCTCATATACCCTTTGGGCCTGCCGGTAAGCTTGCAGCGGTTGTGCTTGCGCACCGGGGAAGCATTGCGCGGAAGCTTTTGCAGGGCTTCGTAGTCCCCGGCTTCCTTGAGCGCCTTCCGCTTTGCTGCGTACTTCGCTACCATTTCAGCCCTTTTCCGCTCGCGGGCCTTCATCGATTCTTTAGCCATACTAGTTCTTTTTAAAGGGTAACCCCAATTCGGTTAACAGTGATTTCGCTTCCTTGTCGGTCTGGGCGGAGGTCACGAAGGTGATGTCCATACCGTTGATGCGGTTGATCTTGTCGATATTGATCTCCGGGAAGATGATCTGCTCGGTAATCCCGAGGTTGTAGTTCCCGCGTCCGTCGAAACCGGTAGCGCGGATCCCCTGGAAATCACGGACACGCGGCAAGGCGGTAGTCACCAGGCGGTCCAGGAATTCATACATACGCTCCCCGCGGAGGGTAACTTTGGCCCCAATGGGCATCCCTTTCCGGAGTTTGAAGGTAGAGACGTCCTTTTTGGAGATGGTGGCAACCGCCTTCTGACCGGTAATCTGGGTCAGCTCTTCCACGGCGTGGTCGATGAGCTTCTTATCGGCTACGGCTGCACCTACCCCGCGGCTCAGAACGATCTTCTGGAGCTTGGGCACCTGCATGACGTTGTCATACCCGTACTCTTCCTTAAGCGCCTTTACGATGCGCTCCTTGTACTCTGTCTTTAATCTTGGTACGTAGGACATAACTAAATTACTTCATTGGATTTTTTGGAAAACCGCACTTTCTGCCCGTCGCGAACCTCATACCCTACTCGGGTGGGCTCCCCGGACTTGGGGTCCAGGAGGGAAAGGTTAGAAATGTGGATAGGGGCTTCCTTCTCCACTATACCGCCCTGCGGGTTGCGGGTGCTGGGCTTCTCGTGCTTGGATACCATGTTCACGCCTTCCACAATTGCCTTGTTTTTGTCGCGCATGACCTCAAGCACCTTGCCCTCGACCCCTTTGTGGTCTCCGGCAATGACCCGAACCGTATCTCCAGATTTGATCCTGATTTTCATCTCTTTCTTCTTTATAGTACCTCGGGAGCCAAGGAAACGATTTTCATAAACTGTTTTTCGCGCAGTTCCCGGGCCACGGGGCCGAATACGCGGGTGCCGCGCATTTCCCCGGCGGGGTTCAGCAGCACACAAGCATTGTCGTCAAAACGGATGTAGGATCCGTCCGGACGGCGAACCTCCTTCGTAGTACGAACTACTACAGCGGTGGAAACCGTACCCTTTTTAACGGTACCGTTGGGAGTTGCCTCCTTTACCGTCACAACGATTTTGTCACCGAGGGAGGCATACCGCCTTTTGGTTCCTCCCAACACGCGGATGGTCAAAACTTCCTTTGCCCCGGTGTTGTCGGCTACTTTGAGTCTGGATTCTTGCTGTAACATAATTATTTGGCTCTTTCAAGGATTTCTACCAATCTCCAACACTTGGTCTTGCTAAGCGGGCGGGTCTCCATGATACGCACGGTGTCCCCGATGTTGCAATCGTTGGTTTCGTCGTGGGCAACGTATTTCTTGGTGCGAAGTACGAACTTACCGTACATGGGGTGCTTGACCCGCTTCACCTCAGAAACCACGATGGATTTCTCCATCTTGTTGCTGGTGACAACGCCAATACGCTCTTTTCTTAAATTTCTGTTTTCCATAAAGCAACACCAATTATTGGTTTTCCTCCCTTTTAATTAATTCGGTAGCCAGCCGGGCCACAGTCCTCCTGGTGCTCCTGAGCTGAAGCGGGTTCTCGAGCGGGGTAACGGCATGGGCCATCTTAAGCTCTCCGTACTGCTGCTTCAGGGCATCGAGCTTTTCTTTCAGCTCCGTTACGGACATTTCCCTGATCTCTGATTGTTTCATGGTCCTGACGGTTTATGAGGGATCGAAATCCCGGGCTACAATAAATTTCGTTTTAACCGGCAACTTCTGGGCTGCAAGGCGGAGGGCCTCCTGGGCCACGTCCAGCGGTACACCCGCGATCTCGAACATCACGCGACCGGGCTTTACCACGGCCACCCAGTACTCGGGGGCACCTTTACCCTTACCCATACGCACCTCAAGAGGCTTCTTGGTAATGGGCTTGTCCGGGAATATCTTGATCCAGAGCTGTCCCTGACGCTTCATGTAACGCGTTGCCGCAATACGGGCCGCCTCAATCTGGCGGGAAGTAATGAAGCTGGAATCCAGCGATTTGATACCGAACATTCCGTTGGAAAGCTGGTGACCGCGCTGGGAAATACCTTTCATACGGCCTTTCTGCGCTTTCCGGAACTTGGTTCTTTTGGGCTGTAACATTTTCTCTTGCCTTCTTTAAGTTACTTTCTGCGTCTTTTCTTTCCTTCGGGCTTGCCGGACTTGGCACTGCTGCCTTTCGACATACCCACCAGGGGGGAGAGCTCGCGCTTGCCGTAAACCTCACCCTTCATGATCCAAACCTTTACGCCCAGACGGCCGTAGGTGGTGTGGGCCTCGTGCAGGGCATAGTCGATATCGGCACGGAAGGTAGACAGCGGAATGCGTCCATCCTTATAGGTTTCAGAACGGGCCATTTCGGCACCGTTGAGACGACCTGAAATCATCACCTTGATCCCTTCGGCGTTCATCCGCATGGCTGCGGCAATAGCCATCTTAATGGCACGGCGATAGGAGATCCGGCTTTCGATCTGACGGGCGATGCTGGCGGCAACCAGGTTGGCATCCAGCTCCGGGCGCTTGATCTCGAAGATGTTGATCTGAACCTCCTTGTCGGTGATCTTCTTGAGCTCTTCCTTGAGCTTGTCTACCTCCTGGCCGCCTTTCCCGATGATGATCCCGGGCCGGGCAGTGGTGATGGTTACCGTGATGAGCTTCAGCGTTCTTTCGATAATCACACGGGAAACGCTGGCCTTGGCCAGACGGGCGTGGATGTACTTGCGGATTTTGTCGTCCTCGGCAAGCTTGTCTCCGTAATCGTTGCCTCCGTACCAGTTGGATTCCCAACCGCGGATGATTCCCAGTCGATTACCTATCGGATTGGTCTTCTGTCCCATACTCTTTTAATCTAGCTTTCTGCGTTATTTCTGGCTCCCAAAACCATGGTTACGTGGTTGGAACGCTTTCTGATTCGGTGTGCGCGGCCCTGGGGGGCGGGGCGCAGTCTTTTAAGCATGCGTCCGCTGTCTACGCGGATCTCCTTCACAAACAGGTCGGCATCCTCAATGTCTGCATCCTCGTTCTTCGCCTGCCAGTTGGCAATGGCGGAAAGCAGGAGCTTTTCCAGACGGCGGGAGGCTTCCTTGGTATTGAACCTCAGGATGGCCAGCGCCTTTTCCACTTCCTGTCCGCGAACCAGGTCGGCTACCAGTCGCATTTTCCGGGGAGAGGTAGGACAATTGTTCAGCTTGGCAAAAGCCACTTGCTGCTTCTCCTCTTTGATCCTCTCGGCCATTTGTTTTTTCCGAACACCCATAGCGCTTACTTTTTACCTTTGTTTTTAGCACCGGCGTGACCGCGGAAAGAGCGGGTCGGGGAAAATTCTCCGAGCTTGTGCCCTACCATGTTTTCGGTAACGTATACCGGTACGAACTGACGTCCGTTGTGAACCGCGATGGTCTGACCCACGAAATCCGGGGTAATCATCGAGGCGCGGGACCAGGTCTTGATGACGGTTTTCTTGCCGGATTCGACGTTCTGCTGAACTTTCTTCTCCAGGCTATAGTGAACGTAAGGTCCTTTTTTAAGGGAACGTGCCATTACTTATCCTTTTATTTCTTTCTGCGTTCTACAATATATCGGTTGCTGTCCTTGGTACGGGAACGCGTCCTGTAACCTTTGGCCGGCACACCCTTACGGCTGCGCGGGTGACCTCCGGAGGCGCGTCCTTCACCACCACCCATCGGGTGATCGACAGGGTTCATGGCTACCGGACGGGTCCGCGGACGACGGCCCAGCCAACGGCTGCGACCGGCTTTTCCGGACACGGTAAGCTGGTGGTCCGAGTTGGATACCGCACCGATGGTTGCCAGACAGTCCGACAGTATCATGCGGGTTTCCCCGGAAGGCAGCTTGATGGTGGCATACCGTCCTTCACGCGCCATAAGCTGCGCAAAGGTTCCGGCACTACGGGCCATTACCGCTCCCTGACCGGGCCGCAGCTCGATACAGGAAATGATCGTACCCAGCGGCACCTCGGAAAGCGGCAGGGCATTGCCAATCTCAGGGGCGGAACCAGGTCCCGCCTTGATTTTCTGCCCTTCCTGAAGCCCGTTCTGAGCAATGATGTAGCGCTTCTCCCCGTCAGTATATTCCACCAGGGCAATAAACGCAGAACGGTTGGGATCGTACTGGATAGACTTCACTTCTGCAGCAACGTCCTGCTTGTCGCGCTTGAAGTCGATAATACGATACCTTCTTTTATGACCCCCGCCTTTGTAGCGCATGGTCATTTTACCTCGACTGTTACGGCCTCCGGACTTTTTTAACGGAGCGAGCAGGCTCTTCTCCGGCTTATCAGTAGTAATCGCGTCGAATCCGTTTACTACTTTAAAACGCTGTCCGGGGGTGATGGGTTTTAACTTTCTAACTGACATGCCGTGTCTTTATAGATTACTGTAAAAATCAATCACGTCACCATCCTGCACATCTACAATGGCTTTCTTGAACGCGTTGGACTTTCCGTGCTGGATCCCGGTCTTGGTGTAGCGGGTCTTGCGGGAAGGTCCGTAGTTCATGGTGCGCACCTTGGTTACAGATACCCCATAGGCAGCCTCAATAGCTTCCTTGATCTGGAGTTTGTTGGCCGAAGGCTCAACGATGAAACCATAGCGGTTGTACAACTCACTATCGGAAGTCATTTTCTCGGTAATGATCGGTTTAATCAACACACTCATGATTTCTTATTTATTAAGATTGGTCTCGATTCCTTCCAGAGCACCTTCAAGAAGCACCACGTTGTTGGCGTTCAAAATTTTGTAAGTGCTTAATTCTGAATTGGTTACGACTTCTGACCCTTTCAAATTGCGCGACGACAAATATACGTTATTATTTGTATCGCCCAACACGAAGAGGGACTTTTTGTTCTCGAGCCCCAGGGCCTTCAGCACCGCTTTGAAATCCTTGGTGCTGGGCTGGTCCAGGTTAAAATCCTCTACAACCATGATGGCGCTCTCCTGGGATTTCAGGCTCAGGGCCGATTTCCGTGCCAGGCGCTTGAGGTTTTTGTTGAGCTTCTGGGTATAATCCTTCGGGCGCGGGCCAAAAACCCGTCCTCCACCGCGGAAGACCGGGGATTTGATGCTACCTGCACGGGCAGTACCGGTACCTTTTTGCTTTTTGAGCTTGCGGGTACTCCCGGCAATCTCATTGCGCTCCTTGGATTTGTGGGTTCCCTGACGCTGGTGGGCCAGGTATTGCTTTACATCCAGGTAAATGGCGTGCTCGTTCGGCTCAATCTTGAAGACCGCATCGGAAAGCTCGGCTTTACGGCCGGTCTCTTTTCCCTTGATATCTAAAACTGCTACCTTCATTACTTGTAGATGGTTATGTATGCGTTCTTATGCCCCGGAACCGCCCCTTTCAATACGAGCAGGTTCTTTTCGGGAACCACTTTCAATACGCGAAGGTTCTGTACCGTAACGCGCTCATTACCCATTTGACCAGCCATGCGCAGTCCTTTGAATACGCGGGCCGGATAGGAGGCCGCACCGATGGAACCCGGGGCGCGCAGACGGTTGTGCTGGCCGTGGGTGCTCTGCCCCACTCCGCCAAAACCATGGCGCTTTACCACACCCTGGAATCCCTTTCCTTTGGAAATCCCGGATACGTCAACGAATTCTCCTTCGGTGAAGAGGTCTACCCCGATGGTATCCCCCAGTTTGTGTTCTCCTTCAAAATCGCGGAATTCGATGACCTGTTTTTTAGGTGCAGTACCTGCCTTTTTAAAATGGCCGGTTTCGGCCTTGTTGGCACGCTTTTCTGCCTTGTCATCGAAACCGAGTTGAAGGGCATTGTACCCGTCTACCTCTTCGGTTCTGACTTGGGTAACGACACAGGGCCCGGCCTCGATAACGGTGCAGGGAATGTTCTTCCCGTTCTCGTCAAAGATGCTGGTCATGCCGATTTTTCTTCCGATTAACCCAGACATAATTGTTTAATTAAATTGATACTTATCTCAGTGAGTCCGCGCACTTGGATTTGACCCAGGACCTTTTGGCCCTTACCCAAACCGGCTCGCAAGACTCGGTTTTACTCTTTAAAAATCCCCCCGGAGTGCAGACAAAAAAACAGGGTCAAAAATAAATTCGACCCCGAATGTATTTTTGTTTCCGTTTTTCCTCCGCACGCAGCTAAAGGACATGTCGTTGGGGGTTTAACCCCATTTTTTTCAGATTCCCACCGCGGAGACAGGCATCACCTGCGCTTTGGTGAGATCCCTCATCCTTCCGGGTTCGGGATGTGATTGCGTTTTACCGCTATCACACTTTGATCTCCACCTCAACCCCGCTGGGAAGCTCGAGCTTCATCAGCGCATCGATGGTTTTGGAGGAAGAGCTGTAAATATCCAGCAGTCGCTTGTAAGAGCTCAGCTGGAACTGCTCACGGGACTTCTTGTTCACGTGGGGCGAACGCAGAACCGTGAAGATTTTCTTGTGCGTTGGCAGCGGAATGGGCCCGGTTACCACCGCTCCGGTCGTCTTGACCGTCTTGACGATCTTTTCGGCAGACTTATCTACCAGGTTGTGATCGTAAGATTTCAGTTTTATTCTGATTTTCTGACTCATTTCTGCTCGAATTAAGCGGTTACACCTTTAGTGGCCTTGATCACTTCCTCTGCGATATTCGACGGGGTTTCCGCGTAATGCGAGAACTCCATGGTAGAGGTGGCGCGTCCTGAGGACAGGGTACGCAGGGCGGTTACGTATCCGAACATCTCGGACAGCGGCACATCGGCCTTGATAACCTTGGACCCGGCGCGGTCGGACATGTTGTTCACCTGCCCGCGACGGCGGTTCAGGTCTCCCACAATGTCTCCCATATTCTCCTCGGGGGTGAGCACTTCCAGTTTCATGATCGGCTCCATAAGTACGGGACGGCACGCCTTGGCAGCCGCCTTGTATCCGAGCTTCGCAGCCAGTTCGAAGGACAGGGAATCCGAATCCACCGGGTGGAAGGAACCGTCCTTGAGCGTAACCTTCATGCTGTCCATTTCAAAACCGGCCAACGGCCCGTTTTTCATGGCTTCTCTGAATCCTTTCTCTACGGAAGGGATATATTCCTTAGGGATGTTACCCCCTTTGATTTCATTGACAAAAGTAAGGCCTTGTACCTCTTCGCTGTCTGCAGGAGACATAGTGAAGACGATATCGGCAAACTTACCACGACCACCGGTCTGCTTCTTGTAAACCTCGCGGTGGTTGGCCTCCCCGGTAAGGGCTTCCTTGTATTCCACCTGGGGTTGCCCCTGGCTTACTTCCACCTTGAACTCCCTGCGGAGACGGTCCACAATAATGTCCAGGTGCAGCTCTCCCATCCCGGAGATAATGGTCTGGCCACTGGCCTCGTCCGTTTTCACCTGGAAGGTCGGATCTTCCTCGGCCAATTTGGCAAGGGCCATGCCGAGTTTGTCTACATCTGCCTTGGTCTTGGGCTCCACAGCGATACCGATTACCGGCTCGGGGAACTTCATGCTTTCCAACACAATCGGGTGCTTCTCATCGCAGAGGGTATCCCCCGTCTTGATGTCCTTGAACCCTACTGCCGCCCCGATATCCCCGGCGGAGATACTTTCGATAGCGTTCTGCTTGTTGGAGTGCATCTGGTAAATCCTGGAGATCCGCTCCTTGTTGCCGGAACGGGTGTTCAGGACATAGGAACCTGCATCCAGTTTCCCGGAATAGCAGCGGAAGAAGGCCAGGCGGCCCACAAACGGGTCGGTGGCAATCTTAAAGGCCAGTGCGGAGAAAGGCTCTTTGGCATCCGGCTTACGGGTTGCAGGCTGCTCCGTATCGGGGTTGGTACCTTCAATCGCCTCCTTATCGAGGGGAGAGGGAAGGTAGCGGCAAACGCAATCCAGCAGGAATTGCACCCCTTTATTCTTAAAGGAAGAACCACATACCATAGGGATAATACTCATATCCATTACGGCAGCGCGCAGGGCGGCGTGGATCTCATCCTCGGTGATGGAATCTTCGTCCTCGAAGAACTTCTCCATCAGCGTTTCGTCGTATTCGGCAACCGCTTCGATAAGCTCGGCGCGGTATTGCTTTACTTCAGCCTCCATTTCCGCCGGGATATCGATCACGTCGAAAGTAGAGCCCATGTCTTCTTCGTGCCAAACGATGGCCCGGTTCTTCACCAGATCCACAACACCTTTAAAATCGGCCTCGTCCCCAATGGGCAGTACGATCGGCACGGCGTTGGACTTCAACATGTCCTTAACTTGCTGACAAACAGCCAGGAAGTTGGATCCCTGACGGTCCATTTTATTTACAAAGCCCATACGGGGAACCTTATAATTGTCTGCCAGACGCCAGTTGGTCTCAGACTGGGGCTCCACACCGTCTACGGCGCTAAAGAGGAACACCAGACCATCGAGTACCCGCAAGGAGCGGTTTACCTCTACGGTAAAATCCACGTGGCCGGGGGTGTCGATGATGTTGAAGTGATAGGGTTTGGTATCGTCGGTCTGCTGCCCGTTCTTGGTTGGGAAATTCCAGGTACAGGTAGTGGCCGCGGAGGTAATGGTAATCCCGCGCTCCTGCTCCTGCTCCATCCAGTCCATGGTTGCAGCTCCATCGTGCACCTCTCCTATTTTGTGGCTTACGCCGGTATAGAAAAGGATACGCTCTGTTGTGGTGGTTTTTCCGGCATCGATGTGCGCGGCAATCCCGATATTCCTTGTGTATTTTAAATCTCTCGCCATTTCGCTTAGAATCTGTAGTGAGAAAATGCCCGGTTAGCTTCCGCCATCTTGTGGGTATCCACACGCTTTTTAACCGCGGCGCCTTCTTCCTTGGCTGCAGCGATGATCTCCCCGGCCAGTTTCTGGGCCATGGATTTCTCATTCCGTTTGCGGGAGAAGCTGATCAGCCACTTCATAGCTGTGGAAATCTTGCGATCCGGACGGATCTGCATGGGGATCTGGAATGTGGCACCCCCTACGCGGCGGCTGCGCACCTCTACGTGGGGCATCACATTGGAAAGGGCTTCCTTCCAGATTTCGAGGGCGGACTTCTCTTCGTCCGTCTTCTTTTGCTCTACAATGTCCATTGCATCGTAGAAGATCTTGAATGCCAGGGACTTCTTACCGTCCCACATCATCATATTCACAAAGCGCGTTACCAGCTGGTCGTTATACCTCGGGTCCGGTAGCAACGGGCGCTTTTTAGCCTGCTTTTTTCTCATTGCTCTTGCTTAGTCGTAATCTTACTTTTTGGGGCGTTTTGCACCGTACTTAGACCTGCGCTGGGTGCGGCCGGCAACACCTGCCGTATCCAAAGCCCCGCGCACAATGTGGTATCTAACTCCAGGCAAATCCTTCACCCTTCCGCCTCTTACCAATACTATCGAGTGCTCTTGTAAATTGTGACCCTCTCCGGGGATGTACGCGTTCACCTCCTTACCATTGGTAAGACGAACCCGGGCAACCTTCCGCATGGCGGAATTCGGTTTCTTCGGGGTGGTGGTATATACCCGCGTGCACACGCCTCTACGCTGAGGACACGAATCCAAAGCAGCCGATTTACTCTTCTTGGTAATTGTGGCCCTTCCTTTTCGTACTAATTGTGAAATTGTTGGCATATAAATCTTAAAAATATCGGTCTACCCTCGTTTAAGGGCTGGCAAATGTAGTAATTATTCCCTTTAATTCAAATCCATACACATTAATTTTCAGGCAAATTTCGAACAGACTTTTCCAAAGGATCACGTCCGCACCCCGAACCTGTCAGCATGATCTTCAGACGTAGGGTCATGCGATCCACACCCCAACGCATCAGACTCGTTTTCCGACACATTTATACCTTATATATATAGGCGCCAGGAATACGCGGGTAACCATTATAATGCCGAAGCGCCAACCCCCTGCCTCCATTTTGATGATTTCTCAGGCAACGCCGGGGTCAAATACACATCTTATAATCAAACCCACGGACAAATTCGGACATGGCAGAATGCCGGAGTCGGTTAAAGTTTTATAAAAATAAGTTTGGATTATTAACAGTAAATTAGGATTTTCGCAGGTAGCTAATTCAAATAATTTAAAAATGAGAACGAAATTAAATGGAATCTTGACGCTATTATTGGCGTTTGTTGTGCAGATTTCCTTTGCACAAGAAAAGACGATTTCAGGTACGGTTACAGACTCTGACGGTCTGCCGTTGCCTGGTGTAAACATCGTTGTTGAGGGCACCGCCACCGGTACCCAGTCCGATTTCGACGGTAACTATGCCCTGCAAGCCAGCCCCGGACAGGTGTTGGTTTTCACCTACCTGGGTATGAGCGCCGAGCGCCGGACTGTTGGAGCCAGTGATACGGTAAATGTCCAAATGCTGGAGGATGCCCAAGCCCTTGAGGAGGTTGTAGTAACCGCCCAGGGTATTAAAAGGGAAAAGAAAGCACTGGGTTATGCGGTGTCTTCTGTAGGCTCCGAGGAACTGGAGCAACGCGCCGAAGGTGATGTTGCACGGGTCCTGACCGGTAAGGCTTCCGGGGTTCAGATCACCTCTGCGGGTGGTATGTCCGGATCTGGTACCAACATTACCGTCCGGGGTCTCAGCTCCTTTAGCGGAAGTAACCAGGCGCTGTTTATCGTAGACGGGGTTCCGTTTAGTAACGATACCAACGCCCAGGGTAACTTTATCGGTGGTAACACCGGTTCTTCCCGTTTCCTGGACCTCGACCCGAACAACATCGAAAGCGTGGAAGTACTGAAAGGTCTGGCTGCCGCCACCCTCTACGGTACACAAGGTAAGAACGGGGTTATCCTCATCACCACCAAGGCCGGAGCGGCCAGCGGCGGTGCCAAGAAAACAGAGGTAACCGTGGCTCAGTCCTTCTTCCACAACGAGATGGCTTCTGTACCGGATTACCAGGACCAGTACGGTAACGGTTTCGACCAGAGCTTTGGATGGTTCTTCTCCAACTGGGGGCCTAGCTTCGACCGCGACGGCGTTTCCGGATGGGGGAACCAACCCGCCATTGACGACAATGGTACCCTGGAGCACCCCTATTCCACTACATCTGTTGCTTCTACCCGTGCCGCCTTCCCTGAACTGCAGGGTGCCCGCTACGACTGGAGGCCTTACGACAGCGTGGAAGAGTTCTTCCGCCCGGGTTATGTAACCAACACCAACGTGAACATCGCTGGTGGTACTCAGGACGGTAGCACCAACTTCAACGTGAACCTGGGTTACCTGAACGATAAGGGCTTTACTCCCGGTAACTCCCTGAACCGTGTTAACTTCTCCGTTGGTGGACGTTCTCAGCTGACCAATAAAATCACAGTTAGTGCCACTATGAACTATGCGCGCACCGACTACCGCACGCCTCCCATTGCCTCTTCCCGTGGTAACGGTACCGACGGTCTGTCTGTGTACGGTAACGTGTTGTTTACCCCGATCTCTGTGGACCTGATGGGTCTGCCCTTCGAGAACCCCATCGATGGTTCTTCCGTATACTACCGGAATGGTAACGACATCATCAACCCGCGCTGGACGGCCAAGAACGTAACGTACCAGCAGCTGACCAACCGTTTCTACTGGAACGCCCAGTTGAATTACGAACTCAGCGAAAACCTGTCTCTGAGCTGGAGGTCCGGTCTGGATTTCTACAACGAGCGGAACATCAACGGCTCCAACAAAGGAGGGGTTGAATTCAACCAGGCTATCTTTGGTTTCTACCAAACCTATGACAACAACAATACCATCTGGGAACACTTCCTGTCCCTGAACGGTAACTACGACATTTCCGAAAAACTCGGAATGACCTTTACCGTGGGTGCCACTTCCCGTCAGGATTTCTATGACAGGAGCGGTGTGAACAGTACCGGACAGATCGTTTTCGGAGTGAAGCGTCACTTCAACTTCGAGAACCAGACTCCGATCCAGTTCTCCCAGAAGCGTAACATTGTTGGTATCCTCGGACAGGCTACCCTGGATTACGACAATTACCTGTTCGTAAACCTCTCCGCACGTACCGACTGGGTTTCCAACCTGGCTACCGAGAACAACAGCAAGACCTATCCCGGGGTTAGCGTTTCCTTCCTGCCCACCGCCGCCTTCAGCGGCCTGAGCAGCGAGAACGGACTGAACTTCCTCAAGCTGCGTGCCAGCTACGGAACTTCTGCTACCTTCCCCACCGGATACCCGACTATCAACGTAGTTGAGCAAAACACCCTGCGCTACACCGATCCTTTCGGAGGCGGCATCCTGACTACCAACCAGGTAGACAACTTCCGCGCCAACCCGGATCTGAAGCCTGAGCTTCTCGAGGAGTACGAAGTAGGTATTGAAACCCGCCTGTGGCAGAGCCGCATCACCTTGGATGCGACCTACTTCCAGCGTGTGACCAATGACCTTATCGTAACCGAGCCTCTTTCTCCCTCTACCGGATTCAGCTTTACGCAATCCAACATTGGTGAGATCAAGAACGAAGGTTTCGAAGCCGACCTCGGCATCGACCTCTTCCGCGGAGAAGATTTCAGCTGGAACTCACGGGTGAACTTCTTTACGAACAACGAAACGGTTACCGAGCAGGAGCAGGATTTCATCGCCTACGCCGGATCCCTGGCAGTTGGTGGTGGCCTCTTCCGCGGGTCTAACGCCGCTATCGAAGGCGAGTCTCTCGGTACCATCGTAGGTACTGCCATCGGACGCGACGAGCAAGGCAACTTCCTCGTAAACGACGCGGGTAGCTACGTTATCGTTGAACAAGATGCAGACGGAAACGTGCCGATCATCGGGGATGCGATTCCGGATTACACCATGAACTTCATCAACACGCTGCGTTACAAGAACTGGAGCCTGAACTTCCAGCTCAACCACGTGAAAGGTGGGGACATGCTCTCCAGTACTGTTGCAGTACTCTTAGGACGGGGCTTGATCGTAGAAACTGCCGATCGTGAAAACACATACATCCTGCCTGGTGTTCGCCAGTCTACAGGAGAAGCCAACACGATCCAGATCAACAACTCCACGTACTTCTTCAACAACCTGCTCTTCGGACCTACAGAAACCCGTATCTACGATGCGTCTGTAATCCGTCTGCAGGAGGTTTCCCTCGGGTTCTCCTTCCCGAAGAAGTGGCTGGACAAAACCCCGCTGGGATCCCTCTCCCTGACCGCTCAAGGTTTCAACCTGTGGTATGATGCTTACAACATGCCCGACGGAGCGAACTTTGACCCGAACGTACAGGGGGTTGGTATCGGTAACGGTCGTGGATTCGACTTCATTAACGGTCCGAGCTCACGTCGCTATGGTCTCAGCATCAAAGCTTCCTTCTAATAAAAATTGTTAATGACTACTGTAATTATGAAAAGAGTATTAAAATATATTGCGATTTTCGTTATCGTAGGAGGCTTTCTTAATTCCTGCGAAACGACGGAATTGGACTTGCGCGTAAGTCCGAACGACCTGGCGTCTAACCAGGCAGATCCCAATCTGCTGTTGACGTCCATTCAGCTGGCCTACGGTACCAACCAGCAAACGCTGAGCGACCGTAGCGCTGAACTGGTCCGGATCGACTACATGTTCGGCCGGAACTACTTTAACAACTATCCCGGATCTACCCTCGACGGGGTATGGTCCCGCACCTACTCCAGCGGCGGAAACGGCGTGGGAGACTTTACCGGTGTAGGGATGCTGACCAACATCCAGGCCCTGGAAGCCATCGATGCCGAATCCGACATCGATTACAGCTTCCACCTGGGGGTTGCCAAGACCCTATTTGCCCACCAGCTGATGCAGTTGGTAGACTTTATCGGTGAGGCTGCATTCAGCCAGGCTGGTAATGCTACTGAATTCCCTGCTCCCCTACTGGACGGTGGCCAGGATGTCTACAACAGCGCCCTGGCGCTCCTGACCGAAGCTGAAGGCTATCTTACTGGTAATCCAGGTACTCAAGGTGCCGTGGACATCTACTACAACGGAGATGTCAGCAAGTGGCGTAAGCTCATCAACACCATCCGCCTGAAAGCGCACTATACCACTGGTAACATGGCCGCTTTCAACCAGGTAATCGCCGGAGGGAACTTTATCTCCAGCGCCGCGGATGATTTTGAGATCAAGTACGGAACCAGCGAACTGCAGCCCGATGATCGTCACCCCGATTACGCTTCTGACTACACGCCTTCCGGAGCCAACATCTACCAGTCTAACTGGATGATGGAGACTATGCTGAACAACAACGACCCGCGTATCCGCTACTACTTCTACCGCCAGGTAGATGCTACTCCCGGAGCCGATGCAGATCCGAATGAGGAAACCCTGGCCTGTTCCCTGGTTGTTCCTCCGCAGCACTTCCAGGATGGTGGTTTCACCTACTGCAGTGTTCCCAACGGATACTGGGGCCGTACCCACGGTAACGACGAAGGTACTCCTCCCGACAACTTTACCCGTACCGCTGTAGGGGTATATCCTGCCGGAGGTCGTTTCGACGATAGCAGCTTCGGAACCGTAGGTCTTGGTGTAGGTGGTGGTGGTGCCGGTATCGAGCCCATCTTCCTCTCTTCCTATGTGGATTTCTGGAGAGGAGCTATGGCAGCTTCCGATGCGGATCGCGCCAACTTCCTGCGCAGCGGTCTGGAGAAATCCATCGCCAAAGTTCAGGGCTTTGCTGCCCTCGACGGTGGTGCTGACCTCTCCTTCGAGCCGAGTGCTGCCGATGTAACTGCTTACATCGACGGAATTGTAGCCGATTTCAACGCCGCTACCGGAGACGATAAAGAGAACATCTTTGCCGAGCAATACTTCACTACCCTTTTCGGTGGTGCCACAGAAGCTTGGGTTTACTATCGTAAGACGGGCTACCCGACTACCCTGGTTCCCAACTGGGAACCAGATCCGGGACCCTTCCCGCGTACGCTCCTGTACCCTCAGAACGAGGTGATCACAAACCCGAACCTGACACAGAAGCAATCGCTCACGCAGCAGGTATTCTGGGACACTAACCCAGCCAGCCCGGCTTTCCCGGTTGCTAACTAAAAAAGGATTGCAATGAAAGTATTAAGAAAAATAAGTTTACTGATTCTCGCTCCTCTCGCGCTGTTTACAGCGTGTGAGGACGGGGACAAGGTTTTCGACCAGATCGTCGAAGCGGAAGAGCGCGGTGCTGTACTGCGCACCGTAAACCTGATTTCTAACGAACTGCCCATAGGGGTAGCTGGTTCCGGCTTCGCTGCCGAACTGGAAGTTCAGGATCAGGAAGACGGCGCCCTGTTGGAAAGCCTGGATGTATATGTAGGCTTCCGGGACAACACTGTTCCGGATGGCGGTACAGACCTCGATGTTGCCGAAGCCCTCTTTAGCAATATCCCGTCCAGTTCCTTCTCCATCGGAGAATTCGGTTTCCCGCGGACAACCGTGGAAATCGGCCTGGATGAAATGCTTGCCTTCACAGGTGTAACAGAAGCCGACCTGTTCGGTGGAGACCAGTTCACTGTTCGTTTCGAGTTAAACCTCACTGACGGACGCAGCTTCTCCAATGATGACAACTCCGGTACCCTGACCGGTTCCTTCTTCGCCTCCCCCTTCCTTTACACGCCCACTGTGGTGTGCCCGGTAGGTGCTGAGCAATTTGTAGGAACCTATGTTATCTCAGATGTAACCGGCGGCGTTTTCGGAACCGTATGGGGCGATGGCACCGTAGTGGAACTCTCCGTGGGAGAGACTTCTACTCAACGCCAATTCGACGCGGTATATCTTCCGCAGTTCGGAATTGGTAACGGACCTGCCACATTTGCCTTCGACCTGGTTTGCGGCGGGGTTAATGTTCCCGGCGGACAGGGATCAGGCCTTACCTGTGGTAACGGCGGAATCACCTTTGGCCCTCCTGTAGCGGCGGCTATCGGATCTTACGATCCTGCAGACGACAGCTCTTTCACGGTCACCTTCCGCGAGGATGAGATCGATGATTGCGGCGGAGGTGCCGATGTAACGGTAACACTCACTAAGCAGTAATACCGCAGAAACGGGGTTACCTGTTTCACGTTCATTGAATTCTGAAATCATCCGGCGGGACGGCCGCCGAGCCGAACGCCGGATGATTTTTTTTAAGTGATCCTTCGGGATATTTAGTTCAAAATTTCCTGTATTTCACTTGCTAATCTTATAACAACATTCCTTATGAAAAGCAGTATACTACGTTTTTGCCTTGCCGGTTTAGGTTTCCTGGCACTTTCGTCCTGCGAGGATGGGAATACCATTTTCGACGAGGTTGTCGAAAATGAGGAGCGCGGGGCCATCCTGCGTACCATAAACGTCATCTCCGACGAGATTCCGATCGGAAACGACGATTCCTTCTTCGGCGTGGAGCTCGAAATGCAAGATCAGGAAAATGGCCAACTGGTTCAGGCTATAGACGTTTTTATCGGGTTCCGCGACAACACGGTTGCCGACGGGGATCCTGACCTCGATGCCGATGAGGTACTGGCTGCCACGCTCGACGCGTCCACCTTTACTATTGGCCCGTTTGGTCTGCCCCGGGTTACCTATGAGGTTACCCTGCCCGAACTGGTAGCTGCGCTTCCCATTTCCAATGCCGACGTAGACGGTTCGGACCAGTTTACGGTTCGTTTCGAACTGGTACTTGTAGATGGACGGCGTTTCTCCAACGACGATAACTCCGGTACCCTTACCGGTTCCTTCTTCCGTTCCCCCTTCCTCTACACCGCTACGGTTGTATGTCCGCCCAAGGCCCCAACACCGGGAGTCTGGACCATCAATATGACCGATTCCTACGGTGACGGATGGCAAACCACCACTGGTGGTGGCGGTGACGGAATCACCGTTACCCTAAATGATGGCACCGTACTGGAAGTTGGTATGTGCTCGCCTTATGGCAGCGCTGCCGGAACCTTCCTGGGCGACGGGGCTTGTACTCCTAACGACGGATCCAGTGCTACCGGGACTATTACTATCCCTCCTGGAACAGAGTCTGCAGAGTGGTTCTTCCCCGGAGATTTCTACGGAGAAATTGATTTCGAAATCATTACTCCCAACGGAAATGTAGTGGGTGGTTACCAAGGCGTAGATGCCGGGCCCATCACCATCGACTTCTGTAAAGACTAAGGACGCGAATCCTCACGGATTTTCTCCTGGCCAAAAAAAAAAGCCGTTCCAACCCGGAATGGCTTTTTTTATTCCTCATACCCACCCAAGTAGTACCTGCCGGGTTTCCACCCCTCTGATCAAATGATTACCTTTGGGCGTTGATTAAATGCCCAGAACCATGGAGTTTTTACAGTCCATATCCCCCATAACTATAAAGCGCGTAATCCCGTTTCTAAAGGGACTAACCCTTCTCCTTATCTCATGGGGCTGTAATCCAGGATCCTCCGATCAGGATCCCGAATCCACTACCCCTAACCAGGTCGCCCCGGTATTTGAACGGGTAGATCCCGCAACAAGTGGGGTTACCTTCGAAAACCGAATTACCGAGAACGTCGCCACCCTGGAAAACCTGTTCAATTATGATTACTTCTACAATGGAGCTGGTGTAGGCATGGCCGACCTGAACAACGACGGACTCCTGGACCTGTTTTTCTGCGGAAACCAACAGCCCAACCGCTTGTACCTGAACAAAGGCGATATGGTCTTTGAGGATATTTCAGAAGCCGCAGGTATCAACCATGGGAAACAGTGGTCTAACGGCGTCACTTTTGCCGATGTGAATGCCGATGGATGGCTGGATATCTACGTCTCCCAGGGTGGTCCTAACCAGCGCCTGCAACGCAAAAACCTGCTATTCCTGAACGGAAAAGACGGCACCTTTACCGAAGCCGCGGAGGCCCTAGGCCTTGCCGATATGGGTATCAGCACCCAGTCTGCCTTCCTGGACTACGACGGGGACGGGGACCTGGACTGTATCGTGATGAATGAGAACGAATACTACGGGGTAGATCCCTTCCAATTGAAAGAACTCATCCGGCGCAATCCGGAGGCCCCTTACTTCAACAGTTCACACCTCTACCGCAACGACGGGGGTACTTTTACCGATGTTACCCGGGAAGCCAGCATTGAGCGCCCCATCTTCGGTCTGGGCCTCCTGGTGAGCGATATCAACCGGGACGGCCTTACAGATATTTATATCGCGAGTGATTATTACCTCCCGGATGCCCTGTTCATCAACCAGGGTGACGGCACATTTAAGGACGAAGTCCAGGCCTATACCCAACAAATTTCGTATTACGGGATGGGGATCGACATGGCCGACATCAACAACGATGCACTGCAGGACATCTTCGTCCTGGACATGGCCTCCAGCGACCATTACAGGTCCAAAACCCTGATGGCTTCCATGGACACCCAGCGCTTCGACTACCTGGTGAACCAGTCCGGGTACCACTACCAGTACATGTACAACTCCCTCCAATTAAACCAGGGGGGCAACCACTACAGCAATATCGCCCAATTCACAGGCGCGGCCAGTACAGATTGGAGCTGGTCCGTACTGATGGCCGACTACGACCTGGACGCGGACAAGGATATCTACGTGACCAACGGTTACCGCCGCTACGCCCTGGACAATGACCTGCAACAGCGCGTGTTTGCGGCCCGGAAACAATATGGCGACAATGTCCCCCTCCAGGTGAAACAGGAACTGTATAACAGCATGCCTTCCGAAAAACTGCCCAACCTGCTGTTCGAAAACCAGGGAGACCTCTCCTTCCCGGAAAACGGCGCCGAATGGGGACTGGGAGACCTGACCTTCAGCAACGGGGCAGCCCTTGGGGATCTGGACAACGACGGCGACCCGGACCTGGTGGTGAACAATATGGACGAAACGGCATTCATCTATAGAAATACCGCCCGGGAACAAAACCTGGGGAACTACCTCAAAGTACTGGCAAAGGGAGTTCATTCAGAAGCCTTCCCCAGTATAACCATTTACCACAACGGGACCCAACAGCTTATTGAGCCCAGAAGGGTCAGGGGGTACCGTTCCTCCCATGAGCCCGCCGCACATTTCGGACTGGGTGCAGATACCCAGGTAGACAGCCTCCGCGCCGAATGGCCGGATGGCAAAGTAACCTTCCTGACAGGAATCGCAGCCAACCAGACCCTGACCCTGGAGGCCTCCCAGGCTGTAGCGGCTGGAACGCCATCCGAATCCGAACCCCTGTTCGAAGCCCATAATCCGGTGGCCTATGGCCTGGATATGGCACACCAGGAAAACCCCTACGACGACTTTGCCACGGAAATACTACTCCCGTACAAGCAATCGAACTTCGGGCCTTATATGGCCTCGGGAGACGTTAACGGAGACCAGAAGGACGACATTTACTTCGGAGGCGCATCCGGACAGGCCGGGAGCCTGTATCTCAGTACCACATCCGGTTTCCGCAAAGCAAATGTTCCTGCCTTTGATTCCGACCTTACCTTCGAAGACATGGAATCGGTTTTCTTCGACCTGGACTCCGACGGAGACCTGGACCTGTACGTGGTAAGTGGCGGCAATGAATTTGCTTCCGGTTCATCGCTTTACAAGGACCGCATTTACCTGAATGACGGCAGCGGCCGTTTTACCCGGGATACCCGGGAAGGGCACCAGCTGGGCAGCCAGAGCGGGAAAGCCGTTGCTGCACTGGATTACGACCAGGACGGGGATACGGACCTGGTGGTGGGCAACCGGATCCTGGCGCGGAACTACCCCAGGCATGCCCCTTCCCTCCTTTTGGAAAACCGGGATGGCATCCTGGTGGATGTCACCCGGGAAAAGCTCCCGGCCTTTGCAGATTTCGGGATTGTCAATGCCCTGCTGCCCACCGATTTTGACGGAGACGGGAAAACGGACCTGATCGCAGCAGGGGAATGGACCTCGGTTGGCTTATTCCGAAACACCGGTGGGGGTTTTGAAGCCCTGGATGCAGGACAGGCCGGAATCCCGGATAAGGGATGGTGGTTTTCGGTGACCCAAACCGATGCCAATGGGGATGGCAGGCCGGATTACATCTTGGGCAATGTAGGGCGGAACATCAAATTTTCGGCCAGCCCGGAGAAACCCTTCAAGGTTTTTGCCACGGATTTCGATGAGAATGGCACCCACGATATCGTCCTGAGCAAGAAATACCAGGGCGAATACGTGCCGGTGCGCGGACGGGAATGCTCTTCCCAGCAGATGCCCTTTATTGCAGATAAATTCCCTACGTACAGCGAATTTGCCAGCGCTTCCCTCCAGGAAGTATACGGGGATGCCCTGGCCAATAGCTATGAGCGGGAAGCCACAGGCTTTGCCTCTGTTTTGCTGCTCAACCAGGGTAATGGCCGGTTCAGCAGATTGGAACTCCCCGCTGAGGCACAATTGATACCGGTCATGGCTGTTGTCCCCCAGGATGTTAACCAGGACGGTCTGGAAGACCTCATCCTGGGCGGAAACATTTACGAAACGGAAGTGGAGACCCCGCGCCTTGATGCCCTTTCCGGGCTGGTCCTGCTCAGCCGGGGAGACGGACGCTATACCCCCCTTACACAGGACAAAACCGGATTGTATATGCGGGGGAATGTGAAATCTATCCTGCCGCTCCGCATGGGCGGGGATACCTGGCTGCTCACGGGCCGCAACAACGACTCCCCCCTGTTGTGGAAGTTCCGGCCTCTTAGGTCGAATTTAACACCTGCTTTACCCTAATTATTGTATTTTTGGGCCAAAATTGAAACTATGACCACACGAATTCTTACGCTTGCCTCCCTTGTACTGACCACATCCACCGCCGTAGCCCAGTTTTCCGGACAGGTTGCCACCAATATGTCGGCCGGTGGGGCCGCGCAAGGCGCTACAGCCGGTGCCATTTCCACCCTACTGGGGCCGGTAAGTGATGCCAATTCCAAACGCCAGATCAACTGGGAGGAATTCCAGGGATCTCCCTATACCAGCAACAATTTCCTGCCCACCCAGCTGCTGTACAAAAATGAAGATATGGGCACCGTATTCTACCGGTACAATGCCCTGAACGAAGAAATCGAGGTGAAGGAATCCCTCCTGCAGGAAGGTATCCGCGCCCTGGGCCGCGATAAGAACATCGCCATCCTGAACGACGGGAACCCCATGAGCTTCAAGACCTTTATCGACAAGAACAACAATACGCTTAACGGGTACCTGACCACCCTGGTACAGGGAGGAAAATTTACCCTCTACAAGCGTATCCGCGTGAAATACACCGAAGGGGCCCCGGCAGCCAACTCCTTTGTTAAAGCCACCCCCAGCCGTTTTGCGCAGTTCGAGGAATACTACATCCAGGAAGAAGGCGTAAACCGCATAGACGAGCTGAACCAGCGCAAAGGCCAGATTTATAAGCTGGACGCTGCCCGCAAGGATGAGATCAAGGCCTATATGAAGGAAAACAACCTGGACGTTAATGACCAGGCCGACCTGGTGCAGATCGTCCAGTTCCTGAACAGCTAATAAGGGTACCTCCTTCCGGAATTCCCGAGAATATCTGGTCCTCTAAACACTGCACTACAAAATCTCCAACGCTATGAAGAAGTCCCTGCAGGTATGGTTTCTCCTGGCCGGGTTGGTACTGCTTACCCCGGCCTGTTCCGAAGACAGTTTGGAAGACCCGGTTCCTGAGCTTCCCGCCCCGGACGGCGATGGGGACGAGGACGATGGCGACACCCCCCCGGATTTCACCCCGGTGGGAACCGTGGAGGTTTTTAATGCCAGTCTTTTAGACGATAACTACATCCTGGTGAATGATGCGGCAGCCAACCGTGTCTTCCTCATGGACCAACAGGCCCGCCTGTTGTACGAATGGGAACTTACCAACAATATCGGCAATGACGTATTCCTCCTTCCGGATGGCCGCTTGCTGGCATCCCTGGAATCGGATACACCCCAGGTACCTTTCGGCGGAAAGGGTGGCCGGCTGCAATTCGTAGCCCCGGACGGAACGGTCGAGTGGGATTTTGTTTACTCCACCGAGGCTGCCGAAACCCACCACGATGCCGAACTGTTGCCCAACGGTAACATTATAGCCCTCGTTTGGGGAAAACGTTCGGCAGAGGAAGCACTGGCGGCAGGTAGTTCTGCGGGGATGGCGGTCTACCCGGAATCGGTCATAGAAGTAGACCCCGAAACCAGTACTATCGTGTGGGAATGGCATTCCTGGGACCACCTTATCCAGGATTTCGATCCGGAAAAAGCAAATTATGGCGTTGTGGCAGACCACCCGGAACGCATCAACCTGAATTATGTGGTTGAGGCAGAGTCCTGGGAACAGGCCAATGGGGATATCATGCACGCCAATGCCATTGCCTACGATGCGGCTAACGATGCCGTTTTTATCAGTGTGAATTTCTTTTCCGAGGTCTGGGTCATAGACCACAGCACAACCACCGAAGAAGCTGGAGGAAGCACGGGTGGCAATTACGGCAAAGGAGGCGACCTGATCTACCGCTTTGGCAACCCGGCTGCATACGATAACCCCGTCGGGGAGCGGCTATTCTACAACAACCACTACCCCAACCTGTTAAGCGGGGAAGACCAGGGTAAAATGTTGATTTTTTCCAATGGCAACGGCCTGGGGCAGTCTACGGTTTATGAGTTGGAGCTCCCACAAAGCTATTCCCTGCAGGCCAATGCAGACAATGAACCGGAAGTGGTATGGGAATTTACAGACCCCGACCTGTTTTCCGGCAAGGTTTCCGGCGCTGTACCCCTGCCCAATGGGAACATCCTGATCACCGAAGGGGATTTCGGGTATTGGGAAGTGACCCGCGAGAAAGAAGTGGTCTGGAAATTCAATGCCCAGGGCTTCTTCTGGAGGGGGTACCACTACGCCAAGGATGCCCCTGAAATCCAAACCCTGGGGATCAATCCTTCGCTTTAGCAGCCAGAAGCGCTAACTACCTGCGCCGGCGGGGGTTTTTAGACTACCTTTGCCCCATGCAAGAAACCGAATATATCTACGGCATCCGGGCCGTCCTGGAGGCCATCCGTGCCGGGGAGGTCCCGGAGCGCATTTACATGCAGCACGGGCTAAAAGGCACGCTTTTCCGCGAGTTGGAACAGGAGGCGCGCAAACACCGCTTCAACATACAAATGGTGCCCCGGGAACGCCTCAACCGATTCCCCAATGAAAACCATCAGGGGGTAGTGGCCACCGTTTCACCGATTCGGTACCAGGACTACCGGGAACTCATAGAAACGATTGGGCAGCGCACGGAAAACCCGGTTTTCCTCCTCCTTGACGGGGTATCGGATGTCCGGAACCTGGGAGCCATCATCCGCACGGCTGCCTGTGCCGGGGTAGATGCCCTCATCCTGCCGGCCAGCGGCAGCGCCCCCATAAATGCAGATACGGTCAAAACCTCGGCCGGCGGGGTTTTCCACCTCCCGATAGGCCGTACCCCCCACCTGAAAGATGCCGTTTACTACCTGCAGGCCGTGGGCATCCCGGTGCTGGCTGCCACCGAAAAAGCAAAAGATTCCGTGTACGAAAGCGACCTGACCGGGCCCTTTGCCCTGCTTATGGGCTCCGAAGGAAAAGGCATCTCCCCTGCCATTCTCAAGATGACCGACCGCCAGCTCCGCCTTCCTATGAAAGGGGAAATCGCATCCCTGAATGTATCGGTAGCCTGTGGGGTAATCCTCTATGAGATGGTCCGCCAGCGCGGTTACTGAGACTCCCGGGGCTTCTCGCGGTAATGGTAGCGAACCTGTATGCCTTCGCCTTCCCTTTCCCCGGTTTCCGGATCTTCAATGAAATTCCCATCCTTGTCGAAATGCCGCATAAAGGGATCCTCATCTTCCCGGTACTCCGGGTGCTCCCAGGCATATTTGGGGCGGGCCGGAAGGGGGGACCTCAGGGTTACCGCCAGCAGGAACCCCGCAATGGCACCACCCAGGTGGCCTTCCCAGGAAATCCCGTCCTTGATGGGAAAAACATACCAGAGCATCCCTCCATAGAGGAAGACTACTGCCAGCGAAAGGGCTATAAGCCGGTAATGCCTGGAGAACACCCCTTTGAAAAAGATAAACCCGGCCAGCATGTAAATCACCCCGCTGGCCCCGATATGGTTGGAGGGGCGCCCTATGAGCCAGGTGATGGCCCCGGTAATGAGCAACCCCAGCAATAGTGTTTTCCAGGCGATTTTCCGGTAAAAATAAAACAGGGCCGCACTGAGGATGACCAGGGGGATGGAGTTGTGGTAGAGGTGATTGAGGGACCCGTGCACCATGGGGCCGAAAAGGATGCCGCGCAACCCCCGCAGGGTTCGCGGGAATACCCCGTAATGGTTCAGGTTTACCCCAAGGCGAACCTCCGCCAGGTACACCGTCCATATAAGCAACAACAAGGACAGAGGTACTACCAGAACGGCATAGGTAAACCGGAAAGGATCGTGCGTCTGCTTCATAATACCAAGGTAGTATTTAAAACGCTTTCCCGCCGGGTCGTATTGCCTGGCAGATGCATCTGGCCTTCCCCTGAATTGTAGTATTTTTAACCTATGAACCAACCCCTCGCAGAACGGGTACGCCCCCAATCCCTGGAAGACTATATCAGCCAGCAACACCTGGTGGGACCCGAAGGTGCCCTTACCCGGCAGATCCGAAGCGGCCACATCCCCTCTATGATATTCTGGGGGCCTCCAGGGACGGGCAAAACCACCCTGGCGCAGATTATCGCGGGGGAGAGCGAGCGTCCCTTCTATACCCTTTCTGCCATCAACAGCGGGGTAAAAGATGTGCGGGAGGTCATCGACAAAGCCAAACAAAGCGGGGGGTTGTTTACCACCAAGAACCCCATCCTGTTTATAGACGAAATCCACCGCTTCAGCAAAAGTCAGCAGGATTCCCTCCTGGGGGCTGTGGAAAAAGGGTGGATTACCCTTATCGGGGCCACCACGGAGAACCCCAGTTTTGAGGTAATCCCGGCCCTTTTGTCCCGCTGCCAGGTATACACCCTTAACCCTTTTGGGAAGGAAGACCTGGAACGGCTGCTGGCACGTGCTATAGGTAAAGATGCCCAGGTGGCCGCCAGGAAGGTAGACCTTCAGCAGACCTCCGCCCTGCTCCGGTTATCCGGGGGGGATGCCCGCAAATTGCTGAACATCTTCGAACTGGTGGTGGAAGCCTCGGATGCCGACCCGGTTGTCATAACAGATCAGCGCGTGATGGAGCTGGTTCAGCAAAGCCCTGCCCGCTACGACAAAACCGGAGAACAGCATTACGACATCATCTCGGCCTTTATCAAATCCATCCGGGGCAGTGACCCCAATGCAGCGGTTTACTGGCTTGCCCGCATGATAGAAGGGGGGGAAGATGTCAAGTTCATTGCGCGGCGCATGCTTATACTTGCCTCCGAGGATATCGGCCTGGCCAACCCGACCGCCCTGGTCATGGCCAATACCACCTTTCAGGCCGTACAGGTCATCGGGCACCCGGAATCGCGGATTATCCTGAGCCAATGCGCCCTTTATCTGGCTACATCCCCCAAAAGCAATAGCAGTTATACGGCCATAAATGCGGCCCAAATGGCTGTACGGGAACACGGGGACCTATCGGTACCCCTGCCCTTGCGCAATGCCCCTACAAAACTCATGAAAGACCTCGGGTACGGACAGCAGTACGCCTATGCACACGACGGCCCAGGCAATTTCGCAGCCATGGAATTCCTTCCGGAAGAACTTTCCGGAGCTTCCTTCTACCGAAGTGGGGAGAATAGCAGGGAGCAACAAATAAAGGCCTTCCTGCAGGCCCGTTGGAAAGGGAAATACGACCTCTAGAACTTGATATTCAAGGTTTTGCGAACCATCTCGCCTGCCTCGAAGTACTCGTGTACCCACTGGTCTCCTTCCCGGTACACCGTCCCGGCAGAGGCCCCATCCTTAACAGCCATATAGACATCCTTGTCCCGGGCCGAGGCCATCAGCAGCATATGGACTCTGGGGGTACGGTCAACCAGCTGGTACCCGCCTTCAATGGCCTGGGCGTAGAGCAGGTCCGGGTCATTCCCGGCCTTGTCTTTTAGCACCGGGAGTTCCGCAGCAGCATTCTCAGCTGCGGGGGCCGGCTCTGAAACCACTGTTTCCACCGTCTCCTTAACGGACGCTGCGCTCGGATTGGGAGACGCTTCGGCTACTTGTGACTCTGGTGCCGCCTCAGTGGGTGGATCGTACCGGTAGTTGAGCCCGGCAAAGGCCAGGGTGGCCTGCTCTATGGCTTCGCGGTATGCTTCCTTGAAGTCCTTTTCCTTGCTCCTGCCCTCCTCGGATTCCATAAGGACCTGCCCTTCGCAATCGACCACCTGGAGATACAGGCGGGTGGCTAAAAGCCCGGATTTATCTTTCATTTTCACATAGGCAGCACGGCAGGGATGCTCCATAAGCTCCCTGGGTTTGGCATTATCATAAATAACCGGTAGTCCGTACTGCTCCAGGTAGAATTTTACCGTGGTACTGGTCTGGTGTTGGTTCATCTGCTTGAAATCTTCGAATTGCAGGGGAACCACCACGTATTTATAGGCATTGAGTTGGGCGTGCAGGCCCAGGGGGAGGAATAGTAGGGGGAAAACCCAAAGCAGGATCCGTTTCATGACAGCGCTAAATCAGTTGCTGCCCGAAGATAGAATATTTAGGCCGAACTGGAAAGACGCCGTGTGTGAGTCGGCTATGTTGCGGTACCCCAGCAGGTTGTTCCCCATCAGGTAGAGCTGGACCGGGCCGGCCCGGAATTGCAGCCCCAGCCCCAGGTTAGTAAGGCTGTACTTGTCTGCGGTGTAGGTGGCCTTCATTGCCAGCCACCGCCCAACCATTCGCATGTAGAACCCGGTAAGGGCAGCCTGGGGGCCCCGGGGCCGGTTAATGGCAAAGACCTGCGCCCCAAGGGCATTGCGGTAACTTAGTGCAGCAGCGGTACTTCCGGGGGTAATGTCGCAATCGCAGGGCTCCCCGGGCCGGTTGCTGACCGGTTCCCCAAAGTTGTACCGCACCGAACCGTATAACTTAGTGGGCCGGAAACTGAGGTACGTCTTGTTGTTATCCTCGAAGGGTACCAGGGCCTCCACCTCATCCACGAGGTCTTGCCAGAAATCCCGATTGGGGTCGGCCAGCGCTTCGGGGAGGATGATCTCCACCCCTTCTACGGTGGCGCGCCCGTCCAGGGTAAAGGTCTTCGGGTCCGTGCTGTGCAGCATAAAACCCACATCGAGCAAACTCCCGGTAACCACCCACTGATCCGTAAGTTCGTAGGTAAAGCCCGCATCGAATCCCAGGCCGAGGTCCCCTCCCAGGAAAGCCCGTCCGAGGAACGTGGCGGGCAGTTCCCCGGGGTCGCCGTCGGCGGCCTGCCTTAGGGCCTCCAGCCCGGAAGACTGGAACTGCATCTGGGCCGATAAGGTATGTGCCAGCAGGTTGTTTTGGCCGGTATTGGTCACAAAAAAACCGGAATTCCGGGCGCTGTTCACATGGGCAATCCCGGAAAACAGTTTAGCCCTCCCTCCCAGGGTTAGCCTGCGGGAGACCTGCCGGCTGACGCCAAAATGAAAGACCTGGAAAAGTTCTCCCCTGGTCTTGAGGTGGCCGAGGTTAAAGCGCCTGCCCAGTTGGTTGGCATTCCCGTACCAGGCCAATTGCGCCAGGTCCCCGGGCCAGTAGGAAATAAAGTTGGCATCCATATAAATGCCAAAGGAGTAGAAGTTTTCCGGATGGTACTTCCCGCGAAACCCGCCGCTTAGGACCTCCATGCGCACGCTCGCCGTAAACTCGTCCCGGATGGACAACCCGTCTACAGCCCGCTCCCGTACCTTGTCATTGATGTCCAGGCCGTCATCCGCAAAAATATCGTGAACCGTTATCCCGCTGCTGCCAGCCTGGAGGGACAGGCCCGAGAGCACGGGCACCCCGGCATACCAATTGAAGTCTGTTCGGGCACCGGGGTTGAGCAGCAGTGCCTGGGGGATTTCCGTGAAGTCGTACAACAACTCCATGTTCTGGGCCTGTAACGGCCCAAGGCCCAGAAGACCCACCCAGCATGCCCATAGAACGCGTTTCATTTGAGTCGGATGCGGAATTGTGCGCTCGATTGCAGGGTAATCATGGGGTTGGGCAAAGTCGAAACGCTGGAATTGTCCCCGAGGTTTTCGGCGCTTACACGGATAGAAGAGGTATTGCGGATGATGTCAATACTCCGGCCCCCTGGCCCATAGGCGATTTCCCTCACCAGGACGGCTGTGGGCGCCGGGCCAATAGTAAAGGTTTCGGCGTCCAGGGTATTGCCCGCCTCGTCCAGGAACTCTACGGTAAGCTCCAGGGGTTTGCTGGTCGTGTTTTCGACGCGGTAGCGGACACTCCCGTCTACCAGGCGTTCGGATACAAATGCTTCGGCAAAGGCGTCGAAATTAAACGTCTGCTGGACGAAATTCAGGCCGGAAACCTGATTAATGATCCGTTCCGGGGCTTCGATATACAGAAGGCTGGCTTCTACCGTAGGGATTACGGCAAGGTCATCATACTGGCCAAAATCCTGCTTTTCGGAACAGGATACCAGCAGCAGGCAAGCCAGGACGGGAACCAGGGCGGTGCAAAGGGCTCTTTTCATCTCGATACAACACCGAAGCGGCTGAAAGTTAACCGGCTGCGGTTTTGGTTATACGTTCCCTAGTAATAACTCTACAAATACGTTTTTATTTCACGCAGGTGGTAGATCACCGGGCAGTGATCGTGGTGGGGGTCGCCATGTACATTGAGGTGCAGGGCCTGCATGCCTACAGCCTTCGCTCCGAGGATATCGGCCTCCAGGCTGTCCCCAACCATGACGGCAGCGGTAGCTGTGGTCCCGGCAAGGTCCAGGGCGAGCTCAAAGATACGCCGGTCCGGTTTCTTAACCCCCGCCCGTTCCGAGTGTACCACCTGCCCGAAAAAGGTGTCGAGCCCGCAATTGCGGAGCTTGCGCAACTGCACCTGCTCAAAGCCGTTGGTAATGATATGCAGGCGGTAATGCGCGCCCAGGTATTGCAGCGTTTCACGCGCATCGGGGAGCAGGTGGGTGTGGGAGGAAAGCAGTTCGATGTAGCGTTCGGAAAGGGTGTGGATCAGGGCGTCGTTCGCAGGGTAATCCAACCGGGTAAAGACTGTTTTCAGGCGCTGGTATCGCAGGTCCTCTGCACTGATACGGCCTTCCCGGTACATTTTCCAGAAAGCAAGGTTCTGCGGGATATACTCCTTGAGGAATATCTCCAATGGCAGGCGGACCCCTTCTTCTGCAAAAATCCGGGCGTAGGTAAGGGCAGAATTGCGCTCGAAATCCCAGAGGGTGTGGTCCAGGTCGAAAAAGATATCGGTTACCGGGTGTTTAAGCATGGTACTTCTTCAATACGCTGGCATAGAGCTCCATCCAGGCCTCCCCTTGTTGGCCACCCAGCAGTTCGTTGGAAAAAATACAGACCAACTGGCCGTGGACATTTTTAACATCTGAGTAGAGCTGGTCCAGGGCCTCCTGCCGGGCCTGGTCGGAACCCATGCCCAATAGGGCGTAGTCATGGATGGCAAAGGGAACCAACCGGATGGGTTGCTGGGACTCCAGGGCGATGTCATAAAAGTAAAACGGGGTGCAGGTACTGGCGCGGAAGCCCAGGTCATAGCTGTACCCCATGGTATAATCCTCGGTAAATTCCGCTTCGACCAGATCGCGGTAAGTTTGGGGGATTTCCACCCGGTTGTACCGGAGCCTCGAATACTTCACGGGCCGGTTCAGCACCTCGGAAAGGCGGCGCTTTTCTTCCTTCATTACCCGGACATCGCGGGCAGCGGTGTACGACAGCGAAAGGGAGACAATGGAATAGTCGGCTACGGATTTGATCAGGTACCGGAAGGTATTGTTGTTGGTAGATACGTTTTTGTCGTAGGTGGAGTATTCGGCAAACTGGAAAAAATACATGGCCTCCACCGGGTATTTCTTATGCAGGGCAATAAGGCGGTCGTAGTTGTCATACGGATCGGTAGACGGTTTAAACCAAACCCGGATGCGCTCCCATACCCTTTTTAAACGGAAACGCGAAAGATCGAAGAGCAGGCCGCCTGCACCGCGAAAGACCCCCCTTAAGGCATAGCAGTGGGAGGTGGTCACATCAATTAAGGGCGTAAATCGGTATGCCCTGTGGGCTGGCTGCAAATCCGGGAAACGCTCCTGCAGGGCTCCCAGCAACTTCTGGGCCCAAAGGTCTACCAATGGCCTGGAGAGAAAACCGTGGGTATGAGCCAGGCTTTCCCCCGGGGGGTACCGGCCATGCATGTCCTTTACATGCGGCAGGTACTCCTCGTACCGGCTGATCAGGTAAAAGGAAGCTGCAAAAATATCGAATGGGATATTGCTGCGTTCCCCGGCCCTGAAAAAGCAGGGCAGGTCATCCCAATGGCCCATAGCGATCTCCACCTCCCCCACCCCCTGCTCGAACAGGAGTTCATGGCTCCTCACAAAAAACTCGTTTTGAAGGGGCTGGCGGGAGTAGGTCATCTTGGGGCCCTTATGGGCTATAAAATCCTCCACCTTGGTGGTAAACCGGACCTCCACGCCCAGGATACGCGTAAAAACCTGGCGCATGATATAGGTAAACCTGGGGCTTACCTGGTGAGTAAAAATGAGCAGTACTTCCAAAGTCAGATCATTTGTTCATCGGCGAAACTGAAATACTCAGAACCGCTGCATATTAGGTGGTCCAGGACCCTGATATCCATGGTTGCGGCCGCCTTGGCCACCTTCCGCGTAAGGCTCAGGTCTGCCTTGCTTGGCCGGAGCTTCCCGCTGGGGTGGTTGTGGGCCAGGATCAGGGCCACGGCCCCCAGTTCCAGCGCCTTCTTCAGGATAAGCCTGACGTCTACCAGAGTACCCGTTATCCCGCCCTTGCTATGCTGCCAGTAGTACAAAACCCGGTTGGCATTATTCAGGTACAGGACCCAGAATTCCTCATGGGGTAACCAGCAGAGAAAGGGCCGGAGCACCTGAAAGGCATCGGCACTTTCCCGGATGGGGCCCTTTTGTTCCTCCGGCTCCAGGACAAGCCTCCTGCCTATCTCCAGGGCCGCGCTGATGCAAACGGCCCGGGCCGGCCCTACGCCCCGGAACTGCTGCAACCCTTCAGGAGAAAAGGAAGCCAGGGAACGGAAATGCCCCCCGGATGCCTGGAGTATCCTCCCGGCCAGGGCCAGGGCATTATCCCCGGCAGCCCCGGACCCGAGTATTATAGCGAGCAATTCCCGATCTGTAAGTGCCTGCGGGCCAATCCGCAATAAGCGTTCGCGCGGGCGGTCTGCAGGTGCTCCTTCCGGGCTTTGACGATTCTCCAAGGTGCTTCCCATATCAAAAATAGAGAACAATTTGAAACTGCAATCCGAAAGCGGGACGAAAGAAAACCTTATTTTTAAACAAAAAGCCCCATGAAGAATTTGTTTGAACCCACGGCCTGCGAAGAAATTCTGCAGCGCCTAGAGAAGCTGGACGCCGGGAGCCAACCCCAATGGGGCCGGATGACTGCCGGCCAAATGGTCTGGCATTGCCAGATCCCCCTGAAGGTGGCCATAGAAAACCGCGATGGCGATGTCCGGGGTAACCCCCTGGTGCGCTGGTTTTTCAAGAAAAGCCTCTACAACGAAAGGCCCTGGCGCAAAAACCTGCCCACAGCCCCTATAGCCAAGGCAGTGGAACCTAAGGATTTCGATACGGAATACCCGAAATTAGTAGAACTGGTCAAGGAATTCCACGGCCTGAATCACCGGAGCCACTGGAACCCCCATCCGCTCTTCGGGTCCTTTACCCACGACCAGTGGGGGCAACTCGAATACAAGCACCTGGACCACCATTTAAGGCAGTTCGGGGTCTGATCAGGCGTAGCGGGATTTAAGGCGTTCCATGTCGAGGCCACCGTAATTCCCGCTGCTCATGAGCAGCAGTACGGACTCCGGCAGAGGTGCCGCTGCCAATGCCTTCTCCAGGGATTCCGTGTCCGTGTACACCTGTAGACCGGCCTTCCCGAAGGCCTTCCGGATGTCCTCCGGTTCCAGGGGGTCCAGCCCCTTGACTGCCAACGCCTCGGGCACATAAAAAACCATGGCCGTATCGGCGGCATCCAACGTACCCCGGTACGCTTCCAGGAATTGGGCATTCAGGCTGCTGTAGGTGTGGAGTTCCAGGCACGCCAACAGGGGTTGCCCGGGGTATTGCTCGCGCACTGCCCGGGTAGTGGCCTTAACCTTGCTGGGCGCGTGGGCAAAATCCTTGAAGAGTTTGCCGCTACCCGTTTCGGCCAGGAGTTCCAGACGCCGGGAAGCGCCCTTAAAACTCGCAATAGCCTCATAGAATTCGTCCTGGTCTACCCCCATCTGCTGGCAGATCCACATGGCGCCGGCCAGGTTGCTCAGGTTATGGCGACCAAACACCTCCAGCGGCATATCACCTTCCGGGGTTTCCAGGTAGGTTACCCCGCCTTCTGTGCGATAGGGCGGAACCTGGTACGGAAATTTCCGTATGGGAGCCTGGTGGTCTTCCACCAGGGCCTTTACCTCCGGATCTTCCGCATTATAGGTAATACTGCCACCGGGTACAATGCCCTCCAGGAAAATGCGGAACTGCTCCCGGTAAACCTCAAAGGTGGGGAAGACGTTGATGTGGTCCCAGGCTATCCCGCTTATAAGGGCGATATTGGGTTGATACAGATGAAATTTTGGCCGGCGGTCTATGAGGGAGGAAAGGTATTCATCCCCTTCCAGGACCATGAATTCGGCCTCATCGGTCAGGCGTACCATCCTGTCGAACCCCTCCAGCTGTGCCCCGACCATATAATCAACATCGCGGTCCCAGTAATGCATTACATGCAGGATCATGGACGTGATGGTAGTCTTCCCATGGCTCCCGCCTATGACCACCCGGGTCTTGTTCTTGGCTTGTTCGAAAAGGAACTCGGGATAGGAATACACCGGCAGCCCCAGCTGCTGGGCCCGAAGGAGTTCCGGGTTATCCGGCTTGGCGTGCATCCCCAGGATCACAGCATCCAGGGCAGTGGTGATTTTCCCGGGAAACCACCCGAAGGCATCGGGTAAAAGCCCGGCGCGCTCCAACCGGCTTCGGGAAGGCTCAAAAATAACATCATCGCTCCCGGTTACCACAGCCCCTTTGTCGTGAAGGGCCAGGGCCAGGTTGTGCATGGTGCTGCCGCCAATGGCGATAAAATGGATGTTCATGGATAGGTTTTGCGTTGGCCCAAAGATACACAACCCCTGGCGCTCCCACCAACCCTGCAGGTTCCTGGTTTGCGCGAAAGACGTACCTTTGAAGGTATTGCAAAACCTGTAAATAAGGACCCAATGGAGTATCAATTACACCGCATTCCTTCCCGAGAATTCTTTCCCGGGTTTTCCGGCAAAATGGTACATGGCTCCCAGATGAGCCTGGCTTTCTGGGAGGTGGAGGCAGGGGCCGAAGTACCCCAGCACCAGCACCCCCACGAGCAAATCATGCATGTGCAGGAGGGGCGGTTTTCCTTTACCCTTGAGGGCAAAACCCGGGAATACGGCCCGGGGGATATCGTCCTGATTCCATCCGGGGCGGTCCACAGCGGAAAAGCCCTGACCGCCTGCCGGATTATGGATATTTTCAGCCCGGTCCGGGAAGAATACCGCTAAGAGCAAAACCATGGAAATAAACCTGAAAGGACGTCACGCCCTGGTGGGCGGCAGCAGCAAGGGTATCGGAAGGGCCATTGCCCTGCAACTGGCCCGCAGCGGAGCGCGGGTCACCGTAGCCGCCCGCAGCAGCAGTGCCCTGCAGGCAACCGTTGCGGAAATGGAAGCACACCACCCGGCTGGCCACCACCACCTCTGTGTGGATTATTCCGATATTAAAAACTACAAAACCACCATTACGGAGTACCTGAAAGAATCCCCGGCGGATATCGTGGTCAACAACACCCAGGGGCCGCCGGCCGGCACCAGCCTGGAGCAGACCCCGGAATCCTACCAAAAGGCTTTCGAACTCCTGTTCCAAACGGCAGTGACCACTACTGCGGCCGCCCTCCCCCACATGCAGCAGCGCAGGTGGGGTCGCATCATTAACGTGGCTTCTGTCTCCGTTAGGGAACCCCTGGGTTACCTGGCGCTTTCCAATACCATGCGCGCCGCGGTGGTGAGCTGGGGCAAAACCCTGGCCTCAGATACAGGCCGGTATGGGATTACCGTAAATTCCGTACTCACCGGATACTTCGACACCGAGCGCCTTGCGGCCCTTAACGATAAGAAAGCACAACAAATGGGCATTGCCCCGGAAGCGGTTACAGCGCGCCTGAAGGAGCAGGTTCCCCTGGGGCGGCTCGGACGGCCGGAGGAATACGGTTTCCTCGCGGCATTCCTGGCCTCGGACCAGGCGGCATATCTTACCGGGGCGGTCATCCCCCTGGACGGTGGCCTGCTCCGCTCCTACTAGGAAACCCATTGGAGATTCATAAAAAAAGGAACCCGATGGCTCCTTTTTGGCGGGACTGCACAGGGCCCATACATAGGCCTTGGGTTTATTCAGGGGGAAAGCCGGACATCGCTTTTGTGGCGATCTGCAGGAAACGGGCCTCTTTCTGCAACGGGTCTGCCCCTTCCCTAAAGGTATCGGTGGTTACGGCCTGCCAGATGAGGCCATCCGAAGTGGTATCTATGATGTTAAAGGTGATCTGCTGTTTCAGGCCGGAACTGCTCACGGGGATGCCCACGGATATCCCGCCCCCCACATTCCTGCCGGTTCCCCCAAGACCCACTCCTACATTGCTGCGCGAGGGCTCCTGGTACGTTTCGGCCACTACGTCTATCAGGAAATCGGGTTCCTCCGCCTGCCGGTAGCCCTTTTCCCGAAGGACCGTTTCCAGGGCGTCCAGAAGCCGGCGGCTGTCCAGGTCATTCAGACCGGTCTGCATCTCCGGGTAAAACCCATAGGTCTTAAAGCCCGACCAGTCTGCACGGGGCTCATAGTCGTAGCGGACCCGAACCGCGGCACAACCCGCCAATTGCAGGGAAAGGAATACGAGGATGGTAAACCGCAGGGCCTTCATAGGATCTAAAATACGGAATTTCCCAGGGCGGGGGAAGCAGGTGGGCGGTTATTCGTTCAACAACCGCCACAGGCGGTCTTTAAGGCCGGGAATGCCCTGTCCGGAGACCGAGGAGATAAAGAGGAAATCCACTCCCGGGAGGTCCCCCCGCAGCTGTTCCCGCATTTCCTCCATAAGCTCCGCATCGAGCATGTCCGCTTTCGATATGGCCAGCAGCCTTCTCTTGTCCAGCAGCTCCGGGTTGTATTTGCGGAGTTCATTGAGCAGGATATCATATTGAGCAGGGATATCAGCACTATCTGCCGGGATGAGGAACAGCAGGGTGGCATTGCGCTCGATATGCCGCAAAAAATAGTGACCCAGGCCTTTTCCCTCGGAGGCCCCTTCGATGATACCGGGGATGTCTGCCATTACAAAACTGCGGAAGTCCCGGTACTTCACAATCCCCAGGTTGGGCTTCAGGGTGGTGAACTCGTAATCGGCAATTTTGGGTTTGGCCGAGGTAAGGGCAGCCAGCAGGGTCGATTTTCCCGCATTCGGGAACCCCACAAGGCCCACATCTGCCAGCACCTTGAGCTCGAGGGTAATGTCCTGTTCCTCCCCGGGGGTACCCGGCTGGGCATAGCGGGGGGTCTGGTTGGTGGCGGTTTTGAAATGCCAGTTTCCACGTCCTCCCATCCCGCCGCGGGCTAGGATTTCTTCCTGCCCATCCTCAGTGATTTCAAAGAGGACTTCTCCCGTTTCGGTGTTTCGGGCCACCGTCCCCAACGGCACCTCAAGGATAACATCCTCCCCGTCTGCGCCCGTGCTGCGCTGCTTGCCGCCATGTTCGCCGTGACCGGCATGGAAATGACGCTTAAACTTGAAACTCAGAAGGGTCCAGAGGTTTTTGTTTCCCCTTGCGATGACATGCCCCCCGCGGCCTCCGTCGCCCCCGTCCGGTCCGCCCTTGGCCACAAACTTCTCGCGGCGCAGGTGCGCAGACCCCTTCCCCCCGTTCCCGGAACGGAGGTGAATTTTGACGTAATCGACGAAATTGCCTTCAGTCATGTCTTATGGTTTCGGCTGTGGCCAGGCCCAAAGGGGCCGGGTGTATCAGAGCTGGTCGATAACGGCGGCAAGCCTCCCGGTAATCTCCGGGATCTCACCGATACCATTAACGCCGTGGAATTTGCCTTGCTTCTGGTAATACGCCTTCAGCGGGGCGGTCTTGACATTGTACTCTTCAAAACGGTTCCGGATCTTAGATTCGTCCTGGTCATCGCTGCGGCCGCTTACCTTCCCGCGCTCCAGCAGGCGGGCTACCAAGACCTCATCGTCTGCCTCCAGGGCAATGGTGGCATCAATTTTCATGTCCCGGCCTTCCAGGAAGTGGTCCAGGGCTTCGGCCTGGGCCGTGGTCCTCGGGAAACCGTCAAAAATAAACCCGGCAGCATCCGGGTGGGCTTCCACCTCATCCTTGAGCATGTCTATGGTAACCTGGTCCGGTACCAGTTCTCCCTTGTCGATGTAGGACTTGGCCAGGTTGCCCAGGTCGGTACCCCCTTTGATATTCCTGCGGAAGACATCGCCGGTGGAAATGTGCTGGAGGTTGTATTTCTCTTTTAAGAAGGTGGCTTGCGTCCCCTTGCCGGCCCCCGGCTTTCCAAAAAGGACAATGTTGATCATGGGTTGTTTCTTAAGTTGGTAAATATCGCGCAGGTTGCGGCCCTGTTCCCGGTAATCCAGGCCATAGCCAACAATAAAGCGGTCCGGGATTTCCATCCCCACGTAATCGATGGTATACTCGCCATTGTAAATTTCGGACTTGTAGAACAGTGCGGCAATCTTGAAGTCTTTGATGTTGCGCCCGGCAAACAGGTGGACCAGCTCCTGCAGGGTCCTCCCGGTATCCACAATGTCCTCCAGGATAATCACATCCCTGCCCTCCACTTCCTCGGGAAGGTCCAGCAGGGTTTCAACAATCCCCGTGGAGGTGAGCCCCCTGTAGGAACTCAGCTTCACAAAGGTGAGTTCGCACGGGTAGGGATAGTGTTTCATAAAGTCCGAAACAAACATAAAAGCCCCGTTGAGCACCCCTACAAAAACCGGTGTACGGTCCTCGTAGTCGCGCGCAATGGCATCGGCCATCCGGCGCACTGCCGCGAGGATATCCTTTTCGGGGATAGTGGCCTCAAAACGCCTGCCTAAAAGGGTTATGGACTCTTTCATACCTGCTTCAGGCGCGAAGATAGTGTTTTGATTTTTCTTTTACCCGCGGGGTTTCTCCCTTTCTCAGAATTCGCCGTATTTTTGGAGCACGAACCTTCTCGCATACCAAAAATGGCCAAGCAGACCAGCTACTTTTCATCCGATTTTACCCTGGGCATACTGGGCGGGGGGCAACTGGGCAAGATGCTACTCTACGAAACCCGCAAATGGGATGTGACTACCCGTGTCATGGATCCTTCGGCCGAAGCCCCGGCCCGCCTGGCGTGCAATACATTTGTGCAGGGGGACTTAATGGACTACCAGGCCGTTATGGACTTTGGGCGCGGGGTAGACGTGCTTACCATCGAGATCGAAAATGTCAATGTCCAGGCCCTGGAAGACCTGGAGGATACGGGGGTGACCGTATATCCACAGCCCAAAACCCTGAGGACCATCCAGAACAAGGCCACCCAGAAACTCTTTTATACGGACCACGGGATCCCCACGGCCCCTTTCAGCCGGTTTGCCTATACCAGCGAGATCGAAGACAGCCTCAACAACGGAGGCATAGCCTTCCCCTTTGTCTGGAAAAGCGCCCGTTTCGGATACGATGGGCAAGGGGTAAAAATTGTGCGGGACTGGGCAGACCTGGAAGGCCTTCCCAATGTGGAATGTATTGCGGAGTCGCTTATTCCCTTTAAGAACGAACTGGCAGTAATTGTAGCCCGCAACCCCGATGGGGAGGTACGGACATACCCGGTGGTGGAAATGGAATTCCACCCCGAAGCCAACCAGGTGGAATATGTGCTTTGCCCGGCGCGCATCCCTGAAGCCGTGGCGAAAGAAGCGAGGGAAATAGCCCTGAAGGTGAGCCGGAGCCTGGGTCATGTAGGCCTGCTGGCCGTGGAGATGTTCCGCACACAGGAAGACCATATCCTGGTCAATGAGGTTGCCCCCCGCCCGCACAACAGCGGCCACTATAGCATAGAGGGTAGTTTTACCAACCAGTTTGAACAGCACCTGAGGGCCATCCTGGGCCTGCCGCTGGGGCAAACCGACAATAAGGTAGCCACGGTAATGGTCAATCTCGTGGGGGCCGAAGGGTTCCGCGGCCCGGTGTTCTACGAAGGCATAGGGGCCATCCTGGGCATGCCGGGTGTAGTCCCGCATATTTACGGAAAAAAAGAGACCCGGCCCTTTCGCAAAATGGGGCATGTAACCATAGCGGATACCTCCCTGGAATCGGCGCGGAAAACCGCAGAAACCGTTAAATCGAGCATTGTGGTCCGCACCAAAACACAAACATCATGAGCAAAGTAGCCGTCATTATGGGAAGCACCAGCGACCTTCCCGTTATGCAGGATGCCATAGACATCCTAAAGGAACTGAATATCGAAACCGAAGTGGATATCGTATCGGCCCACAGGACTCCGGAGAAAATGGCATCCTTCGCCGCAGGGGCACATACCCGCGGTTTTGCCGCGATTATTGCCGGAGCCGGGGGCGCTGCCCACCTGCCCGGGATGGTGGCTTCCTATACCCCCCTGCCCGTTATCGGGGTCCCGGTAAAGAGCAGTAATTCCATAGACGGCTGGGATTCTGTTCTGAGCATCCTCCAGATGCCCGGGGGCGTCCCGGTGGCTACCGTTGCCCTTAACGGGGCGCGTAATGCAGGTATCCTTGCCGCCCAGATCGTTGGCAGTGCCAACCCGGAAGTGCTCCAGCGCATCATCGCTTTCAAGGAAGGCCTGAAAACAAAAGTAGAAAAGGGCGCCGCCGAAGTGCGGAAACAATTCGGACAGTCCTGAAAAACGGCTAAAACACAACCATACGTTATGAGCAACCCCCTCATGCAGGCCTTTGACCTGGCCCCCTTCAGCGCCCTAAAAACAGAACATTTCCAGCCGGCCTTTGAGGCAGCCCTGGAACAGGCCAGGAAGGAGATAGACAGCATAGCGGCAAACCCCGAATCCCCGGGTTTCGAAAATACCATCGCCGCCCTGGACTTTGCCGGGCAGCACCTGGAGCGGGTAAGCAGCATATTCTTCAACCTGAATGCCGCGGAGACCAACCCGGAAATCCAGGCCCTGGCCCAGGAAATTTCTCCCAAACTGGCCGAATTCGCCAACGACATCACCTTAAACCAGTCCCTTTTCAACAGGGTAAATGCCATATGGGAAAAAAGGGATGCCCTGGACCTGGACCCCGAACAACAGACTCTTTTAGAGCGCAAGTATCGGCATTTCAGCCGCAACGGAGCCCATCTGAACGATTCGGAAAAAACGCGTTTGCGGGAAATCGACAAAGCCCTGTCCAAGCTTAAGCTGGCCTTTGGCGAGCACGTCCTGGAGGAGACCAATTCCTTCCGCATGCACCTTACAGACCCCGAAGACCTGTCCGGTCTGCCGGAAGGCGCACGGGAAACGGCACGCATGGCGGCCGAGGCCCAGGGACTCGAAGGGTGGGTCTTTACCCTGGACTACCCCTCCTACCTGCCCTTTATGAAATATTCCGAGAAACGGGATCTGAGGCGAAAAATGGCTCTGGCTTTCGGGAGTAAGGGGTTTCACGGCGATGCACTGGACAACCGGGAAATTGTCCTGGATATCGCCCGCCTGCGCCATGAACGCGCCCGTTTGCTGGGGTACGACAGCCACGCCCATTTTGTGCTGGAGGAACGCATGGCCAAAACGCCGGGCGCCGTTACGGAGTTTCTGGAGGCATTGCTGGAAAAGGCACTTCCCGCAGCGAAAAGGGAAAAGGAAGAACTGGAAGCCTTCGCGAAGGGGCGGGACGGCATCGACCAGCTGGAAGCCTGGGACAGTGCCTTCTACTCGGAAAAACTGCGGCAGGAACGTTTCCAGCTGGACGACGAAAAGCTCAAACCCTATTTTGAGCTGGACCGGGTCCTGGGCGGCGCTTTTGAGGTTGCCGGCCGGCTCTTCGGGCTTCGGTTTGAGGCAGACACCACCATAGATACCTACCACGAGGAAGTGCGTGCCTACCGGGTTGTGGGTGCCTCCGGGGAACTGGCGGCCATCTTTTATGCAGACTTCCACCCCAGGCCCGGCAAACGGGGCGGGGCGTGGATGACCTCCTACAAACCCCAATACCGGAAGGATGGGGTAAATGAGCGCCCCCACATCAGCATTGTCTGCAACTTTACCCGGGCAACCCGTCAGCAACCCTCCTTATTGACCTTCAACGAGGTCACCACCCTCTTCCACGAATTCGGGCATGCCCTCCACGGGATCCTGGCAGACACCACCTACCCGGGCCTGTCCGGGACCTCCGTCTTCTGGGATTTTGTGGAACTACCCAGCCAGATTATGGAAAACTGGTGCTACCAGCCCGAAGCCCTCGAGCTCTTTGCCAGGCATTACCAAACCGGGGAGGTTCTGCCTATGGAATGGATCGACCGGATACGGGAAAGCGCCAACTTCCTGGAGGGGATGGCTACGGTGCGCCAGTTGAGCTTCGGCTTTCTGGACATGGCCTGGCACGGTAGCGACCCGGGTGGCGTAACAGACGTGAAGGCCTACGAAAGCGAGGCTTTCCAGGCCACACGCCTTTTTCCGGAAAACGCGGAAACCTGCATGAGTACCTCCTTTTCCCACATCTTCCAGGGTGGCTATTCCTCGGGATATTACAGCTATAAATGGGCCGAAGTCCTGGATGCGGATGCCTTTGCCTACTTCAGGGAAGAGGGGATATTCGACCCCGGGGTAGCCCGCAAGTTCCGCGACCACATCCTCTCGCGTGGCGGGACGGAAGACCCCATGGAACTCTACAAACGTTTCAGGGGAAGGGAACCCCGGCTGGAAGCCCTCCTGGAACGGGCCGGCCTGGTAGTCTCAGAAGAAGGATAACCCATCAGGGCTTTTGGGCCGCCTGGTAAGCGTCCCAACCCCCGGTAAGGTCTACTACCGTATATCCGAGAGAATCCAGGTAGCGGGCTGCTTCCCCGCTCCTGCCCCCTACCTTGCAGTACAGGTAAATGGTACCCTCCTTGGGAATATCCTCCCATTTCGATTTGAAATCCGGGGCCAGCCAGTCGATATTCACGGCGCCCTCCAGGTGTCCTTGCCCGAATTCCCCGGGGGTCCGGACATCTACCAGCATATCGGAGGAACCCACCATATCTGTATCAAAAGTGGTGATGGGCATTTTGCCGGATTGCGGCTGGGAGCAGCCTACGGCCAGAAACAGCAGCAGGATGGGCAGACAGTACTTTTTCATGGAAGGGAGTTTGGATTAAAGATAGGAGTATTCTGCTAAAATCCGCTATTTTTGGAAGGCATAATGCCCCTGATGAGCGCACCAGAACTACAGCCAGAACACTGGGTAGACCGCTATGCGGATTACCTTTACCAATACGCGGTGACCCGGGTAGACGACCCCGAGTTGGCTCGTGACCTGGTGCAGGAAACCTTTGTAGCCGGGCTGCAGTCTGCACCCAATTTTAAGGGCCAGGCTGCCGAAAGGACTTGGCTCATTGCCATCCTCAAGCGAAAGGTGATAGACCACTACCGCAAATCCAACACCAAAAAGGGGAAGGCGGAAGTCCGGATGCAATATGGCTCCCAATCCGAAGGGGAAGGAGACTGGCTCGAGGAGAATGCCGCAGACCCAGACAGCCTCCGGGAAAACGATGCTATCGAAAATGCCGAACTGGCCATGGCGATCCAGGAATGCCTCTCCCACTTGCCCGACCAGCAGGCTAGAGTGTTTTCCATGAAAACCATACGCGGCATGAGTACGGAGGACATTTGTAATGAACTGGGCATAAAACCGTCTAACCTATGGGTCATCGTCCACAGGGCGCGAACAGCCCTGATGGGGTGCCTTAACGAATCCTGGTTTAAGTAGTTATGTCGAATTTTTGCAAAGAAGCCGTCGATATCAGCCATAAATGGCAGTATGGGGAAGCCACCTGGAAGCAGCGGTGGCAACTGCGGTTCCACCTATTGATCTGCAAGGCATGTGCAGGCTTTAGCCGGAAAAACAGCAAACTCACCCACCTTTGCCAGGACGCCCACCTCCACCAACTCAGCGAAGCCGAAAAATCGGCCATGAAGAAGCGCCTGAGCCAGGCTAACTAACCGGCAAAAGAAGACCAGGCCACCCAGGTCAGGTACCCGCCAATGGGAATGGTCTCCACCCAGAACGAGGCAAAATAACGACCATTTTCCGGACCGCTCCGGTAGATGGCCAGGGCTACCCAAAAGGCCATAAACCCCTTGCTCATCCATTCGGCCCCGGTGGGGACGTCTTTGAGTGCCGTGAGCAGCAAAAAGACAAAGGCCCCGGCAACTCCCAAAGCCCGTGTGGCAGGCAACCCGAATTTGCGGGGGAGAGTTAACAGGTCCGGCGGGTCCACCGCCATATCCCGTACTTCGAAAGGAACCATCAACAGGCTCACCAGCAGGAGGCGCTGGAAGGCCTCCACCCTGAAATCCCAGGTACCGGACAGGTCCGCTGCAAAAGGAATCCACAGGGTTAACAAGGTCCATACCAGGGCCACCCACAGTATTTTGAACCATCCGAGCCCCCTCAGGCTTTTCATACCGGGATACAGGGGCAGCGCATAGAGCACCGTAAAGACAAATACAAATCCCAGGGGTGCCAGATACGGCAAGGGTATTGCGAACAGGAAATACACCGCCAATAGCGCTGCAAGGACTGTTAACCCGGCCACCCCACCCCTGAGCCTGATCCCGGCCCTGGGTTTGGTCCCCGAAGTCACCGTGGCTTTCAGGACATTGTACCCGGCAATGGACCCAAAAAAGACCAGGGCATAATAGGACCCCGGGACCCTGCCTTCCACTAGGGCTTCTGCGTACGCCAGGAGGGCCACAAGGGCCAGGGAGACGTGGATACTGCCCTGTACATAGAAGGCGAAAATGGCCTGGAGCACGCGCATGGAAACAAAAGTAGGCCAAATGGGCTTTACCTGCTCGTAAGTGGTTAACAACTTTGGGAGTAGGGTGAGAATTTAGGGGTGGGATACCCGGAATTTATACCTTATTTTTGTGGACCTTAAAAGCTGAACGAAACGTCCATGAAAACCGATCAATTCGCATCCCGTCACCTCGGGATCCGGCAAGGCGACCTCCCGGCCATGCTGGAGAAAGTGGGTGTGGAATCCCTGGATCAACTCATCAACGAAACCGTACCAGACGATATCCGACTGAAGCGGCCCCTGGAGCTCAGTGCGCCTCTCACAGAATATGAATTCCTGAGCCACCTCGGCGAGCTGGCAAAGGAGAACACCCTCTTCCGGAATTATATCGGCATGGGGTACCACCCCTGCATCACCCCTTCGGTGATCAAACGCAACATTCTGGAGAACCCGGGTTGGTATACCGCCTATACCCCCTACCAGGCCGAAATTGCACAGGGCCGCCTGGAAGCCCTGCTCAATTACCAGACCATGGTTTGCGAACTCACGGGCATGGAACTGGCAAACGCCTCCCTCCTGGACGAAGCTACTGCCGCAGCAGAGGCCATGACCATGATCTACGACCTGCGGTCGCGCCAGCAGAAAAAATCAGATTGCAACCGGTTTTTCGTAGCCGAAGGGGTACTGCCCCAGACAATGGCCCTGCTGAAGACCCGCGCTATGCCCCTGGGGATAGAACTGGTGGTGGGCAGCGCCGATGAGGCGCCGCTGGACGAATCCTTTTTCGGTGCCCTGTTGCAATACCCGGCAGCCGATGGGGGCCTGATGCCCATCGATGCCTTTATCGCAAAGGCCCATGCCCTGGAGTTGAAGGTGGCCGTGGCGGCCGACCTGCTCAGCCTCTGCCTGTTGGTCCCCCCCGGGGAATTCGGGGCAGACGTGGTGGTGGGGACTACCCAGCGCTTTGGCATCCCCCTGGGGTACGGCGGCCCGCATGCTGCGTATTTCGCCACGCGGGAAGACTACAAGCGAAGCATCCCGGGACGTATTATCGGGCTCAGCAAGGATATGGACGGGAAGCCCGCCCTGCGGATGGCCCTGCAAACCCGGGAACAACATATTAAACGGGATAAGGCAACCTCCAATATCTGTACCGCCCAGGTCCTGCTGGCCGTCATGGCCGGGGCCTACGGGGTGTACCACGGGCCGGAAGGCCTTAAGGCTATTGCCACGCGGGTGCACAAGGGGGCTGCTGCCCTGGCCGGGGCCCTGGAGGAAATTGGGCTTTCACTGAAACACGGGGCCTTTTTCGACACCCTTTGTGTCCAGACCCCTGCAGGACCGGTCCGCCAACAGGCCGAAGCGGCGGGAATGAATTTCTTTTACCCGGATGCTGAGACCGTGTGCCTTTCCATCAATGAAGTTACAAGCGAAGAAGACCTGAATGCCATTGCAGGGGTCTTTGCCGCAGCTGCAGGGGTGCCCGCACCTGCCCTCAGTTCGAAAGGGGAATCCCGTATCCCGGGAGCCCTGCAACGCCAGAGCGGCTATATGCCACAGGAGGTCTTTAACAGGTACCACTCCGAAACCGAGATGATGCGCTACCTGAAGATGCTCGAGCGCAAGGACCTGGCCCTGAACCACAGCATGATTTCCCTGGGTTCCTGCACCATGAAGCTCAACGCCGCTACCGAAATGCTCCCCCTGAGCCTTCCGGAGTGGGCAGACCTCCACCCGTTTGCCCCTGTGGAACAGGCGGCAGGCTACCACAAAATGCTCCGTAAACTGGAGGCGGACCTTTCGGAAATAACCGGATTTGCTGCCACCAGCCTGCAACCCAACTCCGGGGCGCAGGGCGAATATGCAGGGCTGATGCTTATCCGGGCCTACCACGAATCCCGCGGGGAGGGGCACCGGAATATCTGCCTCATCCCGGCCTCGGCTCACGGAACCAACCCGGCATCCGCAGTTATGGCGGGGATGGAAGTGGTGGTGACCAAAACCGATGAGAAAGGGAACATAGACCTGGCGGACCTGGAGGAAAAAGTCCTGACGCACAGCGATTCCCTCGCTGCCCTTATGGTGACCTACCCGTCCACCCACGGGGTGTTTGAATCCACCATCCGCAAGGTAACGGACCTGATCCACCAGCACGGCGGGCAGGTCTATATGGACGGCGCCAACATGAACGCCCAGGTGGGGCTGACTAACCCGGCCACCATCGGGGCAGACGTTTGCCACCTGAATCTCCACAAGACCTTCGCCATCCCGCACGGGGGAGGAGGCCCGGGGGTTGGTCCGGTATGCGTGGCTCCTCAGCTGGTACCCTTCCTGCCCGGAAACCCGGTGATCGCCACAGGAGGTCAGCAGGCGATCCCGGCCATTTCGGCGGCCCCCTGGGGAAGTGCCCTGGTGTGCCTGATCTCCTATGGGTATATCCGGATGCTGGGTGCCCGCGGGCTGCGGCAGGCTACCGAAATCGCCATCCTCAACGCCAACTACATGAAGGAGCGCCTGGAAGCGGCATACCCCATCCTCTACACCGGGGAAAAAGGCAGGGCGGCCCACGAAATGATCATCGATTGCCGGCCCTTTAAAGCCCTGGGGATTGAAGTGTCCGATATTGCCAAACGGCTTATGGATTACGGTTTCCATGCCCCCACGGTTTCCTTCCCGGTAGCGGGCACCATGATGATAGAACCCACCGAGAGCGAGTCCCTGGAAGAACTCGACCGCTTCTGCGATGCCCTGCTCTCGATCCGAGCAGAAATTGACGCCTCCTCGGAAGGGCAGCCCAACCCGATATTGAAAAATGCGCCGCATACCGCAGACCTGGTCTGTTCGGACCACTGGGAGTTCCCCTACGGACGGGAAGCTGCTGCATTCCCCCTCCCCTATATCCGGGAGAACAAATTCTGGCCCAGCGTACGCCGGGTAGACGACGCCTATGGCGACCGGAACCTGATGTGTACCTGTACGCCCCTGGAGGCCTATGCGGAAACCGCCCAGTAGCCTATGTATGCACACTATCCGGAGAAACGCTACCGCAATACCCTCGGGTTTTTAAAGAAACACGTGGGTACCCACCGGAGCATCCTGGACCTGGGGGTGCCCAACCCGTTTTCGGAGATCATGCAGGCGGAAGGGTACACCGTGACCAACACCGGCGGGGAGGACCTGGACCTGGACCTCTGTGCGGTTGCGCAAACCGATGCCGAGGTGGTCACTGCCTTCGAAATCCTGGAACACCTGGTCTCCCCTCTGAATGTCCTGCGGGCCATCCCAGGCGACACCCTTCTGGCCAGCGTACCCCTGCGCCTCTGGTTTGCACCGGCCTACAGGTCCAAAACAGACCCCTGGGACCGGCACTACCACGAATTCGAACCCTGGCAGTTCGACTGGTTGCTGGAGAAAGCCGGGTGGCACATCCAGGATTCCCTTACCTGGTCACACCCCGTGGGGAAAATCGGGTTTAGGCCTCTGCTGAGGCGGTTTACGCCGAGATACTACCTGGTTATGGCCACACGGGACCCGAAAAAAGGCAGCAACCCCTGAGCCCATGGATGGAAAGACCCCCCGCCTTGCTGTCATCATCCCGGCACACAATGAAGCCGGGAACCTGGGGGAGTGTCTGAAATCCTTTGCCCGCCAATCCCGCAAGCCGGATGCCCTTATTGTGGTAGACGACCACAGTACAGACCGTACCGGATCCCTGGCGCAGGCTTTTGCGGAGGGCCATCCCTGGGTACGGGTGGTCCGGCGGAGATCCGGCCCGGAGCACCGGCCCGGGGCCAAGGTGGTGGAGAGTTTTCGCTTTGGCCTGGAAACCCTGGCCGAACCCTTCGACTTCATCGGCAAATTCGACGCCGACATCATCCTGCCGGAAAACTATTTTGAGAAAGTACTGGAGGCCTTCGAGGCAGATCCCTTGCTGGGTATCTGCGGGGGGCACATGTACATACGTTCCGGGGACGACTGGGCCTATGAGCCTATCGCGAACCACGACCATGTGCGCGGCCCCATCAAATGCTACCGCCGTTCCTGCCTGGAGGCCATGGGGGGCCTGCGCCCGTATATAGGCTGGGATACGGCAGATATGATCCTGGCCCGCTACCACGGGTTTTCTACCCGTACCCTGCCGGAATTGGAAGTGCACCACCTCCGCCCCACGGGAGGGGCCTATTCGGCCTCCCATGGCGAAAAACAGGGAGCTTCCTTCTACCACCTCCGATATGGGTGGATCATTGCGGGTATTGCGTCTTTGAAGCTGGCCTGGAAAGCCCGGAACCCCCTTTTGCCCTTGCGCCACCTTAAGGGGTATTTCAGGGCCGCGTCCGGCACTACCGGCCGGCTCCTAAGCCCGGAAGAAGGCCGGTTTGCCCGCCAACTGCGGTGGCGGGGAATTCGCTCCCGTTTAGTCTAAGGCCTCGGGAATAGGTTGGCCGGTAGTCCCGGATGGAAACGAAATCCCAAGTAATGCAGCCAGTGTCGGGGCCACATCCGGGATCACCGTCCTGCGGTGCAGGCTCCCGGGCCGAATGCCCTTGCCATACAGGATAAGCGGTACGTGGGTGTCGTAAATATGGGGGGACCCGTGAGTAGAACCGGTACGGGAATAACTTGCGAACTGGGAGCGGGTCACCAGCAGGACATCTCCGGAACGCCTTGGGTTATATCCGTTCTGCAGGATCATCCCCAGCCCATCGCTATAGGTACCATCCTGCATTTGCTTTGCGGTATAGACACGTTCCACCCCGGGGTAACCCAGCAACTCTTCGGCTAGCCGGCCCTGAACCTCCCCCAGGTCCAGTTCGAGGCTGGTGAGTAGTTCATGGTCCAGGAAAAGCTGGCTGTTGGAAAAATTCTTAACGATATCCTTGGTCCCGTAGGTATACCTGAGGAAGTCATCCAGGTCCTTGCGCAACCCACCCATATCCAGGTAGCCGGCGGGGATGCCCGAATCTTCCAGGTAAGCGGGGACATCTACTGCACCGTGGTCTGCAGTGAGGAATACCGTATACATCCCTTTGCCCACCTTGCGGTCCAGCTGCTTAAGCAGGCGCTCCAGGTCGGCATCCAGGCGCAGATAGGTGTCCTGAATTTCCTTGGAATTCACTCCGAAAAAATGACCTACATAGTCTGTGCTGGAATAACTGATGGCCAGAAAATCCGTAATGGCGTCGGCTCCCAGGTCCTCGGCATCCAGGGCTTCAATGGCAAAATCCGTGGTAAGGCTATTGCCAAAGGGGGTAATCCGCAAGAGGCCATAGTGGCCATTGGATTCCCAGAGCTCCGGGAGTTTATGGGGGAATACCGGGGCTGCCTCCCCGTCTATAAGCCCTTCGTAAGGGACGTTATCCGGGCCGCTTTCCAAATAAGTATTTATGTCCCCGAGCGGCTCCCAGTCTTTTCGGTATTTTGCCGCTGCCCCTGAGGCATTGAAGTCGTTGACCCACCCGGGCAGGCTTTCCATATAATAGGTGCTGCTGATCCAGCGCCCGGATTTCCCACCCTCAAACCAGTACGCGGCGTTGGCAGTATGGCCCCCTGGCAGTACAGCGCCCCTGTCCTTTAAGGCCACCGCAATTACCTTACTGCGCATTTGGTAGTGCAGGCGGAGTTGGTCCGTTATGGTAGTCACCAGCATCCGGTGGGGTGAATTCTTCCCCTCGTCCAAAAGGGAGCCCACAGAGGCCACCGAAGCATCCCCTGCACAATAGACCTCCTCCCCGGAGACTTTATCGTACCAGTCATTGCCGATGATGCCGTGCACCGCAGGGGTGGTACCTGTATATACAGAAGCGTGGCCCGGCCCGGTGCTGGTTGGGGCGTAATTGAAATGGTGGTTGCGGGCCAGAAACCCTTCGCCTACCATACGTTTAAAGCCCCCATCCCCATAGTGGTTCCAGAACCGTGAGAGGTAGTCGAACCGCATCTGGTCCACGACAATTCCCACCACCAGGCGGGGCGAATCTCCAAAAGCTTCCGGGGCGTCCTCCCGGGCGCGTTCCCGGATACTGACCTGGGCGCTAAGGGTCCCCACCAGCCCGAGTATACTGACCCCAAGCAATAGGGCATGGCGTAACGGCATCATTCTCATTCTCGTTTTATTTGGCTGTTAAATTACGGATTCACCCTAAATCCCCCTAGCACCCAGGGTTAAATCCTCGTGAATATTCTTATTTTTAACCCATCCAGTACAGCGGGAGCCTATGAGTTACATGACCTCCATCGGGAGCTATGCCATAATGGTGGTGGAAACCTTCAAAAAGCCCACCAAATGGCATGTGATGCGCACCCTCATCCTGAAGGAAATCGATGAGCTCATTTACGGGTCCATGGGGATCATCATCTTTATCTCCTTCTTTATCGGGGGGGTGGTGGCCATCCAGACGGCCCTGAATATCAGCAACCCGCTCATCCCCAAAAACCTGATCGGGTTCGCTACACGCCAGTCGGTGATCCTGGAGTTTGCCCCAACCTTCACTTCCATTATCATGGCCGGGAAAGTGGGGTCCTATATTACCTCCAGCATCGGCACCATGCGGGTTACCGAACAAATAGACGCCCTGGAAGTCATGGGCGTGAATTCCCTTAATTACCTAGTTTTCCCGAAGATCGTGGCCATGTTCCTCTACCCCTTTGTGGTGGCTATTGCCATGTACATCGGAATCTTTGGGGGTTGGATTGCCGGGGTTTTCGGGGGGTTTTCCTCCAGTGCGGATTTCGTTGAGGGCCTGCAACTGGATTTTATCCCGTACCATGTAACCTATTCTTTCATTAAATCGGTGGTTTTTGCCTTTGTGATTGCCACGGTGCCCTCCTACCACGGGTACTATATGAAGGGCGGTGCGCTGGAGGTGGGTAAGGCGGCTACGGTCTCTTTTGTCTGGACCAGTGTGGTGATCATTGTATTGAACTATATCCTCACCCAACTCATGCTAGGCTGATGATCGAAGTAGGCGACCTGTACAAATCCTTTGGCGACACCGAGGTCCTGAAAGGGATCAGCACCTCCTTCGAGAAGGGAAAGACCAACCTGATTATCGGGCAAAGCGGGTCGGGGAAAACGGTATTCATGAAATGTATGCTGGGCCTGATCAACCCGGATAAGGGATATATTCGCTACGAAGGCCGGGATTATTCGGAAATGGCCCTGGCCGAGAAGCGCAACCTCCGGCAGGAAATGGGGATGGTCTTCCAGGGTAGTGCCCTGTTCGACTCCATGACCGTGGAAGGTAATGTGATGTTCCCGCTGGACATGTTTACCCGCCAGTCGCGCTCGGAAATGCAGGACCGGGTAGATTTTGTCTTAAAACGGGTGAACCTGGTGGATGCCCACAAGAAGTTTCCATCCGAAATCTCCGGGGGGATGCAGAAGCGCGTGGCCATTGCCCGCGCCATTGTAATGAACCCGAAATACCTGTTTTGCGACGAGCCCAACTCCGGGCTGGACCCCAAAACGGCCATCCTGATTGACAACCTCATCCAGGAAATCACCCAGGAATACAACATTACCACCGTCATCAACACCCACGACATGAACTCTGTGATGGAGATCGGCGAGAAAATCGTGTTTTTAAAGGACGGGTGGAAGGCCTGGGAAGGGAGCAATAAGGATATCTTCCGCACCGACAACGAGGCGGTTACGAATTTTGTTTACTCTTCCGAACTCTTTAAAAAGGTACGCCAGATGTACCTGGAAGAACGCAACTAGCGCCCGGCTTCCCTTACCTGTATTTTCGGGTTTTTGAGCCGCACCTGCAGCCAGTTGGCCATTTTCTGGAGGTTTTCCTGCTGCCGCGCGGGCGGCACATCTTCCTTCCAACGCACCTCGAATACCGGGATGGTATCGGTCTTGCTGAAATCGGTCTGCAGGGTGTAGGCAAAGCCCAGCCCGGCCAGGTCCTCGTAGTTGGCGCGGGCTTCGGCCGTGATATCCGCAAAGGGCAGCAGGGCACTTGAAAAGCTCTGCATCTGGGAGAGCTCTTCTTCCAGCAGACGGATGCGTTCATCCTTGTTGAGGAGCTCGACCTTCTTGGCCTCGTAGAGTTCACTCACGTACCGGAACTTCTCCTCCGAATCGTCCTGCCCGCCCTGGACGATTTTCAGTTCGGTATCCTGGAGCTTGGAGTATTGGTTCTTCCGGTTCCGCCAGGATTCAATGACATTTTCAGGGATGGGGTCGTCTCCCATACAGACCAGTTCTATGGAGGACGTCTCATCGTCCTCGTAGAGGATCTGGGAAAGGTTGGGCATGTACCTCCCGTTGCCGGGAAACTCGTAGACCCCGATGGTCTCCGCAATAAATTCGTTGGCCTGGATCCGGTAGCGGGATTCCTGGAAAACCTGATAGAACGTAAGCCCGGCAGGGACCATTACCGCCACGGCTACCAGGGAAGCCATCCGGGCGATAAAACGGCGGCGTTTGGAATTGGCATAGCGCACCATGGGAAAACGCAGGAGTTTGAGCACCAGGAAGGTGGCCAGGGCGATAAAGATGGTGTTAATGATAAACAGGTACATGGCCCCTGCCGCGTAATCCCAGTTGCTGATGGCCAGGCCGAAGCCTACCGTACACAGGGGGGGCATAAGGGCCGTGGCAATCGCTACCCCGAAAATCACGCTGGCAATGGTACCCTTTTTGGCACGGGCGATAACCAGGGCCAGGCCACCAAAAAAGGCGATGAGCACATCCCGGATATCGGGTGCGGTACGGGCCAGCAATTCCGAAGACTCGTCCCGCAGCGGGAAGAATTCGAAGAACAGGTAGGCCGTGAGCACGCTCAGCACCACCATAACGGTAAAGTTCTTCAGCGAACGCCTGAGGGTGTCGATATCGTTGATGGCAATGGACATGCCAATCCCCAGGATGGGTCCCATCAGGGGCGAAATCAACATGGCGCCGATAACTACCGCGGTAGAGTTGGCATTGAGCCCCACCGAGGCGATAAAGATGGAACACACCAGGATCCACGCTGTATGCCCCTTGAAGGTAATGTCTGCAATGATCGCCTCCTTGGCAGCGTCCTGGTCTGTATTGCCTCGGATATCGAGGAGCTCGGAAAGGAACTTCCGGACACTGCCAAGGAGCCCCTTAAAGTCTTTTTTTACCGCTTCCCCGCTGGAGTCCTCTCCCGGAGTGGTCTGTACATTCCCCTGGTCTAATGGCTTTTCCATATGTTTAGATATAAGTATCCCCAAAGGTATCCCCTACCCGGGACACCCACTGTTTTATTTCCTGTTCCCGGTCCCGGGGCATGACCAGCAGCACATCGCCCTGGTCTACAATAATATAGTTGTCCAGGCCCTCTAAAACGGCAATCTTCCCTTCCGGGAGGCGCACCATATTCCCGGCGCTTTCCCGGGTGAGGACCCTCCCCTGTACCACGGCGTTGCCGTCCTCCCGCTTCGGGAGCTTGTCGTACAGGGACCCCCAGGTTCCCAGGTCATTCCAGTCGAACCCGGCCGGGAGCACAAAAACGGCGTCGGATTGCTCCATCACGGCGTAGTCGATGGAGATGTTCTCGGCCTTCGGATATTCGCTCTTGATAAAGGCCTCCTCCTCCGGGGTATTCATCACCCCTTCCCCCACTGCCAATAGGCTGTACTGCTCGGGCTGGTATGTGCGGAAGGCCTCCACAATGGCGGAAGCGCTCCAGGCGAAAATCCCGGCATTCCACAGGAAGTTCCCCTGTTCCAGGAACCCTTTAGCCGTTTGGTAATCAGGCTTTTCCCGGAACTGCATCACCCGCTTCAGGCCCGGGGTGTCCCTAGCAGAAGGATCGTATTCGATATACCCGAACCCCGTATTGGGGAAGGTAGGTGTTATACCCAGGGTGCAAAGGGAATTGGAGGTGCTGCATTGCTCAAAACACGCCAGCACATCCTTTTCGAACGCCGCCTCGTCTTCGATCCAATGGTCGCTGGGGGCTACCAGCATGAGGGCTTCCGGGTTTAACTTCCGGATCTTCAGGGCTGCGTACAGGATACAGGGGGCTGTGTTGCGCATGGCCGGTTCCGGGACCACCTGGTCTGCCTCAATCCCGGGGAGCTGCTGCAGTACCAAGTCTGTATACCGCTCGTTGGTCAGGATATAAATCTGGTTTTCCGGAATAAACCGGGCAAGGCGGGAAAAGGTCTTTTGGAGCAGGGATTGCCCGGTTCCCAGCATGTCGTGGAACTGTTTGGGAAAACCTTGCGTACTGACCGGCCAGAATCGGGAGCCCACGCCCCCGGCCATCAATACCGCGTAATACTGGGTAGCCTTCATTTAAGCTTCTTTGAGGAGTTCTACTTCGGCGTGCGGCTGAAAAAGATACAATTTTCCCGTCGCAACTTCCATGCATTGGTAGCGTTTTATTTTGCGTTCCCCCTTGCGGAACACCCTCCCGTTCTGCAGGCGGAAAACTGCCCCTGCCGGGAGTTCGAAAACAAACTGCGGCCGCTCTGTGGTCGGGTCGTAGGCCTTTAATGCCAGGGACAGGCGGGTATCGGTACTGCTGCTTGCCCTGGGGTTTCGGAAATGGGCAGCCAACAGCGGCAAGAGCCCTTGGGGGAATACCTCCGGCCTCAGAAAGGGAAGCATCAGGTGCTGGAAGGTCTTTTTCCATTGGACCCCATGAGGTTTTATCCGGTACCCGTAACGCTCAAACGCCACCAGATGGGCAATCTCATGGATCAGGGTAATAAGGAACCGGTATGGGTTGGCGGTGGCGTTCACCGTAATCAGGTGGCGGCCGTCCGGGAGGCGGCGGTAATCGCCGTGGCGCGTCTGCCGGCTCCTGACGATTTTAAGGTGTACCCCATGGGTGCGGATCAATTCCATACAGGGGCCAAGAGCCCGTTCCGGGATGTAGGGGGCAAGCGCAGCTTCCATGGGGACAAAAGTAGGTATTTCGACCTGGATTCCGCGGAATACCTCCTGTTTGAAGCAACCCTCTGCCTTTTTGGTTATCTTAGTGACATATGAGATTCGCTGCACCTATTATCGTCCTATTGCTTCTCCTCGGATGCAACAAGGATAAAACCGACCCCATAGACACCGACCGCCTGGAAGGCAAGTGGGTCCTGGCCGAAGTGCTGTTCGACCCGGGGGACGGAAGCGGGGAATTCACCCCAAGCGACGCCGGGTTCAGTATTACCCTCAGGGCAGACAATACCTTTGAGGCCAACTACAACATTTGCCGGGTCTTTGAAGAAGGAGACCGGATGGATGGGGAATTTACGCGGATCGCGGCCGGGGAAATCCTGATTGCCTGCAGCGGGCAACTCACCAACGGGATCCAGGGCAGGATTGAGGATGGCCGGCTCCTTTTCTACTATCCCTGCATTGAGCCCTGTATCTACAGGTTTGTGAAGGTGTCGGACGCTACGGAGTAGAATTGCTTACCTGCAGCACTTTTCCATTGTATAGTGCCTGTCCGTTCAGGGCAAAATGAGCGATATAACCCGCCATTTCCGCAGCTGTTACCGGAGCCTTGTACCCGGGGAAGGCTTCTTCCAGCATTTCGGTTTGCACAGCACCCAGGGCCAGGGCGTTAAAGGCCGGGCCGGTTTCCTTGTATTCCTCAGCCAGCAACTCGGTTAACGTGATTACCGCCCCTTTGCTGGAACTGTATGCGGCGAGGCCCGGGAATTTGGCACTCCCCTGTATACCCCCCATGGAACTGACCACCACCACGTGCCCTTTTGGGTTCAGGTGGGGCAACAGTGCCCGGGTGAGTCGGGCTACCCCAAAGACGTTTACCTGGTAGACCTTCAGAAAATCTTCCGTGGTGGTATCGGCAAAGGGTTTGTTAACCAGGCGGCCAGCGTTGTGGATGAGGGCATCGGCCTGCCCCCAATTACTGGCCACCCATTGGGCGGCTTTTTGGCAGCCCTCCTCACTACCCAGGTCAAAGGCCGGGGCGTGGACGCCCTCCAGGCCCAGTTCCAGGCAGGGTTGGTTGTTGCGGGAGAGGGCCAGGACCCGGTGGCCCTGTCCGGCCAGTTGGCGTACAAGTTCAAAGCCGATGCCCCGGCTGGTACCGGTTACGATTATGGAAGCCATCAGTTCTGTTTTAGTTCCCCGGCAGGGCCATTAGCCACCCCATAGACCACGCGGGTCAGGGCATTTACCAGGCGGGCCATGTGTGCGAAATCCATTTCGTCCGCTTCGTCCCCAGCCTGGTGGTAGTGGTCATAATTGGTAAAGTCGAAAGTGGAATAGGTGTGGGAGGGCACGCCAAAAACTTCGTAAAAAGGATAATTATCGGATCTTTTGAACAGGTTGTATTCCCGGGCCTGGGGCAGGAACCCGACCAGGTTTTCCCCGGCATACCGGTTGCTGACCTCCGCAAGGTTAGACATATCATACCCGGTCAGGTAAAGCTGGTGGTCTTTTCCCTCCATGGGCACCCCCGTCATTTCAAAATTCAGGACTGCATACAGATTTACCCCCTGTTGCTGCAGCCGGTTGGCCAGGTGGCGGGAGCCCAGAAGCCCCCGTTCCTCGGCACTGAAAAATGCGATAAGCACACTCCGGTTGGTCCTGGGGCTGCCCGCGAGGAAGCGGGCCAGTTCCAAAACTGTTGCCGTCCCGGAGGCATTGTCGTTGGCCCCGTTGGCTATCCGGTCGCCGTCCTGCATGGGCAACAGCCCGATATGGTCGTAATGGGCGCCGATCAGGACGATTTCCTCTTTCAGCTCCCGGTCCTTCCCGGGCAGGTAAGCTACAATGTTGTATGCGATCTCCTTACTGTTGGTAAGGGTATCCCGGTAAGACGGGAAATACGGTGGGATGCGCATTTGGCGGAGGTTCTCCTCCAGGTATGCCGCGGCGGAGTCCAACCCCGGAGAACCAGTATCCCGGCCCATGAGGTCGTCGGAAGCCAGGTATCGCATCGAAGTCCCCACCCGGAGCGAATCGCTGGGCGTCCAGGCCTCGGCGGAAACCCTTCCGGCCGACTTGCAGGAAGCCAGGCACACGCAAAACAGGGCTACAGGCATCCAGAATAGGAACCTGTGGGGAGCTGTGCGGTGGGCTCCCGGGCGCATCAGGCCAGCATGGTTACCGGGTGTTCCAGGTACGCCCGAAGGGTTTGAAGGAACTGCGCCCCGGTGGCGCCATCCACCGTGCGGTGGTCGCATGCCAGGGTAATGGTCATGGTATGGCCCACAACGATGTTGCCATTCTTCACTACCGGTTTTTCCACAATTGCCCCTACCGAGAGGATGGCGGAATTGGGCTGGTTTATAATGGAGGTAAACTCCTGTATGCCAAACATCCCAAGGTTGGAAACCGTAAAGGTGCTGCCCTCCATTTCGGCGGGGGCAATTTTCTTGTTTCGGGCCCGTCCTGCCAGGTCTTTGACAGCCGTACCGATCTGGGTGAGGCTCATCTGGTCAGTGAACTTCAGGACCGGAACCACCAGGCCGTCTTCGACTGCCACGGCCACCCCAACATGCACATGTTGGTTGTACCGGGTGGTATCGCCATTCCAGGACGTATTTACCTGCGGGTGCTTCTTAAGGGCCATGGCACAAGCCTTAACCACCATGTCGTTGAAAGAAACCTTGGTGTCGGGCAGCTCGTTGATCCGGGAGCGCGAAGCCATAGCCTCTCCCATATCTACCTCTATGGTCAGGTAATAGTGAGGGGCGGTGAACTTGGATTCCGCCAGGCGCTTGGCAATGACCTTGCGCATCTGGGAATTCTTGACTTCCTCTACCTGCTCGGTACCGGCAGGGGCGGCAGCCATGGGGGACGCAGCCGGGGCAGCCGCTGCAGCAGCCGGTTGGGCCTGCTGGGAGGGCTGGTAATGTTCTATATCCCTTTTAATGATCCTTCCATTGTCTCCGGAACCGGTCACGGTACTCAGGTCAATCCCGCGATCCTCGGCCATACGGCGGGCCAGGGGAGAGACAAAAACTCGGTCCGAGGAAGTTGTTGCGGCAGGGGCCTGTGCCGGGGCGGCCTCCTTCTCCTCCTTGGGCGCAGGGGCAGCGGCGGGCTGGCCTGCAGCTTCTGCTGCCGGGGCAGATCCGGCGCTTAGAACGGCCTGCACATCTGTGCCGGCAGGTCCTATTACGGCGAGGATGGCATCTACCGGGGCAGACTCGCCCTCCCCGATGCCAATATGCAGCAGGGTTCCTGAATAAAAGGATTCAAACTCCATGGTGGCCTTATCGGTTTCAATCTCGGCCAGGATATCCCCTTCTTCCACGGTGTCGCCTACCTTTTTGATCCAGGCAGCTACCGTGCCTTCTTCCATAGTATCGCTCAGACGGGGCATTTTTACGATTTCAACGCCCTCCGGCACAGCGGCCGCAGGGGCCTGTGTGGGAGCCGGAGCTTCCTCCTTGGGTTCAGGCGCAGCCGGGGTACTTTCGCCTCCACCTTCTCCGTTGAGCAGGCCAGAAATGTCTTCTCCCTTTTCGCCTACAATGGCCAAGAGGGCATCCACCGGGGCACCTTCGCCTTCGGGGATCCCGATATGGAGAAGGGTGCCCTCGTAAAAGGACTCAAACTCCATGGTGGCCTTGTCGGTTTCAATCTCGGCCAGGATATCGCCTTCCGAAATGGAATCCCCCACCTGCTTGAGCCATTTGGCTACGTTACCTTCTTCCATGGTATCGCTTAAGCGGGGCATGCGTATGATTTCTGCCATCTGCCTGTATCTTATAATTTATGTTGCAGGAACGGGTAGTCCTCCTGTTCGTAGACCACGTCGTAGAGTTGTTCTATGGGCGGGTAATCCGAATTTTCGGCGAAGGTTTCGCACTCCTTCACCAGGTTCTTTACCCGCTTGTCTATCGCTGCGACCTCTTCGTCCGTAGCGTACTTCTTGTCGCGGATCACATCCAGGACCTGGGTAATGGGGTCTATTTTCTTGTACTCCTCCACTTCCTCCTTGGTCCGGTAGTGCTGGGCGTCGGACATGGAGTGGCCCCGGTAGCGATAGGTTTTCATTTCCAGGAAGGTGGGGCCGCCCCCGCTGCGGGCGCGTTCCACTGCCTTGGAAACCTCCTCGGCCACGATAGCCGGGTCCATCCCGTCCACGGGGCCACATGGCATTTCATATCCCAGACCCAGTTTCCAGATTTCGGTGGAATGAGAGGTACGCGCCACGGAGGTCCCCATGGCGTAGCCGTTGTTCTCACAGATAAAAACCACCGGGAGCTGCCAGAGCATGGCCAGGTTAAACGCCTCGTGGAGGCTACCCTGCCGGACGGCACCATCGCCCATATAACAAAGGGTAACGGAATCCCTGTCAAAGTACTTGTCGGCAAACGCCAGGCCAGCACCAAGCGGGATCTGCCCGCCTACGATGCCATGCCCCCCGTAAAACCGGTACTCCTTGGAGAAAATATGCATGGAGCCCCCCATTCCCTTGGAAGTTCCGGTAACCTTGCCGTAGAGTTCGGCCATAACCTTCCTGGGGTCCACACCCATCCCAATGGGCTGCACATGGTTCCTGTATGCTGTAATCATCCTGTCCTTCTCCAGGTCCATGGCGTGGAGCGAGCCGGCCAGGACTGCTTCCTGCCCGTTGTACAGGTGGAGGAACCCACGGACCTTCTGCTGGATATATACCGCGGCGAGTTTGTCCTCGAACTTCCGCCAGAACAGCATGTCTTCATACCATTTGAGATAGGTCTCTTTGGTGATTTTTTTCATCAATGCCTGTTTAGTCGTTAACCAAAGGGGGGGTAAACTTCGAATCCGCCCCCATGGTGAAGGGCAAAAATACATATTAAATCATTCACGAAAAAATACCTTTCTGGAATGAAATGAGCCCTGTGCAGCGGGGTTACAGGAGGGCATTGGGGCCAAACCCCAGGGGTAGCAGGGCAGCTGTGGAAGGGCATTCAAATACCCGGCCCCCGGAGGCCTGCAGAAGATAGCGGATAGGGGATTGCTGTCGGAACTCGTACTCGTGGATGGACTGGCGGCAATTGCCACAGGGGGCGGCGGGCTCGTCGTCCTGGGCACCTTCCGGGTTTACGTGGATGGCAATACAGCGGATGGCTACCCCCGGGTAACGGGCTCCGGCCTGGAAAACGGCTACCCGCTCCGCACACAGGCCCGAGGGGAAAGAGGCGTTCTCCTGGTTACTGCCAAGGACCACCTCCCCATTATCCATGCGTACGGCAGCCCCCACCCGGAAGCGGCTGTAGGGTGCGTAGGCGGATCGGGCCGCCTGTTCGGCCTGTGCCAACAGCTCCCGGTCCGCTTCGGTAAGGGCCTGCCGGTCCGGGTAGATCAGCATTTCGAAACCAATGTGTTTGCGTTCCATAGGCAAAAGATACGACTTACCCGGCGGAAGCCACAAAAAAACCCGCCATGAGGCGGGTCTGTATTTTGAAACAAAAAAGGGATTAGTCGTTATAGAACTCCTCACCCAGATTGAAGCTAAGGGAGAAGCGAAGGGTGTTCTCCAGGGGGTTTCGCACCTGTGCCGTAGAGAACAGATAGGAAAGGTCTATCTGGATATTGTTATACCGGAACCCCGCCCCAAGGCTGAAGAATTTCCGGAACCCTTTTTCTTCGGATTCGTTAAAGTAACCACCCCGCAGCATGAATTGCTGGCGGAAGCTGTATTCGGCACCCAGGGCCCAGGTCATCTCCTGCAACTCCTCTGAAAAGCCGTCCGGGGCGTCGCCCAGGGATTTAAAGACCCCTTCGAAAAACCCGATACTCTGGTATTCCTGGTTGTCTTCCAGGTCCAGGTCCCCGTCGCCGTCAAAATCCTGGGGCGTTGGCACCAGAAGTTTATTGACCTCAGCCGTCAGGGCCAGGACGTTGTCTGCGTCGAAGATAAAATCGAAGCCTCCGCCCAGGGCCAGGTTGGTGGGGAGAAAGTTTTCCTGCCCGCCGTCGTCGTATTTGATTTTTCCACCGAGGTTGGAAATATTGAAACCGGCCCTCCAGCGTCCGTCGAAGCTGTTATAAGCTTTTTCCGGTCCGCGGTAGTACCCGGCAACATCCACGGCAAAGGTATTGCCGGATTGCACGGCATTGCCCAATTGCGGGATCTCCAGGTTGGAGCTGATGAAGCGACCGGCTACAGCCATCGAGAAAAAGTCCGAAAGTTTCAGGGCGTAGGACCCGTCAATAGCGAGTTCGTTGGGTTTGACCAACTGTCCTTCTTCCTGGAAAGTATTCCGGAGCTCGATCTCCCCCAGCGTGAAATAGCGAAGGGAAACGCCAAAGGCGCTGCGCTCATTTATTTTGTTGTAAAAGCTACCGTTAAGCAGGGCTATATCAGTAATGATACTCTCCAGGTAAGGGGTATAACTGATACCGATGCCCATCTTGCGCTCGGCAAAGGCAAATTTGGCAGGGTTCCATTGCTGGGAAAAGGCGTCGGTGGTGGTGGCCACTCCTATATCCCCCATGGCGGACGAACGGGCATCCGACGCAATGGTCAGGAAGGGCACGGCAGTGGTAATAACGCGTTCGCCTTGCTGCCCCATAGCCTTACCGGCTATAGCCAGCAAAACAAGGATCCATAGTTTTTTCATTTCTACTAGGGCGTTTTAGTGCTTCAAAATTGATAATAAACAAAGAATAACAAAAATTTATCCGATGTATTGTATGCAAACGTCTTTTTCGGTTAAATCTTGTGCCGGCACCCGGTAATTTCGACCACATGCCGGGCAGTCCGCTGCCGCAACCGCTGCGCTTCCCTTTGCCCGCCACCCGGAATGACCTGCAGGGACATTGCCCCGGGCATCTTCAAAAAGGATGGGAACCCTCATACTATTATGGTTTTTTAGCCGTTATCATTGGAAATAACAGTGGCCTGGACATGCCCTGCCAACCGGGGTCCATTTTTTAGGCGCTGTATAAAATATAATGGGCAATTGCCCGTTGTATATGCCGTAAAGCCATAAAAATAAGTGAGCGACCTGGGCCCGATGTCCCCGGTTTTGAACCTAAGTCCTAAATACAGATGAAACACACACGAATCAGCGCATTTCTCTCGGCAATACTCGTTGCCGGTTCTTTTGGCCTTCAGAGCTGCAAGAACTCCTCCGGGGGAGGTTCCAAGAACGTATCCCGGGCCACTGGCTGGAAGATTAATGCCAAGGAAGGAGGTTTCCAGTACAATACGGAATTCAAGGAGCAGGAAACCGCCCCCGGCCTGGTTTTTGTCGAAGGAGGAACATTCACCAAGGGGAAATTGCAGGACGACGTGATGCACGACTGGAACAACACCCCCACCACCCAGCACGTCCAATCCTTCTACATGGATGAAACCGAGGTGACCAACGTGATGTACCTGGAATACCTGGACTACCTCAAAAGTGTTTACCCCCCCGAAAACCCCCAGTATACCAATATCTATGTAGGTGCCCTCCCGGACACCCTGGTATGGCGGAACAGGCTTGGGTTTAACGAGACCATGACCAACAACTACCTGCGCCACCCCGCCTATGCCGAATATCCGGTGGTGGGCGTGAACTGGGTGCAGGCCGTGCAGTTTGCCGAATGGCGTACCGACCGCGTGAACGAAGCCATGCTCGAGCGGGAAGGTTACCTGGCCGACGAAGTAAAATACCGCGCCATGAATGGCGAAATAGGCGGGACTTTCAGTACCGAAGCCTACCTGAACCGTCCGGAATCTGTATACGGCGGCCAGATAGACTCCCTGGTTGGGAAGGCCCAGAAGGACTCCGTACCGGTTTTCGCCACCCGTAGCAGCGGGATTATCATGCCGGAGTACCGCCTGCCCACCGAAACCGAGTGGGAGTACGCCGCACAGGCCCTGGCGGGAAGCCGGGAGTACAACAACTACCGCGGCCGGAAGAAATACCCATGGGAAGGCGATTACACCCGTAATGGCCAGCGCGTGGGACGGGGCGATCAGCTCGCCAACTTCAAGCAGGGCAAAGGAGACTACGGCGGGATTGCCGGGTGGTCCGACGACGGAGCCGATATCACCGCTCCGGTTAAATCCTACAAGCCCAATGACCATGGTCTGTATGACATGGCCGGGAACGTAGCCGAGTGGGTGGCCGATGTATACCGCCCCATTGTAGACGACGAAATCAGCGACTTCAACTACTTCCGCGGAAACGTCTTTATGAAGAAAGCCATTGGCGAAGACGGGAAGGTAGTTGTACTTCGCGACAGCATCAAATACGACACCCTGCCCACTGGGAAGGTGGTTGCCACCAACCTGCCGGGTGAAATCAAGATGGTTCCCGTAGACGAGGAAGAGACCTACCTGCGGACCAACTTCTCCAAGAGCGACAACCGCGGGTACCGCGACGGGGATGCCAGTTCCTCACGCTTTGCCTCCTACTTTGCCGACGAAGAGGAAGAGACCCCGAAAATGTACAACGCACCCGCCCACAAGGTGGAGCGCGATTCTGCCGGCAACCTCATCCGCCAGTACGACGAAAGCAATTCCCGTACCAGCCTGATCAACGACGAGGTGCGGGTATTTAAAGGAGGGTCCTGGAGAGACCGCGCCTACTGGCTGGATCCGGCCCAACGCCGCTACCTGCCGCAGTATATGGCCACCGACTACCTCGGGTTCCGCTGCGCCATGTCCCGCGTGGGGTCTAAATCCAAACTCAAGAACAAAACCGTTCGCGGCAAAAAAGTCCGCAAATAAGGAAACGTAAATCCTGACCTGAAAGCCCCGACATTCGTCGGGGCTTTTTATCTTTACAGGCATGACCACCGAAGTTTTGCACCAGCGCTTCCTGGAAGGGGGGCAGGTAACCACAGACAGCAGGAATATCCCTGAGGGGAGCCTATTCTTCGCCTTAAAAGGAGAGCGGTTTAACGGGAACGAATTTGCGGAAGATGCCCTGGAAAAAGGCGCTTCCTGGGCCGTTGTGGACCAGGAGGAATTCGCAAGCCACCCGCGGGCTATCCTGGTGCCCGATGCCCTGGAAGCCCTGCAGCAGCTTGGCACCTACCACCGGGAATACTGCGGCACCCGGATCGTAGCCCTGACCGGCAGCAACGGGAAAACCACGACCAAGGAACTCATCGCAGCGGTCCTGGGCCGCAAATACGACCTGATAAACACCCGGGGCAACCTGAACAACCACATAGGCGTGCCCTTAACCCTGCTCCGCCTGAAGCCCGAAACCGAAATGGCCGTGGTGGAGATGGGGGCCAACCACCAGGGGGAAATCGACTTCCTCTGCCGCCTGGCCCTCCCGGACTTCGGGTATATTACCAACTTCGGGAAAGCCCACCTGGAAGGGTTCGGGGGGGTGCAGGGGGTCATCAAGGGTAAAAGCGAGATGTACCGACGCCTGATGGAACGGGACAAGACCCTCTTTTTAAACGCAGACGACCCCATACAGGTGGAGAAGCTGTCGGGCTATACCCGCAAGGTGGGTTTCAGTACGTCCAATCCGGCCTACTTCACCATCCGGGACCTGGGCGCCAACCCCTTTGTCTGCCTCGAACTGGATGGGGAACGCATCCATACCCAGCTCATGGGGGGCTATAATTTCACCAATTGCGCCGTGGCGGCCCTGATGGGCAAGTATTTTGGCGTACCTATTGAGGAGATCCGGGCCGCCCTGGAATCCTACGTCCCCTCCAACAACCGCTCCCAACTGGTTCAGAAAGGGGATTTGCAGATTGTACTGGACGCCTACAACGCCAACCCCAGCAGTATGGAAGCCGCACTGGACCAATTTGCCTCCCTGCAAGCCCCTAAAAAAATAGCCATCCTTGGGGATATGTTCGAACTGGGTGAAGACGCCATGGCCGAACATAGGTTTATCGGGCAGAAGGCCATTGACCTGGGCCTGGATGCCCTCTACCTGGTGGGTGCTCACTTCAGTGCCGCGGGCCTGGAAGCGACCTGTTTCCCGGAGTACAAAGGCCTGGCAGACGCCCTGAAGGCAAACCCTCCCAAAGGCCCGGCTACGATCCTGATCAAGGCCTCCAGGGGCATGGCGCTGGAGCGGATTCTGGATATCCTCTGAGCTTTAAGAAATCGGAAAATTTCGGGTAAAGCAAGGCCGATCCCTTGCAGATACGCGAGGAATTTTCCAATTTAAACCCCCGAACGAACGCATCAGGACCTTTGGTTGAATCCCCCACCCCCACTGGCCATTAACCCCGTGTGCCCCCTTTCCTTTTGGGTCGATATCGGCCCGGTATTGCTGCTGAGTACGGGGATACCCCTGTTCATGGTCCTCTTTTATTTTTACCGGATACACCCTCTTTTGGAACGCCACAGGGCACGGAAGTGGCTCCGGCTGCACCGCCCTACCATGCACCGCCTGCTGATCCTGAACTACCTGATGGGTTCCCTAGACCGGAAACTGGGGGCCTGCAGGCACTGCGATGCCGGCCGGCTGCAGTTATGGGAACACGACCGCCGGTTATTGGTGCTGCGGTGTTCCTTTTGCAAACGCAATTACACCCTTACTCACCAGTCCTTCCCGGAAGTGCGGTTCCTGCTCCGGTATATGCCCTCCCTGATGGTTGTGATGCTCCGCATCCGCAAGAATCCGGACGACGTGCTGGGCAGGCGCTTGTTGGAACAGTGTCGCCCGTTTACCACCTTCCTCCGCAGGGACCGCAACAAGCCCAAGGGTAAGAGCGGGTAATTCCGGATCCGGGGCAAGCCGCGTTGGGATGGATTACGCCTGCGGCGTGATCCAGAGTGATCAGCCACGCCTGCAAATAGGGCCGAACGACCGTGGAAGGTCCGGTGGACCCCCTATAGCTATCGGGGCGAGGAGCCAGGTGGTGCGCTGGCCTAGTTGGGATGGATTACGCCAGAGGCGTGATCCAGAGTGATCAGCCACGCCTGCAAATAGAAAACCCGATTCGCGTGCGCGAATCCTGGTTTTCGCATTCCAGGAGAAAGCTCAAACGGGTTTGGCTTTCTCCTGGAATGCGAAAACCCGCGCCTGGCGGCGCGGGTTTTCTGCTTGATGTGGGATATACTGGATTCGAACCAGTGACCTCTGCCCTGTCAAGGCAGCGCTCTAAACCAACTGAGCTAATATCCCGGTTAGGGCGGTGCAAGTTCGGAAATTTTAGGGGTATTTGGAAGCGGTGCAAAAAAAATAACCCAATCGCCCGGGGAAGTCCTTGTACTGACCTGGGTCATTTCGCAGGTGGAGGTGCCGTAGTACATTGGGTCACAAAAGAATTGGAAGTCTAACAAAAACCCAATCGCTATGACACTTGTAAAATTTAAAAGACCTTTTGGAAATCTGCTTCGGCAGGATTTCTTCGACATGGACGACTTTTTCGATTCCCGTATGTGGAAAGGCGGTATGATGGAAACCGACTTCTGGAATGGAAAAACCGTTGAGCCCGCAATGAATATCAAGGAGGCTAAGGACCACTTCGAAATTGAACTGGCCGCCCCCGGATTCGACAAAAAGGATTTCAACGTGACCATTGAGGACGGATACCTGAATATTTCAGCAGAGAAAAAGGTCGCCGAGGAGGAGGAAAAAGAAAACTACTCCCGCAGGGAATTCCGCTACAACGCCTTTGAGCGCGCTTTTGAACTTCCGGAAAACGTGAAGGAAGAAGCCATCAAAGCCCGTTACAACGACGGCATCCTTCGCTTCAAACTGCTCAAAAAAGCAGAGGTTGAAAAGAAAAAACCCAAAGTCATTGAGGTGGGTTAGAATTAAGCTGCTAGAGGGACTCCTTGTAAATCAGATTCCATTGTTCTTAAGCCCTCAATGTTAGGAGTCCCGGCCCGACCCCCTTCCAAGCCCTAACCGGCCCGGAAGGGGGTTGTTTATGATACTTGTCATACTTTCCGACGAAGGGGAAAGCTACCTTTAATAGATTAGGATAAAGCCATATACTGATGGGCACCCTTACCAAATACAGGTTCAGCAGGGAGGTAGACCACCTCTCCGGGCATGGGTTGGTCCTGTTGGACCCCAAGGGCTGCATCGTACAGATGAACGGGATAGCCGAGGAACTCTTTGGGTTCATGGCTTCCGAAATCAGAGGGCGGGACCTTTGGTCTTTTATAGCGGAAAAGCCCGGACAATCCCGGGGAGGCCTCAACGAGGCCCTCCACATCCTGCACACCAAGGAGGACGGGGATATCCCCGTAATCCTGCGTTTCAGTCCCTTATTGGAAACCCTGGAACACCAGTTGGTCTTTGTACGACCCCTAAAGGCCGTCTCGGATACCGACCTGCGACTTAAGGCGCAGCAAACCAAACTCAATGCCCTTCTGGAGGCTATCCCGGACAGTATCTTCATCCAGGACTACCAGGGCAATTTTCTGGGATATTACCCCCCGGTAAGCGGCGGCCTTTTCGAGGCCGGGCAAAAGATCCAGGGACAACATATGGGCGAACTTTTCCCCGAAGCCCTAACCGGACAGTTCCTGGAAGCCTTTGAGGGTATCCGGAAAGACAGGCGGGCCCGGCACCTGGAATTCAGCCTGAACGCCGGGGCCACCCATTACGAAGCCCGGCTGGTCCCCATGAACAACCACAAAATCTTATCTATTGTCCGGGAGGTGACCCATGCCAAGGAAGTCCAGAATATACTGAACCTGCGCAACAGGGCCCTGGAAGCCGCCGGAAACGGGTTTGTGATTTCGGATGCCCGGGCCCCGGACCAGCCTGTGAGCTATATCAACTCCGCCTTTACCGAAATTACCGGGTATGCCGCAGAGGAGGTTCTTGGCCGGAATTGCCGGTTCCTGCAGGGCTCCGACCGCAAACAACCGGGTATCGCCAAGATCCGCAAAAGCCTGGAACGAAACCAGCCCTGTAGTGAGGTCTTGCGGAATTACCGCAAGGACGGGAGCCTGTTCTGGAACGAGCTCACCCTGACCCCCATCCTGGACAATTCCGGGGAGGCCACACATTTCATCGGCGTTATCCGGGATGTCTCCGAAAGGGTAAACCAGGTGAGACGGAAAGACCGGATCCACCGGATCCTGGAGGAAATCACGGCAGATAAGACGCTGGGGGAAATTGCCCCGCTACTTTGCGACCTGCTACTGATGCCCCTGGGTCGGGGTACCGTACACATGCACTTGTTGCATACCCAAAAGAAGTTCCTGGAAACCCTGGCTACCCGGAGCGATGGCATTAAGGGCCCGAAATTGCCAGCGGAAATCCCCCTGGACCAGTGCCCTTACCCCGAAATCTGCGATACGGTGCTCAAAAACTGTGAAATCATCCGACGCATCCCGGATCGCAATACCCAACAGAACAGCTTTGGAAAACCGCAGCACCAGGAGGGCTTTCGGTCGCTCTGGACCTTCCCCATCCGCTCTTCCCATCAGGATGTCCTGGGCACCTTTACCCTATTGCTGTCTGCAGAGGGAAAGCCAAACAAAAAACAGCGGGAAAATATCCGGGAAGTGTTGCAATTGGCCCGGGTGGCCATTGAGCGTTATAAATCCAGGGAACGCCTGCAAAAAAGCCACAACAAACTAGAGGCCTATGCGCGGCTGCTGGAAGAACGGGTAGCAGACAGGACCCGCAGGCTGGAAGATACCGTAAGCCAGCTACGTCGTTCCAATACGAGTCTGGAAGAGCAGATAGAGTGGACCCGCGAGGCCGAACGCAAGGCCATGGCCAGTCATGCCCTGTTTGCGGCCATGGCCCGGAATTTCCCGAAAGGGGTCATTATGGTGTTTAACCCGGCCATGCAGCTGGTCCACCTGGAAGGGGAAGAACTCGAAACCATGGGGCTCTCCGGGTGGGCCTTCCAGGACCAAAACCCATCGGCCCTGCCCGGTTTCGGGGAAGCCCAGCTTGTATTGCTGGAGCGCCAAGTAACCGCTACCCTCCACGGGGGGCATATGAGTTTTGAGTTGGAACACCATGGGCAAACCTATAACGTGAATACTACCCCCCTGACCTTCAACGACCAGATTCAATGGGCCTTGCTTGTCTTTAGCAATACCACCGCACAGAAACAAACACAGCAGGAGCTCATGCGTGCCCTTAGAATAGAACAAGAACTCAACGACCTGAAATCGAGGTTTATTTCCATGGCCTCCCACGAGTTCCGGACCCCGCTGAGCGCTATCCTTTCCTCCGCAATCCTCATCGAAAAACAGAATGACCAGGGGAAGGAGTCCAAACGGGAACGCTACGTGAACCAAATCAAGAACAACGTCCGCAACCTGGTTGTTATCCTGGAGGATTTCCTATCGCTCAGCCGGGTGGAAGAAGGGGACATTGCATGCCAGGCCACATCCTTCGACCTGCTGGCACTGCTGCGCTCAGTCCTTGAAGAACTCGAGACCAGCCTGAAGGTAGGCCAGTACTTCGTGGAACATTTTTCACATGGGGACCACCAGGTGGTCCTCGACCCGAAACTCACCCGCCATATCCTGATCAATCTGCTTTCCAATGCGATCAAATACTCCCCGGAAAACGCCCCCATCCACATAGATCTGGACACGGACGACCACGGGGTAGGACTCACCATCCGCGACCGGGGGATGGGTATCCCCGAGGAGGAACAGGACCAGCTCTTCAACCGGTTTTTCAGGGCCAGGAATGCCATGAACATCCCCGGGACGGGCCTCGGCCTGCATATCGTAAAGAAATACACCGAGCTTATGTGCGGCGACATCACCTTTGAAAGTACCCCCGGCAGGGGTAGTTCCTTCCGGATCCGCCTGCCGCGGAAATTTAAATCTGTACCCGATGAAACGCATCCTGATCATTGAAGACCACGAAGATGTCCGCGAAAACACAGCGGACCTGCTCCAGCTGGCAGGCTATGCCACCCAAACCAGCCCGGACGGACGCTCCGGCCTGGACCGGGCCCGCCAATTCCGGCCGGACCTGGTCCTGTGTGATATTATGATGCCCGGGATGGACGGGTATGAAGTCCTGGAGCGCATGCAGAAAGACCCGGCAACGGCCCGGATCCCCTTTATATTCCTCACCGCCAAAACCGAAAAGGCCGATGTGCGCAAGGGGATGAACCTGGGGGCAGACGACTACCTCACCAAACCCTTCGACGAGGAGGACTTACTGAGCGCCGTGCGGTCCCGGCTGGAAAAACACGCCTTCCTGCAGCGGGAATTCACACGCGACGTGGAAGGGGTTCAGGCCTTTATGCAGGAAGCCTCGGCCTACCTGGACCTGGACCACATAGAGCGGGATTATTTCGCCCGGACCTACCAGGCCCAGGATTACCTCTTTAGGGAGGGGGATGCCGCCCACAACCTGCATTATGTAACATCCGGGCGGCTTAAATGCTACAAGACCGCCGAATCCGGGAAAGAACTGGTAAGCGGTATTTACGGAGGCGGGCAGTTTTTGGGGCAGCTTTCCCTGCTTAACCCCTCGGGCACCTATCTGGAATCTGCCTGGGTTATGGAACCGGCAGAGGTCTACTCAATACCAAAAGCAGATTTCATTCATTTGCTGGAGCACCGCCCGGAGGTTGCCCACCGCTTTATGGACCTGATCTCCGGAGACCTGATTGCCCTCAAGGAACAGCTCATCCAAATGGCCTACTGGCCGGTTAAGAACCGGGTGGCCCGGGCCCTGCTGCGGCTGAAAGAGAGCGGGGTGGCTGCACGCCCCACCAGGGACGGGATCGACATTGCCCGGGAAGACCTGGCTGGCATGGTGGGCACCGCTACCGAGACCGCCATCCGCGCCCTCTCCGAACTGCGGACCGAAGGCATTATCCGGATGGGCCGGGCGAGGGAAATCATCATTACGGACCCCACCCGCCTCAGCCGGATTGCGGAATCCTGCTGATTGCAAGTGACAAAGATCATTTTATATCCCTGGAGATTTCCAGACCTTACCTATGGTAATCCCAAAATAAGGGTGTTATGAAAACAACGGTACGCTACGACAAACGCCAGGCCGAATTCAACCAATTCGTGGCCACATGTTACCCCATCCTGGTAGAACTGCGGGAAAAGGACGACCGCAAAACCTTCAATGAGATCCTGCTCAAGGTGCTGCCGGAGGTAAAACGCTACATTACGCGGGGCCTTCGCCTGGCCCTGGCTAAAGGGGTTATATCGCACAATAAATACGACACCTACGATTTCTTCGACCAACTGATCATTGATGTCTTCGACCACCTGGAAGAGGTGCCTTCCGCAGGGCAATTCCACGCCTGGCTCTTCAAAAGGGCCGAAAAACTCCTGGAGGATATGGAGGTGGAAGAGGTCTTTGACGCCGTCTTTTACGACAACCTGGACGACTACTCCAAAGCCGAACTCGCCGAGCTGGATGAATCCTTCAGTACAGACGGCGATGGGGACCTGGTCCTGATGGGGGAAATGGACGACATTTCCTATAAAGATCACCACCACCTGCTTCGCAACATCTTCCTGGACGACGCCCATGAGGACCTGATGGCCCTCACAGAAGCGGAAAACACCCATGCCGCAGCCCAGGAACACTTGGAGAACCTACTATTCCGAATGCCCCCCCAAATGCGTTCTGTATTCGAACTGGCGCATGAGCAGGGCTTTGGCACGGCGGAAATTGCCGCCATCAAAATGCAATCCGAACACGAGGTGGAAAAACTTCTGGAGCGCACCCGCGAAATCCTGCACCTGTCCCTCAGGCGCTGGCTGGACGAACCTTAAAACCCCGAGAGCATGACCGCGACTAAAAAACTGATTGCCCGCACGGACTACCTCCTGGCTTCCGGCCTGGAAGACCTCCACCGCCAAAGCGTGGAATGGCTGGAGACCGTGGCGTTCTGGAAAGATGAAACCCGGTTTTTTGAACATATCCTGACCCAACGCAGGAAGGAAGTGTCAGAGCAACTAGCATACACGGAACTCCTGGGCAACCTGGACCGCCTCCACCAGATGTTGTACGAGTACCTCTGGGATGAAATCCGGGAACACGAACGCTTCCTAAGTCGCATTCAGAAAGGGGAAACCCGGGCAGCCGATGCCGAATTCCGGGAAGCGCACAGGAGGCTGACCGGAAAAATGGAGGTGTTCGGATCCGATTTCCGGGAATTCAAAAAAATGGTCTTTGGCTATGCCCGAAAGTGGTAAGCCTGCTCAGGCGGTTTCCTTCCCCTGCAACAAGCTGTAGGTCTGCCGCGCAATCTCCAGTTCCTCATTGGTAGGTACAATCCAAATGGAAACCCGGGAATCCGCAGCGTGTATCGCTTGCTTGCCAGAGCCAGGTGCCCGGTTGCGTTCCACATCCAGGGAAACCCCCAGAAAGGACAACCCCCGGCAGACGCGCTCCCGCATTTCTGCTGAGTGCTCCCCTATCCCCGCCGTAAAGGCCAGGGCGTCCAGGCCATCCATAGCAGCGGCATAGGCGCCAATGTATTTGCGGATGCGGTAAGCAGCCATCTCCAGGGCCAAGTCGCAGTCCGGATTCCCTTTGGCGGCGCCCTTTTCGATATCCCTCAAATCGCTGTAGCCCGTAAGCCCCTTCATCCCGCTCTCGGAATTGAGCAGCCGGCGGATGCGGGCCATATCGTACCCGAGGCCTTCCGCCAGGTACAGCACCACCCCGTGGTCGATATCCCCGCTTCTCGAGCCCATAATAAGGCCGTTGGAAGGGGTAAACCCGAGGCTGTGGTCCACGCTCCTGCCTCCCTTAATGGCCGTGGCGCTGCAACCATTGCCCAGGTGCAGGCATACGAGTTTCCCGCCTTCCGGGAGCTCAGGGGCCATTTCCCCGGCTACATACTGGTGGGAGGTGCCATGGAAACCAAATACCTGGATCTCGTGCTCCTCGAAGAGGTACTGCGGCAGGGCATAACGACGGGCATGGGGCGGGATGCTCCTGTGGAAGGCGGTATCGAAAACCGCAATCTGCAGGGCCTTCGGAAACTGGGCAGAAGCCTTGCGGATGCCTTCCAGGTTGGGCGGGTTGTGGAGGGGTGCCAGCCGGGACAGTCCTTCTATGGCTTCTGTTACCTCCTGGTCGATTACCGTAGTGCTGTTGTACCGGGTGCCCCCGTGGACCACGCGGTGCCCGACAGCTGCCACTTCGGAGGCATCGGCCAGAAACCGGTTATCCGCGTCCGTGAGCACCCCGGTGATTGCTGCGAGGGCAGCCCCATGGTCCAGGGCCTCCAGGACGCTCTTTGCTTTACGGCCTCCGGCTTCCCAGTGCAGGATGGCATCCACGGACCCGATACGCTCCACCTGACCTCTGCAGATAACCGCTTCGGAGGGCATTTGCAGGAGCTGGAACTTCAGGGAGGAACTCCCGGAATTCAGGATAAGGATTTTCTGTTCCATGGGCAGGTGCTTTGATTTAACGGTTATCGCCCTGGGCCTGGATGGCCGTAATGACCACCGTATTAAACACGTCGTCTTCCGTACACCCGCGGCTCAGGTCGTTTACGGGTTTGTTGAGTCCCTGCAGCATAGGTCCTATTGCCAGGGCACCGGTTTCCCGTTGTACGGCCTTGTAGGTATTGTTGCCCGTATTCAGGTCCGGGAACACAAAGACGGTTGCCCGCCCTGCCACCTCGGAGTTAGGGAGCTTGCTGCGCCCGACTTCCGGACTTACGGCGGCATCGTACTGGATGGGGCCTTCGATCTTCAGGTCGGGGCGCTCCCGGCGCACGATATCCGTAGCCGTACGCACCCGTTCCACATCGGCTCCCTGCCCGGAACTTCCGGAAGAATAGGAGAGCATGGCCACCCGGGGTTCGATGCCAAAGGCACTGGAGGTATCGGCAGAGGAGATGGCAATGGCCGCCAGTTCTTCGGCCGTCGGGTTGGGGTTGATGGCACAATCTCCAAAAACCACCACCCGGTCCGGGAGGCACATAAAGAAGACGGAGGAGACCAGGGAAACCCCGGGTTTAGTCTTCACGAACTGCAGGGCAGGCCGGATGGTATGCTGGGTGGTATGCACGGCCCCGGAGACCATCCCGTCCGCATCTCCCTTATAAACCATCATGGTGCCGAAATAGGAGACATCGGCCATCAGGTCCATGGCCATGGTAAGATCTACATTTTTGTGCTTTCTGAGCTCGTAGAGGGTTTGGGCGTACTCCTCAAACTGCGGGGCGTGGCGGGGGTCCAGGATCTGGATGGAATCGGGATCCAGGTCCAGCTTCATAGACCGGATCTGCTCGCGGATCTGGGCCGGGTCGCCCAGGAGGGTAAGCCGGGCCGCCCCATGGTGGATCAGGTCCCGGCTGGCCCTTAGGATACGGGGGTCGGTCCCTTCCGGCAGGACGATGTGCTTCAGATCGGACTGGGCCGTTTTCAGCAAATTGTACTGGAACATCCGGGGGGTGATCCCCTCGGCCTGGAAGGTCACCAGGCGCTGTGCCAGTTCCTCTTCCGGAACATAGGTGGCAAAATCCTTGAGAGACTGCTCAATGCGGCGGGTATTTCCGGGGTAAATACGCGGGTGGATGGACCCCACCTGGTTGGCCACGGCAAAGGTCCCCCCGGATGCCGAGACAATCGGCACCACTTCGGACAAGCCCTCGATGAGTTTGATGATGGAATCCTCCGGCAGCAGCCCCCCGGTCAGGACAATACCCGATATGTGCGGGTAATTGGCGGATTGGTGGGCCTGCAGCGCCCCCAGGATCAGGTCTGCCCGGTCTCCCGGGGTGATGACCAGGGTATGGTCGCGCAGGTGGGTCAGGTAATTGCGCAATTGCATGGCCCCTACCCCGTAATGGGCCACCTGCCGCTCCATGCCTTCCGCTCCGAAGAGGACCTTCCCTTCCACGGCCTCCACGATTTCCCGCATACTGGGGTTACCCAGGGCAGGGTTCATAGGGATGGCCGCGGTCAGCACACCTTCCGGGAGGTGTTTGGCCATGCTCTCCAGGACCAGGCCCTGGTTCTCGGGCTGTATCTTATTGGCCACCGCCATAAGGACTTCGACCCCTTTGTCCTTGAATGAGTCGCAGGCCAGGGCAAAGGAATTGGTGAATTCCTCCAGGTTTTTACCCACCCCGCTGGAGATGATAATGGTGGGGATCCCGAGGTTTTTGGCGATCAGCACATTAAAATCCCATTCGATGATCACCCCCTCGCCGGTAAAATCGGTTCCCTCCACCAACACGAAATCGAAACGCGATTCGATGCGTTTGTATTTCTCGATAATGGCGTCTACCACCTCATCCTCCTCGTTGCGGCTGCTTTTGAGGACCACCTGGCTGCGGGTACAGGCAAAGGCCTCCTCATAGGCCATAGGGATTTTGAAATGGTGGAGGATGGTCTCTATGTGGTTGTCCTTCTGCCCTTCCGGATAATCGTCAATAATCGGCCTGAAATACCCCACCCGGGCCATCCGGCCCAGAAGGAGGCGCATCAGCCCCAGGGAGACTATAGATTTGCCGCTGAAGGGCTCTATGGTAGCAATGTAAATGGCTTTGTTCATGGCAGCGGGAACAAACGGTTTTTCCGGGCACAAAGGTAGGGCATAACGCAAGGGAATAAAAGCCCGGGGGCTTCTTTGTTTCTGCGGACTACAAAGGCTTTGGCCTGATGCAGATCATTTACTCCCCCTGGCCCGGATTGTACCTTTAACACCCTAAACACCCGTAGTCATGAAATCCATCTTATACGCCACCGATTATTCCAAAGCTTCTGTTTCGGCCCTGCATTGTGCCCAGTCCCTGAGCGAAATGCTCGGTATGCGACTGGTGCTGACCCATGTCTTTGACGTCCCCAGCATCCTGGGAACCGAGTTGCAGGCGCCTTACCCGCAGTTGCATGCCGATGCCCTGATCTCAGAGCGCAAGCGACTGGAACAGTTCTACGAAGAAAACCGCAAGGAGGGTGTCAGCCCCCCCAGGTTGCATTTCGAACCCGTCGAAAACATGTCGGTGTTGTCCGGTATTATTTCCAAGGCATCCGAATGGCATGCCCGCATTATTGCCGTGGGCATGAAGGGGGAAACCCGATTGATGGAGGCCATTATGGGCGGCACAACCACGAAACTCATCGACAAAGCTCCCTGCCCGGTTCTGGCTATCCCGTCGGATTACCGGTTCGAGAAACCGGGTCGCATGGTCTATGCCACCGATTTTGAGGTGGAAGACCTCCGCGCCCTCGAAAAAGTAGTCGCCCTGGCAAGAGCCCTGGGCTCCGAAGTCCGTGTCGTACATGTCACCTCCGATATGGACGCAGGGGCTTCCCAGATGGCATGGTTCCGCTCCATGCTGCAGGAACGTACCGATTACGATAACCTGTATTTTGAATTACTGGAATCCGACAACGTGGCCCACACTCTGCAGGACTACTCCGAACACCTGCACGCCGGGCTCATCGGGATGCTGGAACGCGAACACAAAGGCGGGGTAAAACGCTGGTTCCGCAAGGACCTGGTCAAACAAATGGCCTCTGAAAGCCATATCCCCCTGCTGAGCTTCAACGAACAAAACCTGCAGACGCTTTTCTTCTGAAAACGACTGCAGGTCCTGCAGGAATCAAATCCCCTTCAGGGTGGTGCCGTGGAAAGGCCTATCCGGCTGAATGGTCGGGCATCACCAGGAAGGGGGTTTGTACATGGAACCCGACCTGGTCTATTTTCTGCCGGTGCAACACGCGTTCCAGGAAGGAGTGCCTACGGTTCATCATCACCAGCAGGTCAATGGGGTGGGTCCGGACATATTCCAGGATGGCTTCCGGGATATTCGCCGCTTCCCTTGACACAGTGCTATAGGGCAATTCTTCCAGACAGCGCTCCAGGTGTGCTTTATTGTCTTTCTGCGTATCGGTCAGCCCCCCGGGCTCGTCTATGTGAAGCAGCAGCAGGCGCGAATCCTGCAGGCGTGCCAACCGCAGCAGGGGTTTGAGGTCCTCCCGCCTGTACCGGCTCAGGTAATCGCTGGGAAACAAGATATTCCGCAGGGGGTGGAACCGGGCCTTCTCCGGGACTACCAGTACCGGGATTTCTGCCTTCCTGAGGACAAAGACCGTATTGGACCCCAAAAAGAACTGTTTGGCACCACTTGCGCCGCGGGTGCCCATAACGATAAGATCCAGGTTTTTTTGCCGGGTGAGTTCCCGGACTTCGTCCGTTAGGGTGTTGAATTCCGACAGCAATTCAAACCGGTGCCTGGGGTTGGGGAATTCCCGCCGGGCATCTTCCAGGACTTTTTCAAGCCCGGCCACGGAAAGGTCTACCCCCGCGTCCGGGATAGCACTCATTTCGGGCCCGCCCATAGCGTAATCCATGCGGTAGATGGCCGGGGAATACACATGGAGCAGGTAAAAGGTGCAGGTCTCTTCCTTGAGCAGGTGCAGGGCATAGGTTAGGGCATGCCAGGCATTATCCGAAAAATCCGTGGGAACCAGTATGTTTTTCATCGCCTTAGGTTTAGGTGCTTCAAGGTAAGACCTCCTTACGCGGTTTCCCATGACTTCCGTCAGCCCGGGTGCACAGGGTGGGATACAGACGGATTCCCTACCTTTAGGGGATGGAATTACCCACTGACCCCGGGGCACTTGCCCCCTATTTTGACCACACCCTGTTAAAGCCGGCAGCAACTGAAGCCGAGATCGAAACCCTGTGCAGGGAAGCCCTGGATTACAATTTTGGGGCGGTATGCGTTCATGGAAGCCGCGTAGAAGTTGCCGCCTCCTTCCTGGAGGGGGCCGGGCAACACCTGGCTGCCGTGGTTGGGTTCCCCCTTGGGGCCACATGCCCCGACGTAAAAGCCTATGAAGCCAGGGCCTGTCTGGCTGCGGGGGCTTCGGAGCTGGATGTGGTGGTCAACCTCGGGTGGGTTAAAGACGGGCAATGGGGACGCATTGGGGCAGAACTCGACCTGCTCCGGGAGGCAGCCGACGGCTCCTGCCTGAAACTGATCCTGGAAACCTGCTACCTGACCCGGGAGGAAAAAATCCGCCTCTGCCAGATGGCTCAAGGCTCCGGATGGGACTACGTGAAGACCTCCACGGGCTTTGGCAGTGGAGGGGCCACCCTGGCCGATGTAACGCTCATGCGTGAAACCGTGGGAGGCCACCTGGGCGTGAAAGCCTCAGGGGGGATCCGCTCCCTGGATGATGCCCTGGCATTTATTGGGGCCGGAGCTACCCGGATCGGGGCCTCGGCAGGGGTAAGCATCCTGCAGGAAGCCCGGCAGCGTATGGGGCAGGGCAGGTAAGCGGCATGACCCAAGTCATTTCAGGGTTGGCAGGAAAACTGGACCTTTCCGGCATAACCTTTAATACCCGAGTCATGGCCTTACATTTTGAACAATACGCAGCCGAAGGCAATACCTTTGTAAAGGATTACGCGAAGCATATGGGCTTCGGGAAGGATACGGATAAGGCAGGAAGAATCCTGTCTGCCATCCTGCACGCCCTCCGGGATGTAATCCCGGTAAATGAATCCCTTCAACTCATTGCCCAGTTTCCCATGTTCCTGAAAGCCGTTTATGTCAATGGCTGGTCTACCCGGAGAAAACCCGACGACATCCGCCGGATGGAAGATTTTATTGAACGGGTACGCCACCATTGCGGGGTCTCGGCCCCCGGCGACCTTGGGGAGGATGACGACCTGGTGGAGCGCTATATCGAACTTACCTTCCTCTACCTGCGCAAGTATGTCTCCCTGGGCGAACTGGAAGATGTACGGGATACCCTGCCAAAGGACCTCAAGTTCATGATCTATTCGAAAATCATGTTCTGATGGGCCGTTCAAGGCTGCAACAGTGACGAATATCATTTCGGGTTGCCCCGTAAATGACGACCTTGAACATCCGATTCTAAACCCTTCCGATCATGAAACGAACCCTCATTTTAGCCGCAGCACTCCTGGCCCTGCCCCTGGCAGCTGCCGGGCAATCCGTAAAGGAGATCAACAAACCTGTATTGGAAAATATCGACCAGGTTACCCCCTTCCATGAAGGCATGGCCGCCGTACGACAGGGGAACCGCTGGGGATTTATTAACGAACAGGGGGTGCTGGCCATTCCCTTCCGCAACGACCTGGTCTGGAATGAAAGCCCAAACCCGGGGGCGCAGGGCGTTACCTCTATTGAGTATCCCCGGTTCCGGGACGGCAGATGCCCCGTTAAGGTGGTGAAGGAAGACGGGATCCCGTTTTACGGCTATATCGATAAAACGGGAAAGATGGCCATTGAAGCCGAATACCTCAACCTGACCGAATTCAACGGGGGTATGGCCGTTGGGATTTATTTCAGGAAAACCTTCCGCGGGAAGAACAATTTCCAGCTCAACATCTACGATTACTCCTTCACGGAAGTCATCCTCAACCCCCGGGGAGACATGATCTGGCCGCTGAGCGAACGCACCAATATTATGATGGATGCCCGCCGGTACGAAAGGCCTGAGCTGCAAACCCGTATCCTGCAGCCCAACCTGGTAGCCGTTAAAACCGGGTCCCGCCAATGGGAAATCCGGAAACTGGATTTATAGAGACATGCGGCTCCATCACACCAAACACCCGGAAGCGTTTCCGGGTGTTTTTTTATGGGGTCAGGGCTAACCCGGTTGTCCTTTCCAGCAGGGCACAAAGGGCGGGTATATTGGAGGGATCAAGAAGGTTGAGGGTGCGTACCTGGCAGAGTTTTTCGACCAGGGCAGTACCTGCAAGGGTGTTGGAGGCCACTCCGGTTACCAGGTCCGGCCGCAGCCCGAAAGCCTGGATAACCCCCAGGACGGCATAGGGGTCGGAGGCACTCAGGATGGCGCATTTCACATGGTCTCGCAGAGCCTCATAGGCCAGGGAACCGTTATAGGGTTCCAGGGGCGATGCCCCGATTTCCACCACGGCCACATCTGCCGGGACCGCGGCCATCCGGCTGAGCAGTTGGACGAGCTTTTCCCTGTAAACCGCTTCCGGGCAAATGGAAGAAGGGAGTCCAACATCCACGAAATCGAATATGGCCCGGGCCCCGACATCCTTCATTGCCAGGATATCTTTGTACCTCCCGGCACCGGTTACCTTGGCAGCCACCACCCGGTAACCCGCCTGGGTAAAAAGGTGGGTTACAATCCGGGCCGATGTGGTCTTACCCGCAGACATGGAAGTCCCGTAGAACAGTACGACCGGGGTAGTAAAGGTGCGGGGCTGCACCGGCAAAACAAAATCGTCCATGGTCAGTTTGCGACCATTGCGCACCGGGTGGCCCCGGTAGACCCCCTGCATCATGGCAGGGAGGAAGACAGACTTTGAAGTGAGCTTCCCCAGCAGTCCCGCACCGGTGAGTACGTGCATCCGGCCGTCGGCCGCTATGCCCTCCCAGCTTCCGGTAGCCTCCAGGGTGGCAAACCGCTCGCCCAGGACACCTATGAGGTGTTCCCCACCTATGATGCCGCGCATCCGGCCGCTGGTAAGTTCCAGTTGCAGCTCGGTTCCGCCCGCCTCCTGGATTTCGCATACCACATAGTCGCCCCGGCCCCAATCCTCACGGGGGAGTTGGCGCACCTCAAAGGGCGAGGTTTGCAAGTCGGAAATCCGGGTAAGGGAGGTATAGATGTAGGAAGGGGTTTTCATGGGGCATGGTGGTTTTGGGGTTCCAGCAGCAACAGCATGGTGAGCAGGGCCGTCCGGACCGCCAGATCCGGGATCCGGATATGCTCGTGCAGGGCATGGGCTCCGTCTCCCGGGGTCCCCAGGCCGTCGAGGGTAGCGGTAAACTGGCTGGCCGTATTGGCATCGGACCCCCCTCCTGCAGCAGCCTGCTGCAGTTCCAGGCCCAGTTGCCCGCCGATTTCCCGGGCGCTCAGCCAAAGCCTCTGATTCCGCGGGGTGGCCTCCATGGGAGGACGGCCAAACCCGCCTTCAATCTCCAGGCGCAAGGCCGGGGCGGAGGGCCTGAGGCTCCGGATCGCAGTCTCCACTGCCCTGGCCTCCACTACAGTGGGGGCCCGGACATCCACAACTACCCGGCTTACAGGAGCTACTGTATTCGGGGATACCCCCCCTTCTATTAGGCCCACGTTTACCGTGGTCCCGCTTTGGAAATCATTCAGAGCATAGAGCTGTTGCACCAGCCCCGCCATTTCCACGATAGCATTGACCCCTTTATCCGGGTCCAGGCCCGCATGCGCCGCCCGGCCATAAACGGTAAGGGTAAACCGGGCCAGCCCCTTGCGTTGGGTTTTCAGGCGGCCTTCCGGCCCCAAAGGGGGTTCCATCACATAGGCTCGGGAAGCCAGGCGGCTAAGCCTACGGATGGCAGGGGTAGACTCCCGGCTTCCGATTTCCTCATCGGAGTTTACCAGCACCAAAGGGACAACCGCGATGGGCGCCTTGAGATCCCTGAGGCAGCGAAGGGAAAAAATCACCTGGGTAATGCCGGCCTTCATATCGTAGATCCCAGGTCCGACAAGGGTTTCCCCTTGCATCCCAATCGGCATTTCCCGCAGGGTGTCCAGGGGCCATACGGTGTCGCAGTGGCCCAGCAGCAACTGGACCGGGGCGTGCAGGCGCCTGGCCGGGTAGCGGGCATAAAGGTACCCGCCGGTTGTTCTTCCCGGGTTCCGGATAGTATAACAACCCAGTTCCCTGAAGTGACCTTCCAGCCATTCCAGGATGTGGTGCTGGGAGGGCCTGTGGGAGGAAGGGGACTCCATGCGTGCCAGCTCCGTGAGAAATGCAAGCATCTCCCCTTCCCGACTGCGTAGCCAACCGGAAACCATTTCGGCTATGGTAGAAGTCCTGTTCATCTCTTAAAGTTTTTGGGAAAGGGGAAGGCATAGGTGTCCCCGACTATGGCGAACCGGCCTTCGGCCACATAGGCCAGCAAGGGGTGCTCCCGAAGCATGGCCTGCTCATCGGCTTCGGAGATCCGAAGGTATTCGTTTCGCACATAGGCCTTGCGGATAGTACCCGTAATGAGGCTGTTGCGGCCAAACCCGTCGATGGTTTTAAAATGGTCGCATTCCAGAAGCAGGTAAGAATCCTGAAGGAAAGGGGCATCTGTCTGAGGGGCAGTCACGGTGGGCAACCAATCCAGGACCTGCTCCGATTTGGGAATCTCCCCCGAACGCCGGGTTGCGCTCAGGGATGTGATAAGGGTCTGCTCCGGGAGGGGGAAGCTTACAGTAAACACCCCATGTTGCCGGATATTGTGGTAGGTGCTGTGGTCCGGGGTACACACAAAGCCGATATAATTTCCAAAGCCCATGGGGGTAACCATGTGCTTGGGTGCCAGGTCATAGCCCTCCCCTTCCCGGGTCCCGATGACTACCAGGGGGGCTACCATATAAAAGCGCGACCAGACCGGGAGGCGGGTATCGAGCGTTTCAAAACCGGCAAGCGGGAAATCTTCCATTGTTCACGAGGGTTTCCCCAGAAGGTACAACCCAGAAGTCAGGCGCTCAATGACCTGTATCAGGGCATTAGCGGTCCCCAGGCCAACCCTTAAAGCCAATGTGCTGATACCCTTGCCCTTATAGGATTTCAATGCCCTTTTGCAATCGGGATGGCCCCTCCCGGCCGGAAAGCGGGGTACTGATTCAGGTCATTGTACCACCAGGGGGTTACTCTTACCTTTTGTCATGCCCTTGAGAAGATTACGGGCACCAATAACCCTAAAAAATCACATCATGAAAAGGTTCATTTTAGGTCTCATGTGTATCGGGTTGACCAGCCCGGCCCTGGCCCAGATTGTAAAAACGGAAGAATTATCCGAAGTAACCGTTTACGCTACCAATTACAAGTACCTCAACAGCGTGGCTTCTGATGAGCCCGCTGCCGTACCAGTCGAAATGCTGGAACGCAAAGTTGCTGCGTTCGACCTGGAGAACTCCGAATACTATGTAGACGAGTATGATTACTACCAAATTCGCTTCTACATTCCGGAAGGTAAAATCCTGGCCGCCTACGATAAAGACGGTCGTATTATCCGAACCATCGAGCGCTTTAGCGACATTGCCCTTCCGAATTCCGTGAAGGCAGCCGTCCTGGACCGATTCCCGGGGTGGGAGATTACCAAAGACCTCTACCGCGTGAATTACCACGAAGACAAAGGCGCTGTTAAAACCTACAAACTGACGCTCGAAAACGGGGATAAAAAAATCCGCGTGAAAGTAGACGACAAAGGTAACTTCCTGTAAAAAGGGTAGCTCAAAGGGCCACTCCCATCGCAAGGACCTGACTTCGGAAGGTCCCGGGGGGTATCACAAAAGGCCCCGGCCGCAAGCGGCCGGGGCCTTTTCTATGGAGCCTCTTCCCAGGAAGTGGACAGGGCGTGCACCTGACCCTCCGAAAGCACGAGCTCCCCGTCCTCCGCCCAGAACTCCAGGGTATCGAAAGGTTCTTCGGGGAAGAAGATATCCGTGAAATTAAGACGCCCGCCATTTGCAAAAATCTCAATGGAGGAAACGTCCAGAAAGACCCTCAGGTCCACACTACCCCCTTCCAGGTGCAGGGGCGCCCGGTGCGGGCCTTCGAAAAAGGCATCGGAAAAGCCCTTGGGACCACTTTCGGTCCGGTCTACGACCAGGGTATTGGTCCGAGGATCCATCCTGATCTCCAGGCGGTTCCCTTTTGTGTTTTTGAGGGTAAAACCAAAGGCCTTAGCCGTGGTGGCTTCCAGGTCTACCCGGAATTCGAGTTCGCAACGGGATGGGCGGAAATCCCCCTGAATGCTTTGAAACCCGCTTATGCGGCCGGGAAGGGCAAAACCGGAACGCCTGAGGCCGGTAACCGAAGGTACAGGTTGGGCTGCAAGTACATAGGAGCTGTCTTCCTGTACCAGTTCCAGGACGCGCGGCAGGGTCATGGCTGAACGCCATTTTTCCGTAGGGACCTGCTGGGCGTACTGCCAGTTGGACATCCACCCGATGCCCAACCTGCGACCCCATCCTACCGGGGCATTGTCCCAGGTCACAAAGGCGTAATTGTCCGCCCCGTAGTCCAGCCATTGCTGCTCCTGCGGGTCGGCCGTAAAGCGGGTGCCATCGAAATCCCCGATAAAGTAGGAGGTACCCGTTCCCCCATTGGGCCCTTGCTGCTGGATACTGACGAGCAAAACCCATTTTTCCTCCTGCTGGCCGGGGATACGCATAGGAAAAAGGTCCGGGCACTCCCACAGGCGGGTATCCCCGGGAATGCCGAATTCGGAGAGGTATGCCCAATCTTTGAGGTTATCCGAACCGTAGAACCGTACCCGGTCGTAGACGGCCAGGGCCATGATCCATTTCTCGCTTTGCCCGTGCCAGACGATTTTGGGATCCCGGAAATCTCGGATTCCGGTATCGTTTCGCAATACCGGGTTGCCGCTATACTTGGTCCAGGTGCGTCCATTGTCCAGGCTGTAGGCCAGGCTTTGGTTCTGGAAATCGCTACGCCCGGCCCGCTCCCCTTCCGGGTCGTGGTGGGTAAAGGCTGCCACCACGGGCGGGGTATCTTCCTGCCCGAAGCCCGAGGTGTTGTCGTAATCCACCACGGCGCTGCCCGAAAATATGTACCCCAGGGAATCCGGGTAGAGGGATACCGGGAGATGCTCCCACCGGATCAGGTCCGAGGAAACGGCATGCCCCCAGTGCATGGGCCCCCAAACGGTGCTGTCCGGGTAGTACTGGTAGTGCAGGTGGTATTCCCCGTCCTGGTAATACATCCCGTTCGGGTCGTTCATCCAGTGGGCCGGGGGGGTGAAATGATACCGGGGGCGGTGGGGTTCCTCCAATGGCCCGGGAGATTCTCCGGTTTCCCCGCAGGAGGATAGCAGGCTAATGCCCGCAAGGGTCCATAAAACAACTTTTTTCATTGGGCTTCTAATTGTGAGAGATGCTGGTCAATTGCCCCGAGCAGGCGTTCGGTTCGCCCGAGGATATTCTCCCAGGCAGGCATTATCCCAATCACCACCAATACGATTTCGCCCATGGCGTAAATCAGGTAGCGGCTTATCCGGTTTCCGGAAAGCAGGCGCCTGCGGATGGAACGGAAAATTCGAAGCATGGCTGGGTCGATTCTGCCTAAATGTACAGCATTTTTACAGTGTATGTCGCAAGGGACCCTGCTTCGAATCGGAAAAATCAAAAAGGGCGGGCGGTCATTTCTATTGTGACCGCCCGCCCGCATAGCTCCAATTGGGGAAGGATCGCACGGATCAGGGCCGCTGCCAGAGCAGGGGCCTGAGGACCTTCCATTCCTTCAGGACCAGGATCATATTGATCAGCAACAACCCCCCGGTCTGCAGGAGCTCCCCCTTGGCCTCCGGTTCCAGGAATACGTGGAAGAGGAAGATATGCAGGGTAATAGGGAGCAGTAGTACCGCCCCCGCAAAGGCCGGGTATTGCAACACCAGGAGGATGCCGAACATCAGTTCGCAAACCCCCAGGACCTGCCAGAAGTAGCCGGTTTGCTTGGCCCCGCTGATGTAGAGGATTTTCTGGAGCGTACTTTCCTGGCCTGGAGCTGTAAACCGGGCCGCCTTCTCCACCACCTCTACCGGTTGTGGCATGGGCTGGCCGAATTTGTCGAGGCCGCCGTAAATCATCATCCCACCCAATACCAGACGCAGGACGATAAAGAGCAATCGGGCCACGCTCATTGGGCCAGGGTCATTTCCCCCTGGTTGGGGTTATAGACATAACGGAAGGTATACACCCGCGACTCATCCGTAAACGGGTCGGGCTGGGCCGGAGCGTCCCGGTAGTAGCTGAGGATTTCCACCTTGGCATACCGGCCGTCGTGGGTGCGGAATACCAGGATCTTACCCGGGATGGGGTTGATGGTAAAGGTGGCCGGGTTGTAATTGTACCAGCCGTTGCCGCTCCCGGTGGGGATGGCATAGGCGCCCGGGGCATCCTGCGCAAATGTCAGGCCCTCAGCCGAGGTGATTTCGGCAAAGGTCCCGTCCTGGATGGCTGCCCCGCCATTGCCGTTTCGCTCGGGTTCGTCTGCCGTACCGGTAGGGGCGCCACCGTTAACCGCCAGGGTGGTCCCCCTGAAGGCAATATCCCATTCCGTTTCACTCTCGGTTACCTGCCCTGTGGCAAAACTGAATTTGGTGAACGGGCCACCCTCAGGTTCTCCCTGGCTCCCGGTCTGAGGGGCTTCCAGGTTGGAAAAGGTCTCGGCCACCAGTTGGGAGAGCACCGTAAAGCCCCCGGAGGAGGTCCGGGTGACCCCGTTTGCCGTTACCCGGATTTCCCCGGAAGCGGCACCCGCGGGAACCGATACCACGATCCGGGTTTCCGAAACGGAAACCACGGGGGCCGCTACCCCGCCAATGGTCACGCTTACTTCGGATGGGTCGGAAGGGAAACCGCTACCGGTTAACGTTACCTCCGTACCCGGGGCTCCGGTTTCCGGGCTATAGGCTAACAGGGCAAATTCCGGCGCATCTGCATCGTCGCTGCAGGAGGCCAGGGTCAGCAGGGAAAGGAATAAGAAAAAGAGAGTTCTTGGGGTTTTCATAGTTGCTTGTTTTAAGAATTATAGTTGAATAGATAGTCTCGTAAAAAGCTGGATGCCCGGGTTGAGGAAAACTTCCGTGTCCTGCGCCGCCAGGGGGTTGGTGCCGCGGAAATCCAGGAGGTTATTGGCCCCCACCTGCCATTGGTACCTTTTCAGGAAGGTCTTGCCCAGTGCCAGGTTGACCAGGGCATAGCCGCGGACAAAGCTGCCATCTGTGATATCGAGCAGGTCATTTCCGTTGAGGTCTGCCAACCCGAACCGGCTTCGGTAGGTCACCCGTAGGTTGGCAAAGGCGTCCCACCGGGGAACTTCCCCGAAGGCCCTGAAATTAAGGGTGTGGCGGGAGCGGTTTTCCAGGCCGAAATAGTCCCCTTCCTCCAGGCGAACAGCCTCGAGGGTCCCGGGGTCCCGGGCAAAGACGCGGCCCTGTTCCACGGCATCCCTTTTGTCCTTGTCGAAGGCCAACAGGTACTGGTAACCGGCGTTTAACCGGAGCCCGGGCCATGGGCGGAGCTGCAGGTCCACCTCGGCCCCCTGGGTATAGACCCGGTCCCGATTGAGATAGCCAAAGACGTTCTGGCCGTTGGTCTTGGAGGCCAGGATCCGCGTGTCGATCAGGTTGCGGAAATCGTTGCGGAACAGGTTTACCTCCCCGGTAAGGATCCCTTTCCGGTATCGGAACCCCGCATTGTAGCCCACCGAGCGTTCGGCCTGGAGCGGAATCCCCAGTTCGGAGCGGGCTACCGCCAGGCTGGCCAGTTCGCCCCGGTCCTCGAGGCGCTGGATGCCGCGCACCTCGGCCTCCTTCCCCAAGACCGAATACCCACCCCCGGAAGCGTTGGTAAAATCCAGAAACAGCTGGCGAAAATCCGGGGCTTTAAAACCACTGCCAACAGAGGCCTTCAGAGCCAGGTGATCGGTGATATCATACCGGGCAGAAAACTTGGGGCTCAGCTGGGAGGCGTACACGCTGTGGTGGTCGAAGCGGGCTCCGGCAATGAGATTCAGCCGGGGTACCGGCCTGAAGTCGAGCTGTGAAAAAAGGTATTGGGAGTTAAAGGATACCTGCCCGTCGAACAGGCTGCGGTCCAGGCGCTCAAAGGCATATCCCGCCCCGGCAATGAGTTGGAACGGGCCTTTAAAATCGTAGGTAAACCGGATTTCCGGGCGCAACAGGCGTTGGTCGAAGTCGTTGTCCAGGCGCTGGGTTTCGTCTATGGGGTCCACCGTTTCTTCGGTGGTGGTATACCGGGTATAATAGAGCTCATACTGCCATTCGGACCGCTCCCCAACATGATGAGTAGCGCGGAGCAGGCTATTGAAATCCGTTTCTTCGCTGGTACCGGGGTCCACGTCGAACTCCTGGGCAAAGTACCGGGTGGAAACCAAAAGGTCCAGGGTTTTCCCGATCTCCGACCTGACCCTCCCGCCCAGGGTATAATTATAGAAGGGATTAACCGTCTGCTGCTGGTCTGCGGGGGCTAGGTCGTAGCCGTCGGTACTGAGGCGGTCCGCAAAGAAGGAGACCCCGGTTTTTCCGTATTTCCGCCCCAGGTTAACGCTGGTATTCTGGTTGTTGAAGGTAGCTGCACGATGGGAAATGCTACCCCGTATGCGCTCCAAATCGGGCTCCTCAGTAATAATATTGATGACCCCGCCGAGGGCCTCGGATCCGAATAAACTGGAAGAAGGTCCCTTAACCACCTCAATCTGCGCCACGTTGCCCAGGGCGAAACGGCTTAAATCCAGGTTCCCGGAACTTCGGCCCACCGCAGGGACCCCGTCTATGAGGATCAGGACGTAATCGGAGGCGACCCCCTGGATCTGCACCCCCTCCCCCCCGCCAATAGTGGCGTCCGGAGTCATGACAATACCGGTTTGTTCGGCCATGATTTCGTTGAGGCGGGTGACCCCCGTGCGTTCGATCTGCGCCTTGGGGATAAGGGTAACGGGCAGTGGCAGGGAGGACAGTTGCCGGTAGGTGCGCGTCGCGCTGATAACCACCTCTTCCAGGTCCTGCGTTGGGAAGGAGTCCGATACCTGCCGGGGTAGCTCCTGACCCGAAAGGGGCAACAGGAATAAGCCGGCAAAAAATAAGGCGATTTTATTTTTATTTAGACTCATTCTAATTAGTTTTGTGCAAATATATATTCTTTTTATTTAGTCCAATTAAGTTTAACACAAACCTTTTAACAGCAATGAGACCATCGTTTTTTACCCTTGCACTGCTCCTGGGGACCTGCGCGGCCACAGCCCAGGACCTCAAGGATCAGGACCGTTCCGCCATCCTCGACATGTGCGGTTGCTACGAAGTGGATTTCCGGTACACCGAAACCTTTTCCCCGGACCCCGACTACGAAAAACACCCGGACTACCAGGCCAGCGGCCTGGAGTGGGTTACCCCGATTGAAGCAAGGGATAACTACATCTCCCTCCAACACCTCCTCCTGGTGGGCGGGCAAAACGTAATCAAACACTGGCGGCAGGATTGGGAATACGAAAGCCTGGCTCCTTTTGAATATACCGGCCCTTCTACCTGGCAGGTCCCCCAGCCGGCAGCAACGCCTGTCCGCGGGAGCTGGACCCAGAAAGTATACCAGGTAGACGACAGCCCCCGGTACGCCGGTACCGCCACGTGGATCCACGAAGACGGACGCCATTATTGGGAAGACAAGGCCCCTTCCCCCCTCCCCCGCCGGGAGTACACCAAGCGGTCCGATTACGACCTGATGGTACGGGGCAACCGGCACGAAATCACCGATTCCGGGTGGGTACACGAACAGGACAATGAAAAAATCCGCCAGGACACTGAGACCGGCCGCACCCTTATTGCAGAGGAAAAAGGGCGCAATACCTACCGGAAGGTGGACGATACCCGTTGCCTGGCCGCTGCCCAATGGTGGGAAGACCATAAGGCCTTCTGGGCCGGGGTGCGCCAGGCTTGGGACCAGGTACTTCGCCAGCCCGGGCAGCTCGTTCTACGCCGCCAGGTGGACGGGAAGCCCCTGCATGAGCATATGGGAGCCCTCGAGGCGCGCAATGCCTCCCAAACCGAAATAGAAGCCGTTATACGGTCCTTTGTGGATTCCCGTACCGATGGCGGGCAAACCGGCCGTTAGCCCCCAGGGCCTCCCTCCTCGGAAATAAACCTTGAAAAACAGGCTGCCTGACCCAGATCATGGTGCAGGTGGCCTGTTCTTTTTTCCTTTGCCCAAAACCGTAAACATGGCCTGGTTGGTTGTTTTGGCGCTCCTGTTGGCACTGTTGGGATATCTCCTGCTGATGCCCCTGGATCTCAAGGCAGATACGGCCACCCACAGGTTGGAACTCCGGGTCGGACATCTGGCCCGGGCGTGTCTGGAAGACGATGCAGAGGAAATCGTTCACGTTAAACTCCACGTACCCTTTGCGAGCTTTTGCTGGCGCCCGACAGACCTGATGCGGATGCGGATGAGACGCCGGCGACAAAAATCCAAAAAAAAGGCCCATGGCTCCAGAATTACCCTGAACTGGATCCGGTTGCTCCGGAGTTTCCGGGTGCGGTATTTCAGCTGGGACCTCGATACGGGTGATCCGGTCTGGAACGCCAAACTCTACCCGGTGGCCTTCCTGCTCCAGACAAGGGGGATGGGGGTCCGGGTGAATTTCTGGCACTACAACCGCCTGGCCTTTCGCATCACGAACCGACCTGTATACCTATTAAAATCAATTGTTAACCCATAAACCTTTTATCATGGAAATGCACTATGAAGAACTCCTTGGAAAGGTTACCGATTTCCTGAAATCGGAAGCCAAAACGGAAACGGTAGTGGGTGAACCCTTTAAACTGGGTGAATTCACCTGCGTACCGGTCATTAAAGTAGGCCTCGGATTCGGCTCCGGAGGCGGAGAGGGCAATGCGCCCAAAAAAGGCATGGGCCAGGGCCTTGGCGCTGGCGGTGGTGTGGGCATAGAGCCCATGGGATTCCTGGTAACCCACAAGGAGAACATCTCCTTCCTGGAAGCCGGAAAAGCCCACGGTTTGTCCGCAGCCTTTGAAAAAGTTCCGGAATTGATCGACAAATGGGCCGATATCCGCCGGAAAGAAAAAGAAGCCGAATTGGTTTAAACCCCGGCTCTTGTGAAAGTGGGCGGCCCCGGTCGGGGCCGCCCCCCGTTTAATCCCCATCAGAACACCTATGAAAACGGCCATTTACTTCTCAGGAAAATACGGGAGTACGCGCCAATACGCCACCTGGTTGCATCAGGCCACCGGGTATCCCGTATTCGATGTTGCCGCACCAGCCCCGGATCATTCCGGGTTTGAGCGGCTCATCCTGGGCACTTCCATTATAGTGGGTGCCCCTACCGTAAAAAAGTGGCTTGCGTCCCATTGGGAAACCATCCGGGAAAAACCCATCCTGCTGTTTACCGTTTCGGGAACGCCCCCCGGGCACCCCGACCTGGATACCTGGCTCGAGCGGCACCTGCCCCATGAGATGCGCAGTGCTATGGATGTGGTGGCCCTCAGGGGCAGGCTGGACCTCTCTGCGCTGCCCTTCTGGCTGCGGTGGATGCTCCGGCTGGCCGGCAAAGCCAACCAGGACCCCGAAGCCGGCAGGCGCATGCGGGAAGGCTTCGATTATATGGACAAGGCCAGCCTGGAACCCATACTCCAGTGGGCGGGCATAGAGGCGCAAACCAGCTAAGCGCATACAACGCAAGGGTTTGCCGGGCCCGGAGGAAAACACTACCTTGGAAGGAGCACAATCCTATAACCGTCCTTCCACCATGAAAAAATTGCGCAAAGAAGACATCCGTCAGGAGGTATTCGACCTCTATGACGCCTATGCACATAACCAGATCAGCCGCCGGCAGTTTATGGACAAACTGTCCACTTACGCCGTAGGCGGGATTACCGTAATGTCCCTGATGAGTTTTATCATGCCGGACTATGTGAACAAGTTACAGGTCCGCCAGGACGACCCCAGGCTACACACGGAGTACATCACGTACGAATCTGCCAAGGGCGGGGGCTCCATAAAAGGATTGCTGGCGCGTCCGGCTGCCGCGGAAGGCCCCCTTCCCGGGATTGTGGTTGTCCACGAAAACCGCGGGCTCAACCCCCATATCGAAGATGTCTGCCGCCGGGCAGCCCTGGCCGGCTACATGGCCCTGGCACCTGATGCCCTTACGCCACTGGGCGGGTACCCTGGCAATGACGACGACGGTCGTACCCTGCAACGCGAACGGGACCGGGATGAGATGCTCGAAGACTTTATCGCTGCCTTCCGGTACCTGGACACCCACCCGGGCTGTACCGGGAAGGTGGGCGTGGTCGGGTTCTGTTTTGGGGGGTGGATCTCCAATATGATGGCCGCCCGCCTGCCGGAACTCGACGCTGCCGTCCCCTTTTACGGGGGGCAGGCCCCGGAGGAAATGGTTCCTGGCATCCAGGCGCCCCTGCTTTTGCAGTATGCAGGGCTGGATGAACGGGTCAACGCCGGGTGGCCGGCCTACGAGGCAGCCCTCAAAGCCAATAACAAGGTGTACACCGCCCATATCTACCCGGACGTCAACCACGGCTTCCACAACGATACCACCCCGCGCTACGACGAGGCGGCAGCCAAGCTGGCGTGGGAACGGACCATTGCTTTCTTCGATACACATCTGAAATAAGGGGCATTGGAAGAGATCCCAATGAACACCGGGCCCATGCCGGGTATCTTCCTGCCAGCCGATCCCTTCCTAAAGACGATCGTCCGGTTTGTTGCGTTTTTGGAATTTCCCGCAGCAGACCCGGGGCTGCATATTAGCCTGTTTCCGAATTGCACCACAAACCTCAGCATCACTTTAAAGGGGGGTGTGGTCCTGGGAAACCGCCAGGCCAAGGGCAATTTTGCCTCCACTTCCTGCCTGAGTCCCATGGTGCTGGACCGGAGCCAATCTATAAGCATGTTAAACGTGCAGTTCGAGCCCTTTGGCCTACATGCCCTTCTTGGGCTACCCATGGATGAATTTGCCGACAAGCTCCCTGACCTGGACATCCTTTTTAAGGCATCCCACCTGGAGTCCCTGTACAACCAGGTTGCGGATGCCCCGAATCCTGCCGTAGCGGTCAGGGCTGTGGAAGAATTCCTGGTTAAAGCGTCCCGGGGCGTGTTGCCGGACACCCGGATCACCACAGGGGTGCGTTTGCTGCAGGGTGAGTCACGACCGGCCATGGACCGGTTGAGCCATACGCTATGCCTCAGCAACCGGGGGGTGCGAAAGCTTTTCAACAAAACCCTGGGCACATCCCCAAAACAGTACGCCAACCTGGCCCGCTTTAACCAGGCCATCCGAAAGATTGCCCTACAGCCCCGGATGCCGCTGACACAAATTGCGTACGACCTGGGGTATTTCGACCAGTCGCATTTCAATCGGGAATTCAAAAGATACTCGGGCATAACCCCAAAGGCCTTTAACAAACTCCCCGCCAAGAGTACCGAATTTTACAATTTTATCCCGGAAGGTCCCATTACCTTTGGTATGACATAAACTTCAGCTATATGAAAGCTTTAAGCCACTTCCCAATGAGATGCGCCTTGCTAATTGGGCTGTCCCTCTTGCCATTTGTTCGGGCAACAAGCCAGTCGGAGCCCTATACGGGGCCCATCATCGATATGCATGTCCATGCTTACCAGGAGCCTTCTCCCATTCTCGGAAAGCAGTTCACCAACTCGCTTACCGGCATTACCTATTCTGCCGTCCCCAGCCTGGAAGCTCACAAAGCCTGGACCTTCGCCAAGATGGCGGAACACCGTATTGTAAAGGCTGTTGTAAACTACGACCCGGAGTGGGAAGCGGAGGACCCCGAGCGCATCCTTTTAGGTAGGGGTTCCGGGGACCTGGAAACCCTCAGGCGCGGCTTTATGTCCGGAGAACTCCAGGTGATGGCAGAAATGACCGCCTACTATAGCGGGGTGCAGGCAGACGATGCCGAACTGGACCCGTATTTTGAACTGGCCGAAACCCTGGAGGTGCCGGTGGGCTACCATATTTATCCGGGTGGACCTCCCGGGGCGCTGTATGCAGGCTATTCCGGGGTGCGGGCCGAAAACGCCCACCCCATGCAAATCGAGCGGGTGCTGGTGGCCCACCCGAAATTGAAAATCTACATCATGCATGCCGGGTGGCCCTACCTGGAAGACATGAAGGCTCTGATGTACGCCCACCCGCAGCTCTATGTGGACCTGGGGGTCATCAACTGGGGGTTGCCGAAGGCAGAATTCCACAGCTTCCTCAAAGGGCTTATGGACGCCGGTTTCGGCAAGCGCATTATGTATGGGACCGACCAGATGGTCTTCCAGGGCGCCTTCGACCAGGCCATTGCCAACATCAACAGCGCGCCATTTCTGTCCCTGGAACAAAAAGCTGATATCTTCTACAACAATGCAGCCACATTCCTCGGGCTGAGTCCGGAGGAGATCGAAAAGCACCACTTGCAGGCAGGGAAAAAGTAGAGAAGCAGAGGTTAAAGCTTGAAAGAGAAGCCCTCTTCCACCTTTCTGTCGTACTTGTCCTTGTCGAAGGTATACAGGTAAGCGCCTTTGCGCGCCACGGTCATGTCCTTCTCGTCGAGACGGATAAGCACGTCCAGGGATTTGAACTTGTTGATAAAGTTGCGCTTGTCCAGCTCCTTGTCCAGGATGCATTCATAGAGGGTTTGAAGCTGCCGCATGGTAAATTTGTCCGGCAGGAGCTCAAAACCAATTGGCATGGTCAGGGCCCTGCGGCGCAGGCGGGCCACTGCCTTGGCCACCATCTTGTTGTGGTCGAATATCAGGTCCGGGGCATCGCTGAGGGGAAACCACCTGGCTGTTTCGAGCTGTACGCCTTCAAACTGATGAGATGCCACATCTATCAGGGCAAAATAGGCAACCGAAATCGTACGCTGCCCGGGGTCCCTGTCTACCTTGCTGTAGGTGTAGAGCTGTTCCATATAGATGTCGCCCAGCCCGGTGAGGTTCTGCAAAACGCGGGTGGCCGCCTGGTCCAGGTCCTCGGCCTTCTTCATGAACCCGCCTATGAGCGACCATTTGCCCATTTCAGGTTCCATGTTGCGGCGTACCAGCAGTATCTTAAGTTCCCCGTTGTCGAAACCGAAAATAATACAGTCTACTGCCAGCAGTACCTTATCCTCAGACTTATAGTATTTTAATCCCATGCGATGGTCGTATACAAGGTATGGGTGGCACCAGGGTAACCTCCCATGACCTTTACGGCCAATATAGCAAAATGATCCTGCATCCGCACTTTCGCGCAGGAAAATTTGGAGGGAACCCATTCTTTGCTTACATTTAAAATGTATCAAATACACTTAAGGAGAGACTTGTTCAGCTTTCTGAATCCGTAGCTCATTTTGAATTAGTATTTTTCAGTTTAGTTAACTTCCTGAAGCCGTGGTCTTTCCACGGCTTCTACCTTCAAAAAACCTCCACTTATGGGCATACGAAAATGGGGTTATACCCTGGGGGCCACCCTATCCATATTAATGGCTTCCGGCCAGGAAACGACCCGGATAACCCTGTCGGACGGGCCCGGGAAAACCGTCATCAGCCGGCATATCTACGGCCACTTCGCCGAACACCTTGGCCGGTGCATCTACGGAGGGTTTTATGTGGGGGAGCAAAGCCCCATCCCCAATACGGCAGGGGTGCGAAACGACATCGTGCAGGCCCTGCGGGACCTGGACATCCCCAACCTCCGCTGGCCCGGGGGCTGTTTTGCAGACACCTACCACTGGAAGGATGGCATCGGTCCCAAAGCCGGGCGCCCCACAATTGTGAATACCTGGTGGGGCGGGGTCACGGAAGACAACAGCTTTGGTACCCACGAATTCCTCAACCTTTGCGAACTACTGGAGACGGAACCCTATATTTCCGGGAACGTGGGCAGTGGCACGGTACAGGAACTGGCAGACTGGGTGCAATACACCAATTTTAACGGCACCAGCCCCATGTCGGACCTCCGGGCTAAAAATGGACGCGAAACCCCGTGGGGGGTGAAATACTGGGGTATTGGCAACGAGGCCTGGGGCTGTGGCGGGCATATGCGCCCCGAATACTATGCCGACATCTACCGGCAATACGCCACCTTTATGTCCGATGCCGGGATGGAAGGCGGTATTTATAAAATCGCCTCTGGCGCTAGCGATGCAGACTACAACTGGACGGAGGTCCTGATGCGGGACATCCCGCACCGCATGCTCAATGCCGTAGCCCTGCACCACTATTCGGTGATCGACTGGTCGGCCAAAAGTTCCTCCACCCGGTTTACAGAAACCGACTACTTCAAAACCATGCAGAAATCCTGGCTCATGGATGAACTTATCCGCGAGCATTCCGCCATCATGGACCGGTACGATCCGGAGGGGAAGGTAGATCTGATCGTCGATGAATGGGGAGGCTGGTACGACGTGGTAGACGGGACCAACCCCGGGTTCCTTTTCCAGCAAAACACCATGCGCGATGCCATGATTGCCGGGATGGTGCTCAACATTTTCAACAACCACGCACGGCGCGTTAAAATGGCCAACCTGGCCCAGACGGTCAATGTCCTGCAGGCGGTTATCCTGACCGAAGAGGAAAAAATGCTCCTGACCCCAACCTACCATGTGATGCGCATGTATAAGGTGCACCAGGATGCCACCTTGCTCCCGGTGGAGTTTGATGCCCCCTCCTATAGCATGGGGGAGGAATCCTTGCCCGCCCTGTCGGTTTCGGCTTCCAGGTCTGAGAACGGGGCCATGAGTCTCTCCTTGGTGAACATCCACGCCTCCGAGGCCCAGAAGGTGGAAATAGACCTCTCCGGGCAAGGGGTTTCAGGTTTTACTGCCGAAATCCTGTCGTCTGACAACCTCCAGGACCACAATACCTTTGAGGACCCCGAAAACATAAAACCAAAAGCCTTTACGGATTTCAAGCTCCAAAATGGGGTGCTCCGGATGGAACTCCCGCCGTTTTCCGTAATAGTCCTGACTTCCGAATAGGCATGAAAACGTATACCCTCGGCCTGGACTTTGGTACCGACTCGGTTCGGGCCGTATTGGTGGATACCGATACGGGCACCGAACAGGCGGCCGCTGTATTTCATTACCCCAGGTGGGCCAAAGGACTCTATTGCCATGCGCCTTCCAACCGCTATCGGCAGCACCCCCTGGACCACCTGGAAGGGATGGAAGCGACCGTCCGCAGCGTTATGGAGCAAAGCGGGGTCCCGAAAGCCAGCGTTAAAGGGCTATGCGTGGATACCACCGGCTCCTCCCCCCTCCCCGTTACCCGGGAAGGAACCCCCCTGGCTTTGACCGAGACGTTTTCGGAAAACCCGAATGCCATGGTCGTCCTGTGGAAAGACCATACGGCCCTGGCCGAGGCAGAAGCCATCAACAACCTGGCGAGGGTGTGGGATGGCCCGGACTTCACGCAGTTTGTGGGCGGGATTTATTCCTCGGAATGGTTCTGGGCCAAAATCATGCATATCACGGCTACAGACCCGGATGTTGGGGAAGCCGCCTGGAGTTGGATGGAACACTGCGACCTGATGACCTACCTCCTGGTAGGCGGTGGCGACCTGCAATCCTTTAAACACAGCCGCTGCGCTGCCGGCCACAAGGCGATGTGGCACGAGTCCTGGGGCGGGCTCCCGTCCAAGGCCTTCCTGGATGCCCTGCACCCCGGCCTGGGCAGCCTCCGGGATCGCCTTTACACCCATTCCCATACTTCCGATGAAAGCGCCGGCGGATTGTGCCCCGAGTGGGCCGGGAGGCTGGGGCTGAACCCCGGCATCGCCGTGGCCGTGGGTACCTTCGATGCCCATGCGGGGGCTGTGGGAGCCGGAATCGGGCCGCATGCGCTGGTGCGGGTCATGGGCACCTCCACCTGCGATATCATGGTAAGCGATGCCCCGGAACTGGCGACGAAAGCCGTCCGCGGTATTTGCGGACAGGTTAACGGGTCGGTCATCCCCGGGAAAATTGGGCTGGAAGCCGGGCAGTCGGCCTTTGGCGACCTTTTGGCCTGGTTCGGGGGCGTGGTGGCCTGGCCCCTGGAACACCTGGTGTATAACCACCCTGTACTGGATGAATCCCAACGCCTCGCCCTGAGGGAAGACCTGGAGCATAACCTGTTGGAGGAGCTCTCCCGCGCTGCCGAAGCAATCCCATTGGAGGAAGCCATCCCCATTGCCCTGGACTGGATCAACGGGCGCCGCAGCCCGGATGCCCACCAGGGGCTCCAAAGTGCCATGGCCTGCCTCAGCCTGGGCAGTTCGGCCCCCCATATTTTCCTGGCTCTGGTGCACGCCATTTGTTTCGGTTCCAAAAAGATTGTAGACCGCTTCGAGGAGGAAGGGGTCCGGATAGACCAGGTCATCGGCATTGGAGGGGTGGCCCGCAAATCGTCTCTGATCATGCAGACCCTGGCCGACGTCCTGGACCGGCCCATCCGGGTAGCCGCCTCCGACCATGCACCTGCCCTGGGGGCTGCCATTTACGCTGCCGTGGCGGCAGGTATATACCCCGATGTGGGCACTGCAGCAGCGCGGATGGGTAGCCCCATCGAAAAACAATACAGCCCAAGGCCGAAGGCCGCGGCCACCCTCAAAGACCGCATGAAGCACTACGAGCAACTGGGGGCGCTTGCCGCCTCCCTGACCCAAAATTCCTGAATGATGGCATTTCCCTATTCCGAACTGCGCGAAGCCTGTTACCAGGCCAATATGGAACTCCAGGCCAGGGGGCTTGTGCTTCGCACTTTTGGAAACGTAAGCGCGGCGGACCGCGACAAAGGGGTCTTTGCCATTAAACCCAGTGGGGTACCCTATCCGGAGCTCAGGCCTTCGGACATGGTGGTGGTGGATTTCGACAATACGGTGGTAGACGGGCACCTGAGGCCTTCCTCGGATACCCCCACCCACAGCCTCTTGTACAAAAGCTGGGAAGACCTGGGCGGGATTGCACACTGCCACGCCACCTATTCAGTGGCCTGGGCGCAAGCCCTGAAAGACATCCCTATTTTGGGGACCACCCATGCAGACCATCTTACGACGGACATCCCATGTACCCCGCCTATGGAAGACCGGCTGATCCGGGGAGACTACGAACACAATACCGGGGTTCAGATCCTGGAGTGTTTCCGGGACCGAAACCTGGACCCGCGGGAAGTGGAAATGGTCCTCGTGGGCAGCCATGGGCCCTTCGCCTGGGGAGAAGACCCCCTGAAGGCCGTCTACAACAGTGAGGTCCTGGAGGCCATTGCCCGTATGGCGAGCCTTACCCTGCAACTCAACCCGGGGGTTCCCCGGTTGAAAGAAACCCTGATCCAAAAACACTACGACCGCAAACACGGCCCGGGCGCCTATTACGGTCAGCAAAAACCCAATTCATGATACCCGAAACACCCGAAATCTGGTGGGTAACCGGCAGCCAGCACCTTTACGGACCAGAAACCCTGGAAAAAGTAAAGGCGCACTCCGAAACCATGGTGAAACAGTGGAACGCCAGTGGGCGGTTCCCCTTCCGGATTGTTTTTAAAGGCGTCCTGACCCATACGGAAGCCATTACGGAAAGGTGCCAACAGGCTAACGCAACCCCATCCTGCGTGGGCCTGCTGGCGTGGATGCACACCTTCTCCCCGTCCAAGATGTGGATGCAGGGCATCCGCCTGCTGGATAAACCCCTCTGCCATTTACACACGCAGTTCCACACGGAAATCCCCTGGGGGGAGATCGATATGGATTTTATGAACCTCAACCAGGCAGCACACGGGGACCGCGAATTCGGCTATATGCTGACTCACCTGAACAAGGCCCGGAAAACCGTTGTGGGCCACTGGGAAGACCCTGAGGTCATGGGCAGGGTGGCGGTCTGGAGCCGGGCGGCCTATGGTTGCGAAGCGCTGCGCGGCCTGAAAGTGGCCCGGATCGGAGACAATATGCGGCAGGTTGCCGTGACCGAAGGCGACAAGGTTGCCGCCCAGTTGAAATTCGGGATGTCCGTGGAAGCCTACGACACTGACGACCTGCTGGGGTGTATGCCAGGGGAGGGATCTTCGGCAATTGAAGACCTGGCGGCCCTTTATGAGGCCGAATATGAGGTGTCTCCCGAACTGAAACGCGGGGGTGCGCGCCATGACGCCCTGCTTGAAGCGGCCCGTATAGAGCTGGGCATCAGACAGTTTATGCAGACCGGTGGCTTTGGCGCCATCACCGACACCTTCGAGAACCTTGGCGGTTTGAGGCAGCTCCCGGGAATAGCGGTGCAGCGGCTTATGGCAGATGGTTACGGGTTCGCAGCCGAAGGGGACTGGAAAACAGCCGGGCTGCTCTATGCCATGAAAACCATGGCAAGGGGCCTGGAAGGCGGGACCTCTTTTATGGAAGATTACACCTACCACTTCGAAGGGGGCAAAGGCTATGTGCTGGGCTCCCATATGCTTGAAATCTGCCCGAGTATCGCGGCGGGAAAACCGAGTTGTGAAATCCACCCCCTGGCCATCGGAAACAGGGAAGACCCGGTGCGCCTGGTCTTTACTGCCGGGGCCGGCCCGGCCCTGAATGCCAGTTTGGTGGACCTGGGCGGGCGATTCCGCCTGCTGGCCAACCAGGTCATGGCCCTTCCCCCAAGGGAAGCCCTCCCCAACCTGCCCACCCCCAGGGCTTTCTGGGAGCCCCTGCCGGACCTGAAGACATCTGCCGGTTGCTGGCTGGCGGGTGGGGGTTCGCACCATACGGTATATACCCAGGCCCTAACCCTGGAGTATTTGGAGGATTTCGCCGATTTTTTCGATATTGAACTCCTGTGCATCGATGCACAGACCCGGCTTGCGGATTTTAATACCCGCCTGAGGGCCAACGCGGCCTATTTCGGCAGGAAACAACCTTAATGGCAATGACCCGGAACATGAGAAGAATCGCATCCCCTGGAATCCTCCTGCTGCTTTTGTTGGGCGGCCTGGCTTTGGGTTGCCAGGGCAAGCAAAAAAAGGCAGATACGGAAAATTCAATGGCTAAGAAACAACCGCCCCCCGGTATAGAAACATCCTTTTTCGGACACTTCCCTGCAGGCGGGCAGGTAATGCGTTACCGCCTGCGAAACGCCAACGGCATGGAGGTGGATATCCTCAATTACGGCGGGATCATTACCCGGTGGACCGCCCCGGACCGGAACGGGAACTACCAGGATGTGGTCATCGGCTTCGACCGTATGGCCCCGTACCTGCAGCGGCATCCTTACTTCGGGGCTCTCATAGGAAGGTACGGGAACCGCATTGCAAAGGGTACCTTTACCCTGGAGGGGAACACCTATTCCCTGGCACGCAACAACGGGGAGAACCACCTCCACGGTGGGGAAAACGGTTTCGACCGCGTCCTGTGGGAAGCCCAGAACGAAACCCGGGGGGATACCCTGATACTTCACCTGGACTATCTGAGCCCGGACGGGGAGGAAGGCTACCCCGGCAACCTCAAAACCCGGGTCACCTACCGCCTGGCTCCGGACAATACCCTTGTAGTGGACTACCAGGCGACTACAGATGCGCCCACCGTGGTTAACCTGACCCAGCACACCTATTTCAACCTTTCCGGCGATTTTACCCGGGATATCACCGACCACGAACTCACCCTCGATGCCCCGGCCTATTTGCCTGTGGACGACGGCCTGATCCCCACCGGAGAGCAACGCCCGGTGGTCGGGACGCCTTTTGACTTTACCGCTGCCAAGGCCATCGGGAGGGATATCGATGCCGAAGACCCTCAGTTGGGCGTTGGCGGCGGGTACGACCACTGCTGGGTCCTGCGTGAGGACCGGGATATAAGTAACGCAGCTGCTACGGCTTACCACCCGGAAAGCGGAAGGGTCCTGGAGGTCCTAACAGAAGAACCGGGCATCCAGGTCTACACCTCTAATTTCCTGGATGGCAGCCTGCCTGCCAAGGGCGGGGGCTACTACCCCTTCCGTGCCGGGCTGTGCCTGGAAACCCAGCACTTCCCGGACTCACCCAACCGCCCGGAGTTCCCCTCCACACGGTTGGACCCGGGGCAAACCTACCATACGCGTACCTCATTCCGGTTTTCAACCCGATAACAACCCCTGCCCATGCAAATGCTCGATTCCCTCGACTGGATTACCATCTCGGTTTATTTCCTGATCCTGCTCGGTATAGCCATATGGGTTATCCGGCGTAAGAAGGAAAATACCGAGGACTATTTCCTGGCCGGCCGCAATGTGGGGTGGTTTGTAGTAGGCGCCTCCATTTTTGCCTCCAACATCGGCTCCGAACACGTGGTGGGACTGGCGGGGACAGGCGCCAGCAATAAACTCCCCATGCTGATCTATGAAATCCATGCCTGGATCGTACTGCTGCTGGGATGGGTGTTCCTGCCCTTTTATTCCCGGGCCGGGGTCTTTACCATGCCGGAATTCCTCGAAAAGCGCTTCGATGCCCGCAGCCGGTGGATCCTCTCCATCTTTTCCATAGCAGCCTACGTTCTGACCAAAATCTCGGTTACCATCTACGCCGGGGGGGTAGTGGTTTCTGCCCTGCTGGGAATCGATTTCTGGACCGGTGCCATCGCTACCGTAATCCTAACAGGCATCTACACCGTCCTGGGCGGGATGCGGGCCGTTGTTTATACCGAAACCCTACAGGCCGTTGTCCTGGTTCTCGGGGCGGCCGCCCTGACCGCCATTGGCCTGGACCACGTGGGCGGGTGGGAGAGCATGAAACAGACCGTTACCCCGGAATACCTTAACATGTGGCGCAGCGCCCAGGACCCGGACTTTCCCTGGCCCTGGCTGGTCATTGCCAGTACGGTAGTGGGTATCTGGTACTGGTGTACGGACCAGTATATCGTACAGCGTGCCCTGACGGCCAGGAACCTAAAGGAGGCCCGCAGGGGTACGATCTTCGGGGCCCTGCTGAAACTCATGCCCGTTTTCCTGTTCCTGATTCCCGGGGTCATTGCCCTGACCCTGAAGATGCGGGGCGAGCTCCATTGGGACAGCCCGGACCAGGCTTTTCCCGTTTTAATGAGCAATTTGCTTCCCTCAGGCCTCAGGGGGCTGGTAGCCGCAGGCCTCCTGGCTGCCCTGATGAGTAGTCTGGCCTCGGTCTTCAATTCGTGTTCCACGCTGTTCACGGTGGATATTTATAAGAAATTACGGCCAAATGCCCCCGAAAAGAAACTGGTGCGTACCGGGCAGATTGCCACGGGTATCGTGGTACTTATCGGCATTGTCTGGATCCCGATCATGGCCAATATCTCCGGGGTTTTATACGAGTACCTGCAGAGTGTGCAATCCTATATCTCCCCCCCTATTGCCGCGGTATTCCTGCTTGGGATTTTCTATAAGCGCATCAATGCCCAGGGGGCTTTTGTGACCCTTATTTCCGGGTTTGTTATCGCCGCCCTTCGCATTGGCCTGGAACTGGCTAAGGATTCTTTTGCGCCCGGCAGCCTGCTCCACACCCTGGGGGACACCAACTTCCTAATCTTCGCCTCCTGGTTTTTCCTGTTCTGCATGGCCTTGCTGGTGGTGGTGAGCCTGCTGACCCCTGCCCCCTCGGAAGCCCAGGTCCGGAACCTTACCTATGCCACCATTACCCCGGAGGAGCGGCAGCGCAACAAAAGCAGCTATAACTGGAAGGATATCGTGGTCTCCGCTATCATCGTGGCCATTGTGATCGGGGTAATGGTGACCTTTAACGGGGAATAAACCAAGATTGAGTGAGGCCTGAAAGGGTCTTGCAGGGAGGCCGTTTATCTTGTACCCGGGTGGGAGGGATTCCACCCCCCCAATTTTATCCCTGCTCAAGCCGTTTTCCTCCTAAACGAAGGCGAGGGAACAACTAATTATACCACACCGCATACTTCTGCCGCCGGAGTTGCAGGGCCAGTCGGGCTTCCATGGCCAGGGCTTCTTCCCGCGTTTTCATCGGGGGGATGTGGTTGTAAAGCGAAGGCCTGAGGTACATCCCATAGCGTTCCACCAGCTTTGCCGACAATTTGTGCCCTTTCCGGTTCACATACCCCGTTTTATGCTGGGCAAACCGCTCCCTGGGGTCCTTGCTGGTCATCCCCACGTACAGGCATTGCAACACCCCGTTAAACTGGGGGTTGGCCTCCCGGAAACGCCGGTCTTCGGTGTACACCCGTTTGGAGAGTTCAATGACGTAGACGCGGTACATGCTTCAGGTGGATTTGTGGCCAGGAGTCTCTCGGCACTGGCAAGATACTATACGTTGATAAAATGACCCGCAGCCCTATTGCACTGTTTCGGGGAATTCCCTAATATCAGGATCGCAAAACCTAACCAACCCTTTTTCGTTTAACAATAAAAACCAAGAACACGATGAAAAAACCAAAATTATTATTGTTGGCTGCAGCTGCCCTGTTGGTGGCGTGCCAGTCCGAGGACGTCAACGAGAACCCCACGGCCACCTATGCGTTGGGGGAACTTAAAATGGTAGAGGTAGACATCCCTGGCGTGGACGGATTGAAAGGCAACGGTTTCCAGGCAAGCAAGGGCAAGAATCTGAAAGGCGCTGCCACCCAGATCAATCAGATGCTGGAACCTTATGGGGTGCAACTGGAGAAAATGGAGTATTATTCCATAGATGGTGCCGGGAAAACGGTTTTCTTTTCGGACCGTGGCAACAAGCAACTATCCTCAGACTATGTGCCCAATGACCCCAGGAACCTGGGAGGGCTTGCCGTACCGTATCTTATAGACGGCACCCAACTCAACACCGCATCCGGATTTAATACGCTGCAGCCCATTGTGGATGTCATGGACACCTGGGCCAATGTAACCTGTTCCAGTGGTCTGGATATCCCCTTTGGAGGGGTTTCAGGGGCAGACATTGGGTTTGTTTCGAATGTTTTCTTTGGTTTTGGCGGAAGCAACGGGTTCTTCCCCGGGGTAATCGTGCATGCCGGAACCCTGCCCAAAGCGTTTTTTGATGCCATCGCACCGGGAGGAGGTAATGGTATCCTCGGGGTTACCTTCACCCTGACCTGGACAGATGATATCAACGGCGACGGCAAAGGCGATGTGGCCATAAAAGAAATCTACTATAATGACGCCTTTAACTGGCAGGATCGGGTGGCTACCGGCACCGGGATAGACTTCCAGACCGTGGCCCTGCACGAGGTGGGCCATGCCCTGAGCCAGGCACACTTCGGAAAACTCTCGCGTACAGAGGCCAACGGCAAACTACACTTCTCCCCCCGTGCCCTCATGAACGCCGGGTACACCGGGGTTAATCGGGTGGTGGAAAAAACCGACCAGGCCGGCCACTGCAGCAATTGGAGTAACTGGCCCAACAACTAATCCGGAAACGGCACCAACACCAAGCCCCTCAATTGAGGGGCTTTTTTTAGGTCCATTCCGCATCCAGCCCGCGCAAGGCCTCTTCCAGCTGTTCCCTGCCCTGGGGGTCCAGGATCTCCCCGTTGATTTTGAATTTTCCGCCCGGATGGTGCAGGATGAAGTCTCCCGCAAATTTCCGGATATGGGTGATCTTAGAAAGGGTTACCGATTTGCCAAACGGCCCGTTTATCTTCAGAATCCCCTCTGCCAAAGTTAAATACTTGAAATGCCACATGTAGAGGAAGGTGAGCAGGTACGCGCCAGAAATCACGAACCAGCCATAGTCGATCCAATTCACCTTCTCGCTAAACCAGACCTGGCCGAAACCCCACAGTAGCCAAAGCACTCCTGTGCCGAGGTTGACGTAAAGCATTCGTTTGCGATACGGAAATGTCAAAGCTTCCCTTTCCATTATGACGTAATATATCCATAAACCTGGTAAACAAACAACGCCACCCCTGCAACCACCAGATAGGTGTTCGCCGCCTTGTAAAAGGACTCATAAGTCTTGTGCCCCTGCCATTGCCGGATGAGGAACACAATCGGGATTAGGGCTGCTACCTGCCCCAGCTCCACCCCGAGGTTAAAGCACAGGATTTTGGCCAGGAACCCATCGGCGCCTATATCGAAGGACTGCAGGCGGGTGGACAGGCCAAAGCCATGGATAAGGCCAAAGAGGAATACCATGGCCAGTAAATTGGGCGACTTGCTCCCAAAGCCGCCCAGGTTTTCGAACCCCTTATAGCATACGCTCAGGGCAATCACAGCATCCACAAGGTGCTCATCGGCCCGGATTCCCAAATAGGTGGCCCCGGTAAGGGTGATGCTGTGTCCTATGGTGAAAACAGTGATGAAGAGCAGGATATCCCGGTACCCCTTCAGGTAAAAAATAACCCCGGCCAGAAATAGTAGGTGGTCGTATCCGGTTACCATGTGCTTGGCCCCTACCCAGATATAGGCCAGCAGGCCTCCCGCATCCAGTACAGCCTGGTCCGAGGCATCCACTCCGTGTGCCAGCAGGGTGAGGGGCACAAATACAAGGAAAAGGGTCAGAAGCGCTTTCAAACTGTCAGCGGGTTATTTCTTGCGTCGGAACCAAAAAAACAGCACTACCAACAACACCAGGCTGCCAATCCAAAAGACGGTAGCCGGGAAGCCATCTGAGTCCGCGTGCTCGTGCCCGCCATCGTCGTGGCTGTGCCCCTGGCCCACCCCAAAGGCGAGGGTGGCCCAATTGGAAATATGTGTGTAGCCCTCCTGCTGGGTGGTAACCATCCGGATGGTGCGCAAGTACCAGGCCCCTTCTTCGGAAAGGGTAAAACGGATAATCCCCTGTTCATCGGTACGGTGCTCTTCAATGCCGGCATGCGAATGGGTTTCCCCTCCCTCGGAGGGGTGCTCGTGGTCTGCAGCCTCCCCGTGGGAATGCGCCTCGGACTGGTATCCGACGTAAACCAACTGGTTGGCCAGGGGTTCCCCCTCCCACAGCAGGCGAACCGCCAGTTCATGGCCCGGGTGCAGGTCGTATGGGTTTTCCAGGGGGATAAACTCCAACGGATACCCCAGGGGGGTATTCCAGTCCTTCGTACGCTCGTCCCCTACCTGAAACAGCACTTTAACATGCTTGCTGTACTCCTCTACGGCATCCTCCTCCAGGAGGCCTCCTTCCCTGCGCTGCTCCAGCATATCCAACACCCCGTCATGCTCCAGATAATCGTTAAAAGCCTCCGCTTCCAATTCGATCTTCCGGGGGTGGATGGAAACCCCCGCCACCCAGGTACCCGGGGCACCTGTGGTCAGGTGGAGCAGGGTTGCTCCATCCTTCTCGCTCCACTGGGCAGAATCCACAGCAGTTCGCACCCCATTCCCCAAAAGGCTTGCATCCCGCATGCGGGAACGGTCAATGGCATTCTCACTTTTGTCGTAGGTACCGTTGAACAGCTGAATGGTCGCCTCCGTGTTGGGCTCCAGGAAGTAGGTATCGAGCTTGAGGAACATGTCGTGGCTGCAAAACAGCAACAACCCCAGCAGGGGAAATATGTACTTTCTCATCTTTGTAGGTCTCTTTGCTGCAATATCGGAATATCACCCCTAAAATATAAGGCTTGCCCCTGTTAAAATCGGCTTCGCCGGAGGCTTTCAGGAAACTGGATAGCTCCACAATCCGAACGGGAGATTTTATTGTCAATTATACCAAAGGCACCCTTGGTTTCTCGGGCGTCCATCCGGTCCAAACGGCAAGGGTCACCAGGATATGCGCCAGGTAATAGGTGGGCAGGATCAGAAAATCCCAATCCGTATAGGCCATAAATTCCCGGAATGCGATCAGGGTATCCGAAAAGAGGATCAGGGCAATCCCGCCAACAAAAAGATTCCGTGAAAGACCTTTGGGCATAATCCCCCAGGCGGCCCCCATCGAGAAACAGGACACAAAGAGGTAAGCCAGGGCAGACCACATCAGGACCGGGTCCGAAATGCCCCCGTAGAGGGAGGTAAAGAAAAATACCAGGTACCCGCCGCAGAACAGGAGGGTAACCGGCCAGTGCAACCGGCCGTGGTAAATGGCATACCCCAGGTACCCGAGGTGGGCCAGGAAGAAAAAACCGATCCCGAAAACAAACATCATCCCGCTCCCGTCCCGGTGGGACAGGAAATAGTCCCCAATAATAGAATAGAGGAACGCCCCAGCCACCATCCAGAGATCTGCCCGTTTAAAGCCCCCGGGCGCCATCAGTACCAGCATAACCAGGATCCCTATGCCGGCCGAACCGGATTTAAACAGGAATTCTCCGGTGCTAAAAGCCAGGCCGGCGGTTATCAACTGGCCTGCTACAAGGGCTCCGATCAACGTCTTATTCGGTTTCATAGGCGGTTATTTTTGGCTTTTCGGGCCATGGTTTTAAAAGTTACCCCTTGCGGACAAATTCACTCTTGAGGGCCATGGCGCCAAAGCCGTCAATTTTACAATCGATGTTGTGGTCTCCTTCCACCAGGCGGATGTTCTTTACCTTGGTTCCCACCTTAACGGGGCCGGAAGCGCCCTTTACGGGCAAATCCCTGATCACGATAACCGTGTCCCCATCCTGGAGGAGGTTTCCGTTGGAATCCCGCACCTGAGGGCCGGATGCCTCGGCTACTGCAGCAGGGTCCCATTCGTGCCCGCACTCGGGGCAGGCATACAGGTCTTCGCGGGAAAAATATCCGTAGGGGGATTCGCATCGCGGGCAGGGGAGCATGGTATCGGACATGATTCTGTTCTTGGTTTTGGTTGTTATTTCAGGCCCTTGCGAAGGGCCTCCTGCATGGGGGGCGGGAGCTGTAAATCCCGCACGGCCCGCTCCGGGGTAGGGTACAGCAGGAGCAAGGCAATCCAGAGAGCCAGGGCCACCCCCAGATACGCGGCGTTCCCGGAAGTGCCATAGGCCGAAAGTGCCAGAAAGCCAGGGGCTTCCAAAAGGGCATACCGGGTAAGGCAGGCCGACAGGTACCCGTTCATCCGGGCCTGCAGGGTTTCCAATTTTGTAACAGCGCTGAGTTGCTGGCGGAATACCACCGACCCCGCAAGAATCCCACCCATCGCCAACAGGGGTATCCCATACGGGAACAGGTAATCCATTTGCCCCCAGGCCATCTCCGCACCCCCAACCCTGTTGAACTGCACCAGGCCAAAAATGGTCAGGCCGGCCAGCAGCGCCAGGTGGATGATACGGTGTGTACGAAAAAAGCCCTTGGGAGAAAATTCGGAGGAGGCGGGTTCCATGGCAGGATAGGTTGGTTGGATAAAGATAGGGGATTCTTGCTCATTGTATACCGATTCTGTCGCAGATGAAACTGGTATACATCTGCATCCGCGGCTGTAAACTTGACCCCGGCTGAAGTAAGGGATCTCCAAAACAGTTAGGCTGCGCTTGTGATCCAAAGTGGGACCACTACTGCAAATAATCAAACCCCGCAGCCCCTTTCGGGCCTGCTGTGTTTTTTTCATTTCAAGAGAAAGCTCGAACAAGTTTGGTTGGATTACAGGCTGCGCCTGTGATCCAAAGTGGGGCCGCGGCTGCAAATAGACAAACCCCGCAGTCCCTTGCGGGCCTGCTGTGTTTTTTCATTTCCGGAGAAAGCTCAAACGAGTTTGGCTTTCTCTTGAAATGAAAAAACCCCGCAACTTTCGTTGCGGGGTTTTCTGCTTGATGTGGGCCCTGTTGGATTCGAACCAACGACCCCCTGCTTGTAAGGCAGGTGCTCTGAACCAACTGAGCTAAGAGCCCGTAAAGGGTGTGCAAATATAGAATCGTTTTTTGGTTCCCAAAAGAAAAAAAGAAAAAATCAGAGGACTTCGGCTACCGTAAAGGTACTGCCTCCTACGAAGATGAGGTCCTCGGGTTCGGCTGCGGAAAGGGCGGCGGAGTAGGCCTCTGGGATGGTGCTGAAACGTCTGTATTTCAGGCCTTCTGCTTCCAGGGCATCGGCAAGGCTTTCCACAGGCATCCCCCGGGGAATCCCCATGGGGGCAATATGGAAAAGGGCATCGGCAGGCAGCAGGGGCAGGATCTTATCCAGGGGCTTGCCCTTAACAAAGGCCAGGACAAAATACAGGTGGCGGTACTGTTGGGCCGAGAGCTGATTCATCACCAGCTCCAGGCCTTCGATGTTGTGAGCGGTATCGCAGAGGACGCGTGGGTGTTCCTGCAGGATCTGCCAGCGCCCCATCAGGCCGGTGTTCTGCTGCACGTGCATCAGCCCTTTGGAGATGTGCGTATGGGAAACGGCAAACCCCTGCAAGGCCTGCAGGGTAGCCAGCACGCCTTTGATGTTCTTCTGCTGGTAGGCCCCCAGGAGGGAAACCGGGTACTCCGGCCAGGTGTGCTGGTCGGCGAATGTAATTGGGGCCTCCTGGCCGGCGGCCACTTCCCGGAAAACATCGGCCACCCCGGGCTGGGTCTCGCTGACCACGACCGGGATACCTTTTTTGATAATCCCCGCTTTTTCCCGGGCTATCTTCAGCAGGTCGTCGCCCAGGAATTCCATGTGGTCCATCCCGATATTGGTGATAAGGCTCACCATGGGGGTAATGATATTGGTGGCATCCAGGCGGCCGCCCAGGCCCACCTCCACCACAGCGACATCCACTTCCTCCCGGGCAAAGCGGGCATAGGCCATACCAACGGTAAGTTCAAAAAAAGAAAGGCCCGCTGCTTCTATATAGGCTTTGTTTTCCTCTATAAAACCGGTCACAAAGTCCTCGGAAACAGGGTTCCCGTTAATGCGGATTCGTTCCCGGAAATCCTTCAGGTGGGGGGAGGTATACAGCCCCACTCTGTACCCGGCTTCCTGCAGGACAGATGCCAGCATATGGCTGCTGGAACCCTTGCCATTGGTCCCGGCTACGTGGATGCTTTTAAATTGCTGGTGCGGGTGGCCCAGGTGGGCCGAGAAAGCGCGGATAGGCTCCAGTTTTCCGCTGTAGGCTGCGGCGCCTCTTTGCTGGTACATGGGAAGCCTGGCGAACATCCACTCCAGCGTCTGGCTGTAATCCATTTATTGCCCCAGTTTGAAATTAACCACCACAAAACCCACCTGTCGGGCAGGTGCGTTGGAATCCAAATTCCACTTGTGGAGGAAAGCTGTCTTGCGGGCAGGTTCCAACAGGCAGGGGTGGTTGTTGGTGGTACCCCGTACCCCCGGGGTGGCCTCCACTACCCGTCCGTTGCGGTCTACTGTAATCTTGACCACCACGCGCCCTTCCTGGTTGCAGTCCTGCTGCACCTTGCCGTTGCTCACCAAAGACCTGCCGCTAAGGCCGTATCCGCTGGTACCGCTCCCGGTACCCGGTGCCCCGTAATAGGTCGTGGCATAGGGGTCGCCTCCCGGCTGGCCTTTGTCCCCGGGACGGTTGTCGTCCCCTTCACTGCCCTCGGCAGTGCCCTCAGAGGTATTCAGCCCGCCCATCATAGCGTCCAGTTCCCGCTTTTTGGCTTCCTGTTCGCGGCGGATTCGTTCGGCTTCGGCCTGCCGCTCCTGCTCGCGCCGGGCCTCTTCCTCCCGCGCCTTTCGGGGGGCCTCTTCGGCGCGTTTCTGAGCTTCCTCTTCCGGGTTGATTTTTACCGATTCCTCCGTGTCCTGTGTCAGGACATTTTCCGTGGGGGCCTCGGTGGCGGCGGGGGTGGGGTCCACTTCCGGCTCGGTTACCGGTTCGGGCTCGGACACTTCGGGCTCTTCCGCGGGCTCAGGTTGCTGGCGGCGTACCGGTTCCAGGGGCTGGGTATCGCCCATACCGAATTCCATGGTGCCCAGGTTTACGGTAATCCCGCTTTCCTCCGGCGGGTCCATATAGGTAAGTCCGATGTAAAAAAGCAACAGGACAAGTGCGCTCAACAGGAGGGTGGTGAGCGTAAAGGACTTCTTCTTGTGCTTGGTATCTAACAGCGCCATCAGTTGGGACGCACTGCCAGGATCACTTTGTACTGGTTACGGTTGGCGATATCCATCACACGCACGGCTTCCTTGATTGCCACGCTCTCCTCGGCCCGCAGTATAATAGTCGGGTTTTCCTGATCCTTCAGCGCCTTTTTTAGTTCAATTTCAATGTATTCTCCGTTAATCTGCTGGTTGTTCACAAAATACTGCAGGTCCCGGTTAATGGTAACCGAAACATTCTGGGTATTCGTGGATTTTCCCCTTGCCTTGGGTAGCAGCAGATCCAGGGCATTGGGCGAGTTGGCGGTCAGCATAAAAAAGATGAGCAACAAGAATACGATGTCCGTCATGGAGGACATGCTGAATTCCGGGCTGATCTTGTTGCGTCCTTTCAGTTTCATGGGAAGGGTCTTAAACGGGTTCGCTCAAAAGGTCGAGGAACTCCACGGCGTTGGCTTCCATCTTGTGGACCACCTTGTCGGTGCGGTTCACCAGGTGGTTGTAGCCCACATAGGCGATAATGCCCACTACCAGGCCTGCAACCGTGGTAGTCATGGCCGTATAGATCCCGGAGGCCAGGGCCCCCATTTCAGCCTGTCCGCCACTGGTTGCCATCTGGTGGAAGGCCAGGATCATCCCGATAACGGTCCCCAGAAACCCGATCATGGGTGCGGCACCGGCTACGGTGGCCAGCACGCTGACGTTCTTTTCCAGCTTGTATACCTCCAAGGTCCCGGCGTTTTCTATGGCCGTATTGATCGTATCCAGGGGTTTGCCGATATGGGATATTCCCTTCTCGGTAAGTCGGGCTACGGGGCTGTCGGTTTGGGCGCAGAGGATCTTGGCCGCCTCCAGCTTACCCCCCATCACGTGGTCCCGGATCTGGTTCATGAAATTCTTGTCGATCTTGGAAGCCGCCTTGATGGCGAGCAGCCGCTCGAAGTAGATGTACATGGCCACGGCCAGCATCACAAACAGCACGGAGATGATCACGATACTTCCGGTACCCCCGTTAAAGATCAGGTCGATTACAGACAGGGTTTTCTCCTCGGACGCGATTTCACCCAGCTGGGTGTCGTCCATGGCATCCTGAAACAAGAGCATAGGTTCTCAGTTAAATGTTGCTACTAATAACGGGGTTTTGGGTTTTTAAGTATCCCCCTTGCAAAATTATACGTTCAGCACAAAGTCGCGTAGCAGGATAAAAGTAACGGCGCCCGCCAGGAAGCCCGCGAGGGCCAGCCAGGCAATCTTGCGCAGGTACCAGAAGAAATCGATTTTCTCCATCCCCATAGCCACAACCCCGGCGGCGGAACCAATGATGAGCATACTGCCCCCGGTCCCGGCAGAGTAGGCGATAAAGTGCCACAGCGGGTTATCCAGTTCTGCGGAGAACATCCCCATACTGGCCGCTACCAGAGGTACGTTATCGATTACAGCAGACCCCGCCCCAAGCAGGAGTACTACGATATCTGTGTTGGGGATGGCCTCGTTGAGGCTTTCGGCATAGTGGAACAGGTATCCGAGCGACTCCAGGGCGGCAACGGCTAAAAGGATACCCAGGAAAAAGAGGATACTGGGCAGCTCGATTTTCGACAGGGAGGCATGCACCGGGCTGTGGGAGGCATGGGCATCGCTCTCTTCCTTGTCTACCGAGGAGATGCTGAATTTGGCACTGCTGTAGATTTCCGCAAAGGTAGCCACCACGGCCAGGGAGAGCATCATCCCCACATAGGGAGGCAGGTGGGTAATGGTCTTGAAAAACGGCACAAAAACAATAGCCCCGAGGCCCAGGTAGAGCATGACCGGGCCGTACTTGGATTTGGGCTTGTCCTCATCGGTCATGCCGGATTCCAGCTGGCCTGAGAAGACCTTGCTCCTGCTGGCGATAAAAGTGGGCACCAGGGTACACATGATGGAGGGCAGCAATACGTGCTCGATGAGCGACAGGGCGGAGACCTTGTTGGCAATCCAGAGCATGGTGGTGGTAACGTCCCCTATGGGCGACCAGGCACCCCCGGCGTTGGCGTTTATGATGATAAGACCTGCAAACCAGAGGCGGGCCTCCCGGTCCTTGATTACCTTTTGAAGGATGGTAACCAGGACGATGGTTGCCGTAAGGTTGTCGATAATGGCAGAGAGGATAAAGGCCAGGATGGAAAACATCCACAACAGCTTGCGCTTGCTCCGCGTGCGTATGTATCCCTTAATGGTGGCGAAGCCGTCGAAGTAGTCGATGATCTCCACAATGGTCATGGCCCCCAGCAGGAAGACCAGTATTTCTGCGGTCTTGCCCAAATGGTGAAGCAGGATTTCATCCAGGTGCGTGGGCTCCAGCTCCTTGAGCTCCGCATTGACCTCGAACACCGGCAGGTGCGCCAGGGCAATTACCGCCCAGAGGATGGCCATCATGGCCAGGGCGGGGATGAGTTTGTCTATTTTCAGATTGTGCTCCAGGGTAATGGCCAGGTATCCGACCAGAAAAATGATGATAATAAGGGTTTCCATGGATAGGTTCGTTTTAGACGAGTTGGTTAAGTGCTATCTCAAATGCCGTTTGGCTGACATTCTTTCCTGTTGGATTTTGCTTAAATATATTCAAAATTGCCCTTTTTATGGTCTGGGAAGTGTCATTAAAAATGGAAGCATCGTCCATCGCCACCCGGTGCTCCATAAAGTAGGCAAAAACGCGGGCCATGCCACAATTGGAGATAAAATCCGGTATTAGGCTGACGCGCTGGTCGGTATGCTCCATAATGGGCCCGAAAAAGATCTCCCGGTCCGCAAACGGGACGTTGGCCCCGCAGCTGACCACTTCGAGCCCGGTGCGGATCAGGGTGTCGATCTGCTCCAGGGTAACCAGGCGTGAAGCCGCACAGGGCGCAAAGATCTCCGCCTGCATTTCCCAGACTTTTCGGTTCATCTCTTCGAAGGGGATCAGCTGGTCGGCTACCAGGGCGTTGCCCTTTTTCTTCCGGAACAGCTCTACGATTTCCTCAAAGGAGAAGCCCTCTGGGTTCATCACCCCCCCGGTGCGGTCTATGATCCCCACAACGCGGGCCCCCATCTTGGAGAGATAAAAGGCCGCAGCCCCGCCCACATTGCCGAAGCCCTGTACAATGGCGCGCTTTCCCTTTACATCCCCCCCATGGATCTCGTAGTAGTGGCGCACGGCCTCGGCTACGCCAAAACCGGTAATCATATCCGCCACCGTGTATTTCTTGGACAGGTCCGGGGAGTAATCCGGGCTTTCCAGGACCTTGATCACCCCCATCCGCAACTGGCCGATCCTGTTGATCTTATCGGCCTCGGAGGGCCGGAAATGCCCGTTGAACACCCCTTCCTGCGGGTGCCAGACCCCGGCATCCTCAGTGATGGGGATCACCTCGTGGGTTTCGTCCACGTTCAGGTCCCCCCCTGTGCCATAATAGGATTTCAGCAAGGGCGCCACCGCGTGGTACCAGCGCTCCAGGACACCGCGTTTACGGGGGTCGTCCGGGTTAAAATTAATCCCGGATTTGGCACCGCCTATGGGCGGGCCGGAAACGGTGAATTTCACCTCCATGGTCTTGGCCAGGGAGAGCACCTCATTTTCGTCAAGGCCTTCCCGCATGCGGGTTCCCCCTCCGGCTGCACCCCCCCTTAGGGAGTTGATAACCGCCCAGCCTTCGGCCTCGGTTTCCGGATCCTTCCAGTGGAAAACAATCTCAGGAGCCTTGTTTTCGTACCGCTCCAGCAGTTCTTTCATCAGCATATCCGATGGTTTTTCGGTGGGCCCGGTTCGGGACAGGCCGGAAACAAATATAGGAATTACACCAACCCTGAACCCAAAATTCTCAGGGGAGGGGGCTGGAAATGGGTGCGAATGCCCCTTTAAATATTCGCAATACACCCTCGGTTTTATTGAATTTCTTGTAAGCAGGTGCTATCTTTGCAGTACTTCATTGACAGAATCACAATACCCTATGAACTTCACCCTGACCGAAGAACAACGCATGGTGCAGCAGGCTGCCCGCGATTTTGCACAAACCGAGCTCCTTCCGGGAGTCATCGAACGGGACGAGAAACAGGAATTCCCTGCAGAGGCTGTTCGCAAAATGGGCGAATTGGGCTTTATGGGGATGATGGTGGACCCGCAATACGGCGGCAGCGGCCTGGATACCCTTTCCTACGTCCTGGTTATGGAGGAACTCTCCAAGGTAGACGCCTCGGCCTCCGTTGTGGTATCGGTCAACAATTCCCTGGTATGCTGGGGCCTGGAGACCTATGGGAATGAGGAGCAAAAAGCCAAGTACCTCACACGCCTGGCCACTGGGGAGATCATCGGGGCCTTCTGCCTTTCCGAGCCGGAAGCCGGAAGTGATGCCACCTCCCAGAAAACCACGGCCCTGGATAAAGGGGACCACTATGTACTGAACGGCACCAAAAACTGGATTACCAATGGCTCCAGCGCCGATGTGTACCTGGTTATTGCCCAGACCTATCCGGAAAAAGGCCACAAGGGCATCAACGCCCTTATTGTGGAGAAAGGCATGCCCGGGTTTGAGATCGGGCCGAAGGAACAGAAGATGGGGATTCGCGGCAGCGACACCCACTCCCTGATCTTTAACGACGTGATTGTACCCAAGGAAAACCGGATTGGCGAAGACGGCTTCGGCTTCAAATTCGCCATGAAGACCCTGGCAGGAGGCCGTATCGGCATTGCCGCGCAAGCCCTCGGTATTGCCGCCGGGGCTTACGACCTGGCCCGCTCCTATTCCAAACAGCGCAAGGCCTTCGGTACGGAAATAGCCAACCACCAGGCCATTGCCTTTAAACTGGCCGACATGCACACCCAGATCGAGGCCGCCCGCATGCTGGTCTATCGTTCCGCTATGGATAAGGACACGGGCGGGGATTACGACCTCTCCGGGGCCATGGCCAAACTCTATGCCTCTGAGGTAGCCATGCAAACCGCTGTGGAAGCTGTCCAGATCCATGGAGGCAACGGGTACGTTAAGGAGTACCATGTGGAACGCCTGATGCGGGATGCCAAGATCACACAGATCTACGAAGGCACCTCGGAAATACAGCGCATCGTGATTTCAAGGAGCATTCTGCGCGACTAAATCCGGAATCCGGGTTATTGCACCCCTTTTTTTCGCTGCTATTTCCGGCAAAAGCATTTCTCTTTGAAACAGTACCCCCTGCATTTTAGGGGTTACAACCCTAATCTCATGTCCTTGAAGTAAAACACCCCCTTAAGGAGCCATGAATCCCACCCGGAAAGGCTGTGCGTTACGGTATCGCTAATTCCCCCCGCTTCATTTTTTCAAATTCCGAATAATTGAACGTTTTTTTATAAACGCTGAATTTTTTTCAGGATATCACAAATTCCCTTGAATTTATGATACCGTTTATGCTATTTTTGAGCGAATCGTGCAATCCGAATTCACGTGTATTCCCTTTGTATACAAGGGGTTGACTAAGGATCGGAAGGCACACGCTTAAAGCAGCAACTATGAAAGAGCAGGGCCTGTACCTCCCCGAATTTGAGCACGACAATTGCGGCGCCGGATTTATCTGTAGCCTGAAAGGCCGCAAGTCCAATGACATTATCCATAAAGCCCTGGAAATCCTCGAGAAACTCGAGCACCGCGGTGCGGTAAGCGCCGATGGGAAAACGGGGGACGGGGCAGGGATCCTGATCGATATCCCCCATGAATTCTTTACCAAGGTATGCGGGTTTGACCTCCCGGAACCCGGGCAGTATGCCGTGGCCAATGTTTTCCTGCCACAGCGGGAGAACCAGCGCGCCTTTTGTACGGACTTGCTGGAGCAGCAGTTCCGCGCCCAGGGCCTCGAACTGCTGGGGTGGCGGGATGTTCCCGTCAACCGCCGGGTGCCGGGGCGTATCGCGGCGGAAACCGAGCCGTTTGTAAAACAGGTCTTTATAGGCAAAGGGGTGTCGGAATCGGACTTCGATTTTAACCGAAGGCTCTTTGTGGCCCGCAAGGTTACCGAGCATGCGGTTATCGACTCCAAGCTATCCGAGCGGGGATATTTTTATGTTCCCAGCCTCTCCACGCGGATCATCATCTTTAAGGGGCTTTTGATGCCCATGGATATTAAACTGTACTATAAGGACCTGATGGACCCCAGGGTGGTTACCCGTCTGGCCCTGGTACACCAGCGGTTCTCGACCAACACCTTTCCCACCTGGGATTTGGCCCAGCCCTTCCGCTACATGTGCCACAACGGGGAAATCAACACCCTCAGGGGAAATGTCTCCCGCATGCGCTCCCGGGAGGAGCTTATGGAAAGCGATTGGTTCGGGGACGACATTAAAGCCATCCTCCCGGTAATCCTGCCCGGGAAATCGGACTCGGCTACCATGGATATGGTGGTGGAGCTGCTGCTGATGACCGGCCGTTCCCTGCCGGAAGTCATGATGATGCTGGTGCCGGAAGCCTGGGAGAAAAACCCGGACATGTCCGATTCCAAAAAAGCCTTTTACGAATTCAATTCCTGCCTGATGGAACCCTGGGACGGACCGGCCTCCATCCCCTTTACAGACGGCAACTACATAGGGGCTGTCCTGGACCGAAACGGCCTGAGGCCCTCCCGGTACTCGGTAACCAAGGACGGCTACGTGGTCATGTCCTCGGAAACCGGGGTCCTGGATTTGGAGCCCGAGAATATAGAATTCCACGGCAGACTGGAGCCGGGTCGGATGTTCCTGGTCAATATGGAAGAGGGGCGAATCGTAAACGACGAGGAAATCAAAGAAGAAATTGCCGGAAGGTACCCGTACCGGGAATGGCTCAACAAGAACCTGGTCCACCTCAGGGATATTCCCTACCGGGATTGCCCGCTCTTTCTGGGAGAGGTCTCCCTGGAAAAACGCAAAGCCGCCTTCGGCTATACCCAGGAGGACATCAATACCATTATCCTGCCCATGAGCAAGGCCGGGAAGGAGCCCATCGGGTCTATGGGCTCGGATACCCCCATTGCCGTGCTCTCGGAACGCCCTCAGCTGATCTACAATTACTTCAAGCAACTCTTCGCCCAGGTGACCAACCCACCCCTGGACGGGATTCGCGAAGAGCTGATCTGCGACATCAGCCTTACACTGGGAAGCGACCAGAATCTTTTTGAAATCAACCCCCTGCACTGCCGCAAACTCAAGATCCAGAACCCGGTTATTTCCAAGGAGGACCTGGACAAAATCAAGAACTACGACAGCAGCCCGGATTACAAGGTAGTGTCCATCCCCATGCTCTACGAGGTGAACCGGGGGCACAACGGTTTGGAAGACGCCCTGGAAGACATCCTGGCCCAGGCCTGCGACGCCATCGACCAGGAGGCCAATATCATCATCCTCTCGGACCGCAGCGTGAGCCCCACCATGGCGCCCATCCCGGCCCTGCTGGCGACCTCCTTTGTAAACAGCGGCCTTCGGAAAATGGGCAAACGCTCCAAACTCAGTATTATCGTGGAGTCTGCAGAACCGAGGGAAGTGCACCATTTTGCCCTGTTGTTCGGATTCGGGGCCAGCGCCATCAACCCCTACCTGGTCAATGAGATCATCGCGGAGCAGATCGAGGAGCAGAACCTGACTGACATCAACTTTGAGGAGGCCATTGCCCATTACAACAAGGCCATTGGCAAGGGTATCCTGAAGGTTATGAACAAAATCGGGATTTCCACCCTGAACTCCTACCGGGGGTCGCAGCTCTTTGAGTGCATCGGCCTGAACAAGGCCTTGGTGGAAAAATACTTCCCCACCACCCCGACCCGTATCCAGGGAATCGGGCTTTACGAACTGGAAAAGGAAGTGGCCCTGCGCCACCACAACGCATTCGACCGCAAAGACCTGGCGGCCAAACTCGACCTGGAGATAGGCGGGGAATACCGCTGGCGCCGGGACGGGGAAAAACACATGTTCAACCCCCTTACTATTGCCAAACTCCAGAAGGCAGTCCGCCAGAATGAACCTAGCACCTACAAGGAATACGCCGAGCTGGTAAACGAGCAGTCCCGCCACCTGATGACGATCCGCGGGCTGTTTGAATTCTCGAACTACGACCCCATCCCGCTGGAAGAAGTGGAGCCCTGGACCGAGATCGTAAAACGCTTCAAGACCGGAGCCATGTCCTACGGGTCCATCAGCAAGGAAGCCCACGAAAACCTGGCCATAGCCATGAACCGTATCGGAGGCAAGAGCAACTCCGGGGAAGGGGGCGAAGACGCCGAGCGGTTCTACCGCAGCCAGACCGGCGACTGGAAGAACAGCGCCATCAAGCAGGTGGCCTCCGGGCGCTTTGGCGTGACCTCCAACTACCTCTCCAACGCCCAGGAAATCCAGATAAAAATGGCCCAGGGCGCCAAACCGGGCGAAGGGGGGCAACTCCCGGGGCCGAAAGTAAACCCCTCCATCGCCAAAACACGGAATTCAACGCCCTATGTGGGTCTGATTTCCCCTCCCCCACACCACGATATTTACTCTATAGAGGACCTCTCTCAACTGATTTACGACCTGAAATCGGCCAACCGGGAGGCCCGGATCAATGTGAAGCTCGTTTCCGAAGTTGGGGTGGGCACCGTTGCGGCAGGGGTTTCCAAGGCCAAGGCCGATGTGATCCTTATATCGGGCCACGACGGAGGTACCGGGGCCTCGCCCCTGACCTCCCTGAAACACGCCGGTCTTCCCTGGGAACTCGGGATTTCCGAGGCACAGCAAACCCTGGTGATGAACGACCTGCGCAACCGGGTAGTCCTGGAATGCGACGGCCAGCTCAAAACCGGCCGGGACGTGGCCATTGCCTGCCTGCTGGGCGCCGAGGAATTTGGCTTTGCCACCGCACCCCTGGTGGCCTCCGGGTGTATCATGATGCGCGTGTGCCATCTGAATACCTGCCCGGTGGGGATTGCCACGCAGAACCCGGAACTCCGCAAAAAGTTCAAGGGCAAACCCGAGCATGTGGTCAATTATATGTATTTCGTGGCCGAGGAGCTGCGGCAGATCATGGCCAAACTCGGCTTCAGGACCGTTAATGAAATGGTGGGGCAGGTGCAGAAACTGGACCGGCGCAAAGCCATTGAGCACTACAAGGCACGGGGCCTGGACCTGAGTCCCATCCTCCACCAGGTAGCGGTACCCAAGGGCACCAAATTCTACAATACCACTTCACAGAAGCACAACATAGAAGCCTCCATAGAATTCGATATTATCGAAAAGGCGCACCCGGCCCTGTTCCGGAAGGAAAAAACCAGCCTGGATTTCCCCATCCACAATACCGATAGGGCGGTGGGAGCCATTATCAGTAATGAAATCTCGAAGATCTACGGGGCGGAAGGCCTGCCCGATAACACCCTCAGGCTGAATTTCACCGGTTCGGCGGGACAGAGTTTCGGGGCTTTCGCCACGCGCGGCCTTACGATGGTCGTAAACGGGAATACCAATGACTACCTCGGGAAAGGGCTCTCCGGAGCGCGCCTGGTGATCAAGGTACCCGGCGGGTCTACCCTGAAGCCGGAAGAGAATATCATTACGGGGAATGTATGCCTCTATGGGGCAACCTCAGGGGAAGCCTACATCAACGGCAAGGCCGGCGAACGCTTTTGTGTACGCAATTCCGGAGCCAGGGCCGTAGTAGAGGGGATCGGAGACCATGGCTGTGAATACATGACCGGGGGTATTGCCGTGATCCTCGGCAAGGTAGGGCGGAACTTCGGGGCCGGGATGAGCGGCGGGATTGCCTATGTACTGGACCAAGATGGAAGTTTCAGGAAAAAATGCAACCTGGAGACCCTTAACCTGCTCCCGGTGGAAGAGGACGCCGATGTAGCCGAGCTCAGGGGGCTGGTAGAGAACCACTACAATGCCACCTTCAGCCCACTGGCCCAGGAAATCCTGGAAAAATGGGAAAGTTACCTGCCGAAATTCGTAAAGGTATTCCCGGAAGAATACCGACAGGCACTCATACGATTGGAAAACGAACAGATAGAAACGATTTAAGATGGGCAAGATTACCGGATTTATGGAATACGAGCGCAAGGTGGAAGCCTATGCGCCGGTGGAGGACCGCCTGAAGCATTACCGCGAATTCACCAAACCCCTCCGGGAAAAGGAGATGCGGGACCAGGGCGCACGCTGTATGGATTGCGGAATCCCCTTCTGCCACAGCGGTTGCCCCCTGGGCAACCTTATCCCGGACTTCAACGACGCGGTGTATAAGGGCAAATGGGAGCAGGCTGCTAAAATCCTGCATTCCACCAACAACTTTCCCGAATTTACGGGCAGGCTGTGCCCCGCCCCGTGTGAGGAGGCCTGCGTCCTGGGCATTAACGAGGATCCGGTGAGTATAGAGAATATCGAAAAACAGATTGTGGAAACCGCTTTTGCCAAGGGGTGGGTCAAGGCCGAACCCCCGGCCCAGCGGAGCGGCATGAAAGTAGCCGTTATTGGTTCCGGCCCTTCCGGACTGGCCGCAGCCCAGCAACTGAACCGCGCCGGTCACCAGGTTACCGTTTTCGAACGGGATGAAAAACCCGGGGGCCTACTGCGTTTTGGTATCCCGGATTTCAAGATGGAAAAGCAGGTAATAGACCGCAGGTTGGACATCCTAATGGAGGAAGGTATCGAATTTAAATGCGGGGTTGAAGTAGGGAAAGACGTGAGTGCAGCCCAGCTACGGGAGGAATTTGACGCCCTCCTGCTGTGCGGCGGGGCCACAGTCCGCCGGACACTTCCCATCCCGGGAGCGGATCTGAAAGGGGTGGTACAAGCCATGGATTTCCTCTCCCAAAACAACCGCAAGGTGGCCGATAGCCCGTACAAAGGGGCCTCCCTGGATGCAGGCGGCAAGGATGTGATTGTCATTGGTGGCGGGGATACCGGTTCGGATTGCATCGGGACTTCTCTGCGGCAAGGGGCACGTTCCGTGTCTAATTTTGAAATTATGGGAAAACCACCGGTGGGGCGTCCGGAGAACCAACCCTGGCCTTTCTGGCCCATGCGGCTGCGCACCAGTTCCTCCCATAAGGAGGGGGCCGAGCGCTTCTTTAGCATTTCCACCAAAGCTTTTAAGGGCGATGCCGATGGAAACCTGAAAAGCCTGGTAACCGTGGAGGTGGAATGGAAGCAAAAACCCGGAGGCAGGCCTTCACTGGTAGAGCTGGAAGGCACGGAAAAGGAATGGCCCTGCGACCTGGCCCTTCTGGCCCTTGGTTTTACAGGCTCTGAAACAACCATTGCCGATGAATTAGGTCTTGACCTGGACCCCAGGACCAACATCAAAGCTCCAGCAACGGATTATCAGACGAATGTCCAGGGGGTGTTTGTTGCCGGGGACCAGCGCCGCGGTCAATCCCTGATCGTCTGGGCCATATCCGAGGGCAGGCAGGCCGCACACCATATAGATACCTATTTGACGGGCAGTTCGCAGCTGCCGCTGAAGGGGGAGGGAGACCTTCCGAGGATCTGAGGATTAGCTATAGGTTTCTAAAGAAAGGCCACGCGAAAGCGTGGCTTTTTTTAGTACCTTCTAAGGGCACAACCTAAACCCTTCACAATGAAAACAACCAACCATCCCATCTCAAGGTATGCCTTGGCCTGGCTGCTGGTTCCCGTACTAATCAGCTGCAAAAACGATCCCAAGCCCGAATCAAATAACACTGCGGAGCCCCTTCCCGAACCCAAAATCGTTTCGGTTACTACACGCTCCATGGAATTCATAGGAGCAGACACCATCACTTCCGGGTGGAATACTTTCGTATATGAAAACCTGTCTACCGAACCGCACTTTATCCTGTTGGACAAATACCCCGAAGGGGTTACTATCGACAATACGATACGCGAAGTAGCCCCGGCTTTTGAAGCCGGAATGGCCCAGATCATGGAAGGCAACATGGACGCTGCCATGGAAGCTTTTGGCACCTTGCCCGAGTGGTTCTCCCAGGTGGTATTTTCCGGGGGGACCGGATTGATTTCGCCTAAGCAAACAGCCATTACTACGGTAAAACTACTCCCGGGCTATTACATTATGGAGTGCTATGTCCGGATGCCGGACGGGCGGTTCCATACCTCTATGGGTATGGCCAAGGAATTTATCGTGACTGAAGAAGACAGCGGCCTGGAACCACCCGAGTACGATATTATGATCGATATAAGCAGGCAGAGCGGGATAAGCTGGAACGGGAAGCCAAGGGCCGGGAAAACCGTATTCCGGGTGGAATATGTAGACCAGACGGTACATGAACACTTTGTAGGGCACGACGTGAACCTGGTTGCCGTAGCACCGGGAGCAGACCTGGATGCCCTGGAAGCCTGGATGAACTGGGCTACGCCGGAAGGGCTGATGAGCTCTACCCTCCCTGATGGATTTACCTTCCTGGGCGGGACGAACGATGCCCCCATGGGTAGCATCCTGTATTTCGAGGCAGAGCTGAAACCCGGCACGTATGCACTGATTGCAGAAGTGCCCGAAAGCCGGAAAAAAGGGATGCTAAAGACCTTTATTGTAGATTGAGGGCCTGAACCCCCTTTGCAACGGGAGGGGGTATCTTCCCCCCGGGGGCGGGGCGTGGTGTTTGCCTTTTGCAGTGCCTCCGGGTAGTTTGGTTTCGGGGGCGGGGGTGTGCCCCATCTGCCTTGGGTTTCTACCAAAACAAAAGCCCCCCACCTGGCTGTGAAGGGCTACCTGTATCCAATAAAAAACCCCGAAGTAGAGCGAAGCTCACTTCGGGG
>NZ_NGNR01000002.1:355557-774286 GCF_002198115.1 Robiginitalea sediminis | reverse complement strand
ACTGCCACTTAGGTGGGAGAGTAGGTCGCCGCCTTCTTTGAACCCCGAAGTGAGCTTCGCTCTACTTCGGGGTTTTTTATTGGATACAGGTAGCCCTTCACAGCCAGGTGGGGGGCTTTTGTTTTGGTAGAAACCCAAAGCAGATGGGGCACACCCCCGCCCCCGAAACCAAACTACCCGGAGGCACTGCAAAAGGCAAACACCACGCCCCGCCCCCGGGGGAAGATACCCCCTCCCGTTGCAAAGGGGGTTCAGGCAAAAAAAAGGTTTTACCCTCCTTTGCTGAAAGACCTGGTAACTGGGTTTGCCCTAAATACCCGGAACAATCATTTTTCCACTATATTTAAATCGAGGATAGTCCATTACATGAGCAACAACCCGCACGATTCGAAATTCAAGAAATGGTTGGATGTTCTCCAACAGGAAAGCTGGCAACTGGAGCTGATTATTTCCGGTTTTGCTATCTATGGGTTGTTTGCCGTAATAGAACCCATTGAGCTCGCCGGGCTGGAGGCGCAGAACGACAATAACTTCTACAGTACCCTTCTGTTTCAAGGCCTTGCGGTATCCTGGTATATCATCACGATTAACCTCATAGCCCATGTTATCCTCAGGGGATTATGGATCGGTGCTATCGGACTCCGCTATGTTTCCGGGGAAATCGACTATACCAAACTCAGGTACAGCCCCAAATTCAAACGACACCTGGAGAAGCGTGTGGGCTCATTCGACAATTATGTAGCCACACTGGAAAAGTATTGCAGCGTCATTTTTGCGGTAACTTTTCTGCTGGTGTTTTACCTCCTGGGGTTATTGGTGCTGGTATTCTGCATAGGGCTATTAAGTTTATGGATCAGCAAGGAGGAGACCCCATCCTGGGCGCGCGGGGCTATTGGAATACCCGCTATCATTTTCCTTTCCGTGGGTATGGTCCTGACTTTTATCGATTTTGTGACTCAGGGCTGGCTGAAGCGAAAGAAGTGGACCACCTGGTTTTATTACCCCTTTTACTGGGTCTTTAAATACCTTACCTTATCGTTTCTTTACCGACCCATGGTTTACAATTTCCTGGATACCCGGTTTGGGAAAAGACTGAGTTGGATCGTTGTCCCCCTATACCTGGGGCTGACAGTTTTGGCAGGTACGGGATTCAGCACCTCCAATTACCTGGATTCTGAATTTAATTCCTCCTCCTATGCCGCGAGCAAGGCGAATTATCTCGACTCTTTGGACGAAGACACCCCATTTGTAGATCGGGCCTCCATCCCTTCCAAGGTCATTTCCGATCCCTTCCTAAATGTCTTTGTCGTTTATGGCAGCAGTGTGGAAGACGATGTTTTCTATTTCAACAAGGATCTTGAACCCGAGGAGGACCGAAGGGGGATCTTCTCGGTTTTTTCAGATGGGACAGTCTCGGGTCGTAGCCACTCCCTGCCGGAATATCTGGAAACCCTTGAGGAAATGTACACTCTTTCCATAGACAGTCTAGACTTTAAACCGGAATTCGTCTTCGCCATCAACTCCCGCAAACAGATGGGGTATGAAACCTACCTGGATATGGATGGGGTCCGAAAAGGGAAGCACGTACTGGAGGTAAAACGCAAGGACCACAACCAGGACAGCGTCTATACCCGTACGATTCTGCAGATTCCCTTCTGGTACTTCCCGAAATAACCGATTCGGCGTACCTTTGCTACCGCAAATCAGAAGGTATGCCGAGGATTCGGATCAGCTATCGGGAAGAAGAGCACTGGAATACCGGAACCCATATGTTCGGGACTATCCTCGGTCTTGTGGGCGCCGTGGTTCTGGGAATACAGGTACGCGGCGAAAACACCCTTATCCAGGCTGCGGTTTGGGCGTATAGTCTCTCCCTTATCCTCTTGTTCGGGGCCTCCACAGCCTATCATGCCGTTGCTCTGCCCCGTTATAAAAAGAGGCTTCGCATCCTGGACCATATCTGCATCTACTACCTTATAGCCGGTACGTATACGCCTATGGCGCTTATTGTCCTGGCAGAGAGTAAGGGGTGGTTATTATTTGGGTTAGTTTGGGGGATGGCTGCCTTCGGGACGGTTTTGAAACTGTTTTTTACCGGTAGGTTCGAATTATTTTCGGTATTGCTGTACTTGTTAATGGGGTGGTTGATCGTCATTGACCTGGACTTCCTTTTGACTACACTAAGCCACCAGGCACAACTCTTTTTAATGGCCGGAGGCGGGTTCTATACCGTGGGCATCCTCTTCTATGCCATCCGGAAAATCCCGTTTAATCATATGATTTGGCACCTGTTTGTCCTTTGTGGGGCGGCGTGCCATTGGGTTATGGTTTGGCTGGTCCTGCGGGGTTAGGCTTCAATTTCCCTGGGGTTTACCGTCGTCTGCAGGAAGGTCACCCAGGGCGTACTGTATCCCATTTAGCAAAAAACCTAGAAATTCCGGATCCTCCAGTTGGTGGGCGTTGTGCGATGGGGCACTTACAAAAACCCGTCCCTTCCCATAGGGTTTTATCCATGCAATATAGCGCAGCGGATCTTCAACAGGCTGTTCCAACCCTTTCAGTTCCCGGGCATCCATTGCCAGCAAAGGACGGAAGTCCTTTTTCGGATAGGCGTTCTTAAAGAAATAGGGCTCATCGGTCAACGTAAATTCCTGGTTTTGGAACCCCTTTGTGATGGGATGCCCTGGTTCCACAATACGGACCCGCATCGGTTGCTGGGGCGGATGAAAATCAAAACTGCCCCCTGCCATTTCACTGAAGGACTCAGAATTCAACTGCATAGTAGTTCCACCGTGTAAAAGGACAATACCTCCCCCGTTACGCACATAGGCTAACAGGTTTTCTTCCAAGACAGCAGCCTGCTCCCAACGGGCCGCATCTTCCATAAGGCTGTCCTTGCGGAAAACGTCGTAAAAGATATTCCGGTGATCCCGCTCCGGGCAGGTATTGTTCAGAACCACTGCATCGAAGGCCCTTAGGCGCGCTGTTTCAAAATCCCGGATATCCTGACTGTAGGTAACCGATGCGGCACCTGTTTTCCGGGCCAACAGCCCAATGACGGCATCCACATGGGGGATTGCCCAGTGCTCAAAACCGGTATGAAGGGAGAAAACCAGGAGATTGCGTGCCCGAAAAGGGGTAACCTCAGGGGTACTGGGGATAGACTGTTCAACCAGGCTAAGCCATTGAGGCGTGCATTCGAAGGCCTCCAAATCCTGGCTGCAAACCACGCTTGTTTGCAGGGATAACAGCAGGGCAAGGATTACTCTGGGCATAGATCCTGGGATGTATCCCTCAATATACTCAATTTCTCGTAGCGGCTGTTCGAAGCTTTAAAGCAGGAACCCCAAGGCCATCCCCAAAACGATGGCGCCTATCTTCCTAAGGTTGAAGGCATGCCCTTCCGAGCTTTCGAAAAGTATGATGGTAGACACGTGCAGGACTACGCCTATTACCAGGGGCAGGAGGTAGGCGTATACAGCTTCCAGGGCGGGCCGACTTCCGATCCAGGCGCCGGCAGGGGTCATCAGCGCAAAGAAAACCATGAATCCCCAGATGGCCCCCATGGAGCGTCCGGACTGCAAAAGGAACCCTCCTATAATGAGGCTTACCGGGATTTTGTGAACCACAATTCCCCACATAAAATCAGGAGTATGCTGCAGGGGGATACCCTCAGTCAGGGCATGAAGGGAAAGGCTGGCAAAGAGCAGCCAGGGAAAGGTTGTCCCATTGCCGTGGTGGACATGCCCGTGTTCGGCCCCTTTCGAGAGTGATTCCAGAAAAATCTGCAATAAAATCCCCAGGGCAATCCAAAGCCCGGTTTGTTCGGGGTTGCCCGAAGAATAGGCTTCGGGCAGCAATTCGAAGAGGGTAACCGATAAGAGGAAAGCCCCACTGAAGGCCAGGAGCAGGGAATACCTGCGGTTTATTTGCCTGCGGTAGCAAACAAGCCATGTAAAACTGAGTAAGACAGCGAGAGCAGGAAGTAGGATGGGCCAGAGCGTCACGGGATAAAGGCAGATCTTAGGCCCGTAAAAATAGTGTATTTTTGCAGTTCTGTAACCTGAGACCATGGCCGAAAAGTTCAAAATGCTCGCCAAAACCCTGTATGGGTTTGAAGACCTACTTGCGGGGGAACTTCGGGCATTGGGGGCCAGCGGGGTGCGAACAGGCGTACGGTGCGCATTTTTTGAGGGCGATACGGGCTTTATGTATAAGGCCAACCTGAACCTCCGCACGGCATTACGGGTATTGAAACCCCTACGCGATTTTAGGATAAACCGGGCAGACCAGTTGTATGACCGAATCCGGGAGGTGGACTGGAACCAAATCCTGGATCCTGACATGACGTTTGTGGTCGATACGGTTTTGCACAGTGATTTGTATTCCCATTCCCTATTTGTATCCCAAAAAGTGAAGGATGCCATCGTGGACCAGGTGAGGGAAAAGACGGGGCGGCGCCCCAGTGTCTCCGTGTCACGCCCCGATGTACGCATCCATATCCATATCCAGAAGCAAATGGCGCACCTTTCCCTGGACAGTTCCGGGGATTCCCTTCACCAGCGCGGGTATCGTTCGGCGACGAATATTGCCCCACTCAACGAGGTCCTGGCCGCCGGGGTACTGATGATGAGTGGCTGGAGAGGGCAATGCGATTTTCTGGACCCCATGTGTGGCAGCGGGACACTACCTATAGAAGCGGCCATGATTGCCTGTAATATACCGGCAAATATCAACCGGCAACACTTCGGGTTCCAGGGTTGGAAGGATTTCGACCCGGTATTGTACAAGCGTATCTTCGAAGCCAGCATGAAACATGTACGGGATTTTCCCTATCGGATTTCGGGGTACGACAGAGCGCCGTCGGCCATAGCCAAAGCCCGGCAGAATGTGGAGAATGCCAATCTGCAGGAGTATATCGCACTGGACCAGGCCGATTTTTTCCAGACAGCCAAGAAATCGGAGAACCCGCTACACCTTGTGTGCAACCCTCCCTATGGCCAACGCCTCCACATAGAACCGGAATCCTTTTACGGCAGGGTAGGGGATACCCTCAAGCAACACTATCCGGGTACGGTAGCATGGCTTCTGCTTGGGGACCCCGAACACGTAAAACAGGTTGGGCTCCGGGCCACCCGTAAAATCAAACTCTTCAATGGGAATATCGAGTCCCGCCTGGCGCGATTTGATATTTACCAGGGCAGTAAGAAGGCCAGTAAGAACTAAGGGTCAGGGGGTGTTGTCCCCTTCTTCCGGGGCGCGGGATTTTCGGTAGAGAGGAATCAGGTAACTAACGGTATAGTTAAACCCGACCCCGAAACGGCTCCCTTCGGTTACCCGGTTAAAGCCCGGAATCCAGATATGGGGGATTACCCCGGATTCCTTCCGGCTAACCAGCATCCCTATACGCACGCTGGCACCCATGTACAGGTTGGAGAACAGTTCTGCCTTTACCCCGAGCAGCATCTCAAGCCAGGAGGCATTTAGCCCGCTAAACTCCCTGGGAACATCTTCCCCGGCCAGGAAACCCTCCGGGTTCCAGTAGCGGTTACTTTCGTAGATGCTGTAGGACTGCAGGTCTTTGCTGAACGTGCTGAACGCATAACGCGCGCCTACGTAAATGAGGTTGTTCATCCCATACCAGTTCTCGTAGGTATTGAAATTTACCCCTGCTTTGATATAGCTCCCGCTGCTGTTGAAGTTGTAGAGGGTCTGGATGTTTACCTCGTCCGCGTTGTCCAGCAATTCCTCAACATCGAAAGATTCATTTCCGAGTTCGGCTGCCAGGAACCATTTATGTGAAAGACGGAAGTCCCCGGTAAGTTCCAGCCCGGTGTAATTTTCGTCCAGTGCAGACCGGATGGGGCGACTTAAGTCTATCCCCACCCTAAGGCCGTATTTCTGGCCCGGCCGCAGGCTGTCTGCCTCCCGCTTACCCTGCCCGTTCAGTAGCGCGGGGGAGGTACAGAGCAACAAAAGCAACAGGCTAGTGATAAACCGACACATGGGCACTTAAGGAATTTTCAACAGTGGTCGCAATTACTGTAACGCTGTCTATCCAATTGGAGGCATCCGATTGGAGCAGGACTTCGAGGTTGTCGAACTGCCCCACAAAACCACAGGCGCGGGATACAAACTCCTCCCGGATTTCATAATCAAAATACAGAGTGTCCCGGTTTCCGACGTCTGCGCCCTCCTCGTCTTCCGAATTCTGGATCAGGACAAAGCCTGTTTGCCCCGAATCGATCCGCAAAGGGATCCCGATGGAATCGCGGGTAGACCGGTCTGGGAAGGAGGTTACGGGAGTCCCGTTGCCCAGCCCTACGGCCCGCAGCCTGTTAACGGCCTTGGCCTCCCCCGGGTTTTCGATATCGTAAAAGGTAACGACAAGCAAAGGCGTATCCCCATCCACACAGATATCGTCTTTTTCACACCCGGAACCGGCCAGTAGGGCCAGTACTAGAAGGAGAAAGGCCGTTCGGCGCAATAAAGGGTTCCAATGCCTGGGGATGTGCATGTCAGCTTTGGGATTTGCGTTGTAAAAGTACGACATTTTCCACGTGGTGGGTCTGGGGGAACATATCTACAGGCTGGACTTCCACAATGGTGTAGCTATCTGCCATTAAGGCCAGGTCCCGGGCCTGAGTGGCGCTGTTGCAACTGACATAGACGATGCGCCCAGGGCCCAGTCGCAGCAATTGTGCCACTACATCCTTGTGCATGCCATCCCTCGGGGGGTCTGTAATAACAACATCCGGGGTCCCGTTGGATGCAATAAATGCATCGGTGAAAAGGGTTTTCATATCACCAGCGTAAAAAGTGATGTTCCCGATCCCATTGAGGGCTGCATTTTCTTTGGCGGCCGCTATAGCCTCGGGCACGGCCTCAATACCAACCACGCCCCTGGCGCCGGCAGCTACAAATTGAGCGATGGTCCCCAGACCGGTGTACAGGTCATAAACCCATTCCTTCCCGGTGAGGCCCGCCATGCGTCTAACCACGCGGTACAATTCCAATGCCTGCTCGGAATTGGTTTGATAGAAGGATTTAGGTGTAATCCGAAAACGAAGCCCTTCCATCTGTTCGGTGATATACGGCTGCCCATGGGCACATATAAGTTCCAGGTCGTATAAGGTATCGTTCCCTTTGCGGTTTACCACATAGTGCAGGGATTGGATTTCCGGGAATTCGGCCACCAGGAATTCCAGGAGTGCTTTTTGCCTGGGAAGGTCCTCTTCCCCGAACTGTAGTACTACCATGAACTGCCCGTCCGAAGTGTTGCGGATCATCAGGGTCCTGAGCAAGCCTTCCTGTTCCCGGGGATTGAAAAAGGTATAGCCATGTTCAATGGCAAACTCCCGGATGGCCAGCCTGATGCGGTTGGAGGGGTCTGCCTGGAGGTGGCACTCTTTCAGGTCCAGGACCTTGTCCCACATCCCGGGGATATGCAGCCCCAGCCCGTTGCGGTGCTCCAGTTCGGTCTTGCTTTCGATTTCCTCTGGTTCCAGCCATCGGTAACACGAAAAGGAAAACTCCATTTTATTGCGGTAGTAATAGGGCTGTGGAGCGGGCAGGATCGGGTTTATTTCCGGTAATTCCAGTTTGCCGATCCTCCTTAGGTTACTGGACACTTCCTCCGCCTTGGCCTCCAATTGGGCCGCGTATTCCATGTGCTGCCATTTGCAGCCCCCGCAGGTCCCGAAATGCATGCATTTCGGGGATATCCGGTTTGGGGAAGGGTGCACCACGCGGGTGACCCGTGCTTCGTAATAGCCCTTTCTTTTTTTGTAAACGGTCGCACTTACGGTATCCCCGGGCACAGCGCCCTGCAACAGGACCACCCTGCCGTCAGGGGCCTTTGCGATGGCTTTGCCACGGGCCCCGGCGCCGGTAACCTTCAGGGACTCAAAAACAGGGAGGTTTTTTCTTCTGGACATGGGTTCAAAAATACGTTCTTTTTCGGGACAGTCCCTTCTACGGACTCCCTGCTTTTTGTATGAGCGGAATATTGGGAAGGTCCGCCCGGAATTTGTATTTTTAGCCCTCTTCCCGGATGATTTCTCTCCATAAGCAGGAATGGCTATTGTTTAATGTATAAAGCAACGCTTATGTCAGTTGTGGAAAAACAGCATTCAGCCGAGGCCATGGCTTTGGAAGCACGTTTCGGCGCTCAGAATTATCACCCCCTTCCCGTCGTATTAAGTAAAGGGGAAGGCGTCTTTGTCTGGGACTTGGAAGGAAACAAATACTACGATTTCCTCTCGGCCTATTCGGCGGTAAACCAGGGACACTGCCATCCTAAAATTGTAGGAGCCCTTAAAGAACAGGCGGAGAAGCTCACCCTTACTTCCAGGGCGTTTTACAACGACCAGTTGGGGCGTTATGAGCAGTACCTGTGCAACTACTTCGGATATGATAAGGTACTGCCCATGAATACGGGTGCCGAGGCCGTGGAAACCGCGATTAAACTCGCCCGTAAATGGGGTTACGAAAAAAAGGGTATCCCGGCTGGCAAAGCCAAGATCATTGTATGCCAGAACAACTTTCACGGCAGGACCATTACGATTATATCTGCTTCGAACGACCCGGTAGCCACGGAGAATTTCGGGCCCTTTACCCCGGGGATTATATCTATCCGCTACAACGATATTGCTGCGCTGGAAGAAGCCATAGACGAAAATGTTGCGGCTTTTCTGGTGGAGCCCATTCAAGGGGAGGCCGGGGTTTATGTCCCTGACGATACCTATCTCGAGGAGGCTCAGGCCATCTGTAAGAAAAACAATGTCCTGCTTATAGCCGACGAAGTACAGACCGGGATTGCCCGTACCGGCCGCCTGCTGGCTTCCTGCGGAAATTGTTCCTGCCCCGAGGGCCTTTGCAGCGGTACGCCCCAGGTAAAACCGGATGTCCTTATTCTGGGTAAGGCCATATCAGGCGGGGTATTCCCTGTTTCGGCCGTTTTGGCCCGGGAAGATATCATGGAAGTTATACGCCCCGGGAACCACGGGTCCACCTTTGGAGGGAATCCTCTGGCCTGTGCCGTGGCAATGGCTGCCCTGGAAGTGGTTCGTGAGGAAGGCCTGGCCCGCAGGGCGGAAGCTCTGGGCAACCGTTTCCGCCAACGCATGAAGGAAATCATAGCCGAAACCCACTGGGTACGACTGGTGCGGGGCAAGGGCCTGCTCAATGCCATTGTCATTGACGATACCGAAGACAGCTCCACGGCCTGGGAGATCTGCATGGCATTGAAGGAGAACGGGTTGCTGGCCAAGCCCACCCACGGGAATATTATCCGCTTTGCGCCACCCCTGGTCATGACGGAAGCGCAGCTGGAGGAATGTATTTCCATTATCCGCAAAACCCTCCTGGAATTTCAAAAAGAAGCGTAGGGGTATTTGTGCTGGGGTTTTGCACCCAATTCGGATATCTTGTAGTTGGGGGGGACCCCCAAAAAGAGCCACAAAAAAAGCCTGCAGATACTGCAGGCTTTTTTTTGCTGTAAGTCCGAACGCTTAGGAGCGCACTTCTTTAATACGGGCTTTTTTACCGGTTAGGCCGCGGAAGTAGAAAATACGGGCCCGGCGCACTTTACCGCGCTTGTTCACCTCGATTTTCTGGAGGGCCGGCATATTAACGGGGAAGATACGTTCCACACCTACCGTACCGCTCATTTTGCGGATGGTAAAGGTTTCCGTTGCTCCGGAACCGCGACGCTGGATAACCACCCCGCGGAAAAACTGGGTACGGGTCTTCTCACCTTCTTTGATTTCGTAGTATACCGTGATGGTATCTCCGGCGGAGAATTCCGGGAAATCTTTCCGGCTTATGAATTCGTTTTCAACAAAATTGACTAAGGATTCCATGATATCTCATTAGGTTTCTCCGAACCAACGTTCACGTACCTCGCCAGAGGTTAGTTCGAAATCGTGTGCAAAAATAAGCGATAATTCCCAACCGGCAAGTATTTTCCGGAGATTTTAGGGAGCTCTATTCCTCGTTTAACAGGTCCGGCCGGCGCTCCCGCGTACGCGCCTGTGCCTGGGCTTCCCGCCAGGCCTCTATTTTGCCCGCATGCCCGCTGGTCAGGACCTCAGGCACTTCCATACCCTTAAAGACCCTTGGCCGGGTATATACCGGAGGGGCCAGCAGGTTGTCCTGGAAGGTATCGGTAAGGGCGGAGGTCTCATCGTTGAGCACCCCGGGGATCAGTCGGATAATGGCATCGCAAAGGACGGCCGCACCCAGTTCCCCGCCCGAAAGCACGTAATCGCCAATAGAAATTTCCTTGGTAATCCACAGATCCCGGATGCGTTGGTCCACGCCTTTGTAATGACCACAAAGGATCAGCAGGTTTTCCTGGAGGGAAAGGCGGTTCACTTCCGGCTGCCGAAGGGGCACGCCGTCGGGGGTCATATAGATGATTTCGTCGTACTCCCGCTCACTGGTAAGTGCTGTAAGGCATCGGTCTATGGGTTCGGCCATCATCACCATCCCCGCCCCGCCACCAAAGGCGTAATCGTCTACCTGCTTATAGCGGTTTGTCGCGTAATCCCGGAGGTTATGCACGTGGACCGAAACCAGGCCCTTGTCAATAGCGCGTTTCAGGATAGATGCCCCGAAGGGACTTTCCAGCAATTCGGGTAAGACAGTAATAATATCGATCCGCATAGCTATGGCTTGGTCTGCCAAAAGTAATGAAAACAGTGGGTATCCCGTTCCCACCCCAGGGATTCATACAAGTGCCTGGCCGGGTTGTCTACGGCCGTTTCAAGGGCGAGGCCCTTGAGCCCGTTTTCGCTGGCGAGTTCCTGTGCCCGGCGCAGTAAGGCCTTTCCAATGCCCTTCCCCCGGAAGTCCGGATGTACATACAGGTCATTGAGGATCATCAGGGCTTGCATGCTTACCGTGCTAAAACTGGGGTAAAGCTGCAAAAAACCCGCAGGCCGGTCATCGGTCCGGGCCAGGAAGATGATGGAATCGTTTTGTAGGAAGCGCTCCTTCAGAAAACCGGTAGCAGCCTTAAGATCTGAAGGTTGCCGGTAAAATACACGGTATCCGTCCAGCAGGGGTGCCAGTTGGGCAAGGTGTTTTTCGTTTGCCCTTACAATTTCCATGCGGTACAGTAGTCAGGGGAGGAAAGGCTATTTTCCCTTGCGTTGTTTGTTTAGTTCGTCCTGCAGCTGACGGCTTATTTTCTGTTCCCGCTCCAGGGCGCGCCTCCTGTGGTTCTCGTACTCCGCCTCCAGGTCTGCCAGTTTGGCCTTGGCTTCCTGGGTCAGGGTGTTACTGCTCCTGAACTTGAAAACGAAAAGCAACAAAAGCAGGGAGAGTGCAATAATAATGGTCCAGAGGATCAGGTTGTAGGTGGTTTTGGAGAGTTGGGCCCCAAAAAACGACATACTGTCTTTTTGTTCGGTAACCTCTGCCAGTTGCGAACTGGTATCCTCCAGTTTGGTATTCAGGTCGGCAATGGTTGCCTGCTGCCCGTTGATGGTTGCCTGGAGTTCCCCGGCGGCTTTCCGCCCTGCAGAGAGGCTGTCCAGTACATTGGTTCTCAACTTATCGAGATAAATGGCCCGAACCACTTCGTACCGCCTGCCTTCGGCATTGTAGTTTCCCGATTTACTGAAAATAAAGTCGAACTGACTTTCCACCGTGCCGGAATCCAGTGAGGGTTCCGCTTCGTCTTGGCTGAACATGGTGCCGGTGGCAAGGAAGGCCAGGCACAACAGGAGCGCAAATCGCTTCATAGCGTTAGGTTCTGTGTTTTTTCGATTGCAGGTAGGGCTAAAGTACTTCATTGGGGGGAATTTCTAAAACATATACGTGGAATTCGCCCGTATGGTTCACACACCCCGCCCATAGGTCGTTTCAATGCATCTCCTTCCTATCCTAGTAGTAGGTAAAGCGCCGCACCTTGGCCACATATTTGGCCAGGCGGATGACCTGGTGGGCGTACCCGAATTCATTGTCGTACCAGATGTACAGGACAATACTTTTTCCATCCGGGGTAACAATGGTGGCCTTACTGTCATAAATGGATGGCGCAGTAGTTCCAATAATATCGGATGAAACAAGTTCGTTGCTCAGGGAGTATTTGATTTGTTCCACCAGGTCGCCTTCTAAAGCGTATTTTTTAACAATGGTGTTCAGGCTCTCCACACTTGTTTTCCCATTGAGGTCCAAATTGAGGATAGCCAGGGAACCATTGGGTACCGGGACACGGATGGCATTGGAGGTCAGTTTCCCTTCCAGGGAGGGCAGCGCTTTAGAAACGGCTTTGCCCGCACCGGTTTCCGTGATGACCATATTGAGGGCTGCTGCCCGGCCGCGACGGTATTTCCCGTGGATATTGTCTACCAGGTTCTGGTCGTTGGTGTAGGCATGGATGGTTTCCAGGTGGCCTTTGCGGATCCCCAGGGAGTCTTCCACCACTTTCAGGATGGGGGTAATGGCATTGGTCGTGCAGGAGGCAGCTGAGAAGATATCCACCGAATCCGGATCGAATTCCTCGTGGTTTACCCCATGGACGATATTGGGTATGTTTTTGCCGGGTGCCGTGAGCAGAACCTTAGAAACCCCTTGGGCTTTGAGGTGGAGGCCGAGGCTTTCCTTATCCCGGAACGCCCCGGTATTGTCGATCACCAGGGCATCTTCAATCCCATACTCGCTGTAATCTATTGCGGACGGGTCCGATGCGGAGATCATATGGACAGTGGTCCCGTTGATGACCAGGGCAGGCCATTTGGGATGTACTTCCACCGTTCCGGAGAAGGCGCCGTGAACCGAATCTGTGCGCAGGAGCATGGCCCTTTTCTCCAAAATCTCAGGGCTCAGGCTGCCGCGGGTCACGATGGCGCGCAGTCGGAGCTGGTTTCCCTTGCCGGTCTTGGCCATGAGTTCCCGGGCCAAAACCCGCCCGATACGGCCGAACCCGTACAGGATTACATCTTTGGGCGCAATCTCCGGGTAGCTTGAGGCCCCTTTGAGTTTATCCAGGACAAAGGCTTTGGCGTCGTGGTAATTGCTGTTATCGTCCGAATGGTATTCGAAGGTCAGCTTCCCGATATCCAGTTTTGAAGGAGGGAGCTTGATGTCCGAGATGGCCCTGAGAATTTCCACGGAATCGAAAATGGAAATCGGTTTCTGGACAAATTGGCCCGCGTATTCGTGCAGGTTGATGATATCGCTGACATTCTTGTCTATGATCTGGTTTTTGAACAGGACCACTTCAATGGCCTTGTCGTACCAGAGATCACTCACAATCTTGATGAATTCTGTGGTTGCCTTCCGGCGGTCGGCCTGGAAAGCAAGCTCTTTTTCATAGGAGTTGGAGGTCATGGGTCAGGGTTTGAATTTTCCGGCAAAATTATACATTTCAAACGTTTTCGTCCGATATTTTCGTATAAATAAAAAAACCCGCCTTCAGGGGCGGGTTTTGTTGCGATATCCTCAACGGCTACTGGAAGATAATTCGTTCCCGTTCCCCGTTTTCGTCAAGCATCGTAATGCTGGTATTTCCATAGCGTGAAATTTTGCTGAACAGCTCGCGTGCATCTTCAATATTGTTCACGGGCTCCCCATCCACCGCTAGGATTACTTTTCCGGTGAGGTCATACCGGCGGTAGGTTTCCGGTACCCCGATAATTTTTACTCCGGAGTTGACCCCGTAGGTCTCCTTGTCCCGCTCGGAGAGGTTCTTGACTTTCAGCCCCAGGCGGGGGAGGTCCAGGGACTGGCGCTCCCGGATTTCTACCGGAAGTATTACTTCCTCCCCATCCCGGTCCAGGGTAATCTTTACCTGGTCTCCCGGCCGTTTGGTAGCGATGTAACCCACCAGATCGGAGAACCGCCTAACGCGGATATCGTCAATACTGCGGATGATGTCTCCGGGGAGGATGCCCGCTGCCTCGGCACCGGAGTCTTCCTCCACGCCGTCTACCAGGACCCCTTCAATCTCGTTTATCTTATTCTCGATAGCGTACTGGGTATCGAGCCGGGGAGATTCAATCCCCAGAATCCCTTTTTGCACATCTCCGTATTCCAGGAGGTCTTCCACCACTTTCCGCGCGATATTGCTGGGAACGGCAAAGGAATATCCGATATAGGACCCCGTCTGTGAAGTGATGGCGGTGTTAATTCCGATCAGGTGCCCCTGGGTATTGACCAGGGCCCCGCCGCTGTTGCCGGGGTTAACGGCGGCATCGGTTTGCAGGAAGGACTGGTTGCGCCCCAGGTCCCGTGCCTTGGCACTCACAATACCCGCTGTGACCGTGGAGGTGAGTTGGTAGGGGTTCCCTACAGCAAGTACCCATTCCCCGATCTTCACATTATCGGAATCCCCGAAGGTGAGGTAGGGAAGCTTCTCTTCCGGATTGATCTTGATCAGGGCGATGTCCGTATTGGGGTCGGTGCCCACCACGGTAGCCTCGTAGGTTTTATTGTTGTTCAGGGTAACGGTAAGCTGGTTGGCCCGGGCAATGACGTGGTTGTTGGTCACGATATAGCCCTCGGGCGAAATGATTACCCCGGATCCCGTCCCCACCTGGGGGCGTGCCCGCTCCTCGTATCCATAGAGGTATTCAAAGAAATTACTGGCCCCGCGGCTCAGGGTCATGTTCTTGACGTGTACCACGGCATTGACCGTATTCTCGGCAGCCAGCGTAAAATCGGTTGTTTCAGCCGGGGCTGACCCAAGGCCGCTCGAACTGGTCTGCACCACCGGAAGGGTACCTTGCGGGAAACCCCACTGGGGCTGTTGGTTCTCAAAAAACATCTTGTAAGCCCCCAGGGTAACGCCTCCGGAGACCAGTGCAATGAAAAATAATCCTGCTACTCGTTTCATGGTATGCGTTATTTTAACAGTATAAAATTACGTTTTTGACCTACAGTTTATTTTGGTTTAACGACATTTTAACGGGCACGCCCCACGCTTTAAAGTGTATCTTTGTAGGCCTATGGAGTTCTACAAATATCAGGCCACAGGGAATGATTTTATCCTTGTAGACGACAGGGAAGAGGTCTTCCCCTCCACCGACGAAGCCTTTATCCGCAAACTGTGCCATCGGAGGTTCGGCATCGGCGCGGACGGGTTGATCCTGATCCGGAAAACCCCGGAATCGGATTTCCGGATGCTCTATTTTAATTCGGATGGCAGGCCGGGGTCCATGTGCGGAAACGGGGGCCGCTGTGCGGTATCCTTTGCTTCCCTTTTGGGTCTGATTCAAAGCGAATGCGGGTTTGAGGCCCCGGATGGGTACCACGAGGCAGTGCTCGAAAAAGGGGTTGTCTCCCTTAAAATGGGTGCAGTTTCCGGGGTGCATCAGAAACCCCGATACAGTTTCGTGGATACGGGTTCTCCCCACCATGTACAGCTGGTCGATAACCTGGATGGGCTGGATGTTGTGCGAGAGGGGAGGCGCCTGCGCTACAGCCTCTATGGCGAGGCGGGCAGCAATATCAATTTTGTACGGCCGGATGGCCCGGCCCGGTTTAAGGTCCGGACCTACGAAAGGGGGGTGGAGGATGAAACCTACTCCTGCGGGACTGGTGTTACCGCTGTTACCCTGGCCATGCATTCCCTGGGGAAACTCACTGGCCATCATGCTGAAATAGACACCGCGGGAGGCACCCTTACCGTCCGCTTCGAACCGGGGGAAACCGGGGGGTATGACGATATCTGGCTCACAGGGCCCGCCACAATGGTTTTTAAAGGAAAATACCATGATTAGCCTTAGCGGAAAGGATATTACCCTGAGGGCGCTGGAACCCGAGGACCTGGACTTTCTCTACCGGCTGGAGAACGACCCGGCCATTTGGGAAATAAGTGGTACCCTAACGCCGTATTCCCGGAAGGTGCTCCGGCAGTATCTGGAAGTGGCGCACCACGACATCTACGAGGTCAAGCAATTGCGACTGGCCATTGTAGGCAACAATACCGGTACCTGCCTGGGCCTTATAGACCTCTTCGATTTCGACCCCAGAAATATGAGGGCCGGCGTAGGAATCGTCATCTCGGGAGAGGCGGACCGCAACAAAGGTTACGGGAGCCAGGCCCTGGGCCTGCTCTGTGACTATGCCTTCGGGGTGCTGGGCCTTCGCCAGCTTTTTGCCGGGGTAGGGGCAGACAACACCCCGTCCCTGAGTCTTTTCAGGGGGCAGGGGTTTGAACAGACGGGTCTTAGACGCGACTGGATCCGGACGGCAACTGGGTTCCAGGATGAAGTTTTTATGCAGAAAATCAACGCCCATGTACATTAAGCGAATCCTTCTGATCCTTGTTCTCCTTGGACTGCTGGGTGGAGGCTTGTTTGCAGCCATGGTTTACAGGACCTTTTTTACCAGCAATACGGCTTTTGCCAATGAAACGGCCTATGTCTACATCCCTTCGGATGCCGGTTATCCCGAGGTCAGGGCGCAACTGGAGCCCCTGCTGGAGGATTTGGAGGCCTTCGATGCGGTAGCCACCCGGAAGCGATATGTGGAAAATGTCCGGCCAGGCCGGTATCCCATCCTGCGGGATATGAACAACAACGATATCGTGAATGCCCTGCGCAGCAGGAATACCCCGGTTACCCTGGCCTTCAACAACCAGGAGCGCATCGCCACCCTGGCGGGGCGGGTGGCCCAGCAAATCGAAGCAGACAGCGCGGCCCTGGTTACCGCTATGACAGATCCTGAATTCTTGAAATCCAGGGGATTGAGCCAGGATCAGGCTATGGCGCTTTACCTTCCGAACTCCTATGAATTTTACTGGAACACTTCCGCAACCGGTTTCCGGGATCGGATGGCCGCGGAATACGACCGTTTCTGGAACGAGGAGCGAAAAGCGGCAGCCCGTTCCATGGGGATGACCCCGGAAGAGGTCATTGCCCTGGCAGCCATTGTCCACAAGGAAACCGCCAAGGCAGACGAACGCCCGAGGGTAGCAGGCGTTTACCTGAACCGCCTGAGGCTGGGAATGCCCCTGCAGGCCGACCCGACGGTCATCTATGCCATCAAGAAGGAAACAGGCCGCTACGATACTGTGATTAAGCGGGTCCTTTACCGGGACCTGGAAATCGCCTCGCCTTACAACACCTATAGGAACAAAGGGCTTCCGCCCGGACCCATTTTTATGCCCGACATGTCTGCCATTCGTGCAGTTTTAAACCCGGAAAAGCACAACTACCTCTACTTTGTAGTGGATACCCAGAACTTCGGCTATCACGTCTTTGCGGAGTCCCTCGCGCAACACAACCGGAATAAGGAGCAGTACATCCGGTGGATCAATGCACAAAATATCCGCAGGTAGCCTTTAATCCCTGATTTCGGACCATATACCCGGTTTTTGGGCCCTTTTAAGAAATTCTTGACTTTTCTTTTTGAAGGGGCCCGTATCTTTGCGCCAGTAATGTAAGTGAAAGTGTTCGCGCTTTCTCAAGCTTACGAAAACACTTATATGAAAAGGTGGATCGGATACCTGAGCCCTCTAATCATGCTCTTTACCTTTGTGAATTTCGGCCTTAATCCTTCGGGAGCCGAATCGTCACAGCTGCCGGAATCCCTTTCGGTCACAGAAGCGGAATACGCCCATTTGCCAGCTTTATCCCCCGACACATACCAATATGGCCTGCGGCCCCCGTTTCTGGGCAAGGGGTATATAGGGTTTCGGGAAGCCCTCGCATTCAAGGAATCGGGAGGGGACTATTTTACGACCAATACCCTCGGCTATCTCGGGAAATATCAGTTCGGGCTCACTACCCTCCAATTGATGGGGATTCACAATCCTGCCCAGTTTTTGGGTTCCCCGGAATTACAGGAAAAGGTTTTCGACATCAACCTCTCCCGCAATAAATGGATTTTACGCCGTGATATACCCCGCTTTGTGGGGCGCCGCATTAATGGTATTGAGGTAACGGAGTCGGGTATTCTGGCAGCTGCGCACCTTGCAGGGGCCGGCAATGTCAAAAAATACTTGCGTTCTGGCGGCCAACTGGACGTTACCGATGCCTATGGCACCAGTATTTCCCATTATCTCCGGGCGTTCCGTGGGTACGACACCTCCCCGGTGTCCCCTGTGAAGAACCCCCGGATAGAGGCTTTTCCGGTTGCTGCTTCAGGCGAGGAGTAAAAAAACAGCAGGTCTTTTATGTAAATCGGGCAGGGGCTGCTTCCAGGCGCTTACCTGTCGGGTTTGTATGTACTGCGTAGGTTGCGTGAGGTCCGCCGCAATACACAAACGGGTCTGTGGCTTTAGCGTTCTCAGGAGTTCTTCCAGTAATTTATCGTTCCGGTAAGGGGTTTCCATGAAAATCTGGGTTTGCCCCAGTTCTGCCGAACGTTTTTCCAGTGCCTTGATGGCTTTTTTTCTTTCGGCACCCTCAATGGGCAGGTAGCCGTTAAAGGCAAAACTCTGACCATTCAGCCCGCTTCCCATAAGCCCCAGTAAAATAGAGGAAGGCCCTACCAGGGGCACCACCCGGATGCCTTTTTCGTGGGCCAGTTCCACAATGGCTGCCCCGGGATCTGCCACTGCCGGACAACCCGCCTCGGATAAAAGGCCCATATCCCGACCCTCAAGGCAGGGCTGCAGGAATTCCGGCAGCATTTCGGTGTCGGTATATTTATTCAACAGGAATAACTCCAGGGAAGACTGGGATTTTCTCGGGGTGATTTTTTTGATGAACCGCCGGGCACTCCGTTCGTTCTCAACAATATAGGCATCGATATTCTCAATGGCCCGCTTGATGGTCAGCGGCAGTACCTCAAGGGGCTCGTTATCACCTAGTAAGGTTGGAATCAGGTACAGATTACCGGGTTTGGATGTCGGATTTGTTTCCACCCTATGGCGTTCTTAGGATTTCGGAAAGGATACGGCTGCAGGCCTGCTCGATAAGGCTGTACACATGGGTAAATCCGGAAGCTCCGCCATAGTATGGGTCGGGAACTTCCCTGGTGCCCATCCCCCCGGCCTCCAGCAGCAGCCTGGCTTTTTTTCGATGCGCCTGGGTTGGCGCCAGGGCATGGATATTTGCGAGGTTCTCGAGGTCCATAGCGAAAATATAGTCAAATTCCTCGAAATCCGCTGCCTGGAATTCGCGACAGCGTTGGTGGCTGATATCGATTTGGTTTTCCCGTGCCACGGCAATGGACCTTGGGTCGGGTGGGTTCCCAACGTGGTACCCGGCTGTCCCCGCAGAATCCACGAACACCTCCTCAGGATGTACCAGGGACGCCATGATACCCTCTGCCAAAGGAGAGCGGCATATATTCCCCAGACAGACCATCAGTACCTTTACCGGCATGGGTCTCAGGAAAATTTCTTGGTGAGGTCTTCGATGTATTTCCGGAACTGTTTGTCCGTTTCGGCCAGGTTGTCCACGGTTTTGCATGCATGAAGGACTGTGGCATGGTCGCGTTTCCCGATCTGGGAGCCGATACTGGCAAGGGATGCCTTGGTGTATTTTTTGGCGAAGAACATGGCCAGCTGACGGGCCTGTACAATGTGGCGCTTGCGGGTTTTGGACTGCAGGGTGGCTACGTCCATCTCGAAGTAATCCGAAACCACTTTCTGGATGTAATCGATTGAAACTTCCCGTTTGGTGTTTTTGACAAACTTCTCCACCACCTGCTGGGCCAGGTCCAGGGTAACTTCCTTTTTATTAAAGGAAGACTGGGCAATTAGGGATATAATGGCTCCTTCCAGCTCCCGGATATTCGATTTGATGTGTTTGGCTACATAATCGATGATCTCCTCGGGCATCTCCACCCCATCCCGGTAGAGTTTATTCTTCAGGATGGAAATACGCGTTTCGAAATCCGGGCTTTGCAGTTCGGCACTCAGGCCCCATTTGAAGCGGGAGAGCAGGCGTTGCTCTATATCCTGCATATCCACCGGTGCCTTGTCTGAAGTCAGGATCACCTGTTTGCCGTTCTGATGCAGGTGGTTGAAAATATGGAAGAAGACATCCTGGGTTCCGGATTTCCCGGAAAGGAACTGGACATCGTCTATAATCAAAACATCTATAAGCTGGTAGAAGTGGATAAAGTCGTTTCGGGTATTTTTCTTGACCGACTCGATATACTGCTGGGTAAACTTCTCAGCTGAGATATACAATACGGTGCGCTCCGGGTATTTATCCTTAATCTCCACCCCGATGGCATGCGCCAGGTGGGTTTTTCCAAGACCCACCCCTCCGAAAATCAGCAATGGGTTAAAAGAAGTGCCGCCCGGTTTATTGGCTACTGCCAGGCCCGCAGAACGCGCCAGCCGGTTGGAGTCCCCTTCCAGGAAATTATCGAAATTATAGTTCGGGTTGAGCTGGGACTCAATCTTGATATTCCGGATGCCCGGAATCACGAATGGGTTCTTCAGCTCGGGGCTCTTCGATTTAATGGGCACATCCATTTCCTGGGGCCCCATCTGCCCGCGGTTGGAACTCGGTATTTTCTCAGTAAAAGGTTCTCGGTTGCCGTAGGTGTTCTCCATCTTGATGACGTACACCAGCTTGGCACCCTCGCCTAACTCCCGGGTAAGTGCCACCTTTAACAATTTGACGTAATGCTCCTCCAGCCATTCGTAAAAGAATTTACTGGGGACCTGTATACTCAGAGACTTGTCGGTAAGCTTTACGGGCTTAATGGGAAGGAACCAAGTTTTGAATGCCTGCGGTTGAATATTGTCTTCGATAAAAGCAAGACAGTTTTCCCAAACGGAAATAGCAGAAACACTCATTACGAAGCTTGTCTTTCGGTTGGTTAGCGTGAGTTAGTACGGTAGAAAAAAGGACAGCTAATCTGTCCTTTCTGAGTGAGACAAATATGTGCACAAAAAACCTAAAAAAAAAATCCAAAGCGGGTTGAATTTCTGCTTTTTTTTTCAGAAGTTCTGCGCCCTGTCTTCACCCTTTTAAATATACCAAAAAATTCTCCTCTAACCTATGTTCGAACATCAAATTTCAGTACGTGTACGCTACGGGGAGACCGACCAGATGGGAGTGGTATACCACGGAAACTACCCGCAATATATGGAGATGGGAAGGGTAGAGTGGCTGCGGGCCCTAGGAATATCCTATAAAGAGATGGAAGAATCCGGCTGCATTTTGCCGGTTATAAATCTTACAATCCAATATAAAAAACCGGCCGTTTATGATCAGGAGATTACTGTGGTTACACGGCTGAAAAAAATACCTACCGTTCGGATATCTTTTGACTACGAAATCCGGTCCGAAAATGGCGACATTTTAGCCCTTGCCGAGACCGATCTGGCGTTTCTGGACCGGGATACCCGAAGGCCGATGCGCTGCCCGGCTTCTATCCTCGAGAGGCTTACCTGAATCCCATGTCATTTTGCACGCGTAGGTCCACACCGGAGAGTGGGCCGAAGGCTTCCAGGATAGCCGGGAGGTTTTCAGGGATGGCAGCCAGTTTGATGGTACAACTCAGGTGCATCTGCTGGTCCAGGATTTCCAATTGATACTGGGAAATGACCCGCATTACAGCGTCCAGACTCGCATATTCGAAGGACAGGGTAAGTAGGGTTTGTGGGCGGACCTCCCTGATATCGGCCTGCTCCAGGCAGAGGCGAGCCGATTCGCGATAAGCCTGGATAAGCCCGCCTACGCCCAGTTTCGTCCCCCCGTAATACCGAACCACACAAATCAATACATGTTGAAGATCAAAGGCTTCGATCTGCCCGAAAATGGGAGATCCTGCGGAATGTGCGGGTTCCCCGTCATCGTTAATCCGGATTTGGGGAGGGTCATTCCCAATCCGGTAGGCGTAACAGATATGGGTAGCATCCGGGTATTCCTTCCAGAGTGCCTGCACCTGTTGCTGGGCGGCTTCGGCCGAAGCCACGGGATACGCATACCCGATAAACTTGCTTTTGCGTTCCTTAAGCAGGCAGGGACCGCTTGGTCTGTAGAGGGTTTTAAAGGACGCGGCAGCGGATTCCATATTTACAGGCTTACCAGGAGGATACTGATTACGGCAGACACGATCCCGATTTGGTTCCATCGGCTTAACCGTTCCCGGAACAGCCAGACCCCAAGGAGGGTGGTTAGCAATACGATGGCCACGTTGTTCAGGGTAAAGACCACTGCACTGTTCCAGACGCCTGAGGTCAGGGCTCGAAGCAGGAAGTATACCGAAAAGAAATTCGGGACCCCCAAGGCCAACCCGCCCAGCAGGTTCCGGGGAAGGCTGCCCCGGTTATCTGAATGCGGGCGCAGCAACAGGGAAAGCAATCCGCAGGTTCCGGCAGCGAAAAACACCGTACTTGAAAATATCGGGAATTCGGCGGCAGGTACCCGGTGTTCCTCCAGGTATTTCAGGCTGGCATCGATGATCCCCGAACCCAGGAACACCAGGAGGGGCAGCCCCAGTACGCCTTTGCGCAGGACCATTCCCCGGGGCGGCCGGGAGGTACAATAAACAGCCCAGAGCGCCAATACGATCCCAAACCCCTGCAGGAAACTCAAGTGCTCCCCGTACAGGTATATCCCCAGGGTAACGGGGATTACCAGAGACATTTTGGTGGCAACCGAGGTAACCGAAACCCCCAGGTTCTGGGACGAGCGAGCCATAAGGTTGAAAATGACAACAAACAAAACTCCCAGCATAAGGGCAGGCAACAGCCAGGGTTTGCTGGCCCACGCATTCGGAGCGGCTACCTCCGGGGCTAGGGCCAGGCCTGTTGAGAAAGCGGTATAGTAATTGCCCACAATGGCCGTCGGGGTATGGACCCCGTAGGTTTTATACAGCCTGAAGATCACGAAGATCAGGCTCGAACACCCAATACTCAGCAGCAGGTCCGTCATCTTACAACCGTTCCAGGAGTTCGGAGATTTCCTCACACCCCGGTTGGAACAACCAGGTTTGCAAACCCACGCTGGCAGCCCCCAGCACATGCTCATCCGTATCGTCTATGAAAAGGGTTTTTTCGGGAGCCAGCCCGTTTTCCTTAAGGACGTGCAGGAATATCTCCGGGTCGGGTTTGCGCATTCCCATTTCATACGACAGGTAAAATTGTTCGAAACACCGCTGGAACCTGTTATAGGTGTCCAGCCCCAGGCGTTCCCGAACACATGCCATATGCAGGTCGTTGGTATTGCTAAGCAGGAAGGTCCTGTGGCTGCCGCGGTCACGAAGTCTTTCCAGGAAGACAATTCGGTCTTCGGGCAGGTCCAGGATGGTCTTGTTCCAGGCCGTTTCCACCTGTAGGGGCGTTACACACCCCAAGTGGGTTACGACTTCCGAAACAAAGGCCTCACTGGCAAGGAATCCCTTTTCGTACCGATAGCTCAGGTCAAGCAGGACTGGGTCCGTTTCGGAGCTACCCCATTGTTCCAGAGTCCTGGGTACGGCCGCTTTGTCGAGGTTGATCAGGACACCCCCGAAGTCGAAAATGATGTTTTCAATCACGGAACCAGATTTGAAGTTGATCCCGGCCTACCATCCTTTCCGAAGCGCGATGACCGGTAAGGCAAGGGGAGGGCAGGCCACCGCCCAGGGGCTCCGGCCCGGTAAAGACGCGCGCCTCGTCCCATAAACCCATGCGGATAAATCCCTCCAGGGTTTGGGCACCCCCTTCTACAAGGAGGCTGGTAATCCCTTCGGCGTGCAGGCCCTTACATATGGCTTCCGGCCACGCCTCCTCAGGGGAAACCTGCAGATGACGTACTCCGGGCAGGGGTTCGGGTTGCAACCCTGCATGGTAAAAGACCCAGGTAGGGGTATTCCCATCCAGGAGATGGAGGTCCTTTGGCAGTGCGAGTGCTTTGTCCGTGACCAACCGAAGGGGGTTGGGTCCCCACCAGGAGCGGCTGGTGAGTCGTGGGTTATCTTCCCTTGCGGTTCCGGAACCTACCAGGATAGCTTGTTCTTCGGTTCGCCATTTATGTACTAATTGGCGGGAGCGGGCCCCGGTTATCCAGTAGGGTGCTGCTTCCACGCCCCGATTGCCGGCAGGCGGGGCCATAAACCCATCGGCGCTGCGGGCCCATTTCAATATAATATAAGGCCGTTGCTGTTCGTGAAAGGTCAGAAAACGGCGGTGGTGGTGGCGGCAACCCGCGGTCATTACTCCGGTGATGACCTCCACCCCGGCATTTCTGAGCCGGTCTATCCCACTGCCATTGACCAGGGCATGCGGATCCTGTACCCCGACAACCACCCGCGGGATGGCGGATTGAAGGATCAGGTCGGTACACGGGGGTGTTTTCCCGTGGTGGTTGCAGGGCTCGAGGCTTACATAGAGGGTCGCCGATGCAAGCAATTCTTTTTCCCTTACAGAGCGGATGGCATTCACTTCCGCATGAGGACCTCCGTAGGCGCTTGTATACCCCTCGCCAATGATGCGCCCTTCGGCTACCAAAACGGCGCCAACCATAGGGTTCGGGGCCGATCGCCCGAGGGCTTTTTCCCCCAGTTCCAGGCAGCGCGAAAGGTATATTTCGTGTATCTTCACCCGGCAAAAATAGCACATTAGGCATGAACAGTCCCCTTTTCCGGATCCGCGAAATCCAGCCTTCGGACGACCCTGCACTCGGGGCGCTTATCCGGGAGGTTTTGCAGGCATCTGGAGTGCCTTCTATGGGTACGGCCCTCGAGGATGCTTCTCTGGACCATATGTATGACGCCTACACATCCCGTGGCTGCCGGTATTGGGTAGTGGAAGGGGAGGGAGCCATCTGGGGCGGGGGCGGTTTTGCCCCCCTTGCCGGTGCTGGCCCGGATACGTGCGAGCTGCAGAAAATGTATTTCCGGGACGCTGTCCGCGGCCAGGGACTGGGAAAAGCCATTTTGGATAAGGCGCTTCAGTCGGCCAGGGAAATGGGTTACACGTACTGCTACCTGGAGACCATGCCTTACATGGAGCGGGCCCTTTACCTTTATAAGAAGCTCGGTTTTGAAACGCTTGGCACTCCCATGGGGAACACCGGGCACACGGCCTGCCAGGTTTGGATGCAAAAAAAACTTTAGGAACTATGCTGCTCCGTGAACTTCGGGAAACCTACCGCAGGGAACTGCAACAATTCTATAGCCGGGAAGAAACGGATGAAATATTCTACCGGTTGCTGGACCGCTACCTGCAATTGCCGCGTTTTGTGCTGGGTCTGGAACCGGAAAAGGTACTCCACAGGGAGGGGGAACAACCCCTGTTCGAGGCCCTGGCCCGCCTCAAGGAGCATGAACCGGTCCAGTATATTATCGGGCAGGCCCATTTTATGAACATGGTCCTGAACGTGAATCCGTCGGTGCTTATCCCAAGGCCCGAAACCGAGGAATTGGTTCACTGGATTATAGATTCTCACGATTTCAGCCATGGCCGGGTCCTTGATCTGGGCACCGGCAGTGGCTGTATTGCCCTGGCCCTGGCCCGCAAATGGCCCGGGGCGATGGTATTGGGTATGGATTTGTCTGCAGAAGCCCTGGAGACTGCCGGATCCAATGCCCGGGCCCTGGGTGTTGGGGTTCATTTCCAACAGGGAGATATGTGTCAACCCTTGCAGGACCCTGAACCCTTTGACCTTATCGTGAGCAACCCACCCTATATTCCCGCGGATCATAAGCCTGGCCTGGACGCCCATGTACAGGGGCAGGAACCCGATAACGCCCTGTTTGCCCCGGAGGGCCTCCCCCTGCATTTTTACGCCTGCATGGTGGCACGGGCGGCGGAAAGCCTGAAGGATGGGGGCTGGGTCTATGCCGAAGTCCACCGGGATTACGCCGACGCCGTTTGCGGGCTTTTCCGGGAGGCTGGTTTGACCGGCATTCAATTGAAAAAGGATATTTTTGGGAACCCCCGGATGGTCCGGGGCTGCCAGCAACCGAAGCAAAACTAATCCATGACCCAGGTAGAAAAGACCATTGAGGAACTGCGGGAGGAACTCCAGGAACACAACTACCGGTATTATGTACTGGATGAGCCCTCTATATCGGACTACGAGTTCGATATGAAACTCAAGGAATTGCAGCAGCTCGAAGCCCTGCACCCGGAATATGCCGATCCTGCCTCTCCCACCCAGCGCGTGGGCGGTGGGATAACCAAACAATTCAATACGGTTGCCCACGACTACCCGATGTATTCGCTGGATAATTCCTATTCCACGGAAGAACTTGTGGAATGGGAAGCCCGTCTGAAGCGGCTCCTGGGGGATGCCCCCATTGCCTTTACCTGCGAGTTAAAATACGACGGGGCCTCCATCAACCTGACCTATCAGGATGGGGTGTTGTTGCGTGCCGTTACCCGGGGGGACGGAGTTCAGGGCGATGAGGTGACTACCAATGTGAAAACCATCCGCTCCATCCCGTTACGCCTGAAAGGGCAGGCGCCCGAACGCTTCGACGTCCGGGGGGAAATCATCCTCCCGCTGGAAGGGTTCGCGCAGATGAATAAGGAGCGCCTGGAAAACGGGGAGGACCCCTATATGAACCCCAGGAATACGGCATCGGGAAGCCTGAAGCTCCAGGATAGCGCTCTGGTGGCAGAACGTCCTCTGGATTGTCTGCTCTACGGGATGGTGGGTCGGAACCTGGGGGTTAACAGCCAGATGGAGATGCTGCAAACCATGCGGGGGTGGGGCTTTAAGGTGCCCGAAACGGCCAGGCTATGCGCCAACATCGGAGAAGTCCTGGACTTTTTGGAGTATTGGGATACCCACAGACACGAACTCCCGTATGAAACCGATGGGGTAGTGGTAAAGGTCAATAGCCTCCAGCAGCAAGAAGAACTAGGTTTTACCTCCAAATCGCCCCGCTGGGCCATGGCCTATAAATTCAAGTCCGAACAGGCCCTTACTCGCCTGAACTCCATTAGTTACCAGGTGGGCAGGACAGGGGCTATTACCCCGGTAGCCAATCTGGAACCCGTCTTGCTGGCAGGTACGGTAGTGAAACGGGCTTCCCTGCACAATGCGGACCAGATAGCGAAACTCGACGTGCGAGTGGGTGACCGGGTCTATGTAGAAAAAGGAGGGGAGATCATCCCGAAAATCACCGGGGTGGAACTCAGCCAGCGCCCGGAAGGGAGCCTGGCTGTTGCTTACATAACGGAATGTCCGGAATGCAGCACGGCGCTGGTACGCCAACCCGGGGAGGCACAGCATTTCTGCCCGAATGATACCGGATGCCCCCCACAGATTACGGGCCGGATCCAGCATTTTATCAGCCGCAAGGCCATGGATATTGAAGGCCTTGGCGCCGAAACCGTGGAACTCCTCTTCAAAGAGGGCCTCATAGGGAACTATGCGGACTTATATACCCTGACCCCCGGGCAGTTGATCCCCTTGGAGCGCATGGCGGAAAAATCTGCCGAGAACCTCGTCAGGGGAGTATCCGAATCCGTACAGGTGCCCTTCGAGCGGGTGCTCTTTGCCCTGGGGATCCGCTATGTAGGGGAAACCGTTGCCAAGAAACTGGCCAGGGCCTTTAAAAATATCGATGCCCTGATGGCGGCCCCTGCAGAGGAATTGATGCAGGTAGATGAAATTGGCCAGCGCATTGCCGCCAGCGTTACAGAATTCTTTGCCAACCCGGTAAACCGGGAAGTGGTGGAACGCCTGCGGGGGTATGGCCTGCAGTTTTCCCTCTCCGAAGCGCAGCTGCAGGGGCAGACAGACCTGCTGCAGGGGCAGACCTTTGTGGTATCCGGGGTCTTTGAGACCCTGGACCGCAACGAACTCAAAAAACGCATCGAGGACAATGGCGGGAAGGTGGCCTCTTCTGTTTCTTCCAAAACCACATACCTGGTGGCCGGAGCCAATATGGGGCCCAGCAAGCGGGCCAAAGCCGAGTCCCTGGGGGTTCCGATCCTTTCCGAAGCAGAATTCCTGTCCCTTTTAGATGCCTGAAACCCATAACTATGGATGCCTTACCCACAAGAGAAGCTTTTTGGCAGAGTCTGAAGCAGGATGACGGGCCCAATCCGGGGTGGCCGGACAGCCTCAGGGCCCTGTGGTATGACGGGAATGGGAATTGGGAAGCCTCTCATGACATCGCCCAGGAGATGCCCGGGAATCTCGGGAGCTGGATCCACGCCTATTTGCACCGCAAGGAAGGCGACCGCTGGAATGCCGGGTATTGGTATTCCCGTGCAGGCAGGCCGTTTCCGGAAATAGGACTGGAGGAAGAATTCAGGCTCCTGGTAGCGCATGTGCTTTCCTGAAGCGGGGTAGTCCGATTTCTGAGTTTAAACAGTAATGGAAACGCCCTGGCCTTCAGGGGCCTCCTTCCCTTTACTGAACGTAAAATCCACCCGCCCCAGGTTGATGCCGTAACACCCCACCTGGTTTACCACCACGGGCATTCCCTTCCTGTTGTTATATACCTCTGCCTTTTCCATAAAGGTGTGGGTGTGCCCGCCAATAATCAGGTCAATACCTTCGGTCTGCAGGGCCAGATTTACATCGCTCGGGCGATCGGCATCCCGGTAGCGGTAACCCAGGTGCGATAGGCAGATGACCAGGTCAGCAGCTTCCTCTTCCCGCAGGCGGCGGGCGGCATCCAGCGCCTGTTCGTAGGGGTTTAGGTACTTCGTTTCTTTATAGAGTGCAGGGTCTACCAGGCCTTCCAGGCGGATGCCGAGGCCAAAGACCCCGATGCGAAGCCCGCCCCGATTAAAAACACGATAAGGTTCCACCTGCCCGTCCATGATGGTATTGGTGAAATCGTAATTGGCACTCAGAAAAGGGAATTCGGCATAGGGCAGTTGGGCCAGCAGGCCCTCCAGCCCGTTATCGAAGTCGTGGTTGCCCAGGGTGGCGGCATCGTACCCCATCCGGCTCATCAGCCGGAATTCGAGTTCCCCTCCGTAAAAATTGAAATAAGGGGTGCCCTGGAAAATATCTCCGGCATCCAGCAGGAGGGTGTTGGGGTTGGCCTCGCGTACAGAACGGATCAGGCTGGCCCTGCGGGCGGCCCCACCCATCCCCGGGTATGCGGCATGTGAATGGGGGAAGGGGTCAATATGGCTGTGGACGTCATTGGTGTGCAGTACAGTGAGGACCTGTTCGGAAGTCCCCAGGCAACCGGACAAGCTCATACCGCCAAACCCGGCGGCCAAACCACCGGCCATGCCGGTTTTGATGAAAGATCTCCGTTTCATGGTAGCTGTTGTGTAAACCGGTCGTCGACCGTGGCCCGAAGGGTATCGGCCGTGGTGAAATAATCGATCATGGCGTTGCGGATACGGTACCCAGTATCCCGTATTTCTAGGGCGTCTCCGAAAAACCGCATATTATCCCCCCCGCTCACCAGGTAATTCGAAGTGGCTACCCAGTATTCCCGGTTTTCATCCAGAGGTTCCTCCCCCACATGTACCGATTCCAGGCGGCCGTCAGCATCCAGGCGGATACGAATTCCCGCTATGGGATGTGCCCTGTTTGCATCTACCAGAAAACGGACCATTTCACGGATTTCCCTACCCCGCAGGCGTACCAGGGCAATCGTATTTTCAAAGGGCATTACCTCATAAGCTGTTCGGGCACTCACGGGCCCCTGGGAGATTACGGCACGTATGCCGCCATGGTTGAGCAGGGCCATATCCACGGTCGGGCCATTTTGCAGGTGGGAGACCGAATCGGCCGCCAGCAGGACGATGTCTGCCATGAGGTTGCCTATGGAGGTATTGCGTTTACCATCCGTCTTACTTAAAGTAATGGGGGCATAAGCCAGGGGTTTGTCCAGGACTTCATTCACATGACGGCGGTAGGGAGCCAGGAAGGCCTCAACCGAATCTTCAGCCTGGAGGGTACTGTCAATGGCATGTTGGCTGGTGGATATGGCAGAAAGGTGCCTGTCTTCCGGCCGGCAACTTAAAAAACTAAATGTTATAATTATAACAAAAAGTTGATAATATAAATTTCGCATCCCAAGTATCTTTGTCGAGCAAATGCAGGCAGATTAGCTACCTTTGTCTGAAAGGAGAAGGTAGATGTTCTTCAAGGGCCTTAAAGACAAATTTAAGCACAAATCCGGATTGAAGTACCTCCGGCAGGAACTTCGTCAGCCCCGGACTGCACCCAGCCGGAAACGGGGTATCCATGCTGTCGGGATTCTGGCAGACCTGGATGCCTTTTCCGACACAGAGGCCTTTTTTGGGATTATCGATACCCTGGGACTTCGGCCCAATGCGGTTAAAGTGTTGGGATATAAGAAGTTCTACGACAAGAACTCCCCATATGCCACCCCGGTATTCTCAGATAAGGACCTGGGCTGGAAAGGAGAGGTGGAGAACAGCTATGTGCTGGAGTTCCTGGGAAGGGAATACGATTTGCTGATCAATTATTTCCAGGAAGACAACCTGCCTATGCAACTGGTAAGCCTGAAAACGCAGGCCCGGATCCGTGCCGGGCTTGGTGGACCCGACCCGGCATTCAACGACCTGATTTTTGAATGCCCCATGTCCGATTTCAGGCTGTTTACATCGGAATTGAAAAAGTACCTTCGGGTATTGAACGAATTGCCATGAACGAGTTGTTTACAGGAACCGGGGTAGCCCTGGTCACTCCTATTAAAGAAGATTTAAGCCTGGACCTGGAGGCCCTGGGGGCGCTGGTGCGCCACGTGACTGAAGGCGGCGTGGATTACCTGGTGGTGCTGGGGACCACGGCCGAAACAGCTACCCTGAGCCCGGAGGAGAAGGATATCATCCGAAATGTGGTTCGGGAGGAGAATGCCGGACGTCTGCCCCTGGTTATCGGGATTGGCGGAAACGACACCCTCGGAGTGGCCCGGCAGCTGGGGTCCACCCCCCTGGAGGGCTACCAGGCGGTACTGTCGGTATCCCCTTATTACAACCGACCCACCCAGGAGGGTATTTACCGTCATTTCAGCGTCCTGGCCTCCCACTGCCCACTGCCGATTCTGGCTTATAATGTTCCGGCACGTACCGGAAGCAATATGTTGCCTGAAACCACCCTGCGCCTGGCCCGGGAATGTCCCGGGATCATCGGGATTAAGGAAGCTTGTGGCGAAATGCAGCAAATCGGGCGCCTGATCGATGAGGCCCCGGAAGGGTTTCTGGTGCTCTCCGGGGACGACTTTACCGCGGTTCCCACCGTCCTGAGGGGCGGGGCAGGGGTCATCTCGGTTTTAGGACAGGGGGTCCCGGGGCCTTTTAGTGGCATGATGCGCCTGGCTGCCTCCGGGGCATCGAAGGATGCCCAGGCACAGGCAGGAACCCTGACCCTACTTATGGAAAGCATTTTCAAAGAGGGCAACCCGGCCGGGATCAAGGCCCTGTTGCACCGTCTTGGGGTTTGTGGCCCTTATGTCCGACTCCCGCTTGTAGAGGCCTCAGAGGCCCTGGCCCTGGAATTGGCCCGGAATCTGGACGCGCTTCAGGCTACACTGGCCGCAGGGCGTTAAATTTTGCCTAAAAAGGGATGGGACTACCCGGGGAGTGCCTCCGTTGGCTTATTTTTCGTTTTCTAATCTTGCGAATTATCTCTAATTTTGCCCAATGCTTTTGAAAGTCAAACGGATCGGCCTGTTTTTGTGCTTCCCGGCCCTGTTCTCCTGTAGTGAATACCAGAAGGTATTGAAAGATACGGAGATAGGTCCCAAGTACGAATTGGCCCAGCGCCTGTACGAACAGGAAGATTACCGCCGTGCCAACCGCCTGCTGGAACAGATCGCCCCGCGCTATGTGGGCAAACCCCAGGGCGAGCGCGTGCTATATTTCCTGGCAGACTCCTACTACCAGATCGGGGATTACAACTTCAGTGGGTACCAGTTTGAGCGTTTCCTGAAATCCTACCCAAAGAGCGACAAAGCTGCCGAGGCAGGTTTCCTGGGAGCCAAAAGCTATTATTTGTTATCGCCCAGGTATTCCCTGGACCAGACCGACACAGACAAGGCCCTCGCCAAATTACAGCAGTTTATCAATACCTATCCGGACAGTGAATTCCTGCCTGAGGCTAACGAAATGGCCCAGGAACTCACCGCCAAGAAGGAGAAGAAGGCTTTTGAAATCGCCAAGCAGTTTGTGAAATTGGGGAAATACTATACCCTGGATTACAACGTTTCTGCCATTGCAAGCCTCGATAACTTTATCTCGGACCACCCGGGTTCCAGATACCGGGAAGAAGCGTATTTCCGGAAGGTGGAGGCGGCTACAAAACTGGCGCTCAACAGTACCTTCAGCAAGAAGCGGGAGCGGCTGGATGAGGCAGAAGCGGCCTATAACGCCTTTATGCGGTACTATCCGCAGAGCGAGTTTTTAAAGGATGTCAGCAAGCTGTATGAGGACATCCTGAAGGAAAAAGAAGCATTTGAAGCATTAGAACAATCTCTATCACGTTAACTATGAACGATCTTAAAAATTCCCAGGCACCGGTAACGACCGTCACCATTAACCGGGAAGAATTCGACAGGCCCACGGAAAACATCTACGAAGCCATTTCCATCGTGGCCAAGCGCGCCGGGCAGATCAATTCCGAAATCAAGAAGGAGTTGCTGGAAAAGCTCGAAGAGTTCGCAACCTACAGCGACAGCCTGGAGGAAGTGTTCGAGAACAAGGAGCAGATTGAAGTCTCCAAGTTCTATGAAAAATTGCCCAAGCCCCATGCCCTGGCCGTACAGGAGTGGCTTGAGGACAAGATCTACCACCGAAACACGGAGAAAGACCAGGAATAGGATGTTAGGGTCTAAGCGCGTCCTTTTGGGCATTACCGGGGGAATTGCCGCGTACAAGACCACCTTCCTGACCCGTTTACTGATTAAGGCCGGCGCTGAGGTCCGCATTGTGATGACCGACAGCGCCGGCCAATTTGTTTCCCCCCTTACCCTTGCCACCCTTTCCAAAAACCCGGTCCTTAAGGATTTCGTTCGGGAAGAGGAGGGGGAGACCGACTGGAATAACCATGTGGAGTTAGGCCTATGGGCAGACCTGATGCTCGTGGCACCGGCTACGGCCAATACCCTCTCCAAAATGGCTTCGGGAACATGCGACAACCTGTTGCTCGCCTGTTATATGTCTGCCAAGTGCCCTGTATTTTTTGCTCCGGCCATGGACCTGGATATGTACCGGCACCCGGCCACCAAAACCGCTATTGAAACCCTGGAGGGATTCGGAAACATTCTCATTCCGGCAGCCTCGGGGGAACTGGCGAGCGGTCTGGAAGGGGAAGGGCGTATGGCCGAACCGGAAGATATCCTCGCTGCGATCACTACTTGGTTTGCCCGGCAACAGCCCTGGACGGGCAAGAATGTCCTGATCACCGCCGGGCCCACCTACGAACCCATAGATCCGGTCCGGTTCATAGGCAATCATTCCAGCGGGCGTATGGGTTTTGAGCTGGCGGAAGCCGCGGCGGCCCTGGGAGCCCGGGTCGTGTTGGTTACCGGGCCCACCCACCTTCAACCCCGGGACCCCGGCATAACCTGCATCCGCGTGGGTACCGCGCAGCAGATGCTGGAGGAGGCCTCTGCGCATTTCGACCAGGCGGATATCGTTATCGGGGCAGCGGCCGTATCGGATTACAGGCCGCGGGTTGCAGCCCCGGAAAAAATCAAGAAGGGGGAGGATACCCGCTCCCTGGAACTGGTCCGCAACCCGGACATTATTCAAACCCTGGCAGCACGGAAATCGGGGCAGTTTGTAGTTGGTTTTGCCCTGGAGACGGAGAACGAGCTGGAACACGCCCAATCCAAATTAAAGCGGAAGGGACTGGATGCCATCGTACTGAACTCCCTGAAGGACCCCGGGGCCGGGTTTGGCGGGGATACCAATAAAATCACATTCATAGACAAGAATTCGCAGATAAAACCGTTTGCATTAAAAAGCAAGGCGGAGGCCGCGCGGGATATTCTTCATGAGATTCAGATTCGCATCGGGAATTAAGGTTCTTGCCCTCTGGTTGGGGGTTGGACTGGGGGTAGTCTGGGCCCAGGAGCTCAACTGTACCGTTACCGTAAACTCCGACCAGGTAGGACAGACCAACCAGCAGGTTTTCAGGACCCTGGAGCGCTCCCTGGCAGATCTGGTAAACAAGACGCGGTGGACCAACCGGGTCTTTAAGGAAAGCGAACGCATCAACTGCAGGCTGTTTGTCACTATTACCCGTTTTGAATCCAGCCGGTTCGAGGCAACCCTGCAGATGCAGTCTTCCCGGCCTGTATTCAACACCTCCTACGAATCTCCGGTTTTCAACTACAAGGACAACCAGTTCAATTTTGAGTATATCGAATTCCAGCCGCTGGTTTTTAACGAAAATGTCTTCGACTCCAACCTGGTAGGGGTTATTTCCTTTTATGCTTATATCATGCTTGGACTCGATGCCGACACATTTCAGCTGGAAGGGGGCACCGACCACTTCAAGAAGGCTCAGGCCATCGTAACCCAGGCCCAGGGTGCCGGGTATCCCGGATGGGGCCAGACCGCCTCGGACAACCGAACCCGGTTCCAGCTGGTGGACAACCTCCTCTCGAACACCTTCCGCGAATACCGCATAGCCCTGTACAACTACCACCGCAAAGGCCTGGATATCCTGGCGGACAACAACAGCACCGGAAAGCAGATCATTGCAGGTTCCTTGCGGCTGTTTGAGACCCTGATCCAACGCAGGCCCAATGCCTTCCTGATCCAGACCTTTTTCGATGCTAAAGCCGAGGAAATCCAGAACATCTTTTCGGACGGTCCCAAAATCGATATCGTCCAGCTCAAGGAGACCCTGAACCGGGTGGCGCCTTTCTACGCCAGTACCTGGAACCAAATCACGTATTAGGGCGCATCGTTTTTGCGCCGATTCCGTTATCTTTACCGGGTTAATCGGAACCTGACGTGCTCACTCAACTCACCATCCGGAATTACGCCCTGATAGACGACCTGCGGGTTTCTTTTGGCAGGGGTTTTACGACCATAACCGGCGAGACCGGAGCCGGGAAATCCATATTGCTGGAAGGCCTCGGCCTGGTTTTGGGCAACCGGGCAGACCGCACCGCCCTTCGGGATGAGCATTCAAAATGCGTCATTGAGGCGGAGTTTGAGGTTTCTGCCTACCCGGCTATCCACGACTTCTGCCAGCAGGCGGACCTGGACTTTGAACCCCAGACCCTGCTGCGAAGGGAAATCCGCCCCAATGGGAAATCCAGGGCTTTTGTCAATGACAGCCCCGTAACCCTGGAGGTCCTTTCGGCCCTTGGCCGGTTGCTGATCGACGTGCACTCCCAGCACCAGACCCAGGAGCTCACCCAGCACGATTTCCAGATGCGGGTGGTAGATGCCCTGGCCGATAACCGCGAACTCCTGGAGCGTTACCGACAGGTCCGGGAAGACTTCCGCAAGGCGGAGCGCGAACTGGGGCGGTTGCAAGAGCAGCGGGACGCCGCCTTCCGGGAACAGGATTACAATGAGTTTTTGCTGGAGGAACTGGAAAAAGCCCGGTTGGAACCGCAGATGCAGCCCCGCCTGGAATCCCGCCAGGCCGAACTCAGCAATGCCGAGCAGATTGCCGAGCTCCTTGCGGAGGGTTTCCAGATATGCGATGCCGAAGGGCATGGGCTGCTGGCTTTGCTGGCCCGGATGCGCCAGATATCCTCCAGGCTCCGCGGGATGGCCCCTAAGTATGAGGCGCTGGCCTCGCGGGTGGAATCTCTTTACATAGAATCGGATGACATCGCCCAGGAACTGGAACAGCTGGCTTCCGATATAGAGGCGGACCCTTCCGAGCTGGAACAGGTCAACGTCCAGTTACAAACGATTTACGACCTGCAACACAAACACCATGTATCCGATGTGGCCGGGCTTCTCGAGGTTCGGGACCAACTGGCCCGGAAGGTGAGCGACACGGCCATTCTGGATGAGACCATTGAAGCGTTGGAGGCAGAAACCGAACGCCTGCGTTCAAGCTTGCAGACCCTCTCGGGCCAGTTGCGGGAGCGGCGGGAAAAGACCCTGCCCCGGTTTACCAGTCAGTTGTCTGAACAACTCGGGCGCCTGGGCATGCCCCACGCCTCCTTTAAATGGCTCCTGCATAGGCGGGAGGATTTCGGCCCCTTGGGAACCGACCTTCTGGAGCTGCAGTTCACGGCCAATAAAGGGGGTACATACGGCCTTTTAAAGAAAACCGCTTCAGGAGGGGAACTCTCACGCATCATGTTGGTGATAAAATCCATCCTGGCGCAGTACGAAGCCCTCCCCACAGTGATGTTCGATGAGATCGATACAGGGGTTTCCGGAGAGATATCCGGCCGGATGGGGGAAATCATGCAGGAGATGAGCCGCCATATGCAGGTATTTGCCATTACCCACCTGCCACAGGTAGCTTCCAAGGGCGACCAGCATTTCAGGGTGTATAAAGAAGTGGGACCCTCCCGGACCCATACCCGTATGCAGCAGCTCGAAGGGGAGGCGCGTATCGAAGAACTGGCACAGATGCTGGGGGGCAGCCAAATTTCGGATTCCGCCCTGACCCATGCCCGTGACCTCCTGAATTAAAGGCCCCGAGAAACCCGACTGGGTGGGGGCTTTCGCCTTTTTTTGAATATCTTTGACCCGTAATACCAAACCCATTACACATGTCTTATAACTTATTGAAGGGAAAAAGGGGCATCATTTTCGGGGCCCTGGACGAAAACTCCATCGCCTGGAAAACCGCCGAGCGCGCCCATGAGGAAGGTGCCAACTTTGTACTGACCAACGCACCTATTGCCATGCGTATGGGCCAGATCCAGGAGCTGGCCAATAAAACCGGGTCTGAGATTATCCCGGCCGATGCCACCAGCGAAGAGGACCTGAAAGCTTTGGTAACCCGTGCCATGGAACTCCTCGGGGGCAAACTGGATTTTGTCCTGCACTCCATAGGGATGTCTGTGAATGTCCGCAAAGGCAAGCACTACACCGACCAGAACTACGACTGGACGGCCAAGGGGTGGGACGTTTCCGCACTTTCCTTTCACAAGGTATGTAAGACGCTCTACCAGGAAGATGCCATGAACCCCTGGGGGAGCATTGTGGCCCTGACCTATATGGCTGCCCAGCGTACCTTCCCGGATTACAACGATATGGCAGACAACAAGGCCTATCTGGAATCCATTGCCCGCAGTTTCGGTTATTTCTTTGGCAAGGACAAACAGGTGCGCGTCAACACCATTTCCCAATCGCCCACGCCAACTACGGCAGGCAAGGGAGTCAAGGGCTTTGACGGGTTTATTTCCTACGCCGAAAAAATGTCTCCCCTGGGCAATGCCACCGCCCAGGATTGTGCCGATTATACCATTACGCTCTTTTCCGACCTGACCCGCAAGGTTACCATGCAGAACCTGTTCCACGACGGAGGGTTCTCCAGCACCGGGGTGAGCCAGGAAGTGATTGAGCATTTCGATAACTAAACCCTTGTGGGTTTTGCCAACAGCCATCCCTGTCCGGATGGCTTTTTTATAGGCCTGTGGCGCAGAAATTCTCCATAGTTGTCCCGGTGTATAACCGCCCGGAGGAATTGAGGGAACTCCTCGAAAGCCTCCGCCTGCAATCCTATAGCGAGCCTTTTGAGGTGGTTGTGGTGGAAGACGGTTCCCAAAAGGAAGCTGGTGAGGTAGTGGGCCAATATGCCGATTTTCTGGACATACAGTACCTGAAAAAACCCAATACCGGGCCCGGCGATTCTCGTAATTTCGGGATGCGCCACGCCCGGGGCACCTATTTTATCCTGGTCGACTCCGACTGTATTCTGCCCCCGGACTACCTGCACATGCTGGATGAGGCTCTTGCGGAGGGCTATAGCGATTGTTTTGGGGGGCGGGACGCCGCTCACCCTTCCTTTAACGCGATGCAAAAGGCCATAAGTTACACCATGACCGCCCCCATTACCACAGGTGGGATCCGCGGAGGCAAAGGGCCGCAACGGGATTTTCAACCCCGGAGCTTTAACATGGGGCTTTCCAAGGCCGCTTTTTCCAGGAGCGGGGGGTTTGGGAACATCCACCCGGGGGAGGATCCTGACCTGAGCCTGAGACTCGTAAAATTGGGCTTTACCATCCGATATCTGCCGCAAGTGATCGTATACCATAAGCGACGCATCGACTTCCCATCCTTTTTCCGTCAGGTGTACCGCTTTGGCCTGGCCCGTCCCATCCTCAGCCGTTGGCATCCGGGAACCGGAAAACCGACCTTCTGGCTTCCCACCTTGTTTGTCCTGGTCACTATCCTGGCATTGGCCCTTCCCTGGGTCTGGGCCTCGGCCCTGGCATGGGTTCCTTTAGGAGGCTTGGTAATGTACCTGGTGTTGATAGGGGGTACGGCCGCCTGGAAGACGGGAAGCGTGCGGGTAGGGTGGCTTGCCACCTACGCCGTGATGGTCCAGTTCTGGGGCTACGGCCTGGGCTTTCTAAAATCCACGAGCTTCCTTACCTTTAGTAACAAGAAACCCGAGGTACTGTTCCCCGGCCTGTTTTTTAAGCCGTAACCTTTGATTAAGAAGCTAAAATCGGGCATTACACAACCCAAGGTCAGGACCTTCCTGTTGTTCCTATGTTTGGCCGTGGCGGCCTGGCTTATCAGTAAGCTGTCAGAAACCTATACCCATGAGATAGCGTTCCGGGTCGCGTACCAACAGCCTCCGGACAGCCTAATCCTGATGGAGCAGCCCCCGGCTACCCTCCCGGTCCGGGTCCGGGCCAGCGGGTTTAAACTTATGGCCTACCAGGTAAGCCCGAAGGAGGTTTATATCGATATGGCCGCATCCCGAAGGGCATCTGGCCGCTATTTTATAGACCCAGGGGTCTTCCGCAGTCAGGTAGAGCGGCAGATGGATAATGGGATGGCCTTGCTGGAACTCCCTTCCGATACGGTTTACCTGGACTTCCAGCGCCTACAATCCAGGACTGTCCCCGTAGTGGCGGACATAGAGGTAGAACTAGCACAGAACTATATGATCCAGGGAAGCCTCCAGGTGAACCCGCCGCGTATCCACCTATTGGGACCACCCGAGGAAATCGATACCATCCGGGAATTGCGGACCCTGCCGGCCAGGTTTACCGACGTTCGCGATACCATTCGAACTAAACTGGCCCTCGGCGCTGCCTCCCGCCTTAAATACACCCAGTTCTCGGCAACGGAAGTGGTTGTTTCTGCCCCGGTACTCCGGTTTTCCGAAACGGTGGTGGATGTCCCTGTACGGGTTGTAAACATTCCTGAAAGCCTGGATATCAGGACCTTTCCCACAACCATCGGGGTATTGTGCCGGGGGACGGTAGAAGCCCTTAAGGCCATTACCCCGGCCGATTTTACCATAGTTGCCGATTACGCCCGGCCCGATCCGGAAACCGGAAGGCTTCCCCTGAGCTTGGAGCGCGAACCTGCGGGTGTTTATGAAACCAGCCTGCTGGAGACTTCCGTGGAATTTATTATCCGCCGGGAATGATGCGCGTGGGCCTGACAGGGGGGATTGGCAGCGGCAAAAGCACCGTGGCCGCTTTTTTCGAAGACCTGGGGATTCCGGTATACAATTCCGATGCCAAGGCCAAGGCTCTTATGGCCGAAGACAAGACTCTGCAAAAGGAGATTATCGGCCTTTTGGGGGAAGAAGCCTTCACGGAGGGCCTGCCCAACCGCGAATACATTGCCAGCCAGGTATTTCCGGACCCGGAACGCCTGGGCGCCCTCAATGCCCTGGTACACCCCGCTGTCCGAAAGGATTTCGACCGCTGGGCCGGGGAACAACAAACCCCTTACGTGATTCAGGAAGCTGCCATCTTGTTCGAAACCGGAGGTTACCGGAATATGGATCATACTATTCTGGTCACCGCACCGGAACAGGAGCGCATCCGGCGTGTAATGCAGCGGGACGGAGCAGCGGAGGCAGCCGTACGAGTGCGCATGGAGCGGCAGTGGGACGACGCACGCAAAGCAGCTCTGGCAGACTTTGTCGTGCACAACCTCACCCTGCCCCATACCCGGCAACAGGTTGAGCAGCTACACCGCCAACTTCTGAAACTGTCATATTCTGCGGGGCCTGGGGACTGTTAAGTTTAGGTTAAACCACCCAGGGCCTAAATGTTAAATTTTTACTTTTACCCTAACGATGAATAGGAAGTTATTTGTGCTGCTCGTCATCCTGATGAGTCTTTCACTTATCGGGATCATTGCAGTTCAGATTTATTGGATCCGGAGTTCGGTAGCCGATAAGGAAGAGCAGTTTTCCAACGTCATTACAGATGTCCTTACCCGGGTGTCCGACAAGATTGAGGAACGGGAAATGCGGGATTATTCCGAGAAATTCCTGAACCTCAAGGACAGCGTTGGGGAGTTGAAGGGGTCACACCTCAGTGAGATGTTCTTCAGTTACCGGGACCTGAACTCCAATGAAATCATGGTGTATTCCCACGGAATACTCGAGGAGGATTACAATATCGCATCTACGTTCTTTGACAGCGGCAATATAGCGGATACAGCCCTTATCAAGAGTTACACCAGTCGCCGGTCCAAAACCATTTTCCGGGAGGAATTTGGCCTGGACGGCAAGGCCTACCGCCTAAACCCGGTAGAGCGGTGGGAAAAGGTAGGCGGCCTGGGCGCCATGGAAAAAGCCATGTTCGACGATGTCTACCGCGAATATGCCGAAAAGGTCCCGATCCACGAGCGGGTAGGGAAAGAGGAAATCGAAATGTTGCTCAGCCGGGAACTGGAGGACCACAACATCGATATCGACTATGAATATGGGGTCTACAGCCGCGGCCTGCCGACCAAGGTCAAATCGCGGCGGTTCAAGTACGAAGCGGGCAACTTTTACAAGGCACCCCTTTTCCGGGATAGTGAGGGCAATACGGATTATGCCCTTTTGCTTTCCTTTCCCAGGGAAAAGAAGTTTATTATGGGGAGCGTTTCAGGTATGGCAGCACTCTCCCTGTTGTTCACCCTGATTATCATGATTGCCTATGCCAGCGCCTTATACCAGCTCATCCGTCAGAAACAGATCTCGGAAATCAAATCCGATTTCATCAATAACATGACCCACGAGTTCAAGACGCCCATCGCAACGATTAACCTGGCCGTAGAGGCTATCCGTAACCCCAAGGTGCTGGGAGATATCGAGAAAACAAGCCGTTACCTCCAGATGATCCGGGACGAGAACAAGCGTATGAACGCACAGGTGGAAAATGTGCTGCGCATCTCCAAACTGGAGAAGAACCAACTGGACATCAGTAAGGAACGGCTGGATGTCCACGACATTATCAAAGGGGCCATTGCCCATGTGGAACTCATTGTAAAGGACCGCGGAGGATATGTGAAGCCCCACCTGGAATCCGAGCGTTCCGAGGTGCTGGCCAATGAGATGCACCTGAAGAATGTGATTGTCAACATCCTGGACAACGCCGTAAAATATTCCCCCGAGGCGCCCATGATAGATGTGTATACGGAGATGGCGAAAAACGCCATCGTCATCCGGGTGCAGGACCAGGGTGCCGGCATGTCCAAGGCGGTGTTAAAGCGCATTTTTGAAAAATTTTACCGGGAGCACACCGGAGACATACATAACGTAAAAGGGCACGGGCTGGGTCTGGCCTATGTCAAGAAAATAGTAGAGGACCATCAGGGCGAGGTTTACGCCGAGAGCGAGAAGGGGAAGGGAAGTACCTTCTTTATAAAGCTCCCCTTAATATAAGTGTAGTATGGATACTGAAAACAAGAAAATTCTATTGGTAGAAGACGACCCGAATTTCGGGATTGTACTCAAGGATTACCTCTCCATGAATGATTTTGATGTAACCCTGGCCAAGAATGGCATGGAAGGGTTCGAAAAATTCAAGAAGGAACACTATGACGTCTGTATCCTGGACGTGATGATGCCTTACAAGGATGGGTTTACCCTGGCCAAGGAAATACGCGAGAAAAACGAGAATGTCCCGATTGTTTTCCTTACGGCCAAAACCATGAAGGAAGACGTCCTGAAGGGCTATAAGGCAGGGGCCGACGATTACCTGAACAAACCCTTCGATTCTGAGGTGTTGCTGATGAAATTACGCGCCATCCTGCAGCGGAAGGCTTCGGATAACCTTGCGGACAGCAAGCAACACGAGTTTACCTTTGGCAATTTCCACCTGAATTCCAAACTGAGGTTCCTGAAGTTTAAGGACGAAGAGCCGATGAAACTCTCTCCCAAGGAAAACGAATTGCTTCGCCTGCTGGCCTTGCACGAGAACGACCTGATGCCGCGGGAACTGGCCCTGACCAAGATCTGGAGGGACGACAATTATTTTACCTCCCGCAGTATGGATGTCTATATCGCCAAGCTGCGCAAGTATTTAAAGCGGGACGAATCCGTAGAAATCCTGAACATCCACGGGGAAGGCTTCCGGTTGGTCGTTAAGACAGACTCGGAAAAATCCTGAAGGTAGGAGGACAGAACTATTTGGGGCCGGGTTTTTCCGGCCCTTTCTTTTTGAGGAGGGTTTCCATCATTTCCTCCAGTGGGAGGCCTATGTCCAGGTGTATGCCGTATGCCGGCACTTCCAGTGCCTCGAACTGGGATTTTAGAAGGGCAGGGGGCATGTAATGCCCGCTGCGGGCTGCCATTCGTTTATGGATCAGTTCATATGAACCTAAAAGGACCACCCACTCCACACGGCCTTCCAGCCCGGCCTCCAGCAGTCCCCTGTAGGATTCCTTCAGGGCGGAGCAGGCGATTACCGCCCCTTTTGGGAGGTGTTCCACCGCAAGTTGGTTCAACCGCCGGAGCCATCCTTCCCGGTCTGTATCGTCCAAGGGGTTTCCCGCGGCCATTTTTGCTACATTTTCCGGAGGGTGGAAGTCGTCCCCATCGAAAAACGGGAGTCCCAGGTGGGCCGCAAGGGCTTTTCCCACAGTGGACTTGCCACTGCCGGAGACACCCATTACCACATAGATTTTCGGGAAGTCTATCTGCTCCATCGGCCTTATTTTAGTGCGATTTCTACTTCTGAGATGCCCTCCTCCAGGGGCGCATCATACTCAATCCAAAGGATGTCCCCGGATTTGCGCAGCCAGGTGAGCTGCCGTTTGGCATAGCGCCGGGTATTCTTTTTTATTTCGTTTATAGCCGTTTCCAGGTCCCATTTCCCTTCCATATACCCGAAGAGCTCCTGATAGCCTACGGTCTGTAAGGCAGGCAGGTGGCGATAGGGAAACAAACCCCGGGCTTCTTCCAGCAGCCCGGCTTCCATCATGGCATCTACCCGGGCCTCAATCCTGTGGTAGATAACCTCCCGCGGTCCGGTAACACCCAAGGGGATATGCCGGAAGAAGTCCGGGGGGGTGCTTTTGCCGCGGAAGCTGCTGAAGGGTTTTCCGCTGCTCAGGCATACTTCGAGCGCCCGGATAACCCGATGCGGGTTTTGTAGATCCACTTCGCGATAATAGTCCGGGTCCCGCTGCTGTAATTCTGCCTGGAGGCCTTCCAGCCCATTGGCCTCATACCGGGCCATCAGGGCTTCGCGAACCCCTTCCGCCACGGGAGGAAAAGCATCCAGCCCCTGGGTGACGGCATCGGTATAAAGCCCGCTGCCGCCTACCAGGATAAGGATGTCATGCTTGCTGAATAGTGTGCGGAGCAAGGCAAGGGCATCATACTGGAAATCCCCAACCGAATACGGCTGGTGTATGGAGCGGTGTCCGATAAAATGATGGGGGGCGGCCCGAAGTTCACTGGCATCGGGCACAGCTGTGCCAATCCGCATTTCCCGGTAAAACTGCCGCGAATCCGATGAGAGGATCTCCGTTCGGAAATGCCGGGCCAGGCCAATGGCCCAGGAGGTTTTCCCAATACCGGTGGGGCCACTGATGCTCAGCAGGGTTTTTTCCATCAGAGGGTCCCCCCGCAGTTAAAGCAATACTTGGCGCCGTCCCGGTGGCCTTCTGCGGAACAATTCGGACACGACTGGGTATTGAGGTGTACGGCAATATCGGAGGTGGCAGTGGTCTTTTTGCCCCCGCGCCGGGAAAACTCCACGGTCACAATCCCCGTGGGGACGGCAATGATACCATATCCCAGGATCATAATTATGGTGGCCAGTAGCTGGCCCACGTTGGTCTGGGGGGCAATGTCCCCGTAGCCCACAGTGGTCAGGGTCACAATGGTCCAGTAGATGCTCCTTGGGATGCTGGTAAAGCCCGCCTCATCGCTTTCTATCAGGTACATAATAGTCCCCATAATAACAGACAGGATCAGCACCACATAGATAAAAACCAGGATTTTGGCCCGGCTGGCCTTCAGGGCCTCCCGCAGTTGGGAAGCCTCGCCAATGAACTGTACCAGTTTCAGAATCCGGAAAATCCGCAGCAGTCGGAAGGCCCGAACGGCCAGGAAAACCTGGGAACCGGCCACCAGATAGGAGACATACAGGGGGATGGTGGAGATAAAATCGATGATGCCGTAAAAGCTGAAAATATAATGGCTGGGCTTACGGATACTAATCACCCTCGCGATGTACTCTATGGTAAAAAAGATGGTCACCACCCATTCCAGTACCAGGAGCGTCTTGTGGTAGCGGGCATCGAACTCCTTCACGCTTTCCAGCATGACCAGCACCACGCTTAGGATAATAACAAAAAACAGGATCAGGTCGAACCACTTTCCCATGGGGGTGTCCGCCTCATAAATGATTTCGTGAAGTTTCCTTCGCCAGCCTATATTTTCGGGGCTTTGTGCCATAGGCAAATCCTAGATTTCGAGTACTTTCATCACCTTTTTCTGCTGCAGGTAGGACGCCAGCAGAATCAGGCCTCCTTCAGGATCGCGCATTGGGGTGATAAGCGATTCTAAGATATGAATATTCTGGATTTGGTGGTTCAGCCCGTAATATCCGAAACCTCGAAGCTCCCCATTGCGCACCCAGAAGGCCGAGCGCTCCGAGGCTTCACGCCCGCGATCAACCACCAGCCATTGGCGGTTGTGAACGGGGTACTCCTGGTCTGCAAAGACCAGGGAACGCGGCAGGTCTCCTTTAATCCGCAGGGATTTGGGCTTATACCGCGGACGGATTTCCCGCAGCTCGTTATAGGCCTTTAGCCGGGCAGTAAGTTCGCTCCCGGTGGTCTCAAAGCGCACGTCCCGCGTTAATTTACGAAGGGCCTGAGTATGTTTGCCCGCCCCCGTGAAGTGGCGGTTCACTTCCCGTTTCATATTGGTGCTGGCATCCAGGTACAGGATTTCCCCTTCCTTGTTGTAGAGGTAATAGACCCCGGTTTCCACAGGTACTTGTTCCACAAGGCTGAGTTGCCTCCCGGACAATTCCCCAAGCATCTCCGGGCGGATGGTTTCCCCAAGGATGCTTTTGGAGGTATCCCGGCTGAGCAGTACCTGAAAGAGTTTCAGGGTGGCGGTGGCATCCCCGTCCGCCCGGTGTCGGTTGCTAATCGGGATCCCCAGGGAGCGGACCAGCTTGCCCAGGCTGTGGGATTCCGCTTCCGGGATCAGGCGTTGGGCGAGGTCTACGGTGCAAAGGGTTTTGCGCTCAAATTCAAAGCCCAGCCTCCGGAACTCCGTCCTCAGGATGCGATAGTCAAAGGGAGCGTTGTGGGCTACCAGGACGCAACCTTCGGTAATTTCCACAACCCGTTTTGCCACTTGGTAGAATTTGGGGGCGCTGCGCACCATCTGGGGCGTGATGCCGGTGAGTTTCTGCACATAGGGCTGGATATCCCGCTCCGGGTTAATGAGGCTGATAAAGGTATCCTCCACCCCCGTGCCGTTAAACCGGTGGATGGCGATCTCGGTTATACCTTCTTCGTTGAATTTGCCCCCGGTGGTCTCGATATCCAGGATTGCGTACATCTGCCTAAGCTTGGTTTCTTGCCCCAAAGATACTACTTCCGATACGGACCATGGTGCTGCCTTCTTCCACGGCTATCGGGTAATCCCCGCTCATTCCCATGGAGAGGATATCCACCCCGGGCCACGTTTCCTGCAGGCGGTCGTAAAGGGTTTTAAGGCTTCGGAATTCCCGGCGTACCCGCTCGGTATCATCGGTAAACGTGGCCATCCCCATGAGTCCCCGGATTCGTACATTTTTAAAGGCGTCGAAGGTGCCTTCCTCCAGGTGGGCGAGCAGCTCCGGCGCGTCGAAGCCGAATTTGGTTTCTTCCTCGGCGATATGAACCTGTAACAGGCAGTCTACCACCCGGCCGGCACCCCTGGCGCGTTTGTCGATCTCCTGGAGCAGCCGCAGGCTGTCTACCCCGTGGATAAGGCTTACAAAACCGATGAGGTACTTGACTTTGTTGCGCTGCAGGTGCCCGATCATGTGCCACTCGATGTCCCCGGGCAACGTTTCGTGTTTAGCCACCAGTTCCTGGACCTTGTTTTCCCCGAAGACTCGCTGCCCCGCGCCGTAAGCTTCCATGATGGCCGCTTCGCTTTTGGTCTTGGATACAGCCACCAGGACCACCCCTTGGGGTAGCTCCTCGCGTATGGCTTTTAGCTGCCGGGCAATGTCACTCATACAGGGGGTAGGTATTAAAGGAATTGTGCAGATACGTTTTCGGCCTTCCGGCTCTCGGAATAATCATAGAACCCTTCGCCGGACTTCACACCGAGCTTTCCGGCGGTTACCATTTTAACCAGCAAGGGGCAGGGGGCGTATTTCGGGTTTCGGAATCCCTGGTGCATTACTTCGAGGATGGAAAGGCAAACGTCCAGCCCGATAAAGTCGGCCAGCTGGAGGGGCCCCATAGGGTGGCCCATGCCCAGTTTCATGACCGTATCGATTTCGGCTACCCCCGCGATACCCTGAAAAAGGCTTTCCACTGCTTCGTTGATCATGGGCATCAGGATGCGGTTAGCGATAAAGCCGGGGTAATCGTTTACTTCGGTAGGGGTTTTCCCCAGCTTGCGGGAAAGGGCTACCACGGTTTCGGTAACGGCGTCGGTGGTGCTATACCCCCTAATGACTTCTACCAGCTTCATAACAGGTACGGGGTTCATAAAGTGCATCCCGATGACCTGGCCAGGCCGTTTGGTCACGGCTGCAATTTCCGTAATGGAAATGGAGGAGGTGTTGGTCGCAAGGATGGTATGAGCCGGGCAAAGGGCATCCAATTCCCGGAAGATTTCTTTTTTAAGGACTGCATTCTCCGTGGCGGCCTCCACCACCAGGTCCGCCTGGGAGGCTCCGTCTTGCAGGGAAGTGCCCGTGCGGATACGCCCCAGGGTAGCTGCCACCTCTTCTTCGGTAAGCAGGCCCTTGGCCTGTTGCCGCCCCAGGTTTTTACCAATGGTCTCAAGGGCTTTGGCCAGGCGCTCCTCGGAGAGGTCTGCCAGCATCACCTCATAGCCGTGTTGTGCAAATACGTGGGCAATACCATTGCCCATGGTTCCTGCACCTATAACCGTTATTTGTTTCATGCTGTATTTTAAATTACATCTATTGGCCGTCGCTTTCAAATGCCGCAATGATCCTCAGGGCCACGTCCAGAGCCTTAGTACCCTGCTGAAGGGTTACCACAGGGGTACTGTTGGTGGTTATGGCCTCGGCAAAGGTTTCAAGTTCGTCCAGGATGGCATTGTTGGGCCGGATATCCGGGTTTTCAAAATAGATTTGCTTGCGCACCCCTTCCGCATTCTGAAGGATCATATCGAAATCCCCCGGGGTTTGGGGCGCATCCTTCATGCGCACCACCTCCACCTTCCGCTCAAGAAAATCCACCGAGACATAGGCATCCCTTTGGAAAAACCGGGATTTTCGCATGCTTTTCAGGGAAATCCGGCTGGCCGTAAGGTTGGCCACACACCCATTTTCGAAAGCGATACGGGCATTTGCGATATCGGGGGACTGGCTGATAACCGATACCCCACTGGCCTGTATGTCGCGAACCTCGGAGGGGACCACACTCAGGATAATGTCGATGTCGTGGATCATCAGGTCCAGAACCACAGGTACATCCGTACCTCTGGGGTTGAACTCTGCCAGGCGGTGTGTCTCGATAAACATGGGGCTGTCCAGCAGGCCGGCCACCGCTGTAAAGGCCGGGTTAAAGCGCTCTACATGCCCAACCTGTACCTTTACCCCATGAGTTTCCATCAGGGTCATCAGGGACTCAGCCTCTTCCAGGGTATGGGTTACGGGTTTCTCGATAAACACATGCCTGCCCGCTTCTATGGCTTTTTTGGCGCATTCAAAATGGGAGAGGGTGGGGGTTACCACATCCACCATATCGCATGCCCGTATCAGGTCATTGATGTTATCGAAATAGGGAATCCCGAATTCCTGGGAGACCTGTTTGCCCAAAATCTGGTCCGGGTCGTGGAAACCCACTAGTTCATAGCGGTCCGACTCTTTCAATAATCGGATATGTATTTTACCCAGGTGCCCGGCACCCAATACGCCAGCTCGAATCATGGAATGGGAATTTTGCCCAAAAATAGGCATACTTTACGAGAAGCGGTAGGCCCCAAGGGCCTATTTATCCAGGCAAGGGGGTTGTTGGTAATTTTCCCGATTTCCCATGACTTTACCGGGTGCCTTTTGCCCCTCTTTTTTTACCTTCGCAGAAATGCCGACACCTTGAAAGATACCCTGAAACATAAGGGAAAACGCAACCTGCTGGCCAGGGAACTGGAAACCAAGGGCATCCAACACAAGGGCGCTTTGGAGGCTATCAGAGCCATTCCCAGACACCTGTTTATGGACAGTAGTTTTGAGGACCATGCCTACCAGGACAAAGCCTTTCCCATAGCGGCGGAACAGACTATTTCCCAGCCCTATACCGTGGCGTTCCAGACCGCCCTGCTGGACCCCAAGCCAGGTGAGAAAATCCTGGAGATCGGCACCGGAAGCGGATACCAGACCGCAGCCCTGCTCCATTTAAAGGCAAGGGTTTTTACCATAGAGCGCCAACTGGAGCTCTTTAAAAAGGCTAACCTTTTTTTTAAGAAAATGGGATACCGTCCCAAAAAATTCATTTTTGGGGATGGGTACAAAGGGTTGCCGGAAGAAGCCCCTTTCGACGGCATCATCGTTACAGCAGGGGCACCGGAAATCCCCAGGACTCTTCTGGCTCAACTGGCGGTTGGCGGCAGGATGGTAATACCGGTTGGGGAGGAAAACCAGACCATGATGCTGGTGCGCAGGACCTCGGAAAAGGAATTCGAAAAGCAGGATTGCGGGGCGTTCCGCTTCGTCCCCATGTTACAGGACAAGAACTGATTAGTTGTTGAAGGCCTTTTTGACGCGGTCCAGATGCCTCCTGGATTCCCGGTCTTTGATGGTCTCCCTTTTGTCGTACTGTTTTTTACCCCTTGCCAGGGCGATCTGCATCTTGGCTAGTCCCCGGTCGTTGATGTACAGTTTGAGCGGGACAATGGTGTTCCCGGAAGTCTTCACCTCCTTATGCAATTTCCGGAGTTCCTTTTTGTTCAGCAATAATTTGCGGGAAGCCTTGGGCCTGTGGTTGTAGTGGGTCCCATGGGAATACTCCTCTACGTTCATATTGATGACGAAGAGTTCACCGCGTTCATTAAATTCGCAGAAACTTTCGGCAATGGACGCCTTGCCTTCCCGGATGGATTTGATTTCTGTCCCGGAAAGGACAATCCCAGCCTGGTAGGTGTCCAGGATTTCGTAATCGAATCTGGCCCGTTTGTTTTTGATGTCGATGCGCTTGTTCATGCACCGCAAAAATAGTACAATTTCCGCGGTAACCCCCTTTCCCCGAAAGGTTGAGGCGGCTAGCGCGACCTAGAACCCGAAACCGTTCATTCCATATGCGTCATACCCTAACTTTTTTGTCTGTAACTCTTTTTTTATTCGCCCTTGCCGGCTGTTCCGAAAAACCGTCCAAACCCCTGACGGCCGACCAGGTGGTAACCCGCGCCATCGATTCCTCCGGAGGGGACTTGTACCGTACCAGCGAGGTCTCCTTTGTTTTCCGGGACAGGGAATACCGCTACTACCGGGATGGTGGGCAACGGGTATATGAACGACTCACCCAGACGGATTCCGGCCTGGTGCGCGATATCCTTCATGGTGGGAACTTCCGTCGGGAGGTTGCGGATCGGGAAGTGCCACTGCCGGACAGCCTGCAACTGGCTTATGGGAATTCAGTAAACTCGGTCCATTATTTTGCCTACCTCCCATTCGGCCTCAATGACCCGGCCGTTAACCGGGAATTGCTTGGGGAGTCCGAACTGGAAGGGGAACGTTATTATAAAGTACGGGTGACCTTCGACAGCGAAGGTGGTGGTACCGATTTCGATGACGTTTTTGTCTATTGGTTCAACACCCGTACCCACCTGCCGGACTACCTGGCATATGCCTACCATACCAACGGAGGGGGGCTGCGATTCCGGAAAGCCTATAACCCACGGGTAGTGGGGGGAATCCGGTTCCAGGATTACATCAACTACAAAGCAGACAAGGAAGCCTCCGTGGAGGCGCTGGACAGCCTCTTCCTGGCAGGGAAGCTGGAGGAACTCTCCCGGGTGGAACTCAAGGATATCCGGGTTACTCCGGGCAGTTACAATTAAAATACAGGCGGGTAGCCGTAGCCTGGTTCCCGATCACGGTCACGAGGAACAGACTCCCGTTGTCCGTATCGTCCATAGCAGGGTACTTCTCCTCGCCAACCATGCGGTTCACCAGCTCCGGGGTGGTGTTGCTGTGGCCAACGACCAGGACGTTTTTACCCAGATTATCGGCCTTGAATTGGGCAATATCCAGGGTGGCAGGGTCGTAATACTGGACCGTGATATCCTGTTTGACCGCCGCCGGTGCTGCCGTCATGGCCGTGCGTTCATAGTCGGTGGTATAAATCGCATCCAGACCGGCTGGTTGTAGGATCTCCGCCCAGTGCATAGCCCTCCCAAGCCCTTTTTGGTTGAGTTCCGGGTCCGGGTTGTCCGGGTTGGTCCGGTCTTTTTCCGCATGACGGATGAAATAAAAGGTAGACACTTCCTGGGTTGCCGTCACCACGCGATCCACGGGTTCTTCTTTGCAGGAGGACAGAAAGAGCAAAGCAATTCCTAGGATTGCTGTCTGAAAAGTTTTCATAATGGTGCGATTTATGTAAATTTGACTCCTTTTCGCCTTAACTAAAACAGCCTTTGAGCAAATATAGTATATAGGCGTCGTTATAAGGGGGACACACTATGGGAAAAAGACTCGGGGCCTTTTTGCTCTTTTTGGCTACAGCCGTTCTGCATGCCCAGGATGCGCTCCTGCCGCCCGACCTGAGGCAGCAAAACCTGCAATACATCAATGCCAGCCTGATGAACCCCGTTTTCAGCCTGGACCAGGAAAGCCCCCACCGTATTGGGTTCTGGTCCCGCTGGCAGTGGCAAACCATCGATGCAGACCCCACCACTATTTTCCTGACCTATTCAGCCTCAAAAGAAACCGTGGCGTACGGTGGCGGGTTCTTCCAACACAATACCGGCGTTTATAAACAGACGGGAGGGGTGCTTAACTACGCCTTCGACATCCCGCTTTCTGACAAGGCCAGCATCTCATTTGGTGCCAACCTCTTTGGGTTTATGCAAGAGATTGCGGACAACCGGTTTTTTATCAATGAACCCATCCTGCCGTTTTCGGATGGGAGAGATGAGTTTATATTGCAACTGGCCCCGGCCATCCGGTTCAACTACGACCAGTTGGGGGTGGCAGTAACATCGGAGAACCTGTTCGACTTCAATATTACGCGTAGCGGTGCGGTTACCGAATCCAATGAGAAGATCCTTGCTGGGATGCTACACTATACCTTCGAGACGGGGGATGGGCAGTACCTGCGCCCCCTGGTTTATGCCAAGCGTATCCCGGGGTATGATACCCAATTTGGGTTGAATGCCCTTTGGATGGGCTCCCGGTACTGGATTCAAGGTGGTTACAACAGCTTTTATGGGGCCTCTGCCGGCTTGGGTGGGGTTTTCTTTGGCCGCCTGAGCCTCGGCGGGATGCTGGAGTTTGCCTCCTCCAACAGCCCGGAAGATGAGTCCCTTACCTACGGTTTGGTAGCTTCCTATGATATGGGCAAGGCAGACAAACGCAAAAAGGTGGTTGGTTTCGATATCGAGGAAGACTTGCAGGCTGAGGCAGCGATGGATCAGGCCAGGCGGGAAGCTGAGATGGAAGCGGGCCGGAGGGATTCCCTGCAGGCTGCCGAGGCAGCGCGCCAACTGGCTGAACAACGCACCCGGGATTCCCTTGCGCAGGTCGCGCGGGCAGCTGAATTGGCGGATGCAGAGCGCAAACGGGATTCTATTGCCCGGGCAGAGGCCGCCTTGGCACTGAAGGAAGAGGTGAAACCCAGGGAAGGGGAGCGGTATCAGGAAGTGGTCGCGGAAGACGGACTCCAGCCCGGATTCTACCTCATTGCCAACGTCTTTGGCACCAAAAGGTACTACGAGGCCTTTATGAAGAACCTGGCGGACCAGGGGCTGCAACCCAAATCCTTCTACCGGGAGGCGAATTCCTTCAATTACGTGTACCTGGAGCGGTACGACTCCATAGAAGCGGCGCGCCGGGCCCGGGACAGCCGTTTTGGCGGGCGTTATACGGGAGAACTATGGATCTTCCGGGTTAAGTAATCTAAAACTTGTTCTGAGGATGTTGCACGACCCCGGCCAGGATGCCCGGCGTTCTGCCTATGCGGGCTTTAACTCCCGGCTAAGGAGGAGTTCCAGGTAACTGACCGTGTTGTGGAGGTACTTCCGGTCTGCTGTAAGGGTAGCCATGGATACGGCACCCATAATCATGGTAAAGAGTTGACGCGCAAAGGGCAGGGGAGGCACAGATAGCCGGAATTCCCCGGCTTTTATCCCTTCTTCCAGCACCAGGGCAAACTTCCCTTCCACGTGCTGGCCGGTTTCCCGTGCAGCGGCCGCGAGCTTTCTGTGATTGAATTGGGCATCTACCCCGACATTCAGGATGGGGCAGCCCCCCATATCATGGGTGAACTGGTCGTAGTGCCGGTAAAAATCCATTAGGGCTTCAAGGCGTTCCCGTGCACTTCCTTCGGATTGCACCACTGCATCGAGCCCTTCCAGGAGCCGGTTGCTGTTGTGTTGGAAAGCGGCGAGGGCCAAAGCCTCCTTGTTCTCGAAATTTCCGTAGAGCGCCCCCTTGGTTAAGCCGGTAGCTTCGGTGAGGTCGCTCATGCTGGTACCCACATAGCCCTGTCTGTTGAAGATAGGCGCAACCGTCTCGATAATAAATGCGGTAGTCCTTTCGGCTTTGGTGGTCATTCAGGGGTAATTTGTTACGAATATATGAATTGATACGGAAAGGTATATGAGGCCGGGGCAAAATAAAACCCCCCGGTATGGAACCGGGGGGCTTTCAGCCTGTGGTTTTATTCTACCAACTCGTCCTGGTTTCGGAACACCAGGGCGTCGTCGAAGCTGTCTATCAGTACGGCGCTGTCTGCTTTAATGGTACCCTTGAGCAGCTCTTTAGAAAGCCGGTTGAGCACCTCCCGCTGGATGGTCCTTTTGATGGGCCTGGCCCCGTATTGGGGGTCGAAGCCTTTTTCCGCCAGATAGGCAATGGCCTCCTCGGTGGCATCGATGCTGATGTGCTGGCGGTCCAGCATGCGGCGCAACTGCTCCAGTTGCAGCCGGACTACCTGCCGGATGTCTTCCCGGTTGAGCGGGGTGAACATGATGATGTCGTCTATCCGGTTCAGGAATTCTGGGCGAATGGTTTTGCGCAATAACCCCAGCACCTCTACCCGAGCGGCTTCCGTGGCGCTGTACAGGTCTGCATTACCCTCGAATTTCTCCTGGATAATATGGCTTCCCATATTGCTTGTCATGATGATGATGGTGTTCTTGAAGTCCGCCACACGACCCTTGTTATCCGTCAGGCGGCCTTCGTCCAGGACCTGAAGCAGGATGTTAAAGGTGTCCGGGTGGGCCTTCTCGATCTCATCGAGCAGGATCACACTATACGGCCTGCGGCGCACGGCTTCTGTAAGTTGTCCGCCCTCGTCGTACCCCACGTATCCGGGGGGTGCCCCCACCAGCCGGCTTACTGCATGCCGCTCCTGGTATTCGCTCATGTCTATGCGGGTCAGGGCGTTTTCATCGTCAAACAGGTATTCCGCCAGGGTTTTGGCCAGCTCGGTCTTACCTACCCCGGTGGTCCCCAGAAAGAGGAAGGAACCAATGGGGCGCTTGCTGTCCTGCAGGCCGGCACGGCTGCGCCGGATGGCGTCGGATACGGCCTGAATGGCTTCGTCCTGCCCCACGACCCTTTTATGGAGGACATCCTCCAGCTTCAGTAATTTGTCGCGCTCGCTCTGCAGCATTTTCTGTACCGGAATACCGGTCCATTTGGCCACTACCTCGGCAATATCCTCCTGGGTTACCTCCTCCTTGATAAGGGTTCCCCCGGCCTGCTGGGCCTCCATTTCCTCCTGCAGGGTTTCCAGGCGGGCCTGGGCTTCCTTGATTTTGCCATACCGCAATTCGGCTACCCTGCCGTAATCGCCATTGCGCTCGGCCCTTTCGGCCTCGGCCTTGAAGGCTTCTATTTCGAGCATGGTTTTCTGGATGGTATCCACCACCTGCCGCTCGCTTTCCCACTGGGCAAAGAGCTCATTGCGTTCTTCCTTCAGGTTGGCCACCTCTATGTTAAGCGCCTTGAGCTTGTCGGTGTCATTCTCCCGTTTGATGGCCTCTATTTCGATCTCCAGCTGCATGATCCGGCGGTCCAGGGCATCGAGCTCCTCCGGCTTGGAGTTTATTTCCATCCGGAGCTTGGATGCTGCCTCGTCCATCAGGTCAATGGCCTTGTCCGGCAGGAAGCGGTTGGTGATATACCGCTGGGAGAGTTCCACAGCTGCAATAACCGCCTCGTCCCGGATACGGACCTTGTGATGCGTTTCGTATTTCTCCTTGATACCCCTGAGGATGGAAATGGCGCTTTCCGTATCGGGTTCGCTGACGGTTACCTTCTGGAAGCGGCGCTCAAGGGCTTTATCTTTCTCAAAGTATTTCTGGTACTCGTCCAGGGTGGTAGCCCCTATAGCGCGGAGCTCGCCCCGTGCCAGCGCAGGTTTGAGGATGTTGGCGGCGTCCATCGCCCCTTGTCCGCCCCCGGCGCCTACCAGGGTGTGGATTTCGTCAATAAACAGGATAATATTCCCGTCAGAGCCGGTCACTTCCTTGATTACGGATTTGAGCCGCTCCTCGAATTCGCCTTTGTACTTGGCCCCTGCAATCAGGGCGCCCATGTCCAGGGAATACAGGGTCTTGTCCTTGAGGTTTTCCGGGACATCTCCCTGAACGATACGGTGGGCCAGACCCTCGGCAATGGCTGTTTTCCCTGTGCCGGGCTCCCCTACAAGCATCGGGTTGTTTTTGGTCCGGCGTGAGAGGATCTGCAAGACGCGGCGGATCTCATCGTCCCGGCCAATAACCGGGTCCAGTTTACCCTGGTCCGCCAGGGCGTTGAGGTTGCGGGCGTATTTTTCAAGGGCGTTGTAAGTTTCTTCCGCGCTTTGGGAAGTAACCTTACCACCTTTTCGGAGCGCGTCAATGGCTGCGCGAAGGTCTTTTTCGGTTACCCCCTGGTCCTTCAGCATCCGGCCGATACGCGAACCGGAGGCCAGGATGGCCAGCAGCAGGTGCTCCACCGATACAAATTCGTCCTCCATTTTCTTGGCAATACCGGATGCGGCATTCAGGGTGCGCCCTGCTTCAGGGGAGAACATGAGGTCACCGCCGGATACCTTGGGGAAGGACTCCAGTTCTTTTTCCAGCATTTGCTGCAACAGGCCTGTATTTACCTGAAGTTTCTTAAGCAGGAAGGGCAACACGTTTTCATCCACCTCGGAAATGGCCTTAAACAGGTGTTCGTTTTCAACCTGTTGGTGACCCGATTCCTGGGCAATTTGCTGTGCCCTTCCGATGGCTTCCTGGGATTTTATGGTAAAATTATTTATGTTCATGGTCGTCAATTACTACGTTCGCGAATTACAGGTCAAGAATCTTACCAAGGCACTTTACCTGTCATTATGGCGCGCAAAACCAACTTATAACAGACAATTCGACAGGTGGTAAAAGGGCTTTTTAACGCATTTGGAAGACGGGGGAGCGAGACATCCGGCCAGGGCCGGGAAGGTATTCCCTGGCAACCGCTGGTGGGGGAGGCCCAATGGGAGGGCTTGCTTCAACAGAGCCACAGTACCCCCCAGGTGATCTTCAAACACAGCAAACGCTGCGGTTTCAGCGCTATGGTGCTGCGTCGCTTCGAGGCCCGGTGGTCGGGTCTGGCCTATCCTGTGGGGTTTCATTTCCTGGATGTCATAGCGCACAGGGACCTGTCTAGCCATATTGCCCGGCACTTCGGGTTGCGTCACGAATCGCCTCAGGTTCTGGTTGTAGATAAGGGTAAACTCCTGGCATCGGCATCCCATGGGGCTGTTCCCGATCTCGCAATACCCCAGGAATAAAAAAACCCCGGCTACAGGCCGGGGTTGTAATTTTCATAGGTCTCGTAATCAGTTGAATTTCTGCCGGACCAGAATATTTTTCAGGCGGGCCTTAAGATCCTCCCCGGCATCGTAAACCATCTGCTCATCGGAAGGGAAAGGCACAGCTGCCAGGTCCAACAGGGCCACCAGGTCATTGTCCAGGGCGCGCCGGTCGCCATCGTAATTGGCGTAAACGTGCTCAAAGATAAACTGGCTGGCCAGGGGGTAATTGTTTACGGGCTGGCGGGTGCGAAGGTCCAAAAAATTTACCGTCCCATTGACGTGGGCTGTTTTTTGCTGGGTAAACTGGTAGAAGTTACACCGTACCGTACGGAACCGGTCCACTTCGATGGGGTTCCCAAGGCTGTCCTTAACCGTATTTCCCTCTTCGTCCAACAGGAGTTGTTTTCCATCTTTTATCTGGCGCTCCTTGATAATCTGACGTTCACTTACCTGCTCCGGGGAAATCACGATGTCCCGGAAAGCCACCTGCATTTCGTAATCGTAATCGACCTCGCTAACCGGATTGGTGTGGTATAGGGTCCACAGGTCGTCCAGGCCGTAGGTGTTGAAATTCAGCAATTCGCTTTCCAGGCGTTCCGGGATGATTTGCTGGGTATCGTTAACCACGCTCACTTTCACATAGTCGATACCCTTCTGGTGGGCTTCCTCCATGAGTTCGCGGGTATTGGCATAACCGGGGTTGATTTCCTCCAGGTAACGGAAATCGTCGAACGCCGCGCGGTAATCGAACTTGGTCTTGGCTGAGGCCAGGAGTGCATTGGCATTGTCATAGAGGTAGGCCGAAAGGGCATCCCTCGTTTCCAGGATATCGGCATCGTAATTGCCAAAACGGAAGCGGGCGTCCCGGTTTTCATCGTAAATGGGTAGCGGAAGCAAGGGGCGGATCCGGTTCTGGATGTCCTTTAACTGATTGTATTTTTTATAGATGGTCTCCAGCTTGGCCGGGTTGCCGTCCTGCTGCAAAAAGGCAATCTCCTGCAATTCCCGCTCGGTATACTTGTCGAATGCTTCTTCGAGCAGGACCACATAGGCCTGGTTTCCTTTTTTGGATTTGTTGTCTACCAGATTGTCTACCGCGCGGTAGATCGCCTGCTGGTAATTGCCTGTATTTACGGCTTCCTGTGTCTTTTTCACGCCTCCGCACGAAAAGGCAAGTGCGGCTGCAAATCCGTAGAGTAGTGCTTTTTTCATGATGGTTTTTTTAGGGGTTTGACAAAACCTTTCCAAGGGTCGTGCCAAAACCGGCCATCATTAGAACGCTTTTCGACTACATATCGTATAAAACCGCCGAAAAACAGGATCTTTCCAAAAGGCTTTACAGGGAAATCGCGGGCAGCAACCGAGTACGGACTTCCCCAAAGCCAATGCGGAGCCCGTCCTTCTTGCTGTAGCCTTTCAGCACCACGGTATCCCCATCTTCGATGAAGGTCCGGGTGCCCCCCCCGGGCAATTCCAGGGGCCTTTTACCCCCCCAGGCCAGTTCAAGCATAGAGCCGTAGGAATCCGGGGTTGGGCCGGAAATGGTCCCGCTGCCCATCATATCTCCGCTGTTTACCTTGCAGCCGTTGCTGGTATGATGGGCCAATTGCTGAGCCATGGTCCAGTACATGTATTTGAAGTTCGATCTCGATATGGTGGTCGGGTCGCCCTCCTCCGGGATGAGATCCACCTCGAGATTGATATCGAAACTCCCCGGGCCGGGCTGCCTCAGGTAGGGCAGGGGTTGGGGCTCCTGAGCCGGGCTGCTGGTCCGGAAAGGCTCCAGGGCTTCTAGGGTTACAATCCATGGGGAAATAGAGGACGCAAAGCTCTTGGCAAGGAAGGGTCCAAGCGGTACGTATTCCCATTTCTGGATATCCCGTGCACTCCAGTCGTTAAAGAGAACCAGGCCAAAAATATAATCTTCGGCCTCCTCAATGGGAATGGGTTCCCCCATAGAGTTGGCATCTGTGGTGATAAAGGCCATTTCCAATTCGAAATCGACACGCCTGGAGGGCCCGAAAACCGGGCGGTCTGCACCCTGTGCTATGGTTTGGCCATTGGGGCGGCGTATAGGTGTTCCGCTGGGTATGATGGTGGAGCTCCTGCCATGGTAACCTACGGGGAGGTGCAACCAATTGGGCATAAGTGCGTTTTCAGGGTCCCGGAACATACTGCCCACATTGGTGGCATGCTCGCGGCTGCTGTAGAAATCCGTGTAGTCCCCGATATGCACGGGTAGCTGCATTTCAATTTCGTCCAGGTCAAAGAGGATGATACTGCGGTGCTCCGGGTTATCCCTCAATTCGGGGTTGGCGTTATCGAAAACTTCCGCGATCCGGTTCCGGACGGCCCTCCAGGTGTTTTTGCCATCGGATATAAAATCGTTCAGGCTGTCCTGCAGGAAGATATCGTCGGTTAAGGGGATGTTGCTGAAATACCCCAGCTGGTGCATGGCCCCCAGGTCTATGGCGGTGTCGCCAATCCGGGTACCGATGGTGATGATGTCGTCCCGGGTCAGGAATACCCCGAAGGGGATATTCTGGATGGGAAAATCGGAGTCAGCCGGGACATCGAGCCAGGAGGTACGGGTAGGGTCATTTGCAAAAATAGCCATAGGATATTGTTAATTTTCGTTTGATAAGTTCCCAATCAAAGATATCATAATATCTGGTTTAGAGCCCCCCAATTTGTACTTTTACCGCTTATTGCAATGGCCGCTCCCAAAGCCGCTTCCCCATCGGGTAACCGACGGGTCAAAGCGCCGTCAAGAGGCCTGGAACGTAAATCTTATATTCCCACAAACGCATGGAAAGAGACCAGCAACTCTTCGACCTGATCCAGGAAGAAAAACAGCGCCAGATTAATGGTATCGAGCTTATTGCCTCGGAAAACTTTACCAGCCCGCAGGTTATGGAGGCTTCCGGATCTGTCCTGACCAATAAATACGCCGAAGGGTACCCAGGAAAACGCTACTACGGCGGCTGCCAGGTGGTGGATAAGGTGGAGACCCTGGCCATTGAGCGGGCCAAGGCCCTTTTTGGGGCGGTATATGTAAACGTGCAGCCTCATAGCGGGTCCCAAGCCAATGCGGCCGTATACCAGGCTTGTTTGAAGCCCGGTGACACCATCCTGGGGTTCGACCTTTCCCATGGGGGGCACCTAACCCACGGGTCCCCGGTGAATTTCTCCGGCAAGCTCTACCGCCCTGTGTTTTACGGTGTAGACCGGGAAACCGGGCGCCTGGACTACGACAAGATTGCCGAAGTGGCCCTGGAGGAAAAACCCAAGCTGATCATTGCCGGGGCTTCAGCCTATTCCCGGGACATGGACTTTAAGCGTTTCCGGGAAATCGCGGATTCTGTAGGGGCCTTTCTCCTTGCGGACATTTCGCACCCGGCCGGTCTCATTGCCAAGGGAATCCTTTCGGACCCGGTCCCCCACTGCCATTTTGTGACCACGACCACCCACAAGACCCTGAGGGGGCCAAGGGGCGGGATGATCCTGATGGGTACTGATTTCGAGAACCCGTTCGGGCTGAAGCTGAAAAACGGTAATCTGCGCAGCATGTCTTCCCTGATAGACCTGGCGGTTTTCCCCGGGAACCAGGGCGGTCCTCTCGAACATATTATCGCCGCAAAGGCCGTGGCCTTTGGGGAAGCCCTGACCGATGACTTCTTGTATTACACCCTGCAGGTGCAGAAAAACGCCCAGGCCATGGCAGCCGCCTTTGTTGCCAGGGGCTACCATCTCATTTCCGGGGGTACGGATAACCATATGATGCTCATAGACCTGCGCAATAAGGATATTACCGGCAAGGATGCCGAAAAAGCCCTTGAGCGTGCAGATATTACGGCGAATAAGAACATGGTGCCCTTCGATGATAAATCTCCGTTTGTGACTTCCGGGATTCGCTTTGGTACAGCGGCCATTACAACACGAGGCCTCAAAGAAGGGGATATGGAGCAGGTGGTGGACCTGATTGACCGGGTAATCTCACAACCGGATTCCGAATCGGTGGCTGCAGCGGTACGCCAGGATGTCCGAGAGCTTATGGGTCACCGGCCTTTATTTACCGCCTGAGGCTTATTCCGGTAAGGCCTCCGTAGGGGAGATCAGGGAAATATCCCCGCGGATCCATTCTCCGGTAAGGCTGTCGTATACTTCGCCCTCTACAGCATCTTCGTAATAAAGGGCCCAAAAGCGGTAGGGGGAGCCTGCATCCGGCCATGTGGGTTGCCCGGCGTCCGACGCAAACGGGGCTACAGGGATATAGATTTCTTCCGGAGGCGTTTGCATCCCGTGGCTCAGGGCAATGTAGTGGCGGGATAACTGTTCCAGGATTATCGGGAGGACCGAATGCAGGGGTTGCAGTCCGGCGGGCTGGAGTACCAAGAGCATATCGGTAAATTCCAGGGTAATCTCCGAAATCTCAAAGGCTTCTTCATTTCGGGAATTGAGCTGTTCCATCAAGGCGGAGAGGCCCGTATTGAGGGAGGCGGGGGTGCAAGGAGTACTGGATACCCCCCAGGTTCCTTGTTTGAAATGGTAGAGTGCCTCTATAAATGGCAGGGGGCAGCGCAACTCCAGGATCAGTTGTCCTTTCCCGTTTACCGCATGGCTGAAACGCACCTCGGCAGCTGCAAAGAATTGTTTTTCCAGTCCGTTCTTAAAATCCGAAAGCCCGGAAATTATGGCTTTCTGGCTAATGGCGCAGGTGAGGTAATTAGAATTCTCCGGTCTCATCATCATTTCAATCGCTTAGGGGATACTTTTCCTCAAAGTAAAACTATTGAGAAATGCACGCACCGGGTTATAGAAAAACCATAAAGTTTATATGGTTTTTCTTCTAAAACCTTCAATTTAAACGAATTACATCACTTTTTTAGATAAAACCGCGGTTTCGGGCCTCGGAGATAAGGGCCTGGTCATTTTGTTTTTCAATACCGAAGAGGGATTTGATATGGCGCTTGCGGTTCTCGATACTCGGCAGTGAAAGGGAGATGTGGTTCACCATATCCTTGGTTTTGGTACCTATGGAAAGGTGGTAGAGGATCCGCTTATCGTTATCGTCCAGTTCAATCCTGTTGGCCATCTTTTTCCGGATGGCCATAAGGGCCTTTTGGGTGTAGTAGGGCGGGTTGTGCAGGACGGTTTCCACCATGGCGCGGAGCGATTCCTCGTCAATTTCCGTCTTCACCATATACCCGTCCGGGTCTACGCTTTGCATAATGCTGTTAATGCGGTAGTTGTCGCTGAAGGATGACATGAATACCACGCGGGCATCCGGGCAGATTTCCCGGGCCAGGATCCCCAGGTCCTCCCCGGATTTCACAGGTCCTTCCCGCCCGCTGGACAGCTGGATGTCCAGCAGGAAAATATGGTAGGGCAACCCCGTGACGGACTGCCGGATTTTAGTTTCGGCCTCCTCAAAGGACTTGGCGGTATCCATGTGGATCCGGTAGCCGTTGAAACTGTAATCTTCCAGGATAAACTTATATCCCAGGGTTGTCATCTCGTGGTCGTCCACGGCGAGGACCCTGATGGTTTGGATGTCTTCCATAAGACAGGTGTTTTCTGATTTATACTGCATGTACTCCTACTCCTTTTGCTGTCTTTTTCAGCGTACTATGGTACGGGATGTGGAAGAGGCACCGGGTGCCTTCTCCCGGGGCCGACTGGAGTTCCCACCGGCCATTTACTTTTTTGATCCGGGATTCGATGTTTTTCAGCCCGATCCCTTTCTTGCCCTTGCGCGAAGGGAAGCCAACCCCATCGTCCCGGATGCTCACCAGCAAGTCCTCTCCAGATATGTCGAGGATGACGTCTACCTGGCTTGCCCGGGCGTGTTTGGCGGTGTTCTGAAGGCATTCCTGTATGATCCGGTACAGGTTTATTTTGACTTCCCCGGACAGGCTGTCCCAGTCCACCTCCTTGTCGTATTCCAGGTTGCATTCCATCTGGGCCGATTGGCAGAAGGTCTGCACCAAATCCTCAATGGACAACATAAAGTTATGGAATTTCTGGTATGCGGCATCGCTGAGCTCGTGGGAAATGCCGCGGATTTCTTCCTGCAATTCCTTTAGTTTTTCCAGGGCATCGGCCCGCAGGCGCACGGAGTCCGGGTCATTTTTCCCATTGAGCCCCAACAGGACCATCCGTATCCCGTTCATGGCCCCCAGCACCCCGTCGTGGAGGTCTTCGGAAATCCGCTTTTGCACCTCGTGCTTGCCTTCCTCCACCTTTTCATTCTGGGAAAGCATGAGGTTAAAGATTTCCTGGTTGGCCTCCTGCTGTTGTTGCTGGAACCGCAGCTTCTGGTTGCGGACCTGTTGGGTAATGATGATCAGGACCGAGGCCCCCAGTAAGAGCACCCCCCCGGCCACCCCGATCCAGAGGGCCTGCTGCCGCGCCAGCTGGCGGTTCTGTTCAATGTACTGGTCGGTTTCCAGTTCTATCCGCGCAATTTTATTCCGGCTTAAACGCTCCACCAGCAAGATACTGTCCCGTATGTGGTCCAGCCTTTCGATATTTCCCGGAGCCATTCCCGGGTCGATTTTGGATTGCAGAATAAGGATGTCCTGCAGCCCATCGGTTTCCTGATACGCCTCTGCCATTTGCCGGGCCTGGCTGATGTAATGCAGGGCATTTGGGGTATCCCGCTGCTTCAGGGAGGTTTCGGCCAGGTAATAGTAGGTCCGGGGTAGCCTGTTCTCCATCCTTCCTGATTCCTGAATCCGTTTCAGCACCTGCTCCAGGGCAAATCGGGCTTCGCCGAGTTGTCCACGACCCAGATAAGAACGTCCGAGATTCATCCACGCCAAGGTCAATGTGATTTCTGTAGCCTGGACGCTATCCCTGAGAATAGTATTCAGGTATTCCATGGCTTTTCCATGATCTTCCTTTGAAATAAAGACAGAGGCCATGTTATTGTATATGCTCAGTATATTGCCATCACTCTCGGGGGTTTCACTAATGTAATCAATGGCTTTTTGCTGGTATTCCAGAGCATTGTCGTACAATTCGAGATTAGAGGAAATACTGCCCATGACGCGGTAGCAAGTGGCAATACTCAAGGTGGCATCCGGATGTTCGGATCTCTCGAACAGGTCTATGGCCTCCACCAGGGCACTTTCGGCGCCTACAAAATCCAGATTGAAGAATAGTGCCCGGGCCATGTTATACCGATTTATTCCTGCGGGATACAGCGAATCCATCCGCCTGAAAAGCTCGTAAGCGGTCTGGAATTGGGCAAAGGCGCTATCCCTTACGGATTTGCGGTAGTAATAGTCCCCCAATTCCTGATGCAGATAGGCTAGGGACAAGCTGTCTCCTCTTTGCCGAGTGGCCGCCAGGGCATTTTCCATAAGTTCCTTGTAAGCCTTTTCTGCCGGTAGGCTTTGAATGGCGTTTAACATGGCGATCACATTGTCCCGCTGCACGCTGTCGTCATTACTTTGCAGTAAGTACTGGCGTAGGGGCTCCAGTCCAACCAGTTTATTCTCCGGGTCCAGATCGGAATTCAGTACCTCCTCCATGCGCTCCTGCAGCTCTTGGGACTCGCTTAAGGCGTTGCTGCCGGCATCAGGGGTATTACAGGCCTGGGCAAGTACAAGCAGGATGGCCAGCAATCCAAAATCAACTCTTGGGTTCATCTTATGAGGCATAATACCCTGAAATAAAAAAAAAGCCCCGCGCAAAGCAAGGCTTATCTTCAGAATTTATCCAAAACCTAGTTACCTCCCATATCGATGTCGTCGCAGGTGGTACATTCAGAGTCCCCCATGTCGATGTCGTCGCAGGTGGTGCATTCGGAATCCCCCATATCAATATCGTCGCAGGTGGTGCATTCTGCTTCGTACAGCCCCTCTGCGCTAGCCGTGTCGGATTCGCAGGCGGTCAGTCCGAACATAAACATTCCAAGAGCCAATAGTGTCAGTCCTTTTTTCATAATCATATAGGTTAGAAGGGTTAAAAGTTTTTCTGTTCTCTACCGCCAAATTACAGGGATGAACGGCCCGTCGTATACGAAAAGACCTACAATTAGTATTCGGTGAGGTTTTGGAAGTATCCGGTGCAGATTTGCGAGAATCCGGTCAGGACCTGCCGCTGATAGATGCCTGGGTCAGGAGTTCTTTGAGGGCGTCCACATTGGGTTTATACCCGCGGGAGAAGGGGAGTTCGGCCTTTCCGAAGCGCAGGGTACAGCGGCTTTTGCCGTAATTGATGCGGGAAATGTAATCGCGGTTGAGGATAAAACTCTGGTGGATGCGCACAAAATTGCCGGGAAGCTGGTCTTCAAAACTCTTAAGGGTTTTAAAGGCACTCACGCAGGAGCCGTCCCTCAGGAAAAAGTCCGTGGCATTGTTGTCTGCCTTCAGGTACAGGATCTCATCGGTATTGAGGTAGTGGTAATCCTTGTAGGATTTCAGGCAAAGGGTAGGGGATTGCACCGGTTTGGCGTGCTGCTTCCGAAACTTGCCCAGGGTCTTGCGCATTTCCAATTCCGAAAAGGGTTGGATCCAGTAATCGAAAAACTGGTGTTTAAGGGCCTGGTAGGCGTGCTTTTCAGACGGGGCCACCCCGATGAACTGGGGTTGGGTGTCTGTGTACTGCCCCAATTCCCGTACCATTTCGAAGGCCGGGTTTGCCAGGGCCCCAAGGTTGACAAAGACCAGGTCTGTATTGAATTTCAGGATGCTGTTGAGTCCGCCCGAAGTGTCGAGTTCATGCCATACCGGGTTAAACCCCTCAAATTCCTCCAGGAAGTGCTGTAGCTGAAGGTATGAGGCGGCATCCGGGTCTATGATTCCGAAGGCGAACTCCACGTTTCGGTATTTGAGGACAAAATAGGGCTCCCATTAAAATAACCGTTATATAAAAACCATAGTTTTTGTAGGGTTTACACCGTAACTCCTTCATTTTTAAACCTTGTAACGACCAAAAAAGGGAGGGAGGCATTAGGGGCGGAACCGCTCGGCAAGGTCCTCCGGGATGCGCAGTGGCCTGAAAGTGTCAGCATCCAGCAGACACCAACGCGTTGTACACGATACGGTGATTTCAGGGCTGCCCGCCTTTCGGAATTCAACGATCCGGACCGATATGGGCCCTGCGGACTCCCGGACATAGGTGGTCAGTTCCAGGACATCTCTCAACACTGCGGGTTTGAAGTACTCGATATGGTGGCTGCGCACCACCCAGATATACCGTTCTGCCCATTCCGGCTCACACACCGATTCCCAGTGCAGCTGTGCCATTTCCTGAACCCAGTACAGGTACTGGACGTTGTTAACGTGGTTCAGGTCGTCCAGGTTGGTCTGGGCTACGGTCTTTTGAAGGGTATAAGTCTTCATTCGCCCCTTGGGATAATGCGGACTTCAAAGAGTTTATCCCACCGTTTTCCGGTTACAAAAAATGTGTTCCGCGCCGGGTGGTAGGCCACCCCGTTCAGGACATCCAGGCGTTCGTGCTGGGTGACCTGTTTCTCCAGGCCACCAAAATTCACAACGCCTTCAATAGCACCGCTTTGGGCATCGATGATCATCATACTGGGTTTCTGCCATACGTTGGCATACAGCTTCCCGTTGACGTATTCCAGTTCGTTGGCCTTATTGAACACGGACTTGTCTGTAACCGTTTCGATATAGTCCACTTCCTGGAGGGTTTCAGGGTCCAGGATCCAGATGCGTTCGCTCCCGTCGCTTTTGAAGATCCGGGTGCCGTCGTTGGTGAGACCCCAGCCCTCGCGGCTCTGGCCGTAGGAAAACTGACCCTTGCGCTCCAGGGTTTCTGGGTTGTAGATAAACCCGGTCTTGCTTTGCCAGGTCAGCATATAGAGATTATCTCCCACCAGGGTGATCCCTTCCCCGAAATACTGCCGTTCCAGATTGGTTTGCTCCAATATTTCGCCAGTGCGGAAATCGACCTTGCGCAAACTGGAAGCGCCTTTCTGGCCGGTGCTTTCATAGAGGGTATCCCCCCGGAATTCCAGGCCCTGGGTAAAGGCCTCAATATCGTGCGGATAGGTATTGACAATCTCATAGGTATAGACCTCAGGAGCCGTCTTGGCCAGGACCACCACATTCCTGGTCAGGGGCACCTCCCGGCCCTGGAGGAATACCGTGGCGCGCAATGCTATATTGCCGAGCCTGCTGCCTTCTATCCGGGTTTTCCCATCTCGCACCACCAGGGGTGTATCCCCCAGGAAATAATGGACGGAATCGATGGGCTGCCCGGATTTGTTTTCTACGCGTATCCCTATTTCGGAACCCAGCTGCCACTTTCCGGAACTCCCATCCGTTTCCAGGCTCAGCATGCGGGAAAGATCTTCCTCCCCGCACCCCAGGAACATACTCATAAAAATTCCTGCCAGCCCTAATTTCCAATAGCTCATGACGTTATCGCTTTTTTTGATTCGGCTTACCCGGATGCCCGGGTTCTTCCCGCTAAGGTAAGGCCCCTCAGGCATTGTCCCAAATGCGAAAAGGTTGTATATTTGCACGCGGCAAGTCCTACACGACCAGCTCCTGCAGAACCCCCCAGGGCGGGAACGCAGCAAGGGTACGCGGTCGTAGCGGTGCGATGTAGGTAGCTTGCCGTTTTTTTATGCCTTCTATTTAAGGAGGAAACCCATTCGGGAGACCCTGGAATTCAGGAAAATCAGTAATTTTCAGCCATGCATAAGCCAAAGGTTGTACTCATTACCGGGGCGTCCAGCGGCCTGGGGAAGGCTACAGGGGAATTCCTGGCAGCCCGGGGGTACCGGGTCTATGGCACGGCCCGTAACCCATCCCGCTATCCCGATTTCAAGTCGTTTCCGCTTCTGGCCATGGATGTGCAGCAGGAGGAATCCGTGTCCCATGCCGTAAATGCCCTGCTTTCCCGGGAAGGCCGTATCGACATATTGGTCAACAACGCGGGGGTAGGGATCACCGGCCCCATGGAGGAAACGCCTTATGAAGCCGTTTGCAATGCCATGGAGACAAATTTTCACGGTCCGTTGCGGGTTATGCAGGCGGTTTTGCCGGCCATGCGCGAGCAAGGAAGCGGGATGGTGCTGAATGTCACATCCATCGCCGGGTATATGGGACTGCCTTTCAGGGGGGTCTATTCGGCCAGCAAAGGTGCCCTGGAAATCGCCTCGGAGGCGTACCGGATGGAGGTTAGGCCCTTTGGGATCTGTGTAACCACCCTGGCCCCGGGCGACTATGCCACCAACATTGCTGCCGGGAGGTTTCACAGCCCGTTGCGGGAGGGTTCGGCCTATTACGAGAGTTATGGGAAGTCCCTGGAATTGATGAATACCCATGTAAAGGACGGGGGAGACCCCACCCAGGTGGCCCGGGCTGTATATCGTATCCTTTCATCGCGCAACCCGAAAGTGCACTACACCGTGGGAAGCCCCCTGCAGCGGCTTTCTGTCCGGCTGAAGCAGTTGTTGCCCGACACCTGGTATGAACGCCTCCTTCGGAATCATTATAAGTTGTAGTTTTATACCGAACCAATCGGAACCTATTCACCCAAACCCATTACCGAAAAATGAAATTTTTTATCGATACCGCCAACCTGGACCAGATTCGCGAAGCCCAGGCCCTAGGGGTCCTGGACGGGGTAACCACCAATCCATCCCTGATGGCCAAAGAGGGCATTACCGGCAAAAACAACATCCTGAAGCACTACGTAGCCATCTGCGATATCGTGGAGGGCGGGGATGTTTCCGCTGAGGTTATTGCCACAGATTTTGAAGGCATGGTTCGGGAAGGGGAGGAGTTGGCCGAACTCCATGAACAGATTGTAGTGAAAGTCCCCATGATCCGGGATGGGGTGAAAGCCCTCAAGTATTTCTCAGATAAGGGAATCCGGACCAACTGCACCCTGGTATTCTCGGCTGGCCAGGCCCTGCTGGCGGCCAAGGCCGGGGCCACGTACGTTTCGCCTTTTATCGGCCGTCTGGACGACATCTCTACCGACGGGCTTAACCTTATTTCTGAAATCCGCGAGATTTACGACAACTACGGCTTTGGTACTGAAATCCTGGCTGCCTCTATCCGCCATACCATGCATGTTATTGAGTGCGCAAAAATCGGGGCAGACGTCATGACCGGCCCGCTTTCGGCCATTGAGGGGTTGCTTAAGCACCCGCTAACCGATATCGGACTGCAAAAATTCCTGGAGGATTACCGCAAAGGAAACGGATAAGGCCGCAGGGCCTCTCAGAAGGAGGTATTCAGGTTGGCAAAACCATCAATGATCCGGTTGTCCCGGACAATGATACTTTTAAAGGGGTGATACACCACCAAGGTATGGGCAAACTCTTCGAAGTCCCGTGCCCAGAATTGTTGCTCCGGGTTTAGCCCGTAGGTGTCTACCAGTTCGTTCCACCGATCCCATTCGGTGCGCAGGCAAATCCCGATAAAACGGTGCTGGGGATAGGATGCCTGTAGTTCCCGTACCTTTTGGGAAATATTGCGCAAGTGGCGGGGCTCCGGCCCAGACCAGAAATAGAATACCGTACTTCCGGTCCCTGAGGAAAGATCTCCCAACAGCAGAGAATCCCCCTCCTGGTTGCGCACATAAAGCGGTGGGAGGGGTTTGTTGGCCCGCAGGTTGCGGATACCTTCCCTGAGATCCTGGATTTCCCCTAGGTGCCGGTTATTGGCGCTTCGGAGTTTAAAATCCTCCATGAAAATCTCAAAATGGGCTTCTGTGTCATTCTTCAACAGATAATCGAAGGCGACCGTGCGGAACAGGTTGTCCCGCAATTCCTCCTGGCTCACCAGGCTGTCTATAATGGATAATTGGTGCCTGTTAAAATGCAGCGTCTTGGAAAGCCCTAGCTTCGTTTCGTCGCAGGCCTCCTGGCATCCCATATACGCAATATTGGCGATATGGAATTTCATAAAGTCGTAATAAGGCCTCAGGAAAGCCAGATCCGGATCGTTATAGGATATTTCCTTCCTGTAGTCGTAAAAGTCTCCGGGCAAGGGGTGGAGTGTCTTGTCCTCGCTGAACTTGCGGTGCCAGAAGGGGTAACTTTCTCGATAGAAGTAATTTTTATACAGGATAGTGGAATAGGCCACCTCCCGCGCCCCTTCAGACAGGGGTTCCTCTCCGGAAAGCGACTCCAGCTTGCCGAGCTTGCGCCCCAGCAGGGAATCCAGGCGATGCCGGAAAACCCCGGGCTCCAGACGGGTATACCCATCCCGGATAATGGGATCCTCCCCCTCGGCCTCCAGGAAAAGGTCCATCAGGAAGTTGTTTACCGCCTCTCCCTGTCCGGAATAGACCAGAGATTCGTCGAATGCTACTGTATTCAGGCGGATCTGAAGGCTGTCCCCGGGTTCCAGGTAGAGATATTGGTACTCTGGGCGGTGAAAGAAGTGGTAGAGCCCATTCTGGATGGTATCCAGGCGGAGTTCAAAACGGCCGGATGCGTCCAGTTTTGCGGAATCCACAGGTGTTTCCCCCTTAAACAGGACCACATACTCTGACGTCGGGTTCACAATTTCGCCGCCAAAGTAAAAGGAATGTTTGGGTTGTGGGTCTCCCCCGCAGGCATAGAGCAGGGCGAGTACTAAACTACCGAAGTAATAGTTCCTCATAAATTCAGCACCTCATGAATAGGAACAAAACTAAAGAAACCCCGTAGCCACAGCTGTTAAGAGGGCGTTAAAATAGACCAAGGTTTCCTTAAATACGACTATTGGAATCCGGGCTATTCCGGCGCTTTACCGTACTTTTGCCAAAATTTTAAAAGACCCGGCATGTTATCTGTATCCAATCTTTCCGTCCAGTTTGGCAAGCGCGTCCTCTTCGACGAAGTTAATGTAACCTTTACCCAGGGCAATTGCTATGGTGTAATTGGTGCCAACGGGGCAGGGAAATCCACTTTCTTGAAAATCCTCGCGGGGGATGTAGAGCCCACCTCGGGGAGAGTGGTCCTGGAGCCGGGCAAGCGGATGTCTGTACTGGAGCAGAACCACAACGCCTATGACGCCTATCCGGTTTTGGAAACCGTCCTGCGCGGCAACCAACCCCTTTTTGAAATCAAGACGGAAATGGATGCCCTCTATGCGGATTACGACGATTCCAATGCGGAAAGGATAGGGGAATTGCAGGTGGCCTTCGAGGAGATGAACGGATGGAATGCGGAAAGCGATGCGGCTGCCCTGCTCTCTACCCTCGGGATCCATGAAGATTACCATTATACGCCCATGTCCGAGATGGAAGGCAAGATGAAAGTTCGGGTGCTTCTGGCCCAGGCCTTGTTCGGAAACCCTGACGTATTGGTAATGGACGAACCTACCAACGACCTGGACTACGATACCATCCAGTGGCTGGAGCAATTCCTGGCAGACTACGAGAACCTGGTTATTGTGGTTTCCCACGACAGGCACTTTTTAGATGCCGTATGTACCAGTATTGCAGACATAGATTTCGGAAAAATAAACCTGTACAGTGGCAATTACAGCTTCTGGTACGAGAGCAGCCAACTGGCCGCCCGTCAGCGGGCCCAGCAGAACCGCAAGGCCGAGGAGAAGGCCAAGGAGTTGCAGGAGTTTATCCAGCGTTTCAGCGCCAACGTCGCCAAAAGCAAACAGGCTACTTCCCGTAAAAAGATGCTCGAAAAACTGCGGGTGGAGGATATTAAACCTTCCAGCCGGCGTTACCCAGCCATTATTTTCGAACAGGAACGCGAGGCCGGAGACCAGATTTTACATGTGGAGCAGCTGGCCGCCCGGAGCGAAGAAGGGGACTGGCTTTTCCGCAAGGGCGAACTCAACCTGGCCAAAGGGGATAAGGTAGCCCTCATTTCCAGGGACTCCAGAGCCACAACCGCTTTTTATGAGATCCTCGCGGGTAACCGCAAAGCCGACGAGGGAACTTTTTCCTGGGGAGTAACCACCAACCAGGCGTACCTGCCTTCGGACAACAGCTCATACTTTAACCAGGACCTGAACCTGGTGGAGTGGCTGCGGCAATGGGCCAAAACCCAGGAGGAAAAGGAAGAGGTGCACCTCAGGGGCTTCCTGGGCAAAATGCTGTTTAGCGGAGAAGAGGCCCTTAAAAAATGCACGGTGCTGTCCGGGGGCGAGAAAGTGCGCTGTATGACCAGCCGGATGATGCTGTTACGGGCTAATGTCTTGCTGCTGGATGAACCCACCAACCACCTGGATCTGGAGTCTATCACGGCATTCAATAACTCCCTGAAACAGTTTAAGGGGACGGTTATCTTCACCACTCACGACCATGAGTTTGCGCAGACCGTTGCCAACAGGGTTGTGGAACTGACCCCCACCCATACTTTGGACAGGTACCTGAGCTTCGACGACTATATGACAGATCCTTCCATCCGGGAGCAGCGCAACAAACTTTACGGGGTACCGGCCTAACAGTCCCGGGGTTAAGGCATGTCCTGCTTTGCCCTTAGGCGTTGTAGTACTTACTGTCCCAGATAGCCGGGTTGAAGTTCTTCCCCAGGGCGAAGCCGTAAAAAATCACCACGGCCGCCAGGGACTTAAACATAAAGAAGAACAACATCCAGAATTCCCCGGCCGAATCCGACTTGGAAAAGAGGCCCGACGGGATGAGCATAGTAAGCAGGAAGCTCACCGCAAGCACTACCAGCGTCAGGTTTCCGATATTCCGAAAAGGCCATACCATCAACTTGCGCAACGGATGCAGGTCGTTACCCCACTTGTGGACTAGGTAGTAATAGCCATTGCCCAGGGGGGCCATCAGCAAGGGATCGTCCTTGTCTTCCAGTTTAAACAGCCGAGAGGGAGCCATTATTTTAAGCCCTTTCAGGGTTATTCCATGGGCATCCTCCAGGTGGTGGATGGCTTCCCGGGCATCCTCAGGCAGCTGGGGCTTGAAGTATTTCAGGTCCAGGAACCGTAGCCGGAAATCCACGCAGATTTCACGGATCTGGTTCAGATGGTAAATCCTGCCCGGTTCCAACAGGTCCAGTTCAAAGGCGTTTTCCGGGGTTTCCTCCCTGCTTCCCTCTATGTGGAGGGCTTCCAGGAGGGATAAGAGGGGGTTGTCCTTCAGGTCGCGCTCCCGCAGTTTTTGCAGATGGGACTCAATATTGGTTCTTTCCAAAATCATAGCAATAGAAATTCCTTCAAAAATAAACAATGATAAAAAGCATGTCAAAGGGGGAAATCCGACTATAAACGTTAAAAAATTGTTAATTTCTATGAAGCGCATCCCGGGGGTGCCGGCGCCAGGCCAAATTTTGTATTTTGTCGTTCTTTCCGTGCCGTTAGTCGATAACGATCGGAATGCCCCGAAACCGAAAAATTCCATGAGAACGCTAATAGCTTCGCTAGCGGTTGTGCTTGGCCTGATGTGTGCCCCTAGGGTGCAGGCCCAGTTGCAGGTTCATGGCGCAGATTCCGAAAAGGGTATGGTCGGTAATGGGGCGTGGGAATTAGCCCTTAAAGCTGCAGATCTCTCCGACATCTTAGCCAATAGCGGTCCTTTTACGGTCTTCGCTCCAACGGAGCGCGCCCTGGAAGATTATCTGGAATCCCGGGCAGCGGTATTGCTCGACCCGGATAACAAGCAGAAACTGCGCTCCCTGGTGAGTTACCATATGGTAGCCGGGCGGATTACCGCCTCCCAAATCCTGAGGCAGTTGTGTCGTGGGAATGGGGTAGCGCGTTTTACAACGGTTCAGGGAGAAGAGCTGCTGGCCACCATTGAAGGTACGGATATTGTCCTGACGGATTGTTCCGGGAACCGGGCACGAATCCTCCAGGCCGATGGCCTGGGAGACAATGTGGTCTACCACGAAATCGATTCGGTTATTCAACCGCTCCCGAACCCCTAGCGCAGTTCCGCCCCCAGTTCTGCTTCGAAAGTTTTGCGCAGCCGGTCCATCACCCCGTCTATCTTCTTGTCCGTAAGGGTTTTGGAGGCATCTTGCAAGGTAAAGCTGACCGCATAGGATTTCTTGCCCTCCGGCAGCTTATCCCCGGTATACACATCAAAGAGCTGGACCTCTTTCAGGAGGTTGCGCTCGGTTCGGTAGGCGAGCTCGTAGATCTCGCTGAAACTGCGTTCGCTACCCAGCATGAGGGCAAAATCCCGGCGTACTTCCGGGAATTTCGGCAATTCAGAAAAGCGCAGGGCGGTTTTCGCATGCGCCAATTCAATCAGATCGGACCACTTCAGGTTGGCATAGACTACTTCCTGGCGGATTTCAAAAGGTTTGGTGAAATCCGGATGTACCACCCCCAATTCTGCCAGGACGCTATCATTATGCATCAACTTAAGGCCTTCGGAAAACCGTTCGTCCCGGAAGGGGACCTCCCGGCACCGGTCAAGGCCCAACCGCTCCAGGATAGCGCAGACCGCAGATTTCAGGTAGAAGAACCCCGCGGGTTTTGCGGCAGCAGCCCAATGGTCTGCATGCATGCGCCCGCTCACAAGCAGGGATAACCGCGTTTCCTCGGTATGCCCCTTTACTGTTTTTTCATAAACCTTCCCAAACTCAAAAAGGCGGAGATCCGATTGCCGGCGGTTCAGGTTGTAGGCCACCGCCCCCAAGCCGGTAAAAAGCATATCCTGCCGCATGGCGGAAAGTTCTCCGCTCAAAGGGTTCAGAAGCGTTACGGATGTGTCGGGGTCTTTCCCCAATAAGGCATTATGCTCCGGATTGCACAGGCTGTTACCCAGGATTTCACTAAAGCCCTGGTCTGCCAGCTGGTTGCCGATTCGCCTCTGGTAATCGTGGGGTTCTGCCCCGGTAGGCGGTAGGATGGAGGCCGTAAATTTGGTCTTATCCGGGATGTTGTTGTAGCCATAAACCCGGAGCAGTTCTTCGATAACATCCACCTCCCGCCGCACGTCTACGCGATAGAAGGGGATTACAAGCCCCAGCCCGGATTCGGTAGTGCTTTTCACCTGGATCTCCAGGGAGGCCAGGATGGACAGGATGGTGTCCTTAGGGATTTGCTCCCCGATAAGGCTGTGGATGTGCTCATAGCTGAGGAAGACATTGTAATCCGGCATCTTGTTGGGATACAGGTCTATCAGGTCCGAAGATATATCGCCCCCGGCTATGTCCCGGATCAGGATGGCGGCGCGCATCAGGGCGTACTCCACATTGTTGATGTCTACCCCCCGTTCGAACCGGAAGGAGGCGTCGGTGCTCAACCCGTGCCTTTTGGCGGTTTTGCGTACGGAGACCGGGTCGAAATAGGCACTTTCCAGGAAAATACTCCGGGTATCCTCCGTTACCCCGGTGTTGATTCCCCCAAAAACTCCGGCAATACACATGGGCTTTTCCCCGTCGCAAATCATCAGGTCCTCCTCGTGCAGGACGCGCTCCTCCCCGTCGAGGGTCATGAATTTGGTGCCGGGTGCTACCGTCCGCACTTCGATTTTCTTGCCGTGGATCCTGCCCGCATCGAAAGCGTGAAGGGGTTGACCCAATTCGTGAAGCACGTAATTGGTCACATCCACCACGTTGTTGATCGGGTTCAGCCCGATGGCCTTCAGCCGGTTTTTCAACCAATCCGGACTCTCCTGAACAATAAGGTTGGATATCGTTACCCCGCAGTAACGCGGGGCCAGTTTGTTGTCTTCAACGGAAACCTCGATGCGCAGGCTCCGGTTATCTACCCCGAAACTACTCACGGAGGGCGTGATGAGTTCTTTGGTTATTTTCTTCTGACGGAGTCCTGCCCTCAGGTCCCGGGCAACCCCGAAATGGCTCATGGCATCGGCCCGGTTGGGGGTGAGCCCGATCTCAAAAACCTGGTCCGATTCCACTTTCAGGAGCTTGGATAACGGTGTCCCGGGAGCAGCTTCGGCCTCCAGAACCATAATTCCATCGTGGTTATCGCCCAGGCCCAGTTCGTCTTCTGCGCAGATCATGCCCTGGCTTACCTCGCCCCGGATCTTCCCTTTTTTGATAGCCCAGGGGTTTCCTTCCCCGTCGTACAGGGTGGTACCCACAGTAGCCACCGGAACCAGCTGCCCTGCAGCGACGTTTGGTGCCCCGCAGACGATCTGCACGGGTGCGTCTTCCCCTATATCTACCGAACATACGCTGAGGCGGTCCGCATTGGGGTGTTTCCCGCAGGTCAGGACTTTGCCCACAACAACCCCACGAAGCCCGCCTGTAACCGATTCGAAAGGGGAAATGCCTTCAACTTCCAGGCCCAGGTCGGTTAGGAGTTCTGCGGTCTGTTCTGCCGGCCAGTCCAGCTCCAGGAATTGTTTGAGCCAGTTATAGGAAATCTTCATCAGTCCGTTTTAAGCCACCAAAGATAAAACAATGCCCGAAGATATGCACCATGGACAAGGGTCGGCGGCATATGTAAAAACCCCCGGGCCGACGGCCCGGGGGTCTGTATTCCTATCTGGGGGATTGCTTAAATAATGGTGGATTTCCCCAACCCGATATTCTCCTTGTTCAGGCCTCGGAAATCGTCCGAATCCGAAATGTGGGTAGCGATAAAATGCCCCACTTCGTCTGTTCCGTAATGGCTTTTCGGGTCCAGGTCAGTGGTAACGATGCCTTTTTTGAGGGCCTGGTTCACGGAACGCACCACTGCCGCAGCCTCTTCGTCCAGACCAAAATGGTCCAGCAGCATCGCAGCCGACAGGATGGAGGCTATGGGGTTTGCGATATTCTTGCCTGCCGCCTGGGGATAGGATCCGTGGATAGGTTCGAACATGGCACTGTTTTCGCCAACGGAAGCCGAAGGCAGGAGCCCTATGGACCCGCCTATTACGCTGCCTTCGTCCGAAATGATGTCCCCGAACATGTTCTCAGTCAGGATTACGTCGAACTGGCTGGGGTTGAGGATCATCTGCATGGCGGCATTGTCCACAAAAAGGTAGTCCAGGGTCACTTCCGGGTAACTCTCCCCGATTTTAGTGACCACTTTGCGCCAGAGGCGGGAGGATTCCAAAACGTTGGCCTTGTCTACCAGGGTGAGTTTGTTTCGCCTTCCCTTGGCCGCTTTAAAGGCCAGGTGGGCAATGCGGCTGATTTCCTCCTCGGAATAGATACAGAGGTCCGAAGCCACGGTGCCGTCCTCGGACAGGTATTTCTCGCCAAAGTAAATGCCCCCGGTGAGTTCCCGGTAGATGACCAGGTCGGTGCCGCTGATGCGCTCTTCCCGGAGGGGGGATTTCTCGATGAGGGTGGGAAATACTTTTACCGGGCGGATGTTGCTGAACAGGCCCAGCTCCTTGCGCAGGCGCAGCAGTCCCTGTTCCGGGCGGACCTTCGCACTGGGGTCGTTGTCGTACTTGGGGTCGCCAATGGCGCCGAACAGTACCGCATCCGAAGCCTTGCAGAGCTCGAGGGTTTCATCGGGCAGGGGGTTACCGGTTTTATCGATGGCTATGGCCCCAACGGGAGCCGGGGTAAAGGTAAATTCGTGGCCGAAGGATTCCTCCACAGCCTTCAGGCAGGCCACAGCCTGGGCGGCCACTTCCGGCCCGATCCCGTCTCCGGGAAGTAATGCGATTTTAAGTTTCATTAAGCGATGCTTTCGATATTCACGTTGGAGGCGTCCACGATCTGGTGGATGTCCTCATCTTCGATTTCCTTTTTGCGGTCGGCAAACTTGAGGAATTCCTCATAGACCTTGTCTAACTGAACCTTGGTGAGTTCGTACCCCACCTTTTTAGCCCGGTAGGCCAGGGCTGCCCGGCCGCTGCGTGCGGTGAGCACGATAGAGGAGTGGTCCACCCCTACGTCGTGGGGGTCGATAATCTCGTACGTCTCCCGCTTTTTGATGACCCCGTCCTGGTGGATGCCGCTGCTGTGAGCAAAGGCATTGGACCCTACGATAGCCTTGTTGGGCTGTACCGGCATACCCATTTTCTGGGAGACCATCTGGCTGGTACTGTACAGTAGTTTGGAATTGATGTCGGTGTCCAGTTCCAGGTACGGATGCTGACGCAGGATCATGACGACTTCCTCCAGGGAGGTGTTTCCGGCCCGTTCGCCAATGCCGTTAATGGTGCATTCAATCTGCCGTGCCCCGTTGATCACCCCGGCTATGGAATTGGCCGTTGCCAGGCCCAAATCGTTGTGGCAGTGGCAGGACAGGATGGCTTTCTCGATCCCTTTGACGTTTTCCTTAAGATATTTCATTTTAGCCCCGTACTCCTCCGGCAGGCAATACCCGGTAGTATCCGGAATGTTCAGCACGGTAGCCCCCGCCGCAATTACAGCTTCGCAGACCCTGGCCAGGTACTCATTGTCGGTGCGGCCGGCATCCTCGGCGTAAAACTCCACATCCTCCACAAAGGACTTGGCGTATTTCACCGCCTCCACGGCCCGCTCCAGCACCTTTTCCCGGGTGGAGTTGAACTTAAACTGGATGTGGGAGTCCGAGGTGCCTATACCGGTATGGATCCTGGGCCTTTTGGCCTGCTTCAGGGCCTCAGCGGCTACCTCAATATCTTTCTTAACCGCGCGGGTCAGTCCGCAAACGGTTGCATTTTTCACGATCTGGGCAATTTCCGTCACCGACCGGAAGTCTCCGGGGCTCGATATCGGGAAGCCGGCTTCGATGACATCCACGCCCAGAATGTCCAGGCGTTCAGCAATGACCAGTTTCTCCTTGGTGTCGAGTTTGCACCCGGGCACCTGCTCCCCGTCCCTGAGGGTAGTGTCGAAAATTTGTACCTTCTCTTTGCTCATTATATTTCTTACTTTTAATCCCCTAAATACGAATATACCCCGACGGGTACACACCAAAGCGCCAGGACGGGACCCATTACAACGTTTAGCAGGTTTTCATGTGTGCTATGTAGTTGTATAACAATAGGTTAAATCAGTTATTTTACGATGACAAATACCCATAAGGATGCCCTGTTCATTCTGGTGAAATCCCTGTCCAAGTCCGAAAAGCGACAATTCAAGCTTTACGTGGGGCGCCTGGGGGTGAATGTCGACGCTAAATTCCTGGCCCTTTTTAACCTGTTGGACAAGATGCGGACCTACCAGGAGGATGCCATCCTGGAAAGCGGGATTGTCAAGAAATCCCAGCTCTCTAACCTCAAGGCCCACCTCTACAAACAGATTTTGATAAGCCTCCGCCTGAACCCGGTAAACCAGAACGTCCGCGTCCAGATCCGGGAACAACTCGATTTTGCCACCATCCTCTACCAGAAGGGGCTTTATAAGCAAAGCCTTAAAATCCTGGACAAGGCCAAGGGCCTCGCCATAGAAAACGAGGAAAAGAATATCGCTTACGAGATCGTGGAACTGGAAAAAATAATTGAAACCCAGTACATTACCCGTAGCCTTCCGGACCGAGCGGAAGAACTGGCCACCCAGAGCCAGCAGCTCAGCGAGCTCAATGCCATTACCAGCAAACTCTCCAATCTCTCCCTGGAACTCTACAGTATGATGCTCAAGGTGGGCTATGTGCGCAATGACGAGGACTACTGCAGGGTAACCGACTACTTCGATATCCACCTGCCGGAATACCGGATGGAGGACCTCGGCTTCCGGGAGAAACTCTGGCTGTTCAAGGCGCATCTCTGGTATAGTTTCCTGATCCAGGACTTCCTCTCTTCCTACAAGTATTCCAGTAAATGGGTAGACCTGTTCTACGATAACCCCCAGCAGATTTACCTCAATCCTGTGTTCTTCCTGAAGGGGAACAACTACCTGCTGGAGTCCCTGTTTTTCGTAAAGTACAGCAGCCAGTTCCGCAATACCCTGAACCGGCTCGAGAAGGTCCTGGCCGGAAAGGATTTCCCGAAAAACGACAATGTGGCTTCCTTAAGTTTCCTCTATGTGAACGCCAACAAAATAAACCTGCATTTCCTGGAGGGCACTTTCGAAAAGGGCCTGTACCTGGTTAAAATCGTGGAATACGGCATCGGGAAGCACAGGGAACGGCTGGACCAGCACCATATCATGCTGTTCTACTACAAAATTGCCTGCTTGTATTTCGGGGTGGGCGACCACAAGGCCTGTATCCAGTACCTGAAGAAAATTATCCAGAACAAGAGTCTGAAGGTGCGGGAAGACCTCATGTGTTTTGCACGGGTGCTTAGCCTGGTGGCACATTACGAGGCCGGCATGGATTACCACCTGGAAATCCAGCTTAAAAGCACTTACAAGTTCCTGTTGAAAATGAACGAGCTGCATGCGGTACAGCGTGAAATGATTGGCTTTTTGCGAAAAATGGGCTCCATTTATCCGCAGGACCTCAAGGCATCGTTCCGGGAATTGCACCAGCGCCTGAAAGCCTACGAAAACCACCCCTATGAGAAGCGGGCCTTCCTCTATCTAGACATCCTTTCCTGGCTCGAAAGCCACCTCGAGGGTCGGCCGGTGGCCGAGATTATCCGCGAAAAAGCCCTGGCGCTTACTCGCTGATACCCGGGGAGCCAAAAGTACCGGTTAGCGTCTCTTCCAGGCGGCCAAAACCATCCTCCCGGGCCAGGGTACGGACCTTTTCCGGGTCGAACTTCCCTTCTATAAACAGGACAGAACCAAAGGCGGCATTGTTGGAATATACCATGATGTTGCGCACGGTATTGCCCCGTTCCCGAATGGCCACGATGTTCCTTTTGTCCCCTTCATTTTCTCTAAAAACCTCAATGAAGGCCCCAGAAGTCAGGTGGGTTACCTGCTGGTTGAGGGCAGCCATTTCCCCTTGCCCGCTAGCCGGGAGCCGTATATAACGCAAATCCGTGGTAGTACCGACCAGGCTTTTCATCTCAGGGGACACTTCCCCCAGCAGGGAGAACATGACCGGGGGCACACGGAAAGCCAGGACATCGGTGCCTTCCTTGTGTTTTTCATAAAAGGCGTCCATAGACTGGGTGGGGGCACAGGACTGCAGCCATAGTGCTGCCAGCAGCAGGAAATACTTCAGGGGCTTCATGGAATCCGGTTTTTCAGGTACGGGGAAGGTAGGCAAATTTCCGATGTCCTTTTATATCCCTCTGTAAGAGGCGCGCCTATTCCTGAATCATAAACCGCTCTTTCTGATCTTCGCTCAATGGGGCTACGGGCCCCAAGGCCTCTGGCTGGCTGATCCTTTCGATAATCCACTCCGGGTCCAGGCAAAAGATGCGTTCCACCCCGTCCAGGTAGCTCACCTTGGCAAACCGCCCGTCCTGCGAAAAACAAAGTGCAATACCCGGGTTATCGATGATATCCAGGTCTAGGGCAATGAGCAGGTCCCCTTCCGCGTTGAAGATGCCCTGGTAATTCAGGAAATAAGAGCCATCTGCATTGTCGATTCGTTCAAACCCGGCCCCCAGGGCATCGGGGAAGGAAGCCAACACGCTGTCTTCCATCAGGATGTCATGGGCAAAATGGAACCAGGTAAAGGGGTCGGCTTCGGGATCCTGCGGGACCATGGTGTATTGCCCGTCCAGCGATACCGCCCCGGAATGATCTTCCAGGTTTACCATTTCAATATAGGGTAAGGCATGGGTGCGGTAGAAGTATTCGTGCCGCTCCCCATCCTGCCTGCGGCCGTTCTCCATTACAGAGGTGAAGCTCCGGGTAACGGCTACCCGTCCCTGGTCTGCAAAGGCCACCTCCCGTATGGGGGCTTCCACCCCGGAATGATATAGGGCCCGGTCCTTAAATCGGTTTTTATCCGCCTGGTACCGGTACGCGTGGTTGTCTATCAGGGCCGTTTTTCCGTTTGCGGCCCCCAGCAGGGTGGTTTTCCCGTCCGGGGAAATATCGATGTCCTGGATGTAGCCGGTATACCCGCTGAAATCCGGGATCAGGATATCGGTATATGCTGTGGAATACCCATCCAAACCGTACTCCAGGTAGAAAATACGGCTGTACCTCAGGGCGGTGGAGGAGGCAACTAGAATACCATTGCCTGTGTTGGGGTCTACATAGAGGTCGGAGGCATTGCTCAGGTAGGGGTCGGCAGGGAGGGTTTGCAGCAGGGAATCCGCCAGGGTGGCTACCTCGGGGTAAGCCGCATACCGCCCCGGTTCCGGCTCTGTAAAATCCAATTCCACTTCCACCGGTACGGTGTAAAATCCCTTACCACTGTAAAAGACGCGGATAAGTTGTTCGGCGGCATCTTTGGTGGGGAACTCTTTTCGGGCTGCAAACTGGTAAGCGTGCTGGGCCAGCCGTACCGATAGGGTAGGGTCCTGCCCGAACTGGGCCTGTGAGAGGGAGATGTACTGGGAGAGCAAGGCCCTGTTTTTCTGCCTGTTGGCGTACCAGGCCATCCCCAGGGCCAGCAGCAGGAGGGTACTGAGCACGGCTATGGCCGCATTGCGGATCCGCAGGGTCCGCCGGTGTTGCCGGGCTGCTTCGCTGGACATGTCGCCCACGGATTTTCCATGAAGGGTTGCAGCCAGCAGCACCAGGCGTGTTCGGAAAGGGTCATGGTCCAGGGTCAGGGTTTCCTCGGGGCCGGCATCCCGGAAATCGATGTAAAAGGGGACGCCCTTAAACATTCCGGAAAGTTCCTTAGGGAGGGCTGTGGTCTGTTCCCAGTCGAAGTCCCCCGAAGCATCGTCCCACAGGATTTCCCCTTTGGTAAGGACAATGAGGAACTGGTCTACAGCTTTGTGTTCCCGCCAGTATTGGGCTTCCCGCCGGCACCACTTGGACTGGGCGTATTCCGGGCTCGCCAGGCAGATGAAGTATTCGGACTGCTGCAGGCCGTCCCGGATCTTTTCCCCCAGGTCTGCCGCGGCAGACAGGTCGTTGCCGTCGCGGAAGATTTCAAGCGCGCGGCGCCTGAAGGTGGGCTTGGCGAATTTTTCCAGCCCCTTTTCCAGGGCATGTGCCAGGGGGTCGTCTGCCCCGTGCTTGTAGGAAATAAAACCGTTGTACTTCATGGAAACCTAAGATAGGCAATTCGGCCTACCCCTTGCAGGCATCCCAGACCGGGTCATCCGGGAGGGGTGCCAGGATCCGGACCGGTTCTTTTCGGACCGGGTGGGTGAATTCCAGTTCCCTGGCGTGCAGATGGATGCTGCCATCCGGGTTGCTGCGCGCGGCCCCGTATTTCAGGTCTCCCTTAATGATGCACCCTATGGCAGCCAATTGGGCCCGGATCTGGTGGTGCCGCCCGGTCTCCAGCCGGATCTCCAGCAGGTGGTACCGCTCCAGCGCCTTGAGGTGCCGGTAGGTGAGCCGGGCGTGTTTGCGCCCGGGACCGTCCGCCTCATAGGCGTAGGACTTGTTTTGTTTGGTGTTGCGGAAGAGCCAGTGCTCCAGCTTGCCTTCGGCCTGTGGGGGTGCCCCGGAGGTTACCGCCCAGTAGGTCTTGGAGATATCGCTGCCCGCAAAGAGGGCATTCATCCGCGACAAGGCTTTGGAGGTTCGGGCAAATACCACGATCCCCGTGGTGGGGCGGTCCAGGCGGTGCACCACCCCCAGGAAAACCGCTCCGGGCTTGTCGTATTTCATTTTCAGATAGGCTTTGACCACTTCTGGCAAAGGGGTGTCGCCGGTTTTGTCACCCTGGACGATATCCCCGGCGCGCTTCCATACGGCAATCAGGTGGTTGTCCTCGTAGAGTACCCTGAGGGTCTCCGGGCTGCTCCTTTCGCGCTCCATCAGGCCTCCTGGGGTTTTCGGTACCGGAAATAGGCGATCACCACCAATAACAGCCCCACGCTCACCGAAACGTCCGCCATATTAAAGATGCCGGTACGTACCACCCCGAAACGCAATTGAAAAAAGTCGGTGACCTCGCCCAGGTAAAACCGGTCCCACAGGTTGCCCAGGCCCCCGCCAATAATGCAACAGAGCCCGATGGCCAACAGCCGGTTATTACCGGGGTGCTGTAAAAGCCGGTACATCAGGAAGAGCATCAGGGCCAGGGGGACGCCCTGCAGGAATATCCGCTTGACCAGGGGGTTCCAATCCTGCCCCATCCCCAGGAAGGCCCCGGTATTCTCCACCCGGGTCAGGATAAAGGCCGGGCCCGCTATCTCTTTGTAAGAGCGGGGTTCCACCTCACGGCGGACCGCTTCCTTACTCCATTGGTCCACCAGGACATTCAGGGCGATAAACAGGAGTAGCAATACCTTCGTAAGTCGGGTAGATGGGGCAGACATAGTCAAATCAGTACTGTTCCTTATCGCTGGGGAAGTCTTTGGACTTTACATCGGCAACATACTGGCCAATGGCTGCACCCATTTCATCGTACAGGTTCATGTAGCGCCTCAGAAAGCGCGGGTTAAACTCATGGGTCATCCCCAAAAGGTCGTGTATGACCAGGACCTGGCCGTCGGCATCTGCCCCGGCGCCAATCCCGATGGTCGGGATTGTGATTTCCTCCGATACGATCTTGGTCAGCTCGGCAGGAATCTTCTCAAGTACCACGGCAAAACACCCCAGACTTTCCAGGAGTTTGGCATCCCGTATGAGTTTTTTGGCTTCTTCTTTTTCCCTGGCGCGGACGGTGTAGGTACCAAACTTATAAATGCTCTGAGGGGTAAGTCCAAGGTGTCCCATGACCGGGATCCCGGCATTGAGGATTCGCTTCACGGATTCCTTTACTTCTTCGCCCCCTTCGAGTTTTACGGCATGGGCCCCGCTTTCCTTCATGATCCGGATGGCCGAGCGCAGGGCTTCCTTGGGGTCGCTCTGGTAGGATCCGAACGGCAAATCTACTACCACCAGGGCGCGCTGAACGGCCCGTATCACTGAGGATGCGTGGTATATCATCTGGTCCAGTGTGATGGGGAGGGTCGTTTCGTGCCCGGCCATGGTATTGCTGGCGGAGTCACCCACCAGGATCACGTCCACCTGTGCATTATCCACGATTTTAGCCATGGAATAATCGTAGGCGGTAAGCATGGAAATCTTCTCCCGCTGTTGTTTCATTTCAACAAGGGACTTAACGGTGACCCGTTTGAATTCTTTTCGGGATGCAGACATGGGCGAGCGGTTTTGCCCAAAAGTACGTATTTCTGAGTCGATGGCCCAGCCTGTTGCCACACCTGAAAAATCCGTTACTTTTGGGTAAAAACAACCCGTCATGAAACGATTCCTCCTTTTACTTCTTATGGCCTTTACCGCCGGAGCCGTTGCCCAGGCAGAACCCGAAGCAGAGGTAAAAGCCGCCATCGACGCCTTTTTTGAAGCCTTCCACGACCGGGACACCACCCGTATCCGGGAAATGCTGGCAGCGGACATGGTCCTGCAGAGTGTGGGCCTGAGCCGGGAAGGGGAGGTGGTCCTGCGCAAGGAAGCTGCCGGAGACTTTCTCGCCTCTCTGGCCGGGATCCCGGATTCTGTGGCCATTGAGGAACGCCTGCTGGAGTACCACATACAGGTAGATGGCCCCATGGCCCACGCCTGGACGCCCTATGCCTTTTACCTTCGGGGGGGCTTCTCCCATTGCGGGGTCAATTCCTTCCACTTTGTGCGGATGGAGGGGCGCTGGCGCCTGGTATCCCTTATAGATACCCGGCGTCGCGAGGGATGCGAAACAGGGGGGGAAGGTTAGCAGTCGCTGAGGCTGACACTTACCGCCAGGCCTCCCTTGGAGGTTTCCTTGTACTTCTTGTGCATGTCCCGGGCGGTATCCCACATGGTTTGCACCACTTTGTCGAAGGGTACCTTGGTGCTGGCCGGATCGCAGTCCAGGGCCAGTTCCGCGGCGTTGATCGCCTTGATGGCTCCCATGGAATTCCGCTCGATGCACGGTACCTGGACCAGGCCCCCAATAGGGTCGCAGGTGAGCCCCAGGTGGTGTTCCATGGCGATTTCTGCTGCCACCAGTACTTGTTCCGGGGTTCCGCCCAGCAACTCGGTAAGGGCGCCGGCCGCCATGGCGGAGGAAACGCCTATTTCGGCCTGGCAGCCACCCATCGCGGCCGATATGGTCGCTCCTTTTTTGAACAGGCTGCCGATTTCGCTGGCCACCAGCAGGAACTTTTTGATTTCTTCGAACCCCGCCTTGTGGTTCTCGATAACCAGGTAATACATCAAAACCGCGGGGATTACCCCGGCGCTGCCATTGGTGGGTGCCGTAACAATACGGCCCAGGCTTGCATTGACCTCATTGACGCTAAGGGCAAAGCAGCTGACCCATTTAAGGATTTCACGAAACCGCACCCGGGTCTTGCGGATGGAGGCCGGCCAGTCCTTTGGCCCGGAGTAAGGCCGGTCCCCTTTGAGCTTTTCGTACATCTCAGGGGCCCTTCGCTTCACATTGAGACCCCCGGGTAGGGTACCCCCTTTATGGCAGCCTTCGTAGACGGACTCCAGCATGGTATCCCAGATCCGCTGCAGTCCCGCATCAATTTCCGCATCCGAGCGAAGCGAGCGTTCATTTTCCATGACAACCCCGGAAATCGGGAGGTTTCGCTTGTTGCAGTATTGCAGCAACTCGGCCCCGGTCGAGATGGGGCAGGGGAATGCGTTAAAAGCCTTCTCCTTGCGTTTGGCGCGTTTGCGCTCCTCCTGCACCACAAATCCACCTCCTATAGAGTAATAGGTTTCGGAAACGACCTTCCCATTTTCGAGGTGGGCTGTAAAGGTCATCCCATTGGCGTGGAACGGCAGGAATTTCCGCCGGAATGCCAGGTCTTTTTCCGGGTCGAAGGCGATCTCCGCAACGCCCCCGAGCGGTAATTTCCGGGTGTCTTTTATTGCGGAAAGGGTGGGGCCGATCTCGGCCACGGGCACAGTCTCCGGATCGGTGCCGCAAAGCCCCATTAAAATGGCAGTATCCGTGGCATGCCCTTTCCCGGTAAGGGAGAGGGAGCCGTAGAGTTCTACCTGAACCTTGCGCACCTGCGGCAGCCCGCCCAGGGGCTCCAAAGCGGAAAGGAACCGCTGGGCAGCCCTCCAGGGCCCCAGGGTATGGGAACTCGATGGGCCAACCCCAACTTTGAGCATGTCAAAAACGCTGATGCATTCCATGTTGCCTCCTTTTTCAAACGGCCAGGCTAAGGTACAAAGCCTTTGCGTTTGTAAAACGTATCGAATTTTAAAAATTACCTGCAGAATGACAGTCTGTCAGTTTTGCGGCATTGGCATATTGTTTGACACCCCTTTAGCGAAAGTTTGAAATCAAATCACGAATCATAAGCACAGCATAATGAGTAAGATTATCGGAATTGACTTAGGTACCACAAACTCCTGCGTCTCCGTAATGGAGGGTAACGAACCCGTGGTAATCCCCAATGCCGAAGGGAAACGCACCACCCCGTCGGTGATCGCCTTCGTGGAAGGAGGCGAGATCAAGGTGGGGGACCCAGCCAAACGGCAGGCCATTACCAACCCGCATAAAACCATTTATTCCATAAAGCGTTTTATGGGGAACAAGTACTCCGAATCCAAGACGGAGGCAGAACGGGTACCCTATAAAGTGGTTAAGGGAGACAATGACACCCCCAGGGTAGATATCGACGGACGCCTGTATACGCCCCAGGAGCTCTCTGCCATGGTCCTTCAGAAAATGAAAAAGACGGCTGAGGACTACCTCGGCCAAAGCGTAAGCCGCGCGGTAATCACCGTTCCGGCCTACTTTAACGATTCTCAGCGGCAGGCCACCAAGGAAGCCGGCGAAATTGCGGGCCTCAAGGTGGAGCGGATCATCAACGAACCTACCGCAGCCTCTCTGGCCTATGGCCTGGATAAAAAGGATAAAGACCAGAAAATCGTGGTCTTCGACTTTGGTGGGGGTACCCATGATGTCTCCATCCTGGAGCTCGGGGACGGCGTTTTTGAAGTTCTTGCCACCGATGGGGATACCCACCTGGGCGGGGACGATGTAGACCAAAAAATTATTGACTGGCTGGCCGAGGAATTCAAAACCGAGGAATCCATGGACCTGAGGCAGGACCCCATGGCCTTGCAACGCCTGCGGGAAGCCGCGGAAAAGGCCAAGATTGAATTGTCCTCCTCCACCCAGACCGAAATCAACCTGCCCTATATCACCGCTACGGCCTCTGGCCCCAAGCACCTGGTCAGGAGCCTTTCCCGCGCCAAGTTCGAGCAACTGATCGCCGACCTGGTCAAGCGTACCATAGACCCGTGCAGCGCGGCCCTGAAGTCGGCAGGCCTGAACAAGAGCGATATCGATGAGATCATCCTCGTAGGGGGATCTACCCGGATTCCTGCTGTACAGGAGGCCGTGGAGAAATTCTTCGGTAAGAAACCCTCCAAAGGGGTTAACCCGGACGAAGTGGTGGCTATCGGTGCGGCCATCCAGGGCGGGGTCCTCACCGGAGATGTTAAGGATGTCCTCCTGCTGGATGTAACCCCCCTTTCCCTGGGTATCGAAACCATGGGTGGGGTTATGACCAAGCTGATTGAGTCCAACACCACCATCCCGACCAAAAAATCGCAGATTTTCTCCACCGCGGCAGATAACCAGCCCTCCGTGGAGATCCACGTCCTGCAGGGGGAACGCCCCATGGCCACCGACAACAAAACCATCGGACGCTTTCACCTGGATGGTATTCCTCCGGCCCCGCGCGGTACGCCTCAAATCGAGGTAACCTTCGATATAGATGCCAACGGTATCATCAAGGTCTCCGCCACGGACAAGGCTACGGGCAAAACCCAGGACATCCGGATTGAAGCTTCCTCCGGCCTTACCGAAGAGGAAATCCAACGGATGAAATCCGAAGCAGAGGCCAATGCCGAAGCCGATAAGAAAGCCAAGGAAAAGGTGGACAAACTCAACGAGGCAGACGGTATGATCTTCCAGACGGAGAAGCAGCTTTCCGAATTCGGGGAAAAGCTTTCCGCGGACAATAAATCCAAGATCGAAGCAGCCCTGGAAACCCTCAAGAAGGCCTATGAGACCAAAGACCTCGACCAGATCCAACCGGCCCTGGACGGGATCAACGAGGCCTGGAAGGCCGCTTCCGAGGAGCTCTACAAGGCCCAGGCCGAAGCCCAGCAGGGTGCTCCCGGCCCGGATGCAGGCGCATCTTCCGCCGAAGGTACCCAGCAGGGTGACAACGTGGAAGACGTAGATTTCGAGGAAGTCAAATAAGAAAGCATCCTTTGGGATCGTTATAGAAGAGGGCGGGTTTCCCGCCCTCTTTTTTTTGGCTCGGCTTTTGTTCCGGGTTAGGGGTGTAACCGTTACTTTTACTGTATGGAAAAACACTACCCATTCCTCTTGCTTCTTTTTTTAATCGCACTCCCCCAGGGGGGGCATGCCCAGCAACCCGAGCAGTTTTCCCTCCGCGATTTCCAGCTCCGGGGCCCTGTCCGCACCTGTGTGGTGAAAGCTTCTTACGGGGAGGAGCGTTTTGAATTCGACCGGGAAGGACGGCTTCTGAAGTCCCTTACCCAGTACAACGAAGAGGATTACGATATTACCTATTACCGGTTCCGGGATGGGATCCTCTATGAGCGCCGGGACGAAGCCTACCGGGGGGGGACCTTCGACCCGCAGATTTCCATAGCCCATTTCTACGAGCGGGACAGTGCCGATGGCAAAATGCTTACCGAAACAATCCTTTCCTATGACAGGACTATACGGGAGCAAGTGGACTTTACGTATACTCCGGACGGGACTCTCAGCCGGATTGTACATGCCACCCCCCAGGGGGTGGATGATACCCGGGTGGAAACCGAAACCCTGAAAGGGGAAACCACGACTTCGTACTTCCTCAGTGACCAGCTTCAGCGGTCTGTCCGCAAATCGGAAGTCCGCAAAGGCGGGCAAACCTACCAGGTGGTCCTGACCAAGGAATATGCGGGCGGTGCCCCCCAGAAGGCCGTGGAGGAAATACGAAATACCGAAGGCCTCCTGGTAAAGGAAACCACCTTCGGCTACGATCCGCAAAAGGAGTCCTTTTTTGCAGAGGAGGTCCGGGAGCTGGAGTACGATGCCCAGGGGCTGCTAGGCCAGGAGCGGGTTACCAACCCTACCGGAGACCGGGAACCTGTGGTTCGGCAGTTTGTCTACCAGATGGACGGCAAGACCCCTCCCAACTGGGTGCGCCAGGTGACCACCCCGGAGAATACCTATGTGGTGCGTTCCCTGGTTTATTATGAGCCCGAATCCCCAAAGGTGGCAGCAGACAGCCTAAGGAACTAACCGGCCCATGCTTCTTTAAGGATACCGTACATACAGGTATTGCGCTTAAACCCGTCGTCCAGGTAGACGTCCTTCCTGAGGATTCCCTCCAGGACGGCCCCAAGTTTTTCCACGGCTTTGCGGGAACGGATATTGCGTTCATCGATCCGGAAACAGACTTTTTCGAAGCCCATGGGCCCAAAGGCCTGGGCCAGCATCAGGGCCTTTACGGCATCATTAAGGCCTGTTCCCCAAAAGGCACTGCCGATCCAGGTGGCCCCTATTTCCAATACGCGGTTCGCCCGGTCTATGCGCATATAGCGCGTAGATCCGGCCACTTTTTCCACAGCTTTATCGTAGATCACAAAGGGGATGCTGTCTCCCATCTCCGCATCCTTCCGGGCTTTTTCCATATACCTCGCAAACCCTTCTGCCGTATACAGAGTGCCCGGGGAATACCGGACGAGCCCCGGTTCGGATGCGACTTCCTGCAATTCCGGATAATAGGTTTCTGTAAGGGGCAGCAAACGGACCCTTACGTTCTCAAGTGCTTCCATGAATCCTGGCGATTTGTTCAATTACGGCTTCCTTCATTTCATGCCCGCCCTCGAAGGTCAGCACCTGCAGGCGGTTCCCAAAGAGCACGCGGTACCGTTCCAGCAGGCCTGGAACGTTCTCTTCCGGGATATAGGGATCCTGGGTTCCGTATACCAGGACTACCCGAGTGGTTTCCGGGAGGTGGTCAAAATCCGAGGGCCCCAGTTCTTCGGGTACCCGGCCAGCGTAAAGGACCAGTGTATCGCATTGTCGCTTCCCGTAGGCAACCCACCGACACAACACCGACACCCCCTGGGAGTATCCCATAAGACAGAGGGATGGAGCCTCTTCGAGGGCTTCCTCCTGAGCCACCTGGTCCAGGTACCCCAGCAGGTTGCCCATGTGCTCCCCGGTGTGCTCCCGGGTTAGCCAACAGGCTCCCACGTGGGTATAGGTCTCGCTCAGATAATACAGGGAGGGCGCCTGAGGTGCAATAAGGTAGTGCCTCTCCCTGGGAAGGGTTTTGAAATGCCTGAGGAAATAGCGGGCGAGGTAGCCTATCCCGTGGAAGGCCACCCATACGGTATGGGTATCCGGACCCTGCCGGTTCAGGGTGGCATAAGCGGCCCGGTTTTGGTACCGGACCCATTTCTCATGGGTACTGTGATGGGTGTTCTCGGCCATTTTTAAACGGGGAATGCTACCTTTGCAAAAATCCAAAAATGCATGGAGCAATACAAAGAAAAAATCCTGCGGATCTGTAATGAGGCCCGGAAAGATACCCTCATGGAGACCCTCGAAATAGAATACACCGATGTTGGGGAGGACTTCCTCACCGCCCGGATGCCTGTTACAAAAAAGGTATTTCAACCGGATGGCATCCTGCATGGCGGGGCCACGGTTGCCCTGGCGGAGAGCGTGGCCAGCGCAGCTTCCTACATCTTCCTGGATGCCCGTAATTTCGCTGTCCGCGGGATCGAGATCTCGGCCAACCACGTGCGCAGTGCCTCGGAGGGATCGGTATGGGCCCGTGCCTCCCTGCTCCACAAAGGGCGGACCACCCAACTCTGGGAAATACGCGTAACCAACGATGCGGGGCAATTGATATCCCAATGTAAACTCACAACCATTGCTATCGCCAAGGACCATTAAGTTCAAAGGGTTTCGCGAGCGCATTGGCGAACACCGCACCGCAGGATTGCCCTTCGCTGTCTATCGCAAACCCGGCAGCGCCAGCCTAATCGCCATTTTACAGGATAGCCCAGAAATCCTCGGGGATCCTGAAGATGCCTTCCAGGGTTTTATGGCGCAACCTTTCGATCCTACGACCAAAAAACGCGTCTGGATCCGGGCAGACCGGCTCTATCAGTGCCCGGTTAAAGGCCAGCGACTGTTACTGGAACCCGCTACCCAGGCAGAAGACCCAGAAGCCAAAGCCCTTCACAATACCATGGTCCGCAGGGCCCTGGAGGCCATCCGGGAAGGGAGACTCCACAAAGTAGTTCTGGCACGCCGGTTTTCACACCCCCTTCCAGAGGACGCCCTGTTGTTGTTCAGGAGCCTGCAACTGACCTATCCTGATGCCTTTTGCTATTACTGGGAACACCCTGGCTTTGGCGCCTGGATGGGCGCAAGCCCGGAATTGTTGCTTCAGTATGCCGACAATCGCATAAAAACCGTATCCCTGGCCGGGACGCTGCCGGCCCTGGGAGACGATCCCCCCGTATTCGGGGAAAAGGAGCAGGTAGAGCAGGCCATGGTTACCTCGCACATCCTGGAGGCCATGACCGAAGAACGCCTGACCCCCGAGGTGAGTACCCCAAAACCCGTCCGGGCTGGTGGGGTATGGCACCTGAAAACCGAGTTGGGTGCGAAAGCGGGGCGGGACCGGGCCCTGTCGCTGGTAGACCGGATGCATCCTACCCCGGCGGTCTGCGGCACCCCTCCCGAAACGGCGTTTTCCTTTATTGGAAAACATGAGAATTTCGACCGGGAATACTACACCGGTTACCTGGGGGCCTTTGGAATAGAGGCAGACGACGCTTTTGACCTCTATGTGAACCTACGGTGTATGCAACTCTGGAAGGAACAGGCCTTTATCTATGTGGGTGGGGGCATTACCGAAGCTTCCGACCCGCAGGCCGAGTGGGAGGAAACCCGACAGAAGAGTGCTACCCTACTCACCGTACTCAAGAATTCCTGAGCCCCCGGGTGGGTTTACAGCCCGCTGCTTTGTACCTTTGCAACCACTATGAGGTACAGCAATATTCCTCTTGCACATACAGCCGTTGAGTACTGCAAAAAACGCGGTATCCGGCAGGTGGTCATTTCCCCGGGGTCTCGCAATGCCCCGCTTATCCTGGCCTTTAGTGCTGACCCGTTTTTTGAGTGCTTTTCTATAGTGGACGAGCGCAGTGCCGGCTTTTTCGCACTGGGCCTGTCCCAGCAATCTGGGTTACCAACCGCCCTGGTTTGTACCTCAGGCAGTGCCCTGGTAAACTATTATCCTGCGGTCTGCGAGGCTTATTACAGCCGAATCCCCTTAGTGGTCCTTTCCGCAGACCGGCCGCCATACAAGATCGATATCGGGGATGGGCAGACCATCCGTCAGGAAGGGGTATTGAGCGCACATATCGGCTACGAGGCCCATTTGAGGCAGGATGCTACCCACGCTTCCAACCGCATCCGCTGGGAGGAGGGTACTGCCCCCCAAACCGCTGAAGAACGAGCTGCCCTGCAGGCAGGGATACAGGAACACAATGAGGCCCAATGGGCCGCGGCCCTGGATGTGGCCTTCGAATCCCGGCTCCCGGTCCATCTGAACCTTCCCTTTGAAGAGCCCCTCTATGGAACTCAGGATACCCCGCCTTTTTCGGTGGCGCCCAGACCCGTGGCGGTTCCCCAAATGGATACTGCCGATTTTCAGCCGCTTTGGGAGGCCTGGAATGCGGCAGGGCGGAAAATGGTCCTGGTAGGAATCCTCTCGCCCGGGGCTGTGGAAGCCGATGTATTGAAAGCTCTGGCACAGGACCCATCTGTTATGGTATTTACCGAGACCACATCCAACCTGCATCACCCTTCGTTTTTCCCCAGTATTGACAGTATCATGGCCCCGCTGGAACTGGGCGAAGACCGCGAACTAGGCTTCCGGGAACTGCAGCCCGAAATCCTCGTGACCCTGGGCGGCATGGTGGTCTCCAAAAAAATCAAGCAGTTCTTACGGAACCATCCACCGCGGGAGCACTGGTGCATCCACCCCCAGGTAGCTATGGACACCTATTACTGCCTCAGCCGTCATATACAGCAGGATGCCGGTACCTTTCTTTCCGGGTTACTGGCCGGGTCAGTCCCGGGTAATAGCGAGTACCGGGAAAGGTGGGCTGCCGTCTGGGCGGCGCACAGGGAAAACAGGGCAACCTACCTGGAAAAAATCCCGTTTTCAGATTTTCAGGCCTTTGGTGAGATCCTGAAAGGTATCCCGGACCACACCCATGTCCAGCTGGCCAATAGCTCCACGGTCCGCTACGCCCAGCTCTTCGATATGCACCCATCCCTCCGGGTCTTCTGCAACCGCGGGACCAGCGGCATTGAAGGGAGCACCTCAACGGCAATGGGAGCGGCCTGGAACACCGATTCCCCTACCTTACTCATAACGGGGGACCTGAGTTTCTTCTACGACAGCAACGCCTTTTGGAATCAGTATCTGCGCGAGGATTTCCGGATCATCCTCATCAATAATTCGGGGGGTGGGATCTTCCGGATTTTGCCAGGCAGGGAGGATAGTCCGGCGTTCGAAACCTACTTTGAAACCACCCATGGCCGCACAGCGGAGCATATGTGCCTGCAATTTGGCCTGGCATACAGCAAGGCGTCCACCCTGGAAGAACTCAGAAGCGCCCTGGAGACCTTTTACATTCCAACAGGCCACGCAGCCCTGTTGGAAGTCTTTACCGCACGGAAGATCAATGACCGGGTTTTGCTCGAATATTTCGAATACCTAACTTAGGCGGACCACAATACTTTTTACTATGAGCAAACGAGATGAATGGATTGCCCACTATGCCTCGGATATCCGCGATAAAATGGGGGAGGAGCCCGATATGGAGTTCCTCACCAAGGTAACCCTTGGCCTTGGGCCGGCCATCTATAACTCCGATGCCTCCAAAGTATCCGGCTCGGACGCGGCCGAACTGGAACGCGTGAAGCAGAATTTCCTGTTGGGCAAACTCGGGATGGAAGACAGCCCGGCCCTTATGGAAGCCATTCATCAGGTAATTGACAGGTACGGGCGTTCCGAACGGAACAAGTACCGGGCTGTAATTTACTACATGCTGGCCCGCCATTTTGGAAAGACCTCGGTTTACGGATAAAAACTGGCGGCCCGCCGGAAAAATTACCGTTCCTTTGCAGGCCCATACACCCCGGCCATGATAGAAATCGGATTGCACAATACATTGCTCGTTTCCAGGACTACTTCTGTGGGATTATACCTTTCCGACGGGGAATCCGCCGAGGTGCTGTTGCCCAAAAAATATGTTCCGGAGAATTGCGAGGTAGGGGATATGCTCCGGGTTTTCTGTTACCTCGACCATGAGGAACGACCCATTGCCACAACCCTGGAGCCCCTTATAGAGCGGGGCCGGTTTGGCGTGCTCGCCGTAGCGGAGATAAGCCGCTTCGGGGCTTTTATGGACTGGGGTCTCGAAAAACACCTTCTGGTCCCATTCCGGGAACAGCCCGCCCCTATGGAGGAGGGCCACAGTTACCCGGTGTACTGTTATCTGGACCAGAAATCCGGCCGGCTGGTGGCCTCCGGGAGGCTGGAGCGTTTTCTATCCAACGACAACATGGGCCTGAAAGCCGGGGAGGAAGTATCCCTGATGGCCTACCGGCAAACAGACCTGGGGGTAGAGGTCGTGGTGAATGATGCCCATAAAGGCCTGGTATTCCAGGACCAGATTTTTCGCAGCCTGCAACCCGGAGACCGCCTCTCCGGATATGTCAAGGCCATACGCCCGGACAAAAAACTGGACATCGTCCTGGAGCCTTTGGGCCACCATGGGCTGGAACCCGCGGCACAACGGATCCTGGAGGCTCTGCAGGAAGCGGGGGGCTTCCTCCCCTTGCACGACCGTACAGACCCCGAACAAATCCAGCAGCAACTCCAGATGAGCAAGAAGCGTTTTAAGAAAGGGGTGGGCGTTTTGTATAAGGCGCGGAAGATCGAGATGGCACAGGACGGTATCCGGTTGCTGTAAAGGGGAGAAACCCCCCTGCCGGATTTGCCTGGTTTTCCGGGCGTTTCCTTTGGCGGATCCCACCAATTTGGTTACATTTAGCGGAATTTCCATCAAACCGTTGCCTTATGCCATTTATCGAAGAAAGCGACCTGCTGGAACTGCACAAAGACATCGATAAGGCGCAGATTATCAATGAGCGCCTGCTGGACCAGATCAAGTATAAAAACCGGGATTTGCGCCGTGCCAAACTGCAGCGCAACATCTTTGCCGGAGTTACCACCCTGTTCCTGATCGGGACACTGGCTGTAGCCTCCTTCACCGTGGGCCTTACCTCAAGTGCCAAGCAGAATAACTCGGAATATCTCAATGTTTCTATAGACAGTCTGGAAGTCTTCAGGAACAGGCTCAGCAACCTCAGGCAGCAGAACGAGGAATTAAGCCTGGTCAAGGAATTCTACCTGGCCAAACAATTCCTGGAAAAGGAAACCATCTATTCGGTACAGGTCAAGGCTTTTGTGGACAATAACCTCAGCCTGGCCTCCGAGTCGCTGACCAATACCCTGTTTGTCAAGACCAACCCCTTCTACGCGTATTCCATCGGGAATTTCGAAACCCTGGAGGAGGCACAACGCTTCCGCAGGGAACTTGTGGATATGGGCTTCAAGGACGCATTTGTCGCCTCCTACAAAGAGGGCAAGCGCTTAAAAATAGAAGACCCCGACTGACCTTGCAGCAGCTGAAACCCTGGTTGGGTGCCGCGAGGCTGCGGACCCTGCCTTTATCGGTAGCCGGGATCCTGGCCGGAACGGCCCTGGCGCATGCCAGCGGATACCGGGATACCCTTCTTTTTATCCTCACCCTTGCCACCACCCTTTCATATCAGATCACTTCCAATTTTGCCAACGATTATGGGGATGGGGTAAAAGGGACAGACAACGAAGAACGCATAGGCCCCGCCCGGGCCCTGCAGTCCGGGGCCCTCAGCCGCCAGGCCCTTAAAAGAGGGATTTGGGTAATGATCTTCCTGAGCGGCCTGCTCACCTTGTTAACGCTCCTCAGGGCCTTTGGCTGGGGCCAGCTGGGATACCTCCTGTTGTTCGGCGCGTTGGGCGCCCTTGCCATTTGGGCTTCGGTGCGCTACACGGTAGGGGCAGGGGCGTACGGTTACAAAGGGTTGGGAGACCTTTTTGTCTTCCTCTTTTTCGGGTTGCTGAGCGTGCAGGGAAGCCAGTTCCTCTATACTAGGGACCTTCTCCCGGAGGCCTGGTGGCCGGCCATCGCCATAGGGGCATTCTCTGCAGCCGTCTTAAACCTGAATAACCTCAGGGACTGCGAAAGTGACGCTCGCTCAGGAAAACGCACCCTGGTGGTACACCTCGGGTACCCTGGCGGCCGCCGTTACCATTGGATACTTTGTCTTGTCGGGTTGGGATCCATTTGCGCCTATGTGGCGCAGCATTCCCAACCCGCCCGGGCCGCATGGGTATTGCTGCCCCTGTTGGGCATTGTCCTGCATTTGGTTTCCTTTGCCCGGGCCAGGGGGCCTGAGGCTCTGGACCCGGAATTGAAGAAGGTGGCCCTCAGTACCTTTGCCTTGGGGCTTATGCTGTATATCGCGAATGATTATTTTTTGTAATTTTAACTGCGATAACCTTCTAAACCGAAGCGAATTTGGAACAACCTATCAAAATCCTCATCGTTGAGGACAACGTGATTATCGCAGATGACATGCAATCCATGCTCGAGGAAATCGGGTATGAGGTGGTAGATAATGTTATCGTTTTTGAACAGGCCGTAGAGGTTTTGAAAAGCCAGGAAGTGGACCTGGTACTGATCGATATTATCCTGGCATCCGACAAAACCGGGATAGACCTCGGCAAGCATATCCGGGACAATTACGACATCCCATTCATCTTTGTTACCTCCAACTCCGACCGGGCCACTGTGGAAAACGCCAAGACGGTTAAACCCAATGGTTACCTGGTGAAACCCTTTGAACAGCAGGACCTCTATACCTCCATCGAGATCGCCCTTTCCAATTTCATCAAAGGGCAGAAGGCATCGTCTGCCGGGGAGCAGGACGATGACGCCGCCGATGGGATCAATACCAATTCGGTGCTCAAGGATTCCATCTTCGTCAAAAAACAGCACCTGTACTACCGAATCCAGTTCGACGACATCCAATTTATAAAAGCGGATAACGTGTATCTGGAAGTCAACACCAAGGATAAGAAGTTCCTGGTGCGTTCCCCACTGAAGGACTATCTGGAAAAGCTCCCGCGGAATAAATTCTACCGGGCGCACAAGTCCTACATCGTGAATGTGGACCATATAGACGCCATAAATTCCAAGGATATCATGATCAATAACAACCTGATCCCGATCTCCAAGGATTTCAAGGAATTCATTATTTCATCCATGAATTCCTGATGGGGATATAGGGCAGATAGCACCCTCCCGCGTTTTCACAACACCTCTTTTGCCATTCACAACAATTCCTTGGTTCCCCGGGGAGTACTTCCCTATATTCGTGGTGTAATCAAGAATTCGTTTTTTCATTTTCATATAGTGTTCTCAAAGAAAGAAGCCTTGCCAACCTAACGGCAGGGCTTTTTTATTGAAAAAAGGTGTTTTTCCCGTTAAACGCCTTCCCGGGGTCGACAAACCACCCCTGTGCAGCCATTCACCACAAAATAACAAGGCTACACAACAAAAGCGTAAGGGGAACGGGTGGGACGCCTTACATTTGACCTATAAGAGATAAGATCCCCAAATCTTACTGTTAACCGGAAAGGCTGTGTTTTCGAACATGGCCTTTTTCGTTATGCGGTAAATGGGCCCATTCCCAGGAGTTACCACAACTTCGGGGGCGTTTACAACAAAAGCTGCCAGATGCGGTGGAATTGGTGTAAGTTTGATTTTGTAACACCCCTGGCCCGAGGGTAAGGATATCGGGCCCATAGGGCACCTTTATGAGGACAATATACATCGTGGTTGCGGCAAGCCTGATGCTGGGGGCTCCCCTGGGCCTCTACGGCCAGGATCTGGGTATGGACCAGCCGGACAACCTAATGGAATTCCGTCAGCAGCCCACCCCTGGCGAACAATTGGATTTTTTCTTCAGGGAAACAGAACGGTATCGGTCTCATTCCCCCTATGTCTGGCTCGATGAGGTCAATATGCGCTACAATACGGCAGCCCAGAACGCAGATTCTACGGCATTGCGCTATTACGGCCTGATGCAGGCCGAGTTATACCACGATATCGGCAATTACAACAAGGGTATTGCCCTGGCCAACGACCTGCTAACCCGTATCCAGGAAGGGGACGAATACGGGGAGTCCAAGGCCCTGCTGCTGGATTTACTAGACAAGAGCTACGGCCAGCTCCGGTTGTACGACAAACAGATAGAGGTTCGCAAGCGCAAACAGGAACTTGGCCTGGCCGACAATGTCACTTTCTACGATATCTATGCCAACCTGGGCATGTACCGGAAGGCGATGAACGATTATATCTACGAAAAGAAGAAGCTGCTGGACGAAACTGATTTGTACCAAAGCGCCGTCTACGACAACGATATTGGCCAGTTCCTCCTGCTGGACCGTTCTGCCGCAACGGCCCTTTCCTATTTTAAGAAGGCCCAGGGGTACATCACGGTATACCTGAATGACATCAACACCATTAAATCGGAGAAAGAGGTAGCCGAAGCGGAGCGCCTGAAGGCGATTATAGACGGCAATATTGGCCGTTCCCACCTGCAGCTGGCACAATACGAGGATGCCCTGCCGTACCTGGAAAACAGCATTGGACAGCTGCGGGACAGCCCGGAGGAATACCTGCGCCAGGTGGTGGTGGAAAACCGATTGGGCCTGGCCCAGGCGTTTTTAGAACTGGGCAATGCCCAGAAAGCGCGGGAGTATCTCCGGGATGTCCCCGGAGAGGAGTATGCGGAATTACGCCTGAAGTACAACCGGCTGATGGCCTCTTATTACGAGATGCAGGCCGATTACAAGGCAGAGGTGTATTATCTGCAGCAGAATGTGCGCATGCGCGATTCCATCGATCGCTCCCAGACCTCCCTTAAAAAACAGCAGCTCCTGGCTATCGTCGCCAATGAAGAATTGGAGAATTCCAAACAGACCCGGGATGAACTGCAAATGGACCTGGAACGGAGCCAGGCCCGGATGCAGGCCCAGGATATGCGGATTAACCTGGTATTTATCTCCCTGGTCTTCACCTTACTCGGGTTTGCCGGCCTGGTCTATGCCTATCTGAAGAATATCAAAAACCAGCGGCTGCTGGCCGAACAAAAACACATTATTGAAAAGTCCCTGGTGGAGAAAGATTCCTTGCTCAAGGAAATCCACCACAGGGTAAAGAACAACCTGCAGATGGTGTCGAGCCTGCTTAGTCTCCAAACCAAGAATACGCGGAGCAAGGCGGCTATAGAAGCCCTGGAGGAGGGGAAAACCCGGGTCAAGGCCATGGCGCTGATCCACCAGAAACTCTATCAGAACGACGATCTTTCCGTCATCGAGATGCAGGGGTATATCGAAAGCCTTATCAACAGCGTGCAATCCGTATACAAGAAAGGGGGGCACCAGATCAATATTACCATCGATGCCGAAGGGGTGGAGCTCGATATAGACCGGGCCATTCCCATAGGGCTTATCCTGAATGAACTGGTTTCCAATTCTTTTAAATACGCCTTCCCGGACCCGGAACAGAAGGGGCAGATTTATATCCACATCCGTAAAAACGGCGAAGGCGGCTTCTTTGAATATACTGACAATGGGGTTGGTATGCCCGAAGACTCAGACGAGCGGGCCAGCAACTCCATGGGCATCCGCCTGATGCGCCGCCTCGTGAACCAATTGCAGTCTTCCCTGAACATAGACAAAACCTCGGACGGGGTTCGGTTTTGGTTCCATTTTAAGTAAATTTGGGAGAAAGCACCCTCCCATGAACATCACATTTCTGGGCCACGGATCCCTCCAAATCCGTACCGGCGAACACGAACTCGTTATTGATCCTTTTATAAGCGGGAATCCGCTGGCCAAAGGCAAGGTGAGCCTGGACAGCCTCAACCCGGATTACCTGCTGCTTACCCATGCCCACCAGGACCACATCCTGGATGTGGAGGCCCTTGCAGGCCGGACCGGCGCTACCATCATCAGCAATTATGAAATTGTTACCCATTACCAGGCCAAAGGTTTTGAAGGGCACCCCATGAACCACGGCGGGGGGCGGACCTTTCCCTTCGGTTGGCTGAAATACGTCAATGCCGTACATACCTCCTCCTTCCCGGACGGGTCCTATGGCGGGCAGCCCGGGGGCTTTGTCCTGAAAAGCGGGGGTAAATGCCTATATATATCCGGGGACACGGCCCTGCACATGGATATGAAACTCATCCCTCTGGATGGGAAACCAGACCTGGCCGTTCTCCCCATTGGCGATAATTTTACCATGGGACCGGAAGATGCCGCCCGGGCAGCCGGTTTTGTGGATGCTGGGCGGGTCATGGGTGTCCACTACGACACTTTTGGTTATATCGAGATAGACCGGGAAGCGGCCCTGCAGACCTTTGACCGGGCAGGAGTAACCCTGTTGCTGCCGGAAATCGGCGAAACCCTGGAAGTGTAATCAGACCACCTGGCTGCGCAACACTACCCGGTGCAGGAGTTTCGGAAAGAACCGCTTGAGATAGATCCCGGATACCTCCTTTCCACCAATGTAGGTTTCCCATTTCCCGCGGTCTATGGCCTTCCACATCTTAACGGCAAACCGCTCAGGAGCCATACCGGCTGCAGTGGCCGAATCCTGCCGCGCCTGGGACGACCCGTCTGCAGTAAGGGCGTTGCGCGCCACATCCGTATCCACGAAGCCAGGGCATATAAGGCTCACGCATATGCCGTCCTTTTCGTGTTCCATCCTCAAGACGTCAAAAAAGCCATGGAGGGCATGCTTGGCCCCGCAATACCCGGAGCGATAGGGGGACCCGAACCGCCCCATCAGGCTGGTGACCACGGCATAATGGCCTTTACCCCTTTGCAGGAAAGCGGGCAGCAGGGCTTTGGTAAGGGCTACTGTGCCGAGGTAGTTTACCCGTATCAGCTGCTCGTATACCGCCATATCCGTTTCCCGGATCAGGGAGCGCTGGCTGAGCCCGGCATTGTTGACCAGTACATCCACGTGCCCGTAAACCGAGAGGGCTTCTTTCACCCGCTTCGGCATGGCTTCCGACTCGCCGAGGTCCAGGGGCAGTAGAGCCACCTCCCCCGGGTTGGCGCAGGCCTCCCGCACTTCCCGGAGGCGGGCTTCCCGGCGGGCTGACAGGATCAGGCGGCACCCCAGGCGACTGAGGTGGTAACTCAGGGCTTCCCCTATGCCCGATGATGCTCCTGTAATCCAGACTACCGTTCCTTTCTGATACATATCCCGTGGTTTAATCCTGCGAAAATATACGTAAATTTGAGGCGCCTCTATGAAAGCGACACACCGCAGTTACCAGCTCCATTTTAAGCGCCCGGGCGGTACCTCCCGGGGGGTACTAACCCAAAAGGAAACCCACCTGCTCCTCCTGGAGGATGCAGGGGCTACCGGTATTGGCGAGTGCGGCCTGTTCCTGGGGCTCAGCGCGGACGACCGCCCCGGCTACGATGCCAAACTGGACTGGGTCTGCAAAAACACGAGCTTGGGCCCTCAAGGGCTTGCCGCTGCCCTGGAGCAATGGCCCAGTATCCGTTTCGGGGTGGAACAGGCATTTCGTTCCCTGGCATCGGAGCACCCTATGGTCCTTTTTCCCTCCCGGTTCCTGGAGGGGGAGCCGTTACCCATAAACGGCCTTATCTGGATGGGCACCCTGGATTTTATGCAGGAGCAGATCGAGGCGAAGCTGGCGGAAGGCAATCGCTGCCTGAAACTTAAAATAGGGGCCCTGGGGTTCGAAGAAGAACTTTCCCTGTTGCACGCCCTGAGAAAGCGCTATTCGAGCCGGGACCTGGAGTTACGGGTAGACGCCAATGGCGCATTTTCCCCCGGGGAGGCCCTCGAACGCCTTAAAGCCCTGGCAGACCTGGACCTGCACTCCATCGAACAGCCTATCGCGGCAGGCCAGCGGGAGGCTATGGCAACCCTTTGTTCCAAAACACCCCTGCCTATTGCCCTGGACGAGGAATTGATCGGGGTCTTTCCGGCATCCGAACAAGCGGCCATGCTGGATGCGGTTGCACCCCAGTATATTATCCTTAAACCCAGCCTTGTTGGCGGGTATGCGGCCTCTGAGCAGTGGATCCGTTTGGCGCAGGAGCGGGGGATAGGTTGGTGGGTCACCAGTGCCCTGGAAAGTAACATCGGCCTCAATGCCATTGCCCAATGGACGGCAACCCTTAATGTGGATATGCCCCAGGGGTTGGGGACGGGCTCTCTTTTTACCAATAATTTCGAATCGCCCCTCTATGTAGAGGGGGGCTACCTGCGATACGACAACACCAGGCCCTGGCGGCTGGATAAACTCGAAGCACTATGTACATAGAACAAGGATACAGGGGGGACCTGGGGTATTGGAAATACCTGTTTCTGCCCCTAGGGTTCATCGCCCTGATGGTTTTTAACTATATCGCTACCCTGGCTTCACCGGTTCCGGTGGATGAGATGATGGCCGATATGATAGACCAGCTGGGCAGCAACACGGTGCTGATTATGCTCCTCGCGCCCCTGGCTTTTGGCCTTGTTTTGGTCCTGGCCTGGACCAAATGGATCCACCCGCAGTCCATTCGCTCCCTGACCACCTCCCGCCGCCGGGTGGATTGGGGCAGGGTATTTTTTGCCTTTGCCCTCTGGGGGTTACTCACTATTGCCGTTACCGGCGTGGACATCTGGCTTTCCCCGGAAGATTACGTCTGGAATTTCCGGTGGGATGCCTTCTGGAAGCTGGCGCTAATCGGGATTTTGCTGATTCCCCTGCAGACCAGTTTTGAAGAGTACCTTTTCCGCGGGCACATGATGCAGGGCCTGGGCCTGATCGCGCGTAACCGATGGGTACCGCTGGTCGTGACCTCTGTTTTGTTTGGCCTGATGCACCTGGGCAACCCGGAAGTGGAAAAGCTGGGGTACTTAAGTATGGTGTACTATATCGGGACGGGCTTATTCCTGGGAGTTATAACCCTCATGGATGAAGGCCTGGAACTGGCCCTGGGCTTCCACGCCGCAAACAACCTGATTACCGCCCTGCTGGTTACCGCAGACTGGACCGCCTTCCAGACCGATTCCCTGTACAAGGATATCTCCGCACCCGCCCTGGGGTGGGATGCCTTTGTGCCGATATTTATCGTCTTCCCTTTATTGCTCTGGGTTTTCGCACGGAAATACGGCTGGAAAGACTGGAAAGGCCGGCTGGCCGGGCCCGTTTTGAACCGGGCAGAGGCATTGGATCGATTTAAAAATGAAACCGCATGAAGGACTATCACCACAGAGCATTCCGCCTCAACAATATTGAATACAGCTTCGAAGACCTGAAGGAAGTGGCGTACAGCCTGGTGAAGGAAGGCGAACCCTTCGAACGCGAAATAGGGGATTTCCTGCTGGACTGGGTATCGGACCGCCCCCAGATCGCTCAGCAGACATCCGGTTCCACCGGCCCGCCCAAAACCATTATGCTGGAGAAGGAGAAAATGGTGGCCAGCGCAAAGGCCACCGGTGCCTATTTCGGGATGGGACCCGGTACCCGGGCCCTGCTGTGCCTGCCGGCCCATACGGTTGCGGGTAAAATGATGTGGGTGCGGGCTATGGTCCTGGGCTGGTCCCTGTATTATGTAAAGCCTTCCCTGAACCCGTTGAAGGATCTGGAGAAGCCCATCGATTTTACGGCCCTGACCCCCGCCCAGGTAAGCAGCTCCCTGGCGTTTTTGCCAAAAGTGGGCACGCTTATTATTGGCGGGGCCCCGGTTTCTGCAGCCCTTTTAAAAACCCTGCAGGACTTTTCCGCTGAGGTTTTTGAAACCTATGGGATGACCGAAACCATTACCCATGTGGCTGTAAAACCCATTACGGGCCATAAGGCGGAGGGGCATGAAGGGTATTTCGAAGGCTTGCCCGAGGTGCATTTCGCGGTGGACAAGCGCGGCTGCCTCATTGTAAACGCCCCTTACCTTTCCGAAGTCCCCATTGTGACGAACGATTTGGTGGAACTCCTGTCCGAAACGACCTTCCGGTGGCTGGGGCGGGCAGACCGGGTGGTGAATTCCGGGGGGGTTAAGATCTTCCCGGAGACGTTGGAATCGAAACTTTCCAGTCATATTAAGAACCGCTTTTTCCTGGCCGGCATCCCGGACCCTGAACTGGGAGAACGCCTGGTAATGGTGGTGGAAGGCCAGGGCGAGGCCGCTGAAATCCTCGACGGTCTGAAGGGGAAAAAGCTGCTGGAGAAACACCAATGGCCCAAAGCCGTTTATTTTTCAGCGAAATTCGCCCAAACCGGCAGTGGGAAAGTAGACCGCATCGGCACCCTGAAGGCCTTAGATCTCGGCTGAGTATTTGCGCCCTAGTCTCCGTATGACGTTACGGTCTCCCAGGCAACCATTTTAAGGAGCTGGGCATCTGACGGGTTCAGGGATGCGGCATATTCCAATGCACCCGGATCCTTCTCGGAGAGCACGGCGTAGAAGACGGAGGCTGCCAGGAAGGTACCGGCGGCACTGGGGTGAAACTGGTCCGGGTCGTGCAGTTCCAGGGGGAGTTCAGGATCGAGCCGTACCTGCTCAAAGGCCACGCCTACGGGTACAACGGTTCCCGATACACCAGCCGCCGCCGTTTCGCAGGCCTGGCGGATTACCGGATACATAGAAGGGTTATCCTTATAGGCCCAGGTCATAAAGACATAGATTTTGGTATCCGGGTTATTAATGGCCGTATTGAAGGCCCGGACGCTGGGCGGTACCACCTCAGGCTGGGTATAGGCCACAAAACTGTTTTCCTGCAGCACCACGATATCCCAATCCCTTTCCTGTAAACGCTGGGCGGTAATCTCATTTTCAAGGTGTTCTTCGAGGGTTGCTCCGCTGGCGGTAAGATCGGAGATGAAGTAGTTTCCGGAAGGTTCTCCTTCCACCAGCATCTTACTGAGATGGGAGCCTACCCCACCATTGTAATAGGTATGACTGTTCCCAACAAAAAGGATATTTACAGGTTCACCCTGGGGGAGGGAGCGCTTTACGGGCTTGTTGACCTGTTCCCCGCCTTCCGGGCTGCCTCCGCCAGAATCGCAACTGGCCAGACCGAGTAGCAATAGGAATACCAGGAATCTCTTCATCACACTTTTTTCTCCTCAAGGTAATAAATATCTTTAAAGCCTAAAAAATGTCAGATATGAGCATATCCTTCCAAAGTATTCGATCTGAAGTCCTTACGTTTTTACTTGTCCTCCTCCTTCTCAGTACGGTAGAAGGCAGTGCCCAGGCCGTCCTCCCCGAAAAAGACCAGGCAACCTTGGTGGATGCCCTCCTGGAAGATCGCCTTAAAACGGTTCTTCCGCGCCTGATGGACGATACGGGAATAGATATGTGGATTCTGATTTCCCGGGAGTACAATGAGGACCCCGTGTTAAAAACATTTTTACCCGCCACCTGGCTCAGTGCCCGCCGGCGGACCATGCTGCTCTTTTACCGCGACAAGGCAGCGGACCGCACCGACCGCCTGGCCGTGGCCCGCTATAACATCGGGAAAAGTATCGTGTCTTCGTGGGATAAAGAGAAACAGCCCGACCAATGGAAGCGACTGGTGGAACTCATCGAGGAGCGGAACCCGGAGAAAATCGGCCTGAATTTCTCGGAGGACCACAACATTGCCGATGGGCTGGACAAAACGGATTACGACCTGTTTATGAACGCCCTGCCCCGGAAATACCACAGCCGGGTGGTATCGGCAGAAAACCTCGCCGTAGGTTGGATTGAGACCCGGACCCCCCGGGAAATGGCGGTCTATACCCAACTGGCCCGTATCACCCACAATATTATTGCAGAAGCCTTCTCGGAGGCGGTCATTACCCCCGGCCATACGACCACCACCGAAGTGGAGTGGTGGATGCGCCAGAAAGTGACGGATCTGGGCCTGGATACTTGGTTCCACCCAACGGTAGATATCCAGCGGCCGGCAGACAGCCTGAAGGGGCACTTGTATTCATTTTCCGACCGGCCCGAGCAACAGGTCATCCTGCCCGGCGACCTGCTGCATTGCGACTTCGGGATCAAGTACCTGCGCCTGAATACGGATTGCCAGCAATTGGCCTACGTGCTCAGACCTGGGGAGCGGGAGGCCCCTGAATACCTGCGCAAGGCCCTTGCGGACGGTAACCGCGTTCAGGATTTGCTCACCGCAGAAATGCGGGAAGGTCGCACCGGGAACGACATCCTGCTTTCAGCCCTGGAAAAGGGCAGGGCGGAGGGCCTTCGCCCGGCCATATATACCCATCCCCTGGGCACATACGGGCATTCGGCCGGTACTACCATTGGCATGTGGGATTCCCAGCAGGGCATTTCCAGTGCAGACGGGTCCAGCTATGGCCTGCACCCTCATACGGCTTATGCCATAGAGCTGAATACGACGGTGTCCTTGCCCCAGTGGGGGAGGGATATCCGGGTGATGCTGGAGGAGCCGGGGTATTTCGGTCCTGAAGGGTTCTGGTATCCTGATGGCAGGCAAACCGAACTCTACCTCATTCCAAGGGTCAGCCCGTCCAACACCGAGTAGGCTTTATTTGTAGCGGCACGCAACCCTGGAAACCGTTCCTGCATCTGAAGGATGCGTGTTATTTCCCTACGACGGAAGACATGCCATGGCGTGCATATTATTTTTCTGTGTATCTTTAAGAGACTAAAAAACACTGTGTTATGAAAAAGATATTGGTTTTGATCGTTTTGCTGGCCGGCCCGGTACTGATGGCGCAGCAACGCACCATTTCCGGCCGGGTGACGGACGGGAGAGCGGCACTGGAAAATGTGGCTGTCTCGGTAGAAGGGTCGGATACAAATGGATTTACCGATGAAAAAGGCCGGTACGCCATAGAGGCCGCACCTGGGGATATCCTGCGTTTCTCCTATCAGGGCATGAAGACCCAGCGCATCATGGTGGAGGATGTCACCCGTATTCTCAACCCATCCATGACCTTCGATGTGGCCGAGCTCGAGGAGGTGGTCGTGGTGGGAAGCAACCGGAAGACTCAGAAGGAACTCTCCTATGAATACCCGGCCAACCAGCGCCTTATCCGCACGGCCTACGGGATTTTAAATGCCGATACCGCCCCGGGAAAAATCCAGTTTATGGGGGAGGATGAGATCAATGCCGTAACCCTTTGCATCCTGGACCTGTTGCGGAACCAATTCCCAGGTGTCCGGGTTCAGGGCGATTGCATCGGAGCCGGAGGCCTCCGGGCCGATGTCCAGGGGCAGGTGACCAATATCCTGTCTAACACCGAATCTGATGCTGGCAGCTTCCAGGGCTTCGACAACCCGGAAGGCGGGCGCGTCTTTATCCGCGGTGCCTCTTCCATTTACAACCAGCGCTCCGCGATTTTCGACGTGGACGGGCAGATTTTCTATACCGCCCCTGTATGGCTGGACGTCAAACAGATTAAGCGTATGGCTATCCTGAACAACTTTGCCACCACCACCATGTACGGGAACGTAGGGGCCGGGGGCGTCATCGTTGTCAACACCATGGCAGGGAGCCCAAAGCGGCAACAACTGGCAGACCTCGCCCGCCTGCGGAACAACTATCTTTCAGAAAAAGTGCTGACCCCCCAGCAGGTAGCAGCCAACCAGCCCACCTACCTGCGGGAACTCTATGCCAGCGGCAGCGATGCCGAGGCCCGGGAAGTCTATCAGTCGTATGCCTCCCGTTATGCGAGTTCTCCCCATTTCTTCCTGGATGCCTACCGTTATTTCTATGAAAACCGGAACGACGCGGCTTTTGCCGATGCTATTCTGGAAGAAAACCAACGGCGGTTCCAGGGCAATGCTGTCCTGCTCAAGGCCCTGGCCTATACGTACCAGTCGCAGGGAAGGTATGCCAAAGCCAATGAGGCATACCGGGAAGTGCTGACCCTGAGGCCCAAGTACGGACAGTCCTACCTGGACCTTGCCGGCAGTTACCGCGACCTGAATGAATTCGACAAGGCTGCCGGAATCTACCAGCGATATACCTACCTGGTGGAGGAGGGTTTCCTACCGCAGGACAGCACGGATTTTCAGCCCATCCTGGAGCGGGAATACAATAACCTGCTGTATCTGAACCGGGCTTCCCTGGTCAGCGCAGAGAACCGGGCAGACCTCTTTGTGGAGGACGAGGTGGATTTTAAAGGGACCCGCCTGGTATTTGAATGGAACGATGGGGAAGCTGAGTTCGACATCCAGTTTGTGAACCCGGAACGTCAGTATTTCAACTGGGAGCACAGCCAGGCCCGCTACGGGGATGAGATCCTGCGGGAAAAGGAACTCGGGTATAATACGCGGGAATTCCTCATAGACGAGTCCCTCCCGGGCACCTGGCAGGTCAATGCCACCTATATGGGCAACAAGAGCCTGACGCCCACCTACCTGAAAGTCACGATCTACGACAATTACGGAACCCGTGCCCAGCGGAAACAGGTAAAGGTCTTTAAGCTCAAGGTCAAAAATGTGCCCCAGCAACTCTTTACCCTTACCAAGGCGGTTTCTGTTGCCATGAATTAAGCGCAAGAACATTGCAACATTAAAATGCCGGGTACTAACCCGGCATTTTAATAAAAAGCATATCTTAGAAGTGGCTGCTTAACCGGCCCTCTATTCGCTGCCCTTACCGCAGGAGCGGTGTTTTTCTTCCCCCAGCGGCCGGGACATTTCTTGTCCCGGGACATATGTATTAGTTCCGTTTTGTTTCGGTGTGTAAAACAGTAATCAGATACGATGCGAAATTGTAACACTTTTTGGGTAATCATCTGGGTTCTCCTGTTAGCGGGTTCTCCCGCTATTTCCCAATCGGAAAAACCCACGCTAACCCTTTGTTGGGATACTTCCCTTTCTGCCGGGCAAAGGAATATCGATCTGGATTTGGAATGGCTCGCACAGGTCTTCCAGCGCCAACCCGAAGCCCAGGTACAACTGCTTCGCTTCGGAACAGAGATCAAAGAGGATCTTTTGGCGGTAAGGCAGGGGGATTGGAGTACATTGGAAGAGATGCTTCGGGCCACCATTTACGATGGCGCCACCACTTACGAAGGGTTGTCCGAACGCATAGGTTCCGAAACCGTATATCTCTTTACCGATGGCAACCCGATAACCGATACCGACATTCCCGACTTGCCGCGAGGGAGTTTTATTGTGGTCAGCAGCCCTATGCGCAACAAGGCCTTTCTGGAACGCACAGCCCTCCTGCACCGGGCACGGGTTGTCGATTTTAATAGAGAGCATAAAACAGAGGCAGGGCCGCGTGCCGAGGACCAGGAGGACATGGCCGTTAGCGGAAAGGTCTGGTTTGGCAATAGGCCTGCCGAAGGGGTATTGGTTTACGTACAGAATTCCGGCAACTGGACCACAACGGATGCCGGTGGCACCTATGCCTTGCAAGGTAAACACGGGGATACGGTAGTGGTAAGACTTGCCAATGGGGAAGAGATCCGTCCCGGGACTATTGAAGGACCGGAACTTCCCCCTACCTTCCTGGACGACAAGGCTATCGCGTTGAATGAGGTGGTCCTTACCGAAAACAGGCTCGAGGAGGCTGTCGAACAAGTACGTACGCCCCTCGGCGTAAGAGATAAGAGATCCCTGGGATATGCTGTGGCGGAAATCGATGAGTCCGATATTTCACAAATTGAAGTATATGCCGATGAGGCCCTTGGTACCAAGGTGCCCGGGGTGCGGATGCCGGGTCGCAACGGATGGGGGGACCCGGAAACCCGCGCGGGTTTTTCACGGGCCGAAATAAGGGGCCGCAATACCTTCAGCCTCAACCCCTATGCTCTGATCGTGGTAGACGGGGTGCCTTTGTCCCGCTCCAATACAGGAATCGAAAGGGGAAACTTTAACCAGACCATTGAAAATTTCGATATCGTAGATCCCGGCAATATCGCCTCCATTACCGTTTTAAAAGGTTTGGCCGCAACCAACGTTTATGGGAGCGAAGGCGGTAACGGGGTTATCCTGATTACAACCAAGACCGCTTCCTACCGGAAAGGTGCTGAGGCTGCATCGAAGCAATATGGGCCTACTACCCAGGTATTGGAGGAAAGGGAAGTACCCAAGGGAACACGTGCAAAATCTTCTTTTGTACTTGCCCTGGAGTCTGCGGGTTCCCCTCAGGAAGCCTATACGAAATATCTAGGGTGGCGGGAGGTTCGTGGAGACGATCCGGCATTCTATCTGGAAGCCTACGATTTTTTTGCCCCTGTAGACAAACGCCTGGCTTTCCGGGTGCTTAGCAACCTGGCGGAAACCCATCCGGAGGATTCGGCGTATTTGCGTATTGCAGCAATGGGAGCTTCTGTCTCAGGGCAATACTGGTGGGCCGAGCGGCTGAACAGAAAGTTATCCCTTCTGGACCCTGAAGACCCCCGCATACAATTGGACCTGTCCCGTGCCATGGCCGGGCAGGGCAAAGCCCGTGAAGCCCATGCCATTTTATCCAAACTGGAGACCAACCGATTGGCAGGGCAACCTTTTACGGAACATCTTGAAAAATACCTGACCCGGGAATGGACAGACTGGGTCCGTAGGTTTCACGGGCAGGAGCCCACGCTCCAAATCCCTGCCCGGTATGGGCAAACCCTTACTTTGGATGCGCGCCTGTCCTTCGAGTGGAATACGAAGGACTACCCGGTTTCCATCCGTTTTGTTCATCCCAAAAATCATTATTTCGATTGGAAAAGCCGGGAATTGCCTCCGGAATCTTCGGCCTGGGGGGAGTTTGAGATCTATGGGAAGGATTCCCAGGGGGCATGGCTCATACAGGCAAGTCACGATGGTCCGTCAGGAATGAAGAACGGGCATGTGCCATTGGTTATGCGCGCTTCTCTGGTGTTGAACTTCGGAACGCCCTCCCAAAAAGTACTGGAGAAACTGGTGGTGCTACCAGACGCCGAACGGTACACGGATGTCCTTCGTTTCAGGTTGTAAAGGCACTATCAGTCACTTTAACGATATTTTAACCCTACGGTTTGATGGGAATCACAAACCCGGTTTTTCGGGGTTTCAACAGATTCATATAGCTCAACATAATAGTATAGCTATCAGAAAAACAGGGTTTTAGGTGTGATTATCACACCAAAGATTTAAAGTTGTTTATTATTTTAGGAAAGACCATTAACTACACATTATGCAGCGTTGGTTTGTACTGCTACTCCTTACCCTGCCCTTTTTGGCCCTGGGACAGCAACGGGAACTTTCGGGTACGGTTACCGATGGCCGGGCACCCATTGCGGATGTCACCATCCGCGTAGCGGGTACCGATGCCGGCACCTTTACCGATGACCAGGGAAAATACCGGATTTCGGTTCATGTGCGGGATACGGTTGTTTTTTCAGCCGTTGGTTTTAAAACCTACAGGTACCTGGTAGAAGACGTTTCCCGATTTCACAATCCGGTCCTCGTACCCGAAATCATTGAGTTGGATGAAGTCGTAGTCCAAAAGCGGGTTCGGAAGACCCAGGAGGATTTACGCCTTGAATATCCGTACAACGACAATTTGTTTCAAACCGCCTTTGGGTTTATCGATGCCAGTACAATGGCAAGCTCGGTCCGGGTAATACCCGAGGAGGAGATTCTTCCCATCGGGATTTGTATCCTGGATTTTCTGAGAAATCGACTCCCCGGGATCCGTGTTTTTGGGGACTGCTATAATGGAGGGAATGTAACGCTCCGGGGCGGGGTTAGTTCCTTAACGCAGGCGGTAACGCCTGTTTGGGATGTGGATGGCATGATCTTCCGTACGGCCCCTGTTTGGATTCCCCTGGAAAATATAAAACGCATCGCCATTGTAGCCGGCCTTGGGTTTACGGCCCGCTATGGGCAGGCCGGAGGGGTAATCGTGATCAATACGAATACTTACTCCCCCAAAAAGACAAAGGAATTCGATTTGGCCCGTTTGCGGAACAATTACCTGAGAGAACCCGTTCCGGGGTCGGAAGACCTGCAGGCGGACCTGCCTGCCTACCTCAGAAAGTTGCAGACGGCTGGCTCCCTGGAGGAAGCGCGCAGGCGCTATGATAGCCTTGCACCGTATTCCGGGAGCAATCCCTACTTCCTGTTGGACGCCTATCAGGTCTTTACGACCCAGTACCCGGATCAGAAGTTTGCCGATGCCATTATCGAAGGGAACATCAATTTATTCAACAAAAATGCTGTCCATCTGAAAGCCCTGGCCTTTCTCTATGAGGCTCAGGGGAGACTCGGGAAGGCGGAGGAGGCCTACGAATCTGTTTTCAGGCTTCGCCCGCGCTATGTGCAGTCCTACCTGGACATGGCGCGTATAAAAGAAATGCAGGGGCAGCCCCTCAGGTCCCTGAACCTGCTTAAACAGTACAATCAGTTGGTATCTGATGGGAGATTACCCCTCGATACTGCCCTGGTAGCTCCTTTTGTGGAGCGGGAATTCAATAACCTCCTGACCCGTCATAAAAACGATCTCGTCAGTGCTAAGGCCTTTTCAGAAGTTTATATTGACCCCGATGAAGAGGTACGGGGCCTTACGCGTATCGTGGTGGAATGGAACCATGCCGATGCCGATTTCGAATTGCAGTTTGTGAACCCGGCAGACCAGTATTACACGTGGAAACACTCCGTTTTTGAAGATGCGGAAGCCATAATGCAAGAAAAGATTGTAGGCTTCGGTTCCCGGGAATTCCTGTTGGATAAATCCCTCCCGGGCACCTGGAGGGTCAATGCCAAATACCTGGGTAACAGGGCGCTGACGCCCACGTACCTGAAAATCACGCGATATGAGAACTACGGCACCTCCGCCCAAGAAGCTTTTATAAGCGTTCATAAACTACAGCTCAAAAACCTCAATTACGAACTCCTGACCTTGTCTAACCCGGCGATATTCGCCTCAAATTAAGCTCCTATGAAAAAGATACACGCATTTATGATCCTGTTGGCCGCCCTTGCCACCACCGTGGTCTCCGCCCAGGACACCCGGACCATTTCGGGGACCATTTCCGACGGCAACCAACCCCTGGCAGACGTCGCCATCACCGTCAATGAGGGTGGCACTGCGGCGTTCACCGATGCCGAGGGGAAGTATGAGATACAGGCTGCCCCCGGAGACCTTATCGCCTACGCGTATACCGGGATGAAAACCTATAAGGTACGCGTGGAAGATGTCACCAAATTCCTCAACCTGATTATGGTACCCGACGTGCAGGAGCTGGACGAGGTAACCGTGACCCGCAGCAACCGGAAATCGCAGAAAGAGCTCGCTGCCGAATACCGCTCCAACCCGTATCTCATTCAGACCGCATACGGGATTATTGATGCTCAGACCGCCCCAGGAACTGTCCGGATGCTCTCTGAGAAGGACATTACCCCCATAGGCCTTTGTATCCTCGATGTAGTCCGCAACCGATTTCCAGGGATTCGTACCACCGGTGACTGTCTGCAAGGGGGAAGCATCATCGTTCGGGGGCCCGGTTCTATAGGCAATGCCCGGGTGGCGATTTTCGATATCGACGGGCAGATTTTCACCGATGTCCCCTTATGGCTCGACGTCAACTCCATTAAACGGATCGCCATCATTTCGTCCATGGCCTACAGTGTGCGCTATGGCGCCTCGGCCGGCAACGTAGGTGGGGTGGTTATCATCAATACGATCAGCGGACAGGCGGCAGCAACTGCGAGGGCCCAGGACCTGGCCCGCCTGCGCAACAATTACGTACAGGGCAAGGTCCTGGACCAGGAGGAGGTCGCCCAGAACGGGCCTGCCTACCTGAAGGAACTCAAGGAGGCGGCTTCCCTGTCGGATGCTCAAAAGGTCTACTATTCCTTTGAAACGCCTTTTAGCGCCTCCCCCCACTTCTTCCTGGATGCGTATGCCCATTTCTCCAATCGCCCGGGTGGGGAGGACCTGGCTGGGGAAATCCTGGAGTCACACATGGGGAAATTCGAGAACAGCGCCCCTATGCTCAAGGGCCTCGCCTACGAGTATGAGGCTCAGGGTCGCCACGCGGATGCCCTGAATCTCTACAAGGAAATCTTTGTCTTGCGTCCGCACTACAGCCAGTCTTACCTGGACCTGGCCCGTGCCTATCGGGCCGCAGGGGAAACCGGGAAGGCGGCTGCCATGTATGCGCGGTACAAGTACCTGCTGGATGAGGGCTTTTTAACCCCGTCCGAGGAATTCGGGAAGATCATTCAGCACGAGAGCGACAACCTGTTGGCCCTGGAGGGGCGCAGCATAGGCGCCGATACCCGCCGGATCAAGACCGACCCCTATGTGGAAGGGAGCACCCGGGTGGTAGTGGAGTGGAACGACAGCGAGGCCGAATTCGACCTGCAATTCGTCAACCCGGAAGGGCAGTACACCACCTGGAAACATACCTATGCAGACAATGAGGACCTGATCCTGGACGAGAAGGACAACGGGTACTCGGTGGCCGAGTTTGTTATCGATGAGAACCTGCCTGGAAACTGGGACATCAATGCCATCTACCACGGCAACAAAAGCCTTACGCCGACTTACCTGAAGGTCACCACCTACACGGCCTACGGGGAGCGCAGCCAGCGCGAGGATGTCCGGACCTTCCGCCTGCAGCTCAAAGGGGTAAACCAAAAGCTGCTTACCCTGACCAACCCCGGCAACAGCACGGTGCGGTAGGATGCGCGTTTTTCTGATTGTAATATTCATACTGGGCGGAGCCGTAACGGCCTCCGCCCAGCTTTTATTGAGGGGACGTATCACTGACGCTGCCACTCGGCAGCCCATTCCCTATGTGAATATCGGCCTGGTGGGGCGTGGGATCGGCACAGTAAGCGATGCGGACGGGTATTACGAATTGTGGGTGCGCGAGGCATCCCCTGACGATCTGCTTCGGATTTCCTGCCTGGGTTATGAGCCCCTTACACAAAGCTGGGAAGACCTGCCGGAAGGTCCCGACATTTCTTTTACTATGCGCAAGGGTGCCATTGCCCTCGATGAGGTGGTGGTGTCTGTGCTGCCTACGTATACCCTGGAAGAAATAGTGGGTTACCCGCTGGCGTCCACGCGGGATTTTGCGTATTGGAAGGACAGCCTGGCCCTGGGGGCTGAGCTGGCCAGCCGGATTCGTGTAAGCCCGGGCACACGACGTCTGAATACCTTGTTTTTCAATACGACCAGCAACCCGGCGGACAGTGTGCTGGTCCGCATCAACTGTTATGCGTTTCCAGGTTCCGGGGGAAAACCTGCGGAACCACTAAATAAGAGCGGACAGAGTATCCTCTATACGCTACCCGGGGGAGCTTCCGAAGCTGTCGTGGATCTGATGCCTTTCGACCTTTGGGTTGAGGATGACTTTTACCTGAGTTTGGAACTTCTGGCCGTATACGGGTCTGATGAAATTTCCCTGACCATGCCCGCAGCTGCCGAAAGCCGGGGAGCAACCTACCGGCGGTATGCCAGCCAGGGGGAATGGGAGAAGATCGGTGCCTATGGGGTAGGGTATGCGTTGCAGACCACCTACTACACTAACGATCCGCGTAAGGCGCGCAACCGGGTGGTGGAACGCAGTTTGAAACGCAGCCAGGCCCCGGTAGGCGGGTTTGTCTTTTTTGGCCGGCGTGCCCTGGAGGGAATCCGGGTGGAGAACCTCAATACACGGGAAGAAACAACCTCCGATACCCGGGGACGGTACCGGCTGCTGGCTTCCCCAGGGGACGTGCTTCGGTTTACCCGCCCAGGCGGGGATTTCCTGATCCTGAAAATCCGGGAAACCGGTACCCTTACCGTAAACCTGAAAGGGATGTAGTTATACCTGCAGCACCCCCATATTGAAGGGCTTTTCGATGGGCGCCTGGTTGGCGGCCTCAATCCCCGTGGCAATCCACCTGCGCGTTTCCATAGGGTCTATGATGGCGTCGGTCCAGAGGCGGGCCGCCGCGTAGTAGGGGGATACCTGTGCATCGTACCGCTGCTTGATCTCTTCAAAAAGGGCCTTTTCCTTTTCTTTCGAGAGGGATTCCCCCTGTTTCTTAAGCCTGGCGGTTTCGATCTGCAACAGCACCTTGGCGGCGGAGTTTCCGCCCATTACGGCCAGTTCCGCGCTGGGCCAGGCGGCGATCAGGCGGGGGTCGTAGGCCTTGCCGCACATGGCGTAGTTCCCGGCCCCATAGCTGTTCCCAATGACAATGGTGAACTTAGGCACCACGGAGTTGCTCACGGCATTCACCATCTTGGCGCCGTCCTTGATGATACCGCCGTGTTCGCTTTTGCTGCCCACCATAAAGCCCGTTACGTCTTGCAGGAAGATCAGGGGGATGCGTTTTTGGTTGCAATTGGCGATAAACCGGGTGGCCTTGTCTGCAGAATCCGAGTAGATGACCCCTCCGAATTGCATTTCCCCCTGTTTGGTTTTGACCACCTTGCGCTGGTTGGCCACAATCCCCACGGCCCACCCGTCTATTCGGGCATAGCCGGTAAGCAGGGTTTTGCCATACCCCTCCTTGTACTGTTCAAAGGAAGAATCGTCTACCAGACGCTCAATAACCTCGAGCATATCGTAGGGTTCGCTCCGGGATGCCGGGAGGATCCCAAATATTTCTTCCGGGTCTTTTGCGGGTTTCCGGGGCTCGGCCCGGTCGAAGCCGGCAACAGGCTGCGCCCCCATCTTTTCCATAATACTGCGGATGCGGTTTAGGGCATCCTTGTCGTCTGCGGCCTTGTAGTCCGTAACCCCACTGATCTCGCAGTGCGTCGTGGCACCACCCAGGGTTTCGTTGTCTATGGTTTCGCCTATGGCGGCTTTGACCAAATAGCTGCCTGCCAGGAAAATACTCCCCGTTTTATCTACTATCAGGGCCTCGTCGCTCATAATGGGCAGATAAGCCCCCCCGGCCACACAACTGCCCATAACGGCAGCGATCTGCACAATGCCCATGCTGCTCATCACCGCATTATTCCGGAAAATGCGCCCGAAGTGCTCCTTGTCCGGGAAAATCTCGTCCTGCATCGGCAAGTAGACCCCGGCACTGTCTACCAGGTATATGATGGGCAAGCGGTTTTCCATGGCAATCTCCTGGGCCCGAAGGTTCTTTTTGCCGGTAATGGGGAACCAGGCCCCGGCCTTTACCGTAGCGTCGTTGGCCACCACTACGCACATGCGGCCGGCGACCTTCCCTATTTTCACCACCACCCCGCCGGAGGGGCACCCCCCGTGGTCCTGGTACATCCCGTGCCCGGCAAAGGCACCGATTTCCAGGGCCTGGTTGGGTTGGTCCAGCAGGTATTCCACCCGTTCGCGGGCGGTCATTTTCCCCTCGGCGTGCAGTTTTTCAATACGCGCTTTCCCACCCCCCTGGTGAACCTTGCCGAGTTGCCTGCGCAATTCTGCCCTGAGGAGTTTGTTGTGGTCTTCGTTTTTATTGAAGGTTATGTCCATAATTATTGGTGCTTCCGGGTGCAGGCTAAAGATACGGAGGATTTATCATTACATTTGGGTAACACCAAAAACCTGAAACATGGCAGGACCGATTCGTTGGGGCATCCTGGGCCTTGGCAAGATTGCCCATTCCTTTGCCAAAGACCTGGCCTTGGTGCCAGATGCCACCCTGGTCGCCGTAGCCTCCCGGGACCATTCCAAGGCCGAGGCCTTTGCAGCGGAATACGGGACTGGGGCCGCATATGGGAGTTACGGGCAAATGCTGGAAGACCCGGCCGTAGATGTCGTGTACATCGCCACCCCCCATACCCACCACCTCCCGCATAGCCTTGAGGCCATGCGGGCAGGCAAGCATGTCCTTTGCGAAAAGCCCATGGGCATTAACCCGGAGGAAGTGGATGCCCTGCTTACCTGCGCCCGGGAGGAAAAGGTGTTTTTTATGGAAGCGCTCTGGAGCCGCTTTAACCCGGCCCTGCGGGATGCCGTGGAACGGGTGCACTCAGGGGAGGGTGGCCCGGTGGCCTACCTGAAGGCCGATTTTGCCTTTCCGGCCCTGGACCGCGATCCTTCGGGCCGCTTACTAAACCCGAACCTCGCCGGTGGCTCCCTGCTCGACATCGGGATTTACCCGGTCTTCCTGGCCTACTGGGTATTGGGTATGCCGGATGCCATCCGGGTTTCCGCCAAATTTCACGAAACCGGGGTGGAGAAACAAATTGCCATCGTGATGGAATACCCGCAGGCCATGGCCCTCCTTTACAGCGGGCTGAGTTCGCATTCGGAAATGCGGGCCGAAATTTCCTGCGAATCCGGGACGTTTACCATCGACCCCAGGTGGCACGAAACCCAGGGGTACAGTTTTACGGCCGAAGGGCCGCCCGTCCACCACCCGTTCCCCAAAAGGGGTAAAGGGTACACCTATGAGATTGAGGAGGTGCAGCGCTGTCTGCGCAAGGGCAGGCTGGAAAGCGCCCTTTGGTCCCACGAGGACAGCCGGGTCCTGCACGGGCTCCTCTACGAAATCCGCCGTATGGCCGGGATTCATTTCCCTTCCGAAGGGTAATCTTGTGGCCGGTTTTCGGCAAAAAATCCGATATTTGAGCCAACCAAACAAACGAGACTAGAATGGGATTAAAGGACAAGAATACGGTGCTGGCCTGGGCCACGTTCATCATGATTTTCGTGGGGATGGGGCTTATTGCCCTGGGCGCCTTTCGCTACGATGAAATAGCCGGCTGGGGCTTCGCCTCGGTCGGGATTGGTTTTTTTGCCATTGCCTGGGTGTTCAATGCCCTCAAAGGAAGGGTATAAGCCCGGCAATTTTACTTCACGCATATAACTTAGACACATGTCAGACGATAAGAAGGTCATTTTTTCCATGTCCGGGGTCACCAAGACCTATAAGAATGCCAATACCCCGGTATTGAAGGACATCTACCTGAGTTTCTTTTACGGTGCCAAGATCGGGATCCTGGGCCTCAACGGGTCCGGGAAATCCACTCTGCTGCGCATTATAGCCGGGAAGGACAGCAACTACCAGGGCAATGTGGTCTTCTCCCCCGGCTACAAAGTGGGTATCCTGGAACAGGAACCCGAGCTGGACGACGATAAGACCGTTTTAGACACGGTGAAGGAAGGCGTGGCCGAAACAGTAGCCATCCTGGATGAGTACAATAAGATCAACGACATGTTCGGCCTTCCCGAAGTCTATGAAGATGCCGACAAGATGCAGCAGCTCATGGACAAGCAGGCCAAGCTGCAGGACCAGATCGATGCCAGTGGGGCGTGGGAGCTGGATTCCAAGCTGGAACTGGCCATGGATGCCCTGCGTACCCCGGACCCTCAGCAGAAAATCGGGGTGCTCTCCGGGGGGGAACGCCGAAGGGTCGCCTTGTGCCGCCTGCTGCTCCAGGAACCGGACGTCCTGCTGCTGGATGAGCCTACCAACCACCTCGATGCAGAGTCGGTACACTGGCTGGAGCACCACCTGGCCCAGTATAAGGGGACGGTGATTGCCGTAACCCACGACAGGTATTTCCTGGACAATGTAGCGGGCTGGATCCTGGAACTGGACAGGGGAGAAGGCATCCCGTGGAAAGGGAATTACTCCAGCTGGCTGGAGCAAAAAGCCAAACGCCTGGCCCAGGAGCAAAAGCAGGCCAGCAAGCGGCAGAAAACCCTGGAGCGGGAGCTGGAATGGGTGCGCCAGAGCCCCAAGGGAAGGCAGGCCAAGCAAAAGGCCCGTCTGAACAACTACGATAAGCTGCTGAGCCAGGACCAGAAACAACTGGACGAAAAACTTGAAATCTATATCCCGAACGGCCCGCGCCTGGGCACGAACGTCATCGAGGCCAAAGGGGTAAGCAAGGCCTTCGGGGATAAACTCCTCTACGAGGACCTGAACTTCCGCCTGCCCCAGGCTGGCATAGTAGGGGTTATCGGGCCCAATGGGGCGGGGAAGACCACCATCTTCAAAATGATAATGGGGGAGGAAGCCCCGGATAAAGGCACCTTCGAGGTAGGGGATACCGTAAAGATCGCCTATGTGGACCAGCGCCATTCCAACATCGACCCGGAGAAGACCATCTGGCAAAACTTCAGCGGAGGACAGGAGCTCATCAACATGGGCGGGAGGCAGGTAAATTCCCGTGCCTATCTGAGCCGGTTTAATTTCTCCGGAAGCGAGCAGAACAAGAAGGTAAACATGCTCTCGGGAGGGGAACGCAACCGTCTCCACCTGGCCATGACCCTTCGGGAGGAGGGCAACGTACTATTGCTGGATGAGCCTACCAACGACCTGGATGTCAATACGCTCCGGGCCCTGGAGGAAGGATTGGAGAATTTTGCGGGCTGTGCGGTAATCATCTCCCACGACCGCTGGTTCCTGGACCGGATTTGTACCCACATCCTCGCCTTCGAGGGGGACTCCCAGGTCTATTTCTTTGAAGGTTCCTTCTCCGACTATGAAGAGAACAAGAAAAAACGCCTGGGGGCAGATGCCATCCCCAAGCGCATCAAGTACAAGAAACTCGTTCGAGACTAAAACGAAAAACTCCCGCTCATGGCGGGAGTTTTTTTTGGTTGCTATTGTTTGAGCGGGATTTCCAGGGTTTGTTCCAGCTGGCTTTCGATTTTCTTTTTATCCCCCACCACTATGAGGATCATGTCCTCCGGCCGGATGTATTTCCGGGTAAGCTCGGAGACTTGCCCCGGGGTGACCGCATGCATATTGGCCACCTTGTTCGTAAGGAAGGATTCATCCAGGTCGTGAGTGTCCAGGAAAATCATCTGCCCGATAATTCCGTTGGGAGAGGAGTTCTGCAACACAAAAATCCCGGATTCGTAGTTGATGATGCCATCCAGTTCCTCCTGGGTAGGCGGTTCCTCTTGCAACCGGGCAATTTCCTTTTTGATCTCCGACAGGGAGGCCCCGGTATGCTCCGTGGTCACATCGGCCCTCTCGTACCACAGCCCGCTCTTGTAATTGGCAGCCATGATGCTGGTAGGGGAATAGGTATAGCCCTTATCCTCCCGGATATTGCTGGTAATTCGGGAAGCAAAGCTTCCGCCCAGGATGGAATTGGTCACATCCAGGGCCAGGTAATCCGGGTGTGAGGGGTCCGGGACCGGCAATCCGTAGAAAATGGTAGACTGGGGTGCCCCGGGCCGGTCAATGATCTTAACCGTCGGGGATACACTGGGTTCGGCTACGGGATAATTTGCTTCTTCCCCTTCCCGCCAGTCCCCGAGGGCTTCCCTGACGGCTTGGGTCACGGCTTTGGCATCGAAGTTTCCTGCCACGTATACCGTGGTCCGGCGCGCGCCGACCTGGGCCTCGTAGAAGGCTTTGATATCGTCCACTGTATAGGCATCTACCTGAGTGTCTGTAGGGTAGATGCGGCCATAGGGATGGTCCGGATACACAGCAGCGTAAAAATCCCGCTGGGCCTGTGCCCTTGGGCGGGAGAGTTGTACGGCCAGGGAGCGTTTCATATCGCTTTTCAGGCGGTCCAGCTCGGCTTCAGGCCAGGCCGGGTTTCGCAGCACATCTGCCATCAGCCGGATGGCATCCGGTGCAAATTCATAGAGAACGGAAGTCGAAAGAGAAGAGTTGTGGAGGCCTACCCCGATATTTAGGTTTCCGCCCATCCCCGCCATCTCGTCGGCGATCTGCCGGGCACTACGGGTGGTGCTGCCTTCTTCCATAAGATCTGCCATCAGGTCGCTGAGCCAGACCTGGTCTTCGCCCTCATTGATGTTTCCGGTCTTGATACTGATCTGGATACTGGCCTTCGGGATGGAGCCATAGGGCACCATGACCAGTTGCAGGCCATTGTCTAATTGTACCACTTCCTTTTCCGGGAGGGTGAAGTTCTTGGGGGTCCCGCCCTGGGGTGGGACTTGTTTTTCCTGGGCTGGCAGTATTCCGGTTACCAGGACCAGGGCCAACAGGGAGCTAAAGATATTTTTCATTACAATTCGGTTTTAGCATTACTGGCCAACAAGGGGTTGGTCACCAGGATGGTGCGGTTGGTTGGCCTCAGGTACTCGTCTATGGTTTTGTTCACGGTTTCCAGGTCTACCTTCCTGAATTCCTCCTCCAGGGTGTTGATCCGCTCCGGGTTGTCGTCAAATAGGGCAAAACTGCACAAGAGGTCTGCGCGGCCCAACCCGAAAGTACCCCCGATGTTGTCGTATAACTGGGAGCGGATTTTAATAATAGCCCGGTCCAGCATTTCCTGGGTGAGTTCCTCCTTAAGACCGGACATTACTTCCTCCACGGCAGCCATGATATCGTCCCTGGTGGTGTCGTTGTCGTAGGTAAGGTCATACATCCAGAGCATTGGCCCCTGGTAATTGAACATATTGCCCAGGTAGTTGATCCCCCCGTTCACATCCGAGGAGTAGCCTTTTTCATTTTCGAGTTTCTGGACCAGCAAGCTGTTGTCTCCCTGTATCAGGATTTGGTCCAGCAACCCCATGGCATAGTATTCCGGGGTGTTGCGTTGAGGCATGTGGTAGGCCACGGCCAGGGCGGGCTTGTTGGCCAGGGAGTCGTCTTTTACGAACTCCTTCTCGGCCTCCTGCCGGGCTTCCGAGATGTCCGGCTTTGGCGGTTGCTCTACGGCCGGGATATCCCCGAAGTATTTCTGGATCCAACCCTTTACCTCCTCCGGGTCAAAATCGCCTACTACGGAAATAGCGGCGTTGTTAGGAGCGTAATAGGTTTTGAAAAAACTACTGACATCTTCCACGGTAGCCGCGTCCAGGTCCTCCAGGTCCCCGTAGAAGTTGTGGGCGTTAAACCAGTTTTCGTTGGCGTACTGGGGCATATCCAGCCAGGGGAAACCCCCGTAAGGCTGGTTCAGCACATTGACCTTTACCTCGTTTTTAACCACGCCTTGCTGGTTGGTGAGGTTTTCCTGGGTAATATCCAACCCGCGCATGCGGTCTGCTTCGGCCCAGAGCATGGTTTCCAGTTTATGCGAGGGCACAATCTCGAAATAGTTGGTGAAATCGAAGCGGGTAGAGCCGTTCAGGACCCCGCCGTTCTGTTGTACCAGCTTGATGAATTCCATTTTCCCGAGGTTCTGGGAGCCCTGGAACATCATGTGCTCAAAGAGGTGGGCAAACCCGGTACGGTCCCGGGGTTCGATCCGGAAGCCGATGTTGTAGTACACCGCCACGATCGCCGTGGGCGAGGTGTGGTCTTCGGACAGGATCACCTTAAGGCCGTTGTCCAGTTTGTAATAGGTGACCGGAACCTTGAATTCCGATCCGGCGGATTCCTCCTGGCTTTCGCCGGCACAAGAGGCCAGCAGCAAGCCAAAGAACCCGATGGCGGCCACGCGCCAAAACAAATGTCTCATAAAATGGGTATTTAATAATTAGTCATAGGGGGAACCCCTTTAAACAGACGCCCATACGGGCGATGTGTTACAAAAATGCTTCGCTAATACGGCTGTCCCGGGTACCAGTCCAGTTGTACCACTTCAATCCCGGGGTTGCCAGCTTCCACCAGGGCCCTGAAACGGGAAACATCACTCACCTCCGGGTTGCCGCGATAGTGGTAGGGAAATACCCGACTTGGCTTGAATTCCAGAACGGCATCTGCCGCGCGCTCCACGGTCATGGTGTAGGGCAGGTTCATACAAACCAGGGCGACGTCGATGTTTTCCAGGGCGCGCATTTCAGGGATGTCTTCCGTATCGCCCGACACATAGACCCGGAATCCGTCCTGTTCCAGCACATAACCGTTACCACGGCCTTTTTCGTGGAATTTCAGGGCTTCCTCCCGAAGGTTGTACATGGGGATGGCGGTTATGGAAAGTTCGCCAAGAGGCAGGACGGCCCCGTTCCCCAGGGCAGTGGCCTGCTGCGCCAACCGCTCTGGCATCATAGCAATAACCGCTTCGGGGGCGATGATCAGGGTAGCGGAGCCTGCAACAGCCTCCAGGGTTTCCCGGTTGTAATGGTCGCCGTGAACATCCGTGATAAGGATAACATCCGGCGCAGGATGGCCCGAAAAGGCATCCCCTCCGCCTACGGGGTCAAGGTACAGGATGGTACCGCCCAAGCTAAGAACGGCAGTGGCATGGGAGATGGGTTTTATTTCCGGCCCGGTTTCCACCTCAGGTGCGGGTTCTGGGGTGTTTTGGGCACTTTCCTTTTTTACAGGGTTCCCGCATGCCCCAAAAAGCAGCATTAAGGTGATAAGTGCCGGAAAGACGGCAGTTCTTTTCCTGGATAATAGGGGAGAGGCGTACATACAGATCGCAAATTTTTTATTGGGTTCAAACCTCCTAAAGATACGATACTTAGGGGTCTGGGCGAAGGCCACCTAATTTTTTTTAACACTTGGAAATCTAAACCCGCACCCCTTCGCGTATATAGAGGGCAACAATCTAATACTTGTAAAGAGTAAATAATTAAAACACTTATGGCAGAACAGAAAAACAATAACGGACTGAAGGTATTGGCAGGTATCCTGGGAGTCATCCTCCTCGGTACCATCATCTATACCGTTAGCCTCTACCAGGAAAAGAAAAAAAACGAAGCCGTCCTTACTCAGGAGAAAGAGCTCGTGGTTGAAGATCTCAACAGCCTGAAGTCGGAGTACGACAAGGCCATCCTGGAGAGCAATGCGACCAACGAAGAGCTGGTTGCCGCCCGCGACAACATCGCGAAATATATCGATTCCCTGAAGGCGATGAAAACAGACCTCGCCACCCTTTCCCGCTACCGCCGCCAGGTTTCCATCCTGAAGCAGGAGCGTGAGGAACTGCTGCGCCAGGTCGATTCCCTCAAGGAATCCAACACCCTTATCGCCATGCAGCGCGATAGCACCTTTGCCGAGCTGGAGAAGCAGACCATCTTCAACGATTCCCTGGTAGTTCAGAATACGCAGCTGGCCGATGCCGTAGAGCGCGGTTCTGCCCTCAGCCTGAACCGTTTTACAGTAGACGCCGTGCGTGAGCGCAGCAGCGGGAAACTGGTTTCCACCACCCGTGCCCGCCGCACCGACAGGCTTAAAATCTGCTTTACCGTTGCCGACAACGTAATCGCAGAAGCCGGAGACCGGGAGTTCTACATCGAAGTACTGGATCCGCAGGGCAACGTTATGGGCGCCGGAAACAGCAAATCTCTGGAAGACGGCCCCACCATAACCTTTACCAAGGCGACCAATTTCTACTATGAAAACAGTAACCTGGACGTTTGCGACTACATCAGCAACTACTCCGGGGAGTTCGCCGAAGGAAATTACATGGTTAACGTCTATGACGACCGCCTGACCCTTCTGGGGACTAATAAGTTCGAGCTTAAGTAATGGCTGTTTGAGCTAAGTAAACACTATCCATACACAAAAAGGCCGCCCGGGAAACCGGGCGGCTTTTTTATTTTAAGGAGAGGTTGGCCGAAGTCAGCTGGAGAGGCTCCCCACCATTTCTTCGGGACGGACCCACTGGTCGTACTCCTCGGCAGTAACATAGCCCAGGCGCACGGCTTCCTCTTTCAGGGTAGTGCCATTGGCATGTGCCGCATTGGCGATCTCGGCCGCCTTGTAATACCCGATGCGTGTATTCAGGGCAGTTACCAGCATAAGGGAATTGTTCAACAGGCGTTCGATGTTTTCCCGGTTGGGCTCAATGCCGGAGGCGCAGTGCTCTTCAAAACTCATGCAGGCATCCCCCAGGAGCTGGGCAGATTGCAGGACATTGGCGGCCATGACCGGTTTAAAGACATTGAGTTCGTAATGGCCCTGCGTCCCCCCGATGGTCACAGCCACGTCGTTGCCCATTACCTGGGCGCATACCATGGTCAGGGCTTCACATTGGGTGGGGTTAACCTTTCCGGGCATGATGGAACTGCCGGGCTCATTTGCCGGGATGGTGATTTCCCCAATGCCGGAACGGGGCCCGGAGGCCAGCATGCGGATATCGTTGGCAATTTTATTGAGGGAAACGGCCAGTTGCTTTAAGGCCCCGTGAGTTTCCACCAGGGCGTCGTGGGCGGCCAGGGCCTCGAATTTATTCTCCGCGGTCCGGAACGGCATCCCGGTAAACTCCGCGATGTATTTAGCCACCAGCACATCGTACCTGGCCGGAGTATTGAGTCCGGTTCCCACTGCCGTCCCTCCCAGGGCCAGTTCGGCCAGGTGGTCCAGGGTGTTCTCCAGGGCTTTGATCCCGTGGTCCAGCTGGCTCACATATCCGGAAAACTCCTGACCCAGGGTAAGAGGAGTGGCATCCATCAGGTGGGTCCTTCCGATTTTAACCACGTCCCGGAAGGCCTCGGATTTGGCCTTCAGGGTATCGCGCAGTTTCCGGACACCCGGCAGGGTAGTGCCCGTTATTTTCAGGTAAGCAGCTATATGCATGCCGGTTGGGAAGGTATCGTTGGAAGACTGTGATTTGTTCACATCGTCATTCGGCTGAAGGGTTTTTTCCCCTTCCCCAATGGCCTTGCCGGCCATTTCATGGGCGCGGTTGGCGATTACCTCGTTAACATTCATATTGCTCTGGGTCCCGGAGCCGGTCTGCCAGATTACCAGGGGGAACTGGTTGTCGTGCTGCCCTTCCAGGATCTCGTCGCAAACGGATGCAATGAGGTCCCGCTTGGGTTTGGCCAGCACCCCGAGTTCGCAATTGGCATAGGCGGCAGCCTTTTTCAGGTAGGCGAACCCGTAGATAATATCCAACGGCATGGAGCCTGAAGGGCCTATTTTGAAATTGTTCCTGGAGCGTTCGGTTTGCGCCCCCCAATACTTGTCTGCGGGGACCTGAACCTCCCCCATAGTGTCTTTTTCGACGCGGTATTTCATGGTGTCCGATTTTGTGTTAAAGGTACGGATTCAATGGGATTTCAACAGGACCTCGGGTAGGGATGGGGTGTAAAAATTTTCCTTTGGTTTGCAGGATTAGAAGGAATCCTGCTATCTTTGTGGACCAAAGCAGAAAAACATGTTTGAGTTTGACCAGTATCTCGGATTCCTAGCCTTCCTGACCATTGTGACCATCGGCTTTTGGCTCATGATGTTCCTGCTGCTGTTCGTGGTTCCTTACTGGTTGGGTGGTAACCTGATCGAACTTTGGAAAGAACGCCGCGCAGCCAAGCGCGCCAGGGAATAAAAGAAAAACGGGGCCTTTTGGCCCCGTTTCTTTTTTGGTCATTATCGGGAACTTCCGAAATCCTCTCCACCGTCATCATCAAAATTGCGCTCCCCGCGTCCATTGCGCTTCTTCGCCTCGTTAAAGCGGTAGACAAACGCCAGGTTTATTTGGCGTACCCGCCACTGGAATTCGCTGTCTGAGGTAAAGAAAGGGGTCTGGGTAAAGGACTGCCGCTTGCGCGAATTAAACAGGTCGCTCACGTTAAGGGTAATGGTCCCATTATCTTTCAGTACGTCCTTACTTAAGGCCATGTTCAGGGAGAAAATCCCTTGGGTTTCGGTCTGTGCATTCTGGAACGGGCCCCGGTAAAAGGCATTGGACTGCCATTCGATGGCCAGGGGCAGGGTTACCTTAGAGCCGAAACGCGCAAACCAACTGGTGTTCTTGGCCCCGTAGTCCACCCCGTTAAACTCCCCTTCGGTATCGAACTGGAAAATGTTGAAACTGGCGTTCAGGCGGAACTTGCGGGAAGGGTTGTACAGGATACTGGCTTCGCCCCCTATCCGTTGGTTGGTAGACAGGTTGATGGGGATGGAGCGGATAATCTCGATCCCGTCTGTAGTGGTCTGCCCGGTCTCCTCCTGTACGCGCTCAAAGGCATCGGTTTCCCTGGAATAGTACACGGACGAACTCAGGGTAATTTTTTCCCAACGCTTCAGGTACCCGAGGTCGAAGGTATGTGAAAAAGCCGGGTTCAGGTCCGGGTTCCCCTGGAAGATATTGGTCCGGGAACTCCGGGAAGGGAAGGGGTTGATGAACCAACCCCGGGGCCGGTTTATCCGCCGGTTGTAACCGATGGTGATATTTTCCCGTTCGGCCAATTCATAAATAAGGTTAATGGTAGGGAAGAGGCCCAGGTAATTCTTGTCGAAATTCACATCGACATCCACCCCGAGTTCTTCCTCCAGCTGGCTGGGGTCAAATTCGGATTCCAGCTCCCCCCTGAGCCGTGTATTCTCCAGCCGCAGGCCCATCAGAAAGGAAAACTTCCCGAATTTATTCCCGTACTGGGTGTATACCGCAGCGATATCCTCGTTAAAGGTAAACAGGTTGGTCAGGGTTTCGTTGATGACAAACTGCCCGCTGGCCTGGTCCAATGAGTCCAGGCGGTAATCCGTCATCTCCTCCTCCAGGTCTATGCGAAAACCGGCCTCGAACTGGGCATTTTCCATGGGCAGGACGTAATCGGCCTGGATCAGGTATTCCTTGGATTCTTCCTTCTGCAGCACGTTCTCCAGGGCTACCAGGTTATCTGTAGGGAAGGTGGTGCGCTCTTCAATGAGGGCCGTAACATCTTCCTTGTCGCGGCCTATTTGTACATCTGCCGTGAGCTTTTGGCCATCGTCGTCCAGGTCGTTGGTGTAATTAAAAGACCACTGGTAACTGTTATCCTCTTCTTTTTCGGATTCCACACGGAGGGTCCGACTATCTGTGGTGCCCCCTACAAAGCGCTCCGTGTTGTTCTGGGTAACATCCTTGTCGTTGCCGCCCCTCATAAAAAAACTCCCGGTAATGCTGGAGTGGTCGTTGAGGAAGACTTCCATACCGAGGTTGGCATTAACCCCACGGTTAAGCCGGTTGATGTCCCGGTCTTCCGTAATACGGTCGAAGGAACCGCCGGTGTAAGTGTTGTCGAAAAAACCGTTTCCAGGCCCTTCCCGGTAACGGTAGCCCACGGTACTGAAAATATTGAATGCATCGGTCCTGAGATTTCCGTTTACCGTAATCCCGGCATTGGTCGGGTCTCCCACAAAGGTATTTACCGAGCCATTGAAGCCCAGGGTCTTTTCTTTCTTAAGGACAATATTCAGGATACCCGCAGTGCCTTCGGCGTCGTAACGGGCCGAAGGGCTGGTAATGACCTCCACCCGCTCAATAGCGTCGGCCGGCAGTTGCTGCAGGGCATCGGTGGAGCCGAAGCCCGCCAGGGCGGAAGGTCGGCCATTGATCAGGATCCTGACGTTTTCATTACCCCTCAGGCTAATATTGCCCTCCACGTCCACATCTACGGAGGGGACGTTGTTCAGCGCGTCCGAGATGGTAGCCCCGCTGTTGGTCAGATCCTTGCCAATATTGTAGATTTTCTTGTCGAGGCGGACCTCCACGGTAGTCCGTTCGCCCACCACCTCCACAGCCTCCAGCTGGGTAGCATTCACGCCTAACCGGATTTCCCCCAGGTCCTTGGACTGGAACAGGCGCTGATTCTCTAAACTATAGGTAGTATAGGAGATATATTCGACGCGGATGTTGTACATCCCCCTGGGCAACTCAACTTCAAACTTCCCGTCCAGGTCGGTAATCCCTCCGGTGATACGGGAAGGTTCCCGAACGCTCTCCATTACTACTGTGGCGTATTCCAGGGGCCTCCCTGTGTCCTGGTCCAGTACTGTACCCGTTATTTTGATGTTTTCGGCCTGTCCTTGGGGGCGTTGCGCCTGCAGGCCCAGGGTGCATACTACCAGGAGCAGCAATAGGAGGTGCTTCATGTGTTTAGGTTTTCGACTTTTTACGTTTTCGCTTTTCTTTTTTCTTAAGCTTTTTAGCATCATATCCGCTTTCCTTCAGGGCCTCCATGGCTTCAAATTTTTCAGGAGGAAGCCCTTGCATTAGTTCTTCTCTCTCGGCCCTATCGATCTTCTCGTAGGCCGCCCGGCTTTGTTCCGGTTCTAATTCAAGGATTCGGAGTTCAATGCGCTGTTTAACGTATTTGGTCAGGATGGACGAGACAACGGCTGCTTCGAAATCATTCAGCCCTACGGCTTCAATGATGTTGGGCATTTCGTTTTCCACGATTTCCTCGGCTGTGAGGGGCTCCGGTTTTTTATCCGGGGCATCGGCCTGCGGAATGGCGTTCCGGCCGTAATAGCGGTTCATACCATACCCATATTGGGAATGGGCCACATGCAATCCGGCCACCAGGACGAACAAAATCAAAAGCTTTGTCTTCATCTCGTGTTTTTTTAGATGGATTTAAAAGGGGTGGGTTTAACCGGGCTTGGTTAAAACTTTGTTAATTTCAAGTGTGCTCCGGTTCTTTGTTTTAAAATGCTAATTATCAAATAGTTCAGATATTCTGTCTGCAGGCCTGGCGACCACGGCCTTCGAACCTGTCACCACGACCGGTCGTTCCATTAGCTTAGGATGTTCCGCAAGGGCTCCGAGCAGCTCATCCCGGCTCAGGTCCCGCCCCCTGTAGGTTTCCTTCCAGATGGACTCGTTGCGCCGAATCAGGTCACCGGGCTCCATCTTCAGTTTTTCCAGGAGGTCGGCCAAGGCCTCCCGGGAAAGGGGAGCCTTCAGGTATTCTACAATTTCCGGGGTATACCCATGGTCGGAGAGCCATTGCAGGGCTTCCCGCGACTTGCGGCATCGGGGGTTGTGGTAAATGGTAATCATGGCGGTACGATTTAGGTATCGGTGGTTTGCTGCCCTGTCATCATGAGGAAGGCTTTCAAAAACGCGTTCAGGTCCCCATCCAGCACGGCATCCACGTTACCGGTTTCTTCCCCTGTGCGGACGTCTTTTATCAGCTTATAAGGGTGCAATACGTAGTTGCGGATCTGGGAGCCCCACTCGATTTTCTTTTTTGAAGATTCGATAGCATCCCTTGCCTCCTGTTTTTTGCGGAGTTCAATCTCGTAGAGCTGGGATTTCAGCATTTTCAGGGCTGTGGCCCGGTTGTCGTGCTGGCTGCGGGAATCCGAGCAGCTGATCTGAATCCCCGTGGGTTTATGCACCAATTGCACCTTAGTCTCCACCTTGTTGACGTTCTGGCCCCCGGCTCCGCTGGAACGGGCAGTGGTAATTTCTATATCGGCCGGGTTGATCTCGATTTCGATAGTGTCGTCCACCAGGGGGTAGACATATACCGAAGCAAAGGAGGTATGGCGTTTGGCATTGCTGTCGAAAGGGGAGATGCGCACCAACCGGTGCACCCCGTTCTCTCCTTTGAGCCAACCAAAGGCATAGTCTCCCTCAATTTCGAGGGTGACGGTTTTAATTCCCGCCACATCGCCTTCCTGGTAGTTGAGTTCCCGGACCTTATAGCCGTTCTTTTCCGCCCACATCAGGTACATCCGCATGAGCATGGACGCCCAATCGCAGCTTTCAGTACCCCCGGCTCCGGCGGTAATCTGCAGCACGGCGGTCATGTCATCCCCTTCATCGGAAAGCATGTTGCGGAATTCGAGGTTTTCCATGGCCACTTCGGCCTTGTCCAGGGTGGATTCCACCTCCGCCTCGGAGACCTCATCCATTTCGTAAAATTCCAGGAGCACCTCTGCTTCCCCCATCATTTCCCGGGCTTCGTCAAAGTCCGACACCCAGTTTTTTGTGGATTTCAGGCTTTTCATAAAAGCCTGGGCGGTTACGGGATCGTCCCAGAAGCCGGGGACGAGTGTTTTTTCTTCTTCGTTCTGGATTTCTATTCGCTTGGCATCTATGTCAAAGATACCTCCTTAACGCACCAAGGCGATCCATAAGCGACTTATATCGATCTATCATCGTTCGCAGTTAGATTTCGAACTGTAAAAGTAGAGGTTTTTTACCGATTGAAGGGTGTTTTGTTTCGCTCCCTTTTTCATTACTTTTAGCACAAAAGCATCGTATGAGATATCGTTTCCTCCTCCTTTTGGCAGTGGTTTTCCAGGCCAGCGTCTTCGGGCAGTTTTCAGACAAAAGCGCCTCTTACCAGAAATTTGAAGGCTATTTCAACTTTTATTACGACGATTCTGAGGGTAAAGTCTACCTGGAGATCGACAAACTCGACACGGATTTTCTGTATGTCTATTCCCTGAGCAGCGGTATCGGCAGTAATGATATAGGCCTGGACCGCGGGCAGTTGGGTAACGAGCAGGTGGTCCGTTTCAAAAAGGTCGGCAATAAGATCCTGATGGTGCAACCCAACCTCCGGTTTCGGGCCAATACGGAGAACGCCCTGGAGCGAAAGTCTGTGGAGCAGGCATTTGCCCAATCGGTGCGCTTTGGTTTCCCCATTGTGGAAACCATCGGGGAGCGCCATATCGTGGAGCTCACCCCATTCCTGATGCAGGACGCCCACGGGGTCTCGGACCGCCTGAAGCAGACCGGGCAGGGAAGTTACAGCCTGGACACCTCCCGCAGCGCCGTAAACCTGGAGCGGACCAAAGCCTTTCCCAAGAACATTGAATTGGATATTTGGCTGACCTTTAAGGGGAGCCCACAGGGCGGCTATATACGTTCTGTGACCCCGGATGCCAAGTCGGTGACCGTAGCCCAGCATCATTCCTTTATCGAGCTCCCGGAACCCGGGTTTGAAATGCGGCCATTCGACCCGCGCAGCGGATCCTACCCCTTTAGTTTCTACGATTACGCAACGCCGGTGGAAGAACCCATCATGAAACGGTTTATCCCCCGCCACCGCCTTGAAAAGAAGGACCCGTCCGCCGCCGTAAGCGAAGCGGTGGAACCTATTATCTATTATCTGGACAACGGGACGCCCGAACCTGTGCGTTCGGCCTTACTGGAAGGAGGCCGTTGGTGGAACCAGGCGTTTGAAGCCATCGGGTATAAAGATGCCTTCCAGGTAAAAATCCTCCCGGACGATGCCGACCCCATGGACGTGCGGTATAATGTCATCCAATGGGTGCACCGTTCTACACGGGGCTGGAGCTACGGCAGCAGCGTACAGGACCCGCGGACCGGGGAAATCATCAAAGGGCATGTAAGCCTTGGCAGCCTGCGCATCCGCCAGGATTTTATGATTGCACAGGCCCTGGCGCGGGCCCCGTTCCGGGATTCGGACGGCAATACTTCCAAAATGATGGAGCTCGCCCTGGCGCGTATCCGCCAGCTTTCTGCCCATGAGATAGGCCATACCCTGGGGTTTGCCCATAATTTTGCAGCCAGTACCAATAACCGGGCCTCGGTAATGGATTACCCGCATCCCTATGTGGAGGTGACCGGGGAGGATATCGATTTTAGTATGGCATACGATACGGGTATTGGCGAATGGGACAAGGTTACCGTAGCCTACGCATATTCCGATTTTCAGGAGGGTACCGACCAGGGAGAAGCCCTCAGCGCCATCCTGGATAGCGCCTTCGAGAGCGGCCTGCGCTATATCTCCGATCAGGATGCCCGCCCGCAGGGTGGGGCCCATGCCCATGCCCACCTTTGGGATAATGGGGCAAACGCCTCCGACGAACTCGACCGGGTTTTGGGCATCCGGAAAGCGGCCATAACCCATTTTTCCCCGGACAATATCCGGAGCGGAGAGCCTTACAGCGTACTGGAGGACGTTTTTGTCCCCCTGTATTTTTTCCATCGCTACCAGACCGAGGCTGCTGTGAAAAGCATTGGAGGAATGGTGTATTCCTATGCCGTTAAGGGGGAACCCACACCGCCCTGGTCCTTTTTGGAGACAAAAGAACAGGAGAAAGCCCTGGATGCGGTGCTCCGGACCCTGGAACCCGTGGTGCTGGCCATCCCGGAAAAAACCCTGGCCTGGTTTCCGCCCAGGGCCATGGGGTACCCGGCTACGCGGGAATCCTTTAAAAACCGGATTGGTACCGGCTTCGATGCCCTGGCGGCTGCCGAGACCGCCTCAGATATGACTTTGGAGCTCCTTTTGCACCCCCAGCGGGCTTCCCGCCTGGTACAGCAAAAGGGGATTGATCCCGGCCAGCTCGGATTGGGGGAGGTCCTCCAGGGACTCACCTCCCGCGTTTTTGCCAAGCCTGAAAAGGAAACCTATCACCAGAGCATCCGGGAAGTGGTCCAATTTCGGGTGTTGTGGCACCTGATGGCTCTGGCGGCACGCGAAGGGGTGCACCCGCAGGTTAATGCCCTGGCATACGCCCAGTTGCGTGCCCTGAAAACCAGGCTCCTGAAGGAAGGCGACGGGGCAGCCTCCCGGGAAATGGTCCGGCGTATAGACCAGTTTTTCGAGCACCCGGACAAGCTTAAGGTTCCGGAGGTGCCCAAAATCCCGGATGGTTCCCCCATTGGGATGGGTTGCCTGGACGAAATACCGGCTTTATGGAAGTAAACTTAATAAGCGACACGGTTACCCGACCTTCCGAAGGAATGCTGGAGGCCATGATGGGGGCCGCGGTTGGCGATGATGTCTTTAAGGAAGACCCAACGGTTAATGCTTTAGAGGCGAAAGTAGCCGATATGTTTGGGATGGAGGCAGCCCTCTTTTTCCCGAGCGGGACCATGGCCAACCAAACCGGGATCAAACTGCATACCCAGCCGGGAGACCAGCTCATCTGCGATAAATACGCCCATGTCTATAATTACGAAGGAGGAGGGGTGAGTTTTAACAGCGGGGTCTCCTGCAAACTAGTGGACGGAGACAGGGGCATGATGAAGGCCTGGCAGGTGGAAGCGGGCATTAACCCGCCCGATTTCTACCACAGCCCCCGTACCCGGTTGGTCTGTATCGAAAATACCACCAACAAAGGCGGGGGCGCCTGTTGGGATTTTGCCGAGTTACAGCGTATCCGGGCGGTATGCGATACCCATGGCCTTGCGTACCACCTGGATGGGGCACGGCTCTGGAATGCCCTGGTAGCCACCGGTGCAGCTGCCACGGATTATGGAAAGTTATTCGACACGATAAGCGTTTGCCTTAGCAAAGGGCTTGGGTGCCCGGTGGGCTCGCTCCTGGTGGGCAGCAAAGCGTCTATGGACCAGGCCCTGCGAATCCGAAAGGTCCTGGGCGGCGGGATGCGCCAGGCCGGGTACCTGGCTGCCGCCGGTATATACGCCCTGGACCACCAAATGAAAGACCTCCGGGAGGACCACCGCAAAGCCCGTGAAATCGGAGCATTATTAGAGGCTAAAGATTTTGTGACCTACGTGGCCCCTGTGGAGACCAATATTGTCATTTTTGAGGTAGACCCCAAAGCCGTTACAGATACGGAACTCACCGATTTTTTTACCTCCAAGGGGATCCGTCTGATCGGAATGGGGCAGGGGAAGTTGCGGATGGTGACCCACCGGGACTACACCGAAAGCATGCACCAATACGTACAGGAAGTCCTGGCAGGGTTATCCTTCTGATAGCCCGCGGGCAATCCGCGCCAGGGTGTTTTTAATACCGTTTTCCATGCCGGCTTCGGACTGGTAGGGCAGGCTTCTGCCAAGAATGCTGCCATCAGGACCTTTTAGTGTAAACCGGAAGTGGCCGCTGTGTTCGGTGGTACGTTCAAAATTGGAGGGGTTTCCGGCGAGGTGTCTTATATCGGCTGCCAGTTTTTCTGCTTCCCTCGGCTCGTTAATGGAAATACTCTCGAGCAGGGTGTGGCCCTGGTCACTTTTGACAACAACGTTGTAAGACCCTTCTCGGTTTTTGCAGATTTCGAGCATTTCGTTCTTATTTGAGGAACTGATCCATCCCGGGAATATTCGGCATTCCCTCCCGGGCTACCGCGCCCAATTCGGCTTCCTGCACTTCCCCTGCCCGGGTAATGGCCCGGTTCAGGGCCATGACCAGGGTATCGGTCAGTTCATCCTTATCCTGGAGCAGGCGGTCGTCCAGGTGGATTTCCCGGATTTCCCTGTTGGCTGTTATCAGGATTTCCACAGCCCCATCGGCCGTGGATTCCTTCAGGGTCACCGTATCCAGGCGTTTTTTGGTATCCGCTATCTTCTGGCGGGTCTCCTTTAATTTACCCATCATGCCCATCAGATCTCCAAACATGGTTTTGCCTTTTAGTATCCCTGTAAAAGTACGAAAAATGGATTCGCTATCCCTTTGTCTGGTGGCCTGTAACCGGCCATCCTCCCAAATCCTGAAGGAATATCCTATTTTTGACCTCCCAAAACGCAAGCAATCTGCCCCCTATGGAAGAATCCAAGCCGCCGAAGGCAGCCGAGAGGCCCCACCGGTTGGAAGCGCACAATGACATCCGGATAGACCCCTATTACTGGCTCAATGACCGGGAAGACCCCGAAGTTCTGGAATACCTGAAGGCCGAAAACGCTTATTACCAACAGCAGACGGCGGGAAGCCAGGCCTTCCGTGAGGCCCTTTTCGAAGAGATGAAGGGGCGTATTAAGGAAGATGACCAGTCCGTGCCGTATATCTATAATGGGTACTGGTATATCACGCGTTACGAACAGGGAAAGGAATACCCCATCTATACCCGTAAGAAAAAGACCCTGGAGGCGGGGGAAGAGATCCTCTTCGATGCCAACCAAATGGCTGAGGGTTTCGATTTTTTTAATCTCCGGGGGGTTTCAATCAGCCCGGATAACCGACTTGCCGCCTATGGGGTGGATACGGTTTCGCGCCGCCAGTACACCATCCAGATCAAAAACCTCGAAACCGGGGAAGTCTATCCGGAAAAACTGGAGAATACCACTGGGGGTTCGGTTTGGGCCGACGATAATAAGACCCTGTATTATACGCGAAAAGATGCGGAAACCCTGCGCTCGGACAAAATATACAAACATGTGCTGGGCACCCCGGTTTCCGAAGATGAACTGGTGTACCACGAGCAGGACAGCACCTTTAATACCTACGTCTACAAATCGAAATCCCGGAAATATATCGTCATTGGCTCCTACAGCACCCTGACCTCGGAACACCGCATCCTCCGCGCAGATGATCCGGAAGGGGAATTCAGGGTATTCTCGCCCAGGGAGCGGGGGGTGGAATATTCCATTTACCATTACGGGGATTCCTTTTTTATCCTGACCAACAAGGACGGGGCAACCAATTTCAAGGTCATGAAAACCCAGGAGGGCCAGACTATCAGTACCTCCTGGGAGGAATTTATCCCCCACAGGGAGGATGTCCTGCTGGAGGACCTTGAAATTTTCCGCGACTACTACGTGGTCTGTGAGCGGGATAACGGACTTAGCCTGTTGCAGGTCAACCGCTGGGACGGGACCGAATCTTACCCCATACCCTTCGAGAGCGAAACCTATGTGGCCTATCCCTATATCAATTTGGATTATGACACCCAAACCCTGAGGTTCGTATACAATGCCATGACTACCCCCTACAGCATCGTGGATTTCGATATGAATGCCCGTACATGGGAGGTAAAAAAACAGCAGGAAGTCCTGGGGGGCAGCTTTAAAGAAGATAATTATGTCTCCCGCCGCGTATGGGCTACTGCTCCGGACGGAGCCCGCGTCCCCATTTCGCTGGTACATCACAGGGATACCCCGCTCAATGGGACCAGTCCTTTGCTCCAATACGGCTACGGGGCGTATGGGAGCACCTCCGAACCCTACTTTTCTACCGTGAGACTCAGCCTTCTGGACAGGGGCTTCGTGTATGCCATAGCCCATGTCAGGGGAGGGGAGTACCTGGGGAGGTCCTGGTATGACCAGGGCAGATTACTGCACAAGAAAAACACCTTCACGGACTTCATCGCCTGTTCCCGTTACCTCGTTGCCCAGGGATTTGCACACCCGGACTTGCTGTTCGCCTACGGGGGGTCGGCCGGGGGGCTGTTGATGGGGGCTATCGTCAATATGGCACCCGGGCTATACAGTGGGATCGTGGCCGCTGTACCCTTTGTAGATGTGGTCACCACTATGCTGGACGAGTCCATCCCCCTTACCACCGGGGAATACGATGAGTGGGGAAATCCCAACGAAGTCGGGTACTACCGGTATATGAAGGATTATTCCCCCTACGACAATGTACAGGCGCGGGAATACCCGCCTATGCTGGTCACTGCGGGGTTGCACGATTCCCAGGTACAGTACTGGGAACCCGCCAAGTGGGTTGCCCGCCTGCGTAGCCTGAAAACAGATCAGAACCCGCTTTACCTCTATACCAACCTGGAAGCGGGCCACGGAGGGGCTTCCGGGCGCTTCGAGGCCCTCAGGGAGACCGCCATGGAGTACGCGTTCCTGCTGGAACTGGCCGGAAAAGGATCGAATTTTGAAAAAAAATAGTAATTTTGCCGGGTAGCCGCTCATTGTTCATATCTCTTGAGCCTAACCACAACCTATGGAACAAAAGATCAAGGCCTACAACAATCTCCTGGAACTTATCGGCAATTCCCCCCTGGTCAGACTAGGCAGGCTGACGGAAGGATATCCCGGCGAATTCTTCGCCAAATTGGAATCCTTTAACCCGGGGCACTCGGCCAAGGACCGTATTGCGCACTTCATTATCGAACAAGCGGAGCGCAGCGGTATCCTTAAGACCGGGAGCACTATAATCGAAACTACCTCCGGCAATACGGGCTTCAGCCTTGCCATGGTGAGTATCATAAAGGGCTACGAGTGTATCCTCGCCGTTAGCTCGAAATCTTCCCCGGATAAAATCGACATGCTTCGTGCTATGGGCGCCACGGTATATGTTTGCCCGGCCCACGTCAGTGCAGACGACCCGAGGTCCTATTACCAGGTGGCCCGCAGGCTCCATGAGGAGACCAAGGGGTCCATTTACATCAACCAGTATTTCAACGCCTTCAATATTGAGGCCCACTACCGGACCACCGGGCCGGAAATCTGGGAACAGACGGCCGGGCAGATTACGCACCTGGTGGCCTGCAGCGGAACCGGTGGGACCATCTCCGGAACCGCCCGCTACCTGAAGGAACAAAACCCGGACATCCGCATTATCGGGGTGGATGCCTATGGATCCGTACTTAAGAAATACCATGAAACCCGGGAATTCGATTCCGACGAGATTTATCCCTACCGGATTGAAGGCCTCGGCAAGAACCTCATCCCGGACGCCACGGACTTCGACATCATTGACGAGTTTATCAAGGTGACTGACGAAGACAGTGCCCATATGGCACGCCACCTCTGCAAAACCGAAGGTATTTTTGCCGGGTACACCAGCGGTGCGGCCCTGCAGGCAGTGAAGCAGCTCGAGGAAGCTGGCGAATTCGATGCCAATAGCAAGGTGGTGGTCATTTTCCCGGACCACGGCTCGCGCTACATGAGCAAGGTCTACAGCGACCAGTGGATGGAGGCCCAGGGCTTTTTCGACAGCAAAAATATCGGGCAGGCCCGCAAGATCGAGTACGTCAAGTAAGACTGCCGTCTAAGGGTGTGGGAAGGGACTACCCGTACCAGATTTTTTGTGATTCCGTTCCATTTTTCTGTACTTTTGCGGCTGGATCCGGTTCTAATAGCAATGGCTGTTTTTGGAGGTGCCCGGCACCGACGGATCCTTAACCAAGCTACCCTACATGAGAGACTTATTCGATCGGATTACGGAGAATAAAGGACCCCTCGGGAAATGGGCTTCCCAGGCCGAGGGCTATTTTGTATTCCCCAAACTGGAAGGACCTATCTCCAACCGGATGAAATTCCAGGGCAAGGAAGTGATTACCTGGAGTATCAATGATTACCTCGGGCTGGCCAACCGCCCGGAAATCAAAAAAGTAGATGCAGATGCAGCCCTGGAGTTCGGGGCAGCCTACCCTATGGGGGCCCGGATGATGAGCGGGCATACCCCGTACCACGAACAACTGGAACAGGAATTGGCAGCCTTTGTCAACAAGGAAGCGGCCTACCTGCTGAATTTCGGATATCAGGGGATTATGTCTGCCATTGACGCCCTGGTGGCCAAAGACGATATTATTGTCTACGATGTGGACTCCCATGCCTGTATCATAGATGGCGTACGCCTGCATATGGGCAAGCGCTTTACCTTTAAGCACAACGATATTGAGTCCCTGGAGAAGAACCTGGAGCGGGCCACTAAAATGGCCGAGCAAACCGGGGGTGGTATCCTGGTGATTTCAGAGGGTGTTTTCGGTATGCGTGGGGAACAGGGCAAGCTAAAGGAAATTGCCGCCCTGAAGAAGAAATTCAAATTCCGCCTCCTGGTGGACGATGCCCATGGCTTTGGAACCCTTGGCAAAACAGGGGCCGGCGCCGGGGAAGAACAGGGGGTGCAGGACGATATCGACGTCTACTTTGCCACCTTTGCCAAGTCGATGGCCGGGATAGGCGCCTTCCTGGCGGCAGACCAGGAAATCATCGATTACCTGAAGTACAACCTTCGCTCCCAGATGTTCGCCAAATCCCTTCCCATGATTTATGTGAAAGGGGCGCTGAAACGCCTGGATATGCTGAGGACCATGCCCGAGCTTAAAAACAAGCTGTGGGAGAATGTAAATGCGCTGCAAAATGGCCTGAAGGAGCGTGGTTTCGATATTGGGAACACTTCCAGCTGTGTGACCCCGGTATACCTCAACGGTAGTATTCCCGAGGCCATGGCCCTGGTGAAAGACCTGAGGGAAAACCACGGGATTTTCTGTTCTATCGTGGTGTACCCGGTGATCCCCAAAGGCCTTATCCTGCTGCGGATGATCCCGACCGCTACCCATACGGCCCAGGATATTGAAGACACCCTGGAGGCCTTTTCCGCCATCCGGGAGCGCCTTCAAAACGGGACGTACAAAAGGCTTTCCGCTGCCGTGGCTGCTGCCATGGGTGAATAAAACGCCTTTTACAAGAAGACAAACCCGGTTTTTCCCCGGGTTTTTTTATTTCAGGGGTTTGCGGTAGGTCCTGCGCCTTTTGTAGACCTCGGGGGAGAAGTGCTTCCAGAGCTGCTGGATGGCGATATTGTCGGAGAGCTCCGGGGTCCGGTAGCACATGGTGACCTTCCTTTTCTGGAACACCTTGTAATATTCGTTGAAAATAATGGAGGTAAGGCCCTTGTTCTGGTATTCGGGAACAATGCCAATCAGGTAGAAAATCGCATCCTTATTGTGCTTGCGCGCACGCAGCAAATGGAAAATACCAAAAGGGTACAGGCGTCCCCTCGCTTTTTGCAGGGCCCTGGAAAAGGATGGCATCACAATGGCAAAGGCTACCAGCTTCTCATCCCGGTCTACGATAAACTTGATATACTCCGGATTTATAAAGGGCAGGTACTTCTTCTTGAAGTATTCCTTCTGGGCCTCCGAAATGGCGACAAATGAGGACAGGCGGGAATAGGTGCTGTTAAACAGCTCGAACATCTGATCTACCCAGGGCATGATCTCGGCGGTGAGGGTAAAATTAACCGGGGTAAGCCCGTACCGCTGCCGGATGATGCCTTCCACCCGGTTAAACAGGCGCGGGTCCGCATTGGAAACCGGGAACTTGCTTTCAATGTATTCCTTTTCGGTTACAAACCCTAGCTGCTCCAGATGCTCCTTGTAATACGGATGGTTGTACCAAGTAACCATCGTTCCGATATGGTCGAACCCCTCGGTTAAGACCCCTACTTTGTCCAGGTTGGAAAACCCCATGGGGCCTTCCATGTATTCCAGGTTGTGGCTTCTCCCGATGGCTGCTACCTCCTCTAAAAGAGCCTTGCTGATGGCCAGGTCGTCTTCGAAATCGAACCAGCCAAAACGCATTTTCGGAAGGCCCATCTGCCGGACTTCCTGCCAGTTTACTATGGCTGCAACCCGCCCCACAACCTTTTGGCCGCGGTAGGCCAGGAAGAACCGGGCCTCTGCCTGCTCGAACACGGGGTTTGCCTCCCGGTCCAGCGTCTGGATTTCTTCTTTGATAATAGGGGGGACCCAATAGGGCGAATTCCTGTAAAGTTCAAAAGGGAACCGCACAAAAGCTTCCATTTCCCGTTTGGTCCGGGCCTCAACAATTCGGATCATAAGCGGTTTTTACCGCTTCAATATTAGGAAACTTTGGCCACAGTATAAAGGGATTCCGGCAAATAGGGCCAGTGCCGGTCTAAAAGTCGATTTCCCCGGATTCGCTACCCTTCTTGCGTTTCTTGTTCCTGCGGTTGGCGCGTTTTCGACTGCGTCTTTCCTCCTTGGATAGTTTGCCCGAATTGCGGCCTATACGCTCCTGGTCCTCAATGGGTTTGATTATATCCTGGTGGGAATCCAGCCGGTAGGACACCCCGCTTCCGATGAAAATACGGCTGGGGGTATTTTTAAAACTGGCGCCCAGCAGGAGGTCGGCCTGGAAGTCCGGGCTAATAAGGTAGGCGATACCGCCCCGCAACAGCACATCGGAATACCGGTCCGACTGAATGCCCTGGTTCTCTACGAAGGCACTCCATTTGGGATTCCTGAAGGCATGGGAAAGGGACACGAGGTAACTCCACTCCGGAAAATCGGTCCCTATGCGGTCGTATGCCACATTGGTAATAAGGACAAAACGAGGGGTTAACCGGCTTTGCGTTGCCGCCATTACCCTTGGGGATACCGTGGGTTCCCCCGGGTAAAAGGGGTTGTCACCCAACACAAAATTAGCGCCGGCGTAGAGGGCCACCGAGGGGATCAGGTTCTTCAGCTGGAAGACATTGTTGGCGCGCCAACTCCTCAGGTTGGGTTTATTGCGTTCCGGGTCTTTGTACCGGTCGTAAACAAGGTATTTAAAGCCAATGCGGTTGCGGTAGAAATCGGTAAAGCCTTCTTCCCGCCCCTGGCCGGTAAAGGTGATTTGCTGATGCTGGAATATGCCTTCCCACTGCAATTCCAGGGCTTCAAAGAAAAGGCCGTACCTCAGGGCTACGTCCAATCCGGTAATGCCGGAATCGGTATTGAGGCCGGAGTGGTCCTGCTGTTCAAAAAACAGGCCCGCCTCGGCCTGGATTACGCCGGTCCCCACGGCATAGGCGCTGTTGGCCTTCCCGGGGCGGTTGGAATTGATGACATCCGTATACTGGGCAGTTGCAACCGGGGCACTAAGCACCAGGGCTGCAGCGGCCAGGCAGATGCGAAAAACTCCGGAGGCAAATCGGGCAGGGCGATCCATATTTAGAATTTATTTAGGACTTAAATTCCCCTATAACAACGTCGGAATTGTACTTTTGATATAAAGAGCTGCCAGAAAATGGGTATTTTGCAAACGATTCTGATCGTCATCCTGGCGTATTACGCCCTGCTCCTGCTGGCCCGGCTGCTGAGACCCTGGATCAGGGCCTACGCCGCCCGGAAAGCGGAGTCTTTCTTCCGCAAGGCATACGAAAATGCCGCGGGGCAGGAAGATTCGGGGCCGGTAGGGGAGGTAACCGTGGAAAAGGGTCCGTCCAAATCCCGGAAACCTTCCGCCAAAGTCGGGGAGTATATCGAATTCGAAGAAATAGAATAACCACCACAACCGCATTGATGAACCTTCGTTTCAAGCAGTTTCTCACCCATTTTTTTGTCCTTGTTTTCTTTGCCCTGGCCGCCCTGGCGTATTTCCACCCGGTGTTGCAGGGGAAGGTCATCTATCAGTCCGATATCGTCCAGTTCCGCGGTATGGCCCGGGAGCAGGAGGATTTCCGGGATAAAACGGGGGAGGAACCCTACTGGACCAACAGTGCGTTCGGGGGCATGCCCACCTATCAGCTGGGCGCCCGTTATCCCAACGATTACGTCAAAAAACTGGACCGGGTTATACGGTTTCTACCCCGGCCGGCAGATTACCTGTTCCTGTATTTCCTGGGGTTTTATATCCTGATGTGCTGCATGAAGGTGGACACCCGCCTGGCGGTGATCGGGGCCCTGGCCTACGGTTTTTCCACCTACCTGATCATTATCCTGGGGGTGGGGCACAATGCCAAAGCCCATGCCCTGGGCTACCTGCCCATGTTACTGGGGGGAATCCTTTTGGTGTTTCGGAAAAAATACCTCTGGGGTTTTGTGCTGACGGCCCTGGCGATGGCCCTGGAAGTCCAGGCCAACCATTACCAGATGACGTATTATTTCATGCTCCTGGTCGTGTTACTTGGGCTGGCCTATCTGGTAGACGCCATCCGAAAACGGGTTCTGGGCCATTACTTCCTGTCTGTGGGCATTCTGGTACTGGCGGTAGGCCTGGGTATCCTGGCCAATGCCACCTCCCTGCTGGCGACCCGGGAATACGCGGCCTGGAGTACGCGTGGCCCTTCTGCCCTGACCCTGGATCCGGAAGGCAATCCCAAAACGGACACCAACGGGTTGGATAAAGAGTACATTACCCAATACAGCTACGGGCTATCCGAATCCCTGAACCTTTTTGTTCCCCGCCTCTTCGGGGGCGGTTCCGTGGAAGCCCTGGGGTCGGATTCCAAGACGTATAAGTTCCTGGTTGAACAGGGTATCAGCCGGTCCCAGGCCTTGGACTTCAGCAATGAGCTCCCGTTGTACTGGGGGGAGCAGCCGGGCGTGGCTGCACCGGCCTATATCGGGGCCATTATCCTCTTCTTTTTCTTGTTGGGGCTGTTACTGGTACGGGGCAGGGCCAAGTGGTGGCTTGCAGGGGGCTTTGTCCTTTCCCTTATGCTATCCTGGGGAAAAAACTTCCCGGCTTTCACCAACCTGATGATCGACTATTTCCCCCTCTATGATAAGTTCAGGGCGGTGTCCTCTGCCCAGGTCATTCTGGAATTGTGCGCCCCCATCCTGGGTATCCTGGGGTTGCGGGAATTGTTGCGCAACCGCGTGGAGGCACCCGCAAAACAAAGAAGCCTGCTAATTGCCTTTGCCATCCTTTCCGGCCTTTCCCTTGCGCTTATTGCCCTTCGTGGCAGTTTCGATTTTGCTGCCGGGAACGACGAAATCCTCCGACGCTATTTTTCAGGGGAGTTGGTGGATATTATCCGGGCAGACCGTAAGGCGGTTTACCTGGAGGATACCTTCAGGTCCTTCCTTTTGGTGGGAGTTGCTGCACTATTGTGCTGGCTTTACCTCAAGGGCAGGTTGGGCCGCAACCTGTTGGCCGGCGCCCTCGGGGCCCTTGTGGTTTTCGACCTGGTGGGGGTAAACCTGCGGTATGTAAACCAGGAAGACTTTGTGGCCGAGCGCAGGATGAATGCGCCCATCGCCAAAAGCCAGGCAGACCAGCTTATCCTGCAGGACAGTTCAATATATAGGGTGCTGAACGTCAGTGAAGGCCTTAACGGGGCCCGTACCTCGTATTTCCACCAGAGCCTTGGGGGGTACCATGCGGCCAAACCCGCCCGGATGCAGGACCTGTTCGAATACCACATTTACCGGGACAACCGTCAGGTGCTGAATATGCTCAATACCAAATACCTGATCCAGCCTGATGAGGAAGGGGCACCTTCGGTGGCCTTAAACCCCAATGCCCTGGGCAACGCCTGGTTTGTGGAGCAGTTGATCCCCGTACCGGATGCCGATGCCGCTATGGCAGCCCTCGATACACTGGATGTGGTCCGCCATGCGGTGGTCAATACTGCCGATTTCCCGGAAATGCGAGGTATGACCTTTCCGGTTGATTCCACCGCCTCGGTGCGCCTGGAATCCTATGCCCCCAACCGATTGGTTTACCAGGCGGAGAATCCGCAGGAAGGGGTGTTGGTCTTTTCCGAAATGTATTATCCACATGGTTGGAAGGCCTATGTGGACGGTAACCCTGTTAGTCATTTCAGGGTCAATTACGCCTTGAGAGCCTCAAGGATCCCTGCCGGGAACCACAAGGTGGAATTCCGATTCGAACCGGAAGTGGTCCTGCGGGGCTCCGGCCTGGCGCTGGCAGGTTCTATAGGCCTGGCCGTTGCTTTCCTGGCTGCGCTTGTGTTTTCGATTGTTCGCAGCCCCAGGGTTAAGGAAGAAGAGTAATGGGCAAAGTCCTGATCATAACGTATTACTGGCCGCCAGCCGGCGGACCCGGGGTACAACGGTGGCTTTATTTTGTTCGCTACCTCCATAAGATGGGGGCCCACCCCGTTGTTTTCATACCGGAAACCCCCCATTACCCGATTATAGACAAGGATCTGGTTGCCCTGGTACCAGAAGGTGTTTCGGTGTACCGGAGCCGGTTCTGGGAACCTTATGGGCTGGCCGGTCTGCTGGGTTCCCGCACCACAAAACGAGTGAGCGCCGGGATGATTGAGAAGGAGCGCCCGGGAGTAACCGAACGACTGATGCGTTGGGTCAGGGGGAATTTCTTTATCCCGGATGCGCGGAAGTTTTGGTTAAAACCGGCGTTGCGGGAATTACCGGAAATCCTGGCTAAGGAAGGCATAGATACCGTAGTAACTACCGGCCCCCCTCACAGTGTCCATCTTATAGGGATGGCACTAAAGGCAAAGGTGCCCATCCGCTGGGTAGCCGATTTTCGCGACCCGTGGACGCTAATTGGCTATCACGAACATTTATATCTGTCTGGACCTGCCCGGCGCAAGCACGAGCGCCTGGAAAAAGAAGTCCTGCAGGCTGCCGATGCCGTTGTGGCCACTTCAGGCACTACGGCCGGTGCATTCCGAAAGCAAACGACCAAACCGGTCCATGTGATTACCAACGGTTTTGACCAGCCACCATCGGACGGCAGCCAACCGGAGGGGCCTTTTCGCCTGGTCCACATTGGTTCCCTCCTCGCCGGGCGGAATCCCGAGGCGCTTTGGCGGATACTGAAGCAGATGACACAAACCCACCCGGATTTCGGGAAGGACCTGAGCCTGGAACTGACCGGGCTGGTAAGCGAGGAGGTCACCCGCTCCCTGGAGGCCTCGGGCCTGATGCCCTGGGTCCGCACCTTTCCCTATGTCCCGCACCAAGAGGCGATGCAGGCCCTCCGGCAAGCCCAGATCCTCCTGCTGCTGGAAATTGACCTGCCGGAGACCCGTGGGATCCTACCCGGGAAGCTCTATGAATATATGGCAGCGGCACGGCCTGTGCTGGCCATAGGGCCCAGCGGGTGGGAAGCCGCCGAAATCGTTGCCGGAACCGGCTGTGGTGCGGCCTTCGAGTACGCTCAGGAGCAGGCTATCGAAAAACAAATCAGGGAGTGGTATACGGCTTACAAGGCGGGCACCCTGACCGGAAATACCCGCGGAATAGGAGACTACCACAGGCAGTCCCTCACCCGGAAACTCGCAAATGACGTATTATGGGAATCGTCTTAAGGCAATCTGTACAGAATACCGTGCTTACCTATGCCGGGTTTGTAATGGGTGCCGTAAACATCCTGTTCCTGTATACCCGCATGATGAGCGAGACGTACTTCGGGCTGGTGGGCGTGGTACTCTCCACTGCCGCCCTGCTAACGCCGCTTTTATCGGTTGGGGTACCCAACACCCTTATCAAATTTTTTCCTGGATTTGCGGCATCCGGTGAGCGGGACGGCTTTTTAAGCCTGATGCTGCTGCTTCCCCTGACAGCCATCCTGCCCGTGGTCTTGTGTACGTACCTCGCAGAAACGGCTATTGCGGCTTTTCTCTCCAGGGAAAACAGTATTGTAGCGGGCTATGTATGGCACATCTTTACGGTGGGTATGTCCATGGCTTATTTTGAGGTGTTTTTTGCCTGGAGTAAAATATGCCTTAAATCGGCCTGGGGAACATTCCTGAAAGAAGTCTTTGTGCGGCTTGGGGCTACCTTGTTGTTACTTGCCCTTTATCTGGGGTGGTTTGGGGTGGAAACCTTCCTGTGGGCACTGGTAGGGCTCTACCTGATACGCACGGTACTTATGGCCGGATATGCCCTTTATCTCAGGCCGCTGCGACTTACGCTGCAGCTGCCCGGGACCACGCGCGAGATGCTGGTATACAGTAGCCTTATCCTGTTGGGCGGGTCTGTTTCGGTCATCCTAATCGAGGTAGACCGTTTTATGATCAACCAGTATATCCGGATCGAAAATGTGGCCTATTATACGGTTTCCGTTTTTATCGCCACGGTCATTATCGTTCCCATGCGGGCCATGCACCAGATTACGTACCCCATTACGGCAACACTCCTGCACGAAGGAAAAATGAAGGAGTTGTCGGACCTCTATAAACGGAGTTCGCTCGGGCTTATGCTGGTTACCCTGCTCATTTTCCTGCTCATCCTGCTTAACCTGGAGCAACTCGATGCCCTCCTCCCGGAAAACTACAGGGGCGGTTTCTATATTGTACTGCTTATCGGTGCCGCCAAGTGCATTGAATCTTTCCTGGGGATCAACAGTGCCATCTTGTACAATTCACCTTATTACCGGACGCTGTTATTGATGGGGGTCCTGCTTGCCGGCACTACCATCGCCCTGAATACGGTATTTATTCCTGCCTTGGGGATCACCGGGGCCGCGGTGGCTACCTTCCTGGCTGTAGCCGGATATAATGCGGCCAAACTGGTGTTTGTAGGTGTAAAATACAGGATGCTACCCTTCAGCCGGGGGACCTGGCGCGTTCTGCTTCTGAGCCTGGTTACGGGGGCGTTGTTCTTCAGGCTGGAGTTCGGGTTCCACCCGGTACTCAACATTGTCCTCAAAAGTGTCCTTGTTAGCGTCTTTTACCTAGGGATTGCCCTGCGCCTGGGAGTTTCGGAGGACCTCAATAGTCTGGTAAGGCAGTGGCTGCACAGAAAGAACCCCGGGAAGTAAATACCTCCACGGGGTTCTTAACAACTAACCAACCTAAAAACAAATCTTTCAATGGCCGGAGCGGTTGCTCCTGCTGCGGCTGCGGGAGGCTTCGCTGGTGCGGCTTCCCGTGGCCTTGGAGCGGGCCCTGCTGTCTGCTGAGCGTCCCGGTTTGCGCACCTGGCTCGGGGTGTCCTTGCGCTGCGGGCTGCGCGTTACCGTACTGGTCCTCCGGGTGGTCGTGGTCGTACGGGTCACTCGGGTATCACCCCTGTTTTCCTTACGCACCTGCGGCTTACGGGTAACCGTCGTGCTCCGGGTCACGCGGGAGTCACTCCGGTTGCTCTGGCGTGCCCGCGGCTCGCGGGAATCGACCTTGCGCGTACTGCGGACCTCCTGACGGGCAGGGGTGGTGCGTGTAACCCGACGCTCCGGCTGGCGTACCTGCTCACTGCGGGCAACACTGTGCTGCCCCTGGTTGCTGCGGGCATTGGAGCGGACTGCATCGTTCCGGTATACGGTGCGCTCACTGCGGACATCGTCGAACCTCCTGGCGCTTACCCGGTTGTCGTTACGGTAGACCCGGCTGCGGTCTGCGCGTTCCCGGTAACGGTGCGTCTTACCCACGGCTACGTAATGGCGTCTGGCATTAAACCGATACGGCCTGTAGTAGGTATAGCGCAGCGGCTGGTAAAACCTGCGGTAGGGCCGGTTGTAGACCATGCAGAACCCAAGGGCCGGCCGGATAAAAAGCCTGTGGAAAGGACGGTAGACATAAACCCGGTTGTACACGTTGATAAAACCAGTGTGGTAATCGTAATACCCTCCGGGGTTATAGAAAATTCGCATACCGCCTATACGGTAGGCCAGGCCGTTCCGATACCAGATACGGATATCGCCAATCCGGTTCACCCGCCCATAAAAATCGTAGAATACAGGGGTGTGTTCCACCTGGATTACGGCACCGTAATCGTCGTACTGTACATAGGGGTTGTAATCGAACCCTGTGTTGAAGGTTACCCCTACCGGGCCTGCACCAATATGGGCACTTATCCCCGCATAGCGGTCTATGTGGAAATCGAATTCCCCATCCGGATATACCGAGAAGGTAATCCCGTTTTCGACAAAGATGAATGAATTGCCGTAGCGAAAGGCATCGGGCATTGCAACCTTATCTACCGAGGCGGCCCGCAGGGAACTTCCTGTTCCGAGCAAGAGGGCTGTAACTAAAAGAATCAACTGTTTCATGACATAAGGTTTTACGTTCCGAATGGGACGATCCACATTCCACCCTAAAGAAACAATTAGCGTGCCAAAAAATTTAAAAGTGATGTATATATCTGATATACAGCTATATATAAATGATTACTTAAGAAATAAAGGGATAGCCGCTACCGGATAGCAACCCGGAATCAGGAAAAAAGTTTGTCTTTAAGAAACTTGCCGGTAACGGATTCCGGGTTCTCCGCCAAGGCCTCGGGGGTCCCGGTCCCCAGGAGTCTCCCGCCCTTGTCTCCACCTTCCGGGCCCAGGTCTATCATATGGTCCGCACATTTGATAAGTTCCGGGTTGTGCTCAATTACTATGATAGAGTGCCCCTTGTCTATGAGGGCTTCAAAGGACTTCAGGAGCTTGTGGATGTCGTGGAAATGGAGGCCGGTGGTGGGCTCATCGAAAATGAACAGCCCTTTTTCCCGGCTCTGACCCTTCCCGAGGAAGGAAGCCAGTTTAATGCGCTGGGCCTCCCCGCCCGAAAGGGTGGAGGAGGGTTGGCCCAGGGTAACGTAGCCCAGTCCCACATCCTGCAGCGGTTGCAGTTTCTGGGCGATCTTTTCCTGTTTATGGTTTCGGAAAAAGGCGATAGAATCGTCTACGGTCATACTCAGGACATCGCTGATGTTGGCCCCTTCGAAGGTGACTTCCAGCACCTCCTTTTTAAATCGCTTCCCCTTGCACTGGTCGCATTCCAGGTGCACATCTGCCATGAATTGCATTTCCACGGTAATTTCCCCGTCTCCCTTGCATTTCTCGCAGCGCCCCCCATCGATATTAAAGGAAAAGTGTTTGGCCTTATACCCCCTTATTTTACTCAGCTTCATGGAGGCAAACAAGTTGCGGATCTCGTCGTAGGCCTTCAGGTAGGTCACAGGGTTGGACCTTGAGGATCGGCCAATGGGGTTCTGGTCTACGAATTCCACGTAGGAGAGGAATTTATATTCCCCTTCCACAGCCGTATGCTGCCCCGCTTTTTCCCCGTATCCTCCCAGGGCTTTCTGCATTACGGGGTACAGGATTCCTTTAACCAGGGTGCTTTTCCCGCTTCCCGATACCCCTGTAACCACGGTCAGGCATTGCAGAGGAAACCTCACATCTATATGCTGCAGGTTGTTTTGCCTGGCTCCCAGGATTTCGATAAAGCCTTTGCCCTTGCGCCTATTGGCGGGAACCTCAATGCGAAGATCACCACTGAGGTAGCGGGCGGTAAAACTGTCTGAGGTCAGGATTTTCTGTAAATCCCCCTGGGCTACTACCTCGCCCCCAAGGGTGCCGGCCTCCGGCCCGATGTCGATAATGTAATCCGCGGCCCGCATCATGTCCTCGTCGTGTTCTACAACAATTACGGTATTGCCCAGGTCGCGCAGCGATTCCAGCACGCGGATCAGGTTCTCCGTATCGCGGGGGTGTAACCCTATGCTGGGTTCGTCCAGAATGTACATGGACCCCACCAGGCTGCTGCCAAGGGAGGTAGCCAGGTTAATGCGCTGGCTTTCCCCCCCGGAAAGGGAATTCGATTTCCGGTTCAGGGTGAGGTAACCGAGCCCCACCTGCATGAGGTAGCCCAGACGGTTTCGGATTTCGGTAAGCAGGCGCGCCGCCACTTGCCGGTCGTGATCGCTCAACTGGAGGTCATCAAAAAAGGCAGCCAGGGCGTAAATAGGGACTTCCACCAGGTCCGAGATGGATTTTCCGTATATACGCACGTTGTGCGCTTCTTCCCGCAGCCGTTTCCCCATACACTTCGGGCACCGGGTTTTACCCCGGTAACGGGATAGCATGACCCGGTTCTGGATTTTGTAACTCTTTTCCTCCAGCTTGGCGAAAAAGGCATTAAGCCCTGTGAAGTAGGTATTGCCTTCCCAAACCAGAGTCTGTTGCTCCTCGCTAAGCTCGTACCAGGGTTTGTGGATGGGAAAATCGAATTTATAGGCGTTGTTCACCAGTTTATCCCGGTATTTACCCATGCTTTCACCCCGCCATGGGAAAATGGCATTGTCGTAGATCGAAAGGGCTGTATTCGGTATCACGAGATCCTCGTCAATCCCGATCACGTCCCCGTAGCCTTCACATTTAGGACATGCCCCATAGGGGTTGTTGAACGAAAACAAGTGCACATTGGGTTCCAGAAAGCTGATGCCATCCAGCTCAAAGCGGTTGTTGAAGACCTCAGTCTGCCCCGATTCCATATGGAAAACCAGGCACTCGCCCTTCCCTTCAAAAAACGCAGTATCTACGGCATCGGCCAGTCGGTTCCGGAAATCCTCGTCTTCGGGCCGCGCCACTATCCGGTCTACCACCAGCTCTAACTGCCGGTCTGTAACCTCGAGTTCGGGGCTTATCCGGAGCATTTCCCCCCCTGCCCGGATCCGGGCATACCCCTGCTTATGGAGCATTTGAAGAAAATCTTCCGTTTTACGGCCTTCGGGTACAGATACGGGGGCTAGTAGCAGCATGCGGGCCCCTTCTTCCTGAGCACAGATATGGTCTACTACATCGGAAACGGAGTGTTTCTTTACCTCATTCCCGGAAATAGGGGAGATGGTCTTCCCTATGCGGGCATAGAGCAGCTTCAGGTAATCGTAGATTTCCGTGGTGGTCCCTACGGTAGAGCGGGGGTTGGTGGAATTTACCTTCTGTTCTATAGCTATGGCCGGTGCAATACCGCGGATGTGGTCTACTTTGGGCTTGTCCAGTTTCCCCAGGAATTGCCTGGCATAGGAAGACAGGCTCTCCACATACCGGCGCTGTCCTTCGGCGTAGAGCGTATCGAATGCCAGGCTGGACTTACCCGACCCGGACATACCGGTGATAACTACCAGCCGGTTGCGTGGGATGTCTACGTTTATGTTTTTCAGGTTGTGCAGTCGGGCACCCTGTATACTGATAACGTCTTTGGTACTTGCTTTGGAGGGAGCGGGCATACGGCTAAAATGTGGTTAAAGATACGACAAGAATCACGCTCCTGCCAGAGGGTTCGGCCAGGGGAATTGCCCGGGAGGAACCGTTAAGAATTTTTTGACGCTATTTTATTTTACTTATATTTGAGGCGCATCACAAAATCTATATGCCTATCGCATAACATTACTTTTTTGATTTATAAACCCCAAATCGGTCTGGAAGCCCCTCTTTGTGACGGGTGCCCGGGCTACTTCAAAAAAGTAAGTTATGGAACTTCTGCAGGCAGACGATGCTATCCTGATCAAACGGTACAGAGGAGGAGACGAAAGGGCCCTCGAAGTATTGATTAACCGCTATAACCAGCGCATTTCCTCATTCATCTATTCCAAGGTCTTCGACAAAGAGATTACCGAGGATATCTTCCAGGATACCTTTATGAAGGTGATCCGGACCCTTAAGCTTGGGAAATATAACGAGGAAGGCAAATTCCTCCCATGGGTAATCCGCATTGCCCATAACCTGGTTATAGACCACTATCGGAAAAGCAACCGGATGCCCCGGTACGAGACCAGCGAGGAGTACAACATCTTCGCCATTATGCAGGATGGTTCCCTCAATGCCGAGCACCAGCTTATCAAGGACCAGATCGAATCCGACCTGGAAGGGCTCATAGCGCAGCTCCCGGAAGACCAGCAGAAGGTTATTCAAATGCGCATGTACCGGGAAATGAGTTTTAAGGAAATTGCCGAAAGTACCGGGGTCAGTATCAATACGGCCCTCGGGCGTATGCGCTATGCCCTGATTAACCTCAGAAAGCTCATCGAGGAGAACAGTATAGTTTTGACGAATTAATCGGCAATAGGTCGAAGCGGGGTATCAGGTGTCCGCAGCCTTGCGTTATTTTGGAAACAACAGCGCAAGGCTTATGGATCAACTCTACACCCCGTCTACTGAAAAGTGCGAATTGGTATCTGCCTCCAAAGGTACCGTTAAGTTCCTACTGGACTATTCCAAATCCCTCTCTATTGTAAAGGCCGAGGGAATGGTTTTCGAGAACAACCTCAATTGATTTCCTCCAAGGGGTTTCCAGTGCCCTGAATCACCCTTCTCTGATACGGATTCCGCAGGTAAGGCGAATCGTACAATCCCGTACAGGTAACTACGCCGCATACCCCGTAAATAGGAATAAAAGCTAAAATCCGGCTTTTACATCAAGAATCCGCCCTTTTACAACAATGTTTTTCCGAGCGTAGGCCCTTTGGCTACTTTTAAATTGTGTTTGAGACCCGGACACATAATCGTAATCACCAAAGCCAACAGGCCATTAACTGAATCAATACGTACGCTCTATGGAACACCAGACCGACGACTCAACCCTGGTACAGGATTATATCAGCGGAGACGAACGCGCCCTCGAAATCCTGATCAACCGCCACAACCAGCGCATTACCAGTTTTATCTACTCCAAAGTGCTGGACAGGGATGCCGCCGAGGATATTTTCCAGGACACCTTTATTAAGGTCATTAAAACCCTTAAGAAAGGAAACTACAGTGAGGAAGGTAAGTTCCTGCCATGGGTGATGCGGATTGCACACAACCTGATTATCGATTATTTCCGGAAGAACAAACGGATGCCCAAATTCGAGGGGGGCGACGACTTCAATATCTTCTCGGTTATCGGGGATGAAAAACCCAATGTGGAAAAACAGCTCATCAAGGACCAGATAGACAGCGACCTGAGCATGCTCATCGACGAGCTTCCCGACGACCAGCGGGATGTGCTGATCATGCGGATCTATAAAGACATGAGCTTCAAGGAGATTTCCGAATGTACAGGGGTCAGTATCAACACTGCCCTGGGCCGGATGCGCTACGCCCTGATCAACCTGAGGAAAATCATCCAGAAGAACAATATCGTATTGACCAACTACTAGGATTACGAGCTGAGCAATATTTCCATATGGGTTGCGTTATACAAGTGTAACGAACTCTAAAGCATATGGAAAAAATTTACTCAGAACACGCCAACGCCTGTGAGGTAATTCAGGCCAAAAAGGAGACCATCTCCCTTTTAATGCAGTATTCCAGGGCTTTACACTACCTGGAGTATAAAGGTATACCCTTCGAAACCATCTTGAATTAAGATATCGAGGCCCGCTTATTTGCGGGCCTTTTTTTTGGCTTCGTACTCCCGAAGCACCGATTTCCGGCCAATTTTTCGTGTAATGATATCCTTTTCAAGGTCCCACCCGCGGGCCGGGGAATACTCCCTGCCGTACCAGATGATCTGCAAATGCAATTTATTCCAGGCCTCCCTGGGGAACAACCGTTTGGCGTCCTTTTCAGTTTGAACGACGTTCTTGCCATTAGATAACCCCCAACGGTACATGAGCCGATGGATATGCGTATCTACGGGAAAGGCCGGAACCCCAAATGCCTGAGACACCACCACGCTGGCCGTTTTATGGCCCACCCCTGGGAGGGTTTCCAGGGCCTCCAGTTCCCGGGGGACTTCCCCCTTATAGTCTTCGAGCAGAATCTCGGACAAGCGGTGGATGGCCCGCGCCTTGGTAGGGGAGAGGCCTACCGGCCGGATAATCTCCCGGATCTGGTCTACACTGAGGCGCACCATAGCCGCGGGGTTGTCCGCGCGGTCGAACAGCAGGGGCGTGGTCTGGTTCACCCGGACATCGGTGCTCTGTGCACTAAGCAATACGGCTATCAGCAAGGTGTACGGATCTGTATGTTCCAGCGGGATGGGAACCTCCGGATAGCATTCTTCCAGGGTTTCCATTACAAAGGCCGCTTTTTCTGCTTTCGTCATAAAAATGTTTAACTTTGTTTAAATATAAATAAACAAATAGAACCTATGAATACGCTTAAAGCTGGAGACAAAGTACCGGATTTTAGTGCGGTTGACCAAGACGGAAACGCCGTATCCTCCACGGATTTCAAGGGGCGCAAGTGGGTGGTGTTTTTCTACCCCAAGGCCAATACCCCAGGGTGCACGGCCGAAGCCTGCAACCTAAGGGATCACTATGCGGAATTACAGGAAGCCGGGTATGCCCTTGTTGGGGTCAGTGCCGACTCCCAGAAAAAACAAGCGAATTTCAGGGATAAATTCGAGTTTCCCTTCCCGCTGCTGGCAGACGAGGACAGAACCGTAATTAACGCCTTCGGCGTCTGGGGTCCTAAAAAGTTCATGGGACGGGAGTTTGACGGCATCCACCGCAAGACCTTTATCATCGATCAGGATGGGGTAGTGGAGCGTGTCATCGATAAGGTCAATACCAAAGATCACGCCGCCCAGATCCTGGAATAGGATACAGGAATAAAAAAAGCCGGGAACATCCCGGCTTTTTTTATTCTAAGAGTTGGGCTTCTTTGCTTTCTTTGGGCAGAAAGAGTTTCTTTTCCTTAATGACTTCGGCAATACCCTCGGGGAGCATTTCTTCCCACCCTTCTTCGTTCTGGGTGATTTTCTTCAGGACGTCCCGGGAGAAAATATGGAGGATATCCGGGTCGTAGTCGATGATATCCATAACCTTGCCGTTGTACTTGAAGAATTTGTAAAGCTCCTTCATCCTGGGGTGGACCTGGATGTTGTTGCTGGTCATGATCTGACCGCTTTCCGGGTCTTTCATGGGGTAGAGATACACCTTGAGGTCCTTGAAGAACAACTTCCCAAAGGCTTCCAGAATACCCCCGCTGAGGTGGCGGTAGTATTTCTCGTCAAAAATATCCACCAGGTTGTTTACCCCCATGGTCAGACCAATCCGGTTTTTGGTGTAGTTGTTGAAATACTCCACCAGTTTGTAGTACTCGGAGAATTTGGAAATCATAACTGTATGCCCCAGGGAGCAGAGCAGCTCAGCCCGGTCCATAAAATCGTGTTCATCGATTTCCCCCGAGGACTTCAGGTTGGAAAGGGTGATTTCAAAGATTACGATGGTTTTCTCCTCGACCACCGTTTGTTCGCGAACAAAAATATCGTAGGACTTCTGGAACATGTCCATATTGACCTTGGTCACCGGACGGAAACTCCCCCGTAAGGCGAGGATATTCCGTTTGTAGAGCACAGCTGCCGGGAGCAGGTTGTTCCCATCCGGCCCGAACATCACCGCATCGGTCATGTCGTTTTTGATGAGCTGAAGGCTCATCAGGCGGTTGTCTACATGAGTGAAATTGGGTCCTGAGAAATTGACCATGTCAATCTCCAGGGTATCCGTATCGATATGGTCGTAGAGGTATTTGAGTAATTTGCGTGGTTTGTGGTGCTTGTAAAATGCCCCGTAAATCAGGTTGACCCCCACAATCCCCAGTGTTTCCTGCTGCAGTCGCGCTTCATTTTGCTTAAAGCGCACATGGAGGACGATCTCGTCGAATTCTTTTTGGCGCGGGTCCAGCTGGAAGCGGATCCCCACCCAACCGTGGCCTTTGTACCGTTTGGAAAAATCGATGGTGGCCACCGTATTGGCATAGGAGAAAAACAGGCGGTCTGGGTGGTGTTCCCGGCTGATGCGCTGTTCCATGAGGTTCATCTCGTGGGCCAGCATCTTTTTCAGCCGACTCTGGGTCACGTAACGTCCGTCTTCCTCAATCCCGTAAATGGCATCGCTGAAATCCTTGTCGTACGCACTCATGGCCTTGGCAATGGTGCCGGAGGCCCCACCGGCCCGGAAAAAATGCCGTGCGGTTTCCTGCCCGGCCCCAATCTCGGCGAAGGTTCCGTAGATATCCGGGTTCAGGTTAATCCGGAGGGTTTTGGCTTTGATGGAAGGAACGTTTTCGAAAGCGAACTCATTCTTCTCAACACTGGGCATAACGGCGTTTTTACAAGGAACAAAGATATAAAGATGGGGCAATCCAAGTAATAAATAAGTTATAAATTTGGATAAAACAGACGAGCGGTTGAAGATTACTTTCCTCGGCACAGGAACCTCCCAGGGCATCCCGGTTATCGGAAGTGACCATCCGGTGTGCCTCAGCGATGACCCGAGAGACAAAAGGCTTCGCGTATCGGTCCTGGTGCAGCTTGCAGATGCCAATATGGTTATCGATTGCGGGCCGGATTTCCGCCAGCAAATGCTTCGCCACCCCATACCCCGCCTCGATGCCATCCTTTTTACGCACGAGCACGCCGACCACACTGCCGGCATTGACGATATCCGTCCCTTTTTCTTCAGGCAAGGGGATATTCCGGTTTACGCCCACAAACGTGTGATCGCCTCCCTGATGAAGCGTTTCGACTACATATTTGCCGATGAAGACCGTTACCCGGGTGCCCCGGCAGTACAGGTGCACGAGGTGGAGAGGGGCAGGGCCTTCGCGGTGGGGAATCACCAGGTGACTCCTGTGGAGGTCTGGCATAACCGCCTGCAGGTCTTCGGATACCGGATTGGCGATTTTGCCTACCTGACGGACATGAAATCCATCGAGAAAGAGGAAATGATGCGGCTGGAAGGGTTGAAAGTATTGGTCGTGAACGCCCTACGGCAGGAACCACACCACTCCCACTTTAACCTGGAGGAAGCCCTTGCATTTATTTCCGAGGTAGCCCCCGAATCGGCCTACCTCACCCATATCAGCCACCGGATGGGCTTCCATGCGGAAGTGGAAGCAGGTTTGCCCACAGGGGTTCACCTGGCATACGACAACCTTACTATAACGCTATAACCATGCAGAAGAATATTTTCCTTTACGCTTTCGTTTTTGCGGCACTAATTGCCCTTTATCTGGCTGTAAGCAGTTCCCGCAACATGCAAGGCCTCGAGAATGAGGTATCCCGCCTTAGGGAGCGGGAGGCCCAATGGAAGGATTCCCTGACACAATCCCGCCTCGAGACCCTGGATATGCAGTATTTCAGCCTGGCGAATAACGACGAGGCCCTGGCGTATTTTGAAGACCTGCCCCTGGAGGATCCTTCGGCCTATGTTATGGATCGGTTGCTTGAGACCAACGAGCAGTCCGGGGATAACCCGCTTGTCCCATACGAGGGCATGGAAAGCGACTTTAAGATCAATAAAATTAAAGTCCTGAACCACAAATGGATTCTGGCCGATTTCTCAGACGGCAGTTATTGGGGGGAATTGCTTATCGAATACGAATTGGGGGAAGACCTGGGGGCGCGCTTTACGCCCATGGCACACCTGCTTTATACGCGCTCTGGTCAGTAGCGGGGGGTAAGCCACTGCAGGAAAGACCTGAAGTTTTCCATGGAAACCCCATGCCCCACGGGATATTCTTCATAGACATGGGAAAGGCCCAGCTGCTTTAGGGATGCGGCTGTTTTCTGGGCCCAGGCAGGGGGAATGACCATATCGGCCTGCCCGTGAGAGGCATAAATCTCCAAATCTTCGTGCTTTTTGGATTCAAATCCCGCAACCAGCATGGACGGGTCCAGATACCCGCTGAGGGCTACAAGGGTCCGAATGCGTTCCGGGTAAGAAAGGGCCAGGGCATAGCCCAGGATACTGCCCTGGCTGAAACCCAGGAGGTTAATTCTGGAAGGGTCCAGGTTATAGGCCGTAGTGGCCTCCCCGATAAAGTGCAGGATGGCTTCCCTGGATTCCACCGCCTGGGCCGTATCGTTCCATTTACCTTTTTCCGCTTCAAAATTGATGGCGTACCAGGCGTATCCGAAGGGCTGTAAGGGATGTGGGGCCCGCAGGGATATTACAAACAGGTCTTCCGGCATCTCCGGGGCAAAGGAAAAAAGGTCCTCTTCGTTGCTCCCGTAGCCATGCATCATAATAAGCGCGGCAGAAGTCCCTTCCGTGTTGGCGGAGGGGCGGATCAGGTGGTGCAGGGATAGGTCCTTAGGGGCCATAATCAGGAAATAAACGTGAACCATTTCTGGAAAGGTTTCCCCAGAAGCGGCAGCAAAAGGGCCTTTCCTTGCAGGGCTCCGATAAACCCGTAGATCCAGAGGGCGAAATAACAGACATAGAAACCGATCCAGGTATAGGGGTGGAACCAGACCAGACTGGAAAAAAGCATCACTGAAATAAAAGCCAGGTGGAGGCCAAAAGCCTGCCGTGTATGGAAGCGGCCGAAAGCGTGCTTCGGTTCTGCGTTCATGGTCATGGCGATCAGGGAACCCACCAGGGTCAGGTAGGCAACAATGGCAATGGTCCGTGCCTCGGAAGCGGGCGCTTTCATGCCAGTTGGGCTTTGTCGCCTACCACTACACCGTAGGCTTTACCTTTTAGCTCCTCCCCGAGGAACATATCGTTCTTGGCCGTAGACATAAGGGGGGAAGTCCCATGGGTCACTGCCACATCCGGGTTAAACAGGCTTAGTTCGGCCCGCTGTCCCTCGGCCAGTTGCGGCTGCGGGATACCGAAACGCTTACGACCCCGGCACAGGATTTCCACGCATTGCGCTGTATCGTAGATTTTATTGAGAATCCCGAAGGCGGATTCCAGCCCCAGGGTGCCAAAGGCTGCCCGGTCGAATTCCAGTCTCTTTTCCTCTATATCCTTTGGGCTGTGGTCTGTGGTTACCATATCGATAACCCCATCGGCCAGGGCTTTGCGGAGGGCCTTTACTTCTTGTTGCCCGCGCAAGGGGGGCAAAACCTTAAAAACACTGTCAAAACCTGCTACTTTCTGGTCCGTGTACAGCAAATTGTGCACGGCAACGCTGCAGGATACGTCGAGTCCCGACTTCTTGGCTGCAGCGATCAGGGCGATGCTTTGGGCAGTGGAGATGGTCGGGATATGCAAACGCCCACCGGTATACTCCAGGATCCTGAGGTCCCGGGCCACCCGCAATTCTTCGGCAAGTGGCGGGATTCCCCGCATTCCGAGCCTAACGGAAGTTTCCCCTTCATGGACCTGGCCATTGGGGGCAAGGTCTCCATCCTGGGGAAAAGAGAGGATAAGCCCATCGAAGTTCTGGGTATAGAGCAGGGCCAGCTTAAGCAGGTTCGGGTTCTGAACGGGGTGTTTATAATCGCTGAAGGCAACTGCACCTGCTCCTTTCATGTCGAAAAGTTCGGCGAGGTCCTCGCCGTTGGCGCCGAGGCTGAGCGCCCCCATAGGGTATAGCCCTGTGGCACTCCCCCGGGCGCTTTCCCTGAGGAAAACCACATCCCCGCTGGTATCGGGTACCGGACGGGTATTGGTATTGAGGACGATACCTGTAAAACCGGAAGCCCCGGCAACCCGCAACCCATTGGCGATGGTTTCCCGCTCCTCGTATCCCGGTTCCCCGAAACTCACACTGCTGTCGAACCACCCGCAGCTCACGTGGAGGTTTGGATAAGTGATTGTTTTAGCGCCCCTGGGCGCTTCTATCCGGGAAGCGATTTTGGAAATAAGCCCGTTTTCGATGAGGATGTCCCGTTTTTTCCCGTGCAGGCCAACCTGACCGGGGTCGATCAGGGTAGCGGATTTCAGTAGAAGCTTCATCGAAGGAATTTTTGGAGCAGTAACTCAGCCACCGCAAACAGCAAAGCAAAAATAACAAACCATTTCCAAAGGTCGGTTACCCGTGTTTCATTTTGATACCCGGTAAGCAGGCTATCAATCCCCCGGTCCACCTGGATGTACTTCGGCAGCTCCCCTGAAAAGGCCGGATAGCGGCTTTCGTCCCTGGGGTAATTGAAACTGAACCGGTCTTCGGATGCCAGCCCTGAAATTCGGTAGGTACCACTCCTTTGGGGTTCCTCCCCAAACCGCAATACGGTCTTCCTCCCGAGCTGTTGCTGCTCCGGAATAAAGCTGTATCCGTCGGTCTCCAGCTGGTAAACACCATCCGGCCCCTGGTTGCGCTCGAGGCTCACGCTGGAAGGTGCTCCGATGGTGTAGTACAACGCATCCCGGAGCTGGTCTTTTAGCCCGAGGGCATAAAGGGTAGGGACAATAAGAGGGGAGCTGGTAAGGTTGCTGTTCGAAGGGGCTATGGAGGCCGTAAAGAGATAGAGGTTCCCGGAGCCCAGTAAAAAAGGCGAGCCATCCTGAAATTCGAGGATTCCCGGCCGGTTGCCTTTTACCCTGTGGTAGGACTGTACCTGCGGGTATTCAAAATTGGAAATCTCAGATTCGAATACATCGCGAAAGAGCGGGTGATCCGATCGGATGTTGGTAATGCGGTTCTCTGAGGCCAGGGCTGGTTCCAGGCTTAACCCCGCCGTGCTTTCCAGAAAGCGGTTGTAGCCATCCGGGTTCAGGCCCTCCGGTGGGATGATCAGGATATTGGCCCCGGCTTCAAGGCTGGCGGTAAGCAAGCGCTCTAGGGTTTCCGGAATGGATTCCAAACCATTGAGAATTATCAGGTCCTGCGCTTCCAATAAACCGAAATCGAGGGTGCGAAGCCGTGTTTCCCGGAAGGTGAACTCGTCTTCGGTAAAGATGCGTTTCAGGTAATCTGTAGTGCCTGGCCCCAGGCTTAGTACCCGGATCTTCCGGGGGCTATCCAGGTGGAAGTACAGGGTATTGTCGTAAGGCAGGCCTTCGTCCAAAACCCTTACGGTGCCGGTAATCCCTTTTCTGGCAGGCAGTGTAAAAACGGCCGACCCATTCCCGGAATCATCCACTTCCGGAGCTGTTTTAGCGATGAGGGTGTCCCCCTGGTACAGGGATAACGCCTGGTTGATTTCCGGACTGCTGAGGCGGACATCAACATGCAGCTCAAGCACATCTTCCCCCTGGTTTTCGAGATAGGCAGAATCCAGGGAGATATTATTATTACCGGGAGGGTTTACAACCGCCGCCCTGAGGCGGGGCAATCGGGTGGTGTCTACTTCTCCTTCGCGGAAGCCCTGAAAATCGGAAATAAGCCAGAGTTCGGGATCTACAGAGGGGTCATTGTTAAATAGAGGGGCAGCCCGAAGCAAAAGCGACCCGAGGTCGGATTCTATATGGGTATGGCCCATGGTGAGCAGGATATCCTGTAGCCCTGATAGTTCCTGACGTGGATATTGCTGGGTGTTTGTCAGTACCGAGACCCGGAAATCCCCGGGCAGGTCCCTTAGCAGTTTCTGGATTTCCCCCTGGAGGAGGGTAGTGGCTCCCGACGGATATTCCATACTCATGGAATTGTCCAGGTAGACCACAATATCGCGTTGTCTTTGCGCCCCGGAGGCAGCCCGGTACGGTTGGGCAAAGGCGATCACAAGGGCGGCGAGCAACCCCAGCCGGGCTGCCAGTAGTAGCCACTTTTTAAGACGGCTGCTTCGGTCGGATTCCAGCCGTAGCCGTTGCAAGACACGCACATTGGTAAAGGCCGTTTTGCGAAACTTCCGCAGGCGCAACAGGTGTACCAGGATGGGGAGTAGCAGGGCCAGCAGGCCCCAGAGCATTTCCGGATACTTCAATAGCATAAATCCGATTCTATTCCCAAAGATAGTCAATTCAATGGCCGGAAAGGACCTTGGGGATGTGCAGTAGGTCCTTTTGCCTTCCGCCCGGGAATCAACAAAAAAAGAAGTAGTCTGCCTTTGGCTGTTCCAGTTGCAGCTGCCCCAATACCCCCTTGATTTCCAACTGGGCGGCCTCGTTGGCAACTGTTATAATGCTCTGTGGCTGCGGTAAGCCGAAAATCGCGCGGTAGTGTTCCAAGCGGACCCCATAGATTTTCTTCCCGATTTTTCTGGGGTTGTCGCAAACCCATCGGAAGGGTTCCCCGGCCTCAAGCAGCAGGCGTGCCACTTTCTTTCCCTTGTATCCTGCCCCCCAGATCACCAGGGGTCTTGAGGGTTGTCGGTCCAGTTCAAGGAAATACCGGGTTTTGATTTCCAGGAAATAATTCTGGGCATAGTGCTCGGAGGTGCGGGAGGTTCGCCAGGCGTAATCCCTCCAGTAGTGAAGGACTTTTGTCGCCGGCAGGCATTGGAGGCCTATGCGGTAGAACCGGAAACACAGGTCGTAATCTTCCGGGTACAGGTCGGGCAGGAATGCGCCAGACTTGTCCAGGTCCTGCCGCCATACCATCCAGCATGGGGAAGGGATGACGCATTCCTTGTAGATTTCAGAAAAATTTTCCCCCGAGGCGCTCAGGCCATTGAGCCATTTTTCATACCGGTCATACCCGTCAGATACCCCGGCATCAGAAAAGTACCTAACCAGCCCAAGCGCGAGGTGACCCCGGCCACTTCGGATCAGCTCTCCTGCCATTGTTTCCAGGCGGTCCGGGCTCATCCGGTCATCCGAATCCATCCGGGTAATCAGTTCACCCGAGGAAGCGGCATAAGCCTGTCTCAGGGCAGGGATAATCCCCGTCCCTGTGTTTTCCAGTACCCGGATGCGGGAATCCGCCACGGCGGCCTTTTCCAAAAGGGTTTTGCTGGCATCTTCCGAATGGTCATTTACGGTAATTAATTCCCAGTTTTCATGGGATTGGCCACGGATAGAGGCCAGGCATTCTTCCAGGAAGGCGGCCGTATTTCGGAACGGCATCAGGATACTGATTCGCGGTTCGGCCATAACTCGGGGGCTTCCCCTTGAGGATTAGTCCGCCTGTTGTTTCTCCAGCGCCTGTGCTATGGCTTTTTCCGCGAGGGGGGCCATCATCTGATACCCCTTAAGCGTAGGGTGCACTTCATCCGAAGCCAGGTCGGGCCCGAGGCCGTTCCGGGCATCGGCCATGGCGCTGAAGTAATCCAGGTAGACCATGTTTTGCTCCCGGGCGTATGCCTCAATCATCGCATTGAGAGCAGGGATTTTGAGATTCGGATTTAATCCGGGCCTCCAGGGGTAATCGTAGGCGGGCAGGACAGAACTCAGTACGGGCTCGATCCCATTGGCCCTTGCCAATTGCGCCATAGAGACCAGGTTGTCGCGGATTTGCTCCAGGGTCATCGGGCCGGTGTTGCCGGCAATGTCGTTGGTACCGGCCAGGATAACCACAACCCTGGGCTGCAGGGCGATGACATCCTGCCGGAAGCGCAGGAGCATCTGAGGGGTAGTCTGCCCGCTGATCCCCCGGTTCACATAGGGTTTACCTTCGAAAAACCCGGGCATTTTGTGCAGCCATCCTATGGTAATGGAGTTTCCCATGAAAACGACCCGGGCTTCCCCTTCAGCCGGGGGCGCAAGGGCCGCATTATCATCCGCAAAACGTTTCAGGTCCGGCCAGTCCTGCCCATGGATGGGGAGGGCAAAAGCGATCAGAGTCAGTAATAGGATACAGGGTACTTTTCGTACAGGCATTGGATAGGCTTTGGTTTATTGAGGGTTTCCCTTAGGAGGGGTAATCATGATATGCGCCCGGTGGGTTCCAGGGTCCATGAGCCATGCATGCCCCGGAGGTGCCGGGGTGGTGGGCAATCCGGTACTGGCCCCTGTGGCAAACGGAATGTAGAAGACATAGCGGGTAAAGGGCTCCAGTATCTCACCTGAATCCGGGTCTACCTTTCCTGTAAAAACGCAGAGCATGGCTTTGTCCGGCATCTTCAGCAAACCGGAACGCACTTCCTCTTCACGGGTCTGGAAAATCTGGTCGAAGGACATGCCTCCGGCACGCAGTTCGCGGCCACGGGCCATAAACGGCTCCAGGTCTTTATGGTAGGCGGCTGTGGAAAAGTTATCCCTTGCCGGGTCGTCGGCCAGGGCGATATAGTCCCCGTCGCCTTCCCTTAAAGTTACCAGGTTCCCGTCCTGGTCATAGCCCAGTACCCGGGCCTGTTCCCGGTAATCCTGGGGTACCGCCATAAGGGCGGTTTCAATCTGCCACTGGGCGGGGGGAATTTCCTGGGCCGTCAGTCCTTGGCAGGCCAACCCTGCCAGGAGTCCTAAAAAAATGCTTTTTAGTTTCATGGCATTAGTATTTAGCGCTTTTCCCGATGGCCATGGTCCGCAGGATAAAGGCCCGCAGGTCATCGTTGGCCTGTTTGAGGTCTTCCCGCCTCAGGTACATCATATGCCCGCTGCGGTATCCCTTGAATTCGAAGCGGTCCTTCATCCTCCCGCTGGGGTCTACCTGCCACATGGTATACTTGGCGTTGAAATAAGTGGTGGCCCCATCGTAATAGCCGGACTGGACCAGTACGTTCAGGTACGGGTTCTGTGCCATGGCCTGGCGGAGGTTGTCCCGCGTCTCATCATTTTCATCGTTCCAGGGCCGTACGGGGCCAAACATATTGTATTTGATGTCCGTTTTGAAATTCAGGTCATTGTGGAAATAATAGTTGATAGCCGGGGTAAAGCTGTGGAGCCATGAAGTCAATTCCGCCGCATAATCCGGACGGGTGCCGGCCAGGGTCTTGTCCAGGCCCAGGTAACGGCTGTCCAGGCGGCCCACGGTATACCCGCCCCGGTCCCGGCGGAGGGCTTTCCAGAAAAAGGAGGTAGGTACGTCCAGGTTGTGGCCCAGGATGTCTTTCTTATTGAGCCCGGAATAATAGGCCATTTTTTCCGCTACGGCATTCCGTTCGCCATCGCTGATAAAACCGCCTTTGGCGATGGCAGGAATAAGGGTGTTAATGGTATACTCTTCCGATTCAGGCAGGATTTCCAAAAGATCCTTTTGCTGCAGTTCCGGGGGAAGGGCTTTGTGGTGCCAGGCCGCCGCGGTGTAGTAGGGGAGGTTCAGGGCGCTGCTCACCGGCCCGCCCACGCGGATTACTTTGTAATCGGCTGGGGATACCATGATAACCCCGTTCAGGTACATCCACTGCTGGTTCTGCAGGGCCAGGGAAAGTCCCATTACGCGGGTTCCGCCGTAGCTTTCCCCGATGATGTACTTCGGGCTCTGCCAGCGGTTGTGTCGGGAGACGAAGGTGTTGAGCCATTCCGCGAGGTACTTGATATCCGCGTTAATGCCGAAGAACATATCCCGGTCTACTTCCTTCCCGGTTTCCGGGATGGTCCTGGAATATCCGGTGTTGGCCGGGTTCACATAGACGATATCGGTAACATCCAGGACGGAAAACGGGTTTTCCGCCACGCCATAAGGTTGTACCGGGTATCCCTCATCGTCAATACGCAGCACTCTCGGACCCGTATAGGCCAGGTGCATCCATACGGAACCAGAGCCCGGACCGCCGTTAAAGGAGATCAGCAGGGGCCGGCCTGCGCGGTCCCCCACGTTATTCCGGGTGTAGTAGGTATAATGCAGGGCAGCTACGGGCTCGCCCATATCATTCCACACGGGTTGGGTGCCCGTCTCGGCTGTATAGGAAAACCGCTGACCATTAATCGTGACGCTGTGCTGGGTAACCACAGTGGTATCTACCGGGAGTTTGCGTTGTTGTCCGTGGATCTGGCCCATGAATAGGGCCACTAAAACGAGGGAATAGATTCTGATACTCATTGTTTTTTTGGGTTAGTCTAATGCTCCCTAAAATAGTGTTTTTCCCAGAGATGCCCTACCGGTTGCGCCAGGATGCGTTCCCTGGTAATACCAGACACTAAGCTAACCGGAGTTTTTTATCTTTAGGGGACACCAAAACGGCAAAACCGATGGACCGAAGGAATTTTACAGGGAAGATGGCCCTGGGGGCTTCAGGGGCCCTGATGGCACCGCACCTGAGCTGGGCCTGCGCCCCAAATGGCAATACCGCCCAGCGTAAACTGGGGGTTGCCCTGGTGGGGCTGGGAAGCTACAGTACATACCAGCTGGCACCGGCCCTGGAACAAACGCAGTGGTGCCGCCTGGCCGGGATCGTAACAGGCACCCCTTCAAAAGCCGCGAAATGGAGGGAACAATACGGGATAGACCCCTCCCATATTTACAATTATGAGAATTTTGATGCTATTGCGCAGGACGACTCGATCGATATTGTCTATGTGGTCCTGCCCAACAGCATGCATGCCGAGTTTGCGATCCGGGCTGCGAAAGCCGGGAAACATGTTATTTGTGAAAAGCCCATGGCCGTTAGCGTGGCCGAATGCGATGCCATTATAGCAGCCTGTGAAACGGCCGGTGTAAAACTATCCGTGGGCTACCGCCTTCAGTCCGAACCCTATACCCGGGAAATAAAGCGCTTGGTACGGGAGAAAACCTTCGGGGACGTCCTGTTTATAAGTGCCGATGCCGCTTACGTATCCCGGGGAAACCCGGACCAATGGCGGCTCAACCGCGAATTGTCCGGAGGGGGCGCCTTGTTGAATATGGGGGTTTATTCCATTCAGAGTTGTATCTACTCCTGCGGCAAAAACCCGATAGGCGTCAGCGCACAAGAGTTCAGTACCAGGCCGGAGTATTTCAAGGACACCGATGAGACTATTACCGCACAATTTACCTTTCCCGGGGGCGTGGTGGGGCAGATGATGACCTCCCACAACGCCAATGCCAACCGGTTGTACGGCTCCTGTACCAGCGGCTGGTTTGAATTGCAGCCGGCCAACAACTACGGCCCTTTGAGCGGGCGGACCTCTGAGGGGCCCATCGAATTCCCGCACGAGTCCCAGCAAAAATTGCAGATGGACGACTTTGCCCGTCATATCCTGGAAGGTACCCCAAACCGGGCTCCAGGGGAAATGGGGCGGAGGGATATGGTTATTGTAGAGGCCATTTACCGTTCCATCCGGGAAGGGGGCAGGCAGATTGCCCTGGACCTGCCGGAAGGATATGGGATCTTACAGGAATAGGGGTTAGCTGAATTTCTCAAATACCCCCAGGCCAAAAAGCGCAAAATCGTATTTCACCGGGTCTGCAGGGTCCAGGGCCCGCAGGGAGGCATCGAGTTCCCGTACAGCTCTTGCATCGTTCTGACGGCGATCCAGCAAGCCTAGCGCCCGGGCTACCTTCCCGCTGTGGACATCCAGTGGGCAGGAAAGCTGAGCCGGGGACAGCTGGTTCCAAAGCCCGAAATCGACACCGGACGCTTCAGGCCGCACCATCCACCTCAGGAACATATTGATGCGTTTGGCGGCCGAACCCTTCCCCGGGTTGGAGAAATGCTTCTCGCTCCGGGCCGGGTGGGGCTGTTCGAAAAAATGACGGCGCACCTGCACGATGGCATCCTGCAGGTTATCATCCTGCGCATAACGGGCAAAAAGGGGTTCGAATCCCCCGTAGGATTTGTAAATATGGCGTAACCCGAGGATAAAGGCCTTAAGGTCGGAACCATTGAAGGTCCGGTGTACGAAAGTCCCGAGGCGTTTGAGTTCCGCAGCATTGGCCGATAGTACAAAAGCATGGGGGGATTGGTCCATGCGCTCCAGCATCCCTGCCGCGTTCTGGATAATGCTTTTCCGGTTTCCCCAGGCAATGGTAGCGGTAAGGAACCCGCTTATCTCGATATCTTCCTTTTTGGAATACCTGTGTGGGATCTGGATGGGGTCGGATTCCAGGAATTCCGGCTTCTGGTATTCCAGCGTCTTGGCTTCGAGGAATTCGTAGAGTTGGCTTGGATCCATGGAACTACTGGGAGACAATCCTGCCATCGACCATAGTCAGTTTCCGGTCTGCCATCCCGGCAAGCTCCTTGTTGTGGGTGACAATGACAAAGGTCTGCCCATAGGAATCGCGCAGGTCGAAAAACAGGCGGTGCAGGCGGTCTGCACTGGCAGAGTCCAGGTTACCGCTGGGCTCATCGGCCAGGATAACACCGGGTTTGTTGATCAGGGCACGGGCTACGGCCACCCGTTGCTGTTCCCCTCCGGAAAGCTCCGACGGTTTATGCCCCAGGCGGTGTTCCAGCCCCAGGAAGGTCATGATCTCGGCCGCATCCCTTTCGGCTTCCTCCTTGCCAGCACCCATTATGTATGCGGGGATACAGACATTTTCCAGGGCCGTAAATTCCGGGAGGAGTTGGTGAAACTGAAATATAAACCCGACATGCCGGTTGCGGAAGCGCGCCAGTTGTTTGGACCCCAATCGTGTCACATCCTGCCCGTCTATCTCGATTTGCGTGGGGTATCCGGGGGAAGGGGAGTCAAGGGTTCCCAGGATCTGTAACAAGGTAGTCTTGCCTGCTCCGGAAGCCCCTACTACAGAGACGATTTCGCCTTTGGCAATCTCCAGGCTTACCCCTTTGAGGACTTCGAGTTCGCCGTAGAATTTGTGGATGTCGGTTGCCCGGATCATGGGGTAAGTATTTGCGGCCTGAAAGTACGCATTCGCACAGAAAGGACAAAATGGGAACGACCTTGAGACACCGTTTCGCCGGGTGAGTAGCACCAGGCTGTTTTTGGCTGGTCAAGTCCGGGCAGTATGGGATTTTTTTAGCATCTTTAAACCAAATGCACAACCTTATGGCACCCTACCGTTATCTGGAGGAATACAATATTGAAGTTACCACAGAATTAAAAAGCCGGTATGAAGGCATTATTGACGAACTCGGGGAAGATGCGGCCCGGGAAGGCCTCGTAAAGACCCCGGAAAGGGCTGCCAAGGCCATGTTGTTCCTCACCCAGGGGTATCGGCAGGATGCCGTCGAGATCCTCCGCAGTGCTATGTTCCGGGAATCCTACAGCGAGATGGTCCTTATCAAGGATATAGAGGTTTACTCCCTCTGCGAACACCATATGCTGCCCTTTTTTGGCAAAGCCCATGTGGCCTATATCCCTGACGGGCATATTGTGGGGCTTAGCAAAATCCCCAGGGTGGTGGATGTTTTCGCCCGCCGCCTGCAGGTGCAGGAACGCCTTACCGATGATATCCTGGAATGCATCAACACCACCTTAAAACCCAAGGGGGTTGCCGTGGTAATCGAAGCCGCCCACATGTGCATGATGATGCGCGGGGTTCAAAAACAGAATTCAGTAACGACCACTTCCGGATTTCGCGGGCAATTCGAGAAAATTGAAACCCGCAATGAATTCCTCAAATTAATCAGTTCTGACCTCTCCTAAGCGGAGGAACCCCCAAGTTATGGCAGATTCTGACGGAAAAATGCGCAAGCTCCTCCTCGGGCTACTCCTGGACGGGGTAGGGATGTTGTCCCTGTTGGTCCCCGGGCTGGGGCCTGCCCTGGACCTGGTCTGGGCGCCGGTGGCCGGGTGGCTCATGACCCGGATGTACGCGGGCAGGGCCGGGAAAGCTGCTGGTTTTATCGCCTTTGCAGAAGAGCTTCTCCCGGGTACAGATGTCGTGCCGACCTTTACCCTGATGTGGATCTACACCTATTACGTAAGCCGGCTTTTTACCAAGGCCCCGAAATAAAAAACCGCCCGGCTGCGAAGCCGGGCGGTATACATCGGGATTCCTCAGACTATTGTACGGCGAGGGTAAAGCTCTGTGCCACATCGGTTTCCCCTCCGGCATCGGTAAGGGTACCGTCGTTGGGTTTCTTCGGCTCGTGTCTCAGGGTTACGGTAAGCCCTGCAGCACCTGCCGCACCGGTTTCCAGGGTAAAGGAAAGACCGATGGGGTTGCCATTGGCATCCTGGTCGGTATAGGTGACCTGGTTAATACTTCCGGAAACTCCGTAAAAGAACTGGTGTTCTTCGGCTTCTTCCTCCACTTCCTCCGTAATATTTTCAGTCGGGGTTTCGGTTTCGTTCAGGACCTGAACCGATCCGGTGTAGGTCGTATTGGCCTGCAAAGGGCCAGATACTGTCACTTCCGGCGGATTGGGCCCGTCTCCGTCCAGGTCCTGGGACTGCAGGGTCACAGTGCCGCCAGCGGCCTGGAGGGTAACCCTCACGGTGGTAATGATCTCTTCTTCATTTACCGGCTCCGGATCGTCGTCGTCATTGCTGCACGCGGTGAACCCTAAGGCCAACAGCAAGATCAGGATGCGGGTGGTGTTTTCAGAAATCAGGTTAAAGGTATTGCGTATCATAGATTTTTAGTTTTAATATTTAAACAGAATATTCAGGATCAGGTTCCTGCCGGGGCTGTCGGCGAAATAGCGCAGCCGGTCCAGGTAATCCCGGTAGGAAACATTCAAAACATTTTGGGCATGCAGAGTGATGCGTACCGATGCCTTCTCCAGCTTCGGCCATCCGATCCCGGCATGCAGGTTGAGCAGGTGGTAGGCCGGGGGAGGGGTATTTATCGCCAACTCCACGTCCTGCCCCTGTTCAGGGGAAAACACTACTATATTTTCCGGGAATTCGTTTTGCCGGAAAACATACAGACTTTCCAGCCCGAACTGAAAGTCGTGCCAGGCCTGTTTTTCCCACACCAGCTCATTTCGCGTCCTCGCAGCTGGGACGTTGATCAGGGGGGTATCCAGGTCCAGATCCCTTCCCTTTACAAGCGAAAACTGATGGGTGCTGGAAAACCCGGCACCCCAGGTATTCCCCAGGTTTACGTCCACCCCAGCAAGGCTGGCATCGGTTTGCCGGTAAGACCAAACGGGGAAGGCACCTCTGATGGTAAACTCGGTACCGGTAGGCTCCAGGAGGATAAACCCGGACAGTCTTTGGACATAAGGGGTCACCTCAGCACGGAACCCGCCCCTGTCATAAACCAGGTTAAGCGATCCCTTATAAGAGGTTTCCTTTTCAATCCGGAGATCGCCCAGCTCAATCCTGGCAGCAGAGTGGTGCAGCCCGTCGCTGAAAAGTTCAGACGGGTTTGGGGCACGCTCTGCCCGGGAAACCTGCAGGCCGGCCGTCCAAGTGCTGTTCGGATGCCAGGTAACCCCTGCCGAAGCCGAGACATTGCTGAAATCCAGCACCGGGTTAGTCAGCAGCTGGGTACCGAGGTCTTCGATGATGATATCCGCAAAATCCTCATCGTAGCCGCGTTCTTCCCACCTGCTGGTACGGTAGAACTTTTTGGCATCGGTCCGACTGTAATCGTACCGAACACCGGCATCAGCCGTCCAGGCCTCGTCCACAAGCCATTCGGCCGTAGCATATCCGCCCACTTCATAACGGTTATAATCCGGGATCAACCGCCGGACCCCTGTGGCAGGGTCGGCAAAGTTGTCCTGGTACCTCCCCAACAGCCCCACTTCCAGGTCAAAGCCCTGAAAACGGTCTATTGACAAGTTTGTACTCAGGCTGTGGGTAGTAAGGGTCAGGTCTATGGATGGCCTTCCGGCGTCCGATTGTGTGCGGTTCACATCGAATTCGAACCGTTGGTTCTGCTGGAAATCGTATTGCAACTCCCATTTACCCAGCCCAGAGAACCTCTTATAATAGGTGGCTTTACCCAAGTGGTGGGCGACTTCCTGCCGGGGTTCTGCGATGGTGTAGGTAAAGGGGTCGACTACTTCCGGGGTACCGTTATTAATGCTGCGGATCAGGTCATCGATATTTCCGATGTGGGAAGCCCGGAGAATTCCCAGGGTGGCATCGTAATAGGAGTAAAAGAGGCTCCACCCGGATTCAAACTGGGAATTTCCCACTTCGAGGGTTACCCCGATTTGCTGGTTGCCGGTATTGGAAAGGACATAGTCCGGGGCTTCGGTATCCCCCAGTCTTCTGAAACTGGCCTGGGCCCTGGCATAAAGCCCGGATTGCCAGCTTCGTGTAAGTTCAGAAGAGATACTGCCCCCGCGGCCATTAGTCAGGCCCGAAAGCATGGTATTACCCCAAAGGCTGTCGCGCCGGAGGGTCCTGTCGTTTTCAAGGACGATCACACCGCCTACGGCATCCCCTCCATATCTCAGGGCTCCGGACCCTTTAATCACCCGGACATTGTCCGAACTGTTCAGGTCCACATTCGGGGCGTGTTCCTCCCCCCATTCCATATCCTGAAGCCGCACCTCGTTTTTCAGGATCAACACCCTGCTCCCGTAGAGTCCCTGGATCACCGGTTTCACAATGGAAGCACCGGTATTAATACTGGAAACACCACTGATTTCCTTCAGGGCATCCCCCAGACTTCCGCTGCTGTATTGGGAAAGGGTTTCCTCGTCCAGGACTACCTCCGCTCCTGAACGTACCTCATTGGGATTCGCCTCCCCGAGGACGGTAACTTCCTCCAGGGCTTCGATATGGTGTTCCAGGGTGATTTTAATCTCGGTATCCTGTTGAAGGTCTATTACCTGGGTAACCGGACGGCATTCGATATGCGATACCTGCAATTCGTATACGTCCGGGCAAAGGCCCTCAAATTGGAAGGTGCCGTCAAAATCCGTGGTGGTATACACACCGCGTTCCAAAAGCTCCAGAACGGCCCCGGCAAGGGGAGTCTGGTCGTGGTAGTCCACCACCCGGCCTTTCAGTACCATGCGGCATTGCTGCCCATAGACGGAAGTCCCTAACAGGATAAAGAGGATAAGAGACACTAAAGGGTATCTCATGAGAATAACAGTTTAATGAAAATGGGGGATAAATCAGGAAGTCTGAACCCCATGTGGCGGACCTCTCAGGCGCATTAGCACCCAAGGGCGTTCTTCGGCAGGACACCGGTATGCCGGGAGCATTGCTTCCCGGACGCTTTCACGGAAAACCTCCAGGGTTAACGGAACCGGAAGCGCCGAAGGCGATGCAAAAAAGGTGTGAAAATCGCAGTTGAATTCCGCCTGGTGAAAGTGGTTGGGGATATCTGCCTGGCAGTGGATCTCAACATGCCCATAGAAGGCATGCCACATCTGAGCAGTTCCCGGTAAAACCAGGGTCAGGAGGAAGAAAGATGCAAGAAAGCTTCTGACCATTTTACTGCGCTATCCCTACAAAGGTAACCGATGGGCACCCAGTAAGAATGTTAAGAATTTCCCAATTCAGGAAAAAAGGAAGCCCAAACCCAGGCGTTTGAGCATTTTCTTCTCAAAGGCCCAGAAAAACCGGAACTGCCCAAAAAGCCACCCAAAAGCAACCAACAGGATTTGGTAAAAGGGGAAAATCAGCAGCAGCCGGAGTGTCCAGTATACCCAACCCCCCCACCAGGCTTCATGTCCCTTCAGGGCATCCAGTCCAATCCATTGCAGGAAGGGTTTGGCTACCCAAACCGATGCGGATCCCGTAATGGCGAAAACCACACAGATGACTATAAGCTGGAAATTGGAGGTAATCCCCCAGCGCTTCTTGAGTTTTTCCATGGCCCGTATTAAGCGGACCAAAGATAAAAAATTATAGTCGGGGGAGGTAGGGCCCCAAACGCTGCTTGTACTTGCGCTGGAAATAAATGAAATAGTTGTATAATTTGTAGTTTACCTCATAGCCATAGTCGATCCTCGGGTCATAATCTATAGGCCATTCATAGAGGTTGGGGTCAAACTGTCCGGGCAGTAGTACCCGGTTGTTCCAATTGGTTACATAAACCGCATTGCGGGTCTCCAGAAAAGTCTGTGAGTAATACCCTTCCGGGTGCGCCACACTTACCAGCCAATTGTAGAAGCCCGGGTCAATAATGACGATTTCATATTTGGATTCTGCATCGGCGATAACCACACTGTCGGGCTCGGACTGAGCAAAGATGGCCCTTTCTGCTTCGGATAATTCCACGCCTTGCTGGGACCCACATCCGGCTGCCAGACCGAGGAGTAGCACTACCCAAAGAAATGAACTCCAATGCTTCATGGGTTTTTCTTTTTCCTTAAAATAAAAAAACCACCGGATTTCCGGTGGTTTTTTTTTGATGGGTGGTTTCAGGTCTACTTTCCGAAGAGCCCTCCGAGCATACCGCCCAGGCCACCACTTTTCTTATTCTTGCTTCCCAGAACCATATCGGCAACATCGTCCAGTACGCTTCCGTCTCCGTCTGCATCGATCAGGCTGGTTATCAGACTCTGGTTGGACTGGGGTTGCCCCCCGAGCATGCTCCCGAGGAGGGAGGTAAGGCCATTGGAATCGGAAATATTACTTTGGGAGGTTTGCCTTCCCAGGTAGCCCATCAGGATTGGTGCGGCAATCTTGAGGATGTTGGCAATAGCTGAAGGGTCCATCCCGGATTTTTGGCTGAGCGCGCTTTCCACGGCAGGCTGACGGTTACCCAGGACGTGGCCCAGGATACCCGCCCCGTCATTCAGGACATTGGAATCTACACCGCCTCCGAACAGGCCTCCCAGGTCGTCCAGGATCCCGCCGCTATGCTTGGAAGACAGGGCGCTCATAAGCCCCTGGGCCCCCTGTGAGGTCGATGCATTCTTTTTCATGGCCCCCATCAGGACCGGAAGCGCCATGGAAAGGACATCCGCGGTTTTATCTTCAGGTTGCCCGGTTTCCCGGCTTACACCCTGAATCATTAGTTGCCCCATGGGGCTGCTTAAAAGGTCTAAAAGTCCAGACATAATAATAGTAGTGTTTAGTATTCTCCGGGTAAGGTAATAAAGTTTACCCGATCCGGCCTAACCTAGTTGTTTTTTAACCCCTGGATAACCTGGGCGGCCAGCTCCAGGCCAATCCGGTCCTGGGCTTCCAGGGTAGATGCGCCGATATGGGGGCTCAGCGAGAGTTGCGGGTGCATCAGCAATTGGATTTCGGGGTTGGGTTCCGAAGCAAAAACATCCAGGGCTGCAAAGCGGATATGATCCGTTTCCAGGGCCTGCAATAGGGCGGGTTCGTCTATAACCCCGCCACGGGCCGTATTGATCAGGGCGGCCCCGGGTTTCATGGCTTTCAGTTCCTTTTCTCCAATGAGGGGCTTATCTTGTGATGGCACATGAAGGGTCAGGAAATCGGCGTTGGCCAGGACGGTTTCGAAGGACGAGCCCTGAAGCTCAAAGTGGACTTCCTGTCCGTCCGCAAAACTGAGGGTAACCCGGGCTTTTTCCACGCCAGGGTCAGAATAAAGGACCTGCATGCCCAGGCCCAGGGCGCGCTGGGCAACAGCCCTTCCGATACGACCAAACCCAACAATGCCAAGGGTTTTCCCCTTCACTTCAATGCCTCCTGAATAGTACTTCTTGAGGGCCTTGAACGTCTGGTCCCCTTCCAGGGGCATTTGCCGGTTGGAGTCATGTAGGTACCGCACCCCTCCGAGCAAGTGGGCAAAAACCAGTTCGGCCACTGAATCGGCAGATGCCCCGGGGGTATTGACCACGCGAATGCCCTTGCTGCGGGCATACTCCACATCTATGTTGTCCATGCCAACCCCGGCGCGTCCGATCATTTTGAGTCCCGGGGCGGCGTCAATCACCTCCCGGGTTACCTGGGTGGACGAACGTACCAGCAAGGCAGCAATACCCTCCCGCTCCAGGAATTTGCCCAGTTGCTCCTGGGCCACCCGGGTGGTTATCAGTTCGAACCCTTCCGATTCAAGGCGCGCTTTCCCCGCCTCAGAAATGCCGTCATTGGCCAGTATACGAAACATATGGGTGTGGTTTTTATTCTTGGGGATCAGGCTTTGCGTTCCAGGTCGCTCATGACATCTACCAGAACCCCCACGCTTTCCAGGGAAAGTGCATTATACATGGAGGCGCGATACCCGCCCACGGAACGGTGGCCGTTTAAGCCATTGATGCCCGCTTCCTTCCACATGGCGTCGAAGCGCTCCTTGAGTTCCGGCTCGGTCAGGGTAAATGTCGCGTTCATATGGGAACGGTCCTCAGAGGCTGCAACTCCTTGGAACAGGGGGTTAAGGTCAATTTCCGAATACAGGAGTTTTGCCTTTTTTTCATTGATTTCAGCTATGGCCGGGATGCCCCCCTGTGCCTTCAGCCACTGCAGGTTTAGCATAGCAGTGTAGACGGCAAAAACCGGCGGGGTATTGTACATGCTGTCTTTGGAAATATGCATCCGGTAGTCCAGCATGGATGGTATCTGACGGCTCACCTTACCCAGGATATCCTCCCGCACGATGACAAGGGTAGCGCCAGCAGGCCCCAGATTTTTCTGCGCGCCCGCATAGATCAGGCCGAAGCGGGAGAAATCCATTTCCCGGGAAAAAATATCGGAACTCATATCGGCCACCAGGGTGGTGTCCGCCTGTGGAATCTCTTTAAATTGGGTCCCGAAAATGGTATTATTGGTTGTCAGGTGGAGGTAATCCAACCCTTCGGGAATTGCAAAATCCTTGGGGATGTACCTGTAGTTTTCATCCTGGGAGGAGGCTACTTCCACCACCTCGCCAAAAAGCTTGGCCTCCTTGATGGCCTTGGCACTCCAAGTCCCCGTATTGATGTAACCAGCACGTTTTTCCAGCAGGTTGTAGGCTGTAGCCAGAAACTGAGTGCTGGCCCCGCCCTGCAGGTACAGGGCTTCATAGCCCTTGTCTTCAAGGCCCAAAAGCTCCAGTGCCAGATTCCGGGCGTTTTCCATAATTGCCACGAATTCGGGGCTTCTGTGTGATATTTCAATTAGGGAAAGCCCGGTGCCGTCCAATTCCCGAACGGCGTCGGCGGCCTTTTGCATCACCTCCTGCGGAAGGATGCAGGGGCCCGGGCTGAAATTGTGTTTTTTCATGGGTTTGGGATTCAAAGGCGTAAAGGTCTTAATTCTGTAGGAAACCTCCCCTACGGCAGCCTCTTAATTTTGCTTTATTTTCAACAGGAAGTCAACCGTGTCCACCCCGTCGGCGTAATCGGCTAAACCGGGCTCCTGGCTGCTGCCAAAGGGGATGGAGGCGGATACCCAGGAAGGACCTACCACGCACTGCAGGTCCTCCGTGTGGTGTTCCAAATACGCCAAAAGGGCTTCACGGCTTTCGTATTCCTGATAAAATAAGGTGCCGATGGGGGAGCCCAACCCATTATCTTCCTTTAGCAGCAGAAAACCATTGTCTAGCATGGGCGCCCCGCTCATCAGGTACACGGCTTTATTGTAATCGTAGTTATTGGCGTATTTCTGGTGATCGGTTACCGATCGGAACCGGTAGAAGGCCTGGAAGACCTCTTTGAAGTCATACCCCTTGGGTACCATGAGCTTGGAAACACTCCGGCAGCCCATCCCAAAATAACGGAACACGTCATCGGCAAGGCTGTCCAGTTGATCCTGGGATTCGCTGCCGTCTAAAACCGCAAGACTATTTCTGTTTTTACGGATGATATGCGGCTTGCTGCTGAAATAATGCTCAAAGTAACGGGAGGTATTATTGCTGCCGGTGGCGATTACGGCGTCAAAATCCCCGAGAGTGCCCTGTGTAAATGATACCTGATGATCTATTTCCGGCGCTGTAGCAGCCAGGCGACGCACCAAAAAGGGCAATAAGAGCGTGTCTGTGGAAGCGCATTTAACAATAGCGGTATGACCGGTAGCCAGGATGCAGAGCAGGTCGTGCAGGCCAACCAGCGGAATATTGCCAGCAGAAATCAGCCCAACCCGGAGTCGCTTTCCGGTTGCCTCCGGATAGGGGGCGAGCCAATATGCAAGAGCCTCCTCTGAAAAGTGGGCCGCCCATTTCCCCAGTGCGAACTGGACCTGCTCCGGGGTAAACCAGGGGTTTTTGATCCGGACTTCTTCCAGCAGGACATCCCATTGCAAGGCGTTTTCCAGGGGTTGCGGTCCCCGGTCGGGGGCCAGGTACCGCTGCAATTCGTCCCCCAGGGTCACAATGGCCTTCACAATGTTTTTATCTATTTGCATCCGGCTTGTGCTCTAATGCTTTTGCGATTAAATTTGTGCAAAAATAGAGATACCGGCAGCCCCAGCCAACTTCGGGCGCCTGGTTTCTGAAAATGCAAGAGGGATTATGGCTATAATTATCACAGACGAATGCATCAATTGCGGGGCTTGCGAACCGGAATGCCCCAATACTGCCATTTATGAGGGAGCCGATCAATGGCGTTACAGCGATGGCACTTCTCTGAAAGGAAAGGTTGTGTTGCCGGATGGGAAAGAAGTGGACGCAGATGCGGTTCAGGAGCCCATCAGCGACGAAGTATACTACATTGCCCCGGATAAGTGTACCGAGTGTATGGGCTTCCACGAGGAGCCGCAGTGTGCCGCCGTGTGTCCGGTAGACTGTTGTGTTCCGGATGAGGACCGTGTGGAATCCGAGGAAGAACTACTGGGCAAACAGCGGTTCATGCACCCTGATTAACGCTCTTCCACCCGGAAGTTCTTCATATCCTCCAGGGGTTCGATTATGGTGGCATCCTGCCATACGGACCGCTCGAACCTACCCGGGCGCAGGAGCGGTATTTTCTCTATTTCTTCTGCAGCGGTCAGGGACGCACCGCTTCCTGCTGCCACAGGCTGGACCAGCATGGACTCCCGTTCCCGGGCACGACCCTCCAACAAGAAATCGAACCGGACCTTTTTTCGGGCAGGGCTGTTTTCGATAAACTTTAATTCCCGATGGAGATAAACGTAGTTACCACTATCTATTTCAATATAATAGGGAAAGAAAGTATTGTCTTCATTGCGTTTGAATATCACGGTGCCCCGGCTTAGGTTTTCTTCGTACTTGATCCCCAAAAGCAGCTTGAGGTTAACCTTATCTCCCCCTTTTCCACGGGCATAGCGGTAATCCGCCTTCAGCACCGCAAAAGAGTTGGCCTCCACATACAGGACTCCGCTGTATTTGGATTTCCGTTTTCCGGGTTCAAACCCAATGGCATACACGTAATAGCCATCGAAATACGTGGCATCCAGAAATCGATACTCGTAGGCATCCGGGTCCAGGAAGCTGCGCAGGCGGGTACCGTCCTTCCATCCGCCCATGGCCATTAAGCGGGATACCTTTTCTTTTAGGTATCCGGTGCCAATGCTGTCTTCCCGTTCGGACCCCTCGGCGAATTCCTGCCCCGGGGAGATACTGTCCTCAATTTTGAAAAGTCCCGTCTTCATTTTGTAAGTCTGAGTCGTGTCCAGGTGGTCCAGGATAATGGCCTGTGCGCGCTTCTGGATATTGTCCATGGAAAAATCCCGGCTGTGGTCTACCAACTCAATGGCCTGGTCTACCTGTAATATAGAACTGGTGTCCGATACAGCCTTCCAAACCCCTCCAAAATCCAGGTACTCCCGTACATTGGCCTTCACTATATCGGCACCGAGCTGGCGCAGACGGGCATCCGCTTCGCGCAGTTCCTCCCGGTTCAGGTCCGATGCCTTTTCGAGTTCGAGGACCAGGTCGTCGAATTTCATATGGTCGGATTCCCGGTAAAAAATGGTGTAGCCGGGTCCTGAACTTGGGTGGTTTTCATCGAGTCGCTCCCGGACCTGCCGAACAATGGCATCGGCCGAAGGAATGGCGCCGCCAACGCGGACCTCATTGAGGTTGATGGCGGCCGGTTGCAGCTGCAGGATGTTTTGGCCCGGGGGCATATCGGAAGGCGCAACCGCCAAAGACCTGTAGCCCAGGCACGAAATTTTGAGGTCTCCACTAACAGAACTGAGGTCTATGGTGAAGATGCCTTCTTCATTGGTAATGGTACCCGATCCCGGGCCGGTCACTACCGTGGCGAAAGGAATAGGCTTGGCGTTTTCAGCGTCCTGGAGGGTGAAGGTCCTGGCCTGTGCACTAACCAGTTGAACGGTAAAAAGCAGGAACGCCATTAAGGAAATGCGCATAATAATGGTGGTGTTTTCAGGGTAAGACGTCCCAAATCTGGTCCTGTTACGCCATGGGGTGTTAAAATACCGTGAAGATTGGACTTTTGCCGGGGGTTTTGCTACTGGAAATAGGCCTATATTTGCAGCCGATAAAAAACCCAGTATGAAAGCCGGAATCGTAGGCCTGCCCAACGTAGGGAAATCCACACTTTTCAACTGCCTTTCCAATGCCAAAGCGCAGAGTGCCAATTTTCCATTTTGCACCATAGAACCCAATATAGGGGTCGTAAATGTCCCGGACCCCCGTCTGCCGCAGCTGGAGGCACTGGTAAAACCCCAGCGTGTTGTTCCTGCAACAGTCGAGATCGTAGATATAGCCGGCCTCGTAAAGGGGGCGAGCAAAGGGGAGGGGCTGGGCAACCAATTCCTCGGCAACATCCGGGAAACCGATGCTATACTCCATGTGTTGCGGTGTTTTGATAACGACAACGTGGTGCACGTAGACGGGAGCGTGGATCCTATCCGGGATAAGGAGACCATAGACATGGAGTTGCAGCTGAAAGACCTAGAAACCGTTGAGAAGCGTTTGGAAAAGGCTGGTCGTGCCGCACGGACGGGCAACAAGGACGCCCAGAAGGAAGCCCAGGCCCTGGAGGCGGTTAAGAAAGCCCTGGAGTCAGGGACCTCCGTGCGGGCAGTAGCCCTGGAGGAAGAGGTCTATGAGGCCTTTGTTAAGCCCCTGCAGCTTATTACGGACAAACCGGTGCTTTACGTCTGTAATGTGGACGAACAGGCCGCTACCACAGGGAATGCCCATGTAGACCGGGTACGGGAGGCTGTGGCCGGTGAAAACGCCGAGGTGCTGGTTTTGGCAGTGGCCACAGAGGCGGACATAGCCGAATTGGAAACCTATGAGGAGAGGACGCTCTTCCTGGAAGACCTCGGCCTGGACGAACCCGGAGCTTCCAAGCTCATACGCGCCGCATACCGACTCCTGGATCTGCAGACCTATTTCACTGCAGGGGAGAAGGAGGTACGGGCCTGGACCATCCCGGTTGGGGCTACCGCGCCCCAGGCCGCAGGCGTGATCCATACGGACTTTGAAAAGGGCTTTATTCGTGCCGAGGTGATCGCTTTCTCGGACTACGTTAATTTTGGTTCAGAAGCCAAAGTGAAGGAAGCCGGAAAAATGCGGGTAGAAGGCAAGGAATACATCGTGAAGGACGGGGATGTGATGCATTTCCGGTTTAACGTGTAATCCGGCATTATCTATTGGTTGCTAATTAACAGTCCTCCGCGGTATTGTTAATTACTTTGCCGCTTCCCGATTTTGATTTCTTCGCCAGAATTATATATTAGCGGGTTAAACCCCGAATCATGGCGCAATCCCAATATACCGAGGACAACATCCGCTCCCTTGACTGGAAGGAGCATATCCGCATGCGCCCGGGGATGTACATCGGAAAGCTGGGCGACGGGTCTTCTGCCGATGACGGGATTTACATCCTGCTTAAAGAGGTCATAGACAACTGTATTGACGAATTCGTCATGGGGGCGGGCAAGACCATAGAGGTCAGTATCCGCGAAGACAAAGTGACCGTGCGCGACTACGGGCGGGGTATCCCGCTTGGGAAAGTGGTCGATGTCGTATCCAAGATGAATACCGGGGGTAAATACGATACCCGTGCCTTCAAAAAGTCCGTAGGGCTCAATGGGGTAGGGACCAAGGCGGTAAATGCCCTCTCTACTTATTTCCGCGTGGAGTCCACCCGGGACGGTCAATCCAAATCTGCCGAGTTTACCATGGGGGAGTTGGTGGAAGAGGAGTTCCTGGAGGAATCCTCCCGTCGGAGGGGTACCAAGGTCACCTTTACCCCGGATGAGGGGATTTTCAAGAAATACCGCTACCGCAACGAATACGTAGAGCGCATGTTGCGCAATTACGTATACCTGAACCCCGGGCTTACCATCATGTTCAACGGGGAAAAATTCTATTCCGAGAACGGTCTTCGGGACTTGTTGGAAGATTACACCAATGCGGAGGATATGCTCTACCCCATTATCCATCTGAAAGGGGACGACATTGAGGTAGCCATCACCCACAGCAAAACCCAGTACAGCGAGGAATACCACTCTTTTGTGAACGGGCAGCACACCACCCAGGGCGGGACCCACCAATCTGCCTTCCGGGAAGCGCTGGTGAAGACCATCCGGGATTTCTTCGGGAAAAACTACGACGCCTCGGATGTACGCAAATCGGTTATTGCGGCCATTTCCATCAAGGTCATGGAACCGGTTTTCGAAAGCCAGACCAAAACCAAGCTGGGCTCTACGGACATGGGCGGGGACCTTCCTACCGTAAGGACCTATATCAACGACTTTATCGGGCGCGAGCTGGACAATTACCTGCACAAGAATCAGGAAACCGCCGCCAAGATCCAAAAGAAAATTATACAGGCCGAGAAAGAGCGCAAGGAACTTTCGGGCATCCGTAAACTAGCCCGGGAGCGGGCTAAAAAGGCCAGCCTGCACAATAAAAAACTACGGGACTGTCGCGTGCATCTTGGGGACATGAAGCATGACAGGCGACTGGAATCCACACTCTTTATTACCGAGGGCGATTCCGCGTCCGGCTCCATTACCAAGTCTAGAGATGTGAATACCCAGGCGGTGTTCAGCCTTAGGGGGAAGCCGTTGAACTCCTACGGGATGTCCAAGAAAATCGTTTACGAAAACGAAGAATTCAACCTGCTGCAGGCGGCGCTGAATATCGAGGACTCCATGGAGGACCTGCGGTACAACAATATCGTCATTGCCACAGATGCCGATGTGGATGGGATGCACATTCGTTTGCTGCTTATCACCTTCTTCCTGCAGTTCTTCCCGGAACTCATCAAGGAGGGGCATTTGTATATTCTGCAGACGCCATTATTCAGGGTTAGGGACAAGAAGCAGACCATATACTGCTACAACGAGGAAGAAAGGCGCGAGGCCATCGGGAAATTGAAAGGCAAGCCCGAAATCACCCGGTTTAAAGGACTTGGGGAGATTTCCCCGGACGAGTTCCAGCACTTTATTGGGGACGACATCCGGTTGGAACCCGTGATGCTGGATAAGGCCATGTCCATAGAGGAACTCCTGAAATTCTATATGGGCAAAAATACCCCGGACCGTCAGGAATTTATAATTGATAATCTTAAAGTAGAAGTAGATCTGGTTGAGGACAATGCACTGTAATCAGGTATTTTATACTGCGAATGGAAGAGCATGAAGAGGTAAACGGGGCTGGGCAGGAATCGCCTGATGAACAGGGGCAGGAAGCCCTCACCCGTGTTACGGGGATGTATAAGGACTGGTTCCTGGATTACGCCTCCTATGTGATCCTGGAGCGGGCCGTCCCGGCCATTGAAGATGGTTTTAAGCCTGTCCAGCGGCGTATCATGCATGCCCTGAAGGAAATGGATGACGGGCGCTATAATAAGGTGGCCAATGTGGTGGGGCACACCATGCAGTACCACCCGCACGGGGATGCCAGTATTGCCGATGCCATGGTCCAGTTGGGCCAGAAGGAATTACTTATAGATACCCAGGGGAACTGGGGCAACATCCTTACGGGAGATGGGGCCGCCGCCCCGAGGTACATAGAGGCCCGGCTGTCCAAATTCGGCCTCGAAGTGGTCTTCAGCCCGAAAATCACGGAGTGGCAACTCAGTTATGACGGGCGGAAAAAGGAGCCGGTAAACCTGCCGGTAAAATTCCCCTTATTGCTGGCTCAGGGAGCCGAGGGTATAGCCGTGGGCCTTTCCACAAAGATCCTGCCCCACAATTTCAATGAACTCATAGACGCTTCTGTCCGCCACCTGGAAGGCAAACGCTTTACCCTGTACCCGGATTTCCCCACCGGGGGTATCATAGACGTCACAAATTACAACGATGGTCTTAGGGGCGGTAAGGTCCGCACCCGGGCGCGTATTTCCCAGAAGGACAAGAACACCCTGATCATTACCGAGATCCCTTACGGCACCAACACCTCTTCCCTTATAGATTCCATCCTGAAGGCAAACGACAAGGGGAAAATCAAAATCAAGCGGATTGAAGACAATACGGCGGCCGAGGTAGAGATTCTGGTGCACCTACCCCCGGGGATATCGCCAGACAAGACCATAGACGCCCTCTATGCCTTTACGGCCTGCGAGACCTCCATATCTCCCCTGGGCTGTATAATAGAGGATAACAAGCCCATTTTTATGGGCGTCAGCGAGATGCTTACGCGCTCTACGGACCATACCGTGGAAATGCTGCGCGCAGAGCTGGAAATCCAGCTTTCGGAACTGGAAGAGCAGTGGCATTTCGCTTCCCTGGAGCGTATTTTCATCGAACAGCGAATTTACCGGGATATCGAGGAAGAGGAAACCTGGGAGGGAGTCCTGGAAGCTATCGATAAAGGGCTGAAACCCCATACCAAAAACCTGAAGCGCGAGGTTACCCGAGAAGACATCACCCGCCTTACCGAGATCCGGATTAAGCGGATTTCCCGGTTCGACCTGGACAAGGCGCAGGAGCACCTGGACCAACTGGAATCCCGAATCGCGGAGACCAAACACCACCTGGCCCACCTTACCGAATACGCTATTACTTATTTCAAGGACCTGAAAGCCAAATACGGCAAGGACAGAGGACGGAAATCCGAGATCCGGGTCTTCGACGACATCGAGGCAACCAAGGTGGTCATCCGGAACACCAAGCTCTACGTCAACCGGGAGGAAGGTTTTGTGGGCACCAGCCTTCGGAAGGACGAATACGTCACGGATTGCAGCGACATAGACGATATTATTGTCTTTACCCAATCCGGCCAGATGATGGTGACCAAGGTAGACAGCAAGATTTTTGTAGGAAAGGGTATTATCCACGTAGCTGTCTTCAAGAAGAAAGACAAGCGCACAATTTACAACATGGTCTACAAAGAGGGCAGGGGGGGCGCCACCTATGTAAAGCGGTTTAATGTGACCTCCATTACCCGCGATAAGCTTTACGACCTGGCCGGAGACAAGGCTTCGTCCCAGATCCTTTATTTTACGGCCAATCCAAATGGAGAGGCCGAGGTGGTCACCATCCACCTGCGGCAGGTCGGGAGTATCAAAAAGCTGAAATGGGACCTGGATTTTGCCGATGTGCTGATAAAAGGGCGAAATGCCAAGGGGAACATCGTCACTAAATATGCGGTTAAGCGCATAGAACTGAAGGAAAAAGGCCTTTCCACCCTGAAGCCCCGGAAAATCTGGTTCGACGATACAGTATTGCGCCTCAATGTAGACGAGCGCGGGGAACTCCTGGGGGAATTCACCTCCGAGGACCGCTTGCTTATCATTTCCCAGAAAGGTATCCTTAAAACGGTAATCCCCGACCTGAACATGCATTTCAACGAGGACATGATTGTCCTGGAGAAATGGAACCCTGCCAAACCCATAACGGCGATATACTGGGAAGGGGAACGGGAATTGTTCTATGTAAAGCGTTTCCAGGTGGATAACCCGGACCGGGAAGAGACGATCATAACCGAACACCCTAAATCCTACCTGGAGCGGGTCTTTACCGATTACCGCCCTATGGCCGAAGTGGTTTTTGCCAAAAAGAGGGGCCAGGAACGCAAACCCAACCTGCAGGTTAACCTAGAGGAGTTCATTTCGGTAAAGGGCATTTCCGCCATGGGTAATCAGCTAACAAAGGAAAAAGTATTGGAAATAAACGCCATGGATCCTTTGCCCTATGAGGAGCCCAAAAAAATGGAGGCTGCCGAGATGGAGGTGGTAGATGAAGAAGATGTCGGCGCTGCGCCCCAACCCGAACCGCCTGCCAGGAATTCGAAAGGGAAGACACCTGGAAAGGCAGATGAGAACCAGGGAAAACTTTTCGATTAATGCAAACCTCATTTCGGAAAACGAGTATTTATGCGTAAACTGCCCTTTTTAAGAACCCCCAATATGATTCAATCCCTGATATGTCTGTAAGCGACCCTCTGGTTTACGGCGTCCCCTGTTTTATTGCATTTATCATCCTCGAGCTGGCGTATAGCCGGGCGCATGGCGACGAGGAGAATTATCATTGGAAGGACCTGTTCGCCAGCGGATTTATGGGTGTGGGTTCGGCAATCCTGGGGGCCTTCCTCAAGGTGGCGTTCTCCATAGTGATGTTCGAGGCGGTCTATGCCTATTTCAATCCCCTCTCTCCCGATGGCGTGCGGATAAACCTCATGGGGTATGAGTCCTTCGGCTATGCCTGGTACGTATGGCCCCTGTGTTTTTTGGCAGACGATTTTACCTATTATTGGTTCCACAGGGCCAACCACGAGGTCCGCGTGTTGTGGGCGGCTCATATCGTCCACCATTCCTCCGAGCACTTTAACCTGGGTACCGCAATCCGAAACGGATGGTTCACCCTCCTGTACAAGCCCTTGTTCTATGCCTGGATGCCAGCCATTGGCTTTCCTCCGGAAATGGTACTTTTCTGCCTCGGTTTAGAGGCGCTCTGGCAGTTTCAGTTGCATACGGTCTACCTCCCGCGCCTCGGCATTTTAGAGAAATGGGTCAACACCCACAGCATGCACCAGGTCCACCATGCGCGTAACCTGGAATACCTGGATAAAAACCATGGGGGCTTCTTCAACTTCTTCGACAAGATGTTTGGTACCTGGAAGGCTTATGACGATTCTATTGAGATCGATTACGGGGTAATCCATTCCCCGGATTCCTATAACCCTATGGTGATCCTTACCCACGAATACCGATCCATCTGGCAGGACCTGCGTTCTGCGAGATCCCTGCGGGAAGGGCTGATGTATTTGTTCGGGCCTCCCGGATGGAGCCCGGACAAAAGTACCCTTACGGTTAAGGAACAGCAACAGATACTTCAGCAGCAATCCCTGGAGCGAAAACCTGCAGGGTAAGTCCAAGGCGGTTTTATTCGCCTTTACCGTTCTTTTTCCGGTTGGTAAGCCTTCTCAGGTCCAGGAATTCCACCATGAGAGAGAAGGCGATAGCGAAATACAGGTAGCCTTTCGGAATACTTCCTATCTCATTGTCGAAGACCACCAGGTGGGAGAGGTGGGCCGCTTCCGCAATCAGCATAAAGCCGATCAGGATCAGGAAAGAAAGCCCCAGGATCTGGATGGAGGGGTGGCGGTTTACAAAATCGCCTACAGGGTTGGCGAATAGCATCATGATTACCACCGAGATGACCACCGCTACGATCATCAATATCAGGGCGTCCGCAGGATTTGGGGAAATGCCATTGGTCATCCCGATTGCCGTAAGGATGGAGTCAAAGGAGAATACGATATTGATCACCGTAATCTGAATGATGGCATTCATTAGGGAGGAGGATTGCCCTTTTTTGACCTCCCGTTCGTCGTGCCCCCGGTCTTCTACCTTTTCGTGGATTTCTTTAGTGCTCTTGTAAAGCAGGAATAAGCCTCCCCCGAAGAGGATTAAGGCCTGCCCGCTTATGGAACCGTGAAACCACGATTCATTTAAAAGGAACAGGGGTTTTTTGAGTTGGGTTAGCCAGGTTATACCAAAGAGCAGGAGGATCCGCATGCCCATGGCCAATACAAGCCCCAGGTTTGTTGCTTTTTTACGCTGTTTCTCCTCCAGTTTCCCGGCAGCAATCGAGATAAAAATAATATTGTCTATCCCCAGAATGATCTCCAGGAATGTGAGGGTAACCAAGGCAATCCAGGCATCGGGGCTGGTGAAGATTTCAAACATGCTTATTGCGCTTTGTAGGCGGTGCCTCTGGAAGCCTGGGAGGTGCCCACCAGTTTGTACTCAAAAGTATACGAATTCTCGGTGGTAGACAATATTTTCATGTGGATGGGGCGTGCCTCCGCCCGTGAGTCCGGGTTCAGGTCTGTTAGGATGTATTCGCAATCGTTTATCCATCGGACCCTTGCGGAATCGGTCTGGCCATTATACGTGGAGGTTTCAAGCGAGTCCCTGCGTGTAAAGGTGGTAGTCACCTCCTGTCCGTCTACGGTGGCGGTAAAGGTAAAAGTTCCGTCCCGGAAAAGTTCGCAGTTGCGCTGTGGCGGGTTGCAGGACAAAACGGGCAGGGTGAGCAGGAGAATCCAGAGTCGTTTCATAAGCCAAAGATACGATTTCCAGGGGTCAGAGGTATAGGTTACCCTTCCTTTCGGGAAGGGTAGTGCGTATCAAATGTGCCGTCCTTGTAAAAAACCAAAACCTTCTGGATTTCCTTGTCTCCCACCCCGGCCAATTTATCTATGGGTTCCTCTGATGGCTCTTCTATTGTTCCGGGGGAGAAGGGGAAGCGGCCCTTGCCATTGAGCAGCCAGTATAAATCTACTTCCGGGAAGCGTTGGGTTACCTTCAGGATAAAATCCAGGCTGGGCTTGTTCCTCCCGCTTAGCAAGTGGGAGATGCTCGAACGCTGTACGCCGATTTCCTGAGCAAAGGCTGCAGCACTCAGGTCGAAATGCGCACAGATTTCTTCGATCCGCTTGGCGAAGGCTTCACTGTTTACCATTGTAAAACAAAGATACGCTTGAAGGATATATCAATAGCTATAAAGACTGAACATATTTATTTATAAGGGAAAATACATGTTTAGGTAATGATATATAAAACACTAATATACAATAATATAACTATAAAAAATAAATGATGTTTACTTTTGTAAATTCAACCGCTTTCACTGTGTTGTTATGGTATATTAATGTAACCATTTTCATTACATCTGTGACCAATTGAGGCGTTACCTTTGTATTTGAATCGCTTACAAATGCTTTCGGAGTACCATAGTAAATATTGTCTGCCCGGGTTGGGAAAACGCTACCTTCCGCCAGCCCACCTCTCCCGGACTTTGGAAACCATCCCGGGTCTGGAAGTACACCCTTGTGGTACCTCCGTGGAAGGCAGGCCCATCCTGGTTACCGAACTGGGGTCTGGCCCCATTCGTGTACTTATGTGGTCCCAGATGCATGGAAATGAGGCTACCACCACCCGGGCAGTCGCTGACCTTTTGCACCTGCTAATGGGCAATGACCCGATCTCCCAGGACCTCAGGCAGGCATTAACTATCAGAATCCTGCCTCAGCTCAACCCGGACGGCGCCAAGAGTTATACCCGGGAGAATGCGGCCGGGGTGGACCTGAATCGGGACGCCCGCTTGCTTACCCAACCAGAGAGCAAGGTTTTGCGGGAGCAGTACCTGGAATTTCGGCCCCGCTTTTGTTTTAACCTGCATGATCAGAGGACGATATATAATGTCGGGAACACTCCGGTGCCAGCAACCCTGTCCTTCCTTTCCCCGGCTCAGGATCCGGAACGAACACTGACATCGAACCGTAAGGAAGCCATGCAACTCATCGCCTGTATCGCTTCGGACCTGCAAGCCGAGCTACCAGGGGGGATTGGCCGGTACGACGACTCCTTCAACGCGGACTGTACGGGAGATCAGTTTCAGATGGCAGGTACCCCCACGGTTCTATTTGAAGCCGGGCACTTCCCCGGAGACTACCAACGGGAGGAAACACGAGCCTTCGTCTTCAAGGCACTCCTGAGCGCCTTGCAACATATCGCCAGAGGGTCCCATCGAAAGGTCCAGCCCGAAGGCTACCTTCAGATACCCGAGAATGGAAAGGACTTTACGGATTTACACGTGCTCAGCGCCCATTTGCTGGATCCCCGCTATTCCGGGGAGCTGCCCCTGGCTATCCAGTACCGGGAAGTCCTGAGGAAGGGTCGCATTTTCTTCCAGCCCCAATGGCCGGAGGAAGGCCTTGGCAGCTGTACTTACGCCCATGAATGCCTGGATCTTTCAACCCCTGCAGGGATGCAGGCCGTGCGCTCCCGGGAAGCGCTTTACCACTTCTTACTTTCGGAATAGCCCCGGTATATTTGCGTTATATTCAAGAAAAACACGCATTTGTTATATATTATGTGTTAATTCCTTATTTTTGCCTAAAATTTTATTGAAATGGCCAAGGTAAAATTGGATGAAATCGATCACCAGATCCTCGATATGCTGATCGACAATACGCGGACCCCCTTTACGGACATTGCCAAGAAATTGTTGATTTCTGCAGGTACGGTCCATGTCAGGGTCAAGAAAATGGAAGAAGCGGGTATTATCAAAGGCAGCTCGCTCACCCTGGATTATGTAAAACTGGGGTATTCTTTTATCGCCTACGTCGGGATCTTCCTGGAGAAAACCCACCAGACGAAGTTTGTACTGGAACGGCTCAATGAAATCCCGAACGTGACAGTGGCCCATATCACGACAGGAAAGTTCAATATCTTTTGCAAAATACGGGCAAAAGACACCAACCATGCCAAGAACATCATCTTCCGCATAGACGATATTGATGGGATCAGCAGGACGGAAACCATGATTTCCCTGGAGGAGAGCATCAACGACAAGAAGCGCTTGATGCACACCATCTTCAACGAACTTTAGGAATATGAAATTGCGCGACGCCCTGGGGACTTGCCCGGCCTATTACAGGCCTTACCTGGATACCCTGGAACCCGAAATGGAGCTCCTGCCGCTTATGGAGCGTCAATTGGTGAATTTCCCCCGGTTTCTACAGAGTATCCCACAGGACAAGTGGGAGTATGCCTATGCCCCCGGGAAGTGGAGTGTTGCCGAGGCCCTGGTCCATGTGCTGGATACCGAGCGGGTCTTCCAGTACCGGGCGCTTTGCTTTGGTCGTAAAGACACGACACCCCTGCCTGGTTTCGACCAGGATGCCTACGTTTCGCAAAGCCGCGCCAACCAGCGCACTCTCTCGGATGTGCTCGAAGAATATCAGTTGGTTCGGGGGTCTGGTTTGGCCTTGTTCCGGACTTTCTCGGAAGAAGATTTGCAATGGCAGGGTACGGCAAGTGGTGTTCCGATGCCCCTGGGGACACTAGGGTTTATTATGTGTGCCCACCAGCGTCACCACCGCAACATCCTTCGGGAACGCTACCTGGAGAGGTAAGTCCTAAAAGTCCGGGTCCAGTTCCATCTCCAGGGACCCGTCGTATTCCTTTTCCAGGGATTGCATGGGTTCGCGTTCCGTTTCGGAATCCGCGTCCATTCCCTCGAAATGGGCCATCAGGTAATTCAGGTTCTTCCCGATTTTTACCAGATAGAGCGTATCCTCAGCCCGTAATTCTACAGCTTCGATCCACTGTCCGCTGGCGTTCTTAAACGAGATGATGTCTTCGTCTCCATATCCCTGGGGATAGGCATCCAGAAGGGCTCCCGCCAGTTCGGGGGTTAGCTTTTTAAAATCGATAATGACTCTTCTCATACGGTTCGGGTTGGTTGTTATTCAAAAGGAATCTGATTCCTCTTTCCGAATCTAAACCATTTGCCCAAGGGCCGTATAAAAGAGTTGTAAACGGGATTAAAACTGTATGTAAAATCCTTATTCTGTGTAGTATGCAAAGGCGTGCTGCAGGTCCTTGGCGGGCACTTCGCAATTAAAGACGGCCTTGCCAGGGCTCTCAATCAGGGTAAACAAAACCTTGCCATGGGTGTTTTTCTTGTCGTGCACCAGTAAGGCCAGGATAGGGGGGATGTCTTCCTCTGATATGGCGGGTTTGCCAAAAACATTGACCAGGGTTTGCTTAATATGGTCGCAGGCTGCCGGGTCCAGCCCCAGGGATCTGGTGCTGAGATAAGCTTCCAGGATCATCCCCATGGCGATCGCCTCCCCGTGGAGAAGGGCATTGGGCCCTTCCAGGAAATGGGATTCTATGGCATGCCCCAGGGTATGCCCGAAATTCAGAATTTTCCTGAGGTTTTTTTCGGTAGGGTCTGCCAGGACTACCTCGTTTTTGAGGGCTACGGAATGGCGGATGCTCTCCTCGGACCGGTCTGGTTCGCTTAAGGCACTAAGGCGTTCCCAGTATGCGGCATCTCGGATAAGACCGTGTTTGAGCATCTCAGCAAACCCACTGCGGGTTTCCCGGGCGGAAAGGGTGTCCAGGAAATCCGGGAATACCCAGACCAACTCCGGTTGGTTGATGACCCCTACCTGGTTTTTCAAAGTGCCCAGATCCACACCGGTTTTCCCCCCAACTGAGGCATCTACCATGGCCAGGAGGGAGGTGGGGATATTCACAAAGGATATCCCGCGCATATAGGTGGAGGCCACAAAACCACCCAGGTCTGTAACCACACCCCCGCCCAGGTTTACCACAAGGCTGCTGCGGTCCGCCCCTTTGGCCGACAAGGCCTTCCAGACGTCCATACAGGTTTCAATCTGCTTGTGGGATTCGCCGGCAGGGATAGTTACAACCTCCCATCCGGCAGCCTCGGGCACCTCCTTTAAAAGTACGGGAAGGCAATCCCTGGCGGTATTGGAATCCACAATCAGAAAGACACTGGAAAATTTTCCTTTTTGCAGCACTTCCCGCAGGGCCCGTACGCCGTCGGATCCAAAGTGAACGGCATAATCCGGGGTTTTAATGGCAGACATGAGACTGGCTTTGAGAAGGATGCAAATTACCCAAAATTTTATATGTGCTCAAGGCGGGGCGCAGTATATTTGCCATATTGAGAATTTTACAAAAATGACCCGGATTTTTGAGAATACTGCAACGGCCTTTGCCCTGAAGTCCGATGCCGAGCTGGAGCGCGCTTTCTACTTGTTTCGGATGATTTCCAACGAACCCCTGGTTAAAATAGGCACCAGCCTCACCCATTTCGCCATAAAGGCCAATCTTCCGGTGGAAGGCCTGATCCGCACCACGGTTTTTGACCATTTCTGCGGTGGGGTAAACGAAGAGGATTGTATGCCTGTGGTAGAGCGGATGTGGGAAAAGGGCGTTTGTACCGTCCTGGATTATTCCGTAGAAGGCAAGGACACAGAGGACCCCTTGGACGATGCCCTGGCTAAAACCCTCGAAATCCTGGATTTTGTCAAGAAAAAGGATGCCATGCCTTTCGCGGTCTTTAAGCCTACAGGGTATGGTCGGTTTGCCCTTTACCAGAAAATAAGTGAAGGGAAAACTCTGACCCCGGCCGAAACTGCCGAATGGGAGCGGGTAGTCCGTCGTTATGACCTTTCCTGCAAGAAAGCCTACGACCTTGGGGTATCATTGCTTATCGATGCTGAGGAGAGTTGGATGCAAAAGGCGGCAGACGACCTTGTGGAAGCCATGATGCGCGAATACAACAAGAAGGACCGCATCGTGTATAACACCTTGCAAATGTACCGCAAGGACCGGATGGACTATTTCCGTGAAGTCCATGAAAAGGCGCGTGCAGAAGGGTTTCAAGTTGGCATGAAAATCGTGCGGGGGGCCTACCTGGAAAAGGAGAACGACCGGGCGGAAGAGAAAGGGTACCCAACCCCCATGTGCGGCAGCAAGGAAGAAACGGATGCCAACTTCGATGCAGCCATCCGTTTTGGCCTGGATAACCTCGATACTGTATCCCTGTTTTCCGGGACCCATAATGAAAACAGTTCCTATGCCCTTATGGAGGAAATGGAGCGCCGTGGCCTGGCCAAAAATGACCCCCGCATCTGGTTCGGGCAGCTATACGGCATGAGTGACCATATCAGCTTTAACCTTGGGGCAGAAGGTTATAATGTGGCGAAGTACCTCCCTTTCGGGCCGGTGCGTGATGTTATGCCGTACCTGATCCGAAGGGCGGAGGAAAACACCTCGGTGGCCGGGCAGACCAACCGGGAACTGGAACTCTTGCGCAAAGAGCGCAAGCGCAGGAAAATTTAATCGAGGCGGAGCGGTTCTATGGCCGTCAGTCGGGTCAGGGAGTCGCAATTTTCAAGGGTGAGGCGCAGGGCTTTGTCCTGGTAGGCGCCTTCCACCACATAGATGCCGCAGGGCTCGGCCCTGGGGTCGCTTTCGTCAAATTTCACATCCCCTTCCCGAAACAAGTAGGCTACCGCCAGGGAGTCATAGTCTTGTTCCAGCCCTGGTGCCAGCTCAAGGGGTTGGGTGCGCAGAGCCTTCAATACCCTGCAATTGGGGAGATAGCAGAATTCCGTACCGGTTCCCTCGGTCTTTTTACGCAGGAAAACCGCAAGGAAGATAAGGCCAATGGAAAAGCCGAGAAGATACCACCCGAAGCGCTTCAAAAAGCCCATAACTTAAAAAATCAGGAAATTGATATCACTGGATTTCATCCCGAACCATTCGCCAACCGTGGCATTGGAAAGGATACCGTGATACATATAGAGCCCGTTGCGCAGGCCCTTATCGTATCGCAAGGCATTTTCCAGCCCGCCGTCATCGCCAATTTTAAGGAGGTATGGCGTAAAGATGTTGCTGATGGAAACCGAAGCGGTTTTCGGGTACCGAGCTGGGATATTAGGAACTGCGTAATGGATGACCCCGAATTTGGTATAGGTAGGCTTGCTGTGGGACGTGATCTCACTGGTTTCGAAACACCCACCCATATCGATACTCACGTCAATGATGACGGCGCCGTTTTTCATATTTTCCACCATGGTCTGGTCTACCAGGACCGGTGCCCTGTCCTTTCCCCGGACCGCCCCGATAGCCACATCGCAACGCCGCAGGGCCTTGGACAGGTTTTTCGGCTGCAGGGTAGAGGTGTAGAGGGTTCTGCCAAGGTGCGCCTGTATTTTGCGCAATTTGGTGATGGAATTGTCAAATATTTTGACATTGGCGCCCAGCCCCAAGGCGGACCGTGCGGCAAATTCCCCGACGGTGCCGGCGCCCAGGATCACGACCTCCACTGGGGGGACCCCACTGATACTCCCGAACATAAGCCCGTTGCCCTGTTCGGTGGCCATAATTTCCGAGGCGATTAGCACAGAGGAAATCCCTGCAATTTCACTTAAGGAACGAACCGCCGGGTAGGCGCCCTCCTCATCCCGGATATATTCGAAGGCGATCGCCGTGATCCGTTTCCGGGCAAGGGTCTCAAAGTACTCCTTGTTCTGCATTTTGATCTGGAGGGCAGAAATCAAGGTACTTTGAGGGTTGATCATTTCAATTTCCCTGAGGGTAGGGGGTTCTACTTTCAGCAGGATGGGGCAGCCAAAAACCTTTTTGGCGTCCCGTGTAATTTCGGCTCCGGCATTGGTGTAATCCAGGTCGGCAAATCCGGCACCTTCCCCAGCACCTGATTCTATCAGGACCCTATGGCCGTGAGCCGTAATGGCCCCCACGGCATCCGGGGTCAGACAAATCCGTTTTTCCTGGTATTGACTTTCCTTGGGTATCCCGATAAAAAGCTCGCCTTTCTGGCGTAAAACTTCCAGTTTTTCTTCCTGTGGGAGCAGTTGCTGCTTGCTGAATGGAGAAGATGGTTGGCTCATAGGTTGAAGGTGAGACACCGCAGCACCGGGTCTTTTCCAAATGTACAATAAATACCGCTTTTCAACCTAAAAAGAAAGAGAGGGCCAAGAGCCCTCTCCATCCATCTGCCAAAATATACGTACGATCCTGGCTAGAACAAGCTTTTAAAACTGTGTTGGAGGGTGTGGAATATTCGATTTAAGGCTCTTTTAGGAACTTGATCTGAAAGATCTGTCTCTTTATCTTGAAAAGGCGCGGATGAGTTGAATTTAATCCCAACCTTGTTCAGGGCTTCTTGTTCCTTATTTTTATAGTATTCCAGTTCAGCATTCATGGCTTCTAAATCAATTCCGTGGACATACTTGTCAAATAGTTTTAGACGAATAAAGTACACAAAGGGTATAACGAGCATACAAACTGGAAGGAGCCAAAGAACGTTATCTGTATCTACCCAAGTGTCCTCAGTATAAATGACCTCAAAAATTTGAAAAGCATACATACAAATAGGAATCAACAAGATATGATACCACCAGTGCTTGCATGTAAAAAACCAAATAGTAAGCAGATATAGGGGAATGGCTTTACCTAGCAAGAACCAAATGTAAATACTCACATCATGAAAGCCATTGTTAGTGATTTCAATCCCTAAAACACTTATTGTGGCCTCAGGATCTGTTGGTAAATATTCGTGTATTTTGAAAATGAAAGGGGAGCCTATGATGAGTAAAAGGAGCAGCGATTCAACATAGAATCTTTTACGCGCCTTGGTTCGACTAGAAGATAAATTGCTCATACTTTCCAAGATTTGGGGTAAAGCATGAACGAAAAAAGGGCCAAGATATTGACTTGACCCATTTATAATTCGATTAAGGGAAAAAAACGTCGATTAACGACGTCAACGATTAATTTCCAGTAGTCACGTAACGTTTGTCTACGCCATCTGTACCTTTGGTAACATATCGTTTATCCACACCCTGTTTATCATTGTCTTTAGTCACATAGCGCTTATCAACGCTATCATATACATCATCTGATGAATTTGCTGTGCACGATGCTAAAACAAGTACGGACATAGCAAATAAGCCGTAAATAAACTTTTTGGTAGTGTTCATCGTAGTCGGAGGATTTATTTATTTCATTTTCATTAACAAATGTAGGAATTAAAGTTTCCCACAACTGCAAGCGAATTTCAAAAATAGTGTATTTCATCGATAAAACCAAACAGTTAAACGAAAAATATGCATTTCATCGATTTCTGTACAATAAGCTTCCCCTAAGGAAAATAGGAGTTCACCTACACGAAAAGACTACTTCAGACTTATTTTCCGGGTATCCGGATCAACAAATTCCAGGTAAACATTCAGGCCGCTATCGGGAAGCATAGCGGAAATCCTGGAAGGCCATTCTATAAGGGTCAGGTGCTCTTCATCGAAATACTCATAAAGCCCCATTTCATAGGCTTCTTCTTCATTTTCCAATCGGTAGCAATCCATGTGATAGACTAATGATCCTGCTTGGCAATTATATTCTTCCACAATAGAAAAGGTTGGGCTTTTAGAGTCGGCATTGCACCCAAGGTGTTTTAGAATAGCTTTTATTAGGGTCGTTTTTCCTACACCCATATCGCCATGGAATAGTATTAAGTTGCTTTTTGCCTGTGAAACTAAAAGTTTGGCGATATCGTCTAAATCCTCTATATTGTAGATTATATTCATTATAAGTTTGATTTTTTCCGTCTCATCTGGTTCTAAGTCAACTTATTCTATTAACATGAAATCATGAGCAAAAGGATAAAATACGGACTTAGAAAGCCGCTGCTTAATGGATCCCTTTCATGTATCCTAATTTCCATACTGCCCTTTTCAATTTACTTACACTTGCTATTCTCCAAAGATAAAGCTACAACGGTAAGTATTATGGGTTTTGATTGGACACATAATGCTTTAAATAACCAGTCCTTTGTATGGTTGATTCTGAACGACCTTGGACCTTTAAGTATTCTCATGACCATGTTTGTGGCTATGCGTAATAAATACAAATACGCGTTATATCCATTTATCTTATATTATAGCTTAGATATTATTTCCGTCTTTCTCTGGAGTAGTATTAGTGTAACTCTTTTCAAAATCGAAACCATTATAATTTTGATGATTTTGATTTTATTCCTAACGATCTTTCAAGGAGGAGGAAATAAAGAAACGGACAGGTACGACAGATTAATTACCTTCAAACTATTGGTTCAAGAATTTCTTAATAGAAAACTAAGAAAGCTAAATAACTGTATTGAAGATGTTCTAGCTAGAGAAAAAGATGGGGCCTTACTCAAAAGAACATATACTATTTATAGATCCCTTGAAGTATTAGCTTGTCATGCGCCTTTGCAAGTCAAGAATAATTTTGGGAAGGACACTCCCATAAGGACTTCGCGGATTGCTATCCTTTCCTTTTCCTTTTTGCTTTTGTTTATTTGGAATTTTATACCGGATGGTGGTAAGATATCTATAGGCTCATTAGAGATAGGAAGTAATGGTTTTGTTTCCTCCAAGTTGTTCATTTGGTATATCCTAGGAAAAGCATCTATAATTATTACCCTTTTGGTATTGCTGTCAATATCAAGACATTGGTGGAAATATTCATTGATAGTTCCAATCACCTTATACTCTTATCAATTCTATAGAGCATTTTTACCAAAGACTAATATAGAGGCGGAAAGTGACTTGCCGATAATTCCAATTATACTGCTTTTTACTATACTAGCATTTTACGCTAGTATTGCCGCCAAAAATGCCTATAAATCCCTGGATTATATTGAGGTGTTGGGAAATCAATTGGATGTCAACATTTCAAAATTGAGCAAAATTCAGTAATCTTATTCAGGAAAACTTCCCTAAAATTCAAGTGTCTAAACAGACCTCCCCATCTCCTGAGTTACTTCTTTAAGCAGATTTTTTAGTTCTTCCCGCTTGCGCTCCTGGATCTTGGCATCGATGATTCGCTCGATCTCCTTTTGTTTGGATTCCGGAAGAGAGTCAAAGTCCAGAATTTCTTCTTCTTCCTGGCTCTTGAGCATTTTCCCTTCGCCAGTGAGCAGCCACACAACATTGAGATCCGGATAGGTGCGTATAATACTTTCAATCACATCACTCCCGATAGAAGCCCTGTTCTTATGCATCCTAAGGGTATAACCGTTACTCGCCCCAATGGAGATGTCGAATTGACGGGCGCTAAGCCCGGTTTCCTTAATGAATTCCAGTAATCGATCTATGGTTTTAAGCATTTCCTGAGATTGATTTGCACTAAGATAGGGGTTTTACTTACAAAAAGAAAATAATCGATGTTAAATGTTGTATTTCTATAAAAAATAGAAAATAGTTTGTATATGCAGAAAATATACTATATATTGTTCAGCTCTATATGGGTTAAATCACAAATAACACTACCATGAAAAACCTCACACACATCGAACGGATTACCCGGCTGCATCACCTCATTAGAATGGAATTCACGGGTACACCCGGTGAAATCGCAGAAAGACTCGAAGTCAGCGATCGTACGGTTTACTATCTCCTGGATCAGTTACGGGATTATGGGGCACAGATCAAGTACGATCGCAGCAGGCGAACCTATTTCTACGAGGAGGAGTTTATTCTTGAGGTCAATTTCTCGATTTGTATCGGTGCGCTGGACGAAGTCACCGAAATCCTGGAGGGCAGTTACCTCAAAGGGAAAAGGACCTCACCCCCAGAGTCCTAGCGCGGATCCAGAACGATAAAAGGCACTACCATTTCTTCTAGGGAAATACCGCCGTGTTGGTAGGTATTCCGGTAATAGCTCACATAGTGGTTGTAATTATTGGGATAGGCAAAGAAAAAGTCGTTCTTGGCAAAAATAAACGAGCTGCTCATGGTAATGCTGGGCAAGCGTAATTCCTCCGGACGGGTGGCAGCCAGTACTTCCTTGTCCTCGTAGGTAAGGCTGCGGCCTGTTTTGTAGCGCAGGTTAAGGCTGGTGTCCCGGTCTCCTATTACCTTGGAAGGCTGTTTAACATTGATTGTGCCGTGGTCTGTGGTAATGACCAAACGGAAGCCCAGGGCTTGCGCTTCCTGGATAATAGCCAGCAGGGGGGAGTTCTTGAACCAGCTCAGAGCCAGGGACCGGTAAGCCTTGTCATCGGAAGCCAGTTCCTTGATGACATCCATCTCGGTGCGGGCATGCGAGAGCATATCCACGAAATTATAAACCACGGCAACCAAGTCCTTACCCTTCAGGGTCCGGAATTGCTGCGCCAGGTTGCGGCCCTGCTTAAGGGAGCTTATTTTATGGTATTCCCAGTCAAGATCCAGCCCGAGGCGGCCAATTTGGGCTTTCAGAAAATCTGCTTCATGCAGGTTCTTGCCTCCTTGGTCCGTGTCGTTTTTCCACCACTCAGGGTGGCGCTTTTCCATGTCAAGCGGCATCAGGCCGGAAAAAATGGCATTTCGGGCATACTGGGTGGCCGTGGGCAGAATGCTATAATAGGACCTTTCCGAAGTCTTGCGGTAATAGGGAGACAGGACATCTTCGAAGGCAAACCACTGGTCGTACCGCAGGTTGTCGATAACCAACAACAGGGTAGGGCCCTGCTCCAGGACCGGGGCTACCCATTGGCGGAAAAGAGTATGGGACATCACCGGCCCATACTCTCCGCTAATCCAGTCCGGGTATTCCCGCTCGATGAATTTCCCGAATTGCTGATTGGCCTCGGATTTCTGGGATTCCAGAATCTCGAACATACTGCGATCCTCTATAGACTCCAGCTGCAATTCCCAAAAAATGAGCTTCCGGTATAATTCGGCCCATTCCTCGTGGGTGCGGACCATGGAGAGGTCCATGGCAATTTTCCGGAACTCCTGCTGGTACCCGGCCGTAGTCTTTTCCGAGACCAGGCGGCTGTGGTCCAGGTTTTTCTTCAGGGAAAGCAAAATCTGGTTCGGGTTTACCGGCTTTATGAGGTAGTCTGCAATCTTGGAGCCTATGGCCTCCTCCATAATAGATTCCTCCTCATTTTTGGTAATCATCACCACCGGAAGGGAAGCGTCTATTCGCTTGAGTTCGGTAAGGGTTTCCAGGCCCGATAATCCGGGCATATTTTCGTCCAGGAAGACAATGTCGAAAGGCTGTTCGCGCACAGCTTCCAGTGCGTCCTGCCCGCTGTTGCAGGTTTCCACCCGGTAGTTCCGGTCTTCGAGGAACATCAGGTGGGATTTAAGCAGGTCAATTTCATCATCGACCCATAAAACGGAAAAGCGCTTCATGGCACAGTAGGTTTCAAGGGGTAAAATGGCCTGGACACATCGTATAAATGCCCATAACTTCGGGCATTTTGCTACCTTTGGACTCTTAAAAGCTCCCGCTTTGAAGCCACGGCCCAAGCTAAAGATATTCAACGATCCAATTTACGGATTTATACGCATACCCAATGCGCTGATCTTCGATTTGATCAACCATCCTTATTTCCAGAGGCTCAGGCGCATTTCCCAGATGGGGATGAGTTACCTGGTCTATCCGGGAGCGCACCACACCCGCTTTCACCACGCCCTCGGGGCCATGCACCTGATGCAGGAGGCCATTACCATGCTGCGATACAAGGGGTTTGATATTTCCCCGGAGGAAGAGGAAGGGCTATTGGCTGCCATCCTGCTGCACGATATTGGCCACGGCCCGTTTTCCCATGCGCTGGAACACGAATGGATCGAAGGGGCAGGGCACGAACATATCTCGCTTCTGTTTATGGAGGCCCTTAACCGGGAATTTGGGGGCAGGCTCGAAACGGCTATTGCCATTTTCAAGGGCACCTACCCGCGCAAATTCTTAAACCAACTGGTATCCAGCCAACTGGATATGGACCGCCTGGACTACCTGAAGCGGGATAGTTTTTACACCGGGGTGGCGGAGGGCAATATCAATTCCGAACGCCTTATCGCCATGCTTACCGTTCACGACGGGCAGTTGGCCGTGGAGGAGAAAGGGGTATACTCCGTTGAGAAATTCCTGATGGCACGGCGGTTTATGTACTGGCAGGTCTATTTACACAAAACGGGGCTGGTGGCCGAGCAGCTGTTGGTTCGTGCCGTAGATCGGGCGAGGTTCCTTCATGCCTCGAAAAAACTGGACCTCCCGCAGGGAGCCCTGGGCCGGTTTATAGAAGCCACGGGTACCCCGGCGCAGAGGGATCCGGAATGGCTTTCGGATTTTGCGGGACTGGATGACGTGGACATCCTCTATGCCCTGAAGCGCTGGCGCCAACACCCTGACACTGTACTATCCCGGATTTGCGAAATGCTGCTGGAGCGCCGTCTGCTTTCTATCAAGATAAAACCGGACCCCATTAAAAAGGGCCGCCTGGAGAAAAAACGCAGGCAGGTCCAGGAGGCTTGGGGGATGTCCCCTGAAGAGGCCTCGTATTTTGTGTTCGACGGGAAGGTTGAAAACCGGGCCTACGACACCAAGCGGCAAAACATCAACATCCTGCTGCCAAAAGGGAGGGTTATGGATGTGGCAAGCCTTACGGACAGGCTTAACCTCGAGGTGCTCTCAGAGCCCGTGGTTAAGCATTATATCTGTTATCCGAAGAAAGGCATATAACAATTTTTCTTACTTTTGCTTCACTTTAAACACAAAGCTCCTTAACCTTTGGAATTCACGGCCAGTCAGATCGCGGGCATCCTTGAAGGCGAAGTGGAGGGCAACCCCGAAATTGCTGTCCATAAATTGGCAAAAATAGAGGAGGGCACCGCCGGTTCGCTCACCTTCCTGGCCAACCCCAAATACACGCCCTATGTGTACAGCACCAGGGCTTCGGTAATTATTGTAAACAAGGATTTTGTACCGGAGCAAAGGGTGCAGTCCACCCTCATTAAGGTAGACGACGCCTATAAATCCTTCTCCAAGTTACTCTCGTACTACAACCAGGTAAAAAACAACAAACTCGGCATAGAATCGCCGGTTTACGTTTCCGATACAGCTGCCTACGGGGTCGACTTTTACCTCGGGGCCTTTGCCTATTTAGGGAATAACGTTACCATTGGGGACAATGTTAAGGTCTATCCCAATGTCTATATCGGCGACAACGTCACCATTGGGGACGACACCGTGGTCTTTGCGGGAGCCAAGATTTACTCGGAAACCGTAATCGGGAAGGGCTGTGTTATCCATAGCGGTGCGGTCATTGGCGCAGACGGTTTTGGGTTTGCCCCGGACGAAAACGGGGAATTAGCCCGCGTACCCCAAACGGGGAATGTGATTCTGGAAGATTTTGTGGACGTTGGTGCCGGTACAACCATAGACCGGGCTACCCTGGGGTCTACGATTCTGAGAAGGGGAGTTAAGCTGGACAACCAGATCCAGATTGCCCATAACGTTGAAATTGGCGAACATACTGCCATCGCCGCCCAAACAGGGGTTGCCGGGTCTACCAAAATAGGAAAGCACTGTATGATTGGCGGGCAGGTTGGGATCGTGGGCCATATCGTGATAGGGGACCGTGTAAAGATCCAGGCCCAGTCCGGAATTACCCGAAATGTTAAGGCAGACGAAGTGTTGCAGGGGTCTCCTGCCCTCGGATACGCCGACTACAATAAATCTTATGTCCATTTCAAGAATCTGCCGAAGCTGGTAAACCGCATCTCGGATCTTGAAAAACCGAAATCGTAAGCAGGACTATGACCAAGCAAAGGACCATTGCAAAGGAAATTACGCTGACCGGGGTGGGGCTCCACACCGGTGAGAACGTGACCATGAAGTTTGTCCCTGCCCCTGAAAACCACGGGTATGCCTTTAAACGGGTAGACCTGGAAGGGGAGCCTATCATTGAGGCGGATGCCAATTATGTCATTAATACCCAACGCGGTACCAACCTGGAAAAGCGCGGGGTAAAGATCCAGACCTCCGAACATGTGCTGGCAGCCCTTGTTGGCCTGGAGATCGATAACGTGATGATCGAGCTAGACGCCCCGGAACCCCCTATCATGGACGGTTCTTCCAAATATTTTGTGGAAGCCCTCGAAAAAGCGGGGATCGTGGAACAGGAAGCCGAACGCGAGGTGTATGTGGTAAAGGATGTCATAACCTACCGGGATGAAGCCACAGGAAGTGAGATCACCGTAATCCCCTCGGAAGAATACCAGGTCACCACCATGGTCGATTTTGGCACCAAAGTACTGGGTACGCAGAACGCCACCCTCGAGCGCCTTTCCGATTTTAAGGCCGAAATCTCAGATTCCAGGACTTTCAGTTTCCTGCACGAGTTGGAGATGTTGCTCGAACACGGCCTCATCAAAGGCGGGGACCTGAACAATGCCATCGTCTACGTCGACAAGGAAATTTCCGAGGCCACCATGGTGAAGCTGCAAAAGGCATTTAAAAAAGAAAAGTTATCGGTTAAGCCCAACGGCATCCTGGATAACCTGACCCTTCACCACCCCAATGAAGCCGCCCGGCACAAGTTGCTGGACGTGATCGGGGACCTGGCCCTGATCGGCAGCCGGATCCAGGGAAAAGTCATCGCCAATAAGCCCGGCCACTACGTCAACACCCAGTTTGCCAAGAAACTGGCGAAGATCATCAAGTTGGAGAAGCGCAACAAGGTACCTAAATACGATCTGAACAAGGCGCCGCTGATGGATGTTACCCAAATTATGGGCATGCTGCCACACCGGCCACCTTTCCTGTTGGTGGACAAAATCCTGGAGCTGTCCGACAAGCACGTGGTAGGGGTTAAGAACGTCACCATGAACGAGCCCTTTTTCGTCGGCCACTTTCCGGGTGCCCCGGTAATGCCCGGGGTACTGCAGGTCGAAGCCATGGCACAAACCGGGGGGATTCTCGTTTTGAGTACGGTCCCCGATCCCGAGAACTACCTCACCTACTTTATGAAGATAGACAATGTGAAGTTTAAGCAGCAGGTGGTGCCGGGGGATACCCTTATTTTCAAATGCGATCTGATGTCGCCCATACGTCGCGGCATCTGCCACATGCAGGCCTATGCCTATGCCAACGGAAAGTTGGTTTCAGAGGCGGAACTCATGGCCCAGATCGTCAAAACCAAAAACGATTAGTATGAACCAGCCACTGGCCTATGTGCACCCCGGTGCCAAAATTGCCAAAAACGTGGTTATCGAGCCTTTTGCAACGATCCACAATAACGTAACCATAGGGGAGGGGACCTGGATTGGGTCTAATGTGACCATTATGGAAGGGGCGCGTATAGGCAAGAACTGCAATATTTTCCCAGGTGCCGTGATATCGGCCCCGCCCCAGGATCTCAAATACAATGGTGAGGACACCACGGTAGAGATCGGAAATAACGTGACCATACGGGAATGTGCTACCATCAACAAGGGCACTTCAGACCGGATGAAAACCGTTATTGGCAAAAACTGCCTCGTTATGGCCTATTGCCATGTTGCCCACGATTGTGTAGTAGGCAATAACTGCATTTTTTCAAACAATACAACCCTGGCGGGGCATGTTACCATAGGGAATTACGTGGTTCTGGCCGGGATGGTGGCCGTGCAGCAGTTTGTCTCTGTAGGCAGCCATGCCTTTGTAACCGGCGGTTCGCTGGTGCGCAAGGACGTCCCTCCCTTTGTTAAAGGTGCCCGGGAACCCATGTCCTATGTGGGTATCAATTCCGTGGGCCTCAGAAGGCGTGGGTTTACCACCGAGAAAATACGGGAGATCCAGAACATTTATCGCATCCTGTACCAGCGGAATTACAACAATACCCAGGCCGTCCAGATCATTGAGGCGGAAATGGAAGCGACACCCGAAAGGGACGAAATTTTACAATTTATCCGCGATTCCCAACGCGGTATTATGAAGGGATATTTCAGTAACAACTAACTTATGGCAAGTACATCCGATATTCGCAAGGGTCTCTGCATCCGTTATAACAACGATATCTTTAAGATAATCGAATTCCTGCACGTCAAGCCCGGGAAAGGCCCGGCCTTTGTACGCACCAAACTCAAGAGCCTAACCACAGGAAAGGTCATTGACAATACGTTTTCGGCAGGGCACAAAATAGAGGACGTCCGCGTTGAAACGCGCTCCTACCAGTTCCTCTACAGCGAGGGGGATACCTTCCACTTTATGAATACCGATGACTACAACCAGATAGCCCTGCAACGGGGCGTCCTGGATGCACCGGAACTGATGAAGGAAGGGGAAGTAGTTACCATCATGTTTAATACGGAGGACAGCATGCCCCTTTCCGTAGATATGCCGGCCAGTGTGATCCTGGAGGTCATACATGCCGAACCCGGGGTTAAGGGCAATACGGCAACGAACGCTACCAAACCCGCGACAGTGGAAACAGGTGCGCGCATCAATGTGCCCCTGTTTATCAATGAAGGGGACCGGATCAAGATAGACACTTCCAACGGTTCCTACATGGAACGCGCCAAGGAGTAGCCATGCGATTTCCCAGGCCGCATACCCTTTCCGAAATAGCGGATCTGATCGGTGCCCGGTACGACGGGCCCGCAGAATTCCCGATAACTGGCATGAATGAAATTCATGTAGTGGAACCGGGCGACATCGTTTTTGTGGACCACCCCAAATACTACGACAAAGCCCTTTCTTCCAAAGCCACGGTTATACTCATCAACAAAGAGGTTGCGTGTCCGGAAGGCAAGGCCTTGCTTTTGTCCGACGACCCTTTTCGAGATTTTAATGCGCTGACTATGCACTTCCGGCCTTTCCGCCAGGCCGCAGCTGCCATTGCCCCTACGGCAAAGATTGGTTCCGGTACCTCCCTGGGCCCGCAGGTAGTGGTCGGGGAACACGCCGTAATCGGGAAGGATTGTGTGATCCACCCCAATGCGGTTATCGGCGCTCATTGTGTGCTGGGAGATCGGGTGGTGGTCCAATCCGGTACCATTGTTGGCTCAGATGCCTTCTACTACAAGAAGCGACCTGATGGGTACGACCGACTCCGTTCCGGGGGTCGCGTGGTACTGGAAGACGACGTGGAATTGGGCGCCCTATGTACGATTGACCGCGGTGTGACAGGAGATACGACCATCGGCAAGGGCAGCAAGCTGGATAACCAGGTGCATGTAGGCCATGATACGGTTATCGGCAAGGATTGTCTGATAGCCTCCCAAACGGGGATTGCGGGATGCGTCGTTATCGAAGACCAGGTTACCCTCTGGGGTCAGGTGGGGGTTACCAGCGCCATCACCATCGGAAAAGGCGCAATTGTCCTCGCACAGACCGGCATCTCCAAATCGCTGCAAGGGGGGAAGACGTATTTCGGGAGCCCTGTGGAGGAGGCACGGGAGCGCCTGAAGGAGCTGGCCGCCGTGCGCCAACTGCCTTCCCTGATGCAGCAATTGAAAAAACAGTAAATCACTCAGGGCCTTTCCCATAAGAAGGCCTATTTTTGTGCAAACCAAATCGAAAGCGAATGAGCGTATTAGTCAATAAGGATTCCAGGATTATCGTGCAGGGTTTTACCGGCAGTGAAGGTACTTTCCATGCCGAGCAAATGATCGAATACGGAACCAATATTGTAGGAGGTGTAACCCCTGGAAAGGGAGGGCAGCAACACCTGGGGAAGCCGGTTTTCAATACGGTAGAGGACGCGGTTAAGGAAACAGGAGCAGATACTGCCATTATCTTCGTCCCCCCGGCCTTTGCCGCCGATGCGATCATGGAGGCTGCCAATGCGGGGATTGGGGTTATCATTACCATCACCGAGGGTATCCCTGTTGCCGATATGATCAAGGCGTATGACTATGTGAAGAAGAGAGGTGCCCGTCTGGTGGGCCCCAACTGCCCGGGTGTCATCACCCCCGGGGAAGCCAAGGTGGGCATCATGCCTGGCTTTGTTTTTGAGAAAGGTGCCGTGGGTATCGTCTCAAAATCCGGAACGCTTACTTATGAAGCCGCAGATCAGGTGGTACGCCAGGGTCTGGGCATCACAACAGCTATTGGGATTGGTGGCGACCCCATTATCGGCACTACCACCCGGGAGGCGCTGGAATTGCTCATTGGGGATCCGGAAACCGAATGTGTAGTCATGATCGGAGAAATTGGAGGGCAACTCGAAGCCGAGGCAGCCCGTTGGTATAAGGAGAGCGGCAGTGCGAAGCCCGTGGTTGGCTTTATCGCCGGAGAAACGGCTCCTGCCGGCAGGACTATGGGCCACGCCGGTGCCATTGTAGGCGGCTCGGACGACACAGCCCAGGCCAAAAAACGGATTATGCGCGAGTGCGGCATCCATGTGGTGGATTCGCCTGCGGAAATCGGTATTAAGGTGAAGGAAGTGCTTTCCTGAGCCCGTTAAAAGATTAATAAAGTCCCGCCCCTGGCGGGATTTTTTATTGCGCAGCGGTACAATCCGCGCTATCTTTGATATACATCCAACCAAAACGACAGAATCGATGAAAATCCTCGAAGGAAAAAAAGCCATTATAACCGGTGCAAGCCGGGGAATCGGAAAGGGAATAGCCGTTGTCTTTGCCGGCCACGGTGCCGATGTTGCCTTTACCTACAGCAGCAGTGAAGGGCCTGCCCTGGAACTACAAAAGGAACTGGAGGGTTATGGCGTAAAAGCCAAGGCATACAAATCCGATGCCGCCAGTTTTGAGCAGGCAGAGGCCCTGGTAAACCAGGTTCTGGAGGATTTCGGCGGTGTGGATATTCTCGTGAACAATGCGGGGATTACCAAGGACAACCTGCTGATGCGGATGAGCGAGGCAGATTTCGACCAGGTTATAGAAGTAAACCTGAAGTCCATCTTCAATATGACCAAGGCCATCCAGAGAACGTTCCTGAAACAACGCAGTGGCTCAATTGTGAATATGAGCAGTGTGGTAGGGGTCAAGGGGAATGCGGGACAGGCCAATTACGCTGCCTCTAAGGCAGGGATGATTGGGTTTACCAAGAGTGTAGCCCTGGAACTCGGCTCCCGCAATATCCGGTGCAACGCCATTGCCCCTGGCTTTATCGAAACAGAAATGACCGACAAGCTCGACGAGAAAACCGTGCAGGGCTGGAGGGATGCCATCCCGCTTAAACGTGGTGGGACACCCGAGGACGTGGCCAATGCGTGCCTATTCCTGGCTTCGGATCTGTCGGCTTATGTTACCGGGCAGGTTCTCCATGTGGATGGGGGCATGCTCACCTGACGGTTACCCGGGCCCTGCCGGTTTGCCGGTGGAATCTGGGCGAGTTACCAAGCGAAACGTTAATCTGATGTATATGCTCTTGGGCTATGTAGGGATTGTGTTGCTAGCCTGTTTGCTGGTTCTGTTCGTAGACCGGCAGGTAGACCGGCATCTGCAACCCTTATAAAAGAAACACGAGGGAATGCCCGATACCCCGCTCTTCTGGATTTTGATTTGTGTGGCGCTTAGCCTGGGGTGGGTATGGTTTCTCTATTACAATGGGGGCCCAAGGCAACCCCACAGGCATGTATTGGCCCTCCTTCGCTTCCTTTCTGTTTTTGGTTTACTCTTGTTACTGGCTAACCCGGAAGTAGTCAAAAACCAGTCCAGTACGCGGAAACACCAGCTTTTCGTGCTTCTGGATAACAGTAAGTCCATTGCTCCCGGATTTGGCCAGGAGGCCGTTGCAGCCGTTCGGGATTTCTTCGAGGCGGATGCCCGGCTACAGGATCGGTTCGAGATCAGGGTCATGAGCTTTGGAAGCGACTTGCGGGAGGCAGACAGCCTTACCTTTGAGGATTCCAGAAGCGAAATATCGGGCGCACTCAGGCAGATAAACCAGGCCGCTGTTTCCCGGGCATCAAGTGTGATCCTGGCTACGGACGGGAACCAGAGTGCCGGCGCGGCAGGGTATGAATATGCCGGGCGGAACCCGGTTTCGGTGTATCCGATAATCGTAGGGGACACTACCCAATACCGGGATTTGAGGATTGATGCTCTTAATGTGAACCGCTATGTTTTTTTGGACAACCGGTATCCGGTTGAAATCCTTTGGTCCTACAAAGGGAAAGCACCGGGCGAATCGCACCTGCGCGTCTACGACAATGACAAACTGGTATTTGAGGAGACCATCACCCTGGATGCCGGTAGGGGAAGCATCCGTACAGAAATACAGCTCCAGGCCCGGGAGGTAGGTTCCCACAGGCTTCGGGCACTACTCCTTCCCGTGGATGGCGAACGCAATGTCGCCAACAATCAGGTACAGCGTGGGTTTGAAGTGGTAGACGAGCGGATAGACATCCGGTTGGTCGCTACTAAAAACCATCCGGATTTCGGGGCATTGCGAAGAAGTATCGCTTCAAACCAGCAGCGGTCCTTTCGCATACAAACCCCAGGGGAAACCTTGGCAACACTCGACGGTGCCGACCTGTTGATCCTGTTCCTTCCCGACCGGGGATTTGCGCCCCTCATGGAAACGCTGAACAATAGCCGGATCCCTACCTGGATGGTAACAGGCCCGGGCACGGACTGGGGCTGGCTTAATCGGGCTCAGATCCGCTTTGCCCTGGAGGACCCAGGGCCCGATGAAGCCCTTTTTCCTTCCCCGGATGCCGGGTTTTCCTATTTTGACCCGGGGCCCTGGGAAGTAGGGCAGTACCCACCCCTGGAGGGGATCCTGGGAAGCGTTACCATCAGCCCGGAACATCAGACCCTTCTGGGGCAACGGGTTAGAGGTCTTGAGCTGGGTGAACCCTTGGTAGCACTTATAAAAGGGGACACCCCAGGCATCCTTTGGATGGGAACGGGGTATTGGAAATGGCGCCTGGCTTCCTATCGCCTCAACGGGGATTTCGATGCATTTGATGCCCTCACCAGTAAACTCATACGCTTTCTGACTTCCGGAGAAACCGGCAGCCGCCTCTCCCTCGATTATGAACCGCTTTATGAAGGCATGGGTGTCGCTTATGTGAGGGCGCGGTTTTATGACCAGACCTTTGCCTTCGAGCCCAATGCCTCCCTTACCCTGGAGATACGCCCCGAAGGCAGCCGAACACCCCAAACCGTGCCCATGGGCCTGCGTACCGGCTATTATGAGGCCCTGCTGGGGGAATGGCCTGCAGGGGAATATTCCTTTACCGTCAGGGAAAAGGACAGTGGCATTGAGCGAAGTGGGCGTTTCACCATTACCGATACGGATCCGGAGACCCTGCAACCAGGGGCAGATTCGGGAAGGTTGTTTCAATTGGCCGAATCTACAGGCGGAAGCGCCTACTTCCCGGACCAGTTGCCGGTGCTACGGGATAGTCTGCTGGCCAACCCCCGTTACAGGCCCACTCAGGAGAACCAGCGGATTGTCGTATCTTTAATCGACTACAAATGGTTGCTTGCCCTGGTAGTGATCAGCCTGGGACTGGAGTGGTTCCTGCGCAAATACAACGGAAACTTATAAAACTTAAAATCCTATGGACAGATTACCTAAAATAGCCCTCCCGGCCATCCTGGCCTTTATTTTCCTGATTATCCTGGTATCCAAATCGGCCATAACGGTCGGTTCCGGAGAAGCCGGTGTACTGTACCGCACCTTTGGCGACGGGGTGGTGACCGACCAACCGCCGTTGGGGGAAGGCTTCCACCTGGTGGCCCCCTGGAACAAAGTCTATATTTATGAGGTGCGCCAGCAGGAGGTATACGAAAAGATGAAAGTGCTCTCCAGCAATGGCCTGGATATCCAATTGGATGCCTCGGCCTGGTTCCAACCGAAGTACAACGATTTGGGGAAACTCCACAAGGAGAAAAGCGAGGAATACAAGGATCGTATCCTGTTGCCAGCCATACGCTCTGCCGCCCGTTCCGTGGTAGGGCGCTACACCCCGGAACAGCTTTATTCCACCAAGAGGGATGCCATCCAGGCTGAAATCTTTGAAGAAACCCGGAAGATCGTGGAGGACCAGTACATCCAACTCAATGAAGTCCTAGTACGGGATGTAACCCTCCCGGAAACCATCAAAGAGGCCATTGAGCGCAAACTCCGCCAGGAACAACAGTCTCTGGAATATGAATTCAGGCTGGTTAGTGCCGAAAAGGAAGCCGAGCGGCAGCGGATCGAAGCCCAGGGGAAAGCGGATGCCAACAGGATCCTCAGCGCTTCGCTTACTGATAAAATCCTGACAGACAAGGGTATAGAAGCTACATTGAAACTCTCCGAGTCGCCCAATTCCAAGGTGATAGTGGTAGGCGGTGGGGAAAGTGGATTACCAATTATCCTTGGGAATAATTAAGCATTTCCTGTTTTTGTTTTCAAAACTTTGCCTTATTTTTACACCCGTTATGCTTAATAAAAAATCACATCACCACCACGACTCCCACGCTCAGGCGAGGTAGCGAACTATGCTGTGATTCCACCATATTCCAAACCCGTTTGAGCGATCAAGCGGGTTTTTTTATTTCAACTTAATTCACCTGATGGATACCATTAAAATAGCAGTACAGAAAAGTGGCAGGCTCAATGAAGATTCCCTTCGGATTCTGAAGGACTGCGGAGTCCCCATAGATAACGGGAAGGACCAGCTCAGGGCTTCCGCCCGCAATTTCCCCCTGGAAGTATTCTACCTGCGCAACGGGGATATTCCCCAATACCTGCGGGATGGGGTCGTAGATATTGCCATTATCGGGGAAAACGTCCTCTTTGAAAAAGGGCAGGACCTGGAAGTTGCCGAGAAACTGGGCTTTTCCAAATGCAAAGTTTCCGTTGCCGTTCCCAAGGGTTCCGGGTACAAAAGCCCCGCCGACCTTCAAGGCAAACGGATCGCGACCTCTTACCCCAATACCCTGTCCCATTTCCTAGATGCTAATGGGGTTAAAGCAGAGATGCACATCATTAACGGGTCCGTGGAAATAGCCCCGAATATCGGGCTGGCCGATGCGATTTGCGATATCGTCTCCAGCGGTAGCACCCTGTTTAAAAACAACTTGAAGGAAGTGGATGTCATTATGCGAAGCGAAGCCGTACTGGCCGTTTCCCCCCACATAGGGGAAAAGCAGGCTGCCATCCTGGAGCAACTCCGTTTCAGGATCAGGTCTGTCCTGCGCGCCCGGGACAACCGGTATGTCCTGATGAACGTGCCGGATGGCAAACTACAGGAAATTATCCGGCTGCTTCCGGGTATGCGAAGCCCCACGGTACTTCCTCTGGCAGAAGAGGGGTGGAGCTCCGTACATACGGTAATTCCGCAGGAGCGCTTTTGGGAAGTCCTGGACCAGGTTAAACAGGCGGGGGCAGAAGGGATCCTGGTATGTCCCATCGAAAAAATGGTGGTCTAGCTATGGGGAGGATGAACATAATCAAGTACCCTTTAAAAGACTCCTGGCCAGCGCTTTTGGAACGCCCCAAGGAAGACCAGAGCTCCATGGATGCCCTGGTGCAGGAGGTTTTTGAAAATGTAAGGCAAAAGGGAGATTCGGCTGTACTGGAGTACACCCGTTTGTATGATAAGGTCGCTTTGGAATCCCTGCGGCTCGAGAGGCCTGCCCTTCAGGCTAGGGCCGACGAGTTGGATCCGGAGTTGAAGGAAGCCATCGATACGGCTTACGGAAATATTGAGGCCTTCCACCTGGCCCAGCGTACGGATAGGGTGTCGGTGGAAACCTGTCCGGGGGTCATGTGCTGGCAGGAAAAGAAACCCCTGGAAAAAGTGGGGATCTACATCCCCGGGGGGAGTGCCCCCTTGTTTTCCACAGTCCTTATGCTGGCCCTTCCGGCCCGGATTGCGGGCTGTCCTGAAATAGTGCTTTGTTCGCCTCCCGGGGCCGATGGCACCCTGCACCCTGCCATTTGCTATGCCGCCCTTAAATGCGGCGTAACTACCGTGTGTACAGCAGGAGGGATCCAGGCCGTTGCAGCCCTTACCCTGGGCACGGAATCCATCCCCGCCGTTCATAAAATTTTCGGTCCCGGGAATCAATATGTAACCCAGGCCAAACAGTGGGCTACCCGGTTGGGTGTTGCCATCGATATGCCGGCAGGCCCCAGCGAGTTACTCGTGGTTGCCGACGCCACAGCCCAACCGGAATTCATAGCGGCAGACCTGCTCAGCCAGGCGGAACACGGCCCGGACAGCCAGGTACTATTACTTACAGACAACGAGACATTGCCGGAACTGGTGAACCAGGCCATTGCGCGGCAACTACCGGAACTTCCCAGGCGGGAAATTGCGTCCAAAGCCCTGGGTAATAGCAGAGCCATCCTCCTGCGCAACCGGGAACAACTTTGCGATATGGTCAACGCCTATGCCCCGGAACACCTGATTATCGCCCACAGGGAAGAAGACTACCTCCTGGAGGGGCTGCGCCACGCCGGTTCCGTATTCCTGGGGAATTACACACCGGAGAGTGCAGGGGACTATGCCTCGGGCACCAACCATACCCTGCCCACTAATGGCTATGCCCGGCAGTACAGCGGGGTAAACCTGGATCATTTCACAAAAGCCATTACCTACCAGCGCATTAGCGCGGAAGGGATTCGCGGACTGGGACCGGCCATTGAAACCATGGCTGCAGCCGAAGGCCTGGAGGCCCACCGCAATGCGGTTACCCTCCGCTTACAGTACCTCGAAAACAAAGGAAAAGGACAATGAAGCAAAGCAGTAGAATTTCGGGATGGGTCCGAAAGACGGTTCAGGGGCTGAGCCCATATGCCTCCGCACGAAGCGAATTCAGCGAGACTGGGGAATCTGTAGTGCTGCTGGACGCCAATGAGAGCCCGTTCGAAAATGGGATCAACCGGTACCCGGACCCTTTACAACGCCAGTTAAAAGCACTCCTGGCGGCGCAAATGGGGGTGGACCCCGGGCATATGCTCCTTGGGAACGGAAGCGATGAAGTCCTCGACCTGGTTTTCCGGGTATTTTGTGAACCCAATACCGATGCTGTTATAACCCTGCCACCCACTTTCGGGATGTTTAAGGTGTTGGCTGGCATCAATGCCATAACGAATATTGAAGTTCCCCTGGACCCGGACTTCCAACCGGATGTTCCGGCCATCCTGGAGGCTTCGGGCCCCCGGACCAAGGTCCTGTTCCTGTGTTCCCCCAACAACCCTACGGGAAATGTAGCAGAACCCGACCGCGTACGGCAATTGCTGGATGCTTTTCCCGGGCTGGTGGTAGTAGATGAGGCCTACATACAGTTTGCTTCCGGTCCTGGTCTGGAACGTTGGTTGGAACAATACGACAACCTGATTATTACCAGGACCCTTTCCAAGGCCTATGGTATGGCTGGTATCCGGTTGGGGATGTGTCTGGCCCACCCGGAGGTCATAGGGTATATGAACCGGATTAAACTCCCCTACAACGTAAATGAACTGACCCAGCGCCGGGCCCTGGAAGCCCTTCGCGATAAGGCACAATTCCAACACAATGTGGAGGTGATCCTCTCCGAGCGCAACAGGTTGGCTGCTTATTTTGAGCGCTGCCCTATAGTGGAGAAAGTCTTCCCGTCTGAGGCCAATTTCCTCCTGGTGCGTGTAGATGATGCCGCCCTGAGATACCGCCAACTTGTGGATGCCGGCATTGTGGTTCGCAACCGCTCCGGGCAGTTACGTTGTGAAAACACCCTTCGCATTACAGTAGGTACACCTGAAGAAAACAATCGCCTAATGGCTGTAGTTGATCGTTTGAAATCCATCGAAAATGAAAAAGCGTAAAATCCTGTTTATCGACCGGGACGGTACCCTGATCCGCGAGCCGGAAGATGAACAAATCGATTCCTTTGAGAAACTCGACTTCCTTCCGGGGGTCTTCCGGTACCTGGGTCGTCTAGTCCGGGAACTCGATTATGACCTGGTTATGGTCACCAACCAGGACGGCTTGGGTACCCAGGCGTTTCCAGAGGAGGCCTTCTGGCCGGTCCAGGATTTTATGGTAAAGGCATTTGAAGCAGAAGGGATCTTTTTCAAAGGGGTCCATATAGACCGTACCTTCCCGGCGGACCGTGCAGATACCCGTAAACCCGGGACAGGACTTTTAACGGAATACTTCGGGCCCGAGTACGACCTGGCAGGCAGCTATGTGATTGGGGACCGGCTTACGGATATGGAACTTGCCCGCAATCTAGGGGCTAAAGGTCTGTTCCTGAACAGCCACCCCCAGCTCGGGGCAGGGGAGGTTCAGATTTCCGGGGATGAGCTCCAATCGAGCATTGCCTGGGAAGGTGCTCACTGGGAAGGTATCTACCAATTCCTGAAGCTTGGGAGCCGAAAAGCCGAAGTGAAGCGCAAGACCGCTGAAACCGATATCCTGATAGACCTGAACCTCGATGGCAGCGGCAGGAGTGATATCCAGACCGGACTGGCCTTTTTTGACCATATGTTGGATCAGTTGGCACGTCACGGTCAGATGGACCTGCGAATCCGGGTGAAAGGTGACCTGCACGTAGACGAACACCATACCATAGAGGATACGGCCATTGCCCTGGGCCAGGCTTTTGACCGGGCAATAGGTTCCAAGGTGGGGATGGAACGCTATGGGTTTACCCTGCCTATGGACGACTGCCTGGCCCAGGTCGCCCTCGATTTCGGTGGGCGCAGCTGGTTGGTCTGGGACACCGATTTCCGCCGCGAGAAAATAGGGGACATGCCAACGGAGATGTTTATGCACTTCTTCAAGTCCTTTGCAGACAGTGCCAGGGCCAACCTGAATATCCAGGCCGAAGGCCAGAATGAACACCATAAGATTGAAGCCATTTTCAAAGCTTTTGCCAAGGCGGTTAAAATGGCGGTAAAACGGGATCCGGACCGCATGGTCCTGCCTTCTACCAAGGGATTGTTATAACTGCAATATGGACGTAGTAATAATTGATTACGGAGCCGGAAACATCCAGAGTATTCGCTTTGCCTTCGAGCGCATGGGAATCCACCCGGAACTCAGTGACAGTGCGGAGCGGATTTCCCGGGCAGACCGGGTTATTTTCCCGGGGGTAGGGGAAGCTGCCAGCGCCATGGCTAAACTCCAACGTTCAGGTTTGGATACTTTGCTTCCGGAATTACAGCAACCCGTCTTGGGGATCTGCCTGGGCATGCAGCTTATGTGCCGGTATTCGGAGGAAGGGGATACCCCCGGCCTTGGTATATTCGACACAGTCGTGCGGCGGTTTACCCCTGGCCTCAAAGTCCCCCAGATCGGATGGAACAACATTTCAAACCTCAAATCCCCATTATTTAAAGGAGTAGAGGAAGGTTCTTATATCTACCTGGTCCATAGCTACTATGCCCCCCTTTGCCCGGAAACCGTTGCAGAAAGCGATTACGGGCTGGCGTATAGTGCAGCCCTTGCCCGGGAGAACTTTTACGGCGTGCAATTCCATCCGGAGAAAAGCAGCAGGGTAGGAGCCAAAATCCTTCAGAATTTTATTGAACTATGAGGATCATCCCAGCTATTGATATCATTGGAGGTAAATGCGTGAGGCTTACCAAAGGGGACTATGCCACCCAGAAAACATATTCTGAGGATCCGCTGGAAATGGCAAAAGCCTTTGAAGACCACGGGGTAGCTTACCTGCACCTGGTAGACCTCGATGGCGCCCGGCAGGCACACGTGGTAAACCATCGTGTCCTGGAACGGATCGCGGCCCATACCTCGCTGAAAATCGATTTTGGTGGCGGCCTTAAATCCGAAGATGACCTCCGCATTGCCTTCGAATGCGGGGCTGCACAGGTTACCGGCGGCAGTATTGCCGTAAAGGACCCGGAGACGTTCCTGGGTTGGGTAAACAGGCATGGAGGGGAGCGCATCATCCTCGGGGCGGATGCCCATAATGGCAAAATAGCGGTTTCGGGTTGGCAGGAATCCAGCTCCCTGGCCCTGGAGCCATTTGTTATGGGATACCTGGACAAAGGCCTCTCCTATGTGGTCTGTACGGATATCAGCAAGGACGGAATGCTGGAAGGCCCTGCTGCCGGGCTTTACAGGGATCTCCTGGCTGCAGCCTCGGGGAAAGATCTCCGGCTGATTGCCAGCGGGGGAATCCGCAGCACGGAAGACCTCCGTGAACTGGCCGCTATAGGCTGCGAGGGAGCCATAGTGGGGAAGGCCATCTACGAGGGTAGAATCCCTTTAAAAGAACTTTTAAACTGGAACAATGAGTAACCAGGCAATACCCGAAGAGCTATGGCTGGCCGATTTCAAGTCGAACGCCATATACCGGATTGAGGAGTCCACCCGGATGATCCGAAAGGCCCTGGAACACCTGCCGGATAACGCCTTTTGGTGGCGACCCAATCCGGCCTCCAACGCTGTGGGTCACCTAATACTCCACCTATGCGGGAACATGCGGCAGTATGTGGTAAGCGGGTTGGGAGGTGCGCCCGATGTACGGGAAAGGAATTTGGAATTTGAACCGGAGGCACAACCGACCCCGGAAGAAACCTGGCAAAGGTACCTGGAAACCGTGGCCTCGGTGACGGAAACGATCCGTGACTCCAGGGAAGAAGCCTACCTGAAAGAACGCACCGTACAGGGGTTCCGGATGAGTGGGATCGGGATGGTCCTGCACGCTGTGGAGCACCTGAGTTACCACACCGGGCAGATAGCCTATGCGGTTAAAGCCAAACAGGACCAGGACCTCGGCTTTTATCAGGGGGTAGACCTGGAGCAAAAAAATGAGGAGACATGCTAACCAAGCGAATCATCCCCTGCCTCGATATCAAAGATGGCAGGACGGTAAAGGGGATCAATTTCGTAGACCTGAGGGATGCCGGCGACCCGGTAGAACTGGCAGCAGCCTATGCCCGACAGGGAGCAGATGAGCTCGTATTCCTGGATATCGCCGCCACTGAGGAAAACCGTGGAACCCTTGCAGAACTGGTACGGCATGTAGCAGAGCAAATCGATATACCCTTTACGGTTGGGGGTGGTATATCCTCCGAAAGCCATGTGGAAACCCTTTTACACAACGGAGCAGACAAAGTTTCACTTAATTCTGCTGCCGTGCGCAACCCGGACCTGATAGACAGCCTTGCCAAAAAATACGGATCCCAGTGTATTGTGGTGGCCCTGGACGCGAAGTGGGTGGAGGGGCAATGGTTGATCCACCTGGTAGGCGGAAAAGTACCGACCGAAGTGGAACTGTTCTCCTGGGCACGGGAAGTGGTAGACCGGGGTGCCGGGGAGCTGCTTTTCACAAGCATGGACCACGACGGGACCAAAAATGGCTTTGCCAATGAAGCCCTGGCCCGGATGTCGGAAGAGGTCACGGTCCCTGTAATCGCCTCGGGAGGAGCCGGTACCCGGGCGCATTTTGCCGATGCGTTTCTGGAGGGCAAGGCCGATGCCGCCCTTGCTGCCAGCGTATTCCATTTTAATGAAATCCCCATACCAGACCTAAAACAGTACCTGAGCCAAAAGGGGATTCCGGTCAGGCTTTAAAAAAGAACCTATGAGAGCGATTGATTATGATAAATCCGGGGGACTCGTCCCCGCCATTATACAGGATGCAGACACGGGCACTGTACTGATGCTGGGATACATGAACCGGGAAGCCCTGGAGAAAACCCGGGAATCAGGACGTGTCACTTTTTACAGCCGCAGCAAGCAGCGGCTCTGGACAAAAGGGGAAAGCAGTGGCAACTACCTGGAATTTGTGGAATACCTCATAGACTGCGATGGGGATGCCCTCCTGGTAAAGGCCCGCCCTCAGGGGCCGGTATGCCACACCGGTACAGACACCTGCTGGTCCCAGCCAAACCATAGCGGCCATGCCTTCCTGGCACAACTTGAAGCGGTTATTGCCCAACGAAAAGCATCCCTGGGAACGGAGTCCAACAGTTATGTAGCCTCCCTTTTTGAAAAAGGGGTCCCCAAAATAGCCCAAAAAGTAGGGGAGGAGGCTGTGGAAACGGTTATTGAGGCCATGGATAATAACCCGGATCATTTCCTGGGAGAAAGTGCCGACCTGGTATTCCATCTGCTCGTGCTGCTGCAAGCCAAAGGTTTTACCCTGAAAGACGTCCTCGGGGTGCTGGAAGCCCGGCACCGGGAAAGTCGTTAAGATTTCGCAAACGGTTTTCGCACTGGCCTCCAATTGTCGTATTTTTAGGATCAGGCTATGGAGAGAAGAACAGGATTCCGCTTTACGGCTTACGAGGCTCCGGAAAAGAGCCCCTTCGATAAGCTATTCGATATCTTCCAGGAACTGATTACCCATACTTCGGGCGATGTGGACGAGGCCCTGGATTGGTTGCGGCAACTGGACGAGGAGTACAGCCTCACCGACGAATCCTACACCATAGAAGACTTCATAGAGGACCTCAAAGCCAAGGGCTTTTTGCGGGAAGAACCCCGGTTCGGCCCCGAAGGTGAGGGGGAAGGGGAACCCACAGACCGGGACCTCAGTATGACCCCAAAACTAGAGCGGATGCTCCGCCAACGCGCCTTGGACCAGATTTTCGGCAAACTCAAGCGCCGCGGCAGTGGCGACCACCGCACTGGCAAGGCAGGACCAGGGGATGAGCATACGGGCGATTTCAGGGCTTACCGTTTCGGGGATAGTCTGGAAAGTATCTCCATGACTGAGAGCCTGCGCAATGCACAGGTCAATCATGGGATGGATAGTTTCAGGCTCGATGAAAGTGACCTGGTAGTGGAAGACACCCACTTTAAGGCACAGATGAGTACAGTGCTGATGATCGATATCAGCCACAGCATGATCCTCTATGGGGAAGACCGCATAACCCCGGCCAAAAAAGTAGCCATGGCCCTGGCCGAACTCATCACCACCCGCTACCCCAAGGATACCCTCGACATCCTGGTTTTTGGCAATGATGCCTGGCCCATTAGCGTAAAGGAATTGCCGTACCTTACCGTAGGGCCCTACCACACCAATACGGTGGCGGGCCTTCAGCTCGCCATGGACCTGTTGCGTCGTAAGCGCAACACCAATAAACAGATTTTTATGATTACAGACGGCAAGCCTTCCTGTCTGCGCTTGCCGGATGGCAGCTATTATAAGAACAGTGTAGGCCTGGATGAGTTTATCGTGGAGAAGTGCTACAACATGGCCAGTCAGGCCCGTAAACTCCATATCCCCATCACTACTTTTATGATTGCCCGCGACCCCTACCTCATGCAGTTCGTCCGGCATTTTACCGAGGCCAACAAAGGCAAGGCCCTCTTTACAGGGCTTAAGGGGTTAGGGGAAATGATTTTTGAAGACTATGAGACCAACCGCAAAAAACGCTTGCGGGGATAATATTTACGCTATGAACGAAAGACATTCGGAACCGCCAAAAATCAAAACCCTGGGGGAGCTTATAGCTTCGGGGTATACTCCTCGCCCTATCCGGGACGAAATCCGTGAAAACCTGATTGCCCGGATCCAGGCAAACCAGCCCGCCTTTGAAGGGGTCTGGGGGTATGAAAATACGGTGATCCCCCAACTGGAACAAGCCTTGCTTTCGCGCCATCACATCAACCTGCTGGGGTTGCGCGGACAGGCCAAAACCCGTATGGCCCGCCTCATGGTAGGGTTGCTCGATGAGTGGATGCCGGAAGTGGAAGGGTCTGAAATCCACGACGACCCCTTTCGCCCTTTATCCCGGTTTGCCCGGGAAACCGTGGCCGAGCTGGGAGATAAAACCCCTGTAGCCTGGGTACACCGCAGCGAGCGCTTCTATGAAAAGCTGGCGACGCCGGATGTTACCGTTGCCGATCTCATAGGCGATGTAGACCCGATTAAGGCTGCCAACCTGAAACTTTCCTACGCCGATGACCGGGTCATCCACTTTGGGATGATTCCCAGGGCCAACCGCTGTATCTTCTGTATCAATGAACTCCCGGATTTGCAATCGCGCATACAGGTGGCGCTCTTCAATATCCTGGAAGAGGGCGATGTCCAGATACGCGGCTTTAAGGTCCGCCTGCCCCTGGACCTGCAATTTGTCTTTACCGCCAACCCGGAAGACTACACAAACAGGGGTAGTATTGTAACCCCGCTGAAGGACCGGATCGGCTCTCAGATTCTCACGCATTATCCGGAGGATATTGCAACAGCCCGCCGCATTACCGAGCAGGAAGCGGGGCTTACGGAGAGCCAGGCCAGGGGGATCCACCTTGCGGATCCCGCCCGCGACTTGTTGGAGCAAATCAGTTTTGAGGCACGGGAAAGCGACTTTGTGGACCGCAAAAGCGGGGTTAGCGCCCGCACCAGTATTACGGCCCTGGAAAACCTGGTGAGCACGGCCGAGCGGCGTATGCTCCGCAACGGGGAGTCGGAGACCTGGGTCAGACTGGGAGATTTTATGGGTGTTATCCCTGCCGTTACAGGTAAAATCGAATTGGTATACGAAGGGGAGCAGGAAGGTGCCGACGCGGTTGCGCAGCACCTGATTGAAGAGGCGGTAAAGTCCAGTTTCACTGAGTATTTTCCCGAAATCCGGAAGTTGGAGCACAAAGATGTGCCTTCTCCCTACGACGATCTGGTGCATTGGTTTTTCGAAGGTGAAGGCCTGGAATTGCACGACGACTTAAGCGATTCGGCCTACCGGGACCTGCTGGACAGTGTAGCACCCTTAGGAAAGTTGATGGATGCCCACCAGCCTGAGGCCGATTCCCAGACGCGTTACTTCCTTATGGAATTGCTGCTCTGGGGGTTGGTAGCACACGAAAAACTAAGTAAGCGAAGGTTCTCGGACGGGTATCAGTTCAAGGACTTGTACGGGAACTACATCCGGGGGCTTTGAAAAAGAAAAACCCCCGGGGGTGTTCGGGGGTTTTCTCGCCACAACAAATGGATTCCGGGCCGCTTAAGGCCAGGAATCAATATTTTCATTAATCTGGTCGAAATCGTAGATGCCAACCCGTTCCTTCCGGTGCTGGAATGTGGTTAGGGTAAGGAGTACCAACAGGATTTGGAGCGCCAGGATCAGGCTTCCTACGGGCAAAAAAGTGTCCGGGATAATATGGGCACTGTAATCGGCATAGCTCGACAGGATATAGGCCGTGTCTGCACACTTGAACACATAGATAATCAGCAGGGCATACATGCCGTATTCCACATTGCGAAGCGGCAGGTCCGGATACTCTCCCTCCCGGATCTTAAAGGAAATGGCATACAGGTACACATAGTGCAGTACGGTAAGTACCGGGAAAATATAATTATCTATCTTCAGCAGGTAAAACTGGTTGGAATACAATCCGTAAAAGCCAAAGACAATCAGTACAGGCAGCAGGATCGCACTGAGATAAAAACAGGCTTTCCAGGGCACCAATGCGGTCAGGAATGAAGGTCGTGTGTGGGGTCGCACCGTTTGGGAACTTTTGTTTCAATACCAGAACGCCTCCCCATTTTGAATATTTCAGACGATTCGACGAACGGCAGCGAATGTTGTAAACGGTCTTTATCCTGTGGTGAGGAATCTGCTAGGGCAGGTTTTCCTTCCCACTTGTAGACACCTATGTCCAGGTACACTTACCGGAACAAATGCGTCCCCAAGAGGGGAACAATGCTGTTTCATGCGGGGAGAGCCAGTCATGTTTTAAGTACCTTTGAGTGAGAAAGGAAGAATGCCATGGACCCACCCCCTCTCCATTATTATGTAATGCGCATCCAGTTCCTGGGCTTCCGCTACCATGGTTGGCAACACCAGCCAGGGGTTCAGACAGTGGAGGGTATGCTTCGGAAAACCGTGCGTTTTATCCTTCCCGGGCGCACCTTCAGAATATTGGGGGCAGGCAGGACCGATGCCCGGGTATCCAGCGAAGATTTCGCCTTACAACTAATGATAAAGGATGGTCCCGAGCCCGACCTGGATCTCCTGCGGGAAGACCTGACCAAGAACCTTCCCCCGGATATCCGTCTGGTGGAAATATACCCGGTTGCTCAGTCGTTCAATGTCATCCGGGATTGCCGCCAAAAGACCTACCGCTATTTGTTTGCCTACGGAGCACCCTGTCATCCTTACTGTTCCCCTTTTCTGGGTTTTTTCAGGGAGGAGCTGGACCTGGTATCTATGCAGGAGGCTGCCCCCTTGTTCGAAGGGACGCACTGTTTTGAAGCCTTTACAGCCGGGGAGGCCAACGCCAAGCGAAAGCTTACGAGGACTGTTGAGAAAAGTCGCATCCTGCCCAATACCTTTATTAAGGCATCCTTTATGCCCCCAAAAACCTATGCGTTTGAAATAACCGCTTCCGGTTTTGGCAGACATCAGGTGCGCCTGATGATGGCCGCCCTTGTAGATGTGGGGCGCGGGGTCATTGGCCGGGAAGTCCTCTCTGGGGTATTGGAAGGGAAATCGGACTGGAAACCCACCCATATCACCCCCGCTTCCGGCCTGCATTTGTGTGAAACCCGGTTTGACCCCATCACCAAAAACCCTAAATTGTAAACATGGCAAAGCGAAAGATCATGAGTCCTAAAATCCGTAAAGTACTCCCAAGCCGCCGGCATAAGAAATTGGGGAAGGCACCCGGAAGCATCATATATATGGGCAACCGGGAAGGACAGCAAACCCGGATTGAAAAGATTGTTTTTGGGGAGGACCACTATGAGGCATCCGAAGTAGAGAACCTGCCCAAGCTCAATGGTACAGGGCTGGAAGGTACCACGGAATGGATCAATGTCATCGGGGTAAGCGATGAGGCCTTAATGGACGCGCTGGGCCGTAAAATTGGCCTGAACAGCCTGGTTGTGGAAGATATTACCAATACCGAGCAGCGGCCCAAGGTAGACGAATACCCGGACCATATTTTCGGGGTGTTTAAAATGCTTTACCTCAACCCGGAAGGGGCGGTGGTAAAGGAACACATGGCGATAGTCCTTACCCAAAACCGGGTTTATCTGTTCCAGGAAGTGGAACACGATGTTTTCGATGGGGTCCGCAAGCGCATCGAGGAGAAATCGGGCCGGATCCGCAGCAGGGGGGCAGACTACCTGTTTTTCGCCCTCCTGGACGCCATAATCGATAATTATTTTCTCGTCCTGGAGGCCACCGAAAGACAAATAGACACCCTGGAACACGAGGTCTTCGACCAGCCCACGCAGCAAACCGCCTACCAGATCCAGCAGCTGCGGCGGGAGATTATTTCCCTTAGAGGGTTTATTGTACCGGTTAAGGATATCGTCTACCGTCTGATACAGACCGAGTCTCCCCTGATTACCCAGGATACGCGGTTATTCCTTAAGGATGCCCTGGACCATGCCACGGAGATTTATGAAACCCTGCAAATACAGCGGGAAATGGTTCTGAGCCTTATGGAAATGTATATGAGCAGTGTGAGTAACCGGATGAACGAGGTGATGAAGGTGCTCACCATTATGGCCTCCATCTTCATTCCTCTGTCCTTTATTGCGGGTGTTTATGGGATGAATTTCAGCTATATGCCCGAACTGCAGTGGGAGCACGGATACTTCTTTGTGCTGGGGCTCATGCTGGCCCTTTTAATAGGTATGCTGGTCTATTTCCGCAGGAAAGGATGGCTGTAAACCTCTGACTCCCTTACGAAACAGGTCCTACTGTTCAAACAGGTCGGAAGACAAGTACCGATCTCCCCGGTCGCAGACGATGGATACCAGTACCCCCTCGTCCAATTCTTGCGCCAGCCGTTCTGCGGCCGCGGCAGCGCCCCCGCTACTCATCCCGGCAAATATCCCTTCTTCGGAGGCAAGTCTGCGGCTCATGGCCACAGCCTCGTCCTGGGTCACCTCCAGGATGCGGTCTACACGGGTAGGATCGTAAATTTTGGGCAGGTAGGCTTCGGGCCATTTCCGGATACCAGGAATACTCGAGTGGTCATCCGGCTGAACGCCGATTATCTGGATATTGGGATCCATTTCCTTCAGGAAGGCGCTGGTCCCCATTATGGTTCCCGTGGTGCCCATAGAGCTTATAAAATGGGTAACCTGCCCTTGGGTATCGGCCCAGATTTCAGGCCCCGTGGAAAAGTAGTGGGCCTTCCAGTTGTCCGGGTTTCCAAACTGGTTAAGCATCTGGTACCCGGATTCCCGGACTTTCTTTTCAGCGTAGTCCCGACTCCCTTCAATGCCGGCTTCCGCTGGGGTAAGTACCACGCTGGCACCATAGGCCCTCATGGTCTGTACCCGTTCCCGTGTGGCATTCTCGGGCATGACCAATTCGATATGGAGATTGTAAAGCCTGGCAATCATAGCCAGGGCGATCCCGGTGTTTCCACTGGTGGCTTCAATGAGTTTTGAGCCAGGATGAATTTCACCACGTTCAAGACCGCTGCGGATCATGTTCAGGGCCGGTCGGTCCTTGACACTGCCTCCGGGGTTTTGCCCTTCCAGCTTAAAATAGAGTTTTACCCCTGACTTTTGTACAAGGCTGCGGCTCTGTACCAAGGGGGTATTCCCGATCAGGGAAGCGAGATCAGCGGGCATGTTGGGTCTTGATTTTGATTTCCGGGGTGTGAAATACCTTGGAATTCGGAGGGACCGAGGTAGTCAGCCAGGCATTACCCCCAATTATGGAATTGGCCCCCACCACAGTTTCGCCTCCGAGGATGGTAGCATTCGCATAGATGGTCACATTATCCTCTATGGTCGGGTGTCGCTTGGTGTTTTCGAGTTGTTTGGCCACGTAGAGGGCTCCGAGGGTGACCCCCTGGTAGATCTTCACATTGTCCCGGATAATGGCGGTTTCCCCTATGACCACCCCTGTGGCATGGTCTATAAAAAAGGACTTCCCAATGGTTGCCCCCGGGTTTATGTCCACTCCGGTCTGACGGTGGGCATATTCGGTCATCAGGCGCGGAACCAGCGGGAACCCCATTTGATGCAGTTCGTGTGCCAGCCTGTAGATAGCAATGGCGTAAAAGCCCGGGTAAGCCATGTAGACCTCCTCCAGGGAAAGGGAGGCGGGGTCGCAGTCCGCAATTGCCTTGGCATCCAGGTTGAGTTTGTCCAGGATTTCCGGAAGGAGCTTTACATATTTGCCCCATACCTCCCGGCATGGCTTGTCGGGGTGCCAGCAGGCCAGGGAAACCAATTCCTGGAACCGCGTTTCAAGCACAGTGAGGTTGGTGCCTACCTCGGTTTCCTGGTCGAACAGGGTCAGGAACAACAGGTCTGTAAAAGCTTCTGTTTGCTTCTTTAGCCGGAATTTAAGGCAGGGGTTGTTTTTTCGGGATTCGATCAGGGAAATGATGTCCTGGGTTTTCATATCCTATGGGCTTGCTTCCAAAAGTAACTATAAAATAGGACCGCCGTTTTTGGTTTTGCGTAACTTTAGCATTCCTAACCTATGGATTGTATTACTCCTAATCGTAATTACCATTGAAATCTTTCACCCCAGAAGCTCTCGATTTCCTCAAACTCCTAAAAGCCAACAATTCCCGGGAGTGGTTCCATCCGCATAAATCGGAATTCAAAGCCTGCCAGCAGCAGGCAAAGGATTTCTTCAAAGGGATAGAAGAGGACCTCAACACCCACGATTCGATAGAGAAAGCAAAATTGTTCCGTATATACAGGGACATTCGGTTTTCCAATGACAAGACCCCGTTTAACCCTCATTTTGCCTGCTCTTTTTCACGGGCCGGGGCAGAAAGGCGCGGTGGGTACTACCTGAGGGTCAGGCCCGGGGAATCCTTTGCCGCCATTGGGTTCTGGCAGCCCAACCCGCGCGATTTGATGCGCATCCGAAAAGCGCTCCAATACGAAGGGGAGGAATTCAGGGAGGTAATCCAGGATCGTGAATTTGCAGCGGCCTGGGGCCACCTTAAGGGGGATAAAGTCAAAACTGCTCCCAAAGGCTTTACCCGGGATACCGACAACATCGACCTGATCCGGCACAAACAATTCATATTCGTCAGGGAATTCACAGATTCTGAGGTATTGCACCCCGAATTTCCGCAAAGGGTGGGAGCTTTGTTCCTGGCCGCACGGCCCTGGTTTAATCTGATGAGCGAAATCCTGACTACCGACCTGGATGGCCGGTCTTTACTGGACCAGTGAAGGAAGGTCTATGAGTTGCATCTGGTCTTTCAGGCGCTCGATGACCATATGCATCATCCGCTTATTTAAGGCAGATGAGTTCCGGGTGTAGCACTGGTATTCTTCCAGGGTAAACTGCCCGATAATCATGCCTTTTAGGGCATTGCGGAACTTAATGTCCTTCTGGATGGCGTTTTCTATATACCGGGCTTTCCGATCCGGCCCCAGTTCGAAGAACACCCCTTTGTGTTTCATGGAATAGTTGCGGAACGCAGCTATCAACAAGTCATTCTGTAGCTTAATTACCGGCCTCAGGGTGTGGTTTTGAAAACGTTCGTCCTCGGAAGTCTGGGCGGTAATGCTTGCCCCGCTTAGGGTGGGCCTGATGCGAAGCAGGTCTGCCGATCTGTGGCTCATGGCGCAGCGTTTTTATAAAAGTAACGATTAATAATCCGGGCAGGGGGGTGGCGGATAGGAGTTTTTAACGCCTTTATAAACAATGCATCTTCCCGGGCGATTTGCCGATGCGTATCTTTAGGGTATCCAAACCAAAGGCATTTACCATGGTCCAATCTATAAATCCCTATACCTCCGAAGTGCTCTACGAATTCGAGCCGCTGAAACCCGGGGCGATACGTCGTTGCATTGAAACATCCGCCGTATCCTTCAGGGATTGGGCCGTAAGGCCATTAAAGGACAGAAGGGCACATATGGAACGGGTGGCAGACGTACTCCAGGCCAATAGGGAGCTCTATGCCCGGAACATAACCATGGAGGTAGGCAAACCGATATCCCAGTCCCTGGCCGAAATCGATAAATGTGCCTGGGTATGCCGGTATTATGCAAACATGGCAGGGGCGCATCTGGCTGGCAGGGAAGTGCAAACCGATGCCAGCAGGAGTTATGTGTCTTATGAGCCTCTGGGGCCGGTACTGGCCGTTATGCCCTGGAATTACCCGTTCTGGCAGGTAATGCGTTTTGCAGCACCCACGCTAATGGCTGGTAACACAGGCCTTCTAAAACACGCGTCCAATGTTTGGAAGTGTGCGGAGTTAATTGAAGAAGCTTTTCTGGAGGCCGGTTTTCCAAAAGGGGTTTTCCAGAACCTGAAGATCGGAAGCCCCGAGGTGGAAATCGTTTTGTCGCACCGGGAAGTGCGGGCCGTAAGCCTTACAGGAAGTACTGCGGCCGGGAGTGCAGTGGGTGCCCTGGCAGGGAAACATATCAAAAAATCGGTACTGGAGCTGGGCGGGAGCAATGCCCTGATCGTTTTTGAGGATGCCGACCTGGAACAGACCCTGGAAACCTGTATCCAGGCGCGGTTTCAGAATACCGGACAAAGTTGCATTGCAGGGAAAAGGCTGTTGCTGCAACGATCCGTGTCCGAAACCTTTCTAAGCAAGTTGCAAAAGCGCATTGAGGCCCTTAGGTGCGGCGATCCGTTGGATCCTGAAACCTTTATTGGCGTTCTGGCACGGGCGTCCGGAGCGAAGGAATTGGCCCTGCAACTGGAAAAATCACTTGATATGGGAGCCGAGCTCCTCCGTGGAGGTGGGTCTGAGGGCGCTTTTTTTGAACCCACCCTGGTGGGGAATGTCAGTCCGGAGATGCCGTTGTTCCAGGAGGAGACTTTTGGCCCCCTTCTGGCGGTAACCCTATTCGATACGGAAGAAGAGGCGGCGGCCCTTAGCAATAATACCCTATTTGGCCTTGGAGTGTCTGTTTTTACATCCTCCATGGATCGCGCACGACGCTTGATCCCGAAACTGAACGAAGGAGCTGTTTTTATCAATGCCCTGGTGAAAAGCGACCCAAGACTACCTTTCGGAGGGGTGGGGCAATCGGGTTACGGAAGAGAGTTGTCTGAAGAGGGGATTCGGGAATTCACCAATTGTAAGACCGTTTATTACTCTTGATATATTATAATATAATATTGATATATAATATAATATGATTTACAAAGAGTAGTATTGCTTGAAATAAATCCTTTTTTGGGTTCTCCGGGATTAGAGCAGGTTTGTAAGCAAGGTCAGGGCAAGGATCAGCAGGAATTTGACGAAGGTATACATGGCGTGTCGGTTTTTGGCATTGGGAAAGTACTGAATCCGCGAATTAACCGCGGTCCAATTAGCAAAACTTTATCCCCGGCTTAACATAATTTATGATTTAATAAAAGCGTCGGGCAAGTCTTCTTATGTAGTCCGGATAGCACGGCAGCAACGTATCTTTGGTAAGCTAATTACAGATTATGAGGTTCCATACTAGAAAATGGGTGAAATCGGAAGACCTGAACTCCAGCGGCACCTTGTTCGGTGGGAGGCTCCTGTCATGGATAGACGAAGAGGCCATCCTGTATAGCATCATCCAGTTGGAAAACAAGAAGGTCGTAACCAAATATATTTCCGAAATCAACTTTATGAGTACGGCCCACAGTGGCGATATCGTTGAAATCGGGATAGAGGTGGTGAAATTCGGGACGTCCTCCCTGACCCTGCGGTGCGAGGCACGCAATAAAATGACGCGGGAAACCATAGTTACGGTAGACCAAGTTATCGTGGTAAACCTCGATGCCGACGGCAAGCCCACACCTCATGGGAAAACGAGGGTAGAATTTGTAAAGGACCGGTTGGAAAAGGCCTAGTCCTCCCAGGCCTCAGCTATGGCCTGTACCTCATCCAATACCCTCAGCAGATTCCCGCCCCAAAGCTTCCGGATGTCCTCCTCGGAATACCCCCGGCGCACCAATTCCAGGGTTACATTGAAGGTTTCGGAGGCATCGGACCAGCCTTCTATGCCACCACCCCCGTCGAAATCCGAACTGATCCCTACATGATCAATCCCGATTAGGTTTACCATGTAGTCTATATGGTCAGCAAAGTCCGAAACGTTCACCGCCGGTGGGGCGTCTCCGCGTTTCGTGGCAAGGCTATCAGCCATTTGGCGCACTTTCGGATAGTTTTCCATAAGGGTTTCCCGTTGCTCCTGGGAAAGAGAGGCAAACTGAGAGCGGTCGTACCACTCCAGGCCGAGGGAATCTGCCACAGCTTCCCGGAGTCCGCGCATATAAGCGGCCCGCGCTTCGCTTTTCTCGGTATTCAGGTAGGCGGGAAAGGCTACGGTTTGAACGACCCCGCCATTTTCCTTAAGCTTGAGTAACTGCTGGTCATCCAGGTTACGGCTGTGGTTGCAAAGCGCCCGGGCAGAGGAATGCGAAGCAATAATAGGGGCCTTGGAAAGCTCTAGCATCTGCATTACCGCTTCGCGGGAAGGGTGGGAAATATCTATCATAATCCCCAGTCTATTCATTTCTTTTACAGCTTCTTTGCCTATTTCACTTAAACCATTATATAACCAAACACTATCGGCTTCCCCTGTGTTGGAGTCCGAGAACTGGCTATGGCCGTTGTGGGCCAGGGAAACGTAGCGCGCACCTTTCTGGTGGTACACTTCAAAGTTCCCGAGGTCTTCTCCAATAGGATAGGCATTCTCCACCCCAATCATGGCAACCTTCCGCCCGGAAGCGTGTATTTCCCGGGCTTCTGCAGCCGTTAGGGCCAATCCGATCCGGTCCGGGGCGATTTCCTCGCAAAGCCGGTGGATGGCATCGAACTTCGCCATGGCATTTTCCGCCGCCGCGCTATAGCCCTCCGGACTGAGTGTGTCCTGCCCGGTATAGACGATGAGCCAGGCCAAATCCAGCCCTCCCTCTTCCATTTTGGGGAGGTTTACCTGGGTTTCCAGGCGCTGGGTATAATTGACCGAATCCGTGAAGTTCCGGACATTGATATCCACATGCGTATCCACAGTCATGACTGCCTGGTGAATGCGCATGGCCTCCTGCGTGGGATCCGGTGGTTCCGGGCTTTTATTTTCGACACAGGATACGAGAAGCACTGCGCACCACAAAAAGGACAGGGGAGAGGCGTATTTCTTCATAGGTTAACCAACGTTTATGCGGGTTTGACAACAGAATTGGAAAGATAGGGAACATTTACTTGTACCAGGGCCGTGTTTTGGGGATTTTTAGCGCACCTGATCACGAAAATCGGTGGGAAATCCTACCAACACCAACCCATGCCAACAAAATCCAAGGACCTCCAGCAACGTGTACATGGCCTCAAAGAAGCACTGGACGCGTATTCATTCGAGGAATTATCTGCCGAAGAAGCGCGGCGTCTCAAAAATCGCTTCGAGACGTTCTGCAGTGAATTGGACAGTAGGTACTGGGGGGGCGCAACTTCGGATCAACAAGGTGAGAATGCATCCTGGGTAGAGGCCCAAAAGCTCATCACCTCTGTCAGTCATGATTTCAGGACACCTTTGCACGGGATTATGGGGTTTGCAGACCTGTTGCTGGAATCCGAACTGGATGATCAGCAAACCTCAAGTATTCGTTCTATCCGTTCCGCTTCAAAATCCCTGCTGGATCTTATCAACCAGTTTCTGGCGTTTTCGCGTCTCAACGGGGGGATTGAACCCTATGCTCGGACCGCGTTCCGACCCCGGGAGGTGCTCCAGGAAGCTGCAGACCTGGTCCGCCCCATCCTCAGTTCAAGGGATGTCCGGTTAACATACGACTTTAACGATTCAATCCCCGACACCCTTTTGGGGGATCCCGCCAAACTCACCCAGGTCCTGTTCAACCTGCTGGGAAATGCAGCAAAGTTTACACGCCAGGGGCAGATTCAGCTTCAGGCCGGAGGTGCTGTGGAAGAAAAGCAATTTGTCCTCACGGTGAGCGTCCGCGATACCGGATGCGGCATTCCGCCTGAGGTATTGCCAAGAGTTTTCGATCCCTATTTCCGGGGAGGGCATTCCGAAGGTTCCGTCATTCCGGGAACAGGATTGGGATTAAGTATTGTTCACCGAATCGTACATCAACAAGGGGGTCGCATCAAGGCCATGAGCCGCGAGGGCCGGGGTAGCACCTTTCGGTTTCAGATCCCTTATGGAATAGGAACTGCCACCGCGGTTCCGTCAAAAGAAGCCACCCCTTCAGGCATTGAAGTCCTCAAAGGGAAGCGATTCCTTGTATTCGAAGACAACAGCCTGAACCTGAAATTAATGGAAACCCGACTGAAGTCCTGGGGATGCCGTTTTTTGCCGGCCCCAAGTGGTCCCTATGGCCTCGGGTTACTTAAAGAAGTGGATGTGGATGTGGTTTTGATGGACCTGCGCATGCCCGGAATGGATGGGTATGAGGCCAGCCGGCAAATCCGCAGCAGCGAGGATCCGCGTATCCGAAACCTACCCATAATAGCCGTAACCGCCGATTTTTCGGCAGAAGAAGACCAAAAATGCAAAGCAGCCGGAATTGACGATATCGTCCTGAAACCCTTTCGCCCGGAAACGCTTTCGGCAGCCCTTATAAAGGCCGTGGCAGGGAGCCAGCAGGCGCTCACGCCCGAACCGCATTCGCATTCGGAAGACTCTCTGTCCCTGGAAAGGCTTTGGACAGAGTGCGGGGAAGACCCCGAGGTCCTTCGGGAACTCCTGGACCTGCTCCGTGCAAATCTGCTCGAGTTTCTGGGCCGTTTAAAAGTACATATGAAAAACCCGGATTACCGGGAAATACGCAACGCCGCCCATAAAGTAAAAGCCGGCCTTGTCCTTATAAATGCAACCGATTGGCTGCGTGCCGTTGAAGAAATCCATGAACTGAGCCGTGAGCAGCGCGGTCTCGGCCGCATCCGTCAGTGGGAAGCGGAACTCTCCCGGGACTACCAGGTACTGGATTTTCAATTGGAACAAGCCTTTTTACAACTAATTAAACGCAACTCGCGATGAATGACCCCCGACTTTTACTCGCCGAAGACGACGAAATGCTCGCTTCCCTGCTCCGTTACCGCCTTGAAAAAGAAGGCTACCTGGTGGAGTGGGTATCCGACGGCCGTGCCATGAAGGAATCCCTGGAACGCACCCTTCCCGATATTGTAGTGAGTGACGTACTTATGCCGTATTTCTCCGGGATTGAAATGGTGGACTACCTGCGGAACGAGATCAAATCCTCCATCCCGGTAATCCTGATTTCCACGGCTGGCAATGAGACCAACGTCCTGAACGCCTTCGAACTGGGAGCCGACGATTTCATCGCAAAACCGGTAAGCCCTTCCGAACTGATGGTTCGAATCCATAAAATACTGAAAACACGGGTGGCTTGACCCAAACCTTTTGGACATATCGCCCCCTTCCTCTGTTCCAGGCCCCGGAGATCCATACCAATCTTCTGTGGGACCTAGGAATCCTCTTTGGCAGTATCAGCCTTGCGTATTTTGGCTTCATCTTCCTGATGCGCAACAGACTCTCTGCCCGTAAAGCCGCCGTCCGCCAGCACAAGCGCGAACTGGCCCCCATGATTAGCAATTTCCTGTTTTACGACCCGGAAACCGAGGCCGAGGGCCGGGAGGCCTATATCACGATGAAAATTGAAATCCGTGAGTTGCTCAAGAATCCGTTCAACCGCCGGATATTATCGGAGGTCCTGATGGACTTAAAGACAGATGTTTCGGGTTCTGCCCGCGTGAAATTACTCCGCCTGTACCGGGATCTCGGATTGCACCAGGACGCATATACCAAGCTTAAAAGCTGGCGCTGGGAGCGGGTATCCCAGGGCATAAGGGAACTCACCGAAATGGAGGTCGAAAAGGCCTATACCCTTATCCGCCCCTTTGTTAACGACAAAAGGGGGGTAATCCGAAAACAAGCACAGCTGGCTACCGTAAGCCTTCGGGAAGAAGGTCTTTCCTTTTTTATGGACACGGCGCGCTACAGCATATCCGAATGGCAGCAGATTAAACTCCTTGAAATCCTGAGGCAGCGCGAGGATTATAACCCCCCTCGTTTCCGGGACTGGCTTACCTCCGAAAACCGGGATGTGGTCCTTTTTGCCCTGAGGCTCATCAGGCACTACAACCAAAACGATGCGGAGCCGGCCATCATAAGGCTGTTGCAACACCGGAATACCATGGTAAAGATGGCCGCCGCGGAGTGTATCCGCGATTTCCGTTTTAAAGCGGCACGGGACCCCTTGAAGGTGATTTTCCGGAAATCGGGAGAAGCGCTGAAACTTCTGATCCTGGAGGCCCTTTCCAGTATTGGGGATGCCCATGACCTGCCAATTTTACAACAAATTTCAGAACAGGACGGGAATTTCGTAGTGCGTTCCAAAGCGCGCTCGGTAATGAACACCCTTGTCCCGGGAAGTGCCCTGCCTGTGGCGGGCATCGACCCCCTGGAGCCAGTTGCTCCTCAGGAAAACCCGAAGGAGGAACCGCAAGTCCTTCAAACATTCCAGGGGCAAACCGAGATCAACGAATTGGAGGTACAGGCGGAGGAAATCCCGGCAACCGAAGGGTTTAATCTCAAACCCACCCCATCGGCACCTGAAGACAACGGCCTGCCCGAACTATCGGAGCAAGGAGCGCACATTCCCATGGACGACTGGGATGAAGCCTTATTCGACTTTTGCCTGAAACAGGAACTGCGGGCCATTATGACACAGGCAGGCCCGTCTGAGGAGGATCCCGGAGATGATATTGCCTTTATCCCGTATATCGTCGAGGATGAACCTGAAGAGGAGACATCTCTGCAATCAGATAGGGAACCCGCACTGATTGAGGTAGACTACCAGGTAGTGGTCCCGGAAACCGGGAACCCTTCTGAGGGGTATCACCATGAAACCAGAACCAGCTCGGCGTTTGACCTGTCATTCATCCCATTGGTAACGGAAGATTCAGCAGAAATGGCTGGTTCCCACCAGGCATCTGAGCCGCGCTGGTCCAGGCAGGCTACGGATTTCGAAATACAGGAAGCCGAAACCCTTGTCCCAGCATTCGGACTCACAGGGGAACCGGAGGATGAAACGTCATTTTCGGAACCCATTAAAACGGAATATTTCACGGCACAACCCGAAAAAACAGCCCCTAACCAGGAAGGCACTTTCTGCATTTTCTCGGAATTCATCCGGGAGTACGACACGGAATCCAAACTCATCTTGCTTTCTGAAATTCCCGCTGTTGGCGGGCCCAAGGAAGCGGCGTTCCTCAGAGGATTGCTGGAAGACCAGGATGCCAGAATCCGGGAAAAGGCCGCAGCCGTTCTGGAGGAACTCAACGGGGCACAAGTAGGACCGGAGGAAACCAAACCCGCCCGGGGCCTGCAACTCCGGAATTTCGGCAGGTTCAGGCTTTGGAGACCTAAAAAGGAAAGGACCCATGAATAGCGGAGCCTTCGACATATTGCTGGAGTATATCAACATCGTCTTTTTGGTGTTTACCCTGGTGTTGTTCCTACTTTTTACCGCCATGGGATACCTGTCTTCCAGGAGTTCCATCCATTACCGCAACAAGAACAGTGTGGGCGATATATCGCGCATTATGGCTTCGCCTCTTTCCCCGAGCATTACCATAATTGCCCCCGCCTACAATGAAGGGCTTACCATCGTGGAGAATATCCGGTCCCTGCTTTCCCTGCATTATGTGAATTATGAGGTTATGGTGGTCAATGACGGGAGCAAGGACGACACCCTTCAGAAAATGATCGACGCCTACGACCTGCAGCGTGTGGAACGGGAAATTGACCCGCAGTGGCGCTCTAAGCCCATTCGCGGGGTGTACAAATCCCGCCAGCGGTCCTTTTCCAAGCTCACGGTGGTAGACAAGGAGAACGGCGGAAAATCGGATGCGCTGAATACAGGGATCCAATTGTCCGAAAGTAAGTATGTAGGTTGTATCGATGTGGACTGCCTGCTTTTGCCGGATGCCCTTCTGCATGTGGTAAAGGCCTTCTACCAAAGGAGCCGGAAAAGGGTGATTGCCGTTGGCGGGGTAATCCGCGTGGCCAACAGTTGCCGGATCGATGGCGGGGTTCTCGAAGAAATCCGCCTGCCGAAGAATTGGCTGGCCCGCTTCCAACTGCTGGAATATACCCGATCCTTCCTTCTCGGGCGTATGGCCTGGGGGCGAATAGACAGTCTTCTGATCATTTCCGGGGCATTCGGGTTCTTCGATCGGGAAATTGCTATGGAAATAGGGGGCTACGACACGGGAACTGTGGGCGAAGACATGGAAATCGTCTTCCGCATGAGACGGTATATGCACGAGCGCGACCTCCCGTATACGGTAGAATACATCCCGGACCCACTGTGCTGGACAGAGGTCCCTGAAGACCTGAAAATCCTGGTAAACCAGCGCGACCGTTGGTCCCGGGGGAACCTGGAGACCCTTTTCCGGCATAAGGATATGTTTTTCAATCCCAAATTCGGACGGCTGGGAATGCTTTCCTACCCATATTGGTTTTTTTACGAATGGCTGGCTCCTATACTGGAGTTTCTGGGCTTCTTTTCCATCTTGTTGTTTGCCTACCTCGGTATCCTCAACTGGTCGTTCTTTCTGGCCATAACCGTAATGGTCTATGCCTTCGCCATTATGTTTTCATTTTACGCGGTCCTGTGGGACGTGTGGTCCTACAACCAGTATACGCGCACCAAAGACATTCTGATCCTGCTCTTTTGTGCCCTTATTGAGCCATTTACCTTCCACCCGATTGTGGTGTGGTCTGCCGTGCGCGGCAATTATAAAAAGTTGTTCAAAATCAATTCGGGCTGGGGTTCCCAGGTCCGCAAAGGATTTGCCAAAGCATAGGACATGGAAGTAAAGCAACCTTCAAAAACAGCCTCCGGCAAACGCCTCCTGAGGGATTATATCCGGCTGGTCATTGCGTTTTTTGCGGCTTTGCTGCTGCTTTCCACCTACCAGCAAGTCCGCCTCTACGAACAAGGCGCCCTGGATACCCTGTTTAATACCAACCTGTTGCTCCACGCCCTGCATCAACTTGGTTTTGCTGCACTCTGCGGCCTCCTTGGAGCCTTTGTTTTCAACATTCTGGAAGGCAAAAAGCCCGGACTTGGTTTCCGGATTTCGGCCGCATTGTTTACAGGGTTACTGCTGCTGGAAGCCATCCTGACTGAATACTTCATAGACCGATATGAACTCGTGGGTTCGGCCATGGCATCCCAACTGGGGGAACAGTATTCCGGGACACGGCTGTTTATAATGCTTGCCGTCGCTGCGGTGGTCCTTGGAGGGGCGTTCCGAGGGGCCTACCGCCTGAGCAAACGATTTTATCAGGTCATCTCCAACCTCTACCCGGCAACCATTATCCTGTTTTCGCTCTTTCTGGCAACCCTGCTCTCGGAAAAGAGGCCGGTGAACCGAAACAAGACTCAGTACATCCTGGAAGCGGTTGCCGACCAGTGGTCCGGGGTTGCGCCCTATTCCGGAGAAGACCCCAACCCATTCTGGAGGCCCGGAAACGGAAAAGGGACCTTGGGAGAGGTCCTGGAATTAAAATCTGACCCTCCGCATATCGTTATGTTGGTGGTAGAAGGCCTTGGATCCGATTTTGTAGGAAGTAATGCCCCGCTTGCTGCAGTTACCCCGTTTATGGATTCCCTCAGGCAACATGGCCTGTTTTGGTCCGACTTTATGGCAAACAGCCGGGAATCCTCAACTGCACTGGTGGCCCTGACCGCCTCCCTGCCTTTGGTGGAAACGCACCCGGGTATACACCTGCCTGCCCGTCATAGCCTTTATGCCTTGCTCAAAAAAGCTGGGTACCGGACCAGTTTCCAGTATGGGGGGAATAGTGCCCTCTTTGGCTGGGACCGGTATTTATACGAAGAGCGGATCGATGAACTGGCAGACCGTAAAGCCTTCCCGGAGCAGTACCAGGAGCACGAAGCCGATGCAGCCGGGATTTCCACAGGATTTCCGGACCAGGCCCTTTTTCAACGGTATCTGGATAGCCGCCCCCTGGCCACCGAGCCACGTTTCGATGTGTTCCAAACCCTGAGTAGCAAGCCACCCTACCGAATTCCGGATGCCGAATACTACGAAAAGCAAGTAGGTGAAAAGCTGGAACAAACTGTAACGGATGAAAGGACCCGGCGGGTCGCCAGGAGGAACAAGTCCCTGTTGGCTGCTATGCACTATACCGACCAGCAGCTTCGGGAATTCATGGAGGCAGTGGCCGCATTGCCGGAGTATCGGAATACCCTTTTTGTGCTTACCGGCAGCCACAGACCCAGATTACTGGGCGATTCAGAACCGCAAATGGCCTATGGGGTACCGCTGTTGGTTTTTGGTCCGTTAGTCTCCAGGCCCATGGATTTTCAGGCACCTGCCTCCCACCTGGACGTGGCACCCACACTGGCGTATGCCCTGGCTGAGCAATACAGTTGGGACCTGCCGAAGGAAACCCCCTGGATGGGAGGGGAGTTGCCACAAGGCAGTACCCCACGCAAAGATCTGGAAATCCCATTAATGGATCATATCCGTCGGGTTGCGGATCTTCGGGTCCGGGATCACCTCCTGTTGGATGGCAAGGCCTATGGCATTTCTTCCGGGGAGGCTGCACCTCCTTCCCCGGAAACAGGGGAGTCCCTTGCCTCCCGGGCAGCGGATTTCCAATCCCGATATGAATACGTATGGCGGGATAACGCCCTGGTGCCCAATGATGGTGTCCTTTACCCCCCGTTATTCCACCCGCCACAGAAAAAAGAACTGGTGTGGATCCACAGTGTGTTCAGTGGTTCGGATTTCGATAAGGCCTACAGTATTGCACGGGACCTGGCTTTTAATTCGGAAAGGGAGCGGGCGCGCTTGCTGTGCCGATATATCCTGTCTGAAGTACCGGGACATGTGGATACCGAAATCCTGCTGGGTCGGATCCATGCCTGGGAAGGACGGTATGCGGAAGCACAGGACATCCTGGAACAAGTGGTAAATAAATATCCGGTCTATGAGGACGGGTATGCTGCCCTGTTGGATGTCTACCATTGGGCGGGTAAAAACTATAAGGCCAGTTACCTGGCAGCGGCTATCCAAACCCGGTTACCGCATTCCAAAATTCTATCCGAGAAATTAATGCGGGCTTCCGGGGCTCCATCAGGCCAGCATTCCACAGGGGGTAACCCCACCCGGGAACTAACCCAAACGACATTCCAATGAAGCGCGTACTGCCAATTCTCATATTAGGGCTGGTTTGCCTCCTGCCACATACGAGCCCTGCACAGGATACCCCAGCTCCATATGATGCCGATCTGGCTCTGAGCAGTGCCCGGGAACTGGCCTTCAATGGCCAGTACGAACCTGCGCGGAAAGCCCTGAAACAAATACTGGCGGATTATCCCAAATATTCAGATGTGGAGAACCTTCTGGCCAGCACCTATAGCTGGGACGGGGATTACGAGCAGGCACGCCGGCACTTTAACCGGGTGATCTCAAGGGACAGAGGCTCCGTGGAGGGCTGGCTGGGAGCCATCCGCAATGAACGCAATGCCGGGAATCCGTCTTTGGCCCTTGGCCTGGCCAACAAAGCCCTTTCCTTTCTGGGGTCGAACCCGGATATTGAGCAATTGCGGGAAGAAATACGCACTGGCGCCACCCAGAGCAGGGGAGAAGCAACAGGGGAACCCAGTAATTTTATTGCCCTGGAAAATGCCCTCGAAGCCTTCGACCAGGGTTTCGACCCCATGGTTTATGGGACCATAGAATACCAACGCAATACTAAATGGGGAAAGTTGATCCCCAGGATCAACTACAGCCACCGGTTCCAGACCCACGGGGTACAGTGGGAACTCGATGCCTACCCCAGGCTCTCCAAAAAGTTTTATGCCTATCTCAATTATGGGTATTCCAATGCGCCCACTTATCCGGAGCACCGGGTCGGGGCGGAGGTTTATGCAAATGCAGGCAAGGGCCATGAGCTGTCTGCCGGTATGCGTTATTTGGGTTTTGAGGCCCAAAAGGCAACGCTGCTTACGGGCTCCTATGGCCTGTACCGCGGCAACTACTACCTGAGTTTCAGGCCTTACGTAAGCCTCTTCAGGGATAGAGATCCGGGGTTTTCGGGAGAATTTCTTGGACGCAGGTATCTTAAAAATGAGCACCACTATCTCGGACTGCGGGCCAATTACGGTTTCAACCCCGAACTTCAGCAATTGTATTCCGGGACACAGCTTTTGGCCGAGACCTTGTTCTTTGTGGAGCGCCAGGAGGTCCAGGTGGAATACCAGTTTACCGCAAAACGTACGGACCGGCGCTACCGCGCACACATAGGGGTAAGCCGGCAGGAGTTTGTTCTGCAGCCCGGTTCGTATTTCCTGGCAGTCAGGGCAGGGGTTCGGTACCAGATAGGCTTCTAGGGACAGACCACCAGGCGGTAGGATTTGCCAACAAAAACGGAAGGCTTCACCACAATTTATTGTGGAAGCGGCAGAAAGGGAATAGGTTTAACGTATCTCTTCCGACCCCCAAAGCGGAAGGGGTAAATTGTAACCCAACTTACCATGCTATACGATACCTACGGGGAGGAATATTTGAATTTCCTCCGGGAATTAAATGAAATCTTAAGTGTGAACGAGCTGGCGGAGCTGGACTATTTATAGTCCGGCTTCCCGGCTGTTTCTCCTAAAACCCCAAAACTATGGCGAACCAGAATCAAGACCACGCGGCTTACCTGGATTTTATCCAGGCCTTAAACGAAATCCTCTCGGATTTCAATATCAGCAGGCTTAGCTGTTCTTAATGTTTTAGTGTATGTTGGAAAAAGCGGCCTCATTGGGCCGCTTTTTTTTTATCCTAAATAAGACTTTAGTAATCGGCTTCGCGAATCGTGCCTCAGTTTTCGGATGGCTTTTTCGCGGATCTGCCGTACCCGTTCCCGGGTCAGGTCGAAGGTCTGACCAATCTCGGCCAGGGTCATGGACTGGTGGTCTCCAATCCCGTAATACAGTTTAATTACGTCTGCTTCGCGGGGGGAGAGGGTTTCCAGGGCCCGGTTGATTTCCGCATTGAGAGACTGGCGCATCAGCCCTTTATCCGGCCTGGGGGATTCCCCGGAGCGCAACACATCGTACAGGTTGGATTCTTCCCCTTCCCTGAGCGGAGCATCCATGGAAACGTGCCGGCCGGCATTTTTAATGCTCTGCTTCACTTCACTTACCGTCATATCCAGCTCCTTGGCGATTTCCTCCGGGGTTGGTGGGCGCTGGTGTGCCTGCTCCAGATAGGAAAAGGTTTTCTTGATCTTGTTGATGGAGCCGATCTTGTTAAGGGGCAGGCGGACCACCCGAGATTGTTCGGCAAGGGCCTGCAGGATGGACTGTCGGATCCACCATACCGCGTAGGAAATAAATTTGAAGCCCCGCGTTTCGTCGAATCGCTTGGCAGCTTTTACCAGACCCAGGTTGCCTTCATTGATCAGGTCCGGAAGCTTGAGCCCCTGGTTTTGGTATTGCTTGGCCACAGAGACCACGAACCTGAGGTTCGCCTTGGTAAGTTTCTCCAGGGCAGCCTGGTCTCCTTGTTTGATGCGTTGTGCGAGTTCTACTTCTTCATTGGCGGTAATAAGGTCTATTTTACTGATATCCTGCAGGTACTTGTCAAGCGATTTGGATTCCCTGTTGGTTACCTGCTTGACAATTTTAAGTTGCCTCATGTATGATTTCCCGTTTAAAGATTCTACAAATTACATTCTCTCATTATAAGCTTTTTTAAGGGATTTTGCAAGTGGATTTCAGGGTAGTTTTACAATATTTATGAGAAGTTTGGGAAGAATTAGGATTCCATTGCGCCCTGGCGGATGCCTTTGGTTTGTGATGCGTATCTTTCACCCCCTATGAGCAAGAGAGCGCTAAAGAAATACCTGGCCGGATTGGGCCCCGAAGCCCTTGCTGAGCAGTTACTGGACCTCTACGATCGCTTTCCCCGGGTTAAGGAATACTACGATTTTGCCTTTAATCCTAAGGAAGATAAACTCATGCAAGAGGCTAAGGCAAGGATACTAAAGGAGTATTTCCCACAGAGCCGCCGGCGCCCGAAAGCGCGAAGGTCGGTGGCTCAGCGCTATATCCGGCAGTATGAAACTCTTGGAGTGGACCCCTATCTGCTGGCAGACCTAATGGCCTTCAACCTGGAGACCGCTGCCCGGTACGAAAAGGTACGCAGATGTCCGGATGCCTTCTATAAGAGTATGTACAATTCCTGCCGCCAGTGGGTGGCCCATCTATCGCACCACGGAATGCTACCCGAGTTCCGGGATCGCGTCATGGCCTTTCTGGATACTGTCCGGGAAGCAGGCTGGCCCAATGCGGAACGCTTCCTGTTTCTGGAAGACCAACTTTAAGAGATTACGATGGCAATAGCAGTACTTCGAAACGACGATAAAACAAATGCCTGGCGGAGCCTGCTGCGGAGCAAGGCCCCGGATATCCCGGTTTATGACTACAAGGATAGTTTCCCAAAAGAAGAGATTCGCATGGCAGCCGTATGGAAGCATCCGGCAGGCAGCCTGTCTGCCTTCCCTAATCTCCTTGGGATACAGGGCCTGGGGGCAGGGGTCGACTTTATCCTCGAGGACCCGGATGCGGATCCTGGCATCCCGGTGATGCGTGTGGTAGATCCGTATCTGGCCTCCGATATGGCAGAATACGTTCTGGCTCAGATAATGGCCTACCTGCGCGGCCTTTATGTTCACGCTTCGGATAAAGGCCAAAAAAAATGGAACCCGGCGCCTTATCGCCGTATAGAGGACCTCCGTGTAGGAATCATGGGCATGGGGCAGTTGGGCACTGCCGTAGCCGGGCTACTAGGCAGGACCGGATTCCGGGTACAAGGGTGGGCAAGGACACCAAAAAATGCCTCGGTGGAGGTCTACCACGGCCCTAAGGGCTTGCCGGACTTCCTGCAACAAAGTGATGTCCTGGTTTGTTTGTTACCCCTTACTCCGGAAACACAAGGAATATTGTCTGCATCTCTTTTAGAAGGCCTGCCCCAGGGTGCGTTCCTCATCAATGTGGCCCGTGGACCTTTGCTGGTAGACCAGGATCTGATAGATGCACTGGATACCGGCCGGCTTTCCGCCGCCTGCCTGGATGTCTTTCACCAGGAACCTCTACCCCGGGAGCATCTCTTCTGGGAGCACCCCAATGTATGGATTACCCCCCATGTGGCCAGTGTGACTGACCCCGATTCTGTGGCAGACCAGGTTATCCGGAACTACAGGGCCCTGATTGAGGGGCGCCCCCCGGAAAACCTGATAGACCGAAGAAAGGGTTATTAACCCCCACTGTTGAGAAAACCTCGGGTAGCACCCTCGGGGAGTTGGAAAAATCGGCTAATTTCGCATTTTGGCCGACCCCCCTCCATAAAAGGCCCCTAAACTGTTTACTAGTTTCATTTGGGTATGTCCTCGCAGACCAAGGAAAAAACGCTTTACGACTATCAGCTCCAGGACCTGGGCAAGATCTTTTCCTGCCTGGAAGAGTCCCCGTCTGATATCAACTTACTCTACCAGTTGCCTACCGGTGGGGGTAAGACCGTGGTGTTTTCCGAGATTGCCCGTCGGTACATCCGGGAGAAACAGCGGAAAGTTGTGGTCCTGACCCACCGTATAGAACTTAGCCACCAGACCTCCCGCATGCTCAGCGGCTTTGGAGTTCGAAACAAAATCATCAACAGCGATGTGAAGCACCTGGAAGGGGAGGAGGATTACCAGTGTTACGTGGCCATGGTGGAAACCTTAAACAACCGCCTGCAGGAGAAAGCCATTGCCCTTTCCGGGGTTGGCCTGGTTATCATCGATGAGGCGCACTATAATTCCTTTCGGAAGCTATTCAAGTATTTCGAAAAGTCTATTATCCTGGGCGTTACGGCCACCCCTCTGAGCTCCAACATCAAACTCCCCATGAAGGACCACTACAAAAAGCTCATTGTAGGGGAGTCCATAGCGTCGCTTATCCAGAAGAAGTTCCTGGCCCGGGCCAATATGTACAATTACGATGTGAGCCTGAAATCCCTTAAACTGGGGATCCATGGGGACTATACGGTTAAATCGTCCGACGCCCTGTACGGCAACAACCTGATGCTGGGCAAATTGCTCACCGCCTACGAGGAAGTGGCAAAAGGCACCAAGACCCTGATTTTCAACAACGGGATCAGTACCTCCCGGTATGTCTATGAAACCTTTAAGAAGGCAGGATATCCCATCCGTCACCTGGACAATAAAAATTCGGCAGGGGAGCGGCGGGAGATCTTGGAGTGGTTCTCCAATACCCCGGATGCCATCCTCACCTCGGTAAGTATTCTCACCACCGGGTTCGACGAGCCCAGTGTGGAAACCATCATCCTGAATCGCGCCACACGGTCCCTTACACTGTATTTCCAGATGATCGGACGGGGGTCCCGGATCTATAAGGACAAGGAGGAGTTCAATGTGGTAGACCTGGGGAACAACATTGCCCGGTTTGGCCCCTGGGATGCCCCGGTAGACTGGCAGGAGATCTTCCACTTCCCGGATTTCTATCTGGAGAATATCCGAAACGACGAGGAGATTGAGCGGGAATTTGTCTATGAAATGCCGGAATCCCTTCGCGCCAGGTTTTCCCGGACCCCGGAAATCGATTTCGACGTAAAGGCGGAGTACAAAAAGGTTTTTGCTGCAGGCAAAAAATCGAAACTGGTCCTGGAACGCTCCATTGAACAACACGCCAGAATGTGCGTGGAGAACAGCCCGGATATCTTTGAAGCGCGCCTGTTGGCAAGGGAACTCCGGGAGGAGATCGAATTCAGGATCAAGCAGTATTCCTACTGCATCATGAACAACACCAAGAACTACAAGGATTGGCTGCAGGAAGATTACGAACGCCGGCTCCGGCTTCGTATTTCCCAACTCTATGCCGCGATGATGTAATGGCCCAACTGCCCGGAAAAATCCTGTATCTCGGGCACCAGTGGCCCGAACCCGAGGCCAGTGCAGCCGGACACAGGACATTGCAGATCCTGGAGGTGTTCCGGCAAATGGGTGCCCGTGTCCATATGGGAAGCACCGCAGAACGCGGCCCTCTGTCTGCCCCGCTGGAAACCCTGGAAATCCGGTGCCATACGTTCGAACTCAATAGCGAAACCTTTAACCGACATCTGCGGCAGGAGCAGTATGACGCGGTTTGTTTCGACCGGTTCATTACCGAGGAGCAGTTTGGCTGGCGGGTACGCGATACCCTCCCAGGGGCGCTTCTCCTTCTGGATACCCAGGACCTGCACAGCTTACGGTATTCCAGGGCTGCAGCCCTGGGTGCCGGGCGGGAGTGGGAGGTTTCGGACCTGCTGGAGGAACCTGCCTTTTACAGGGAAATGGCAAGCCTGTTGCGTACCGACCTGAACTTCCTGGTATCACGGGCCGAGGTGGCCCTCCTCAGGGAGATTCTACCCCTGCTTTCCGATTCCCTCTTGTACCTGCCTATGGGGTTCAAGGACGCGAGAACAGTGGATAACCCAGGGTTTGAATCGCGAAAAGACCTGGTCTTTGTCGGGAATGGCCTGCACGCCCCGAACAGGGATGCTGTAAAATGGCTTGTTCAGATGTTTGCCCCCCTGCTGGCCGAAACCCTGCCGAAGGCACAACTGCACATCTGCGGAGCCTACCTCCCGGAGAAATGGAAAAAGGGCATGGATGCTACCTCCCACATACAAATTCATGGCCATGTACCGGATATTGAATCGGTTTTCCGGAAGACCAGGCTGCAGGTTGCACCCCTGCGCTTTGGGGCCGGGGTCAAAGGGAAAATCCTGCAGGCTTTGAGCTGTGGTCTGCCTACCCTGACCACCCCGGTAGGCGCAGAAGGCCTTTTCAGCGGTGAAGGGGCACATATCTGCCCGGGGTATGACGCCCGGGAGTTTGTTTCCCGTTGCGCCTCGCTCTACCAGGACCAAAACCAATGGAAGCAGGCCCTGGACACCCAACTTGCTGAGACCCGGGAACATTTCCGGGAGCCCTCCTTCTGGGCCCGTGTCCTTGCGGGTTGGTGGGAAGGCGCCGGAGTACAACACCAGGGCCGAGAGGCCGGAATCCTCCGAGCGCTGCTCAGGTACAAGGCTTTTGACAGCCATCGGTATCTATCCCGCTGGATTGCCGAAAAAAACCGGAAACCCCGTTGAAATCCTTTTCAGTTCTGCCGCAGGGCGTATCTTTAGGGCGTCAACTAATACATGCAGGTCTATGGAAAAGCCGAAGTGGAAAAAGGCAGCCGATTTCGAAGACATTACGTACCAAAAATGCGACGGGGTAGCCCGCATTGCCTTTAACCGCCCGGAAGTGCGCAACGCATTCCGGCCTAAAACAACCAGTGAGCTCTACCAGGCCTTTTACGATGCCCAGGAAGACCGGTCTATAGGGGTGGTATTGCTTACCGGTGAAGGCCCTTCTCCCAAAGACGGGGTGTACGCCTTCTGTAGTGGGGGAGACCAGCGTGCCCGGGGGCACCAGGGATATGTAGGGCAGGACGGTTACCACAGGTTGAATATCCTGGAAGTGCAGCGGCTGATCCGTTTTATGCCCAAGGTGGTTATTGCCGTAGTGCCCGGGTGGGCAGTGGGCGGGGGACACAGTCTGCATGTGGTTTGCGACCTGACCCTGGCCAGCAGGGAGCACGCTATTTTCAAACAGACCGATGCGGATGTTACGAGTTTCGATGGGGGTTACGGGTCTGCCTACCTGGCCAAGCTGGTGGGGCAGAAGAAAGCCCGGGAGATTTTCTTCCTGGGCCGGAATTACAGCGCTCAGGAGGCCTTCGAAATGGGGATGGTCAATGCCGTGATCCCGCACGAAGCGCTGCAGGATACCGCCTGGGAGTGGGCCCGGGAAATCCTGGCCAAATCGCCCACCTCCATCAAGATGCTCAAATTTGCCATGAACCTCACAGACGACGGGATGGTAGGGCAACAGGTCTTTGCAGGGGAGGCCACCCGCCTGGCCTATATGACGGATGAGGCTATTGAAGGCCGAAATGCCTTCCTGGAAAAGCGCAAGCCGGATTTCGGGAAGGATAAGTGGATCCCTTAAAAAAAAAGAGCCCTGATGCTACACCAGGACTCTTCTACGAGAACACTATATGAAAATGAAAAAATTACTCCGTCTTAGCAAGTAAGACAAGGTAAACTTAGACCAAAGCAACCGGGGGAGGAATTTTTTGTTGTGAAGCGTTCTTTTTCTGTGGTGTATCCGACAAACGGTCATTCCTGCCGTTGAAATACTCCCTAGAAAACCTAATTTCGGATCGCCCGGGCCAACCGGGACAAAACGGCATTGGCGTCAAAATCGGGGGATTCTGCAAGCCCGGTTCGCACTACCACCAAATCCTTTGAGGGGATAATAAAGACGTGTTGGCCCTGGTAACCGTTAGCCATGTAGAGATCTGGCGGGGCATCCGGATAGGTGCCACCCCGGTTCAACCAGAAATGCAAGCCATACTGGCCATTGGAATGTTCCGTAGGGGTAGTAACCTCCCGTACCCAATCCGGGTGGAATAGCCTCGTGCTGTTCCACTGTCCCTCCCGAAGGTAGAGCAGGCCAAACCTGGCCCAGTCCCGGGTACTGGCCCAGGCATATGACGACCCTACGAAGTTTCCATCCAGATCGGTTTCAATCAGCAGGCTGTTCATCCCGATTTTATCTGCGAGTTCCCGGTAAGGGAAATCCAGGTAGCGCTGGTCATTGCCCAGGTGGTCCCTTAGCAACCCCGAAAGGAGGTTGCTGGTCCCGGAGGAATAATTCCAGAGGGTTCCGGGGGCACCGGCCAGTTCTTTCCGGGCCTGGACCACAGGCATGCTGCTGCTTTGGAACAGCATCCGGGTTACGTCGGAGATCCCGGAATAGTCCTCGTCCCATTCCAGGCCGCTTTGCATACGCAATAAATCCTCGAATGTGATTTGGGAACGCCGGTCTGATGCCCACCCTGCCAGGCCGGTGGGCATATCGATATCTAACTGGCCCTGGTACTCCAGGATCCCGTAAAGGGTCGCCAGGACACTTTTAGTCATGGACCACCCCAGTACCGGGGTATCGGGGCCAAACCCCTCGACATATTTTTCCCGGAGCAAATACCCTTTGTAGAGGACCAGCAGGGTCCGGGTGCGCTGTATTTCCGGGTCCTTGAAGGCCTGGTCAAAGGCTTCCGCAACCAAGGCGTAATCCACTTCCGAAAAGGTGGTGTCTACCGCGGGTAGGTGGCCCAGGGGGTAAGGCAGGGCTAATTCGGTGGAACTTCTCCTCGGGGTAGCTCCGGATGTTGGAGCCTTCTCCCCCGGGGGTACCAGAACGCAGCCCAGGCCCTCCCGGCAAATGGCTTCCCGCGACTGCAGACCCAGGACCGTGGCACGACCGGTTTGGTCTGTCTCCCGGTAGGTACTTTTGGCCATCTCGATCAGGGGGACCTGGTGGTCATTCTGGTTCACAGACTGTTCGGATCGCCCGGCAATAAAGGCGGTCGAAGCCATATTCTTGGCGGCATATCCTGTGATAATGGCGAGTTTTGGGTACTGGAATCCCAGAAAGACCAAAAGGGACACTACCACAAGCAGGAGGATTCGCTTAAACCATCTCATAGGCTGAACTTTTCGGAAGGAACTGTATCTTTAACCAGCAAGATACACAATTGGCCACGCATCCACCCAACTACGTCGATACCCGGAAGTACCCGGGGCAGGGGAGACCACGCGTCAATCCGCTGGTGGCAGCCCCTGTATTTATAGCACTCCCTTTACTGGGTGCCTGCAAGAAGAATCCTCCGGAAAACCAGTATGACTGGCTGCCCCTGGAAGTAACGGCAACGGCGTACAATGCCTCCGAGGCACAAACCGATGGCGACCCTTTATTGGCGGCCTGGGGCGACACCCTCTCCGAGCAGACCCCATCCATTGCCATTTCCCGCGACCTGTTGGAGCTGGGTCTGGAGCGGGATACCCGGGTGCGGATTCGGGGCTGGCGGGATACTTTTCTGGTCCGGGATAAAATGAACCGACGCTTTCACCGGCATATCGATATTTTTATGGGCACCGATGTGAAAGCTGCCCGGAAATGGGGAAGGCGAAAACGGAAAATTTGGTACCGCATCGAAAAAACAGATACGGTTAAAAGGAAAAAATATGAGGCAATTCAGAATCGTTAGCGGCTTAGGCGCTCTGATATTGCTGGCGCTGTCCCTTTCGTGTTCGGCCTATACCCCATTGGTTGTGGAAAGACCCATTTCCTGGGATACCCAGCGCGAACGCCTGACCCTGGACTATCTGGAACAGCGTTATGGTATTGTACAGAGTACTCCCGGGATTACGCCGCGAATGATCGTTTTGCACTGGACGGCTATCCCCAGTCTGCAGGGCTCTTTCGACGCTTTCCAGCCTGCCCGGCTGCCCAATTCGCGCCCCGATATTAATTCGGCAGGCGCCCTGAACGTTTCTGCCCATTACCTGGTAGACCGGGACGGCACCATTTACCACCTGATGCCAGATACCCTGATGGCCCGGCATACCATTGGGCTTAACCATGTTGCCATCGGAATCGAAAATGTGGGGGGCACTCCGCAGACACCCCTGACCCGGGAACAGGAAGCCGCCAACATCTGGCTCGTCCGGGAACTTAGCAGGCGATATCCCATCACCTACCTGATTGGGCATTATGAATACACGGCCTTCGATGGCCACCCCCTCTGGTTGGAAAAAGACAGCGGGTACCGAACCGAAAAAACAGACCCGGGCCAAGGGTTTATGAAGCGCATCCGCCGTGCGGTGAAAGCGCTGAACCTTCAGGGCCCTCCAAATTCCATAACAAATGATTAGAAAATGCCTCTTGTTGGCCGTATGCGGGATATCCCTTTCGGCTACAGCCCAAACGGAAGCCTTCACCCAGCGGTTTTTTGAAACCTATGAGAAGTACCGGGAACCTTCAATTGGCCAGCGGCGGATTCAGCACCAGGACATTCAGCCCCTAATCGATCGGTTTGCCCGGACGGAAGGCTTTGAAGTACGGAAGGTGGGCAGCTCCATTGAAGGGCGTGACCTGAGGCTCCTAAGTACCGGGCGCGGGGAGACCGATATCTTCCTTTGGTCTCAGATGCACGGGGACGAACCCACTGCCACCCAGGCCATCTTCGACATCCTGAATTTCCTGTCTTCAGAGGACTTCCGGGAAGAAAAACAGGCGTTGCTGGATTCGGTCCGCATCCACTTTTTGCCCATGCTGAACCCCGATGGAGCCGCAAGGTTCCAGCGCCATAATTTCCTGGGCATCGACATCAACCGGGACGCCCTGCGTTTGCAATCGCCCGAAGGGCAAACCCTGAAACGCGTACGGGACAGCCTGCAGGCCGAATTCGGGTTTAACCTGCACGACCAGAGTCGGTACTACAATGCCGAGCAGACCCCGAAACCGGCTACGATTTCCTACCTGGCGCCGGCCTACAATTACGAAAAGGAGGTCAACGTGGTCCGGGCACGCGCCATGCGGGTTATCGGATACATGAACCGGATCCTGCAGGAATATGCCCCGGGGCAGGTAGGCCGCTACAACGACGACTTTGAGCCCCGCGCCTTTGGGGATAACATCCAGAAATGGGGAACCAGCGCCATCCTGATAGAATCCGGCGGATATCCCGAGGACCTCGAAAAACAGGAAATACGCAAACTGAATTACGTTTCCATCCTTTCGGCTATCTACGCCATTGCTTCGGGAAGCTATACCGGGGTGTCCCTGGACGATTACTACCAGATTCCGGAGAATGACCGGAAAATGCTCGATTTAAAAATACAGGAGGTTACCTACCCCCTGGAAGGCAAAAGCTACCTTATGGACTTCGGGATCTACCGCGCCGAAGTAGACAGGGATGGCCACAGGGATTTCTGGAATATCGGACGTATTACCGACATGGGCGACCTGTCTACTTTTTATGGGTACGAAACCGTTCAGGCTACGGGTCTGGAACTGCGCAGTGGCAAGCTCTATCCTACAGTGCTTCCGGATATGGACGCAGTCTCCAGCCTCGATTTCCGGTCCTTGCTCCAAGAAGGTTATACATATGTAAGGGTCCAAAATGTCCCCGAAAAACAAATGGATGTCCCTTTCCCGGTCCATATTGTGGGAGCCGGCTTTAAAAACCCTCCATCCAAATGGGATATCGGGGACAATGCCACCTTTGTTCTCTACAAGGAAAACAAACCGCTCTACGCCATTGTCAATGGGTTTCTGTATGACCTGGAACAGGAATGGGAAACAGGCAACAATAGCCTGATCCTCCGTAAATCCGGGTCTTAATACCCGAAACTGAACTGGAACTGGTTGCCGTACAGCAACAGGACGCCCAACATGCCGCCCAATAGGGTTACAATGGCGATAAAAAGGCTGAGTATCAGGGCGCGGAACCAGGAGGCTGCGGCACCGATGGGGCTTTGTGCGATGATTTCGTGAATTACATCCATGACGAACGCTTTTAAGGTTACTGCTCTACTGTGTTTTTAGGATGTAAGGCTGTTGTATCAATAGAACAAGTGCCGTGCCAAAAACCCTACTTGGTACGGTCGGCGGGAGGATGTCAAAAAAAAGGCTTCCTGAGTGGAAGCCTTTTTTGGTAGAAGTCTATTCCGTTATTCACAGCCCGCGGTAAAGCCGTCCGCGCTAAAGCTGGTTTGCACCGCTCCCTGCTGCCCGTCGCGGAGAACCCTTATTACCAGGTTGTTTTCGCCGCTGCCATCCCGTTTGGGGCTGCAGTATTCAAAGAGGTAGAAGCTATTGGCCCGCTCCGAGACTTTTTGGGACAATTGGTTAAAGGTGATTTCCAATTCTTCCTTGTTGCCGGCAAACACACTAAAGGTCTTTCCAATCTCCTCTAATACCGAGGAGTCTATCTCGGCCCCCAGGCCGATGGTGAAAAATGAAATATTGGTATCGGCCTCCTCCACCTTTTCCAGGGCGCTTTGCTCGGAATACCGCGACGCCTGGTCGGTACCATCGGTAAAAATAACCACCGATGCTGCCCCTATGGTGTTGCTCTGAGCACTTTCCCGCAGCAGGTCTTCCGCGATATCGGTACTCTTGATTACAGCACCGTAAAGGTCCGTAGAGGGGTCATTACTGATATCCTGGGTGATCCCCTCAATGGCCGCGGTGAGGGCAGATCGGGAAGGGGTTAGGGGTTGGAGTTCGTGCAGAATGTCTTCCCCGTCAAACCAATAAATCCCCATTTTAAAGGATTCGGTTTCCACAGCCGGCATTACGTTCTGGATAAAACTCGTGGAAGCGGATTTGAGTTCCTGCAGACTGCCACTGAGCACACTATTACTGAGGTCCAGCACCAAAAGGGTGTGGTTGGTGAAAATCTGCGAATTGGGCGAGATACGGGCCTGGGATTCCGAAGTGGAAATGGTGTTGAAGCAGGCGTCGTTCCTGCCCTGCTCGTAAATCGTGAAATTCTGGGCAGTCAGGCCTGCAACAGGGTTGCCGAGGTCATCGGATACCCTGAAAAAAACAGAGACTTTTCCCGGGAGGGTGGTATACTGGTCCTGAATGGACAAGAGTAATTCATTGGTGCCGAAAGACAGGCAGTCATCGGCGGGTTTGCCAAGGCCCAGGTCCCCGTTTTGATTCAGGTTCAGGCTTACATCATCATCGGCATTGCCACAGGAGGCAACAAGCCCTGCCAGGGCCAGGAGCAACAGGTAGGCGCGTTTCAATTTCATATACGGTTCGTTTGATTTCCATGGAAAACGGAGAATTGCCATTCGTAGTATGCCGTACGGCTACATATTCTAAGCCCTGTGAAGGTTGAGTAAGGCAGCGCCCTGAATGACAGGAGTTCCTGCCGATTGTTAAAACAATGGGTTTTGCTCCATTTTTTGGTACCTTTAAGCCAGTAGGATATGAGTAACTCATGGCCTGGTATAAGGGTAGCCCAACCCACGGCACCTTTTGGGCCAAAATTGGAAAAGGAACGTATGAAAATCCTCCTGTTCGGAATCACCCGGGACATTGTCGGGGAAAGCCCGCTGCAACTCCCCCGAGGGGAGTCTGCGGCCCTGCAGACCGTTGGCGATCTTAAAACCTACCTCAAAGGGCACTACCCAAGGCTCGGCACGCTTTCTTCCCTGGCCGTGGCGGTAAACCAGAAATATACAGGCGATGATGCCCGAATCGGGGAGGAAGATGAAATAGCCCTTATCCCACCGGTAAGTGGCGGTTAAAGAATACCTATGCTCATCGATAACCATAACAGGGTAATAAACTATGTGCGGCTGGCTGTGACAGACCGCTGCAACCTGCGCTGCAATTACTGCATGCCCGAGGAAGGAATCGGTTTTTCCTCCCGGAACGAATTGTTGAGTATCGCGGAACTGAAATCCCTCAGCAGTACCCTGGCCGGCCTGGGGGTAGACAAAATCCGGCTTACCGGAGGAGAGCCCTTTGTGCGGAAAGGAATTATGGACCTTCTGGAGCACCTGGCCGGCCTGGAAGGGCTCCGGGAAATATCCCTGACCACCAATGCCACCCTCATCGGGCCGCATATCCCCCGGCTTGCGGAACTCGGCATCCGCCACGTCAATGTCAGTATGGATGCCATCAGTCCGGAGACCTTTGCACGGATCACCCGGAGGGATTACTACCGTACAGTCCGGGAGAATGTGGAGAAACTCATCGAGGCAGGCCTGGAGGTCCGCATTAATTTCATTGTCCTGGAGGGCCAGAACGAATCGGATATATACCCGATGATGGAATTCCAGCGGGAGTTTCCGGTACGCGTCCGATTCCTGGAGGAAATGCCCTTTAACGGGGGAAGCAAAGATTTCCGGACCTTGCACTGGAATCACAAGCGGATATTGGAGCACATCCGGGGACAGTACCCGGATTTTGAAAAACTGCCCGCCCCGTTAACCTCTACCTCAGTCAATTACAAAATTCCCGGCCATACGGGGTCCTTCGGGATCATCCCTTCCTTTAGCCGAACCTTTTGCGGTAGTTGCAACCGCCTGAGGGTAACAGCCACAGGAGACCTCATTACCTGCCTTTACGGCAAACCGGTAGCCAACGTAAGACGCGAACTCCGCGCCGGGTTACCCGAATCGGAGGTGCGCCAGATCATACGTCAGGCGGTGGGTTCCCGGGCAAAAGACGGGTTTGAAGCGCAGGAGCGATTCGGCCCTATTTTCGGAAGTTCCATGACCTCCATTGGGGGCTAATACGTTAACATGGCGCAGACTCCACACGTAGCACCTGTTTATGGCCTCGTTCTTGCGGGCGGGAAAAGCAGCAGGATGGGTCTGGACAAAGGCCTTCTGGAATACCACGGCATACCACAGCGGGATTACCTGGCCCGATTGCTGGATAGCGTTGTCCCTGAAGTTTTTATGAGCCTTCGGGCAGACCAACCCTATAAAGGACCTGTGGCGGTAATAACGGACCGGGATGAATTCCGCGGCCCGTTTAACGGCCTACTCAGCGCCCATGTCATGCTGCCGGACGTGGCCTGGTTGGTACTGGCCTGCGACATGCCCCTGATAGACGCCGAAGCCCTTGAGTACCTGTTGAAGCTCCGTGACGCTGCTGCCGATGCCACAGCTTTTACCCTGGAGCAGGGCGGACTTCCCGAGCCAATGGCTGCCATATGGGAGCCCCACGCCCTGGCACGTGTCCCGGCATACCTCCAGGAGGTGGAGGGCAGCTGCCCGAGAAAATTCCTGATCCGCTCCAGAACCCATCTGGTAGTGGCTCAGGACCCGGAGATCCTGGCCAATGCGAACAGACCGGAGGAATACCAAACCATCCAATCCCGTTTAGCCCGATGAAGTCCAGCCGATATACCCGTCAGACCCGGCTGGAGGGCTTCGGACCCCAGAGTCAGGAGCGCCTTTCCCGCGCCCGGGTCCTGGTAGTAGGAGCCGGCGGACTTGGGATACCTGTAGCCACATACCTCAATGCCATGGGGATTGGGACCCTTGGCCTGGTGGACGGGGACCAGGTGGAATGGAGTAACCTGCACCGCCAACCCGCCTATGGACCGGAACAGGTTGGGAAATCCAAAATAGCAGTGCTGAGCGGAGTGCTTCAGGACCAGAATCCCGATACGCAAATCCGGTTGTACGATACCTTCCTTCACCCGACCAATGCCCTAAGGATCCTGGAAGGGTATGACCTGGTAGTGGATGCCACGGATAACCTGCAAACCCGGTACCTGATAGACGATGCCTGCCTGGTAAGGGAAATCCCATGGGTTTATGGGGCGCTACACGGTTTTGAAGGGCAGGTGAGCGTTTTTAATTACCGCGGAGGGCCAACCTATCGCTGTCTCTTTCCGGAAATGCCGGCTATCGGTGAAATACCGGATTGTGACACCCTGGGAACCCTTGGCGTCCTGCCCGCTATTATCGGCAGTCTGCAGGCACTTGAAGCCGTAAAGGCCCTCTGTGACCTTCCTGGCGTATTATCAGGGCACCTGATGCTTTACCAGGCCCTCGAACAACAAATGCAAAAAATTGCCTTCGACCGGAATCCAACCCGGGAAGGTCTTGCCCCCCTGGAAACTTCGAGCATTCCCGGATGTACAAGGGCAGACGGAACCTGCAGTGTGGCGGAATACCAGCAGCAAAGATATGTGCCGGGTACGGTCCTGCTCGATGTGCGGGAAGCGTCCGAATTCAAGGCAAAGTCGGCCACTGGAGCTGTGAATATCCCGCTTCTGGACCTGGAAGAGAACCTGCATTCACTCAAGGATGCAGGAGCCATTTATGTCATTTGCAAAAGCGGCCCCAGAAGCAGGCAGGCATATACGATTATACGCGAAACCCTGCCGGGAACACCGGTATACTGGATCGAGGGCGGGATGCGGCAATACCTGGCGGTGTGCCAGGACCAATCCTGGGAAGTATGAAAGGCGCAGACCAGCTCACACCTGTCGAAAAGGCCTTCGAGGCTGTATTGGATAGTGTTGTGCCATTGCCAGTGGAATTGATATCCTTGGAATCGGCATTAGGGCGGGTACTGGCCACAGATATCGAAACCGATCGGGACCTGCCACCCTACAACCGGGCTACCATGGATGGAATTGCCATGAAGGCATCGCAAGCCACTGCCGGAATGATGGATTTCCCATGCGAGGGCATGGCCCGTGCGGGTGATGCGGTGCGTATGCTGAAGAACCCCTCGAACTGTATTGAAATTGCCACAGGGGCAGTAGTTCCGCTTGGCGCGGACGCCGTAGTGCGTTATGAAGACCTTGAAAAGACGCCAAACGGGTTTCAAATCCGTATACATCCGGTCAGAGCGGGTCAGAATATCCACCCTATGGGCAGCGATGCCCCCAAAGGCGCCCTTGCCCTTAAGGCCGGCGTTTCAATAGGGCCGGCTGAAATCGGGGTGTTGGCATCTGTGGGCAGGTCCCGTGTACCTGTCCGTAAACTTCCCAAAGTCGGGGTAGTAACCAGCGGGGATGAATTGGTGCCCGTAGACCAACAACCAGAGGCCCACCAAATCCGGAGTTCAAACGGATACGCGATAGCGACAGCCCTCTCCGGCCTGGGTATTACTGCCAGCCGTCACCACTTACCAGACCAGCCGGAGGCTATCCGCCATACCCTGGGGGAACTGCTGCAAACCTCGGATGCCTTGATCCTATCCGGCGGGGTTTCCAAAGGGAAGTTCGATTTCCTCCCGGATGCCCTGGCAGACCTTGGGGTCAATAAAGCCTTTCACAGGGTGGCCCAGCGGCCAGGCAAACCCTTCTGGTTTGGGGTGCACCCCGCTTCGGGTTGTCGGGTTTTTTCGCTCCCGGGCAACCCCGTATCCTCCTTCCTCAATTTTCAGTTGTACTTTAGGGGATGGTTGCGGGCATGTCTGGGCCAGGATCAGCCGGGGCTCATGGCCGAATTGACCACTGAAATGCGCAATGCCTCAGACCTGGTGCATTTCCGGACTGTCAACCTCCTTTGGAGGGAAGGGAAGTGTCTGGCAACCGAAGTTCCTATGAACAGCTCGGGGGATTTCCTGAGTCTGGCCCGGGCCGGGGGTTTTGTGCGGCTGGATCCTTCAGAGCACACGTACCCGGCAGGCAGCCGTGTTCCACTACTCCCGTATAATCCAATAGTATGACCCACGAAATCAAACATATTGTCACAGCATATGGCAGGGCCCTGGAAATGGGGCAAAAAGCTGTTCTGGCCTCGGTAGTGGCCCTGGAGGGCAGTTCCTACCGCAGGCCCGGCGTCCGTATGCTCCTACTCGAAAACGGGGCCTCTTACGGTGCCGTGAGTGGGGGATGTGTGGAAAAGGAAGTATACCGGCAGGCAACAGGGGTTTTCCAATCCGGGACCCCAAGGATGATGACCTATGACGGCAGGTTCCGCCTGGGCTGTGAGGGAATCCTCCATATCCTGTTGGAACCGTTCCATCCGGGATCAGGTTTTCTGGAGGCATTTTCCGCACAAATAGCCTCCCGGGAACCCTTCGAAATGGAAAGCAGGTACCAGATACCGGATGGTCCTTTGGCAGGTATGGGAACCCAATTTTTGTTGTCTGGAGACAGCTACCCATGTGGAAAATCCCTGGAACACGAAGGGTTGCAAACCTTCCGCCAAACCCTCAGCCCCTGCATGCGGCTGGAAATTTTCGGGGGAGAGCACGACGCTGTTCAACTGGCAGGCCTTGCCGGTTTAATGGGGTGGGAAGTACGGGTAACCGTAGCTGCGGATGAGGCAAAGACCCTGGAGAACTTCCCCGGGGCAACCCATTTCAGGGCCATTGTGCCAGAGGCTCTGGATGCTTCGGATATAGACCCTCAGACCGCTGTTATCCTGATGACGCATTCATACAACAAAGACCTTAAATACCTGCTGGGCCTCAGTGGAGCACAACCCGGCTATGTGGGTATCCTCGGGCCGGCCTACAGGAGGGAACGCCTTATTAACGACCTGTTGGAGCGGCGCCCCGATCTCGATCCGGATTGGGTTGACCGATTGCACGGGCCTGCAGGCCTGGACGTTGGTGCGGAAACGCCACAGGAAATCGGGATTTCCATCCTCTCAGAAATCCTCTCCGTTTTCCGGCAGACCAATCCGATATCGCTCAAAGATAAAACCGGAGCTATCCATACCCCATGACCGAACCCATGCCGGCCCTGGTTTTAGCGGCAGGCGCATCCAGCAGGATGGGCACGGTGAAATCCTTGCTTCACTGGAAGGGTCAAACCGTGCTGGGCCATATCCTTGGGGAAGTCCGGAAAGCTGGGTTCATCCCCTTGGTGGTTACAGGCGCCCATGGGGAAGAAGTTCAGACTGTCCTGGCAGAGCTGGAAGTAGCCAGCACCTTTAACCCGCACTGGGCCCTTGGAATGGGCAGCAGTATCCGGTGTGGGATGAAAGCGGTCCGGGAAAAATCGCCCCAGGCCCCGGGCGTACTGATCCTCGTATGTGACCAGCCATTGATCTCGGAAGGCTACCTGCGGGAAGTTGTGCGCGTTTTCCGGGAAGGAGGCCATGCGGGCATAGTGGCTTCCAGATACCCGGATGGGGGAGGGGTGCCCGCCCTTTTTTCACAAAAGTATTGGGACGCCCTTTTGTACCTCCCCGATGCCCATGGGGCCCGCAAACTCATTGCCCGGGAAACGCAAAACGTGAGCTATCTGGACCCGGGAGAGGCATCTGCAGACATGGATACACCGGAATCGTATAACCGCTTGCTGGAACAAACCGGACAAAAACTAAAAACCTAGATCCCTATGAGAACCCTTTTCGCCCTACTGTTGCTCCTGCCAAGCCTATCGGTTTCTGCCCAACAAATGGATTTTGAAGCCTATAACCCGGTTTCCACCCTGGTGGTGCCAGGAGAACCCGTCTTACATGCCCGTTATCCGTTTGTGGACGTCCACAGCCACCATTTCCGCATGCCCGAGATGGACCTTTCGGAACTGGTTGCCGCCATGGATAGCCTCAACATGGCCGTTATGGTAAATCTCAGCGGGGGTTCCGGAGACCGGATAACCGGAGCCATGGCCAACATCCGCGCCCATTATCCGAACCGGTTCGTGGTCTTTGCCAATGTGGATTTTGAGGGTGTAGGAACCCCAGGCTGGGGCGAGAAAGCAGCGGCCCAATTGGAAGCAGATGTGAAGAACGGGGCCTCGGGCCTGAAAATCTACAAAAGCCTCGGCTTGCGCAACAAGGATATAAACGGCGAGCGCATAGCCGTAGACGACCCTCGTTTGGACCCGGTCTGGGCCAAGTGCGGGGAATTGGGAATTCCCGTGCTGATCCATTCTGCCGACCCCCGTTCGTTCTGGGACCCCATGGATTCGTTTAACGAGCGCTGGCTGGAGCTCAAACTCCGGCCCGGGCGCAAACGCAGTGATAGTGACCCCGCCCCCTGGCAGCAGATTATAGCCGAACAACACCGGATGTTTAAAAAGCACCCGGGGACCACGTTTATCAATGCCCATATGGGCTGGTTTGCCAATGACCTGGGAACCCTGAGCACCCTTATGGATGAAATGCCTAACATGTACGTGGGCATTGGGGCTGTGATAGCGGAACTGGGCAGGCAACCCCGTATGGCCCGGGCCTTCTTCGAGAAGCACCAGGACCGGATTGTCTTTGGGAAAGACGCCTGGAACCCTTCTGAGTACCCCACCTATTTCCGGGTCCTGGAGAGCGATGACGAGTACTTCCCCTATTACAAGAAATACCACGCGTTCTGGGCCATGTACGGTCTGGACCTGCCAGATGCCGTATTGCGCAAGGTGTATTACGAGAATGCGTTCCGGCTTCTTCCTGGCCTGGACAGATCCCTGTTCCCGGGTCAATAGCGGAAATACCGTTCATCGGATTTTAGCTTCCCAGGGAAATATTCCCTTTCTCCCTTCGTTTTTAGGGGTGTAACCCAAATTCGATATCGATGAAACGGAAATACTTCTTTTGGATAAGTGTTTATTTCCTGACCCTTGCGGCCATCTCCCTGCAGTCCTGCAGCACAGATGCCGATGAGCGTGAAATCCCGCAGGATGCCCGCCTTTCCCAGGCCGAATTCCAGGCTGTGATGAATGCCGAACAATGGACCGGGGCAGCCGATGCCGTCCTGGCCGAAATCTACCAAAACGGCAATGCAGCCTCCGGAAAGTTTGCCAACAACGAGTGCTACCAAACAGAATACTCCGAAACCGGCTTTACCGTGACCTTCGGGAATTGCGTCCTCAACGGGACGGACAATGCCAACGGCTCCCTGGTAGTCACCTATGGAGCCGACACGTCTTCAGCCTCATTTACAGCTATCTACGAAGGCTTTTTTGTAGGGGAAGTGGAACTGAACGGCACCCGGACCTTTACCCTGGTTTCCGATGGGGAGACCGCCATAAGCATGAGCGTAACCAGCGACATGGTCGTAACCCTGGCCGATGACAGCACCATTGCCGAAACCGGCACCAAAACCCTGTCATTTACCTTTGGGGAGACCCTTGTGGAAATTTCTTTTAGCATTTCCGGAAACTGGAACCTGACCATGGATGGCAATAGCTACGCTGTGGATGTGCTGGAACCCCTGACCGGAAATTTCGGGTGTGAGCACCTGGTTAGCGGCGTTATGGAGCTCACCAAGAATGGATTGGTGATTGAAGTAGACCTGGGAGACGGTACCTGCGATGACCAGGCACTTGTTACTTATCCCAACGGAGCTACCGAAACCATTACCTTGTAGAAAAGCATAGGAACAAATTAAAAAAGGCCCGGGTTTCCGGGCCTTTTTTTGTGGTGTACGGGCAATGGTCTTTAGTAGACATAGTGCCGGCTTTCTGTCCAGCGTACCCGTTTGCTGTCCTTAAAATTGGAGAAGTAGGCAAATCTCCGGGACTCGGTGGGCGTTTGTTTGAAAAAAGGTTTCATGACTGTTGTTTTTTGATGATACGATTGATGGTTGCTGTTAATAGACGAAGTTTCGGGCTTCGGACCAGCGGACGCGCTTACTTCCTTTAAAAGAAGAGAAATACGTAAACCTTCTGGATTCGGTAGGTGTGGATTTGAACATTGTTTTCATGATGGTATGTTTTTTTTGATTGATGACTATTGTTCTGCTTCGCCTGTATTTCTGATGACTGTTATCTTTTCTTCGGGGCTGCCCTGTTTCGTTTACCAGGCGATTACATCTATAAGACGCTTATGGAATTGGTTTGTTACAGTACCTTGCTATAAAAGGTACCATCTTAAGCAATTTTTAACATTGCCGAGTTCTCAGCAATCCGTCTTACGACTTGTATTTCAACGCATTATATAATTTTATGCCAAATGAGGATTTGGTTATCATTAACAGTAGCTAAAACAGAGAAAACGCCACGCCAGGAACCTAGGACGTTAAAAGGGAAGGGGAGAAGCCGGTCGTTCATCGAAAAAAGTGGTTTCCGCTATGGATTCTAGCTCAGGGGTGTTTACTTGCCATCGCCTCATTTAAAAACCATAGCTATGAAATCAGTTCTCAAAGGCCTGTTTATCCTTTTGGCCCTCACGGTCTTCCACGCGTGTTCCGAATCGGAGGAATCCGCTGGTGGAATGGGACGGCTCAATGTTTACCTGAGCGATGCACCTTTTCCTTATGCCTGGATCGACCAGGCCAACCTCACCGTCTATAAGGTAGAAGCCCGCCGCGCGGACGCTGCGGAAACGGACAGCTCGGATACCAGCAGATCGGGTTCCCCCTTTGTGGTGCTGATGGAAGAGGAAATTTCGGTAAACCTGCTGGAATTGACAGGAGGGGTAACCGAACAGCTGGCATCGGCCGAAATCCCTGCCGGAGATTATGATTTGGTGCGTATTTACGTGAAGGATGCCAGCGTAGTACTGCAGGATAGTACGGTTTTTGACCTTAAGGTGCCCAGCGGCATGCAATCCGGAATCAAGGTATTTATAAAACCAGCCTTGCGCGTAGCGAGTAGTCTTAGCACAGATGTGCTGCTCGATGTGGATGTAAGCCGATCATTTGTCGCGAAGGGAGGGCCCAATCCCAAAGGCTTCAATTTCAAACCCGTAATTCGGGCGGCCAACCTGACTACTTCCGGCACCTTACAGGGTATGGTAACCACTGTAGATTCTACAGGGGCAGTCCTTCCTCTTGAAGGGGCTAAGCTCTCGGTTATGGCATCGGATTCCGTTTACGCCAGTACTTTTTCTGATGCCGAAGGCGCCTACGCTATATTGGGATTGGAAGAGGGATCCTTTTCGGTCACGGCAAGCCTGGAAGGCTACCAGGATGCCACTCAGGAAGGTGTGGTTGTCGTTGCCGGCAACCGGACAACTCAGGATTTTCAGTTGGAAGTCCAGTAAAATCCGAATAAAAACAAACCAGGCGACTCCCGGAGGGGTCGCTTTTTTTTTTACGGAAGCCGCAGAATTGTAAGATCTCGGCTTTCTGACTACCTTCCTGCCATAAAAGGAAGGATATGGATCTTCGCGGACAACGCATACTGGTTACGGGAGCGTCCAGGGGCATCGGGGCAGCTATTGCCCGCAGGCTTCTGGAAGACGGGGCACAGGTAGCCCTTCACTATAACAGTAGCAGGCAGGAGGCAGAGGGGGTTCTTAGAGGTTATGAGGACCAAGGGGTCTTGCTGCCCGCAAACCTAGCAGACCCGGACCGGACCCGGGATTTATTTGAGAACGCCCTGAAAGCCCTGGGGCACCTGGATGCCCTGGTGCTGAATGCCGGGGTCTTCCTGCCGCATCCTATCGAAGAAGAATTGGACCAATGGTGGGCAGTTTGGAAGCGAACCCTGGCCATTAACCTGGACGCCCCGGGCCTGCTCACCCAAATGGCGCTTCGGCATTTCCAGGCCCATGGGGGCGGCGGCCGGCTGATCTATATCGGAAGCCGGGCAGCTTTCCGGGGCGAAACCCGCGAATTCCTGGGATATGCCGCCTCTAAAGGCGGGTTAACTTCCCTGGCCCGGTCGGTAGCCCGATCCTTCGGAAAGGATAATGTAAAGTCTTTTGTCATTGCCCCTGGCTTTACCAGGACGGCTATGGCAGATACCTTCGTTAAGGAATATGGGGAGCAGCGCCTGCTCGATGAAATTGCACTGAATACGCTTACACTCCCGGAGGATATCGCCCCCTTAACCGCTTTTATCTGCAGCGGGCAGATGGACCATGCTACCGGCACTGTAATCGACATCAATGCAGGCAGTTACATGCACTGAGGTCAGCACGCATGCATGAAAACACCAGGTCCTTTGGGGCTGTAGCAGGGCCAACACGTTTAAACTTTTGTTAATCCTTTTAAACGTAAGGATGGTATTCTATATCTTGAGGCGTAATTGAAATCAATTCAAAAGAAACCTATGGAATTACTGGATAAGGCAAACGAATTCGAGCAACGCAAGTGGTCCCGGATTTCAACCAGTGACAGGGTTCAGGCCTCCCGGGATCTCAAAAACCTGATTCTCGAAATTAATGAGGTATATAAAAAGACCCGCGAGCAGCACCTTATGGATGTTATGAAGCGCCTAACCGCCATCAAGCGGAAAGTAGAATCGCGCCTGAAACCGCAAATGGTTGTCTGAGTCAGGATTGAGAATTGCTATGAAAAGAAAAACCGCCCGTGATCCGGGCGGTTTTTTTATGAGATGTAAGCTGGCTTATTCCGGCATCACTACCGTGTCGATAACATGGATAACCCCGTTGGAGGCAGCAACATCTGCTGTGGTTACCGTGCTGGTCTGACCCTTGGCGTCGGTAAGGATAACCATTCCGTCCTTCAGGCTCAGGGTAAGTACACTTCCTTCTACCGTTTCCACGGGATAGGCATTATTATTGGCCTTAATGGCTTCTATGACATCTTTTGCCATGAATTTACCCGCTACCACATGGTAGGTGAGGATTTGTGTCAGGGTGGACTTATTTTCCGCCTTCAGCAAGGTTTCAACCGTGCCTGCCGGCAACTTTTCGAATGCCTCATTGGTCGGGGCAAAAACGGTAAAAGGCCCGGCGGAATTCAGCGTTCCGGCCAGGTCGGCAGCTCCAACAGCTGCTACCAGGGTAGAAAACTGGGCATTGTTGCTCGCCACCCCAACAATAGTGGGTTCCGACTCCCATGTGGATGCACTGGCTTCGGTGTTCTCCGCCATATCCGATTGGGATGGTCCTTGTTTTTTGTCCTGGGCACAGGCTACAGTTAGACTGGTGGCCATTACTAGGGCAAGGGTTGATTTGATCATTTTCATTTCGATTTTTTTTAAAGATTAGACAGGAGTAAATGTATTCTTTAGGGTCGTGCCATGTTCTTAATTAATGTTTAATCTTTTCATTATAACGTTAAACATTCTATAATGACTCATAAGATTCCTTAATACCATGGGCGAGCCATTTAACGGCTTATCCCTCTAAAGGAAGGCCTGGTAAGACTCGAACCTTTTGTTATGCGCGGAAAGCGGAATTTTTTACTCGAATACCAGGCAAACCATTACCGGACTCCGAGTACCTGCGAATGCCCTGATAGGTACAATCCCCATCTTAGTGAAAAAGAAGCTTTGCTATCCGGGTTTAGCCCGGGAAAACCTTAATATTGCGTCATGGAAAACAACCCCAACAGGGCCTTGATCCTGTTATCCTTTTTCGCCATATACGTCATTTGGGGATCCACATACCTGCTCAATAAGGTGGCGGTGGCGGAGCTACCCCCATTTATGCTGGCGGGGATCCGGTTTTCAGTGGCAAGCCTCATCATCTTCGGCATTGCCGCCCTTATGGGGAAGAGCCTTCGCATCAGCGGCAGGCAATTATTGAATTCCGCCATTGCCGGGTTCCTTTTCCTGAGCTTTGGCAACGGGGTAGTGGTGTGGGCCCTCAAATATGTGGACAGTAATTTTGCCGCTCTGGAGATATCCGCCCAACCCCTTATCGTGCTCCTGCTCATGTGGATCCTAAGGGGGCAGCGGATACGTCCGATGTCTATGGTGGGGATCCTGTTGGGAATCGTGGGGATTTACCTGCTGGTTAACCAAGATGCGGTTATCGCAGATACCCGGGCATGGGCCGGGGTGGCCATGATCTTTGCCGCCATGCTCGCCTGGGGCTATGGGAGCTTGTTTGTAGGTACTGCAGATTTCCCCAGGAACTACTTTGTGAACACGGGGTATCAGATGGCTACCGGCGGGATTATGCTCTTTATCATGAGCCTGGTCCTTGGGGAGACCTGGAGTAACCCCCTGCACTGGCAACCTCAGACCCACTGGGCGATGTTGCTGCTGATAATCTTCGGGAGTATCGCGGCCTTTACCGCCTTTAACTTCCTGCTGAAGAATGTATCGCCGGAGAAGGTGTCAACCAACACCTACGTGAACCCCATTGTTGCTATGATCCTGGGTTGGTCCCTCCTGAATGAGACCATTAGCGTACAATCTATTGTGGCTGCCGTAATCCTCCTTACTGGGGTGTACTTTATCAACACCAGCAGGAACAGCCTTAAAATAAGGGGCTTCAGAAGTAAGGCGCACTAAGGCCCGTTAGCGAAGGAGGTCGAAGCGGTGGGTGTATTTCACCGTAATGACCTGGTTGTTCAGGGCATCGAGCAGGTTGTCGTCCCGTACAATATTGACCACCACAAACAACCCTGTATTCGCATTCTGCAGCCATCCGAAACGCGCATTCACCGAGGTGATTTCAGAAACATTGTTCCGCTGGATCAGGCTTTGGAGGAAAATTCGCGGGGTGAAACTATAGGAAAAGCGCAGCCCGCTTACAAAAGCGGTCACATCCCCGCTGCCTAATTTGATGTCGTTGTGGCTGAAGGTAAGTGAGGAGTTGAAACGGTCCCCAACACGCAGGTTGGCTGTGCCGCTGTTCGAAATCCTCTTCCCGTCAAAATAACCCCCGATAAACGTACGGGTACTTAAGGAAAAGGCATTGTTAGGATTGGTAATAACCACCAGCTGCAGTTCTTCGTTGTTGTAGTATCCCACTGGGACTTCGAGGCCTGCCAGGCTGAAGGGTTGAAACACATTTTCTGCTGTAAAATTGATGCCCGTATGTATTTCGAACCCGCTGCGCCAGACCCAGTGGTTGTCTACGTGCAGGAAACTGGTTACCACCTCGTCGTCGAAATTCCAATACCCCCGGTAGGAGACGTGTGGTCGCATTTCCAGGAAATTGCCCGCATTGGGGATGCGGTGTGCTTTGAAAATCAGGAACTCGGGTTTGCGGAAGGCCGTGCGCTGCAGGAAGCCAACTTCGGGGTTAAAGCCTTCACCTACCTCGGTATACCCCGCCGTTAAGTTCCAGCCATCCCAGTTGTAATTGGCCATCAGCTTAAAGGCATGGTCGCTTGAAGATATCCCCGGGGTAACGCTCTTGGCTAAAAACCCGGTCACTTCTGCTTTGTTCCCGATGCCCCATTTCCCGTCTACGGCATACACCCGGTTATAATCGTCCGGAGTGTCGCCAAGACCCGCCCGGTTGATAAAAACGCCCCCCAGGGAGGAACGGGTACCCGGGAAGTTGTGGTTTACCCTTGCCACGGAAAAGTTATTCTCCTCGATCCCCGAAGCCTCAATCCCTTCGGTAAACATGCTGAGCAGGCCTACATTGGTATTGCCAATTTTTCCGGATAACCTTCCGCCCCCTATAATGGGGACAATACTCCCGTCCTCTCCGAGGCCGATGCGCCGGCTGAAGAACAAGTCTACTTCTCCCGGGGACCCGACGGTGAACTGCCCTGCATTTTCAAGGAAAAAGGCCCGTTTTTCGGGAAAGAACAGATTAAAACGGTCCAGGTTTATCTGCTGGTCGTCTACCTCCACCTGCGCAAAATCCGTGTTGTAGGTCAGGTCAAGGGTGAGGCTGGGAGTTACGCTGTATTTAACATCCAGCCCGGCCTCGAAGCGGGTATCGGTTTCAGAGGGAGAAACCGATTTGTCATTGACTACCTGCCCGAGTACATAGGGAATGAGTTTCAGGTTCCCCGGGTTCTGCAGGCTTAACCCGGAAAGCTGCCCGGCCAGGGAAATCCGCTTCAGGTCGAAACCCAGGGGAAGATTGGCCCAGAATGCAGTTTCGGTCCTTTTGGCAATATTCCGCTGAAAATTAAGCCCCCAGGTCTTCATGGTTCCCGAAGCAAACCTGAGGGAGCGCAGGGGGATGGCAAATTCCGCGCTCCATCCGTAATCGCCTACCTCGGTCTTCACGCTCCAGGTAGCATCCCAGTTCAGGTTGGTCCCGCCTATAACACCCCCTTGCTGGCGGTTGGCGTTAAAATTTCCCTTGCCTTCATTGTCGATCTGGGCGTCGTACTCCATGCCCTGGGCGTTGGTGCCAAAGAGGAAGCCGTTTTGCCGGTCGTGGTAGGTATCGATAATAAAAAGGAAACTGTCCTCATCATTCAGGTCGGCATCCCGGCGGGAATCCGAAATCACAATTTTATTGGGCTCACTGTCATAACAGACTACCCCAACATAAAACGTACTCCTGGAGTAGGCAATCCGCACCGCAGTGCGCTCCGAAACGGGCTCTCCGTAATTAGGCCGGATCTGCCTGAGGTCCTCAATGGCCGGAACTGCCTGCCAAACCGGGTCATTCAGGATGTCCCCGTCTACCTGCGGTTCGTTTTCGAGCAGGACGGCCTGATATTGTGGCCGATCCTGTATGGTATCCCGGGCTGTTTGCTGGGCTACTCCTGCAAAGCTGGTTAATACCAGGAACAGACCCAGGGCAGGGGAGAGGGGGGTTCTCATAGTGTTTCGGTTGGATGGTAAATATAGTGTTAAATCTACATTTGCCCCCTTCTTCTTTTTCACTTTTAGACACCCGGGAAATCCTTGGGAATTTTGTATCTTAAAGGAAGGTTGAAACCCTCATGAAAGCCCTGTTAGCCCTTAGCATATCCATGTCTTACCTCACTGCACTATCCGGCCAACCCGATTTCGGGACCTTGCGAGAGCAAATGGTTAAGGAACAATTACGTGCCAGGGATATCACTAGCGCCCGGGTCCTCGAAGCTATGAAAACGGTGCCTCGGCACCTATTTGTACGCGATCAGGATCAGGAGGCAGCCTATGGGGACCACCCACTTCCCATAGGGTGGGGGCAAACCATTTCCCAACCCTACATGGTGGCCGCCATGACCCAGGCCCTGGACCTCCGGAAAGGGGATAAGGTATTGGAAGTGGGCACAGGTTCTGGATACCAGGCCGCCGTTCTCGCCCAGATGGGCATGGAGGTGTATACCATAGAAATTGTAGCCCCTTTGGGGACTCAAACCAAAGAACTCCTGAGAAAACTTGGGTATGACCAGGTCCAGACCCGCATTGGGGACGGATATCACGGCTGGCCAGAAGCGGCTCCTTTCGATGCCATTATGGTCACGGCAGGGGGGCCTACCATTCCTAAGGACCTCCTCGCCCAGCTCCGGGAAGGCGGACGGATGGTTATCCCCTTGGGGAAAACACAAGGGGTGCAGGAACTCACCCGGGTAACTCGACGAGAGGGGAAAATCCATACCGAAGTGCTTATGGCGGTCCGGTTTGTTCCCTTTACCCGGAACCCCAACTGACTGCCCCCTAGGGCAGGCACTTCAGAACTTCAAAAGAAAAGGTTAAAACCCGTGTAAGTCCAAGGGCATTATTATAATTTCACATAACACACATTATGCATTCAATTGCTTATAAATGGAAAAGGCTACCCCAGCACCCTCTAGGATTTTGGTACTTGCCACCCCGGACAACCGTTCCGGTCACCTTGTGAAAGCCGCGGAAATGCTGGCTTCCCGTTTTGGGGCAACGGTTCAGATCCTTCATGTAAAGGCACCTGCAAGTGCCATTCAGCAAGACAATCAGTTTTCAGCCAAAAAGGAACTCTACGAAGACAGTCGTCAAACCCGTAAAAAACTACAGGACATCGCCGGTTCGGAGTATAGCAAGTCAGTGGACCTGCGCTATGGAAATGTAAAGGGCACCGTTATGGAAGCCATGGCCGAAAGTGCCCCCCAGGTGGTGATCATAGGCAAACGCGTCCGTAAAGTGGCCGGAATTCTGGGGGACCGGCTCACTGAAGCTGTACTGGACAGTGCCCCCGGATCGGTTCTGATTTTGGACGATACTACGGGCCTGCAGTCCTTTTCTGCTGGGGTCTATGCCCCGGACAAAGGTGTCCAATTAGGGCTTTGGGAGCCTTTGCTTACGGAAAGGGCCAGCAATACGCGCTACTTCAGTATTGGTAAATCCTCTTTTGGCGAAACCGAAAGCGACCCGGCCAAACAGCATTTTGTCTTTACAGACGATGCCGATAGCCTGGAGCGGGTTATTTCCTTTGCCACCAAGACCCGTACGGATCTGTTCTGTATCCCGAAAGGCGTGCAGAAAAGCCTGACGCGGAAACTCGTCCGGGGCCTGCAAGGCTCCGTGTTGGTGGTCCGCTAAACGGTCACTTCCCGGAAATGTAGCCAAAAAAAGCGTTGGCATCTTCCAGGTGTTCCATCCCGAAAATCCAGCATACTTCTGCCGTGTCCGAAAAGTCGAGCCCCCCTTTGGCTATTGAGGTATTCAGGTACCGCCCGTCTGCTCCGTTATACCGGTTGGCAATCCGGATGGCTAATTCCCAAACTTCCCTGAGGTGAGCATCTGCCAGGGCTCCCGGCCCTGATATGGGATCGTCGGATCGAAACCCGGGCGTCCCGTTACCCGTGGCATTCCCATCGGGAATTTTCCAATAGTCGGTGTGCGCCTTTACAAAAACGAGGGCTTCAGCCGCTGTAACCTCTTCATTCCAATCGCTGTGCTGAACAATATGTATTCTCGAACGCACGTTGAGACTCGGTCTTTCCTGCTGAATCCTGCGGACCAGGGCGGCCGAGAAATCGGATTGTCCGGCCTCGGGTATCCAGATGTCCCCCTGGGCATCGAGGGTTCTAAGAGCTACTGCCAGGACTTCGGTAAGCGCCTGCTCACGGTTGGTGTGAGCATCGGACCAATGGCCGGCGAAAGCAGCCTCAAACAGCTCGTTCGGGGGTACATATAAGCCTTCCTGAACCCCATAGGCCCCGGCTACGGCATGGTAGGTCACCCCGTCAAAACGATCCGTGGAAAGCAAAGTTGCCAGAGCCGCTACAGAATGCAGGTCGTCTACATCGGTCTTGCAATCGTAGTGGGCTAATAGCAAATCCCGCTCTACATCGAAACGGGGTCGATCCTCCTGCGAGAAAGCACCCCACATTCCTGTAAACAGGCAAAAGACCCCTATAGTTATGCTGCGAATCATCGATATTGGTTTTTTTACAAGGTACAAAATCCTGTATTTCAATAGAATTCCCTTTACCAAAGGATTAGGTTGCCATATTTTTTCGGCCCGAATGATCCGTCCAAGCTAATCTCTCGTAAATAGTTTCGATTTCAATCCAGGACCTATCCTATCCGGATTCGTGAACAGCAGCCTTAAAACCCATATCGTCAGGACCGGATTAGCCCTTTTCCTTTGCGGCTTTGCCCATCATGTCCTCAGGGCACAGGAACTACGCCAGTTTTCCGGAACCTATCAGGCGGGTGAGTGGGCGGGGTCTGCCACCTTCCAATATACGGTACAGGAAAAGGACACCCTTATTCAAGGCTCCTTTCAGATGCAAAGTTCTCCAACTGAAAACCCGCTGGCAGGGGAGGAGGACAGTTTTTTGGTTAAGGGTAATTTCGTCGACCACGTGCCCCAGGGGGCCTGGCAATTTCGCTTTGGCACCTTTCAGACAGACAGTGTGGCAGAGCGAGTGGGATACCAGTACAAGTTTAACATCTCCGGCGAGGAGCATGAGGCCATTGGGTTGCTCAGCAACGGTAAACCGGAGGGATTATGGACTCATGTGGTAAACCAAATCCGGAACTCTACCCTGGAAAAGGTCCAATTCAGATCTGCCATCCGCTTCCAGGAGGGCATCCCGCAGCGGAGTTTCAGGATTGAAGGGAATGGGAACGCCCTGGCCGGGAGATTGCTGCGAACGGGTATGGCACACGACCAATGGACCTTGTTTAGCGAGGCTTCTCCGGGGGGAGAGGAACACTGGTATTTTCAGGAAGGGGTACTGGAGCGGGTCGAAACCCTCGAGACGGGGCAATGGACCAGCCGAAGTCTGGATTTTGCGGAGGCTCCACAACGCCGATCCGTGGCCCTGGATGAGGCATATCTTCACTTTCTCAATTTTGCAGGCATGACGCCGGACAGTTCTGGGATCGTTGCCCTTCTAAGGGAGAACGACAGGTACTACAGGCGAATAAAGGGTTTGCTCTCCTCCTTTGGCTCCACAGTTTACCGAACAGGGTTTCAGGTTCAAGTGGGCGTTTATCCCTTTACCCCAACGGAACAGGCATTTTTAAAAGACCTGGAGCAATGGGTTTCCGAAGCTGCCGCTATGTCGGACCGTATTCTGAACGACCCGCAATTGGAGCTCGCGCGCCGGTCCGATCCGGAGGCCCAGTACTACTTCCAAGTGGCAGGAGGCTTGAAAGCCCGGATGATAAACCCACTCTTACATGTAGTTAAACTCAAGCAGTTTGGCGTGCTGGATTTCCTGCCCAGGGAGGCGCTCCAGGGACGCTTGTGGACCGATACCCCCGAAGCAAAGATTCCATCAGAGGTGCCTGGGTACGCGTATTATGAAGGGCCTGGTGCGGATCGCCTGGATTTCGGTGGTTCCGGAATAGCCTCCCTGAGGGATATGGCCCAGTACGCCAAAGGCAGTCTGGAGGAGATTACAGCAGCCCTTGGCCCCAGACTCACCCTGGAGCAACAAGAACAGGCACTTCTGGAACGGGAAAAAAGCATGGTCAGCCAATACGAAGCGCTGAAACGCTTGGTATCCGAACCTTCCGAATCCCAAGAGCGAATAACAACCCTGGCCCTACAAGCCGTCCTGCGACAGGCGGAAAGCGTGGTGGATGGCTATTCGCGACTCTCTTACGCAGAAGAAAAGTCTGTGGAGATTGAAAACGCCATAAATTGCCTTGAAAATCTGGGCAGGCTATCCCGCAATCTGGTGCAGCAACAGGAGCGAAGCCGGCAGGTCCGCGAGGCATACACAGACCAGATTTGGAACCCTTTTACGGCTACCATCATGGATGAAGTCGTAAAGCGTCGTATCACCACTGCCTATTTCGAGGTGCTCTTACCTTATGTCCTGAACGAAGTTGGGAGGAATGCCAGCTGCGAGAAAGCCAAGGATTGGGCCACGCTCCTGGAGCAAACCTTTGAACGGGTCCTTGCGCTAAAGGATGAGGACACCGAAAAACTCGAGAGAAAACTACGGAAGGAAAAGGATCCGCAAACGGTCATTGCGTTGTTTGGCCTGAAAGAGAAGGCTCAGGAATAATGCACTTGAAACGGGTTTTGCGGGGACTGTGCGTCCTGCTGTGCATTTGCATCGGTGCCAGTAGACTACACGCCCAGGAAGACATCCTCTTGCCGGACGCTTCAAAATACAAGGAGCCGGTATCCAAGTTGTGGATCAACACCTATGGAAACATCCGGGTATCCAAACGCCTGATCTGGATCGCCGAAACCCATTTTCGTTTCCAGGAAACGGAAAACACCCCGTTTGCGGGTCAGATTGCCCAAGTATATAACAGACATGCCTTGTCCTATATCTATTCCAAATACTTCAATGCCAGTCTGGGTGGCGTACTTCGGGTCAATTTCAATACGGATGCGCTTTCGGAGGGCCGCAACGTAGTGCCGGAATGGCGAATCTGGCACCAATACCAATTTGCCCAACCCTTGTCCTCCATTATGGTCTACCACCGCATCCGGATTGAACACAGATGGTCCCAGGGTTTTGCACAAGAAAGCGCGTATATCTTTCGCAACCGCTGGCGCTACATGCTTCGCATCAAGGTTCCCCTTAACAGCCATAAGTTCGAACCGGGAACCTGGTACCTTTCGCCGGAATCCGAACTCATCCTCCAGAGCGGTAAAGAGGTGGTGGGAAGCGTGCTGGAAGACCTTCGTCTGACCACTACCCTGGGCTACATTCTGACACCCCGCCTCACGGTAGCCGCAGGCCTTATGTATTCCCAGGGTCAGGACTTTGACAACCCGGGAATCTACAAACAGGGCTGGACCGTGCGGTGCCATCTTTATTACGCCCCGGATTTCAGGAAAGTGAGAAATAAACTCCCAGCCATACACCTCGACGACTAAACAGACGTTTACTGCGTATATAGACCGTTATGAAGTTTAAAACACCCTTCCTCATCGTTTCAGTACTCCTGTCTTTGACCTTTGGTCTGTGGATGCGCAAAGCAACAGAAGTAACGGATTTAAAGTTGCAACTGGCAGCAAGCCGGAGCGAAGAACAAGCAGTTTCGGCCCAGTTGAAGGCCCTGGGCACCTCCAGACACATCGATTCCCTTCTGGCCAGTGGCCGTTTCAGGGAGGCCTTAAGGGAACAACAATCCCTGCCACAGGGAGAAGGTAGCCTGGACGCCTCAGGTATTCGCCTGCGCATGGCAGTGATTGCAGATCTTCTGGCCCAGCGTGAATCCCTCCAGAGGCAAATAATGGAACAAACCCAGCGTGAAGCAGAAATGCCTGCACTTCCCTCAGCGTACCCCGATTCGGAAGGCCGCCAGGTAGACTCCCTGTACTTTGCCCTGGAAAAGGCACATCTGGAACTCCACGGACTGCGGCGCCAGTTACGCGAGAAATCCAATGGACAGTACCTGACCTTTATGACGGATAAGGGTACGCGAATATATTATGTGGGGGAAGTCCGAAATGGTAAGGCCAACGGTTACGGGATAGCGCTTCTGGAAACCGGAAGCCGTTATGAAGGGGAATGGAAAGACAACCGGCGACACGGCCAGGGATCCTTTTACTGGCCGGATGGACAATACTATGTGGGCCATTACGAGAATGACCATCGAAATGGCAATGGATCCTATTTCTGGCCCAATGGTGAAAAATACGTGGGCGACTGGGAAAATGACCGTCGCAGCGGAGAGGGCGTCTTCTATTCGGAAACGGATCAGGTGGTGGCCCAGGGGACCTGGAAGGACGACGAGCTGGTCGAGCAAAGGTAGGAAACACCCACTGGCAACACTGCGTCAGGCGAGAACCGGCGAAAGGTTCCCAAGTCAAGGGCTTTCTTGGGGGAGATTAGCAAAGCCTCTCTTATGTATCGGTCAAAACCGGGATCAACTTCAGAACAATTGCCCTTAATAACCCGGTTTGCGCAGATGTCCGCATTGGTGAGCCGGAAAGCAATGTGCTATTGCGTCTCCATATCGCTTTCCTTTCCTTCAATAACGGAGTAGTTTATAAAATTCCCATCCACCCACGGTACTCCATTCGAGCGAACGACCGGTTCCCATCAGGGGAGTATTTTCAGGCACATTGGACTGTAGGGAAGTTTCCCCACACGACTCGGGCATTGGAATTTCAGGAAGGTGTTTAGTAGTATCGATACCTGTGGATATGACATATGGATTTCTTATTTTAGGGCAAACCAAAATACAAAGAATGACTTTTTCCAGAATCCTTTTTCCGGTGCTCTTCCTTATCCTGATAATGGTGAGTATGCAAAGCTGTGGACCATCCAACAGTGAAGCAAACCAGCCAGCGCAGATCCAATATGAGGAAGCCCCCAGCAACCTCCCCCTGGACCGGCTGAAACTCCCTCCTGGGTTTCGTATTGAAGTCTATGCGGACAGCGTGGACGGGGCACGTTCCATGGCCATGGGTAGCGATGGAACCCTCTTTGTGGGAACTCGGAACGATAAAACCGTATATGCTATTCAGGACCGGGACCGGGATTTCCGGGCAGACCGGATCCTGATATTGGATTCGACCCTTTCGGTACCCAATGGGATCGCTTTCCGCAAAGGGGCCCTCTATGTAGCCGAAGTGGGGCGCCTGCTGCGTTACGACAGCGTGGAATCGCGCCTGGAAAACCTGCCGGAACCCGTGGTGGTCTATGACGATTACCCTACGGAATTCCACCATGGCTGGAAGTACATCGCATTTGGGCCGGACGACAAACTTTACGTGCCGGTAGGTGCCCCCTGTAACATTTGCGACTCGGCCACGGTAGACCCGCGATATGCCTCTATTACCCGGATGGACCCGGATGGGAGCAACCGTGAAATCGTCGCCCACGGGGTGCGGAATTCCGTTGGCTTCACCTGGCACCCACAAACCGGGGAGCTTTGGTTTACCGACAATGGCAGAGATATGATGGGGGATGATATCCCGCCCTGCGAACTGAACCGGGTAGCCCGGGCAGGAGACCATTTTGGTTACCCCTTCTGCCATGGGGGTACCATTGCAGACCCCGAATACGGAGACCAGCGGGATTGCAGTGAATTTGTTGCCCCGGTTCAAAACCTTGGCGCCCACGTAGCGCCCCTCGGGGTTAAGTTCCCTACAGGGGATATGTTTCCTCCCCAGTACCGAAATGCGGCCCTCATTGCCGAACACGGCTCCTGGAACCGCAGCGAAAAGTCCGGCTACAGGGTATCTATGGTGACCTTGGAAGGCAATACCGCGGTAGGCTATGAATCCTTTATTGAAGGCTGGTTGGATGATGACACCCAGGAACAATTCGGCAGGCCCGTGGACCTGCTGTTCCTCGAGGATGGATCCCTGCTTATTTCGGACGATTTTGCAGATGCCATCTACCGGGTAACCTATGCAGAACCCATGGCTTCGGTTCCATAGCCGGTGGAGAAGGGTAGGGGTAAGGCCCACCTTCCATATGGTTTCGGAAATCCCTGAAATATGGGAAAATGTCATGTTTTGGGCCGGGGCGCTCTGCTACCTTTACGGGACTACCAGAAATGATACCTAACCTTTTCAACCGAGACCATGAAAATTTACGACGATAAACACATCAAGAACATTGTATTAGTAGGGGCCCACAACAGCGGTAAAACGACCCTGGCCGAAACCATGCTCTTTGAGGCCGGGCTAATCAGCCGCCGGGGCACGGTAGAGGGAAAGAATACGGTTTCCGATTACCACGAACTGGAGCAAGAACGCGGTGCCTCGGTTTTTGCCACCCCCTTGCATACAGAATGGCGTAACTACAAGATCAACATCATGGATACCCCCGGGCTGGACGATTACCTCGGGGAAATCCTTTCGTCCATCCGCGTGGCGGATACCATCGTCACCGTAATTAATGCCCGCAATGGGGTAGAGGTGGGGACTGAAATTATCTGGAACTACATCGACAAATACAACAAACCCACGCTTTTTGTCATCAACCAGATAGACCACCCTACAGCGAGTTTCGAAGACAGCCTTCGGGGAATACGGAACCTGGTGGGCAATAACGCTGCACAGATGCAATACCCGATCAAAGTAGATGGGGCGCAAGGCATTATCGACGTCCTGAAGATGAAGATGTACAAGTTTTCATCCGAAGGGGGGAAGCCCGAAAAATTCCCTATTCCGGACAGCGAGATGGAGCGCGCCAATGCCCTGCACAATGAACTGGTCGAAAAGGCGGCAGAGAATGACGAAGAACTCCTGGAACTGTTTTTCGAAAAGGGGACCCTCACCGAGGATGAAATGCGGCAGGGCATCAAAGCCGGGATGCTGCACCACGAACTCTTCCCGGTATTCTGCGTTTCCGCCCTGCAGGATATGGGAAGCGGGCGGCTTATGGGCTTTATCGACAATGTGGCCCCCGCCGCTGCCGACCTGAAACCCGAACAAACCCTGGAAGGGGACACCGTGGAACCGACGCCTGAAGCCCCAACCACACTCTTTATTTTCAAGACCCTTCAGCAACCCAATGTGGGCCAGGTGACTTTCTTTAAGGTGAAATCAGGGGTGGTGCGCGTCAACGATAAGTTGGAGAACTCCCGCACGGGGGAAAGTGAGACCCTCAACCAACTCTTTATCATGGACGGCAAAAAACGAATTGCCGTGAACCAATTGGTAGTAGGGGATATTGGCGCTACCCTCAAGCTTAAGGATACCGAGACTAACGACACCCTTCACGCGGCGCCTAAAGCGGTAACCATCCGGCCAATAGCCTATCCGCAACCCCGCACCAAAAAGGCCGTGTGGGCGGTGAACCAGCACGATGAGGAAAAACTGGCCGAGGCCCTCAAGAAAATCCACAGCCAGGACCCCACGGTAACCATTACGTATTCCAGTGAACTAAAGCAACAGATCCTGGGTTGCCAGGGGGAATTGCACCTGGCGAACATCCAGTGGCTTCTTGAAAAGGTTTACGGGGTAGAGGCCCGGTTTGAAGCACCCAAAATAGCCTACCGGGAAACCATCAACCGCTCTTCGTCGTCCAGCTACCGCCATAAGAAACAGTCTGGTGGTGCGGGGCAGTTTGCCGAGGTACACCTGAAAATAGAACCCTGGGAAGAAGGCATGCCGGAACCGGAAGGGTTCAACATCAGGGGAAAAGAAGAAGTGGAACTGCCTTGGGGCGGTAAGTTGGTTTTCTACAACTGTATTGTAGGAGGGGTAATAGACCTGCGTTACCTGCCATCCATCAAAAAAGGCATCCTCGAGGTCATGGAATCAGGACCGCTCACCGGTTCTTATATCCGGGATGTACGGGTGATGGTCTACGACGGGAAGATGCACTCGGTAGATTCCAACGACATCTCCTTCAAGATTGCCGGTTCACATGCCTTTAAGGAAGCCTTTCTGAATGCAGCTCCCAAGTTGCTGGAGCCCATCCACCAGCTCACCGTTAAAGTGCCGGAGGACATGATGGGAGGGGTAATGACCGACCTTCAGAGCCGGCGCTCGCTGATCCTGGGGATGGACAACAAGGACCATTTCCAGATCCTGAAATGCGCTACTCCGGAAGCAGAGTTGTACGGATACTCTACCAGCCTGAGGTCCCTGACACAGGGCAAAGCGACCTTTTCCAGTGCATTTGCTTCCTATGAGGTGGTGCCGGACAATATCCAGAAGGAGTTGGTTAAAGGGTAAGGTGCGGAAAAAATGGTGGTCGCCTGCCTCGGCGGGAAAATGCCTTACATGGTATCCAGGATTCGTTGGGCTCCGCTACGGACCAGTTCCGTATCAATACCACCCGCCAACAGGCGAAAGCCCTGGTCCGTATACTGTTTCATGGTTTCCGGGTTGGCGGTAAAAATTCCCAGGGTCAGCCCCGGAGCTTTTAGCCGTGCCACGCTGGCAATGGCCTGCTGGACGTCCGGGTGGGTAACCTCCCCGGGCAGGCCCATACTCATGGACAGGTCGTAGGGGCCAATAAAAAGGGCGTCTACGCCGGGTACTGCAGCAATGGCTGCCGCATTTTTCACGGCCTCGGCATCTTCGATCTGGACAATGCAGGCTATACTTTGGTTCGCCTCTTTCAGGTATTCGGTAAAGTCCCTTCCATAACGGGCCCCGCGCCCCATACCCACACCCCGCAGGCCCTCAGGTGGGTATTTGCACAGGGAAACCGCATGCCGTGCCTGAGCCTCGGTAGAAATCCGGGGAAAGATAACCGCCTCTGCACCCGCATCCAGCACCCGGGCCACATCTGTGGCGGTTGCCTCCGGGACCCGAACCGCACACAGGCATTTCGGGGAAACGCACCTGAGTAAATTCAGCATCGTTTCATGACTCACAGGGCTGTGTTCCATGTCCAGGAATAACCAGTCAAAACCTGCGTCGGAAATCATTTCGACCATTTCACAGGAAGGCACGGAAATCAGGATGCCCTTTAAAGGTTTATCTGTGGAGAGGGCATGGCGGAAGGATTTGATCATCATAAGAACCGGTTTTGTTCGACAGAGGTACTTAAAAGAGATTAATGTCGCGGTTTTGGCAAAGCTATTGGGATATTTAAGATAAATATTTTCAATAAATGACTGAATATTCGATTATTAGCCTCACCTTTGCCCACTAATTTAATAGTATTATCATGAGTAAAGGAACAGTGAAATTCTTTAACGACTCCAAAGGTTTTGGATTTATTACCGAAGAAGGCGTCGAAAAAGATCACTTTGTACATGTTACAGGATTAATTGACGAGGTGCGCGAAGGTGACGAAGTTGAATTTGATCTGGAACAAGGACAAAAAGGATTAAACGCAGTTAACGTAAAAGTTATCTGAAGACATAATTGTTTTTTCAGGGCCCATCCACTTTGGATGGGCTTTTTTTTTTAATCGGACCCCTATCGGTATTTAAAGTACTACCTTAAGAGCATAATTCAATCTATGGCCAAATCACAACAAACGTTTAGTAAAAGGGAAAAGGAGAAAAAACGGCTCAAGAAAAGGGAAGAAAAGCAGAAGAAGAAAGAAGCGCGCAGGGCAGAGGCCAAGGAGGGTGAAGGCGGTATCCCCTTCGCATATGTGGACCAATTTGGAAATCTTACCGACACCCCGCCAAATCCATCCGATAAAATCAAAGTCAAAGCCGAGGATATTGTTTTGGGTATCCCTCAGAAAGAGGAAGAAGAAATCGATCCTGTTCGCAGAGGCAAAGTCACATTTTTTGACCACTCCAAGGGGTTTGGATTTATACTGGATGTGGAATCGCAGGAAAAACACTTTGTACATGTTTCTGGCCTTATCGACGAAATCGACGAGAACGATGCCGTTACCTTCGAGCTTGAAAAGGGGCAGAAAGGCATGAATGCCGTCCGGGTTAACCTGGCTTAATAAGGGCTTAAACAGGAAATGGCACACTACAGACACTTCACAGGTGCCGTCTCATACGCTTTAAATCATTGATTCTGCAAGCCATTTTCCTTTGTCATAAATCTGATGCTATCTGCATGTAGCTACACATAACAGATTATATGATCAATTAGCTCCGCTAAACGGTAATGGTAAATCAACAGTACAGGATTAGGCCGTATCCGGTTGTCATAAAAACCTCTACCGTTTCGTACGCTTCGGTAATTGCATGATACGGTTCATTTCCTTTGACATAAAATCTTTTCCGTTATGCGCCCGAGCGGAAATAGCAAATAAAAACATTACTCAATAGGGCCATATCCGCTTGTCATAAAACCTGTACCGTTTCATACACAGCGGTACGAAACTGGTTTTATGTCAAATACTGCATATTACGCGGATATTGGGTTGTACTATAATTTATATTATGTCTAATAGATAATTTGAAAAGCCCCCTACTTACATGTAATTGGACGGTAAGCGAATTATAAGGTACTGCTCACCTTCCCGGTATAACCGGTGACCATGGGACGTTGTGCACTAAGCAGCTTCATATATGCCGTCTGGTCCGGCATTATATGAAGTTCAAAGCGCAGGCGTTCGGTAAGATTCAGTACTTCGAACTGCAGAGTAAACTCTCTTGGGTCTTTATAGCGTGTATACGCCAGATTAGTGAGTTGCTTGTTGTCTATAAAGATTCCAGGCCTTTCATACGCATCCCTGAAGAATTGTCTCATGATGTAATGCGGAAGTTCCGCCGTGACCCTGTCTCCCTGGATACTGAGGTAAAAACCGGATTTATTGAAGGATTCCACAGTATTCCTGGTTCTGAGAGGCCTAAAAGAAACGGTCGCTACCTGGGTTGAAGATTCTACTACCTCAAAATTCAGGTGCAAAGGCGCTTTAAGTTCCGATACGGTATTAGCTTCTGTACCGGGAACATTCCTTACGGTTTGGCAACCTATAGTGGAAACTGCGGCAATACTCAAAACAAGCAGAAATCTGATTTTCATGTCCTAGTAGTCTTTGGAATCCTACTATAAGATAGTACTAAAATTTCAACCAGCCTTTAAACACCCTCTTATGGTGTTGCTCCCTTAAACCGGGTCATCCCCCTGTACCGGATTACATCGCGCTGGGGGCTGAAAACGGAAACTTCTGTGCGACCACCTGAGCTGAGTTCCATCAGGAAACGAAAGCGTTCGTATCCGTCCCGTGCAAAAAACTCCAGGGTCTTGCCACTCCTTGAATTCCGGATCTTATATTCGGTATATTCCGTATCGAGTTCAATACCTCCCCGGCCGCCTACCCGGGTTACATTGTCCCGCCTGCCGTAGTACGGCAAATACGCCTTAATGGAGTCCCCATGCATTTCCAGGTAATAGCCTTCTCCCGTCAGGTTAATATTGGTTACAGAACTCCCCCGGGCCTGAGTAACCCCGAGATTGGCAGCACTTACGTATTCGGGGGAAGCCATGGGCATGGCAAACTCCACTTCCAAGCGCCACTCATTGCTCTTGAGCTGTTGGTCCAAAGCTGCCAACTGTTCTGCTGATGCCGTGGCTTTTCCCGCATCGCACCCACTGGTACTGGTGGTGAGGACCAACACGATGGCCACCAACCAGCAGCCGTAACATAAGGCAAAGATATTCCTGCTCTTTCGTCGCATACTCTAAGGTAACCCTCGTTTATGCGATTTATTGCCAAAAAAGTCCTAATTCACAAGGATTTAAGAGTCCCTATTCCGCCTTAAGGAGGGCCTCTGCCTGCTTGCGAAGGTTCTGGCTCCCTCCCAGGGAAATCACCTTTTTCAAACTCTCGCGAGCCTTCTCCCCCTCCCCTTTGGCCTGCAAGATCCGACCGTGAAGCAGCCATGCCGAAGGCGCTTCCGGATAGAAGCCTGTGACCAGGGATGAAACAAAATAAGCCTCCTCTACACTGTTGCTTTCAAGCAAGTTAGAGGCAGCTTCTTCAAACTTCGATTTAAAATCAAAGTAGGCGTAATTGGGATCGGCAATCATCCGGGATGCCTCGGCTTGTACCTCCTGGATCGCTCCCTGGGTAAACAACCGCGTCAGATGGCCCATAGGGTCGGAGATATATGTACTGTCCTGAAATGCCAGTGCCGCCTCGAGGGCTGGGTCCTGGTTGGTCCGGTACTGTTCGAAGGTAGGTTCAGCCGCCAACTGTGGAGCCAGCCAGTCCGCATTTTCCCATTGGGGCTTATCCTGCCACCAGGCATAGGATAAATAGGCGTTTATTCCGGAATTCGGGAGGGCTACCGGTCGGTTGTCCCCGTAAAAGTTGATGTTCTCCCCTGTGGGTTCCCCAACAAACACCGCATGGGTGTAGTTGTGTAATTCGTTTACCAGGTTCTGGCAGGCCGAAAAGGTCCTTCGGCCGATAATGACCATCAGCTTCCCGGGTTCATTGATCCTGGAGCGGATAATCCCGGTAACGATGGGCTTGTTTTTGTAATTATTACCCCCGCCATTAAGGCGTACATCCAAAATGAGCTTCTTTACCTTATTTTCTTCTATAAACCTGAACACCTCATCGTAAAACTGCGGGATAGTGGCGGTGGAATCGTCCATGATCTGACTGTGCCGCAAGTAGACAGCGTTTTCTTCTGGCAGGTGTTCGTAATAGTAGATGCGCTCGAGGTTTTTCAGGTATAGCGGGGTCTGGCTCAGGTCCCGGGACTCCACCCATTCCGCGCCGGGGACCACCATCCCGTATTGGCGCGGAAACCGTTCGGCGGGGACCGCTTCTATAGTGGCTTCAAAGGCCCTTCCCTCCTGCTCCAGGTTCAAGGTAATACTGTTTTTCAACGATGGTATCACGCCCTGGGCATGGAGGAATTCCGGAAAGGTCAGATAATGAATGCCATAGGCTTTCACAAACATATCATTCTCAGCCGGAACCACGGGTCGCATCCGTTTCAGCACCTCTGAAATGGGCACCCCCTCAATTCCCGTTAATCTTGCCCCCGCCAGGTTTGCATAGTCCCGATGCACCCCCTGCAGGTATATCCCGTCCTGGAAATCATAAAGGACAATGGGCAACTGACTGTAAGGCACCTTGCCTTCCCAATACCCCAAGACAGTATGCCCGTACTCAAAGCGGGCTACCACCCGGGCAAGGCCCACCATAATTTCATGGGGTTCCATCTCCGGAATCGCGAGATAAAGCGAATCTACCGTTGCATCCCAGGCATCTGGGCGAACCTTCTTAAACAAAAAGGGATAGTCCGAATGGATGGTTTGCTGCAAATAGCGGAGGTCTTCCTGCCACTCGGCTGCCGTAAGTTCGCTTTGGGAAAACGCAAAAGTACCTGCCCAAAAAAAGCAAACGAGCAGGGTGAGACGGGATAACAAGGTCATGAGTGTTCCTTCTTTGATATATACATGAGAAGGAAAATTTTCCAATATGTTACAGCTACCACTGGAAATTAATCAGGGCTGCAGGGCAAGGGGCTCAGATTGGCCGGACCGTATTTCCCAACGGTCCCCGTAAATGGACCGGTACCGGATGCGATAGTCGAAATCTCCTTCCTGAAGGGCCTGCATGGCAATAAACAGCCTGCGGTGGCATTCCTGGGTATCGCACATTTGCAAAAGCAGTCGGGTTCCGCCCGAAGGTATGGCCTGCCCTGGGGCCAGGTTGGCATTGGCAACCAGGGTTATCTCCTGCATTTCAGGTACTTTGGACCTGAAAAAATCCGCAAATTCCATATCCAGCCACTGTCCCTTGTAATACAATTCCCGGGATTCAATGATGGCCGGCCCCACTCCATAGTTGAAGAGTTCCATCTTAGTGAAATGGTTCTGGTTATCGTTGCTCATCTCCAGACGCAGATAAGGCATTACCGAAAGATGACTCTGTTGTTCGATGATGTCGGTTTGCCGAACAAATATGACAAGCGTAAGCAGACTGATCCCCATGGCAACGAGACTAACGATTTTATCCGTGGTCCAGAAACTACCTTTCATTCCTGTTTGTTTTTGAGGGGTATACAGCCTTTTCTTTAGTTTCAGAAATTAAATTAAACTATAATATAACAAACGTTTAAGTATTATAATACAGCTCATTATGATTTAATTAAAACTAACAACCTTGGACATCTGCCTTGGGGTTCGGGTAATGATCCTTCTGGCTCTCCAGATCCCTGTCCAGGCAGACAAAATCCTTTTCCACGAGCAAATGCAGTTGCGAACCCCCGGGGAGTCCCACCCAATTCTCAAACCCTACCTGTTCCGAATGGGCCCAGGAAGCTGCCAGTTTTGCGGGCAGGATGATGTCAACACCTTGGGTAGTCATCCGGGCTGAGAGTTCCTGGACACCGTCCTCTGGAACCAAGGAATAGGTCCATACCCCATCCGGGAATACCACTTTTTCGACCAGACGTTCCCCTGCCCCAATTTGAGCCACCTCTGTACGCCGAAGCCTCAGGCGCACGGAACTGCCTTCCATTCGTATTTTCATCTCACTGGTTTTACCTGAAAGATACGATTTACAGGGAATTTCGAGTCTTATATCAACCCAGTTTTTGGCGTCTCTTAAGCGACACCTTCCTGATGCTTAAGTGTTTGCGATGGAGACGGAGTAACTGGGCCTCGTATTTCTTTGGGGTTCAACAGGCAGAAGCCCATTTTTAGGTCTATTTTTGGGCCGTGGTAAAACCTGGGGGAACGCATACGGAATTCATTGCCTTGATGGCAGCGCTTATGTCTATTGTGGCCCTGGCCCTGGATGCCTTGTTGCCAGCCCTCGACATCATCGGCATTGCTGTGGGGAACCATGATCCTGCAGCCAACCAACTCCTGATTACCCTTTTCTTCCTTGGTATGGGGACCGGTCCTCTGCTCTTTGGCCCTATTTCCGACAGCGTAGGGCGCAAACCCGTGGTGTATATCGGCTTCGGGATATTTATCCTGGCCAGTGGAATATGTGTGGCAGCAAGTAGCCTGGAATGGATGATTGCCGGGCGCATCCTCCAGGGCATGTCGCTTTCGGCCCCGAGAACCATCAGCATTGCCATGATTCGCGACCGCTTCAGCGGGGATTATATGGCTCGGATCATGTCCTTTGTGACCGTGGTTTTCATTCTGGTGCCCATCGTGGCACCCGCTTTTGGGAAACTCATCCTTGATATTTTGGGTTGGGAAGCCATTTTTTATGTGCAGGTGGGGTTCAGCCTCCTGGTGGCCCTTTGGTTCTGGCGCCGGCAGGAAGAAACCCTGCACCCCAGGAACCGTTCCGGCTTTAGCTTTATGCGGATTCTGAGGGGTTTCAGGCAGGTCATGAGCTACAGGAGAACCATGATTTTTACGTATATCTGGGGGTTTGTAACCGGTTCATTCCTGGTATACCTGAGCACTTCCCAACAGATATTTGAGGGTCAGTACGGCCTTCCGGACCTATTTCCCTATCTGTTTGCCGGCCTGGCGGTAACCATCGGCACCGCCACATTCCTAAACGGGACCCTGGTGTTGCGTTTTGGCATGAGACGGCTTATCACCGTTGCCCTATTGGTCTATACCGCAACGCCGCTTTGTTACAGCATCCTGTTTTTCAACAGCGAAAACCCTTCGGTTTGGGTATTGATGGGGTTTCTGGCCTTGCAGTTCTTCGCAGTGGGATTTTTATTCGGCAACCTGCGGTCCATGGCCATGGAGCCCCTGGGCCATATTGCCGGGATTGGGGCGGCTATTACCGGCTTTATCGCTACGCTGATGTCTGTGCCCATAAGTACCTGGATCGGCAGTTTTGTGACCGATTCTGCTCTGCCCCTCTTCCTTGGTTTTGCTGTTTGCGGGTCCTTTTCCCTTGCCCTGCTGGGCTACAGCAATTATCGCCTCAGGTCCTCTTGATTTCTTTCCTTCCTGTCTGGCGGATGCTTATCTTTGTCTAAACGGATTACTACCCATGTGGATATGGATTGGCTTTATAGCCATCATTACAGTTTTCCTGGCCCTGGACCTGGGCGTGTTTCACAAGGAAGACCATGAAATAAAATCGAAGGAGGCCGCCACCTGGACGGCTGTCTGGGTCTCCATTGCCCTGGGCTTCAGCGGGGTGATTTATTGGCTCTTCAGCGGGGGGCATTTAGAAAACCCAACCGGACTTACCCCGGGAAGTGCCACCTTAAAATACATCACCGGGTACCTGATAGAACTCTCCCTGAGCATCGACAACGTTTTTGTAATTGCCGTTATTTTTTCTGCCTTTTCCATCCCACCCAAATACCAGCATCGGGTGTTGTTCTGGGGCATCCTGGGCGCCATCGTTTTCCGGGGGCTGATGATCCTCTTTGGGGTAGCCCTTATCAACCGGTTCGACTGGATTATATATGTTTTCGGGGCATTCCTGCTCTATACCGCCTTTAGGATGCTCCGGGCAGACGACCATGACTTCAACCCCCAGAATTCCTGGGTCTTCCGCCAACTCAAAAAGGTTTTTCCGATTACTGCTACCCTCCAGGGACACGATTTTTTTGTGCGGAGGATGGGTCTGGTTGCAGCGACGCCGCTTTTCGTTGCCCTGATCATCATAGAACTGACGGATATACTGTTCGCCCTGGACAGCATCCCGGCCATCCTGGCCATTACCGCCGACCCGTTTATCGTGTTTTCGTCGAATATCCTGGCTATACTGGGATTGCGCTCCATGTATTTCCTGATCTCGCGGATGCTGCAAAAATTTCGTTATATCAATTACAGCCTGGTGGTAATCCTGGCTTTCGTGGGCCTGAAAATGATCTTTTCCCATCATATCCATTTGCCCGAATGGGTATCGCTTACCGTGATCTCCACCTCCCTGATTGCAGGAATCCTATTTTCGGTGTATATCCCTGAAAAGAATTCCGGTTCCGCCGACCCTTCTTAAAGGGGAGCCAGAAACGCGCTTACCTCCGCTTCCAGAACCCTGAATTCTTCGAGCAGCCGACCAGAAGGCTCGGTTTGGGATTTAAGCCAGAGGGAACGCAATTGGTTGCGCAGGCCTTCGCGGACCTCAAACCTGGCTTGTGTCACCGGTTCGTGGCGATAGGAAATCAACAACCGCTGCAACCGTTCTATGCCCTTACGCAGGTATTCCGTGTGCGGTTTTTCCCGGGTTGGAGTTGCAGGTATGTGATGTATACGGTCCATGATTGGATCCTTGAAGAAACTACGGATTATTCGTACTTTAAATTACGAAAATAACACGGGACAACCAAAGGCACTGCCTATCGACATGAGGCTTAACGGAAGGATTACCTTTCGGTAATTTACCAGGGCGCCTCCCAAAATGACTATTGTCATACTGAGGGCTGGCTGCTTTGCATTACCTTTAAGTCAGAAATAAGGATTTTTATGGACATCAATTTCGAATACGACCAGGTGAAGGCGAGTAACCGCCTGGAGATATTGGCCGGTCAACGTTTGGATAAGTTGGCGCAGAAGTACGATTTCATTGTTCGCGCCGATGTTTTTTTGAAAACGGAGAATACCTCGGACCCCGATACGGGGAAAATCTGCAAAATACGACTGAGCCTACCCGGGCCGTTGCTCTTTGCAGAAGCCTCGCATGGGGCATTCGAAGCTTCTATTGCCGAAGCTACTGAAGACCTGGAAAGACAGCTGCGCAAGCGGAAAGAGAAGATGAAATCCTTTTAGAGCAGGGCAACCCCCTATTGCTCTTTTACCTGAAGAGTATCGGGTTGGGCCAGGAGGTTTGCCCAGAGGTCTCCGGAAGGCTTGCGATACAATTCCCTGAGTAACCGCAATCTTTTATGCCGGGATACTTCCATAGTATCCAGCATAGCCCTTCTGCGCTCCAGTTCTTCCTGCCGTTCCTGTTTCATGGCCAGCCGCTCCTCGTGGGGTATCACAAGGGCCTGGTCGTAGCGTTCCAGGGTAGTTACCTTGCGTACGCGCATTTCCTGTGCCTGAAGGCAAACCAAGCCAAAAAAGAAATACCCAAGGGCAAGGGCCGTAAATTGGAGTAAATTCCGGGGTCCCATTTCCAAATAGTGTTCCCCGAAAAGTAGCAAACTCTGCGTTCATACCTGCCTTATGCCGTTGATCTGCAAACTAATACGACAATCAGCAAAGTTGAATTAAAAAGCCCGGCGAGAGCCGGGCTGTGGTCCTAGTTTCCGGTTTCTTTCCGGGCTTCTTCCTTCAGGGCCTCGCTAGCCATGATCCCGAGTTCTACCCGCCGGTTTTGGGCTTTTCCTTCCGGGGTGCTATTGTCGGCCCGGGGTTGGGATTCCCCATACCATTTTACGGTAAAGCGGCTGGCGTCGACCCCCTGCGCAATGAGATAGTTGGCTACGGATTCGGCCCGCCTTTTGCTCAGCGCCAGATTATACTCCTCGGAGCCTGCACTGTCTGTATGTCCCTCTATAAGGATTACTGTTTTGGGGTACTCCTGGAAGATCCCGGCCAGGCGGCCCAGGGTCTCGGCGGAGGTTCCTTTTACCTCGTCCCGGTTGGTTTCGAAATATACGCCCGCATCTTCGGTGAAGGTCACATTGATTCCTTCCCCTACCCGGGTAACTTCTGCTCCGGGGACTTCCTCCTCGATCCGCTCGGCCTGGCGGTCCATTCGGTCGCCGATATAGCCACCGGCCACACCGCCAACAACACCGCCAATTATGGCGCCGAGGACAGAGTTCCCCTTGCCTACATTATTTCCAATGACCCCGCCTATAACAGCGCCTCCGGAAGCTCCTATGACGGCGCCTTTTTGTTTGTTATTGGCGTTTTTAACCGTACTGCACCCGGCAATCAAAAAGAAAGCGAAAAGGGCGGTAATCGTTCTGGTATGTCTCATGGTTTTATTTTTTTGGTGAAGTGATACAGAATAGTAATGGGCGACCCATCGGCTTGTACATTGGAACTTAGGGTCATCTGTGCCCCGTCGAGGGACTCGATAAGCAGGCGGTAGCCCTGCCCCCCGGAAATGTCCTTCAGGTTCTCATCGATGAATTTAAACTGGAATACCGATTTGTAGTTCTCTTCCCGCTCCTGCACGGACCAGCGAAAGAATCGGTCGCCCCCCTGGCAAAGACTGCCCTCGGTTAAGGTGTACCTTCCTGTGCTGTTGTTATCCCGGAAAAACCATTCACTGCCTTCAAAGCAAATGGCATCGGCATCGTTGAACAAGGTTGCCTGGAAAGCTCCCTCATTGTTTTGGTAGGAAATGTCTGTGAGTTCCCAGGTGCCGCTTAGCAGGTTACGCTGGCCTCTGGCAGACTTGGATACGGAACATCCCTGCAGGACCAAGAGCCCGGCAAAGAGTCCCAGAAAGATGGTTCTCATGGTTTGTGGTTTTTAATTTGATCTATATACGTACGAAGAGAGGCGGTCGGTTTGCGTCCGGGGTGCCTTCCTTCGACCTTTTCGATAAACGGTTTAGTACCGCATCAGATCCTCCAGGGCTGCCTTCAGACGACCCTTGGGCAGGTAGCCCGCCTCCAGGTTCCGTGCAAAAGGGATGGGCGTTTCCAGCCCGCCAACCAGTTTAACCGGGCCGTCCAGGGCTTCAAAGCAGGTATCGGCAATCCGGGCGGCAAGGTCGGAGCCTACTCCGCCAAATGCGCTGTCCTCTTGTAAGATAAGCACTTTTCCGGTTTTACGAACCGATGCAAAGACAGCGTCCCAGTCCAGGGGGCAAAGCGTTCGCAGGTCTAACAGGTCTACGCCTTCCAGGCTCATTTCACCGAGGGTTTCAAGGGCCCAGTGCACCCCGGCCCCATAGGTGATAAGGGTCAGGTCCCGGCCTTCGCGGAGAAGGTTGGCTTTCCCGAAAGGAATGGTGTAGTAATCGGTGGGAACATCCCCATACACGGACCGGTATAGGGCCTTGTGCTCGAAAAACAGGACGGGGTTCGGATCGTTTATGGCCGTAGCCAGCAACCCTTTGGCATCGTTGGGGAAGGCCGGGTAAACCACCTTCAGGCCCGGAACTTTCGTAAACCAGGCTTCATTGGTCTGCGAGTGAAAGGGCCCTGCCCCTACTCCAGCCCCGCAGGGCATACGCACCACCACATCGGCCGGTTGGCCCCAGCGGTAATGCACCTTTGCCAGGTAATTCACAATGGGGTTGAAACCGGAACTCACAAAGTCCGCGAACTGCATTTCCATAACGGCCTTCATCCCGTTGATGGCCAATCCCATGGCTGCCGATACCACCGCCGATTCGCAAATGGGGGTATTGCGCACACGGTCTTTGCCAAACCGGGATACAAACCCCTCGGTTACCTTGAATACCCCGCCGTATTCCGCAATATCCTGCCCCAGGATTACCAGGTTCCCGTGCCGCTCCATAGATTGCCCCAGACCCTGGGAAACCGCATCGACCAAACGTATATTGGTCTTTTCTGAATTTTGTTTTACCTCTTGATATACAAAAGGTTTAAATACATCATTTAACTCGTCACTTTCATTAAAACCCACAGGCTTTTCCGCAAAAGCCATTTCGAGGCCATCGTGGATTTCCTGTGTTATTTCCTGCTTGATGCGCACCTCTTCCTCTTCGCTGAGGATCCCGTGCTCTCGGAGGTAGGCCCCATAGTTTTCCAACGGGTCCCGCAAGGCCCAGTGTTCGAGTAATTCCTGGGGAACGTATTTGGTGCCGCTGGCCTCTTCGTGCCCGCGCATTCGGAAGGTCTTGAATTCCAGCAACACCGGTCGCGGATTTTTGCGCATGTCCTCACAGAGGGCATTTACTTGGGAGTAAACCTCCAGGATGTTGTTCCCATCCAGGATATGCGCCTCCATACCGTAGCCTGCCCCTCGGGACGCCAGGTCCTCACAACGGTACTGCTCGTTTACCGGGGTAGACAGTCCATACCCATTGTTTTCAATACAAAAAAGCACGGGAAGGTCCCAGACCGAAGCCAGGTTGAGCGCCTCGTGGAAATCCCCTTCGCTGGTAGCCCCCTCTCCGGTAAAAACAGCGGTTACCCGCCCATTCCCCTGCAGTACATCTGCCAGGGCAATGCCATCGGCCACGCCGAGTTGCGGCCCAAGGTGGGAAATCATCCCCACTATACGGTGCTCCTGCGTGCCAAAATGGAAACTCCGATCCCTGCCTTTGGTAAACCCCGATGCCTTACCCTGCCATTGGGCGAAAAGCCGGCTGAGAGGAACCTGCCGGGAAGTAAAGATCCCGAGGTTCCGGTGCATGGGCAGGATGTACTCTTCCGGTTTCAGGCAGGAGGCGACCCCAACTGCTATCGCTTCCTGGCCAATGCCGCTAAACCACTTGGAGATCTTACCCTGGCGCAGCAGGATAAGCATTTTCTCCTCGATCAGTCGGGGCTTCATCATCCCTTTGTAGAGGGACAGCAGCGTCTCGGCAGGCAGCTGGTAGGCGGAATAATCCATTTGGGGCTGGGACATAGGGCACCGGTTGTGATATCGGGAACAAATCTAAGGATTCGGACATAGAACGCCGCATTTTGTTTACTTTTGAAGGTATCTAATTCACAAGATTTCCATGAAACATATTCCCAGTGTAGACCTAAGGGATTTCACCAGTGAAGACCCGCAGCGCAAGCAAAAGTTTGTCCGGGAAATTGGCAGCGCCTTCGAAGAAATCGGCTTTGTAGCCCTTAGTGGGCATTTCCTTTCCGACAGTTTGGTATCCTCCCTCTACAAGGAGGTTAAGGCATTCTTTGCTTTGCCCCAGGAGGTGAAGGCGAAATACGAGATCGAAGGAATTGGGGGGCAACGGGGATATACCTCATTCGGGAAGGAACACGCCAAAGGGCGTTCTGAAGGGGACCTCAAGGAATTCTGGCATTTCGGCCAATATGTGGTGGATAACCCTGTCCTGGAGGCCCAGTATCCTCCCAATGTGCTCGTGGAGGAATTGCCCGGCTTTAACCAGGTAGGCAAAGAAACCTATAAGATGCTCGAGAAAACGGCGAGCTATGTCCTGCGGGCCCTGGCCCTCCATCTGGATTTGCCCGAGGGCTATTTCGACCCGTATATCCACAATGGGAATTCCATCCTGCGCCCCATCCACTACCCGCCTATAACCCAGGAACCCAAAAATGCGGTTCGCGCCGCCGCCCATGGCGACATCAACCTGATTACCCTGCTTATGGGTGCACACGGGAAAGGGCTGCAGGTGCAAAACCACGAAGGGGAATGGATCGACGCTATTGCCGCCCCGGACCAATTGATGATCAACGTGGGAGACATGCTCTCTCGCCTCTCCAACAACCGGTTGAAATCAACCATTCACCAGGTGGTCAACCCGCCTAGGGATCAGTGGGGTGCTTCCCGGTATTCCATACCTTTTTTCATGCACCCGGTCAGCGAAATGCCCCTGAATTGCCTGGAACACTGTATAGACGAGGAGCACCCGAAACTGTACGAGGATATTACTGCAGGGGAATTCCTGCATGAGAGGCTTATCGAGCTGGGGCTGGTAAAAGGGTAAACATGGATCTGGCAGACCAGTTACGCAACCTCTTCCCGGACCACGAACCGGACGAACCCGGGAATTCCAGGTCAGAAGAGGGTAATGACCATGGTTTATGGCTGCAGGAGGCACCAATCCGGTGTGTCTATGAAAAGCGCAAGGGAAAACCTGTGACTGTATTGGAAGGGTATACCGGGGCCGATTCCGACTTCCGGGAGCTCACCCGGATGCTGAAACGCGAATTACACGTGGGAGGCAGCTATAAGGACGACCGCATTGTTATCCAGGGGGATTACCGGGACCGCATTATGGACTTCCTAAAAGACCTGGGCTTCAAGGTAAAGCGGGTTGGTGGCTGAAACCCACTAATTCTCAGGGGTTTTGTTAATTTATTTTTGAAATTCTCGACGAAATGTTACTTTTATAAGTCAAACCAAACAACTGACACCATGAGCTCGCAGCTGCATATCACCAATGGTGATTCATTCACTCAGCGTCTTTTGGAGCTGAAGTTTAAAGGAGATATCATCACCTGGAGGGAGATGTTGTGTGAGGGCAAGACCGAGACCAACGTCGGCAGCGAGAGTTTCTGGAAGACCCGGTTTGATTACCTGCACAAGAATTATAACGTCAGTAAATCCTGGTTCATTGAAAAAACCCTGAAGGAGTATCGCTCCCTGTGCAACCATAAGCAGCAGGACGAAATCATCCTTTGGTTTGAATACGACCTTTTCTGCCAGATCAATATGCTGGCGGTGATCAGCTGGCTCAAGACCCACCGGCGCCACGCCCATATTACGCTCGCCTGCAGCGGGGACCAGGAGGGATCCGAAAAACTTCTGAGCCTAGGGGATTTGAACGAGGAGCAAATCCGCAAACTCTTCAAAAACCGGATTGCGCTTTCCCAGGATGACATCGAATATGCGGACTATGTGTGGCAACTCTATTGCAGTGACAACCCCATCCGGCTTGAAAACCTGTCGGACTACGGGAATTACCAGTTTGCCTACCTGAAGCCGACCATAGAAACCCACCTGAAGCGCTTTCCGACTATTAAAAATGGTCTGAATGAACTGGAAAACCATATCCTGAAGGTCGCCGCAGAAGAAAAACCCCGCTCCAAGAAGGCCTTTATGAATCTGCTCCTTAAAGACCAGGGGTGGTATGGCTTCGGGGATTCCCAGTACCAGCGTATCCTGCAAACGCTCAAACCGCTTTTCCAGACCATGAGTCCGGCCCGCCTCAATGAAAAAGGCATGCAGATCCTACAAAATAAAACCAGCTTCTATTCGGACCTGCGCAATAATGAAGCCTACCTGGGCGGGGCCCTCAAATACAATTTCCTCTACAACACCGAGGCCAACCGCATCCTAAAGCTCTGACATGTCCCTGGAGTCGTCCGAGCTAATCCTGAACGAGGACCAATCCATTTACCATTTAAGCCTCAAACCCGAAGACCTGGCCCCAACAGTTATCCTGGTGGGAGATCCCGGAAGGGTTTCGATGGTTTCGGAGCGCTTCGACCGCGTGGAAGTCCGCAAATCCCACAGGGAGTTTGTGACCCATACCGGCTGGCTTGGCAGTAAACGCCTGAGCGTGGTCTCTACCGGAATTGGTACGGATAACATCGATATCACCCTGAATGAGCTCGATGCCCTTGTAAACATTGATTTTAAGACACGCCGCCCCCATCCCGAAACGGTTTCCCTGGACCTGGTCCGGCTGGGTACCTCCGGCGCGATTCAGAAGGATATCCCCGTAGACGGGATGGTCCTCAGCGATTACGCCGTAGGCTTTGACGGCCTGCTTCATTTTTACCAGAGCTCCCAAATACAGGAACACTCTCTTCAGGATGCCCTGTCCCGGCATCTGCAGTGGTACCAGGCCAAAGCAGCGCCCTATGTGGTAAAAGCCCATTCAACCTGGAGCTCCCGATTTAAGGCAAAGAATGTGATTACCGGGATAACAGCCACCAATAGCGGCTTTTACGCCCCCCAGGGACGAAGGCTTCGCCTGGCCCCTCAGGACGAGGCATTTCTGCAAAAACTGGGAGCCTTTCGCCATGGGGAACTCAGGGTCACTAACATGGAAATGGAAACCGCGGGTATCTTCGGGCTTGCCAGATTGATGGGTCACCGGGCAGCCTCCCTGAACTGTATCCTGGCCAACAGGCCGGCCGCGGCCTTTTCCGCAGACCCGCATAAAGCAGTGGTAAAGCTCATCGACTTTGCCCTGGAACAAATCGCAGCAAACTAAAGACAGCAGGAACTTTGGAAAACGTACGCATTGCAGGGGTTCCGGAACACTTTAACCTTCCCTGGCACATGGCCATGGAGGAAGGTGCCTTTGCAGAAAAGGGCATTGCGTTACACTGGACGGATGTCCCGGAAGGGAGTGGCCGGATGGCAGAAATGCTGCGCAGAGGGGAAACGGATCTGGCTGTGATCCTCACGGATGGTTTTCTCAAAGCGGCCGCCGATGGGCTGCAGGCGGTAATCCTCCAGGAATATGTGGCCTCCCCCCTGCTCTGGGGTATTCATGTGGCCGCAGGGAGCCCCTACCACGCGCCCTCAGAGCTGAAAGGAAAGGTTGCTGCCATCAGCCGGCCGGGAAGCGGAAGCCAACTCATGGCTTATGTGCATGCCCGGGAAATGGAATGGAAACCTGAGGATGTCCGCTTCGAAGTTGTACACACCCTGGATGGGGCTATAAAAGCCCTCTCAGAAGGACAGGCAGCCTATTTCCTGTGGGAACGCTTTACCACGCAACCTGTGGTAGACCAGGGCGTCTTCAGGCGGATTGGCCAGTGCCCCACACCCTGGCCCTGCTTTATCCTGGTGGCCCGGTCGGAGTACGCAGCACGCCATAAAGCCCTTTTGGATAACCTTCGTGAAATTCTCAATACCTACACCCGGGAATTTCGAAACATCCCCAGTATAGACCGTACCCTGGCCAACCGCTACGGGCAGCGCCTGGAAGATGTAAAAAGCTGGCTGGGACTCACCCGATGGAGTCAGCAACAGATTTCATTGCAATCTCTTGAAAAAACAATTATTACACTAAGTGAATTAAAGCTTTTGTCTAATACAATAAACGCCAAAGACCTGTTGGTGTAGTTACCAAACCAACCCAGGTTTCCCCTGGCCTTCCAGATACCGGTTCGCCTGGCTGAAGTGGCCATTTCCAAACCACAGGCCTCTGTTGGCACTCAGCGGAGAGGGGTGGCCGGATATGAGGATCAAATGCCTGTTGCTGTCTATCAATTGGGCCTTTTTCTTGGCATACCCGCCCCACAACAGAAAAGCAATGCCCTTATGGCTCATGGAGAGCCGATGTATGACCGCATCGGTAAAGGTTTCCCACCCCTTCTTCTGATGGCTTCCGGCCTGGTGTGCCCGAACGGTCAACGTCGCGTTAAGCAAGAGTACCCCTTGCCGGGCCCAGCGCGTTAAATCGCCGCTTTGGGGGTAAGGAGCGCCGGTATCGGCCTGGATTTCCTTGAAGATGTTGATCAGGGAGGGTGGGTGGGCCTGCCCATCCCTAACGGAAAAGCACAACCCATGGGCCTGACCCGGGCCGTGGTAGGGGTCCTGCCCCATGATTACAGCCTTAATCTCCTCCGGCCCGCAGTGTGAGAAGGCTGCGAAGATCTCGCTCCCGGGCGGATAACACTTTTGGCTCCGGTATTCCTCCCGCACAAAAGCAGCAAGGGATGAAAAATAGGGCGCTTCAAATTCCTGTTTCAGGAGAGCTTTCCAGGCAGGGGCAATCCGAACCTCCATTAGTCCTCCTCTCCGCTTTCCAGGTCCAGGGCCCTTTCCAGGCGCGCATAACACTCCCGCTCTTCCTCACTAACCAGCACCCCACCTATACCGAAGAAATCCCCCTCCTTGGCCGCCACGGAAACATCACTGGCAATGCGCAGCAACCATTGGCGATAATCGGTCAGGGTATCTCCTGCCTCATGCTTAGCTAGGGCTTGAAGAACCTCAAGGGCACAGGCCTCTATATGATTCCATAAGTCGGTAGCCGAACGTATACCGGAAGCTGAGAGGAAATTCATAGCGCTGTCGTGCTGGGCAATGACGTCCATCTCTGCCTTTTCCCCGTCGGAGAGGGGCAGGATCCTGCTAATAAGCGGGTTACCAGGAAAAGCCTCCCTAGCCGAGAGGACACTGACCACCGCAGCATGCCTTTCCTGGGCAGATCCCGAAAGGCCACTCCGGCCGGCACCTTCCATGCCTATTGCCACCATATAGGGAAGTCGCTTGATTTTACCCCAGGTGTCTTCGGTGTATTTATCCTTGATATCCATGAAAGGAGTGTAAGGCATTAAGTTCCTTTAAAGGTACGAATTTCCGCCGTGTCCCTCCCAGGGATACAATGGTTTTCGCAGGTATGGGTTCCATGGCGGTGCCTGGCTTTTGCTTACCTTTGCCCTGTCTGGAATGCAAATGAAAGCGATACCCAAAAAAACCCTGGAAGACCTGGAGTTTCCCCAAATCCGGAAGCGCCTGGCGGCCTATTGCCATACCGGACCAGCGCGGGAGATGGCACTTACCATTGCACCATTTCGGAGCGAAGAAGAATTACTGGCTTCCCTGCAAAGAGCAAGCGAGTACCTCTCCTCCTTCCAAAATGAAAACAGAATCCCGGGGAGCTCCTTCGAACCCATAGACGAGGCCCTGGACCTTTTGCGTATCGAAAACAGCCTACTGCCTTTGGAAGACTTCCGGAATATGGCCGCTCTGACCTCCCAAATAAGGCTCCACCAGAAGTTTTTTGAAAAGTTCCGGGAATATTACCCACAACTGAATGAATGGGTCTTTCAGGCTACCTATAGGGAGGAAATTCCGCAGCATATCGGCCAGGTAATTGACAAGTTCGGGGAAATCCGGGACGATGCCTCGGAGTTGCTCCACAGTATCCGGCGGCAGATGAATGCCATAAAGGCCCAGATGGGGCAGAGTTTCAATGCCGCGCTGGCCCGGGCGGTTAAAGCAGAATACCTGGACGAAATTCGGGAATCTGTGGTGGACAACCGCCGGGTGCTGGCGGTTAAGGCTATGCACCGGCGCAAGGTCAAGGGGCAGGTCCTGGGTACTTCGAAAACAGGGAGTATTGTTTATATCGAACCCGAGGCTTCGGTACGTCACAGCCGGGAACTACAACTTCTTGAATTGGAGGAACAGGAAGAAATACGGCGCATCCTGAAAGCCCTTGGAGCTGCTTTGCGCCCCTTTATCCGGGAAATGACTGCCTACCAGGAGGTTATGACGGAAATGGATCTGACGGCTGCCAAGGCGGCATTTGCCCGCAGTATGAATGCCTTGTTGCCGGAAATCAATACAAACAAGACCCTGTTTCTCCGCGATGCCTACCATCCGCTTTTATTGCTGACCAATACCGAAAAACGGGAAAAGACCTGGCCGCAGACCATCAGTCTGAGTCCTGAAAATCGGATTATTGTGATTTCGGGACCCAACGCGGGGGGCAAGAGTATCACGTTAAAGACTATCGGGCTACTTCAGGTTATGCTTCAAAGCGGTCTGCTGATCCCCGTTCACGAGAAAAGCACCTGCTGTCTGTTCGGATCCGTCCTCACCGACATCGGAGACAACCAATCCATTGAAAACCACCTGAGCACCTACTCCTACCGGCTAAAGAACATGAACCGGTTCCTGCGCAAGTGCGACGCGGATACCCTTTTCTTAATCGATGAATTCGGGACGGGAAGCGACCCGGAATTGGGCGGTGCCCTGGCAGAGGTGTTTCTGGAAACCTTCTATGAAAGGGAGTCCTTCGGGGTGATAACCACCCATTATGCCAACCTGAAGGCACTGGCCGGGGAACTGCCCCATGCCACCAACGCCAATATGCTCTTCGACAGCCGGACCCTGGAACCCACCTTCCAATTGGAAATGGGCCAACCGGGGAGTTCGTTCACCTTCGAGGTAGCCCAGAAAAATGGCATCCCGTACAGCCTTATCAACAGGGCAAAGAAAAAAGTATCCCGCGGGAAGGTCCGCTTCGACGAAAGTATTGCCAAACTGCAAAAAGAACGGACGCGAATGGCCCAAACCGGCAACCGGTTACAGGAAGAAGAAACCCGGGCCCGGGAAGAAACTCAGAAAATGGAAACCCTCAATGCAAAGCTTAGGGACAAGCTGAGCAACTACCAGGAGCTCTACGATTACAATCAGCGTATGATCCACTTGGGCACGAGGGTCGATAAAATCGCATCCCAGTACTTCAGGGATAAGAAAAAACGGCCCCTCATTTCGGAACTGCTGCGGCTGGTGGAAACTGAAAACAGCAAGCGAAAAACAAAACCGCCCAAAGCATCTAAAAAAGCAGCCGCGGAACCCAAACCTCCGGAATCTGTCGCAAAGGAGGTAGCTAAAGAGGTGGCAGCCATCCGAAAAGAAAAGGCTAAGGCCAGAAAAAAGGCCGAACAAAAGGAAAAATCCAAGCCAAGGCCCGTCTTAAAAGTGGGGGACCGTGTACGTCTGGCAGACAGCAAGTCCGTAGGCAGCATCGACCAGATCGAAAAAAACAAAGCCATAGTAAATTATGGCATTTTTACCACCCAGGTTAGCCTGGACCAGCTGGAATTGGTGGAGGCGCGGAAATGACTTGACTGCTTTTCACAATTGCACTTTTCAGTGTTAAGGGGCACCCCCCTCCCCCCACCCATTCAAATTAGGAGCTAACCCTGCACTAAACCAGCAAAAAAACAACCGGCATCAAGTTGTTGAATCTACAACCTGAGTGGCCGGCTGTCCCTAATAAGCTAGAGCTAATTCAATACATACGGACCGTCTGCCGAGCCCAGTACACCGTTGCGCACAAAGAACTCGTCGCCAGCATCGTTGAAATACAATAATTTAAAGGCATTGGCTGTATTCCCAAGGGTGATTTTGCAGGCAGCCCCCACCTGGTCGAACGGGAAGGTCGAATTGGAAACGTTCAACAGATCCGCCCGGTTGGTCCAGGTACGGGTAACAATGGTCCCTGTTTCCGTAGTATTTCCGGTGAAAATATTGACCTTTTCAAACTTGTCTACAATATAATTCTCATAGGCATAGTAGTTGTTCTGATCCTTTTGGATATAAATATGTTTGTACGTACGGACATTGTGAACCGTTACTGATCCGAAACTGTTTTCCGTATAGGCCCGATCCTCATACCCGAGATATGCTGCGGCATCGAATCCCAGGCTTGAAAAGGGAAAAGAGTCCCCAGCCAACAGGTTGGAATTATGGACCTGGTTTACATTAAAAGGCCCTGTGTATCGCTCCCCGATATAAGTCGTGGGAATGGAATTGTTATTCCCGGCGTAGGGTGAAGGATTGAATTTCAGGATGACGAACTCAAGGCTGTTTTCATCATAGAGCCAAATTTCTCCGGGAATATACAGCAGTGCTGCACCTATCGCATCGTATCGCACAACACCCAAGGGGGCATTGGCATCCTTAATGGAGTAAACCGGTGAAATATTCCCCGTATTCCCATTGAACCAAATGTACTCGGTACCCGCTCCGTTGAAAAGGATGGCATTGGACCCGGCTACAGCAGTGGCAGCCCCGTAACCGTCTTCAAAGACCCCTTCCAGGTTCCGGTATCCGAGCGGGGGAAGGGCGCCCCGCAATTCGCAGGTAACCGCGTCGTATTCCGTAGCCAGCTTGGTGCCCACAACAATATCCGGGCGTTCCACACTGCGGACAATATAGGACAATGGCAGGCCTGCGCGTATATCGGTACTCTCGGCTAACTTGTTGGCTATGGCATTGATATTGGTCTCCCCGGTGAGTTCAAAGGTGCCCTTGGCATCGCCGCCATAGGCTATAACTTTAATGCGTACTTCGTCCAGAGAGTTAAAGGCATCAACTTCCACGCTGCCTTCCACCTTATTCTTGAAGGCACCATAAGAAGCATCCAGTTTGGCCGACATTTCCTGACGGGATGAGGTGGACTCTACCAGCATGTAAAAAATACGCCCGTAGGTAACCGATGAAATAAAGGTAGCCGGATTGTCCTCCTGCACATAGGTGCTCAGGTCCTCGGGGGTAACGCTTTCGTGAAAGATGTCTTCTTTGCGGGTGGGCAGATCAAAACTCATGGTGTAATACTCCTGGGTTAATTTCACCAGGAAACGGTTATAGGACTTATCTGTACTAAATGAAAGATCTGCCGAGGCCTTTGCCCGGAAGGTTTGAACATCGATACCCATTTCAATGGCGAGCTGGGACTCGGAAAATACCTCCTCAATATCCAGATTGAAATTGGCCGGGACCACATCCGGGGAATTGGCGATGATGTTGTTCATCGCATTCTGTATGGAGCTTTTGGTGACTTCCTCCACTTCGAAGGAGGAATTAAGGTTCCCGTTGTTGAGGTTATACGAAATAGTTCCTCCAGCCCGTTTCACCGGGATGATGGACGGGGTGGCATTCCTGAGGGATTTACCCTGAAGCAAGCTCGCCGGATAGATAACCTCGGCATTGGCATTGAACAAAGGAAATTTACCATTCCCGTCCAGGACACTTACCTTGGAAGATTGGCAGACAAACCGCTGGGTAACCTGGCTGCCATTCTGGTCTACCGTGTATTCCTCATTGTAGTTCTCCCCTACTTCCAGGGTATCCGTATCCCGGGACTCGGGGAACGACTCAAAGTCCCCGCCGCGGGCCAGGACACTGGCGAAGGTCAATGGACCATCCGGGGTCGGATTGGAAGTGGGGTCCGGGTCCGGCTCGGGATCATCTTTACTGCATGAACCGAGAGTCAAGGCTGCCCCGAGCAGAATGAGGGGCAAGATGTTAAGGCATTTGCTGATTGTTTTCATCGCGTATTGGTTTTTGAGATTCAACACGGCTAAACTATATGCGAGATTCTCCGCTCCCTAATTTTCAGCATGGACAAAGTATGGACAGATTTAAGTGTCCAACCCTCATTCGGGCATGGACACCTTCAATAACCGAAATGGACTGTTTATTTGTATTTAATTGTTTATCAACATTTTAAATAGTTGTAACAGATGATCGCTTCGATGAAATACATAGACAAGTCATGGACATGAGCCAATTTCGGCCAAACAGGCCCCGACGCATGACGGATTAATTACCCTATCTTGTTGATCATAAGAGCAATCGTATGTGGTATAAACAAATTTTGTTCTGCCTGGTGCTTTCTGTTTCCGCGTTAGGGCACGGACAAAACCCTTCGGATCCGGACAGTCTGCTAGCGGTATATAAACAACAACCCAGAGACACAAACAAAGTCCTGACCATAAATACTATTGTTAACTATTATATGTATCGCGATAATGCGAAAGCAGCGGAATTTGCGCGGGAACAACTTGCGCTCGCAGAATCCCTGGATTTTATTTCGGGGATATCTCAGGCCCATTATCAGTTAGGGATCGTCTATAACAACAGGGACATGGCCGATTCTGCAGCATACCACTACCGCAGAAGTTTGTCGTTGGCCAGAAAACTGGGGAAGCACATCCCAATTTCCAAGGCATTGCGCGCGTTGGCTATTTTGGAGTTCAGCCAGGGAAGGCTCAAGGCTGCCGATAGCATTAATTCCATCGATATGGAACAGGCGGTTCTTGCCGGAGATAGTTTGGGCATCGGACTGGCTTATGATTTCAGTGGTAGCGTTAACCAAAACAGAGGTTACTATTCTCTAGCCTTAAGCCATGTGTTGAAAGGGCTTGAGATTTTTGAGCGGTTGGGCGATTCGATTCGCATTGCCGATGCCATGAATCACCTGGCAACCTTAGAACACAATCTGGGTAATTTTCAAAAAGCAATCGATTATAATTCAGGGGCCCTGGCTATCTATGAAGCCCATGGAGATACCTATTACCAGGCACAGGCTTTAAATGATATCGGGCTCATGCATAAGCTTATGAACGATGAAAAACGCGCCCTCGAGTTCTTTGACCGAAGTCTGAAGAAATCGGAGGAAGCGGGAGTTACATCTCTTAAGGTGGCTGCGTTTACGAATATTGGAAGTGTTCATATTCAAATGGGGCAACCCAAAAACGCTATCGGTTTTCTGGAACAGGCCATTGAACTGGGCCAATCTATAAATGCCCAGCGTCGAATGGCCATTGCCCGAAACAGGCTGGCCGAGGCCTTATTGCTTGACGGTAAACCCACTGAAGCCCTGGAAGCCCTTAATTTGGCACAGACCTACGCACTGCAAACCGGCAGTCCATCTATACTTCGCACTTCTTTTGAAAACTACAGTGCTGTTTTTGAAACGCTGCAGCAACCGCAAAAAGCTTTGGAGTACTACAAAAAGTTTAAAACAATTAGCGATTCACTCCTTAACAGCGAAAAGGTCAGAACCATTGAAGGCTTAAGAGTTCAGTTTGATCTTACTAAAAAGGAGGCTGACCTAGCCCTGCAGGAAGAAGCGATTAAAACCTTAAATGCGAAAGCACAGGCAGACCGGCTGACCAAAGGCCTCTACGCCGGAGGCATGTTTTCCTTTCTGGCCATTTCCGGCGGGCTGTTTTTTGGGTTCCGTCAGCGCATAAAACGCAACAGGATTGCGCGGGAAAAACAGGAAGCCATTTATAGGCAAGAAATCGAACATAAGAAGAAGGAGTTGGCCAGCCAGACCCTGCACCTCGTTCAGAAGAATACCTTTCTGGAGGAGTTACAGGAAAACCTGGAGAACCTTCGGAAGTCCCCTGAGAAATTTAAAATGGAATTCCGGCGCATTGCGATGCTATTGCGGAAGGAAAAGGCCAGCGACAAGGATTGGGAGACCTTTAAAACCTATTTTGCCCAGGTACACAACGATTTTGATCAAAAGTTAAAAACCTTCTCACCAGACATATCCGAAAAGGAAATCCGCCTTGCTGCTTTCCTCAGGATGAACCTGACCACCAAGGAGATTGCCGCTACAATGAATGTGCTGCCGGAGAGTGTCCTAAAATCCAAATATCGTCTGAAGAAGAAACTTGGGATTAAACAGGAAATAGACCTGAATGAATTCCTCAATACGCTTTGACCATTTTACATGCGAAAGGAATTTGTCGGTTATGAACTTTCTAATACTGAAATAAATGAACATTCCATCCTTAATTATGGGGTTCCTGAAATCCGGAAAAACACTGGTGTTGTCATTCCTGCTGTGCTCCGCCTTGGCATCTTCCCAACAGCGGATAAACAGATCTATGGATAGCCTACTTAATTTGCTAAAGACCCAAAAAGACACGCAGTTAATTCTGACTTATAGAGCCGTGTACAATGATTATATGGCGGATGATCCCGAAAGGGCCAAAGCCTACCTGGACACAGCTATAGTTTTGGCCCGGGATGTCAAAAGCACCAACGTGCGTGCGCGATTGCTTCATGACCTGGCCTATTACCACAACAGATTGGGAAATTATACCAAGTCTGAAGAACTTTATTTAAAAGCAATTGATTCGTTTGCCAAGGCAAAAAACCTGGGAATGCTGCAGGTGGCCCATAATGTTCTGGGTGTTGTTCAGAAGAATCGGGGCAGGTTTGACGATGCCTTGAAGTCCTATATGAATTCCCTTAAATATTCGGATACTTTGGGAGATTCTGAGTACTACAGGTTACCTACGTTCCACAATTTGGGGGTCCTATTGGCTGAAATGGGAGAATGGGAGCGGTCTAATGAATACTATCGCAAGACTATAGCGGCCAGCGAAAAATATGACGAATTCTGGGGAGCAGCAATTGCCCGATCCAATATGGCTACAAATATGGTATCCAATGGTGAATATGAAAAGGCGCTGCCAATTTATTTAGAAGCACTTACATTTTTTGAAAGCGAACAGTATGAATTTGAAACGGGTGAGCAATATGCGCATTTGGGCGAACTATACATGGAGTTAGGTGATTATGAAAAAAGTAAATCCGCTTTATTGCGATCCCAGGAGATAGGTAAAAAAACGGGTGAGCTAGCCATGCAAATCACTGCCGGGAGGCACTTGGGTGAATTATACCTTCGGATGAAGCAGCCGGAGGCTTCCCTGCGCGCCTTAAATCAAGCCTTGAATCTAGCTAGTGAGGCGGATTATAAGCCTGAGATCATTAGGCTTCTAAAGCAAATCGGTGATACGTATGCTACGCAAGGCAAATACAAAGAGGCCTATGCCTACCGGGACCGACATTTCCTGGCGTACGATTCGACTTTTCAAAAGGAAAAGGTGGAACAAATCAACGCCTTAGAAATTAGATACCAAACAGCACAGAAAGAGGCAGACATCGCACTAAAAGAGGAAGAGATCAATACCCTAAACGAAAAAGCCAAAGTGGATAAACTTTCCAAAAGTCTTTATGCTGGAGGTATGTTTTCGTTCCTGGCGATATCCGGCGGGCTGTTTTTTGGGTTCCGCCAGCGCATAAAGCGCAACAGGATTGCGCGGGAAAAACAGGAAGCGATCTTCAGGCAAGAAATCGAACATAAGAAGAAGGAGTTGGCCAGCCAGACCCTGCACCTCGTACAGAAGAATACCTTTCTGGAGGAGTTGCAGGAAAACCTGGAGAACCTTCGGAAGTCCCCGGAGAAATTTAAAATGGAATTCCGGCGCATTGCGATGCTATTGCGGAAGGAAAAGGCCAGCGACAAGGATTGGGAGACCTTTAAAACCTATTTTGCCCAGGTACACAACGATTTTGACCAAAAGCTTAAAACGCTTTCGCCCGATATATCCGAAAAGGAAATCCGCCTCGCAGCCTTCCTCAGGATGAACCTGACCACCAAAGAGATTGCCGCCACCATGAACGTGCTGCCCGAGAGTATTCTGAAGTCAAAATACCGGTTAAAGAAGAAGCTTGGATTAGAGAAAGATATGGACCTGGGTACCTTCCTGGCCTCAATCTAATTTCCGGGGCACCCCCTCCCCCCACCCAACCATATTAACCTCCACCCCTGCAACCTACCAGCATCCGGGAATAGGCTTTCTGGCCTTATCTTTGCACCATGGAAATCCCAACAGGTAAAAAACTGATTCTCTTCGACGGGGTGTGCAACCTTTGCAACCGCTCTGTCCAACTGGTGTTAAAGCGCGATACCCGGGATGTTTTCCGCTTTGCTCCCCTGCAGTCGGAATGGGGCGAAAAACTCCTTGCAGCCCGCGGTATCGATCCCAGTCAAACGGATTCCATCGTCCTTATCGACCCGGGGGTAGCGTATTATATCAAGTCCGATGCTGCCCTGGAAATCGCCCGGGACCTTAAGGGCTACAGGGCACTCCCGTTCCTTTTCGGCTGGGTTCCCCGCATTCTCAGGGATTGGGTCTACGATCTGGTGGCCCGCAACCGCTACCGGTGGTTTGGAAAAAAGGAGCACTGTATGATACCTACTCAGGAGGAGATGGCAAAGTTCCTACAGTGATTTACTTCAAATTATTAAGGATAAAATCCAGGGTGGGATTGGTGTTCCTTTTCTCCCGAAAGGAAAGGCACTGATGGGGACCTACCGTAGCCAGGCCTAGTTTTTGCAAGTATTTGATCTGGCTTTCAAAGTCCATGGCGACCTTGCCTGAGAGCAAGGTGTCCATAGGCTCCTCACTGAGGTACCGCTGGTAGATTTTCCGCAGGCCGCTCAGGTATAGCCGGTCCTTGGTAAACCCACCTCCGCGATGCGCCCTAAGGGTAATGTTGAACGCCGCGTCCCGGTTGAGTTTGTACTGGTTATGGATCAGGTCGAAGGTATCGGCAAAGCTATATCCCTTACTTAAGCTGTCGGAGGCCAAAACCCTATATGCCAATTCTTTAAGCCTTTTAAGAGTCAGCGCCCCTCCCATGTATTCACTGAATACCGCCAACCCCTCCTGGGTTTCCACGTTTTTGGGCAGGCCATTGGAAAAAATCTTCAGCGGTTGGGCCAGACCGTTAAAGGTGGTGACCAGGTGGACTCCAATCTCATGGTGGGCCAGGGTCAGGAGTTGGTTGTCGCTGAACAGGGTATTGCGCTTTATCAACAAGGCCTGCCTGCTGTTACTCACCATGGCTTCTGCCGAAATATGGGTCGAGAACTGGATATTCAGCGGAAAGGGATAGGCTTTGGCGAAGTCGGCGAAATACGCCTGAGCTTTTTCCGGGCTGTGTTTCTTTTCCATGTCCCCGGACACCGGTTCATCCTCAAAATGCAGGATAAAACGGGCATTTTCCACATCCCGCTCCCTGGGGGTCCCATAAACTCTCAGCGAATTGTAATAGAACCTTTTGGTGCTTCCGATGGTCTCAATGCACTGCACCATATTGGCGTAGAAGTAGATAACCTCCTTATAGAGTTCTCTGATGGTATCGTCCTCGATTTTGTCTAACCGGTGGGCAAAGAAGAGGCGGTGGAGTTTGTAGGGGTCGAATTTTAGTTTCGGGTACTTAAACTGGGGGGCTTCCGTGTATTTGGAGGCAAAAAACCGGTGTTTTTCCTTTTCCGCATTCAGGGGATTGATGTACTGGAGCAGCTCGATGCGCCGAACCAACCGGTCCAGGTGCGTGTCTATTTCCAGTAAGCGGGCATACTGCTTTTGGAGGTCTGGGTGCAACGGGGTTTCCGTCATAAGATCTGCTGGAATTCCTGAAGCTGCAAAGGTATCAATTCTTTTAATTGGCGACGGGCAGCCGCTACAACTTCCGGAAAAATAACACCGGTATGCTCATCGCAATACACTTTGGCGATTTCGGTGGCCATCACCAGGGTGTTACTGAAAGTCGCTGTGAGGTATTTCAGAAAATATCCGTTCCCGTAAAAGGTATCGTTGATTAATGCTGTTGGCGGGATATCATGCGGAAGCTCAATCTGCGAAAGCCGGGCCCTCCAGGATTCCATTATACCGCCAAAGCGGGCATTGTCGATGTTGGAGGTGCCCAGGTTCCAGGTGGGTACGGGCCGGTCCCAGCGCTTCCAGTTGTAACTGTGCATATCCACCACAAGTACTGCCCCGTGTTTTTCTTCCAGCTTGGCCACCAGCGCGTGGACCACCTGGTAAAACCTATGGTGCTTCTCAAGACTCTTTGCCCGCTCTGCGTCAGGTAGCTTTCCCTTCCACAGGGCCTTGCCCCAGGCATCTTCGTAGACGGCAGTCTCGGGCGGTCGGTTAAGGTCGTATTCAAAACGGCTGTCGCACCCCGCGATTACAATAGGGTGGTCCTGCACCATTTCCAGGGTGCAGGGGTCCTCTTCGTACCAGCGTTCATATGCCGTATGGGTGCAGTGCTCCCAGAGCGACCTGCGAAACTGGTGGCCGTCGTGTACAGCCCCGCAAACATAGGGGGCGTAGTCCTGAACCCGGATTCGGAACGAATAATCCTCGGCAACGGCTTCGAAGGGCTTCTCGGCGCGTATCAGGCCGATCATTTCCCGGGGGGTTAACCTATGCATCCTCTACTTCCTTCCGCAGGCGGGAGCGCCTGTCGAAAGCCTTGAGTTTGTCCATTACCTTGCTTTCCACAAAATCGATCACACGAGCCTGTATCTTGGTTTTATAGGTCTTGTTCATGTAGGTGATCCCACCCGGGGACATGACATTGACCTCCACCAATTTCCCGCCTATAACATCGATTCCCACAAAAAACAACCCGTCCTTTACCAGTTTGGGGCCAATCTGGCGGCACAGGGCCTTTTCCTGTTTGGTAAGCACGTGTTTAGCCACAGACCCGCCGGCCGACACATTGGAACGGTGGTCGTCCGAGCCAGGGATCCGCCTCATGGCACCTATCGGCTCCCCGTTTAGCAGCAGGATGCGGATGTCCCCCTTATCCGCCCCCTCGATATATTCCTGGAGGATGACATAATTGGAGGTGCCATCGGCATTGCTGATGTAGAAATCCAGGAGGGAATTAATGCTGGACATGGCCGATTTCTCAATAAGGATAACCCCAGAGCCCCCGAAGCCGTTCAGGGGCTTTAAGATCATCTTATCGGACTTCGACTCCCGGATTTGCCGGATCAGGTACGTCTTGTTCTTGGAGACGTGCGTGGCTGGGATAATATTGCTGTGACTATCCCCAAATGCCGCCGTATAGAGTTTGTTGTTTGCCTCCCGCAACCCCTGCAGGGAATTCATGATAAAGACATCGTCCTTAACCGAATCCAGGAAGTTGAGCATAAGGGGGTCCAGGGGCGGATTTGCGCGCATAAAAATGACATCGAACCCCGCAAGCGGGAGCATTTCTTCCCGGATGGTGGCCTTTTTGTAAAAAGCTTTCAAACTGGCTGGTACTTTATCCATCCGGTTGATCACTGTACAAAAGGCATTGGTAACACTGTTGCGGATGGTCAGGTTGGCGGGCGTACACAGGGCTACCCCATGGTTGCGGCGCACGCATTCGTGCAACAGGGCCAGGCTGGTATCGTTTTCCGGGTCGATCTCTTCCCAGGGATACATAAGGAAACAAATGTTCATGGCGGTCCGGTTTTTATTTCACTTCGTCCAGGTGGTCGTCCCAATTCTTAACCTTGGGTTTTCCTAATTTACCCACAGATTTAGCCACCAATACCGACACGGTGGCATCGCCCGTAACATTTACCACCGTCCGACACATGTCCAGCGGGCGGTCTACAGCGAATATCAATGCCAGGGCTGCCGGGTACAGGTCCGGGGGAAACCCTATGGATTCCAGGACTATAACCAGCATGACCATCCCCGCACCCGGTACGGCAGCAGAGCCGATGGATGCGAGCAAGGCCGTGAGGATAATGGTGAGCTGGTTGGCAAGGCCCAACCCTTCGGGCCAGAGTACCTGCATAATAAACACGGCAGCCACGCCCTGGTACAGGCTGGTGCCGTCCATGTTGATTGTGGCGCCTACAGGCAGTACAAAGCTGGACACTTCCTTATCTACCCCAATATGCTCCTCTACCCGTTCCATGGTAACCGGGAGGGTAGCCGCACTGGAACTGGTGGAAAAAGCCAGCAACTGGGCCGGGCTGATCCTGCTCAGGAACGTCCAGGGGTTGTACCGGGAGAACGAGGCCACCACAATGCTGTAGAAAACGATCATCAGGAGCAGGCCAAGGACCACTACCCCGGCATACTTCAGCAGGGCCAGCAGGAGGTCCGGGTCACCGGAGGTCACCACCACGTTGGCCAATAGGGCAAAAACGGCCACAGGTGCCGTAAGCATGATCAGGTCCACCATCTTAAGCACCACTTCGTTCAGGGAATCGAAAAAGTCCTTTAGTGGCTTGGCATCCTTTTCGCCAACCAGCAGCATGGAAATGCCCAGAAAAATGGTAAAAAAGATGACCTGGAGCATGAGCCCGTTATCACTTACCGCCTGGAAGGCATTGTCAGGAACCATATCCACCAGGAATTGCAAGGGCCCGCGCTCCTTCTGCCGTGTTGCCTCTTCTATTTTGGAGGTTACCCCTGCATCGGCCCCGTACGTCTGTTCCAGCTGGGTAATGGTATCCTGGGAAATGCCGCTGCCGGGTTCCAGGACGTTGACCAGTAATAACCCGATGGTAATGGCAACCACCGTGGTCGCAATATAAATGACAATCGTACGCAACCCGATATTCCGGAACTTGCTGATATCCTTCAGGTCGGAAATCCCCTTGATGAGCGATGCCAGGATAAGGGGGATGGCAATGAGTTTCAGGAGTTTGACGAAAATGGTGCCAAAGGGGTTGATCCAGTCCTGAACAAAACCGGCACCCCACTCGGGGTAGGTCATGACAAAACCGAAAACGATGCCCAGCAACATCCCGATAAGGATTTGCCAGTGCAATTCGAGTTTCCGCATAGTGTTGGTTTTAGGATTGGGAAGATACTATTTTGACGGCAATCCCCCCAAAAAGGCGGCCCTTATATCCGGGAAAGCCGGGAGAGCAAATGGAAGTCTGCTATGACCAGGGCTGCCATGGCCTCCACAATGGGTACGGCCCGGGGCACCACGCAGGGGTCGTGTCTGCCCTTGCCCTGAACAGATCTGGGATTGCCTTCCCGGTCTATGGTATCATAGGCCTGTAAGAGGGTGGCTACGGGCTTAAAGGCGACCCGGAAATAGATATCCATCCCGTTGCTGATTCCGCCCTGCACCCCTCCGCTGTAATTGGTTCGGGTACTCCCGTCTGTATTGAAGGCGTCGTTGTGTGCGCTACCCTTCATGGTACTGCCCGCAAAACCACTCCCGTATTCGAAGCCTTTAACCGCGTTGATGGACAACATGGCCTGGCCCAGGCGGGCGTGGAGCTTATCGAAAACGGGCTCCCCCAATCCTTCCGGCACATTGCGGATGACGCAGTCTACCACGCCACCCACGGTGTCTCCCTCCTTCCGGATGGCCTTGATATGGCTTTCCATCTGTGCAGCCATTTCAGGATCCGGGCAGCGCACCGGGTTGCTTTCTGTGAGGGAAAGGTCCAGCTCCTGATAGGGCTTTTCCAGTGCCAGGTGGCCAACCTGGGAAACATAGGCCGAAATTTCAACCTCAGGAACCAACTGTTTGGCTATGGCGCCGGCCACAACCCGGCATACCGTTTCCCTGGCCGAACTCCGACCCCCGCCCCTATAGTCACGAAAACCGTATTTGCGGTCATAGACACGGTCTGCATGAGACGGCCGATAGGTCCCCGCCATATCGGAATAGTCCTTGGACTTCTGGTTGGTGTTTGGGATTACAAACCCAATAGGTGTGCCTGTGGTACGGCCTTCAAACAGGCCGGAATAAAACGTAACCTGGTCCGGTTCCTTGCGTTGGGTCACGATTGCCGATTGCCCTGGGCGGCGCCTGTCGAGTTCCTTCTGAATGGCTTCCAGGTCCAGTTCCAACCCTGCAGGGCAGCCGTCTATAACGCCGCCAAGTCCTGGTCCATGGGATTCCCCGAAGGTAGTCAGCCTGAAAACCGTTCCAAATGTATTTCCCGCCATAATTCCTTTATTGGTAAACGGCAGACCCCTGCGCGTCTGCCCCAAAGGTACTTTTTCGTCTGCTGCTTGCCAAAAGACCGCAAATAATATTGGCTTAACACTGTACTGTTTTCCCTTAAACCTCCCTTAACTTAATGATATTCGATTCTTGATTTGGCGGAAACCAGCATTTATACCGGGCGTTCTAATTTTGCCCTATACCGCAAGCGCTTTGAAAAAAAGAAAAATCGATGTTGCCGTCATTTCGGATGTCCACCTGGGTACTCCCCAGTGCAGGGCCGAAGAGCTTATTGCCTACCTGAGCAGCATTGAGCCGGCTACTCTGGTACTCAATGGCGATATTGTGGATGCCTGGAACCTGAACAGGGACTTTTTTCCCCCTGCCCACGTAAAAGTCCTCAAGAAGTTCATGAGTATGGCGGCATCGGGAACCCAGGTGTACTATCTTACCGGTAACCGGGACGGGGTAATCCGAAAATTCATCGGGAGCCGTATGGGGAACTTCCAGGTCAGGGATCGCCTGGTTTTAAACCTCAATGGCTGCAAAGCCTGGATATTTCACGGGGATATTTTCGATTGGTCCCCACAAAAAACCCGGTGGATGTCGCGCCTGGGGAGTTTTGGATACCGGTGCTCCGCCTGGATGAACCGGCTGCTAAACCGCCTGCGGAAAAAGCTGGGCAAAAATCCCCATTCCCTGGCCCGGCTGCTGCGCACCACGGATTCCAACCGGGCGAAGGCGCAGGAATTTCAGCAAACCGCCGTGGACCTTGCCCTTAGAAAAGGGTACACCTATGTGGTTTGCGGCCACACCCATCAGCCCAGGAAAGAATGGTCAGAAACCCCTAAGGGCAGATGCCTGTACCTGAACTCCGGGGATTGGGTGGAAAACCTCACGGCACTTGAGTTTGCCTTTAACCGGTGGAAGCTTTACCGGTACCAGGAGGACAAACTTTCCCCCTTCTTTGCCGATGAGGCGCTCAAGGAAATGGATTTCAATGCCCTTATGAACTCCATTATGGATCCGAAAGGATCTCAGAAACAGGAGAAAGCCAAAGACGGTTTAGAGGGCCAGGGCTTCCAGTAAAAGGGTTACCGGGTGCTGGGCCTTCCTGCCCGTACCATCGAAAATCTGGTGCCGGCAACTGGTGCCGTTGGCGGCCAAGCGTACCTCGGGAGCAGTACCTTCCACGGCGGGGAAGAGTTTGAGGCGTCCTACCTGCATACTGACCTCATAGTGCTCTTTCTCGTAGCCAAAAGACCCGGCCATCCCGCAACACCCGGAAGGGATAATACTCACGGTGTAGTTCTCCGGCAAATTGAGGATATCAAAAGTTACCTTTTGGTTAGAAAGGGCTTTCTGGTAACAATGGTTGTGGATTTTCACCTCCCGGGCCTGGCGGGTAAACATTTCCCGTGTAATATGTCCAGCAGCTGCTTCTCCGGCCAGGAACTCCTCAATGAGAAATGCGTTGGATGCAATAGCTGCTGCATCCTTGGCAGGTAACCCAAACCTTTGGTATTCATCCCGGAAAGTCAGGATGGCCGAGGGCTCCAACCCCAGCAAAGGGATATCGTTTTGTGCAAGGGCCAGCAGTTCAGACTTGTTCCTGTGCGCCAATTCTTGGGCCTGTTTGAGGAAGCCTTTGGAGATAAAAGTGCGCCCGCTTTCAGCGAACAACAGCTGCACATCGTACCCCAGGCGGAGCAGCAACTCCATGGCATCCCGTCCCTGGCTGGTATCCAGGTACCGGGTAAACTCATCGATAAACAGGGCTACCGGGCGGCCGGAGGGCGGGTGATTTTTACGAAGGCGGTCCAGGGCCTTATCAAAACTAAAACGAGTTACTTCAGGAAGACTCCTCTCACGCGCTACCCCAAGTCCCTTTTTCAGAAGGCCGCCCACCAGTCGACTTCGGAGTAAGGGGTTCACCAGGGGCGCCATCCGGCTGTTGAGGGCGTTGATCCGTGTGTTATAGGCAAAAAGTCTGCTGCGCAGGGAGGCGCCATTGGCCTTCTGGTATTGGTAGGTGAATTCCGCCTTGAGCGTTGCAACATCCACATTGCTGGGGCATTCCCTGGCACAGGCCTTACAACTGAGGCAAAGGTCGAATACCTCTTTGAGCTCCTGCCGGTCGAACCGGTTGGCCTTGCCCGGGTCTGCCAGCATTTCCCGAAGTGTATTGGCCCTGCCCCGGGTGGTGTCCTTTTCCCTCCTGGTGGCCTGATAACTCGGACACATGGCACCGGACATGGTATGAGATTTGCGGCAATCTCCGCTGCCATTGCACTTCTCGGCCGCCCTAAGGATGCCCTGGCTGTCGGAAAAATCCAGGAGGGTTTCTATCTCCGGTTCTTCCCGATCGGGCTCATACCTGAGAGAGCGGTCCATGGGATAGGCATCTACGATTTTATGCGGGTTGAAAATCCCTTTCGGGTCGAAGGCCGTCTTGATCCGTCTGAGTAACTGATAATTGGCCTCCCCGATCATTAGCGGGATAAATTCGGCCCGGACGATCCCATCGCCGTGTTCCCCGCTGAAGGAGCCTTTGTACTTCTTGGTCAGGTGTGCCACATCTGTGGTAATGGCCCGGAAAAGGCGGACATCTTCCGAATCCTTGAGGTTCAGGATGGGTCTGAGGTGCAGCTCCCCTGCCCCGGCATGCGCGTAATACACGGCTTGTTGCCCGTAACCCTCCATGATCCGGGTAAATTCCCCTATAAAATCTTTGAGTTTAGGAAGGGCCACAGCCGTATCCTCTATGCATGCCACCGCTTTCCGGTCCCCAACCATATTGCCTAGCAGGCCCAGCCCTGCCTTGCGCAGGTCCACCGCTTTGCGGATGTCATCCCCCCTGAGGACAGGGGCGGCATAGGACATCCCGCTTTTCTCCAGGGTAGCGAGCAAAGAACCTACTTCCTGCTCCAGCACCTCCGGGGAATCGGCCCGTACCTCCATCATGAGCAGGGCTGCGGGATCCCCTTCCACAAAAAACCGGTTTTCGAGTTGTTCCCGGTTATTCCGCGTACAATCCAGGATCACCTTGTCCATCATCTCACACAGATACAGGGGGTGCTCCATGGCGGGGACTACATCGGCCAGGCTTTTTTCGAGGGTCTCATAGTGGGGAACCACCATGGCTGCGTGTTTAGGCGGTATGGGGTCGAGGGCCAGGGTAATTTCCGTGGTCAGGGCCAGAGTGCCCTCGCTTCCGCACAACAGGGACGAGAGGTTCAGGGTGTCCTGCCCTCCCCCGAAAATGCTGGCCTCCAAAAGGGCATCCACGGCGTAACCCGTATTGCGTCGGTGGATGTCGGCCTCGGGGAATTCTCTTCTTATTTCTTCCCGTATATCTCTGTTGGAAAGCTCTTTATGTAAAGTTTTGTAAATAGTAGATTCAAAACTGGAACCTTTGCATTTTTCTTCAAATTCCGTCTGGTTCAGAGGCCCGGTTTCCACGGTGCTTCCGTCCGCCAGCAGCACCTTCAGGCCGATTACCTTATCCCGGGTTACCCCGTAACGGATGGAAGTGGTCCCGCTGGAGTTATTGCCAACCATCCCGCCAATCATGCATCGGTTGGAGGTGGAAGTGTTGGGTCCGAAAAACAGCCCGTACGGCTCCAGGGCGGCATTGAGTTCGTCCCGCACTACCCCGGGCTGTACCCGGACCCGACGGTGTGCTGCATCGATGTCCAGGATCCGGGTAAAGTGGCGGGAAACATCAACCACTATACCCTCCCCCACGCATTGGCCTGCAAGGGAAGTACCCGCTGTACGCGGAATAAGGCTGGTGCCATAGCGGTCTGCGAAAGCAATCAGGGCCTTCAGGTCCTTTTCATCCTTTGGGTAAGCCACCGCCGTGGGAACCATACGGTATACAGAGGCATCTGTGGCGTACAGCCCTTTATGCAGGTTATCCCAGTAAAGTTCCCCGGACAGGGAGGCCGAAAGCTCCCGGAGCAGATTTATTTCCAAACGGACAATTTTAGGGGCTAATTTAAGTTTTTATTAGCGGGCAGTAGGAGGACTTCTGCCTATTTTTGTTTCACCCTAAAACAGACATATATGAAACTGATCCGAATTTTCACCATCCTGTTTATGTTTACGGCATCCGGGCTTTTGGCCCAGGATATCGCAGACCACGCCCTGGGCCTGAGGCTGGGAGACAGCGACGGCTTCGGGGCCGAAATCTCCTACCAGAAATCCATCGCACGCTATAACCGGGTGGAAGCCAACCTTGGCTGGCGCGATTCCCGGAATTTCGATGCCTTCAAGCTCACCGGGGTATACCAGTGGGTACACCAGTTAGACGGTAACTTCAATTGGTATTACGGCGTGGGCGGCGGCCTGGGCAGCGTAGACTTCGACCCGGGCTTTACCGACGAGGACGGAGGACTCTTTGTATTCGGAGCCGGGGACATCGGGATCGAATACAACTTCGACATCCCCCTTCTGCTTTCCCTGGATTTCAGGCCGGAAATAGGCCTTATCGGCTACGATGGTTTTTCGGATAATTTCGACTTCGATATAGCCCTCGGGGTCCGATACCAGTTTTAAGAAAATCAAAAGTAAAATGAGCCCCGGAAGATTCCGGGGCTTTTTCGTTCTTGACGAACTACCTACCTTTACACTCGTAAATTCGATTTTATGAAACGTGCATTTGGCCTTCTGGCCTCACTCGTCCTTCTGGCATCCTGTGGGGAGGGCACTACCGACGGATATCGCATCAGCGGAACACTTTCCGGGGAGATAGAGGACGGCAAACGGGTTTTCCTGCGCCGGAGTGACGAAAACCTGCAGACTGTGGATGTAGATACCACAGCTATTCAGGGAGGTACCTTTAGCTTCGAAGGCGCCATTGAACAACCCGAATTGTACTACGTTTTTGTGGAAGGCAGCAGGAGTCCCGTCCCCCTCGTCCTGGAGAAAGGCAGCGTGGAGCTCCGCGGCCACGTAGACAGCCTCAGCCTGGCACGCGTCTCGGGGACCCCACAGAACGAGGCCTACTCCGAATTCCTTTCAGAGGCACGGGAGATGTCTTTACGCCGCATGTCCATGAATCAGGACCTGAATGCAGCCGTACAACAGAATGACTCCGCCATTATCACGGCACTGCGGGACGAATACTTCGAACTTCAGGACCGGCAGTTGGCCTTTGAACAGGATTTTGTAGCCAGCCACCCGGAAGCCCTTATTTCTGTCCTGATCCTAAACCGGCTTTTGGAGGGGGAACTTACCCCGGTCCAGGAAATCAAATCGTTATACGCAGCCCTGGACCCCTCAATCAAAGAAACCCACCATGCCCGAACGCTGGCCGAGGTTATTGCACGCGTGGAAACTACTGCCATTGGCGCTACGGCTCCTGATTTCAGCGGACCTTCGCCCGATGGCGAAACCCTCAGCCTTAAAGGAAGCCTGGGCAAGGTAACCCTGGTCGATTTCTGGGCTGGGTGGTGCAGGCCATGCCGGGCCGAAAACCCGAATATCGTGCAGGTGTATAACCAGTATAAAGACAAAGGGTTTCAGGTAGTGGGGATTTCCCTGGACCGGAATGAAACCCAGTGGAAAGAAGCCATTGCCAAAGACGGCCTGGTTTGGCCCCAGATTTCCAACCTGCAATACTTCAACGGGCCCATCGCCCAATTGTACGGCATTCGCGCTATCCCCGCCAGTTTCCTGCTGGATGAAAACGGGGTGATTATCGCCAAAAACCTGAGGGGTCCTGCCCTGGGAGCGAAAGTAGCCGAATTGCTACCCTGAATAAAAAAAACCGCGGGAAGACCCGCGGTTTTTCTTTTATCCTTCCATTACTCGCTTCAGAACTTGTTCCGTACATCGCGGAAGTTCCCATTAATGGTAACCTCCCCGAGTACCTTCACCTGCCCGAAAATATCGATGGCGGAATCCTCACCCAGGAATTCCAGGGTGGCCCCGTCATTGAGTATGAGATCTCCGTAAATGGTGACATCCCCCTCTATGCGCAGTACGGCGCCTTCATTGACTGTTATGTTCCGCCTGCGGGTAAACCGCCCAACGGCCAGGGTGCCAAAGAGGTCGAAATGCCCGCCAGGCTGGAGATTTACGCTGTTAGATACAGTCCATGCCCCACATAGGAGCAGTTCTCCCCCGATATTCATATTGTTGAGGCGCTTGGCGCCGCTGAAGGCTGCACTTTGCCCGCTGTTGACGATCATTTTGGAACTGCCGTCGTATTCCGGCAGCCCTTCGCAGGCTCCGGCCAGGCTTTCGGATGGCCGGTGGATGCGGATGACCTGCAGCCCGCCTTCTCCTGTGGCCGCAAAAACATAATCGTCCCGGGAGGCCACATAGTTTACCGAGCCCTGGAGCTCTATGATCCCTACAAGGCGGGTCTGGTCCCCTTCAAAGGCCGAAAGACACATCCCGGCCCCACCGTTGGCCATAAATACGGCTTCCTCGTTAGCCACCACGGCGTTGGTGACCACATCGGCCTGGTCCGTACCATCCGGATGAATAGGGATGGGAAGATATTCCAGTAGGTTCCCGGTGGCGGCATCATATATGCCGGCACCCTGTGCAGCTTCTGCTACCATGATCCTGCCTTGCTGGATGTCCAGGGTTTTCTTGGTTGCCAGACCCAGGTCTGTAGTGACAGGCACCAGGGAGGTTTCGGTAAAATCCTGCTGGAGGAGCCGAACCCCGCTGCCCGCATCGAGCACCGCAAAGCCGGCATCGGTAGCCGCCATGGAACGGGCATCGGCCACAAAGGTTTCCCCGAGTTTGGTAAGGTCTGTTTTGGAATAGGCGGTTATACTCCCTTCCTTCCCGCTGCTCACCAGGATCCGGTCTGCCTGTACCAGCACATCGGTGGCGTTATATCCCTCCTGGAAACCATATAGGATTCCGTCGGTACTCAGGCGTCCGCCCGAGGCCGGGATCCGGGCCAGGAAGGAGTTTGCGGTGGCGGTTACAGAAGTTTCGGCATTTACACCTCCTACGGCATAGATATAACCGTTCTCGTACTTAAGGGCATTTACATCTGCGTTCAGGTAGAAGAGTCGGGAAGTAACCCTGGGGTTATGGGGATCGGAAATATTGACGATGTCGATTGCGCCATAATAGTCTTCCCCTACAGTATTATAGGCTACATAGGCATAATTACCATCGAGTTGCACATGGGAAGCCGTCAGGTTGTCCCCGCTCCTGTACGAGGGAGGGGAAACAGAGGCTACCAGGGTCAGGGGGTAATCGCCGGCCACGTCTGCGGCCTTGCCGGAGACTCCATTTTCATCGAAGATATCCAGCACCCCGGAGGTGCCGAAAGAAACGGCCCCATCCAGCACGGCTGAACTGTTTTCCAGAAATACTTCATCCTGGAGCTTATCCTGGTAAATCGTGGTCTCATCGCTACAGGCGTTGAGTACTAATGCCCCTATAAGGGCATACCTTAGCTGTTGGAATTTCATAATCAGGTTAATGGTGATTCGGTAAAGACCTAACGCCCAGAGTCCCTGATTCGTATATCCAAGTCGGATTTAAAGGCAAAAACTGTTAAAAATAATCAGATACGCCCGGTTTTCTGCAACACAAAAAGCAGGATAATGGGCACGGCCAGCAGCAGGACCATAACCGGATGGGAAGTTATGATATCCGGCTTGAAGAGGAGGGTAATGACGAATCCTCCCACGGCGCCCCCGAAGTGGGCGGAATGCCCGATGTTGCCCTGGCGGCTTTTCATCCCGTAAATAGAGTAGAGCAGATACGCGATCCCCAGCACATAGGCCGGAAACGGAATGGGGATAAACATGAGGGCCAACCGCATATCGGGCTGCAACAGGATGGCAGAATACAATATCCCGGTTACGGCACCACTGGCGCCCACCGCACTGTAATACGGTTCATTGCGGTGAAAGTAGAGGGCCAGCATACTACCGGCCAGCAAACTCAGGAAATACAGGATTAAAAACCGGGAGGGCCCAAACCAGCTGATAACCACATCTGCAAAAAAATACAGGGTGAACATATTCAGGAAAAGGTGGGCAATGTCTACGTGGAGAAACCCGGAGGTGAGGGCGCGGTCCCGCTGCCCTGCCCGAATGGCGCTGATATTGAACTTGTACCTTTCGAAAAAACCGTAATCGTTGAAGCCCTTAAGGCTCACAAGTACATTGGCAGCAATAAGAATAATCGTGGCTAAATGCAAATTCATGGAGGTAGACAATAGGGCCAAATATAGCTATATTTGCCCAGATCAGAGCGCATGCACAAAGCCGTTTTCCTCCTCTCCTACCCTTTAATCTGGTTGGTTTCCCGCCTCCCCTTACCCCTCTTGTACGGTCTGTCCAACGGGGTGTATTTCCTGGTATATCACCTGGTGGGCTATCGGCGTAAAGTCGTACGGGACAACCTGCGCCTGGTTTTCCCGGAAGTGCCCGAAAAGCGACGCAGGGAAATTGAACGGAAGTTTTATCGGCACCTGTGCGACATGTTCCTGGAAATGGCAAAAACCATGGGGATGAAACCGGAACAAATCATGAAGCGCTTCACCTTTTCCAACCTGGAACTCATCCGGCGCCTAGAAGATGAAGGAAAGAGCATGATGATTGTATTTCCCCATTACGCCAGTTGGGAATGGGCTATTATCCTTGACCGGCACATACGCTCCCGGGGCTTTGGGATCTACCAGCCCATCAACAACCCGTATTTCGACCGATGGGTAAGGGATGTTCGCGGCAAGTTCGGCATGACCCTGATTACCACCAAGCAAACCCGGGATGTTGTGGCCCAAAACAGGAAAGAGGGTCAGCTTGCGACTTATGGCATATTAATCGACCAATCCCCCATGCTTAAAAAAGCCCATTACTGGGCTCCTTTTATGGGGATTGAAGTCCCAATCCACACAGGGGCGGAGATGCTCTGCAAACAACTGGACCTCCCGGTGGTCTACCTGAAGGTAACCAAATTGGGGCGGGGCAGGTACCACGGGGAATGTATCCTGCTGGCCGAGGAGCCCACAAAAGTCCCGGATTACGCCATTACCGATGCGTTTTTCCGGGAAACCGAGAAGGCAATCCGCGAGGCCCCGGAGTATTACTTCTGGACCCATAAGCGCTGGAAACACAGGGGGAAAAAGCCGGCAAAATAGAAGGCTCCATAGGTTGTATAAGAAGAATCTATTCCCGACATGTGCCTGTGCTGGACGTTGTTCCATACCTTGCCTCAAATTCCCCCGTTATGTCTCCTATGTCGTCCTTGCTGGAAGCAATTCATTCCAGGCAACAACTGCTTAAAGATCATCCCTTATATGCCCAGCTGAAAGAACTGCACCATGTCCGTACGTTTTCCGAAGGACATGTTTTTGCGGTCTGGGATTTTATGTCTTTGCTTAAAACCCTTCAGATAGGCCTTACTGGGTATCGTATCCCCTGGATGCCACCGGCCAGCCCGCAAATCGCCCGATTTATCAATGAAATTGTGCTGGGTGAGGAAACGGATGAAAACGACGAAGGGGAAGTACAGAGCCATTTTGAAATGTATCTGGATGCCATGCGGGAATTGGGTGCCGATACCGGGCCGATTGAAACCCTCCTCTTGAAGTTGGGAGTCGGGGAATCTTTGGATGTTGCCCTAAACGCATTGCCCCTCCACCTGGGAATTGCCGGATTTGTGCAGTTTACCTTCAGTATAATAGAAACAGGCGAGATGCATCGGATTGCTTCGGCCTTTACCTTTGGGCGGGAAGATCTGATTCCGGATATGTTCCTGGCCATCTTGAATAAGGCAGAGCACGATGGGCAGGGAGCCTTTGGTAAAATGCGATATTACCTTAACCGGCACATAGAAGTAGATGGAGACCACCATGGGCCCCTGTCACTGCAAATGGTCACTTCCCTGTGCGGGTCAGATGCCGTGAAGTGGCAGGAAGCAGAAGAAACAGCTATTAGGGCCCTCGACGCCCGTATTGCCCTCTGGGATGCCCTTTTGGAGCGTATCCAGGATACAGAACAGGTTGGAGCCTGAATCCTCAGCGATCTGATAGGTTCCTGATTTCCCCAATAAACCGGTCTGCCAGGGCATCTGCTTCCTGCTGGGACCCGGCTTCGGTATAGATCCGTATGATGGGTTCGGTATTGGATTTACGCAGGTGCACCCAGCCGGAATCAAAATCGATTTTAACGCCATCCACTGTATTGGGCCCTTCCTCCTTATAGGTTCCGGCAAGGGTTGCCAAAAGCGCGTCGACGTCCAGCCCCGGGGTCAGCTCGATTTTCTTTTTGCTCATATAATATTGGGGATACCCGGCCTTCAGGGCACTTACCGAGAGTCCGCTTTCACTGAGGAGCATAAGGAAAAGGGCCGTGCCCACCAGGGCATCACGGCCGTAATGGCTGGCCGGATAGATAATGCCCCCATTGCCTTCGCCCCCGATTACCGCATTATGGGCTTTCATGACCGCCACCACGTTTACTTCTCCCACGGCGGCTGCAAAATACTGCCCGCCATGAGACTGGGTAACGTCCCGCAAGGCCCGGGTAGACGAAAGGTTGGAAACCGTATTGCCCGGCGTCTTGCCCAGGACATAATCCGCACAGGCCACAAGAGTATATTCCTCTCCGAACATCTCCCCTTTCTCGTCGATAAAGGCCAGGCGATCTACGTCCGGGTCCACTACAATACCGAAGTCGGCACCCTCCTGAACCACCTTAGCACAAATATCTGTAAGGTGCTCCTTGAGAGGCTCCGGGTTATGGGGAAAATGCCCGGTAGGCTCGCAATACAACTCCACGACTTCTACCCCAAGGGCCTTCAGGAGCTTGGGAATTGCAATTCCCCCGGTAGAACATACCCCGTCTACCACTACTTTAAACCCTTTGGCGCGGATGGTTTCCGCCTGTACCAGTTCCAGGGCGAGGACTTCTTCCACATGGAGGTCCAGGTAGGCATCGTGTTGGGTTATCTTACCCAGGTCGTCCACCTCTGCAAAAGAAAAGTCTTCTGATTCTGCGGATTCCAGGATGCGCATCCCCTGCTGGGCATCTATGAACTCTCCTTTGTTGTTCAATAATTTCAGGGCGTTCCATTGCTTCGGGTTATGGCTGGCGGTGAGGATTATCCCCCCGTCTGCCTGCTGGCCGGGCACGGCCAATTCAACGGTAGGCGTGGTGGAAAGACCCAGGTCGATGATATCAAACCCCATCCCTACCAGGGTTTGTGCAACCAGTTGGTGGATCATCTCCCCTGAAAGGCGGGCATCCCGCCCGATGACAACCCTGGGGCGCTCTTTGCCGCATTCTTCCCGCAGCCATTGGCCATAGGCCGCTGCAAATTTAACAGTGTCCAGGGGGGTGAGATTGTCTCCGGGCCTACCCCCTATGGTACCTCGGATTCCGGAAATGGATTTGATCAGGGTCATCTGAAATTGGTTTTGACAAATATAAGGGCTTCCCCTGTCTAACGCATGTTTTCGTACTTTAGTCCCTGAGCGCTGCAACGGATTGAACTTTTTAGCACATATATACCTTAGCTTCGGGGACGATGATGTTACCCTGGGGAATTTTATCGCGGACAGCATCCGCGGAAAGGACTACCTGGAATTCCCCTCCGGCATACAAAGAGGGGTATTGCTGCACCGCGAAATAGACACCTTTACCGATACTCATCCCGTTACCCGCCAGAGCAGCAAGCGCCTGCATGGCAAATACGGGCATTACAGCCGGGTTATCGTGGATATCTTCTACGACCACTTCCTGGCGCGCAACTGGGAGGCGTACAACGGGGAATACGACCGTGTCCCCCTGGACCTTTTCGTGGATCGCTTTTATGACCTGCTGGAGGCCCGCTTCCAGGAATTGCCGGAATCCGTACAGCGCATGATGCCCTACATGGTTTCGGACAATTGGCTGGTTAACTACGGGAAAATGGATGGGATTGCCCGGGTCCTGGAAGGCATGAACCGGCGCACGCGTCACCGCAGCGGGATGCATAAGGCCATTGAAGACCTCTGGTTGCACTACGATAAATTCCAGGGGGAATTTGAAACATTTTTTGCTGAATTGGTTATCTTTTCGCGTCAAAAACTGAAACTCCTTTGAACCTGTACCGCATCTTCAGACATTCCTTTAAACCAGCGCTTCCCGGCATAGTGCTGACATTGATGACTCTTGTATCCTGCAGCCAGCCAGAGGCTGCCCCCACCGGCGTGGTGGCCGAAAAGGCCATGGTTGTCTCTGCCCGGGAGGAAGCCTCCCGGATTGGTTTGGAAGTCCTGCGTAAGGGCGGCAATGCCTTCGATGCTATGGTGGCAACCGAAATTGCCCTGGCCAGTGCCTATCCATTTGCTGGCAACCTTGGCGGGGGTGGCTTTATGGTGTACCGTACGGCAGATGGGGAAGCCGGGAGCCTCGACTACCGGGAGAAAGCCCCATTGGCTGCCCACAAGGACATGTACCTGGACTCTCTGGGAAACCCGGTCCCGGATCTGAGCCGGAAAGGGGCTACCGCAGTGGGTGTACCGGGAACTATTGCCGGGATATTCGAGGTGCACCGTCGCTTTGGGTCCCTGCCCATGTCCGAGCTTCTCGCCCCTACCATTGAACTGTGTGAGCGGGGTGTCCGTGTGACGGAGAAACAGGCCGAAAGGCTGGCGAGTTACTTTGAGGTAATGGCAGAAGTAAACGGCGATAGCATTCTCTTTGCCAACGATTGCCAGCCCGGCGATACCCTCAGGTATGCTGCCCTGGCCCGCACCCTGCAACGGATCTCAGACAACGGGCGGGATGAATTCTACAAAGGCGAAACCGCCAGGACCCTGGTGGGGTTCCTTCAGGAGCGGGGCGGATACATTACCATGGAAGACATGGCGCGCTACCAGGCGGTTTGGCGCGATCCGGTTGTGTTCCAATATAAGGACCTGAAGGTGATTTCCATGGCGCCGCCCAGCAGCGGGGGGGTTACCATGCAGCAAATCCTCCGGATGATGGAACCCTATGACCTGGCCTCCATGGGGCAGCATACCTCCCGGAGCATCCAGCTCTTTACCGAGGCGGCCCGACGGGCCTACGCAGACCGGAACTACTACCTCGGGGACCCTGATTTCGTGGATATTCCCATGGAGGAGCTGCTGAATGCCGAATATTTAAAAGCAAGAATGAAAACCTTCTCCTTCGATTCCGCCACCCCATCCGACCAGGTCAGTGAAGGAAAGCTCATGCTCCGGGAAAGCGAAGAAACCACCCACTATTCCATTGTGGACCAATGGGGAAATGCAGTATCTGCGACCACTACCCTCAACGGGGCCTATGGCTCCAAGCTCTATTGTACCCCCCTCGGGTTTTTTCTCAATAATGAAATGGACGATTTCAGCGCCAAACCCGGGGTGCCGAACATGTTTGGGCTGATAGGTGCTGAGGCCAACAGTATTGCACCGGAAAAACGCATGCTCAGCAGTATGACCCCGACCATCGTGGAGCGGGATGGCAAACTCTGGATGGTGGTGGGAACCCCTGGCGGCTCTACCATTATTACAGCCGTAAGCCAGACCATCCTGAACGTCTATGAGTTCGGGCAGAGTATGCAACAAGCGGTTAGTGCGCCGCGTTTTCACCACCAGTGGCTTCCGGACCTGATTGTTTTTGAACCTGAAGGGTTTTCAGATGCCCTGAAGGACAGCCTGAGGAACCTGGGGTACCACATCAATGAAAACCGGACCCCCATTATCGGGAAAGTGGATGCTATAAGGGTCTTGCCGGACGGACGGCTGGAAGGTGGTGCCGACCCCAGGGGAGATGATACCGCGGTCGGGTTCTGAGTTTAAAAATCAGACAGGCCGTATTTCTTTAGGAAAATGTGCGAGGTGAAGGTATACCCCAGATTCGCACCCGAATAAGGATACTGAGTTACGCCTGCCCCAGTTTCTGCTTGAGTTCCTCCATAGACTGCTGCAATTGCCGCAACAGGCCGTTTTCCGTAGTGGCGTCTACGCCGAAAGTGATCTTGCTGCTGACTTCCCAAACTTCCTGCAACTGGCTTTCGCTGATCTCATAAGGGGAATAGGATTCATTGAGGGAAATCAACCGGAGCGTACCACTGCCCGGGAGTTTTTCAATTTTCTTCACCATGACAGCATCCTGAAGGACCACTACATATATTCGGCCAGCACTCACATGTTTCCAGTCCTCCACGGCCCGGCCCAGGACCCAGTCGCCCGGTCGCAGGTTGGGCATCATACTGTCCCCCTCTACCTGGAAGCCCCTGTAAGTGGCATTCCGGAATTGAGGAATGGGAAGGTCGAAGGCCGGCAGTTGCCGGTACCAGCTGGTATCCTGTATGTTCTGCGGATACCCTGCCGCTGCCTTGGCGTTAACCAACACAATATTTTCATTATCGGCCGAATCTACCGTGACTACTTTTGGCATAACACTTACTCCGGAAGTCTCCAGGTGCTGCTTGTCACTATTTCCAAAAAGCCAGAGCGGGTTTATCTTAAACTGCCGCAGGAGTTCGGTTACAACCATGCCGGACAGCTTCGTCCTGCCCCGCTCGATATCCGCGGTGGTATTGGGAATGCCAAGCCTTTCTGCGAATTCGGCCTGGGTAAACCCGAGCTCCCGACGTAGTTCGGTAAACCTTTTAATACTGATGTCCTGATCCATATACTTTAAGACAGCTTAGATATCCTGTCAAGTCAAAAATACAAATTATGGATAATTTCCAAAATTTATTGCGGATTATTTCCATATTTGGATTATTTACGTATTTTTGGAATATATCCATTTATCATTACACGTATGGCAACTTCAGAAACCGGTATTTTCGATGGGACCTTTAAAGGTTTTCTCTCTGCAGCTTCCTGGGCGCTGGCCTCCTCCGATGTGACCCGCACGGTCCGCAAGGCTTCCGGAACCCAGGCAAACCTCTTTGCATCACTTCAATTCCTGCCTTACGACCCGGAACGCGCCCATTACTTATGGGAATGGCTTGGGCAGAAAGGAACAGCCAAGCAGCGTTTGGTATATTTTGCCTTCCTTTCGGAGGCCGAGGGGGTTGAATCCTTGCTCCTGAGATATCTGCAGGTGCTTTTACCGGCAACTCAGAAAGACCGGGATACCTGCCGGGTGCTGGAATCCGAGGTAAGCCACCTGGCCATGAAAGTATCGGTTGCCAGGGAGCGGTTGGAAAAGCGTTTGATTTTTACGCCATCCGGTTCCCAACCTGCCCGGTGTAATGTAAGCCCCGAATACGACATCCTGCCCCTTTTGAGCAAAGGGTTACGACAACGCTTCGGGTCCCAGTCCTGGATGTTGTACGACAGGCGTCGTCACTATGGGCTTTTGGGGACTGAGGGCAGTGTCAGCCTGTTTTCGAACCGCACCAGCGCTTCCCCGGCGTGCGCCTTTTATGGTCAGCCAGTGGATGAAAAAGAATTTGAGGTGGCGACCTGGGAGGAAGTGCGCCCTGCCGTATAAGCTACCCGCCTTACTTGGTACGTTCGCCTATAAACTGGTCCCCTTTGGATTTAAAGAGGACATTAAAAGTGGTCAGGCTTCCGTATATCCGGGTTATGTATTGCTGGAGCTCTATTTTTTCAGCATCTGACATCCCGGGGTGTGCATTGATCTTTTGCTCCATGACACGAAGGCGGTCCCGCACCATGACGATCTTATGAAAAAAGGTGTCGATGGGTATTTCCTTTTCAGCAAGCCCCGGATCTCCGGGTTTCAGCACCAGGGAGCCCCCTTTCCAGCGGTCGGCCAGGGGCACCAACGTGGAAATATCGCTCCACTTCCTCAGGATGCGGATCAGGGTCATTTCCACCTCCGAGAAACTTATGGTGTCCACATCGTCCTGCAAGGCCTCAATGACCTCGAATTCAGCATCGACATCGATTGTTTCAAGACCGGTCTCCATAAAGGAAACCCAATAGTGCCGGGAGCTCACATTCACAACTACTCCCGGGCCGTGTTCAGGGTGGCGGATACGGGATCCTATGCCGAGTATTTCCATATTTGTTTTAATGTTTTGCCTCAAAATTAGGGCCGCCCGGAGGAATAATCAAATTTATAGTCACCTTCCGTTTTCGGCCTTAAAATCGTAATTTCGCTGTTTGTTTTATACTGTGAGCCAACAAGAAGAATTCATCAGGGTCCAGGGGGCGCGGGTACACAACCTGAAGAATGTGGATGTGTCCATCCCACGTGAAAAGCTGGTCGTGATTACCGGGTTGTCGGGCAGCGGGAAATCCTCCCTGGCTTTCGACACCATTTACGCTGAAGGACAGCGCCGGTATATCGAGACCTTCGCCGCTTATGCCCGCCAGTTCCTGGGGGGGCTGGAACGGCCCGATGTCGATAAGATAGACGGGCTCTCCCCTGTTATCGCCATCGAGCAGAAAACCACTTCCCGTTCACCCCGGTCTACCGTAGGCACCGTCACAGAAGTATACGATTTCCTGAGGTTGTTATTTGCCCGGGCCTCGGATGCCTACAGCTATAATACAGGCAAGAAAATGGTCAGCTACACGGATACCCAAATCCGGGACCTGATCGCTTCGGACTACCAGGGAAAGCGGATCAACATCCTGGCACCTGTGGTGCGCTCCCGGAAAGGCCATTACCGGGAACTCTTCGAGCAGATTGCCAAACAGGGTTTTGTGAAGGTCCGCGTAGACGGCGAAATCCGGGATCTGGAGAAGGGAATGAAAGTAGACCGGTACAAAACTCACGATATCGAAATCGTGGTAGACCGCCTACAGGTAACGGAAACCGAGGATACTCTGAAACGCCTGGACGAGTCCATTCAGACAGCCATGTACGCCGGGGAGGATGTCCTGATGGTCCTGGAGGAAGGCCAGGAAGATCCCAGGTTTTTCAGCCGGGACCTGATGTGCCCTGAATCCGGGATTTCCTATCCGGTACCCGAACCCAACACCTTTTCCTTTAATTCTCCGAAAGGGATGTGCCCCAATTGCAACGGGTTGGGCCACGTACATCAGGTGAACCTCAGGAAGATCATCCCGGACCCTACCCGATCTATCCGTGCCGGGGGGCTGGCTCCCCTGGGAGAGTACAAAAAATCCTGGGCTTTCAAACAACTGGAGACCATTGCCCTGCGCTATGGCTTCGATCTGGCCGACCCAATTGGGGATATCCCGGATGAGGCGATGGAGATTATATTGAACGGCGGGGACGAACGCTTCGCGGTGGATTCCAAAAGCCTTGGGGTGAAACGTCAGTACCGCATAGAATATGAAGGGATTGCACGTTTCATCCAGGAACAATACAAGAATAGCGATTCTACCAGTATCAAACGGTGGGCCCATGATTTTATGGACAAGGTAACCTGCCCGGAATGCGGCGGGACGAGACTTCGCCGGGAATCGCTTTATTTCAGGGTAGACGGAAAAAGTATCGCAGACCTGGCGGGCATGGACATCGGGGAACTGGCGGCCTTTTTCGAAGCCTTGCCAGAGAAACTCAGCGGAGACCAGCAGGTAATCGCCTCCGAGATTATCAAGGAAATCGGCAGCCGGGTTGGTTTTTTGCTCGATGTGGGGCTGGATTACCTGTCCCTGAACCGGGGTTCTCGAACCCTTTCCGGGGGTGAAGCCCAACGCATCCGCCTGGCGACACAGATCGGGTCCCAGCTGGTTGGGGTGCTTTACATTCTGGATGAACCGAGCATCGGGCTGCACCAGCGCGACAACAACCGCCTGATCCGGTCCCTTAAATCCCTGCGGGATCTGGGGAACTCCGTGGTCGTTGTAGAACACGACCGCGATATGATCGAAGAGGCAGACCACGTGATGGACATCGGGCCCAAGGCCGGGAAACACGGGGGTGAAATCATCTCGGAAGGCCCTCCCGAGGCCATCCTCACCCACCCTACCCTCACTGCGGAGTACCTCAGTGGCACCCGTCGGATACCTGTTCCTTCCGAGCGACGGAAAGGCAACGGGAAGCAAATCCGCCTGACCGGATGTACCGGGCATAACCTCAAGGCCATAGATGTGTCCTTCCCTCTTGGGACAATGATCGGGGTAACCGGGGTGTCCGGCAGCGGCAAGTCGACCCTGGTTAACGAGACCCTTTACCCCATCATGAATGCCCATTATTTTAATGGGGTCAAAAAACCAAAGCCTTACAAAAGCATAAGCGGCCTGGAGCACATCGACAAGGTTATCGATATCAACCAATCGCCCATAGGAAGGACTCCCAGGTCTAACCCGGCTACCTATACCGGGGTCTTCGGGGAAATTCGGGCACTGTTTGCCAAAACCACCGAGGCAGCCATCCGGGGGTATAAGCCAGGCCGGTTCAGTTTCAACGTTAAGGGCGGCCGGTGCGAAACCTGCCAGGGCGGCGGCCTGCGGGTGATCGAGATGAATTTCCTCCCCGATGTTTATGTTGACTGCGAGACCTGCAATGGCAAGCGCTTCAACCGCGAGACCCTGGAAATCCGATATAAGGGCAAATCCATTTCCGATGTATTGGAAATGACGGTAGACGAGGCGGTTTCCTTTTTCGAACACATCCCGAAAATCTACCGTAAGCTGAAAACCATCCAGGATGTGGGGCTGGGTTATATTTCCCTGGGTCAGCAGTCCACGACACTATCAGGGGGGGAGGCCCAACGGGTAAAACTCGCCACGGAACTGTCCAAAAGGGATACGGGGAACACCTTCTACATCCTGGACGAACCTACAACCGGGCTGCATTTTGAAGACATACGGGTACTTATGGAAGTTCTGGACAAATTAGTAGACAAAGGGAATTCGGTATTGATCATTGAACATAACATGGATGTGATCAAGATGATGGACCACCTGATCGATATCGGACCGGAAGGCGGCCGAGGCGGGGGTACCGTAGTAGCCACCGGAACCCCGGAGGACGTCTGCGCCTCCTCCCAGGGGCATACGGCCCGGTTTTTGTGCCGTGAGTTGTACCCCGAACGGGAAGCTGTGGAAGAAAACGCCACCGGCAAATAAAGAATTCAAAACAATTAGCGTTAGTAGTACATGAGGAAAGAAAAGCACCACAAAGGCTGGAACGAAATCAAAACCAACGATTCCTGGGCCATTTTCAAGATAATGGGAGAGTTCGTTACAGGGTATGAAAAACTGAGCCTGATAGGACCCTGTGTCAGTATTTTCGGCTCTGCCCGGACCCGGGAAGACCACCCGTACTACCAGCTTTGCGTGGAAACAGCCCGGCAGCTTTCCCAGGCCGGCTATGGGATCATCACCGGGGGCGGCCCGGGTATTATGGAAGCCGGAAACCGTGGCGCCAGGCTGGCAGGGGGAACCTCTGTAGGCCTTAACATAGACCTCCCCTTCGAACAGCATAACAACCCGTATATAGACGAGGACAAAAGCCTGGACTTCGATTATTTCTTTGTCCGTAAGGTCATGTTCGTAAAGTATTCCCAGGGCTTTGTGGTGATGCCCGGGGGCTTCGGCACCCTGGATGAACTGTTCGAGGCCATAACCCTCATCCAGACTGAGAAAATCGCGAAATTCCCGATTATCCTGGTGGGAACCGATTTCTGGAGCGGCCTCTTCGAATGGATTAAAACCACCATGCTCAATGCAGGCAACATCAGTCCTGATGACCTGAACCTGATCCACCTGGTAGACACCCCGGAAGAAGTGGTAGGCGTCATAGACGGGTTCTATAAAGCCCATATGCTAAGCCCCAATTTCTAAAACTATGGGGTGGGATCTGCGCACATACCGGAAGTACACCAGCCGGCTGGCCTTAATGGCCTGCTGCATGTACACGGTTAGCCAGGCCCAGCACCGTAATACTGTCAGGGCCAACCTGGTGGAAGAAGAGCAACTGCTGGAAATCCAGCAGGAGTTTACCTATGTAAATGCCTCGAAAGACTCCCTGGCACAGCTGTACTTCAACGACTGGAACCATGCCTATTCGGACAAAAGCACGGCCCTTGCAAAGCGCTTCGCAGAGGAGTTCAAAAAATCCCTCCATCTGGCCAAGCCAGAAGAGCGGGGCGCTACCAATATCCTCTCTGTTGTAGATGACGTCTACCGCGGGCTGCAGTGGAAGCGCATGGAAGGCAAGGACATCGTCCGTTTCGATCTGGGGGAACCCCTGGCTCCGGGCGATTCCACACGCCTGTTTATCACCTATACCGTCAAGCTCCCCCCCAACCGGTATACCCCTTACGGCTACTCCCCTAACGGAAGCTACTACCTCAAGGACTGGTACCTGACCCCTGCCGTGTATGACGGCACCTGGCACTTGTATTCCAACAAAAACCTCGAGGACCTCTTTACCGACATCACCAATACCCGGATAGATCTGGAATTCCCGGATTCCCTCTACCTGGGTACCAATTATGTGGATATTAACCTGGTTAAAAGGCCACAAAGGCAGTCGGCAACCCTGCGGGGTGTACAACGCAAGAGTTGCGACGTGATTCTGAATGCCGAAAGGCCCTTCCAGAAACACCTGACACCCTTCCTGCTGGTAGTGACCGATATCCGGTCCCCAAGGTACAATGAAGTGATGCAGGGCGTCTCCATAGACCGGATTTCCCGGTTTATTCATCAAAACCTGGGAGATTTCCCCTATGAGCAGCTGTTGGTCAGTGAGATAGACTTCAACAAAAACCCACTGTACGGACTCAATCAGTTACCGTCCTTTATCCGGCCCTACGAGGAACAGTTCCAGTTCGAGATGAAGTTCCTGAAGACCGCCCTGATCAGCTATATGCGGGAAACGCTCTTTCTGAATCCCAGGGATGAAAAATGGGTTACGGATGCCATTGTGAACTACCTGATGATCCGGTACGTGGAGACCTTTTACCCCGACCAGAAGCTTCTGGGGAAACTCTCCAACTGGTGGATGTTAAAAGGCTTCCACCTTTCCCAGATGCACTTTAACGACCAGTATTCCTTTTTATACATGCTTTCCGCCAGGCGCAACCTGGACCAGGCCCTAAGTGTTCCGAACGATTCCCTGATCAAATTCAACCAGAAAATCGCCAATACCTACAAGGCCGGTCTGGGGCTTTCCTACCTGGCCAATTACGCCGGGGCGAGCAGTATAGACCGGGCAATCAAGATTTTTTACGAAACGTACAAACTCAAGCCCGTTGGGGCCGCAGATTTCCGTAACCTCATAGAGTCCCACGCCGGGAAGGATGTGGGCTGGTTCTTCGACACTTATGTAACCACCAGTAAACAGATCGATTATAAAATAAAATCCGTAAAGAAGACGGGAGATTCCATAGCCGTTACGCTCAAGAATAAAACCGGGGCCGAAGTCCCCATCTCCCTCTCCGGGATCAACCGGGACACGGTGGTCTCCCAGTACTGGTTTAAAGGGTTCAGCAATACGCAGACCTTTACCATCCCGCAGCAGGGGGAACGCAGGCTGGTGCTGAATTACGACCAGAAAATCCCCGAATTCAACCAGCGGGACAACTGGAAAACCCTTGGGGGGTTCTTCTCGGGGAATAAGAAGCTGAAATTCCAGTTCTTCCGGGACAGTGAGAACCCCTATTACAACCAGATCTTCTGGGTCCCCGTTGCCAATTACAACTTTTATGACGGCATTACCCCCGGCATCCGTTTAACCAACAAGACCCTGCTGCAACGGCCCTTTACCTTCGACTTTGCCCCGACCTACGCCACCAAGGAAAAGGCCCTGGTGGGCTATGGCCGGCTAACGTATCAGAAATTCCATAAAAAGACCGGGTTCTACCTCAGTCAGCTGTCGCTTTCGGGCTCGTCCTACCATTTTCAGGTCAACTCCCGCTACTCCACCCTGACGCCTTCCATTTTACTGGGCTGGAGGCCCAGGGACCTGATTTCCAATACGCGGTCCAGTTTATTACTGCGGCACGTAAACGTGTTTCGGACCATAGATTCTGCCATAGACAACCTGGAGACCGAACCGGATTATAGCGTACTGAACCTAAGGTACAGCTACCTGCACAACCATATCATCAATTATTTTTCCTGGTTTGCCGATGCGCAGCATGCAGCCGATTTCAGCAAACTGGCCCTGAATGCCGAGTACAGAAGGCTTTTTGACAACAACAGGCAGCTCAACCTGCGGATCTTTGCCGGGGTGTTCCTGCGCAACCGGACAGATTCCGACTATTTCAGCTTTGCCCTGGACCGCCCTACCGATTATTTATTCGACTATAACTTCCTGGGTCGTTCCGAGGATTCCGGACTGCTTAGCCAACAAATCATCATTGCAGAAGGGGGGTTCAAATCCAAATTACCCGATCCGTTCGCGAATGACTGGATGCTCACCGGGAATGCGAGCTTTAACCTCTGGCGCTGGTTGGAGGTCTATGGAGATGCCGGTTTCCTGAGGAACACGGGGAGCGATGCCCGGTTTGTATACGATTCAGGCATTCGGCTCAACCTGGTAACCGACTACTTTGAGCTCTACTTTCCTGTGTATTCCAACCTGGGGTGGGAAATCGCGCAACCCAACTACAGTTCCCGAATCCGATTCATCATCACCATCAGCCCCAGGACCCTGACAGGTCTGTTCACGCGGAAGTGGTTTTGATTGTGATATTGGTAATATTTCCTCCTTTTTTTGTTGAATATGCAATTTAAAGCCGGTATACAGAGTTGTAGATGTGAATTCTCTAATGAGAATCCATTTAGGCATTGTAAATAACCACCGGAATGCGTACCTTTGAATACAATCTCCTGACCTGCCCATGGAAGTTCACCTAGACCCTGAAAAAGACATTTCTTACAACGACTTTAAGGAACAGATCTTAACCGATTACAGGGTGGCCGTTACGAGCCGGGAGTGCAGCCTGCTTGGACGACGGGAAGTACTAACAGGCAAAGCCAAGTTTGGAATCTTCGGGGACGGCAAGGAATTGCCACAATTGGCAATGGCGCGAGCCTTCCGCAACGGGGACCACCGCAGCGGATATTACCGGGATCAGACATTTATGATGGCCCTGGGGTTGCTAACCCCCAAGGATTTTTTCCATGGCCTGTACGCCACCACGGATATCCGCCTGGAACCCATGAGTGCCGGGCGCCAGATGGGTGGGCACTTTGGCACCTACAGCATCGATGATGACGGAAACTGGAAAGACCTCACCGCCCAGCCTAACAGCAGCCCGGACATCTCCCCTACCGCGGGCCAGATGCCGCGTTTGCTGGGGTTGGCCCAAGCCTCCAAGCTCTTCAGGAAGCTGAAGGACCTGCCCTCCGAAGGACTTTCGGACAACGGAAATGAAGTGGCCTGGGGAACCATTGGCAATGCATCTACCAGCGAAGGTCATTTCTTTGAGACCGTTAATGCCGCTGGGGTCCTGCAGGTGCCCATGGTTATCAGCATCTGGGACGACGCCTACGGGATATCCGTCCCGGCCAAGTACCAGACCACTAAAGAAAATATTTCGGAAATCCTCAAAGGGTTTAAACGCACAGAAACCGAGCCGGGTTATGAGATATTCCGTGTAAAGGGATGGGATTATACCGCCCTGATCCACACCTTCGAGAACGCCGGAGACATCGCCAGGGAAAGCCACATTCCGGTTATCATCCACGTCACAGAGCTCACCCAGCCCCAGGGACACAGCACCTCCGGCTCCCACGAGCGCTACAAGACTGAGGAGCGCCTGAAATGGGAGCGGGAGCACGATTGCAACCTGAAGTTCCGGGAATGGATCCTGGCGAACCAGATCGTGGCCGAAGAGGAGTTGTCTGCCCTGGAGAAGCAGGTAAAAAGGGAGGTGCGAACCGCCAAAAAAGAAGCCTGGGCCGAATTTTTAGGGCCCCACCTCCAGCAAAAAAAGGAGTTGCGCGACCTGCTGGAAGCGGCTGCTGAAGCCAGCCCCAACCGGGCCTTCATCAGCAAACTCAAAAACGACCTGATCGCCGTGGAGGAGCCCCTGAAACGGGATCTTATTTCCAAGGCTCGAAAGGCGATGCGCTTTCTCATCGGGGAACAACATCCTCAAAAGGAAGCCCTCAAAGCATGGATAGATGCTTTCATGGCGCAAACCCAGCCGCTTTACAGCTCCCACCTCTATTCCGAATGGTCCAACAAGGCCACTGCCATCCCGGCCGTTCCGCCGCAGTATGGGGATAATCCCGAAATGGCAGACGGGCGTATCATCCTGAGGGACAACTTCGACCGGCTTTTCGCCAGGTACCCCAAGGCCCTTATCTTCGGAGAGGACAGTGGAGCCATCGGGGATGTAAACCAGGGGCTTGAAGGCCTGCAGAAAAAATACGGCCCACTTCGCATTGCCGATACGGGCATCCGGGAAACCACCATTATCGGACAAGGGATTGGTCTGGCCCTCCGCGGGCTCAGACCCATAGCCGAAATCCAGTACCTGGACTATGTGCTCTATGGGCTTCAAACCCTGAGCGATGACCTGGCTACCCTGCTATACCGTACGGTAGGGAAGCAGAAAGCGCCCCTCATTGTGCGTACCCGCGGCCACCGCCTGGAAGGCATCTGGCACTCCGGTTCCCAGATGGGTGGGCTTATTCACCTGTTGCGGGGCATATATTTGCTGGTCCCCAGGGATATGACCCAGGCCGCCGGGTTTTACAATACCCTGATGAAAACGGACGAACCGGCGCTGGTGGTAGAAAGCTTAAACGGATATCGCCTCAAAGAACCTGTCCCCCTCAATCTCGGGGAGCACTGTACCCCTATTGGCAAGGTGGAAACCATGCGCGAGGGTCGTGACATAACGGTGGTTTCCTATGGGTCTACCCTCAGGGTAGTTCTGCAGGCCGCCAAGGAACTGGAAGAAGTGGGTATCTCGGTCGAAGTCATCGACGCCCAGTCCCTATTGCCCTTCGATCTGAACCACGAGGTATGCGAGAGCGTTAAGCGAACCAACCGCTTGCTGGTGGTAGACGAGGATGTACCCGGTGGCTGTGCAGCATACCTGATGCAGCAGATCGTAGAGGGACAGGGCGCCTACCAGTACCTGGACTCAGCGCCGCAGACGCTTACGGCACAGGCACACCGGCCGGCCTATGCCAGCGACGGGGATTACTTCTCCAAACCCAATACAGAGGATATTTTCGAGAAGATCTATGGCATTATCAGCGAAGCCGACCCGCAGCATTTCCCACCCCTTTAGGCTTTTACCTACAGATGGGGTTCCGGAGTACCCGAGATCAGAACAAACAAAAACCCGCAACGGAAGTTGCGGGTTTTTGTTTAATGCCCTTTCTAGTTAATTCTTCATCTCCACCTCCGTGCTTTTCAGGGTCGGGGTTTTGGGGTTTCCATCGGCATCGATTTCAATAATCTGGTCGAAACCGAGGGCATCGAGCTTTTCGATGATCTTGGCCTTATCGCCAACCATAAACCAGTTTACAGCCCCGGGTTGTACCACCTGCTGGCTCACAGCCCGGACCTGGTCCAGGCTCAGGTTGCGCACGGCGGCATCGTAGGTCTGGTAGTAATCATCCGGCAGCCCGTAGCGTACCAGGCTGGCTACCGAACCGGCAACGGCTGCATTGGTCTCCCATTGCCCGGGAAGTTTCAGGATTTGATTCGTCTTAACCTTTTCCAATTCCTCCGCCGTTGCCGGGCGGGTGCTGGTAAATTCAGAGATCTCCTTTCTGAGCTCTGTTACCGATTCGGCCGTTTTATCGGTCTGTACCGGCGCGTACATAATAAACGGGCGCTCGTTTCGCGCCCCGAGTACAAACCCTCCGGCCCCATAAGACCAGTGTTTGTCCTCCCTCAGGTTCATGTTGATACGGGAGGTAAAATCCCCTCCCAGGATACTGACCATCTGCTCGAGGGCAACCTCGGGAAGGTCCCCGTATTTTTCGGTAAGGTGGCCCGCAATGATCACCGATTGCTGGGATTCGGGCCGGTCCATCAGATACAGCGTATTCCCGCTGCCGGGCTTGGGCTCAGGAAACCGGATTTCCGGCACATTTCCCTTTTTCCATTTCCCGAAATGGTCCTCCAGGGAAGCCAGAAGGTCTTTCATGGCGACATCCCCGGTAACCACCAGGGTGGCATTGTTTGGCTTGATCCAGGTATCGTAAAATGCCTGCACGTCACTGCGGGTAAGGGCCCCCACCGTAGTTTCATAGCCGGTTCCCGTATAGGGGTTGCCATAGGGATGCTCCTCCCCGTAGAGGTATTTGTTCATCACCCGAAGCGCCATAGCCACCGGAGCGGATTTCTCACTCTTGATATCGTTGATCTGCTCGGTCTGCAGGCGGTCGAACTCGTTCTGGGGAAATGCCGGGTTGAGGACCACCTCGGCAAAAAGCTCCATGCTCGCCTCCAGGCTGGGCTTAAGGGTGTTCATATACACACTGGACATGTCCTGATTGGAGAAGGTGCTCAGGCTTGCCCCCAGCAACTGCAATTTCTCATTGATCTGCAGGGAGGTCAGCTCCTTGGTACCCTCGTCCATGAGGTTCATGGCCAGTTCTGCCGTACCCGGGCTGGAAAGGTGGTCGGTCTTGTATCCCGCATCGAACATCAAGTTCATGACTACGGTAGGCACTCCACTGCGCTGGGCCAGGACTACCTTCATCCCATTGGAAAGCTCCGCCCTTTGGATATCCGGGAATCTCGAGGCTTTCTGGGGCCCGAGTTCCGGAAGTTTGGACCGGTCTGCCCCGGTTTGGGCCACGGTGTATTCCGGGAAGGGGTTACACACCAGTACGTGTTTGCCTTTGGTCAGCCATTTAGCAGCCGTGGCCTTTAAATCGGCTACCGTTGCGGCCTCCGCATACTTCAGGACGGTTTTGTAATAAGACGCATCCCCAAAATAGGTCTCGTTGGAAGCCAGGATATCCGAGACACCCCCAAAACCACCTATGCGTTCCAGTCCTTTTATAAAATCTGCAAAATAATCCGCCTTTACCCTTTTGAGTTCTGCCTCTGTGGGGCCCTCTGCGATGAGTTTGTCGATCTCTTCCATCAGAACCTTCCGGACGTGGTCCGGGTCGCCCCCGGGCTTCACGTTGGCGAAGGTGATAAACCGGCTGGCCAATTCCGCGGATGCCTGGAAGGCAAAGGCCGAGCTGGCAATCTGGTCTTCATATACCAGGCGCTTGTACAGGCGGGAATTCTTCCCGTTGGACAGGATGGCGGCAATCAGGTCGAAGTGGATGTCCTCCTTCGCCCCGAACTGCGGGGTATTCCAGGCAAACAACACCCGGGATTCCGGCACCCGGTCCTCGTAGACCTGGTAGGTGTCATACGGATGGTCGGGAATGTTGATTTCCTGCCGTTCTATGGTGGGCCCGGAAGGTATGTCCCCGAAATACTTCATTACTTTCTGGTATACTTCCTGGGGGTTAACATCCCCCGCAACCGCCAGCACTGCATTGGCCGGGCCGTAATAGCTTTTGAACCACTCCTGCACGTCCTCCAGGGAGGCCGCATTCAGGTCCGCCATTTCCCCGATTACCGTCCAGGAATAGGGGTGTCCTTTGGGATACATAGACCAGGTGAGGTAATTCCACTGCTTGCCATAGGGTTGGTTTTCCCCCTGCCGCTTCTCATTTTGCACAACCCCCCGCTGCTCGTCCAGCCTGGCCTGGTCTATGGCGCCCAACAGGTGGCCCATCCGGTCCGATTCCAGCCAGAGGACCTGGTCCAGGGCGCTTACCGGGACGTTCTGGAAATAATTGGTCCGGTCCTGGTTGGTGGTGCCATTCAGGTCGGTAGCCCCGATACGCTCCAGTGCCTGGAAATAGTCGTCGTTGTAATGTTCACTTCCATTGAACATCAGGTGTTCGAAGAGGTGGGCAAAACCGCTTTTGCCCGGTTTTTCGTTTTTGGACCCCACGTGGTACCAGATATTGACCGCTGCAATCGGGGCCTTATGGTCTTCATGCACCAGGAGGGTCAGGCCGTTTGGGAGCACAAAACGTTCATAGGGAATTTCAATGTCGTCCGCCTTGAAGGCAAAGCCCTGGGCACCCGCCCACTGCGGCAAAGTGCACACCAGGAGCAACAGGAGTAGTCTTCTCATGGTTCTCTTTTTGATGATTTTGGTTAAACGTATTAAATATAGGGAAATATAGGCGTTCCTGCCCCCGGAATCGGGATGGGTTTTGCACCTCCTATTTTTCATTAAGTTTGAAGGTCAGGTGAACCAACGGATGGAAGGACTATACGGCATATTGGAAACGGCCTTCGGGGTACGCGTTACTACCCATAAGCCCCTTGAGGGGTACCAGGACCGTACCACCCTGGTCACGGGCCCCAAGGGGAAATGGATCCTTAAGGTCCATGAAACAGGAGATGAGATCAAATCCCGGCTGGCCCTGGAGGCGCGGCTCATGGAACACTATAGCCAATCGGATACCTTTGCCTTCCCAAAACCCCTAAAAACCCTTACCGGAAACGATTTTGTCGTTCACAACGGCCACTGTTACCGCCTGCTGGAATTCCTGGAGGGTAGTTTTCTGGCTGAGGCCGATCAGGATGCCGCGCTCCTGGAATCCTTCGGGGAGTTGTTGGGCACTTGTGGCCATCTTGCGGCCACCTTCAACGGTCCTGGTGTTTCCCCACCCTTTTCCTGGGACCTGCGTCACCTGCCGCTCTCCCTGCAGTACCAGGAGCAGGTTTCCCCCCATCGGACCAAAACCCTTATAGCCTATTTTGCCCAGCAGTTCGAGACCCATGTTGTACCCAAACAGTATAGCTTTCGCACCGGGTTTATCCACAACGACGCGAATGACTGGAATGTCCTTACCTACCGCGGGAAGGTAACCGGCCTGATCGATTTCGGGGATGCCTGCCACAGCTGGTTGGCAGCGGACCTGGCCGTGGGGATGACCTATGCGCTCATGGGGAAAGAAGACCCCATGCAAGCCGCGGAATCTATCCTTAAGGGATATGCCCGATGCTTTACCCTGGAGGCAGAAGAAGCCGACATCCTATACCTGCTGATAGCCGGGAGGCTGTGCATCAGCCTCTGCCAAAGCACCCATGCCCGGAAACTCCGGCCGGACTCGGAATACGTCTCCATCAGCGAGGCACCGGCCCGGGAACTCCTGGAAAAATGGGTGCGCATCAACCCCCTTGAAGCCCAAAGGCGGTTCAGGGCTGCAGCCGGGCTGGCGATTCCCGAGGCCTCTGCCGAGGAGTCTTATGCCCACAGGCGTAACAACCTTTTGAGCCCTGCCATGAGCCTCAGCTATTCCAGGCCCATTGTTATGAAGGGCGCAGCGTTGCAGTACATGTACGGCCATAAAGGGGAGACCTACCTGGATGCTTACAACAACATTATGCTTGTGGGGCACTGCCATCCGGAGGTAACCCGCAGGACCTGCCAGGCCCTTCGGACCCTTAATACCAATACGCGTTACCATTTCGACGCCCTGCCGGACTATGCGGAAGCCCTCCTGGGTCACTTCCCCCCTTCCCTCAACCGGGTTTTCCTGGTTAATTCGGGAAGTGCCGCGACAGACCTGGCCCTGCGCCTGGCGCGCGCTTACACCGGAAAATCCATGGTTATGGCATTGGAACACGGGTACCATGGAAACACGATTGCCGGCATTGCCGCAAGTCCCTACAAACACAGCTCTGCCGATAGCTTCCCGGAAACGTTGGTGTGTCCTATGCCAAAGGTATTCGGATCCGGGTTGGCAGACGATGGTACTGCCGGGGCCCACTTCAGCAGCCAGGCCCTGAAACTCCTCAGCAGGTACAGTGGTACCGTGGGTGCATTCCTGGCAGAACCCATTATGGGGTGCGGGGGGCAGGTGCCCCTCCCAAAAGGATACCTGGAACCCATTTATAGGGCTGTCAGGGCTCAGGGAGGGCTTTGTATTTCCGATGAAGTCCAGGTAGGTTTCGGGAGGCTTGGCCCTGATTTCTGGGGATTTAACCAATACGGCGTGGTCCCGGATATGGTCATATTAGGGAAACCCATGGGTAACGGGCACCCGATTGGGGCGGTGGTATGTACCCGGGAAATCGCCGAGGTTTTTGCAAAAGGACCGGAATTTTTCAGCTCCTTTGGCGGGAATCCGGTTTCTTGTGCTGCCGGCCACGCCGTACTCGATGCCTTGGAAGAAGAGGACCTGCCCGAGCACGCCTCGGCCGTCGGAACACTCTTGAAGGATGCCCTTACCGGGCTGCAGTCCGAATTTTCGTGTATTGCAGATGTCAGGGGGAATGGACTATTCCTCGGGGTGGAACTGCTGGAAGAGAACGGGGCTCCTGCCACTGCACTGGCAGGGAAGATCAAAAACCGGATGCGGGAAGCCCATGTGCTGCTCAGCACGGATGGTCCTGGCGATAACGTTTTAAAAATCAAACCTCCACTCCCCTTTAACCGGGAAAACAGCTGGGAGTTGATCGATAAACTCAGGGGATGCCTAAAAGGAATACGGTAGATTCATTATAAATTAATACTTTAGTAATCCATCGTTAATCGACTAACCATGAAAAGTTCCCTAAAAACAGACCTCGGCCTCCTCATCCTGCGCGTTGCAGGAGCCGGGATGCTCCTTACCCACGGCATCCCCAAAATCGGCCGTCTTTTCGGCGAAGGCCCCATCCAATTCGGTGACCCCATAGGAATTGGAGCCGGGCCATCCCTTTTCCTTATCACCTTTGCTGAGGTGGTATGTGCCGCTATGGTTCTCATTGGGTTTAAGACCCGCTGGGCTGCGATCCCAGTCGTGATCGGCATGCTGGTAGCCGCCTTTATCGCCCATGCAGCGGACCCTTTCGGCACCAAGGAGAAAGCCCTGCTTTTCGCCTCTATCTTCCTGGCCCTTTTCTTCACGGGCCCCGGAGGTTACAGTGTGGATAAGAAGTAATTAGGCGATTTTATAAAGCAGTTCCCGCAGCAGATCCTGGTGGGACAGTGAGGTAGAGCCCACGCCCTTGCCTTTCAGGTCCATCTCCCGCAGGACGCCTATTATAGCGCTGACCCGTTTCATGGGATAGTGCCTGGCAGCGGTTTGGTATTCGCTTACAAAATAAGGGTTGATGCGCAGGGCACTGGCCACATTCCTGGGGCTGTGGTCGTCCAGGCCGTGGTATTGCAGCAACTGGGCAAAGAAGGTGTGCAACAGGGAAATGGTCAGCACAAAAGGGTTGTCCTTGGGGTTCTCCCCGAAATACTTGATAATGCGGGTGGCTTTGGAGATATCCCGGCTGGCAATCGCCTTTTTTAATTCAAAGTTGTTGTAATCCTTGCTGATTCCGATATGGTCTTCGATATCCTGCGGACCAATTTCGGAGCCTTCCGGTAATACGATTTTAAGCTTGTCCAGCTCATTGGCGATCTTGCTTAGATCTGTTCCGAGGTATTCCACCAACAGGGCCGAGGCCTTGTGGGAAATTTTAAACCCGCTGCCCAAGAGGACCTTCCGGATCCAGTCCGCCACCTGGTTCTCGTAAAGCTTTTTGCTCTCAAAGACCACACACCCGTTTGCCTTTAAGGCCTTCACCAGTTTTTTCCGCTTGTCCAGGGTCTTGTATTTGTAACACAGTACCAGCACAGTGCTGGGTTGCGGGTTTTCCACATAGGATACCAATTGCTCAATGGTACGGCTCAGGTGTTGTGCCTCCCGGATAATGAGTACCTGGTATTCCGACATCATCGGAAAACGCTTGGCCTGGGCCACAATATCATCTACCCCGACATCCTTGCCGTAGAGCACGGCCTGGTTAAACCCGCGCTCGGCTTCTGTAAGGACATGGGAACCGATGTATTCCGAAATGCGGTCTATATAGTAGGGTTCCTCCCCCATGAGCAGATACACAGGCGCCAGCTGCCGCTGTTCAATGCTTCGGATGAGTTCCCTGACTTCCTCCATTGGAAAAATAAATGCACATTTGCAGCATGCGAAAACTCAATTTTCCCGCATACCCGTTCCGATTCAAAAGTAGGGAAAATAACCCCCTGGTCTTCGATGTGGTCCGTAAAAAATACGTGCGGCTGCAACCAGAGGAATGGGTGCGCCAGCATTGCATCCAGTACCTGAACCGGGAAAAAGGCTACCCCCTGGGGCGCATGCTGGTGGAGCGCGAAATCCGGGTAGGCCCTGTCAGGAAAAGGGTGGATATCGCCGTTTGCGGAGACCGGGGGGAGATCGATTTGCTGGTGGAATGCAAAGCGCCCGAGGTGGCCCTGACCCAGGAAGTCTTCGACCAGATTGCCCGATACAATATGGCCCTGGGGTCTCCCCTGCTGATGGTTACCAACGGATTGTCCCATTACTATTGCCGGATGGATTACGAAAACAAGGCGTACGACTTCCTGCGGGAACTCCCGGCCTCAGGCATGGCTCCCCTGCCCTGATTCGGTAAAAAATTGCGTACTTTGGCCCCTTCGAAGCCCGGGTATCCCCGGGCCGTTTTTTGACCTGATCGCATGCCATCAATCGCCATTGTTATCCTGAACTGGAACGGGAGGGCCCTTCTGGAACGCTTCCTTCCATCGGTAGTGGCCCATTCCCAGGGTGCCGAAATCGTGGTGGCAGACAATGCCTCCACGGACCATTCCGTTGCGTATCTCAGAGCGGAATATCCCGGTATCCGGGTGGTGGAAAACCCCTTTAATGGCGGTTTTGCACAAGGGTATAACATGGCACTTGAAAAGGTCGATGCCGACCTGTACTGCCTGCTGAATTCCGATGTGGAGGTAACCGAAGGCTGGCTGGAACCGGTATTGGATCTCTTTCACAACCGTCCGGACATCGGGATTGTCCAGCCCAAGATAAAAGACCTGCTGCAACCGGAGCGATTCGAGTACGCCGGCGCAGCCGGGGGGTTTCTGGATCGGTTCGGGTATCCGTTCTGCCGGGGCCGCATTTTTCAGAGTCTGGAAGAGGACAGGGGGCAATACGACGACACCCACAGCATCTTCTGGGCCACGGGGGCCTGTATGTTTATCCGCAAAGAAGTGTTCTGGGAACTGCAGGGCTTCGACCCGGATTACTTTGCCCACCAGGAGGAGGTAGACCTTTGCTGGCGCGCACAAAACCACGGGTATCAGGTTTTTTATACCGGGAGTTCAGTAGTCTATCACCTGGGCGGTTCTACCCTGAGTAACATGAACCCCAAAAAGACCTTTTTGAATTTCCGGAACTCCCTGTACTCCATAACCAAGAACCTGCCCCGTAAAAAGGCTTTTCCCATAGTGCTTAGCCGCTTGGTACTGGACGGGGTGGCGGCAGCGCGCTTCCTGCTGCAAGGGCGTGGCCGGCATGCCTGGGCCATCCTCAGGGCCCACTTGAGTTACTACCGCCATGTTCCGGCCATGCTTCGCAAGCGCGAAAGAGTGAAATTCGTATTAAAGTATTACCGTACGACATCCGTGGTATGGGCCTATTACGTAAATGGGGTAAAGACTTTTAACAAATTGGTAAAAGATTAACGAATTCGGTTTATCGACCGGCCCCCTTTTGCATAATTTTGTTTAAATTATTACAATCGTACGAATCCTTAACAACTTAAATGCATAAATAATACTATGAAAAAACTGATTGTAGGCTGCCTGGGACTGGCCCTGGCCCTGTCCTCCTGTGTATCCCAGAAAAAGTATGCAGAACTGGAAGCCAAGCAAAAAGAGACGCAAGACTTACTCAATTCGGCCACTGTTAAGCTCAACTCCTGTCTGGAGGACAAGGCCACCGCAGATGCGCGCCTGAAAACCCTCGAGGATCAGAATGCTTTCCTCAAAGCAAACAACCAGGAGCTGATCAACAACATGGGGAACCTGACCACCCTCACCGCCAAGGGTGCCGAAAACCTGGAGAAGTCTCTGGAAAGCCTCCGGGAAAAAGACCTGACCATCCGCAAGCTTCAGGATGCCATTACCCGCCGGGATTCCGTTAACCTGGCTCTGGTTCAGAGCCTGAAAGGGGTGCTGGGTAACCTGGACGACGAGGATATCGAGATCAGCGTAGAGAAAGGGGTGGTATTTGTTTCCATCTCAGACAAACTGCTTTTCCGCAGCGGAAGCTACAATGTAACCGATGCCGCGAAAGCCGTCCTTGGCAAAGTAGCCCAGGTGGTTAACAACAAACCGGATTTCGAATTCATGGTAGAAGGCCACACAGACAATGTTCCCTACCGCAGCGGCGTCCTGTTGGATAACTGGGACCTAAGTGCCAAGCGCGCCACCTCCGTGGTTCGCATCCTGCAGAATGATTTCGGGGTAGACCCCGCCCGTATGACCGCTGCCGGCCGCAGCTATTACGTACCGCTGTCTACCAACGATACTGCTGCAAACCGCGCCAAAAACCGCCGTACCCGCATCGTGGTATTGCCGAAACTGGACCAATTCTATTCCATGATCGAAGAAGGAATGAAAGACCCCGCGATCAACCGCTAAGAACACTAGAATTTTCAATAAGAACCCCGGGCAATTGTCCGGGGTTTTTTTGTCAGAGGATGTCCAGGGAACCTTTACCCTCGCGGACCACTTCAGGCTCTGGGCCTGAGAGGTCAATAATGGTGGAGGCCACATTCCCCCCATACCCGCCATCTATAACAGCATCTACCCGCTTCCCCCATTTTTCATAAATGAGCTCCGGATCCGTAGTGTATTCCAGGATGTCGTCATCATCCCGGATAGAGGTGGAGACAATGGGGTTTCCAAGGGCCCTTACCAGCTCATGGGCAATGGTGTTGTCCGGTACGCGAATCCCTACGGTTTTCTTCTTCTTGAAGTCCCGGGGAAGGTCTTTGCCCCCCGGTAAAATAAACGTGTAAGGGCCGGGTAATGCGCGTTTGAGGATTTTAAAGGTTGGGGTGTCTATCTGCCGCACATAATCCGAGAGGTTGCTCAGGTCTTCGCAGATGAAGGACCAGTTGGCCTTTTCGAGTTTCACGCCCTTGATCCGGGCAAGACGCTCCAGGGCCCTGCTCTGGGTTATGTCGCACCCCAGTCCGTAGACCGTGTCGGTAGGATAAATAACCAGGCCTCCTGAACGCAGGATGTCTACCACACGCCTTATTTCACGGGGGTTTGGGTTCTCTTCGTAAATCTTGATAAACTCCGCCATCTCATCCCTGCTTAAGGTTACTGTCCCGGGGGTGGAACCTGGTATACCCGCACATAGTCTACCTCCATCACTGCCGGGAAAATCGTGTCTTCCACACCCTGGAGCCCACCCCAGTCTCCTCCTACTGCTATGTTCATCAGAAAATAAAAGGGCTTACTGAAGGGCCAGTTCTCCGCTGTAGTCGGAGTAGGCCTCGGGAAAACGAGGGTCACCTGGGACGGGTCGTCCAGGTAAAACTTGATATACTGGTCCGTCCAGAGAATGCCGTAATTGTGGAACTCCTCCTCTATCGTTTCCAGGGGAACGGGGCCTGAGGTTACCTGGGTGCCGTCCTTATGGTTATTGGCCGGACTGTGGATGGAGAAATGCACCTTTCCGGGGTCGTAACTGACGTATTCCATCATGTCGATCTCCCCGCATTCGGGCCAGCCCACCTGCCCAATATTGGACCCGAGCATCCAGAGGGCCGGCCAGATGCCCTTCCCCTTCCACTCCGGGATCTTTGCCCGGATCTCCAGCCTCCCAAAGGTAAACGCCTCCCGGCTGTTGAGGCGTGCCGATTCATAATCGCCCACGTGGCCGCCCGTACCTACTTTCCGGGCGGTTATTTTAAGGGTGCCGTCGCTCACCTCGGTCACCCCCTGGGTTACATAGTTCTGCCATTCGTTGTTGCCCCAACCGTGGTCCCCGGTTTCAAAGGTCCACTTATCGGGGTCCAGGGAGGTTCCGTCAAATTCATCGCTCCACACCAGAGTTGCGGCATCCCAGTAATCGGGATCCTGTGGGTTCGGTAGCTCGGGCTGAGGCAACAGCCCCATTTCATCTTCTGTGGTGTCTTGTTCGTTACGGCATCCGGCCAGTAGCAAAAGGCTGCTGAGCAATAAAAGGGTGGTATTCTTCACGGTTTTCATACTAATATATTTTAGTAAAGGCACATACGCCGTATTCACTAATCCTTCTCCGGATGACTTAATTCAGGAGCCTGAGTTTGGCAAATCGCAGGAGGAGTTTCTTTACGTCCCCCTGCTCAAAGCGGATTTCGGCCTTTTTGTCATTGCCGGCGCCTTCAATCTTCAGAACCGTCCCCTTTCCGAAACGGGAATGGTCTACCTGGCTCCCCTCCTGTAGTTCGGCGATAGCTGCCTGAGCAGGTTCGGGTTCCCCGAGGTTGGGTTTGATTTTACGCAATTTGCGCAACTGGTTTGGCGAGGGCCGGTTAGCCGATGGCGGGGTTCCAGCACGGGGCTTTTCCTGGCGCAGCCGGCTTTTATCCACCTCACCGAAAATATCCGTATTGAGCAGGGGACGGAACCGGTAAGTGTCCTCCGGGGTCAGGTTTTCAACAAACTTCTCGTCGATCTCCTGAATAAAGCGGCTTGGTTCGGCGTCGATGAGTTTACCCCATCGGTACCGGTTCTGGGCATAGGTCAGGTAGGCCTGCTTTTCTGCCCGGGTCAGGGCCACATAGAAAAGCCTGCGCTCCTCCTCCAATTCGCTCCGCGTATTCATACTCATGGCCGAGGGAAACAGGTCCTCCTCCATCCCCACAATATACACGTAAGGAAATTCCAGGCCTTTGGCCAGGTGGATGGTCATCAGGGCCACCCGGTCCTCGTCCCCAACCTCCTTGTCCATATCGGTGGCCAGGGCAACATCTTCCAGGAATTCCGTAAGGTCCCCCCTGGCATCTGCCAGCTCCCGCTGGCCCTCAACAAAGTCTTTGATCCCGTTCAAGAGCTCTTCGATATTCTCCATGCGGGCAATGCCTTCCGGTGTCCCGTCCTTTTTAAACTCCAGCAAAAGCCCGGACTTCTTGGCCACGTGCTCGGCCAGGGTGAAGGCATCGGCCTGCTGGTTCATAATCTGGAAACTGCGGATCATATTGGCAAATTCCTCGAGCCTGCGCCGGGTTCCAGCATTAAAGCCAAGGGAATCGCTCCCGAGCTGCTCCATGAGCCCGAAGATCGTGGCGCCTTTGGCATTGGCAGCCACTGTTAATTTGTCGACCGTTGCCTGCCCGATCCCCCGAGCCGGAAAATTGATGACCCGTTTGAGGGCTTCCTCGTCCGCCGGGTTGATGATCAGGCGCAGGTAGGCCAGAACATCTTTGATCTCCTTGCGCTGGTAGAAGGACAACCCCCCGTAAATACGGTAGGGGATGTCCTTTTTCCGGAGTGCGTCTTCGATAGCCCGGGATTGGGAGTTGGTCCGGTACAAAACCGCAAAATGCCCGTTGGGCAATTGCTGCTGCATTTTATTTTCAAAAATGGACGAGGCCACAAACCGGCCTTCCTCTGCATCTGTAGGGCTCCGGTGAAGCCTGATGAGCGGACCCTCATCATTGGCGGTCCAGACCACCTTTTCCAGTTGCTTGGTATTGTTGGCGATCACGCTATTGGCGGCACCTACGATATTCTTGGTAGACCTGTAATTCTGTTCCAGCCGGTAAACGGCAACATCGTCGTAATCCCTTTGGAAGTTCAGGATGTTTGTAATGTTGGCGCCCCGGAAGGAATAAATACTCTGGGCATCGTCCCCCACGACACAGATATTGTGGTACCGGTCTGCCAGGGCCCTCACGATAAGGTATTGGGAGTGGTTGGTGTCCTGGTACTCGTCTACCAGGATGTACTTAAAGCGCTCCTGGTATTTGGAGAGGACTTCGGGAAATCGGTTCAGCAGCTCATTAGTGCGCAGCAGCAGGTCGTCAAAATCCATGGCTCCGGCCTTAAAGCAACGATCCACGTAGTTCTGGTAGATCTCGCCCAAACGCGGCCTTTTCGCCATGGCATCAACCTCCTGCAGCTCCGGGTTCTGGAAGTAGGCCCGTACGGTGATCAGGCTGTTTTTGTAGGAGGAGATCCGCTGCTGGACCTGCTTGAATTTATAGACGTCCTTGTCCAGGCCCATTTCCTTGATGATGGAGGCTATCAGGCGCTGGGAATCCTGGGTGTCGTAAATGGTGAAATTACTGGGAAAACCGAGTTTATCCCCTTCATAGCGCAGTAAACGGGCGAAAATGGAGTGGAAGGTACCCATCCAGAGGTTTTTGGCCTCCCCTTCCCCCACTATGGTGGCAATCCGTTTTTTCATTTCCCGGGCTGCCTTGTTCGTAAAGGTCAGGGCCAGGATATTAAAGGCGTCTACCCCCTGGTTCATCAGGTGGGCGATGCGGTAGGTAAGCACCCTGGTTTTGCCGGAACCGGCCCCGGCAATGACCATCAGGGGGCCGTCCTTGTGCAGGACAGGTGCTTTCTGTGCTTCATTCAATTCTTCCAGGAACATGCCCGATCTCCTTTAAAACCGTGAATTTAGGTATTATCCACTGCAACCTCAAACCCTGTCCTGCCCGAGTTATAAACAATGTATTTCCGGAAACCTCCAATTTGAATATCTTTAACGCTTAACCCCAAACGGCCTATGAGATTTTTTACGCGCTGTGGTTTACTGGTCCTCGGAGGATTGCTTTCCGGAACCCTTTCAGGCCAAGTGAAGGCAGATGGCCCAGCCGTCTACGGGTATGGCGCCGTTTGGGAAGTGCCGGATGCCACATACCCAACAGACACCAACGCCACTTTCCGTGCCGTTATTGACGTAATGAACAGCCCGGAAGACCCGGCAGCGGTTAACCCCTGGATGGAGACGGCGGTCCGGTTCCTGAATATGCACATGCGCGCCGGCGTTCCTGCAGCCCAACTGGAAGTGGTCCTGGTGGTCCACAACAAAGCGACGCCGGACTTGCTGAAGACCGAAATATACCGCGAACAATTCGGGGTAGACAACCCCAATGCCCCGCTACTGGCGGCTCTTATGGAAGCCGGCGGCAGGGTCATCCTCTGCGGACAGTCCTCGTACTCCCGGGGCGTCCCCCTATCGAAAACCCTTGAGGGCGTGGAGTTATCCCTCTCTGCCATGACCGCTCTGATCCAACTGCAGGATGAGGGCTACAGACTTATAAAATTCTAAAACCAACCCCATGAGAAACACGTTTATCCTCGTAGCAACCCTGGCTGTTTGTGGCCTTAACGCTCAAACCAAAGGCCTGGACAAGGCCTATGCCGAAGTAGAACCCAAGGTAGTGGAATGGCGCCGGGATATCCACCAAAACCCGGAACTCTCCAACCGGGAATTCAAAACAGCGGCTAAAGTGGCCGCCCACCTCGAATCCCTGGGAATTGAGGTGCAGACCGGGGTGGCCCATACCGGGGTTGTTGGGTTATTAAAAGGCAGCAAGCCGGGGCCCGTTGTGGCCCTCCGGGCCGATATGGACGCCCTGCCGGTAACCGAGCGCAATGACCTCCCTTTTAAATCTACAGTTACCGGGGAATTCAACGGGCAAGAGGTAGGCGTCATGCACGCCTGCGGGCACGATACCCACGTAGCCATCCTGATGGGGGCCGCAGAAGTCCTCTCTAAAAACAGGGACCAGCTGCGGGGTTCTGTCAAATTTATTTTCCAGCCGGCTGAGGAAGGCCCGCCCGTTGGGGAGGAAGGCGGTGCCCTGCTTATGGTTAAAGAAGGGGTTATGGATAACCCGAAGGTGGATGCCATCTTTGGCCTCCACATCAATTCCCAGACCCCTGTGGGGATGATCCGCTACAAGTCCGGCGGCACCATGGCGGCGGCCCAGAGTTTTACCATCCGGGTGAAGGGCAAACAGAGCCATGGCTCCCAGCCCTGGTCCGGGGTGGACCCCATCCTGATCAGCGCCAAGATCATCGACGGGCTGCAAACCATCATCAGCCGGGAATCCAACCTTACCAATGAGGCTGCCGTGATTACCGTGGGCAAGATCACCAGCGGGGTGCGTTTCAATATTATCCCGGAGTCCGCCGAAATGATCGGCACCATCCGCACCCTGGACTACGACATGAAAGATCACATCAACCGCAGGATGAAGGAAATGGTCGCCGATATTGCCCGTGCGTACGGGGGGGAGGCCAGCGTGGAAATCCGCGATGCCACCGAAATCACATTTAACGACCCTGCCCTGGTAGACCAGATGCTCCCCACGCTTCAACGGGTGGCCGGAACTAACCAGGTCGTTTCCCAGAAGGCAGTTACCGGAGCGGAAGATTTTTCCTATTTCCAGAAGAAGGCCCCCGGGTTCTTCTTTTTTCTGGGCGGGATGACCCCCGGAAACCAGGAATCCTTCCCGCACCATACCCCGGATTTTATGATAGATGACAGCGGGCTGCTCCTCGGGGTAAAAGCCCTTACTGAATTGACCCTGGATTACATGAATACCGGGAAGTAGGCCCTATATTTGCGGGAGAAAACCAAGCGCTCATGAAGTATTTATACACGTTCGGACCCTCGTTGCTCTTCCTCTTCACCCTCCTGTTTTCTACAGGACTACACGGGCAGCGCCGCAGCGATCTCCTGGCGGAAATCGACACGTTGAACGCCCGGATCCGGGATCTGGAGGAGGCGGTGAACCAGGCGCAGCGCAGGGAAAGTGCAAGCAAGGCCGAGGCAGCCTCCTACGAGGTCCAGGTCCGGGAACTGAAGGATGCCAACAATACCCTTTTGAAGAACCTGAACAGTTTTGCACAGGTCTCTAACAAAAACAACGAATCCCTGAATCAGGCCCTGGCCTCTCTCGAAGCGCGGGAGGCAGAACTGAGAGGGATCATGGAGACCCTCGGCCGTAACGATTCCACCATCATTGCCCTGCTTACCGATGCCAAGAAAACCCTGGGGCCCGATGCCCAGCTGAAGGCAGCCGGAGGGAGCCTGGTGATATCCGGAACCCTGGACCAGCTCTTCGGGGGCGATACAAACACGGAACTCACCGAAGGTGCCGCCGGGTGGCTGGCCGGGATCGCCACTTTGGTCAAAGCCCACCCTCAGCTGGGGGTAACCGTCGAAGGACTCTCCATGACCGGGGACATTGCCCTGGCAGCCCGGCAGGGTACTGCGGTGATGAATGCCCTGAGAGACAACCATGGCATAGCCGCATCGCGAATGAGCGCAAGGGGGCGTGACGGGAATTTCAGCGAGGGGGTAGATGTGATGCTGCACCCGGATTACAGGGCCTTCTACCGGGATGTTAAGGCTGAAATAAAGCAATAACCGGGTCCGGAGGCCAGATCGGCAGGGGTGGATATACTTTTTGATCCAATCCTCCGTTTTGTTTCCAAAACCAAACCTAAACCCTGATATGTCCGGAGACGATATCTTTCAATTATTCGCTTTTTTACTTCCCGCCGTGGTGACTGGGGCCGTGGCCTTTTATTTTTTCAGACTGCATACCCGAAACGAGGACGGGCGCCGCAGGTTCCTCCTGCAAAAGGACAGCCAGAAGAACGCCCTGCCTATAAGGCTGCAGGCCTACGAGCGGATGGCGCTTTTCCTGGAACGTATTTCCATCCCCAGCCTTGTGGTCCGCGTTGGCCCGAAATCGGCAGATAAATCGGATTACGAAAACCTGTTAATCCGCTCCATTGAAAATGAATTTGAGCACAACCTCTCCCAGCAGATCTATATGTCGGATGAATGCTGGAATGTGATCAAGGCAGCCAAGAACGCTACGATCCAGGCCATCCGCAAAGCCGCCCTGAGCGAAACGGATTCCGCAGACAAACTGCGGGAGGATATCCTCAACGAGTCCATGGAGAAAGCCTCCCCCTCCGCCACCGCCCTCTCATTCGTGAAAAAAGAGATCGGGGAACTCTGGTAGCCTGAGCTATTCCGGTTCCAGCGGACTGGTCCGCCCGGACTTGGAAGCCGCATACTGCCTCCCCCGCTCCCACCACTGCGTCATCTGCTCCCGGTCGAAGATCAGGGAGTTGGTAGTAAGTACCGTTGGGGTATAGTAAAAGTTGATGATGGCATCGTGCTGGTTGGCCACAAATTTCCCGATTTTGATATTCTGCTGCTCGATCCTATCCAGCATAAAGGCAAACATATTGGTTAGCAGGGAAAAGGCGTTGCGGGAGGGCATGCGGTTAAGCTGGGTGACCTCCGTATGCAGGACGATGGCATCCACCTCCGTAGCCCCGCGCCGGATGGCCTCCTCTATAGGTACAATACAACCCAGACCCCCATCGGCGTAGTCGCAGCCATTTTTGCGGACCAGGCTCATAAACGGGGTGTAATTACAGGAAATCCAGATCCACTCGCAAAACTCGTCGTAATCGAAATCGCGGAGGGACTTGTACTCCACCTGGTTTAAGGACAGGTTGGAAACCGTCACCAGCAGGTCGGAAGCTCCTTCTTTCAACGTCTGGAACTCCTCAGGGGTCAGGGTCCTGCGGATAAGCTGCAACAGGTTGTGGCTTTCCCCGAAGGTCTTGCTCCCCCTTAAAAAGTTTTGTACCACGTTCCAGTGGTTAATCCCGATGGATGCGGTCCCGTGCTTGCGCTGAATGGTAAAGGGACGCCGACTGAAGATACTTTCCTGGTTAACCGAGGTATAGGCATGCCTTACTTTGGGGATATCGCCCAGGGCCAGATGGGGGATCAATAAACTTCCGGTAGAGGTCCCCAGGTACAGGTCGTACCGGTTTCCCAAATCCTGGATAAGGTGCTGGGCCACCCCCCCTGCAAAGGCCCCCTTGCTTCCCCCTCCCGAGATAACCAGTGCTTTCATAGTTCCCGCAGTTTGGCGTGAAAATACGGAAAAGATGCCGCGGGGAACCTGTTGCCAAGAGACAGCCAGAAGTCCCTACCTTCCGGATCTTCCAAAAGGGTGTCCAGCAGCCGGCGGGCATACAGTTTGAATTGCCAGGCATAATGTTCAGTAGCCACTACCAAGTCTGCCAGGTTCTCGCCATTGAGGGCACCAGCCCTGTGAAGCATCCGCAGGGCATTCTCCCTGATTTCCCGGTTGTGGTGCGGGGCGGTGGTTTCCCTCAGGGCAGTCAGGTACCCGACCCGGGCCGCCTCCGTATCGTATTCGCTGTAAAGCGCGAGCAACCACCACAGTTGCCGGACCTGCAGGTCCCCCAGGGTACCATTTGAAGCCGCCTTTCGCAGGAGGTCATGCCTGGACTCCGGATACCCCTGCCAGGCCCAGAACAAGGCCGTCTCCCGCAGATTATAGTCCGGGGCATCCAAAAAGGCTTCCAGGTAAGGCTGCATCCAGGGTTCCGTCCCTGTAATACGGTCCAGAAGTGCCCTGGCCACCCTGGGTCGGCCATCTTCCGAAGCCATCTGAAATAAGGCTTCCTCCAATCTCCCGCTATAGGCCCCGAGTAAGGCTGCGCGGTACGGCTCCAGGGTGTCCCGCTCCCAGTAGGCGTTGAGAACCCCAGGGTCATTACGCTCCAGGGAATCCCGCCTTCTGAATTCCAGGAAACGGGCCACCGACGGACTGCTGCCCTCCAGCAAGGTTTCTGCCTCTGCCATGGGAAAGCCGGAGGCCTCCAGCCATGTCTGCCGAAAAGCGTCCAGCGATTTTGAGGTATTCGATGCCATGGCCTCCAGAAGCTGGTCTACCGTGGCATTTCCATAGGCATATTTTTGAAGGAATAGTTTCATTCCCGCCCGGAAGGCCTCCTCCCCCATGGCCTGCTGCAACGCGAAGAGGGCCCAGGCCCCCTTTTCATAAAAGACGAGGCTTCCGGCTCCCGGGTCCAGCAGAGATTTCCCATCCCCGCTGCTATCCAGTTCCCGGAGGGAATAAGCCGTTCCAAGTAAGGTCCAGTAAAACTCCTCCCCTCCCCGGATCCGGGCGGTAGCCCTGTGGGCATAGTAGGTAGCAAACCCCTCGTGGAGCCAGTGCTGCCCCCCGTCGGTTTCCGTAACCAGGTTGCCAAACCACTGGTGGGCCAGTTCATGGGCGTTTACGTTTAGATAATCCCGGGAGGCAGGGCCCAGCGAATCGGTCAGGAACCGGTCCGAAAAGAACGTGGTGCCCGTATTCTCCATGCCTGCATAGATGAAATCGTGAAGGGGGACCTGCTTGTAGTTCTGCCAGGGGTACGGTACCCCGATTTCCTTTTCGAGGAAGTCAAAGACCTCCCGGGTATGGGCATAGGCGCGCGCGGCCTCCAGGTCCCGCCCGGGCGGGAAAAAGAGTTTTAGCGGAACCCCACTGGAAGAAGTGCCTTCAAAGTACTGGAAATGCCCAGCAGCAAAGGCCAGCAGGTAGCTGCTCATGGGTTTTTCCATACGGTACTCCCAGGTGCGGATTCCTCCTTTGTCCCGGGTTCCCAGCAATTTTCCGTTTGCAATGACCTGGTATTCCTGTGGAAAGTCGATGGTAAGGGAAAAAACCAGCTTCTCGGTCATATCGTCGAAACTGGGTACCCAATGGCTGGTATACTTCCCCTGCCCCTGGGTCCACACTTGTTCGTTCCAGGGGATGGAATCCTTCCAGCCGAGGAAATAGACCGCTTGGGAAGGTCGGGTCCCGTATTCAATTTCCAACTCATACTCCCCGGGAGCATCCGGGGCCGAAAGGCGCAAGACCCTTCCACTGTATGCATAGGCCACTTCCCTGCCCTGAAGGACCACGCGGGACAGGGCCATGTCCCGGGCATCGATCCGCAAACTATCAGACCCCGGCAGGGTCCTGAAGATAAAGCGCACCCGTCCTGCCAGGGAGTCAGACTCGGGAAAGGGGCGGATATGGATACCGGCACTGAGGAAATCTGGCGCAGGAGGCTGGGCTGCCGCAAGGGCCAGGCCAAACAAGCTCAGGGATATTCTAAAGAGGTTTCGCATACCAGTTGCACATCAAAATCCAATCCAAATTTAGGCAATGGCGGTTGCATGGGTATGGGGTAAGGCGTAATTTAGACCGATGCATCCCCAGCGCCTGCATACCGAGATTACCTTCCTGAAAGGCGTGGGCCCGGGCAGGGCCCGCCTGCTCTCCCAGGAACTGGGGGTTACCACATACCAGGACCTGCTTTACCTCTTTCCCAACCGATATATCGACAAAACCCGGTTTTATACGATTTCACAGCTGGAACGCAACAGTGCCGAAGTGCAGATTGTTGGGCAAGTGGTCCACCTGAAAACAGTGGAACAGAAAAAAGGCAAACGGCTGGTGGCTACGTTCCGGGACCCTACAGGCGAAATGGAACTTGTGTGGTTTCGCAGCCACCAGTGGTTCCGCGAGCGCATTGCCCTTGGGGAACCCTACGTGGTTTACGGGCGGGTAAATTGGTATGCGGGCACATACTCCATGGCACACCCGGAAATGGAACTCCTGCGGAAATTTGAGCAGAAACCCCGAATCCGGATGCAGCCCATTTACCCTTCCACTGAGAGACTCAGCCGCCAGGGTGTGACCAACCGCCTGATTGCCCAATGGATGGCCCAATTGCTTGGGGAAGTAGAAGCAGACCTTACGGAAACCCTGCCGGGAACCCTGCTGGAGTCCCTGGGGCTGGTCGGAAAGAAAAAAGCCCTTATCCAGATTCATTTCCCCGATTCCCAGGCGGACCTGGCACGGGCCCAGGCACGGCTGAAGTTCGAGGAATTGTTCTATATCCAACTGGCCCTGCTGGCTAAAAAACAACAGCGCAAACTGAAGATCAAAGGGTTCGCCTTTCAGCAGGTCGGCGATCACTTCAACCGGTTTTACCGCGAACACCTCCCCTTTGAACTCACCGATGCCCAGAAACGCGTTATCCGGGAAATACGGGCAGACCTGGGAAGCCAGGCCCAGATGAACCGGCTGTTGCAGGGAGACGTGGGCTCCGGCAAGACTATAGTGGCCGTCCTGGCCATGCTCCTGGCGCTGGACAACGGGTACCAGGCCTGCCTGGTAGCCCCTACCGAAATCCTTGCACAGCAGCACCACCAGGCGGTTTGCGAACTGCTGGAGCCTATGGGGCTGTCTGCCGGGCTGCTCACTGGTTCGGTTAAGGAGAAGGACCGCAAACCCATGCTGGAAGCGCTTTTGAGCGGGGAACTGCCCTTTCTGATAGGGACCCATGCAGTGCTCGAAGATCGGGTCCGCTTCCATAACCTGGGCCTGGCCATCATTGACGAACAACACCGCTTTGGCGTAGCCCAAAGAGCCCGGCTCTGGAAAAAGAATACGAGCCCGCCACACATTTTGGTGATGACCGCCACCCCTATTCCGAGGACCCTGGCTATGAGCCTGTACGGAGACCTGGACATCAGTGTTATAGATACGTTGCCTCCGGGGCGGAAGCCGGTCAAGACCGTTTTCCGGAAAGATGCAGACCGCCTTAAGGTCTTCCGATTTATGAAAGACGAAATCGCCAAAGGGCGGCAGGTCTATGTGGTTTACCCCCTTATCCAGGAATCCGAAGCCCTTGACTACAAGGACCTGATGGACGGCTTTGAGAGTATCAGCCGGGAATTTCCCCAACCCCAGTACCAGGTCTCCATCGTTCACGGCCAGATGAAACCGGAGGACAAGGAATTTGAAATGCGCCGGTTTGTAAAAGGGCAGACCCAGATCATGGTGGCCACCACCGTGATTGAAGTGGGGGTTAACGTACCCAATGCCTCCGTCATGGTCATTGAAAGTGCCGAGCGCTTCGGGCTTTCCCAGCTTCACCAGCTCCGGGGGCGGGTGGGCCGCGGGGCCGACCAAAGCTACTGCATCCTGATGGGCAGCGACAAGCTATCCGAAGACGCCAGGACGCGGCTCCAGACCATGTGCCGGACCAACGACGGCTTTGAGATTGCGGAAACCGACCTCAAACTCAGGGGGCCGGGAGACCTGATGGGCACCCAGCAAAGCGGGGTCCTAAGCCTCAGGATTGCCGACGTGGTCAAGGACGGGGAGCTGCTGCGCGCCGCCCGGCACCATGCCGCGCACCTGCTGGAGGCCGACCCGCAACTATCCCACCCGGACAACCGTGTGGTCCGCGACAAGATGGCGCGGATGGAGGTGTTCAAAAACAGGTGGGATTATATCAGCTGAATCCGGACACGACTTACTACTACTTAGGGCTCAACTCATGTTTCGTACGCGTTCACCAGGGCAGTCCTTCCCCCAGTACAAACCCTGCTTCCTAGCCGAAACATGCCATATTCAGCAGCTCTTCGGGAATATAACCCTATGTTGGGCATCGTAATTTGAAGGGGCTTTGTTTTACGCAAGCCAAACCCCTTTGTACTTTAGCGAAGCTAAAATCACTTAAGGCAGAATCGCATTATGAGCAAAACCTTGTTCGACAAAGTCTGGGACTCGCACGTAGTCCGCAGTATCGAAAACGGCCCCGACGTCTTGTTTATCGACAGGCACCTGGTACATGAAGTTACCAGCCCGGTAGCCTTCCTGGGGCTTAAGAACCGGAGTATTCCGGTGCTTTACCCCAGCAGGACCTTCGCTACGGCCGACCATAACACTCCCACCCGCAACCAGCACCTGCCGGTGCAGGACCCCCTTTCGGCCAACCAGTTGGATGCCCTCCAGCGCAATGCGGAGGCTCACGGTATCCCCTATTGGGGGTTAGGCCATGAAAAAAACGGGATTGTGCATGTCATAGGGCCCGAAAACGGGATTACCCTCCCAGGGGCGACGATAGTTTGCGGCGATTCGCATACCTCCACACACGGGGCATTCGGAGCGATTGCATTTGGGATCGGGACTTCGGAGGTTGAAATGGTACTGGCCACCCAGTGTATCATGCAACCCAAGCCAAAAAGCATGCGCATCAGCATCGACGGAAAACTCAACCCTGCCGTTACCCCCAAGGATGTGGCCTTATACATCATCTCCCAGCTCACCACATCAGGTGCTACGGGATATTTTGTGGAATACGCCGGGGAGGTCTTCGAGAACATGAGTATGGAAGGCCGCATGACCGTATGCAACCTCAGTATTGAAATGGGGGCCCGGGGCGGGATGATTGCCCCGGATGCCAAAACCTTCGACTATATCAAGGGGCGGGAATTTGCGCCCAAGGGAGCCGATTGGGACCAGGCCATGGCGTACTGGGAAACCCTGCATTCCGATGCGGATGCCCGGTTCGACCGTGAGCTCCACTTCGACGGAGCATCCATAGAGCCCATGATTACCTATGGAACCAACCCCGGGATGGGCGTGGGTATTACCCACAGCATCCCTGAAGCCAGTGCCGTGGAAGGCGGGGCAAGCACCTACCGCAAATCGTTGGCCTATATGGACTTTAATGAAGGGGAATCCATGCTCGGGAAGAAAATCGATTTTGTATTTCTGGGCAGTTGCACCAATGGCCGCATAGAGGATTTCCGCGCCTTTGCCAGCGTAGTTAAAGGACGGAGGAAAGCGGACCACGTAACCGCCTGGCTGGTGCCAGGTTCCCACAAGGTGGAAAGCGCCATCCGCGAGGAAGGCATCCTGGAAATCCTGGAAGAAGCCGGTTTCGAATTAAGAGAACCCGGCTGCTCGGCCTGCCTGGCGATGAACGACGATAAAATCCCCGCGGGTAAATACGCGGTGAGCACCTCCAACCGGAATTTTGAAGGAAGGCAGGGCCCGGGGGCCCGCACCCTCCTGGCCAGCCCCCTGGTGGCCGCTGCTGCTGCCGTAACCGGAAAGGTTACAGACCCCAGGGAATTACTGGAATTGCAAACAGCTTAGAGCAAACAAAACCCGACTTCCACCCCGAAAGCTACCGGGGCAATTTCCAAATATTGACAGAACGACATTATGGCATACGATAAATTCAATATCCTGACCAGTACGGCCGTGCCCCTGCCCATCGAGAACGTGGACACGGACCAGATCATTCCCGCACGCTTCCTGAAAGCTACCGAGCGCAAGGGTTTTGGCGACAACCTGTTTAGGGATTGGCGATACAACCCGGATAATTCCCCGAAGGAACAATTTGTCCTGAACAATCCCATTTACGGGGGCAAAATCCTGGTAGGCGGGAAAAACTTCGGCTCCGGTTCCTCCAGGGAACATGCCGCCTGGGCCGTATACGACTACGGGTTCCGGTGCGTGGTATCGAGTTTCTTCGCGGATATCTTCCGCAATAACTGCCTGAACGTGGGAGTCCTGCCGGTGCAGGTCAGCCCGGAATTCCTGCAGGCTATTTTTGAGGCCATCGAAGCAAACCCCAAAACAGAACTGGAGGTAAACCTGCCTGAGCAGACCATAACCCTGAAGGCTACCGGCCAACAGGAATCCTTTGAGATCAACGGGTATAAAAAAGATAATCTGTTAAACGGTTTCGACGATATCGATTACCTGCTCAACATGAAGGTAGAGATCGAGACCTTTGCCACCAAGACCCCCCTTTAAGCCTTAAGGCAACCCTGACCTATGAGCAAGCGGCGTATTGAAATCATGGACACCACCCTTAGGGATGGGGAACAAACCTCCGGGGTCTCCTTTACGGCCTCGGAAAAACTCACCCTGGCCAAACTCCTTCTGGAAGAATTGCGCGTAGACCGCATTGAGGTGGCCTCTGCCCGGGTTTCCGAAGGGGAATTCGAGTCGGTGCGGCAGATTACTGGCTGGGCAGAAGGCGCAGGGCTGCTGGAACATGTGGAAATCCTGACTTTTGTTGATGGCGGTGCCTCCCTGGAATGGATGCGCAAGGCCGGAGCCAAAGTCCAGAATCTGCTCACCAAAGGCTCCCTGAACCACCTGAAATACCAGCTAAAGAAAAGCCCGGAAGCCCATTTCGAGGACATTGGCAGGGTACTGGAGGAGGCACGCAAACTGGGATTTTCTTCCAATATTTACCTGGAAGACTGGAGCAATGGGATGCGAAATTCACCGGAGTATGTCTTCCAGTTCCTGGATTTCCTGACCACACAGCCCATAAAACGTATCCTGCTCCCGGATACCCTGGGAGTCCTTACGCCTAAGGAAACCTTTGAATTCCTGAGTGCCATCCGGGAACGCTACCCGGACCAGCACATCGACTTCCACGGCCACAACGACTACGACCTGAGCGTAGCCAATGTGATGGAAGCAGTACGGGCGGGGGTAGACGGCCTCCACCTTACCGTTAACGGCATGGGGGAACGGGCCGGGAACGCCCCCCTGGCCAGCGTGGTGGCTGTGCTGAATGATTTTATGCCGGAAGTGGAAGTGGGCGTGGTGGAAAGTTCCCTGTATAAGGTCAGTAAACTGGTGTCTGCCTTTACCGGGATCACCATCCCGGCCAACAAACCCATTGTAGGGGAAAACGTATTTACCCAAACCGCTGGAATACATGCCGATGGGGACAACAAGAAGAATCTTTACTTCAATGACTTAATGCCGGAGCGTTTCGGGCGGAAAAGGCGCTATGCCCTGGGGAAAACCTCCGGAAAGGCCAATATCCAGAAGAACCTGCAGGAACTCGGGCTGACCCTGAATGAGGAAGAAGTCCGCAAGGTAACGGCCCGTATTATAGAGCTTGGAGATAAAAAGGAACGGGTTACCCGCGAGGACCTGCCGTATATCATCTCCGATGTTTTGGGCAGTGATATGCACCAACAACGCGTCTTTATCCGTTCCTATGTCCTGACCCATGCAAAGGGGTTGCAGCCCTCCACAGCGGTTGCCCTGGAAATAGACGGCAAAACCTACGAGGAACACGCCCAGGGAGACGGGCAGTTCGACGCGTTTATGAATGCCCTGCGCAAGGTCTATAAGGGCATCAAGCGCCCCTTGCCTACCCTGGTGGATTACGCGGTACGCATCCCACCGGGGTCCCACTCCGACGCCCTCTGTGAAACCGTAATCACCTGGAAGCACCAGGACCGCGAATTCACCACCCGGGGGTTGGACTCCGACCAGACGGTATCAGCCATCAAGGCCACCGAAAAAATGCTGAATATTCCCTGACTACGGGGTTTTTAAGTGTCTTTTACGCTGCCAGATCCCAAGGGCTATGATCGCCCCAACGGCAGCAAGGACAGCGCCTACCAGGCTGGGGCTGGTATACCCGTACCCCATAGTTAGCGGCAGACCGGCAAAAAAGGCACCAGAGGCATTGGCGATGTTAAACGCGCTCTGGTTGAAAGAGGAGGCCAGCATTTCCGACCCCTTGGACGCATCGATAATGGACATTTGAATGGGAGCCGCCATGGTAAAGGTGACCATCCCGATGACAAAGCACATCACAAGGACCCATCCCGGATAGGGAGCCAGGGCCGCATTGAGCACCAGCATTAGCGCCATGGAAGACATCCCAACGGCGGTGGCGCGAACGGGTCGCAGCCACTCCACCAGCCGGGCACCGATTAGATTTCCGATCACCATCCCGACCCCTGAAAGGACCATGGCCAGGCTTACCGTGGTTTCGGTGTGCCCTGAGACTTCCATCAGGAGCGGGGCGATATAGCTATACCAGGCAAAGAACCCGCCGGTCCCGATAGCGGTAAGGGCCAAAAGGGACCAGAGTTCCCATCCGCCCATGCCGGAACCCTTGGAGGACTCTCCGGAATCCTTCCCGGATTCGGGAGGCATCCATAAAAACAGGCAGAGCACGGTCAGGATGCCCACTACCGCAATCATCAGGAAGGAAGCGCCCCAATGCCAGGTATTGCCGATATAGGTCCCTAGCGGGACGCCCAGGACATTGGCCAGGGTAAAGCCGGAAAACATACGGGCAATGGCCCGTGCCTCCCTGCCCGGTGGTGCCAGGCGGGCTGCCCGTACCGCCCCAATCCCGAAATAAGCACCATGCGGCAGGCCAGCCAGGAATCGGATGGCCAGCATGCTGTAATACCCTTCTGCCAGGGCCGAAAGCCCATTGAACAAGGTAAACCAAAGCATCAGGCCCAGAAGCACCTTCCGGGAGGGCCAGCGCGAAGCCAACCGGGTCAGCAGGGGTGCGCCCACCACCACCCCAAGTGCGTAAGCCGAGATAAAATGTCCGGCCTGTGGGATGGTAACGGAAAGGGACCCCGCTACTTTGGGGAGGATGCCCATAATCACAAACTCAGTAAGGGCAATACCAAAGGCTCCCATGGCCAGGGCAATGATCGCCTTTAAATGGGAACGGGAGGACGGCATCTACAAGGAGGTTTAAACCCTGTGCCCTTACCCGCCTGTAGCAGCAGGTCCGGGCCCGGGTCTACAGGATATAGTCGGTACTTATAAAATTCGAGAGTTTGGCATCTACCAGGGCTTCCACCGTTTCATTGTTGAGGGGTGTGTCCTTGAAGGCCACGAATGTCCGAATGGAAAAAGACCTCAGGGCATCGTGCACACTAAGGGTTGCGACTGCGGAATCCTTGCGGCCGGTAAAAGGGTAAACATCCGGCCCCCGCTGGCAGGAGCTGTTCAGGTTCACCCGGCACACCAGGTTGGCCAGGGTATCGATAAGCGGGGCCAGGGTATTGATGTCCTTCCCGAAAAGGCTCACCTGCTGCCCGTAATTGCTCTCGGCCATCTCGTCCAGCGGTTGGTCGATATCCGTAAAAGGAACCACCGGGATCACCGGCCCAAATTGTTCCTCTTCGTATACGCGCATCCCGGGTTTAACGGGGTACAAAACCGCCGGCCAGATAAAATTGGCACTGCGTTGCCCGCCTTTGGGGTTCATGACTTTGGCCCCTTTGGCCACGGCATCGTCTATGAGCTCCTGGATGTAGTCAGGTTTCGCCGCTTCCGGCAATGGGGTCAGGGATACGCCTGGGTCCCACGGATTCCCGAAACGCAGGGCATCTACCGCTTTGGTGAATCGCTCCAGAAACTCTTCAAGCACGGTTTCGTGCACGTAGAGGATTTTAAGGGCGGTACAGCGCTGTCCGTTAAAGGAAAGGGTTCCGCTGATACATTCTCTGATAGTCAGGTCCATATCGGCATCCGGGAGCACTATTGCCGGGTTTTTGGCTTCCAGCCCCAACACCAGCCGCAGGCGGTTGCTTTTCGGGTGTTGGTCCTGCAGGGCATTGGCCGAAGCGCTGTTGCCGATAAGGGCCAGCACATCTACCTTCCCGGATTGCATGATGGGGGTGGCCACTGCCCTGCCCCGCCCGAAGAGAATATTGACCACGCCTTTCGGGAAACTGTTCTGAAAAGCCTCCAAAAGTGGTGTTATGAGCAGCACGCCGTGTTTGGCCGGCTTAAAAATGGTGGTATTCCCCATGATAATAGCCGGGATGAGCAGGGCAAAGGTTTCATTGAGCGGGTAATTATAGGGTCCCAAACAAAGCACTACCCCTATGGGGCCGCGCCGGATGTGGGCATAAACACCATCGTGACGGGAAAACTTTGCAGCATCCCGGTCCAGTTGCTTGTACTCCTCAATGGTGTCGTATATGTACTCCACCGTCCGGTCGAATTCCTTTTCGGAATCGGGTTGGGACTTGCCGATTTCCCACATCAGGAGCTGGACGATGCGATCCCTTTTGGTCTCCATCTGACCCACAAACTTCTCCATGCAGGCAATGCGGTCGCGCACCTTCATGGTTGGCCAGACCCCCTTGCCCTTGTCGTAGGCCTGCATGGCGGCTTCAAGAGCATCCAGGGCCTCGGCCTCCCCCATAGTCGGGATAGACCCCAAAACGGTTGGGGCATAAGGTTCAGCATCTGAAATGGTCGAATATACCTCGGAAACCGGGCCATCCCAGGTGCGCAATTCCCCATTGACCAGGTATTGCCGCTGGTCGATGGGTGCCTCCAGGCGGACGGATTCCGGGATGGGCGGTGTTACCGGCATAACGTATTGGATTTATACAATGGGTTTCATAGCCGTCATGGACTCCCTCAGGCGCTGGCCTACCACCTCGATGGGGTGGGTGCGCAAGGCTTTGTTCACAGCGATCAACCGGGCGTTGTCTACCCCGTTATCCTTTCCTGCGCCATAAGCCTTCCCGATGACGTCCGTTTCTATTCCCTTCATAAAATCGGCGAGCAATGGCTTGCAGGCATGGTCGAAAAGGTAACAGCCGTACTCCGCAGTATCGGAAATGACCCGGTTCATCTCGAAGAGTTTCTTCCGGGCAATGGTATTGGCAATAAGCGGGGTTTCATGCAGGGATTCGTAATAGGCAGACTCCCCGATAATACCGCTTTCGGTCATGGATTCATAGGCCAGTTCCACCCCCGCCCTTACAAGGGCCACCATCAGGACGCCGTGGTCATAGTACTCCTGTTCGCTGATGGCATCGGGACCGGCATCGGTCTTTTCAAAGGCCGTTTCCCCGGTAGCCGCCCGCCAGGTCAGCAGGTTTTTATCGTCGTTGGCCCAGTCTTCCATCATGGTCTTGGAAAAATGACCGCTCATGATGTCGTCCATATGCTTGCGGAACAAGGGCCGCATTATGTCCTTTAATTCCTCTGAGAGATCGAAAGCCTTGATCTTGGCGGGGTTGGAAAGGCGGTCCATCATATTGGTGATCCCACCGTATTTAAGGCCTTCTGTGATGGTTTCCCAGCCGTATTGGATGAGCTTGGCCGCATAAGCGGCATCCATCCCCTTCTCGACCATTTTATCGAAACACAGGATCGACCCCGTCTGCAAAAGCCCGCAAAGGATGGTTTGTTCGCCCATCAGGTCCGATTTCACTTCGGCCACAAAGGAGGATTCCAGAACACCTGCGCGGTGGCCTCCGGTAGCTGCTGCGTACGCCTTCGCCTGTGCCAGGCCCTTCCCTTCCGGGTCGTTTTCCGGGTGTACGGCAATGAGGGTAGGAACCCCGAAGCCCCTTTTATATTCCTCCCGCACTTCGGAGCCCGGGCTTTTTGGCGCCACCATGATCACGGTAAGGTCCTTGCGCACCTGCATCCCCTCCTCCACAATATTGAATCCGTGGGAATAGGACAGGGTAGCTCCTTTTTTCATCAGGGGCATAACGGTACTAACCACCTGGGTATGCTGCTTGTCCGGGGTCAGGTTAATGACCAGGTCTGCCGTGGGAATAAGCGCTTCATAGGTGCCCACTGCGAAGTTGTTTTCCGTGGCATTTTTATAAGAAGCCCGCTTTTCCGCAATAGCAGCTTCGCGCAGGGCATAGGAGATATCCAGTCCGGAGTCCCGCATATTGAGGCCCTGGTTCAGGCCCTGGGCGCCACAGCCCACTATGACGATCTTCTTTCCCTTGAGGGCATCGACCCCATCGGCGAATTCGGATGCCTCCATAAAGCGGCATTTACCCAGTTGTTCCAGTTTCTCCCTGAGGGACAGCGTATTGAAATAATTTGACATAATTGTATTCTGGTTTGTAATAAGATTAAGCGTGTTGGAATTTTTCCAGGAGTGCCGAAATGGGCATTTCCGCCTTGGTCACGGTTATACGGCCGGAGCGAACGAATTGCATGATGCCGAAAGGCTCCAGCTCCTGGTACATCTGATCAATTTCGTGCCGCCGGCCCGTTTTAGCGAGGACAAAGAAATCCCGGCTTACCGTTACAATCTGGCTGTGGCTATCCTTGATGATATTCTGGATCTGCCGCTCATCGAATAAGAGGTGAGAAGCGATTTTAAAGAGGGCTGATTCCTGGTAGATGGTTTCGTCGTCCGTATGGTAATAGGCTTTGATGACTTCTACCTGCTTCTCGATCTGGGCTACGATATGGGTGGTCCACCGCTCGGTAGTGTAGACTACTATCGTAAATTTAGAAACATCATCTATCTCTGATTTTGAGACATTTAAACTTTCTATATTAATATGTCGCTTTAAAAATATCCCCGATATTCTGTGCAACAACCCTACGTGGTTTTCGGAGTACACCGAGATGGTAAACCATTGCTTTTCCATAATCCTGCAGCCTTTTGGCCCTTTTTTTATTTCAACCGGATGTCGGATACCGATGCCCCGGATGGGATCATCGGAAATACGTTGTCTTCTTTTTCCACTTTTACCTCCAGGAAGTAGGCGTCCGGGCAGGCGATCATTTCCGTTACTGCGGCCGAGAGGTCTTCCCGCGCATCCACGCGCCGTGCCTTGATGTGGTACCCTTCCGCAATCTTTACAAAATCCGGGTTGGTCATAATGGTGGAGGCATAGCGCCGGTCGAAAAACAATTCCTGCCACTGGCGAACCATCCCTAGAAAATCGTTGTTCAGCACCACTATTTTGACCGGTGTTTTGGTCTGGAAGATCGTACCGAGTTCCTGGATATTCATCTGATATCCTCCGTCTCCCACAATGGCCACCACTTCCCGCTCCGGGGCGCCCATCTTGGCTCCTATGGCTGCCGGGAGGGCAAAGCCCATAGTCCCGAGTCCGCCGGAGGTGATATTGCTCTTGCTCTGCCTGAATTTCGCATAGCGGCAGGCAATCATCTGATGCTGACCTACATCGCTGACAATAACGGCCTTATGCCCGGTAGCCCGGTTGATCTCGGCGACCACCTCCCCCATGGTGAGTCCGGGTTTGGTGGGGTTCAGATCCTTGTCGATGACCGCATTGAATTCTTCCTGGTCTTTCTTGTGGAATTCCGCAAGCCAGGCTTCATGGCTGTTCTTTTTGATTTTAGGCAGCAACAGGGAGAGCGTTTCTTTCGCATTTCCCAGCACCGCCAGGTGGGTTTTAACGTTTTTGTCCACCTCTGCAGGGTCAATTTCAAAGTGGATGACCTTGGCCTGCTTCGCATAGGTTTCCAGGTTCCCGGTTACCCGGTCGTCGAAGCGCATCCCGATGGCGATCAGCACATCGCATTCGTTGGTCAGGACATTCGGGCCGTAATTTCCATGCATCCCCACCATCCCCACGTTCAGCGGGTGGTCGGAATCCATGGCAGACAAGCCCAGGATGGTCCATGCTGCCGGTATCCCGGACTTCTCGACCAGGGCATTCAATTCTGCCTCAGCCTCGCCGAGGATCACACCTTGCCCGTAAATAATATAAGGTTTTTTAGCCGTGTTGATGAGTTCTGCAGCCGCCTCAATCGCAGCCATGTCCGGCTTCGGGTTGGGTGTATAGCTGCGGACGCCCCTGCAGGGCTTATACTCGAATTCCAAGGTGTCGAACTGGGCATTCTTGGTGATATCGACCAAAACGGGTCCGGGGCGGCCGCTACGAGCAATGTAAAAGGCCTTGGCCATGATCTCGGGGATCTCCTCAGCCCGCGTAACCTGGTAATTCCATTTGGTAACCGGGGTGGAGATACCCACAATATCGGTTTCCTGGAAAGCATCCGATCCCAGGAGGTGGCGCGGCACCTGCCCCGTAATGCAAACCACAGGGGTGGAATCGATCTGGGCATCGGCCAGGCCGGTTACCAGGTTGGTGGCCCCGGGGCCTGAGGTCGCCATGGCCACACCTACCCTGCCACTTACCCGGGCATATCCCTGAGCAGCGTGTACCGCGCCCTGTTCGTGGCGGGTCAGGACGTGGTGCAGGCGGTCCTTGAATTTATAAAGTTCATCGTAGACCGGCATGATGGCTCCTCCGGGATACCCGTAGAGCAGGTCTACCCCCTCTGCCAGAAGGCAGTGGATAATGGCCTCTGCCCCGGTAATGGTTACCGTCTTGGTCTCGGCCGCTTGTTTTTTCATCGCTTTGACTGGTTCCATAGGCTTACTAACCTTACTTCCTTATAATGCATCGGTTACACAACCCTCGGAGGCCGAAGAAACCGTTTTTGCATACTTGTACAAACTTCCTTTCCTGACCTTCAGCGGCGGTTGCTTCCAGGCTTCCTTCCTGCGCTGCAATTCCGCATCGGACAGGTCTACCGATATACTATTGGTCTCGGCGTCTATGGTAATGATATCCCCATCGCGCAGTAAGGCAATAGGGCCTCCCACCTGAGCTTCCGGGGTCACATGCCCCACCACAAAACCATGGGTGCCCCCTGAGAAGCGACCATCTGTGATAAGGGCTACATCTTTGCCCAGGCCAGCGCCCATAATAGCGCTCGTAGGCTTTAGCATCTCGGGCATTCCCGGTCCGCCTTTCGGGCCCTCGTAGCGGATGACCACCACATCGCCCTTTTTCACCTCGCCCCTGCCGATCCCGGCATTGGCCTGGAACTCATCCTCAAACACCTTGGCAGGCCCCTGAAAACGAAGGCCCTCCTTTCCGGTGATCTTCGCCACGGCTCCCGTAGGCGACAGGTTCCCATAAAGGATGCGCAGGTGCCCGGTGGGCTTTATCGGGTTGGATAGCGGATAGACGACCTTTTGCCCCTCCTGAAGCGGCGGCACGTCTTCCAGGTTTTCGGCCAGGGTTTTCCCGGTTACCGTAAGACAGTCCCCGTGGAGCATCCCCTCTGCCAGCATGAATTTCAGCACGGCGGGAATCCCCCCAATGCGGTGGACATCTTCCATGAGATATTTCCCGCTGGGTTTGAGGTCTGCCAAAAAGGGCGTCTTATCGCTTATGCGCTGGAAGTCGTCCAGGGTGAAATCCACCTCGGCGGCGCGGGCAATGGCCAGAAAATGCAAAACGGCATTGGTGGACCCCCCAAGGAGCACAACCAGGCGCACGGCATTTTCGAGGGCTTTCCGGGTTACGATATCCAGGGGCTTGATATCTTTTTCGAGAAGGTTGCGTATAGCCCTGCCGGCACGGAGGCAATCGCCTTGCTTTTCAGGGCCCACAGCCGGGTTGGAGGAGCTGTATGGGAGGGACATCCCCAGGGCTTCAATGGCCGAAGCCATGGTATTAGCCGTATACATACCGCCACAGGCACCGGCTCCGGGGCAGGCATTCTGAATGACTTGCTTGTACTGAGCCTCATCGATCTGCCCGGCTACCTTCTGCCCCCAGGCCTCGAAGGCCGAAACCACGTCCAGTTTCTGGTTGTTCAGGCATCCGGAGGCAATAGTACCCCCATAGACCAAAACCGATGGCCGGTTTAACCGAAGCATAGCCATCAGGGCCCCAGGCATGTTCTTGTCGCAGCCCACCACGGTTACCAGACCGTCGTAATTCATAGCCTGTACCACGGTCTCCATGGAATCCGCGATAACATCCCGGGATGGGAGCGAATACCGCATACCATAAGTTCCCATGGAAATACCATCACTAACCCCAATGGTATTGAAAATAAGGCCAACCAAATCGGTTTGCTGAATACCCTCCTTGACGTGCTCCGAAAGCTTGTTTAAATGCATATTGCAGGGGTTGCCTTCATACCCGGTACTGGCCACCCCGATCAGGGGTTTTCCGAGGTCTTCGTCGGTAAGCCCAATGGCATGGAGCATGGCCTGGGCGGCGGGTTGGGTAGGATCCTGAGTGACGTTTTTGCTGTAGCGGTTCAATTCCATAGGTAAACTGCGGCCTTTTATCCGTAATCCAAAGATATAGGATTGTTAAAGCCTGCGGTCCCGTTGCAGGCCCTGGCTACAGACTCATTTAATGGCCTTGGAATAAAAATTGCTGTATAACAGGGAGTTAAGCAGATAAAAATACCATATCCAATCAATCGCAAGATGCGCAGGAACCGGTATCAGGAAGGGTTTTCCACAAAGCGGACTCGGTCCGAAAACTTCTTTTGGGACAACACCGATACCGATCGGTTGTCCAGCTGCAACACACGCGGATACCCCCCTGTGGTCTGCCCGTCCGGCATGAGGATAATCAGGCGGCCGGCAGGGGTCAGTTGGACGGTTCCGGGCAAGGTAGCCGAAGTAATCATCTGGAGGGTATGCGCAGGCAGGGTTTCCTGCAACTGGCAAGCCATCCGATCATATTCCTTGGCAAGGGTAAACGAATCTCCAAACAAGCGTTCCCGGGCTGCGGGCTCTAATAGCTCGAATTCCGGTCCCGGAGATGCCACAAGTGCTTCTTCCAGGTAAAGGTCCATCGGGCTTAATTTCAATATTTTCGCTTCAAAGCCTGCGCATGGTTCGTAGGGAAGTTCCTGGCCAGCCCGAATCTGGCGGCCTTCGGTAACGGGATAGAACATGGACCGGCTCCCCAGGATTTTGGGTATCCGAAGCCCTCCGCGAATGCCCAGGTAGGCACGAAACCCCTTGGTGATCCGTCCGCATTCCAGAACACTCCCGGCAGGTACCGGGTAGACCTGGTCCGGATGGAGTTCCTGGCCGTTGAGACGAACATCCATGCCCGCCCCGCTTAGGGCGATATATGTAGGGGAATCGAACACCAGTTCGGGGCCCTGCATAGCCATTTCCAAGACGGCATCCCCGGGGTCATTCTCCAAAAGGGCATTTACCCGTCTGGCAGCAAGCCGGTCTGCCGCCCCGCTTAGCGGCACCCCGAAATGGCGGTATCCGGGGCGCCCCAAATCCTGCACACTTGCGTAAAATCCGGGTTTGCTAACCTTTAGCATTGCCGTACTTGCGTTTAAAGTCATACACCCCTACCTCTCCCTCAATCTTATGGAGGTCGTATTCTGCCCGACTAACGCTCCGGAAGCGGACGGTATCCCCCAGTGAAACAAAGCAGGGAGGTTCCCGCTTGGGGTCAAAAAGCGGAATCGGGCAATTCCCGATCAGGTTCCACCCTCCCGGGGATTCCTGTGGATAAATACCGGTTTGCCTGGATGCCAGGCCTACCGCGCCCTTGGGTACTTTGAGCCTCGGTGCTTCCCGTCTTGGTACCTGAATGGCCTGCGGAATACCTCCCAAATAGAGAAAACCCGGCAAAAACCCGATACCATAGACCGGATAGGGCTGGGCGGTATGGGCCTCAATAAGCGCTTCCGGGGACATCCCCAGGGCTGCGGCAGCGGTATCCAGGTCCGGGCCGAATGCTGCGTCATAACACACCGGCAGCTCCCAATGGTGCTGCTCACGTGCTATGGGCCCCGGGTATTCGCTATATGCTTGTTCCAACTCTTCCTTAAGAGTAGGGTAATCCAGATCTGCGCTTCTTGATATCAGGGTAAGGCTGTGATAAACCGGGACAAATTCCCACTGGGAAACGGGCATGGGTCCGGCCTGCAGGAATTCCACAAAGCCCACTATATCCTCGAGGATATCGGTACGCACCTCGGCGGGCCATTCGAGCAACACCGCGCGGGTGCCAAAAGGTTTTATCCGGAAGGAAATTTCATTCACGAGGCAACGCGGATTTCGTATTTGGGCAATTCCCGGGAAAGATACGCCAATATTTCAAATGCCCCGGGGGTATCTCCATGGACGCAATACGTTTGGGCCGCAATGGGCAGGAAGCCCCCTGCCAGGGTGCGCACCCGCCCCTTCAGGACCATCTCCCGGAGTTGCTCCAAAACCCTTTCCGGACGTTTTAGTACCGCACCCGGAAGTTTCCTGGGTGCCAGCTGTCCACCTACCGTATATGCCCGGTCTGCAAAAGCTTCCGCAACGGTAGCAAACCCGGCATTCCCCGCCATCACCTCAAACACCGATCCGGCAGGAACATAGAGGGCTGCACGGCCCCGGTACGGTGCCAGGGCTTCCAGGTAGTCCTCGGCCAGGGAACCGCCTTTGGCCAGGTCGTTGTACAAGGCTCCATGGGCCTTGATATGGTGGAGGGTTGCCCCCAGGTTCCGGAGCACGGCTTCAAATACACCCAACTGACTCTCCAGGGCTGCCTTCAACGCTGCCTTTTCCAGTACCATAGACCTCCTTCCGAAATGATCCCGGTCCGGATAGGAAGGGTGGGCACCCATGCGCACCCCGTGCTCCAGCGCCAGGGACACACATGCCTGCATAGAAGCCTGGTCTCCGGCATGTCCGCCACAGGCAATATTACAGGAACTGATAAGGGGCATGAGGTCGGCTTCATTGCCCAAACCTTCCCCCATATCGCAATTCAGGTCGATATCAATCATTTACCAAATACTTTATATAAAGCTCCATAAGCTCTTTAATGCCAATGCTATAACCAATAATATAACACAGAGTGCTGCCGCATTCTGCCCAAAGGAATTGGCGTATTTCCCCATGGCCTTTGCCCGGCGTACGCCCCACCATAGGAATATGGCGATAAAGGGCAACACCAGGGCATTGGCTACCTGGGCGGTAAAAATGATTTCCAGGGGTTTGAACTCCAGATTCAGGGACAATACGCCAAAGAGGAGGATCAGGATCCAAACCGCCCTGAAACGATTGCGATCTGTTTCCTGGTCCCAGCCAAAACACTGACGGGCCACATAGGCAGCCGCAAGCGGAGCGGTAATGGCAGAGCTGATGCCGGCCACAAAAAGACCCGTCCCCAATCCAAAGCGCGCAGCCTTCCCGTATACCGGCTCCAGGGCCGCGACCAAATCGAGCACCCCGGTAAGACCGCCAACTTCCGAAGCGGCAGCCGTCACCAGGATGGCCATGGAAACCACGCCCCCTATGCATACCGAAAGAACAATATCGCGTCGCATCTCCCTTATCCCGGAGGGCCCATCCCATTTTTCGTTGACCAAAGAGGCGTACAAAAACAAATTATAAGGCACCACGGTCGTCCCGATAAGGGCCAGTACCGTCCAGAGCCCCTCCTGGTCCGCCTTTGGGAGAAACAACCCTTTAAGGACCTCTCCCAGCTCTGGCCCAAGGGCTACGGCAGTGACTAAAAAGGAAAGACTCATAAGTCCTACCAGAAGGGCAAAGATTCTTTCCAGCAACCGGTAAGAGCCAAACCAAAGCAGCAGCAGGGCAAGCAGCCCTACCGTCCAGGAGTACCATGGGGAGGCACCCCCAAGGAGGGCTTCCAGGCCCAGGACTGCCCCGGCAACATTCCCGGCCTCATAGGCCGCGTTGCCCAGCACTACCGCCACCAGAACCAGGACCAGCAGGCCCCATTTCAGGAAAGGGTGCTCCAAATAACCCCGGATCACCTCCGGCAACCCCCTGCCGGTAGCCAGGCCCAGGCGGCCTGCCATTTCCTGCAGGACTATCGTAGTTACAACCGATACCAGAAGTGCCCAGAGCAGGGAATAACCGTCTTCTATCCCCGCGCGAAGACATGTAGTTACCGTACCCGGGCCTATAAAGGCTGCAGCAATCAACATTCCGGGGCCGGTTTTTTTCATTTTCTGAGCAGGGTTGGCCTGTAAATATAATCCATTCCAAAAAAGGGATGTGGCCTCAACCGGGAGGTCCGGAAAGGTGCATTTCATCGGAAAATATGCCGTTCGTCGAAAGGTGGGGTGTCATACGTCGAAACGTTATACGAAATCGGAAAATCGGAGGTTATAATTTTCCCGAAACCTAATTCCTATCATCCCGAACTATGACCTGTCTGGAGTGCAAGAAACCACTTAATTATCTGGACCACCGCCAAAGCATGGATCGCTTCCAGGCGGAACTTTGCAAAACACATTTTACGCGTGTAGAGCGCCTGGTAAGGCGCGATGAAATCCCGGAGGAGGCCGTAATCCTGTATTACGGACTCAAAGCCGCCGGCATACCCGGTATGCTGGCCTGGTGGGACGGCAAGAAAACCGTAGACCTGGCCATCTCACGAGTCAAGCTCAATATCGAGATCGAGAACGAGACCCGGAGCTGGACGGCCGAAACCGCGATCAGTGAACTGGAATCTACCATGGAGGCCTTCAAGAATGGCTTTACCACCCTGAGGATCCCGGGGCTCCTGATCCGGAACCACCTGCACGACACCATTGAAAATATAAGGGGCATCATTGAAGGCTTACGAGCCAATATCAAAGTCGTTTAACCCCAATCTTCAGAACTATGGATGCAGAAATCAAGTACACCGAACGCTCTTACAGGATGAGCAAACTGATCCTGATCCTACTCACTTTTGCAGCCGTATCCATCATGATTAACATGAATCCATCCGTATCCCGTATCCTCTTCGGATTGCCCATCCTAGCCTCCTGCGTCCTGGGCGTTATGGGTTCGGTCTACATGTACAGGGGCATGGAAGAACCCCTTACCGAAAAAAAAGTAATCGCCATTACCGTAAACCTGGCCATGGTGATCCTGATGCTCGCCATATTGCTGAGCAACACCCTTTACCGCATTTTTTAAGGACGATTTCCCTTCGTTTTTCAATTGCGATTAATTCGTACCTTGAAGCAAAAAGCTCTAGGTATGAATACTACGGATCGCAGACAATGGCTTAAAACCATGGCCCTGGGCGGTGGCCTTACTTTAATGGGCGGTATCCCGGCCATGGCCCGTATGGCCCCAACCCCTGCCCCGACCTGGGCAGGACCTGCAAAACTCAATGCCAACGAAAACCCCTTCGGCCCTTCAGAAGCGGTCCGAAAAGCGGTGGCCGACAACATGGACGCTGGCTGCCGGTATCCCTTTGCCTATTCGCGAGCCCTTGTCCGCGCCATTGCCGCCAAGGAGGAGGTCCCCGAATCCTGTGTCGTCCTCACCGGCGGTTCCACAGAAGGCCTTAAAGCCACAGGCCTGGTCTATGGCATTGATGGGGGCGAGATCATCGCCGCAGACCCCACCTTCCAGGCACTGCTAACCTATGCAGAGTATTTCGGGGCCTATGTCCACCGGGTTCCTCTCGATAACGCCCTGGGGCACGACCTTGAAGCCATGCACCGACGGGTTACATCCCGCACCCGTTTGATCTTTATCTGCAACCCGAATAACCCTTCCGGGACCCTGCTGAACCCCGGGGTTCTTAAGGACTTTATCTCGGCTACCGAAAAACAGGCGGTCATTTTTAGCGATGAAGCCTACTACGACTTTATCACCGAGCCGGATTACCCCTCCATGGTTTCCTTCGTAAAAGCCGGGCATAACGTTATTGTATCCAAGACCTTCTCTAAGGTCTATGGCCTGGCCGGGTTCCGGATCGGGTACCTGATTGCGCGGCCGGATATTGCCCGGCGCCTAAGGGATTCGCTAATGGCCAACACCAACACCCTGGCACTTATTGCAGCCGAAGCTGCCTTAAAGGACGATGCGTTTTACCAGTACAGCCTGGTACAGAACGAAAAAGCTAAGGCCCATATTTATGCCGCTCTGGACAACCTTGGATTGCCCTATATTCGCTCCCACACCAATTTCGTATTCTTCAAAAGCGGGATGGAAATCTCGGACCTGATCGGAAAAATGACAGCCAAAGGGGTGCAGATTGGCCGGCCCTTCCCGCCTCTAACCGATTGGGCCAGGATCAGCACCGGCACCATGGAGGACATGAAAGCATTCACCCAGGCCCTCCAATCTATAATGGCTTGATAGGAGTAGCACCTACCCCATCCAACCTTCACGGTCCAGGCTGCGGTACTGGATTGCTTCGGCGATATGGGCCTCTCCCATGACGCTGGCCTGCTCCAGGTCTGCAATGGTACGGGCAACCTTGAGAATCCGGTCGTAGGCCCGGGCCGAGAGTTGCAGGCGCTCCATGGCAGCCCCCAAAAGGGTGGCCGCTCCCTTGGCAGGAGTACAGTATTTACGGATTTGCCGGACCTCCATCTGGGCGTTGCAATGGGTGCCAGTGCCGGCAAACCGACGGTGCTGTATCTGCCTTGCAGCGGTAACACGCTCCCGGATAACACGGCTGGATTCCCCTTTTCGCGCCTCGGATAGTTTCTCATACGGGACAGGGCTGACTTCCATATGAATGTCGATACGATCCAATAAGGGCCCGGAAACCCGGCTCAGGTACCGGCGGATATCAGTCGGGGTATTGGTATGGGCACTGTCGCCGGCAAAATAGCCGCCCGGGCTGGGGTTCATACTGGCCACCAGCATGAAATGGCTGGGATACGTCACGGTAAACCGGGAACGGGAAATAGTCACCTGCCCCTCCTCAAGGGGCTGGCGCATGACTTCCAGGACATGGCGCTTGAATTCAGGGAGCTCATCCAAAAAGAGCACCCCGTTGTGGGCCAGGGAAATCTCCCCCGGCTGGGGGTAGCTCCCGCCGCCTACCAGGGCCACATCGGAAATGGTATGGTGCGGACACCGAAAGGGTCGGTTACGGATGAGACCCCCCTGCAGGCCTGACCCTGTAATACTGTGGATCTTGGTGGTTTCCAGGGCCTCGTCCAGGGTCATAGGCGGCAGAATTCCGGCCAGGCGCTTGGCCAGCATCGTCTTGCCCGAACCCGGCGGGCCAATCAGGACCACATTGTGCCCGCCGGCCGCAGCTATTTCCATACACCGTTTTACGGTTTCCTGCCCGCGTACGTCGTTAAAATCTCCCCCTGCCGGGGCAGAAAGTCCGGACGCTTCACCGAAGGGTACGGGCCTGCAAGGTTCCAGGGCTACAGCGCCTTTAAAAAACCCGATTACTTCGGTAAGAGAGGCTACCCCAAATACCTCAAGACCTTCCACTACAGCCGCCTCCCCGGCATTGGAGGCCGGCAAAACCACCCCACGGAACCCTTCCTGGCGCGCCTTTAATGCTATGGGCAGGGCGCCTTTAATTGGGTGAAGCCGGCCATCCAGGGCCAACTCCCCCATGACGAGGTATTCCTCCTGCCGGTCCGAACGGATTTGCCCGGAGGCCAATAAGATTCCCAGGGCAATGCTGAGGTCATAGGCCGCACCTTCTTTCCGGAGGTCCGCCGGAGCCATGTTGATCGTGACTTTTTTGCCCGGGATCCGGTACCCATTGTGGAGCAGTGCTGCTGCAATGCGGTAGTTGCTCTCGCGAATCGCGTTATCCGGCAGGCCCACCAGGTGGTACCCGATGCCGGAATCGATATTCACTTCAATTGTAACGGTTATGGCTTCGATACCGATAAGGGCACTGCCGAAGACTTTGGCCAGCATATTTGCTTTTTGGGCCAAAGTACGCCGGCAGGATGCAAGAGGCCTTCAGGTTACTGCGGAGAGAACAGGAGCAGGTGAGCAGCGGTTTCTTTTATTTCCGCGGGGTTGAGCATCATCTTGCGGAATTCCCCCTTCATATACATCTCGGCCTGGTCGTCGTAATAGGGGCTCAACGGGTTGCCGGACTGCCCTGTGGGGAGGATACTCACGCTGTTCTCGATATCCGAGAAATCTACGATCCGGCGGGTGGAGGGGCCGGAGGTTACCGGATAGATTCCGGTGGAATCGTACTGGAAGGCCAGGTTGTTGATCACCTCCCGGGAGGCCGGTGCGGGAAACGGGCCAACATTGAAAAAGGATCGCAAGGCTTTCACCTGGCCAATGGGGTGGCCGTGTTCCAGGGTATGCACCTTGCCCCATTCCCAGTTATCGCTGTCTTCGCCAAAGTCACTGGCAATAGAGGCGCGGGCCTTCTTGAAAGCGGTATTGACCACATGGGCCATTGTCTCTGCAGTATCAGGGGTATTTGTATTGTCCCACCAAACAGAAGCAGGCCGTTCGGCCATCCGGGCAATCAGGCGTTTATGCAGGTGGGTGGCCAATAAGGCATGGAACCCATCGGTTCCCAACTCGTCCCGGAAAGCCCCTTCAAGAATATAGTATATCCACCGGTGGTAAATCAACCCTTCCTGCCCGTCCAGGGGGTAACTCCCGTCCCAGGCGTTGATGGCATCCATACAGGGGATTTCCTTATCCGTGAGCAGACCCACCTCCACGTGGCGGGACAGGGCCCGTACGACCTCCGCATTTACGGGAGATACCCCATCGGTAATCATGGATTGGGTCGCCTCCCGGTCCCAATCGGAGCGGGACTCCAACAGCGCTGTAATGCGCCGGGCACGGTTCTCCGGGAGGTAGTATCCCGGGATATAGCCGGCAGCGGTACTATCCGGTTGGTTGTTGGCGGAATACACATAGCCCCAGGGCGGGTTAACCGCCCTGGGATTGGACTCAAACCCCAGGATTTCGGCGAATTCTTCCCCGGCAGAAGCCCCGTCCAGGAAGACCTTGGTAGACAGCGTGTCCGGTATCCGGTACAATCTGGCGGCGGCCCACCAGGCCACATTACCCCTGGCATCGCCATACATTACGTTGAGACCCGGAGCGTGGATTTTCGTTACGGCTGCCTCAAACCCATCAATATCGGCAGCCGCGCTTATCCCGTACAAGGCTTGCAGGACCTGATTTTCCCCATTCAGGTAGGTCCAGTACATGCTCACCGGAGGGGAACCTTCAAGTGGCTTCAGGACCGGGTTCAGGACCGGACCCTTTTCCGTAGTGCGGTAGGTAAAGGCCACCGAATCGGCGCCCTTTACGGCAATGGTCGCTGTGTGCGACTGAAAGGAGTGCCACCCATCGGGCCTGCGGTATCGGGTGGTGTCCTGTGGGTCCAGGGTTTCCCGGTAAAAGTCGATGTCGTCATTTTCGAACATGGTAAGCCCGTAGGCCAGGTTCCGGTCATGTCCCAGGAGCGGAAAGGGGATCCCGGCAAGGTGGTAGCCGTATTTCTCATAATCCGGGGTGCGGATATGGGCTTCGTACCAGACCGAAGGTTGGGCAAAACCGATATGGGGGTCGTTGGCGAGGATCACCTGCCCCCCTTTGGTTTTGGATGGGCCAATAACCCAGGAATTGCTCCCTTCCAGCATAGGAACCGGGAGTGGCCCCAGGATTTCCGTAAGCGCGGCAGCCACCTGGCCGATGGCCCTGGTGGTATCCCTGCCATCGTGATTTCGGATGACCTCCGTAGCCCCGGGAGGCTCGTCGAGGAGTTCTTGCAAATATTGGGCGGGCAACCTCTGGCGCAGCTCTTCCAGGAAGGGGTCTGTTTTATGTGCCATGGCAAAGCTAAAGGCCATATAGCCAATAGCGTTGTACACATCCCTAAGTTCGAAGGGGGTTTTCTCAAGTCCTGTCAGGTAATATTCCGGAGGTGTGGGGCCCGAAGCCACAAAGGCATTGATCCCGTCCAGATAGGCCTGGGTGAGCTGGTATTCCGGGGCATCCGGGTCCACTTTTTCGAGCAAGGCTCCAGTAGCCCGGTCAATCCCCAGGCTGAGGAAAAAGCGGTCGGTATTCAGGAAGTCCGGACCGAACACCTCGGATATACGGCCCGGGGCAATGCGCCGAAGCAGGTCCATCTGCCACAGGCGGTCCTGGGCATGTACATACCCCAGAGCGCGAAACGCGTCGGCCTTGTTCCCGGCAAAGATGTGAGGTACCCCGTAGGTATCGTAATACACCGAGACACTGTCTTGCAGTCCGCCCAATACGCGAGAACCGTCGTAATCGGGTCGCAGACTACGCACAAAAAAGAAGGCAGCCACTACTAACAGCAACAGGGCCGCGAGCAAAACCCGCAGGAATAGTTTAAATTTCTTCAAAGGATGTTGGTTGTTGTGGTATTAAAGATAGCCCTTTGGTGGGGAATACCACAACACTTCCCGGAATTTGGTTAAGGCCTGGATCAGGGAGCTGCCGGGGCATCTTCCTCCAGCTGCTTTAAAGCGGCAGCAAGCCACTCCTGGTAGGTAGCCGCATCGGAGTTCTGTATGGCGGGCCCCAGGACCTCCAACCCCGGCGAGAGGGCTACGTAATAGGGCTGGGAAACCGACCCGAAGTTAACCGTCTGGAAGGTAGACCACAGGTCTCCCACGGTTCGGATGCGCTTGGTTCGACCGCTGTTGAAGCGGAAGGTAAACTGCTGCGCCTCAGGCAGGGGCTCCCTGTCGTCCACGTAGAGAGAAACCAAAATATACCGGTCCCGGATAAGGGTAAAAACACCGGGTTGGCTCCATACTTTTTCTTCCATTTTACGGCAGTTTACGCAGGCCCACCCGGTAAAGTCCAGGAGGATGGGCTTCCCCGTCTGCCTGGCCTGTTCCAGGCCTGTATCGAAATCCTTGTAGCATTCCAGGCCCAGGGGGCAATCTGTATCCAGCTCAGCCAGGCTGTAGAAGTCGGGTGGCGGGAAACCGCTCAGCAACTTCAACGGCGCCCGGCTCACCAGGCCATAGCCCAGATAGGCGGCAAAGGCAATACTGAGTAAACTGCCCCCCAGGCGCCACAGGTTAATGCGCGGGGTGCCCGACTGCTTGCGGAAGTGGAACCAACCCAGCAGGTAGAAGGCCAGAACCAGGGCCAGTACGATCCAGATCCCCAGGAAAACTTCCCTTTTCAGGATACCCCAATGGCCCACCAGGTCTGCGTTGGACAGGAATTTCAGGGCCAGCCCCAGTTCCAGGAACCCCAGGGTTACCTTTACGGTTTCCATCCAGCTGCCGGAAGAGGGAAGCTTCTGCAGCCAGGCCGGGAACAGGGCAAAGAGCGTAAACGGCAGGGCCAGGGCTACCCCGAAACCTACCATTCCCGCAGTAAGCTTGGCTGCCACATCCCCTTCCGAGAGTGCCGTACTCCCCAACAGGCCACCCAGGATAGGTCCTGTACAGGAAAAAGAAACAATGGCCAGGGTGAGGGCCATAAAGAAGACCCCTACTCCCCCGCCAATCCGCTCCGAAGCCGCATCGGCACGCGTAGCCCAGGAAGACGGCAGGGTGAGTTCATAGTAACCGAAAAAGGAAAAGGCAAATACCAGGAAAACCACAAAGAAAAACAGGTTCAGCCAGATATTGGTCGCTATGGTATTCAGGATTTGCGAATCCACACTGTCGAAAAAGTGGAACGGTAGACTAAGCAGGAAGTAAATCAGCACAATGCTTACCCCGTACCACACCGCCCTGCGTATCCCGGAGCCCCGTGTGCCGGATTGCTTGGTGAAAAAGGAAACCGTGAGGGGAATCAAGGGGAAAACACATGGAGTCAGCAGGGCTATGAGGCCTCCGACAAACCCCAGGGCAAAAATCATCCAGAGCCCACTCCCGTCACCGGACTGAGAAAGGCCTTCCCCGGCATACAACCGTCCAGGGTGTTTAAGGTCCAGCTTTAAATCCTGCCCCATTTGGGCAGACCGGGAATCGACAACCACGGGTTCCTGCTCGATGGGCTCCCCATTTATAGCAAAGACAAACTCATGATCCCCCGGGATGCAAACCTCCTCACAGATCTGGTAGAAAATGCGCACCACCACGCGGTCCAGATCCGGGTCCAGCACCGTGATTTCCTGCCGGAAGGCGCCGTTTTCTTTATAGAAGGTCTCCTCTACCCCGAAGATATCGTTATAGGCCGTATAGGTCTGTCCTTCCTGGACCGGTCCGTTACGCCTGTACCCCTCCCCTTCGGCCACGAATTCGAATTCCGCGGGCATGGCCCCACCCGGGTTGGAATACTGGGTATACAGGTGCCATCCCTCCTCAATCTCTGCCTGCATGACCAGAACCAGGGTGGTATCATTCACCCGCTCCACAGACTGGCTCCATGCTACAGGGTCCTCCATTTCGGGGGGCGGGACAAGTTGGGCTGAAAGTCCGGAAACCAATAGGGTCAGGCAAATCAGGAGTAGGTTATAGGATCTTCCCATGTGATTTTAAGTATTTCACTGGTTTGGTCGGTAACGCGGAACCGCGCATCGGCCCGCAGGCCGAGAATCCAGACGATGTCGGGGCCGCTGCAAAGCAACCAGGCCGATTCGCGTTGGCGGCGGTCCAGGTGGCTGTCCCTGAAAAATTTGGCAACTTTCTTCCGGCCCTGCATCCCCAGGGGGTAAAAATAATCCCCTTTTTTCCATTTCCGAAGGGTCAGTCCCTGCTTTAACGTTTCCTTGTCGGTATATAGTATGGCCGGGGAGGTCTCCCCCATCCGGCTAACCGTTTCCATACGAAGGTGAATCGGCAACCCCTCGGGATGCAACCCGTCCCCCACCGGGTATTCAGTTGCAGATTCTTCGCGAAGGGGCAAGACCAGCAAGGCTTCGGGGGTCTTTAACAAGCGGTGACTGGCGGAAAACACCGCCTTTCCGCTTGGGCCTGTAACCAATCGGGAAATGGCCGCCCAGTCCCGGAAACCATACTCCTGCAAAAGGGCGTGCAGATAAGCTTCAAGGGGGTTCAGGGCAAGTAGTTTATCAAGGGAGATGCGGATTCCGTCCGCGGAATGGTCCAGAAGGGAGGCGCGAACCCGGGCCATGTGGTTGGCCAGCATCTCCCGGTTACCGCGCAGGAATTCGAGGGATTTGGAAAACTGAGACAGGAAATCCGGGTCGGCTTGCTTCAGGCCGGGGACAGCCAGGTGGCGAAACCGGTTGCGCAGGTAGTCCAGGCCTGCATTGGAACGGTCCTCCCGCCAGCGAATGGCGTGATCCTTTGCATAGGCTTCCAAAGCCTCCCTGGAGAAGGGCAATAAGGGGCGAAGGATTGGGCCATTGCGCCTCGGGATCCCGCAGAGCCCTTCCAGACCCGTTACCCGGCTCAGGTTGATCAGGAAAGTCTCAAGGTCGTCGTCTGCATGGTGGGCTGTAACCAGGTATGCTCCCTTTCCTTCATCCAGTAATTCGTGAAACCACCGGTAGCGCAGGGCGCGGGCCGACTCCTGAATAGAAGCTTTATATTTTGATGCGTATTCCTCTGTATTAAAGGTTTTTAAAAAGCATTTTATTCCCAGTTCATTAGCCAGTTCGGATACGAAGTTGGCATCCTGGTCACTATCCGTGCCCCTGAGGGAGAAATTGCAATGCGCCAGATCAAAAGACAATCCCAGACTGTGGCAGAGATGCGCCAGCACCACACTGTCCAGGCCGCCACTGCAAGCCAGTAGGAAGTGTGCTTCCAGGAGTTCGGGGAATTGGGTTTCCAAATGGGATGTAAACCGACTGCGCATAAGGCAAAGGTAGCGCCTTTTTTTACGGCGCGTGTACTGGGGCATCCCCCGCACATCGTTCGGCTAAATATCCGGAGACCGCCTTAAAAACGGCATTTCGCCCGGCATCGTGATGGAGTTCGTGATAGCCACCCGGGATTACTACCAGGTGGGTCGCATCGGACTGGCGGTGTAAAATCCGGCTCCCCTCGGGGTCAATGATGGGGTCTGCCGTCCCGTGCAGCAAGAGGGTGGGCACTTCGAGTTTCGAAGCATTTTCCAGGGCCCATTCCCCAGCTTCGATTACGGGGAAGGAATAGTTGGGGCTCACCCGGTCGTGGACGAGGGGGTCCTTCCTGTAGGCAGCCACTTCTTCGGCCAGGGTCGAAATGCCGCCGGGATCCAGGCCCGAGGGGAGGGTCAGGCCGGGAGCCACCTTCAAAAGGCATTTCCCCAACCGCCATTTCCACGCCGGGGGTCTGAAGGCCAGGCGGAGATACGGGCTGCTGGCAATGACGCCGTCAGGGTTTACCCGTTCGCGCAAAACCAGGTTCAGTGCCAGGTTGCCCCCCATACTGTGTCCATAGAGCACCAATGGAAGGGCCGGATACTGTTTTTTAGCTTCCCGGAATGCCTCAACCCCCTGATCGAGGAGCTGGTCATAGCCCCGGCAATAGCCGCGTTTGCCGGCAGTCTGCCCATGGCCTACCCAATCGAAGGCCAGTACTGCCCAACCCGATTCATGCAGCACAGGGAGTACCGAATTCCGGTACCTCCCACTGTGTTCGCCAAACCCGTGAAGGAGCAAAACAACGCCTTTGGGCGCCTCGGGGCGGTACCACCAGGCTGCGGTCTCTACTCCTGCCCAGAAAGCCCGGAATGGTTCTACAGAGGCTCTAGACATCAGGGAAGGGATTGGAGGAAGGTTTCAATGGCTTCGCGGTGACTGGCCCTAAGATCCGGGTCTGTAATTCCATCTGCCCTTGAAAAATTTGCACCGAAGGACGGCAGCGAAAAACCGGCAGCTACCGTTCCCCCAAATCTGGGGATCATACCCTGCACCACTTCGAAGGAGGAAGCCGCACCCCGCTTTCCCGGGGAGGCAGACATGAGCAGTACCGGGGTGCCCTCCAGGAAGGAGCGGCCCAGCCGGGAGAGCCAGTCCAGGAGGTTCTTGGTATAGGCCGAAGGATTGCCATTGTGCTCGTTGACAGAGAAAACCAGCCCGTCGCAGGCCTGCAGGCGTTGGTACAAGTCCTCAACTTCTACCGGAAACCCCTCCTGCTTCTCCCGGTCCTCGCTGTACATGGGGATGGGAACCTGGGAGAGGTCCATAACCCGGACCTCATGCCCGGGCAACTGTCTTGCCGTGTAACGGACCAGTTGCAGGTTGATGGAAGTGGTGGAATTGCTTCCGGCCATTGCCAGTATTAATGCCATGGTGCTGTTTTTTGTGCTAAAATACAGGGAATTAGGCGCGGAGGAGTCCTTTTTTGGCTAATTTTGCCGCTTTAAAGATCCAAAGCGCCCTTTTTCAAGTATATAGGGTAGTACTGCAACCATGGTAGAACAAAGCAAGCGGTTATATTTTATCGATGCCATGCGGGCCTGGGCCATCCTGATGATGCTGCAGGGGCACTTTATAGATGGGTTGCTGGATCCGGTTTTCCGGGACCCGGAGAACCTGGCTTTTAACACCTGGAAGTATTTCCGGGGGATTACGGCCCCTGTTTTCTTTACCGTATCCGGGTTTATTTTCACCTTCCTGCTGGTCAGGGCCCCGAGACAGGGGTGGGACAACCCCAGGATCCGCAAAGGGGTTCGCCGGGGGTTGCAGCTTATCGGGATAGGCTATCTGCTCCGCACCAACCTCTTTGGTCTGCTGGATGGGGTCCTCTACCCATCCTTCTATCTGGTAGACGTGTTGCACTGCATCGGGGTTGCGCTGTTGACTGTGATCGGACTATATCTTGTGGCCAGCAAAGGTCCTCGCCAACTCTTCCCGGCCCTGCTTCTAGGGTTGGGCCTGGTGTTGTTTCTTTTCGAACCTGTATACAAAGCCTGGGATTACAGCTGGATGCCCGCCATGGCGGCTAACTACTTTACCAAAGCAAACGGCTCGGTATTCACCATCATTCCCTGGGTGGGTTATGCGACTATCGGTGGGTTTCTGGCCCTGGTATTCCGCAGGTACAGGGAGGACCGGATGTTATATCTCAAAAGTATTGCGGCCTGCCTGCTGGCCGGGGCCGGGCTTATCTGGTATTCCTCGGCTTTCTTCCACTGGGCCGGGCAGCAGACCGGATGGGAACTCTTCCCGATGATAGTCTCCAACAATTACCTGTTTATCCGCCTGGGGGATGTGATGCTGGTCTTTGCGGTCTTTATGATTCTCAGGTCCCTGATGAAACAGCCGCTCTTCCTGAGTATCGGCCAGAACACCCTGAGCATCTATGTCATCCACTTTATACTGCTTTACGGGAGCTTTACCGGCATGGGGCTATACCGCTTCCTGCACCACAGCCTTACCCCTTGGGCAGCTATTGCAGGTGCCCTTGCCTTTATGCTGGCCTGTACGTGGGCAGCCCTGGCCTATGACCGGCACGAGGCCCGTATCCTGGAAGGTATCCGGGAGCTACGCGGCTTGGCAGGTAAAGGGATTGAATCTTCCTTACGGATAGCCTTCAGAGCGCTGCGCGTACAATGGGGGCGCCTTTCGCGCTTTTTGGGACTGGCGTCCCGTTCCTAACCGTTTACCGTCTCAACTGTGCAGCGCCCGGTTGTCGGTTGCAGCAAGCGCTGCCTCCTTAACCGCTTCTGCGTAGGTCGGGTGTGCGTGGCTCATCCGGGCGATATCCTCCGCAGAAGCCCGGTACTCCATAGCGGTAACAGCCTCGGCAATAAGGTCGGCCACCCGGGCCCCCACCATGTGCACTCCAAGCACCTCGTCGGTTTTCTTGTCGGCCAGGATTTTCACAAACCCATCGGTATCCATACTGGCGCGGGAACGCCCCAGGGCGCGCATGGGGAACTGACCGGATTTATATTCGATACCGGCCTCCTGTAGTTCTTCTTCTGTTTTCCCGACCGCGGCAACCTCGGGCCAGGTGTATACCACCCCGGGGATGAGGTTGTAGTCTATATGGGGCTTTTGCCCGGCCAGGATTTCGGCAACCATAACCCCTTCCTCCTCGGCCTTGTGGGCCAGCATGGCCCCGCGGACCACATCGCCAATAGCGTAGATGTTGGATGCGGTGGTTTGCAGGTGGTCATTCACCTTTACGCGCCCCCGCTCGTCCAGCTCCACCCCGGCAGCTGCTGTATTCAGGCCTTCGGTATAGGGTTTACGGCCAACGGAAACCAGGCAGTAGTCGCCTTCGAGGACTACTTCCTCCCCTTTCTTGTCGTCGGCTTTCACGGTAACAGTTTTGCCTTTGGCTTCCACGGCAGTCACTTTGTGGGAGAGGTAAAACTTCATCCCCTGCTTCTTGAGCACCTTGGTGAGTTCGCGGGAAAGCGCCTTGTCCATCCCCGGGATGATCCGGTCCATATACTCCACAACGCTCACCGATGCGCCCAGGCGGCTGTACACCTGCCCCAGCTCCAGGCCTATGACCCCACCCCCGATTACGACGAGGTGTTTGGGGACCTCAGTCAGCTCCAGGGCCTCCGTGGAGGTGATCACGCGTTTCTTGTCGATCTGGATAAAAGGCAGGGAGGCCGGTTTGGACCCCGTTGCGATGATGGCATACCGGGTCTCGATCTCCGTCTTATCCTTGCCTTCCACCACGATATGGGTGGCGTCCTTAAACCGTCCCAGCCCGTGGTAGACATCTACCTTGTTCTTGTCCATCAGAAAGTCGATGCCCTTGGTGGTTTGCTCCACCACCGAAGCTTTCCGGGCAATCATCTGCTTCAGGTTCACCTTCACATCGCCCGGGATGTCAATCCCATGTTCCTTGAAATGGTTTACCGCATCGTGGTAGTGGTGGCTGGAATCCAGAAGCGCCTTGGATGGGATGCAGCCCACATTCAGGCAGGTACCCCCCAGGGTATCGTATTTTTCGATTAGGGCGGTTTTCATTCCCAATTGGGCGCAACGGATGGCGGCTACATAGCCCCCGGGTCCGGAACCGATTACGGCAACATCGTAGGATTTCATCTGGAACAGGTTTCCTTTAAGGGTTCTTGATTCTGATTTCTAAGCAGGGTCAAAAATACGAATGTTTTTCCTTCCGCCGCACGGAGAGGCCGGCTTAAAGCGGCAATTCCGTGGTCTGTTTCACCTGGCTTATCACAAAGGAGCTCTGGGTGCTCCCAATATGCTTGATGGCGGTTAGTTTCCCCACCATAAACTCCCGGTACGCATCCATATCCGCCACGCAAATCTCCAGGATATAGTCATAGGCCCCGCCAATATGGTAGCAGCTCACGACCTCCTCCAGGCCGGCTACCTCCCGCTCAAAGGCCTGCACCTGTTCCCGAATATGCTGGTCCAGGCGAATCTGGCAAAATACCTTGAGCCCCCGCTCTACCTTCACGGGGTCCAGAAGGGCTACATGGCGGGCGATGACCCCGGATTGCTCCAGCTTCCTGATGCGTTCGTAAACGGCTGTGGGCGAAAGCCCAATCTTTACGGACAGCGCCTTGGTGGTTTGTCTGGTGTCGCGCTGCAACTCCCGCAGCAGGGCTTTGTCGATAGGGTCCAGTTGCATGGCTGAAGATTTATCGGTGTATACAGGCAAATAAACTCAAAAATAGTCATTTTCTCTATATTTAAAATAAATAATAGTGATATTTTCTATCTTTATCTTATTTGATTGATTTTTATACCATATAGCCGTATTTTCGAATAAAACAAAACGCAATGGATTACAAAGCGAGCGATGCCCTGCTGGACCTGCAATATTTTGGGGAATTCGGAGGAGTAAACCCTTCCATTTCCGACTCCTCCACCTACACCTTCCTTTCTGCCAAGACTATGTTCGATACCTTCGAAGGGAATACCGAGGGGTGCTATCTGTACAGCCGGCACTCCTCCCCTTCCAACCTCTACCTGGGGGAAGCCCTGGCAGCCCTGGAAGGCACGGAAACCGCCAACGTAACAGCCAGCGGTATGGGGGCCATCACCGCTGTAATCCTGCAGCTCTGCAGCAGTGGCGACCACCTGGTCAGCAGCCGTACGATTTACGGGGGCACCTACGCCTTTATGAAGAATTTCCTGAAGCGTTTCAATATAGAGGTCAGCTTCGTGGATATCACCAACCCGGAAGCTGTTCAAGGAGCCATCCGGGAGAACACCCGGATGATTTACTGTGAATCCGTTAGCAATCCCCTGCTGGAAGTTGCGGACATCCCCAACCTGGCCCAACTCGCAGAAGCCCACGGGATGCCCCTGGTGGTAGACAATACCTTCAGCCCGCTGTCCCTTGCCCCGGCTCGCCTTGGGGCGCATATCGTCATCCATAGCCTCACCAAATTCATCAACGGGACCAGCGACACCGTGGCCGGGGCCGTTTGCGGCACCAAGGAATTCTGCCTGGCCTTAAAAGACGTCAATGACGGGGCCGGGATGCTTCTGGGCAGTACCCTGGACAGCCTGCGGGCCGCATCCATCCTGAAGAATATGCGCACCCTCCACCTGCGCATGAAGAAACACAGCGAAAATGCCCTTTTTCTGGCACGGCAGTTCGAAAAAGACGGCCTTCGGGTCGTGTATCCGGGGCTTCCCTCCCACCCGGGCCACGAGCGAATGAAAGCGCTTATGGTACCGGAATACGGGTTTGGCGGCATCCTGACCCTGGACGCCGGCAACCTGGAGCGGGCCAACAGCCTTATGGAGCTTATGCAACGTGAAAACCTCGGTTACCTGGCCGTGAGCCTTGGGTTTTACAAAACGCTATTCAGCGCCCCCGGCACCTCCACCTCTTCGGAAATACCGGAAGAGGAGCAAAAGCAAATGGGCCTGAGCGATGGGCTTATCCGCTTCTCCATAGGGTTGGACAACGACATCGATAGGACTTATCAGAAAATGCGGAGGTGCATGGAAACCCTGGAGATCCTGCCGGTACAGCACGCCTGAACTAAGGCAGGCAGCACCTGCTCCCGGTTGCAGGTGCGGGTACAATGTCGTATTATTAGGGCCACCAAAACAAACCCATGGCCAAAACCAAACCGAATAAGTACCGACAGAACGAGCATATTGTAGACAACCAGGAACTAGCCCTGTGGGAGGCCTTACTCCCGGTTTTTGCCCTGATCGGGATGCTCGCTTACAACGTCTATGTCTTCGGGGACGATGCCATTTCCGGATCCAACCAGTTTATCCTCCTGATGGGCGGCGCCGTAGCCGCTGTTGTTGGGTTTTTCAACAAGGTGAGCTTTAAGCGTATGCTCTCCGAAGTGGCTGAAAATATCAAATCGACCACCGGGGCCCTGCTCATTCTTTTAATGGTAGGCGCCCTGGCCGGAACCTGGTTGGTGAGCGGGATTATTCCGGCCATGATCTATTACGGACTGCAAATCCTGAGCCCCACCATCTTCCTGGCGGCCTGTGTCATTATCAGCGCCATAATTTCGGTGGCTACCGGGAGCAGCTGGACTACCGCCGCCACTGTTGGCATTGCCCTAATAGGGATTGGGGATGCCCTGGATATCTCCCTGGGCATGACGGCCGGCGCGGTGCTTTCCGGGGCGTATTTCGGGGACAAGATGTCTCCCTTAAGCGACACCACCAACCTGGCCCCTGCCATGGCCGGGGGCGAGCTTTTTTCGCATATCCGGTATATGGCCCTGACCACCACCCCCACCATCCTGGTAACCCTCCTGGTTTTTATTATTATAGGCTTTACCCTGGACACCAGCGGAGAGGCGGACACAGCAGCCATCCAGCAAGCCATTGCGGGTGTTTTCGACATCAATGGCTGGCTTTTTCTGGTTCCCCTGGCCGTTATTTTCATGATCGTCCGCAAAACCCCACCCCTTGTGGCCCTGTTGGTAGGGACCCTTCTCGGGGGGGTGTTCGCCCTGATTTTCCAGCCCGGGGTGGTTGCCGGCCTAACCGGAGCCACTTCCCTGGATTTTGAGTCCGGGTACAAAGGGATTCTCAATGCCATAACCGTGAGCACCTCCATAGCTACAGATAACCCGGCCTTGAACGATTTGTTTTCCGCCAAAGGCATGGAAGGCATGCTCCCCACAATCTGGCTTATCGTATGCGCCATGGTTTTTGGCGGCATTATGGATGGTATCGGGGCGCTCTCCCGCATTACCAAGGGACTGCTGGGGCTGGCCAAGTCCACCTTCAGCCTATTCGCCAGTACGGTGGGCAGTTGCCTGGCGCTTAATATAACCGCTTCGGACCAGTATCTGGCCATTGTGGTCCCGGGTAAGATGTTTGCCCAAGCCTACCAGGACCGCGGTCTGGCCCCCGAAAACCTGAGCCGTACCCTGGAGGATTCCGGGACAGTCACCTCTGTGCTCATCCCCTGGAACACCTGCGGGGCCTATCACAGCGGGGTCCTGGGAGTATCGGTAGCCGAGTATTTCTTTTACGCCATTTTTAACTGGCTGAGCCCGATTACCACCCTGGTATTCGCTGCTTTGGGCATAAAAATAGCCCAGCTCACCACCGGAAAATAATCCCTGGGATATTGCTGCTTTTACGCTTTTTCCAAAGAGGGTATTTTCGTAATTTCACCTAAAATTTTACACTATGGCTTCAATCACTTTAGGCGGCAAGCCCGTCCATACCCTGGGAGACCTCCCGGCTGCAGGAACCCAGGCCCCGGATGTGGAACTGGTACGGTCCGACCTCTCACGGGCTAAAATCAGCGATTTCAAGGGCAAAAAAGTCCTTATGAATATTTTCCCGAGCGTCAATACCGGGGTTTGTGCCGCTTCGGTCAGGCAATTCAACCAGGAGGCAGCAGAGTTGGAAAATACCGTTGTGCTCTGCATCTCCAAAGACCTGCCCTTTGCCCAGGACCAGTTTTGTGCCGCGGAAGGAATCGAGAACGTGGTCATGCTCTCGGATTTTCGCGATGGTAGTTTTGGCAAAGCCTACCAGGTAGCCATGACAGATGGCGCGTTCGAAGCGTTGCTCAGCCGCTCCGTGGTGGTGCTGGATACCAGCGGAAAGGTGGTCTATACCGAACAGGTCCCTGAAACCGGGGAAGAACCCAATTACAAGGCAGCCCTAGAAGCATTGATGGATGCCTGAGGAACCCTTCCTGGAAAACCGGGTAAAAAGCGTAGGCTATGCCCTTAGGGGCGCCTGGCTCCTGCTGCGTACCGAAGCGAGCATCAAGATTCAGTTTGTGATTGCGTTGGTGGTTACGGCAGCCGGGTTTTATTTCGGCATCTCTTCGTTGGAATGGATGGCACAGCTCCTGGCCATTGGCTTGGTGATGGGGGTAGAAGGGGTCAACACGGCTATTGAAAAACTCTCGGATTACGTACAGCCCAACCGGGACCCCCGTATTGGCCAGATCAAGGATATCTCCGCAGGTGCCGTTATGATTACCTCAGTCCTGGCCAGCATAGTGGGCCTGATCATTTACCTGCCCCGGATATTTTAGCCCCCTGCCTCCGCGGTAATTTGTAATTTAGCCGCGCCAAGTATTCAACCTATGGCCCGTACCAAGAAAAAAGCAACATCCAAAGCCAAGCGCAGGTTCCGGGGGCTTTCCCGGCAGAACAAGGTGATTTTCGGAAGCCTGCTCATTTTGCTGAGCATCGGGCTATTTTTCAGTTTTATCTCCTTCTATTTCAATTGGCAGGCAGACCAGAGTGCCCTTAGCGCCTTTGCAGACCGGAATGCCGAAGCCAAGAACCTGCTGAGTAAGTTCGGTGCCTCGGTGAGCCACTTTTTTATGTATAAAGGGTTTGGCCTGGCGAGTTTCCTGGTCCCGGTACTCATGTGCCTTTCCGGGCTTTACCTGTTTCTGAGCATTCCCGCGAAGGGCCTGGCCTCCCGCTGGGTATGGGGGCTGGTCCTGCTGATCTGGTTTTCTTTTGCACTCGGGTTTTTCGCCCCCTCCCAACCCTTACTGGGCGGGCAGATCGGCTTTGAAATGAACGATTTTATGCAGGATTATATCGGCAGGATCGGGGTGTTCCTCCTGCTGCTTTTCGGGCTGGTAGTGATCCTGGTGCGCCTGTTCGATTTTCACCCCCAGGACGTAGCCCATGCCTTTAACCGGGTGCGCTCGGGTTTGAAGCCCGCTTCATCGGAGGCTACGCTACAAACAGAAGAGGAGGACGAAAGCCCCTCCCCTGCCGTGTCCCTCCTCGGCGACGAGGAAGAAGCGGTCGTTAAACCCGACCCGTACACGCACAAAACCGACATCCCCCCAATTCAAAAAGAACCTGCGACCACCCCGGAGGCGGATCCGGGTCAGGAGCTGGAAATTGAGGTGACCCAGCAACAGGAGGAAGCCGAGGAATCGGACGTGCTGGCTGCCAAGCTGGTGTCCGATTTCGGCGAATTTGACCCTACCCTGGAGCTCTCCAAATACCGCTTTCCCCACCTGGACCTGCTGGACACCCACGGGGCCGCCGGCGGGATAACCATCAACCAGGAGGAACTGGAGGAGAACAAGAACAAGATCGTGGAGACCCTCCGCAACTACAAGATCGGGATCGCGCAGATCAAGGCTACCATAGGGCCTACGGTTACCCTGTATGAAATTGTCCCGGACGCCGGGATACGCATTTCCAAAATCAAGAATCTCGAGGACGATATTGCACTTTCCCTGGCTGCGCTCGGGATCCGGATTATTGCGCCCATCCCCGGGAAAGGGACCATAGGGATCGAAGTGCCCAACAAAAAGCCCACCGTGGTATCCATGCGTTCGGTTATCGCGTCCAAGAAGTTTCAGAATGCCGAGATGCAGCTCCCCATTGCCCTGGGAAAGACCATCAGTAACGAAACCTTTGTGGTGGATCTGGCCAAAATGCCCCACCTGCTTATGGCAGGGGCTACGGGTCAGGGGAAGTCGGTCGGACTCAATGCCATCCTCACCTCCCTGCTCTACAAGAAACACCCGGCCGAGGTAAAGTTCGTCCTGGTGGATCCCAAAAAGGTGGAACTCACCCTCTTTAACAAGATTGAGCGCCATTACCTGGCCAAACTCCCGGATTCCGAGGAAGCCATCATTACAGACAATACCAAGGTGATCAACACCCTGAATTCCCTCTGTATTGAGATGGACAACCGCTATGAGCTGCTCAAAACCGCCATGGTGCGGAACATCAAGGAATACAACGTAAAATTCAAGGCGCGCAAGCTCAACCCCAATGACGGGCACCGCTACCTGCCTTATATCGTCCTGGTGATCGATGAGTTTGCCGACCTGATCATGTCGGCCGGCAAGGAGGTGGAGACGCCCATTTCCCGCCTGGCCCAGTTGGCCCGTGCCATTGGCATCCACCTGATCATTGCCACCCAGCGCCCATCGGTGAACGTGATCACGGGCCTTATCAAGGCCAACTTCCCGGCGCGGATTGCTTTCCGGGTTACCTCCAAGATCGATTCCCGCACCATCCTGGACAGCCAGGGGGCAGACCAGCTTATCGGGCGGGGGGATATGCTTTTTACCCAGGGAAATGACACCATAAGGATCCAATGCGCTTTTGTGGACACCCCGGAAATCGCCAAAATAACGGAATTCATAGGCTCCCAGAGGGCGTACCCGGATGCCCACCTGCTCCCCGAATACATCGGGGAAGATTCTGGCACGGGAGTTGATTACAGCATTGAGGAACGGGATGCCATGTTCCGGGAGGCCGCAGAGGTAATCGTAACGGCCCAGCAAGGATCGGCTTCCCTGATCCAACGGAAGTTAAAACTGGGGTACAACCGGGCCGGACGGATCGTGGACCAACTGGAGGCCGCAGGTATTGTGGGGCCTTTTGAGGGCAGCAAAGCCCGTCAGGTCCTCATTCCCGACCTGAACGCCCTGGAGCAATTTTTTCAAAACGAAACCAATTCCTGAACATGAAACGCAGTATACTGATTTTACTTTTCGCTGGCCTGAGCGCTCTGAACCTCCACGCCCAGGATGCCGCAAAGGCGAAAGCCCTGTTGGATGAGGTCTACCAGAAAGTGCAGAGCTATGACAACATTTTTGTGGATTTCAAATTCGAACTCTACAACGCCGAGGCCAATGTGCGGCAGGAGAACCGGGGGGACCTTACCCTGGAAGGGGATAAATACCTGTTGAACTACCTGGGGGCACAGCAACTCTATGACGGCAAAAAGGTCTACACCATTGTCCCGGAAAACGAAGAGGTAACTATTGAAGACAAAAGCGACGATGCGGGTACGGTAAGCCCGTCGAAAATGCTGACCTTCTACCGGGAAGGGCACCAGTACGGCTGGGACATCCTGCAGAACGTTATGGGCCGTAAGATTCAGTTTGTAAAACTCACCCCCATCGATTCCAACTCCGAAGTGGCCTCTATCCTCCTGGGTATTGATGTGGAAACCAAGCACATCCACAAACTCATCGAGACCGGAAGCAACGGCACCAAAACCACCATTACCGTTAATTCTTTCAAAACGAACCAACCCCTCTCCGCCTCCTTATTTACCTTTGATGCGCGGAAATACGAGGAGGAAGGCTACTACATTATCAGAAACTAACAAGGGTGAGGATACTCGACCAATACATCCTGAAAAGGTTCCTGACGAATTTTTTCAGTTCGTTCGTTATCCTCATGTTTATTTTCATTTTCCAGACCATCTGGCTTTTTATCGATGACCTGGCCGGTAAGGGTCTGGACCTGATCATCATCTTCAAATTCCTTTTTTACCTGATGCCCAACCTCACGGAGAAGGTCCTCCCCCTTACCGTGCTGCTGGCTTCAATCATTACCTTCGGAACCTTTGCGGAGAACTACGAGTTTGCAGCCATGAAGGCCTCGGGGATCTCCCTGCAGCGCTCCATGGCACCTCTGATCATCTTTGTAAGCCTCCTGGGAGTGCTCACGTTTTATTTTGCCAACACGGTAATCCCGGTTTCGGAACAGAAAATCTATAACCTCAGGCGCAATATCGCCACCCTGAAACCGGCTGCGGTAATAGCCGAAGGGGTGTTCTCCGACTTCGAGGGCCGCAGCATCAAAGTAGACCGGAAGTACGGGGAAAACGACCGGTTCCTGGAAAATGTGGTGATCCATGAAAAATCCAACCTCCAGAAGAATGTAACTGTCATCAAAGCCCAGGGGGGCGAACTGATTTCCGAGGAGGGGAACGACATCATCCAACTGGTCCTGCAGGACGGGTATTATTACCACGACATTATGGACAAGTCCGGGACCAACGACAAAAATTACCCTTTTGCCAAGGCGTATTTCGATACCTATACCATGAACATCGCCCTGCCGGACAATATGGAAGACCTTGAAGCCGAGCGGAATGTAGAGACGGATAAGATGAAGAACGTCAGCAGGTTGCGTACAGACATAGATTCCATAAGGGATCACAATGTAAAACTGGCCGCCGCCTTTTCCAAAAGCATCAGCGGGAGGGTGGGCGCCTTTCCCTTACGGGAGCGCGACACGGTTGCCGCAGACTCCAGCCAGCCCGAAGACCCTACCGAGATCCGCCAGGCCATCGCCGCTGCCGTGAGCAAGGGAAAACCTCAGGATTCCTCGGCTACCGTAGAGGCATTGAATCAGGAAACCGGGCAGGCAGCCAACATCCGCAATAAAATGGAAAAAGACGTCCGGGAACTTAGCGGACCGGACCTGCTCTCCCATTTCAAGCCCTTTGAGCAGGGACAGCTCTTGGATGTTTCCCGGAACTCCGTAAGGAATATCCTGAATTCGGTACGGGGCAAGCGGGACGAACTAGAGCTGAGTTTTAAACGCTACAACCTGCATATCCTGAGCCTTCACCGCAAGTTTGCATTGGCCCTGTCCTGCATTATCCTTTTCTTTGTGGGCGCTCCCCTCGGGGCGATTATCCGCAAAGGGGGCCTGGGCCTGCCTATGGTAGTGGCGATTATCCTGTTCCTGACCTATTACTTTATCGGGGTGTTTTCCGGGAACTACGCCAAAGAAGGCAACATCCACCCGGTTTTGGGGGCCTGGCTGCCCACAATGATTATGCTTCCACTTGGGGTTTGGCTTACCCAAAGGGCCACCCGAGACAGGGGCCTGATGAGTTTCGGGCACGTGGCCGATGCATTCCGGGAGGGGTTTGCAAAACTGCGCCGTAAAAAAGGTGCAGCTGAATAACATGGACAAAAAAATACAACTCGACACCATCGAAGAGGCCATCGCGGATATCCGCAAAGGCAAGGTTATTATCGTGGTAGACGACGAAAGCCGCGAAAACGAAGGGGATTTCATCGCTGCAGCAGAAACGGTCACCCCGGAAATGGTCAATTTCATGGCCACCCACGGGAGGGGCCTCATCTGTGCACCGCTCACGGAGTCGCGCTGCGATGCCCTGGACCTGACCATGATGGTGGAGAACAACACGGTTTTGCACCATACCCAGTTTACCGTTTCGGTAGACCTCATCGGGCACGGGTGTACCACCGGTATTTCCGTACACGACCGGGCCAAGACCATAAAGGCCCTGGTAGATCCCGCTACTCAGGCCCACGAACTCGGGAGGCCCGGACATATCTTCCCCCTGCGGGCCAAAAACGGCGGGGTATTGCGCCGGACAGGCCACACAGAGGCTGCGGTGGATTTTGCCCGGTTGGCCGGCTTCTCCCCCGCAGGCATCCTGGTGGAAATCCTCAACGAAGACGGCACCATGGCGCGGTTGCCCCAACTGGCGGAAGTGGCCCGGAAATTCGATCTGAAACTGGTCTCAATAGAAGACCTGGTAGCCTACCGGATGCGGCACGACAGCCTCATCCGCAAGCGGGATTCTTTCGATGTGGAGACCCGTTATGGCTCTTACCGGCTGCACGCCTACCAGCAAACCACCAATGAGCAGGTACACCTGGCCCTGACCCTGGGGACCTGGAAAGCCGGAGACCCCGTGCTGGCGCGTATCAACTCCACCCTAGTCAACAACGATATCCTTGGGACCCTGACCTCCGATGCGGACAAAAAGCTCGATGACATGTTTAGTGCGCTGAACAAGGAAGGCAAGGGTGCTATTGTGTTTATCAACCAGCCTACCCATGCGCTCAACCTGCTTACCCGCATCCAGGGCCTTAAGGAAAATCAGGAAAAAGGGGTGGTAAAAGCCCCGGGCATCGGGATGGATGACAAGGACTTCGGAATCGGCGCACAAATCCTGCACGACCTCCACATCCAGAAGATCCGCCTGATGACCAACAGTACTCAAACCAAGCGGGTGGGTATGACGGGGTATGGCCTGGAAATCGTCGATTATGTCCCCTACTAAGCCAGTACCCTGCTGAGGACTTCCCTCAGGGTCCTGGCCCTGGCGGCCACCTCCCCGGCTTCCCAGGAGAGTTTCACCAGGATGGAAAGTGTCCGGGACATCCAATGGTCCGATTGCTCAAAGGACATGTGCTTCCTGCTTTGAATCCCTTCCCGGGCCGCCTCCGGGAGAGCCCCCAGGCTTTTCAGCTCCTTGAGGTGGTCCCATTTGCGGTGGTAGTGCCAGTTGTTGTCGTACCAATAGAAAACGCCGTCTATACCGGCCTCTGCAAGGGCTGCATGGGCCTTCCTGGCTTTGGTGGCGTCGGGCAGGAAGACATTCAGGAAGGAATAATTTTCCACTCCGCCTTCGGGTACACGCCGGAATTCAAGGCCGGATATGCCTTCCAGAGCATTCCTAAATTGTGTGTAATGGCTCTCCTGTATTCCCAGGAAGTCGTCTAACCGGCGCAGCTGGGCGAGTCCAACTGCCGCGTGGAGTTCCGATATCCGGTAGTTGTACCCCAGGTGCGGGTGGCCTTCTGCCCCGCGGTCCTGGCCGATGTGGTCGTGACCGTGGTCGCTGTAAGCCTGGGCCTTCTCGTAAATCGCCTGGGAGTGGGTAATGATCCCCCCGCCTTCGCCACAGGTAATGGTTTTTACGTAGTCGAAGGAAAAGCAGCCCACATCTCCCAGGCTGCCCAGGGGTTTGCCCCGGTAGGTGCCCCCTATGGCCTGGCAGGCGTCTTCGACCAACACCAACCCGTACTGTTCCACCAGGGCTTTAAGGGCGTCCAGATTGGCCATGGACCCGCACATATGCACCGGCATAATGGCGCGGGTGCGCGGGCCAATTGCAGCTTCTACAGCCCCTGGGCAAAGGGTCAGAGTATCATCGATATCGCAGAGCACGGGGACGGCACCCAGGGCGAGAACCGCCTCAAAACTCGCCACGAAGGTAAACGTGGGCAGGATGACCTCATCGGCAGCCCCTACCCCTGCACTTGCCAGGGCCACGGTTAGGGCAGCCGTACCGCTGCTCACCAGGTGGGCATGGGGCACCTGCATCCGGGCAGCAAGGGCCTGTTCCATCTCCCGGGCTTTCCAATGGCCGTTGCGCATGGGGCCGAACCCATACCGCATCAGCACCCCGTTATCCAGCACCTCCGATACCGACTGTCTTTCGGCATCCCCGAATTTTTCAAATCCCGGCATAGCTCCTCTTTTTAATTCCCGGTTAGGTCCAGGACAGAATCCGCAAGCGGTTTGCGGACCTTCTGCATCCCGGAAAACATGTCATCTTCGGCCCGGTACCCCACAGGGAGTACCAATACGGACTCCAGGCCTTGTTCTGCCAACCCCAGGGTCGTGTCATAGGCGTCCGGGCGGAACCCTTCCATGGGGCAGGAATCGATCTGTTCCACGGCACAGGCGGTGAGCAGGTTCCCCAGTGCCAGGTAGGCCTGGTTCACGGCCCACCCCCTGATGGCCTCCTCGGACTTGGCTTCAAAATCTCGGACGAGAAAGTCCCGGAAAGGCTCCAGGATTTTTGGCTCCGTACCTCTTACCTCCTGTACCCGGCGGAAATAGGCATTAATATAATCCCTGTCTATTTCGCGCTCTATGCATACCACCAGCAAGTGAGAGGCATCGGCTACCTGCCGCTGCCCATAGGAATGGGCCACCAATTGCTCCTGCAGCCCGGCATCCCTGAGAACGACGAGTCTGACGGGTTGGAGTCCATAAGACGTAGCTGTAAGGTTGAAGGCCTCCTTAAGCCGGTTTATTTTATCTTCAGAAAGGACCCGTTGAGGGTCGAATTTTTTAACGGCGTACCGCCACCGCAGTGCATCCAGTATAGTTGACATAACTAAGTACCTTATGTAAAAAACCACAACCTGACCGCCATGGCCAGCACCATCACCACCAGGAATATCTTGATAAAGCCATCCCCTTTTTTAACGGAAATACGGCTGGAGAACCACGCCCCCAACATATTGCCAACAGCCAGCACCAACCCTACCTGCCAAATCACCTTGTCGTTCCAGATAAAAACGGCCAGGGCCGCAAGGGTATAGATAAAAACCACAGCAACCTTGGTGGCATTGACCCGTACCAGGTTCATCCGGTTTACGTAGTGCAGAAACAGGATAATGACAAAACCGATCCCCGCATTGATAAAGCCCCCGTAAATCCCTACAAAGAAGAAGGCCACACAACCTATCCAAAGGTATTTCCCCGTGATGCGCTCCTGGAGCTCGGCCACATTAATCCTTGGTTTAAATACGATAAGCACCACCACGGCCACCATAATGATGGCCAGGATCCGGTTAAAGGTCTCCCCCTTGATGTCCACAGCAATGGACGCCCCGATCAGGGAGCCCAGAAGCGCCGAGATGCCGAGGTAAACATTAAAAGGAAAGGTGCTGACCCCCTTACTGCGAAACCCCGCTACAGCCGTTGCGGTCTGCAGGACGATGGCCACCCGGTTGGTCCCGTTGGCCACCGCAGGCGGAAGCCCGAGGAAAATCAGCACAGGCAGCGAAATGAGAGAAGCGCCGCCGGCTACCGTATTGATAAACCCAACAACAAACCCAACAACAACGAGCAGTGCGTAATGGTACCAGGCTTCCATAGCCACAAATGTAACGGTTTGCCATGTATCCCTGGCTATTCATTAGGGAGATTACCTTCCGGGTTATCCCTATATAAAAAAATCCGCCCCTGGGACAGGGGCGGATCGGCGGTTACCTCAACGTCATAGCAATTGGGGGCTATTGTAGATACATCAGAGAAGCAACCACGGGTTGTAAAAGGGGAACTACTGTAGGTTAGTTCTTCTCGAAGGTGAGTAAATCGGTGCCACCATTGCCACCACTCACATCGATGAGTTCAATTTTAGTTGCAGAGTGGGTGATGATATCCCAATCGTCAGTCAGTTCCGCAAAATCGGCGGGGCTGGCAAAGAAAATGTTGAAATCGATGTCTCCTGAGGAAGTTCCGCCGGGGTTGAAGTCGCCCAGGGTACACCGGTTGCGGAAACGCAGGCGGTCGTCGCCCATGCGAAGGTCTACATTGGACTCCCCGTTGTAGAGTTCAATTTCATGCAGCATCCAGGTATCCGGGATGTCGCTCAGACCCTCTACATTCAGGACCACCTGAATGTTGTTCCCGCTGCCGCTGGCCTCCCAGGTGCCGCTCCACATTTCGGAGCCGCTGGAAACACTTACGGTACCGTCTGCGGTAAACTCGAAGGTATAACCGGAATAGTTGCTCTCAAGATCCATATCGGAACGCTCGAGTTTCTCCACAAACCACCCGCTGCAGGCCGAAAGGACTTCAGTGAGCTGCTCTACGGTACAGGTGTAGCAGTCGTCATCGGTGCCTCCCATAGAGTCGTCGGAACTGTCGTCGGAGGAATCATCGTCTGAATCATCGTCTATGGTCAGGGACCAGGTGCCATTGATGGTCTCGGTGCCATTTGTGGCTACCAGGCTTCCGTCGGCATTAAAGCTAAAGGAATACCCGTTGAAATCGGCCGTCTCATTCTGGCCGGAGTCTACAAAATTGGTAATGGTCCAGTCGCCGGCAGCCGTAACCTGGTCTGTGATTTCATCAATACTTGCCGAGAGTTGGGCAAAATTATCTACGGCGTTGTCGTCCGTGTCCTCGGAACAGGAGACCATCATCAGGGCCAAAGCGACCATCGGGAATACATACTTCGTTTTCATAACAATAAGGAGATTAAGATTCAATTAAAGGGGTTATATTAAAGTTTCTCGAAAATCAAGTCATTCGGGGAACCGTCCCCGCTTACGTCGCGGAGTTCCACACGGGTATCGGTGAACTGGAGCACATCCCAGGAATCGTTGAACTCATCCAGGGGAGGGTTGGCCCCAAAGTCCAGCACGAGTTCCGTCCCGCCATTGGAGGTGGACCAGGTGCCGGTTACTACGCTGCCGTTATCGGCCTGAACCGTGCCATCGGACATGAAGGTAAAGGTGTAGGCGGCATAGGTCGCGGTGGCATCTGCCCCCTCATCCAGGTAGCTGAACACCGCCCAGTTACCGGCGGTAAGTACCGGAGACAGGGTATCGGTACCCCCATCGTCGTCCCCCGGTCCATCGTCATCGCCGGGGCCGTCGTCCCCACCTCCTCCGGTGCCGCAGGCACCTTCGAAGCGGAGGCGGTCGCCGTTACTCTGGCGCAGGTCTACTTTGAGTTCCATTACCTGCTGGATTTCATGAAGTGTCCACTGGGCGTTAAAGTCATCAAGGCCCGGGATATTTATGGTGACAGCAATGTTGTTGCCGGAGCCGGAGGCGGTCCAGCTCCCTGTGTAGGATTCCGTGGCAGAAGTTGCCGTAACGGTCCCGTCGGCCAGGAACTCGAAGGTGAGTCCCTCGTACGAATCCTCTAGGTCTGCATCGCCCAATTCCAGTTCATCCACGGTCCATGCGGAACAACCGGTAAGCACATCGGTCAGGGATTGAGTGGTACAGGTATCGCAATCGTCGTCATTATAATCGTTGTCGTCATCCTCGTCGCAGGTCCCTGCCGCGCTTTGCAGAATAGCCTCCAGCTGTTCGAGATTTCCTGCATCTACCCGGCTGCCGTCAGCTAAAAGCACCGTAACCGGAAATTGGATGGCAGCAATAATGTCCCCTTCGTTGAGGTCCTCAATCAGGTCGTACAGGTCCTCGTCATCTTCCAGGATTTCCACATCTATAAGCTCCTGGCTGGGGCTGAAGATGGAAACGGAAACCGGATACAGTATATCGGCGCATTCCAGGTCGTCGTCTGGCTGGTTTTCTCCCCCGCACCCCTGGGCCAGGGCAGCCAGGGCATTGGCGTCGGCCAGGACAACTTCCGTGAAATCGGCCTGAACGGCCGTTATCGGAAAATCCAGTACCAGGGTATCCACATCATCGGTGAAGGCATCAAAAATGGCCTCTACCACCAGGTAGTCCTCCGGGGTATCTATAACCACCTGCTGACCGTTTACAGTTGCAGTAACCGGCAATTTCAAGGCAATACAGCTGGCATTATCCAGGATATTGTCGGCAGAGCCATCGAAAAGCGAGGTTTGCTGCAAGAGGGTTGCCAGGGTGGAATTGGCCTGGATGGCCCTGGGGTCTTCCCCTATAAATACGGAATCCTCTTCCTGGCGGCAGCTGCTGGTAAGCAACAGGGCTGCGGTAAGCATCAGGCCGGAGTAGCGGCGGATAGTACGGAGTATTTTCTTTTTTAGCTTCATCTTGAGACGTGGCATTTATTATGTAACAACCATAACGGTAAAACTCCTGAAAATTTTTTCATTTTTTCTTTTTTACCTTTAGACACCCTATCTAACCAACCCCGTTTTGGAAAAGGAATTACACCAGAACACGTGCGAGGAATCGATCTTTGCGCGTTTGTATGAGGATCACTCCAAGGATCTCAGGGATTTCATCTATTATAAGTACGGACAGGAGGATACGGCCAGCGACAAAATGCAGGAGGCTTTTGCCCGGCTTTGGGAAAAATGCGCGGAGGTCCTGCCTTCCAAGGCCAGGTCCTTTCTGTTTACCGTGGCCAACAACCTGATGCTAAACGAGCTCAAGCACCGGAAAGTGGTCCTGAAATACCAGATGGAAAAACCGGCCGAGGCCCACGGGGAGGACCCTGAATCCCTGATGCGCCAGGAGGAATTCCTCAAACAATACCAGCAGGCGCTTTCGGAACTGACGGAAGAGCAGCGAACAGCCTTCCTGCTGAATAAGGCCGAGGGCAAGAAACACCAGGAAATCGCAGACATGCTGGGCATTACCCGAAAGGTAGTGGAGTACCGGATTTACACGGCATTTAACCATTTAAGGTCCCGCCTGGAAGATTTTTCACTGAAATGATCAGGAATTTTGAACACATGGTTGTTATATAGGTAAGAACTTGCATTATGGAAAAGGACTACCTCATAGAAAAATGGCTGGCCGATGGGCTGAAACCGGAAGAGCGGGAGGCCTTCGAAAAGCTGGAAGATGCGGCTTTCCTGAAGGAAGTCGCCGCCTCGGCCAGGGCATTCCGGGCCCCGGAATTCGATGCCAAAGCCCATTATGCCTCTTTCCGCAGCCAGCACCCTGCCCAGACCCAGGCTAAGGTCCGGAAGCTCTGGCCGAATATGCTGCGCATTGCCAGTGTCCTGGTAATCGGGCTACTGGTAAGCGTTTTTGTTATCCGAAACCGGGAAACCCAGGTTCTGGCTATGGAGGGCGAGAAAACAGAAGTTTACCTGCCCGACAGTTCCTTTGTACGTCTGAATACTGCTTCTGAGCTCGCCTACCGGAAGGCCGGTTGGGAAGATCGGCGGGAAGTGCGCCTGGAAGGGGAAGCCTATTTTAAAGTAGCCAAAGGGTCCCGTTTCGACGTCATGACACCGGATGGAGTCGTTAGCGTCCTGGGTACTCAGTTTAATGTCCGCCAGCGGGACGGACTGTTTCAGGTATACTGCTATGAGGGACGCGTGGGCGTTCGCCGCGGAGAAGCGTACTACGAACTTCCTGCTGGGCAGTATCTGCAGGTGGTGGAAGAAACGGTTACCACCGGCAACCATACCGCCCTGGAACCTGCCTGGAATGGCAACTACTCCGATTTCGAACGCATTCCTATTCTGCTGGTATTCCAGGAACTGGAAAACCAGTACCCTATCCGGTTAACCCTGGAGGATATAGACGATACGCGGCTGTTTACAGGCAGTTTCCCCCACGATGACCTGGAGGAGGCCCTGAGGGCTGTTACCGGCCCCATGGGATACCAGTTCCGTCAGGCGGGGGCTGGAGAAGTGATCATAAGCGCAGGTGAATACGAGTAGCACACCGAAAATACTCTGGATCTGTTTCCTGTTTATGGCCCTTTGGGGCTATGGGCAGGAAATTGCACTTTCCGAGCCCCTTGAAACCGTCCTCGAGAAGCTGGAGCGTTCCGAAGGCATCCGGTTTAATTACGACCCGGCCCTTCTGGAAGGGGTAACCCTCCCCCCTCCGTCCCCCGGTATGGGGCGTGAAGCCTTGCTGGAATACCTTTCAGGTCAGACCGGGCTCGAGTTCCGGCCCGTGGGCGATAATATCATTGCCATTGTCCGAAACCGGATACGGGTCTGCGCCTACCTGAAGGATAAAGATACCTCTGAGCCCATCTCCGGGGCCACTATCCTTGCACAGGACAAGGCTGTAATTTCGGATCCGCAAGGGTACTTTGAGATTACCGTTACCGGGGCGGACCCTATGCTAGAAATCCGGCACATGGGCTACCGCACCCTGAAACGGGCAGCCGGGTTTTTCCAATCCGGCAGCTGCGGAACTGTTTACCTTATTGGGGAGATCCTTCAGATCCCTGAAGTAGTAGTCTCCGGGTTCCTGATTCGGGGCATAGACAAGATGGACGACGGGGCCTTTCAGATGAACCTGGATGAATTCAGCCTCCTCCCCGGCCTGGTAGACAAAGACGTACTGCAGGCTGTACAGGCGCTCCCCGGCATCCTCAGTGCCAACGAAAAAGTCTCCGATATCAATATCCGGGGGGGCACCCACGACCAGAACCTCATCCTGTGGGACGGGATCAAGATGTATCAATCCGGGCATTTCTTCGGGCTTATCAGTTTATACAACCCCCAGATCACCCAAAAGGTCACCCTCCGGAAGAACGGGACGCCTGCGGCCTTCTCCGACGGGGTGTCAGGCACCATTTCCATGGAGACCCAACAAGGGGTGACCCGCGATTTTTTCGGGAGTGTGGGGGTAAACTTCATCGATGCCAGTCTGTTTGCGGATGTTCCCATATCGGACCAATCCTCCGTGCAGCTGGCCGGACGCAAAGCCATCAACCCCTGGGTGGAAACCCCGACCTATACCGCCTATTACGACCGCATCAGCCAGGACACAGAACTCACCTCCCAGGACGCCCAGGGCGATGCCTCGGATATCGGTTTCGATTTCTACGACCTCTCCCTGAGGTGGCTCTATACCCCCACCGATAAAGACCGTATCCGGCTTAACTTTATAACGGCATTCAATGAAGTTTCCTTCGACGAAACAGCCGCAGGCCTGCAAGGCGCATCGCCCCGGGAAAGCCAGCTGAGCCAGAGTACGATTGCAGGAGGGCTGCATTACTACCGCAAATGGTCCCCGCGCTGGGCCACGGAATTCGATGCCTACAATACAGATTACGCCCTGGAAGGCACCAATTCCAACGTCCTCCAGGACCAGCGCTTCCTTCAGGAAAACAAGGTTTCGGAAACCGGAGTGCGCCTGCAGGTACGCCACGGGCGGGGTCCCTTGGAATATGCCTTGGGATACCAGTACCAGGAAACCAAGGTCTCTGACCTGGATGATGTGGACAACCCGGTTTATATCCGGCGCCAGAGCCGCGTTTTGCGCTCCCAGGCCCTTTTCGGGCAGCTGGGATGGGCGTCTGCCGGCGGAAGGACCCACCTGAACCTGGGGTTTCGGGGGACGTATCTGCAGAAGTTCAACCGGCTTATCTGGGAGCCGCGGCTGAGCTTTAACCAGGAGCTGGCCCCCGGGCTAACCCTGGAAATCCTTTCCGAATTAAAACACCAGACCACCTCACAGATTGTAATCTATCAGGACGATTTTTTGGGCCTTGAGCAACGCCGTTGGCAACTGACAGACAATGACGAAATCCCTCTAATACAGGGGTTTCAGTCTTCCGCGGGCCTTACCTATAGCCGAAAGGGGTGGCTGTTGCATGCCGAGGCCTTCTACAAGGAGGTCACCGGCATTACCAGCCAGAGCCAGGGGTTCCTGGATGCCTACCGCTTTGTGCAGGCAGACGGAAGCTACGACGCCTATGGGGCGGAATTCATGGTTAAAAAACGCTATGGGCGCTGGGATGCCTGGGCGAGTTATTCCTATCTGGAAAGCTCCTATTCCTTTCCCGGCCTGCCCGAGGAATCTTTTCCGAATAACCTGGACATTACCCACACCGTGGGCTCCGGGATTACCTATGCCGCCCCGCAATTCCTGGTATCTGGAGGCCTCACATGGCACAGCGGCAGGCCCTTTACACTGGCCCTGCCCGGGAACACGGCCAGCCAGGGGCCAATCCTTTACGACATCGCCAATGGTGCCAGGCTCCCGGATTACCTGCGGCTGGACGTTTCTGCCCTTTACAGGGTTTCCCTGGGTACCAGAGCTCGGATGGAACTCGGGGCTTCCTTGCTGAATGTTCTCAACCGGCAAAACCCGGTTAACCAATACTATCGCAGGAATGCTACCAACCAGGTGGAAGCCGTATTGCAGAACGCCCTGGGCCTTACCCCGAACGCCCTGCTGCGCCTCACCTTTTGACCTCCATTTCTTATCAGAATTTATTTACAAAATAAATTCATCGTAAGTTTCTGTTTTTTAGTATCGTATAAGAACAAAACAACCTAAACCTTCTATTATGAGAACAATCACTCGCTTGCGGGCAGGATTCATTTCGTTTATTTCTAACTGATTCCTGAATACCCGTAAAAGTGATACTGGAGAGTGCCGCATTCCTCCTTCTTCTTCAGGGCCTCCATTGTGATTCTTAAGAGCCAGTCAGGCCTGTGCGCCCGGATCTGATTGCCGGAAAAGAAGCGCTTGGCCTAAGGTTCAAGGACCCCGGAACCTAAAATGAAAAGGCCCGCGTCTTGCGGGCCTTTTTTTTGGATTGCCGTGGGTTGTACCATCAGCCGCGGACCGCTATGGCAACGGTCCGCATTACTGACGGATATAGCAGCTAATCCCACAAAGCAACTATTGCGTTAAGAGGCCAGCTCCATCTGCCGCAGCTTCTGAAGTGCCTCGGATTTGGAATTCACATCCAGTTTCAAATAAATGTTCTGGATGTGGAAGTTGATGGTACTGGGCGTAACAAAAAGGCGTTCGGCGATCATTTTGTAGGTGGCACCCTGGCTCAAATACTCAATGATTTCATTCTCGCGCTGGGAAAAACACTTGAATTGCTTACGACGGAACATGGCAATTACCTTCCGGGCAATATCGCTACTGAGGGCTGCCCCCTCGTATCGTACCGATTCCAGGGCTTCCAGCAGGCGATGCTTGTCTATGGGCTTGGTCAGGTAACCGGAGGCTCCCAGTTTAAAGCAGCTTTTAATGGTATCGAAGGCATTCTGGTCGCTAACCATAATAACATGGGCCTGGGGATCCTTTTTACGGATTTCGGCAATTCCCTCAATCCCACTGCGATACGGCAGCTGAATTTCGGACAGGACAATATCCGGGCGGATGGAGTCATAACCCTCCAGAGCCTCTTCCAGGGACGAATACATCCCTGCCAGGTGATAATCCCGGTAGGTGCTGAAAAAATAGGGGTAGGCTTCCTGAAAGCGCGGATCGCTATCGATGGCCATTACCTTAAGCATAGTAGTTTTCATTGCATATCGAATTTGGGTTGTATTTCGGGGTATTTTGAGTGTTCGGAAGGTTGGTCTCAGGCGTTAGATGCCCATGGGCTCCCGGCCCGAAGGCGGGAACCCTGGCGGCTCTTTGCGGTATCCCAGGACATACGCTACCTAAACCTATCCGTAACCGGATACGCCTGGGAGGTACCAGTACTGGTACCGGGCAAAAAAGGATGCTGGGCATCTGCACACCATCGGAGGGGCTCACCCGATGGGTTTAATGATTCACACGATTGGACCTTTTGGTAAGGAGCCGCCTGGAGGTAAAACGGCTAACAGGTCGTGGGGTTCGGAAGGTCCCCTTGGGGCTTCCCTGCCGTGCTTTCGGGGGTAAAAGTACGCATTCATAATATGGAGATTTGGGTTGTATTTGTTTTGAGAAATTACAAATTGCACCCAAACCCACCCAGCAAATGCATATTTTTTCGATTAACTGCATAAAAGCCATGTATTTCATCGGGAAACCCGTAGGTAAACCGACTTGGTGGTTTGTAAAAAACAGGCTGAAAAAAGAAGAGCCGTCTGCCCTTTTAAGGGGGCAAAACGGCTCTTTCAGGAGCAGCGGACCAGGACCGGGTCCGGAAGGCCATCCGGCCATAGCCGGGTCAGGTTGGCAAAGGATCAGGGGCGTGTATCCCGTTGCGCGGTTTGGGTGGCCAGGCACACCGGTCCTGAGGCTGTCAAGATGGTTTATTACTCCTGGTAACTCACCTCGGCGGTAGCTACCGGGTTGTAGACTTCCATAATCCACTTTTCATCCCGGTACTCCCCACCCAGATCTGAGGTGAAGGCAGTCTTAGCTTCCATCTTGTTATCAAAACCGGCCAGATATACATAATACAACCCGTTCTCTGTGTTATAGAATTGCTTGGCATTTAAACCTTTCTCCTCCAGTGATTTCATGAAAGAATCTAAATACTTCTTGTTCTTGTAAACATTAGCAATCAGGTAATAACCAGATGATACCCCAACGATATCCGACCGATTTTTAGCTTTTATGGGTAATTCATTTAAATCCCGTTTTTCCACGGGTGTATAGGGTTTCTCCGTAACAGGCCTGGCAGGGGCCGCGGTGGCTACCGCCGTCTGCACCGGCCTGCGCCCGAGAATTTCCTTCGTATTGGAAGGTGCGTCGTTCTGCTGGCGGATCTCCTGCCGGATGGTCCGGACCAGGTTTTCGAACTTGGCCTCAAAGAGGGCCGTACGGGCATCCTCTATAGAATCCTGCCGCCACATGAGTTCGTCCAGGATCAGCCGGTTCTCGAAGGCCAGGGAATACTCGCTGGCCACCAAATCCGCATCGCGTGCCGCATTGCGCTCGGTATCCTTTTGGTCGTTCCGGCTGGCGGTACGCTGCGCATCCCGTTCGGCCCGCAACTGGGCAATCTGTTCTTCGTAGTTTCGTACGATGTTGTCAATCTTGCTGTCCTGGCTCATATTGGCGGTAAAGGCATCCGCAGCTTTTTCATCTTCCTTGAAGGTATAGGCCAGGGAGAGTTCGTGGTTCCACCCCAGGTTTGCCCCCTCGTCAGAGAGGTCCTTTTCCATAAGGTAGCCCAGGGAAAGCCTGTGGTTCAGGTTAAAACCAATCCCCATAGACATCCCGTAGGTGTCGTCGTAGGTGGTTTGCAACCAACCGTAGGACGGAAGGTCCAGCAACATGGAGGCGATATAGGATATCCGGTCCTCCGCATTTCGGCCTGCCTGCACCATGGGCATCAGTCGGCCATCCTTAAACAGTCCGCTGTAGGCATTAAGCGGCTGGGAATATTGCAGGGCCGCATGCAGGTTACGGGCGTTGAACCCGGCAACCAGTTCATTGGTGGTCTGGTTGTACCGGATAAGGTCCCGTCCGTAGAGTGCCAGGTCGAAGCGCCCCATGGAAAGGGCTACCCCGGGCTGTACCGAGATCTGGCTCTGCTTGGCATTCTCCAGCAGGGCCGGATCGGTTTCTCCGGCCACCACCCGGTTTTGGGCAATACCCTGGCTTACATAGGTAATATTGGTCCCGAAGGTAAGCCGGGTCTTGTCCCCGAGCTGTACCGCCCGGGCGTAATTCGCATTGAAGCCGAACTCCTGAACCACGCCTTCCCATTGCCCGTATACGCCAATCCCGAGGGCTGTGCGCTCATTGAGCTTGTTGCTGAATCCGAGGTAATAGTTCTGGATGTTGTCCTCGAAAGCCGCATATTGGTTCCTGTGGAGGATATTCAGGTACGATTTGTTCTCCCGCACCAGGGAAAAGGTGGGGTTAATCAGGAAGCGGTTAAAGAACAACTGGTTGTGAAACGGGCTCTTCACCTTAAAATCTTCCTGGGTTGCACCATCCTGTGCCCTTGCGGTAAGGGCGCAGAGCAGCAGGCCCAGCACCAGCATGGCCAGCGCTTTATGGTCTATGTGTTTCCAAACGTTCATCGGGTTGTGATTTGTGGGCAGGGGAGGTAGGCCTGCCCGGGGTTGTCCGTATGGGTCACGTCCTGCCGGGGTCCGGCATTAAAGGGTCTGGAGGTTTAGTCTTCGAACAGGGTCTCGGCATAGGAGGCCTCCGGGGCTATGGAGATAATCTCCATAAAGGGGTTGCCGTTCTGTGCCAAACTGTTCTTTTTCTGATCGAAGTAGGAGAAAACCAGTTCGCGAACATCATCTGCATGGGTCCCGCGGTTAGACATCACGAATGCCATGCCCCTCTGGGATTCCAGGTTCAGGGCAAATTCATCGTCCACGCTGTTAAAGGGACTACCGATATTGATGGCCAGTCCTACACTGCGTCGGGCAATCCGGGCGGCATACAGGTCGAGCCCGCCGTAGCCGTCGCGTCCGTCGGAAGCGAAGAAGAGCACATTCCCCGCAAGCAGACTGGGATACAGGTCATTCTTCCGGGTGTTGATTTTCTCTCCGAGGTTACGGGCGCCCCCTACCCTTCCGGATGGGTCTATATCCGCTACATATATATCGTACTTCCCGAAGCTGCCCGGCATATCGGAGGCGAAATACAGGCGTGTGCCGTCCGGGGATACGGCCGGGTGTACAGCCGAAGCGTATTTGGGTACCAGGGCCACTTCCTGCACATTCTTCCACTCCCCGCCTACTTTATCGGCGCGGTAGATCTTGTGGACCAGTTGTTTTTTGGAGAACAACCCGTAGAGGGGTTTAACCAGTTCCGCCTTACTGAAATAGGCGGTACGCCCGTCGGCCGTAAGTGTCACCGGGGGGGTATAGGCAGTTTGCCTGGGGATCCGTTCGGATTCCATATAGGCAAGGTCTGCCTCGGACATGGCCCGCAGGGCATCCAGGCCTTCCGTACCCCCGAGGCGGCCACTGCGGCCGAAATCGGGCATTTGGTAATTCTCCGCCAGAGACCGGGTGAGTTCTGCGGCATGCGAACTCCGGTCAATCTGATAATCTTGTTTGATTTTGGAATACCAGTCGCGCTGGGCCACAAGGGCTTCATTGCGAACTATCCCGGCTTTGTGCAGGGAATACTGGTAGCGCTCCTGGTAACTCTCCGGCACGGCATCCGCACCGGCAAGGTCCATGAGTTTCTGATACCAGAAAGCGGCAGTTTCATAGTTCTCGGAAAGGAAACTCACATTGCCCAGGTCTTCATAGATCTCGCGGTCGGAATATCCGAGCTTTACCAGGTCCATGTAGGCTTCGATTCGTTTGTCGGCTTCCGACCGGGCCTGCTGGGCGGTGAGCTGGGCCACCGGGCGCTGGGCCTGGAGGTTTACCACACAACACAGGCCAATAAGGCCAAGGAGCATCCTGTAGGTTCTAAAAGGGTTCATAACACAGAGATTTGGGGTTTCGGTGTCCCAAAGGTGAAAAGAGAAGCCTATGATTTCTTATGAATTATTCATAGGTTTATACGGTTTTTGATGCGGATTTTGTTAAATTTTGAAGGTATCCCTATTAATTTTTCACAGTTTCGGGAGGTTGCATAAAAGCTTCGATGAACGGAAAGGCTTTGGACTCCGCCGGTATTCTTACCGGATATCGGATGCATTTCACCGGCAAAACCGTCCCGATGAACGAGCGTGTGTAGCGGGATTTTTTCAACTTCCCGGCCTGATTCAGGTCATTGCCGCTGCCCGGTAAGGGGTGTACTTTTTATGCCTGAATCCTAAACTATGCGGACTCCGAAAATCAAATCCCTGTTTCTGGCTATCATCGTGTTGATGCTTACGGCCGCCTGCGGCCCGGTCCTGGTCACTTCCCGCCAAGGGCCGCCCCCTCCCCCATGGTTCTATCCCAACCGGGTAGAAGTGGTGCGCTATGTATATTTCCCCGATTTGGTAGTGTACTACGACCTGAGAACCCGTATGTATGTTTACCTGGATGGCAATGTCTGGATCAGGAGGGACAACCTCCCACCCCGTTACCGCAATTATGACCTGAGCAGACAACGCTACAGGAGGATACCCGGTTACGAGGCCGACAATATCAGGGAGTACCACGATAACCAGAGAAAAAACAGCGGGCGAAGCAACCGGAGCCGGAGCGATGGTCGGTCCGGATAAGGATCGGAGTCCGTTTAATGCCTATGAATGCGTCGGGGATAAACGAAGTTCCCTCAAGGAAGTGTTATATAGCGCATTGATTACTTGCCCTACTCTCGAACGATATACGGATCATTTTCCCATTGCTGACGGGCATCAATGGCGTAATACAGGGAGGCGAATGCAGCCTTCACCCACATGACGGCAACCACTGCCCCTACTATGAAGAAAAGCAACCCGGCACAGAACAGGGGAACGGCAGCCAATCCCATACCAAAAATCCTCAATCCATGCCCCCGGGTCATCTCCCAGCTCTTTTCAATTGCGGCTACGGGTTCCAGCCCTTTGTCCATTACGAGGTAAGAAACGAATGCCAGGCGACAGGCCAGGATTATCCCGGGAATGATCAGGAAAAGAAAGCCAAGAATTATCAGGGCTGTGGTGATCAGATGGGCAAGGATAATATGCACATAATTATTCCGAAACCCCTGAATCACAGTCTCGATCTCAAGCTTTTGGTCCCTAATAGCTTTGACAAACAGTAAGTCGCCCCCATAATTAAATACCGGTAGGATAAGAAACCCATAGGCCAGAGATAACAGATGAAGTATGGGAGTCAGAAGGGTCTGATCCCTATCGGATTCCCGGGCTAAGGAGGCTGGTGAATCGGCTATACCAAGGAAAATGACCAGGAGTAGAAGCACGAGGAAATGCTTTTTGATCTGTTCCCATCCATGACCGTAGCTGGCTGAGAAACGGGGTTCGGGTACAGAATGTGAGTGCATAGTATTCATGATGGTGCGAATTTGATGTGAAGATCGCCATCAGGAAGGTAATGCGCATCCAACTTTGGTAGTGATTATAAAAACACTACGAAAGTTGGGGCAGGCTTGCGGGCAATTTCCATACTTTTAAGAACCAACTGGACCTTTTGATACGAATTGCCTTCATCCTGAGTTTTGTGTGTTGTTCTGCCGTCGCCTTTGGAGCAATATGGATGAGCAGGCTTGCCGTTTCAACCTTCGATTCCGATTTCCATAAAAAGTACTTCTATTACCTGGTCAGTTTCTATGTTTTTTCCTTTTACGGGCTATGGGGTCCGGTACTGTTGCACCAATTGCTCCTCCTTACCGATGCAGACTCCAGCCTGATCATACAGGCAACACGCCTTCAGCCCTTGTTGGCCGTACCTTTCGCAATCGTCGGCTGGGTGCTCTACGGCGGACTTGGCTTTGCACTCCCCACTATCAAACCCTGGTCCTGGACCTACCGGATATTTGCCCTCGCTTTTTCTTTCCTCCTCCCTTTTGGTCTTGCCGCCTGGTTATTCACGGAAGATGCCGGCTGGTTCCGGGGAACGCGTTGGATGCAAGTACTGGGTGTTCTTTCTTTCCTGGCGGACAGTGGGTTTTCGCTATGGCTAATCCTTCAAACCGTAGTCCGCTCGAAGACTGAAACGCTCAGCCGCAGGCGCGTCTTGCTCAAATTTGCCCTGCTGGTTGCCGCAGCCTTGCTCATCCGGGCACTGGCTCTTTTCCTGTTCTTTGCCGAAAACTGGAAACCTGCAGTGGGGTTACTTTTGTATTTTATCTCAGGGCTGTTGCCTTATTTCTATATTGATCGCAACTCCGACAGGGTCTTCATCCCGGCTTACCCGAAGGCAACCAGCAACGAAAAACTGGAACTCCTCTATGATCGCTATGCTATTACCCCAAGGGAACGCGAGGTTATCGAAAAGATCTGCGAAGGGAAAACCAACCGGCAGATTGCCGAGGAATTATTCATTAGCCTGCAAACCGTCAAAGACCATACACACCGTATCTATTCCAAGATCGGGATTAACAGCCGGTTAAAACTGGCGCAACTGATCCGGGAATAGGATTTTGTCCGGCTTTATTCGGACTGACAATCCCGCGGAAGGAACGCCAGATTAACCTCTGAAGACCTAAGAGACTTCGGTTTGAATCCCCTGATAATTGAGCAAAGGAGATAAGTGACAAACCGGAAGGTGGGATGGGCGGTCTTGAGCAACAAAGCAGTTACATGTTTTTGCAGTACATTAAACCAAATTTCCGAACTAATGAAAAAATACGTTTTGACCCCCATACTACTCGGGCTGCTCATTATGGCCTGCAAAACGGAGATGAAAAACGAATCTGAGGGACCTACCGACCTTGAATCCACCAGGAACCCTGTTGCCCTTAATACCCTGACCCCTGAAGAAGAAGCTGAGGGCTGGTCCCTGCTCTTCGACGGAATAACCCTGGATGGGTGGCACCTGTATAACAAACCAGGGGTCCCCTCCATCTGGAAGGTGGAAGACGGTGTGCTGGTTTGCGACCCCCTCAACGGAACGGGAGACCATGGCGACCTGGTAACAGACCAAACCTATGGCAATTATGAGCTGTCCCTGGAATGGGAACTCCCCACTACGGGCAACAGCGGGATCTTCATCAATGTGCAGGAAGCTCCCGAATACGAAAGGACCTACCACACCGGCCCGGAGTACCAGCTTTTAGGGGAAGCCCACCTGGATTACGAACTCCCGGCCAAGCGCTCGGGTTGCCTTTATAATTATGCCCCCCAGGAAACGGAGACCACCACCCGCCCGGAAGGCCAATGGAACCATACGCGTATTGTCCAGAAGGACGGGAAAGTGGAGTTCTACCTGAATGGCAACCGCACAGCAAGCATGGATTTTACCGGGGCAGACTGGGCCGAGTGGATTGGCGGGTCCGGGTTTCGCAACAACAGCGGGTTTGGCAAAAGCACCTCGGGGCATATCGGGTTGCAACTCTGGACCTCTGCCGTGCGGTTCCGCAACATAAAAATCCGGGAGTTCTGAGCGATACCTCAAGGACAGGACAACTGTAATAAACCCCCTCGGCATTCAATACGTACTTGCGTAAATAACCCGTATAAAACTGCTGTTGTACAGGTTTTTACGTAATCCATACAATTCACCAATGCGGTCAGGGCCGATTCCTGTAACTTCTCGGGGAAAAACAACCAACCCTGCCCATGCCCGCCTTTCGTATCCCGGAGACCAACTCCGGAAAGCCCCTTATCCTCAAAGGCCTGATCCTGGTCCTGATCCTGGGTTTTGCCATCTGGAGGTCCCATTATGGCACCCGTCTGGATTCCTATGCCAATGACGAACCCTTCCATGTCGTGGCCGGGACGTATTATTCCGCTACCGGCGACTACCGCCTTAACCCCGAACACCCTCCCCTTTCCAAACTTTGGGTCGGGTACTGGAACAAGCCGCACCTGAAGCTACGCCCCCTGGAGGTGCTCAATGACAAAGAACACGAGCGGCACTGGCTACAGGAAATTATGTATCTGGAAAACGATGCCGTGCTCTCCCAAAGACAGTCTCGGCGCGCCATGTACATGTTTCACTTTATCCTGGGCCTCTGCCTTGCCGGATTGCTCTGGAGGTTACTGGGGTATCGCTGGGCACTGATCAGCCTGCTGTGGATTGCCCTGGAACCCAACTTGGGGGCCCACCAACCGTTGGTGCTTACGGACCTGCCCCTCTCTTTCTGCCTGGCCATTACCGCCCTTACCGCGGGTAAGTTTGCCACTTCCTGGAACTGGAAATGGGCTGTGGGCTGCGGACTGGCGGCAGGGGCGGCCCTGGCCGTTAAACACTCGGCCCTCCCCGCAATCGGGGGGATGGGAATGCTGCTAACCGGATTTGCCTTATACCCCCTTTTCCGGAAACGGTGGGCCCTGGCAGGCTACCGGTTTGCAGGGCTGTTGTGCGCAGGTCTTATGTCCCTGTTCGTGCTTTGGGCCTCCTACGGGTTTCGCACCCATAGCTCGGCCGGAGGGGAAGACCGGTTCAACCGCAGCCTGGAGTTGAAAATCGCAGATCTGAACAAACCGGTATGGCGCAATCTGGTAGGCCTTATGGACCAGTCCGGCTTATTTCCGAAAGCCTACCTCTGGGGGTTTGCCGATACCCTGCGGGCCGGGATGGAAGGCCGGGGGGACGACGAGCACAAATTCTTCGGGGAAGTGGTCCTCGGCCGGGCTCCTTACCTCTATTTCCCGAGCGTCCTTCTCGTAAAGATCCCACTGGCATTGCTGGCTGTCTCCCTGCTGGGTCTGGGCCTCCTGCTCTGGTGGAGATATCAGTACCGCTCAGGAGCAAATCCCCTGAGCCGGGAGCAATGGATTATTGTCCTTTTTATTCTGGTTTATATCGGATTCCACCTGCTGGCCCTGGCTTCGGGAAGAACCTCATACGGAGGCATTCGCCATGTGATGCCGGTGGCGTTGGGCCTGGGGCTGCTTGCAGGCGCCACCGGGCACTTCCGGGTTGCCAGGTTCCACCGCTACAGCATCGGGATTCCCCTGACACTGCTCCTTCTGGGGTTTGCGATGACCCTGGGGGAAAAGCGCATCTATGAGTATTATAATGAAATCGTAGGTGGTACGGAGAATTCCTATAAATACTTTGCAGATGAAGGCCAGTACCTGGGGCAGCGCTTCTATGAAATCCGGGATTTTTTTGAAGGGGTTAACCTGGACAGCACGGAAAGAATTTACTCCTGGAGCTGGCTGATGCGGGAGGAAGTAAAGGCTTCGGGACTTGAAATGGAGCGCAGCGCCGTTGCGGATATCCACGATTCCTCCAACAAAGAGGGGCTTATGAAAGGGTATTTTATTTTTGAAATGTGGTTGTACGACCCCTGGCCCAACTGGGACCCCGCAAGAATCCAATCTCTCACCCCGGTTAAAAGACTTGGAAATATCAACCTGGCTTACGGGGAACTAAAGGACCCGGAAAACTGGGCCTATTCCATGCGCGACCAGGTTATGCGCTACCTGGCCGAGAACCAGGAGCCGGATTGGGAATTGGTCCGCAACCGGATGGAAGAGGTTACGGCCATCGTCCAGTACAACTCCACGGAATACACCATCCTGGGCAACGCCTACCTGCGGATGGGCCAGCGGAAAAAAGCCATAGAAGCCTACCGGAAATCTTCCGAAAACCTGGCCGAGGACGATCCCTACCAACGGCTGCTGAACAAACAAATCGAAACCCTGCAAAACGGTACCGATTTGGAAAGCATCGAAACTTTGCGGCCTGCCATGCTGGAATAGATGAACGCAATTGGTCTATAGAAATCAAAGCCAACGATTTGACTTTGGATTGAAGGGCCAGCCAGTGCGGTTGCGGGTCCTGCAATACCAAAAACCCATCCATGCTATCGCATGGCATTGCTTTTTACAAAACACTTGTGATTTAGAATGTGGATTTTGGGATTTGGGATTACGCGCTACCGCGCGTGATCCCTGAGGGAGGGACCTGCAATAACCAAAACC
>NZ_NGNR01000002.1:0-355502 GCF_002198115.1 Robiginitalea sediminis | reverse complement strand
CCCTGAGGGAGGGACCTGCAATAACCAAAACCCATCCATGCTGTCGCATGGTAGTCCTTCTTACAAATGACTTGGTATTTGGAATTTAGTGTTTGGGATTTCCAGGATTACGAACCTGCGGTGCGTGATCCCTGAGGGAGGGACCTGCAATACCAAAAACCCATCCATGCTATCGCATGACATTACTTTTTACAAAACACTTGTGATTTAGAATGTGGATTTTGGGATTTGGGATTACGCTGCTCTCGCAGCGTGATCCCTGGGTGGGGGCCTGCAATACCCAAAACCCATCCATGCTATCGCATGACATTACTTTTTACAAAACACTTGTGATTTAGAATGTGGATTTTGGGATTTGGGATTACGCGCTACCGCGCGTGATCCCTGAGGGAGGGACCTGCAATAACCAAAACCAAAGTTCGCTTTCGCGAACTTCATTTTATTTGTTTTGCCCGGAAGCTGAAACGAGTTTCGCTTCCTTTCAAAACAAATAAACCCAGACGTTGCCGTCTGGGTTTTGGGTTGCGGAGGAAGAGGGATTCGAACCCCCGGAGGTGTGACCCTCAACGGTTTTCAAGACCGCCGCATTCGACCACTCTGCCATTCCTCCTGTGTGCGGGTGCAAATATAGAAAAGCTTTTTGGTATCCGAAGGCCCGGGATATAGAAAATCTCTTGAGGTCTTCGGGTTAGCGGATTCTATCTATTTTACTATCTTCAACCTTACATTAATTCCTCCGGATGAAATCATTAAAAGTTGCCGTACTGGGGCCCATCCCCAGGGACCATATTACCACCCATAAGGGCGAAGTCATTGAAAAATACGGGTGTGCCACCCATACGGCCATCGGGCTATCCCGCCTGTTGGGGGACTCCGGCACGGTGCATCTGGTCTCCCATGTTCGGAAGGCAGACCTGCCGGGGGTCCTGGAAGTCCTTAGCCCCTACCCCAATATCCGGACGCAGCATATCACCGCCGATGCGGACCAGGGCGATATCATCCAGCTGGAATTCGTAGACCAGAACAACCGCCTGGAACGACAAACCGGGTTTATGAACCCCATTGTGGGATCGGACCTTGAGGGAGTCCTGGATGCCGATGTTTTTGTATGTGTTCCCATTACCGATTACGAAATCCCCCTGGAAACTTTAAGGTACATCAAGGAGCATACCGACGCCCCCATCATCTTCGATGCCCATGGGCCCACCAACACGGTAGATGTCCTGGGCCAGCGCCATGTGCGCTTCTGGGTAGACCGGGATATCTGGCTGCCCTACATCGATGTCCTGAAAATGAACCTGGAAGAATCCCGTTGTTCCTGGTTCCAGGCGGAATACAGCCCTGAGGACCTCAAACCCCTTCATGAAGTCGAAACCACCCACCTGGACGACCTGGCGGCCCATGTGCTTTCGCGTGGGGTGAGATCCCTGATTGTAACCCTCGATGCCGGCGGCAGTGCGGTATACTCCAAGGGCACGGATGGTATCCATAAGGAAATCGTGGGCTCCATTCCGGTAAAGGAAGTTATAGACACCACGGGGTGCGGCGATTCCTTTGCCGGTGGTTTGGGATACGGCCTGCTGGAGAACCCCACCGATTACATTCGCGCTGCCAAATACGCCAACGCCCTTGGGGCCCAGCGCACGCAGGGAAGGACCTTCGATGTCTTCAAGAACCTGGAGGAAACCCAGGCCATGATCCTGAAAACCTACGGCTCCCTGTAACCGGTAACCCGGGTCCATTCGTTCCGTTGGATTTGCGTATTTTTGGCGCTATGCACCAATCCGATCCAACATGCAACGATTAACCTTCCTGCTCGCCTGCCTGGCTATGGCGTGCAACAGCACCCAAAAACCGGTAACCGGGCAAAACCAGCCATCGAACCCTGTGGACGATGCAACGGTATTTGCCGAAACCATTACCGAGGGTGAGCTCAAAGAACACCTTTATATCTACGCCTCCGATGAATTCGAAGGCCGTGAAACAGGTACCGAAGGCCAGAAAAAAGCCGTAGCCTACCTGACCGCAGCGTATAAGGAGATGGCCATTGCCCCGGCCCGCAATACGCAGGAGTACCTGCAGAAAGTCCCGCTGGAAATGGCCAAGCTGCCCAATGGCAGTATCCGCATAGGTGAGAAGTCCTTCGACAATGGGGATGCCTTCCTGACCTTTACCGCCGGTAGCGGAACCTATACGGAAGTGGTTTATGTGGGTTACGGCATCGAAACCGAATCCTATTCAGATTATGGGAACCTGGATGTCCGTGGCAAAGTGTTGTTGATGAAATCCGGAGAGCCGATTTCGGAAGATGGAACCTACCTGCTTACCGGTACAGACCAGCCCTCCAAATGGAGCAATATGTCCGAAGCTATCGGGAAACGCAGGGAGGTGGCGGAAGCCAAAGGAGCCCGTGCGGTTTTCTTTGTGGACGAGGGTAATTTTTCCCGCTACAAGCGTTATTTCGACAACATGAAGAGCAATGACCGGGGGCAGATGAACCTGAAATCGGACGATAATGAGATGCAACTGGTCCTGCTGCAGCCCGAAATGGCCGAAAGGCTTTACCCGGAATGGGACTCGGCCACCGAGGCCACGATGGTACCGGCTGACCTCGAGATTGCGGTGGTTAGTGAGAATGAAATTATCGACTCGGAAAACGTTGTGGCCTTCATACAGGGGAGCACCTATCCGGACCAGTATGTGGTCATCTCTTCCCACCTGGACCACATCGGAGTAAACGCCAATGGTGAGATCAATAACGGGGCGGACGACGATGGCTCCGGGACCGTAGCCCTCCTGGAAATTGCCGAGGCCTTTAAGGCAGCGGCAGATGCGGGGAAAGGACCAAAGCGCTCCCTGGTGTTCCTCCATGTTACCGGAGAAGAAAAAGGGTTGCTGGGCTCCCGTTATTACACCGACATGGAACCCCTCTACCCGCTCGACCAAACCGTAGCCAACCTGAATATCGATATGATCGGCCGGATAGACCCGAAGCGCGAGGGCGACCGGAACTACATCTACCTGATCGGCTCGGACAAACTCAGCACGGAACTGCATGAGCTATCTGAAGCTGTGAACCAGGAATATATGGGCTTGGAACTGGATTACACCTACAACGATGAAAACGACCCCAACCGGTTCTATTACAGAAGCGACCATTACAATTTTGCCAAGAACAACATCCCGATCATTTTCTACTTCAACGGCACCCACGTGGACTACCACCGCCCCGGGGATACGCCGGACAAAATCAATTACGACCTGCTGGAAAACCGGACGCGCCTTATTTTCTATACCGCATGGGAAGTGGCCAACCGGGAGTCCCGTCTGAAGGTAGACCAGGTAGCCCGGTAACCCGTCGCGAATGTGTTTTAAACCCGCTTCAGAGCGGGTTTTTTTATCCCAATAAGCCAACGATTTGGCTTTACCGCGAGGGGCCAGATGGCGCGCTGGCGGGAGGCCTCTCATACAAACCTACCACGCCTTTGCGCGGTAGGTTTTAATTAGAAAAGAACCAAATCTCATTTGAGTTCTTTTCTAATTAAAAAACCTCCAAAAGGAAATCCTTTTGGAGGTTTGTATGGGGTGGAAGACCGGGTTCGAACCGGCGACCTCTGGAACCACAATCCAGCGCTCTAACCAGCTGAGCTACAACCACCGCTTGATCCTGCAGGAACTCACGTCCTGAAGGCGGAGGCAAAGGTACTTCTTTTTGGGAATTGGAACAAAAGATTTTCGGGCATAATTCAGTGGTAACACCCCTAGATTCCTTCGACAGAGCACTCTGGATTTAGGAGATCTTTACCCTGTTTTATCGACGAACTGCACACTTACCCCGACCAAACACACAGAAAACTGGGTTTCACAACAATTTTTCGCAAGGCCTATATACGGAATCTACTTTAGCCGGAAGTCAACCCAACCCCTATGGAAACCCCTGTGCTTTCCTGCAGAATAATACGATTCCTCATCCTGGCCGTGGTATGTCTGGGAAGCCTGGCATCCAGTTTCGGTGCAGACCCCTCCCGAAAATCCCTTTTAGTGGAAATCCGCGCCATGGAACGCATGGATGGGTTTAGCGTTAAGGATACGGCCTATATCAACCGCCTGGTAGACCTGGCCGGGGCCATTCGGTATTACAACTCGGATAGTCTTTACACCCTCGCCAGCCAAACCATTGAATACAGCAAGAAAGCCCGCTATGATAAAGGGGAATGCCGCGGATATTTACGCATGGGGGATTACTTCTCCGACCGGGGCGCCAATGACAAAGCCCTGGACTATTACCGGATGGGCCTCGAGATGACCCGGGAGCACGACTTCGAAGAGCTGCGGCTGAAAATCCTGAGCAACATGGCCGGGGAATTTGGCTACAAAGGGGATTATGGCAGTGCCCTGAACCACTACCTGGAAGCCCTGGAATTGGCTGAGGCGGATGAAAACCTGCTGATGCAGTCCATCATCAATGAGAATATCGCCAACCTCTACGGCGAACAGAAAGACTACGAACAGTGCCTCGCCTATTACAAAAAGGTCAAGCGTATCAACAAATCTATAGGCAACGAGATCATCGAGGCCGAAACCCTTAGCAACCTGGCTTCACTCTATGCGGACATGGGGCAGTTGGAATACGCCATGTTCAATGTAAACCAAAGCATAGATGTCTTTGAACACCACCGGATCCTGGACTGGCTGGCCTTCGCCTATGAGACCAAGGGCAAGATTTACCTGAAGGAACACAACTACAAATGGGCGCTCTATTGGTATAACCAAAGTGAGATGCTACACGGCCAGATTGACGACGACCGTTCCCGTATAGACCTCCTCAACGGCATGGCCAAAGCCCACCTGGCCAAAGGAAACGACTCCCTGGCTACGCATTATGCCAATGTGGCCTTTGACTTGAGCAAGAAAATCAACTCCAGGGACGGGACACGCGATTGCGCCCAGACCCTGTACCGGGTATACCGGAAGAACGAGGATTACGCCACAGCCCTGGCGTACCACGAACTCTTTCAGCAACTCTCAGACTCCCTTTCCAAAACGGAAAACCAGCAAAGCCTGAACCTGCACAAGGCTAAAACGCATTACGAACAACAAAAAGCAGCCCTCATCGCGGCCAGCGACCTGGAGCTCTCCCGGCAAAAACGGTATATCCGGATTGGCTGGGTGTTACTCTTTATAGTGCTGGTTATCCTCTACCTGGTATTCCGTTCGAAGAAACTCCAGAAGCGGCTTACCGAGGAGCTTCGGGAGAAAAAAGACATCCTGGAGCGCCGCAAGGAGGAACTGGTGGCCAACAACGAAACCAAAACCAAACTCTTTTCCATTATCGGACACGACCTGCGTGGACCCATAGGAGCCCTGAAGGGGTTACTGGATATGTTCCGGGACGGGGAAGTCAGCCCGCAGGAATTCAAATCGTTTATCCCGAAACTAAGGGCCGACGTGGACCACATCCACTTTACCCTGAACAACCTGCTCTCCTGGGGGCACTCCCAGCTGAATGGGTCGGTTACCAAACCTGCGTCCATTTCCCTGGCCGGGATTGTACAGGAAAACTTAAACCTGCTGGCGGAACAGGCGCAGAAGAAATCGATCCGCATGGTGAGCGAAGTGGACGAAAACACCCTTATCTGGGCCGATCCCAACCAGGTGGACATCGTGGTTCGGAACCTGATCAGCAATGCCCTTAAATTCACCCCCCACAACGGGATGGTGACCATTAAGGCCACAGAGGAGAACCGCCACTGGGAAATCGCCATCCGGGATACCGGTGTGGGAATGGACCGGGTAACCCTCGAGCGGCTTTTCAAGGATAAAAACACCTCCTCTACCTACGGGACCGACAACGAAAAAGGGACCGGCCTCGGGTTGTCCCTATGCAGTGAAATGGTCGAAAAAAATAAAGGGAAAATCTGGGCGGAAAGTATCCCGCGCAAGGGAAGTACCTTCTACTTTACCCTGCCCAAACCCGCCAACAGCTTTATCCAGGCTGTTTAGATCAGGTCGTCCAGGTTGCGGACCGCTACCGGCCTTTCGGCTGTAAACCCTTCTGCGTATTCCACGCCAATGAGCCTGCCCAAATCCCGCGCCCGGTAAATCACACTATCGGTGAAATTCTTGCTGCTTATGGGGGTGTCCGGCTCGTCGCTCTTCGGGTCGTAGAACTGGGAGGTATAGGCATGGATAGCCTCCATTTTGGTTTCGATAAACCCGCTTACATCGACCACGAAATCCGGCTCCAGGTTCTTCCACTGGATATAGTGATAGACCTGCCTGGGACGCCAGGGTTCCTGCCAGTGATCGTCCCCTTCGGCTTTGGTATCGATCTTCACAAGGCCGCTCAGAAAACAGGCGTCACTCACCAGGTTGCTGCCCCTGGCATGATCAATATGGCGATCTTCAATAGCGTTACACAGCACCACATCCGGACGGAGCCTGCGGATTTCCCGGATCAGGGCCATCTGATGGGTCCGGTCATTGGTGAAGAACCCATCTGCGAATTCCATGTTCTCCCGCATGGCCAAACCCAGGATTTCACCTGCTTTGGCGGCCTCCCGGTCGCGGATTTCCGCCGTCCCCCGGGTACCGAGTTCCCCTCGGGTGAGGTCAATTATCCCTACTTTCTTCCCCTGGGCCACTGCCTTGGCGATGGTGGCCCCTGCCCCGAGTTCGGCATCGTCGGGGTGCGCCCCGAAAACGAGTATATCGAGTTTCATACGATCTTATTTGATTAGGGCCGCACCAGCCGATACTTTTGCGGCAGCCGCCAGAGCCTGGTCAAGGTCGGCAATCAGGTCCTGAATGTCTTCAATCCCGCAGGAAAACCGGATGAGCTCATCAGCGATACCGGCTTTCTCCCGCTCTTCAGGGGAGAGCAGCCCATGGGAGGTTTGGGAAGGCAGGGTCAGGGTGCTTTCCACCCCAGCCAGGCTCATGGAGGGCTTTACCCACTTCAGGGCCTTCACAAAGCGGTCCGCATCGCGGTCCGGCGCCAGTTCGAAGGAAAGCATCCCCCCGAATCCGCGCATCTGGGCTTTTGCAATAGCATGCCCCGGGTGGTCCTCCAGACCGGGATAGTATACACGGGAAATCCCGGTATGGGTCCGCAGGTGCCGGGACAGTTCCAGCGCATTCTGGCTCTGTGCCTTAACGCGGAGCCCCATGGTTTTCATGCTGCGCTCCAATAACCAAACGGTGTAGTCGCTCAGGCTTCCCCCCAGGTTTTTGGCCAGTTGGAAGATCCGGTCGATATGCGCGGCGGAAGCCGCTACCGCCCCGGCGCAGATATCGGAATGCCCGCCCATGTATTTGGTGGCGGAATGGATGATAATATCGATGCCGAAATCTGCGGGATTTTGGTTGATGGGGCTTGCAAAGGTATTGTCGATCATGGTTACCAGCCCCCTGGAGCGGGCCAGGCCGGAAACCGCTTCCAGGTCCGTCAGGTAGAGCAACGGGTTGGACGGGGTCTCCAGGTAAAGCACCTTGGTGTTGGGTCGGATGGCTGCCTCAAAATCGGACGCTTCGGTACCGGTTACAAAGGTGGCCTCAATACCGTATTTCCCGAATTCCTCCCGGACCAGGTTCTGTGTGCCCCCATAAGACTGTTCCGGGAGCACCAGGTGGTCTCCGCTGCCCAGAAAAGCCAGCAGGGAGGTGCTTACAGCGGCCATGCCGCTACCGAAAATCAGCCCGGCTTCCGAATGTTCGAGGTCGGCCACCTTCCGGGCCAGGGCTTCCTGGTTGGGGGTATTGAAGTACCTCGGGTAGCGCTTCGTGTCTACCCCGTCGTAGGCATAGGAAGTACTGGGGAACAAGGGGGAAACCGCCCCTTTGAACTGCAGGTCCTCCAGATGTCCGCTATGCGTGCACCGGGTGTTCATCCCGGCTTTGGATTGTTCCATAGGTCTTAGATGAGTCCTCCAAAAATAAGCAATTACTCACACTCGGGTGTCTTTCCATTTCCCGCTCCTGAAAGCCCGGATAGCCAGGAGGCTGAGCAATACTTCCGCCAGGGTGATGGCCAGGAAGACCCCCATGGGGCCCATCCCCAATACCAGGCTCGCCACATAGGCCAGCGGCAGCTGGAACATCCAGAAGGCCACCAGGTTGATCCTTGTGGGGGTTCGGGTGTCTCCCGCGCCGTTAAACGCCTGGGTAACGACCATCCCATAGGCATAGAACAGGTAGCCTGCAGCCAGGACCCGCAGGCACAGGGCCCCATTCTCCACCACATCCGGGGTTTGGGTAAACAGCCGCATCAGCTCCGGGGCAAATACCAGGTAGCCCACCGAAACGGTAAGCATAAAAATGGCGTTGTACTTGCTGGTCTTCCAAACCGAACGCTCGGCGCGCTCCGGCTGCTCCGCTCCCAGGTTCTGCCCTACCAGGGTGGCGGCGGCATTGCTCATCCCCCAGGCCGGCATGAGGGTAAACATCATCACCCGGATGGCTATGGTATACCCGGCCAGGACCTCGCTCCCGAAGGTGCTCATCAGCCGCATCAGGAAGACCCAGCTGGAAGTGCCGATCAGGAACTGGGCAATACCGCCCAGGGATACGCGCACCAGGTTCCACATGACTGCCAGGTTCAGTACCCAATCCCGCAGGCGGACCCGGATGCGGCCCCACCCGAAGAGCAGGATACTGAGCTGGAAGAGCACGGCCGTGCCGCGTCCGATGTTGGTGGCAATGGCAGCTCCGGTCACCCCGAACTCCGGGATGGGCCCCAGGCCGAAAATAAAAATCGGGTCCAGGATAATGTTAAGCCCGTTGGAGAGGACCAGGGTCCACATGGCCATGGAGGCATCCCCTGCCCCCCGGAAGATGGCATTAATCAGAAACAGGAGCATGATAGTGATGTTCCCGCCTATAAGCCAGCGGGTGTATCCGTAACCCTCTTCGATCAGGTCGGGTTCACCTCCCATGAGCTGGAGGATTTCGCGGGCGTAATGGTATCCGAAAAAACCAATGACCAGGGCCAGGATACTCCCCAGGAGGATGGCCTGCACGGCTGCGATACGGGCTGCAGGTAGGTTTTTCTCCCCCACCCTTCGGGCTACTACCGCGGTTGCGGCCATACTCAGGCCTATGGCAATGGCATAAACCAGGGTAATGACACTCTCGGTAAGGCCAATGGTGGCCACGGCGTTTACGCTCACGCGGGAAACGTAAGCGATATCGACTACGGCAAATACAGACTCCATCATCATCTCCAGGATCATGGGGATGGAGAGCATAAAAATAGCCTTACGCAGGCTGCCGGTCGTATAATCGGATTCCGAGCCGCGAACGGCCTGCAGGAAATACCGGAAATATTTGGTAAAAGTGCTTTTAAGGGAAGGCATGTCTTAGGAATAAGGTTGGACAAAAGGAGGATCAGGGCCCTTCAGGCCCGGCGCAACCCAGAATGGGCGCGTGCACTTACGCTATGTCCGTAGCAGGAATCATCTGTCCTAAGACTTCACAATGAGCCAAATATGCAAAAAACCCGCTGGCTAGCCAAACTTATTTTTCATCCGAAACGTAGTGGACGCGGTAACGCCAGTAGCTCACCGCCCCCAAAACCAACACGCCAATGGCCATATACCAGACAAAGGCAGGGGTTATAACCTGGGCCCCGCTGGCATAACTGTGCAGGCCTACCAGGTAGAAGTTTACCCCGAAATACGTCATCATAATACTGCCGAAGGCCACCACGCTGAGGAAACTGAAGGTCCAAGCGCTGCGCAGGCCCGGGATCAGCCGGGCATGAACCACAAAGGCGTAGACCAGGATGGAGATAAGCGCCCAGGTCTCCTTGGGGTCCCAGCCCCAGTACCGGCCCCAGCTCTCATTAGCCCATTGGCCGCCGAGGAAGTTCCCGATGGTAAGCATCACCAGCCCCACCGTGAGGGCCAGTTCGTTGATGACGGTAAGTTCCTTGAGGTTATGGTGCATACGCTTGCGGTTCTTGCCTGTGGTCAGGATGATGAGCAACAGGCTTACCACCCCGAGGATCATGCCTACGGTAAGCGGCCCGTAACTGGCCACGATAACCGCCACGTGTACCATTAACCAGTAGCTGTTGAGCACGGGTTGCAGGTTGGCGATAGCCGGGTCTACCCAGCTTTGGTGGGCAATCCAGAGCAGCATGGAAGTCACAAAGGCCGAGGCGGCAACGGTCATGTCGCTTTTGCGCCCGAAGAGAAGGCCCATTCCCATACAGGCCCAGGCCACATAGAGGATACTTTCGTAAGCGTCGCTCCAGGGGGCATGGCCCGATATATACCAGCGGATCAATAAACCTGCCGTATGCCAGAGGAATAGCAGCAAGATGGTGCCCTTAAAGAAATAGACCGCAATATCCCATATCCGACGCTCCTTGAAAATCTGGAAGATGAGGATAAAAAAGAGCAACAACCCGCTTAAGGCATAGTACCTATACAGCTTATTGAAAATATCCAGACGGTTGTAAATAACCTCGGTTTTTACCTTGTCTTCGGAAGGGAGGACCGCACTCCCGTTGTTTTCCTGGTTCTGACGGAAAGCCGCCAGGAGCTTTTCGCTTTCCTCATAATCCCCGTCCTGCTGTGCACGTTGCAGGGACATCAGGTAAAAGGAGACCGAATTCTCGATGAAGTTGGAATACAGGGTGTCGGCAACCGGGAAACGGCCGCTTCGGTATTCCAGGGCGGAAATCCATTTGTTATTGGGGTGGTCCAGCAGCGGGAAGATCTTCAGTATGTCCCCGCTCAGGGCCCTGTTAAGCAAGCCCAGCCGCAGGTAGGCGTCCTTGAAGTCCTGCTGGAATTTGTTCGGGTTGTTGGTGGAAAAGGCTTCGCGGAGAACCGGGTCCAGTTTGTTTTTCCCGGCCTCGTCAAAAAAGTCGATCAGGCGTACATAGCGCTGGTCCTGAGGCACCCCGATTAGGTTGCGGATGCTGTCGTTCTGCGACTTTTTATCCAGGGCGATAAACTCGGCCACGGTCCAGAGGTTGGGGCGCATCATCATGGACAGAAGCACCTGGTCTGCGGTAAGCCCTTTGTAATTGTCCTTAAAGCTGATTTTCCGGAGCAACTCGGACGCATAGGTGTTGATGGGTTTCATACGCCCGCCGTCGTCCTGGATCACCAGGTGGCCAAACTTGCGGGCCTGTTCCTCTGGAACTGCCGTGGCCATGATCAGGGAATCGACCGTTTCCATGTCCGGGAGGGCATTGTGCTCATGCCCTGCCGCATCCTGGGCAGACAGGCCTTGCAGCCCCAAAAGGGCCAGCAAAACAAGTGTGGCCCGCTTCTTCTGCAATTCTTCCAGGCGTCGACCCAGATTGCGGAAGCGGGTTTTACCGAAGAACATGATCCCCATGAGCCCGGCATAGAGCAGGAAGTACCCGATATAGGTTACCCAGGTACCCCAGAAGTCGTGGTTTACAGAAAGCACCGTACCCTGTTCGTCCGGGAAAAAGCTCGCCTGGAAAAACCGGTAACCCTGGTGATCCAGTACGTGGTTCATGTAGATATCATAATCGAAGGGGCGCTCCCCCCCTATAGAATCCCTTACGGTTATCTGGCTCATAAAGGAGGCGTATCCCTGTTCCGTGCCGGGGTACTTCTCGGCGATAAAATCGTTGAGTGTAATGGAAAACGGCAGGGTGTGGATCTTGGAACCATAGGCTGCGCGCACCCGTAAAGGCCCTACTGTTACAGGGTCCGAATACTGTTTCCGGCCACGGCCACCCAAAAGAGCGAGCTCCCGGGATTCCCCCCCGGAAGACACGCGGACCACCAGAGCGTCCGGGTCGTTGTCGGTTTGCTCTTCCTCCGGGATCTTCGTTACCTGGAAACTCCCCTGCATAGGAGGCTCGGGCATCACAAACTGCATGGAGCCGATGGTATAGAGGGACCGGAGCATCAGGGGCTGTACGCTGTCCGGGGTAACGGTTCCGCTCAACTGGTCTGCCATGCGCATAAAACTTCCGGAAAACGGGGATTTCATGGTCATGACGCTGTCCGTAACACGGATATTGACCGCCCCGGCTACCTCCCGGTTCAGGCTGAACAGCACGTTGTGGATATTGGCCACCTCCCCTTCTTCCAGGTAGTGGTCGTGGCGGTTCCCGGCACCGGCCTCCACAATTTTCAGGAACGTTTTGCCCTCAGGATCGGGCATAATGCCCATCTTGGCATTTGCTACAAAATTGACATACTCCACCGATACAGGCTGCTCCCCGAACTGCGTCTTCCAGGGCAATGTAGATTGCAGGGCCTGCTCGGTAACAATCAGGTCGTCCTCAAGCTCCTTGCGCTGCATCTGCCCTTCTATCTCCCCATCCAACAGGACAGAGAGGTACGTTTTATCCGAGTAGAAAACATTTTCCGTAGCGCCTTCCCTAATAGGCATACTGCCCTCATAACTGATATAGCGGGTGATAAAGGCCCCCGCGATGATCAGCACCCAGGACAGGTGGAGTAAGAGCACCGGCCATTTTTCCCAACGCAGCAACCGATACCGCTGGATATTCCCGATAAAGTTGATTACAAAGAGCAGCATGATGGCTTCGAACCACCAGGCATTGTAAATCCAGATACGGGCGGTCTCGGTACTGTACCAGCTTTCTATAAAGGTCCCGAAGGCCATGGCCGTTGCCATAGTGACAAACAGGACGGCCATAAGCCGGGTTGAAAAGAGGATATTTTCCAGGGTTTTAAACATAGCCTTGGGCGGAAATGGTTTCGTTACGGGCAAAAATAAGGAGAGAATGCCAAATGGCCCACCCCTTTCTGTTAAGAATGACGCTTCTCCCCCAGGTATATTACTGCCATCGGATAAGTTGTATTTTTGGGGCATGATACACGTGGCGTTAATCGGGAGCGGCAACCTGGCCCACCACCTGGGGAAAGCCTTGTGGGAGGCAGACGGCATTGTCCTGACCCACTGGATGGCCCGGGACCCGGGAAAAATAACCTTTACCCCGGAAGGCTTGTCCGTAGGCCTCATAGGAATCCCCAGGGAAGCCCAACTCGTGCTTGTAGCTATTTCGGACCGGGCCATTGCCACAGTGTCCCGGCAGCTGGAAGGGTATACGGGACTCCTTGCCCATACTTCCGGGGCTACAGCCATGGATGCCTTCCCGAAATCGGTACATGCCGGTGTGTTTTACCCCATCCAGACCTTTTCCCCGGGTTCCGGGGTTTCGCTGGAAGGTGTCCCCGTGCTGATCGAAGCCCAGAGGGCCGCAGACCGCGTGTTGTTATCCGAACTGGCACAGGCCCTCGGCTGCCTCCCCGCCCAGGCCGATTCCACCCAGCGTTTACGGGTACACCTGGCAGCCGTCTTTGCCAATAATTTCACCAACCATATGGCCACATTAGCCCAGGCGTATTGCCGGGACCACAACCTGGATCCGGGCCTGCTGGGGCCCCTGTTGCAGGAAACCTGCCGCAAATGGCAGGCCATGCCCGCACGTGAAGCTCAAACCGGCCCTGCCCGCCGGGCAGATGCTCCTACCCTGGCTGCCCACCGAAACCTTTTGGAAAACAGCCCTTTACTTCCGGTTTACGAACAACTCACCGAATCAATACAATCGATGTATGAAACCAAACTATAAGGAACTCCTAAACGCCATTACCACCTTTGTCTTCGATGTGGACGGAGTGTTTACCGACAGCTCGGTACTGATTACCACCTCCGGGGAACTGCTGCGCAAGATGAGCGTGCGGGATGGCTTTGCTGTAAAGGCAGCGCTTTCGGCAGGATACCGGATTTGCATCATCAGCGGCGGGACGAACGAAGGGGTGCGCCAGCGCCTGCAGGCCCTAGGGGTAACCGACATCTTCCTCGGGGCCGGACACAAAGAAGAGGTGCTCCGGGACTATATGGAAGATTATCAGGTCTCCAGGGGGGAAATGCTCTACATGGGCGACGATATCCCGGATATCCCGGCCATGCGGTACGCCGGGCTTGTGACCTGCCCCCAGAATGCCGCCCCGGAGGTTAAGGCGATCTCGGACTACATCTCCCACCTGAACGGGGGCGAGGGTTGCGTGCGGGATATCATCCAGCAGGTGATGCGCGTACAGGGGAAATGGGAGGACTTTTTCAGCGCGGCCAACGACTGATGGCCCCTGGTTCTGACATACAGCCGGAACACCTGCTGCTGGGGTCGGGGTCGCCCCGCCGGAGGGAACTCCTGCAGGCCCTTGGGTTGCGTTTCGAGGTGGTTTCACCGGATGTGGCGGAACACTACCCGGAAGGGTTGGCCGGGAGTGCCATTACCGACTACCTCTGTGAGCTAAAAGCCCGTGCAGTGCCCTTCGACAAGAAACCGGGGAAGTTGCTGCTTACGGCGGATACCATTGTCTGGCACCAGGGGGAGGTCCTGGAAAAACCGGAAGGGCCGGAACAGGCCCGGGAAGCACTCAGGAGCCTTTCGGGCAACTGGCATGAGGTGATTACCTCGGTTTGTTTCCTTGGCCATTGGGGGATGCAAACCCTCCACGAGATAACCCGGGTTAAGTTTGCCCCTTTGAGTGAAAGTGAAATCGAGGCCTACGTGGCCACGGGTCTGCCCCTGGACAAGGCCGGGGCCTACGGGATTCAGGAATGGATCGGGCTTATAGGGGTGGAAGCCATCGAGGGGTCCTATACCAATGTGGTCGGGCTGCCGACCCATTTGGTTTACAAAACCTTAAAACGTCTGGCTTCGCGCGGATTTTAGGCTACTTTTGACAAAAGAATCGTTATGACCATAAGAATCTCAATAACTGCCGGACTCGCCCTCGCCCTGCTTGGGGCCTGTAATATGGCACCGGCACCTGAAAATTATAAAGATACGGCATCAGCAACCGTGGAAGCCCCTTCTCCAAAGCCGGTTTCGGAAGCTTTCAAGTCCTATTGGTACGCCGGGGTGGCCGAAGTCAGCAGTTACACCCTTAGCCAGGCCCGCTACGGGGAACTGCGGGACGGAAATGCGGTGTTGGTTTACGTTACCGAGCCCTTCAACCCGGAAGCACAGGTCAAAGCCGACAGGCCCGGGCCCAACGCCGTCTCTGTACTCAAACTGAACCGGACCAAGAAGTTCCTCACAGGGATTTATCCCTATTCCATTATGAGCAGTATCTTCTATCCGGTAGGCGACCATATGCATGCCCTGAAAACCACCACTTCCGTACAGGAATGGTGCGGCCACGTATTTACCCAGCTCAATAACCGGGATGCCTTCGAAGTGGAGGCCTTCAGTTATTTCGAAAGCGAGGGCGACCAGAAGCTGCAGCTGCCGAAAAGCATCCTGGAGGATGAACTCTGGACACGCCTGCGGATCCGGCCGGAAGACCTGCCCACGGGCAGTCTTCAGGTCATCCCTTCCCTGGAATACCTGAGGCTGAAACACAAGCCTATTAAGGCCTACCAGGCCGAAATTCAGCTGAGCCCTCAAGGAGCGGAAAGGACCCTGACCCTGTCCTACCCCGAGTTGGAGCGGCGACTGGAAATCCGTTTCGAAGGTGCCTTCCCCCATACCATCCTGGGGTGGCAGGAAACCTACCCGAGCGGGTTCGGGCCCGGGGCCGAAGCCATGACCACATCGGCTGTACTGAAGAAAAAACTCCGCAGCCCGTACTGGAGCCAAAACGCTAACGAAAACCTGGGCCTGAGGGACAGCCTAGGCCTCTGATTATGGAAACCCTTTGGCAGGAATACCAAAACGAGATCATTACCAGCGTGGTTACCATGCTGGTGCTTTTGTTTACCCGTTTCCTTTCCATTCAGGCCATCCGCCGCGTAGGGCGGATATCAGACCTGGATAAAGTGCGCACCCGGCTCATTATAAAGTATGTGATGGTGGGGCACACCCTGGTCTTTATCGTTGCCCTGATTGCCATCTGGGGTGTATCCATCCGCGACCTTGGCATTATCCTTTCCTCAGTGTTCGCGGTCATTGGGGTAGCCCTGTTTGCCAGCTGGTCTATTTTGAGTAATGTCACGGCAGGGGTTATCCTGTTTTTTTCCTTTCCTTTCAAGATCGGCGACCGCATTCGTGTATTGGACAAAGACCTGGGGGAGGATTTTACGGAATTCACTATTGAGGATATCCGCGCCTTCCATGTGCACCTGAGGCAACCCGGTGGGTCGCTTATTACCTATCCCAACAACCTGCTGCTGCAGAAAGCCGTGGCCCTCCTGCCCAGCACTCCGGAGGACAGCGAGGGTTCCGAGGCGCTGTAGGTGTTAAAGAAGTTCTAAAGGGGCCGGCCCTCCGCCTATTTTATTGTTACTTTTAGAGCCGACTAAACTACGACTCATGCGCTTTCCAGCACTCAGATCGCTGCTGTTTCTCATGCTCCCCTACCTGGTACTTGCCCAGGCACCCCAGCCCCCCACTTCGGTTGCATTATACAACGACCTCCAAAAACTCAACTTCCTGGGTTCGGCCCTATATATCGCTGCCCACCCGGATGATGAAAACACCCGCCTGATTTCCTATCTCTCCAATGCGGTACATGCCCGGACGGCCTATCTGTCCCTGACCCGGGGCGATGGCGGGCAGAACCTTATCGGGTCCGAGTTACGGGAGCTGTTAGGCGTCCTGCGCACCCAGGAACTTCTGGCGGCCCGGCGGGTAGATGGCGGGGAACAGTTTTTTACCCGTGCCGTGGATTTCGGGTACTCAAAATACCCGGACGAGACCCTCCGGATCTGGGATAAAGACCAGGTGCTTTCCGATGTGGTGCGCATCATCCGCCAGTTCCGCCCGGATGTCATCGTCAACCGTTTCGACCACCGCACTCCCGGGAGTACCCACGGGCACCATACCTCTTCTGCCATGCTCAGCACGGAAGCATTCGACCTGGCAGCAGACCCGCAGGCATACACCGACCAGTTGGACCAGCTGGAACCCTGGCAGCCCAAACGCCTGTTCCACAACACCTCATGGTGGTTTTATGGCAGTCCGGAAGCCTTCCTGAAGGCGGTAGACCGTTCTGACCTGGTGTCGGTGGACGTCGGAGTCTATTACCCGGAGCGCGGGGTATCCAACAATGAAATAGCCTCCCTGGCCAGCAGCCAGCATAGGTGCCAGGGCTTTGGCCGCCCCCTCCAGCGGGGAAGCGAGGAGGAGTTTCTGGAATTGATTGCAGGCGATTCCCCCAAGGATAATGACCTGTTTGCGGGGATCAATACCACCTGGAGCCGGATCCCCGGCGGAGAAGCCGTCGGGAAGATCCTCGAACCCCTTGAAGCGAATTTTAATTTTGCCAACCCTTCGGTCCACCTCCCGGAATTGCTGGAGGCCTACCAGCGGTTGGAATCCCTGGAGGATGCCCATTGGGTGCCTCTGAAGCGCATAGCCCTGAAGGAACTGATTGCCGGGGTATGCGGCCTGTATCTGGAAGCTTCTGCCTCCGACTATGCAGCCGTACCCGGAAGTACCGCAGGGGTAGGCCTTGAATTACTCAACCGTTCGGGATGGCCGGTAAAGGTATTGGACGTTCAGCTGGCCGGTGCGCGGGTTGCCGACAGCACCTTTGCCCTAGGGCAGAACCAAAAGGTTGTCCTGGAAACCTCCCTGGAAGTTCCTGAGGACCACCCGGGCACTACCCCCTATTGGTTACGGGAGCCCGGTACCCTGGGCAGCTACTCTATCCCCTCCGATGATCTGATCGGCAAACCGGTTACCCCCGCGGCATTTGAAGCGGAAATCACCCTTGCGGTTAACGGACAGGAGTTAACCTTCCACCGGCCCGTCATCCACCGGTACTCGGAACCCGACCAGGGCGAGCGTTACCGGGCCTTTGATATTGTTGACCCCGTAACCGCGTCTTTCGAAGAACAGGTTGCCCTGTTCGCCGACGCCCACCCCAAGGATATCCGGATCCGTGTAAAATCGCATACCGACAAGGCCAGTGGGCAGGTAGCCCTGGACGTACCCCAAGGGTGGCGGGTTACCCCTGAAAGCCAAACATTCAGCCTGGAAGGTAAGGGAGACGAGCAATGGTTCCAGTTCAGCCTGTCCCCACCTGCCAATGCTTCGGAAGGAGCAGTGCGGCCCAGGGTTAGTCTAAACGGCAACATCTACCGGGATGAGCAGATCGATATCGCGTACGAGCACATCCCCACCCAGACGGTTCTGATGCCTGCACGCATCCGCGTGGTACGGCTGGAAGTGAAAAAAGAGGGGCAGCATATCGGATATGTGATGGGCGCCGGAGATGCCATCCCGGAAGCTCTGGAAGCTATCGGGTACACGGTACACCCCCTGCAGACCCAGGACCTGAGCCAGGAGCGCCTCAAGGCTATGGATGCTGTCGTACTGGGCATCCGGGCCTATAACGTCCTGGACGACCTGCCCTTTAAAAACAGCATCCTGATGGACTATGTCAAACAGGGCGGTACCCTGGTGGTCCAGTACAATACTTCCGGAAGGGGAAACCGGGATTTCAGCGACCTGGCCCCCTACCCCTTGCAATTGTCCAGAGACCGGGTTTCCGATGAGAATGCCCCCGTACGCCTGCTGGAACCCCAGCACCCGGTTCTGAATTTCCCGAATGCCCTAACGGCATCCGATTTTGACGGGTGGGTTCAGGAACGCGGTCTCTATTTCCCCGACCAATGGGACGAAGCCTATACCCCGGTGCTTTCCATGAACGACCCGGGAGAACCCGAACGGAAAGGCAGCCTGCTGGTGGCTCCTTATGGGGAAGGACACTATATTTACACCGGGCTTAGCTTTTTCCGGGAAATGCCGGAAGGGGTTTCCGGCGCTTTTAAGTTATTTGCCAACATGCTTTCAATTGGGAAGGCCAACCTGAAGACGGATGCAGTTAAAGGATGAGATGAAGGAAAAAATGGTCTGGAAACCGGCCTACACGCTGGTGCTGGTCCTCAACATCCTCTATGTGTTGCTGTTCTATTACATCATGATATCAAACGCCTGAGATGGCCGCACTAGACTGGATTATACTTTCGGGAACCCTGCTGTTCATTGTCGGCTTCGGGGTCTGGCGCACGCGCGGCAGCCGGGATGTTGAGGACTATGTCCGCGGGGGCAAACGGGCCAAATGGCTCACAGTAGGCCTCTCCGTTATGGCTACCCAGGCCAGCGCCATCACCTTCCTCTCCACCCCCGGGCAGGCGTTCCACGACGGGATGGGGTTCGTGCAGTTCTACTTCGGTCTGCCTTTGGCGATGATCATCATCTGTATGGTCTTTGTCCCCATTTACCACCACCTTAAGGTTTATACGGCCTATGAGTTCCTGGAAAAGCGGTTCGACCTGAAAACCCGGACCCTGGCAGCCCTGCTCTTCCTGGTGCAGCGCGGGCTCTCGGCCGGAATCACGATTTTTGCCCCCTCCATTATCCTTTCCGCCGTGTTGGGCTGGGACCTCACCACCCTGAATATCATCATTGGGATTCTGGTGATTATTTACACGGTTTCCGGGGGAACCAAAGCCGTGAACGTAACCCAGAAGCAACAGATGTTCGTCATCATGCTGGGGATGTTTGCAGCCTTTTTCTTTATCCTCGGGTACCTGCCCACGGATATCAGCTTTGGCAAAGCCCTCAAGGTGGCCGGGGCAAGCGATAAGCTGAACATCCTAAATTTCGACCTGGATACAGACAGCCGGTATACCTTCTGGAGCGGGATAACCGGGGGGATGTTCCTGATGCTGGCCTATTTCGGGACAGACCAGAGCCAGGTGCAGCGCTACCTGTCGGGCAAATCCGTAAGGGAAAGCCAGCTTGGGCTTATCTTCAATGCTATTTTAAAGATCCCCATGCAATTCTTTATCCTGCTGGTGGGGGTCATGGTTTTTGTGTTCTACCAGTACAACCCCTCCCCCCTGAACTTCAACCCCGCGGCCACCAAGGCGGTCCTGGAATCTGAATATGCGCAGCAGTACAAGACCTTACAGGCGGCCCACGAAGAAATCCAGGTAGATAAAAAAATGGCGCAGGATGCCTTCTCCCAGGCGCTGGAGCTGAAGGAATACAGCGCCACTATAGATGCGAAGCAAAACATCCTCAGCATCAACCAACGGGAACGCAACCAGCGGGAGGTAGCACGGGAGCTCATCCGGCAGGCAGACCCGGCTGTGGAAACCAATGACAAGGATTACGTCTTTATCCACTTCATCCTGAACTACCTCCCCCGGGGGGTTATCGGGCTGCTCCTGGCGGTAATCCTCTCGGCTGCCATGTCTTCCACAGCATCGGAACTCAACGCCCTCGGGACCATTACGGCCCTGGACCTGTACAAACGCAACGCCCGGGAAACGGACGACAAGGGCCGGGATTTGCGGATGTCGCGTCTTTTCACCTTCATCTGGGGGGTTATTGCCATTTTGATTGCCTGCGTTGCCGACCTCTTCGACAACCTCATACAACTGGTCAATATCATTGGTTCCATCTTCTATGGAAACGTACTGGGGATCTTCCTGCTGGCCTTCTTTATCCGTTTTGTTCGGGGCAACGCCGTCTTTGTAGCGGCACTCATTACCCAGGTTGTGGTAATTGTAGGGTGGGCCAACGACTGGATGTCCTACCTCTGGCTCAACGCCTTCGGCTGTACCCTTGTCATCCTGCTGGCGCTCCTGCTGGAAGGGTTCGACCGTATGTTAAACCGCCCACCCGTAAGGGTATAAAAAAAACCCGGGCGATACCCGGGTTTTTGTTCTTCTGATTTTAAGGCCTATTCAACGCCCCATTCCTTCAGGGAATCCTGATTCATCTTCACGTAATCGGCATTGTTGGCTTTCTGGGCGGCAGCCAGGGAATTTTTAGCAGCTGCTATAGCCCCTTTCATGTCGCCAAGCTTGGCATAAATGAGGGATTGCTGGCGGGCCATCCAGAAGGCATCAGGGTTCATGGATACCGCTTTATCTATCCATTCTTTGGCCTTCTTCAGGTCCATCCCTTCGGCAAAATAGTAGGAGGCAGCAGAAAAGTAGTCGTTGCCCGAAGGCCCGGCCATCACAGCCTCAATGCTCTTTTTGGCCTTTTCGGCAGTGGGAACCCCAAAGGGAACGCCCACGTAGGTATCCGCCCAGAGGATCCCGATGGAAGCCCCGTTGTTGGTGAGGTCATCTACAGTAATGGTGAAGGTCTCAACCGTGTCATCCATTTTATATACCGGGACGGAGGCTTTAGCCGCAATCTTGCTTTCATCCCACTCCCTGGGAAGCCCGCCGTTGTTGGCATCGGTATAGAAGTAAACCTCCCACTGGTTCATCCCCGGCTTGGTATACAGGGCGTAGGTGCCGGCTGCAAGGGAAGTACCCCCTACGGTAACCGGGTCGCTGAAGCTTACCGTGGTGTTCATGTTGGCCCCGGTCCGCCATACCTTGTCGTAAGGCACCAGGTCCCCAAAGATGGTCCGCCCTTTCATGGACGGGCGGGAATAGGTGATCTTTACTTCGGTAAGGCCCACCATCTGGGTCATTTCCGAATACGGGCTCGGTTGGGGGGTTTGTATCTGGGAATAACCCCAAACCCCTGATAATAAGGCAATAAAAAGAAATACTTGATTTTTCATGGAATGCGGAATTAGGTTTTATCCAAAGCTACGCACAAGGCCAGGGACCAAGTGTTAAAGAAACTCTAAATAAAAACCCGTCAGTAACTCAGGAAGGGTTTGCTCAGGGTTTCTCCCCTGAGGTACAAGGTGAGGTAATATACAGCCGTGCCCAGTCCGGAGATGTCGATACGCCCCGGTTCGGCCTCCGAGGCATTTTCAAAAAGGACCCGCCTCCCGGAAGCATCGAAAACCGCCCGGGCAAGCAGCGTATTGGGGTTCCCCAGGACGTATTCCAGATATTCCGATCCCGGGCTGCGGAACAACACGAGGTCTTCTTCACCTTCTTCGAGGCCCGGGGTTCCGCCCCCGCCATCAGGCGGCCCGCCTCCATCGGGGGGCTCCGGGGCCTCCCCTGGATCTCCCTGTACGACAAAAACCGATGGCGCCAAGGTCACCAAAGCATTGGAAAAGCGTTCCGAACTGATGTAAATTCTGCCTCCCGGCCCTATGGTGATGCCCTCGGTCTGCCCAAAGCCGATCTCCAGCATGTCTTTTCGGGTGCCTTCCGGGAAACCGCCTAGCGCGGGTATTCCGGGCACTGTTATCAGGAACGGCTGCAACTGCTGGCTATATCCCAATAACAGAATCCCCTCTCCCGACGGGTCCGGACTGGCCCCTGTAATAAGGCCTCCCGCATCGTAGGACGTAAGCCGCGTGGCTACGTACTCTCCGGGTGTTTTAGGGAGGTAGTACACGGCCGTACCCCCGGACTGCCACTGCTTGGTGAAAATAAGCAGGGAATCCCCCCTGACAACAAGGGCTTCCGCATCCCAATCGCTGTTGGCGCCCCCTGAAAAATCGGTTTGGTCTTCGTAGGAAAAAGTTGTCAGGGTGGCTGAAACAGAGGTGGAGGCCCTAAAATCCGACTTGCTTACCCGGAGGATCTTCAGATCTGTCCGGGCACCGACATTATTGCCAAAATCAGCAATATAAAGGTACTGCTCGTCCTGTGCCAGGTCCTCCCAGTCGGTATTCTCAACCCCCTCTATCACCACTTCCCGCGTTATGGCCAGGGTAGTTGTATCCAGTTCGTACAGGACGGGGGAATTCCCGGAATCGTTGTGGGTAATGAAACGGTTTCCCAGCAGGAGCAACCCCGAGCTCTCCTGCACGGTTTCGGGCATGGTGCCCAGCAAATCCACTGGAATCTGGGCATAGAGGCCTGCATGACCCGCTACCAGAAGTAAAAGCCCGAACATCCGCTTAATCGCCATAGTCGAAAGGTACAAAATTCACAGGTCTGCCCAGAGATATTAGATAAAGGCCGCGGGCCTCTCGACAAGGCGCAGAACATGCCCAAAATCTTAGTATACGTTTAACTATTTATGTTTTTGTTTAAACAAAACCTTCGTAATTTTGTCAAAACCGTGTCTATGTACCGATTATCCGCCGAGCAGTACCTGCCCATCTCCGTTAAAGAAGCCTGGTCGTTTCTTTGTGACCCATCCAATTTGGAGAAAATCACCCCGCCCCACATGCATTTCGATATCCGGTGCGACGGATCCCAGCCCATGTATGCCGGGCAGGTAATCCATTACCGGGTTTCCCCTTTTAAAGGGTATACCACCCGCTGGGTTACTGAGATCACCCACGTACGGGAGGGGGAATTTTTCGTGGACGAACAGCGTTTCGGGCCTTACCGTTTCTGGCACCACAAACACCTTATTGAGCCAGTGGAAGGCGGGGTATGCATGCGGGACATTGTAGATTACAAAATTCCTTTAGGACCGCTAGGCCATTTGGCCCACGGAATTTTTGTAAAAAGGCAGCTACAAGGCATTTTCCGGTTTCGGGAGCACGCCCTGACCGAACGCTTTGGCAATATGGCAGGTAAAAAGACGCAACTGCGCATTGAAAAGATATAACACTATGAAAAAGAATATCCTTATTATCGGGGCTTCTTCCGGGATTGGCCTGGAACTGGCCAAATCCCTGGCTACAACCCACGAGGTATACGGTGCTTCCCGGAACGAAGGGGGGCTTGCAGAACTGGGGGTCACCCATTTTCCCTTGGATGTTACCGGGGATATATCCTTTCCGGATGGGCTGCCGGAACACCTACACGGTCTGGTTTACTGCCCCGGGAGCATAAACCTGCGCCCCTTCAAAATGCTCAGCACTGAAGCCTTCCAGGAAGATATGGAGTTAAATTTTATGGGGTTGGTCCGCGTGCTGAAAGTAATAATGCCGCGAATGGCCGAAGGGAGCAGTATGGTTTTCTTTTCCACTGTGGCGGTGGGCAGCGGAATGCCGTTCCACACCAGCGTCGCTGCATCCAAAGGGGCTATTGAAGGCTTTGCCAGGGCCCTGGCGGCAGAATATGCCCCTAAGGTGCGGGTAAATGTAATTGCCCCGTCCCTGGTAGACACCCCCCTGGCTTCCCGCCTGCTGAACAACGAAGCCAAACAGGAGAAAATGGCGCAGCGCCACCCCCTGAAACGCGTGGGCAAACCAGAAGATATCGCCGCCATGGCGGCCTTCCTTCTTTCCGACCAGAGCAGTTGGATGACCGGACAGGTCCTCGGGGTCGATGGCGGAATTTCCTCATTAAACCTGAGTTAGGCCAATGGAGGGTATGGGCATATTCTGGTTTCGTCGCGACCTGCGCCTGGAGGACAACCACGGCCTGCACCAGGCTTTGGCCCAGTGCGAGAAAGTCCTGCCCATTTTTATTTTTGACCCGAATATCCTGGACGAACTCCCCCGGGACGATGCCCGGGTTACCTTTATCCGGAAACGGCTCGGGCAGATGAACCACACCCTGCACTCCAAGGGCTACGGCACCATCCGCATCTACTACGGAAGCCCGAAGGAGGTGTTCCAACAGATTATTGCGGAATTCCCGGTGGCGGGTGTGTACGCCAATACCGACTATGAGCCCTATGCCCGGGAACGGGATGCAGAGATCGAGAAACTCCTGCAAGGTGAGCAGATCCAGTTGCAGACCTTTAAAGACCAGGTGATCTTCGAAAAGAACGAGGTCGTAAAGGACGATGGGGATCCCTACGTGGTGTACACCCCTTTCATGAAAAAATGGAAGTCCCGATTCCAGGATGAGCACCCGCCCCTTAACTACGACTCCGAAACAGGATGGGACAAAATCCTTCCCGGGGGTGAGGACCAGCAGTTATCCCTGGAAGAGATGGGGTTTCGGGAATCCGGGATACAGGTGCCGGAATTCGATATGGGCCGGAAGTTAGTGGATCAGTATGAAGACACAAGGAATTACCCGGCCAAGGATGGCACCTCCCACCTGGGCCCTCACCTGCGGTTTGGAAGCGTGTCGGTGCGCCAGGCGGTCCGGCAGGCACTGAAAAGCGAGAATGAAACTTTTTTGGAGGAACTCATCTGGAGGGAATTCTTTATGCAGATTCTCTGGCACTTCCCCAGGACGGTCCACGAGGCGTTTAAAAAACCCTACGACCGCATTACCTGGCGCAATGACGAGGCGGAGTTCGAGAAATGGAAGCAAGGCCGTACCGGGTACCTGCTGGTAGATGCCGGCATGCGGGAACTCAACCAAACCGGGTATATGCACAACCGGGTGCGGATGCTGGTAGCCTCCTTCCTCTGCAAACACCTGCTTATCGACTGGCGGTGGGGCGAGGCTTATTTTGCTGAAAAACTACTGGACTATGAAATGGCCAGCAATGTGGGCAACTGGCAGTGGGCAGCGGGCAGCGGTGTAGACGCCGCCCCTTACTTCCGGATTTTTAACCCCATGACCCAGGTAGATAAATTCGACAAGGAGAAAACGTATATCCGCCATTGGGTACCCGAATGGGACACCGCGCAGTACCCCGAACCCATGGTAGACCACAAAATGGCGCGGGAACGGTGCCTGACCACTTACAAGGCGGCCCTGGACGGGCCTACCAGCTAAGCTGGGAGAGCTGTTGCTCCAGTTGTAGCTGTTGTTCCTTTCGGAATTCCAGTATTTTCAGGTAACGCAGCGCCTCCCGCGTACCGAATTGGGCGTAGGAATCACGGGCCCACTGAAGGGCCGCATCCAGGTCTCCGTTAATCTCGTTGATAATGGCCATATTGTAATGGGCCCTCCCGGCAATCTTGTCTTTGGGGTGGGTTACCTCCTGTTCCCACAGGTTGGCAGCCCCATCCCAATCTCCGGTCTGTGCCAGCCGCCGGCCTGTCACAAAGGCATCGGTGCCCCTCACAAAATAATCGCGGCCTACCCGTACCCGCGTGGGTTCCAGCCGGCCCGCATGACCGTAGCCCATCCGGCGGGAGCGCTCCATTACCAAATCTTTTCGAAGGCCTATGGATTCCAGGGCTGCTACGGGGTTGATCCCCTGCCCGCCCACACGGAAGGTTTCTGTATATGTCATTACATCCAGGGGAAGCGGGGCCTGGGGCAGGTAAATCCGCCACCCCTTCCGGATAGCTGTATGCAATTGCAGGTTGTGGGCAGGCACGCGGACGGAAACCCCGAAATCGTTGGGCACCTCCATCATACCCAGGGAAAGGTCTACCCGGGTATCCGTATCGTAAAAGGAAAGGGAAAAGACGGCATCCAGCCCATAAGCGTCACATATTTCCCTGAGCTGCTGCTGCCGCAGGGGGGTAGGCATGAGTTTCCCACCCCGGGCCACCCCGGGAACACTGTCCAGGACCACGACAACCTGGAACCTGCCAGAGAGTCTGAGGCGTTCTGCCAGGCCCTCGACGGCTGCCCGGGCCCCTTCCCGGTCCAGTTGCATGCCCTCAGCCGAAAGGATGGCGTCTATTTTGGCCAACCCCCGGTTGGCCTCAGAGGGTTCGGAACGGTCGATGATCCCTACGCGCTGTACTTCGGGCGGCAGGCTTACGGCCGCCGGTTCGGTTACCGTCATGCTCAGGCGGTTGGTGGCGCTGCAACCCGTGAGGATAGCACCGGCAAGGACGGTTAGTATCAGGTCTGTAGCTTTCATATGAGATTGTTTATCAGCCCCTCCGAAGAGGTGGGCTCCTACTATCTAACGCATTTCCGGCCCGATATTGCAAACCCTTCGACCAACGGCACGCCCTGGTTCCAAAAAGGGCATTTTTTTGATATCTTTAACCTTCCCGGCTCAATTCCGGGGACACATCAAAATTTTCCAACTACTATGAGAACACGCATACTGCTCCTGGGGCTCATGCTGGCGGCATTTACCGCCCAGTCCCAGAAAATGACCCGTGCCAAAAAAGCCATTGTGGCCTCCGTGGAGGCCCATAAGGCCGAACTGATACGCATCAGCGATTCCATTTGGGCCGCCGCGGAAACCGCCTTCGAGGAAAGTACTTCCGCCACGCTCCTGGCCAATTATGCAGAGAAAAACGGCTTCCGGGTAGAACGGGGTGTAGCGGGGATGCCAACCGCCTTCGTGGCCACCTATGGCAGTGGCAGCCCGGTAATTTCCGTGCTGGGCGAATACGATGCCCTCCCCGGTATTTCCCAAAAGGCGCAACCCACCAAGGAACCTCTTAACGAAGGGGCTGCCGGCCATGGGTGCGGGCACAACCTTTTCGGTACGGCCAGCCTGGCCTCGGCCATCGCCGTGAAGGAATGGATACAGCAGGAAGGGATTTCCGGAACGGTAAAATTCATGGGGACCCCGGCGGAGGAAAAATTCTTCGGAAAAATCTGGATGGTACGCGAGGGGGTCTGGGACGATGTCGATGTAAATGTGAGCTGGCACCCGGCAGCCCAAACTGAGGCAGACGTACAGAGCACCCTGGCTTTGGTCGATTTTAAGGTGGAGTTCTTCGGGCAGGCCGCCCATGCCTCTGCCGACCCCTGGAACGGGCGGAGCGCCTCGGATGCCCTGGAGCTATATACCACCGGGATCAATTATTACCGGGAACACATCAAACCCACAGTCCGGATCCATTACCACATCCAGGATGGCGGGCAGGTGGTTAACGTGGTCCCCGACTATTCCAAGATCTGGGTCCGGGTACGGGATACCAAACGGGAAGGGATGATGCCCGTGTACGAACAGGTCCGGAAAATGGCCGAAGGTGCTGCCATCATGGCTAATGTAGATTACAAGATATCCCTCATTTCCGGGATCTACGAGGTCCTGCCCAACCGGGCCGGAGGGGAAATCATGCAACAGAACCTGGAATTGCTGGGGCCCATAACCTACACAGATGCCGAGCAGGACTTTGCCCGGGGGATACAGGCAGCCACCGAGAAACCCCAGGTAGGTATGGACAGTAGTATCCGGCCCCTGGAGCCCACAAAGGAGCACCCCGGTGGTGGTTCTACCGATGTTGGGGACGTGAGCTGGAATGTAGCCAATATTAACCTGGGTGTTACCACCGCCCCCAAGGACACCCCCTGGCACTCCTGGGCTGTGGTAGCCTGCGGCGGGATGAGTATTGGCCATAAGGGCATGTTATACGCCGCGAAGGCCATGGGTATGACCATGGCAGACCTCTTTGAGAACCCCAAATGGGTTGAAAAGGTTAAGGCAGAATATCTTGAGCGCAAGGGAGATACCCAATATGTGCCCATCATCCCGGAAGGCCCGCCCCCAATCGGGGATGTTAAATAAGTTATGGAGTACACGCTCATAGACAACGAAGCCCGGAAACGGTACGAATTCCAAATAGGGGAACATACGCCCCTTATTGAGTATATCCGTACAACGGACAAAATCTACCTGACCCATACCGAAGTGCCGGAGGCGCTTAGCGGGCAGGGTATCGGAACAGCGCTAATTGGCGCGGCCCTCCGGGATATTGAGGCAAAGGGGCTTACCCTGGTACCCCTCTGCCCGTTTGTAGCCCTTTACCTGAAGCGGAACCCGGAATGGAAAAGGCTTGTCCTGAAAGGCATCAACATCGCATAATATGGCTCAAGAAGAAATAGAAAAGGAATATGCCAAGGGCGACTTCCACATTATCTGGAAGCCCCGCAAATGCATCCATTCGGGGATTTGCGTCAAGAAGCTGCCGGAGGTGTACCTGCCGGACAGTAAACCCTGGATAAGACCGGAGAACGCCTCCGTGGAGGCCCTCAAAGCGCAGATCCTGAAGTGCCCCTCCGGGGCCCTGACATTCCGGGAGGAAGGAGCAGAAGGCGGGAGTGTGAAACCCAGAGCCTTGCAAGCCCGCCTGGTACCGGGAGGTCCCCTTATGATTAAAGGGGATATCGCCCTGGAAGTAGAGGGCAAGGTGGAGCATTTGGAAGGAAACACGGCTTTTTGCCGGTGCGGTGCCTCTTCCCGCAAACCTTTTTGCGACGGCAGCCACAAGGAGGTCGATTTCGATTCCTGAAAATGGCCGCCAGTGCCCTCTCTTATTCCTACAGATCTGGGATTATAGAGGGTGCCATTGGGACAGGACTGTAATCCGGGGAGTCCTGGCTATCTGAAAAACCCACCCCGGCAAAATGTATTCAGAATGCCTGTAAAAACCTTTCCGTTGGGGTTCCCCTGGGATACCCCGGATCCATTCCTGTTTTGCGTTCACCACCTGGACCGGTTTCCGGAAGGGAACGAAAATATGGGGCCGAAGGCCTCCCTGGCCGGCCGTTTACTGGGCAATGATTTTACCCTTCGCGACGGGTGGCGGATGTATCATGGCCGAACGGTACCCGGATTCCCGGCCCACCCCCATTGCGGCTTTGAAACCGTAACCCTGGTAACACAGGGGTTTTGCGACCACTCGGATTCCCTGGGCGCCGCAGCCCGATTCGGACAGGGCGATGCCCAGTGGATTACTACCGGCAAGGGGTTACAGCACTCCGAGATGTTTCCCCTGCGCAACCCGGATGCCCCGAATACCCTGGAACTGTTCCAGATCTGGCTCAACCTGCCGGCACGCAGCAAACACGTGGCCCCCTACTTCCAGATGTTGTGGAAAGAGTCCCTCCCGGACCTTAGGCAGGAAGGGTGTCGGGTACGGCTGGTAGCCGGGCATTTCAGCGGGCAGAATGCCCCTTCCCCACCCCCGGACAGCTGGGCATCGGACCCCAACAACCATGTAACCATTGGCCTAATAGACCTCGAACCCTCCGGCAGTATTACCCTTCCGGCCATCCCTGAAGGGGTTAACCGCAGGGTTTACCTTTTTGAGGGTGGGCAGGCCACCGTCCGGGATACGGCCTTGTCTGCCGGACATGGTGCAGACCCGGGTAGAGAAGAAACAACTATCACCGCGGGAGATAGCCCGTGCAGGCTGCTCTGGTTGCAGGGAAGGGCGATTTCCGAACCCGTGGCCAAGTACGGCCCCTTTGTAATGAACCGACCCGAAGAGATTGAGGCGGCCCTGGCCGACTTCCGACGGACGGAGTTCGGCGGGTGGCCCTGGGACAGGCCGGACCCGGTACACGCCCGCGAAAAGGGGCGCTTTGCCCTCTTCCCGGATGGGAAGGAGGTAGTAAAGGCTTAAGCTTGCTTTTTGAAGGAACCCAGCAGGGATAAAACCATGCGGACCAGCCACAGGGTTAGGGGCAACAGGACCACGGCATAACTGTACCCCCAGAATATCCGGGAGGCAGCCTCCCCGCCTACGAAGGTGTTGCCAGGGCTGAAATTATTGGCAAAATTCCCGGAAAGCCCATAGGATACGGGCCACCAGAGTACCGCAATCACCAGGGCTGCTTTGAACCCTATCCGCACTTTACCGGACCACCAGGGAAAGGCTTTGCCGAAACCCGAGGATGCAGCTTCCAGAAATATGGGAAAGGCGATAAGGGCTACCCAGAACAGGGCATTACCCAGGGGGACAAAGGGTTTCTCCAATAAAGGGTACACGAATAGCGCAGGGTTGAGCATAAGCAGGGTCAGGAAAAGGAGTAAGTAGCTTCCGGCAACGCCCGCGGTAACCCATTTCCGATTCATGCCTGAAGTTTTAAACCCGCGTTATCCGGGCACCAATGGCCTGGAGCCTCGTGTCTATCGCCTCGTATCCGCGGTCTATCTGTTCGATGTTATGAATTGTAGAGGTCCCTTTGGCCGACAGGGCTGCGATAAGAAGGGAAATACCTGCCCGGATATCCGGAGAAGTCATGGTGGTAGCTTTGAGGGATGACTTGAAATCGTGTCCGATAACCGTAGCCCGGTGGGGGTCGCAAAGGATGATCTTGGCTCCCATATCCAGCAATTTATCCACAAAGAACAGGCGGCTTTCAAACATCTTCTGGTGGATGAGTACTTCCCCCTTGGCCTGGGTAGCCACTACCAGGATTATACTCAGCAGGTCCGGAGTGAGGCCCGGCCACGGGGCATCGGCAATGGTCAGGATAGAGCCGTCTATGTATTGCTGGATGGCGTAGCCCTCCTTATGGGCCGGGATATAAATGTCTTCTCCCCGCCTTTCCACCGTAATACCCAGCTTGCGGAAGGTCCCGGGGATGAGACCCAGGTCGTCCCAACTGACATTCTTGATGGTCAGTTCGCTTCGGGTCATGGCGGCCAGGCCAATCCAGCTCCCGATTTCTATCATGTCCGGCAACATGGTATGGGTGGTTCCTGCAAGGGATTCCACCCCCTCTATGACCAGCAGGTTAGAGCCAATCCCGGAAATCTTAGCCCCCATGCGGTTGAGCATCTTGCAGAGCTGCTGCAGGTACGGCTCACAAGCCGCGTTATATATAGTCGTAGTACCTTCGGCCAGTACGGCTGCCATTACGATGTTGGCCGTTCCGGTTACGGAAGCCTCATCCAGGAGCATGTAGGCCCCTTTCAGGGTATCGGCTTCCACTCCGTAGAAATGCTCCTCCCGGTTATACCGGAAACGGGCCCCCAGTTTCATAAAGCCCTCGAAGTGGGTATCTAGTCTGCGGCGCCCGATTTTATCGCCCCCCGGCTTGGGGATAAAGCCCTGGCCAAAACGCGCCAGCAGCGGCCCCACCAGCATGATGGAACCCCTCAGGGCCCGGCCGTCCAGCTTAAAAGCTTCGGATTGCAGGTACCCCAGGTTGATGTCATCGGCTTTGAAGGTATAGGAACCTTTGCCTTTCTTCTGGATTTTCACCCCCAGGTTCTCCAGAATGGCAATGAGTTTATTGACATCTACAATATCGGGGATGTTGTTGATGGTAACCTTATCGGCCGTGAGTAATACGGCACATAGGATCTGGAGAGCTTCGTTTTTGGCCCCCTGCGGGGTAATCTCCCCCTGGAGGCTATGGCCGCCTTCTATTCGGAAAGTACCCATTGCTTAATAGCGTTTTTTACCGCGGTTGCCGCGGGATCCGCCTTTTTTGCCACTGCCGCCACTGCTGCTGCGGTTGGAGCGCGCGGCCCGCTGCTTGAGGAACTGGCCGCTCTCCGTGAGGTTCTCCCCCTCCGAGGCCAGGTCAATCTGGCCGTCGCTGAGCTCCAGGAGGTGTTGGAAAATCACCTTGTCGTCTACCGTATCCTTATTCCAGTTCAGGTAGCACTTTTTCATGTGATTGGCTATGGCATATTCCAGCCCGGAGCGCTTGTCTCCCTCTTCCCACTGTACGGCCTGGTCTATCATCCTCTTGATGTTGTTGCCGTAAAACCGGTACTTGGGGTGGTTCTGCGGATACCCCAGCGGTTCGGGGCGCTGGTGCAGTACCTCCCTGTCCGGGATGGGGTACGGGGAATCCACCTCTAACTTAAAGTCGGACATGATGAAGAGCTGGTCCCAGAGCTTGTGCTGGAAATCCGGGACATCGCGCAGGTGGGGCTGCATGTTGCCCATGCAACTGATTATGGCGTTGGCAATGCGGTTGCGCTCGTCGCGGTCCTCGATGCCAACGGCATAATCGACCATCTTTTGAAAATGCCGCCCGTATTCCGGAATGTGGAGATAGGGCCGCTCTGTATTGTATTCCAGGTTATAAACCGGGTTTGAAGGCGTATCCAATAGAAATAGAATTGTGTAAACGTGAAGATTCTCTGTACGGGTGCAAAGTACCAAAAAAACCCGAAATAACCATGTCAGAGGGAGATTACACCCCCTATTTCCCCTACCTCCCGGTACTTTTCAATAACCTGGTCCGGACCTTTCAGGTTTACGGTAACCGAAAGGCTGGTATACTTGCCATTCCTGGATTTCTTGGTCTGGATAACCGCTCCGGTGTTGTTGAAGATGGCGCCAATGGCCGCCTGCTTCTCCTTATCGGTAGGAATGATGAATTTATAAAGGTAATCCGCCGGCCATCGGGTGGATTTTTGTAACTCTTCTTTGAGCCTGGCGTAGAATGCCTCCGGATCGTTCTTGTCCATACCCATATCTTTTTTGCAAAGATACAGTATGGAACCTATTTGAGCCTCCGGCGGGGAATCCGTAATTTTACCGGGGAGAAAATGAAAGCAAGTACCAAGCGTATCGTCATCACCGGGGGGCCGGGAACCGGCAAAACGGCCCTTGTGGAGGCCCTGGAAAGCCAGGGGTATTTCTGTTTCCACGAAATCATCCGGGAAATGACGCAGGAAGCCAAAAACCTGGAAACGGCCAGCCCCATGGTGAACCCCCTGGCCTTTGTCTCGGACCCGCTGGCCTTCAACCGACGCATCCTGGAAGGCCGCCTCGAGCAGTTCCGGCACGCAGAACAGGTGCAGCAGCCTTTTGTATTTTACGACCGGGGAATACCGGATATCATCGCCTATATGGATTACTTCGACCAGGTTTACGACGGGGACTTTACCGTACCCTGCCAGCAACTTCGCTACGACCTGGCGGTGGTTTTGCCCCCCTGGAAAGAAATCTACAGGCAGGACGAAGAGCGCCTGGAAAGCTACGGGCAGGCCGTGCAGATCCACGAATGCCTGCTGCGGAGCTATCGCGACTGCGGCTATGAGGTCTTTACCCTGGAGCCTGGCACGGTGGAAGCGCGCGTAGAGCGGCTGTTGGAACGTATCCACCGATGGGATGGCTGATCCGGTGCTGGACATACTGAAACAGTATTGGGGGTATCCCAATTTCCGGGGCCGGCAACAGGACGTGGTGGAAACCCTGGTTTCCGGCCGGGATGCCGTGGTCCTCTTCCCTACTGGTGGCGGAAAATCCCTTTGCTACCAGGTCCCCGGGATGGCTCTTGAGGGGATCTGCCTGGTGGTCTCCCCTCTGGTGGCCCTTATGGAAGACCAGCTGGAGGACCTGAAATCGAGGGGGATCCGAGCTGTGGGTCTTTACGGCAGGCTGCCGGAACCGGAATTGGTACGCCGGCTGGACCAGGCCGCCTTCGGTTCCTGCAAATTCCTCTACCTCTCCCCGGAGCGCCTGCGCCAGGACCTGGTGTTCAGACGGCTGCAACAGCTCCCCCTGAGCCTGATCGCCATAGACGAAGCCCATTGCATTTCTCAATGGGGTTATGATTTCCGGCCGGCCTACCTGGAGTGTGCTCGCTTGAGGGAACCCTTCCCCCATGTGCCCATGGCTGCCCTTACGGCCACTGCACCGGCAGAAGTACTGAAAGATATCCGCACGGTCCTCCAACTGGAAGACGCCCCGGTATTCCGGGACTCAGCAAGGCGGGAAAACCTCACCTTCCGGGTTTTGGAAACCGAAGACAAATACCACCGCCTCCGGGAAGCCCTGACCCGGGAAACAGGAAGTGCCATCGTTTACGTACAAACCCGGAAGGCCAGTATCCAGATTGCTGCCTGGCTGGAGCGGCAGGGAATAGCTGCCGGGCATTACCACGGAGGGATGCCGGAGGCCGGGAAACGAGATGCCCTTGGCCGCTGGCAAAAGGGGAAACTGCGGGTCATGGTGGCTACCAATGCCTTCGGAATGGGCATAGACAAGGCCGATGTCCGCCTGGTGGTACATTACCAGCTGCCGGAAACCCTGGAACACTACTACCAGGAGGCGGGCCGTGCGGGCCGGGACGGGAAGCCTGCTATGGCCCTCCTGCTTAGCGGTCCCTCGGACCCCGACCGATCCCGGGAGTTTTTCCTGGAAAGCCTCCCAACCGTAGCAGACCTTATCCTGGTGTACCGCAAGCTGTGCAACTATTTCCAGGTCTCCTATGGGGAGATGCCGGAGGAGGAATACTCCTTCGGGTTAGAAGCCTTCTGCGCCCAGTACAAACTGCCTCCGAATAAAACCTTCCAGGCCCTGGAAGTACTGGACCGGCAGGGGGTTATTTCCCTCCGTCCCCTGGTGCGGACCGAGGCCCGCCTCCAGGTCGTTGCGCCGAAAGCGGCCATCTGGGACTTTCTGGGCAGGCAACCCGCCTGGCAGGATTTGGTGCAAACGCTGTTGCGGACCTATGGAGGCCTTTTCGATTACCCTACTGAAATACAACTGCCCCTGCTCCAGAAAAAACTCGGATGGCCCGAGGCCCGCATCCTGGAGGGGCTCCGGCAGATGGAGCAAGCTTCCCTGACCGAGGTGGACCTGCGTCAGGGAGACCTGCAGCTGGCCTTTACCATGCCCAGGGAGGATGACCGCAGTATTCACGCCTTCTCCGGCGCCTATAGAACCCGGCAGAAGGTCAAGGTGCGGAAGGTAAACCAGATGATTGCCTATGCCGCAAATTCCGATATTTGCCGCCGAGTACAGCTCCTGGATTATTTCGGGGAAAAAGATTCTCAAGCCTGTGGCCGTTGCGATGTGTGCCAGCCGGAACCCGTTGGGATTCCGGAAACCGAAACCCTGAGACGGGAGATTTCGGAAGCCCTGCGGGAAGGCCCCAGGACATCGCGGGAAATCCTGGAAAAGGCCCGCCTGCCTGAGACGGCGCTGCTGCGGGAACTCCGCCATATGCTGGAGGAAGGCCTGCTGACCCTGGGGCCTGCCAGTACCTATATATTGAAGACATCATGAAAAAGCCGAGAATCGTATTTATGGGGACCCCGGAGTTTGCAGTGGCCTCGCTGGATGCCCTGGTCCGGGCCGGATATCCCGTTGCAGGGGTAGTGACCGCACCGGACCGCGCAGCAGGACGGGGCCGGAAATTGCGGGCCCCGGCCGTTAAGGAATACGCTTTGTCTAAAGGTCTACCGGTGCTACAGCCGGAAAAGCTCCGCGACCCGGATTTTCTGCGCGAACTCAAAGCGCTGAAGGCAGACCTGCAGGTGGTGGTGGCCTTCCGCATGCTACCGGAGGTGGTCTGGGCCATGCCTCCCTTAGGCACTTTCAACCTACACGCCTCCCTGTTGCCGCAATACCGGGGGGCGGCACCTATCAACTGGGCCCTGATCCACGGGGATACCGAAACCGGGGTCACCACCTTTTTGATAGACCATCAGATAGACACGGGAAATATCCTCTTACAGCGGGCCACCACAATAGCTCCGGATGAGGATGCGGGAGCCCTCCACGACCGGCTTATGCAGCTGGGTGCCGACCTGGTGGTGGAAACGGTTGCGGGTATTGAAAGCGGATCGGTTTCCCCAAAACCACAGCAGGTGAGCGATTCCCTACGCCATGCCCCTAAGCTTACGCGTGAAAATTGCCAGATTCTTTGGGATAAGCCTGCCCAACAGGTCCAGAACCATATCCGAGGACTAAGCCCCTTCCCCGGCGCCTGGAGCCTGTTGCATCAGGGTAGCGATGTCCTGAATGCGAAGGTATACCGTACCCGGTTAACATCCCTGCCTGCCCAAGACCGGCCCGGAAACATCCGGGTGGAGGGCAACCGGCTATTTGTGGCTGCCGCAGACCATCAATTGGAAGTCCTCGAAATCCAGTTGGAGGGCAAGAAAAGGATGCCGGTTTCGGACCTGCTCAATGGGTTCTCCTTAGACAAAAATGCAGAATTTCGCTCAGCCCCCGTATCATAAGGCTTCCCGGAGTTTAACCTTTCATGGCCCGGGTTATCAACAAAGGCCCGAAGTTATCAACAAAAACGCCGATTTCCCCCGGTTTTACTTGTGTTAACGGCAAATCCGTATAAATTTGTTTGCGCTTTGCAATATGTATAACACCTATTAACGTATCAGAATTATGAACAAAACAGAATTAATCGATGCCATGGCTGCTGACGCCGGTATCACCAAGGCCGCTGCCAAAAAAGCATTGGAATCTTTCCTCGGAAATGTTGAAGGATCTCTCAAGAAAGGGAATCGCGTTTCCCTGGTAGGATTCGGTTCCTGGTCTGTATCCAAAAGGAATGCCCGCGAAGGCCGCAATCCTTCTACTGGTAAGACCATCCAGATCCCTGCTAAAAAAGTAGTTAAGTTCAAAGCTGGTTCTGAACTGAGCGACGCTGTGAACTAAGGAACACCTTCCTGTTCAATAGATACGCGCGGCCCCGGGAAATCCCGGGGCCGCGTTTTTTTGTCCACCCTTGGCCAATTAGCGGATTTGTCCTATTTTAGGTTGGTAAGGAGAAATGTATGTTAGGAGTAAAACCTAAAAAAGGGAAGCTGCTTATAGCCGAACCCGCCCTCACCGGCGATGTTTCCTTTAACCGTTCCGTGGTGTTGCTCGCAGAGCACAACGAGGAAGGTTCCGTAGGTTTTATCCTGAACAAACCCCTGAACTACAGCATGACTGACCTGGTGGAAGAGGTCCACGTTCCTTTTCCGGTATACAATGGCGGGCCGGTGGAACAGGACAACCTGTATTTCATCCACAAGGTCCCCCACCTCATTACCAATTCCATCGAAATTTCGGACGGGATTTATTGGGGGGGCGATTTTGAGATTACCGTATCCCTGATTAACCAGCACAAGATTTCCCAGAACGACATCCGCTTTTTCCTGGGCTATTCCGGGTGGGCTTCCCTCCAACTGGACCAGGAACTCCTCTCCAAATCCTGGATTGTGGTCCCCAACGAATACGAAAGCGATATTATCCGGCGCTCCACCCAGGCCTTCTGGAAAGAGAAAATGATGGAATTGGGCGGGGATTACCTCCTCTGGTCCAACGCCCCGGAAAACCCAAGCCTTAACTGAGCCCCGCCTCCTGGTTGAGCAAGGCGGTCAGGTGTCTTGCCGCGTCGGTTTGGAACGTTGCTTTCCTGTAATCCGTAATACTTTGTAAGCCCTGTACCGGGTGCAGGGCAAAAAGTTCATCGGCCTTCTGAAGGTCGAAAGGGGAAATAGCCCCCGCTTCCCACTTATACTGGCCATCTTTCCGAACCATGCCTTCCAGCTTCTTTTTCAGAACACAATCCGGCGCCCCACCCGATGGGCCCGGGGTTTTAAGCGCAGTTCCCTGGCGCAGGAACAGGACGCCTTCCAGGGTCTTTACCACTTCCTTCCGGTCGTTGAGCATTACGCAGGTGTCCCACCCGTTCTCTCGTGTATAAATCCCCGCCAGGACCTCGATGAGCCGGTTGTGGTGAGACAAGGCCCACAGGCTGCCGGAAGGCAGGAGGTAATCCTTGTAGATGTCGGCCCGGCAGGTTCCAGAACCGGAGGTGTAGGGTACCGTCTCCAGAAGTATGGTTTCGATCAGGAAGTCCACCGTATGACCGGCAGTCTGAGGTTCGCCCCGGCGGACCACCGTAAGGGTTACCTCAGCTGATTTGCTATCCAGGCCATTGGCCTTCAGGGTATTGCCGATTTGCTCCTGCAGGTATTCCGGCGTAAAGGCCATGGGTATTTCCATGCGGAGCTGCCGCATTCCGGCCATCAGTGCAAAGTAGTGATCCTCCCAGAAGAGAAGCTCCTGCCCGGTATAGCGCACCGGTTCGGAAAGCGCATCGCCGTAGCGAAGGCCCCTGTGGGTATGGTTCGCAAAATGGGAAGTTTCGGGTAAAAGGTCCCCGTTAAAATTGACCATGGGATGCCGCATTTAGGCGGCAAAGATACGACACTCCGGGCTTTAGGAAGACCCGATAATCTGTTTGAGGTCAGACACCTGGTTTTCCCAGAGCATCCGGGCTTCCTCCAGTTCGTCTTCCTCGGCAAAATCGGTAATAAAGAGGGATACGTCGCTTGTGATCTCATCCACAATGATCCGCATCTCGAAGTAGGTGCCGTCCTCGGCAGATTCCCAGGCAAAGCGAACGAATTCGTCGGTTTTTCGCTTGAGCATCCGGGCCACTTCCTCTGCCCCATCCCAGATAAACATAAAACGCTCTCCCCTGGAATTCACGTTATCGGCAAACCACTCGGACAACCCGCTGGGGGTGGCGAGGTACTGAAACAGTAACTGGGGGGAAGATTGGATTACGAATTCCAGTTCGAATTTTACCTTATCGTCCATGGGCTTGCGGCCGTTTTACTTTCGGGCAATATATCATTTTATGTATGATTAAAAAATAAATCGGAAAAACTTTTATACCGTCAAATCTTGACCGTACGTGAATAAAAAATTATATTTGCAGCCGCTTTCAGCACACATGGCGAGGTAGCTCAGGTGGTTAGAGCGCAGGATTCATAACCCTGAGGTCGGGAGTTCAAGTCTCCCTCTCGCTACGCCAGCAAAAAGCCGTCCCAACAAAGGGCGGCTTTTTTTTATTTATTCAGAATCCCCCCATCCAGCGTAACCGCTGACCCCGTCATCCAGGAAGCCTGGTCAGATGCCAGGAAGAGGGTTAGCTTTGCCACATCTTCCGGGGTGCCCAATCGTTTCATCAGGGTGGCCTTCCCCGCCTTTTCGACGGCGGTTTTTGGATCCGGAAATGCCGCTGCGGATTCCCATAGCAAGGGCGTATCCACAGGCCCGGGACATATGGCATTGACCCGTACGGCAGGCCCATAATCCAGGGCCAACTGTTTGGCCAGGGCCACGGCCCCCGCCTTGGAGGCGCAATAGGCCGGGTGGTTGGGAAAACTTTTAAAGGCTGCAATGGAAGCATTAATAACCATAGAAGTCCCGGGGTTTTTACTCAGCTCCGGCATGGCATATTTGGCTATGTAAAAAATGGCGCTCAGGTTGGTGTTGAGGGTCTGCTCCCATACCTCCAGAGGGGCGTCTACCGCCGACCCAATGCCCAGCACCCCGGCATTGAGCGATATCACATCGAGACCTCCAAAGCGGGAGAGTGCCGCTTCCACCAGCTGGGCGTTGGTGTGGGGGGCACTGACATCCCCTGGAATAAAAATGCTGTTGGGCAATTGTTCCTCCAGGGCTTTTCCCCGGGCTTCGTCCCGGCCCGATAAAACCACATTCGCTCCGGCCCGGGCAAAGGCTTCGGCCACGGCTTTGCCCATGCCGCTGGTGGCCCCGGTGACAAGGACAACTTTTCCAGAATAGTTCCAATCCATTTCGTTTCCGAATTTCAGGGGGATGGCGGGCTTGCAGCGGCCAACCATGCCCATGGGGTATAACCCTTTATATCGTAATTTTACATAAAAGCAGGTTTATGAGCAACCGTATTGCCGCACGGGTGGCGGATTTCCTGGGGCGTTACCCCCCGTTCAACGAACTTACCGAGCGGGACCTGCTTAACCTATCGGAACAGACCGATATCCTTTACCGGGAAAAACGGCAAACCCTGTTCCGGAAAGACGATCCTACCCACGCCTTTTTTTATGTGGTGCACCGGGGTGCCGTAGAACTCCGCAACCCCGGAACGGGAGCGCTGGCAGACATCTGCGACGAAGGAGACGTCTTCGGGTTGCGCCCGCTCATGGCGGGGGACTCCTACCGGATGGAAGCGCGTACCCGGGAGGACAGTATCCTGTACGCCATCCCCATAGCGGCCTTCCGTCCATTAGTGACCTCTTACGAAGAGGTCGGCAACTTCCTTATTGAAAGTTTTGCCTCCAATACCCGGAACCCTTACGCCAGGCAGCATGGCGGGAGCCTGGTCAGTACCGGTTTCGGGCATACAGACATCGCCTCCCCTGCCGAAATGCCCGCCCTGCTCCCCTTGGCTACCCGCCGGAAACTGGTGAGTTGCAGCCCGGAGACAGAAGCCCGGGAAGTAGCTGCCCTTATGACCCGCAAGCAGGTGGGTTCGGTAGTGGTACTGGAGAATGACTTGCCTGTGGGGATTATCACCGATAGGGATTTGCGTACCCAAATCGTCAGCGGGCAATTTCCAACAGATGCCCCGGCCAAACGGATTATGACCCAACCGGTGCTGACCTACCCGGCCGAGATTACATTTACCCAGGCCCAGTTGGCCATGATGAAAAGCCGGATCGGGCACCTGTGCCTCACCCGGGACGGAACCCCTCAGAGCCCCGTAGTGGGAATCCTCAGCAAACACGACCTGCTGCTTGCCATGGGCCAGAACCCGGAGGTCCTGATGCGGGCTATTTCCCGCAGCAGGCAGATAAAGCAGCTCCGGGCGGTGCGCAGCCGCGCCACAGCCCTCCTGGAACGCTACCTGAGGAACAATGTGTCCATGGCGCTAACCATGAAGATCATCAGCGAGATAAACGATGCCTGCATGAAGCAGGTCATTGCCCTGGCCCTGGAAAAAACCGGGGAACCCCCGGTGCCCTTTGCGTGGATGGCCCTTGGCAGCCAGGGTCGTGGGGAGCAGCTGCTGCAAACCGACCAGGACAACGCTCTGGTTTTTGCCGATGTCCCCGAGGCAGACCTTCCGGAAGTGACGTCCTATTTCCAGGATCTGGCCGGGCGCGTAAATAAAGGGTTGCGCAAAATCGGGTATGCATACTGCCCTGCGGAAATGATGGCTTCCAACCCGGACTGGTGCATGAGCCTGAGCCGGTGGAAGAAACGCATCTCGGGTTGGATGAAGGACCCCAACAACGAATCGGTCCTGCTCTCCTCCATTTTCTTCGACTTCAATTATACTTATGGAGACGAGGCCCTGGTACGGGCATTGTCCGACTATATTTTCGAACGGGCCGACTCCCATGCAGCATTCCTGCGCGAGCTGGCGCAAGGGGCGCTGCAAAACCCCTCCCCTACGGGGTTCTTCAGGCAATTCCTGCTGGAACAGGACGGGGAACACAAAGACAGCTTCGACCTCAAGCACCGGGCGCTCCTCCCTCTTACCGACGGGGCCCGGGTCCTGATCCTCTCCCACCGGGTGCGGGGGATCAACAATACTGCAGCGCGGTTCGAAAAACTGGCAGAGCTGGATGCCCCCAACCGGGAGCTATACCTGTCCTGTAGTTATGCCACCAAGGCCCTGCTTAAATTCAGGACCCTCCAGGGCCTTCAAAGTGGGGATTCCGGTCGCTATATACGTCTGGACGGCCTCAGTAAGGAAGAGAAAATGAAATTGAAGCGAAGTTTCAGGGCTATCAAGGAACTGCAGGACCTTGTTGCCCTCAGGTTTAAATTGAAAACCGGATGGTAGATAAAGGACCCCTGGAGCAGGCAAGAGGGCTGTTTCGATCGCTTTGGCATAAAGACGCATCGGCAGGCCCACAAGGTATTACCGGACAGCGGTTTGTGGTAGTGGATACCGAAACCACAGGACTGGAACCCATCCGCGACCGCATCCTGAGCCTCGGGATCCTGCCCCTTCAAAATGGGCGCATCCGGGTAGGGGAAGGTCAGGAATGGTTTCTAAGCCAGGAGGTCTTCGACCACCGTTCGGTACCCATCCACGGGATTCTGAAAGAAGGGCCCCACGCGCGCATCCCCGAAAAAGAGGCGTTACTGGCGTTCAGGGAAAGCATAGACGGAGCCATCCTGGTAGGGCACCACGTAGGCTTCGACCGGGAGATGCTGCAGGCCGCGTGTTTCAGGTGGGGCCTGCCCAGAATAACCAACCCCTTCCTGGACACCGAACTCCTGTACCGACAAACCCGAATTAAGAGTCCGCTTCTTAAAAGGCGGGACCGGTACACCCTGGACGACCTGGCCGCGGAATTCAACCTCTCGGCCAAGGATCGGCATACCGCCCTGGGGGATGCCCATATCACCGCCCTGGCCTTTTTGCATTTGATCCCCATGCTCCGGGCCAAGGGAATCTTCACCCTTCCGCAACTGCTCAAAGTGGGCCGGATTTAAAGACCTCTGTCAATTTTATGCATTTCATCGAAAAAATCGATGATTTGATCGGATTTACGCGTTCGTACCGTATGTTTAGAGTCCCAATCTTACCGAATTGAAATAAGGAGAGGCGTCGATTACCCCTTCGGTAAAACGCCGGTTGACCGAAAGCCCTGACTCCCAAATCCAGGGTACAAAGGCACACCTTCCTATTTAATGGCAGATCGGGAGCACACCCCCAGGGGTGTTATGAAGAACGATTAAAACCTACTTATGCGCATTAAAACTACCCTCCTGCTTTTTGCATGCCTGTTCGCGGCCGGACCCTTCCTCCGGGCCCAGTCTGCCATCCTGGGCGAAACCAAACGCTGGCATGCTGTCCGCCTGCAATTCCAAGGCCCCCAAACCAGCGAAGTGGCCCAGGTAAACCCCTTTATGGATTACCGCCTGGAAGCCACTTTTACCGCTCCTGACGGGCGCACCTTTAACGTGCCCGGCTTCTATGCCGCAGACGGCAATGCCGCCCAGACCGGCAGCAGTACAGGGAACATCTGGGAAGTGCGGTTTACTCCAGACCAGACGGGCACCTGGAACTATACCATTTCCTTCCGAAATGGTCCCCAGATAGCAATAGACGCCAACCCAAGTGCCGGAACCCCGGTCTTTTTCGATGGCACCACAGGGACCCTGAGCATTGCGGCATCAGATAAATCCGCCCTGGATTTCAGGGGGCGTGGTAGGCTCTCCTACAATGGTACCCGGTACCTGAGATTCGAAGGGGACGGCACCTATTTCCTGAAAGCGGGGGCAGACAGCCCCGAGAACCTGCTGGCCTCCTCGGATTTCGACAATACCGTCCCGAGTAAAACCTGGTCCCCCCATGCCGGCGACTGGAACAGCGGCGACCCTACCTGGAAAAACGGAAAAGGGAAGGGGCTCATAGGGGCGGTAAACTACCTTTCGGGTAAGGGGATGAATGCCATGTCCTTTCTCACGATGAACGTTATCGGGGATGGCAAAGACGTCTGGCCCTGGACCTCTTCCACCCACAGTGGCCTGGATGGCACCGGGGGTCAAGACGAAGAAAACCGCATGAGGTATGACGTCTCCAAGCTGGAGCAATGGGAAATCCTGTTCAGTCATGCCCAGCGCAAAGGCCTTTTCCTGCATTTCAAGACGCAGGAGACCGAAAACGACCAGCTCCTGGACGGGGGCGACCTGGGCCCTACCCGGAAGCTTTACTACAGGGAACTGGTCGCGCGCTTCGGGCACCACCTGGCCCTGAACTGGAACCTCGGAGAGGAACACGACCTCTACCAGGAACTCGGGGATACCAATAACAACCGGATTAAGGCCTATGCTTCCTATATCAAAGGCTTGGATCCCTATGACCACCATATTGTAGTGCACTCCTACCCGTCGAACCAGGATGACCTCTATATGCCGCTGTTGGGGGAGAGCGACCTGACCGGACCTTCCCTCCAGATCCAGATCAACGACATCCACAAGGATGTGAAACGGTGGATAGAAAACTCGCGTAACAGCGGCAAAGCATGGGTAGTGACTAATGACGAACAAGGGGATGCCCAGACCGGGGTAACGGCGGATGCGTCCTACTCCGGCAAAAAAGGGACCCAGGCCGACAACCGGAAAGCCGTGCGCCATAAAACGCTCTGGGGTACCCTGATGGCCGGCGGGGCCGGGGTGGAGTATTACTTCGGGTACCAGACCGGGGAGACCGACCTCACCGCAGAGGACTGGAGGAGCCGCAAAACCAAATGGGAAGACGCCAAAAGAGCCTTGGATTTCTTCAATACTCACCTCTCATTCTGGGAAATGGAATCCCGGGACGACCTGGTGGCCAATAACGCCTCTTACTGCCTGGCCAAACCGGGAAACACCTATGCGGTTTACCTGCCCAATGGAGGTACGGACAACCTGGACCTGAGCAATACCACAGGCACCTTTTCGGTAAAGTGGTTTAACCCGCGGACCGGGGGAAGCTTAAGGACCGGCAGCAAAGCCACCCTTCAGGGAGGAGGTGTACGGGGCCTCGGAACAGCACCGGAATCGGCAAATGAAGACTGGGTAGTCTTGGTGGAATATTCCGGCGAGGGCAGCGGAGGCGGTTCCGGAGGAAGCTCCGGAGCTTGTGAAGCTACCTACGAAGAACAGGGCGGCAGGCTTATAATTGAAGCAGAGAATCTACCCCTTGCAGCGGGCTGGCAGACCCGTACCGCAGCCGAGGGCTATACGGGTTCCGGGTATATCGAATGGACCGGTGGAAACTTTTTCAATGCGCCGGGCAACGGGCAGATCAATGTGCCCATCAAAATCAATACCCCGGGCACCTACCGTTTTGAGTGGCGCTCGAAGGTGGGAGAAGGCACCAACTCCACAGAATCCAACGACAGCTGGCTTCGTTTTCCGGATGCCGATGATTTCTATGGAGACCAGAATGGCCATCTGGTATATCCCATTGGTTCCGGGAAAACACCCAATCCTAACGGAGCCGGGTCGGAAGGTTGGTTTAAGGTCTTCCTGAGCGGTACCATCAATTGGACCTGGTCTACCAACACCAGCGACAATGATGGGCATAAAATCTATGTGGAATTCGATACCCCGGGGGTCTACACCCTCCAGGTATCGGGCCGGTCTAACCACCACCTGATAGACCGGATGACCCTGAGCCTGGAAGCCGAGGCTGCCCGGGATCTGGGCCTGGCCGAAACCTTGTGCGATTCGGGCTCCGGGGAGGAACCCATCGGCGTTACCGGCATACAGGTGACCCCGGAAAGTGCCGGGTTAGCCATAGGCGAAACCCTGGCCCTGAATGCCACGGTAACCCCCAATAATGCCACCGATGCCTCGGTGAGCTGGAGCAGTTCGGATGAATCTGTGGCCACTGTATCGGCTACCGGGGTGGTCACGGCCCTCTCCCCTGGCATGGCCACCATCACCGCTCGCACCACCGATGGCGGATTTACGGCTTCTTCTCAAATCACAGTACCGGAACCCCCGGGCGGGGAGGAACCGGAAGAAGAACCCGGGGAGGAAAGCCCAATGGCGCGTATCAGCGGGTCCGATACGGAAGCTGTGGAGGGTCGTGAGCTTGTATTTGAAGTGATTCTGGACCGCCCGCTGGAACAACCCCTCAACCTGGTGCTGGTCTACGAGGATATCGATACGGAACCCTCGGATTATGCCCCTTTAACTGAAACCCTGGAGTTCGCTCCCGGAATTACATCTGCTACCCTGGTAGTCCCCACCGTGAGCGACCGCAAGCGCGAAACGAGCGAATCCTTCCTTATCCGGGTGGCCGAGACCGAAGGGCCGGAGGTATCCCTGCCGGAAATCCTGGCAAGGGGGACCATCCTGGATGACGACCAGCAAATGAAGATATCCCCTAACCCTGCATCCCCTTACGCGGACATTGCCTTCAGCAATGTACAGGAAGGAACCTATCAGGTGGAAATCTACACTGCTGCGGGAACCCTGAAACAAATGGAAACCCTGGAAGTGGGGTCCGGGGAGCCGTCCCTCCGACTCAGGAACCTGAGCCGCGGGCTTTATGTTGTCAAATTAAACGGGATTGAATACTCGTATACGGCGAAGCTGCTGGTACGCTAGCTACCGCGCCCGGAGCCAGGCCCGCACGTTGGAGTCGATGCGGGAAACCATGTCGGAGGTATCTGCCTTCCGGAAGGGTTCGCCCAGGATCTGCTCATAGAGCTCGATATACCGTTCGGAAATGGTCTCGATATACGCATCGGACATTTCGGGCAGCACCTGGCCCTCCAGCCCCTGGAACCCATTGGCGATAAGCCATTGCCGCACAAATTCCTTGGACAGCTGTTTCTGGGGCTCTCCTTTTCTTTGACGCTCCTCGTACCCTTCGGCATAGAAATACCGGGAGGAATCCGGGGTGTGGATTTCGTCTATCAGGACAATGGTACCATCCGGGGTTTTACCGAACTCGTATTTGGTGTCTACCAGAATCAGGCCCTTGGCTGCTGCCAGTTCGCTTCCGCGTTGGAACAGGGCCCGGGTGTACCCTTCCAAAACCACATAGTCCGCTTCGGATACCAGACCGCGCCTCAGGATTTCCTCCCTGGAGATATCCTCGTCGTGGTCCCCTTTTTCGGCCTTGGTGGCCGGGGTAATGATCGGCGCTTCAAAAGCGTCGTTCTCCCGGAGGCCTTCCGGCATGGGCACCCCGCACAGCTGGCGGCGGCCGGCCTTGTACTCCCGGGCCGCATGGCCCGCGAGATAGCCGCGGATCACCATTTCCACCTTGAAGGGTTCGCACCGAACGCCAATAGCCACATTGGGGTCCGGGGCGGCCAGTAGCCAGTTCGGCACGAGGTCCTGGGTATCCCGCATCATACGGGTAGCGATCTGGTTGAGAATCTGCCCCTTGTAGGGTATGCCTTTGGGCATGACTACATCGAAGGCCGATAGCCGGTCTGTGGCGATCATAACCAACAGGTCGTTCTCCAGGGTGTACACCTCACGCACCTTCCCTTTGTATACCCCAAGCTGCCCGGGGAAATCGAATGCCGTATCTACAAGTGTGCCTCCCATATCAGTTCTGGTGTTCTATGTTTTTATACGCCTCTATCACCTTCTTGACCAATTGGTGGCGTATGACGTCCTTGTCGTCCAGGTAAATAAAGGAGATCCCTTCCACATCCTTCAGGATCAGCAAGGCCTCCTTGAGCCCGGAAATCACCCGACGGGGCAGGTCGATCTGCCCGGGGTCCCCCGTAAGGAGGAATTTGGCGTTCTTTCCCATCCGCGTCAGGAACATTTTCATCTGGGCGTGGGTGGTATTCTGCGCCTCGTCCAGGATCACGAAGGCATGATCCAATGTGCGCCCCCGCATAAAGGCCATAGGGGCAATTTGTATGGTGCCGTCTTCGATGTATTTGACCAGTCGCTCCGCCGGGATCATGTCGCGCAGGGCATCATAAAGCGGCTGCATATAAGGGTCCAGCTTTTCCTTGAGGTCCCCGGGAAGGAACCCCAGGTTTTCCCCGGCTTCCACGGCCGGACGGGTCAGGATAATGCGTTTTACCTGTTTGTTCTTCAAGGCCCGGACTGCCAGGGCAACGCCCGTATAGGTTTTCCCGGTCCCTGCCGGCCCGATGGCGAACACCATATCGTTCTTCTCCACCGCGTCTACCAAACGGCGCTGGTTGGCAGTCTGTGCCTTGACCAGCCTGCCGTTGACCCCGTGCACGAGAACACCACTGCTGGTCTGGGAGGACTCCACCTCCGAGTCCCCATTATGGCTGAGGATGCGCTCAATGGCGTTTTCATCTAATTTGTTGTACCGGCTGAAGTGGGCCGTAAGCATATCGAAGCGCTTGTTGAATTCCTCCAGCATGGGCGGCTCTCCGTAAACCTTAATCTTACTTCCCCTGGCGACGATCTTGAGCTTGGGGAAGGATTTTTTCAGAAGGTCGATGTTGGTGTTCCGCTCCCCGAAGAAATCTCTCGGGCTGATATCGGTGAGTTCTAGGGTGAGTTCGTTCAAAAAACTGGCAGTTTGAAAATGTGCGAACAACCGCGGTTAGGCTCCGCTGTTTTTTCTTTAATTTTGTCTAACAAACTTACGTAAATTCCAGTAGGGAGACCCAAAAAAAATATCAACAACCCCGGATGCCGATCATCACCCTGACTACAGATTTTGGACTCAAGGATCACTCTGTAGGCGTCATTAAAGGAACCATATACAGCGAACTCAAAGACGCTGTTGTTGTCGATATTTCCCACGGGGTTACCCCCTTCCATATACAGGAATGCGCCTACCTGCTCAAAAATGCCTACCGGGCCTTCCCTCCGGGATCCATCCACGTGGTGGGCGTCGATGCGGAGAAGACACCGGAAACCCGCCATGTGGCCGTTCGGGCAGACGGGCACTTCTTTATTGCGGCAGATAACGGGGTGCTGAGCCTTATCGCCCAAAGCGTTAAGCCTGAAAAGATCTTCGAGATTGAGCTCCCCAATGTCCAGATGGGGTCCTTCCCCACCCTGGAGGTTTTTGTTAAGGCCGCTTGCCACCTGGCCAGGGGCGGGACCCTGGAAGTCATCGGAAAACCCCTGAAGGAACTGCGAACCATCAAGGAACTCGCCCCGAGGATCACCAATGAGGGCAAAACCATCATCGGGAGTGTTATTTACATCGACAACTACGGCAATGTGGTCACCAATATCCACAAAAGCCTGTTCGAAGCCTACCGGAAAGGGCGGGCCTTCAGCCTGGAGGCGCGCAATAAGAAGCTGACGGAAATCCACCAGCAGTACAGCGGGATCATCAATTACTCCCTGGAGCCCTCCCAGCGCAGGGGCCCCGGGGACCTGCTGGCCCTGGTCAATGCCTCGGGGTACATAGAGCTGGCCATCTACAAAAGCAACCCGAAGTCGGTAGGGGGAGCCGCTACCCTGCTCGGCCTGCATTACCGGGATACTGTAACCATCAACTTCTCGTAAATGCTGACGCGAATCGTTAAAATGACTTTCGAACCGCAAAATATTCATAGTTTTGAGCGGATTTTCGAGGCCTCAAAACCTGCAATTCTAGGTTTCCCGGGGTGCAGCCATGTGTCGCTGCTGCAGGATACCGCAGACCCACGGGTGTATTTCACCTACAGCAAATGGGAATCTGAAGCCCATCTGCAGGCCTACAGGGAATCGGCTTTTTTCAGGTCCGTATGGTCCCGGACCAAAGCCCTGTTCTCAGAAAAACCACAGGCATGGAGCCTTATGGAGGTAACCCCTGCAACGCAAGGTTTATGATTTCGGTATTCAGAAAGGAAATAGCATCATTCTTCAGCGGCCCCGTGGGATATCTGGTTTCGGGATCTTTCCTGGTCCTGTGCGGGGTATTCCTCTGGGTGTTTAAGGGCCCATTCAACATCTTCGAAAACGGGTTTGCGGACCTCAGCCTGTTTTTCCTACTCGCCCCCTGGGTCTTTTTGCTCCTCATCCCTGCCCTGAGCATGAAAACCTTTTCGGAGGAGCGCAAACTGGGGACCCTCGAGCTACTTTTAAGCAAACCCCTTCCCCTTTCCCATCTGGTTCTGGGTAAATTCCTGGGAGTCCTTGCTCTGGTACTGCTGTGCATCCTCCCTACCCTGCTGTATGTCTACACCGTATGGTCCCTGGGGTCAGCGCCCGGGAATCTGGATATGGGCCTTGTATGGGGCTCCTATCTGGGCCTTATCCTGCTGATGGCCGCCTATACCGCTATAGGTTTGTTCGCCTCCAGCCTTACCGAAAACCAGATTGTGGCCTTCCTGCTGGCCCTGGTTATTAGTTTTGTGATGTATTTCGGCTTCGAAAATGCCGCTGCGTTAATGCGCGATGGGGATAGCAGCCTTCTCATTAAAACCCTTGGGCTTAAGGCGCATTACGAAGGCATCAGCAAGGGGGTTCTCGACAGCCGGGATGCGGTTTATTTCCTGAGTATCTCTGCTTTTTTTCTTTTTCTTACCGGGCTTCAAATCAACACGTTGAGGAAATGAAGGTGATGCAGCGCTTAAAGCCCTATATCTTTGCTGTAGCAGGCCTTATCCTGGTGAACGTTCTGGCGCGGTGGGCATACTTACGATGGGATCTCACCGAAGACAACCGGTTTACCCTGGCCCCGCCAAGCGTTCAGGCAGTGGAACAACTGGAAGGGCCGGTCGTGATAGACCTGCTGCTGGATGGCAACCTGCCCCCTGAATTCGCCAGGCTCCGCTCTGAGGCTGTCCTGCTGCTGGAACAATTTGCCCAACACCACCCGGACCTTTATTACGAAGGCATGGACCCCGTGGCGGAAGCAGCCGAAACCCCGGAAATCCTGGACCGCCTCCAGGAAATGGGGATGAAGGCTGCCAGTGTAACTACCGAGGAAGGCGGTCGCGTATCCCAAGAGGTCGTTTTTCCCTGGGCGGTGGTAAATTACAAGGACCGCAGTGAGGTAGTCCCCCTGCTTCGCAACCAGCTGGGCGCCTCCCAGGAGGACCGGATCAACCGCTCCATACAGAATCTCGAGTACGCCTTTGCCGATGCCTTTACCCGCCTCGGTATCGAAAACCCGCAATCCATAGCCGTCCTAAAGGGTAACGGGGAACTGGAAGACATCTACCTGGCTGATTATCTCTCGCAACTCGGGAAGTATTACCGCATAGCCCCCTTCACCCTGGATTCGGTGGCTTCCAACCCCGGGGGAACCCTGGAGGCCTTGTCGCGTTTTAAAGCAGTGATCATCGCTAAACCCACGGAGGCCTTTTCCGAGGGAGAAAAACTGGTCCTGGACCAGTTTATGGTTCGGGGGGGACGCTCATTGTGGCTCGTAGATCCCGTTGCCATGGATATGGACAGCCTGAGGAACCAGAATGGGGAGGCCCCGGCTGTAGGTCGGGATCTGAACCTGGACGACCTGCTGTTCCGCTATGGCCTCCGGTTAAACAAAGACCTGGTAGCAGACCTGTATTGCACCCAGATTGTTCTGGCTACGGGAAGCGGCAACGATTCCCAGTACAACCCGGTGCCCTGGGTGTACCACCCCATGGTTTTTTCAGCAGAGGACCACCCTGTAAACGTAAACACAGAAGCCCTCAGACTGCAGTTTGCCAGTACCATAGATACCCTGGAGAACCCCTACCGCAAGACCATCCTTTACCGCTCTTCCCCCCGGTCCAGGGCGGAAGGTACTCCCCGAATGATCGGGCTTGATGTGGTGCGAAGGGAACCCGACCCCGACCAGTTCATGCCCGGGAGCCTGCCCCTGGCAGTCCTGGTGGAAGGCGCATTCCAGTCTGCGTACCGCAACCGTGTACGACCTGCAGAACTCCCGGATTTCAGGGCTGAAGGTCCTGACAATAAAATGATTGTGATCGCAGACGGGGACCTTGCAGCCAACCAAATAAAGGACGGGCGCCCTCTGGAGTTGGGCTACGACCAATGGACCAACAACTCGTACGGCAACCGGGATTTCCTGGTAAACGCCATGAATTACCTGCTGGAGGATACCGGACTTATAAACATCCGAAACAAACAGGTCTCCATCCCGCTGCTGGACGCAGCCCGGGTAGCGGAAGAACAGAACAGGTGGCGGCTGCTGAACCTGGCTCTACCGCTAGGATTGCTCCTTTTGTTGGGTTGGGGGTTGCACTGGCTCAGGAGGCGCAGGTTTAGCCGCTAGTCCTGTTGATAAGTTTGTTTTACTCCATTACCCATTTGGGATATATTTGTCTGATGGCCCCCGGGCCAAGGCTATTTTTCAACTCTTAGGAAAAGGAACTGACGCATGAAATTTATCGTATCCAGCACGTATTTACTGAAACAACTCCAGGTTCTTGGGGGTGTCATAAGCAACAGTAACACCCTCCCGATACTGGATAATTTCCTTTTTGTCCTGGACAATGGCAGCCTCACGGTTTCCGCTTCTGACCTGGAAACCACCATGAGCAGCGTACTGGAAGTGGATTCCACAGACCAGGGAACCATAGCCGTCCCCGCCAGGCTGTTACTCGATACCTTGAAAACCTTCCCGGAACAACCCCTGACCTTTGTGGTGGAGGACAATAATACCGTAGAAATTAGCTCCAGCCATGGGAAGTACGCCCTGGCCTATGCCGATGGGTCCGAATTCCCCAAAGCGGTAGAACTGCCGGATCCGAGCACGACACAAATCCGCGGGGATATCCTCGCCGCCGCCATAGATAAAACCCTTTTTGCCGCTGGCAATGACGATCTGAGGCCGGTCATGAGCGGGGTATTTTTCCAGTTCAGCCCGGAAAACCTGACCTTTGTGGCTACGGATGCCCATAAACTGGTCAAATACCAGCGGGCAGATGTCCGGGCTTCCGAAGTCGCTGAATTTATCATGCCCAAAAAGCCCCTCAACCTCCTGAAGGGAATCCTCGCCGGCCATGAAGAGGACATTACGGTTTCCTATAACGACAGCAATGCCCGCTTCCGCTTCGACAATACGGAAATGGTCTGCCGCCTTATAGACGGGAAATATCCCAATTACGAGGCTGTCATCCCCAAAGAGAACCCCAACCGGATGGTGATCAGCCGCGGGCAGTTCCTCAGCTCCGTACGCAGGGTTTCCATATTCTCCAACAAAACCACCCACCAGATCCGCCTCAAGGTTGCCGGAGCAGAACTGAATATTTCAGCCGAAGACGTAGATTACAGCAACAAGGCGGAAGAACGCCTGACCTGTTCCTATCAGGGGGACGATATGCAAATCGGCTTCAACTCGCGCTTTCTGGTAGAAATGCTGGGCAACCTGGATGCCGATGAGGTTTCTCTGGAAATGAGCCTGCCCAACCGGGCCGGGATCCTTACGCCCGCAGACGGTTTGGAAGATGGCGAGACCATCACGATGCTTGTCATGCCGGTGATGCTGAATCACTAAACGGGCATCCTGGACAAACTACCCTATGCCGTGCGTGGGGTCCACATATGATGCGGCGGTATAACTTTTATTTCGAATTCCTGGAACAAGGGCGTTTGCCACATTTCTTTCATGGAAGCGGTTCAGGAACAGGAAACGCCGCGGGAGTGGCCGCATTGCTCTTTATCCCCCATTACATCCCCGATACCCATCTGGCCCTGAAACCTTCATACAAGGCCCTTTACCTACCCTATCATCATGGGTTTTATATGGACCTTTCTCCCTATCCGGATGCCGAAGGGTATTTGCGCTCCCAGATCGGTGGCAGGAACCTAAAGCAAATGCGACGGCTCCGGAGGCGACTCTCCGAACTGGGCGAATTGCGGCTAAATGTTTACCATGGAGAAATGGAGTCCCATACCTGTACACAGCTTATGAACACCATGAAGTCCATGATCTCGGAACGTTTTGAGCAGTTGGGCCTGGAACATACGGCATTGCAGCGGTGGACAGAATACGAAAGCGGCATCCTGCCTATGATTAAGCTACGCAGGGCCTCCTTGATGGTCCTTACCCTGGATAGTTCAATCATCGGAATGGGCCTGAATTACCATTTTAACGGGGTCCTGGACAGCGCTATTACTACCTTTAGCCGAGGCTATGAAAAATATGGCATTGGTCAACTCATGCTTTGGGAAAAGCTCAAATGGGCCTATGCAAACCAATTGAGCCTTATGGATTTGCGATGGGGGGACCTGACCCATAAGCGTAAACTCTCGAACCTTATCATACGCTATCGGGCTGCTGTTGTGTACCGTAAAAACGCACCTATACCCTTTATCCTTGCTTTAGGCCTCTGGCTGGCACTGCGCCTGAAAGTGCGTTTAAAAGGACATTAGAGCACCCGGGCTTACCTGAAAAAAGGTATGGTCATAAAGTAGCTGGGGGCTTCCCCGTTACTGGCCCGGACCGCATTTACTATAGGCAGGACAAAACCGAGCACCACAGTTCCGATTAGGGTCAGAATCCCCAGACCAAGCAAGAGAATAGCCGGGATACTTAGGATAAAATAAATGAGTAAACTCAGTTGCAGGCTTATAATCGCTTTCCCGTGAACATCGAGGTCTGCCACCCGGTTGCGGGCGGTGAGCCAGATTACAAGTGGAACGATAAACCCCCCGAAACCGATGATGTAGGACAACAGCTGGCTGAGGTGTGTCAGGGAGAGTAGCGGCCGGTCCTCCCTGAGACCGGATTGTGATACGACTTCCATTTTTGATTGATTTACGATGATACGCTTATAGGTCGCAACCAAAGACAGTTTGTTACAGGGTAATCTCCTGACCTCTCAGGTATTGGCCGATTCGTCGTACTTTTGCACGGAATACCCAAAATGGCTCATGATGCGACAAGATACCATAGTAGCATTGGCTACGCCCCCGGGTTCCGGGGCCATAGCCGTAGTGCGCCTGTCTGGTCCGGATGCCATAGCCCTGGCCGGGTCGCACTTTAAGGCGGTCAGCGGCAAACCCCTTGCGGACTGCCCGGGGCATACCATCCACCTGGGCCACCTTTATGCCAAAACCCGTATGCTGGATGAGGTCCTGGTTTCGGTATTCCGCGCCCCCCGCTCCTATACGGGGGAAGATGTGGTGGAAGTCTCCTGCCACGGTTCCACCTTCATCCAACAGGAAGTCATCCGCCTGTTCCTGGATGCAGGTTGCCGTATGGCAGAACCCGGGGAATTTACGCTTCGGGCGTTCCTCTCGGGGAAGATGGACCTGAGCCAGGCCGAGGCAGTGGCTGACCTCATCGCCTCAGAAAACCAGGCGAGCCACCGGATTGCCCTCCAGCAGATGCGGGGCGGGTACAGCTCCCAGATCAAAGGTCTCCGAGACCAGCTCATCCATTTTGCTTCCATGATTACGTTGGAACTGGACTTCTCCGGAGAAGACGTAGAATTCGCAGACCGGGCGGCATTTATGGACCTGTTAGACCGGTTGAGCCTGCTGCTCAAACGCCTGATCGATTCCTTTGCTGCCGGGAATGCTATCAAAACAGGAATTCCCGTAGCCATTGCCGGGCAACCCAATGTGGGTAAGTCTACCCTGCTGAACACCCTTTTGCAGGAGGAGCGCGCCATCGTAAGCGATATTGCCGGGACCACCCGCGATGCCATTGAGGACGAAATTGTGCTGGGGGGGATTGGCTTTCGCTTTATCGATACGGCAGGAATCCGTGAAACCTCGGATGCTATAGAACACATAGGCATCCGCAAGACTTACGAAAAACTGGGGCAGGCACGGATTGTCATATACATGAAAGACGGGAAAGAACTTAAGGCCAATACCCTGAAGTCAGCTCGAGCTGAGGTGGAAACCCTGAAAGAAACCTATCCCGAGAAACCTATAATCCTCCTGATAAACAAATGCGACCTGCTGGGCCCCGATGAGCGGAAACAGATCCTGTCTGTTTTGCCGGAGGCCCAATTCCTGTCTGCCAGGGAAGGCGAAGGGGTGCGGGAGCTGCAGGAAAAACTCCTGGGGCTGATCCATTTCGGGAACCTGGGCAACGACGACCCGGTGGTCAGCAACTCCAGGCATTACCAGGCCCTGGCCGGGGCCCTGGAAGCGGTAGAGCATGTGAAGGCCGGAATGGAGGCCGGGATCCCATCGGATCTGCTTTCGGTAGATATCAGTACCGCCCTGCATCACCTCGGTGCCATAACCGGGGAAATCACTACGGACGATTTACTGGGGAATATCTTTGCGAATTTCTGTATCGGTAAGTAGCAATTGGCCCTCAACCGGGGGTTCGAAAGAAAGTTCAGGCAACGTCTGCCCAACTCTAATATTAATGCTGAGGTCCTGCTAATCCCGGAGGCTAAACCGCTGCCCTCAAATCATTGATCAACTGCTCATAGGCCAGGTCTACTTCCTCGTTCTCGTACACAAAAGCGTGCTTTCGGGCCTTATTCTGGCGGGATTTTTCTAGCTTGGGTACCTCCCCTATCATCCCGCCAACTTCGGGCAGGAAGTCCTTTAAATCCTGAAGCCAGACGTAATGCACATTCCTGAGCGCCCTGGTCTTCTCGGTAAAGTCCATATAATAGGAGATCAGGTTCTCAACAAGCTGCTGCTTTTCCGTGTCGTTGAAATGGAAAAAGTTGGCAAGGTCCACCCCTACATGTTCCTTCCAGAAGAGTTCATTGCCCCAGAAAAAATGCTGCCGGCCTTCTTTTACAACCTGGTGGTGGTTGACCACTGAAGTTGCCCAGGCCGAAGGCTTGCGCAGCACACATATATAGGTAAGTTCCCTCGCAACAGGGTCTTTTGCCAGTTCCTCCACATAGGCCGAAAGAAAGCCGGAGCACTCCAATTTCAAATCCAGGGAGTTGAGCCTGCGCACAAAGTACTTGCCGAAGTTCTCATTCAGTTTCCGTATGGAGGTAAAATGCAAGGGTTCGTGCATGGAGACGGCGTCATCAAAACTGCTGGCCAGAAAGGTGGTTCCTGTTTTATAGGGAGAAATACAGTATACCGTCTTATTGTTCAGGATTTTGTCATTTTCGCGTACCCAATTCCTGGAAATCCAGTAGGCCTTCATCTCAATGGCCATCCGATGTAATGGGGTACGTACAATAAACTGCTTGAATCTCTGAACCATAATACACTCTGGTTTTGATTAGCGAAAATAGCGCATTTTACCCCATATCCCCCGGCTTTTGGACCAAAGGCCTCATTTAGCAGGATCAATGGTATCCCCAACACACGTGTATAAGCTAACCCAAAGCCTCTCAAGTAGGAAAGGAATCCCCACAGAGGTTCCTGATTTTTATCATGTTCTCCCCGTAGCAGTGCCCGTACCTTTACCCCTAAATACACAGCATCTTAATGCTTTAGGGATATGAAAACACTTACAGAGAAATCCATGAGCGTGTACACCTTCGGAGACAAAAAGGCCGACGGCAGCCGCGAAATGAAAAACCTGCTGGGTGGCAAGGGTGCCAACCTGGCTGAAATGAGCCGGATCGGTATCCCGGTACCCCCCGGGTTTACCATTACCACCGAAGTTTGCACACGGTACAATGAACAAGGCAAGGATGCCGTGGTAGAATGGATCGAGGAGGATGTGCGCCAGGCCATCCACCGCATTGAAGAGATCATGGGGGCTGTATTCGGGGACGACGACAACCCCCTTTTACTTTCCGTACGCTCCGGTGCCCGGGTTTCCATGCCCGGGATGATGGATACCGTATTGAACCTCGGCCTCAACGACGAATCCATTAAGGGCGTCATTAAAATGACCGGCAACGAGCGCTTCGCCTGGGATTCCTACCGCCGGTTTATCCAGATGTACAGTAGCGTGGTGATGGGGCTTAAACCCGCCACCAAGGAGGATCTGGATCCCTTTGAAGAAATCATCGACCACCTGAAGGACAAGCGCCGCATAGAGCACGATACCCAGTTTACTGTTCAGGATCTGCAGGATCTGGTCTACGACTTCAAGGATATCGTTAAAAAACGCACAGGCAAAGCCTTCCCGACCAATCCCTGGGACCAGTTATGGGGCGCCATCCTGGCCGTCTTCAACAGCTGGAACGGGGACCGGGCCATATATTACCGTAAAATGAACGGGTACCCGGACGACTGGGGCACTGCCGTTAACGTGCAGGCCATGGTCTTCGGAAATATGGGTAAAGACTCCGGAACCGGGGTATGCTTTACGCGGGATGCCGGTACCGGTGAGAATAAATTCAACGGGGAATACCTGATCGATGCCCAGGGCGAAGATGTGGTAGCCGGGGTTCGCACACCCCAGCAGATTACCCTGCTCGGCTCCAAGCGCTGGGCTGAACTGGCACAGGTTGAGGAAGAGGAACGCAGCGAAAAGTATCCCTCCCTGGAGGAGCTTATGCCTGAGATTTACCAGGAACTCTTCCAGTATCAGAATATCCTGGAAACCCATTACAAGGATATGCAGGATATGGAATTTACCATCCAGCAAGGCAAGCTTTGGATTCTGCAGACCCGAAATGGGAAACGCACCGGTGCAGCCATGGTCAAAATCGCGATGGACCTCCTGGAAGAGGGCCTTATTGACGAGAGGACCGCGCTGGAGCGGATAGAGCCCATCAAACTGGACGAACTTCTGCACCCCATTTTCGACCCGAAAGCACTGAAGGAGGCCGAAGTGGTGGCACAGGGGCTCCCGGCTTCCCCCGGGGCGGCAACCGGACAGATTGTCTTCTTTGCAGATGAGGCCGTCAAGTACAAAAACAGTATCCTCGTACGGATTGAAACCTCCCCGGAAGATGTGGAAGGGATGAATATTGCCCGCGGTATTGTGACTGCCCGGGGCGGGATGACCTCCCACGCGGCCGTTGTGGCCAGGGGTATCGGCAAGTGCTGTGTCTCCGGGGCCGGGGCTTTGAAAATCAACTACAAGGCCCGGACCATGCAAGTGGGAGACCACCTCTACCATGAAGGGGATTGGATTTCCATCAACGGTTCCACAGGGAATATCCTCGATGGCAAGGTTGGTACCAAAGAGCCGGAAGTCAGCGGCGAATTTGCCGAATTGATGACCCTGACGGACAAATATGCGCGCATGCAGGTGCGAACCAATGCAGATACGCCCAAAGATGCCGAAGTAGCCCGGAGTTTTGGGGCTACCGGTATCGGACTGACCCGGACCGAACACATGTTCTTTGAAACAGACCGTATCAAAGCCATGCGTGAAATGATCCTGGCCGACACCGTAAAAGGCAGGCGCCAGGCCCTTAAGGAGCTCCTGCCCATGCAGCGCACCGACTTCGAGGGTATCTTCCGTGCCATGGCCGGATGTCCGGTAACCATCCGTCTGCTGGACCCGCCCCTGCACGAGTTTGTACCCCACCAGCTGGCTACGCAGAAGGATTTGGCAGAAGACCTGCATATTTCCCTGGCTGCTGTGAAGAACAAAGTTGCCGAGCTCGAGGAATTCAACCCCATGCTGGGCCACAGGGGCTGCCGATTAGGTAATACCTACCCGGAAATCACCGAGATGCAGACCCGCGCCATCCTGGAGGCTGCCCTCAACGTGAAGCAGGAAGGGATCGAGACCAAACCAGAAATCATGGTTCCTCTTGTGGGAACGGTGGCCGAGTTTATCGAGCAGCGCAAGGTTATCGATAATACGGCAGAAGCGGTATTCCGCCAGCGCAAAGACCGGGTGGACTATGCAGTGGGCACCATGATGGAAACCCCCAGGGCTACCCTGGTGGCAGACGCCATTGCCAAACATGCGGATTTCTTCTCCTTCGGCACCAACGACCTGACCCAGATGACCTTCGGGTATTCCCGGGACGATTCCGGCAAATTCCTGCCCGTATACCTGGAGAAAGGGATCCTCAAGCACGACCCGTTCGAAGTGCTCGATGCCGAGGGCGTGGGCCAACTCATCCAGTTAGGCACCGAACGCGGCCGCAAGGCCAGGCCGGGCCTTAAAGTGGGTATTTGCGGCGAACACGGCGGGGAACCCAGGTCCATAGCCTTCTGTCAGCAGACCGGACTGGACTACGTGAGTTGCTCCCCCTACCGCGTCCCGATTGCCCGGGTTGCTGCTGCCCAGGCAGCCTTGAAAGAGGCTTAGTATAGCTCCAACCAGACGGCTGGGTCCCCGCACGATGCACTAACCACTCGTGTCGGGGACCCTGCTATTTTGGCCAGGTGCCTCTCCGGTTCGCTGGTTATCGTTATTTTTGGTAGCTGAAAACGGACATACATGTTCCAATTTTTCGGTAAAAAGCACTTCCTGGTAGACCTTTTGGGGCACTTTGCAGATATCCACAACCATATCCTGCCAGGGATCGATGACGGGGCCAAGACCCCGGAGGAGTCCCTGGAGCTGGTTCGAGCCTTCGAGCAAATCGGGATTACGCGGTTTATTACCACCCCACATATCCTCAAGCCCCTCTACCCCAACACTCCGGAAACCATTCGCGGAGCGCGGGAAACCCTGCTGGACACCTTATTGGACCATAAGCTTACCCACATTAGTATTGAGGCCTCCGCAGAACATATGATCGATGATGGCTTCGAGGACATGATGGAAAACCAGGCCTATATGCCCATGCGCGGTGGGTACCTCCTGGTGGAAATGTCCTTTTTACAACCCCCTCTCAATTTTAAGGAATCCATTGTAGCTGTGACCCGCAGGAACCTGACGGCTATCCTGGCCCACCCGGAGCGATACCTGTTCCTGCACCGGGACCCCGGGAAGTATGCCCGGTATAAAGCAAAGGGGATGCTGTTTCAACTCAACATGCTGTCTCTGGGGGATTACTATGAAAAACAGGTTCAGCAGATGGCCTTTAAATTGTTGGATGAAGGCCTTGTGGACTTCCTGGCATCGGACATGCATAATATGAAGCACTTCGAAGCTTTGAAGCGGATCCAGCTCCCCCAAAAGCGTATGGAGCAATTGCGACCGGTAATAGACCGGACCATCGAACTTTTTTACTGATACTTTACCCCATAAAAAAAGGCCTGAATGTATTCAGGCCTTTTTGTTAATTGGCTTTACCCTTTACGGGTTGGTGATCAGGATTTTCACAATTTCCGGATCCCCATTGTCGAATTCGAATGTAACGAAATACAAGCCGAGGCCCACGTTGTATACCGATAACTGGAAAGCATCGTTGCCCAGACGGACTGAGGCGTCTTCCGGATCGAACTGGCCTACGAGCTTACCGGTGTAATCGTGGATCAGGATGTCGGTGATGACCCGGTCCGATGGACGGCCCAATACCTGGATTTCCGCTACTCCGTTGCGTACCGGGTTAATGGCTACCAGGCTGATGGACTCCGCTTCGGTAACCGTAATAGTCAGGGATGCCGTATCGGTCAGCCCCTCCCCATCGGTAACGGTAAGGACTACCGTATAGGTGCCCGCTTCCGTAAAGGTATGCTCCGGGTCCGTGGCATCTGAGGTTGACCCATCGCCAAATTCCCAAAGGTAGCTCACGATGCCAAAGTCATCGGTAGAGTTCCTGCCCGTAAACTGTACCGTAAGCGGTGCGGTTCCGGAAATAGGCGTTCCTTCTGCCACTGCATCCGGGGCGGCGTTGGCCGTTTCCGGATTAACAGTAACGGTAACCTCATCGAAGGCCGTTTCCCCTTCATCGTCAGTAGCGGTGAGTCGGAACACATAGGTGCCTTCTACCAGATCGCTCGCGGTCAGGGTTGCCGTATCGGCACCTCCAAGGGTCGCCGCGGCAGGTCCGCTTTCCTGGGTCCAGGCCAGGGTCACAATTGCACCGCCATCCGGGTCGCTGGCTGTTCCGTTCAGGAAGACGCTGTTCACCGGAAGCGCGATGGTTTGGTTGGGTCCTGCTTCCACCACAGGAGGCTGGGTTTGAATTACGGTAACGGTAACTTCGTCGAAACCGGTCTGACCTTCATCGTCTGTGGCTGTCAACCGGAATACATAGACTCCCTCTTGAAGGCCACTAGCCGTAAGGGTCTCGGTGTCCGCGCCTGTGAACGTGGCGTTTGCAGGACCACTTTGCTGGGTCCAGGCATAGGTCACAATGTTACCTCCGTCGGGATCCGTTGCCGTACCTGTAAGCACAGCGGTATCGGCAGGCAGGACAATTTCCTGGTCTGCCCCTGCATCAACTACAGGGGGCAGGGATTCCGGAAGTACCGTAACCGTTACCTCGTCAAAACCAGTTTCCCCTTCATCGTCGGTAACCGTAAGGCGGAAGACATAAGTCCCTTCCAAAAGGTCCCCAGCGGTCAGGGTAGCGGTGTCTGCACCGCTGAGGGTAGCTGCATCGGGGCCGCTCACCTGGGTCCAGGCATAGGTCACGATAGTGCCTCCGTCCGGATCCGATGCGGTTCCTGTCAGAACCACCGTATTAGTTGGCAAAGCAATCTCCTGGTCAGCACCGGCGTCTGCTACGGGGGGCTGGGTTACAGCCGCATTTACGGTAACCTGCACCTCATCGAAGGCCGTATCGCCCTCATCGTCTGTTACTGTAAGCCTGAAGACATAAGTACCTTCAACCAGGTCACTTGCTGTAAGTGTAGCCGTATCGGCACCACTCAGGGTTGCTGTTGCGGGCCCACTCTCCTGGGTCCAGACAAAGGCGGCTATAGCTCCACCATCCGGGTCCGATGCGGTCCCGGTCAGGACTACTGAACTGATGGGGAGGGTGATATCCTGGTCTGCACCGGCATCTACAACCGGCGGCAAGGGTTCGGGGAGTACCGTAACAGTAATCTCGTCGAAACCGGTATCCGATTCGTCGTCGGTGGCGGTAAGGCGGAATACATAGACCCCTTCTACCAGGTCACTTGCGGTTAAGGTAGCTGTATCCGCACCACTCAGGGTTGCTGCGGCAGGTCCGCTTTCCTGGGTCCACGCCAAAGTGACGATAGCCCCTCCGTCCGGATCAGAAGCCGTTCCTGTCAGGACCACACTATTGGTTGGCAGGGTGATTTCCTGGTCGGCACCGGCATCCACCACAGGAGGCAATGGTTCGGGCAACACGGTAACGGTTACCTCATCGAATCCGGTTTCCGCCTCGTCATCGGTTGCCGTAAGCCTGAAGACATAGGTGCCTTCCACCAGGTCACTGGCCGTTAGCACAGCCGTATTTTCACCGCTCAGGGTTGCCGTGGACGGACCGCTTTGCTGCGTCCAGAGATAAGCTGTAATAGTACCTCCATCGGGATCTGTAGCCGAACCGGAAAGTACCCCGCTGTTGTTCGGGAGCGTTATCTCCTGGTCGGCCCCTGCATCCGCAACCGGGGGCTGGCTTGGTCCTGTGGTGACCTCTATGGTTATACTTTTGGTGTCCGTATTGCTGTCTCCATCGGTAACTGTGAGATCTACATCGTAGGTTCCCGGAGTATTAAAGGTATACTGGGGATCTGCCTCCGTGGAGGTTCCGCCATCCTTGAAATCCCAGGCATAGGAAACCACGCCCACATCGTCCAGGGAATTGCTTCCCGTAAACTGTACCGTCAGGGGTGCCTCCCCGCTGATGGGGTTCGCCTCCGGCACCGCAATCAGGTCTCCGATCTGCCCGATGAACCATTGGAAATCTGCTGTTACCTGCTCCGATGTAACATCGTCGGTAACGGTTACCTGTACGTTGTACGGGCTGCCAATAGAGGCCCCTACCCCTCCTGTCGGGGATTCCTCGAGGGCATCCAGGGCACTTGCATTGTTAACTATACCGGACTGGGTATCCTTTTTCAGGAGTACGATCTTGTCGATGGCATGGCCAAGGGACCGCTCGGAAATTTCCATGGTATAGGTCCCTGGATTAGCGAAATAGACATAGATATTATGCCCATCGTTGTCGCTCGTAAAGGCCTCCCATTCATACACCTCCGAGGTACCCCCGGATTTGTAGACCTTGAAATACCCATTGGCCCCGGCCCCGTTCGGGGTGGTAGTAGGCCCTTCCCGGCCGCTACCAATAGGGAATACTACCTCGTTCTGAGCCCCCTGGATGTTGGCGATCATCTCCGCTTCGGTACCTGGGTTGCCCGCAGAGGCATCGGTAGCAAAGAACCAGACATTGGCGTCATTCGGGAAACGCAACCAGGCATCGTTTTCCTCTGTTGCAATGGGACCACTGTAAAAACTGTTCCAGATAAACCGGTAAACGCCAGGGGTAGATATATTGATCTGATACGGGATGGTACCGCCATTTTGGTTGGCAAAACTATTGGTGCCGGCAATAATACCGAGCTCCCCATCTGCCGTGGTGGTAGACCAGTTGGGTACCAGGGTGCCGGATTCCGCTTCGATCACAACAATCCCGTTCTGCTCGTTAAAAGCGTTGCCTCCACCGGAACCATCCGAGATACTTCCGGTGATAACACCAGTATTTGGATTTATGGAAAGATCAGGAGGTAGCCCGCTAGCCGCATACGTCAGACTGTTCGGCCCGCTCGCCACAACCGGCAGGGTTACCGGATCCCCCTCGTAATTATATTGGTCTCCCGGATTGGTAACATCTACCGTAAGGGCGGCGCTGTTGGTCAGGGTGATACTCTCAGAATCCACAGCCCCGTAGTCGATAACCAAGTTGGCCACCCGGTCTGCTCCCGTACCGCTGAGGGTCACAGAAACGCTGTGTGTGGCTCCTGCGGGCAGCAGGGCATTGGTGAGTTCTCCGGATACGATACTGAAATCGGCAGCGTTCGCACCTACCAGGCTCATCGAGCGGATGAAAACACCCTGGTTCCCGCCGGTAATATCCACCTCGATACTTTCAGTGGCCCCGTCCGCGATGACAACCGAAGCGGGAACGGAAAGCGAGCTGGCGACACTTGGAGTACCCACAGGGGCATCCAGCCCGAGTACTTCCATGTTTTTCTGGTTACCCCCACCCCGGTTGGGAGAACCACCGGTTACGAAGAGGCCATTACCGGAAACAATACCCTGGGTCCCGTGGCGCTTGAAGTTCAAATCGGCCAGACGCGACCAGGTGCCCGTTGCGGGATCGAATTCCTCGGTAATCACAAGGGCATCGTCCGTATTGACACCATCTACGAGTTCATTCTGGACTTCTCCCCCGGCCACAATCAGCTTGCCGTTGAAGTTGGCCACCACGGGGGCACCCCTTGGCGTTGGGAGGTTCTGACCTGCAGGAAGCGTACTCCAGGTACCGGAAGTGAAGTTAAACACATCCACCTCGGCGATTACCGGTTTAAAGACCCCGGCGCCACCACCTGACAAACGCCCACCAACGGCATAGAGGTTATCTCCAATAACTGCGGCATGGAAATGATCCCGTGCCCTGGGCGCATCAGCCAGGGGGGTCCAGGTCCCGGTGGCCGGGTCATACTCATCAAACCATGCGACATAACCGCCATCATGGCCATCGGTGTTCCCCGCAACCACATAGAACTTGTCATTGTAGACCACCAACCCTGCAGAACCGCGTTTCCGGGCTTGCGGGATCTCAGGCCCCTGGATCCATTCTTCGTTGGCCGGATCGAACATCCAAATATGGTCGGCCGGGACTTCATTGGGGAACGCATTGTCCTTAAAGGCGCCAATCACCCAAATAAGACCCTGATATTCCACCGCCTGGTAGTGGTTGAACTCAAAAGGAGCCGAATTTACAAGAGAAGACCATGAATCTGTGGAATAATCGTACACATCCAGGGTCTGGGCATTTTCACGCCCCCCCATCAGATAAAACTTATCCCCGGCTTGCACAAAGGAACATTCGTGACGGGCCGTGTAGGTTTCATCCTCGCCCTTATCGGTCCAGAGGAGGGTTTGAGATACATTCCAGGTAAATACCTGGGTGGCCGGTGCGGATCCGGGTTTGAGCACGGATACCCGTGTGGTATATACTCCATTATTGCCGGGGCCCCCGAAACCTGCGGCCAGATCCACGGTGCCGGAAATCTGGCCCGTGGCAGGGTTAATACTAATTCCTGCCGGCTGACCGGAGATGTAATAGGAATAGTTTTCCCCAGGGTCTCCCCCGCTGGCGCTAACCGAGAAATTCACACTATCGCCCCCATCGTTATTCTGGTTGGCAATGGCATTGAGCGAAAGGTTGGCAAAAGTATTGACAAAAACCTCAATAGCCCTTACCGAAGGGTTTTCCACCACATGGCCAAAACGGATATTCAGGACGTCGTCCGAAACGGTCACCGGGAAACTCAGCATCCCGCCTACTTCGTGGCCGAAGGTCGTGATCAGGTCCAGGTCGTCTGCCACTTGTCCGTCTTCCAAAAAGATGTCGAAGGTCCGCTGCCCGGGCAGGCTGGTGTTTACAAAGTCGTTCCCAAGATACAGGTTTACCACGTAATCTCCGTTGCCAATGGGCATGGTAAATTCCATCTCGGGGGCCACCGGGCCGTCGTAGCGGTCCTGGGCAAAAAGGGCATCGAAGGTGGCCTGATCAATATAGGCCGGGATAGAAGCATCCCGCTGATCATAGGAGAAACCTCCCAAAGCCGACTTAAGCCCCGTGTTTACAAAATAATTACCGCCTGTCTGGGCACCACCTACGCTGTTGTCCTCCCAGTCCAGGTAAATGTCTGCCGAAGCCACGGTGGCACCACCGGCATTGATCCGGTACGCCGTAGCATCAATAACCGTCCACTGGAAGCCGATGGTGACTGCATCGCTGGTAAGCCCGTCACTATCGTCTACAGTTATGGATACCGCATAGGGACTACCGGCAGCGGCCGAAGCCTCGATGGTTCCGCCAATCTGTCCGTTAGTGGGCTCAATACTCAACCCGGGGGGCAACCCTGTTGCAGTGTAAGAGAGGTTCCCATCACCGCCATTCGCATTCACCGCGAGGCTGCCTCCCAGCTGCTGTCCGGTATTGCCGATCTGATCCTCTATCTGGTAGACATAGATAGGGGTATCATCATCCGGAGCATCCAGGATTTCAATGGCATTGATCAATGGGTTTTCAATGGCTCCGTGAAGGAATGAAATATCCAGGTTTCCGTCATCTACCTTTACGATATGGGTTATAACGGTACCGGTTTCATGACCGTAGGTACCGGAGAGGTCGATGTCATTGAGCAAGGGAAGGACCTTGCCCTCTATAGCGACATCAAAAATCCGCTCACCAGTCTCCGAGGTATTGATAAAACTATTACCCATATACAGACGTACCTCATAATTCCCGTTAAGGGCCACGGGGAAGGTGTACGTCATATTCGGCGGCCCAACAATGTTGTCATACCGCTCGGTGGCGTACACTTCCAATGGCGTGGTAGCCTGGTTTACAGAACCGTCCACCGGCATTACCGTGGAATTGAACACCCTATTGTTACCCGCTTCACTCAGGTACTGAGAAATTTGCGAGACCAGGTCGGCCTCCCAGTCAATACCGCCATCTATGGCAGGGAGTGCCGGTCCACCGGTATTGACGCGATAGAGGACAATGGGAGCATCTGTAACCGTTACTGTAAACGTCTGCTCCACAAAGAAGGTGTCGGTATCCGTGGCGCGGATGGTTATATCCGCAACTTCGGTGGTTCCCGGGTAAGTCAGGGTAAGGGTGTTGCCACTAATAGAGGCCCCCACATTGGGGTTGGTATTCCCTGATACCGAATAGGTTAGATTCCCGGTTCCGTTATCGTCATCGAAATACTGGTCCAGGTCGTAGTTTTCATCGGCCGAGTTGATGGGCCTTGTAATATCCGGAATGGCCTGAACCACAGAAGGTACTTCCCCGATAATGTTCAGAAAATCCCAGGTGCCCTCCAATTCCACCCCTGGGGTGCCGGAGGTGCCAATAAAACCAACAGCCAGGTCGGCTGCGTTGCTTTGAATGGCGTTCAGAATAGTACCCTGGGCGGTAAAGGTGGTCACGGTTTGGCGTGCCCCTCCGTCCTTGGCGTATTGTATGACCACTTCTCCATTGGAAGGGTCCACCACGAAGAAGAAGCGCATTTCGTTAAGAGGACGATCTGCCTCCGCAAGGGTAATGTTTACGGGAGTTCCTGGAACATCGTTGATTTCCTGTAAGGCGGTAATTCCGTCAGCTGTCAACACCACTTTGATGTAATTGCTCTGGGTCCCGTCTCCAATAAAATGACCCAATTCCCCACCTACAGCCGCGGTGTTTCCATAGATGCGCAGAGGGCCGTACAGGTTGATTAGGTTTCCAATGGCTGTAAAAGACCCGGTATTCACATCGGTCTGGATCCCCAGCTGGTACCCCTTTTCCTGGGTATTGGTCGCCCCCAGGGCCGTCCCTGAAGTCATATGGGAGGTCATAAGCCCGGGAGCACCACCCAGTACATCATTCGGGTTGGGGTCGTTGGGATCATCCCTCCGGTCAATCCAGTCGAGCCAGTTTGCCCCTGTATCCCCATTATTCATAAGGCCGGTTAGCCCGAGTCCGAAAATACCCCCAAGACCTTGCTGGTCGTTGAAAAGGTCATTCTGCAAGGGAAGTTCGAAGGCATCGCTGCCCCCTACCGCCGGGTCGCCAAGCTGGAAGGGATCCAAGGCATCGGGAATCCCGTCTGCATCGTCGTCCGTATCGTTCAAATCGGAGATTAGGGGTGCACCCGCAACCTTGTCAAAGTCCGCAGGCTGAGATCCTCCGTTACAGGGGTCAGTCCCGTTGTCCACTTCATCCTGGTTGGTATACCCATCGCTGTCGTAGTCCGCATTGGCGTCATAGCCGGGCTCCCCGGGGGCAATACACTCCACGAAATCCTGGGGTTCAAAGACCACGATCTTGCCATTGAGGGTCCCCGCCCAAACGGTACCCGGGAAGGCATCCGTATCGGAATTACAGGTAACCCCGAGCGCGTTTCCGCCTATCCCGGAGAAAAAGGCATTGGTTAGGGTTTGGAGGGATCCGTCGGGGTTCAGTTGTACCCGGCGGATAACCCCGCTATTCACGCCTGCCAGCAGGTTCCCCTGCATGGCCCCTCCAAAGTTGGAGGCTGTGTATTCGTCAATTCCATTGGTATTGGTACCCCAAGTGGTTACCGGGGCATCGTTGGGGCCCTCAGGGTTGTTCAGGCCCGGCCCTCTCCAGTCTCCTTCGACAGGGTTAGCCACAGGAACAGGGGGCCAGTTGGCCGGAAGCGCAATATTGGGGTCGGTGGTAGAACCCGGGGTTGACCCATCAGGGTCATACGTCAGGGTTCGGAAAACCGCCCCCGCTGTGCCACTGGGGGCAGGAGCGGTAAACAATCCGGCCCCATTCGGGTTCGCCCGTACGGGGTTGGGGTGTCCTCCATAGAACGTATTGAAGGCATAGGACTGTAGGTCGGTCGTAATGAGTTCCAGGTGGTCGAGGTTGTTGATGAATTCCCCATCCGGTGTCGGGGAGGAACTCCCGGGTTCCGCCGGGTCGTACTCATTGGTGACATTCGCGGTACCTTCCCCCACCGGAAATCCACCCCAGCCCTGGTTGGCCCCGTTTTCGGTGACGTAAAGCGCCCCGCTTTGGGTGACGACCAGGTCGTAGCAGTTCCGGTAACCGGGAGACAGGATCTGGACCGGACCGCCGGGCACCACAACCGCCTGGTTCAGACCGTCGTTCCCGCCAAAGGGATCATTGACATCCACCCCGTCGTATCCCGGATCATCCGGATCTGTGATCCCATTGACGTTGGCCCTTGAGGGGTCATCGAGGGTAGGCAGGTCGTAAATATAGTCCCGGCCGTTCCCGTCCGTCTGGATGCTCATACTGTTGATCATATCCAGGTCTACCGCCAGGATAGCGGCCCCCAAGGCATATTCGGTAGTATAGACAAAATTCGTGGAAGGCGCCCCCCCGTTGGTATGACCCCCGGAGGCTACAATCAGGTAGTTGGTCCCGTTGATATTGGTAAGTTCCAGGCCGTTGGTGGCGTGGTTTTCTTCAGAACGCGGCAGGCCGCGCACCAGGTCTACCACATCCCAACTGCTCCCGTTCCACGTAAAGCGGGTAATTGTACCTGAATTCGTATCCAGGTCTACATCCCCGTTGCCCCCGCCTCCTCCGGCACCAATGCGGAAATCGCTGGAGGATACATAGATAACTGGGTTCTGGGCAGTACCCCCAACGGTAAGGCCGGTAGTTTCCCGGCTGGTACAGTCATTCAGGGCACCGCTACACGGTGTTCCGTCATCGTCGTGGTTGACGATGTCCTTAACCCCGCTAAGGGATTCCACTGCGACTACCTCGTAATCCGTGGCACTGTTTCTCTGGATGGTTAAAATCTTGATGGTTCCCGGATATTCGGCAACATAAAGCCTGCCATCGGGTCCGTACATGAGCGAGGTTACCCCGGAGGAAACATTCCCGACGGTAAAATTCAACTCGCTCTGGGCGAAGTTGATCTGGGCCCTGGCTTCTGATGGTTTGAACAGGCCTGCAAACAGGAATAGGAGTAACAGGCTGAATGGTAATTGGGAAGGGTACTTTAATTTCATCTGAAATGGATTACTAGCAATTTTTTCAATTCACAATGCCCCCATCCTCCAAAGATACAAGTCCATGGCAAAGCCCTGAAAAACATAGGCTTTTATTCGATTAAGAGGGGGTGAATCCCGATCAATGGCACGCGCGCAAATTTACAGTGCAGCAGGCCGGAAAACCATTTTAATTTTCAGAGATAACCAACAATTGCTGTTGATAACTCCTACTTTTCCGATTCCTGAATTTAATGGGGCGTACCACAGAAAATCCAAAAAAAAACCAGCCATCAGGCCGGTTTTTCTAAAGACTTCCTAAAACAGTTTAAAACTTCCACCATTTTTTCTGGGTCCGGGAATAGCCGTAGCCGTACTTCCCGCCATACCCAAGGTTGGAACCTTTTACATCGTTTACCACAAAGGAAAGCCCCCGGATTTTACCTTCCTTCTGAAGTTTAAGGGGGTATTCCACCGCCTGCTTTTCGGTGACACCCGCACGGGTCACATAAATCATGTGTTTGGCATAACTGCTGATCAAGAGGGTATCGGTAACCACCATGACCGGGGCGGTATCCACCACCACATAATCATATTTCCCGGAGGCTTCCCGAATCAGGTCCTTCAAGCGTTCGCTCATCAGCAATTCCGCGGGATTCGGGGGTATGCGACCCGAATAGATCACATCGATAGTATTCTTGTGTACCAGCATGGTATTCACGATATCCTGAATGTCCAGTTTATCGTCGTAGAGATACTCGGTAAGCCCGGCATCTTTATTGCGCTGGTAACGGCCAAGCTTGTCTACGTTATTTCCAACAAAGTAGCTGTACAATTTAGGGTTTCGGATGTCTGCCCCAATCAACAGCACCTTTTTGTTTGTACTGGAGAGGATCAGGGAAAGGTTGGTAGACAAAAAGGTTTTCCCTTCACCGGGGGTACTGGAAGTGATCAGCACCACATTATTCAATTCCGCATCCTTGCTGGACTTCATAAGGTAATCCAGGTTGGTCCGGATAATGCGGATGGCTTCGGCCAGGATGGACCGGTCGTCCGATTCTATAAACTTATTTTCGTTTTTACCAAGTCGTGGCAATTCCCCTAATACAGGCACTTCCCTGGAAATCTGTTCCAGGTTGTGCATATTGTGGATTTTGTTGTCCAACAGGTCATTGGCATAAATCACCGAGAACGGAATGACCAGCCCCAGGGCAAGACAAACCACATAGACAAAGCTCCTTTTGGGGGATACCGGAATCTTGGACGTGATATAGGCCGCATCCACAATCTGGGATTTCGGGCCAGTTGAGGCTACGGCTATCTGGGCTTCCTCGGATTTCTGCAAGAGGTACAGATACAGGGATTCGGTCGTTTGCTGTTGTCGGGTGATATCCCTGAGTGCCCTTTCATTACGCGGTGCGGAATAGATCCTCGAATTGATGATCTGCTGCTGTCCGCTTAAGGTATTTACCTGCAGACTGAGACTGTTTACCGTACTCCCCAGACTGGATTGGATGGAGGACTTAAGGGACTCGAGTTGCTGGTCCAGGTTCTGTACAATTGGCGAGCGCTCCGTGGAACTCTGCAGCAACCGCTGACGCTCCTGGACCAAACGGTTGTATTGCTGGGTTGTATTCGCAATAGTTGGGTCGCTGAGGCCGATGTTGGTGGGCAGCACCTCATAACCATCCTGTTGTTCCACGATATCCTGCATGGACGCCGCAATTTCCAACTGTGTCCGGGAATTGGCAAGGGCCTGCTGGTTTGTGGCGCCAATGTTCAGGTTGATGTTGGACTGGGAAGCGATATCGGTCAGCCCACGGGAGGTTCTCAGTTCCTCCTCGGATTCATCCACGTTGGTGAGGTTGGAGGAAATGACAGCGATCCGGTCATTGATGAACTGGGAGGTACGGTCTGCAATTTCCTTCTTATCCTGAATGGCGTTTTCGTTGTAATTCGCGATAAGCGCATTGAGGATATCAACGGCTTTCTCTTTGATGGGATCCTGCAGGGATATGTCTACAATATTGGAATAATCCTCGGCAACAGTAATCGTTATTTTTTCCTGATACAAGGTGGCCATGTCATCCAGGGGAGTGACCACCACTTTGAGCTTACGGTCCTTGTAACGGTCAATTTGCTCGAGGTTGGGCGTAATGAGGATGTCACCTATGGGAGAATCCATCCGTGTTCCGAAGCCAACAACTTTGGCCGGGGAATCCTCGGTTTCATAGAACCGGAAATTGGTACTGGAATCGAATTCCAGGAAAAACTGGTACTCTGCCTTGTTAATAACCGAATCCGGTGAGAGGAAGCTCACATTAATGGGCGGATTCTTGTAAATCTCGCTATCCAGGATATTTCCAAGGACCATTATCTTATAATTCAGCCCCAGCTCCCGCACCACAGAAATGACATTGGAACGGCTGTTAATGACCTCGATTTCATCCTGAACCTTGTTGTTCCCGCCCGTTATGACATCCAGTTCGGAAAACAAATCAAATCCAGAGGCGGCAGATTGGTCTTCAATGATCTTGACCTTTGCCCGGGCCTCGTACTTCGGAACTGTATACCTCAGATAAAGGGTACCCAGGGCAATGAAGAGGATTATGGAGAGCAGGAACCATTTCCAGTGCCTGCTGTATAGACGTAAGGTTTCTCTCAGGTTATCTATTTCTGACATAGCGTATGTAATCCGGTAGGTTTTAGTGACTTCAGGTAAGGGGAAATACCTGGTTATCTTCGTGTAAGCACAATGACCGTAGAGGTAATGAGGATAGAGGCGATAGAAATCGCAATGGTTGCACGGTTATCCAGGCTGGAGGAGGTAATAGCCGACTGGTTGGGCTCCACATAGATAACATCGTTCTGGGTAAGGTAGTATACCGGAGAGTTCAGGACACCTTTTTTGGTCAGGTCTATCCGGGTATACACCTTGGTTCCGTCAAAATCACGAATTACCAGAACATTGTGGCGTTGCCCTTTAATGGTCAGGTCACCGGCAAGGCCAATGGCCTCCATAACCGTCACCCGCTCTCCGTTGATCGGATAGGTGCCAGGCCGGTTAACTTCCCCTAGCACGGTTACCGTAAAGTTTTCAAGTCGCAGGTTTATGATAGGGTCCACCAGGTACTCAGACAGCCGCTCCCGCAGCATGACCCTGGTTTCCTCCGGCGACAACCCGGCAACTTTTACCTTCCCAATAACCGGGAAATCGATCTCTCCGCTAGAGTCTACCAGGTAATTTACCTTTTCGGGACGTACCCCCCCTTCGGTAATCCCCTGATAGAGATTAAAAGGGGCAGAAGACTCCGGGTCGAGGGTGGATACGTGAATGTTGATCAGGTCGTCAACCTTGAATTTTGGGGTGAAATCCTCCTTGTTTACAAGGGTTTCGAAATTCCCGGCATCCTGAAAATAAACAACTTCCTTCTTAGAGGCACAGGAATTCAGCCCCAGAGCCGCAAGGACCAGCCAGAGGCCCCAAGTTTGTTTTAACCCTTTCATTCTTTGGTTTTTGATTCTACGTTAGCGCGTATGTAACTTTCATATATGGTAGCCCGGTCCGGTTTGGCAAGGGATTCTTCCGGGCCCTTCTCGCGTAAGGCCTCCCCTTGCGCCGGGGTATCGAGCTTGCAGAATTCGGAATTGTTGGAAACGTATTCCGGGACGATCTCCTTCATAAGTTTAACCGTGTCGGCATTGAAAAACATATTGGAGATACACAGTTCGTTAATCAGGGAACGAACCCCGGCATAATCCAGCTCCCGCACCTTGCTGATCATGATCTTCTTGTGATAGGTTGGCAGGGTGTTTTCACCATTCGCCAACAACTCTTCATAGAGTTTTTCACCCGGGCGTAAACCGGTAATCTTGATGTCGATATCTTCCGGATACCTCAACCCTGAGAGTTTGATCATGTTCTTGGCCAGGTCGAAAATCCGAACGGATTCGCCCATATCGAAAATGAAAATCTCCCCTCCCTTACCCATGGCGGCGGCTTCGAGTACCAGCTGGGAGGCCTCCGGGATGGTCATAAAATAACGGGTAATATCTTTATGGGTAACCGTGAGCGGGCCACCGCTTTCGATCTGGCGGCGGAATAGCGGGATAACGGAGCCGTTGGATCCCAAAACGTTCCCAAAGCGGGTGGTTATGAATTTGGTTTTGTGCTCCTGCTGCATGCAGCTGATATACATCTCCGCAATCCGCTTGGTGGCCCCCATCACATTGGTGGGGTTTACCGCCTTATCGGTAGAGACAAATACGAATTTGTCCACCTTGTGCAACAGGGATAAATCCGCCAGAACCTTGGTGCCCGCCACATTGATCTTGATGGCTTCGTAGGAGTTGTACTCCATAAGCGGTACGTGCTTATAGGCCGCCGCATGGAAGACAATAGTGGGCTGGTGCTCCTGAAAGAAACTGTTCATCCGGTTCTTGTCGCGGATATCCGCCACTATGGGCACAAAGTTGTGGAAGCCTTTCTGCTTAAGCTCCTGCTGGAGGTCATACAGGGGGGATTCTGCCTGGTCAATAATGATAAGGGCTTTGTAGTCGTAGTTGGCGATCTGCCGGACTATCTCGCTCCCGATAGATCCGGCCCCACCGGTCACCATAATGACCTGGTCCTTCAATTCGGAACTAACGCGGGATTTGCGGATGCTGATAGGCGTTCGGTTCAACAGGTCTTCAATCTGAACCTGCTTGATCTGTGAAAGCTTGAGTTCTCCGTTGATCCAATCCTCTACGGGAGGCACAATTTTGACCTGCACCTGGAAGTCCACAAGACTTTCGACGATTTCACGAAGCTTGTGCTGTTCGATATTGTTAATAGAAACGATGATCTCATCGATACTGAAACGGTCTATGAACTCCTTGGAGAGTTCTCTGGCCGCGTATACCCGAATGCCGTTGATATTCTTCCCGGACTTCTTGCTGTCGTCGTCGATATACCCGATAACCCGGGCATCGCTTGCCGAGTGGCTGCTCAGGGTATTGTAAGTGAGGATACCGGCTTCCCCGGCTCCGTAGATCAACACGTTTTTATACACATTGAATTTCCGCACCAGGCTGTGATACAGCGATTTGAACACATACCGGGAGGCGGTTAATGCAATAAACGCAATAAGGCTGTGGATAATGATAATGGACAGCGGGATGGTAAAATCGCTGAGGATCCCCAACTGCCGGTTCAGAATCACGAAGAAAATCGTGAAGATACTGGAAACGCAAATGGCATTGAAGATGTTATAAACGTCCCGGACCCCGGTGTGCCTCACAACCCCCTTATAGGAACCGGTAACGAGGAACGACAAGGTGCCGATTAGGGCCACGACAGGCAACTGGTAGAGCAACCGGTCCGTGTCGAAATTCAGGGTCAGGTTAAACCGGATGAGGTACGAGAGTACGAAGGAAACGCTTATTATAAACACGTCAATACCCAATACCACCCATTTGGAGGCATAGCGGTGTGCGTTGTTTACAATGTAGTTTTTAATCATGGGGTGTGTGCTTTGCAAATGAGGTCGATGGTACGATTCAGGTCTGATTCAGATAGGTTTGAGCCGCTGGGAAGGCACAGGCCACGGTCGAATAAATCTTCCGAGGTGCCATCCGTAAAGTGTTCCGCCTGTTCAAAAACCGGTTGTAGGTGCATCGGTTTCCAGAGCGGACGCGACTCGATATTATGGGCTTCCAGGGCCAGGCGGATGCGCTCCCGCTGTTCGAACGATCCGGTAAGGATACAGGTAAGCCAGCGGTTAGACATACTGCCTTCCGGCTCCTGCAGAAAGCTGATATCCTCCAGCCCCTGAAGGCGCTGGCGGTAGGTCTCATAGTTTGCCCGGCGGGCTTCCACCCGCTGGTCCAGCACCTCCATCTGACCCCGGCCAATACCGGCCAGGACGTTGCTGAGGCGATAATTATACCCGATTTCGGAGTGCTGGTAATGGGGGGCGTTATCCCGGGCCTGGGTAGACAGAAAGACCGCTTTTTCCTTCAGGGCAGCACTGTGGGTGACCAGGGCACCGCCGCCGGAGGTGGTAATTATCTTATTGCCGTTGAATGAAAGGATAGAGAGGGTACCCAGGGTACCGCATTTCTGTCCGTGATAGGTACTGCCCAATGCCTCCGCGCTATCTTCGAGCACCGGAATGTCGTACTGGTGGGAAATTCGCCTCAGGGCGTCGGCCTTGTAAGGCATGCCGTAGAGGTGTACCGCCACGATGGCCTTTGGTTTGATCCCTTTAGCCAGGTAGCCCCGTATGGCCTCTTCCAGAAGGTCCGGGGAGATATTCCAGCTATCCTTTTCACTATCTATGAAAACAGGGGTTGCCCCGAGGTAGGCAATAGGGTTGGCGGAAGCTGAAAACGTAAAGCTCTGGCATAACACGATATCTCCGCGGCCCACACCGAGTAACTTCAACCCCAAATGGAGGGCTGCGGTACCCGAACTCAGGGCGGCTACTTCTACTCCATCTGAAAGGTAAAGCTGAAGGTCCTTTTCAAACCCGGTCACATTGGGTCCGAGGGGGGCAATCCAGTTGGTGTCGAATGCCTGCTGGACATACTTCTGTTCGCTTCCTCCCATATGAGGGGAAGACAGCCAGATCTTGCTATCCGCTGCGACAGGATGGGTCATTGAGGTTAAATCGATTGGGCCCTTCAAAGATATCCCTAAATTTGGTTCAGAGGCTCGAATCATGGTTAGGTTATCAACAGGAAATCAACACTTTTGAACACTTTTTGCGCCCAGGGCGGAATTCCCGGTTCTGAGCCGTAAAAATAGGTTAAGAGGTGGCACTTCGCAGTATCCGAACCCCCTATTTCGTTCAAGGGGCTTTAATCTCCGTCCAATTGTCATAAGGGGTGTCGTTTATCCTCCCTTATGCCGTTAAAGTGTCGTACCTGCTTACCTTTATCGATAAAATGCACGCTTGGCCGAAAGATGGCCCGCAGCATCGATTTATTCGCACCATCCTCATACAATATATGTACTTTTGAGGCGTATTATTAGGGAATATTGCCTATTCATATGAAGATCTTAATTACCGGGGCTGCCGGTTTTATCGGATATCACCTGACGGAAAAACTCCTCAAAAAGGGGCATCAGGTTGTGGGCATCGATTCCATTAATGACTACTACGACACCGGTCTCAAGTTTGCGCGGCTGGAAAACCTGGGGATTGACCCTTCCTGCGCCGAAATCTTCGGAAAAACTTGCTCGGGCAATACCTATGGGGAGGATTTCCGCTTTCAGCGGCTGCTGTTGGAGGACCGTGAAGGCCTCCCCGCCCTTTTTAAGGAACATGGATTCGATGTGGTTTGCAATATGGCGGCCCAGGCAGGGGTACGGTACAGCCTGGAGAACCCTATGGCCTACGTAGACAGTAACCTAATAGGATTCGTAAATCTGTTGGAGTGTTGCCGGCATTACGGGGTGAAACACCTGGTTTATGCCAGCAGCTCCAGTGTTTATGGGCAAAATGAAAAAATCCCTTTCGAGACATCGGACCGGGTAGATCACCCTATCAGCCTCTATGCAGCAACCAAGAAGAGTAATGAACTGATGGCCCATACCTATAGCCACCTGTACGGGCTACCCACCACAGGCCTGCGCTTTTTTACGGTTTACGGTCCCTGGGGCAGGCCCGATATGGCACTGTTCCTTTTCACAGATGCCATCCTGAAGGAAAAACCTATCAAGGTCTTCAACAACGGGGACCTGGAACGGGATTTCACCTACATAGATGACATCGTGGAGGGGGTGGTGCGCATCGCAGAGGATGACCTCGCCGACAGGGCTTCGGCCGAAGACCGCTACAAGCTCTACAATATCGGGAATGGGAAATCCGTAAACCTGATGGATTTTATTTCGGAAATCGAAAAACACACCGGTAAAAAGGCCCTCAAGGAAATGATGCCTATGCAACCAGGAGATGTCAACCGAACCTGGGCCAGTACCAGCGCCCTTCAACGGGATTACGACTACCGCCCGAATACTTCCATTTCAGATGGAATTGCTGCGTTTGTAGCCTGGTACAGGGAATATTACCAAACCTGATTCATTCGCAGTCAAAGCTAAAAATCAAAAACAATTTAAGGAAACCATTAAATGGCTGATAAAAAACTGAAAGTAGTATACTGTATGGGCTCCGGAAGATCTGGTTCCACCCTTTTCGGCATCCTCCTTTCCAAGAATTCCGAAGCGTTTTCCGGGGGGGAATTAACGGGCCTTACCGACCTGATTACCGGACGTGATACCTGTGCCTGCGAAAAGGATCTCCAGACCTGTGAATTCTGGTCGGCTGTTTGGACCGAATTGCGAAAAACATGGAGCGAAGCGGAAATTTTCGATCGGGCCCGCCATGCTGGCAGCCTGGAAAAAACCAAATCGCTGAAGGCCTGGAGGCGTGTTAAGAGCACCCGCAAGGAAGCTATTGCAGAGCGCAATAAGTACTATGAATTTATGGAAGTCTTTTACGGAGCCCTTCAGAAGGTCAGCGGAAAAGACACCATTATAGACATTTCAAAAAACCCGCTCCGGGCTTATTTGCTGTCCCAAAGCAATTTCATTGACTTGCGGATCATTCATCTCACCCGAGACCCCAGAGGGGTGGCTTGGTCTCTGAACAAGACGAAGAACCAGGCCAAACACTACCCCGTTTGGAGGACCGCCCTTTTCTGGACGGTCATAAACCGCCAATCGGATATGGTCCGAAAAAACAACAAACATTCTGTTTGGCTGCGATACGAAGACTTGCTAAAAGCGCCCGATGCCTTCCTAGAAAAAGTCCGGGACGTAGCCGAAATAGACATTACAAAAATTGCCATGGCCCTTAAAAAAGAAATCCCCAACGAGGAGTTGCACATGGTGGCAGGGAACAAGCTTAGGAAGGAGTCCCGAATTCGCCTTAAATTGGATACCCAGTGGATTGAAAACATGCCGGCATCCAAAAAGCTGACCGTCAAACTCCTGGCCTATCCCTGGCTTCGGAAATACGGCTATAAATAAACGACAGTATAAAGCTGCCTTCCCATGAAAAAACTGAGAATCGCATTTATTGTTATAGTTGCCATCCTCCTGTACAGCATAGGACTTTCGGCCCTGGTTCGGAACGTCTATTTCGGCGAAAAAGGTAAATGGGGCATTATGGGCCAGTCTGTCCGCTTTATGGCCGAATTGCCTTCTAATGTAAAGAAAGCCCTGGGAAAGCCGGAATTCTACGTGGCCAATGCTACCAGTTCCGATGGCCTGGAAACCTTTAAGGCTCCGGGAGAGTTCAGCTACCCAAAACTGCTGGTTTCCTACAAAACCGCTCCATTCGGCCAGCAATTCGAATTGATGGAGGTACCCTCCGGCAAGACCCTCAAGACCTGGACCCCGGATAACGCCATGCTATACGATGCAGGCCAGAACGAAAAGGATCCACGTAGGCCGCCGGCGGGAAGCGACTTGTATTTTATGCATGCCCTTATGCTTGCGGACAGTTCCCTGGTATTTAACTCCCAGCTGACCAGCCTTCTGGCCAGGATCGATAAGGACAGCAAGGTGGTTTGGGTAAAGAATGACCGCAACTACCATCATACCAGTGAAGCCGATGCCGAAGGAAATATCTGGGTCTGCAGCAGGCCGCACCTGGCCAATGCTTACGATTTCATTCCCCCCTCCTCCCAGGCCGAGAAATCCTTGATGGATGATTCTATCACCAAGATAGACCCGCAGACCGGGGACATCCTTTTCGACAAACCTGTAATTCAGATCCTGGTTGAAAACGGATACGGGGACCTGGTTATTCAGAAGGGCCAGCTCATCAGCGACCCTATCCACCTGAATGATATCCAGCCCGCTCTTACGGATTCCCCGTACTGGCAAAAAGGCGACCTTCTGGTCTCTTGCAGGAACATCAATACGGTCTTCCTCTACCGGCCCGGAACCGATGCCATTGTATGGCTCAAACAAGGCCCCTGGATGAACCAGCACGACGCCGATTTTGTAGACAGCACACGGGTAAGCATCTTTGGGAACGATATTATCCGGGAAGAAAGTGCCCTGGACCCGAAGGTGGTCCGCAAAGGTTTGTTTTTCCCCCCGAAGAAGGAACATAACAGTGTTTACGTATATGATTTTGCCACCGGGGACGTTACTACACCATATGAAACCCCCTTGCGGGAAGAAAATATCAGTACCATTACATCCGGCAGGAGTGAAATCCTGGCAAATGGTGATATCTTTATAGAAGACACCAATAACGGTCGTATTATTTTTGCAGACTCCACTTCCAAGAAAATGGAGTTTACCAAGCGCATAGACCCGGAACATATCTCCAGCTTGTTTTGGAGCAGGTTAATTAAAAAATAAAAATACTCGACTTATGTTTTTGTATCTAGGACCCGGCCTCGGAGGAGGCATCATCGCTGTTATCAGTGGTATTTTCCTGACCATATTTGCATTTCTTGTGGCCATCTTCTGGCTGCCTATAAAGCGGTTTTTCGGATTTCTGAAGAGCAAATTCAGTAAATCCTGAACCTCATGCTGGGCTATGCCATCATTTTTGTGGCGACCCTCCTGTGTTGCCTGATCTTCGAAAAAATTAAGCTCACGGGGTTGGTCAGCCGCTTGTTGGGGTCCTACAAATCCCAACTGGAGGCCATGAAGAACCGGGAAATGACCGATGAGGAAAAACAACAGGCCCTGATGAGCCAGGTGGGCACCCAATTCGGGTTACTGCTTCGCCTTATCGGTGCGATTGTCCTTTTTGTTTCCCCGTTTATCTTATACGTCCTCCTGGATCCGTATACGGATTACCTGGATTCGGGACTGCTGTATGAGCCCCTGGGTATAGGGATTACCTTTCTGGCTGCAGCGGTTTACATTCTTTTTAAAAAAAACTATGGCAGGGTATTCGGCAAGTGAAAAGGCGCTACACCGCTTCTATCTGAATAACTACTTCCTGGCGCGCGCCTCCATGGAAATGGACCAAATGCTCCATGGACAAAAAGCCGCCAAAACCCCTGTTACCCAATATGTCTTTGTTTCGGGTCTGGCCCGGGCCGGGACAACTGCCCTGATGCGCGGCCTTTTCGAAACCGGAAATTTCGCCTCCTTGCAGTATTCCAACATGCCCATTGTGCTGGCGCCAAACCTATGGAATAAGAAACTGAAACTGGAAACCCAGGAACGGGCGCACGGAGACGGGATTATGGTAGACGGCAATTCTCCGGAAGAATTCGATGAATTCTTTTGGAAAGCCTTTTTGAAAGACAGCTATATCGGGGATGGGCTACTGCCTCATGAAGTGCCTGCCGAGGTGCTTGAAAAATATAAGGTGTACGTCAACCTGGTTTGCCACTCCAAGGGTAAACAGCGCTACATTTCTAAAAACAACAACAACATCCTGAGGCTGGACGCGCTCAGGCAATTGGAGAACAGCCATATCATTATGCTCTTCAGGGACCCGGTTACCCATGCCAATTCCCTGATGAAACTCCATAAAAGTTTCAGTGCGGATCAGGAGTCCGACCCCTTCATGCTCGATTACTTCAATTACCTCGGGCACCACGAATTCGGCAAAGGGCACAAGCCGTTTATACTCCTCGAGGATTTCCAGTCCAGAAGGTCTGAATTCAGTACGGATTCTCTCGATTATTGGATATACAACTGGATCAATTACTACGAATACCTTCTTGGCCAGGACCTCACCGGTATCCATCTGGTGGCTTTCGAGGATCTCATCCGCAATCCGGAGGCCGTTTACTCTTCCCTCCAGAAAATTCTGGATTTTACCCCTGCGGTTTCCGTGGGCGATAAACACAAGCCCACCTCCTACCCGGAGCTGTCATGTGACCCAGTCCTGAGGAAACGTGCTTTAGGGGTCTACGAAAAGCTGAGAAACCTCAGTCTGGGGCATTAGGCCTTCAGCCAACTTACTTTCCTTAAGCGATCTAACGAATTTTCCCGCAGTTTCCTGTAGGATTACAGGCGTTTGTGCAGTTCATCGATTTTTTTGCCAAAAAACCGTTAAAAAGCACCTTCTTTATCGTCCAAATGCACAGTTTCATCCGTAAAAGGTAAAAATCGAAAGAACGCTGCTATCGTTTGTAGGAAATTAACAACGGGTGTTAATAAGTAAATCAGACCCCGGATGCATTTCATCGAAAAAAATGCAATTTTCACCGGCGATTGCGGTTAAGAAAAAAAGAAGACAAACATCCTGCCGTAAACCCCCACATCAACCCATGAGATTTCACCCCACCCGAATCTACTGGAGCCGAATCTTTTTGTGCTTTTTGTTACCCTGCCTACTGATTTTATCCTGTACCAAGGACTCAGACATCCTGAGTGACGCCACCTTCAACGCCACGGAAAAACCCGTAAACAAGGGCGATTCCCAAACTGATTCCGCTTCGGATGAAACTACCGAAGATTCCACCGAAGAAGAAACGCCTTCCGACACTGCCGAGGAAACCCCGGCAGACGACCCTGCAGATTCTCCTGCAGACGAAACTGACGGCGGCATAGAAGAAGGCTTTGCACCGCGCTCCACGGCCTTCCCCCCAACCGATGATGTGTACCTGCAAAGCGGAAAGGCTTTTAATGAGCCCCTGATCCGGCTCGAGGAGGGGAACCGCACCAGCTACCTGATGTTCGACCTTTCTCCCATTGCCGAGATTGGTGGCTATATTACCGATGTCAACTTCCAGTTTACAGTAACAACAGACGGGGGCGATGGGGAAATCGCCGTTTACAGAGGGGTAGACACTAATTGGGACGAAGCCAGCATTGCCTCCAACACGGCTCCTGAGAATGACATACGTCTGGGGGCCATCAACGACAACTATGTGGCTGGAAGCACGCAGGAAATTGTATTGAGCGCCTCCGACATAACCCCGGAAAAAACCACGCTCATCCTCTACCACGCCAATGGAAATGACCTGGCCCTGGCTTCCAAGGAACACCCTTCCAAAGCCTGGCCCAAGCTCATCGTTACATATAACGCCCCGGAAGATGCCCCCGCCATAGAGGTGGAGGACCCGCAACCTGCAGATACCGGCAGTGGCTCCACAGGAGATACCACCGGGGGCGATTCAGGCACCACGGAGAACGCTGCTCCTCAGGCCGTTGCAGCTGCCACCCCCCTTTCGGGCCAGGCCCCGCTGCAGGTGGCCTTTGAGGGTAAAGACTCCTCAGACGACAATGCCATCCAGTCTTACCGGTGGGATTTCAAGGACGGAAGTTCATCCAACTCCATTAACCCCACCCACACCTTTACCGCAGCCGGCACCTACAATGTGGTCCTTACGGTTACCGATGCCCAGGGCCTGACGGACACCGCTTCTGTTACCATTACCGTGGAGGCCGCCCCGAACGAAGCCCCGGTGGCCAATGCCCAGGCTTCAGTTACTTCCGGGGAAGCCCCCCTCACCGTGCAGTTCAGCTCAGGAAATTCCACAGATGATAAAGAAATTGTGAGCTACTTCTGGGATTTTGGCACCAATGACCCATCCTCCGCCAAAAACCCGAGCCGCACCTTCACCGAACCCGGGGAATATGTCGTGACCCTTACGGTTACAGATGCCGAGGGTCTTAAGGATTCGGACAGTGTTACCATTACGGTAAACGAGGCCCAGAGTGCCGCCCAGAACCAGGCTCCTACCGCCAAGGCGCTTGCCTCGGTATTAAGCGGGCAGGCACCCCTTGAGGTGGCCTTTAATGCCAATAATTCCACAGACGACAACGGTATTGTATCCTATTACTGGGATTTCAGTACCAACGATCCGTCTTCTGCCAAGAACCCGGTACGCACCTTCGCCACCCCGGGCGAGTACCTAGTAACCCTAACCGTTACCGATGCGGAAGGTCTAACCGACTCCGATACCCTGACCATTACCGTAACCGGATCCAGCAGCGGAGGGGACACTGGCGGGAGCACCGGTGGGTCCACAGGTGGGGGCAGCTCTGATATTCCTCCCGGAGCGGTCCTGGCTTCCAGTTTTGGCTGGAACGCCACCGACGCGACCCAGGCTTTTGAAAATGCCCTGAATTCAAGCCACGCCACTATTGTTATCGACAAACAGGCAGGCGATTGGATCATTCGTCCTACCCGTATTGGGCGTATCAGTAACAAAACGATCATCTTCGAACCCGGAGTGGTCCTGCGGGCCAAGCCCGGGGCCTACCCTACCAATAACAGCCGCATGCTCGATTTCTTCGAGTGCAACAACATCACTATAGAAGGATACGGGGCTACCATGCGGATGAACAAAAACGAGTACACCTCAGGGGAAGGTCGTCACGCCCTGGTCATTGAGGGCAGCAACAACGTCACCATCCGGGGCCTGACCATCCGCGATAGCGGTGGGGACGGAATCTATATCGGGTCAGGAGTTCAGGGATATTCCCGTAATATCACCGTGGAGGATGTCCTTTCCACCAATAACCGGCGCCAGGGGATGTCCATAATCAGTGCCCAGGATGTCTATGTCCGGAATTCCACCTTCGAGAATTCCAATGGTACTTTGCCGGAAACAGGAGTAGATCTCGAGCCCAATGAACCATCGGAGCGCCTGGTGAACATCAACTTTTCGAATTGCAAGTTTTCCGGAAACGATAACTCGGGCTTCCTGGTATCGGTCCAAAAGATGAATGCCTCCTCTCTGCCTCTGAGTGTCACGGTACGGGACTCCGAATTCAGCATGAACGCGAGGAGTTCAGACAACCCGTCCATCCGGGCAGAGATCCGGCTGGTCCACGGAGACCAGGCCAACCCGGTTAAGGGAAATATCACCTTCGATCGTATTGCCTTCCGCGGAAGCCATACACGGCTTATCTACAGCAAGAAGTCCGGGGATGCGTTCTCGGTGACCTTCCGCGACTGCGTGGCTACCAATGTGTTGCAGCGCAATGATTTACCGGCAATTGACCTGCAAACCTCCCCGTCCGTTATGAACAGTATCGGGGGTTGGACTTTCCAGAATTTTTACCTGCAGTACAATGCCAACCAGCCATTCCTCCGGTTCGGAGGCCCGGATTACATGGTCATTAAAAACATCAATGGGACCTTCACCATCGATGAACCCTATAACAACCCGATCAGATTCCAATACGGGATAAGTCTGGACAACGCCATTAATACCAATATCAACTACAACCACGTCAACTAGGAGGGGGCTTAATCCTCCTGGTTGCGGGTTACGATCCTGAGGCCAACCTCCTGGTTGAGCTCAGGATCGTAGTTAATATAACGGATAGCGGGGTTTTGGGATCCGCGTAGGGTAATTACCCCGTTCACGTTCCGGAGGGCTTTCAAAGAGCCCATGCGGGAACCCCGGACGACCAACGGATCATTGGGTAGGTTGTCATCCACATAAAAGGACGAAAACAAAAACCCTCCCGCCGTGCATTCCTGCCGGTAATCCGGAACCTCCAGATAAACCAGTGGCTTTTCGGGTTTCAAGCGGGTTTTGCGCACTAAAAAGTTCCGAAATTCCACCTGGTAGGCGTCCCCGTCCTTCCGTGCATAAACAGCCATATTGCTGTTGTTTTCAACCACGCAGTCCTCAAAGACCACCTTCCCCTTTACCCCATTTACAGGGCTGGACAACAAGGTGATTTCTGCCGGTACCCGGGGGTTGTCCGGATGGAAATTATTGGAGAGGACACAACCGCTGAACCTGATATCCACTGGTCTCGATGTGGTGTTTAACTCATGAAGTGCCAGCTTGACCCCGGAATTGAAGTTGTTTTCAAAGCGGCAATTCTCAAAATAAATCCCATCGAGAACATCCTCAGGCTTATTGGGTTCCAAATCTGCCCCTGCTCCGGGCATGGTTCCCTTGGTCTCCGAAAAAATGCAATTACGGATGTAAACGGACTTTCCGGAAATAATGGAAATCCCCTGTCTGCGGTTATTGATCGAGGTGCAGTTGGCAATGACCACATCCTCGGAATACGGAACCCGGGTATTTCCCGAAATTTCTATCCCATCCCCCCCACTGTCGGACAGGGCAAAGCCGTCTGCCCGGAACCCGCTACACCCCCGGATCAGGAATATATGCCGCCATTCTCCTTTGGTATATTCCTCTTTTAGCATGCGTATAGGGGTTGCAGAACCCAGAAGGGTGATATTTCGACAGTTGAAAAATCCGAAAAAAGCCTGGGTGGGGCGGGGAAATGCGCCGGAAATAGCTTCGATTTCAACTCCTGGTTCGAAGACAACCGTTTTGTTTCGAGCCCCCTCAAAACGCATAGGTCCTAACTGCCAGACCTGGCCCAAATCTGAAACTACAAGGGTATCAGCGTCCGATGCCATGGCCAGCACGAATGCCTTGGAAAGGTCCTGGTGAAACTCATGAACATACCGGACCTGTGCCTTCACGGTTACTGCACTGCAGAGAAGCGCAAAAACCACAGGGGTAAGCAGAAACAGAATCCGCCTCTGCTTTCGGATTGCAGGTTTTACTGACATAAAACTTTATTATTTGAGTTGAAATTACACTTTTATAAAGCAATGGGGATGCCATCTGACTTGTTCCTTCAGCCTAATCGTTGAATCGTGTGATTCACCCGATAAAGTATCGCCAGTCCTCTGGTTCCGGGAAAAACGAATGCCACTTTTTTGAGGCAGGGCTACCACTCAGCGGATATTCCTTTGGTTTGTCCGGTACCCTTAGGGAAGCGAGAATTTATATGTAGATTTGGCCCATTCCAAATCCGCGCTGAGCGACTCAAGAAATTCCTCATACATGCCAGGTCGTTTCCAAAATTTCAGGGAGGTTCTGAAGCCTTTTTTCCAACCCGGACTCTTCCTCAACATGCTGGTGGTGGGATCGGTGGTTTTCCTGGTCAAAATTGTGGCCTTTTTTAAAGAGACCCTCGTGGGTTCCACCTTTGGCTTATCCGAATTTCTGGACACTTATTTCATCGCCCTTTTAATCCCTTCCTTTGTTCAGACGGTATTTATAGGTGCGCTGAAACAACTCTTCGTTCCCAACTATATCTACGAAATAAGCAGTACCCGGAAAATCAGGGAATTTCAGAGTTTTACCGTCCTGTGTCTTACCGCATTGGCGGCATTTATTTCGCTATGTGTCCTGGTATTGGTCTATTTTTTCCTGGAGGAATTCTTTGCCGGGCACACCGCATCGTACTACGACCTGGTCCGTAAGCAGTTTTACCTGGTGTTGCCCTGTATGCTCTTATGGGCCTATTCCGGATTCCTGTCCTCCCTTCTGGAGATTGAAAACAAATTTTTCCTTTCCACCATATCCGGGATTTTCACCCCCATGCTGACCATCCTTTTTGTCCTGTTCATGAGGGATACCCTAGGTGATTATGTCCTGGCTTATGGACTCCTGTGCGGGACGGGTGTCGAATTTACCTTCCTGCTCATTATTGCCCTCAGGCGGAAGATGCTGTCATTTGGCCCCATCCGGTTAAATGACAACATGAGAACCATGCTGCGTCAGTACCCCGCCAAGCTCACCTCTGGATTCCTGACCGGGGTGAATAATTTTGTAGATCAGTTTTTTGCATCGCAAATGGTTGTGGGCTCATTGGCGACCATCAAATACGGGATTAAGATCCCCACCTTCGTGGTTGGGATAATGGTACTCGCAATCGGAAATGTGCTGCTCCCCCATTTTTCCAGGCTTATGGCCAGGGATTTGCGCAAGGCAAGGGAATTACTCAAGAAAATCCTACTGCTCGTCTTCGGACTTGGCGCTTTTGTCTGCACCATCCTCATCCTGCTCTCCTACGATATTATTGCCCTGGTGTTCGAACGGGGTGCCTTCGACGCAGAAGACACCTCGGTAGTTGGGGCACTTCAGCAAATTGCGCTGATTTACGTGCCATTTTACCTCTGTACTTTGGTCTGTGTTAAATACCTCACAGCAGCCAACCGAAATGCCTTTATGGCGTGGGTTTCCTTCTGGAACATGCTCCTGAACCTCGCACTGAATTATATCCTGATTAAACTGTACGGTATTTATGGCCTGGTCCTCGCCACTACCATTGTTTATATCATTTGTTCTTTTATTTACGTTACATATTCGTTGAAAGGGAAATTCAACCATACAACACCGGCAGCAAGTAACTAATGAAGATCGATTTTATTATTAGTACCATAAGGGGTGGAGGCGCAGAACGTGTTATGAGTATCCTGGTGAATAAATTCTGCCAGGAAGGGCACCAGGTGCGGCTAATAACCTTCAAGGATGGGGAAGATGCATACCCCATAGACCCGCAGGTTCAACGCCTGCACTTCAACAAAAAAGTGCTTCCCAATGCCAAGATAAATGCGCTTTTCCACCTGGTCAGGCTTTATCGCAAAAAGGCGGACAGGCCGGATGCCGCTATTTCCTTTCTGACCCTGATGAATCTGGTTGCCATCCTGGCATGCCGGCTATTTCGAATCCCTGTGGTGGTTTCGGAACACAACAACCATCTGCAACTCGAAGCCCCGGCCTGGCTTACCAAACTGGCCTGGAAGAAAGTTTACCGCAAAGCAAACGCCGTTACCGTGCTCACCTCCTATGATATCCCTTTCTTCCGGGAACTGGGGTGCCAGGTTGCCGTAATGCCCAATCCGTGTACCTTTGTACCAGCAGTGGAGTATCATGCTCAGCGGAAGCAGGATATAGTCGCAGTTGGAAATCTGAACCGGTACCACCACAAGGGGTTCGACAACCTCCTGGAAATTGCCGGTCCCGTGCTCAGGGAAAGGCCTGACTGGCGGTTGCGCATCATTGGAGACGGGGCGGAAGGAAAACATTTCCTCTCTCAGCGCGTTAATGATTTGGGGTTGGAGTCTCAGGTTTCATTCCCGGGTTTCAGGTCGGATATCCAACCTATCCTGTTGGAATCGGCCATTTTTATCCTTCCCTCCCGCTTCGAAGGCCTGCCTATGGTACTCCTCGAAGCCCTTTCTCAGGGTACGGCGTGCATCGCATACGATTGCATTACGGGTCCCTCGGATATGATTGAACACCGCCAAAATGGCTTGCTGGTTCCAGACCAGGATATTAAAGCAATGCAACAGGAACTGGCAGCATTAATGGATAATAGGGAGCTCAGGGAAACCCTGGGCCGAAACGGCATAAGCAGCCTCGACCGCTATTCGACAGATGCCATTTACAGTCAATGGATGGGTCTTTTGGCAAAGGCGACACAATGACAAAACTTGTACGACTTTTATTTTTTGTCCCCCTTGTATTCAGCGTCCTGAATATACAGGCCTTCCTCGCCAAATTCAGCGGTGCCTCGGAAACCATTGTACAGGCCTTCGCCTACCTGAATGTAATCGTGGTCCTTTTCGGCGGTATCCTGTGGTTCCGGTACCGGGAAAAGTTTGCACCCGGTATTTACCTTTGGTTCTTTTTTTACCTCATCTATTTTTTTTTCGCCCTCATTGCCAACCTGGTACACGAAACAGAGCCTCACCGTTTACTGCCGAGCTTTATCCCGCTTATTTACCTCTGGGCTTTTGCCGTTTTCCTCAGCAATGAATCTTCCCAGTTCAAGGTTCGCAAACTCCTGATGGTCACGTTTGTGATTAGCTCTATGCTGACCATCCTGTTTTATTATTTCAATTTCTCCCTGGACTACGACGGAGTCTATGAATATGGTCTCAACCGCTCCGGGGGCGTCTATGGCGATGCGAACAATGCGTGCCTGTCTGCCATACTCGGGTTAATCCTCGTGAAGTATTATTTCGAGCCCAAAAGCCCAAGGGGCAGGCTACTCAAAACGGCTGCTGTCCTGATCTCCGTCTTCGCCATCCTGTTGACATTTTCGAAAACCGGTTTCCTGGTTTTAATTCTGGTAATGGCCATTATTTACAGGAAATGGTTCAATGCCAAGCGCTTTTTGTATTCAGCCATAGCCATACCTTCACTTCTGGTAATCCTGTACAGCACTGCAGTAAGCAAGGGGTGGCTCAATACCGCACAGTTGGAACGGGTGGATGATATTGTAAACGTCCTGACCTTCAACTACAGTGAAATAAACCTTTCGGAACGGGATGTCCTGCTCCGCAATATGATGGGGTACATCGAAGAGAATCCCATTCTGGGCAATGGCGTACAGTTTGGCGTAAGCATACGGGGCCATAATACGATAATCGGGGTTTGGGCCGATGCCGGTATTTTTGCCTTTCTCGCCTTTCTTGCCTTGTTGGCCTACTACTTGTTGGGATCGCTGCGCATAGCGGGAAAGTACCGCTTTATGGTATTCTGCCTGTTGCTTTCCATGTACGTCTACATGCTTAGCCTGCAAACGATAATAAATCAACCCTATTTGGTGGTGGTCTTTGTTTTTTGTGCCTACGAATTGCGAAAAGGTCAGTTGGCATCTGAAAAGACATCTGAAACCGTACATACCCCTGAAAAGGAAATCCAATTAAACCCATAGCATTGAACAACTCACAGTCCACATTTTTGCACGCCCTGAAAGCCGCTGTCGAAGCCGGAAAAGCCATCCTAGAAATCTACGAGTCCGACAGGGACTTCCAGGTCGAAGCCAAGGCGGACGACTCCCCCCTTACCATAGCGGACCAGGCCTCCAACGCCGTAATAATGGATTTTTTATCCCAAACGGAGTACCCCATTATTAGCGAGGAAAACAAACAACTCCCTTTTTCTGAGCGGAAAAACTGGAAAACCTGTTGGATTGTCGATCCGCTGGACGGCACCAAGGAATTCATCAAGAAAAATGGCGAGTTTACCGTAAATATTGCACTCTGCCATGGAGGAAGTCCTATCTTTGGGGTCATTTACGTACCGGTAAGCCGGGAATTGTACTACGGAGATGTGCGAAAAGGTAAGTCGTACAAAACCGTATTGGATGACAATCATCAGGCCCAAGGCGCGTTCTTTGGAGAGGCGGACCGGATTCATCCGGCCCCCGAGAAAAGTGAACTGGTGAGAGTGGTAGGCAGCCGGTCCCATATGAATGCCGAAACAGAGGCATTTATTGAGTCGATCCGCCCCAACTACCATGCAGTGGAAATAGTCAGTAAAGGCAGTTCACTTAAATTTTGCCTGGTGGCCGAAGGGCTCGCCGATGTGTACCCCCGGTACGCCCCAACCATGGAGTGGGATACGGCAGCCGGAAGCGCGATTGCAGAGGCTGTTGGCCTCAAGGTAATCGCACAGGATACCGCAGGGCCTCTGAAATACAATAAGGAAAACCTATTGAACCCGTATTTTCTCGTTCGCAAGTAATGTCCGATACCTCGTACAAACGACATATCGCCAAAACCATAACCTGGAGGGTCGTCGGTACCATCGATACCATCCTCATCTCCTGGTTCATTACGGGCAACCCCCTTACAGGCCTGAAAATCGGTTTTTCGGAAGTCGTTACCAAAATGCTCCTGTACTACCTGCACGAGCGACTCTGGTTCCGGGTCTCCATGCCGGAAAGCCAGAAACGGCACTTGCTTAAAACCGTTTCCTGGCGGATGATAGGAACCATGGATACCGTGGTCCTCTCCTGGATCATTTCAGGCAACCCCCTCACCGGGGTGAAAATCGGACTTGTGGAGGTCCTCTCCAAGATGATCCTGTATTATCTGCACGAAAGGGCCTGGTATAAAATCAATTTTGGCCTGGGTATCAGGCGTGGTAAAAAAGAGCTTCAATGAGCGAGAACATCGTCCCGCATACGTACGGCATTACCCGGAAGGAAAGGCGTTTGTCCAAAGGGCACCGTTCCTTCCTCGTTTTTTTTACCGGCCTTTCCGGCAGCGGTAAGTCTACCATAGCCAACGCCCTGGAACAAAAACTGCATGCAGAAGGCATACATACCTATGTGCTGGATGGAGATAATGTGCGCAAGGGCATCAACAAAAATCTGTCCTTCAGCCCCGAAGACCGGGAAGAAAACATCCGCAGGATAGGAGAGGTGGCCAACCTTTTTGTCGACGCAGGCCTGGTGGCCCTGGCTGCATTCGTGGCACCTTATAACAAGGACCGGGAAGCCATCCGGCAACTGGTGGGAGCAGATCACTATGTGGAGGTATTCGTCAACACCAGCCTGGAAGTCTGCGAGGCACGGGATGTTAAAGGCCTTTACGCCAAGGCGCGCCGGGGCGAAATAAAAAACATGACTGGGATTTCGGCTCCTTATGAAGCTCCTAAAAATCCGGATATAGAAATTACAGACCAGCTGAGTATCGAAGCTGCGGTAAATGCTATTTATCAAAATATCAAGCCTAAACTAGCACTCAACCATGAGTAAATATTATCTGAATTACCTGGACGAACTGGAGTCCGAAGCCATTTTTATCCTCAGGGAGGTATGGGCACAATTCCAGAACCCCGTTATCCTGTTTTCAGGGGGAAAAGATTCTATTGTGGTAACCCACCTGGCCAAAAAGGCCTTTTACCCTTCCAAGATTCCTTTTGCCCTGATGCACGTAGATACAGGGCATAATTTCCCGGAAACCATCAAATTCCGGGACGACCTTATTGAGAGCCTTGGGGCACGCCTTATTGTAGGCTCGGTTCAGGAATCCATCGACCAGGGGCGCGTAGCCGAGGAAAAAGGCAAGAACGCCACCCGGAATGCCCTGCAAATCACTACCCTTTTGGATGCCATAGAGGAGCACAAGGTAGATTGCGCCATTGGGGGTGGCCGACGGGACGAGGAAAAGGCCCGTGCCAAGGAACGCTTCTTCTCCCACCGGGACGACTTCGGCCAATGGGACCCGAAAAACCAGCGGCCAGAGCTTTGGAACCTGTTCAATGGTAAGTATTTCGAAGGGGAGCATTTCCGTGCGTTCCCGATCAGTAACTGGACCGAGATGGATGTATGGAATTACATCCTCCGGGAAAATATTGAAATTCCCTCCCTGTATTTCGCCCATGAGCGCGAAGTGATCTGGCGGAACAATTCCTGGATTCCGAAATCCGAGTATCTCGTTCTGGACGGAAAAGAGGAAATCGTCACCAGGAAAGTGCGGTTCCGCACCCTGGGGGACATCACCATTACCGGCGGGATTGAGTCCGACGCAGACACCCTGGAAAAAATCGTTCAGGAAGTGGCCGCCATGCGGCAGACCGAACGCGGTAACCGCGCAGACGACAAGCGCTCGGAAACCGCCATGGAAGACCGCAAGAAACAAGGATATTTCTAAACTGGGAGACAGACAGCATCTTATGGAACTTAATAATAGTCAATTACTTAGATTTACAACTGCGGGAAGTGTCGATGACGGGAAAAGTACCCTTATCGGAAGGCTCCTGTACGATTCCAAATCCATATTCGAAGACCAGCTGGAGGCCGTGGAAAGCACCAGCAAGCAAAAAGGGCACGCAGGTGTAGACCTTGCCCTCTTTACGGATGGCCTCAGGGACGAACGGGAACAGGGGATTACCATCGATGTAGCCTACCGCTACTTCACTACCCCTAAAAGGAAGTTCATCATTGCCGATACCCCAGGCCACATCCAGTATACGCGGAACATGGTGACAGGGGCCTCTACGGCAAATGCCGCCATTATCCTGGTGGATGCCCGCCACGGGGTCATCGAGCAGACCAAAAGACATGCCTTTATTGCCTCCCTGCTCAATATCCCGCACGTGATCGTATGTATCAACAAGATGGACCTGGTGGACTTCAAAGAAGATGTGTACCAGAAAATCATCAACCAGTTCGAGGAATTTGCCTCTAAGATGCTGATCCCGGACATTCGTTTTATCCCCATTAGTGCCCTGTTGGGGGACAATGTGGTGAACCGCTCCGAGCATATGGACTGGTACCAGGGGGCTCCCCTGCTCCACACCCTGGAGACCATGCACATCAGCAGCGACATCAACAAAGTGGATGCGCGTTTCCCGGTCCAGACCGTGCTGAGGCCACAGAGCAAGGAATTCGTCGATTATCGCGGGTATGCCGGCCGCATGGCCAGTGGCGTACTGCGAGTGGGCGACGAGATCTGCGTGCTGCCCTCGGGCTTTACCTCCCGCATCAAGGGGATTGACGGTGCCCAGGGCCCGCTCAAAGAGTGTTTTGCCCCCCAGTCTGTGTCCATCACCCTGGAAGACGATATCGATATCAGCCGGGGAGACATGATTGTGCGTTCCAACAACCAGCCGGAAGCCACCCAGGACCTGGAGGTCATGCTTTGCTGGCTAAACGACAAACCGGCAAGGCCAAGGGCAAAGTATACGGTCATGCACACCTCCAACGAACAAAAAGCTATGATCAAGGAGGTCATTTACAAGATCGACATCCATACCCTAAACCGAGTTTCGGACGATACCGAGCTGAACATGAATGATATCTGCAAGGTAAAAATCCGAACCACCAAACCCCTGATGGTAGACGATTACAGGGAAAACCGAACCACCGGGAGCATCATCCTCATAGACGATGCCACCAATGAGACGGTGGCGGCGGGGATGTTGGTATAGATCCTTTCCCATGGCTGACCTTAAAATGGCTCCGTCCGTAACACGGGTAGACTTCCTCATCAACAAGATGACTGCCGGGGGTGCCGAACGCGTCATCTCCCTGTTGGCCAACCACCTGTGCCAGGACCCGGCTTACAGGGTTCGCGTCATAACCTTTCAGGGAGAGGATGCCTATCCTTTGGACGAGCGGGTAGAACGGGTTCGGCTGCACCGGGTTTTCCTGTTCCGGTCGGTAGTTGTTAACGGGTTCTTCCAATTGCTCTGGTTTTACCGCAAAAAGAAGAACAGGCCGGATGTCATGAGCTCCCACATCGACTTGTTGGGCTACCTGACTATTCCGGTTGCCTTCTTTTACGGAATCCCACTTATCGTTTCCGAACACAATAACCACAAGGCAAACAATTCCCGCTGGCAAAGGTTCCTCTGGAATTACCTGTACCGCATTCCGAAAGCAGTTACCATCCTGACCGGATATGACCTGGAACATTTCCGGAAGAAGAACAGGCGGGTTGTGGTAATGCCCAATCCCTGCACCTTTCCGTTATTTAATGCACCTGCCGGCCATACCCGAAGAAGGGAAATCCTGTCCATTGGCAGTCTTAACCGGTATCACCAGAAGGGGTACGACAACCTCATCCCCATTATGGCGGAGGTTTTGCCCCACTTTCCGGAATGGAAACTTAAAATGGTAGGCGGCGGTGACCAGGGAAAAGCCCTTTTGGAATCCCTGGTACAGAAACACGGGCTAAAAGGGCAAATCGAGTTTATGGGGATTCGTTCCGATGTACAGGAACTCCTCCGATGTGCGGAAATCTTTATCCTCCCTTCCCGTTTTGAAGGATTACCCATGGTGTTGCTGGAGGCGATGTCCCAGGGGATCGCTTGTATTTCATACGACTGCGTCTCCGGGCCATCAGATGTGATCGCCGGAGGCGAAAACGGGGTGTTGGTCCCGGATCAACAACCCGCCAAAATGGTAGAGTCCCTGAAGGAGCTGATGTCAGATGAGGGCCTGAGGCGGAAATACCAACAAAACGCTCCATTGGCCATGGATAAATTTTCCCTGGAACAGGTGGGCCATTCCTGGAAAACCCTCATCCGGGAAGTTCTGAACGATACCAAACCCCAGCATTGAAGCATGGATTCGAATAACCCCATAAGGGTATTACAGGTTTTAACCACTATGAACCGGGGTGGTGCGGAAACCATGGTTATGAATTACTACAGGAATATTGACCGTACAAAAGTACAGTTCGATTTTCTGTTGCACCGCCCGGACCGGGGCGCATACGATGATGAAATCGAATCCCTCGGTGGGAGGATATTCCGGATGCCTGCGATATCTCCCCGGAATTACTTCCGGTATAAGCGGGCTTTAAAGCGTTTCTTTGACCAGCACGGAGCGCAGTACCTCATTGTGCACTCCCATCTCAATGCCCTTAGTTATTTGGTTTTAGGGGCGGCCAAAGGGATTGTCCCCACACGGATTTCCCATAGCCACACCAGTTTGAACCCCTGGTCCATCTTCAGGGTTTTCAGTCCGGAAGCAGACAAGGCCCTTGTACTTAAAAGCTTTATGTACCACCACATACGCAGGCGTTGCCGCCGGGTGGCCAGCGACTATTTTGCCTGCGGGGAAAAAGCGTCGGACTGGCTTTATGGGAAGGCGCTTCGGGAACGCGTGACCATCCTGCCCAATGCCATCGATACGGGCCTTTTCGCCCTCGACCCCGAGAAACGGAAACAGGTACGCAAAGATTTGGGCCTCGCAGACGCTCTGACCGTCGTACACGTTGGAAGGTTTGACGAACCCAAGAACCACCACTTCCTGATCCGCGTCTTTCATGCCCTCCTGGAAAAGGACCGGGAGGCCAGATTATTGCTCATAGGGACAGGTAAATTACAGCCTGCCATCCGAAAGGCGGCAGCGGATAAAGGGATTTCCGAAGCCATCCGGTTTCTTGGCGTGCGCTCCGACATCCCGGAATTACTGATGGCCGCAGATGTCTTTCTTTTTCCTTCCCTGTACGAAGGATTGCCCGTCACCCTGGTGGAAGCCCAGGCCTCCGGGCTGCCGATCCTGGCCTCGGACCGCGTAACACAGGAAATCAATGTAACCGGTCTGGTGGAATACCTCTCTCTGGAAACCAATCCGGACGTATGGGCAGCTAAAATCCTGGAAAAAAGAGATATACGGGACCCATCCGCAACCCAGGGCGTAGTGGACGCCAATTATGACATTCAGGCCAATGCCCGATTTTTGATGGAATACTATATGAACAAAGCCCGGGAATAAACCGGTCGTAAAACCAGCTCTTAGCAGATGAACTTGCTCATCATCTCCTCCATATCCCAATCCCTCATCAATTTCCGGGGGGACCTGATCGCAGATTTTATCGCGAACAGGTATACTGTCCATTGCGCCTCCCCGGAATTCCAAGCCGACCACAGGGAACAGTTGGAGGCAATGGGGGCGATTTGTCACTCTATTCCCCTGTCCCGGAAGGGATTAAACCCCCTTAAGGACCTGGAAAGTATACGTTTTCTGAAGCGTCTGATGCAGGATAACCATATAGACCTGGTATTCCCCTATACCATAAAACCGGTCATTTATGGTTCCATCGCGGCAGGGCAAAGCGGTGTTCCAGCCATTTCCTTGATTACCGGACTCGGGTTTACCTTTAGCAAGTCTACCTTTAAATCGCGGATACTCCAAAAAGTAACCGAAAGGCTTTATCGGTTTGCATTGCGCAAAAACAGGGCGGTAATATTCCAGAACCGGGACGATCTCGAGCTCTTTCGGCAAAAAAGGATTGTTGGAAAAAAACAGGTTTGCCATGTGGTGAATGGTTCCGGGATTAATCTGGAACGCTTTAAATACAGGGAGCCCAGACCTTCAAAAGATGCCCCCGTCTCCTTTGTGATGATCGCACGGCTGATCCCTGAAAAAGGGGTGGAACTATACCTGCAGGCCTGTCAGTACATCAAAGAAAAATATCCGAACACGCAGTTTACCCTGATCGGATACGTACCCGAGTTCAAGGGAGCTGAAGCCCTGCAAGCCAAAATAGACCGTCTGCACCATTCGGGCAGCCTTAATTTTGTAGGCCCTACCCGAAACATATATCCTTACCTGAAAGAGCACGATGTTTTTGTGCTGCCCACCTATTATCGCGAGGGTGTGCCCCGCTCCATCCTGGAAGCCCTTTCCGTGGGGTTGCCCATCGTTACGACCAATGAACCGGGGTGCAGGGAAACGGTGACCAGCGGGGAGAACGGCTTCCTGATCCCCTCCAGGGATTTGGGGGCGCTGAAAAATGCAATGACCCATTTTGCGGAAAACCCCGAAGATGTCATCCGCATGGGAAATGCAAGCTATGCCCTGGCTACTGGTAAGTTCGACGTTAAGATCATCAACCGCCAGACCCTCGAAATCCTGAAAAAGGGCCTGAATGAGGTAACTGCTTAATCCGTTTACGTATGTACGATGCCCTAAAATATTTCCTGGACGTGCTGGTAGCCCTGATGGTTTTGCTCCTGGCCAGTCCTGTCATAGTAGTGATTTGGTTGTTGCTGCTTGTAGCCAACCAGGGGAAACCCTTTTTCTTCCAGCAGCGGCCGGGCAAGGACGAGCGTATTTTCACTATAGTGAAATTCAAAACCATGAACGACCGGAAGGATGAACAGGGTAACCTGCTGCCGGATGGGGAACGTCTGACCCCTGTGGGCAGGTTTGTACGGAAGACCTCCCTGGACGAATTGCCGCAGTTATTTAATGTCTTGAAGGGCGATATGAGCCTGGTTGGGCCAAGGCCCCTCCACGTTCGGTACCTGCCCAGGTACAATGACTTTCAGAAGCGACGGCACGAGGTTCGACCCGGTATTACGGGCTGGGCTCAGGTAAACGGGAGAAACGCCATAGCATGGGATGAGAAGTTCCGCCTCGATGTCTGGTATGTAGACCACCGCTCCTTCCTGCTGGACTTGCGGATCCTCTGGATGACCGTACTCAAAGTCCTCAGGTCGGAAGGTATTTCGGCAGAAGGGCAGGCAACAGCTGAAGAGTTTATGGGCTCTTCCGGGGGAAAGGCTTAAGCGTCGGGCTGCTTAACCTGATTATGGATAGGGTTCTCAAGGGCTAATAATCTGATTTTGTGCGATTATCGTCGATTATCAGATCCCTTTTTCCATGAAAGCCAGATGGCATTCGTACCTTAGTGGACGACACTAAGACCCGGTAGCAAAGAGGGCGTTTACCTCCGCGTTCGCTATATATGATGAGTCTGATGAAGCAGCAGCTTCGGGAGGGCTACTCCCGTTTAGCGAATCGGAACACACAATAGTCCGGGTTCCTGTCACACGGGGATACTTATGCTGAAAATATTCCGTTATACTTCGGAGCCGATAGCGTAACATAATATGAAAACAGTAATGATCTTAGGGGGAGCCAAAGGCGTGGGACGAGAAATCCTCCAGAGCTGCCTCTCCAAGGGCTATAATGTATCATTCTGTGGCCGGAGCGCCGAGGAGGGCCAAGCCATCGTTCGGGAAAGCGGCTGTGCGGACCGCCTCTACTTCCATGAACTGGACTTAAACAGTAGTAGCGGAATTGAAGATTACTACCACCGCACCCTGGAACGGTTTCAGAAGATCGACGCCCTTATCCTCTATGCCGGAATAACCCCAGTGGCCAGCATAATCGATACCGAAGAGGACCTCTTCGACCGTGTTTTCAATATCAACCTGAAAGCGCCCTACTTCCTGGTCAAACATGTGTTGCGTACCATGATGGAACAACAATCGGGCTCAATCGTATTTTTCGGATCGGCACATATGGACTACGGACAGGAGGACCGGGCCGCATATGCCCTGACCAAGAGTACCCTGTACACCCTGTCGACGCACATTGCACACCACTATGCCAAATACGGGATCCGATCAAATTACCTGGTCATGGGCTGGACACCCACGGAAGGAGAACTGGAACTGCGCGAAAAGGAAGGGGTAAGTGAAGAAGAATTGAAAAATGAAGCGGCGGGCATAATCCCCATGGGCCGCATGCTGAACCGGTTTGACCCGGTGCCTGCGGTGATGTATTTCATCTCGGATGATTCCCGGATGACAACCGGCTCGCTGCTGCGGGTAACGGGGGGCGAATTTATTTAATGCCTGTAGCCACGATCCCATTCAGACGAAACAGCACCATGGAATGGGAAGTAATAAAAAACAGATACTGACTTCAAATCATAAAAGCTAAAAACAATACCGTTGAATACCGCTCAAATAAGTGTAATCGTACCCATCTTCCGGATCGCCAAGTATCTGCCGAAATGCGTAGACAGCCTTCTGGAGCAGTCCTTCCGGGATTTTGAGTTAATCCTGGTAGACGATGGGAGTCCCGATAGTTGTCCCAAAATCTGTGATGACTATGCCCTTCGGGATTCCCGTGTTAAAGTAATTCACAAACCCAACGGGGGGCTTGTCAGCGCGCGAAAGGCTGGCCTGAGACAAGCAACCGGGAAATACATCGCCTTTGTAGACGGAGACGACTGGGTGGATAAATACTACCTGGATGTCCTATACAAGCTTGCCGAAGCGAATCAGTCCGACCTTGTGGTTACGGGACAGTTCAGGGAATTCAATGGGAAAATTGAAACCATAAAACCGAAAAAAGCAGGGGTGTTCCATAGGGCGGAAATCGAAAACGAAATCCTGCCCAATGCCATTTACAATGGCCGGTTTTGCGAACACGGGCTATCCACTTACGTATGGAATAAACTCTTTAAAAAGGAGCTTCTGGAGCAGGTGTTGTACGACGTGCCCAATGAGGTAATCATGGGGGAAGACGCCGCCATTACTTACGCCTACCTGGCCCTGTGTCATACCCTGACCATAAGCCGCATTCCTCTTTATTACTACAGACAAAGGCACGACTCCATTGTTAAATCCATCGAGAACCCTCAGATGGAATACTACCGGTTGGGGTTGCTGATGCACTTTTTGAAAACCAAACTGCAACCCGTACTGGACGATAAGAACCTCGATGAACAAATCCGGTATTACCTGTATTCCCAGATCCTTGTCCGTTCCGGCGGACTGGTTTACGACGGGGAAGGGAAGCTGATTTTCAATCCTTTCCTGGATGTGAAATCGCATTCCAGACTGGTCGTTTACAGTTCCGGTTCGTTTGGGCAACACATCCTGACCACCAACAGCAAACAGAAGTTTTTCCAAATCGTCAAGTGGATAGACCTGGACTACCATAAGCTCCATGTAGGAGACATATATGTCAAGCCCATCAGTGCCATAAACAATGACGCCTTCGACAACCTCATAATTGCCACCATTAACCCGTCCAATTACGATACCATCAAAACCGAACTTAAATTGATGGGGATTGACGAGGCGAAGATTGTAAAAATCAATACCGACTTGGAGGTCATCGGAACTTTGCTGCATAAACTGGGGTTTGATGACGAATTCAGATTCCGGGCCAATACGGAAACATCCAACGAAAAAGCCCTGTAAACCTCACCACACCCTAATGGGAGTAATTGATAGAAGATAAGTACGTATGAAGAAAATTATGATCCTTGGCGGGAACCCGGAAACGGCAACGCTTGTAGACAGGTCTCTTGCCATGGGAATCTATACCATAGTGGTAGATATGGGGCAGGGATCTCCTGCCAAACGCAACGCCTCGGAAAGCTACGATATTGACGTTTTTGAGGTGGATACTATTGTGGCGCTTGCACGGAAACTGGAAGTGGATGCCGTATTGGTGGGGGTAGCCGATATCCTGGTGAAACCCTACAAGGAGATTTGCGATAAGCTGGGGCTCCCCTGCTACGCGACCAACGAGGCGGTGGAGGCTTTCTGCAGCAAAGATGGTTTTAAGCGCTACTGCAAAGCGTATAATATCCAGGACATCCCTGGGATATACCTTCATAAATCGGACCCTATAGACCTGCCCGAAGGCCTTACCTACCCTCTGATGATAAAGCCCGTAGACAGCGGGGGCGGTGTTGGGATGAAAATCTGCCGGGACGAAGCCGATTACAAGGCCTCGGTAAAAACGGCCCTGCAGCATTCCAAAAAAGGAGTGGTCCTGGTTGAAAAATACATGGATTGCGACGATATGGCTGTGTATTACACCTTCCGCAATGGTGTACCCTATATTTCGGCATTATCGGACCGGTTTACCACCAAGAGGCAAGGGGATGCGAGCCCAGTTTGCATTGCCGCTGTATATCCTTCCAAGTATTCCGAACTGTTTCTCAGGGAGGTACACCCCAAGTTGAGTGAACTGTTCAAAGGCCTGAAAATCCAGAATGGGGTTTTAAACATCCAGTTCTTTGTGGAGGACGGCGTTATCTATGCGTACGACCCCGGGTTTAGGCTTCAGGGAGAGGCCCCGGATTTCCATTTAAAACACATCTTCGGTTTCGACCACCGCGAGATGCTCGTCAACTACGCCTTTACAGGGGTGATGGGAGATGCAGACTTCCCGGAGGAACACCATTATACATACAAAGGAAAGTCTGCCTGCACCATCTGGGTCCTGCTCAAAGGTGGGAAGATCGGATCTATAGAGGGCCTTGACGAAATTAAGGCAGACCCGGCGGTTCACTTCGTCCTGGAACGGTTCAAAACCGGGGATGAGGTAAAGCAAGAATGGCTGGGCACCGAAAGGCAGGTGTATGCCCGGATGTATCTGGTGGCTCCTTCCATTTCAGAGGTAAATAACAGAATTGAACGTTTCCGGGATCTCCTGAAAATCAAGGATGACCATGGCCAGGATATGATACTGGAATGGATACGCCCCTTTAAAGAATCCGATTATAAATAACATTGTATCGAATGGACAACCTGTTCGTTAACCATTTCCTAAAGACCGAATAAGGCGCTAACGCCTCACATGCCAAATCTGGAATCTGAAATGAAATTAAGCATAGTTATCCCGCTTTACAACAAGGAAAAATACATAGAAAGGTGTTTGAAAAGCCTTCTGGAGCAAGACCTCGGCGAAGACCAGTATGAACTGGTTATTGTGGACGATGGCTCGAAGGATGACGGTGGACGAATCGTAGAGCGCTACGCAGCGAAACATCCCAATATTCAGTTTTTCACCCAGAAAAATGCAGGGCCCAGCGCAGCACGGAACAAAGGCCTGGCAGCCTCAAAAGGGAATTATATCTACTTCCTGGATGCAGATGATTTCCTCGCTACAAATGTATTGGGAGAAGTACTGGCCACTGCGGAAAAGAACAACCTGGAAATCCTGGAGTTCAATACCAAGGAAATCAGGGAAGGGACGGATGTTGCATCGATAACCAAGGAGCCTGGGGACCCTTCAGTGACTGTACTGGATGGTGTAAGCTATATAGGCGAACACGGGTTCAGGAATGAAGCCTGGCGTTATATTGTACACCGGGATTTACTGAAGCAGACCGGTATTGCCTTCATTGAAGGTACTCTTTACGAGGATGTGATATTTACGGCCAGCCTCTTTCTGGAAGCCAAACGCATGGGAAAGGCTAACCTCGATGTACACCGCTATGTGACCGTGGAAAATTCCATAGTAACCAGCCGGGATGCCGCGCATAACCTGAGGTTTATAAACGGGATGGTTTATGCCATTGAAAAGATCAAAGGTATGATCCAGAACCTGGACCCTTCCCATGGGAGTTACAAGCAGGTGGTAGAGAAATTAAAATCAAGGCAATATGCCTTTGTTTTTGCATTGTTAATTCGGACCTTTAAACACAATCTTCTCGACCGTAAGGAACTCAACGCTATTCTGGATAAACTGAATATGCTGGAGGCTTATCCCATCGATACCCGTATCGGTATCGGACATGGCTCCACTGTTCACAACAAGATATTTGTACCCATATTCAACACAAAACCTATACTCTTTACAAGTTTGTTTTTCAGAAGGTTAGCTTCCTGATTTACCCCATGAAACGTTCTTGTGTGCGCTGGGAAAGAGGATGAACCGAAACCCGGCGAACCGCCCTGTAAAATAGAAGAATCAGTAAACAGGATGATTCAGATCATCGAAGATAGAGCCCAATGGAATGCCCTGCTTGCCAGTTGTTGCATAGCAGATTTCTACCATTCCTACGACTTCCATACCCTGGACAGGAAGGCAAGCGAAAAAGCCATCCTTTTCCACTATAAGGATAATGGGCTAACCGTCTTGTTACCTCTGCTCCTTAGGGAAATAGAAGGGACACCCTACCTGGATGCCACATCGGTATACGGGTATGCAGGGCCCTTGTGGTGTGGGTCTTTTAACCTGGAACAAGCCCGCCGCTTTCAACAGGTTTTACAAGAAAACCTTAAGGAATTAAACATTGTTTCCCTGTTCTCACGCCTCCACCCCTACCTCCCAAAACAGCGGAAGCTGCTTACTGGCATGGGGGAGATCGAGACCCTGGGGAAGGTGGTTAACATCGATATCACCCTGAGCCCGGAAGAGCAGTGGAGCCACATAAGCAACCGTTTCAGGTCCTACATTAACAAAGCCAGGCGGCTTTACAAAATCCGAGAGGGAAAAAACCAGGAAGACCTACATGTTTTTATCCGACTCTACGAGGATACCATGCGGCGCCTGGAAGCCAAGCCCAATTACTTTTTCAACAAGGATTACTACCAAGGCCTCTTCAGGAATGAGGCGTTCGAAACTACTGTGTTGCTTGCAGAGGACCCGGCTAACGGAAAGGTCATATCCGGTGCCATGTTTATAAGCAGTGGGGAAATAGTGCAATATCACCTATCCGGCACCGATTCCGACTACATGAAACTCCATCCCGTAAAACTGCTGATCGATGAAATGCGGGTACGGGCCACAGCCCAGGGGAAACGCTATTTCAACCTCGGGGGCGGGCTTGGCGGGTCGGAGGACTCCCTTTTTGAATTCAAATCCCGTTTCAGCAAGGATTTCAGGGACTTCGAAGTCTGGAAATACATCAGTAACCCTGAGGTCTATAAATCCCTGTCGGTGAACCGCCTGCCTGCCGATTGCAAGAAGGATTTCAACACCTGTAAACACTTTTTCCCGTGTTACCGGTGTGCACATCATACTCCCTAGCCTATGTACTCCCCGGAAGACAATCCGTTTCTCACCGAGACCTTTACGCGGATCTGGAGTCAGCATTTCAGCCCCACCAGGCCCCCAGTACCCGTAAACGCTCTGCCTGGGCTCACCCAGGTGGCGCATCCCCGCTTACCCCTGATGCAATCTACCGGCACCACCCATACCAAGGGAATGTGCCACGGCCCTGTACCAGAAAACGCAGAATTGTCCGTATCAAAGCCGGTGCTGGTCTATGATGTTCCGGAGTTCTTTAATGTGCCGCTGCCCGATTCCGGCCATAGCCAAATTGGCGTAAAAAGGGTGCGCCAATACCCCGGGTTCCTCATTGAGCTAACCGGGCTGCAGGACCTCAATGCCTATCTGCAGCGGCAATTCAGCAAGAGCAGCCGCTACAAGCTGAAGAAATACAGGACCCGCCTGGAAACGGCTTTCGATATCCGGTATGTGATGTATGACGGTTCCGTGGATGAAACGCAGTACGCCCTTTTGTTCGATCAATTCCGCGCCTTGCTCGAAAAACGTTTCGACGACAAACAGGTGAGCAACAACAACCTGGAACAGCAGGAATGGGAATTCTACAAAGCCTCTACCCTGCCCCTGATGCAGGAAGGCCGGGCCGGGTTGTTCGTGGTTTATTCGGGGGACGACCCCATTGCCGTTACCCTGAATTACTTTTTTAACCGGACGGTCCTGGATGCCATAACGGTTTTCGATATTGACTATGGGAAGTTCCACCTGGGCTCGGTGTCCGTAATGGCCCTGATTGAATGGTGCCTGGAAAACAATATGGACGTCCTGGACTTCTCGAAGGGGTATTTTGATTATAAATCCCGGTGGGCTACGCGGCAATACGACTTCGAATACCGGGTTTACTACCCCAAGGGAAGTTTCCCTGGCCGTCTTTTGGCCCGGCTGACATCCGGGTATTTCCGCGGGAAACAGTGGCTTCGTGAAAAAGGATGGAATGACCGGCTCCACAAACTGACCTATGCCTTGAGTTCCCGCAAAGGAAGTATGCCCAAAGTGGCCTTTGAATGGCTGGACTCTGAAGGTGCAGACCGCCCGGAAGTCCTGCAGGCCCTGACCAAAGTGGAAGGATTGTACATGGCGGTTCTCCCGGCTGTTTTTGAATTCCTTTACCTGGAACAAGAGTCCATGGCCGATATCCGGGTATTGCCACTGGCAAACCAACCGGAGAAGTTCCTTATTCAGGGAAAAAAAAACAGTAAGGTTTTCCGGCTGATCCGAAAGTAACCCCTATGGCAACCGACGCAACAGAAAAGAAGCAAACTGCCCGGGAGGAGGGGCAGCATCCACATTCTTCCGATGCGGTACACAATGTGTTGTTCGATTTGTTTCTTTCCGGCTCGGTATCTTCCATGGCAAATCCGCAAATCCGGTTCCAGGGCACCTCGTGGCTGTCGGCCACCTCCCGAAAAGAACCGTCCGGACATCAGCACGTACTGCATGTTACAGACATTCCCGGGTATCTTGAAATAAAGCCCAAATCGGAACATGCCGAATGGGTGGTACAGGTAGTCCCACAATACAATGGGTATGCAGCAGACCTTCGGGAGATAAAGACCATCGACGACTACCTGCAACGACAATTCAGCGCGAAACGCCGGAGTGCCCTGAGGGGCAAAATCCGAAAGTTAGAACGCGAATGTGCCATCCGGACCTCCTTTTTTTGTGGCGAGATCTCAGACGCGCTTTACCTGAAACACATGCAGGGCTTTTACCAATTACTGCGTCAGCGCTTTGACCAAAAGCGCACCTTTAACCGCAACCTGCTCTATTGGGCCGAGTACTACCCTATTTTCAAACCGCTAATCCGTGGTGGAAAGGCTTGTCTGATGGTCATGGAAGACGGGCAGCGGCCCATTTCCTATTCCATTGCCTTTTGCCATAACGCCATCATGTTCGGGTTTATGCAGACCTTCGACCCGGCCTACGCTCACTATAACCTTGGCGATGTGGCCATGTACCGAAAACTTGAAAGATCTTTGGAATTGGGAGTCACATGGTATGACTTTTCCAAAGGAGACAACGCCTTCAAGGACAAGTGGTGTAACCATACCTATACCCTGGACTATTGGGTATGCCACAGGAAGCAGCACCTAATTGCTGCCATAAAAGCACAAATAAGCATTGCACTATTGCGCCTGCGACAGTGGCTGCGCGATATCGGATTTCTGGGTAAACGCTTCCAGATGGACCGGTTCCTGTACAGGCGCCGCATCCGGCTGCTGGAAGGGTATCGCTGGGAGGACAGGCTGCCCGATTCCGGTTCTGAAACCCCAAAAAATGAGGCATGAAACCCATATACAATCGGTTCTTTTTTGACTTCTATGAAGGTGCCCCCCTGCCTTGGGCTTGTCAGCAACTCGTTTACAGAGGTCTATTGCTGCCTGGGAAAAGCGAAGAGATGCCGTTATTACCAGGAGGCTCCTCCCAGGCTCCCCTGTACCGGTGGTGGGTAGTGCCGGAATACCTCGAACCTGTTCTGAGACCTGGCTATGACCACTTTAAGGCTTACGATATGGACGGCTATGCCATAGACCTCCAGGGCTTGCAGGATGCCGGTTCCTATGTCAGAAAACAGCTCAAGCCCCGTTTACGCACGTCTCTTAGAAGCAAAACCCGCAAGCTCGAAGCTTCGGGAAGTATCCGTTATGAATGGCTTTTTGGCCCCGATGCGACTCAGGAAGTATATACGGAAGCTATGGATGCTTTAAAGAAAATGATCCAAGCGCGTTTCCAGGAGCGCGGTGACCAGCACGAGCGCCTCCGCACCTGGCAATCCCTTGAAGAAATCGGACTGGATCTGATTCACAGTAAGCGCGCATCGCTTTTCCTGATCTACAAGGGAACCAAACCCATCGCGATCTGCTTTAACCGACACTGGGGACCCGTCTTCTCTTTCTCAATCCCATCCTACGACCTGGAATTCGGCAACTACGGCATGGGGCATATCCTGATCTACAAACAACTGGAGTGGGCCCTTAAAAACAACTACCTCCTGTTCGACATGGGGATGGGGCCCATGCGCTATAAAGACGAGTGGTGCAATTATACCTACAGGTTCAACACCTGGATTATTTACCGGAAGTCTTCCATAACGGCCCGCGTTTACGCCCTTAGCCGCATCGGCTTGCTCCGGCTTAAAAACCAGCTCAAATCCTGGAAGGCAGACCAGCTCTACCGCCGCATCCGCAGCACCCTGAAAAAATAATCCCGCAACCGGAAACCGGTTGCGGGATTCTTACGGGTTGTATTATGGGCATCAGGAAACGACCCGTATAAACTTTTATTCGAAAACCGTGATTTCCAAGTCACACCTCCGGTTTTCGGCATGTTGGGCAGAACTACACCGCACCCCGTCGGCACAGTCGTTTAGGAGTTGGGTTTCCCCGTGCCCGGTGGCGGTAAGCCTCGAGGCATCGGTCCCCTGGGAGATGAGATAGTCCCTGGCGCGTTCTGCGCGCCTTTCGGAGAGCCATTGGTTATACGGCGCCGGACCACGTGAATCGGCATGTGCGTGTATCCCGATTTTCAGGGTGGGGTTAGCTTGCATGAAAGCTGCCACCTGTCGCAATACCTCCTTGGACTCCTTGCTCAGGTAAGACGAATCGAATGCGTATTGCACCCGCCCCATGGAAGACAGCTCTGCTTTGAGGCTATCCTTACGGCTTTGCTCGGCGGCCTTCCGGGCTGCTTCTTCCCGTTCAAGGGCTGCCAGGCGCTCGGCCTCCGCAGCCTCCGCCAGTCGTTGCTGACGCTCCTCTTCTGCACGGGCTGCCATCAGGGAATCCTGGCGACGCTGCATGGCTTCTTCCAGTTCCTGGCGCAATTGCGCCTTTTCCCTGCCCTTGCGGGTAAGTTCGTATTCGGTGTCGAAGCGGTAAACCACTCCTGCCGCATGCTGCATATGATTACTGGCTTCGTCTCCAAAGGACCACTTCCCGCTGGAATTTAGGTCCAGGCCCCAGTCATCCGAAAGCCAGATGCGGAAACCAACAACCGCATTATAGGTGCCGCGCCCTACGTTATTGGCATCGGTATACCCTATCCCGGCTCCGAGGTACGGGTCAAAAAAACCTGTGTGGCCAACCAGTTTGTTCAAATCATAGCTAAGGCGTGTATCAATGGCCCAGTAGGGGATGTCCTCTGTGATAATGACTCCGTCTATCAGGTTACCTTCCTTATACCGGTTATAGGAACCGATAAGTTCCAGGCCCAATCCGCTTTTGAAATACCGGCCTGCACTGATCCTGGAAGGATAGGGAACCATATTGAGGTGATTCCCGAAATCCGGGAAATAACTCAGGGTCTGGCCGGAATCGTCCACAGCATTAACCCCAAGACCAAGGAGCCAGTAGCTGCTGGCAACGCTGTCCTGTTTTGTGAATTCGGGCAGGGTTTCCTGGGCCCTCATTGAGAAGGCCAGGGTAACGGATAGCCATAGTAGTAGTTGTTTGCGCAGGTCCATAATGTCAGATTTAGGATACACCAAAGGTAGGAGGCAGCCAAGTGGGCTGCACCGACATATCCATGAAATACCACATTATTCGACCTAAGGGGAAAGAAAAGTGAAAATGGTCGTTCGTCGATGAACGCCCGTTCGACCTACTGCAACGGATGACCGCTGAAAAACACCCTATGCCTTTTTCAGGCGCATTTCATAGGCCGATTCGTAGACGGCTTCGTACATGGGGAGGATGCGGAGGAGATCAAACTCCAGGGCGCGGTCGTAGGCCCGTTCTTTAAACCCCTGAAGGACCGTATCGTCCCCAAGGATGGTAAGGGCGTGTCCTACCATGGAATCGATATCGCCCACGTCGCTGAGGAAACCACTTTCCCCATGCACGTTGAGTTCGGGAATCCCCCCGGTATTGCTGGAAATGACCGGGGTCTTATTGATCATAGCCTCAAGGGCCGCCAGGCCAAAACTCTCCTTCTCTGAAGGCAAGAGGAACAAATCGGAAAAACAAAGGATGTGTTCTATTTCATTACTGTTGCCCAGGAAAATGACCTTGTCTACAATCCCCAGCTCTTCAATCATGAGCTCCACCCCTTCCCGCTCGGGGCCTTCGCCCACCAGGATAAGCTTGGAGGGGATTTGCTGCTGCACCTTGTAGAAGACCTCCACCACATCCCGAACCCGCTTTACCTTCCGGAAATTACTGATGTGGGTGATGATGCGCTCATCGGCATCCGCCATCAGGTGGCGCTGGCAATTTTCTGGGGTCCGGGTGTATTTGCGCTTGTCTATGAAATTCGGGATCACATGGATATCCTTGCGGATCTCGAAAAAAGACAGGGTGTCCTCCTTCAGGCTCTGGGAAACCGATGTCACCACATCGGACTGGTTGATGCTGAAGTTTACCGCAGGTTTGTAGAACGGGTGCTTGCCCACCAGGGTGATATCCGTCCCGTGGAGGGTGGTGATCATGGGCAGCTGAATGCCTTCTTCCTCGAGCATTTTCTTGGCCATATAGCCGGCATAGGCATGCGGAATGGCATAATGGACGTGCAACAGGTCTATCCCGTACATTTTCACTGTGTCCACCAGCTTGCTGGAAAGGGCAAGTTCATACGGTTGGTAGTGGAACAGGGGGTATTCCTGTACATGGACTTCGTGGAAATGGATATTGTTACTGAGCAGCTCCAGGCGTACCGGCTGGCGGTAAGTGACAAAGTGCACTTCGTGCCCCCGCTGTGCCAGGGCGATGCCGAGTTCGGTAGCCACTACCCCGCTCCCTCCGAAGGTAGGGTAGCATACGATGGCGATCTTCATAATAGCAAAGCTACCATTTTATTCCTGCCCTAAAGTCTAATGGAATCATAAATAGCCTGCTGGATGCGGGTCCTGAGGCCCGAGCGGATCAGCAGGGTATTGGACGACTTTGGGTAGGTGCGGTTGGAAAGGAAGACATAGAGGATACCCGAGTCCGGGTCTGCCCAGGTATAGGTGCCGGTAAACCCGCTATGGCCAAAGCTGCGTTTGGAAACACAACCACAGGTTGGACCGGGATCCTCGAGTTGGGGCTTGTCGAAGCCGACGCCACGTCTTACATTCTTGTGGCAGAAATAGCATTTGTTGAATTTCTCCACAGTGCGGTCCTGAAGGAATCGTGTTCCGCCGTAGTACCCCCCCTGGAGGTACATCTGCATAATTTTGGCTACATCCCCGGCCGTTGCAAACAAACCGGCATGCCCCCCTACTCCACCTTGCATGGCAGCACCCATGTCGTGGACATAGCCGCGGACTTCCTGGTACCTGAAATAGTCGTCCCGTTCTGTTGGGGTTATCTCTCCCCTGGAAAAGCGCTCAATGGGATTAAAGGCAGTACGGGTTGCGCCCAGGGGGTCGTAAAGGAACACCCGGGCCAGGGTATCGAGGCGTACCCCTTTTTGCTGTTCGATGTATTTCTTGAAAACGTAGTACGCCACATCGCTATAGCGGTAGCGATTGGATTTGAGTTCCTGCCGGCCAATACGGTTGTAGATGGTGTCTTTGTAGGCATCTGTAAGGTATAGCCGGTCTGCCACCTTTATGGAATACCCCTCCTGCGGGCGCTCGGTGTAAAACACGTCCGAGGGCCTGCGGTTCTTATTGAGGGTATCCAGGTAAAATGCGATCCAGGAGGGTAGCCGGCCGTAATGGCTTAGGGCCTTAAGAACGGTAACGTCCCGGAGTTCGGTATCGGCATACTCCGGGAGCAGGTCGGCAAAGGTGTCATTGAGGCGGATGGATCCCTCCTCTTCCATCTGCATGAGGATGGGCAGGGTCGCCAGGATTTTGGTCAGGGAGGCCAGGTCGTACAAATCCGTGAGGCGAACCTCCTGGTTCCGGTTGTAGGTATGGTGCCCGAACGCCTTGTGGTATATGACCTTCCCGTGCCGGGCCACCAGGACTTGCGCCCCGGGAAACATCAGGGAATCCAGGCCGTGCTGCACCAGCGTATCGACCCGGGAAAGGGCCAGGCGATCCATCCCGACGCGTTCCGGGTAGCTGTAGCCCAGGCGCCCCAGGGCCGGAACGTCCAGGCCGCTCCCCACGGGAAAATCCGGATGCGCCGTGACCGGTAACCGGCCTTTGGCCGGGATGGCCCCGAAAAGGAGTTCAGCAGCCTTCTGCTGGGCTATCGGGCTGTTCTGGTACGCCATTACCAAGCCGTCAATACCGTTATAATCCGCAAATTCCCCCAGGATATAGGGGCGGGCAAACACCGTCAGGATAGAATTGGCCGTGCGCAGCCGGCTAACGCCCTGCAGGAGTTGCCTGTCCTCCTCACTGAAGTGATGCGCCTTCCAGGGAGAGGCATTTGAGGTGTGCATCCCCAGCAATACCAGGTTGTAATCGGCCAACCGGGAAAGCAACTCCTGCGGATTACCTCCCGAAACCTCGTCGACACGGGCATAACGCCGCAGGGCTTCGAGAAAAGGTCCATGATCTGAATCGCCAAGCTTTACATAGGCGATTTTCTTATTCTCCAACCGACGGATACCCAGGATATCCACATGGTTTTTCAGCACCGTGATGGCCGATTCCATGGCGGCCTCGTAAAGGAGGTCGTCTTCCGGGGCATTCAGGTCCTGGAAAAGGCTCTCCTCTTGAACGGGCTGAAGTTCCGGAAGACCTGCCTTGTATTTGGCCATAAGGATCTTCTTGACGGAGTACTCCAGGCGCTCCTCGCTGATGGTCCCGTTTCGGTATGCTTCTAAAAGGGCTGCGCGGTCTGCCTCCAGATTCTGGGGCATCAGCAACATGTCATTCCCGGCCAGGAACGCTTCCAGAGTGGGGTTTATCCCTGCGGAATAAGTTGTAACCCCTTTCATGTTGAGGGCGTCCGTAACAACAAGGCCCCGGAACCCCAGCTCCTGCTTTAAGGTCCTGTTAATGAGCGTCTCGGAAAGGGAAGTCGGCAGGGTTTCAGATCCGGTAAGGGCTGGGACATTCAGGTGGGCGATCATGACCGAAGATAGTCCTGCATCTACCAGTTCCCGAAATGGGAGAAGCTCAATGGAATCCAGGCGCTCCTTCCCGAACCCAATCTGTGGCAAGGCCTTATGGGAGTCTACCGAGGTATCGCCATGACCGGGAAAATGCTTCCCGCTGGTGAGTATGCCGGCGCGGTGCATCCCCTGCATCAACAGGCGGGCCCTAAGGGCTACCCCGGCAGGGGTTTCCCCAAAGGAGCGGTTGCCTATTATCGGGTTTTCAGGGTTGGTGTTGATATCGGCTACAGGCGCAAAATTCATTTGTACCCCCAGCCTCCGGGCATGCTGGCCCATGCGGTAACCGATCTGCTCGAGCAGGGCGGTATCCCTTACAGCCCCAAGGGTGCCATTCCAGGGGAAAGCGTAGGTAGAATCCAGACGCATCGCCAGGCCCCATTCGGCATCCATGGCGATTAGCAGCGGGGTGGATGAAGCGTTTTGGAAGGTATTGGTTAATCTGGCCTGGCGGACCGGTCCGCCTGTACTGAACACCAGCCCGCCGATTTGGTACTCTCGGATCCAGGAGAGGATTTTAGCTTCCAGGGCAGGGCCCTGATCGGAATGGGCCATAACCACAAACAACTGGCCTATGCGTTGTTCGGGGGTCATATTTTCGTACTGGCCGTCTACCCAACGGGCCTGGGCCAGGCTGTCTTCTGCCTGAAGGGGGTGGCGCTGCCCCATAAGAAACTGGACAGATAAGAAAATCAGTAAGCTGCACGCCCGGTACAAGCGCATGGGTATTATGGTTTATATCGTGAATCCTATCCGGCCCTATTAGGAACCGTCTCAGGCCTTAAAAAAACGATTGTGCCAACTTTCCGCTGCCGGCACCTCCCAATCGTCGATATACTCTTTTTTGGTGGCTACCAGGTTGTTAAAGACAACCGTATTGGCACTAACAGATCGGGCACCTGCCATTTTACGGAAGTCCGAAAGGGATTTATAGGCAATGTAATCGCCCTGGCGATAGGTGACATTCATCCTGTCGAGCAGGGTAACGCCATAGCGCTTTTCCAATTGCTGGATGAAATGGACAGAGGCGTCGATGGAACAACCCGAGGCACTGTTGAGGCTCTGGTCGAGCCCGATAACGATGAAGCGCCGGTACCGGAGTTCGAAACCTGCTTTAAGAGAAGCTCCATGGGCGGTCCATGCCGTCAGGAAGGCCGCTGTATCCCGTAGGATCTGTTCACATTCCTCTTCGGTAAAGGGCCTGTCCGACTGGTAGACCCAAATCCGGGCATTATCCGGTAGCTGCTGAAAATCTACTAACATACCATCCTTTGCATTTATTCCAGGTCTGCAGCCTGGGCCAAAAGTTCGGCCAGGTCAAAAACCTTGATTTCCTGCTCCTTTTCCTTGTTCTTAATGCCATCCGTTAGCATGGTATTGCAAAACGGACAGGCAGCGGCGACCACTTCCGGCCGGGTGTCCAGGGCTTCCTCCGTACGTTCAATATTGATTTCCTTGTCGCCCTTTTCGGCCTCCTTGAACATTTGGGCTCCTCCCGCTCCACAGCACAACCCACGTGTCTTACAACGCTTCATCTCCACCAGCTCGGCATCCAACTGGCGGATTAGTGCCCTGGGGGCTTCGTATATCCCGTTGGCACGGCCCAGGTAACACGGGTCGTGGTAGGTAATCCGCTTTCCTTTGAAGGTTCCACCCTCCAGGGTAAGACGACCTTCCCGGATCAGGTCCTGTAAAAAGCGGGTATGGTGCATCACCTCATAGTCTCCGCCCAGGCCGGGATATTCGTTTTTAAGGGTATTGAAACAATGGGGGCAGGTGGTTACTATTTTGCGTACTCCGTAACCGTTGAGTACCTGGATATTCACCGCGGCCTGCATCTGGAAGAGAAATTCGTTCCCGGCCCTTTTGGCTGGGTCTCCCGTACAACTCTCCTCAGTACCCAGCACCGCAAAGCCAACGCCGGCTTTCTGGAGCAGGCGTGCAAAGGCCTTGGTAATTTTCTTGGCGCGGTCGTCGAAACTCCCGGCACATCCCACCCAAAACAAAACCTCAGGCGTTTTTCCTTCCGCCGCAAGTTCTGCCATTGTCGGTATTTTCATCTGTCCTTCCATTGCCTTACGCGCTTGTTTCGTTTTCGCTAGCCCAGTTCAACCGGTCCATCTGGTTAAACGGCCATGGCGCCCCATTGTTCTCTACATTGCCCATCATGACATTGAGTTCTGAAGGAGCCGCCGATTGTTCCATAACCAGGTAGCGCCTCATATCCAGGATGATGGAAAGGGGATCAATACTCACTGGGCAGGCTTCGGTACAGGCGTTGCAAGTTGTACAGGCCCAGAGTTCCTCCCGGGTAATGTAATCGTCCAGTAGTTGTTTACCATCCGGTTCCCAGGCACCACCGGAGGCTGTAAGAGCACGCCCGACTTCCTCGAGCCGGTCCCGGGTGTCCATCATGATTTTCCGGGGCGAGAGTTTCTTACCGGTCTGGTTGGCAGGGCACTCGCTGGTGCACCGGCCGCATTCGGTACAGGTATAGGCTGCCAGCAATTGCACCCGAGTGAGGTCCATGACGTCCGAAGCCCCGAACTTTTCGGGCGGGGGGGCATCGGCAGCAGGGGCAGCAAACGGATCGGCATTGGGGTCCATCATCAGGGCCACTTCCCGTTTCACCGATTCCAGGTTGCCCATCTCACCCTTAGGGGAGAGACTAGCCCACCAGGTATTGGGAAACGCCAGCAGGATGTGCAGGTGCTTGGAGTAATAGAGGTAATTCAGGAAAAACAGGATTCCCAGAATATGCAGCCACCAGGCGGCGCGCTCCAGAACAACAAGGGAGGCTGCCGACATCCCCTGAAAGGCCTGAGCCAAAATACTGCTTACCGGGAAGGCACCTGCCTGGACATAATGGGCCTCTCCCAGTTCTTGCAAGCGAAAGTCGGCCGCATTCATGGTCAGGAACAGGCACATTAGGACAAATTCGATATACAGGATCCAGTCTGCGTCCTTCTTGGGCCAACCCTTCATCTCCGGTTTCCAAAAGCGGGCGAGCTTTACCACATTCCGGCGGAGCCAGAAGAGGATTACAGCAACGATAACCAGCAAGGCCAGGATCTCAAAACTGCCAATCAGGAAATCGTAGACCGGACCCAGAAAAGCAAAGACGCGGTGGGTGCCCAACAGACCGTCTATGATGATTTCTAGGACCTCGATATTAATGATGATAAACCCCACATAGACTATCATGTGGAGGATGCCCGCCAGGGGGCGGACCACCATTTTTTGCTGCCCCAGTGCGATGCGGGCCATATTTTTCCAGCGCTCGCTTCGGGGGCCTTCGGGAGTTACTTCCCTCCCCAGGCGTATGTTGCGGATAAGCCTGTGAATGTTTCGCGAGAAAAAACCCACCCCGGCTACGAGAGCCAGGAGGAAAAGGATGTTCGGGAGGTACTCCATCAATCGGGTTGGTTTTGGTCGGCCGGATCATTTTCCGGCACGGTGTATTCCTTTTGCTTCTTCCCGAAAACCGAGACGTTTACATACCGCTTCGGATTCAGGCGGAAGTCCTGCAGGAGCAATTCCAATTGACGCGAGGAGGCTTCCAGGTTATCATACAGGGCCTCGTCCTTCATCAGCTTACCCATACTGCCCTCCCCGCTTTCCAGACGCGCCATAAGGGCATCGAGGCTGGCCAGGGTGGTTTCCAAACGAGCCACAGTCTCGCCCAGGCCGGCATCGGCAAGTGTATCGGAGATGCGGGCAAAATTCCGGGTAATCTGGTCGATGTTTTTCAGACTGCTGTCCAGCTGGGTCTGGTTTTCACCCAGAAGAGTATTGAGTTTATCGGCGCTTCCCTGAAAAGTGGCAACAAGGGTATTAAGGCCGCTGATGGCTTCCCTCAGGTTCTTCTTGGTAGTGGGATCCAATACTTCATTAACATTAACCAACAGGGAGTCCGCATTGGATACAGCGCCTTCCACCTTCATTTGCAGTGGGGTTAATTTTTGCTGTACCAGCTCGGTAAGGCCCGGTCGGGTAGCTGCCTGCAGGGTATCACCGCTTTTGGCGGTTGGTGCCCCATCAAAAACAGGCTGGATCTGGATCCCTTTACCCCCGATAATTCCCGTGTCGTAGAGCTCCGCAATACTGTTGCTGGAGAATTCGAAGGACTTATTCACAGAAAAGGTCACTACCAGTTGCCCGCTCTCATCCTTAAAGCGGATATCGTTCACTTTGCCTACAGAGAACCCGTTAATGCTGACCTGGGTACCGGGTTGCAGTCCCCCAACATGGCTGTAAACGGCGTAAAAGGTCTTGCTGTCGTCGAACAAGGGGGAGCTTTTCAGGTAGGAGAACCCGAGGATGAACAGGAGGATGCCTCCGATAACGATAATTCCCGTTTTAAATTCTCTGGAGAGTTTCAATCCGTCCCGTTTTGCGTTTCAAACAAAATTAGAAATAATTTTCGGATGCATGCTGCCAGCTACTGGCTGGATTCCATGGCGTCCGTAATGGGTATGCGCTGTCCGTCCTTATAGGCCACGATGTATGCCGAAGGGAACCCCTTCTGAACGGCATTTTTTTGCAGGAGCTTGGCGTGCTCGTAGGAAATGGTCTGGCCGTACAGGACCCTGTACACATTGTTAAAGGCCTCCTTGGAAAGGTTGCCAAGCCCCCCGAAGCGCTCCGGGGACAAGTCCGGATCCTTGCTGACCGCCATGAGCTGGATTTTATAGACGATCTTGCCGGTTTCCGGCTTTCCTACCTCAGTATCCGCTGCCTCTTCTGTACGGGTATTTTCCACTACTCCGGCCACGACTTCCGTGGTCTCCGCAGCAGCCGGGTCCGGTTTGGCGTTTTCCAGGACTATGGGGTCAGGATTGGGATCATCTGGTACCGGAACCATTTCAGGCGCTTCTTCCTTAAGGGTTACGGCGGGTTCAGGATCCGGGGCCAGAGTGGGCACGGGGCCCCCTACGCGAACCGAATGGCGGTACTCCAGTATGGCATCGGCAATAGCCTGACCGATCTCCCGTTGCCCCTTCTGGGAGTTCAGGTACCGGCCTTCTTCCTTGTTGGTAAGGAATCCGGTTTCTACCAGAACACTGGGCATAAAGGTCTGGTGGAGCACGATAAAGCCCGCTTGCTTCACCTTCCGGTCATTGCGTCCCAAATTACCTGTAAACCGGTCTTGCATGAGCTTTCCCAACAGGATGCTCTGGTCGAGGAATTCTTCCTGCATGATGGTAAGGCCAATAACGGATTCAGGGGAATTGATATCGTAGTCCGCATACCGGGTCTCATAATTGTCTTCCAGGTAGATGACCGAGTTTTCTTTCTTGGCAATCTCAAAATTTTGCTTGTTGGCATGGAGGCCCAGCACGAATGTTCCTGCACCATGGGCATTGGAGGTATGGGAATCGCAGTGGACCGAGACGAAAAGGTCGGCTTTGGCCTTGTTGGCGATTTCCCCCCGGACGTAAAGGTCCACAAAACTGTCATTGTCCCGGGTATAAATCACTTTTACCCCTTCGGTTTGCTGGAGCACCTTTCCCGCTTCCAGGACGATCCTCAAGGCGATATCCTTTTCCAGAAAACCATTACCCAGGTTTCCCGGGTCGTGCCCTCCGTGACCCGCATCCAGAACCACGGTAAATGCCCCTGCCCCGACGGGATCGGCCGCCTGCGGCAAGGCGGGCGTAAGCCAGGCGAAACAAAGCGCCAACAAGACAGTCAGTTTGGGGTGTATCCCTTTGATAGCGGGCAACATCATGGATTTCAAGCGGGTTAAATTTATGGTAATGTAGGCGCTGCAGCCTGAAAAATATGTAAGTTTGACGACGGAATCCGAAGCCAACGCTTACAAAAATAGGATTTATCGCCTTGCTTTCAAATAAACGGAACTTTCTTTTCCTGGGTGTGATTTTGCTGGCGTCGCTTGGATTATCGGCTCAGGAGGGTGCCCCTGTTGCCCTTCCCATAGCCCCCGTAGGAGATTCCCTTGTAGCCCCCGACCTCTCCGACCTCATGGTGGAAATGGGGCAGGCCCCGGACACGACCCTTCAGGATACGATTCAACCTTCCGGAGGAGCTTTGCTGGATAAGGTCATCTACAAGGCCAAGGATTATGTCCGCATCAACCAGAAGGAAAAGAAAATCTACCTCTACAATGAGGCGGAGATCTATTACCAGGATACCGAGCTAAAGGCCGGTGTTATCGTACTGGACTACGTGAATAATGAGGTCTATGCCGGGCGGATCAAGGATTCGCTGGGCACCTATTCCCAGCTGCCCTTCTTCAAACAGGGTTCCAACGAGGTCATCCCGGATTCTATCCGCTTTAACTTCAAATCCGAAAAAGCCATTATCTGGAATTCCCGCACCGAACAGCAGGCCGGTGGGATCGGGCGCCTGGGAAGCGAAGCGATGAAGGTGTATGCCCAGCGGACCAAGAAGGAAAACGACTCGGTTTACTTCCTCAGCGAAGGCCGTATTACCACCTCCAAAGACACGCTGGACCCGGACTATTACATCCGGATCCGCAAGGCCAAATTTGTTCCGGGTAAAAAGGTGATCGCGGGCTACAGCAACCTGTATATTGTGGATGTCCCAACCCCCGTGGCCCTGCCCTTTGCCTACTTTCCGCTTACCGTAGGGCGCACTGCGGGGATTATGATGCCAACCTTCGGCAACGATGCCCGCCGGGGTTACTTCCTTCAAAACGGGGGGTATTACCTGCCCATTTCGGATTATGTGGACCTCACCCTTACGGGAGACCTGTATACCAACGGTAGCTACGGCTTCCGGACACAAAGCGTCTATGCCAAACGGTACCGTTTCCGGGGGAACCTGAATTTCCGGTACGAAAACCTGGTGACCTCGCAGAAAGGTTTCGACGATTACAGCCGGACCACCATCTACAACATCCAGATGAGCCACAGCCAGGACCCTAAGTCTAACCCGAATTCCCGGTTTTCCGCCTCGGTGAACCTGGGGAGCAGCCAGTATTTCCGGAACTCCCTTATCCAGCAAAACCTGCCCAACACCCAGGTAAACAACCTCTCTTCTTCCATTTCATATTCGAAAACCTTCCCGGCCTACCCCTCGGTGAATGTAAGCCTTACAGCAACCCATAACCAGAATACCAACACCGATGTTGTAGATGTGACCCTGCCCACCCTGCAGGCCAGTATGGAGCGGATTTTCCCTTTTGCCAAAAGGGACGGGATCAAGAAAGGGGCCATTCAGAATATCAACTTCCAGTACGACCTGAACGGCCGCAACAGTATCCGAACCAACAGTGAGGACTTCCTGACCGGCCGGATGTTTGACGATGCCCGGATGGGAGCCCGCCACCGCATCCCTATCGCAACCAACTTCAAGGTTGCCAAGTATTTCAGTGTCAGCCTGGGCGGTACTTACGAGGAAATCTGGACAGGAGACACCTTTGACCAGCGTTACGACGAGGAAACTCAAACCATTGTGCGCGATACGGTAGAAGGTTTTGACCGGTTTAACCAATACAGCCTCAATGCCAGTATAGGGACCACCCTGTACGGTACCTTCAACTTCGGGGAAGATAAGACCATCCAGGCACTCCGGCATATCGTAAGGCCGCAAGTGAGCTATGGCTGGGCGCCCTCCTTCGACCAGTATTACGAAGAGGTGGTCAATGAAACCACGGGTGATCAGATCTATTTTACACGCTTCGAAAACACCCTCTACGGCACCCCAAGAAGGCAACAATCCAGCTCTATGTCCTTTTCCCTGGCCAACACCCTGGAGGCTAAGGTCCGGGACCGGGATTCGACTGCCACAGAGCCCAAAAAGATTTTTCTGCTCAACAGCCTGAACTTCAGCACGAGTTACAACTTTGAAGCGGACTCCTTAAAACTGAGCCCGATAAGTATGACCGGAGGGACCAATTTGCTGGACAACAAGATGTCTGTCAACTTCGGTGCCAGCCTGGACCCCTACACCATCGACAACAATGGACGACGGATCAATACCCTCAACATCAACAGCGGCGGAGGCCTGCTGCGCCTTACCAATGCCAGGCTCAATATCAGTTACCGCCTGAGCAGCGAAGATTTCAGGCGGGACGAAGCGGGCGACCGTGAAGACGAGGATGACCCCTATAGCGGAGATAACTACGTAGCCGCCAGTGGTGGCCGTACGGACGATTTGTTTGGCCGGGCCGAAAACTTTAACCAGAGCGCTTTCGACAACCGGGACCCTGACAATGTGGAAAACCCTTCCTGGGGATCCAAAATACCCTGGGATGTGCGACTCCAGTATGCTATGAATTACACCAACACCAACCGAAACGGAGATATTTCCAACCATTCCCTGATGTTCTCGGGGAATATCAGTTTGTCCCCGCGCTGGGAGGTGGGGGTCTCCTCGTCCTACGATTTTGTCCGCAACGGTTTTGGGGTCACGCAACTTCGATTCCAGCGGGATTTGGGTAGTTTCAACCTGAAGTTTGACTGGACGCCGTTCGGGCAATTCGAACGCTGGTACTTTTTTATAGGCATCAAGGCCAGCGTCCTGAAAGACCTGAAATGGGAAAACCGGAGCCAGCGCTCTAATTTTAACTAAACGCAAAACCGATGAAAAGGATCATCAAAACCCCGGACGCCCCGGCACCCATAGGGCCCTACAACCAGGCTGTAATGTACGGCAATACCCTTTATGTTTCCGGACAAATAGGGTTGGTCCCCGCTACCGGGGAATTGAAAGACGCCAGTATTGAAGACGAAACCAAGCAGGTGATGGAAAACCTGAAGGCTGTGCTGGCCGCTGCAGACATGGGGTTCGACAATGTGGTTAAGGCGAGCATCTTCGTGGCCGACATGCACCAGTTTAGCCGGATCAATGCCGTGTATGGCGGTTATTTTGACCCTGAAACCGCCCCGGCGCGGGAAACGGTTGAAGTGGCCAACCTGCCCAAGTTTGTCAATGTGGAAATTTCTGTGATTGCCATTGGTGGGTAGTAGCCTTCAGCACCTGGTCTAAGGTTTGGGAGTTGCCATTTTTGGTGGGTGGGTTAGCATCCAGATTTTAGGGTCGACCGTTTGGGGGGGTATCTCCCCCACCCCAATACCAAGTTACGGATTGCAGCTGCAAGCCCCAAGCACTTTGCCGTTTAAACCCGGGGGTGTAATTTTCAACACACTTACCTAAAGGGGCCCCAAAACCCCCAGATTCAAGTTATTGTCTTTCCCTGCAATCCCCTCGCAGTTCGACCAGAAAATGTTCTAAATCAGTATTATTTCAGATTTCAAATCTGGAGGACCCCCCCGCCCTTATAGGGACAACATAACCTTCCAGGCTGCAAAAACCCATCGGAACCAGTGCAATTCCAAGCACAAACCTTAATCCCCGCATAACTCATAAATAACTAGAACCAGCCATAGCGGGTTACCCATTAGCTATTAGTCAAGGGCTGCCTTACTCCATGAGAAATGTTCACCCCGAGCAACAGTGTGCAGGTGTGACCGAATCGTGAAAGAAATCAGGAAACGCTCCCGGACAGGGAACGTTAAATCGTATCCTTGTGGAATTCCACCAGACCGTCTATGGGGCGCTGGCGGATCTGACCCAGAACCAGGTCGTTGCGTTCCACCACAGCCTTGAGCTCATCCTGGAGGTAAAACGCAATACTGCCCACAAAGTGCACCGGCACCTTGGTAGCCAGCTCAAACTGCATCACGTGGTTGTTGATGAACTGCTGGAAACCCTTGTCTATGACCCCTTTGCAGTAGGGGTGCTCCCGGTGTTCCACAATAAACCGGGCAAAGGTGGCCAGGTAGGTATTCGGATTGGGCTTTTTATAGAGATTCTCCTTGATGACATCCGCATCCAGGTTGTATTCCTTGTCGAAGAGGATGCCCAGGTCCTGGGGCATTTTGTGGTAGTAATAGTCGCGTATCAGCTTGCGCCCGAAGAAATTCCCACTCCCGTCGTCCATGAGGATATACCCCAGAGAAGTCACTTTCTGGAAAAGCTGGTGGCCATCGTAGTAGCTACAGTTAGAGCCTGTACCCAGGATACAGACGATTCCCTGGTGGCCGATTTTTGTGGTGGAATAAATGGCGGCATAGGTATCCTCCTTGACCTCCACCTTGGCATTCGGGAAAAAGTCGCTGAAGATCTCCTTGAGAAACTTCCGCATCCGGTCTGTCCCACACCCGGCACCGTAGAAATACAGCCGCTCTACCTTGTGGGCATTGCGGGCCAGTTCAAAGTTATTGGCCAGGCGTTCTTCAATGACTTCTTTGGAAAGCACTTCCGGGCTAAGGCCCAGGGTCTGGGTCATAAAGATCTGGTCGCCTTTCTTGTCGAGGGCAATCCAGTCGGCCTTGGTGGCCCCGCTGTCGGTTATCAGGATCATAGGGTGGAGGCGTAAAAAAAGGGACCTGCCCCCTGCCGGCAATGGGCAATCCGGACAGGTTCCCTAAAGTGAGTCTATGTATTAGAGGCTGTTAACGTGGAGGGCCAGGTCAATCAGTTTGTTGGAATAGCCCGCCTCGTTGTCGTACCAGGAAACCACCTTGAAGAAGCGGCTGTTAAGTTCCATACCGGCTTCTGCATCGAAAATGCTGGTCCGGGAATCCCCCACGAAATCCTGGGAAACCACCGGCTCATCGGTATAACCCAAAATGCCTTTCAGGGCACCTTCTGAGGCGTCTTTCATAGCCTTTTTGATCGCGTCATAGGAAGTCTCCTTCTCCAGGCGCACTGTAAGGTCCACTACAGAGACATCCGCAGTAGGAACCCGGAAAGCCATCCCTGTGAGTTTCCCTTCCAGAGCCGGAATTACCTTGGTAACGGCTTTGGCGGCACCGGTAGAAGCCGGGATGATATTCAATAGGGCACTGCGGCCCCCGCGGTAGTCCTTGCGGGAAGGCCCGTCTACCGTCAGCTGGGTGGCCGTGGTGGCGTGTACCGTGGTCATGAGGCCCTCCTGAATTCCGAAGGCGTCGTCCAGGACCTTAGCGATGGGTGCAAGACAGTTGGTCGTACAGCTCGCGTTGGAAACGATGGTATCGGAGGCCTTCGCCTGGTCGTGGTTAACCCCCATAACGAACATGGGTGCGTCTTTGGAAGGCGCTGAGATAACCACCTTTTTGGCACCGCCGTCTATGTGTTTCTGGGCCATGTCCAGGGTGGTGAAGATACCGGTACATTCGGCTACGATATCGGCGCCCACAGCATCCCACTTCAAGTTGGCCGGGTCGCGTTCCGCAGTAACTCGTACCGTCTTGCCGTTCACTACCAGGTTTCCGTCCTTCACGGCAACCGTGCCTTTAAAGCGGCCATGCACGGAGTCATACTCCAGCAGGTACGCCAGGTGTTCCACATCCAAAAGGTCGTTAATAGCCACAACCTCTACATTATCGCGCTCAAAGGAGGCCCTGAATACCAGGCGCCCTATCCTTCCAAATCCGTTAATTCCAATTCGCAATGCTGCCATTTTTTCTCGTTTTTCTGGTTTATATGGTCATAATATCGGAAACCCGAATAAGTTCCCTGTCTATGGAAGTGTGCCCCTTGATAGCCTCTTCTATGGGCGTGAGCACAATTTCGTTATCGATGATGCCAACCATCAGGTTGGTCTTACCCTCCAGGAGGGCTTCTACGGCCCTAACCCCCATGCGGCTGGCCAGGACCCGGTCGAAGGCGCTGGGGGTTCCGCCCCGCTGCATGTGGCCTAGTACGGAAACCCGCACGTCGTAGATCGGCAAGTGTTCTTCCACGTATTCCTTTAGTTCGAAGACATTCTTGCCGGTTTTGTCCCCTTCGGCCACTACCACTATACTGGAGGACTTCCCGGATTTCTTGCTGCGTTTGAGGGAATCCAGGAGCCTTTCGAGACCCAGGTTTTCTTCCGGGATGAGGATTTCCTCAGCCCCGGCCCCAACGCCTGCATTAAGGGCTATGTGACCCACATCACGACCCATGACTTCCACAAAGAAAAGCCTGTTATGGGAACTGGCCGTATCGCGGATCTTATCGATGGCTTCCACCACCGTATTGAGAGCGGTATCAAAACCGAGGGTATATCGGGTACCCAGGATATCGTTGTCTATGGTCCCGGGGATGCCTATAACCGGGAAGCCGAATTCTTTGTTGAAAATGGTAGCGCCACGGAAGCTTCCGTCCCCGCCGATCACTACAAAGCCCTGTATACCGGCCTTGGTGAGTTGGTCGTGGGCTACCTTCCGCCCTTCCGGGGTTTTGAACTCCATGCAGCGGGCCGATTTCAGGATGGTCCCGCCCTTGTTGATGATATTGTTTACGCTTCGGGCATTCATGGGGAAAAAATCCCCTTCTATCATACCCTGATACCCGCGGTAGATGCCCACGCACTCTATATCGAGGTAGGCGCAGGTCCGGACCACGGAACGAATAGCAGCATTCATTCCGGGGGAGTCCCCTCCTGAAGTCAATACGGCAATCCTCTTAATCGGTTGGTCCATGGTCAAAAATGAATGGCAAAATTAACAAACTTTGGCCAAAAAAGGAATGTCGTGTCGGGAATTCTGGGGTTCCCGGGGCCCGAAAACGATTTCGTAACGAATTTGGGGTTTTCCTGAAAGAAATGTAAAAAATCCGGGGAGCCTTAAAAAGGTTTATGGTCTTTGGCATAAAACCGTATCAAACTGTCTTTCCCGGTGGTGGTAATGGGCACTGCCCGCTGCAGGGTACTGTCCGGTGCGGTCTGGCCGGGGTTTTGCGGCGGGTTTTCCCGCTTTTTGAAGATTTGCCGCAGCAGGTCCTGGAAACTGTTGAAATCCACTTCGTAGGAAAGCCCCACCCCCTGGGTGTATCCCTGGCGTTCTGCCAGGAAAGACTGGATTTCATTCTGCCGGTTGAAAATGCGCATACTCAGGGTGCCCTCTTCATTTAGGAGCAACTGCACCTCGGCATCGCCCGCAACGGCAGATTCGCTCACACCGCCTACCGGTACCCCAAACCGGCCGTTAAACAGGATCCGGTCTGAAATGCGGGTCGAAACGGTAACCCCGATGCGGTCCTCGGTGTTCACATCGGCACCGGGGTCATTGTACCCCGCCTCGTAGGAAACGCCTAGATTGAAGTTTTCATCGCCACCGCCCAGCACCTGGTTAAACAGGTTGGTGGTGGCGGACCCGATGAGGCTCCCGGCCACAGCGTTCTGATTGAGCCCGCTCCCATCGGCCACAAAAGTACCCTGGGCCAGCAGGAAAATGGCATTGCGCTCTTCTACAGTAGGGTCCTGCAGGCGGTATTCCAGCTCCGATTTAATGATTGAGCTGGTACCCGGGAAGCCGATGTCGAACTCCACCGTGGGCTGCTCCAGTTCGCCTGTAAGACGGACCATAACCTCCGTTGGGATGCTTCGCGTGTATGGAGTATTCTCCAATAACGGGGCCGGGTTGGCATTGAGTTCGTACACGGCTTCCATATTGAGGATGGCAGCCAGGGGTTCCCCGTCCCAGTTAATGGTACCCCCCGGTTTTACGCGGAAGGTTCGGTCTATAATACCCCCGTATTTCAGGTTGTACGAACCGGTGACCACCACGAAGTCCCCCCACATATTAAATTTCCCGTTGGTGTTGATCTCAATAAAAATAAGCCCGGCTCCCGTGCCCTTGAGGGAACTGCCGGTTTGCTGGTCTATTACAATTTCCACCTCCGCTTCAGGGGTTACGTCAAGGTCGAAATTCAGTTCCAGCCCCTGGTACTCCCGGAGTGTGCGTTCGGCCTCCAGGGCCTCCAGGCTGCCTCTTTGCACAAAATTGATAAAGCTGTAATCGCCCACTGTGGCCACATCGCTGATTGGGATTTTCAGGGAAGTCCCCCGGGCTGTGGAACCTTCAAAGTCGATATTCAGAGCGCTTGTTGGTCCGTAAATCCGACCAAAACCCGTGGCGAAGGCCTGGCCGTAGTACAATTCATCTTCGTCGTATTCCGTATTGAGGATCAGAAGGCGATCCCCTTCAGTATCTACATTGAGGTTCAGCAACCAGTCATCGAAAGCCGTGTGGGAAATAGTCCCATCCAGCACAGCCCTTGTCCCCTCGTCCACATCCGTAAGGCGGATGCTTTGAAAATCGAAGGTCTGGTCCTGAAGCCTGATTGTGGAATTGGGGGCAAAATCGTAGTTGACATTCAGGTAAGGGATCCCCAGGCCCGCCCCGGTAAGGGTGAGCAAACCGGAGATATCGGGGTTTCTGAGGTCGCCCCGGATCTGGGCTGTCCCGTTGACATTCCCACGGATTTGGTCAATGACCCCCTCCCCAAGCGGGCTGAAAGGGTCCAGCTGAAAATCGGTAAAACTGGCCATCAGGTTGGCCGTGGGGTACTCCTCCCGGTTCAGAATGGTTCCGATAACGGAAAATTTCTCCCGCCCCGCTTCCGAGAGCAGGGTATTGACCGAGAACTCTGTGAGGTCCTTGTTTCCCACAATCCCGATATCCAACTCCCCGAGTTGCATCCCGTTGATGCCGAAATCGCCTATTTTCAGGTTTCCGATAGGCAGGTATACATCGTCCTCCTGCCGGACATTGAGCACCCCGTTCACCTCTCCGGTGAGTTTCAGGCTGTCTATGGCAGGTGTAATCTTATTCAGGGATACGATTTTAAAGCGCAACTCCAGGTCTTTATAGGTGGAATCTGCCATGGATCCGTTCAGGACAATTTCCTCCCGTTCTTCATTATTCATGACGATTTCCTCTATCTGAATGCTGTCAAGGCTACTGTTGACGATAACCTTATTGCGGTTATTCCCCTGCCGGTTCAGGACCCACGTATTGCCTTTAAAGCTCACATCGGAACGCTTCAGGCCAATGACCGAACGGTTTTGCTCGTTGAAGGTGTGGTAAAAGTTCAGGTTGTAGCGGTCGTTATACTGGCTACCCCCCTTGAATTCCGTACGGAAAAACAGGGTGTCATTCAGGGTGGTGTTGATCAATTCAAAATCCTTGAGGTCATAATAGACTGTGGAGACCTCTTCCACCGAGACATAGGTGTTGAAAAGGGGGTTTTTGTTGTCTATACGCACATCCACCTCCCCCAGACGATTGCCAAATGCCGCAATGTCCGGCGACTTAAAGTTAAGCTTGAAATCGCCCTCATCTGCTGCAATGTCGCCCCGGATAAAGGTATTGGGCCCGAAGGATACCTCCGGGTAAAAGACTTCGACAATCTTGTTGTAAATCCTGAAATTAAAACTCAGCTGCTGCCCGCCGGATATTTGGTAGGGCTTGTAATTGGTGTAAATACTACCCACGGAATTCTGCAACAGCCGCCCCAGTTCCCGGACCCGGAACCTCCCGCGCATATAGCCGGTAATGATATCCGGGGAATTGATCTCCACCGTGCGCAGGGAATCTTCGCCAACCCGGGAAACAACCTGGAAGTCTTCGAAATAATAGGTGTTGTTGGCATTCTGGAACTGGGTCTTGCTAAAGCGCATTTCACCCCGGATGTTGTCCGGGTCATCCCCGGTGATGTCCATGTCGATGTTCCCCTTGAAGACGGACACGGAATCCGAAATAAAATTTACGGCATGCAGGTCTGCATGGTCTACCGAGGCGACAAAATTGAAGGTGTTGGGCTGGCTTCCGAAATCCGCAAGCCCCTTGAAGGTAAAGACCATATTGGGGTCGCGGCTGTTGAGGGAGCCGTCGAAGAGCTGGTCCTTCAGCACCCCGGAAACAGAGATATCCCTGTAGTCATACCCGTTAAACCCAAAGGTGTAAACCTCCCCGATCACCTCGGTATTGAGTTTGTCCTGGGTGAATCCCTGACCTTCCACATTCACATCGAGGGTAGACCTGCCAAAGGAGGGGTTCCCGGTAAACCGGCCCAGGTCGAAATCGATCAGGGAAACAAACCCCCGGTAGGCCGCGTTGTCCACATTGGTGATCCCACTCAGGTCCAGGTCCGCATAGCAGTTGCCGATACGGCTGTTGATATTGACCTGGGCAGCTACGGTATTTTCTGTGATCTGGGAACTCCCGCGGACAGTGAACTGCCCCAGTTTCTCCATGGAGGAAGGCAGGGTATTGCCCAGGAGGTTGGGCATGAGCCCCCGCATCTGATAATACGTCGTGGTGATATCCCGGATCTGGGCATCCAGGCTGAATGGCGCTTCTTTACTGAAGAGGTTGGCGAAATCGAAGGTGCCGCGGATGCCTGTCTGGTCGGTGACCAGAAAGAGGTCTTCCAGGCGGAGGGCGTTCAGGGTGCCGGATACCCCGGTGCTGAACATCGCCTTGCGGCCCGTGCCGAATACATCGTAAAGCCGGTTGACCTCATCCAGGCCCACTTCCGATTGTTCGAAATTGGCCGTAATGCGGACCTTGTCGGTAAAGGAAGCCAGATCCTCCCGTTGGTAGTCGAATACCAAACCTCCCCGGATATCGGATTCCGGGGTACGGATCCGGAGGGTATCGAAGCGCATTTGCTCCCTGGTATAGGTAAAGGCCGTGGAAAGGGTATCGATCTGAAGGTCCCTTGGGCTTTTCAAGGACATCCCCCGGATCTGGACGCGAACCTGAGGCCCGAGGATAGTGAATTCCTCTGCATCGATGTTGAGCCTGCTGAAATTTAGGATGGTGGGTTTCTCCAGGTTCTCGTCCACAAGCGAAAAACGGCTGTCCTCCACTTCAATGCCCGAGGCGTAGAAGTAAAATGGAGGCGTCCCGGGGTCCCGTGGCTTACCGTCGTCCAGCTTATCTATAAAAATCCCCAGGTTCGTATCCGGGGCATCCCGGTAGGTTTTCATGTTCAGGTACAACCCTTCGATGTCGATGTCCCCGAACTCCAGGGTTCCTCCCACCAGGTCCCGCAAACTCAGGATGGAGGTGTTCAGGTCCCGGATATATGCAAGGGTATCTCCCTTGTAATCTTCAATGTAGATGTCCCTTAACGCCGTATCCCAGCTAATGAGGGAAATCCGGAGCCGGTCTATCCGGATATCGGTCCCGAAATCCCGGTTGATCCGTTCGGTAGCCATTTGCGCGAGCCGCGTCTGGACCGCAGGCAGGGAAAGGACCACCGTGCCCAGGACACAGACCACCAGGACAACCAGCAGTATGCGGACGACTATTTTGCGAAGTTTCCTGATAGACCCTATTGTTTTACCTTTGCGTATCCAAAATCCGTTCCAAACCAAGGTGAGCCTGCCCCCTGTTTACATCCTGGCGATAGAATCTTCCTGCGACGACACCTCCGCTTCCGTTTTGCGGGGCGCGGAGGCGCTGAGCAACGTGGTGGCCACACAGCACATCCACGAAGAATACGGGGGTGTGGTCCCCGAGTTGGCGTCCCGGGCCCACCAGCAACATATTGTCCCCCTGGTACACCAGGCCCTGGCCAAAGCAAATATCGACAAAAAACAGCTATCCGCCATAGCTTTTACTCGGGGGCCGGGACTGCTCGGATCCCTCCTGGTGGGCACCTCCTTTGCTAAATCCCTTTCCCTGGGTCTGGGCATCCCGCTAATTGAGGTCAACCACATGGAAGCCCATGTCCTGGCGCATTTCCTGGAAACCCCCGGGAAGCAACCGCCCCCCTTCCCCTTTCTCGCCATGACCATAAGCGGGGGGCATACCCAGATTATCCGCGTGGACGATTATTTCCGGATGGAAATCCTGGGGGAAACCCTGGACGACGCTGCAGGGGAAGCCTTCGATAAAAGCGCAAAGCTCCTGGGGTTTCCCTACCCGGGGGGCCCGCTTATAGACAAGCACGCCGCCCAGGGAGACCCCACGCGGTTCACATTCCCCATCCCCAAGGTAGGTGGGTTCGATTTCAGCTTCAGCGGCCTGAAAACAAGTATCCTGTATTTCCTGCAGCGGGAAACGGCAGCCAACCCGGATTTCATCTCACAAAACCGGGACGATATCTGTGCTTCCATTCAATACACTATTGTACGGATCCTGATGCAAAAGCTCCGGAAAGCAAGCAAAGCAACAGGCATAAAACACGTAGCTATCGGGGGCGGGGTATCGGCCAACAGCGGGATCCGCCAGGCCCTGAAGGATGCCGAGCGCGAATGGGGATGGACTACTTACATCCCGCCATTCGAATACTGTACAGACAATGCGGCCATGATAGGAATTGTGGGCTATTTCAAGTATCTTCAAGGGGATTTTGCCACCCTAAACGTCAGTGCCAAGGCGCGCTACCGCCTGGGCAGTTAAACAGTACCCTATGGCTTACGACACCTCCCTCGAAATGAGAATAAATACCCTGCTTACCCGCCGCGGGGACGATGCGTACAAGCACATGGAACTCAAAAAGATGTTTGGTGGCCTGGCCTACCTGTATAAAGGCAAGATGAGTATCGGCATCATTGCCGATGAACTCATGGCCAGGGTCCCTGCTTCAGCGATGGAGGAAGCCCTGGAGCGCTACGGCGCCCGTCCGATGGATTTTACAGGCCGCACCATGAAGGAATTTGTACAGGTCGCTCCTGAAGGGCTGCGTACCGAGGCCGACTTAACGACCTGGATCGAGTGGGGACTGGCACATGCCCGGGCCAAATGCGGGGAAGAACATCAATAGAGGCGCATGAATTATTTCTATCAGGAAAACCTGGACAACAGCGTAACCCAATTTGCCTTCTCACCGGAAGAAAGCCGGCATATGGTTAAAGCCCTTCGCAAGCGCGAAGGGGATACCGTCCACATCACCAATGGGAAAGGACTGGTTTTTACCGCCGAAATCCTGGAGGCCAACCCAAAGCGCTGCATGGGGCGGATCCTGGAAACGCGGAAAGTACACCCCACCATGCACAGCCTCCATCTGGCCGTGGCCCCTACCAAAAAAGCAGATCGTTTTGAATGGTTTCTGGAAAAGGCCACAGAGATGGGCGTAGACCAGATTACCCCGGTGATTTGCGAACACTCCGAGCGGGAACACCTGCAAATGGAGCGTATGCGACGCATCCTGCAGGAAGCCATGAAACAAAGCCTCAGGGCGTACCTGCCTACCCTCAGCGATCCGGTGCCCCTTGTCACCTTCCTGGAAGGGAAGCATCCCGGCCTGAAGTTTATAGCCCATTGCGAGGAGGACGACAAGGTAGAGCTCAAAAGGCGGCTGGCGGCAGACAAGGACGTGGTGGTGCTGATCGGACCCGAGGGGGATTTCAGCCCATCGGAAATCCGGATGGCCGAGGACAAGGGCTTCCTTCCGGTATCCCTGGGGCAGTACCGCTTGCGCACCGAAACGGCAGCCCTGATGGCCTGCGCCGTGGTCAACCTGATAAATGGCGGCTAAGCCTAAGGACACAACTCCCGCTTTATCACTACATTTGAATTCAGGCGAGTCTAATAGCCTGGAACCATGAGGCAGCTTTTCTTTCTCTTCCTGCTGATTCCCTTTACCTGGGGATACGGACAACAGCTTGCCATCCTCAAATACCGGGGAGGAGGCGATTGGTATGCAAACCCAACTGCCCTGCCCAACCTCTCCCGCTTCTGCAATGCTGAAATTGGGACAGAGCTGGAAGCAGACCCAGCCACCGTGGAGGCAGACAGCCCGGCGGTCTTCCAGTACCCCTTCTTACACATGACCGGGCATGGCAATGTCCTGTTCAGCGATACGGAAGCCGAAAACCTACGGCAGTACCTGATGGGAGGCGGTTTCCTGCATATAGATGACAATTACGGGATGGCACCCTACCTGGAAAAGGAAATTCCGAAATTATTCCCGGACCTCCCCCTGGAAGAGCTACCGGCCAACCACCCCATTTTCCAGGAACCGTTTGCCTTCCCCGAGGGTCTGCCCAAAATCCACGAACACGACGGGAAGCGGCCCCAGGCCCTGGGCATAACCTATGAAGGAAGGCTTATCCTGTTGTTCACCTTCGAGACAGACCTGGGGGACGGATGGGAAGACCCGGCGGTACACAACGATCCGGAGCCCGTACGGAGGAAGGCCCTGCAGATGGGAGCCAACATCGTGAATTACGCCTTCAAAAACTGATTGTATGAACGCCAAGACCTTAGCTAGTGGCATTGTTCGGGCTGTTTTAATCCTGGTGGCCATTGGGCTGTTTTGCTATTTCCTCTACCTGGTGCGTTCTGTAATTGCCTACGTCAGCATTGCAGCCGTGACAGCCCTTATCGGCCGCCCCGTGGTACTCTTCCTGCGGCGTCGGGTCAAATTCCCGAATACCCTGGCCGTTGTCGTAACCATGGTTCTGATGCTGGGGGTATTGGTTGGCCTGGTATCCTTATTCGTCCCGGTCCTGACCGAGCAGGGCAAAAACCTGTCCCTACTCCATATGGACGACCTGGAACGGGACCTGGAACGCCTCTACCGGGAGGTTACTACCTTCCTGGGCACCTCCCCCCAATCTTTCAGCGCCATGGTGCAGGAATCCGAATGGGGCGGCAGCTTCCTGAACGAACTCGATTTCGGCTTTATCCCCAAACTGCTCAACTCCTTCGTTGCCGTCTTGAGCAGCCTCAGCATCGGTCTGTTTTCCGTGCTGTTTATCTCCTTTTTCTTCCTGAAGGATAGCCGCCTTTTTGAAAATGCGCTCCTCACCCTGGTGCCACAGAGCAAGGAAAGCCGGCTGAAGCATTCCATTGAAAAAATCAAGGGGTTGCTATCCCGGTATTTTATAGGGCTGCTTGGTCAGATTCTGGTACTATTTGCCATTTATACCATTGTCCTGCTCCTGGTGGGGATCGAGAACGCCCTGGTCATTGCCTTCCTTTGCGCCCTGTTCAATGTCATCCCCTACGTGGGTCCCATCATAGGCGGAGTCATCATGGTGGTCCTGACCATGACCAGTAACCTGGGTGCTGATTTCAGCACCGTGATCCTCCCGGACGTAGGTTGGGTCCTGCTGGGCCTCGCCATTGGACAAGCGGTAGACAACTTCTTTTCCCAGCCTTTTATCTTCTCTAACAGTGTCCGGTCGCACCCCCTGGAAATCTTCCTGATCATCATCATAGCCGGGCTCCTTTTCGGGGTAGTGGGAATGATCGTCGCCGTGCCCGGATATACCGCCATAAAGGTTATTTTAAAGGAATTCCTATCCGATAACAAGATCGTTCAGAAACTCACCAGAGATTTATAGCATTGCTTTGAATAAAGAAATTCTAAATACTGGTGTACAGAATTTTATAAAAAATAATTTAACCACTGACATAGTGTCAGTAGCCCTCTCAAAATCCCCTTTTGACGGGGTTACGCCCCGGGAACTCGCAACGCAGGTCTCCGGGGCCCAAACCCTGGCACAGAAATCCCCTTTCTGGGCATCGGCTACAGGAATCTATTACCCCCCTAAACTTCATTTGGAGCAGGCCTCCTCGGAAATCACGGCACGGTTCAAGGCCGGTTTGGTTTCGGGCGAAATCCTGGTAGACCTGACCGGTGGGATGGGTCTGGATACTTCCTTTTTTGCCGCCGCAGTAACCACTGTACACTACTGTGAAATTGATCTCCGCCTGGCCGAAATTACCGCACACAATTTTGCAGCCCTCGGAATCAAGAACATTGTCGTACATGCCAAGGACGGCCTTGAAGTACTCCGTACGCTTCGCCATGGAGGTTTAAAGGCAGATTGGCTCTACGCCGACCCGGCCAGGAGGGGGAAGGATGGGGGCAAAGTCTTCCGGCTGGAGGAGTACACCCCGGATGTTCTTTCCCACCTTGCAGAATGGCTGGAGTCGGCAGATAACCTCCTGCTGAAAACCTCCCCCCTGCTGGATATCACCCAGGGCATCCGGCAGCTGGGCCCGGTAAAGGCGGTTTATGTCATCGGGGTCCACAACGAGGTAAAGGAACTCCTTTGGCACCTCCAACCCGGGTGTACAGGAGCCCCCCGGATTACCGCCGTGGATTTGGCCCGCGACACCTGGCCCTCCTTTACGTTCCACCCGCAAGATGAGCAAACGGCAGTTGCAGCTTCCGGATCTCCCGAAGGCTACCTTTTCGAACCCCATGCCGCCTTGATGAAGGCCGGGGCCTTCCGCCTGGTGGCCCAGCGCCTCGGGTTAAAAAAATTACATCCCAGTACCCACCTTTACACCGCACAGGCCGACATGCCCCAATTCCCAGGGAGGCGTTTTGAAATCCTAGGTTACATGGGGTACAAAGCTGGGAAACCCCCACTGCGACAAGCCCATGTGGTGAGCCGGAACTTCCCGCTTTCGGTGGCACAGATACGATCTAAAAACCGCATTTCCCCGGGTGGGGATACCTTTCTTTTCTACACCACCCTTGCAGACGGGAAGAAGGCAGTTATAACCGCCCGCCGGTGCACGGATTGAATTTCCTATCTTTAGGAACAACCAACCCGACAACCGATGGAACACCCGCATTTCAACATCAACAGAAGGCGCTTTATGAAAGGAGCAGGCGCCCTGGCCCTGCTGAGCAGTTTCGGCTCCTATGGCATGGACCTCATCTACCGGGGCAAACCCTGGAAGGTCGGGCTTATCGGTACCGGGTGGTACGGAAAAATGGACCTCTGGCGCCTGATGCAGGTGGCCCCCGTGGAGGTGGCAGCCCTATGCGACGCAGACCAGAAGCTCCTGGACGAAGCCGCCGCCATGGTACTGGAACGGGAGCCCTCCGCCAAACCGAGGCTTTTCCGGGATTATCGCAAAATGCTGGCAGAAACCGAAATGGACATCGTACTGATTGCCACCCCGGATCACTGGCACGCCCTGATTGCTATTGAAGCCATCCGGAAGGGTTGTCATGTTTATCTGCAGAAACCCATTAGTGTGGACGTGCTCGAAGGCGAGGCCATCCTGGCGGCCGCAAGGCGGCATGGCAGGACGGTGCAGATCGGGACCCAAAGGCGCAGTACCCCGCATTTGCAGGAAGCCAAACGCCGGATTGTGGATGCAGGCCTGTTGGGCAAGGTAGGCCATGTGGAGATGTGCTGTTACTACCATATGCGGGCTAACGGAAACCCACCGTTGCAGGAGGTCCCGGACCATCTGGATTACCAGATGTGGACCGGGCCGGCGCCGCTCAGGCCCTATGACGGGCTGCCCCATATCCGCTGGTGGCGCACCTTTATGGAGTATGGCAATGGCATTATGGGGGATATGTGCGTGCACATGTTAGACACCGTCCGGTGGCTGCTGGATCTGGGATGGCCCACGCGGATCAGCTCCAGCGGCGGAATCTATGTGCAGAAGGATGGGAAATCCAATATTTCGGACACCCAATCGGCTGTTTTCGAATTCCCGGATTTCAGCTGCCACTGGCAGCACCGCAGCTGGGGCGCCCCGGCAGACCCCGATTACCCCTGGGCCTTTAAGATTTATGGGGAAAAAGGGACCTTGGCGGGCAGCGTGATGCAGTACGACTTCACCCCGGCAGACGGCAGCAACCCCATTCACGGGGACGTGATTTACGAGCGTGAAAAGTATCCGGAAGACGTCAATGAGGCCAATATCGAGTTGCACGCCGTTCCGGCGACCCGCCGGCATATGATCGATTTCCTTGCGGCCATTGAAAACGGCAACCGCCCATTTGCGGACATCGAACAGGGCCATATTTCGTCGGCCAGCTGTATCCTGGCCAACGTGGCCATGGACCTGGGCAGGCCTCTTAGCTATAATCCCGCAAAGCGCATCATCGAAGGAGATCCGGAAGCTACAGGAAGGCTACAACGGCCTTACCGGAGCGGGTATGAGCACCCTGCCGGAACCCTTTAATCCTTCCCAATCATAAGTTGAGGAGCCAGGCTTCCAGCCATTCGACCCACCGGCTCAGGTAGGCGTCTCCACGCGCCATGGCAAAACCGTGGCCGCCTTCCGGCACTAGGTGGAGCGTAGCAGGCCGGCCTGCGGCGCGCATGGCCTCGTAATAAGCCAGGCTGTTTGCCACGGGAACTCCGGTATCGTCTGCAGCGTGCAGCAGGAAAGCGGGCGGGGTTTCGGGCCCTACCTGGAGCTCCGGGGAAAAGAATCGCAGCAAACTATCTGAGGGGGAAGGCCCCAGGAGGGCTTCCCGGGAGCCGGAATGCACGGCAGACGCCGAGAAAGTAATAACCGGATAGACCAAAACGGAGAAATCCGGGCGGGAACTTAGCAAATCGGCACGATCCACAGGTTCGTAGACCCTTGCCTCGTACTGGGTACTCAGGCTCGCGGCCAGGTGGCCTCCGGCAGAAAAGCCCATTACCCCGATTTTACCCGGGTCAATAGTCCATTGGGTAGCTTTTTCCCGCAGCAGCCGCATGGCCCTTTGGGCGTCCGATAAAGGGACCAGGTGGGCCTCGGTAAGGGAGCGGGAATCGGGAAGGCGGTATTTCAGCACCACCCCGGTTATCCCCCTGGCCTGAAGCCATCTGGCAAACTGGGTGCCTTCCCAGTGGTAGGCCAGAATGCGGTACCCGCCTCCAGGCAGGATCAGCACGGCCTTCCCGGTCTGCCGGGTGGTATCGGCCAGGTATACTTCGATTTCCGGCACCTGGACCTTGCTGATGCGCAGAATATCGGTACTGTCGCGTATTTCGGCCTCATTGGTGGGCACGCGGTGTGCGATGGCCCCATCGGGCCAGATCGGGAGCCGGAAGTGCTGGGCTGCACAAGGCAGCACCAGGATCAACAGAAGGGCTAGTAGAGTTTTTTTCATGGCAGCGCGGGTTCTTTTTCCGGACAGGTCCAGATAAAATCGGCTACCGGGTAGCGGGAAGCAGCAGCCAGGTTGTAATGCCACCATTCGGTGCGGACAGACCAGAACCCATGCGCTTCCATGGTCGATTTCAGCAGCGCCCGGCGCTCCAGCACTTCTTTGGGAAGGTCCAGATGGTCGTGGTGGGCCTTAGGGCCGAAGAAATCGAAATCCGTACCCATATCGGCCCGTTGCCCCTCCAGCGTTTCCAGGGTTATATCCACGGCCCCTCCCCGGTTGTGGATAGACCCTTTTTCGGGGTTGGCAACATACTGGGGGTTGGGCACCAGTTCCCACATCCTGAATTGCACCCGGTGGGGCCGGTAGCAATCAAAAAACCGGATCCGGTACCCATGTGGCTTCAGGGCCGCATTGGCCGCCAGCAGGGCCCTGGCGGTAATGGCCCTGGTATAGCATTCCCCACACGGGTAAACGACAGCCTCCAGGAAATTATCGGCGGTGGCATAGCGCATCTCAAACCCGAAAGCCTCGCTGTAATCCGCCAGGCGAACGAACGCGGTGTCGGGCAGTTGCTCCAGGGGGGGCGGGGCGGGTGGGGTCGTTACCTCCGGAGTAATGGCGGTGGTATCGGCAACTTCCATTTTTTCCGGCATGGTACGCGGTGCAGGAGTCGAAGTACCGCCTTCCCGGCATCCGGATACCACGCTCACGGCAACAGCCAGCAGGGCTGGCAGACCTGTTTTAAAGAACTTTGTCGTACTGGGCATGAGCTAAAGATAACCCCTTTTTCAAACCTTCAAAGCCCAAAAAGGATTGTATCTTTAGCCTTAAAGCCCTCTGAATGATGCGCTCCATTTTACTGCTGATATTGTTCTTCCCGATTGCGGGTCTCGCCCAGGAGCCCTGGATGCTTGGATTCGAGAAACCGGAGGGGCAGCCCATCCTCGGGCCCGATTCCACCTATATTTTCGATTGCCCCATGCAAAACAGGCCGGTTCGCTGGCAGCAGGCCGATGTTTTTAACCCGGGTGCCGTGGTCCGTAACGACACGGTTTTTCTCCTGTTCCGGGCGGAGGATGACCGCGACGCCCGCCTAGGCGAGCGTACCAGCCGTATCGGGCTGGCCTGGAGTACGGACGGGCTGCACTTTACCCGGCATAAGGATCCGGTGCTGTATCCCGAACCCGGGCCCTTCAGCAAATGGGATTTCCCGGGCGGGGTTGAGGACCCCAGGGTAACCGAATTGGAAGACGGCACCTACCTGATGCTCTATACCAGCTGGAACCGGGAAACAGCCCGTTTGTCCAGCGCCACTTCCACAGACCTGGTCCACTGGACCAAACACGGTCCGGTCTTTGAAACAGCCCATGGCGGGGCTTTCCGGGATGTTTGGAGCAAATCGGGATCGGTGGTAACCGAGCTTAAGGACGGACGGCTGGTCGCCAAAAAAATCAAGGGTGCTTACTACATGTACTGGGGGGAGCTTTTTGTGAATGTGGCCGTTTCGGAAGATGGCCGCGACTGGACCCCGGTAACAAACGGCTCCGGGGAACTGATCAAGCCCTTTGTTCCCACCCCGGGAACCTTCGACAGCCACCTCACGGAACCCGGGCCTCCGGCTTTGTATACCGAAGAAGGCATTCTGTTGTTGTATAACGGCAAAAATCTTTCCGGGGAGGGTGCGGGGCCTGAAACCCCTGAGGGCACTTACTGCGGGGGCCAGGCATTATTCAGCAAAGACGACCCAACTGAATTTGTCCGGCGCCTGGAAGCGCCTTTTATCTGCCCCAGCCTGCCCCATGAGGTAAGCGGGCAGTACCAGGCGGGGACAACCTTTATCCAGGGACTGGTGTATTTCAGGAAGAACTGGTTCCTGTATTACGGAACCGCAGACTCCATGGTAGGGGTGGCAATAAAACCGGGGGGCTAGAGCCCCCGCAGGAATTCCAGACTCTGGGGCACCTGTTCCACCACACTGCTGGATTCATCCTCTATGAACATATACCGGATTCCCAGCTCGGCGCCCCGTTTCACCAGGGCTGCAATATCAATCTGCCCCGTACCGAGCACTACATTGGTTTCCACATCTTCGTGCCCGGAGGTATTCCCTTTCACGCCGTGGGCCATATCCTTCAGGTGATACAGCACAAACTTGTCCGGATAACGGTTCAGGAGTTCCAGGGGGTCGGCCCCGCCGTGAAATACCCAGTACACATCCATTTCAAAGGCAAAGTCCCTGGCGTTCCTGGCCATAATGTCGAACAGCGTGCCCTCTTCATGCGCGCTGAATTCGTACCCATGGGGGTGGTAGGCCAGGGTTAAACCCGCTTCCTTCAGGAGTTTCCCGGCTTTATTGAAGACGTCAATGGCCGCTAATGCCTCCGTGAGGTCGAATTCGTTCTGGTGCGGTATCCAGGCGCACATCACGTACTCCGCCCCAAATGCGCGGGCTTTTTCGACCAGAGACTCCGGATTATCCCGCAATTCCTCGTAGGACGCCCCCACGCTGATGGTTTTCAGGCGATATTTTCCAAGCAACCCCAGGAATTCCTCCTGGGAATACCCATAGGTTCCCCCGCCTTCGATGTAGGTGATCCCCCAGTCCCGGATTTGCTTCAGGCTGCCTTCCACATCCTTTTCAAACTGGTTGCGCAGGCTGTACAACTGAATGCCAAATTCTTGTGCGTCAAGCCCCTGAGGGGCAAAAAAGGCGGAGACAGCCAAGGCGGCAATCCATGATCTGATTCTCATGTCACTGGTTTTTACGTTAATAGGTTCCCGTTTTCGTCCCATTCGGCAATCACCCCGCGCTTACTCTGGTCCACACATTTGGCCAGCCACTCCTCCTCATAGGCCAGGCCGTGTTTGTCCAGTACGTGTTGGGGCACCCCATCCCAGATATTCGGGGTATTCCCCTTGTAACCCAATTCCTCTATGCCAAGCTTGGATGTATAATACCCGGAAACGGTCAGGTTGCGCACCAGGCTGAAGAACTGGATTTCCAGTGGCTGCTCCTGCAAGGGGACCTCCGGGTCGTAGAAGGCGATAGCATCCAGGATTTCCTTTTGCTGGGCTTGCTGGGCGCTTTTAAACTCCGTCTGGAACTCGGTATTGCTCTTGTGGTCCAGCCACATCAGCCCGCCTCGGAGGGTCACCTGCAGTTCGGGGATGTCCTTGGCCATGAATTCCATGAAGTCCGGCACACCGGCCTCCAGCGGCCCGCCATATTGCTCCACCGGTGGGAGGATCAATTCGGCCAGTACCGAAAGGGTTTCCATTTCATGGGGGTTAAAGAAGGTTTCGGCATGGAGTTTTGCAATTTGCTCCAATTCCTCCGGGGTCCGTCCGAAATAGTGTTCGGCTCCCGCAGAAACAGCCTCCTGTAGTTCCTGATCCTCCATTTTGCAGCCGTGGAGGGCGAGGCCTGCAGCGGCGGTACCCAAGGCGAGGGATTTCAGGCTTTGTCTTCTGTCCATATCAGATATTTTGTTGCTTGAGTTGTTCTACGATATACTCCGAAGCCCTCCAGGAGAGCGCCAGGATGGTCCAGGTACAGTTCTTGTCCGCCTGGGACACAAAGGGTCCTGCATCCGTAATAAAGACGTTGTCTGCCTCATGCAGCTGCTGGTAGCGGTTGGTTACCGAGGTTTTGGGGTCGTCCCCCATCCGGGTGGTCCCTACCTCGTGGATAATACGGCCCGGGGCCAGTAAGCCGTAATCCTGTTCGGCCGATGGGGTATCGCCCAGGACCTCTCCCCCCATATTGTGGATGAGTTCCTCGAAGGTGGCCTGCATGTGGCGGGCCTGTTTGCGTTCGTAATCGGACCATTTGTAGTGGAAGCGCAATACTGGAATCCCCCATTCGTCCACCGTGGTGGGGTCTATTTCGCAGTAATTGTCCTTGCGGGCAATCGCCTCGCCCCGGCCGCCGAAACCGACCACCGAACCGTAGTACTTCTTGACGTCCTTGCGTAGCTGTTCGCCGTAGCCGCCGGTGGGCAGGCCGAAAAACCTGTTGAAATCGTTCGGGTTGAAGCCGAAACCGTAATTGGGCATCCCCATCCCACCCCACACCTCAATGTGGTAGCCCCGGGGGAAATCCAGGTTTTTGTTGTCGCCCCACCAGGGGGAGTATACGTGCATGCCGCCAACCCCGTCTTCGTTGTAGATTTCCCGGTTCATCAGGTCCGGGATAAACCCAGCCCGGCTACTGCCGGTGGAATCGTGCAGGTATTTCCCGACCAGGTCGCTGCCATTGCCCAGCCCGTTGGGGTGTTGTTTGCTCTTGGAGTTCAGCAGGATGCGGGCGGTACTGCAGGCCGAGGCCGCCAGCACCACTACCCTTCCCTTCAGGGAATATTCCTTGCGATCTTCCTTATTAATATAGGAGACCCCGGTAGCCTTGCCATTTTCGTCCGTGGTTACTTCCCGCACCATGCAGTTGGTAAACAGGTCCACCTGCCCCCTGCCCTTCTGGGCCGGGAAGATCAGGCAGGTCCCGGCCGAAAAATCCGCATAGACCTGGCAGGCGCGGCTGCATTGCCCGCAATAGAAGCAAACCCCGCGCTCATTGTTGATTTTCTTGGTGAGCATGGACATCCGGGAGGGAATCACCGGGATGCCTGTCTTCCGCGCCCCTTTGATATAGTACAGCTCGTGGAGCCTGGGCTTGGGCGGGGGGAGGAAAAACCCGTCCGGGTCATTGGGCAGCCCTTCGTTTGTGCCGAACACGCCAATGAGTTTGTCTACCTTGTCGTAATAGGGTTTGATGTCCTCATAGCTAATGGGCCAGTTTTCCCCCAGGCCATCCACATCCTTATGCTTGAAATCCTTGGGGCCGAAACGGAGGGAAATCCTTCCCCAGTGGTTGGTACGTCCCCCCAGCATGTGCGAACGGAACCAGTCGAATTTAGTGCCATCCTTATGGGTATAAGGTTCCCCTTCTATCTCCCATCCGCCATAAGCGGCATCGAATTCGCCGAAGTCCCGGGTTGTGGCTGCGCCCCGGCGCGGGGACTCATACGGCCATTTCATCTGGGTCTGCTGTTTGGGGTCCTTGGGGTCGAAAAACGGCCCCGCTTCAACCACGGCTACTTTGAGGCCGGCATCTGCCAGTATTTTGGTAGCCATTCCGCCCCCGGCTCCCGATCCTACAATAATGGCATCGTAGACCGTGGCGTTTTCCTTTATCTGCATAGGTGTGATTTTGGTTGGTTAGCGATAAATACGCCTAATTTATGGATTGCTAATATTCCTCTAAAATTTTTAACAGATTGAAAGATTTTTGATAAAAATTTGGTAGAGGCTACTTTATATTCCCCCTATTTTTAGTATTATTAACACGATTTTTGGGTTTTGTTAACGTTATCAGCGAAAACGTTTTCGGCCAAAGCTCGAATTAAACAAGTGTAAATCAAACATTTAACTAACTTAACAACTAAACATTATGATTCGAAACGCTGACTGGAATCCGATGGGACTGAAATCGTTTTTACGACTCTTCTCCGGATTCATAATGATGTTTCTGTGTTTCGGTTTGCTGCCGGCACATGCAGCAGTCGAAATGCCCAATGAAACGACCGGAGAAAACGCACTGCAAAATGTCGTTTCCGGTACTGTAGTGGATTCCTATGGGGTTCCGCTTCCCGGCGCCAACGTCATCGTGCAGGGTACCACCACAGGTACCCAAACGGATTTCGACGGTAATTTTACCATCGAGGCCGACCCGAATGCTACACTTGTCGTGAGCTACCTGGGTTACGTGACACAGTCGGTTGCCATTAACGGACGCTCTTCGGTTTCCATTACCATGGCCGAAGACTCCCAGGCACTGGACGAAGTGATCGTAACGGGATATACCACGGAAACCAAGCGGGAAACCACCGCAGCCGTTTCTATCGTGAAGGCCGAGGAACTGGCCGCCATCCCTTCCGGTAACGTTGAACAGCAGCTGGCCGGTAGGGTTGCCGGTGTAAACGTAGTAACCAACGGACAGCCTGGTACTGCCAGTCAAATCCGCGTCCGCGGTTTCGGGGCCTTCGGAGGTAACGAGCCGCTGTATGTGGTAGACGGGGTGCCGATCAACGACATCTCCTTCCTGAACCCGGACGATATCGAGACTACTACGGTTCTTAAAGATGCTGCCGCTGCTTCTATCTACGGGGCACGTGCTGCCAACGGGGTAATCGTTTATACCACCAAGCAGGGCCGTCGCAACAAGAAGACCGAAATATCTGTCGACATCCAGAGTGGGGTTACCGACCCGAACGTAAATGGTTCTCCCAAAATGCTGAATCCTCAGCAAATGGCAGAATGGACGCATATCGGGTATGAAAACAATGCCGCAGCCAACGGAACTGCCCCGCAGTACACCCACCCTCAGTATGGCTCCAACGCCACCCCTACCTTCCCGGACTATCTTCATGCGGACGGGCAGAACGGGGTTAATGAGTCTGACATCAACCTGGCGCAGATCCGTGCCAATTATGAGGCTAACCCTGAAAACGTATTCCTGATCCGCCCCAACCTGCGCGGAACCAACTGGTATAAAGAGATTACACGCCTTGCTCCTGCAGTGCGCGCCAGCCTTGGCTTTAACGGGGGAACGGAAAATTCACGCTTCTTCGTTGGCCTTAGCCTGCAATCTCTCGATGGAATTCTGCTGGAGAACGAACAAGATCGTTACACCGCCCGCTTCAATTCCGAATGGGACGTCACCCCCTGGCTTTCCCTGGGTGAGAATTTGCAGTTTACTTATAACTCCGTGCGCGGTCAAACTGGTGGAAACGGTGGTCTCGGTATTGCCGATGACGAATCCGAAGTACTTTCCGCATATCGGATGCCTACCATTATCCCGGTATTCGATGAGTTCGGCAGCTACGCCAGTACCCGTGCCGCGGGCTTCAACAACCCACGGAACCCGGTACGCCGCCTGGTACAGGACCGCGGGAATGACCAGGCCTACTCCGTAAGCGGTTTCGGTAACCTGTACGCTTTGGTGAAGCCCATTGAAGGTTTAGTTATCCGCACTAGCATAGGTGGTAACTACTACAATTTCACCAACCTGGATTACAACTACCGCTACCTTGGGGATTCCGAGCCGCAGGCATCCTTTAGCTTTAACGAAGGCCAGGAGTACGGCTTCCAGTGGATCTGGACCAATACGGCTACCTACGAGAAAATCTTCGGAAAGCACGGAATCAAAGCTTTCGTAGGTTATGAAGCTATAGAAGGTGCCAGCACGCCGACCACCGCTTCCCGAGGACGCCGGATTCAGGGATCGGGGATCAACCCCTTCTCTACCGATCTGGATTTCGTAAACCTGCAAACCGTTGGATCCCCCGTAGTACAGAGCTTCATTCGCAAAGGGGTGAACTTCAACTCCGTCTTTGGAAAACTGGACTACAACTGGGATGAGAAATACTATCTGACCGGGGTTATCCGGCGCGACGGTTCCTCTGTTTTCGGTTCCAACAACCGCTACGGAACCTTCCCTGCGGTTTCCGGTGCCTGGCGGGTTATTGCCGAGTCTTTCATGGAAAACCAGAACATCTTCACCGACCTGAAAATCCGTGGTGGATGGGGGCAAATGGGTAACTCCAACAACGTGGATCCGGCCAACCAGTTCTCACTGGCTGGTATTAATATCGGGAATACCATTTACCCGATCGACGGCCAGAACAGCGGTGCCAACGAAGGTTTTGCCACCACCCGTATCGGAAACCCCGATGCAAAGTGGGAAACCTCAACCACCCTCAATATCGGTTTCGATGCCACCATCCTCGATGGGCATGTGGACATCATCCTCGACTGGTGGAAGAAGGATACCGAAGACCTGCTTTTCACTGTGCCACTGGCCGGTGTAACCGGAAACTTCGCATCTGCTCCCTCGCGTAACGTAGGAGCCATGCTCAACAAAGGGGTCGACTTCCAGATCGTAGGTCGTGGAAACATCACCGAAGATCTGAGTTTCAATGTGACTCTTAACAACTCTTTCTTGAAAAACGAGGTTGTTAAGTTTGCCGATGGAATTGAGTTCCTGGATGGAGGAACTTTCCGTGGCATCTCCCCCACTCGAAACCAATTGGGCAGGCCGCTGTCTTCCTTCTTCGGTTATGACGTAATCGGTTACTTCAATTCTCAGGCAGAAGTGGACAGCTCACCCGCCCAGGATGGTGCCGGTGTAGGGCGTTTCCGCTATCGCGACGTGAACGGTGACGGGGTGATCACCCCGGACGACCGTACGTACCTGGGAGATCCGGTACCGGAGTACAGTGGTGGTGCCACCATTACCCTGAACTACAAGAACCTTACCCTGGAAACCTTCTGGAACTGGGTAAGTGGAGTTGAAATCTTCAACCAGGGGAAATGGTTCCGCGATTTCTTCGGTACTTTCGAAGGTTCTGCCAAGGGTGTTGCTGCACTTCGCTCCTGGACACCTGAACTGGGCAACAACGCAGCCGCTCCTATCTGGGAAAGCGAATCCAACTTATCTACAAGTGGTGCTTCCAACAGCTGGTATGTGGAAGATGGAGACTACATCCGTCTGCAGCGTTTGGCTCTGATGTACAACTTCGATGATAATATCCTCGAATCACTGGGTGTAAAGCGTTTCTCCATCGGAATTTCCGCTAACAATATCTGGACAATCACCAACTATAGCGGACTTGATCCCGTGGTTGGTGGGGATGCCGATACCCGTTTCGGGGTTGATGTAGGTAACTACCCTGTTACTCCTTCTTACCTGTTTAATGTGAATCTACGCCTGTAATTCTTTAAACATGAGTGAGATGAGAACAAATTTTTTGAATATATTTGAAAAAAAAGTTATGAAAACAAACAGATTTTTTGCGCTACTTACTGCGGGTCTCCTGCTTGTCGGGGCCTGTAGCGACGAATTCCTGGAAGTGCCGCCGGCCAACTCCCTGGGAGACGCTCAGCTGCAGACCAAGGACGGGGTTGAAGGCCTGTTAATTGGAACGTACGCTGCCCTGAACGGGGTTTTCGGCAACCGTTTCGAAGGTCCTAACCACTGGGTAACCGGTGCTATCCTCGGCGGAGACGCCAACAAGGGTACAGATGCAGGGGATTATTCCTCTATCAACCCGGTACAGCGGTTTACGCACGATGCCACACAAGGTGACCTTAACAACCTCTGGAGAGGTCGTTTCGAAGGGGTTTCCCGTGCCAACAAGGTGGTGGCTACGGCCAACCTGATCCAGGACCAGCTCACCGCTTCGGACTATGCCCGCATTTCCGGGGAGGCCCGTATGCTTCGTGCCCACTTCTACTTCGATTTGAAGAAGCACTTCAACAACATTCCGGTATTCGACGAAACCGTCCCGCCGGAAGAAGTGATCCTGGTTCCCAATAATGGTGATGCCTGGGCGCTTATCGAAGCAGACCTTCAATACGCCTACGACAACCTGCCGGAGACCACCTCTGCCGGTCGGGTTAACCGCTGGGCGGCTGCAGCCCTTATGGGTAAGGCCATGCTGTACCAGGGCAAATTCTCCCAGGCCAAAACCTGGTTCGACGATGTGATCGCCAACGGGGTAACCCCCCTGGGTGAGAAATACGCCTTGCTGGACAACTACGCCAACATTTTCAATGCCGAGTTCGATAACCATGCAGAGTCCGTATTCGATGTGGAATCCGCCAACAACACCGGTAGCACTCAGAACGCCAACTATTTCGACGACCTGAACTACCCGTACAACACCGGTCCTGACGGTCCCGGTAACTGCTGCGGATTCTTCCAGCCGAGTATCGACCTGGCCAACCACTTCCGTACCACGGCTGCTGGTTTGCCCCTGCTCGATGGTTCTTTCAGCGACCCGGCCAACGAAGTGGCCAACGTCTACCGCCATGTCTTTACCGACGGGCAGGATGAAGGCACCTTTACCGAAGATGCCGGTCCGCTGGATCCGCGTATCGACTGGTCTATCGGGCGTAAGGGAATCCCTTACCTGGATTGGATCGAGCACCCGGGCTCTGCCTGGATCCGTAGCTTCCCCTACGCTGGTCCGTACTCTCCTAAGAAGTACATCTACTATCGTTCTCAGGAAGGAAGCCTGACAGATGCCAGCTCCTGGACCCGTGGCTATGCATTGATGAACTACACCATTATCCGCTATGCCGATGTGCTGCTGATGGCTGCCGAAGCCGAAGTGGAACTGGGTAACCTGGAGGCCGCACGTGCCCTGGTTAACCAGGTTCGTGCCCGTGCCGCCAATGCTCAATTCTGGGTTAAGGAGTACAGCGATCCCAATGCCAATGCTGCCAACTACGTAATCAGCGAGTACGCTGCTTCGGATTTCTCCGACCAAGCCACTGCCCGCGATATCGTTCGTTTCGAGCGTAAACTCGAGCTTTCCGGCGAAGGACACCGCTTCTTCGACCTGGTACGCTGGGGGATCGCAGCCGATGAGCTGAACCGCTACCTGAACTATGAAAGCCAGTACCTGGTGACCAAGTTCGGAGGCGCCAGCTTCCAGGCAGGCAAGCACGAATACCAGCCTATCCCTCAGGCCCAGATCGATATTCAGGGATCTGACGTTCTTACTCAGAACCCGGGATGGTAATTATTGGTTAAATTCATTTAATGAAGAATTAAAGGCCGCTGAAATAGCGGCCTTTTTCTTGTGCCTTCCTCGGAATTCCCGCATTTTTGTTCGTAAAGCAAACAACCCGACATGAGAGTATTATATGGGGCTTTTGCCGCCCTTTTACTGATAAGCATGCACGCTTGCAGTGAGCCGGAAACCCCTCACCTGTTTCGCCCTGTGTCTCCGGAGTACAGTGGGATTCATTTCGAAAACCGCCTGACGGAAAACGACTCCATCAACATCCTCGACAATGAGTTTGTTTACAACGGGAGCGGAGTAGCCCTGGGCGATGTAAACGGAGATGGTCTCGACGACATCTTTTTTACCGGCAACCAGGCCAATAACGCCCTCTACCTCAATAGGGGCAAACTGGCATTCGAAGACGTTTCTACTGCTTCGGGGATAGGCAAACCGGATTCCCTGGTGTGGTCCTCAGGGGTAAGCCTTGTGGACCTGAACCTGGACGGCCGCCTGGATATCTATATCTGCAACACGTTTTACCGCGACAGCCTCAGCCGCCGCAACCTGTTGTACATCAACCAGGGCAATACGGCCAACGGGGTACCCACCTTCAGTGAACAAGCTGCAGCCTATGGGCTGGACGACGATACGTACTCCTCCCATGCCCAATTCTTCGATTACGACAATGACGGGGACCTGGACGTCTTCATTGGCGTGAACCGCATTGAAGGCATCAACCCGGCGGAATTCCGGCCCAACCAGGACGACGGGAGCTCCCTGAGCCGCGACCGCCTGTATGAGAACCGCTGGGACGAAGCCCTGGGACACCCCCGCTTTACCAATGTGTCAGACAGTGCGGGAATCCGCTACCATGGATACAGCCACAGTACGCTGATCCACGACTTCAACAAGGATGGTTGGATGGACATTTACGTCGCCAACGATTTTTTCAGCAATGACCTGGTGTATATCAACAACCAGGACGGGACCTTTACTAACCGGGCCGGGGACATCTTCAAACACTTTAGCCTTTCCTCCATGGGCAGCGACCTGGCCGACGTTAACAACGACGGGGAGCTGGACCTGTTCACCACGGAAATGCAACCCTATTACAACAAGCGTAAAAAGCTGTTTCAGGGCCCCAGCAGCTACAACAAGGAAATCTTTACGCGCTCCTACGGGTACGAATACCAGTACGCCCGCAATACCCTGCAGATTGCCAACGGGACAGACCCCGAAACAGGGTTGCCGGTGTTTTCCGAGGCCGGGATGTTTGCCGGCGTACAGGAAACTGACTGGAGCTGGGCGCCCCTCTTTGCCGATTTCGACAACGACGGCCTGCAGGACCTGCTCATCACCAATGGTTTTCCAAAAGATGTAACCGACAGGGATTTTGGGGATTTCCGGGTTACGGCAAGCCGGCTCGTCACCAAGGAAAAACTCATTGAGGCCATCCCGGAAATCAAGATCCCGAATTTCGCCTTCCGCAACATGGGCGGGTTGCGTTTCGAAGATGCCACAGCGGCCTGGGGCCTCAATTTTGGGACATTTTCCAACGGGGCGGCCTATGGGGACCTCGACAAAGACGGAGACCTGGACCTGGTCATCAACAACCTGAACGAAAAGGCCCTGCTCATGGAGAACAGGCAGAATGAACTCCAGCCCCAGAACGGATACCTCCGGGTCCGACTCGAAGGGCCGAAAGCCAACCCGGCAGGGTATGGCAGCGAAGTAGCGGTTTACCGTGATGGTGCCATCCAGAAACTCAGGGTACTCTCTGGTCGGGGATACCTCTCAAAACCCGAAGGCGTATTGCATTTCGGGTTAGGCCAGGCTTCGGTAGACTCGGTACATGTGCGCTGGGCCGACGGGCGGGAAGCCTGGGCCGTTGCACCGGAGGCACGGCAGGAATTGGTCTTCCGGTATAACGAGGCCCTCCCCTCCCCGACCCGAAAAGCGGGAAGCCTGGCACTGCTCACTGCCCAGGATTCCACCCGTGGGCTGGATATCCGCATCCGCGATATCGACTTTATCGATTTTAACTTCCAGCGCACCCTGCCCCACAAGTTCTCCCAGTATGGCCCAGCCCTGGCAGCGGCCGATGTCAATGCCGACGGACGCACGGACTTATTTATCCCGGGTACCCGGAACTTTACCCAGACCTGGCTCATCCAGGGAGAAGACGGCTCCTTTAAGGCCGCTGAGGTGAACTATAAGTCCCATCCGGAGTTGGAGGAAGAAGATACGGCAGCCCTCCTGTTCGACGCAGACGGGGACGGGGACCCGGACCTGTACCTCGCCCGCGGTTCCGGGCAGTACGAAGCTGGGGATGAGCGCTACAGGGATATCCTACTGCTCAACGATGGCAGCGGGGAATTCAGCCGGGCGACCACTGCCCTGCCGGATATCCGCGCCAATACCTCTGTGGTAAAAGCGGCCGATTACGACCAGGACGGCGATCTGGACCTCTTTGTGGGTAGCCGGGTACTGCCCTTTGCCTACCCCATGGCAGATCGCAGTTACCTCTTGCGCAACGACAGCGCCAACGGCAAGGTTACCTTCACCGATGTCACGGTTCAAGTGGAACCCGCCCTGGAATTCGCAGGGCTGATAAGCGATGCCCTATGGACCGATTTCAACGGGGACCACTGGCCGGACCTCATCCTGGCCGGGGAATGGAGCCCCTTGCGCTTCTTTGAAAACCGCCAGGGCAGCTTGCGCGAGATTACCGCAACCACAGGCCTGCAGGAAGACAAGGGCTGGTGGAACAGCCTGGCCGCAGCAGACCTGGACCAGGACGGGGACATGGACTATATCGCCGGGAATTCCGGGACCAATATTTATTTCCGGGGTACCCAATCCGAACCGGTACGGGTCTATGCCAAGGACCTGGACGACAACGGGATGATAGATCCGCTTATTTCCTATTACCTGCGCGACAGCGCCGGGGTAAAACGGGAATACCTCTACCACCCCTGGCAGGACGTGGTCAAGCAGTTTTCTGCCATCCGCAAACGCTTCAATTCCTTTGGGGAATTCGGGGCCTCCACCCTCCCGGAAATGTTCCCGGATGGCTTGTTGGATGACGCTACCGTCCTGGAATTCAATACCCAGGAAACCAGTTGGGTAGAAAACCTCGGCAATGGAACGTTCCGGCGCCATGCCCTCCCGGTGAATGCCCAAATCGCCCCCGTCTACGGGATTGTTTCCGCAGATTTTAACGGGGATACCTTCCCGGACCTCCTACTGGCCGGCAACGACTACGGTATGGAGGTTCAGCAGGGCCGTGCAGACGCCTTTATGGGCCTCATGCTCCTGGGAGACGGGAAAGGCCATTTCAAAGCCTTAAACAACACCGAAAGCGGGTTTTACCTGCCTGGGGATGCCAAGGCCCTGGTGGGCCTGCCTGCAGCCGATGGCACCCTGCTCTGGGTGGCCTCCCAAAACAACGACCGCATCCGGGCCTATGGGACCCCGGCAACTGCTACCCTCAAAGTGGCCCCTAACGAGGTCGGGGCGCGGGTGCATTATGCAGACGGGCGCGCGGAACTTCGGGAATGGTACTGGGGCAGCGGCTTTAACAGCCAGTCCGAAAGGTACCTGTTGCGCACCCCGGAAATGAAGTCCGTGGAATTCTTCGACCAGACCGGGGCCGTTACCCGCACGGTGGACAGCGAAGGTTAGGGTCTTTCTGCCAGCAAGTCCTCCTGAATCTGCGCCATAGCTTCCTGTGGGGTTTCCACCGGGAAGCGGCAACTGTGGTCGCGGCAGACATAGAAATAGGTAGCCTCCTCTTCGTGCCGGTTGGCATAGAGCGGGAGGTCGCTGGGGCTCGTTGTAAAGACCAGCAAGGCATTCGGCAGGAATTCCTTCCCCAGTGCCATGCGTAGCTCCCTGGCTTGTGGCCCGGCAACGGCCACTTCGAAATACGGCCAGCTATGTGCCAGCATTAACCGCCCCCAGGCGCTGTAATTCTGGGGGGCCTGGCCAAAGCGTTCCCTGAGGGCCAACACCATAGTGCGGCTCCGTTCCAGATAGGCCGGCTTGTAATAGAAATGACCCAGTTTCAGATACAGCCCGGCCATAACTGCATTCGCAGAGGGAATAACCCCATCGTCTGTTTTTAGGATGGGGGAAATCAGGTCGGTGGTTTCCGTATAGCGCAACAACCTCGATTCTTCCGAAGCAAATCGCTCCTCTGCCTGGAGTACCAGCCGCTCAGCATTTTCCAGATACCCGGGTTTTCCGCTAACCTCATACAGGCGCATGGCAGCCTCGGCCAGGAAGGCGTAATCCTCCAGGAAACCCTCGCCTCCTGCCACCCCGGAAACGGAGCTGTGCCGGAGGGCTTCCCCCTGAAACTGGTGCTGGAGTAAATAGGCAAAAAGCTCCTCCCCTGCATCCAGGTACCGGACTTCCCCAAAGGCTTCATACGCCTCTGCCAGGCCGGAAATGAGCAAGGCGTTCCAGGAGGTGAGCACCTTGTTGTCGATCCCCGGGCGCTGCCGCTGCCCGCGGGCTTCCATCAATACCTTCCTCCACCCGGCTTGCTGCTCTTTCAGCGCTTCCGGGGTCCCACCACCGCTGGAAACATAGACACTGTCCGATACGGGGCGGAACGGGACGTAATTGCCTTCCCAGGCCGTCTCGGGACGGATTTCGTAATAGGTGGCAAAGTCGGGAAAGGCCTCCCCCAGGAGGGTCTTTAATTCCTGCTCCTCCCAGGTATAAAACGCTCCTTCTTCCCCATCGCTGTCTGCATCCATGGCAGCGTAGTACCCCCCATCCGGACTTTTCATTTCGCGTTGAAGGAACTCAAAAATTCGCCCGGCCGTTTCCCGGTATTCCCCCGAGGGAAACCACTTAAACGCCCTGGAATACAGGCCCAGGAGCTGGGCATTGTCATACAGCATCTTTTCAAAATGCGGGATGCGCCACTCAGGGTCTGTGCTGTAGCGGAAAAAACCGCCCCCTACCTGGTCGAACACCCCGCCTCGAGCCATCCTGTCCAGGGTGTTCCGGACATGGGTAAGGGCCAGGGAATCCGCACTTAAAAAGGCGTAATCCAGGAGAAAATTCATGTTGGCGGGCATCATAAACTTCTGCTGCCCGGTGTTGCCCCCCCACTCCGGGTCCCAGCTGGCCTTCCAGCCCAATACCGCTGTAGTCACTTCCGCCGGGCGCACGGGACGGGTGTCTGCCGCGGGTACCAGACTATTAGTCTGAGCTACCCCCTGGGCTACCTTGTCGGCATACTCCCGGGCACGGGCCGGGTCTTCCCGGTAGAGCCGGTCCATTTCGGCAAGGACACCCATCCATTGCTCGCGGGTGTGGTAGGTACCCCCGTACAGGGGTTTCCCATCCGGGAGCACCAGGACATTCAAGGGCCAGCCGCCCCTGCCGGTCATCAACTGGACGGCCGTCATATAGACCTGGTCCACGTCCGGGCGTTCCTCCCGGTCTACTTTTACGTTGATAAAGCGCTGGTTCATAAGCTGGGCTACCGAATCGTCCTCAAAGGTCTCTTCCTCCATCACATGGCACCAGTGGCAGGAGGAATACCCGATACTGATAAGCACCAGTTTATCTTCTTTCCGGGCCATTTCCCAGATGGCATCGCTCCAGGGTTGCCAGTGCACGGGGTTTTCTGCATGCTGCAGCAGGTACGGACTGGTTTCCTCCCCCAAAAGGTTTCGCCGGGGGACTTCCGCACAACCGGACCCCATCAGCAACACGAGAATAAAAACAGGAAACAAAAAGGAAATGCGCCTCATGGGGGCAAATATACGAACAATACCCCCTACTGCTGCGGCTTGCGGCGCTGGGCAGCCAGCCAGGAATAGAGCGCCTCGTCGGCATAGGCGGCGTCCCATGCATTGTGCCCCACCCCTTCGTACGGGGTAAAGCGCACCGGGCGGCCCATGGACCTGAGTTTCTCTACCATATCATCGGACTCCGAAAATGGGATTACCGGGTCCTCGGTCCCGTGAAAGACCCAAACCGGCATGTCCGGACGCATCCAATGGGCATAGGGAACGGGAGTCATCCCACAAACTACGGCCATGGCGGCAAAGGTATCCGGGTAATGCACCGCCATTTCCCAACAGGCTGTTGCGCCCCGGCTCAGGCCGCTCAGATAGATCCGGTCCGGGTCCACATTGTACCGATCCACAATATGGTCCAGTAATTCTTTGACAGCACGGGTATTCCACCACTTGCGCGGCTCCGGGTGCTGGGGGGCCAGGACCATAAAAGGCAGATCCGGGCCCTCCAGCAACCTTTTGGGCGGCCCCTGGGCCTTGTGTTTCTCCAGGTCCTGACCGGACTCCCCCCCACCGTGTAAAAAGAGTATAAGACCCGATGGCGGCCCGTCCGGGCTGTACTGGGGAGGAACATAGAGGTAGTACTCCAGAGGCTCCGAAACGGTAGCCTCAAAACGTCCGGAACCGAGCCTGGGCGGGTCGGCACACCCGGAAAGCAACCAAAACCCGCAGAGGGTGCAAAGCAAGCCATAGCGTGCCCGGGGTGCAAACCCGCATGCAAAAAGCCCTACCACCAAAGCCAAGGGGTTATTCCCGATAATAGGAATCGTGAAAGAGGAACCTTTTATCATTCCGGGCTTGGGTTTGGGTGCTGCGGGTATCGAGTATCATGACGGGTGGGTTCGGGTCCTGCCCTCCTGCAGCGCTCCAGTTGGGAAGGGAGAGGCTGTTGGGGTCTCCTTTTTTTATAAAGTTGGCAAAGAATTCCTGCATGGTTTCCGATACTGCAAAATCTTCCGGGGTCCAGGCATAATCGTCAACCAGGTGGAGGTTCCCCATACAGTACTCGATTTCACAAGCATGGGGCGCCCCTATGGGCTGTGGCATGGCCGGGGCATCGGATTCGGCCTGAACGGTCCCCCCGGCCAGACCGGGACGCAGGTTCTGGTCCTTGAGGGGTGGTCTTAACTTGCTGTAGAGGTACCGGTATACCGGTTGGTCGCTGTTTTTGCGGTGCAGGTCGAACCATTTCCAGGTACTGTAAACAATGAAGCGGTCCGAGGCCAGGTCTGTAGCGGATTGCTCCACATCCTGATCCGTGGTATGGGGGTAAAGCGCCAGCACTTCCGCGTGCCGTTCCGGATAGGCCTCCCGTACTTTGGCCTGGAAATTCTCAGGAGTATAAGGCATGCCTTGCATAAAGGCCATCCCGGGGATTTCCGCCGAATTCCACCCCAGGAGCAACGGGATATCGGCCTGCTGACCTGCCCCGAAAATCTCGGGCAGGGTGGCCGGCAGGAAGTGGCCATCCACGTTTATGGGAAAGCCAAAGCGGCCGGAGGCGTTATACAACTCATAAATGTCCCGGGTAGGCAGTTGGCGCAAGGCAGCGATGGAGGAAACCCCGGCACCGTCAAGGAATGCTTTTCCCTGGGCCTCCGCCTCCGAAAGAGGTACCGGACCCATGGTTGGGTGGATGGAGGCCCCGCTCTCCCCTATGGCCCCTGCAATCATGTCGCGGGACAAGGGCGATGCCATAAGCGTGCTCACCCCAATGGAACCGGCAGATTCTCCGGCAATGGTAATCCGGTTGGGGTCCCCCCCAAAGGCAGCGATATTGTCGCGCACCCACCGGATGGCCGCCACCTGGTCCATGGCCCCGTAATTGCCCGAGCCACCATAGGGGGTCTCAGCGCTCAATTCCGGGTGGGCCAGGTAGCCAAAAATATTCAGGCGGTAATTCGCCGTGATGGTCACAATCCCTTTTTTAGCCATGCTTTCCCCATCGTAGCGGTATTCGGAGGCATCTCCGGCCACATTCCCCCCCCCATAGAAGTAGAGCAAAACCGGGAGGTCCTTGTCATCGCGGGTGGCCGGGGTCCATATATTCAGGTACAAACAATCTTCACTTACGCCTGCAGACCGGGACTTCATATCCCCGAAAACCAGCGTTTGCATGGGCCTGGGGCCAAAGGCCTTGGTAGCTTTTACCCCTTCCCAGGAATCCATGGGCTGGGGGGCCTGCCAGCGCAACTCCCCTACCGGGGGCTTGGCGAAAGGGACCCCGAAATAGGTCTGGATACCCGTGTGGGTGTTATAATCGCCTTCTATAAGGCCCTTATCGGTTTGGACCTGTACGGGAAAGGCATTGGGGTTCTGGGCAGTGGCATCGGTCATGCTAATGAGTAAACAAAGGGTAACCAGCCATCGGGCAGGTCTACATTCGGACATTTCCATTTAATTGTGTTTGATTTACACAATATACCCTCTTTTTGCGGATTTTATATCCTAAATTAAGGCCTCCTGTCCCGCAGTGGGACCGGCGCACAACCTATTGAGACATTCCTAACAAATCCTATTGCCCTTGTGAAAACAACTTGTAAAATCGCCTTCCTTGCCCTGTTAATCGGCATGGCTGCCGGGAATGCCCAGGAAAACGGGAAACGCCCTCCCATTATTGATGTCCATGTCCACGCCATGCGGGTTAACCCCAATTTTGCTGCCACCATGTGCCCCTGGTTCCTGAGCGATATGCCCGGGAGCGGCCCCAACCAGCCCGCCCCTTCCTTTATCAACACGGCCTGTGCCAACCCCCTGCAGCCTGCAACTTCGGACGCCGATATGCAGGCCAAACTCCTGGAGGCCTGCGAGCGCTTGAACGTCACTATGGTGGTCAGCGGGGATGCCGCGGTGATCCACGACTGGCACGATGCGGCCCCGGATCGGTTTATCCCGTCCCTGTCGCTCAGCAGCGCGGACCAGATGAGTGTGGAAGCCTTCCGGGATTCCCTGGAAACCGGTTTCTATAAGGTGATGGGAGAAGTAGCGCCCCAGTATCAGGGGATGTCTCCCAGCGATCTGTCCCTGGATGCCTATTTTGCCGTAGCCGAGGAAATGGGAATCCCTGTGGGGATCCATATGGGCACGGGGGGTAATGGCATGATCAACATCAGCAACCCAAAATACCGGGCCTCCCTGGGCCAGCCCTTCCTGCTGGAAGATGTCCTGGCCCGCCACCCGAAACTCAAGATCTGGGTCATGCATGCCGGGTACCCCATGATAGACCAGATGATTGCCCTTATGGGGGCCAATGCCTACGTCTACGTGGACCTGGCCGGCTTTATCTGGAGCTATCCCCTGGAAGAGATCCACGCCTACCTCAGGCGTCTGGTCCAGGCTGGGTTTGGCAAGCGGATCCTCTATGGGACCGACCTGATGATGTGGCCCAAATTGCTGGAGACCTCCATTGGGGTCATCGAAAATGCCAACTACCTCTCAGAAGACCAGAAACGGGATATCTTTTTCAATAATGCCGTGCGTTTTTTCAACCTCAACCCTGAAGATTTCGAATAACATGTCAGGAACAACTCTGTTACGTCTGGTGGCAGCTGCCGGAATCATTGTGTTTACGGCCTGCGCACCTGAAAGCAAAAATGAAACCACAGCCCCACAAGACGTGCCGGCAACACACGGCCCCCGGACCATTGTAACCACCGACGGGGAAATAGACGATGTGGATTCCTTTATAAGGATGCTCCTGTACACCAATGAACTCCAGGTGGAAGGCCTGGTATACAGCAGTTCCATGTGGCATTACAAGGGCGATGGGCAGGGTACCCCCTTTACATCGAAAATGGAAATGACCCGCAACATCTACGGGGAGCGCACCGACCTGCGCTGGCCGGGCACCACCTGGATGGATACGCTGCTTTCCGCCTACGGGGAGGTTTATCCCAACCTGCTCCTGCACGATGCGCGCTTCCCCCACCCGGATTCCCTCAGGGCCCTCGTAAAGGTTGGCAATATCGATTTTGAGGGGAGTATGGCCAGGGATACCGAAGGTTCGGACTGGATTAAAGCCAAGTTGCTGGACCAGAACCCCGAACCCATTTACCTGCAGGTCTGGGGCGGGACCAATACCATTGCCCGGGCCCTGAAATCTATCCAGGACCAGTATGGGGATACAGACCAATGGGAGGAAATCTACCGCAAGGTATGCGCAAAAGCCGTTATATACGCCATCCTGGACCAGGATGCCACGTACCGGGAATACATCGCCCCGAACTGGCCGGACCTGAAGGTGTTCTACAATGCCAACCAGTTCTGGTGCTTCGCCTATCCCTGGAAGCGGGCGGTGCCCGAACCCTGGCACCCGTATATGGAAGGCGCCTTTATGAAATCCCATTTGGTGCAGGGCCATGGCCCTTTATTGGAACACTACTACAGCTACGGGGACGGGCAGCAACAGGCAGGGGACCCCGAGCATATCCACGGGGTAGCCCTGGATTCCTTTAACCTGGGCCGAATGGGGCAAAACTGGGGGCCATTCGAACCCTACGATTTTATCTCAGAAGGGGACTCCCCGGCCTATCTGCATCTGGTAGATGTTGGGTTGGGCAACCTGGAACAACCCCATATTGGGGGCTGGGGAGGCCGGTTGGTCCAATCCGACAGTGTACCCACCCGATGGGAGGACGGCCCACAGGCAGCCGATTTTAATCCCTTCCGGGAGGAAATAGACCCCACCTATCCGCAAACCCGGTGGGTTCCTGCCTTACAGCACGATTTTGCGGCGCGGGCAGACTGGTGTGTGAAGCCCTTTGCCGAAGCCAACCACCCGCCTGTCGTAACCCTGGACCACCCCGCCGTGCTGGAAGTCCTTCCGGGGGAGGCCCTCTCCCTGAAAGGGATGGCCACCGACCCGGACGGGGACCAACTCGAATACCGCTGGTGGCAGTACTGGGAAGTGGACAGCTATGGCGGGAGATTGGAGCTGGGCAGTGCCTCCCAACCCGAGCTGCTCCTCCAGATACCGGAAGATTTAGGCCCCGGGGAAGACCTTCACCTGATCCTGGAGGTTTCCGATGTGGCGGAACACCCTATGACCCGCTATCGGAGGGTTGTATTAAAGGCACGAGGATGATCCTTTTTCGTCCACATACAGGGCTGTTGGTTTGCCTGGGACTTGTCCTGGGTTGTTCGCCCCAAAACAAGCAGGAACCAGAGCCTCCCAATGTCCTGATCCTCTATGCCGACGACCTGGGGTATGGAGACCTCTCATCCTATGGGGGAGAAATACGAACCCCTCACCTAGACCGCCTGGCAAAAGAAGGGATGCGCTTTACCCATGCCTATGCGACATCGGCCACCTGTACCCCCAGCCGCTATGGCCTTCTTACCGGAGTGTATCCCTGGAGGGAGTCCCGGGCCAGAGTACTCCCTGGGAATGCCCCCCTTATCATAGACCCCGAAACCCATACCCTGGCAGACCTCTTCCGGTCATCCGGGTACCGCACGGCTGTTATTGGAAAATGGCACCTCGGTCTGGGAGCTGATACGCTGGATTGGAATGGCCTGATAAGGCCGGGCCCCAATGACCTGGGGTTTGATGAGAGTTTTATCCTGGCCTCTACCAACGACCGGGTACCCACGGTTTACGTAGAAAATGACAGGGTTTTTGGGCTGGACCCGGCAGACCCCCTCCAGGTGCACTACCGCGAAAACTTCGAGGGGGAACCCACGGGGGCCAAGAACCCGGAGTTACTGAAACTGCGGCCTAGCCACGGCCACGACATGAGTATCCACAACGGCATTTCCCGGATCGGGTATATGAAGGGCGGGAAGCGTGCCCTGTGGCAAGATGAAACCATGGGGGACACCCTCCTGCAGCGGGCCCTGGGCTTCATAAAGAAAAACAAAGCCAACCCCTTCTTCCTGTTTCTGTCTTTCCCTCAACTCCACGTCCCCCGCACCCCTCACCCGCGGTTTGAAGGGGTTACCGGAAAAGGCCCCAGGGGGGATGCCCTCGCCGAGATGGATGCTATGGTTGGGGCTGTAATGGATAGTTTACAGGCCTGGGGCTTGGATAGCAATACCCTTATCCTGTTTTCCTCAGACAATGGCCCAGTGCTGGACGATGGGTATGAGGACCAGGCGGCGGAGCTTGTAGGTACCCATAAACCGGCGGGACCGTATCGGGGAGGGAAGTACAGCCTTTTTGAAGCCGGGACCCGGGTCCCCTTTATCGCATATTGGAAAGGCGTGGTGCCCAGGGGCCAATCCGAAGCCCTGATCTCCCAGGTAGACCTGATGGCGAGCCTTGGGGAGGTCATCGGAAAGCCTTCCCGCCCCAGAGACAGCGAGCCTCTGGGCGACGCCCTCCTCGGGCGCAGCCACACGGGACGGAAAAACCTCATTCTGGAGGCCATGGGGCGCAGGGCATACCGCAGGGGAAACTGGGCGTTGATCCCGCCCTATCCGGGGGCGGCTATAACCCCCTGGGGGCCTGATATCGAATTGGCGAATGGGGATGACTATCAGCTCTATGACCTGAATTCAGACCCGGGGCAAACCCGCAATCTGGCCGGGACCTTACCCGATACCCTTCAGATCCTGCGACGGGAATACGAAGCCCTGATAAACTAACCTAAGGGGCGGCCTCCGATACCTCCACCTCATCCGAAAGGTCAAGCCGGCGGAATCGGGGGGAAACCACCGCGGTGGCCCCTACCGTAAGCAGGGTCATGACGCCCCCGAAAACCACCGCAGGCACCGTCCCGATGAGCCGGGCGGCCAATCCGCTTTCGAAAGCCCCCAGCTCATTGGAGGACCCTACAAATATGGAATTGACCGAAGCCACACGCCCACGCATGTGGTCCGGGGTTTTCAGCTGCAAAATGGTCTGTCGGATAATCATAGAGACCCCGTCTACCGCCCCGCTCAGGAACAAGGCCGTTACGGAGAGCCAGAACGAGGTGGAAATGCCAAATACCAGGATACAAATTCCAAAGGCAAAAACGGCCCAGAGTAATTTACGGCCGGCGTTGCGGTGCAGAGGAAAACGGGTGGAACCCAGCATGGTAATAGAGGCCCCCACTGCAGGGGCTGCCCTCAGGATCCCAAAGCCTTCGGACCCCACATGGAGGATGTCCTGGGCATAAATAGGCAACAGGGCCACCGCCCCGCCAAACAACACCGCCACCATATCCAGGGTAAGGGCCCCGAGGATGGATTTGGTGCGCCAGACAAATTGCAAACCGTCCTTGAGGCTTTGCAGTACCGGTTCCCCAATTTTAGGGTTGAGGATGGGCTTGCGCCCGATACGCAGCAGCATCAAAAACGCGAGGGCGGAAAATGCGAAAATCAGGCTAAGGGACCAGTGCACCCCGATCCAGCTAATGGAAAACCCGGCAAGGGCCGGACCCAGCACCGAAGCCAATTGCCAGGTACTGCTGCTCCAGGTGGCAGCGTTGGGGTAAATCCGCTTCGGGACTATCAGGGCAATCAGGGAGAATATCGTAGGCCCGATAAAGGCACGCACCAACCCCCCGAAAAAGACCAGAGTATAGATGCCCGCCAAAAGATTCCCCTGGTCCAGGCTTTCAGTCACCGTGGGCAAGCTAAGTATAAACAGGCCCAGGCTCAGGACGGAAAAGGCCAGGATACAAGCGAGCAACAGGTTGCGCTTTTCACGCTGGTCTACGATATGCCCGGCAAACAGAGCCATCCCCACCGAAGGGATAACCTCCATCAGACCGATAAGCCCCAGGGAAAGCGGGTCCTTAGTGAGGGTATATACGAACCACTCGATCAGGATAAACTGCATGGACCAGGCCAGCACCATGGCAAACCGCACCCCGAGAAACACATTGAATTCCCGGAAGCGCAGGGCGGCATAAGGATCCTGGGCTGCAGCCATTGAAGGTTAGGATTGAGGACCCAAAAATACACAATCCGAAGATGCTCCCAACGGCGGCCCAAAGTTGGCCCAAAATGGTGACAAAGGTCATTGTATGGCATTGATGATGGGGATAACTTGTAGAAACTTACCCGGGACCCGGGCACCTGAAACGTCTCATTAAATCCGTAGATCATGTTGAAAACCATCATCCACAATTCCGACCTCCACTTCGAACACCGCAACTGGACCGCAGAACTGCGTTTCTGGGAAGATGAACTAAGGACCTTTAACCACCGACTGGAAGACCTGGTGTCCCGCTATACCGACATTACGTTCTTAAAGCGCCTGGAGCATTACCAGAACGAAATCCGCCTGCATGAAATTCGGATTTTGGATTTGCTGGAGGACATTGAAAAACACGAAGCCCGGATAGCGGGGCAAACCCGCAGCGGAGGGGCAGAATATATGGACATTACGATGGTTAACGCCCATAGGACCACCCGCGAGAAAATGGAAACCGAACGCGATGTCTACGCCGATTTCAAAAAGGAATTCTTCGCTTTTCTGACGGAGTATATGTGAAACCCAAACAGATGTTTGCGTTTTCCGAATAAGCGCACCGGGTGGGGACTGGGTGCGCTTATTTAATGCCCCCATAATTCATTGCTCCATCAGCAGCCGCATGAGTTCCTCGGCTGCGACCCTGCCCTTTTCCCTGAGGAAATCCCGGGGGGTGTTGTCCCCCAGCTCAAAGACGATGGCAGGCATCCCATGGGCCACGTAGAAGTGGTTGCGGGAAACCATGGTAGGCCGGATCTTATCCGAGGCGCTGATGTTGGTTTGCTTCTGGGGCAACCGCGCTGTGATGCCCCTGATCCAATCGAATACGATCTTGCCCCTTTCCCCGGTAACCACAGAGTCTATAGGGTAATAGATATCATCCCAGGTCGAGTGGAAATCAGCCCCGAAAACAAACTCATAGCCTGCTTCGCTTTTCGCCTTCAGAAAATCCCGGACGGCCCGCGTCTCCGGCTGGTTAAATTCCTGCCAATCCCGGTTCAGGTCTATGCCGCCATGGTTATGGCGCCAATGCCCGTTATCGACCCCGTCAGGGTTCATTAGGGGGACGTTGAATACGGTAAACGCCTTCCTGAAGGCCCGGGCCTGCTCGGAATCCCCGGCAAGGGTCTCCATAAAGGATTTCATCGCCAGAAAACCGGTAACCTCCGGCGGGTGCTGGCGGGAGATAATCATCAGGGCTTTATTGGCACCTGCCCCGTTTACCTCCACGAGGTTCATGGGCCGCCCTTCGCGGCTCCTGCCAATCTCATAGGCGGTAACAAACGGTTTGGCTGCCAGGGAGTCCACCCATTTTTTTACGGCCCCTGAGGGATACAGTTCCTGGGCAGCCACCCAGGTAGGCTGCTGGTCTACGGTTATGCTGATCTCTATTTCTTCGGGAGCCGCCCGGATACCGAAGTCCCCCTCCCCGGGGTTAATCGCTTTGAACCGGGTACTGTCCAGGGCTTTGAAGTGGACCCCGTCCCGGCTGATTTTGGGATAGTACCGACTCCTACTGCCGTCATAGGTAAACCTGAGGGTTACCTCCTTCGCCTCGGTGCTCCAGACCTGGAAGGCATACCAGGGGCTTGGGTTAATGGGGGTATTCTCCGCTGTGATCCATAACGTATAATGCGTCCCCCCGTCGTGGGCCACCCCGTTTAAGCGTGCCCCGTCGAAGGCATTGCTGAAAAAAACCGTGCTGTCCTGAAAGGACCAGGTCCCACGCCATTGCTTCTGCACGGGTTTGGTCCGGGTAGAGACCACCGGGGTGGGCCCCTGCCCCTGATACCCCGTGGGGGAAGGGGTGGAACTGGTGTTTTTACACCCCAGCAGAAGGCTCACTCCAAGCCCTGCTACTACATATAGAATCCTCATGCTTACTTCTTGTTTACATCCGCTGAAAATAAGAAATCCTGAACGCAGCAGGGCTGTCCCGTCAAAAAAAGGGCACCCCCCAAAGGACCAAAATGAATATGGGTATCTTTAAGGGGTCCCGGCCAAGGGTCCCATCCAAAGACCTAAACCCGCTTCATAAAAATCGCTCCAAGATGAAAATAGCCATCCTCTCAGACATCCACGACCATGTCTGGAACCTCCAGAAAGCACTGGCACACCCCCTGCTCCAGGAGACCGAAGCCATGCTGTTTTGCGGCGACCTCTGCGCGCCCTTTATCGTCCACCTGCTGGGGAAGGCGTATTCAAAGCCTACGCACCTGGTGTTGGGCAATAATGACGGGGATGTTGCGGCCATCATCGCCAACGCCGCCAAATACCCGAATGTCCGCCTCCATGGCGAATATTACAGAGGAAGCCTCGGAGGCATTACCATTGCTGTGAACCACTACCCGGACAAAGCCCGCGCGCTTGCGGAAAACGGGGGGTACGATGTGGTTTGTTACGGGCATAACCATACGATTCACACCGAAAAGGTCAACGACACCTTATTACTGAACCCGGGGGCCATCATGGGGTATCACGGGGGGGAGCTCCGGGACCTGCCGGCTACGTTTTTGGTTCTCGAAACGAGCCGCATGCAGGTTACCCGTGTCGACCTTTAAGGCCTGCAGCTGCTCACCTAAAGGCGATCCGGCAACTCAATAGCAGTATTCGTTGGCTTTTAGCAACACAAGGCCTACAAGGAGCTGATGAGTAAAAAGGTGATCATCCTCAATCATGCGGAGTTTTCGAAAAAGGACTTCATAGGGAATGGTTCGGCCATTGTTTTGCAGCCGGTATTCGGACATGATTTTGGCCATGTCCCAGCGTAAAAATGGTTTAGGTGGTAATCGATACCATGATGGGATTTTGGCAAAGGAAACAGGAGATCCATCAATTTTCTATCTTCCGGTAAAAGGCCTTCAAAGTACATGGTAGTAGCTCCCTTACAACAAAGGAAGGGAGAAATTTGGATTTCACCAGGTGTAGTTGCGCTTCGCTATTTATCACTGCCCTGGTGGGCAGTGTGTTTTTTGCTTTTCAGGTCCTTACAAAAGCGAGCTTGCCAGGAGTACCTGCGGTGATCCTGAGGACAATCCCCTCTACAAATACACCCCCGCACTGCCCTGGCGGGCAGTGTGTTTTTTGCTTTTCAGGTCCTTACAAAAGCGAGCTTGCCAGGAGTACCTGCGGTGATCCTGAGGGCAATCCCCTTTGCAAATACACCCCCGGCACTGCCCTGGCGGGCAGTGTGTTTTTTATTCCTTCGAACCCTTACAAAAGCAGGCTTTTGACGGATTCTAGGAATAAAAAACCCCGCAACTTGCGTTGCGGGGGGGTGTGCTTGTAGTGATCGCGCCAGGATTCGAACCTGGGACCGTCTGCTTAGAAGGCAGATGCTCTATCCAGCTGAGCTACGCGACCTAAGGGCCCCGCAAATATACGACGAAGGGGAAGATTGCCCTAAAAAATCTCGTGCGGGAACCCGAGGCCGAATTTGCTATCTTTAAAAAAAGTGCCTCTCCGGCTATGGATTTACCTGAAACTTCCTGGCACGAACTGCCGGTGCACGCCCGGTGCAGCCCTGCCCTTATTCTGGATGCCGGGGCTACCCTGCAGGAGGCCGCCGCCGCCATGCAAACCGGGGGGCATACGGCTGTATTGGTGCAGGGCCCGGGCCGCCTTGAGGGGATCCTTACGGATAAGGACCTGCGCAGGGCCGTGGCCTCCGGGGCCGGACCCCGGACAGACCGGGTTTCGGGGTGGATGTGCGCGCCGGTGCGAACCTTTTCCCACCACCTCAGCACTGGCGCGGCGCAGGCTGCAATGCTGCGGTTTGGAATCTCGCACCTGGTCCTTACCGAGGACGGGATGGATACCGGGAAGGTTGTGGGGATGGTTTCTCAGCGGGATATCCTGATCACCCAAAGTCACAGCCCCGCTATGCTCATGCGCGGGATCCGGGAGGCATCCGATCCCAAGGACCTCCTTCAGATAGGCTCCGAAATGCGACAGCTGCTAACGGAGTACATGCGCCAGGAACTACCTGTTTCGTACTCTTGTGAGGTGTTTACCGCCTTAAAAGATGCCCTGGTCTCTAAATGGATTGGCTGGGAGGCGGCACGGCTGGGGTTGGAACATTTGCGCTTTTGCTGGCTGACCACTGGAAGCCTGGGGCGGGGGGAACAACTCCTGCCCACGGACCAGGATAATGCCCTGGTCTTTGAGGATCTGCCTGGGACATCCTCCCAGGACACCCGGGAGCGGCTCCTGCCACTGGCACGAGCGGTAAATGACGGCCTGGCCGCCATGGGTTATGCGCCATGCCCGGCGGGGATGATGGCGTCCAACCCCAGGTGGTGCCTGTCTGTTAGCGAGTGGAAAAGCCTTTTTACCCGGTGGATTCGGGAACCGGACGAAGACAGTATCCTGGTGTGCAGCGCCATGCTGGACATGCGACCCGTTTGGGGAGACACTATGCTGGAAGAGGACATTATGGAAAAGATTAACCTTCTGCTGGGGGAGGCGCCCCCCTTCTTGTCCTACCTGGCTGTTTCAGCCTTGAATGCGCCGCCTGCCTTTGGCTTCTTCGGGCAACTCCGGAAGGAGAGCTCCGGGGAGCATCGCGGGTATTTTGACCTGAAAGCAAGGGGACTCCTGGCCCTGGTGGATGCCGCCAGGCTCCTGGTCCTTTCCAGAACAACTACGGGGTTCCGGAATACAGAACAACGCTTTCGGTTTATGGCGAAGGCCGAACCCCAGAACCAGGCCCTTTTTGCGGGCTGTGCCCAGGCCTTCCTCGACCTCTCAGCCCTCCGGGTGCAATCCGGGCTGACAAATGGGGATTCCGGCAGGTATATTGACCTGAAAGCCCTTTCACCCTACCGCAGAAAACAGCTGAAAGCACACCTGAGAACAGTGGCTCAGCTGCGGCAGCTCATCGAGGTGCGCTTTCGCGTGGCGGGCTTGCGCTAATTCTTAAAGGGCTTCGTCCATTATCTGTTCCACTACCTCCGGGTTGAGAAGGGTACTGATATCTCCCAGGTTGGAGGTGTCCTTAGAGGCTATTTTACGAAGGATGCGGCGCATAATTTTACCGCTTCGGGTCTTGGGAAGCCCGGGTACAAACTGGATTTTGTCCAATTTGGCAATGGGCCCGATTTGCTCTGTAATCTGTTGGTTGATCTCCTTGCGGAGGTTGTCCCTGTCCCGTCCGGATCCGGTTTCCTTCAGAATCACAAACCCATAGAGGGCATTGCCCTTGATGTCGTGCGGGAAGCCTACGATAGCCGATTCGGCCACGGCCGGGTGCTCATTGATACTGTCTTCTATGGGGGCGGTGCCCAGGTTGTGTCCTGAAACGATAATCACATCGTCTACCCGGCCCGTAATGCGGTAATATCCCACTTCGTCCCGGTTGGCGCCATCCCCTGTAAAATATTTATCGGGATAGGCCGAAAAATAGGTGTCGCGGTACCGCTGGTGATCGCCCCAGATGGTCCGTGCCATGGAGGGCCATGGGAACTTGATGCACAGCCTGCCGCTTACCTGGTTGCCCCGGATTTCATTGCCCTCTTCGTCCATGAGGGCCGGCTGAACCCCGATAAAGGGCAGGGAGGCATAGGTGGGTTTGGTGGGCGTAACATAGGGGATGGGGCTAATCATGATGCCGCCCGTTTCAGTTTGCCACCAGGTATCGACAATGGGGCTGTGTTTCTTCCCGATGTTCTGGTTATACCAGTGCCAGGCCTCCTCGTTGATGGGCTCCCCTACCGAGCCCAGGACCTTGAGGGAAGAAAGGTCGTATTTGTCCACGAAGTCCAGGCGCTCCTTGGCAAGGGCCCGGATAGCTGTGGGGGCCGTATAGAACTGGGTCACCTTGTGCTTTTCCACCACCGCCCAGAAGCGCCCGAAATCCGGGTAGGAAGGCACGCCTTCGAACATTACCGTGGTAGCCCCGTTGGCCAGGGGGCCGTATACGATATACGAGTGGCCGGTAATCCAGCCGATATCTGCGGTACACCAGTAAATATCGCCCTGGCGGTACTGGAAGATGTTCTTGAAGGTATAGGCCGTATAGACCATATACCCGGCACAGGTATGCACCATACCCTTGGGTTTACCGGTAGACCCGGAGGTATAGAGGATAAACAGGGGGTCCTCCGCATCCATGACTACGGCCGGACAGGTTGGGGCCGCCTGCTCCAGGAGCGGTTGCAACCAGTGGTCGCGCCCGTCCTGCATCCCGATTTCCGACCCGATCCGCCGGGCCACCAGGACCGACCGTACCCCGGGGCAGTCCTCCAGGGCCGTGTCTACAATCCCTTTCAGGTCTATGGTCTTGGCCCCGCGGTAGGAACCGTCCGAAGTAATCACCAGGTGGCAATCGCAATCGTTAATCCGGGTAGCCAGGGCCGTGGCAGAAAAACCGGCGAAAACCACGGAATGTACGGCCCCGATGCGCGCACAGGCCAGAACGGCTACAGCCAGCTCCGGGATCATGGGTAGGTAGATACACACCCGGTCCCCCTTGCCAACCCCCTGCCCCTTTAAAACGTTTGCCATCCGGCAAACCCGCCGGTGCAAGTCCGAGTAGGTGATCGCCTCGGCCGCCTCTTCCGGGTTGTTGGGTTCAAACAGGATGGCCGTCTGGTCGCCCCGGGTCGGCAGGTGGCGGTCTATGCAGTTTTCTGTGATATTCAGTTGGGCCCCTTCAAACCAGGCGACTTCCGGCTTTTGGAAATCCCACCGCAAGACCCGGTCCCATTTCCTGTGCCATACGAAATGTTCTTCTGCGATTTCCTCCCAGAACGCTTCGGGATCCCGCACCGATTTGCGATAAACCTGGAAATATTCCTCCAGGTGTTTGATGTGGTAATTACTCATGGATATGTTGTTTGTTTGGTATGGGAAATGCGTTGTGCCCTTAAATGTACACAATGCTGACAAATCCTGAATTCTTCAATGGGACGATGGAGGGGGTGCTCCTCCAGGGATGCGGATATCCTCCACCAGGTCCTGGATGTGCTCCGGGGGCGGGGCTGTAAAACGATTTACGAGTAGGGCCACGGCAAAGTTAACTACCATGGCAACCGACCCAAAACCTTCGGGACTGATCCCAAACCACCACTGGGAAGTCAATCCTGCCACGGCTTCCTTACCACCGTCAAAAAGCCCGAATTTGAATTTGAGCATATAAAAAAGCATCAGGGAAATACCGGTAATCATCCCGGCTACCGCCCCTTTGGAATTCATTTTCTTGTAAAAGATGCCCAGCAGGATCGCCGGAAAAAAGGAGGCCGCTGCCAACCCGAAGGCCAGGGCCACCACAGCAGCCACAAACCCCGGGGGGTTAATCCCGAAATACCCGGCAACCACCACCGCCAGAGTGGCAGCACCCCGGGCATACCACAGTTCCTGCCGCTCCGGGAGGTCGGGCTTGAAGACATTCTTGATCAGGTCGTGGGAAATGGAAGACGAAATAACCAGCAACAAGCCGGCCGCCGTGGAAAGGGCCGCCGCGAGCCCCCCTGCTGCCACCAGGGCAATCACCCAGGCGGGCAGGTTGGCGATCTCCGGGTTGGCCAGGACCATAATGTCGTTGTCTACCACCAGCTCGTTCCGGGCCGGGTCTTTTACGTACTGGACCATCCCGTCTGCGTTTCGATCGGTAAAGGTGAGCAGGCCGGTAGCCTCCCATTTGGTAAACCAGGCCGGCATCTCCGCATAGGGCCTGCCGTTCACGGTTTCAATAAGGTTGGTCTTGGCAAATACGGCCACTGCCGGGGCCGTCGTGTAGAGGATGGCGATAAACAACAGGGCCAACCCGGCCGATTTACGGGCATCCCGCACCCTTTTAACCGTGAAGAACCGAACGATGACATGGGGCAAGCCGGCCGTACCCACCATCAGGGCCAGGGTGATGGCAAAAACGTCTGCCATGCTTTTGGAACCATCGGTATAAGCCGTAAAACCCAGCTCTTCCGAAAGGCCGTCCAGTTTGTCCAGCAGGTAGGTCCCCGAGCCGTCGGCCAGGGTGTCCCCCATCCCCAGCTGGGGTACCGGGTTACCTGTCATCTGGATAGAGATAAAGATAGCGGGCACCATAAAGGCGAAGATCAGGACACAATACTGGGCCACCTGGGTATAGGTGATTCCCTTCATCCCTCCCAATACTGCATAGAACAGGACAATAACCATCCCGATTACCACCCCGGTGTTTACATCTACCTCCAAAAAACGGGAAAAAACCACCCCTACCCCCCGCATCTGCCCGGCCACATAGGTAAAGGACACCAGCAGGGCACAGAGCACCGCTACAATGCGGGCTGTGGAGGAATAATAGCGCTCCCCTATAAAATCTGGGACGGTAAACTTCCCGAATTTCCTCAGGTAAGGCGCCAACAAAAGTGCCAGTAATACGTAACCCCCGGTCCAGCCCATTAAATAGACAGACCCGTCGTATCCGGCAAAGGCGATGATCCCCGCCATAGAGATAAACGAAGCCGCGGACATCCAGTCTGCAGCGGTGGCCATGCCGTTTGCCAGGGGGGAAACCCCTCCCCCGGCCACGTAGAAATCCTTGGTGGAAGACGCCCGGGACCAGATGGCAATTCCAATATAAAGGAGGAAGGATATAATGACCAGGATATAGGTCCAGACTTGTACACTCACGACAGGGATATTTCTCGGTTAGGATTCCGGGTCGTTATACCCGTATTTTCGGTCCAGGTGGTTCATCCCGGCCACATAGATAAAGATCAGCACGACAAAAACGTAGATAGCCCCCTGCTGGGCAAACCAGAAGCCCAGTTTAAAGCCGCCAACTGACCATTGGTCCAGCCATTGGCGCAGGAGGATTCCGGCCCCGTAGGAAACCAGGAACCAGACCAGTAAGAGGATGCCGACCAGCCTGAGGTTGGCGCGCCAATAGGCACGGGCCTCTGCTTGTAAGTGGGGTTGGGGGTTTTTCATGGGTTTGGGTTTATATACCGGGAACCAACCCGGCTTCACGCTAAAAATACGGATTTGAAGTGGTTGGGCAAACCCCTTGCCGGGGGCTTCTGCATCTGCCCGCCTATACCTACCTTTACGGGAGAAAACTCCGATTATGTCAGCTGCATCGAAACCTGCCCCAGACCACAGCGAGCGTTTGAGCCTTCAGGAGGAACGTGCCTTCCTGCAGGGCCCCAGGAACCGTTTCCGCGAACTGTGGTTTACCCTTAAGGTGGCCTACCACTTTATCCGCGCCTTCCGGAAGCTTCACTTTGTGGGGCCATGTGTAACCGTATTCGGTTCGGCCCGGTTTACCCCGGATAACCCCTACTACCAGCAGGCCGAAGCGGTTGGCAAGGCCCTGGCGGAACTCGGTTTTACGGTCATGACGGGAGGCGGGCCCGGCATTATGGAGGCTGCCAATAAGGGCGCCTATGAAAACGGGGGGTACTCTATAGGGTGCAATATTGTCCTTCCCAAAGAACAGCACGCCAACCCCTACCTGCATAAATGGGTGAACATCCCCTACTTCTTTGTCCGCAAGTTTATGCTCCTGAAGTATTCGTATGCCTTTGTGGTCATGCCGGGGGGGATTGGCACCCTGGACGAGCTCTTCGAATCCCTCACCCTGATCCAGACCCGGATGATCAATAGTTTTCCAGTGGTACTTATGGGGAAGGAGTACCATAAGGAACTCTACGAGCATATCCAGCTCATGGCCCGTAACGAGAGCATTGCCCCGGAAGATATGGACCTGCTTTTTATGACGGATTCGGTCCCGGAAATGGTCGAACACCTGAAGGTACATGCCGTGAAGCGGTTCGGGCTGGTGCGCAAGCCACCCCGCGAGCAGTGGTGGCTTGGGGAAATGGGAAAGAAGGTACTACGGGGTTCCTGAGCCGTTACAGACCCAGCTGAATGCCAATGGGGCAGTGGTCCGAGCCTTCGTATTCGGCATAAATCGCAGCATCCTCAACCCGGTCTGCCAGGTCCTCGCTTACCAGGAAATAATCGATGCGCCACCCGATATTTTTCTGTCGGGCATTAAACCGATAACTCCAGTACGAATAGGCTTCCTTATCCGGATACTGGCGCCGGAAGGTATCGACCATTCCCATTCCCAGCAGGCGGTCCATCCCGTCAATTTCATCCTGGGTATACCCGGCCGTTTTGTTGTAATTGGACTTGTCATTTTTCAGGTCGATGGGGCGGTGGGCCACGTTCAGGTCCCCACAGAGGATCAGTGGTTTCTCTTCCTTGAGGGACTGCAGGTACTCCAGGAAGGCCGCATCCCATTCCTTTCGGTGTTCCAGCCGCTTGAGGCCGTTTCCGGAATTTGGCACATAGGCATTCACCAGGAAGAAGGTCCCGAAATCCGCACACTGGATTCGCCCCTCTGCCTGGAGAAGTGCATGGTCCCCGCCGGTCGTTACCTGAAGAGGTTCGGTTTTACTGAGGATTGCCGTCCCGGAATACCCTTTCTGTTCCCCGAGGAACGCATAACAGTGGTAGCCGTTAAACCCCGAAGCGATTTCGGCTACGTTATCCGGGTCCGCTTTGGTTTCCTGCAAGCACAGGATATCAGGGTTAAGCGCCTTAACAGAGGCCGAAAAGTCCTTTTTGGCAATGGCCCGAATGCCATTAACGTTCCATGAAATCAGTTTCACTCCTACTGGTTTTACCCAAAAATACAATAGCCGGGAAGATTATGGGCAACAAATGGCCCTCGGGGTAACCGGGGTTACACAGGAAAAGGTCGAAAAACTGTACTTTTAACGCTAAATACCTTGGTATGAAACCTGCGGGAAAAAAGGGACTCGTTTTGAGTATACTGGCTGTTGCAGCCATGGGCCTGGCCTATTGGAGCGGGCTCCATATCCGCCTGTACAACGGACTGCAGAACCGGCTTATCGCTACCGGGGTGGTCCAACCTAAACCCGCTGGGATTTCCACCTTCCAGCAAATGCCCGTCTCGGAAACCGAGTTACAGGAGCTGCTGCTGGAGGATGCCGAAGGGCAAACCCGGACCGCTGCGGAATATCCGCAAAAAGTCCTCTTTATCAACTACTGGGCCACCTGGTGTGCCCCTTGCATTGCCGAAATGCCGGGTATCCATGAATTGTATAAGCAGGTACACCCGCAGGTGGGTTTTGTGATGATCAACCGGGACCGGACCTTTCAAAAAGCAGGTACCTTCCTGAGCCAGAAGGAATATCCGTTCGAACTCCTGCAGGTCAAGGGGCCGGCACCAGAGGTGTTTCGCACCGGATCTATTCCCCTTACCCTGGTGGTGGACCGGAAAAACGGCGTTATTTACCGGAACCTGGGAATGGCGGACTTCAACACCCCGGAAAACAAGGCCTTTCTGAATGCCCTCCTGGATTAGTCCCGTTCCCTGCAGCGGCCCTCCCAAACTGTGGGCCGGATGCGGTATACTACCGGAATACCCATAGTTTCCGACTTGCTGGAGAAATCCGGAATGACCGATGCCTGGTCTTCCCCCCTCGATTTCAGAATGCTGCGCACCCCTTCTGTAAAACGGTGCAGACATGCCTTTGCATCAATCTGCCGAACTTCCTCAAAACGCCCGTGCACCTGAACGGAAACCCACTGACCCGGGTCCTGCATTTCGTAGACCAAAAGGGCTACCTCAGGGTGCTCCCGCATAGCCTGGATCTTATGACCTTCCATGCTGTAGCTCACCAGGAAGTTCCGCTCTTTGTCATAGAAGTATGTGATCGGAAGCACATAGGGGACGCCGTGGGCCAAATATGCGAGGGAACCAAAACAGTTCCTGGCGAGGAGTTCCCGGGAGATTCTTCCGGTGAGCTCCCGCTGGGGCTCCCCAGATGGGTTTTTGATATTTTTCATGGCCAAATAGCTACATAATACCCTGGCAAGTTATCCGGAATAGCCAAACGCCGAAATGACCTGAATCATTCCCCGAAATACGTGTGGGCTGCACACCTGAAAATACCTACCTTTATGCCATTCCCGGGAAACTTGCCGGGACCCCTAAACCAAATTTCCAAACATGAAAACGATCTATTCCCTCAAACGCTTTTGGATCATCCTTCCAGCCGTATTGCTCCTTGCGAGTTGTCAGTCAGCACCTGATACCCCTGCCCCAGGGGCAACCCTTTATACCGTCAGGGACCTGATGGACGAAGACCCAAAGGGCGTGTTGCGCCAGGTAGCAGACCTCGGGTATGTGAATATTGAAGCTACCAATTATGCAGACGGAAAATTCTATGGGATGGAACCCACAGCCTTCAAGGAGTATCTGGAGTCCCTGGGCCTGGTCCCTATGAGCGTCCACCAGGGTGGGGTAACCCTGGAGAATGCAGACCAGATGATCGCAGATTCGAAAGCGGCAGGGTTCCGGTATTTCGTAATTCCCATTCCCCCCATGGGGCATTTTAAGTTCGACCCGCAGACGCGGACGATGTCCATGAGCGAGGATGTGGAGGAAGTAACACACATTATTAACACAGTAGGTGAAAAATGCAAGGCCGCCGGTTTACAACTGCTCTACCACAACCACGATTTTGAATTCAAGGAAAACGCAGCAGGGGTAGTGCCCATGGACTACTTCCTGGAGCATACCGACCCGGAAGTCGTGAATTTTCAAATGGATCTCTACTGGGTGACCCGCGCGGGTGCGGACCCCCTGGAGTACTTTGAAAAATACCCGGGAAGGTTTAAAAGCTGGCACCTGAAGGACATGGATAGCCAGGGCCGCTTCGCCCCTGTGGGAACCGGGAGTATAGATTTTAAACGCATCCTGGCCAAGAGCGGGCAGGCAGGCCTGGAATACTACATCGTGGAACAGGACATGACCTTTGACGGCATGCAGCCCCTCGAGGCCATCCGAATCAGCTTCGGCAACCTCGAGGAGCTCGGACTGCGCTGATAACGGTCATTGCAATTACCTCGTTATGCCCGGCACAACGCCCTACGGGTTGGGCCAATTGTGCTGCACCACAAAGGTTATTTTGGCATTGACGCGGTACTGATCAACCTTGTTGTCCTTTACCGTTACCTGCATGTCTTTCACATAGATGGACTTGATTTCCCTGAGGGAAACCGAAGCCTCTTTGAGGATGTTTTCAATGGCGTGTTCAAAACTCACCGTAGAATTCCCCAGGATTTCAACCACTTTTAGTACACTCATGACTTCTCGTTTTTAGGGGTTACTGATTTCCCCGGCCCGCATCCGAAAGGCTTCCGGGCGAATGGGAAGATTAAAATAACAGACGGCAGGTATCCTGGCAATGACCCAAATCAGCGGGAGGACACCGTTTTTCTGCGTGAAATCCTTGCGGGATGCAGTGAGACGGCCAGCGTAACGGAAACCCCTTACTAACCGGAAAAAAATCTTTAAAAAGGTTGCGTTAGAGCAGGCGAAAAATTACATTTGCATCCGCAATTTCGTTTGCGCTTCCCTGTCTTTCGGCAGGGAATGGAGAGGTGCCGGAGTGGTAACGGAGCAGATTGCTAATCTGTCGGCGGGTAACCGTCGCCTGGGTTCGAGTCCCAGTCTCTCCGCAGACCCGCCATAAGGCGGAAAATGCAATTCCAAAGCCCTGATTCGAGCTGGAATTCGGGTTTTGGAATTTTTTCTTGAGTGTTTCATACTTCCCCTGGGGAAGTGGCAGGAAAACAGCAAGGCCCGCGCGCCGGCTGGCTCCTCGCCAAACACTCGGCCCGGGGTGTAGCCCCAAACCAGAACAACGGGGTTGTTCTGTTTGGGATAAACTCCGCCCGGTTCCCGGGCTACACAAGTAGCTTTGGAATTTGGAATTTACCTTTCTGGAATTTGCAGCTTCAGCTGCTACTCGGGGTGTAGCGTAGCCCGGTTATCGCGCCTGCTTTGGGAGCAGGAGGTCGCAGGTTCGAATCCTGCCACCCCGACGAAAAAAACCCTGACGACAATGTCGTCGGGGTTTTTCATTTCCGAAGACATTGAAGCTTGCTTCATAATGTCGGAGGAAAGGGAAAAACCGACTTCAGCCAGTCGGCTGAAGTCAGGGTTTATTTCGATCTACCCCCCCACTCAGGATCACCGACCGAAGGGAGGTAATCCTGGCTCCAGCCCGCATCGGGTTTCTTTCAGTCTACCCCCACTCAGGATCACGCGAGTATGCGAGCGTAATCCGGTACGATCTGAACACGTAGCGACAAGGCCCGCGCACCGCCTGGCTCCTCACTATCAAAGGTCCACCGGACCTTTGGTGGCCGTTCAGCCGGGATCACGCGAGGAAGCGCACGTAATCCTGGAAATCCCGACCCCGTTTAAACGGACTCCGCGCTTTTGTGCAACACTTCCTTAGGGCGTTCTTTTCCTCTGAGCCCGAATAATGGCCGCAATAGCCCAACCCTGCGGATCACAAATTCGTAAAGCAGGAAACACACCAGCCCGGTAAAGGCCACAATAGCAAAAAATTGTACCAAAAGCGGGAGTTCCAACGGCAGGATCAGGCCTGCCCCGGCGTACAAAACGAACATGTGGATAATGTACACGGGGTAGGCCGCCTGGCTGAGATACCGCAGGGCTGCACTGGGCCGGTTCAGGTATTTGTACCCTATCCCAAAAAGCCCGAAGATCCACGCATTGGACTCCAGGGCCATCAGATACCCGGGGGATTTCATGTCAAAAACCAGCAAACGCACGGTGTAGAGAACCGCCGCAAGACCGATATATAGCCATCGCCACCTCAGGACCGTAGGCCAGAAGGTTTTTCCTGCAGCCACAAATAAGAATCCAAAGAAAAAAGCCAGGAGGCCGATAAAAAAGCCATGGGCCGTTTCTGCATACATCTCAAAGATCAAGGGCTTTACCAGCAAGACCTCTGCTATGAAGAGAACCGAGACGGCAAGGATGCCCAGGGGGTTTGAGAAGACCCGCTGTAGAACCTTTAGAAACAACCCTTCCGGATATTTCCGCAGCCAGAAGAACAGAGGAAACAACAGCAGCACGTAGGCAAAAATATTCCCGAGGAACCACAGGTGGCCTGCGTGGGGATAGTACGACAGGGGCAAATTGTAATTCCACTGGAAGATGGCAAAGTGGATGGGGGTAATGGCCAATACCCCGAAAACAAAGGGGAGCAGGATGCGCTGGGAGCGTTCCAGCAGCAATTGTTTCCAGTTTCGTTTTCGGATGGCGAAGAACACCCCCATGCCGGAAACGAAAAACAGGAAGGGAATGCGCCAGACATTCAGCAGGGTCATGGGTACCCAGAGGTCCTGCAATGGGGCTTCGCTCCGGATAAACCCAATGTACATGGCCCAGGGCTGGAAAATTATCGCAATGTGGTAAATCAGCAACAGGCCTATGGCGATTACCCGCAGCCAGTCTATGTCGTGTCTTCTTTCCATGGTTGTTCGTTTTTTGATTTGGGTTGGTTTATTGCAGCATCATGGCAATCACAGGGCGGGACTCCTCCAGTTCGGCCATATCGAGCTGCAGCCCGAACGGCCCCAGCTGAGCCTGCATGAGTTCGTAAATGGGTTGTACCTCTTCGAAGGGGCCGGCAACGCTTTCCAGAGGGGTAGAACCGTAATTGTTGCGTACGTTTTTATCCGCTCCGGCATCCAGGAGTTTTTGCACGATCTCCACCCGTCCAAAAAAGGCAGCCACATGCAGGGCGGTGGCCCCGTCGTTGTTCTTGGCAGACAGTTCTGCACCGGCATCTACCAGGGCCAGGGCTATCGGGGTCTGGTCAAAAGTGGCAGCTGTAATTAAAGGGGTGGAACCGCTCATGGGGTCCTTGGCATTGAGGTCTGTTCCGGCCGCAATATGCTGTTTGACGACCTCCAGGTTCCCGTACAATACGGCTGTAGGCAGGTCCGTATCCGGTTTCTGGACTACTTCCTGACCAGGGGTTTCCTTCTGCTGGGAATTGGCTTCCTTACAGGAGATGGCGGCACCCACCAGGAGGGCCAGGCATACTATCTGTGTTACCTTGTTCATTTTTACTGTTTTCATGATTCGATTTTTTAAGGGTTTTATTTTTCGTTTTTGTCTGATACAAAGTTCCGGTACCCCATGACGCAGGACCTATAAGCCTTGTGCCGAATTCCATAAGGTTTGATGAAGGGCTGTAACAATTGGCGCAGGGATATAACTTATGACGCAAGCGCCCCTTTCATAGCCCGAATTCCCGAGCTGGCACGACCAAGGGTCGAATCGGGATTTCTTTAGTATTTTCGAAGGTGTAATACCTCATCATGGCCGACCAAAAACCACAGGTATCGGAATTTATCCGGCAGGCGGAAGCTCAGGTCCTGGAACACCTGGCTGATGAAGCCTTCGGGGTTTCGGAACTTGCAGCGGCCCTGCACATGAGCCGCTCCAACCTCCTGCGTAAAATCCGAAAGGACGCCGGCCTGTCTGCAAGCCAGTTTATCCGCCGTATCCGTCTGGATCAAAGCCTGGAAATGCTCAGGGAGGGCAACCTTACCATTTCGGAAATTTCGTATCAGGTTGGCTTTGGCAGCACTTCTTATTTCATCAAGTGCTTTCGGGAACAATACGGGTATCCGCCCGGAGAGGCCAGCAAAACAGGAAAACTCCAGCCCTCCCCTGCACCGCAGGGCGTTTTTAAACCGCAGTGGAAACTGGTCCTCGGTGCCCTGGTTCTTATGGCAGGTCTTATCCTGGTATTTTACCTGAAAGCTCCCCGGGAACCCGGGGTGACGCTGGAAAAATCCATAGCGGTACTCCCCTTTAAAAACCTGAGCAGCGATTCCTCCAATGCCTATTTCGTAAACGGGCTGATGGAATCTACCCTGAATAACCTCCAGAAAATCGAGGACCTGAGGGTCATCAGTCGTACCTCGGTAGAGCAGTACCGGAATACCGATAAGTCAATCCCCGAAATCGCCGGCGAACTGGACGTAAACTATTTCGTGGAAGGGAGCGGACAAAAGGTAGGAAACCAGGTATTGCTCCATATCCAGCTCATTGAGGTTTCCGGGGACAGGCCCATATGGTCTGAGCAGTATAACCGGGAAGTGGGAGACATATTTGCACTTCAGAACGAAGTGGCGCGGAAAATCGCGGATGCCATCAAGGCCAACGTTACCCCGGACGAATTGCAGCAGATCCAGAAAAAGCCCACGGAGAACCTTGTGGCCTACGACTACTACCTCCGGGGGGTGGCGCGCATTTCGGAGCGGACTGCGGAGGGGCTGGAAGCGTCCATCCCCCTGTTCAAAAAGGCGATCGAGGAAGATCCGGAATTTGCCCTGGCCTATGCCAATACTGCGGTGGCCTATTTCTTTATGGATCAGGATAAACGGGAAAAACAGTACACGGAAGAACTCAACCACTATGCAGACAACGCCCTGCTCTACGATTCCCGCTCCGACGTGGGCCTTATCGCCAAGGCGCTATATTATATGCAGATCCAGGACTACCGGCTTGCCCTGCCATACCTGGAAAAGGCCCTGGAGTACAACCCCAATTCATCTTCGGCCATCAACATCCTTGCAGATTACTATGCCCGCATCATCCCCAATACCTCCAAATACCTGGAGTATGCCCTTAAAGGTATCCGGCTTGATAAGGCTCCCGGGGATTCCATTTCCCGCAGTTACACCTACCTCCACCTGAGCAACGCCCTTGTCCAGTCCGGTTTTGTGGATGAGGCCCTCACCTATATCGAAAAGTCCCTGGCCTATAACCCGCAAAACCCGTACTCCCCCTTGCTGAATATCTATATCCGGTACGCGAAACATCAGGACCTGGAACGCATGTCCGGGATGCTGCTTCGGGAATGGCAAAAGGATACCACGCGGTTGGATATCCTCCAGGAATTGGCAAAATCCTATTATTTCCGCCGGGATTTCGACAGCGCCTACATCTACTACGACAAATTTGTCCGGGCCCGGGAGTCCGGGGGTCTGGATATCTATCCGCAGGAAGACATCAAGATTGGCCTTGTTTATCAGAAACAGGGGTTGCAGCAGCAGGCGGAAGAATTATACCAGTCCTATGACCGGTATTGCGAAAGGGACGCCTCCATCTACAAAAGCGCCAGCACCGCGGTAAAGTATGCCCGGGAGGGCCGGTACGATGCCGCCATAGCGCAGTTGCAGGCTTTTTCCAGGGAGGACAACATCCAGTACTGGATGCTCCTTTTCATGGAACTGGACCCGCATATGGAACCCCTGCAATCCCATCCGGACTACCCCGGGGTCATCCGGGCCATCCAGGATCGTTTCTGGGAAAATCACCGGGTGCTGCGTACTAAATTACAGGAACAGGGATTGCTGTAACAAGGTACGTCCCCAAACTAAATTTCACTATCTTTCATAACCAGTCCCTGCCTTCCTGGGATCCGGAACCCACGTGTATGGACAAGTTCTTCAATTCCACCTTCGACGCCCTGACCCAGGTGGTTCCGGGTTCCTGCTTTATCGGGATCCTCTACCTGTTCGATCCGGACATCCATAATGCGGACGACTTGCTGGCCCAATTGAGTACCATAAACCTGGGGAGCGCCGCATTCCTCGTGTTTGTTTCCTATGTAATCGGCTTTGCGCTGGGGCCGGTAGGCCGATTTTTATATACCCGCCTGGGCTTTCGGCTGTGGCCCATGAAACCACAACCCTGCAAAGCAGGTATTACTGTATCTGAGAAATATGTCCTGGTACGCCAGTACAGCCCGGCCAATTTCAAGTATATTGAGATCTGGAATATGTTCTGTAACCTCTCCCATAATCTGGGGGTAGTCGCCCTGTTCCTTTTGGTTGCCAGTCTCTACCGCATCTTCATCCTGGGCTACTTCAACCTGGCCCTCTTTGGCCTGGCCGCCGGGGCCGTGGTGCTTTTTTTGATATTCCTCCACCGGGCAGTGGTCTTCCGGACCTGGGCCCTGAACGACCTGAATGCCACAGTAGACCTGGTTATGCAATCCGGGAAAGGGAAAGATTAAGCCTCAGAGGGATTAGCCAACACTATCTACCGACACTTCTTAGGACAACCCGGGATTTTAATGGATATGGCTTATGGATTAGGTTAGTCCTCCGGAAGGGCTGAAAAAGTGAAGATGCCTGATAGGATTTTGCAGTCTGACGGGTTATGTTGCGTCACAGGGGGTGGGGGGATATCTCCCTAAAGCAAAAGGTTTCTTTATCCCATAAACCGCACCCGGGTGCGTTACTGCCGGGCTGGCCCTTCCACAGTAAAGCTACCCTGCACAGATACCGGTTTCCCATAGGTGGTAAACCCCTCCAGGTATATCTCGTAAGTTCCTTCCAGGTCTGAGGTGTAGAACCGGATTTCCTGCTGCGGGGCGTCCACAGTAATCCGCGGTTCCCAGTGAAGCAGGTATCGGTAATCCGGAATTTGCCCATTGGCCCAGCCTGAGCCTGGGCCGTGGTTGGCGCGGAAATAGCGCTTTACGGGCTCCGGGAAACCTAAATCGAAAACGGCCGCATTCCCCCCGGCGAAGGATTCTGCATAATCCCCTTCGAAGGTCTCAATGGAAACAACCCCCTGATAGGTGCCTGGCCCCAGAACCAGCGGGTCCTGCAGGACTTTTATCGTTTTGATCCGTTGGGCCTCGAAGGATTTGATTGCGCCTACATCGCGGATAAAAACGCCGTCTATGAGCACAATGGCCGGGTCGTCGTTGTAGGGTTCATTAAAGGTTTCAAAATCCTGGGCAACCCGGATGTAATCGGATCCTCCCGGACCCTTGCGGTACCCGACATTGCCAAAAATCTCCACAAAGGTCTCCTGCAGGGTAGGAAAGCGGGTATACTCATCCAGGTGGACCACTTTTGGGATACCCCCATCAAAGGGATCGGGGAGGTCTTCCCGCAGGATCGAGTCCGGTTTGGCGCCAATGAAAGCATTTTCCAGTTGGTTATTCACGCTTCTGGCTACAATGGCCTCCCGATGTTCAGGTTCGGGCCTCCAGTCCTTAAAATCCAAAGTATTAAGAGGCATGGGGCGGCGCTCTCCCCGGGTAATGGTGTATTGGCCCTCCCCCATCACCTGACATACAATACTGGACTCGCGGTAAGGCTTGCGCAGGTAGGTAAAAAAATACCCATCCGGGTTGGTGGTGGCAGACTTAAGGATATACCCTTGCCCCGGAACGGAAAGGACCACCTCCTTCCCAGCCGCAGGAGTACCCGTGGCAGCATCCATAACACTTCCGAAGAACAACTCTCCCCGCTGTTCAGGCAGGTAAATGGAGTCGCCTATCCCCTGAGGGATAGCCCTGAGGGCAGCTTGTTGCTCCATGCCCCAGGTCTCGGCTGTCTTATGGGATTCAAACAGGTCGGACTTGCGGACCACACTCAGGGAATACTCCCCATGGGCCAAACGCCCCTTATAATTCCTCAGGGAAAGCCGGATTTCCTGCCGGGGGCCGTAGCTGAGGGTATCCATTTGCAGTTGGAGCAACTCCCCGCCTTCGTCCGCCGGTTCGGACTTGCTCTGCCCGGCAACGGCCTCCCCTCCATTGGCAGGCACATGCCCGGAATCCACTTCCCGGGGCCGGTATGGGTTTACAATAGCTATATCTGTCTGGAAGACCTGGCTAAGCCCCCCGTTCTTCATCCACTGGGTATAGCCCAGCAATTTATATGAGCCTGTGGGCAGGTCTGTATTTACAAAAAAATCGCCCTGGCCCATGCCCCCTTCCAACCGGATCTTGTGTTCGAAAACCTTCTTGCCATTGGAGTCTACCAGACTCACATAGGCCACCGTACTGATGCGGCTCAGGCGGCTGGTCTGGGCATCGATGCAATAGAGCTTGTAGTACAGGTATTCTCCCGAAAAGAGAAGCTCCTGGCTGGGGTGGACATACATCTTCTCCAGCGGGAGCCGCTGCAGGTCCAAGAGCTCGGAACCGTCATCAATGCGGTATTGGGCCGTCAGATTGAGGGCGGTTAGCAGGAAAAGAAAACCAAAAATCCGTTTCATACCTTCATTATTCTTCCCAGAAATCCGGGACGGTGTTTTCCCCCAGCAGGGTGCAATCGCCGCAGACGCGGTTAACATAGGTATAGGGGCCGGGGCAGGTTCCGATGTTGTTGATGTTCTCGCCGGTATAGGTACTCAGGCCCAGGTTTACCCGTTCGATTATGGACTGCGGACAGTCATCACCCCCAGTGGGTCCGCTGAAACAATACGAAACATGCGATTCCGGGGAGGAGTGCTCTATACACACAAACGGATAGGGCGGCAAGGGCTCCCCGGGGAAGAGGTCGTCATAATTGAAAAAGATGCGCTGGGCACTAACACTTACCGCTTCGATATACCCCAGTACATTTTCATCCGTCCCGTCCGAACGGTTCATATTGGCTGTAAGCGCCCCGGGCTGCACCTGGGAGAACAGGCTTTCGGTCTGAGAAAACCGCTTCAGGGCCTCGAAAAACCCAAAGGCATCGGCATCCTGCACATACTGCCGCACCAGAATGCTGTATCTGTGGGTAATGATAAAATCGTCTCTGGGAATAAAGCGAACCGGGAAGCGCTGCAGGGTATTCCCCGTTCCGGCCGGCAGGCTTGCCTGTACCACGGTTTCGGAAGGCACGGTATTGTAACATACCTGGTTCTGCACCTCTCTGGGTACAATCTCCAGGGTATAGGTGGGTTCCGGAAGGGCACAGGGGTCGTAATTGGTCAGGCGGAACTCATTTTCGTCCCAGAAGGGGGCAATAACCTTATAGGTTTCCTCATACGCATAGCGCAGGCGCTGGGCATCGCCCTGGAGGGTGGTGGCATCGGCATAGATCTGCACCCCTTCCACCCCGAAGGCATTGGTTTCCCTTTCTGCATAGATTCGGTCCAGCCCGGCGGCCCCGGCAATGCGCAAGGGGTCCGAGGTATACTCCCGCCCGTTGGAGCGGGTAATCTCCAGGAAGTACTCCACTCCGGATTGCAGGCCAAAGGGGGTTTCAGAAAGATACTTACCCGGTTCGGCTTCAAAGAAATCCACAACCCCTCCGCTTCCAGTCCTGAGGCGCACCTGCGCCCCGGTTTCGTCATCCACCGAATCCCGGGCGCCCAGGCCAAAGGGGAGGAAAGGGTTGTAAATGGTATCGGTTTCCAGGTCCAGTCTCGGGGAGCTGCGGCTAAGCAGCACCTGTTGCACCCCAACTTCGTCCGTAAGCGTGGCTTCTACTACCAGGAGGGGTTCCTCCAACACCTCTTCCACAGAATCCAGTTCCAATTCCTCTACGCACCCCGTGGCCAGCACCCCCAGAATCAGTCCGAGGATGGCATGAACAGTGCGGTAAGGTCTCCTATTGAGCAGCATCAGAATTTAAAATTATAGGTTATCGATGGCACCGGGATGGCAAAGATGGAACTTTGCAGGGCCTTTACCTCCCCCCCTTCGGTGACGAAAAACACCGAATAGGGGTTATTGCGCCCCAGCACGTTATAGACCGAAATGGTCCAGAAACTATGGGCTAGCTTGTCCTTTTTGTGGTTCCCCTCTATGTTGATCCCCAAATCCAGGCGGTAGTAATCCGGAATACGGAACCGGTTGCGGTCCGAATAGAAAACCAGATCGGCATTGTTAAACCGGAAGGTGCCGATGGGATAGGTAACCGGCCGGCCGGTCTGGTAGACGAAATTCATGGAAAAGCTATACCTGCGCGTGAGTCTGTAGTTTGCGATAAGGCTCAGGTCGTGGGGTTTGTCGAAATTCGATGGGAAAAACGCCCCGTTGTTCACGCGTTCATCCCGGAATTCGCTGTCCAGGCGGTAAAAAGACCGGGAATAGGTATACCCGAGCCAGCCATTGAGTTTTCCTTTTTCCTTCTTCAACAGGAACTCCACCCCGTAGGCCTTACCCTCCCCCTGCAGGACCTGCGTCTCTACATGGGGGTTTAGAAGGAGGTTGGCTCCCGTCTTGAAATCCAGCACATCATCCATCCGTTTATAGTACCCTTCCAGGCTAACTTCATAGGCGTTGTCGGCAAAATTCTTGTAAAAGCCCAGGGAGGCCTGATACCCCGTCTGGGGGCGGATATTCAGGTCGGAGAGCTTCCAGGTGTCGATGGGAGAAATCGTGGTATTGTTCGAAAGGGTATGGACAAACTGGTAGGCATTGTTAAAGCTGGCCTTGACCGAAAAATCCTCGGCCAGCAGATACCGGACAGAAGCCCTTACCTCCGGACCCCCATAGGTCTTGATGGCCTCGAGGCTACCGTAATTGAGGGTATCCCGTACCGTGCCCTCGCTTATGGGCTGGCCTTCGGCATAGGTCCGCTGCGACCCCGGGCCCAGGGCGGCAAAAAAGGCAAGGCGGACCCCCACATCGAGGCGGAGACGGTCCGTCAGGTCGAAGGCGTCCCCTAAAAATAAGGCCCCTTCAAAGGCCTGCTCCCGGGGAATGTCGATAGGCGCAACCGCGGTACCGGAGGCGCCCGCCTCCCGGCTTCCCGGGCTCACCGAATAGTATTTGCCTGTAATGCCGTAATCCAGGGTGTGGCCCTTGCCGGCTTCGGTCCGCAGCCGGTATTTCATCTGGGTTTCGTTTATGCCGTAATCCAGGCGGAAATCGGTATTGGAGGGTCCGTCGTAGTCGATGCCGAAGCGGTAATCGCTATTCCCAAAAAAAAGTACCGCCCCGGTCTTCTCCCCGATCCGGTGGTCCCAGCGTACTGAGGCCAGGGCATTGCTGTAGCGGTACAGGGAATCCGAAGTGATGCTGAAAGCATCCCGGCTGTAGTAGGCCGTGGTTTCCAGGCGGTTGTTTTCATTGAGCTGGTCCGTGTACCGGACAATGCCGTCAAAAAAGGAGGCTCCGCTGTTGCTCAGGGATTCATCGTCCAGGGAACGCAGGATCCAGTCTGCGTAGGCGCCGCGCCCTCCTACCACCAGGGAGGATTTATCCTTTACCACAGGGATCTCCAGGGCCAGGTTGGCCGTTACCGGTCCTACCGAGCCTTCCCCGCTGAGTTCTTGGGTGTTCCCGTCCTTGCTCCGGATGTCGAAAACCGATGCCAGCCTGCCGCCAAACTCCAGGGGGGCAGCTCCCTTATAGATATCCACCCGCTCTGTGGTAAAGGGGTTGAGTGCCTGGAAAATCCCGAAAAAGTGGGTGGGGTTGTAGATGACTGCATCATCGAGCAGCACGAGGTTCTGGTCTGTTTTCCCGCCCCGCACATTGATTCCCGAAGCCCCTTCCCCGGCTGAGGATATCCCCGGCAGGGTCTTGGCCACCTGCAGGATGTCGCGCTCCCCCAATACCAGGGGGATATTCTTCGACTCCTCAGAACCGATTTGTTCACTTCCCGTACTGGCCTGTTCCACATTGCGGGCGGCATCGGCCTCCACGACCACCTCGGTCAGTTGTTGTACCCCTTCCTCCAGGTTAAAATCCAGGGTGCCATCCCCGTAGAGCAGGATTTCCCGTTTCATTTCCCGTATGCCCATGGCGGTTGCTGTGAGCACATGGTATCCCGGCGGCAGTTCCAACTGGTATTGCCCCTGGGTATTGGTTACCGCAATGCGGTTGGTGCCCCCTACGCGGATGGCCAGGTCTGCCACCGGTTCTCCCGTCTGGTTATTGCGGGCCTGCCCCCGGATGAGGTACGCCGCGCGCTGCTGGCCTTCACTTGCCTTCCCGATGCGAGCAATGGGAAGTGCCCGGGTGTCCTCCCGCACGGCTTCCGGAAGGAAAACGGGTGCCGGGGCCTGTGCACGCGGCCTGGACGATACTGTTACAGGGGTGGAATCCGTTTCCAACGGGAAAAATCCGTCGGGGAGTTCCTCGTAAATCAGGGTGTTCCGAAGCAGGTATACCCGCCCTTCGGACAATCGCAGATACGCATTGAGCGGGGTGCCTTCCAAAAGGGTATTTAGGGCCTCTCCTACGGGAGTATTACTGAAAGAGCCGCTGACCTCGACTCCCGCGACCCACTCCGGCAGGAAAAAGAACTTCAGGCCCGTCTGAGCCTCCAGCTCCGGCACGACTTCCCCCAGGAGGGTTTGGTTGTAATCGCCGCTTATTTCTGCCTGCTGCGCCTCCAGGCGACTGGTGCTCAGAAGGGCTAAAGCAACGAGCAGAAGTAAATGGCGTACTCGGTTCAAAAGGGTTGCAATTTTTAGTGGTAATCCCGAATATATTACAAAATGGGCGCAATCCCGCACCACCCGGCAAAATATCCGCTGCAAGAGGTGCCTAACGCAACCCCAATGGAATTGGCGCATCTATTTCTTAGAAAGTTGTTAGGTTGGTTACGAAAAACCGCCCATCCGGGAGATTCCGGAGGGCGGTTTTTCATTTTCAAGTCCCGATAAATTACCCGGGGGCGTCTTCTTGTGTCTATTTCAAATCAGGACGGTGAAGCACATCCTGTAAAGATCCGTGACTCCCCTCTGGTGTTACCGCTTCAAGCTGAATCCTTATGGCATCGTAATCTGCCGGGCTAGTGAACTCAATCAAGGCTTCCCCCGATTCGTCCGTGGTAACCGCAGGGTTCCAGTACAAGGTGGCAGGCTCTTGTTTGCGGAGCTTCCGGTCCTTGTTGCGCTGCTGGAGATACTCCTCAAAGGGGAGCCCAGGGGCAAAACCTTTAAAGGTAACCATGGCGTCCTTGCGACTCACATAATCGACATCGGAGCCGTTGCGTGTATAGATAGCAAAAATGGGGCCTGTTCCCCTACTCCCATAAATGGAAGCGTCTGAGGCAGACAACAATTCGATACGCTCAATGTCCATAATAGGGACCAGATCGAATGGGTGTTCATTAGCCACCAGCATCAATCCATCCACCACCCACCGGGTTGGGCCCGGAGGTAAACTGGGCACACTCACATTCGGAACCGTAAAAACGTCCCCGGTCACAAAAACGCCGGGCATACGCTGCAGTAGTTCCCCAATACTGTTATAGGGTTTTTTGGGATCCTGCCTGATCACCCGCTTGGGTTCTATACCGTAAACTGAAGGCGTCGCCTTTACTTCCTGTTTTTTGGCCGTTACCGTCGCCTGGGCCAGCCGGATGAGACCCGTGGTATCGATCACGGCCCATGGAGTGGTTTCCACAAGAGGTCTCCCCTTGCGCTTAACCTCCGTTTCCGGGGGCTTAATGGCCAGGGGCTGCCCTGTTGCGCGCGTCTTGGTGTTCTGGTAAATCTCCTCATGCAGGGGCTCGAAGCGCACCAGATTGGTACGGGTATCCTCACCCTTGGTGCGGAAGATGAGCGGTATCTCCCCGGAAAAATCAATGCCGCTCACCTTGAGTATTCCGGAAGGGTCGGTCCTGACTTCAGAAATAAACAGGTTTTCGTCTGTAGAGGACATCACCTGTATCTCCTGGTTACGCAACAATTCATTATTTAAATCATAGGCATACCCTATGAGTTCCAATTGCTCCTGTATGGGGTACAGGATCTCATTAGGCAAGTCCTTTCCACTGTTCCCGGATGCTGTTGCCAGCGCATTGAGGTCGTCCAGGAAAAGTGCCTTGCGGAAGGCCCCTATTTCTGCAGATCCGGGGTTAGGACGGAGATAGTCCGAAATCCCGGGCAGCCTGGACCCGGTATCGCGGATGACGGAGAGGGACACTTCGGTCTGCACCGGGTTGCCGGAGGCGTCTGTGATTTTCAGTCGGAAGGTATTCTTGCCACCTTGCGTGAAATCCTGCGCCAGCGGAACCAATTCCATTTTCAGGGATTCGGGACCCTCTATGCGTACGGGTCGCTCAGAAAGCACCTCCCCGTCTGCGCCGAGCAAATCGAAATGCACAATCCCGCTGGGCATCTGTTTCTTGGGGATTTCTATTTGCAGGGACCCGGAGCCTTCCAGCTCAAGGGGCTGCTCCATAAAAACCTTCTCCCCGATCCTGCCCGTTAGCTGTAAGGGGCTCTTTTTCATACCCACAGCTCCCACAGAAACCGTAATATGGTCCGGATGCAAGGGGTTTACCTGCATGGCGTAACCCGCGTCCTGTACGGCAGGAAGGGAAAACCGCTGTCCGTTCTCCAGATGGAGGGTATAGGCAGCCCCCGGTTCGGGCGTAAGGATGGACATGCCTAGCCCTTCCTCGTAACTGTATACATCCACCACGCGCCTGCCCGCGCTATCCCGTATTTCCCCCGCAAGGGAAACGGGACACCCCAGGGCATCCAGGGCCCGGATGATTATTTTGTTGTTCATACCCTTCAGCAGGCTGCCGCCCTCCGGGTAGAAACGCACCTCGGCCACCTGCTTCAGGGAAGCGCCTGTGGTGACCTCCCCGTTTTCCAGAACCCGGATCTGGCGCGTAAAGAACTGCTGAGGGCCGTAATTCTGCATCCAGCGGGTGTAGGCCCGCAATTGATAGGTATTGGGCTCCAGGTCTTCCGGGATTTCGACAGCGCCCTGCGCCATCCCATCCGAAAGCTGATAATACTGGGAGCTGGCCAACGTCCCCGATGGGTCTATCAGGTCCACCTTCATGACCCCGCTGGGGCTAACCCTGAATTTTTGCGGGCCGGTCATGGCGTACGCCTTGAAAAAGAGATACTCGCCCGGCGCGGCCTCGCTCCGGTCAGTATGCAGATAAATCCGTTCCTCCCACAAGAAAAGGGAGTCCCGGATGGTTTGGTTCTGTACCAGCACTTCGCTAACAGGGGAAACAGCCGCCGGACCCCCGGGTTGGGAGCGCTGGGCCGAGATAGCGATATGGGCAAACAATAGGGGTAAAAGGATAAAGGGATTTCTGAAGCATCTTATTGTAGTCATATCGCAGTGTTTTTCTGAAAATTTAATACACAATCCTGTAAATCGTAAAAATTTTCACAATTATTTAGGACATCCTTTATTAAATGTTCAAAATACACGATTTGAGCACATTAGAAAAAATGAAAGGCAAGTGACGGCAAACACCCCCGGGATGCTTCAGGACCCCGCAGGGCCTATTCCGGATACTCCACCCGTAGGTGGTATATATTGGTCAGGCGGTGCTTGAGGACTTTCTTCACCGTTTCGATCTCCTTGAGGGTAATATCCGAGTTCAGGAACTGGCCGGCCTGCATCTGGGTGCCTACAATCCGGTCCACGAATTCATCGATAATGGTGAAGGTGGGGTTTACCAGGCTCTTCGAGGCTGCCTCCACCGAATCGGCCATCATCAGGATGGCGGTTTCTTTGGAGAATGGGATGGGGCCCGGGTACTGGAAATCCTTCTCCTCTACTTCCCCGGAACGCTCCTGGGCCTTCTTGTAGAAGTAATAGACCTTGGTGGAGCCGTGGTGGGTCCGGATAAAATCGATGACCCGGTCCGGCAGGTTGAATTTGCGGGCCAGTTCGATCCCCTCAATGACGTGGTTGATAATGATCCGGGCACTGTCGGCCGGGGCCAGGTCGTCGTGGGGGTTGATGTTGGTGGTCTGGTTTTCCGTAAAATAGGTGGGGTTGTTCATCTTTCCAATGTCGTGGTAGAGGGCCCCGACGCGCACCAGCATGGCGTTTGCCCCTACCTCGTTGGCCGCTGCCTCGGCCAGGTTGGCCACCTGGAGGGAATGGTTAAAGGTCCCCGGGGCCTTGGTGGAAAGTTCCTTCAAAAGGCGGGAATTGGTATCGGAAAGCTCCAGCAGGGATACATCCGAGACCATCCCGAACATCTTTTCGTAGATATAGATCAGCGGCTGCACAAAGAGGGTGATCATCCCGTTGAGCAGGAAGAACCCGAAATTGACCAGGATTACATTCTCCAGGTTGCCTTCGTGGATAATATGGAAGGCAAAATACCCCAGGATATAGATCATGGTGATCTGCCCCACAGAGATAAACAGGTTGGCCCTTTTGTAGAGCTCCGAAACGGTAAGGATGGTCACTATACCGGCGATAATCTGCAAGAAGATGTACTCGAAGCTGTTGGGTACCACAAACCCGAGGATAAGCACCGTTAGTACATGGACAAACAGCCCCAACCTGGCATCGAAGAAGGTCTTCAGGATTAGCGGAAGGATACAGAGGGGTACCACAAAGACCAGTTTCTCGTCGTACTTCACCACAAAGGTGGTGAGGAAGACCATCACCAGGATGTTAAAGAAAATAAAGGTGACCTTTACGTTATTGCGGAAGACCAGGGGTCGGTATTTCTTCAGGAACAACAGCAGCATAAGCAGAACCAGGGCCACCAGAATAGTATACCCGGCCAGGATGAAGTAGAAGTTGTTTTCGGACCAGAGCTCGGATTGGAACTCCTCCCGCAGGGATTCCAGGATTTTGAGGTTCTCGGCCTCCACCACCTCGCCCTTGGCGATGATCAGCGCCCCTTCGTCCACCGTCCCGCGGGTAAGCGAAATACGGGCGAGTTCTTCGGAGAGCTCGCGCTGGGTCAGTTCGGCATCCAGGCTCACATTGGGTTGGACGATCCGGAAAAACAAGTCCTGGAAGCGTTGCAGGGCGTCAGGGGCTACCTGCCCGCCCAGCATCCCCTCCACGATGCCGCTTAGTTCCCCCAGCCGGTGAATCTGGCCGAACGGTATCCGCCTGGCTTCGTTGTCGCGCACCAGGTACACCTCCTGCTGCCCCGGGGGGTCGTTCCCGTCCCAGAACCCGGTTTGGTAAACACTGTCCAGCACGGTTCGCCCCACCTGTTTGAGACTGTTCCAGCCCCGTCGACCCAGTTCGTCCTGGGGGAAAATGTTCCCAAACTCTGCCTCATAAACCCGGTAGACTTCCCGGGCACCTTCGGTGTCGAAGCGGTAATAGGGGATCTGTTCCTGGGTGGCCTGGCTGCGCTGGGCTTCCAGTTCTGATGCCGACTTGCGGATAGAAAAATCGAAGGGAGCGTAGAGGTTTTCGTATTGCCAGGGCTTTCCTTTCTGGAATTCGTACTTGAACTGCCCGCCGCGAGGAAAGAAAAAAACGATAGCGCCGATGGTCGCGAAGTACAGGATGTACTTATAGATCAGCGAATGTGAACGATACAGGGTATCCAGGAAGTTGGCCATTGGGTGCAGTTAGCAAATCAAAAATAGAAAAAACGGTTGGCATGGAAGGCATTTCCCCGGCACCCGGAAGGGCAAACGGGTTTAAATTCGTATTTTCGCCATACCAATTCCCACATGATGAAAGAGGTTGTTATCGTATCTGCTGTCAGGACTCCCATAGGTAGTTTTATGGGGGCGCTTTCCACCGTACCTGCCCCGAAACTGGGGGCTGCCGCCATTAAAGGTGCTCTGGACAAAATCGGGCTCGACCCTTCCGAGGTAGAAGAGGTGCTGATGGGCCACGTGGTCCAGGCCGGGGCGGGCCAGGCGCCTGCACGCCAGGCGGCTATTTACGCCGGGATACCGGATACAGTACCCTGTACAACAGTCAACAAGGTATGTGCCTCCGGGATGAAGGCCATTATGCAGGCAGCCCAAAGCATTGCCCTTGGGGATGCCTCTGTGATAGTGGCCGGCGGGATGGAAAACATGAGCCAGATCCCGCACTACGTGCACATGCGGACCGGCCAGAAGTTCGGGCCGGCCACCCTGGAAGACGGCATGCAGCGGGACGGATTGGTAGACGCCTACGACCAGAATGCCATGGGGGTCTGCGCCGACGCCTGCGCCGCAGAATACCAGTTCAGCCGGGAAGACCAGGATGCCTATGCCGTACAGTCCTACGAGCGCTCTGCCGATGCCTGGGCAAGCGGCAAGTTCGCGGAGGAAGTGGTACCCGTGGAAGTCCCCCAACGCCGGGGCGAGCCCATCATCGTAAAGGAGGACGAGGAGTTCCGCAATGTGCGGATGGATAAAATCCCGGCCCTGCGCCCGGCATTCACCAAGGATGGGACGGTAACCGCTGCCAATGCCTCCACCATCAACGACGGGGCTGCTGCCCTGGTGCTGATGAGTGCGGAGAAGGCGGCAGCACTCAACCTCGTCCCCCTGGCAAAGATCCGCTCCTACGCCGACGCTGCCCAGGAACCGAAATGGTTTACCACCGCCCCCGCCAAAGCCCTGCCCCTGGCACTGGGCAAAGCCGGCCTTACCCTCGGAGATATCGACTTCTTCGAATTCAACGAAGCCTTCAGCGTGGTGGGCCTGGCCAATATCAAGCTGCTTGGCCTCACCGATGCCAATGTAAACGTAAATGGCGGAGCCGTTTCCCTGGGCCACCCCCTTGGGTGTTCCGGGGCACGGATTACCGTTACCCTGATCCATATCCTGCACCAGCAAGGGGCGCGCCTGGGCGCTGCGGCAATTTGTAACGGCGGGGGCGGTGCCTCTGCCCTTATCGTCGAACGGCCCTAACGCCTGCAGGTCCCCGGTATGCGCTACGGAATTTGTCCTCTCAGCCTGGTCCCCGTATACGAAAGCCCCGATGCGGCTTCGGCTATGCTGACCCAGTTGCTCTACGGGGAGGCCTATAAATTACTGGAGGCGCGAAAAAAATGGGGCCGGATACGAACCGAGTGGGACGGAACCGAAGGGTGGATCCGGGCAGACCAGCATTTTGAAATCGGGGAAGAACAGTACAAGGCCCTCGATAATGACGGGGGCGCCGGATGCGCCTCGGACCTGGTGGACCATACCACAGCCGAAGGGGGTCTGCTCCAGCCCATCCTTCTGGGTTCCGAGACCGGCCATGCCCCTTTGCTGGAACACCGTTTTGAGGGCAGCGTCTTTCCCAGGGAGTCCGATAAGGCCCAGCTCGTGCCTACCGCCCTGTTATACCTGAACAGCCCGGAACGCGCCGGCGGGCGTTCCCCTTTCGGAATCGATGCCGGAGGACTGGCCCAGATGGTGTACAAGTGCTGCGGTGTCCGCCTCAGCCGGACTCCTGACCAACAAGCCAGCCAGGGAGAAGCCCTCAGCTTTATCGAAGAGAGTACCCCGGGGGACCTGGCCTTCTTCGACGGCCCGGATGGCAGCATCAACCACGTGGGCATCATCATGCAGGACAATTACATTATCCACGCCTTTGGCAAGGTGCGCATAGACCGCCTGGACCACAGCGGCATCTTCAATAACGACCTGCGCCTTTATACCCACCCCTTACGGGTCATCAAGAAAATCCTATAAAATAAAAAGCCCCGCGTTTCGGCAGGGCTCTTTTATTGATCGTTCGGGAGGATTTATTCCCCGAGCAGTTTTTTGATGCGCATGAAGTTCTCATTGTCGCCCAGGGCGCCGTAGATGTTCTTCAATTGGGTCAGTACCCCCTGGTTGTCGGGGTTGTTCTTGAGGGCATCTTCCAGGATCTGGGCGCCCTGGGTAAAGAGGTCGTCCTTCTTCTGTTTCAGCTCATCGTATTTGGCAATATCGGCCCGGGAAGTACCCAATGCGTTCATGTCGTCGATAAGGCCGTTGCCTTCATTCACGTAGGTGGTGGAGAGGTTCAGCTGGGCATTGACATAACCCGGGTCTATCTCGATGGCCCTGCGGTAGGCTGCACGGGCTTCCTCAATATTGTCCTGCTCCATGTTGATTACCCCGATGTTGTAGTGCAGGTCTGCATTGTCCGGGGCCATTTCGGCAGCCTCGGCCATGAGGGCCTTGAACTGGTCTTTATCCCCCATCTGGTAGTGCAGGTTTGCCTCGTTCAGGACCAGGTTCACATCGTCCGGGTTATTGGCGCGGGCATCGGCATAAGCCGCCAGGGCCTCTTCGTTCCGCCCCAGCTGGGAGTAGATCAGGGCGATGTTCTTAACGATTTCGGCCTTCTTGGAAGGGCGTTTTTCATCGACTGGGTTGGCATAGGTCCCGGACTTGACCATGATGTCGCGCTGGGCCTTGTCCATTTCCTCTTCCTGGCCGGTCTCCACGTTGGTGGCCTTGTAGACCATGGAGCTGCCGTCGAAACCGATTTCCTTGAGCTGCTCGTAGTACCCCAGGGCCTTTTCGTAGTTCCCGCCATTCACGGCGCTACTGGCCGCATAATAGAGGTAAACCGTGTCCTGCGGGCTAACCTTGTAACCCAGGGCAAGCTTGTCTGCAGCCTGGTCGAAGTTCTTGGCACTATTGTCGTCCACGGCGGAGTTCACCAGGTCCGCTGCCAAAGCGCGCAGGCGCTGTTGTACTTCATCGGTGTACTTGGTTTTGCCACTGGTTTCTTCTACTTCGATGGCTTTCATAAAGGCATCGGCAGCCTTGGAGAAAGAGGCGTTATCGCCTTTGGCAGCGAGGTCAGCATAGGATTGCCCCAGCAGGTTGTAATACTGGGCCTGCATGCGCTCGTCTGCGCCGCCTATACTCCCCTGTACACTTTCCAGGGCTGTTTTGGCAGCGTCGGAATCTCCGTTTTTCAGGGCCTTTTCGGCATCCTTTATTTCCGATTTCTGTGCAAATCCGACTACACCGAGGAACAGTGCAGCCAGAAGGATCAATTTAGTTTTCATGTATACTTATGCTTATTATGTAGTGTTTACGAATTATTCTCGTTTTCGGATGTTTCCGACCCCGTATTATCAAGAGCCGTGCCATCTTCGGTATTTACTTCCATATCCATGATATCGGCCTCCTCCAGGTTGTCTTCTTCCTTCATCACCTTGGCCACTGCCGCAATGGAATCGTCCCCTTTCAGATTAATAAGGCGAACCCCCTGGGTAGCCCGTCCCATGGTCCTGAGGTCTTCCACGCTCATGCGGATGGCAATCCCGGATTTGTTGATGATCATCAGGTCGTCGGAGTCCGATACGCTTTTGATGGCTACCAATCCGCCGGTCTTCTTGGAAATGGAAATGGTCTTTACCCCTTTTCCGCCCCGGTTGGTAATCCGGTAATCCTCCAGGCTGGAACGCTTCCCGTATCCGTTCTCCGATACCACCAGGATATCCTCGTCGAAATCGTGGACCGACACCATGCCGATGACCTCATCGGACTCATCGGCCAGGGTTATGCCACGCACTCCGGAGGCAGACCGGCCCATTGGCCGCGTCTTGTTCTCCTCGAAGCGGATGGCCTTCCCGGAGCGAAGCCCCAGGAAAATCTGGCTGGAACCGGTGGTGAGCTTGGCCTCCAGCAATTCGTCCCCTTCCCGGATGCCAATGGCGATGATCCCATTCTGACGCGGACGGGAATACTGCTCCAGCGGGGTTTTCTTAACTACGCCCTTCTTGGTGGCCATGATCACGTAATGGGTGTTGACGTAATCCTCATCCTTAAGGTCCTGGGTACAGATAAAGGCCTTGACCTTGTCGTCCTGGGCAATGTTGATCAGGTTCTGGATGGCCCGCCCCTTGGAGGTGCGGCTGCCTTCCGGGATCTCGTAGACACGCAGCCAGTAACACTGTCCCTTCTGAGTGAAAAACAGCATATACTGGTGGTTGGTCCCCACAAATAGGTGCTCCAAAAAGTCCTCGTTCCGGGTGGCAGAGGCCTTTTGGCCCACGCCCCCACGGTGTTGGGTCTTGTACTCGGTAAGGGGCGTACGCTTGATGTACCCCGCGTGCGAGATGGTGATCACCACCTGCTCGTCCGGGATCATATCTTCTATGCTGAGATCACCCCCGGCGTAGTTGATTTCACTGCGGCGCTCGTCCCCGTATTTTTGCTTTACCTCCAGGAGTTCGTCCTTGATGATCTCCATCCGGCGCTCTTCCCGGGCCAGGATGTCCTTGAGGTCTTCGATAGTCGCCAGGACCTCTTCGTATTCGGCCCGCAGTTTGTCCTGCTCCAGGCCGGTAAGCTGGCGAAGGCGCATTTCAACGATAGCGCGTGCCTGGATTTCGGACAGCTCAAAGCGCTTGATCAGGTTCTCCCTGGCCTCTTCCGGGTTGGCGCTGGCTCGGATAATGGCGATGACCTCATCGATATTATCCGAGGCGATGATAAGCCCCTGCAGGATATGGGCCCTCTCCTCTGCCTTGCGCAGTTCGTATTCCGAACGGCGGACCACCACCTGGTGGCGGTGCTCCACGAAATGCGATATCAGGTCCTTGAGGTTGAGCAGTTGTGGCCGGCCATCCACCAGGGCGATGTTGTTCACGCTGAAGGAGGATTGCAGGGCCGTATATTTATACAAGGTATTAAGGACGATATTCGGGATGGCGTCCCGTTTCAGGACATAGACAATGCGCATACCCTTGCGGTTGGACTCGTCCCGGATCGTGGAAATACCCTCTATTTTCTTTTCGTTGATCAGGTCTACGGTCTTCTTGATCATGTCCGCCTTATTGACCTGGTACGGGATCTCGGTAACGATGATGCACTCCCGGCCCTGTACTTCCTCGAATTGGGCTTTGGCGCGCATCACCACCCGGCCGCGGCCGGTCTCGAAGGCATCCTTGACCCCATCGTACCCATAGATGATCCCCCCAGTGGGGAAGTCCGGAGCCTTGATGTACTCCATCAAGCCATCGATGCCGATTTCCCGGTTGTCGATGTAGGCCACAGTTCCCTCCACTACTTCGGAAAGGTTGTGGGGGGGCATGTTGGTGGCCATCCCCACAGCAATCCCCGAGGCGCCGTTGACCAAAAGGTTGGGGATACGGGTGGGCAGCACTACGGGCTCCTCCAGGGAATCGTCGAAGTTGAGCTGGTGATCTACCGTTTCCTTGTCGATATCGGCAAGCATCTCCTCGGCGATCTTCCGCATCCGCGCTTCGGTATACCTCATGGCTGCGGGGCTGTCGCCGTCTATGGAACCGAAGTTCCCCTGCCCGTCCACGAGCATGTACCTGAGGCTCCATTCCTGCGCCATGCGCACCATGGTATCATATACGGAGGAATCTCCGTGGGGGTGGTACTTACCGAGGACCTCCCCGACGATACGGGCCGATTTCTTGTGCGCACTGTTGGCGCGGACCCCTAATTCATGCATCCCGTAAAGCACCCTGCGGTGTACGGGTTTGAGACCGTCCCTGACATCTGGCAGGGCACGTGACACAATGACCGACATCGAGTAGTCGATGTAGGCGGATTTCATCTCATCCTCTATGTTTACCGGGATCAATTTCTCTCCTTCTGCCATGTGCTAGAATTCGTCCGTTTTTGGTGTTAAAAAATCATGGCAATATACGTAAAATCGACCCTTTCGCGCCAGCGTGGCCGGCAATTATTAAAGAATTTATCAACATCCACAACCCCCTTTTACGTTGATAAAATGGCTGTTAAACTTTTTGTAAACCGGGCAATTTTTCGTCAATTGGGTCTGGTTTATCGAATATAGGTACGGTTGTTGACGTTCTTATCGATAGTTTTAGTAATTTTAAAATCGAATTCGGAGGTTTTATGGACGACAATTTTTCACCGAGAGTTAAGGACGTCATTGCATACAGCAAGGAGGAGGCACTGCGCCTGGGCCACGACTTCATCGGCACCGAACATCTGATGCTCGGGCTGCTGAGGGATGGCAACGGCAAGGCCATCAGCATCCTCGACGCCATGGAGGTGGATTTGGACCACCTCAGGCGGAAGGTGGAGATCCTCAGCCCGGCCAACCCGAATTCCGGTTCCCATCCCAAGGACCGCAAGAACCTGCACCTGACCCGCCAGGCAGAGCGCGCCCTGAAAACGACCTTTCTGGAAGCCAAGCTCTTCCAGAGTTCGTCCATCAACACGGCACACCTGTTGCTCTGCATCCTACGCAATGAGAACGACCCCACTACCAAGTTGCTGCATAAGCTCAAAGTGGATTACGACGGGGTAAAAGAGCAGTTCAAAAGCATGATTACCAGCGAAGACGATTACACCGAAAGCCCCACCTCCGAATCCTTCCCAAGCGATTCAGACGATGCGGCAGAAGGCAAGGAAAGCTCCTACTCCGGAGGCAATGCCGGGGCACAGAAGGGCAATAAGAAGTCCAAAACCCCTGTCCTGGATAATTTCGGGCGGGACCTGACCCAACTGGCCGAAGAAGGCAAGCTGGACCCGGTAGTGGGCCGGGAAAAGGAAATCGAGAGGGTTTCCCAGATCCTCAGCCGCCGTAAAAAGAACAACCCCCTTCTCATCGGGGAACCCGGTGTGGGTAAGAGTGCCATTGCCGAAGGGCTGGCCTTGCGCATCATCAATAAAAAAGTATCCCGCATCCTGTATAACAAAAGGGTGGTAACCCTGGACCTGGCCTCTTTGGTGGCTGGCACCAAATACCGCGGGCAATTCGAAGAGCGGATGAAAGCCGTCATGAACGAACTGGAAAAGAATGACGATGTTATCCTCTTTATAGACGAAATCCACACCATAGTCGGGGCTGGCGGCGCCACGGGCAGCCTGGACGCCTCCAACATGTTTAAACCCGCCCTTGCGCGGGGTGAAATCCAATGCATTGGGGCCACCACCCTGGACGAGTACCGCCAGTATATCGAGAAAGACGGGGCCCTGGAGCGCCGCTTCCAGAAGGTTATGGTGGAACCCACCACCGTGGAGGAAACCATCGAAATCCTCAAGAATATCCGCGGCAAGTACGAGGACCACCACAATGTGAACTACACAGACGAGGCCCTGGTGGCCTGTGTGAAGCTCACCAACCGCTATATGACGGACCGCTTCTTACCGGACAAGGCTATCGATGCCATGGACGAGGCGGGGTCCCGTGTGCACATCGTGAATATGGACGTACCCAAGCAGATCCTCGAACTCGAGAAGCAGCTGGACGAGGTGCGGGAACTGAAAAACAGCGTGGTTAAGAAACAACGCTACGAAGAAGCCGCCAAGCTGCGCGACGACGAGAAGCGCCTGGAGAAAGATTTGGCTGCCGCCCAGGAGAAATGGGAGGAGGACAGCAAGCTGCACCGGGAAACCGTTTCCGAGGAAAACGTCGCCGATGTGGTTTCCATGATGAGCGGCATACCGGTAAACAAGATTGCCCAAACCGAAAGCAACAAACTCGCCAAGCTCCCTGACCATATCAAAAACAGTGTCATCGGGCAGGACGAGGCCGTAGCCAAGGTGGCCAAAGCCATTCAGCGCAACCGCGCCGGGTTGAAAGACCCGAACAAGCCTATCGGAAGTTTTATCTTCCTGGGGCAGACGGGTGTCGGGAAAACACAGCTGGCCAAAGTACTGGCCAAGGAGCTCTTCGACTCGGAAGATGCACTGGTGCGGATCGACATGAGCGAATACATGGAGAAATTCGCGATCTCCCGCCTGGTAGGCGCTCCTCCCGGGTATGTGGGATACGAGGAAGGCGGGCAGCTCACCGAAAAGGTGCGCCGCAAGCCCTATTCCGTCATCCTGCTGGACGAGGTGGAAAAAGCGCACCCGGATGTCTTTAACATGCTGTTGCAGGTGCTGGATGACGGGTACCTCACCGACAGTCTGGGCCGTAAGATCGACTTCCGCAATACCATCATCATCATGACCTCGAACATCGGGGCCCGGCAGCTCAAGGATTTTGGGCAGGGTGTTGGTTTTGGAACCTCTGCTAAGAAGTCGCAGGCGGATTCCCACCAGAAAAGCGTGATTGAAAATGCCCTTAAAAAGGCCTTTGCACCGGAATTCCTGAACCGGATTGACGACGTGATTGTCTTTAACCCGCTGGAGCGGGAGCACATACACCAGATCATCGATATTGAATTGGCCAAGCTCTATGCCCGTATCAAGGAGATCGGTTATGACCTGATCCTCTCCGATAAGGCCAGGGACTATATCGCAGACAAAGGCTTTGACAAGCAGTACGGGGCACGCCCCCTGAAACGGGCCATCCAGAAATACATCGAGGATGCCCTGGCCGAGGAAATCGTAAATGCGAAGCTCAATGAGGGCGACAGCATAACGATGGACCTGGAGGAGAAGGAAGACAAGCTGACCATCTCCATTAAAAAGGCCAGCGAATCGTCTAAGGAAGCCTGAGGCTGTAAGAGATTACAACAGAGGGGTCATCCAAGTATGACCCCTTTTTTTATACCGAGTAAGACGGCATCGTAAGAATAACAGGACAATTCCAGCCCCTGAATTGCCGGTTATACGATAATTATGTCGCTCGTCTAAATTTTTTCCCCTCGCAGGGGGTTCCGCCTACTTTCGTTTCGAGACACTAAAGAAAATGGAATGAGCATTGGACCGGCAAAAAAGACCGTCATCGTCAGGGAGTACAACCTGGATGTCGGGAAGATCCTGGTATACGACAACTACATGGTAGCCGAATTCGACGAAGGGGCCACCTTAACCCTGGAAAGAGCCTACCAGATTATCGGGATTTCGGAAATCCATTTCCGGGATAAACCCTTCGGGTACATCAGCCACCGGAAAAATTCCTATGCCATAGACCCAACAGTCTACACCTATCTCAGGGAACTCGAGAACCTGAAGGCTTTTGCCATTGTCTCCTCCAAAGAAGTGGACATGCACAACTTCAATATTGAGCGGCTGTTCTACAAGAAACCGATGAAATTTTTCATCGACTACAAAAATGCGCTTGCCTGGGTCCGTCGCCGTGCCAGGTCCAAAGCCTGATCATTCCTTTTCCGGGGCCCCATCGCCCCTTTCCCCTTGTTGGCTGCGTCCCTCGGAGCGCAGGTAGCCGTAAGCCTGGCCTATATATCGGATCAGATCCCCGGCCGTGAGGGCCTCCATGCCCGTTTGCTGCATCCCGATATCCCCTGCCAGCCCATGCAGGTAAACCCCGAGAATAGATGCCTGAAGTGTCGTGTACCCCTGGGCCAATAACCCGGCCAGGATACCAGCCAGCACATCGCCACTCCCCGCCGTGGCCATACCCGGGTTGCCGGTGGTATTGATAAAACCGCCGGCGGGAGTCAGGATAGCCGTATAGGCTCCTTTTACCAGGAGTACACATTTATGTTCCCGGGCAAAGGCAGCGGCCTTGTCCAGTTTTTCATAATCGTCCTTCCAGGGACCCAGCAAGCGCCTCAATTCCCCCGGGTGGGGTGTAAGGAGGCATCCCTCCGGCAGGGTTTTAAGTGCTTCCGGATGCCTGCTGAGGAGATTCAGGGCATCGGCATCCAGGACTACTGGTTTCCCAAGGCTGGCCAACCAAGGAATAAGAACCTGTTCAGTTTCCGGGTCCTGGCCCATCCCCATGCCCACAGCCAGGGCAAAGTCTTCCGGCCCGGTCGGGAAAGAAAGCAGCTGCTCCTTCCCTGACCCGGCCTGTACCATAATCTCTGGGGAGCCTGACTGCAGCGGCAGGACGCCGCATTCAGGTACCCAGGCACTGATCAGGCCCGCCCCGGAGCGTAGCGCTGCCCTTGCGGCAAGGACCACCGCCCCTATTTTTCCATAGCTCCCGCCTACCACCATAACATGCCCATAGGTCCCCTTATGGGAGAAGCGGTCTCTCTCGCGCAGCAGAACCCGCGCCTGAGCCATCCCAACCAGGGAAAAAGGGGCAGGTACCGACTGTAAATACCCCGGATCCAACCCGATATCCAAAACCTCCCACCCGCGGGTATACCCCCCGGTTTCCGGGAGCAGGAACGGGAGTTTGGGGGTGCCAAAGGTCAGGGTGTTGCCGGCACGGATCACCCCTTCCGGATATTCCGGAAGGCGGTCCATTGGCAGGCCCGAGGGCATATCCACAGAGAGGATGAAGGCCCCGCTGGCGTTCAGGTGCCCGATAAGGGTCCGGACCCAAGGGGCCGGAGGCCTGCTCAGGCCGATACCAAAAATGGCATCCACCAAAATATCCGTGGGGGCAATTTCCGGGAGGGGGCTTTCCTCGCTTAGGGTCTGGGGCCAGATTTTCCGGTCTTTCAGGGATTCCAGGTTTATCAGGAAGTCCTCGGAACGCGCATCGCTGTAGTTCACGATGTACACTTCGATGTGATAGCCGTGCTCGGCAAGGTGGCGAGCCATGACCAGGCCATCGCCCCCGTTGTTGCCGATACCGCAGAACAGGCGCACGGGGACAGGAGCCCCCTGAAGCCGCTCGTGGAGCCACCCGAATGCAGCCGTTGCGGCGCGCTCCATCAATTCGGTGCTGCTGATACCCTGGATTTGCTGGGTTACCTGGTCTGCCTGGTAGATCTGTTCCCTGTTGAGTATCTTCATAGGTATCCGGTTAAGACCCCCTTAGCCATGGGGCCAGATTTTTTGGAATTAAGGGGGTTCCCTCCAAATTTAGCAGGTATGCGAAAGAAAACCGGCGAAATTCTGAGGAGTTTTCAAAAATTCCCGGGAACCTTGCCTAAGATTTCAAAAATGCTACTTTTGTTTCATCCAAAGGATTATTAGGATGTTGCATGCCCGTACCTGCCACTTTCCAGAAGCCGTTGCCCTAACGGCCATTACCCCTATGACCACCACGGGCGTCACCCCTTGGGGGTAAGCACATGTTCCATTCATCCGTCCTGACCGTTCCTACCGGTACCCACCTTGAAAAAACACTTCATGAAAGTCCTGAAATTCGGGGGAAGCTCCGTTGCCGATGCCCCCGCCATTAAACAAACACGAGCCATAGTTTCCAAACAACCCAGCCCGCTGGCGGTTGTGGTTTCCGCCCTGGGCGGCGTTACCGATATGCTCCTTCATGCCGCTGCCGATGCGGCTGCCCAATCGGAGGCCTTCCGTGAAGGCCTGGAAGCCCTGGAGCAGCGCCACCTTCAAACCATCCGGGAACTCATCCCCCCTGCTGCCCAGGCTGGGGTAATTGGCCGTGTAAAAGCCGATTTAAACACCCTCGAAACCCTGTTGGAAGGTGCCTTCCTCATAGGGGAAACCACCCCGAAACTCCTGGATAAAATCGTGAGCTACGGGGAACTCCTGTCGAGCTTTATCATAGCCTCTCATTACCGGGCAGAAGGCCTGGAAGCTACCTATAAGGACAGCCGGGAACTGATCCGCACCGACGCGAGATTCGGACATGCTGCGGTAGACCGGGAAACCACGCGCCAACAGGCAAGACAGTATTTCAAGGGGCAAAAGGGCATTACCGTCCTCCCGGGCTTTATCGCCTCCAATGCCCAGGGCGACACCACTACCCTGGGCCGCGGCGGGTCCGATTTTACGGCGGCCCTCTACGCAGAGGCGGTTGGGGCTTCCGAGCTCCAGATCTGGACCGATGTCAGCGGCATGTTTACTGCAAACCCGAGGCTGGTAAAGCAGGCCCGTCCCATCCCGGTTATTTCGTACCAGGAGGCCATGGAACTCTCGCATTTCGGGGCCAAGGTCCTCTACCCCCCTACCATTCAACCCGCTCTGGAGGCGGGGATCCCCATCCGTATCAAAAACACCTTCGAGCCGGAACACGAGGGCACCCTTATCCATGCCGAAGGCAATACCGAAGGGCGGACGGTACGGGGAATCAGCCACGTTTCCGATATCGGGCTTCTTTCACTGGAAGGCCCTGGCATGGTCGGGATTCCCGGGATCAGCAAACGGTTTTTCGAGACCCTCTCCGAAGCGGGTATCAGTATCGTTTTCATAACCCAAGCGTCCTCGGAACACTCGATCTGCGTGGGGATTGCCGCTTCCCGCCTGGCCGAAGCCGAGGCTGCAGTCAATACGGCTTTTGAGCTGGAAATCAGCCGCAAACGCATACAGCCCGTCCAAACCGAGGATGGCCTTTCGATTATCGCCCTGGTGGGCGACCAGATGAAACAGCACCAGGGGCTTAGCGGGAAGATGTTCAGCGCCCTGGGCAAGAACAACGTCAATATCCGGGCCATTGCCCAGGGGGCTTCCGAGCGGAATATCTCCGCGGTCATCCGGACCGCCGACGTCAAAAAAGCCCTCAACACCCTGCATGAGGCCTTTTTTGAGGCCCAGGTCAAGCAGCTGAACCTGTTTATTACCGGGGTGGGCAATGTAGGGGCCCGGTTGCTGGACCAGATCCGCAACCAGCAGAAAACCCTGAAAAAGGAACACCGCATCAACCTGCGCGTCATGGGGCTTTCCAACTCCAGGAATATGCTGGTGGGCAAAGGCGAAATAGACCTCACGCAATGGCAGGAACTCCTGGAGGCTGGGGAACCGGCTTCCCTGGAAGGATTCCACCGGGCCGTCCGGGACATGAACCTGCGGAATTCCATTTTCGTGGACAACACGGCCAGCGAAACCGTTTCCGGGTATTATGCCCATTACCTGAAGTCCAGCATCAGCGTGGTGACCTGCAACAAGATTGCCTGTTCCTCCCCCTATGCCCATTATGCCGGGCTGAAGGCCCTTGCACGGGACTACAGCGCCTCCTTCCTCTATGAGACCAACGTAGGGGCCGGACTTCCCGTTATCGATACCCTGAAGAACCTGATCCTATCCGGGGACCGGGTTCGTAAAATTCAAGCCGTTCTCTCCGGAAGCCTTAACTTTATCTTCAATACCTACAAGGGGGAAACCCCGTTTAGCGAGGTGGTGCGGGAAGCTGCGGCCCAGGGGTATACGGAACCCGACCCCAGGATTGACCTCAGCGGGGTGGATGTGATGCGCAAAATCCTGATCCTGGCCCGGGAAAGCGGTCTTGTCCTGGAAATGGAGGCGATTGAAAACCATTCCTTCCTCCCGAAAAACGCCAGGGAGGCCAATAGCGTAGAAGCCTTTTACAAGGCCCTCGAAGCCGAGCCCGGTCATTTCCGGGACCTCTACGACAGCGCAACGGAGCAGAGCGGCAGGTTGAAGTACGTGGCCACGCTGGATTCCGGGAAGGCCTCAGTGGGCCTGGAGGTTATTCCGAAGGGGCATGACTTTTACAACCTGAGCGGGAGCGATAACATCGTGCTGTTTTATACGGACCGTTACCGGGAACAACCCCTTGTTGTTAAAGGAGCCGGGGCCGGGGCCGACGTAACGGCTTCGGGGATTTTTGCAGACATCATCCGCATCGGGAATTATCAATAAAAACCAGGGAGGGACATGAGTCAGGACCTAAATGAAATACGCGTCTTTGCGCCGGCTACCATAGCCAACCTCTCCTGTGGTTTTGACGTCCTGGGCCTCGCCCTGGAAGGGGTTGGGGATGTGATGCACCTGAAACGCACCGACAGCCCCGGGGTGCGTATCCTTGCGGTCCACGGCATGGACCTGCCCCTGGAAGCTACCCAGAACGTAGCCGGGGTAGCTGCCCTGGCCCTGCTGGAGGCTTCAGGCTTCTCAGGTGGGGTGGAGATGGTTATCGAGAAACGGATCAAACCCGGGAGTGGCATCGGCAGCAGCGCTGCCAGCGCTGCCGGGGCTGCCTGGGGGCTGAATGCCCTGCTCGGATACCCATTTGAAAACCCGGACCTGGTGCGTTTTGCCATGGAAGGGGAACGCCTGGCCAGCGGCACGGCCCACGCAGACAATGTGGCACCCGCCATTTACGGGGGCATCACCCTGGTCCGGAGTACGGACCCGCTGGACATTGCCCGGGTACACTGCCCGGGAGAGCTGCACGCCTGCGTCCTGCACCCTCAGGTAGAACTAAAAACCTCCGATGCCCGCAAAATCTTGAAAACCAGCATCCCCATGGCCAAGGGTATCCGGCAGTGGGGCAATGTGGGCGGCCTGGTTACCGGCCTTTTCACCGAAGACTACGGCCTGATAAGCCGTTCCCTGGAGGATTGTATCATAGAACCGGTACGTTCCCTGCTGATCCCTGGTTTTGACACTATGAAGCAGGCTGCCCTCGAGGCCGGGGCACTGGGCTTTGGGATTTCGGGATCCGGCCCCTCAGTCTATGCCCTTTGCAGAGGAAGCGCTTCTGCCCGGCAGGTGGGCCAGGCCCTGCAAGAATCCTATGCGCCCTTTGACATCCCTTTCGAACTACACCTGAGTCCTGTGGGCCAGCGAGGCGTCTGCCTGCTGGAACCGGATCAGCAGCTACCTAAAGTCTAACCCATGGAATACTACAGCTTAAACGGGAACGCCCCCCGGGTCCGCTTCGACCAGGCAGTCCTAAGAGGGATCGCGCCAGACAAGGGACTCTATTTCCCCACTGAAATCCCCGTCCGGGAACCCGCTTTCTGGAATGGCCTGGGGGCAATGGAGGTGCCGGACCTCGCCCTGGATCTCATGCAGCCCTTTGTGGGGGATACCGTCCCAAAAGGTCGGTTGCGGGACATCCTGGAGGAGACCCTGGCCTTTGAGTTTCCCCTGGTGGAGGTCTCCCCCGGGGTATTTGCCCTGGAACTCTACCACGGGCCCACGATGGCCTTCAAAGATGTGGGGTCCCGGTTTATGGCGAGGTGCCTCGGGCATTTTTCTGCCGGTTCGGACCAGCAAGTGACCGTGCTGGTAGCCACCAGCGGGGATACCGGAGGGGCTGTTGCCCATGGCTTCCTGGGGGTGGAAGGCGTACAGGTAGTGATCCTCTATCCCGAGGGGAAGGTCAGCGATATCCAGGAACGGCAGCTAACCACCCTGGGGAAGAACATCCGGGCCCTCCGGGTCCGCGGTACCTTCGACGACTGCCAGGCCATGGTAAAAACAGCATTTCTGGATCCGGACCTGGAGGGTGCCGTCCGCCTCACCTCGGCCAACAGTATCAACGTGGCGCGCTGGATCCCTCAAATGCTGTATTACGTGCTTGCTGTCCGTGCCCTGGGCCCTGGAGCCGCAGCACCCGTCTTTGCCGTCCCCAGCGGGAATTTCGGGAATATCTGCGCGGGCCTGCTGGCCCGGCACATGGGGATGCCCTGCGCCCATTTCATAGCCGCCACCAACGCCAACGATACCGTCCCCCGTTATATGCAAACCGGACGTTATGATCCGCATCCGGCCGTTCCTACCATCTCCAATGCCATGGATGTGGCCGACCCCAGCAACTTTGTACGGATCCGGGAGCTTTTCGGGGATCGCTTTCCCGAGCTCTCCGCCACCCTGAGCGCCAGGGCTTTTACCGACACGCAAACGCGGGAGGCCATGAAAACCCTGTACGACAGCTATGGTTATGTGGCCGACCCTCATGGGGCCGTGGGCTACCTGGGCCTCCAGGCATTCAGGGATACCTATCCGGAAGCTCCCGGGATCTTCCTGGAAACCGCCCACCCCATCAAATTCAGGCCCGAGGTGGAAAACACCCTGGGGCTGCGCCTGGATATCCCACCGCAGATACAAACGGTTATGGGCAAGGAAAAACAATGGTTTCCGGTAGCCCATTACGAAGATGTCAAGGCCTTCCTGCTGGATTCCGCTGCGGGCTGATTTCCCCATCGGACCCCGGACGGATCGGGGGAATTTCAATACCTTTGCCGGAAGAAATTTACCGAGATGAAACAGACTGCACTGAACCACGTCCACAAAGCCCTGGGTGCCAAAATGGTCCCGTTTGCCGGGTATGAAATGCCCGTATCCTACGAAGGGGTAAACGCCGAACACCAGACCGTGCGCGAAGGGGTGGGTGTTTTCGATGTCTCCCATATGGGAGAATTCCTCATCGAAGGCCCGAAAGCGTTGGATCTGGTGCAATGGGTTACTTCCAATGACGTCAGCAAGCTGGAAGTGGGCAGGGCCCAGTACAGCTGCCTGCCCAACCCTGAGGGCGGGATTGTGGACGACCTGATTGTCTACCGGGTAAAAGAGGAAACTTTCCTGTTGGTGGTCAATGCCTCGAATATCGAGAAGGACTGGGAGCACATCAGTGCGCAGAATAAGGCCATCGGGGCGGAAATGCGCAACATCTCGGAAGGCTACTCCCTATTGGCTATCCAGGGACCTAAAGCCTCCGAAGCCATGCAATCCCTGACCTCGGTTGATCTTTCCGCCATCCCCTTCTACCACTTTGAGGTCTCCGATTTTGCAGGGATCCCCCATGTGATCATCTCCGCTACCGGATATACCGGGTCCGGCGGGTTTGAGATCTATTGCAAGAACAGCGAGGTGGAACAGGTCTGGAAAAAGGTGATGGAAGCCGGCGCCCCTTATGGGATCAAGCCTATCGGGCTGGCGGCCCGCGATACCCTCCGCCTGGAAATGGGGTACTGCCTCTACGGGAACGATATTGACGATACCACTACCCCCCTGGAAGCCGGGCTGGGCTGGATTACCAAACTCACTACGGATTTTGTGGGGAAAGCCCCCCTGGAAAAACAAAAGGCCGAAGGGGTTGCCCGCAAACTGGTGGGCTTTGAACTTCTGGAACGCGGCATCCCAAGACAGGGCTACGACATTACCGATGCCAACGGCACGGCCGTTGGCACGGTTACCTCAGGGACCATGGCGCCGAGTCTGAACCAGGGTATAGGCCTGGGCTATGTACCTACGGAAATGGCCGCACCCGGAACCACCATCTACATTCAAATCCGGAAGAACCGGGTACCGGCCCAGGTGGTCAGGCCCCCGTTCTATAAGGGCTAACCCACAGGAAATCAGCAAGGAGAAGGCGTGCGGGAAGCAGGAAAGCGAATACTCATACTGGGCGGAAGCGGATTTTTGGGGCATGCCCTGTACCGGGAGCTTTCCGGGTATTTCGACACCTACGCCACCTACTGCTCGGCGCGCCGGCGCTTTGAGGACAACTCCAAGTACCTGCGCTACGATTTACTGGAAGACGATATCTTCCGGCTCCTGCAGGAAGTGCAGCCGGATATTGTCATCTCTGCGCTCCGGGGGGATTTCGGGGCCCAGATTCAGGCCCACCTGCATCTGGCGGAATACCTGGCCACCCACAACGCCCGACTGCTGTTCCTTTCCTCGGCCAACGTCTTTGACGCCTACAGTAAATTTCCTTCCTACGAACTGGATAAAACGCTTTCGGAAAGTGTTTACGGACGGCTGAAAATCCGGATTGAAAACATGCTGCTACGGCTGCCCCAGGAAAAATGGGCCATCATCCGTTTACCCATGGTCTTTGGGAACTCCTCCCCGCGCATTAGGGAAATCCTCGATGCCCTGAAGGAGGCATCCCCTATTGAGGTCTTCCCCAACCTGGTGATGAACGTCTCCTCGGACGACAAGCTCTGCCAGCAGGTCCATTATATGATCAACCGCAGCAAGACCGGTATTTACCACCTGGGCTCCCGGGATCTGGTGCACCATGACGATTTTATCCTGGAAATCTGCCAGCACCTGAGCGATGCCAAACCCATCTTCAAGCGGGTCTACACTACCAATGACGAGCGGTACCTGGCCGTACTGCCGAGGCACAACAAACTCCCGCGCAACCTGCAGTTTGCCTACCAGGAAGTTATCGATGCGCATATCCCACAGTAGCAGCCTTTGGGAAATAGTGCAGTTTATGTACCTTCCGGGGAAACGACACCTATGAAACCTATGAACGAAACCCAGATCCGGCAGGCCCTGGAAGGGCTGGACGGCTGGGAGTATACCGGGGAGGCCATAGCCACCACCTTCGAATTTGCGGACTTCCGGGAGGCCTTTACCGCCATGACCCGCATTGCTTTCGAATGCGAGGCACAGGGCCACCACCCGGACTGGGCCAATGTGTACAACCAGCTGGAAATTCGCCTCAGTACCCACGATGCGGGCGGGGTTACTGAGAAGGACTTCCACCTGGCCCGGACCATTGAAACCTTAATTGCCGGGAGCTGATGTTTTGCCTGCTGCCCCCGCTTGAACAGAACCGGGGTTTTCGTATTTTTGGTCCCCGATAAACCAAGCGTACCATGGGAAGAGCATTCGAATTCCGGAAAGCCCGGAAGATGAAACGGTGGGCCGCCATGTCCAAGGCCTTTACCCGGATCGGGAAGGATATCGTCATGGCCGTAAAGGAAGGCGGGCCCGACCCGGATTCCAATTCGCGGCTGCGGGCGGTCATCCAGAACGCCAAGGCGGTGAACATGCCCAAGGACAACATCGAGCGGGCCATTAAAAGGGCCACCGACAAGAGCCAGGGCGATTATAAGGAGGTCCTTTTTGAAGGCTATGCCCCGCACGGGATTGCCATCCTAATTGAGACGGCCACAGACAACAACACCCGCACGGTAGCCAACATCCGCTCCTATTTCAACAAATGCGACGGGAACCTGGGAACCTCGGGTTCGGTGGAATTTATGTTCGACCATACCTGCAACTTCCGGATTGCCCCGGAAGGGCTGGACCCGGAAGAACTGGAACTGGACATGATCGATTTCGGGGCCGAGGAGGTCTTCGACGACGAGGACGGGATCCACATCTACGCCCCTTTCGAATCCTTCGGGGCCATCCAGAAAGAACTGGAATCCCGCGGCATTGAAATCCGCTCCTCGGGCTTCGACCGCATCCCACAGGTGACCAAGGAACTTACCGAAGAACAGGTGGAGGATGTCGAAAAACTCCTGGAGATGATCGAGGAGGACGATGACGTACAGAACGTCTACCACAACATGCAGGAGTAGATTTCCGCTTTCCTCAAGAGATAAAAAAAAGCCCCCGGGATTCCGGGGGCTTTTTAGTATTAGAATTGGAAATGGCTACTCCACTTTCTCTCCTTGCACATTGTAATTACCGGCCAAGAGGGAGAAATCCAATGCCGTGACCGACCCGTCCCCGTTAAAGTCCGCCCGGTCGTCGTAACCAGTGGCACTGCTGCCCAGGTTATAGGTGGCTGCCAGGATAGAGAAATCCAGGGCCGTAACCGCATTGTCGTTGTTGGCATCGCCTGCCAGCAACTCCCCTAGGTTGATTGTATTGGCTCCGGCCACCAGGGTCACCGTCACCACCCGCTGCAGGTACTTGGCCTCCTTCACCGCTACCTGGTACTCCCCTTCCGGCAGGTTGCTGAGGGCCGCTGCCCCGGAGTTGTCTCCATTTGCGGTAAAGGTAAAGGCCGGGGTGGTTTGCCCTACTTCGTAGAATTCCACGTTGAGCGTGGCCGTATGATCGGTACGCCCCTGGAGGGTGTAGTTGATCGTGGCCTGGGCCGGTTGGAAGTTCGGGTCATAAAGCAGGGTTACCACGTTGGAGGTCTCACTTACCGGCTGGTCTACGGCATAGGGGGTTGCAGAGGTAACCGCGATGAGCTGGTTCAACCCGCCATCGGGACCTGCATCCGGGCTCGCGGTGGCCAGTAGGGTAACCGGGATATCCAGCGTGCCGCCAGTCGGAATCTGCCCTGAAAAGAGGGCCTTGCCACTCATAGCCTCGTTGGCGTAATAGGTGGGGTCCCCCACGTTGAAAGGCGGGTCGCCGGAGGCGATATACAGCCTGGAATCCATGAGCAGGAGGGACACATAATCCCCTGGGGTTCCGGTGACTTGTACCGTCTGGTTGGGGTCGCTCACCGTGGCCGGGCCGGTGCCCACGCCCAGGACGCTTATGGTAGGCGCCGTGGGCAGGGTTTCGGCCAGGACCTGCGAGCCGCCGAGGCTTCCATCCTCGTACAGGCTGCCGGTCAGGGTGGAGCCATCGCTGTAGCTAATGGTAACGGTGGCCCCGATGAGTTCATACCCGGATACGGCACCGGCAGCGCCTGCTCCCGCGACCCCTTGAATGCTGTTGGGGTCCACATCCGTGGTAAACTGGAAGCTTTCCCCGGGGTCGAACCCGGTAAAGTTCACAGTTAGGACATCAAACCCACCGTTGCGTGGCTGGCTGAAGGGGTCCGCACAGGGGTCGGTTGGTGCCACAAAGCCCGTGGCTGCTGCCCCAGTATTCGGGGTGAGGCAGCTGGCGGTGGCGTCCCCTCCTGCCCCGGTCGGGTCGAAGACCATATCCGGAAGGATCCCGGTACTCAGGTCTATGCTCACCGAGGTGATCTGCAGGCCTCCGGTGGAGGTATTGGTGATCTGGAAGCTGTTACCGGCAAAGGTACTGGCATCCAGGCTGGCATCCGGGGTAACTTCCACCAGGGCGGAAGGCCCGAATACCGCATCCGGGTCGTATTCCAGAACGATGATATTGGAAGCCGTGCTGTTCTCCCCTGTTGGAGCGGTGGTGACAGCCACAAAGTGGTTCAGCCCGCCATTCGGCGTTCCGGAAGCCCCGGCCGTCTGGGTCAGGACCACAGGAATCTGGGCCACCCCGGATCCGTCCAGCTGGGCCGTGTACAATTGCTTGGCCATGGCCTCGTTCGCTTCAAAAAGGTCGATGTCGTACCCGACACCCGGGTTGCCCGGGTCAATATAGAGCCGGCCATCTATCCGGAGCAGGCTCACCTGGCTGTTGGGCACACCCGTAATGGTTACCACCTGGTTGGGGTCGGTCACCACCCGGGACAAAGCATTGCCGTCCACGGCAATGGCGGGAGCCTGCAGGTTCTGGGACGTCTGGTTGACCAGGACGTCGGAACCGCCAAGCGATCCCTCGTCGTATAGGCTGGCTGTATAGGTAACCCCGCTGCCGAAGGTAATACTCACGGTGGCCCCGATCAGTTCGAAGCCAGAGATGGAACCGGCATCGCCGGAACTCAGATCCCCTTTAATGGTGGTCGGGTCCATATCCACGCCAAAGGCGAAGGCCTCACCCGGGTCGAAGTTGGTGAAGTCCAGCACCAGCTGGTCGTAGCCTTCTTCGTTGTTCACGCCATTGTGCGGGAGGGCAAAGACGCTGACGCAGTCCGCTGCGTCCGTTCCGCCATCGGCCGGGACGGTTATCCCCACATCCCCTACGGAGGCTGTGCCCTCGGTAAGGCATTTGGCGGCATTATCCCCAGCCGTACCCACGGGATCGAAGACCACATCCATCATATACCCAGTATTGGTGGTGATGGTGACGTTGGTGATCTGGTCGTCGCCTGTATTGGAGATCAGGAAACTGTTGTTCCCGAAGGTGGAAGCTCCTATGCCTGCACCGGCGTTAACCTGTACCAGAGCTTCCGGGTTGCCCACGGGTTCGGCCGTGACATTCCAGTTAAAGTTCACCTGGGAGCTCAGGGCCGGGTCGCAACCGTCGGTGGCGGTCACCGTTACATTGTACGGGCTATTGGCGGAAGCCCCTGGGGTACCCCCAACGGCCTGTTGCGACTGCGGGGTAGCGTTGAGGATGGAAAAAGGCACGTCTGTGGCCACATCGTCGATATGCACGAGGGCAAACCGGTCCAGGCGGTGTCCTGCCGAACGCTCGGAAATGGAGATCGTGAAATTCCCCGGGTTCGGGAAATAAGCATATACTGCCGATCCGGCGCTATTATCAATAGTGACCGTGCTCCATTTGTTGCCACCGGAACCACTACGGTAGACTTTAAAAAAGCCATTTACACCGGGGTTTTCATTTCCGTGATCCGGACGGCCCATGGCATTTCCTGCGGGCCAGAACACTTCCTTGGTGGTTGGGTTACCCGCCAGAATCCCTTCGAACTCTGCCGTACCCGTAAGGGCATTGGCGTTTTTCAGGACAGTAAAGAAGTGTACTTCAGGGGTGTTGACAATCCGGAACCAGGTATCGTTCTCCTCAGAGAATACTGTCCCCGTAATGGCAGATTTCATGTGTAACCGGTATACCCCCGGGGTATTGATCTGGATGGGGTAATTCACCGTCTGACCGTTGGTATCACCAAAGTGGTTCGTACTGGCGACCAGATAATCGACCCCGCTTTCGCTGAAGAGGTTCCAACCACCGGGTGTATCTACGAAATCATTTTCGGCCTCGATCATCACGATCCCGCCGCTTTCGATGTAGGCACCCGCCACCCCGGATCCGGAGCCTTCTTGCAAGGTTCCGGTAATCAGGCCGGTAGCCGGGTCTATGAACAGGTTGGGGGGCAGCCCCGTGGCACTGTAGGTCAACCCGTCGCAAGGGTCCGTGTCACTGGCCAGGACCTGCAGGCTAACCACATCGCCGTCTACGCCCTGCTGTGGGCCGGGATTAGTCACCACGGGCGGCGTATTGCCTGTAAACCCACCGGCATCGAGGATTTCAATAGCCTTGACGCTCGGGTTTTCGACCCCGTGGAGAAACTCCAGGTTCAGGGTCCCGTCGGTTACGGTAACGGTATGGCTCAGCATAAAGGCGCCCAGGGCCCCGTTTCGGGCAAAGGGGTCTATATCGTCGAAGACCGGGGGTATCGCTCCCTCAACAGAAACATCAAATACCCGCTGCCCGGCCGCGGTGATCCCGTTGAAGAGCTCGGCAAAATAGAGCCGCACCTCAACGGTGGTCCCCGCTGCAACCGGGAAAGCCCAGTTCATTTCAGGGGTTTCCAGGGCATCGAATCGCTCGGTCTGGAAGAGGGTACTCGGCGTCCCTGCCGGCAACGAAGGGTCCGTCATTACAATAGGCCCCTGGTACGCGCTTGCCGAAGTCTGGTCGAAAGTCCCGGTAGTTGAGCTCGCACCCGATAAATACGGGGAGTTGGTGGCAGCTCCAAAATTACCTTCATCCTGCTCCCAGTCCGGGTTTGGGGTATCCGTGGCTGCCGTTAAAGGGCCGCCAGTATTGACCCGGTAGAGCACGGTGGCAGAAGCCGCTCCCGAACTCAAAGCCACCGGGGAAGTACTGCCCCCGTCGTAGTTAAACGTCAGGGTTGCTGTTTCGCCTTCGGCTGCACCGGTATGGCTCAAACTCACTTGCAGGCTGCCCCCGGGCGGGATCATGCGGAAGCCCAGGTCGGTCAGGACCTGGAAGTTCCCGCTGTTGGGACCGGAGAGAGAGGCCCCGGTGAGGATAATCGCCGCGTTGCCCCCGGTATGGGTCAGGGTCAGGGAGGCGGTTGCTCCCGCGGGTACTACCTGGGAAGCGGCCACGCCCAGCTGACCCGCCGTGATGGGGGTTCCGCTGGGGTTGTCGGTCCCGTAAACCTCCATGTTCTTCATGGTGCCCCCGCCGCCAAGGCTATTAGAACCTGCTGTTACGTGGATGCCGCTGCCGGATACGATGGCCTGGGTCCCATGGCGTTCGGTAATCAGGTCTGCCCGGGTGGTCCATGTCCCGTTTGACGGATTATAGGATTCGGTAGTCTTTACAGCATCGTCTACAGGGTTTCCGCCGAGGTCGTCCTCGATCTCCCCCCCAATGACATAGAGCTCATTCTGGAAGACGGCAGTAGCCGCAGCAGCCCTTGGCGTGGGCAGGTTCTGCCCTGCCGGGAGGGTAGACCAGGTACCGGTGGTGAAGTCGAATACATCCACCTCGGCAATCAGCGGCTGGAAGGTCCCTCCTGGGCCTCCCGAAAGACGCCCGCCGGCTACGTAAAGTTTATCACCGATAACCCCGGCGTGGAAGTGGTCCCTGGCCCTTGGGGTATCCGGGAGGGTGGTCCAGGTACCGGTAGCCGGGTCGAACTCGTCGAACCAGGTACCGTACCCGCCATCGTGCCCGTCATTGTTCCCGGCAATGATATAGAACTTGTCGTTGTACACCACCAAACCGGCCGAACCGCGTTTCCGGGCCGCCGGGATCTCCGGCCCCTGGATCCACTCGTCCTGGGCGGGGTTGTAGGCCCAGACGTAATCCGCGGGGACCTCATTGGGGAAGGCATTGTTCTTGAAGGCGCCGATCACCCAGATCAGGCCATTATACTCCACCGCCTGGAAGTGGTTAAAGGCCTGGGGAGCGGAACTCGTGGTTATGGGAGACCAGGTTTTACTCTGGTAATTGTAAACATCCAGGGTGGCAGAATTCTCCCGGCCACCGAAGAGGTAGAACTTATCCCCTGCCTGAACAAAGGAGCACTCATGGCGGGCGGTGTAGTTCTCGTCATCGGTCTGGTCCGCCCAGGCATCAGTTGGGGGCGGGTCTGCCGCCAGGATCTCAATTGCTTTGATATTCGGGTTCTGGATGCCCTGTATAAAGTCGATATCCAGGTTGCCGTCTGTTACGGTCACATTAAAAGTCTCAACCCCTGCGGTAGCCCATCCGTAGACAGCCGTTTGGTCGAAATCGTCCAGGACAAGCGCCCCTTCTATAGCAACATCAAAAACGCGCACGCCAGCGGTCTGGGCACCGGTCCAGACCTCGGCAAAGATGAGGTTTACGGTGTAGCTGCCATTGGCCACCGGAAAATCCCATTGCATGTTATCCGGGGCGGGAAGGGTGTTGTAACGCTCGGTCTGGAAGAGCGCATTCGGGTACCCTGTTGTATTTACAAAGGCTCCTGGAAGAGCTGCCCCAAAGGTCAGGTCCTCCGCACCGCTATTGACATAGGGGGAAGGCGCACCCGTAGCTGCCGTTCCATTGGCCGTAGCCACGGACTGGTCTTCTTCCCAGCCCTGTGGGCTGGCATCATTGGAAGCCGTTAAGGGCCCACCGGTGTTCACCCGGTACAGGACAGTGCCCGATACGGAGGGGTCCAGAACCACCCAGGAGAAGTTCTCCTGTACCGGAGTGCTTCCGGGTTTGCTCACCGTAACAGTTACTGCATACGGACTACCGGCAAAGGCCCCCGCTGCAATATTGCCAAAGATCAGGCCCGTGGTGGGTTCGATATCAATACCTGGTGGCAACCCGGTCGCGGCGAAACTGAAATTTTCGTTGGCATCCCCTCCACTGGCCTCAACGGTTAGGTTAATCAGCGCCCCTTCCACATGGGTCTGGTTGGGAATATTGGCTACCGTCACCGGCGGGGTAAAGCCACCGCTGAGGGAGAGGATTTCAATCCCGTTTACCAGGGGGTTCTCCGTAACGTGCTCAAAGAGGATATTCAGGGTGCCATCACCCACGTTTACAGGGTATTCCAGCATCCCACCTACCTGGTGTCCAAAGGTCTGCACCAGGTCCAGGTCATTCTGCACCAGGGCACCTTCAATGGAGATATCAAAGACACGCTGGCCTACCGCAGAAGTTCCCGCAAAGCCATTCCCCATATAGAGGCGAACCAGGTAATCCCCATTTTCCAGGGCAAAGGTCCATTCCATTTCCGGAGCTGTTCCCGGATCCCAACGCTCGTTGGCAAAGAGCGCCAGGGGTACATAGGACGGTACGGAAGCATCCACCGCAGGGATGTTATGGGTGGAGTGGTTTCCGGTGTTTACGTTCCAGGTAATCCCGTTGGCAGTACCTCCCTGGGCCCCGGTGGCCGTTACCCCGATCCAGTCCGGGTTCCCGGCATCCGTTGCTGTAAGGGTAGCCCCGTTGGCCCGGATCCGGAATATAGGAACCGGCTCGTCCGAGACTTCCACGGTGAAGGTCTGTTCCACAAAGAGGGTCTGGGTATCCGTGGCCCGGACCGTGATCTGGGAGGTGGCCGGTGCCCCGGGAAAAGTCAGGTTAAGAGCACCCCCGTTGATAACCGCCCCTATGGACGGGTTGCTATTGTTTTCTATGGTATAGGTCAGGTTCCCATCACCACCATCATCGGAAAAGTAATCCGCCAGTGTAAGGGAGGTCGGGGAAGCGCCTGTAAGAACGCTGATATCCGGGATTGCCGCCTCAATAGTTGGCTGGCTGCCCTGTACATTCAGGTAGTCCCAGGTACCTTCCACTTCCTCTCCTGCAGCGTTGGAGGAGCCGATAAACCCTACCATGAGGGGGTTAGAGGCATTCTGAATGGCGGACAGGATCGCTCCCCCTGCTGTAAGGGTGCCCAGGGTTTGTACAGGACCTGTATCAAACTTGTATTGAAGGGTAACATCCCCACTGCCCGGGTTGACCACAAAATAGAAGAATACTTCGTTCCCCGGACGGCTTCCTGTGGGCACAGTAACAGAGATGGGGGTTTGCGGTACATCATTGAGCTCCTGCAAGGCTGTAATCCCGGCCTGGGTAATGACAATCTTGATGTAGTTACTCTGGGTTCCATCCCCGATAAACAGACCTAGTTCACCCCCTGTTGGGGAATCCGGGTGGTAGAGCTGGAGGTTATCCGAAAAATTGAACAGCCTGCCTTCCACGGTAAAAGCGCCGGTGGCCGTACTGACGTTGACGCCATATTGGAACGCTTTTTCCTGGGAATTGGCGGAACCAAGGGCTGTCCCTGCTGTCATCTGCATGGTCATGGAACCGGTAGCCCCCCCCAGGATATCATTGGGGTTGGGGTCTGCCGGGTCGTCCCGGCGGTCCAGCCAGTTGAGCCAGTTGGCCCCGGTATCCCCATTGTTCATCAGGCCCGTAAACCCAAGCCCAAAATAGCCTTTAAGCTGCTGGTTGTCCGAAAACAGGTCGTTGAGTACAGGCAGGTTGAAGGCGTCTGAGCCATTGTCTGTAGGGTCGCCCAGCTGCATGGGATCTGCAGCATCCGGGATACCGTCTGCATCGTCGTCTGCGTCATTCAGGTCGGAAACCAGGGTCCCCCCGGCACTTTTGTCGAAATCGTTAGGCTGGTTCCCTCCATTGCAGATAAGCTGCTCGTCGGTCTGCCCCACGAGTTTATTGTCGATCTCATCCTGGTTGGTGTACCCGTCGCTGTCATTGTCGGCATTGGCATCGTACCCAGCCTCTCCCGGGAGGATGCAAATCACGAAATCCTGGGGCTCCAGGACCACGATGGAACCATTAAAGGGTGCCACCCAAATCGTACCCGGAAAAGGGTCAGAATCGCTGTTACAGGTAATCCCCAACGCATTTCCGCCCAGGTTGGAAAGGAAGTTATTCGTCAGATTCAGAAGGTTGCCGCTGGCATCGAGCTCGACCCTTCTCAGGACGCCGCCATTGGTACCAGCCAACAGGTTGCCCTGCATGGCCCCACCAAAGTTGGATGCGGTGTATTCGTCAATTCCATTGGTATTGGTCCCCCAGGTGGTCACCAGGATGTCGTTGGGCCCGTCCGGATTGTTGATGCCCGGACCCCTCCAGTCCCCCTCGTCGGGGTTGGCCAGGGCCACGGGTACCGGAGGCCAGTTGGCCGGAAGCGCAATGGCCGGGTTTGTAGTGGAGCCTGGTGTGGACCCATCCGGGTCATAGGTCTGTGTCCGGAACACAGAACCGGAGTTTGCATTTGCAGTCGGGTTGGTAAAAAGCCCTGCCCCTGCCGGGTTCGCCCGCACCGGGGTGGGATGCCCGCCGTAGAAACTCCCGAAGGTATAACTCTGAATATCCGTTGTAATCAGAGTAAGGTGATCCTGGTTGTTGACCTGCTCATTACCGACGGCGGAAGAACTGCCGGGTTCCGAGGGGTCGTAGTCGTTGTTCACGTTTGCGGTACCTTCATTTATGGGAAGGCCGCCCCAACCGCCATTAGCCCCATTATCCGTGGCGTAGACTTTCCCATCCTGGGTAACCACCAGATCATAAGAGTTCCGGTACCCGGGCGAGAAGATCTGTACCGGGCCCCCCGGAACAATCATAGCCTGGTTAAGACCGTCGTTCCCTCCCCAGGGGTCGTCTACATCTATCCCGTCATAACCCGGGGCGTCCGGGTCCGTTATCCCATTTGCGTTGGCCCGTTCCGGGTCGTCCAGGGTCGGGATGTCATAAATGTAGTTCCGTACCCCATCGTTGAGGATGGGCATGGACTCCAGCATGGTCAGGTTCACCGAGAGGATGGCCGCCGAAAGGGCATATTCGGTGGTCCACGCAAAATTGTCGGACGGGGCTCCCGCGTTGGTATGCCCTCCCGAAGCGACGATGAGGTAATCGGTGCCCCCTACCGTAACAAACTCCAGCCCATTGGTGGCATGGTTTTCTTCGGAGCGCGGCAGGCCGCGTACGATATCAACCGCTTCCCAGCTGCTGCCGTTCCAGGTAATGCGGGTTATCACCCCGGAATTGGTATCCAGGTTCTGGTCGCCGCTGGGGCCACCCACCCGCGAATCGCTGGAGGTCGCATAAATGACAGGGTTGGTCGCCGTCCCGGCCACGGTAATCCCGGTGGCCTCCCGGTTGTTCCCGGCATTGGAGGATCCATCGTCATTGTGGTTGGGGATATTCTTGACCAGCAACAGCTCCTCACTGGCTACCACAACATAGTCGTCCGGCCCATTGCGCTGGATGGTGAAGATGTCGATGGTCCCGTTTAGCTGCAGGACGTACAGGCGCCCGTCCGGGCCGAACATTAGGGAAGTGCCCTGGCTGACGCCGCCGTTCCCGTTGAAATTCAGCTGGCTTTGCCCGAATGATTGTGCCTGCAGCCCGCTTAGGGTCAGGAGGAAACATACAGCCAGCAGGAGGGCCGTGCGGATACACCGCACGGCTCCTATACTGGTTTTGGTTATTTGTGGGGTGGTCATTTTCATGCTAGTATTCTTATTGAATTAACCCGGGTTACCGGTAACGGCTTACCACTACTTCTTCCTGATACGAATTGCCGTAGGCATCGGTGGCCCGGATGTAATAAATCCCGATGGGGAGGTCCATGACCTGCAACTGATACGAGGTCAGGTTTTCATCCCCTCCGGCCTGGACCACTTTAACCAGTTTCCCGGAGGTGTCAAAGACATGGAGGGAAACCAGGCGCACCGGTTCTTCGAAGGTTACCTGTACCTCGGTATCGGCAGGGTTCGGGCTGGCCGTCATGGGTATTACAGGGGCTATTTTAGCAGTAGCCGGGCTCTGTACCACGGAGAAATTCACCGTAATGGTCGGGCCGATATTCGGGTTGGCCACCAGGGTATAGTTGCCAACCGGGAAAGGCTTCCCGAGGATATTCGTCCCGATATCGCCAAAGAGCGAACGCGGGGCCGGGCTTTCAAAACGGCTCTCATTGATAGGTCCGGTGAGGTTAAACTGGACCCCTCCTGAGGTAACAGCCGGGTCAAAGATCACACCCAGGGGGGTCTCCCCTATCGATGCCTTGTCAATCACCATTCCGTCAAAGAGGCGGAAGAGCTCGGTATCGGTATTGGCATTGAGCACAATCAGGGGTGAGGATCCGCCAACAGCAGTCACCAGGATGGTTTGAACCGCACTATTGGTACAGCCGTTGCCATCGGTATAGGTGTAGGTGATGGGGAAACTACCCGGTCCTACAGAAGGATCGAATACGCCTCCACTGACACCTGTACCGCTGTAGGTGCCGCCAGCTGGGGAACCGCCACTCAGGGCAAAGGGGGCATCCGTACTGAGCACACTTGCAAACGGGGCCAGGGTTACCGCAGGAAGCGGAGGTCCGCTCAGGCTGAAGGTTAGGGTATCCGAACATCCGTTAGCATCCGTAGCCGTAACCGAGTAATTACCCGGCGCAAGGCCTGTGGCCGTAGGGCTGTTCAGGCCGCCATTATGGCTCCAGGCGTAGGTGACCGATCCAGTAGCCCCGCTCACGGCAATGGTCGCACTGCCATTAGACACCAGGCAACTGGTGGCCGGGGAAGTGCTCGCCAGGCTAGCATCGAAACCGGCACACAATGGATCCTCGTCCGCTACGGTGAAGTTCACCGTTAGCGTGGGTCCGTTATTCGGATCGGCGATCAGCACGTAGCTGCCCACGGGGAAGGGTTTGCCCTGGATATCCACCCCTTTGTCTCCAAAGAGGGAATGGGGAGCGGGACCTTCGAAACGGTTCTGGGTAAGGGGGCCGCTCAGATTGAACTGTACGCCTCCAGGGTTCAGGTCCGCATTATATATGATCCCAAGAGGGGTTTCTCCAATATCGCTTTTGTAGATAGTCATACCGTCTACCAGGGCAAACAATTCCGTATCCGTGGTAGCATCCAGGACGATAAGAGCTGAATTATCCAATTCAGCGGTCACCGTTATAGACTGTACGGCGCTATTGGAACAGCCGTTGCCATCAGTATACGTGTAGGTAATCGGGAAAGTACCCGGCCCAACGGATGGGTCGAAGAAACCTCCGCTCACGCCTGTACCGCTATAGGTACCTCCAGCCGGCGAACCGCCGGTAAGGGCAAAGGGCGCATCGGTAGTCACTACATTGGCAAAAGGCGCCAGGCTTACAATGGGCAGGGCCGGCCCCGTGAGGGTAAAGGCCACCACATCTACGCAGCCGTTCTGGTCGGTAACTGTAACGGAGTATGCCCCGGCTGCAAGTCCTGTTGCCGTTGGTCCGTTGAGCCCGGCATCATGGCTCCAGTCATAGCTTACCGCTCCCGTGGCACCGCTGACCGAAAGGGTCGCGCTGCCATCTGTCCCTGAACAGGTAGTCGGGTCCGTACTGGATTCCAACAGGGCCAGGAAGGACGCACAAGCCGGATCCTGGTCGGTAAAGGCAAAGGAAACGTTTGCAGTGGCTCCGGCCGTACCACTTCCGCTGTTGCCGGAATAGGCAGTGGCATTCAGGTTATAGGTACCCAGCGGGAAGACCTGCGGGTTGTAATTGCCGGAGGCATCCCCATATAGGGCATAGGGCGGTACGCTCTCGGTTTGCGACTTGGTGAGCGGTCCGCTGAGTTGCAGGACTACGCTTTCCGTCAACGGCCCGGCCTCTGCCCGGATATTCAGGTTTGCCGTGGGCAGGGTGTTCACGTCGATCTGCATCCCCTCGGTAATGGTGAACAGATCCACATCTGCATCGGCATCCACCAGGACGAATTCAAGCACGCCCAGCGGGGGTACCGCCACCACGTTGAGGGTTATAGGGATGCTGGCATTGGTATAACCGGTCACCGGCCCTGCTTCAAGGACCCCTGTATACGTGCCGGGGGCCAGGCCTGCACTATTGAAGATAACCTCATAGGGCGTATCCTGGTTGGCCGCACTGGTGGTGGCCGCCCAGGTGGGTGCTACGCCTGAGGCATTGTCCGTCAGGGTCATGGCTGCCGGAGTGGGCAGGGTGCTGGCATCGTCTGAGTCTACCGTGTAGAAGACATCCGCCGTCTGGCCTTCAAAGAGGGTGACCTCCATGGAAGCAGGCGCAATGACCAGGTTGGCTTCAGAGGCCAATTCTACCGTCAGGTTAAAACTGCAGGTAGCAGTATTCCCTGACAGATCCTCTGCTGTAAGGGTAACAAGAGTGATCCCCGAAACCGCGGTCCCGGCTACCGGCGACTGGGTGACCACCACACTGGCGTCGCAATTATCGACTGCACTGGCCAGGCCTGTCAGGTCCGGCATGGAAAGGTTACCTGAGATATCTCCGGTTAACGTCTGGTCTCCGGGGCACACGATATCCGGTGCCTGCCCATCATTGACCGTCACATTGAAGGTACACTGGGCCGTATTGCCGGCCAGGTCGGTGGCTGTAACCGTTACCGTAGTAGTACCCGCCTCGAAGAAACTGCCCGGAGCATGGGAATAGGACAGCGATGGGGCACTGCCATCATTATCGGTGGCAGAGGCCGAGAAGGTCACCACAGCACCGCACTGATCGGTGTCGTTGGAAACTGTGATATCTCCCGGACAGGTTACCACCGGGTTTTCTCCATCGGCTTCAAGACTTGCCGTGACCTCCCAGATCTGCTGGCTGTTGTCCTGGGCAGTCACCGTGTATTGCACCGGGGAGGTGAAATCGTTCGGCACCCCGGTATCCGGATCAATAGAAGCAAAGGGAGAAACACCAATGGTAGGCGTAAGATCGCTCAGGTCTGTTCCGAACGGCATCGTAAAAGCAACGGTGTGAGACACCGCATTGATATCGGAAGCTCCTACCTGACCGCCTACAGTGAAACTCACGATATCATTCGCCGCGGAAGCGGTAAAGTTCACGATCACATTCTGGAAACAGGTCCCCGTATTGCCGGAGGCGTCGGTAACCGACCATGTGATCTGGGTGGTCCCAACCGGGAACGGATCGGACAGTGTCAGGCTGGCATTGTCGCTGCGCACCGCAGTGGCAGTAAGGCCGGAATCACAATTGTCGAGGATACCGGGCTCCGGGACCGTCACGATAACCGGGCTGCCGTTGGAGCTGGTCACAATCACGTTGGCCGCGCAGGAGACTACCGGAGCCACCGGATCAGTAACCGTAACAGTGGCCATACAGAAATCGGTGTTGTTATTCACATCCGTAACTGTAAGCATCACCTGGTTGGGCCCGAGGCTGGAACAATCGAAAGAGGTGGTACTGGCGACCAGGGAGGCGATAGCCACGTTATCGGTGGAGCCGCCATCTATATCTTCGGCTGTGAGTGTCGCCACGCCGTTTTCATCCAGGAAGATCTCGATATTCTTACAAACTGCCGAAGGGGCAATGGTATCCGGGTCCTCGGTTACGATAACGGAAACGGAGGTGCCCGTACAACCATTGGAGTCGGTTACGGTTACAAAATAGGTGCCCGCCGTAACATCTATGGTCTGGCTGGTTTCTCCGGTAGACCAGAGATAGCTGGTATAGCCGGCCCCGGCATCGAGGGTTACCCCGGGGGTACCCTGCAGGTACGTGAGCGGGCCGCTGATGACCGGCATCGGGCCGGCAGGATCGTTGAGGACGACCTGGGTAGTAGCGGTGCAATCGGGATTGTCCACACTGCGGACTACAATGTCATAAGTTCCTGCAGAAAGGCCACTGAAGGCCCCGCCGTTCTGGAAGAAGTCCGTGCCCCCGTTACTGCTGTATTCCAGGTTGGAACCTGTGGCCGTGACCTGAAAGCTTCCGTCATTGGTAGTACAGCCTGAAGGATCTTCCAGCGAAACATCAGTAATAGAAACCAAACAGACGTCGAAGGTTACCTCGGCCCGGGCTTCCGGATTGGTGAATTCGGTATGGAACTGGTCCGCAACGATAACAATAAGGGTATTCTCCCCTTCCACTATGCCATTACCCTGCCCATTGGCAGACAAGGCACCGCTGTTCTCGTCAAAGACGAACTCGGTATCACTGAGCTTCCAGGGCGCAGTGGCCGGTGCGGTGGAAACCCGAGTATTGATATCGAGGGTATTGGGGTCCGGAGGGTTGATGAAGAAGTGGAAGTGTTCGGTATTGCCAAACAAGACATCCGTAGTGCTGACCTCCACATTGACCGTAAGGCTGGAAAGTGTGCTGCCACTAGTCGGGCTCACAAAGGTCACCGCAGGGGCGCTCACCTCCACGCTGATCTCATCGAAACCTTGCAGGGTCTCGGAATCCGCGGCAGTCGCCCGGAGGAGTTGCGTACCCGGGGTTACAAACGTACCTGTGGTACTTCCCCCTGACCCGGCGGGGGTAAACTGGGTATCGGAATCCGAAGTCCATTGGATCGAGGAACTTACGTCCCCATCTTCGGTGTCATTTGCCGTAGCCTCCAGGGTAATGGCCTGGCCGCGGCTGACGCTGGCACCTGCCGTGGGAGCGGTAATGGCTACCACCGGTGCGGTATTCAGATCCGAAACAAAACAGATGTCTATCCCTTTGATGGACGGGTTCTGTGTGCCCTGGATAAAGTTGATGTTCAGGACGCCATCGGTTACCGTAGCCGTATATGTCTCTACTTTAGCCACATTCACGTCGGCCCCAGTGGGTCCTGACGGACGGTAGTCGTCCAGGGCCAGGTCTCCTTCGATCAATACGTCGAAAACCCTGGGACTGTTGATCTCCCCGGTCCAGTTCTCATTAAAAAGCAGTTTAACCTCAAAGACACCGTTGCCCGTGGGGAAGGCCCAGTTCATATTGTCCGGGTTTGCGGCTTCGCTGTATCGCTCGGTCTGGAAAAGGTAATCTGGATACCCCGTGGTGTTCGACACCAAAGGCGCATTGGAGCCAAAAGTCTGGTCCAGTGCGGGAGGGGTCAGATCCAAGTAAGGAGAAGGCGTTCCGAGCTGGGCAGTGCCGTTGGTGGGGCCGCTGGCTTTCTGGTCTTCCTCAAAATCGCCATTGGCCGACAGGATGGCCGGCCCACCCGCATTCACCCGGAAACTCGGGGTGGCGCAGAAGGGATCGGATTCCACGACATTGACTATTATGGTACTTTCCCCCGTTTGGGGGTCTGCTACGTCAAGATCGGTGGCCGATGCGGTGACGATATGCGTGCCCACGGAAAGGGAGGCATTCACGGAGGCCCCTACTCCAAGGGCGCCATCAAGGTTAGAGCTCCAGCTGATGGCTGCGGAGAGATCCCCGTCTTCGGTATCGTTAGCCGTCCCCGTGAAGGAAAGGCTTACATCGGAGGTGGCATAAATACCGTCTGCCGGGGAGTTGATTACCACTACAGGTGTAGCATTGTCACTGACCAGGGTAAAAACAAAATCACGGATATTCACCCCTCCGTTAAACTCCAGGCGCAGAGTCTGGGGTCCGGGACTGGTGAAGGTTATGTCCGTAGCATACCCGCTGTAGGACTGCCAGGCCGTAGCCGGTGCCACAACCGAACCTATAGGGGTAAAACCTGTTCCCGACTCCTCGAGGTAGGTTACCGTGGTAGCTGCACCACTGCCGTTGCCAGCAAACATTTCCACGGTATAGGTACCTGCAGCAGGCACATCGATAAAATATTCCACAAATTCGCCAGTATCGATCCAACCGATATTCTGGGCAGCTGTATTTTCAATAGCCACGGTGAAAGGGGCCGCCGGACTTCCCCCGTACCAGGGCAGTGGGTTGGCAAAGGTTCGTGCCAGCACTGTGGCAGGAACGGGCTGGGCGATATCGATCAGGAATTCCTCAGTTACTGGCGGGTTGGCCCCGTCATCCGCAGTTATGCGGGCAAGGTAGGCCCGTCCGTCACCAGGGGCAGTCACCCAGTTCAGGGTCCAGGTTCCTGAACCAACGGGGTTTTCAGTAAAGGTATAGTCCGAGGAGGGAACCTCCAACCCGGAGGTGAAGGGTGTAGTATTGCCCCCTGTGTTGAAGACGCTTTTGTCATAGATGACAATTGAGGCATTGGGGTTGGAATCATCATTTACCTGGATAACCTGGTTCACTGTCCCTCCCTCAGAAACCTCAACATTGGCAATGGGGTCAATGGTCGGGGGTACATCCAGCGGCGTGGTGAAATTAAAATCCCTGACGTTTGCACCCCCGTTAAAGGCCAGGCGCAAGGTCTGTACCCCGGGGTTTGCAAAGGTCACCTGAGCCGTGTAGGGGACGTATGTTTGCCAGCCCGTCTGCACCACATTCAGAGTTCCGATAGGGTTGAAACCGGAGGTTGTTTCTTCAGATACCGTAATTACAGTGGTCCCTGCAACCCCTTTACCGGCAAACAGTTCCAGGTCGTAGGTGCCTGCAACCGGGACATGTATCAGGTAGTCAACAAAGTCCCCATTGTTGATATAGCCAATGTTCTGGTTGGCATTGTCCTCAATGGCCACGGTATAGGGGCTTGTAGGGCTTGAACTGCCATACCAGGGATCCGGGTTGAAGAACGTCCTGGCCAGGATGGTTCCCGGCAGTTGCTGGGCCACGTTTATCCGGAAAGACTCAGTAACGGGGAGGTTCACCCCGTCGTTGGCCGTAACCACAGCCAGATAGGATTTGCCTTCCCCGGGGGCCGGCGTCCAGTCGAAGGTGTAGCTGCCGCCGCCATTGTCCGTAAGGGAACCTACCGTTACCGTTGTTGTTGGGGTAAAGGGATTGGTACCCCCGGCGCTCACGTCGAATATTTCGATGGTCGCGGCAGGATTGGTATCGTCTGTCACGGCAATGGGGACGGAAATGGCATCGCCCTCATTGGCAAAGACATCCGCAATGGCCGCGATTGCAGGAGGATCGTCTCCGGCTGGCGGGTTGATGGTCAGGGTAAATTCTTCGGTGACCGGGGCACTGGTGCCGTCGCTCACAATAACATTGATGGTGTAAACCCCGGCATCCCCGGGCAGGGGTGTGCCTTCCAGTTGTCCGTTACCCGTATTATAGGTCAGGCTTGCGGGCAACCCGTTAAGGGTAACCGTCAGGGGGTCGTTTTCCGGGTCATTGATATTGAGCAGGACAGCGGCGGCCTCCCCGGCATTCACGCTGAAATCCCCAATGGCGCTCAGCGGGTGCAGGTTTGCAGAAGACACCTCGGTGACGCAAATCCCAGAGAGCTTGCCGTTGTCAATAGTGGCATCCCCGATCTGCAGGCTCACCGAGCCGTCGGTGACCTGGACAAAATAAGTTCTTGTAATGGCGGTTTGGTTGCTGGAAAGGCCATCCTTTATTGGGTCTACCAAATCGTATTCGTCAAGGATCAGGTTCCCGTCCAGGAAAACGTCAAAAACGCGTCCACCCGAACTGGGGTGGAATACCTCGGCAAAATACAGGTCTACCTGATAAAAGCCATTTGATACAGGGATGTCATAAATAAATGCCGGGTTGGCAGGGGCACCGCCATAGATTTCCTTTTGGAACAGCAGTTCTTCCCCACTTCCCGGGGTTGTACCGGCAATGGCATTACTGTAATTTGAAAAAACGGTCCCGTTGGTCCGGGTAAAGCCGAGCCCCGTTGGCGGGGCTGTGGCCGGATCCCCGACAAAATTCCGGCCGAAAGCCACCAGGTCTGCGCTGCCCGAGGCAATACAAAGTTGGAAGGGAGGGATTTCCTGGAAGGTCACACTAATGCTGCTGTTCTGGGTTACCCCAACGAACTCATAACTAAGAGTTGGGGGTTCCGGGTTCCCGTTTACCAGTAATTCCGCGATCTCAAACCCGGGATCCGGAGTGATGGTAAACGTTATATTGTCGTTCTCGTCCACAGAGACGGCCCCCGAGGGGGAGATAGACCCGTTGGGGCCCGCGCTGGCATTCACCGTGTAGGTTGTAATGGAGGGGGACGTGATGGTAATAGGTTGCTGGCTTACCCCCTGCAACCCCCCGTCGTCAGTTACCCGCAGGGTTACGGTGTAGGTAGTGGCTGTGGTATAGGAAAAAGTAGTATTCGCCCCGGAAGTGGTATCGTCGAAATTACCGTCCCCGTCAAAGTCCCATTCCCAGGAAACAATAGTCCCGTCGTCCGTGCTGCCCGTCCCGTCGAAGGAGACCACCTGGTTGGTTTCCGCAGGGTTCGGGGTAATACTAAAGGAGGCGACAGGATTCTGGTTGGCGGTACCTACCGTAACACTGGCTCCGGTAAGGGAATTCACAAAATTGGTGCCGGTGAGGAACACGCCACTCTGGATGGGGTCGGCACCATCCGGGTCGTAGAAGTCTACAGTGGTAGTGCCCTCGGCAATGGCCTGGAACTCGATCACCACCAGATCGATATCGGCCGTTGTGGGTGCTGCAAAATTACCAGCACTATACTGTACCGTCCCAAGCGTATTGTTGGAGACAGACAGCAATGGGATGGGCAACTCCGTTCCACCGGCGGTAACGCTCTGCACCTCGAGAATAGCCGGGTCGAAGCTCAGGTAGGCGTCTGCCGTACTGTAGGTAACCCCATTGGCTGCAATTTCCACGGTAAGGGAGAATGTGTCTCCGGTATTTACCGTAGAAGTGGCCGGGGTTACGGACATATCTGCCTGGGCCATGGCAGACTGCCAGGAACCTACCCCGGAGAGTGCCACCAGCAGGACGGCCAGGGGCAGCCAGTTCCGGTAGGGTTTGGAGTCTGGTCTGACCGGCTCCGGCAAGGGAGTCAGATTGCTTTTTCTACCATTGATTAAGGCATTGAAGCTACGCAGGGTAGCTTCCAGGATCGGGAGTACAAATCGTTCCATAGGTGGGATGGGTTGTGGGATATTGGTGGTTTTGGTCTTTCAGGATTAAGACACGCCTATGCCGGAAGTCACCCCCCAGGAATACACCACTAAGGCCCACCATCCGGAGACTTCCGGAAGACAGGCTCAGCATGTGACGGATTGCAGGGAAATCCCTGCAGGGATACCGTCGGCAGCGGGTACTCGGGTAGTGTTCAATCATAGGCACAGGAGCGCGTTACGCACCAATGCACAGGTAGGCTATGCGGAAGCTGTGGGGCATCTTCCTTTAACCAATGGGGGAACGATAAGGAAATAGATCAGGATGGAAATCCTGGGTGAAGCGTAATTGGTTAATCGTTGACTTCAGCACCCTAAAGATTAGCATTTGAACGGGTTCCCGCTCGATGACCGGCGGTATTAATCGTCAAGACGCACAAAAATTCGGTAAAAGGATACAATAAAAACCCAGGGCAGGTTATCCTTACGCAAACTTGTAGGAAGGTTCTCCGCCGATGTTCATCCATATCCCCGAAGCCTTTAACAAATGGTGCCTCCTGGCATTTGTCCAGCCCCGCCACTGCTGACCCGCATCATTGCCAGGGCCAGCCCTTACCGCTAGGTTTGCATAGGTGCCCTAAAGACGGGGCGCCGGCTAAAACCCTTATCATGAAAACCACCATCACCCTTCTCGTACTACTTTTCCTGTCCCTGGGCTGCAGCAGCGATGGGGACGAAGACGTTACCACCAAGGACGGGCCCTTCGCTATCAGCGAACTGGCCGGGACCTGGGATGCCACCAAGGCCCAGTTCTCCGTAAGTACCACCTCCGTGGATCTCATAGAACAAGGGGGGTCTGCCCGAATGACAGTCCAGACCAGTGGCCGCTTCAGCCTGATTTTGAACCCGGCGGACCGGCCAGCCTATACGGTTAGCGGGGAAATGTTCTGGGAAGCCTGGCAGGGCAGCTATTACTTTGCCATTGAATGGGACGATGACCCCGGGGACTGGGACACCTACGGTCATACTTACAACGGCACGGTCCTTTCCTTAAATGGCGGGGCAGACACCGGGGAGTACGACTTCGACAATGACGGAGACTTCGAGTCCTGCTCCATCCATTTTATTTTTGAGCGAGGCTAATGTGGGATAATAATCAAAAGCGCCCTGGGACATAGCCTTCCACCCCTTCATAGAAGGACAGGTATTGGGCATAATCGGACTCGAAATTACCTGTGGGGTACTGCGGCTGGGAAATCCGGACCTCCTTCCGGCCAAAATCGAAAGCCACCAGGAAAATAGGAACCCCGGCTTCCAGAGCGATGTAGTAAAACCCGCTTCTCCAGCGCGCCACCTTTTTGCGCGTTCCCTCCGGGGCAAGGGCCAGGCGGAAGAGGTCCCTTTGTCCGAAGATCTCGGCTGCAGCCTTTACATTGTCCTTGCCCCCACTCCGGTCTACGGGAGTACCCCCGGTCCACCGGAAAAACCAGCCATAGGGCGGCCGGAACAAAGCAGCTTTCCCGATGTAATGTATTTCCAGGGCTAAAACCTTCCTCACGATAAGTCCCAGCAGGAAGTCCACCCAATGGGTATGCGGGGCTACAGCAATGACGCACTTTTCCAGTTCCGGCCTGGGCCCGGTTAGCTTCCAGCCCATCAGGCGGTAAAAAATCCAGGAGGCAAAGGCCTTCATGCCATTCAGATTTTTTCGTAAATCCCCGACAGGATTTCCGGGGTTATTTGTGTTTTCCAGTGGGGGCCGAGGGCATTCTCCCAGAGGGGTTCCATGGAGAGTGCCACCTCTACCATGGTCTGCATCTCCTCAGGGGAAACCCCGGCGCAGACGCCCTTGGGCATCCGTATCCCGTGTTTTTCCTGCATTTTCAGGTATGTTTCAACCCCTTGAGGGTAGTACTGCTGCAGGTGGTTGAACACCAAACAATTCCCGAGTCCGTGAGGAACGCCCAGTACATAGGAGAGCCCATAGCTCACCGCATGGGCTACGCCAACCTGGGAGTAGGCTATACTCATCCCTCCATGCCAGGAAGCCATCATCAGTTTTTCGCGGCTTTCCTCCGGGGAGGGATCGCCTAAAAAGACTTCGTGGCAGAGTTCCATGGCCTTCTCCCCATAGCTCTTGCTAAAGGCATTCAGATACGAGCCGTTCAGGGATTCCACACAGTGGATATAGCAATCCATCCCGGTGTAAAACCACTGGTCCTTAGGAACACCCCGGGTGAGGTCCGGATCCAGGACCACCTGGTCGAAAACCGTATAGTCCGAATTAATTCCCAGTTTCCGCTGGGGTCCCGACAATACGGCGGTGCGGCTCACCTCTGCCCCCGTCCCGCTCAGGGTCGGGATCCCGGCATGGTACACCGCCGGCCGTTTCACCAGGTCCCAACCCTGGTAATCGGCACTGTGGCCCTCGTTGTTCAGCATAATGGCCACGGCTTTGGCCAGGTCCATTACGGACCCTCCCCCAATGCCCACAATCCCGGAAGGCGTGGCCCCGAAGGATTGTCGAATCCGGGTAACCAGGGTGTCTACCTGGACGGTTTTGGGTTCTTCATCGGCACTTATCAGGATGATCTGGTCATCGAAGATAGCGGGAATCCGCCCCAACAGTTGCGTCCCTTCAAATACATCGTCCACCAAAAAGATCACCGGGGCCTCGGCATGGCGCCGCTTGGGCATGAGGATGTCCCCCAGTTGGTCGAAACTTCCTGCCCCGAAGACCACACGGGGCACCATGGGGAAATTTCGGAAGTTCCGGGAAGTTTGTCGTTCCCCGGGTTTGGTGGTTTTTCGTTCTACTTTCATACTATCCGTTTACATACTTTAATAACTCCCTGAGATTCCCCAAGGTCAGATGGGAGTTGTAATGCTCGGAGGGATCTACCTGTTCATGAGCCCAGGTGGTATGGAAGGGCACATGAACGGCTCGGGCACCAATGTTCAATATGGGTAAAACATCCGACTTCAGGGAATTCCCTACCATCAGGAATTCCTCCACCGGAATTTCCAGGTGTTCCAGCAGGCGGGAGTAATTACTTTCCTTTTTATCCGAGAGGACTTCCACATGGTGGAAATAGTCCATCAGGCCGGATTTCTCCAGTTTGCGCTCCTGGTCCAGCAGGTCTCCTTTGGTGAGCACCAGCAGGCGGTACTTGCCATGGAGGCTGGAGAGCACCTCCTCCACCCCATCGAGCAATTCCAGTCTGTGGGCAATCATATCCTTACCTATCTGCAGGATCCGGCCAATGGTTTGCTGGGAGACGCGTTGGTTGGAGAGTTCCAGGGCCGATTCTATCATGGATAGCATAAACCCTTTAATGCCGTACCCGTAAAGGTCCAGGTTGCGCATCTCCATTTTAAAGAGTTCCTGGTCTACCGTGTTCTTGGTTTCAAAATCCTCCAGCAACCCGGCAAACTCATCCTCCGCCCTGCGGAAATAGGTTTCATTGACCCACAGGGTATCGTCGGCATCGAAACCGATGGTGGTAATGTTGGTAAAGTCTAGGTCCATGCTGCTTTTGCCCTTTCCAGGTCCTCCGGGGTATCGATTTCAATTCCGGTTACATCGGTTTGTACCATTTTGATTTTCCTGCCGTACTCCAGATAGCGGATGGCCTCTATTTTTTCAACGGCCTCCAGGGGCTGTATGGGCAGGTTCCTGAAGTCCATAAGGGCCCTTTTGCGAAAGGCGTAAACCCCTTTGTGCTTGTAGTAGACAGCCTTGGGCTGTTCTGCCCGCTGGTACGGGATGGGGGCTCGCGAAAAATACAGGGCAAACCCCTGACGGTCGGTAATGACCTTTACCGTATTGGGGTTGGCAATATCCTCCGGGTCCGTAATCTCCGTCATCAGAGAGGCCAGGTCTACCACGCCTTCCGGGTCCTGGTGGAAAACATCCAGCAACTTGGCCAGGCTTTCCCGTTCTGTAAAGGGCTCGTCCCCCTGCACATTGACCACCACATCCACCTCCAGGCCGGCAACGGCTTCGGCCAGGCGGTCACTTCCCGTCTCGTGGGTTTCACGGCTGCGAATGACTTCACCCCCGGCCCCGGTAACGGCTTCGGCGATTTCCGAACTGTCGGTAACCACAATAACCCGGTCGAAAAGGCCGGTGCCCGCGGCGGCTTCATAGGTTCGTACGATGACAGGTTTTCCTCCCAGGTCCTGCATGAGTTTTCCCGGGAAGCGGGAAGCCCCGTAACGGGCAGGAATCATGGCGAATACCTTCATGGATTCTGGTGTTTATTTCGATTGTAAAGGTACATTTATTTCAGCGACCCCCATTTCCTTTCGGCCGCAGTTTCCGGTAGATCCGGAAGACCAGGGCCAATACAATAATGACCAGCAGGGCCGCAAAAACCGGGGCCAGGACAGAAGCAACGCTCATGACAGTCGCCGTGCCGGTTTCCAGGGTGGCAATGGCCGGGTTAGCCAGTCCGCCGGTGCCTACACTGGACGCCAGACGTCCCCCTGCAGCAGCGCCCTTAATGGCAGTAGCCGTACCGCCACCGGCGATGATGGCCAGGGACCAGGTAAGCAGGGGGTCCAGGCCGGCGACTGTAGAAACCATCACTGCAGTCCCGGCAATGGCTGCCAGAGGAAGAGAGATGGAGTCCAAAAGGTTGTCTACCCAAGGGATAAAGTACGCGAGCAATTCCACCAGGGTGGCGACCCCGAAAGTGATGACAGCCGCCAGGCTGCCGATCCAGGTCCAGCTTTCATTGAGGTCCCAAAGGCCGTTGTAGGAGGCAAGGCTAAGTACAAAAAGAGGGAGAAATACCCGGAAACCCACAGAGGCCGCCAAGCCTACGCCCAGGAAAATACTCAGGATGGATTCTGCACTCATGCGGGACTGGTTTTGACTCTAAAATACATCAATCCCCACGGAGAAAAAAATCGTTGCTGAAGCCAATGAGGTAGAGCGTTTTCCGGGCCCGCGTAACGGCCGTATACAACCACCTCAGATATTCCCGGTCAGGGCTCCCGGAGAGGTAGGGCTGCTCCACAAAAACCGTCTCCCACTGCCCTCCCTGGGATTTATGGCAGGTAATGGCATAGGAGAACTTCACCTGAAGGGCATTGAAAAAGGGGTTGTTCTTAACCCCCAGGAACTTCCGGTAGGAAGAGGTTTCGTGGGCGTAGTCTTCCATAACCGCCTGGTACAGGCGGTTGCCGTCCTCATAGGAAAGGGCGGGGCTCTCGGCCTTGATGGTATCCAGTAACAGCACCGTTTCGAAGGGTTTCATCCGGGGGTAATCCACCATGCGCACCTTGCACTCCGCAAACCGGAACCCATAGAGTTCTTTAATGGCGAACAGCTCGAGGATCTCGATAATGTCGCCGTTGGCGATGAACCCGGCCTCGGAACTGCTCTTGATCCAGAAGTAATTGTTTTTGACCACCATCATATAATCCCCTACGGCAATCTCGTTTTCCAGAAAAAGGAGGCGGCTGCGGATGTTTTCGTTGTAGAGATTCGCCCGCTTGTTGGACCGGACAATAACAGCCGTCTCCTCCTTTCCGCAGGTATCGAAGGCGTTGTTTATCGCATCCTGTATCTCATATCCGTCCGTGAGCCGCACGATATCCGGATAGCCTTCGGGTGAAAACCGGAATTCCCCCACAGGGTCCATGACCAGGGCCTCCCGTAGGCGGGTGGCATTCATCAGGATACCCGAATCCTCGGCCTGCCGCATCACTTCGTCCAGCTCCAGTTCCTCCACCGATTTGCCGTATTGCAATTCCAGGGTATGGGCCTGCAGGGCAGGACTCAGGCTCAGTTTCACGGGCGGGAGCTGGGCGGTGTCCCCTACCAGCATCAACTGGCATTTAAACCCAGAATACACATAGGAAATAAGGTCGTCCAGCAGGGACGCCTGCGGCCCCTTGGCGGATTCCGTGGGCGCATCCGGAATCATCGAGGCCTCGTCTACGATAAAGAGCGTATTGCGATGGCGGTTCGGGGCCAGGGTGAAACGCACCCCCCCGGAACGCTCCTTCTTGGGGAAATAAATTTGCTTGTGTATGGTGAAGGCCTGGGTACCCGTATAGGAAGACATCACCTTTGCGGCCCTCCCGGTAGGCGCCATCAGCACGGCTTTTTTCTTGCAATGCCACAAATTTGTAATCAGGGTCCCAAGCAACGTGGTTTTCCCGGTTCCCGCATATCCCTTTAACAGGAACACCCCATTGGTGGCAGACTGGATGACAAAACCCGCCATTTTTTGCATGGCGATATCCTGCATCGCGGTGGGCTGGTGTGGGAATTTTTCCTTTAGAAGCTTGTAAAAAGAGGCGGGCGTATGGGCGTCCATGGGCCTGTAAATATAGGAATGAATTTACCGGACTGCCTTTTGCGATTAAAAAAAAATTGTAGATTTGTGACTAACCACTAATTCCAAATAACACAATATTAAAATGAAAACCGTACTGCAGATTGTTCTCTGGATTGTATGTATCATTTTGGGGTACATGATCTACAGGTCCGTAACCGGTCCCATTGAATTCGACAAAGTAAAGAAGGAACGATTTGCGGATGTGATCGACCGTCTGAAAGACATCCGGAACTCCCAGGAGGCTTATAAAACTGTAAACGGGCGCTACGCCAACGATTTTCAGAGCCTTATCACCTTTGTGGATACCGGCCAGTACGTGATCACGCAACAGCGGGACTCCTCCTATATGGAATTCGACCCTACCTATGGCATCGATATGCTTAAGGAAGTGAAGATTATCGACACCCTGGGGTACGTCTCCGTAAGGGATTCCCTGTTTAAGAACGATACCCGTTATAAAAACATGATGAATGTCCCGCACGCCCAGGGGGATGCCAAATTCGAAATGAAGGCCGATTTTATCGATGCTTCCGGATACCGGGCTCCCGTTTTCGAGGCCAAGGTGGCCAAAAACCTAATCCTTTCCGACCAACCGAAGGATTTGGTGGCGCGCGAAAACGCCCAGGTAAGCGTGGAAGAGGTAAATGGTACCGCCATTACCGTGGGATCGCTTTCTAAGGTAAGTACCAGCGGGAACTGGCCCCCTATCTATGACAAGAAGGGAGAACAACAATAAAGACCTGGATTCCAACGAAATCCCGTATCATAAACTGTCCATCCAGGTGAGCCTGGATGGACTTTCTTTTTGTGTGCTGGATACCGTGGGACAGTCCATTGCCCTAAGGCACGAACACCGCTTTGACTCGGCCGTCACCCCATACCGGTTGCAACATGAGCTCAAGGAGCGCCTACGGCAGCAAGGCGTTTGGGATTACGCGTATTCTGAAGTAGTCGCCATCCACCGCAACCCGATGTTCAGCCTGGTCCCCCAGGCCTTTTTCCGCCCTGAAGATCAGGCCGATTACCTGAAATTCAATACCAAAATCCTGCCTACTGACCACGTGGAGCACGACACTGTGGAAGGACTGGACCTGGTAAACGTGTATGTCCCCTTCACCAATGTAAACAACTACATTTTCGACCTGTTCGGGCCGTTCGAGTTTAAACACGCTGCCACCGTATTGCTGGAGTCCCTGGCAAAACTCCCGAGCAGTGGTCAGGGCACCGTGTGTTACGCCCACCTTGCCGAGTCCCGCTTAGACCTGGCGGTATTCGCGAATAAAAAATTCCGGTTTTACAACAGCTTTCCCCTCTCGGGAGAGACAGACTACCTCTATTACCTGCTCTTTTCCCTGGAACAACTGGGCCTGGACCCCCAGCGGATCAAGCTTCGGCTGCTGGGCGAGGTTTCGGAAGGGGATGCGGTATTCGAATCCTCGGCAGAGTACGTGGAAAACGTGTCGATTTTCATGCCTGCAGACCTCATGTACGACCCGGATGGGGACTCCAACGCTATAGATTTCACCCTTATCGGCGCACTGTGATACGCATTATTTCCGGCACCCACGGCGGCAGGCGGCTGAAGGCGCCCAAAAACCTTCCCGTACGGCCTACCACCGACCGGGCCAAGGAAGCCCTGTTCAACATCCTGGCCCACCGGGTCTACTGGCCGGAAACCGAAGTACTAGACCTTTTTGCGGGGACTGGGAACATCGGGTTGGAATGCGCTTCGAGGGGATGCCCCTCGGTAACATCTGTTGACGCCCACAAGGGGTGTGTAGCATTCATCGGCCAGACAGCAGAAGCCCTGGGGCTGCCTGTCTACCCGGTTCGGAGCGATGTTTTCCAATACCTGGAGCGCTGCGGCAGGTCCTTTGACCTGATTTTTGCAGACCCGCCCTACGGGATGGAAAAGGTAAAACTGGAGGAGCTGCTCCACCTAATTGGGCAGAAGGATCTTCTGGAACAGGAGGGTATCCTGGTGCTGGAACACGACAAAGGCACCGACCTCTCCGACCTTCCCGGGTTTACCGAACACCGCGCCTATGGGGGTTCGGTGTTCAGTTTCTTCGAAAAATCCTAGCGATTCCGGACCGGGATAAAGAACCGGTGCGACCAAGGGCTAAATACCGAGGTTTTTCCCGATAGCTATCGGGGGCATAGCAGCGCTACGCGGGGAGAAAAAGCCGTCCTTCCGGTGCAAAAGACCAAGGCGCAGCAGCCTCTCTGCCCATTCGGAAGAAAAGAACCCGGCTGGCGTTTGAAGGAGCAAAGCGAGCCTCAGGGATTTTGTGCCGGGAGGAGGGGTTTTTAGAGGAACATAGCAGTGCTACCCGACGCGATAATGCCAATCTTCTCGTGCAATAGACCAAGGCGCAGCAGCCTCTCTGCCCATTTGGAAGAAAAGAACCCGGCTGGCGTTTGAAGGAGCAGAGCAAGGCCGATAGATCTTGTGCCTGAAGGCAGGGTTTTTAGAGGAGCATAGCAGCGCTACCCGACGCGATAATGCCAATCTTCTCGTGCAATAGACCAAGGCGCAGCAGCCTCTCTGCCCATTTGGAAGAAAAGAACCCGGCTGGCGTTTGAAGGAGCAAAGCGAGCCTCAGGGATTTTGTGCCGGGAGGAGGGGTTTTTAGAGGAACATAGCAGTGCTACCCGACGCGATAATGCCAATCTTCTCGTGCAATAGACCAAGGCGCAGCAGCCTTTATGTCCATTTGGAAGAAAAGAACCCGGCTGGCGTTTGAAGGAGCAAAGCGAGCCTCAGGGATTTTGTGCCGGGAGGAGGGGTTTTTAGAGGAGCATAGCAGCGCTACGCGACGAGAAAAAGCCAATCTTCCGGTGCAAAAGACCAAGGCGCAGCAGCTCCTGAAAACGCCAGCCGGGTTCAAAAAAAAGCAGGCCATAAGCCGGATTCTGTACCCGGACGGGGCCGGGTTACCTGTCATCTATCTAGGCCGGGGATTGCTCCCGGGCTCGATCCGCCTACCCACCGGCTCAGGCGTGCCACCTTCAAATGCCGGCCTACATGGCGTTTCACCGCATAGAGTTTACCTGATTTCACTACAGCCGAACTGTACATCCTTTCTGTTGCACTGGTCCTCGCCTTACGGCGGACGGGCGTTACCCGCTATGCTGCACTGTGGTGTCCGGACTTTCCTCCCGGGGGAAAACCCCGGGCGACAGGCCGGCCTGCTCAGCCTGCAAAGATACGGATATTGTTAATAAGTTCCATCTCAGTCCAGCCCGCGGCCCTCCGAAGTAAGCGGGCCGATCCCTATATTTGTATTTGACCCGGATTACGGGTCATATCCGAAAACGCAAGGCGTACCCCATGGAACCCTTTATTGTTTCCGCACGAAAATACCGCCCGCAGCAATTCGAGGACGTGGTGGGCCAGCAGGCCATAACACGCACCCTCGAAAACGCCATTGCCCACAACCACCTGGCACAAGCCCTTCTGTTCTGTGGCCCCAGGGGGGTGGGTAAAACCACCTGCGCCCGTATCCTGGCCAAGAAAATCAATGAAGACGGCAGCGAGCGGGAGGGTGAGGATTTTGCCTTCAATATTTTCGAGCTGGACGCTGCATCGAATAACTCGGTAGACGATATCCGCAACCTCATTGACCAGGTGCGTATTCCACCCCAGGTAGGGAAATACAAGGTCTACATCATCGACGAGGTGCATATGCTCTCCCAGTCGGCCTTCAACGCCTTTCTAAAAACCCTGGAGGAGCCGCCGGCGCACGCCATTTTTATCCTGGCCACCACGGAGAAACACAAGATTATCCCCACCATCCTGTCGCGCTGCCAGATCTTCGATTTCCGACGCATTACCGTTCAGGACGCTGTGGATTACCTGAAATACATCGCGCAGCAGCAGGGGGTGGAAGCCGAAGAGGAAGCCCTGCACATGATCGCCCAGAAAGCGGACGGCGCCATGCGCGATGCCCTCTCCATCTTCGACAGGGTCGTGAGTTTTGCAGGGAAAACGCTATCGCGAAAAGCAGTTGCTGAAAACCTGAACGTACTTGACGTTGATGTGTACTTCCACAGTACGGACCTCATCCTCAAAGGGGATATCCCCGCACTGCTCCTCTATTTTAACGAGGTTCTCGCCCAGGGGTTCGACGGGCACCACTATATCAGCGGGCTGGCCTCCCATTTTCGGGACCTGATGGTCTGTACCCACGAGTCTACCGTTGCCCTTCTGGAAACCAGTGAAGCTACCCGGAAGCGCTATCTGGAACAATCCCGGCATTGCCCGGGGCCGTTCCTGCTGGAAGCGCTGGATGTAGCCAACCAGTGCGATCTGGATTACAAATCCAGCAAAAACCACCGCCTCCTGGTAGAGCTGTGCCTGATGCGACTGGCTTCCCTTGGAGACGGTCAAAAAAAAAAGGGTAGAAAAGACCCCGAGCTGATCCCCGCTTCCCGCTTCAGGGACAGCCAACCCGCACCGGCAGCACCAGTAAAGAGGGAGACACCCCAACCTGTACCATCCACGGTCAATCAGCAGCCTGAATTGGAAAAGCCTGCCCAGGCAGCCACCCCTCAACCTGTGGAGGAAACCGCCTCTGGGGCGCCCCAGGAAGCACCTGCTCCTGAAGCAGCCCCGGAGACATCGGTCCCAGTGGCCCCGCTGCTGAAACCGGAGGGTTCCAAACGGGTGTCGGGCTTATCGCTGTCGAGTATTAAGGCCAAAAAGGCCCATTTAGAGAAAATCCGGGCCGAACAGGACCAGGAACCCGAGCACTTGCCCGAAGATCCGGTGGAGGAAAGCAGGATGCAGGAGGAGTGGGCTGCTTTTGTACGGACCCTAGGAGATAAGGGGAAGAAGCTCCTGGCGGCCAGCCTGGGCACAGATACCCCGAAACTCGAAGACGGAAATATCATCCGGATAGAGCTGCCCAACAGCACCATGAAAAAAGAAGTGGAACGGGACCAATTGGAGCTGATGACCCATTTGAGGCAGACCCTCAACAATTACGCCTTGCAGCTCCGTATTACCATCAACGAGGAGACGGAGCGCCAATACGCCTTTACGCCCCGGGAAAAGTACGAGAAACTGCGGGAACAAAACCCCGCCATCGAACTCCTTAGAAAAACCTTCGACCTGGAGTTATGAGCCCCGGCGGATGCGCCAGCCCAGGATCAGGAACAATAGGGCCGTGATCCCCAAACCGAGGGATTCCCGGCCGCGCTCAATGTTCATATTGGCCATTTCCATCTCCCCGAAACGAACCCCTTCATAGGTCTCCGGCCAGTAGATAAAAGCCCCGGCCAGGTAGGCAATCCCCAGTACCAAAGCCAACCAGTACCGAAGTTTTCCCAGAAAGAACAAAAGGCTTCCCGCTGCAGCCACCAGATAGATAGCCACCCAGCTGGTGGCATCCGGGTCGTTCAGCTGCACATAGGCGGCCCACAGGAACACAAGGAACATGACAAGGGAAAAATACTTGAAGAAAGCACTCATGGTTTGGTTATTTATCGGACCCTGCAGCCCCCAGGAGCAGCCCGTAAACATCGGTGGCCTTCAGGGGGGATTCTGGCAAGGTAGCCGGGTTGTCTGAGATAAAGATAGGATAATCCTGCGGATCTTCCGGGATTCTCCCATGGGAGCCCTTTACCAGTTCTGCCTGAAGTGGAATTACATCCATAAGGGTGCGGAACCCCATTTTTTTCCTGAGGAGTTTCCACACCACCCGGGCACCTACCAGCGGATCTGAGGGGTTGGTAAAGAGTTCTACTGGGTCGTAACCCGGTTTGCGATGGATATCAACCGTGCGGGCAAAATCGGGGGCTTTGGCATCGTCTTGCCAGTAGTAATAAGTAAACCAGGACCGGGCGTCTGCCACTGCGACCAGATCCCCGGCGCGGGGGTGGTCCATTCCCGCTTCTTTTTTTCCCGGTCCGTCCAGTACCCGCTCTACACCCTCGGCCTGGCGGACCAGCGCTGCTACCTGGGGCAGCCGCTCCGGGTCTTTGACGTAAATATGGGCTACCTGGTGGTCTGCTACGGCAAAGGCTTCGCTGGCCCCGGCATCGAGCAATTCCAGGCCCCGTTCCTCCCGGATAGCCAGCAAGCCGGCTTCCCGGAAGATCCGGTTCAGGTGTACCGGCCGGTCTACATCGGTTATGCCGTATTCGGAAAGCAGGATCACGCGCGCTCCCCTGCCTTGGTAATAGTCAATGAGTTCCCCCGTAACCCGGTCGGTTTCCTCCAGGTCCTTCCCCACGCGGTCCATGTCCAGCCCGTATCTCTGGAGGTTGTAGTCCAGATGGGGCAGGTAAATCAGGGTAAGGGTTGGGTCGTGCCACTGGTCGGTAAGCATACTGGCCCGTGCAATCCACTCACTGGATAGGATGGTGGTCCGGGGGCCCCAGAAATGGAAAAGCGGAAAAGTCCCCAATTCCTTCTGAAGCCGGTCCCGAAGGTCGGAAGGGTGGCTGTAGACATCCGGGATTTTCCGCCCGTCGGCCAGGTAATTGGGCCTGGGGGTTACACTGAAATCTGCCGAAGAGTACATATTGTACCACCAGAACATGTTGGCACAGGTAAAGGAGGGGTCCTCAGCGCGCAACGCCTCCCAGAGTTTGGGTGCCTGAACCAGGCGGTTGGATTGCCTCCAGAATTTTACTTCCAGTTCTTCTTTAAAAAACCAGCCGTTCCCCACAATGCCATGGCCCGAGGGTGGTACCCCGGTAAGGTAAGTAGATTGGGCCGTACAGGTGACCGCAGGCAGCACAGGGGCAATCTCCGCTGCCTGGCCCTTCCTTGCAAATTCGGTGATGCGCGGCATGCGCTCCCCCAGCAACCTCCGGGTGAGGCCCACTACATTTATGACTACGGTCTTTTTCATTGCTGCAGAACGTCCAGAAGCCATTTCAATTCCCGCGTGATAGAGGTTGTTAGGTCTTCCTTGAGACCCTTCGGAAGGACATCCCACGTATAGGTCTCCACCTCGAGGTGACGGGTAAATGGCTTTTGTTTCAAATGGGCCAAAACCTCCAGGATCTCATCCTGTGTGGCCTGGAGCAACCCAAATTCCCGAGTAAAAATCGGCACGTGGAAATGGGCGCGAAGTTCGCTGAAGGCAGGGTCTTCCCGGAACAGATCCGGCAGGTCGGGGTAGGTTTTAACCCCATCGGCTGTCTTCTGGGTTACCTGGTGGAGGTAAATGGGTTCGTCGAATGCCCGCAGTGCCTCCAAAACCGCCTCGCGATTATTACCCGGCCTTATTTTAAGGGCTGCACTCACCTGGATCTTACCCACCTGTATACCCTCCGATTCGAGGGCAGGAAGGACATGGGATGCCGGCTCGAAGGCCAGGGCAAAATGGCAGATGTCATAGCAGAGGGTAATATGCCTCAGGACCCTGGAGCGTGCTCTATCTGACGAAAGACCGAGCTCCTGCTCCATCAGAGGGATAGCCGCTGGCAGCAGGTAATCCCTGTAGAAGTCCAGGACATCCCGGGTGCACTCCAGTAACCCGTCCGGTTCCGGTTCTATATCCAGGTGGAGGTAGTTCCCGGTTTCCAATTCCATCCGCGCCAGGTCCACGGCCACCAGGGCCATCTGCCCGGCACCTTTGCGCAGGGCGGCATCCTTTTGGGAATCAGAACGGTGCCAGTGCCGGTAACTAACCGGGGAAGTCGATATCCCGGCCTCCGTGCCTCCGGGCATCAGCCGGAGCAGCTGCCGAAAGAGCCGCCGGGTATATTCCAGGCGCTCCGGGGTGGTCCAATCCGGTTCGTGTACCCGGTCTTTCACCCGTTCCCCATGGAAGTCCCCGTATGGGAACCCATTCATGGTAAACACATACAGATCGTTCTCCTGCAGCCAGTTGCTGAAGTCTTCGAGGGTATTTCCCAACCCCAGTTCCCGGCTGGCCCGGTCGGAAAGCCGAAGGCCGAGGCCAAAAGGGTCTTCAGGAGAAACTTCCCGGCGTATATGGGTAACGTGCTGTTTCAGGGCTCCAAAAGTGGCTTCCCAGTCCTGCCCGGGATGGATGTTGGTGCAATAACTGATATGGTACCCCTGCCCTACCTGCATCAGGAAGCCCGGTTTATGCGGCGGCCCGGGAGGAAGGCGCTTATGGCCTCTCTCATGGTAGCCAGGTCTATTTCGTGTACATCCCGTTTGCGGCCAATGCGCTCCAGGAGGGTTATGGTCAGCACCCCGCCCAGGTGTTCGCGGAATTCCTCGATTCCGTCCAACAGCGCATCGATGCCCCCCGCTTCCATTTCAGGGAGTTCCAGGTGGAAGCCCAGGGTTTGGAGCATGTCGTATATCCGAAGGCGGTCTTCATTGTCGAGCAACCCTATCCGGTAGCTGTATTCCACATCGATGGCCATCCCGATGGCTACGGCTTCTCCATGCCTGATGTTGTACCCGGTAAGGTGTTCGAGTTTATGGGCCGCCCAGTGTCCGAAGTCCAGGGGTCTTGAGGACCCGCTCTCAAAGGGGTCTCCTCCTTGGGCAATATGGTCCATATGGAGCTCGGCACATTCGTAGATAAGGTGGTCCATAGCCTGGGGGCTCCGCTTGCGCAAGGCAGCTGCATTGGCCTCGAGAAATTCGAAAAACTCGGCATCCTTGATCAGCGCCACTTTTACCGCTTCCGCCGTGCCGGCTATCCAGTCGCGGTCTTCGAGGGTGTTCAGGAAAAGGGCGTCGTTGAGTATGGCCAGCGGGACGGCAAAGGTCCCGATGAAGTTCTTTTTGCCAAAATGGTTCAGGCCGTTTTTTACGCCAACCGCGGCATCGTTCTGGGCCAGGACGGTTGTTGGGATCCGGATAAGCTGTACCCCCCGGTGTGCAATGGCTGCTGCATAGCCCACCATGTCGATTACTGCCCCGCCACCAATCACAACTACGATAGAATGCCGGCATATTTTATGGCGGTCGATGGCTTTGAGCACCTCCTGGGCGTGGTCTTCGGACTGTTTGGCAGCTTCCCCCCCGGGTACCGTGAGAAACCCTGTTCCTTGAAGGCGGGAGGCGTGGGCTTCACAATAGGCGCGGATGGCCTTTTCCAGGCCCGGATGGGCTTGCATGACCCCTGAATCCACCACAAACAAAAGCTTTACGCGGGTATCCGGACGGTACTCCCCCACGACATCTGCCAGGAGGCTGTTACCGGGATTAAAGACGTCCTGGGTAAACAGCAGCCTGTGCCGGAAGGGGACAGAAAAAAACTTCTCAATACGTCGTTTCATGTCGGGTTTTTAGGTCACGGCAAAGCCGCGGGCCAGAGCGCGGGAAAGGGGAAGGAGTGCCAGCACGACAACCCCGAGCCACCAGGTGCCCATTCCGGCAGCCCAGCAGGCATCCAGCGCAATGATACCGATTACACCCCATTTAACGGCCTTTCGGATATGCTCCGGACTCGGATCCCGGAACGCCCCCGCAAGGGGCCGGAAAACCATCAGGCCGAACATGGCCATAAACGGCAGGGTATACAGCAGGTGACCGGTGCCATAGGCCACCAGGATACCAACGCTAAAAATAACAATAGCGTATAAAATGCCCGCCAGAATCAGCGGCTTTTTGCGCCCCCCGTCTATCTCGTCCCTGCTCACGGTGGTAACCGCAAAGATGTAGACCAGGGGCACGGCCAGAAAGGCGGGATAAAACGCATCGGAAACCAGGCTCATTCCCAACCATAGGTTCAGGCTCCGGCACAACCCCATGACCAGGGGTCCGAAGAAGGCGTGTTTCTTGGCCACCGCATCGTAGGCGAGGATGGAGAGGGCTAGTACCGCAGCGATGGCTGCACTCGGAAGGCTGTGACCTGCCGCTGCCGCAACGCCTGCCAACAGGAGTAGCGTGCCGAAGTACCCCGCAGCGCGTTGGGTTACTGCACCCCTGGGGATAGGCCTTTCAGGCCGCTCCTTCCGATCTGTTTCGGCATCGAAAACATCGTTCAGGACCACCCCACCCGCGTAAAGGAATACAGAACTGCCCACCAGGTATGGCAAACCCAAAAGCAGGTCGGCCAGGGCCAGACCGGAAACATCCATACCGGTGAGGCCTGCAGCAATGGCCGTTCCTGCCACAATATCGGCTGCCGCCGTGGGCAGGTTGGCCGGGCGCATCAGCTGCACCCATCCGCGCAGGGCATCCGGCTGCATCTTAACTGATCTGGTCGGTATCTACCCGGGGTTGCTGCCCCCGCAGTACACTGTTGTCGTTGAAGAGTTTTCGCTGGTCTATACCTCCGGCCTGTTCCCAGTCTGCTTCTTTCATGGAGCTATTCATGCTGTAGGCTTCCAGGGCATTGGAATAACAGGTGCGCTCCACATGGACGCGGTCAATTCCCCTGCGAAGCATGAGGGAAGCCGTTTTTGGGACGGCCATGGGGTCGGATACGCCCCAGTCTGCAGAACTGTCCACAATTATGCGTTCGCTGCCAAAGCGGCGGACCACCTCTACCATGCGCTCGTTCCCCATCTTGGTCTTGGGGTAGATCGTAAAGGCTGCCCAGAACCCGCGGTCCAGAACCTCCTGCACGGTTTCCTCGTTGTTGTGGTCGATGATCACATGAGATGGGTCCAGGCCGTGTTCCAGGCATACTTCCATACTGCGGATGGTGCCGGCCTTTTTGTCCCGGTGCGGGGTATGCACCTGTACAGTCATCCCCAGTTCCCGGGCCAGTTCCAGCTGGGCCCTGAAATATTTATCCTCTGCCGGGGTCTGGTCGTCGTATCCGATTTCGCCTATACCCACCACATTTTCCTTGTGGAGGTACAGGGGCAACAGTTCCATGACCGCTTCTGCCAGCGGCTCATTGTTGGCCTCCTTGGAGTTCAGCCCGATGGTGCAATAATGCTTGATCCCGAACTGGCTTGCGCGGAACGGCTCCCACCCCACCAGGCTGCTGAAATAGTCCTGGAAGGAACCCACCTGGGTCCGGGGTTGCCCCAGCCAGAAGGAGGGTTCGATTACCGCTACCACCCCGGCGGCCGCCATGGCCTCGTAATCGTCCGTGGTGCGGGAGGTCATGTGGACGTGGGGATCTATGAATTTCAAATCGTGTTCCATTGTCATGCGTTTATGTCTTCCCATCCAAAGGGGGATTCCGAATATGCGTTGTCCATAGGGTGGCCAGAGATCAGTTCCCGGGCTTCGGGTTTACCGGAGGCCCTGCAGCACAAATAACCCGCTTGCTGTTCCGCCGGGTTGGGGCTGGAAAGCAGGCGTTGCATATCCTGCAGCAGGGCTCCTGCCAGAAATGGGGAAACCGGCCGCCAGAAGATGGGGTCTATCTCTCGGGAAGCCGCCCACCGCTCGTGTGCGTAGTCTGAAATGATGCGTACCAGGTCCGGGTTGGCCCGGGATTCCACCCCGGGGATGGCCAGCAGGTCCAATTGCATAAAGGCCGCTTTCAGGTACATCTGGTTCCACTGTTGGGTATTGAAATGGGCTGCCGGGTAGGGATTGTCCAGGGCGATAGCCTTGAAAACGTCTGCGATGTTCGTCCGCAGGGCATCCACGGCCGTATCCGCAAAGGCCTCGCACCCGGGCAACAGGGAGATGTACCTCAGGAAGGTCACTAATTCCCCCGTATCGGCTACCTGGGCCAGTTGCCGGACCTTTGGGGTAAAGTATTCCGGGTCGGAGACCAGGGCCCTGGCAAGCAGGTAGACCCGCGCCAGCTCACCCTGGCGGATGCCATGCCGGCTAAGATAGGCGTGCACCCCGGAGGTATCCCCATCGATGCCTGTAACTTCCCGATCCGGGAATGTACGGCCAACCAGGCTGTAGGTCAGAAAAAGGTTCCTCGCCGAGGGTGGGTCCAGGATCTCCGGGAGACGGGATTCCAGCCAATCTGTGGCATCGGCATCTGCCGCCCGGGACAATAAGCCCCGGAGGAGGTCCGGGAGGTTTGCTTCACTCATGGGTTCATTTCAGCCTTAAGCATCCCCTGGAATCAAATGCAGGGTTCCTACAAAATTAGCCATTAATATCCAGAATCCCCGGGGCCAATCTACATTTGCGACCGGGGGGCATCCCGTCAATTCTCCCTACCTTAGCACAAAAGTGACTGCCATGCTCGGATTAAAACTGCCTACCGACCCGCGTTGGGTCAATATCGTGGAAAAAAATATCGACGAAATCCTCACCGACCACGCCTTTTGCGAGCAAAAAGCAGCCAGTACCGCTATTTCCCTCATCGTGAATTTCCCGGAGTACCCGGAGCTGGTTACAGAAATGGTAGCCCTTTCCCGGGAGGAAATGGGGCATTTCAAGATGGTCCACGACCGTATCCTGGCCCGGGGCAAAACCCTGGGGCGCTACCGGAAGGACGAATATGTGGTGGCACTCATGAAATTCTTCCCCAAGGGCGGGAGCCGGGAGGAGCAACTCGTCCACCGCCTGCTCTACGCCGCCCTGATTGAGGCGCGCAGCTGCGAACGCTTCCGCCTGCTCTCCGAAGAACTCCAGGACAAAGACCTGGCAGAATTCTACCGCAAACTCATGATCAGCGAGGCGGGGCATTATACCCTGTTCCTGAAATTTGCCCGCCAATACGGGAAGAAGGCCGAGGTAGACGGCAAATGGCAGGCCCTGCTGGAGTACGAGGCCTCCATCATGAAGGACCTCGGAAAAAAGGAAACCGTACACGGGTAAAGGGACTTACCCCTTCCCTGCCGGCAGCCCGAGTTTGCGCTGGTAGTAGTCGTACATCTCAAATTGCGAACGCAGGGGCGGTTTGTTATTCAGGCGGTAGCGGTTTTTCTGTTCGGCATCGAAGATGCGGGCCTTCACATTGTCGTTCCAGGAAATTTCGAAGGTGTCTATGAGTTCCTGTTTGATGTCCTCCTGGTAGATGGGGACCCCTACTTCCACACGGTAGTCTAGGTTGCGGGTCATCCAGTCTGCCGATGAGATAAAAACCTTTGGGTCTCCGTCGTTGGCAAAAATAAATACCCGGGGGTGCTCCAGGAATTTGTCTACGATACTGATGGCCTCGATATTCTCGCTCATCCCCGGAATACCCGGGATCAGGCAGCAAATACCCCGGATAATAAGCTGAATCTTCACCCCTGCATTGCTGGCTTCGTAGAGTAAATCCACCATATCATAGGAGGTGAAACTGTTCATTTTGATCTTGATGTAGGCCTCTTTCCCCTGGGCCGCATTGGCCATCTCCTTGCGGATGAGGCGCTCAAAGCGCTGGCGGGTATAGTGGGGGGACACAATCAGGTGCTTGTATTTCTTGATCTTGTAGGTGGTTTCAAAAAAGTCGAAGACCTTCCAAAGCTCCTTCAGGATCGGATCATTGGCGGTAAAGAGGGTGTAATCCGTATAAATCCGGGCCGTACTCTCATTGAAATTCCCGGTGCTGATAAACCCGTACCGCTGCAACCCGTCGGACTCCTCCCGTTCAATAACGCAGATTTTGCTGTGGACCTTCAGGCCGGGTACCCCAAAAATGAGCCTGACCCCTTCGGCCTGGAGCTGTTCGGCGTATTCGATATTGGCGCGTTCGTCGAAACGGGCCTGCAACTCGATCTGGACGGTCACCTGTTTTCCGTTTTTCACGGCGTTAATCAGGGCCGAGGCCACCTGGGAATTGTTCGCCAGACGGTACACCGTAATCTTGATACTCCGCACCTTAGGGTCCAGGGCCGCTTCCCGGAGGAATTTGATCACATAGGTAAAGGACTGGTATGGGGCGTACATCAGGTAATCGCGTTTGGCGATGTCCTCCAGCAAGCTCCCCTCCATGCTTAGTCCCTTGATGGGCAGGGGGCGGATTTTCTGGTACATAAGGTCCTCCCGGCCCAGGCTGGGGAAGCCCATATAATCCCTGCGGTTGTGGTACCGTCCTCCCGGGATTACGCTGTCCGTTTCGTGGATGTTCATTTTTTCCTTCAGGAAGGCCAGGGTGTCCTTCTCAATGGCCCGGTCGTAGACAAAACGCACCGGGTCGCTTATTTTCCGGTGCTCCACAGAGGTGGAGATCTTCTCGATAAAACTCTTGCTCAGGTCGTTGTCTATATCCAGTTCCGCATCGCGGGTAATCTTGATCATGTGGGCAGAGACCTCCTTCAGCGTGAACATGTTGAAAATGCTCCTGAGGGAATAGCGGATCAGGTCGTCCAGCAGGATGATGTAATGCTTCTCCCCTTCCCTGGGAAGTACGATAAAGCGGTCTGCATCCTTGGGAATTTCTATTAGTGCGTACCGGGTTTCCCCCTCGGCCTCCTTCCCGCCCTCGGTATCGACCAGCACCAGTTTAACCGCCAGGTAAGCCGCCGTATCCTTCAATACCGGGAATTCCACCAGGCCGTCCAGGATGATGGTCATCAGCACCGGGGAGACGTTCTGGATGAAGTAATGCTTCAGGAAGTCCTCCTGGTGTTCCTGGATTTCGGTCTCGTTGATGATGTGGATGTGCTCCTGCTCGAGCTCCTGTTCCACCTGTTTTAGAATCTGGACGCTTTTTTCCTGCTGACGGATGACGATATTGGTGATCTCATCCAACAGGTCCTTGGCTTTCTCGCCACCCAGGACGCTCTTGCCCGATTTTCCCGCCTGTACGATACGTTTTACCGTGGCGTACCGGACTTTGAAGAATTCGTCCAGGTTGTTGGAAAAGATCCCGAGAAAACGCAGGCGCTCAATAAGGGGGACCCGTTGGTCCTGGCTTTCCTGCAGCACCCGTTCATTAAAACGAAGCCAGCTGATTTCCCGGTTGATGTACTGGTTTTTATTCATTGTATTATTTCAGTTGTTTGGGAAAAACCATCTTAACGGTTCTTCCATGCCGGATGCCTGACCAGGAATCGGTATCGAAGGCCAGGTGCACGCATCCCGTGGTAGGCACATTGTCGGTGTGCCGGCTTCCCCAGGCATTGGCCACCAGGGTAAAGGCGTGGTTGTGCCCGAAAATCATCACCCTTCCCAGGGAGTTATCCAGCCCCCTGACAAACGCCTTTACGGAGGCCCCGCTAAAGTCGTAAAGCCCCTCCTCCAGGCGGAGCCGGTCCAGGGGCAGGCCTAGTTCCCGCATCAGGATACAGCAGGTATGCAGCGCCCTGTTGGCCGGGCTGGAGTAAATGGCGTCCGGGGCCGGAAATTCCTTACCCAGGGCCTGGGCCACCAGGTGGCCGTCCTGTATGCCCCGCTCGGTGAGCGGGCGGTCCTTGTCCGACACGTCGTACTCCCAGGAGGATTTCCCGTGGCGGATTAAAATAAGTTCTTTCATCTGTATTAATCGGGTTGGTTGTTTGCGTTACGGTGCCAGTCGCTCTCTGGTCCAGTCCCAATCCGGGCTCAGGGTGTAGCGCAGCCGGTCGTGCAGGCGGTTGGGCCTGCCCTGCCAGAATTCGAGGCTCGAGGGTCGTACCAGGTACCCACCCCAATACTCGGGCCTGGGTATCTCCTTTCCTTGGTACTCCCGCTGCAGGGCCTCCACCTTCTCCTCCAGGTACTCCCGGGACGGGATTACCTGGCTTTGGGGGGAGGCAACCGCCCCGAGTTTGCTTCCGTCAGGCCGGGATTCAAAATACCCGTCGGACAAGTTGGGCGCCAGTTTTTCTGCCTTCCCTTTTACAATTACCTGGCGCTCGAGCACCGGCCAGAAAAAGGAGAGGCAAACGCGGGGGTCGGCCGCAATGGCCCTGCCCTTTTCACTATCGTAATTGGTGTAAAACACAAAGCCCTCGAAGGTAAACTTCTTGAGCAGTACGATCCGGCTCTTGGGGTAGCCGTCCAGCCCGATGGTGGATACCATCATGGTATTGGCTTCGTCGGCACCCGGATCCCCCTCGGCCTGGTGAAACCAATCCCGGAACAACTCCATGGGGTTCTCCGGGGTGGAATCCTCTGTCAGGGCCCCTTTTTCATAGGTTTTCCGGTAATGGCTCAGATCTTTCTGCATGTTTCGCAACTGGGTCCACAATATAATCAAAGTTGCACGAAAGACAGGGGGGCTAAGACGTAAAAAGGGCCGCTTACAGGGGCTATGACCTAACCCTCACCATTGCAGGACTTTGCCGTCTGCGGCCAGTTCCACCTCAGGGAAAATCTCCGAAGCTTCCCTGAGAAAACCCTGCTGGTCCTTATACCGGGTAGAGAAATGCCCCAGAAGCAGCCGCCCGACTCCGGCTTCCCGGGCAATCCGTGCAGCGTCCCGGGCTGTTGAATGCCCTGTTTTCGGGGCCAGGGAAGCTTCCCTTTCCTGAAAAGTGGCTTCGTGGTAAAGCAGGTCTACACCCTGTATCCACCGGGCCAGTTCCGGCTTGTAAGCCGTATCGCTGCAGTAGGCATAACTGGGAGGCGGTGGGGGCGGGTGAGAAACCAGGGTATGGGAAACCAGGTTTCCATCCGCATCGGGAACATCTTCCCCTTGTTTTATTTTCTGGAAGTAGGCCCGGTCTATTCCGTATTCCCTGGCTTTAACGGGGTCGAGGGTACGCGGGCCAGGGGTTGCCTGGAAGAGGAACCCATTGGTATAGACCCGGTGCAGCAGTGGCAGGGTGGTTACCTTCAGGCTGCTATCTTCAAAAATGCATTCGGGGGCATCCGAGGCCAGCTCGTGGAAGTGCAGGGGGTATTGCGTCCAGGAATCCCCAAGTTTCAGTAGCAGGGTAATGGCTTCCTTGATCCCTTTGGGTCCGTAAATATGCAAGGGTTTCTCCCGCCCCAGCAGGCGGAAGGTAGACACCAGGCCCGGCAGGCCGAAAAAATGGTCGCCGTGGAGGTGGGAGATAAAGATGTGGGAAATACGGGAAAATTTAATCCGGTACCGCCGCAGTTCCATCTGGGTCCCTTCCCCGCAGTCTATAAGTATCATATGGCCTCCGGCTTCCAGAACCTGGGCGCTGGGGTGGGTCAGGTGCCTGGGGGTGGCGGCATGGCACCCTATAATGTGCAGCTTCATTCCCCGAACGGCTTTACCGGCAGTCAAAAGTCAAGATCCCTTTCAATTTCCTCCATTTCGATAATGTCCCGGGCTTCCTGCAGGGTGGGAACCACGCAGATTTCATCCGGCGCCTCCTCGTACCCCACATCAGGGGTAACCACCACAAAGGATTTACCCCCTCCACGATGGGTATTGGAGAGTTCCAGCAGCTCCAGGATATCTGCCACCCGGAGGGTATCGAAGGAAAGCAGGTTGAGGATCAGGTTGTTGTTTTTCAGTTTCGGGTAGGCCGCCTCCAGGTTTTCCCTAAATACCTTCAGGGATACCTTTTCCTGAAAGACCGTGGTGGTGGTCCCTTCCGTTTCAAAAATCATGGGTTACTTTTTTATTTTGGACGCCAACAAATAAATAACCGCCATGCGGATGGCCACGCCGTTTTCCACCTGGTTCAGGATTATGGAGTGGCTGGAGTCTGCCACATCGCTGGTAATTTCCACACCCCGGTTGATGGGTCCCGGGTGCATCACCACGATTTCCTTGTCCAGGCTGTCCAGCAGGGGTTTGGTAAGCCCGAATTGCCGGGCATATTCGCGGGTCGATGGGAAATAGCTCATGTCCATCCGTTCGTTCTGTACCCGGAGCATGTTGGCCACATCACACCATTCGAGGGCTTTGCGCAAATCCGGTTCCACTGTCACCCCCAGACTTTCCACATACTTTGGAATGAGGGTTTTAGGGCCGCAAACCCGGACCGAGGCACCCTGCATCTGCAGGGCGAATATATTGGAGAGGGCCACCCTGGAATGCAGAATATCACCAACTATGACCACTTTTTTTCCGGCTACCCCTCCCAGTTTTTCGCGGATGGAATAGGAATCCAGCAAGGCCTGGGTAGGATGCTCATGGGCCCCGTCACCGGCGTTGACGATGGCCGCATCTACATGGCGGGAAAGGAAAATACCCGCCCCCGGGTTGGGGTGGCGCATCACCACCATATCGACCTTCATGGAGAGGATATTGTTCACCGTGTCTATGAGGGTCTCCCCTTTGCGCACCGAGGATTGGGCCGCCGAGAAGTTCACCACATCGGCGGAGAGGCGCTTTTCGGCCAGCTCAAAAGAGAGGCGCGTACGGGTGCTGTTCTCGAAAAAGATATTGGCAATGGTGATGTCGCGAAGGGAGGGGACTTTCTTAATGGAGCGGCCCAGGACCTCCTTGAAGTGGTCGGCCGTCTTAAAAATGAGCTCGATATCCTGCAGGTTCAGGTACTTGATGCCCAGTAAGTGTCGTACGCTCAGTTCGCTCATCGGTTAGTTGCTAATCAGGTATACGGCGTCTTCGCCGTCGTTTTCTTTCCAGCATACCTTCACCCGCTCCTCATTGATGGCATCCACCTGCCTCCCGCGGTAATCGGGCTGTATGGGCAGGTGGCGGCTGAAACGCCGGTCTATCAGGGTGAGCAGTTCTATGTTCCCGGGCCTGCCAAAAGACTGCAGGGCCGTGAGGGCCGCACGGATACTCCGGCCGGTATAGAGCACATCGTCTATCAGAACCACCCGCTTGCCCTCCACCAGGAAATTGATCTCGGTGGTACTGGCGGCGAGGGTTTTGTCGCCCCGGCGGAAATCGTCCCGGTAAAAGGTAATGTCCAGCAGGCCGAAGGGGATATTCTTTACGTTGTAATCGGATTCGAGCAACTGCAGCAGCCGGCGTGCAAGGTACGTCCCCCGGGGCTGCAGCCCGATCAGGACACTTTCGGAAAAATCCAGGTGGTGTTCCAATACTTGGCAGGCCAGTCGGTGCAGGATAATTTCGATCTCCTTGGCGGAAAGCAGCACTTTTTGACTCATAGAAGGCCTGGCCTAAGACATTGGTAGAACAAAAATAGGCAATTCCTCCCAGATTCCCTTGCCCCGACCCCTGCCGGGAGGGCATAAAAAAACCCCGGGGTCATCCCCGGGGTTTTGTTTGAAAGGAACTCCGCCTTACTTCTTCTTGTTGGCGGCTTCCATCTTGTCCTTAAGCGCCTGGAGCTGCTCGTTGGCATCCCCAAGGGTAGGCTTGGCCTCTTCGGCCTGTACAGCAGCCTTCTTCCGGGCCGCGCGAACGTTGCGCTGCTCCTCTTCCTTGAAGATGGCCGTGTGGCTGGCTACCACCCGCTTATAGTCCTTATTGAACTCAATGATCTTGAACTCGGCTTCCTCACCGCGACCCAGCTTCTTGCCGTCTTCCTTCTCCATGTGGCGTCCGGGTACAAAGGCGGTGATATCCTCGTTGAACTCGATGATGGCACCCTTGTCCACGATCTCGGTAATAGCTGCCTTGTGGACGGTACCTTCGCCGAATTCGGCTTCGTACTTGTCCCAGGGGTTTTCCTGAGTCTGCTTGTGGCCAAGGCTCAGCTTGCGGCCGTCCACATCCAGTTCCAGTACTTCAACCTCAAGCTTGTCCCCTACGTTCACAAACTCGGAGGGGTGCTTGATTTTTTTGGTCCAGGAAAGGTCAGAGATATAGATAAGCCCGTCGATGCCCTCTTCCAGCTCCACAAAGACACCGAAGTTGGTGAAGTTGCGGACGATACCGGTGTGGCGGCTGCCAACGGGATATTTTGTGGTGATATCGGTCCACGGGTCCGGGGTCAGCTGCTTCAGGCCAAGAGACATTTTGCGGTCCTCGCGGTCCAGGGTCAGGACCACGGCTTCCAGCTCGTCGCCTACATTCACAAAATCCTGGGCGCTGCGCAGGTGAGTAGACCAGGACATCTCGGAAACGTGGATGAGTCCTTCCACCCCTTCGGCTACTTCCAGGAAGGCACCGTAGTCTGCAATGACCACGACTTTTCCTTTCACCTTGTCTCCCACTTTGATCTCGTCGCCAAGGGCATCCCAAGGATGCTTCTCAAGCTGCTTCAGACCCAGTTGGATACGGGATTTGTTGTCGTCGAAATCCAGGATCACCACATTGAGTTTCTGGTCCAGGTCCACCACCTCGCTGGGGTGGTTGATACGGCTCCAGGACAGGTCGGTAATGTGGATAAGACCATCTACGCCGCCCAGGTCGATAAAGACCCCGTAGGAAGTGATGTTCTTGACCACCCCTTCCAGAACCTGGCCTTTCTCCAGCTGGCTGATGATCTCTTTTTTCTGCTCCTCGATATCGGCTTCGATAAGCGCTTTGTGGGAAACCACCACGTTTTTGAATTCCTGGTTGATCTTGACCACCTTGAATTCCATGGTTTTCCCTACATACTGGTCGTAGTCGCGGATGGGTTTCACGTCGATCTGGGAACCGGGCAGGAAGGCCTCGATCCCGAAAACGTCCACAATCATACCGCCCTTGGTGCGGCACTTTACAAAACCGGTGACCACTTCTTCTTTGTCGTATGCCTCATTAACGCGATCCCAGGCCATGATGGTGCGGGCCTTGCGGTGAGACAGTACCAGTTGCCCGTTCTTATCCTCGCGGATGTCGATCAGGACTTCTACCTTGTCCCCTACCTTCAGGTCGGGGTTGTAGCGGAACTCGTTCAGGGAGATAACCCCTTCGGATTTCGCGTTGATATCGATGATCGCCTCCCGGTCGGTCAGGTGGGTGATAACCCCCTCAACAACCTCTTCGTCGGCGGTATCTACAAAGTTTTCCTCAACGAGCTTCTCAAATTCCTTGAGTTTGTCGTCGGCTACCCGCTCGATGCCTTCCTCGTACTTATCCCAATCGAAGTTTTCGAGAAATTCCTGCGGGTCTTGTTGCGTTACAGGCGCTGCTGCCTGGGTTTCCGGGGCTGCGGTTTCTACCGCTTCTGCCGCCTTTTTTTCTTCAGCCATGTGCTGATATTCATTTGTATTCCAAAGTACCTTCAAGAGTTCGCCGTTCCTTCGGAAGGGGTTTTAAAACATGTGTCTGTTTCCTTTTCCTCTTGATTCTTAGCTAAAAAGGACCGCAAAAGTACAACGATTCCGCCGTTTTACAAAGCGTTTGTGCCGGGAGGGGCGAAATTCCCCCAAAAAAGGCGGTAAAGCCCCCGGAATCAGCCCCGAATTCGTATCTTGTGGAGGCTTAAATAGTAACCATTAAATCCATCAAAAATGAGCGTTAAACAAAAGTATCAGCCGGTGCTGGACCTGGGCGAGCAACTCGGGGTTCGCGACGGAGATGTCCGCGAAGAGGGAGGCGTCCTGAAAATCAAGGGGATGGCCCGCACCCAGTACGAGAAGAACCTGATCTGGGATAAAATCAAAGCCATTGGCGGGGAAAGCCCGGCCGATATTAAGGCGAATATCACGGTAGAGGACGCTTCGGTGTACCACCGCCATATCGTACAACGCGGGGAATCGCTGAGCAAAATTGCCAAGCACTACTACGGCGACCCCATGAAGTACAAGCAGATCTTCGAGGCCAATACCAACATCCTGTCCAACCCGGACCTGATCCACCCGGACCAGGTACTGGTGATCCCGAACCTCTAAGGCGGGGTTTCAGGCCTTAGGTGGCCCAAAACACATAGGGCGCTCCGAAAGGGGCGCCTTATTTTTTTTCGATGATGTTGCGGGAATGGGCCAGGATCCGTTCGAACTGCTCTTTAAGACCCATATCGGAATTGTCGAATTCCACGGCGTCGGCAGCCTTGCGCAAAGGGGAGATATCCCGGTGGGAATCCAGGTAATCCCGGTGGCGCACATTTTTGAGCACCTCCTCGTAATGCACGTCCTCCCCCCTGTCCAGGAGTTCCTTGTAGCGGCGGCTGGCCCGGATCTCGGGGCTGGCAGTCATAAACAGCTTGAGTTCCGCATGGGGCATAACCACGGTGCCGATATCCCGGCCATCCATAACCACCCCGCCGTCCTTGCTCAGGCTGCGCTGGAGTGCCACGAGTTTTTCGCGCACGGGACCAAGGGTAGAGACCTCGCTGACGTGTCGGGAAACCTCCAGGGTGCGTATCTCGGCTTCTACATTTTCCCCATTGAGGGTAATTTCGGAACGGCCGGATTCCGGGTTCAGGGCAAAGCCCGGTTCCAATTGCGGCAGGTGTTCCAGCAGGGCCTCCCGGTCCAGGCCCCCGGGCCCGATTAACCCGTTGCGGAGGGCGTAAAGCGTTATCGCCCGGTACATGGCGCCGCTATCGATATAGACATACCCCAATTCCCGGGCCAACTGGCGGGCCAGGGTGCTTTTGCCCGTGGAGGAAAAGCCGTCTATGGCTATGGAAATTTTGCGCATGCCCAAAAATAGGGAATCCCGGCGGATATGCCCCAAGCCTGAAGGGGCTTAGAGTTTCTTCGCGTTCTTTACCTTCTGCTGGGTAATGGCCAAGTCTATGACCTCCTTCATATCCTTTACGTAATGGAAGGTAAGGCCTTTGAGGTATTCCTCCTTGATCTCGGCCACATCGCGGCGGTTCTCCTCGCAAAGGATGACCTCCTTGATCCGGGCGCGTTTGGCAGCCAGGATTTTCTCCTTGATACCACCCACTGGCAGGACCTTGCCCCTGAGGGTGATTTCCCCGGTCATGGCGATGCTCTTCTTGACCTTGCGCTGGCTGAAAAGGCTAACCAGGGAGGTGAGCATGGCAATCCCGGCGCTGGGCCCGTCTTTGGGGGTAGCGCCCTCCGGCACGTGGATATGCACGTTGTAACGGCCAAAGACCTCCGGGTCTATCCCGAAATCCTCGGCATTGGACTTGATGTACTCCAGGGCAATGGTGGCCGATTCCTTCATGACCTGCCCCAGGTTCCCGGTAATATTCAGGGCGCCTTTGCCACGCGAAAGTATGGATTCGATAAAGAGGATATCGCCCCCCACGCTGGTCCAGGCCAGGCCCGTGACCACACCGGCCACCTCGTTGTTCTCGTATTTATCCCGTTCCATGCGGGGCGGACCCAGGACCTCCTCGATATCGGCGTAACTGACTTTTACATTGTATTCGGTCTCCATGGCGATATTCTTGGCGGCATACCGGACCATCTTGGCAATCTGCTTCTCCAGGCCGCGCACCCCGGATTCCCGGGTATAGCCCTCCACGATTTTCTCCAGCTGGCGCTTTCCAATTTTCAGGTCCTTGCCCGTGAGGCCGTGTTCGGCCAGCTGCTTGGGCAGCAGGTGGCGCCTGGCGATCTCTACCTTTTCCTCTATGGTATACCCGGTAACGTTGATGATCTCCATCCGGTCCCGCAGGGCCGGCTGGATCGAGGCCAGGCTATTGGCCGTGGCGATGAACATGACCTTGGAAAGGTCATAACCCACCTCCAGGAAGTTGTCGTGGAATTCGTTGTTCTGTTCCGGGTCCAGCACTTCGAGCATGGCCGAGGAGGGGTCTCCCTGGTAGCTGCTCGAGAGCTTGTCTATCTCGTCCAGGATAAAAACCGGGTTGGAGGTCCCGGCCTTGTTGATGCTCTGGATGATCCGGCCGGGCATGGCCCCGATGTAGGTTTTCCGGTGTCCGCGGATTTCAGCCTCGTCCCGCAGCCCGCCCAGGGACATGCGCACATACTCCCTGCCGAGGGCCTCGGCCACCGATTTTCCCAGGGAGGTCTTCCCCACCCCGGGTGGCCCGTACAGGCAAAGGATGGGCGATTTCATATCGTTTCGCAGCTTGAGCACCGCCAGGTATTCTATAATCCGCCGCTTGACGTCTTCCAGGCCATAGTGGTCCCGATCCAGGATACGCTGGGCGCGTTTCAGGTCGAAGCGGTCCTGGGAATATTCCTCCCAGGGGAGGTCCAGGAGCAGGTCCAGGTAATTGCGCTGGATGGAATACTCGGCCACTTGGGGGTTCATCCGCTGCAGTTTGGCCAGTTCCTTCTCGAAGTGTTCGGCCACCTTCTCTCCCCATTTCTTCTCCTTGGCCCTTGCCTCCATTTCCTCGATTTCCTCGTCGTAGGAAAGACCCCCGAGTTCCTCCTGGATAGTCTTCATCTGTTGGTGGAGGAAGTATTCCCGCTGTTGCTGGTCCATATCGGAGCGCACCTTAGACTGCAACTCGTTGCGCAGCTCGAGCTTCTGCAGTTCCGTATTGAGGTGTTTGAGCACCGCCAGGGCCCGCTGCTTCAGGTCCCCTATTTCCAGCAGGGCCTGTTTCTCGTGCACTTCCAGGTTCAGGTTGGAGGAGACAAAGTTGACCAGGAAGGAATTGGACTGTATGTTGTTGATGGCAAAGGAAGCCTCGCTGGGGATGTTGGGGTTGTCCCGGATGATCTGCAGGGCGAGCTCCTTCATGGATTCTATGATGGTTGCAAATTCCGGGTCTTCCTCGGCGGGGCGCACCTCCCCGGCCTCCCGGACGGTAGCCGTGAGGTAGGGCTTCTCGGTAAGGACTTCCGCCACCTCAAACCGCTTCTTTCCCTGGATAATGACAGTGGTATTCCCGTCCGGCATCTGCAGGACCCTCAGGATGCGGGCCACCGTCCCCTGGGTATGGATATCCTTGACCCCCGGGTTTTCGACCGTCTCGTCTTTCTGGGCCACCACCCCGATTACCTTGGAGCCGTTGTTGGCGTCGCGGATCAGGTGGATGGAGGTGTCCCTCCCCGCCGTGATGGGGATCACTACCCCGGGAAACAGTACCGTATTGCGGAGCGGGAGGATGGGCAGGACCTCCGGCAACTCCTCGTTGTTCATTTCTTTTTCGTCCTCAGGGGTAAGCAGGGGGATGAGTTCCGAGTCCTGATCGAGGTCCTGAAGCGACAGTTTGTCAAGGGATATGAATTTTGATGTAGCCATAAAGGGTTTTTCGGTCATTCTGTCACCTGCGGACGGCATACCGCCATCCTTCACGGGAATGAACTGTGATTTAACTATTGTTTTACAGGCACTTAGCCCCGTTCATTCCTTTTCAATTCCCTTGGTATGGACAATTCCTGTGCCAAGTCCAAAGATTTTACCCCTAAACTGTAACAAACCGTAACTTGGAGCATCTCTAAGACAAATACAACTTTTTGAGCCAACCGATCGAACATACTGATGTTCTGATTCAAGCCTGCCTGAGGGGCGACTCCCGGGCACAAATGAAGGTGTACGACCGCTATTACCAGGCCATGTACAACACGGCCCTGCGGATCGTAAAGGATGCTGCGACGGCCGAAGATATCATGCAGGAATCCTTTCTGAGCGCCTTTACGCGGTTAGACTCCTTTAAGGGCGAGGTAACCTTCGGGGCCTGGCTGAAGCGGATTGTGATCAACAACAGTATTTACCACTACCGCAAGCAACAGAAAAACCGGGAAGTGGGACTGGACAGTGTATTGTACAAGGTCGAAGCCAATGAGGTGGGGGATGCTGATTCGGGGAGTACGGCACAGATGGCTCAAAAAGTTCTGGAAACCATGAAACAGCTGAAGGATAACTACCGAATAGCTTTGACCTTACACTTAATTGAAGGGTACGATTACGAAGAGATGAGCGAGATCCTGGATATCAGTTACGCGAATTGCCGCACCACGGTCTCCAGGGCCAAGGAAAGCCTAAGGAAAAAGTTAACAATAACACCAAGCCTATGAAAAAGGACTACAACATAGAGGACCTGTTTGAGAGCCTGCAAGGGGCTTTCGACCGGGAAGCGCCCCCGGCCGGGCACAGGGAACGGTTCCGCCAGCGCCTGGCAAGCCAGGGCGGTGGGGTAGCTGCCAGTGGCCGAAGCTGGTGGAAACCCTTATCCATAGCCGCTTCCATAATCCTCCTGCTGGGAACCGGCCTGGTCCTGCTCAGGCCCTCCGGCACCCTGGAGGAGCAGGTAGCTGAGATCTCGCCAGAGGCCTCCCAGACCTCCTTTTACTTCGCCAACCTTATCGAACAGCAGGTTAACGAGCTGAAGGACCTGAGCGGCCCGGATACCGAACCCCTCATTGAAGATACCCTCCGGCGGCTTGAGCTTCTGGAAGCCGATTACCGCCGACTGGAACAGGACCTGGTGGCCGGGGGCAACAGCAAACTCATCCTCAGTGCCATGATCACCAACTTCCAAACCCGCATCGACCTGCTGCAGGATGTGATGCGCCAAATAGAAACCGTTAAAGACTTTAAAGACGAATCCCATGATACGTATACCATTTAAAATGTTTCCCTTCCTGCTGGCCCTTTTTATCGGGCTGGGCACTTCCCACGCCTCGGACCCCGAATTGCGGGGCCGCCATACCCGGGAGAAAACCATCAAAAAGGAATTCCAGGTAAACCCGGATGCCCTGTTGAAAATCAGTAACAGCTACGGCAACCTGGTGCTGAACTCCTGGAATGAAAACCGCGTGGTTATCGAAGTACACATCACCACCAACGGCAACAACGAGGAAAAGGTTCAGCGCAAACTCGACGAAATTACCGTGGAATTCGAATCGAGCGCTTCCATGGTAAGTGCCCGCACACGGTTCAGCAAGGAGAAATCCTGGGGCTGGTGGGGCAACAACAACAATGTGAACATGCAGATCAACTACACGGTCAACATGCCGGTGAAGAACTCAGTTCACCTGAGTAACGACTACGGCAACATCATCCTGGACCGGGTAGACGGGCATGCCAAAATCAGCTGCGATTACGGCCGCCTCGACCTGGGAGAACTGCAGGGCCGCAACAACGAACTCAGTTTTGACTATACCTCCAAATCCCGGATTGGCTATATCCGCTCCGGGAAGATCAGCGCAGACTATTCCGGCTATGTGGTAGAGCGTGCCGGGGACCTCACCATTAACGCCGATTATACGAACTCCACAGTAGAACAGATGGAGAACCTCATCTATTCGGGAGATTACGGCAACCTGGAAGTAGGGGAAGCCGCAGATGTACAGGGTAATGGCGATTACATTAATGTAAAGCTGGGCACCCTCCACGGGGATGTCGATATCACAGCCGATTACGGCTCTATCCGGATTGACCGGATGGCCGCCGATGCCGGGAATGTGAATATCCGTACCGACTACACGGGCATCAAGCTGGGCTACGACCCGGGGTATGCCTTCGATTTTGAGATCAGCACGGAATACGCCGGCGTAAAAGGAATGGATGACCTGGAGGTGAACATCAGCCGCGAGCGCAACAGTTCCCGCTATTATTCCGGCTACCACGGTGCTGCGGGCAGCGGCAATTCCCTTCGCATCACCAGCGATTACGGGAGCGTGACCCTCACCAGAAACTAACCTTTAAACAATTACCCATGAAACGCATATCCATAACCCTGCTCCTCGCCCTGTTGGTTAGCACTACCGCAGGGGCCCAATGGGGAAAAACCGTTAAGGGCAACGGGAAGACCACCACAGAGACCCGTGAGGTAGGGACATACGACGAAATAGAAGTGTCCCACATTTTCAGCGTAACCCTGGTGGACGGCCGGGAGGGCACCCTTACCCTGGAAGGGGAGGACAACCTGCTGGACTACGTGATAACGGAAGTAAAGGGCGACCGGTTGGTCATTTCCGTGAAAAAGGGCTACCAGCTTAAGGTATCCTCGGCCGGGAGGAATGGGATCCGGGTAACAGTCCCGGTGCAGGACCTGCGCGAAGCCCATGCCAGCGGCGCCTCTGACCTTACCGGAAAAGTACGTTTGAAATCAGATACCTTCCGCGCCAGTATCTCGGGGGCGGCCGATATGTCCCTCGAGCTGGAAACCGGGGAACTCCGGGCCGATATCTCCGGGGCGGCCACCCTGATACTGTCCGGCACGGCCCAATCGGTGCGGATTTCTGGTTCAGGGGCTTCGGACCTCAGGGGCTACGACCTTACAGCCCGGGAAGTGGAGGCCAACCTTTCTGGGTCTTCCGATGTGCAGATTACCGCCACGGAAGCGCTTACCGCCAGGGTATCCGGGGCAAGTGACCTCCGGTACAAAGGCAACCCCACCCGGGTAGATTCCAAAGCTTCCGGGGCGGCCAACGTAAAAAAATCATAATTGACATCAAAAACACGAACACCATGAAAAAATCCATGATCCTGATCCTGGCCGGACTACTGGTCTCCTGCAACCTAAGCGGCCAATGGGGCAAACGCGTAAAGGGCAACGGCGAAATGACCACCGAGACCCGAAACGTGGGCACCTACGATGCCGTATCCCTCTCCGGCTGGTTCGATGTAGAACTGGTTGCCGGCAACGAGGGCACCCTTACCCTGGAAGGGGAAGAAAACCTGTTGGAGCACGTCATCACTGAGGTGAAAAACGGAAAGCTCGTCATCAAGACCGAGCAGGGGTACAACCTGCAGCCCTCCTCCTGGAAGTCCGGGGGCATCACCATCACCGTCCCGGTGGAGGACATCCACGGGGTCTCCCTCTCCGGATCCGGGGATATCGTGGGGAAAACCCTCCTGCGGGCAGACCATTTTGAAACGGGCATGTCCGGAAGCGGAGATATCACCCTGGAGGTGGCCGCCCGGGAAGTGGAAGCCAGCCTCTCGGGTTCCGGGGATATTAACCTCAGCGGGACTGCGGGCCGGCTGGAGGTACGCGTTTCCGGTTCCGGTGATGTTAGGGCCTTCGACCTGGAGGCAGACCACGTGGATGCCACGGTTTCCGGCTCGGCCGACATCCAGGTAACGGCAAAGGAATCCCTGGAGGCCCGGGTTTCCGGTTCCGGGGACATCAACTACAAGGGGAACCCCTCCAAGGTAGACGCCAAAACCTCGGGCTCCGGCGATATCACCAGGTCCTAGTCATACCACCCATCCGAAAACGCGACAGTCGCCCCGGGAAAGTCAAGGCCTTCCCGGGGTTATTTTTTTCGGGGAACGCGAACCAGAAGGACAATGCCAAGGGCAAAGAACAACCCCAGGACCAGGGCGGCAGGCCGCATGGTCCCGTTGGCCTGTGACACCGCCCCGAAGAGCACCATCCCGATGATGATCCCGATTTTTTCGGTGACGTCGTAAAAGCTGAAAAACGACGTGGTATCGGTGGTTTCAGGAAGGAATTTAGAGTAGGTGGACCGGGAAAGGGCCTGGATCCCGCCCATCACCATGCCCACGCACCCGGCGGCGATGTAAAACTCTGTGGGGCTGACCACGGTGTAAGCATAGACACAGATGACCAGCCAAAGGGCGTTGATCACAATCAGGGTGGAGATATTGCCAAAGCTACGGGAGGCCCTTGCCGTTAAGGTAGCCCCAGCGATGGCAACCACCTGGATCACCAGGATGCTGACAATAAGGCCGGTGGTACGCTCCGAATCCGATCCCCATGCAATCTCCTCCTCCCCGAAATACGCTGCGATGAGCATAATGGTCTGTACCGCCATACTGTAGACGAAAAAGGCCCCCAGATAGCGCTTAAGCCTTCGGTTCTGCGTGAGTTGGTTCCAAACCGACTGCAATTCCCTAAAGCCGTTGAAGATAATCCGGGAGCGGCTGCCTTCGCGCCGGTAGCCCTTGGGCAGGTGGTAGAAGGTATACTGGCTGAACCCGATCCACCACAGGCCAACCGAGACAAAGGAATACCGCATGGCCAGTACTTCTGCCGGCTGCTCCGGGGTATCCGCAATCCCGAAAGTCTCAGGTTGCAACACCATGGCCAGGTTTGCCAGCAGCAGGATCACGCTGCCCACATACCCCAGGGAAAAACCCCTGGCGCTCACCCCGTCCTGTTGTTCCGGGTAGGCGATATCGGGCAGGTAGGAATTATTGATGGCAAAGCTAACCCAGAAGCCCACCAGGCCCAGGAAGTAACAGACCAGGCCCAGGTAAATATGCTCCAGAGAAAACCAGTAGAGGCCCATACAAGACGCCCCGCCCAGGTAGCAGAAGAACTTCATAAAGACCTTCTTGTTTCCCAGGTAATCGGCTATCCCGGATAGCAGGGGGGTAATGAGGGCGATAACCACAAAAGCCGCGGCCGTCACGTAGCTGATGAGCGGGGCCCGGGCTATTGACATCCCGAAGACGGCGACGGTATCGATGTCCGCCATTCGGAAAAGCGCGCCGTAATAGATGGGAAAGATGGCCGAGGCTATTACCAGGCTGTATACCGAATTGGCCCAGTCGTAGAATGCCCATGCGTTAAGCAGTTTGCGGCTGCCTTTTAATGCGAATGCCCTGTCCATAAAAAAAGCCATTCTGGTGAATGGCTCTCAATATACGATTAATGGCGGTTCTCCCCCTACTTGAAACTGGTAACCCCGAATTTACGCGCTTCTTCCTTAGCTAAGGGCGCCCACTGGGTGAGGTTGGAAATCCTGGTGTCGTTGGAGGGGTGGGTGCTGAGGAATTCGGGCGGGGCCTGGGAATTCTGGGCTTTCATCCGCTTCCAGAGCTCGGCGGCTTCATCCGGGTTGTACCCGGCTATAGCCATGATCTGCAGCCCGATGCGGTCTGCCTCCGTCTCGTGACTCCGGCTGAAGGGGAGCATGACCCCTACCGTACTGCCCAAACCGTAGGCTTGGTTGAACATATTGCGTTTCTGCGGATCCTGGATGGCAACATTACCCGCCACAGCACCGATTTGCTGGAGCATCCCGGCGCTCATCCGCTGGGCACCGTGGTCTGCCAGGGCATGCGCCACTTCGTGGCCCATCACTACTGCAACGCCGGTCTCCCCGTTGCATATGGGCATAATTCCTGTGTAAAAAACAATCTTGCCCCCAGGCATACACCAGGCGTTAACGGTAGGGTCATCCACCAGGTTGTATTCCCATTTGTAATCCTTCAGGTAGCCGGGATACCCATTGGCATCCAGCCAGCGCTCAGCTGCAGAAGCGATCCGCTGCCCTACCCGCACAATCATCTTGGCCTGGTCGGTCTCCTTCACCACCTTGTTTTCGCCCAGGAACTGGTCGTACTGGGCAAAGGCCATGGGGAAAATCTGGCTGTTCGGGTAAAAATTCAGGGTTCTCTGCCCGGTAAAGGGGTTGGTCTTACAAGCGGCTACGGAAAGGAATACCAGCAGCGCTAAAGCAACTTTTTTCATAATGCTCGGCATGACGGTTAATGGTGAGTGGAAAGTACAAAAAAATCAGCTTCCGAAAATATGCAACTCGCTGAAGTTCTTGTCCACCACAATGGTGTTGTCCCCATTAGGCCGTACCGATTTCAGGTCTACCTCCTGGTTGTCTACCTCCACGCTCTTGATCTTAAAGGGAAGCCCAATGAGGTTCACTTTGAGGGTTTTGTAGGGGGTAATGTAGGAGCCGTCCTTATATTGCTGGATGATAAGCTCCTTCTCCCGCCCGCTCAGGCGGAAATTCCGGATGCTGTACCCGCCCTTTTTGTAATCGTACCCATCCTGGGCATCCTCGTACAGGGTGGATTGCTCCACTCCCAGTTTGTAGTAGACATTCAGGCGGAGCTGCTCGATAATCTTCTCCCCTACGTATTGCTGTACCGGGTACATAGGGATGATGGCCCCTTCCCGGATAAAAATCGGGATCTTGTCGATATCGGCCGCCACCCATTTCTCGCTGCCCCCTTCCAGGACTTCCCCGGTCCAGTAGTTGTGCCATTTGCCGCGGGGCAGGTACATCCGGCGACCCTTGGCGTTGGGCTCCTGTATGGGGCAGACCAGGATCTGTTCCCCGAAAATAAACTCGTCTGTCCGGAAATGGGTCTGGGGGTCTTCCTGATCGAAATAAACCAGGGGTTTCAGCATGGGGACCCCTTCCTTGGAATACTTCCAGAACATGGTGTAGAGGTAGGGCAGCAGCTGGTAGCGCAGTTCCACGAATTTCCGGACAATCCCGGTAACCTCCTCATCGAAAGACCAGGGTTCCTGGTCGCCGTGGTCCCCGCTGGAATGCACGCGGCAGAAGGGGTGGAAAACCCCGAGCTGCACCCAGCGGGCAAAAAGCTCCCCGTTGGGCTGCTCGGCAAACCCGCCGATATCGGAACCCACAAAGGAATACCCACTCATGCACATCCGCTGGACCTGCACATTGGCAATCCAAAGGTGTTCCCAGGTAGCCACGTTGTCCCCGGTCCAGGTACAGGCAAAACGCTGTGTCCCGGCATACGCCGCCCGGGTTATCACAAAGGGGCGCTTGGGGAAGACATACTTTTTGACCCCTTCGTAGGTAGCCCGTACCATCTGCATCCCATATACGTTATGGGCCTTTCGGTGGCTGCAGGGGTTACCGTCGTAGTCGTGGCGGGTATCCAGGGGCGCCGTTTTGGTAGGCACCTCCATGATGGCCGGCTCGTTCATGTCGTTCCAGACGGCATGCAGCCCGGATTCCTTAATAAAATCTTCATAGAGCCCGGCCCACCACTGGCGCACCTTGGGGTTGGTGAAATCCGGGAAGCTACAAGGGCCCGGCCAGACCTTCCCGGTCATGATGGGGCCGTCCGCACGCTTGCAGAAATAGTCGTTCTCCAGGGCTTCCCGGTAGACCCAGTAGTCGCGGTCTATTTTGATCCCCGGATCTATCATGACCACCGTCTTGAAGCCGTCCTGCTCCAGTTCCCCAATCATCCGCTTGGGGTCCGGGAAGTGTTTCTTGTCCCAGGTAAAGCAGCGGAACCCGTCCATATAGTCGATATCGAGGTAGATGGCGTCGCAGGGGATCTTCAGCCTGCGGAAGGTCCTGGCAAGCTGCTTGACCCGTTTTTCAGGGTAGTAACTCCATTTGGACTGGTGGTAGCCCAGGGCCCATAGGGGTGGGAGTTCCGGGGTACCGGTCAGGTCGGTGTAGGCCTGGACCACTTTGGAGATGGCCGGGCCGTAAAAAAAGTAATAGTTCATTTCCCCACCGTCTGCCCAGAAACTGGTGATGTTCCGGCGCTCGTGGGAAAAATCGAAAGTGGTGCCGAAGGAGTTGTCGAAAAAGATCCCGTAGGCGATATTGTTGTGCAGGCCAATGTAAAACGGTATGGCCTTGTAGAGGGGCTCCTGTTCCTTGGCAAAGGCATACTGGTCCGTTACCCAGTTATTTACCCTGCGGCCTTTCAGGTTAGTATGGGTGGCTTTGTCTCCCATCCCGTAGAAACTCTCCGAAGGCTGGGTCACCTTGCTCATCTTGACCGTATTACCCCCGAAGGCATAATTCTCCTCCCAGTGGAAGCCGAGTTCATCCTCGTTGATCACATTGCCTTCCAGGTCATGGATGGCCACGCGGAGGCTCTCCTTTTCCACCTCGATCTTCAGCTTGCTGGTGTAAATCAGGAAATGCTCGTCGGTTTCCTCCTTCTTCAGTTGGTTATACCCCCTGCTCGAATCCGGGGCAATGGCATAGGAGAAGTCGGGTTCAAAGATATGGTCGGTGGCGTAGCGGATGCGCAGCACGCTGTTTCGCAACACGGAAATCTGCAGCAGGACGCCGTTTTCGCTGGTGAACAGGAAATTCCCGGAGTCCTCCTTGTGCTCCACTACCCGCTTGGGGTAGAGATTGCCTTTGTACTCGAGTTCCGTATTGGTAATCATAGGCGGCTGGTTTTCAACCTGACAAAAAAACGACATTCGCCCGTGAAAATAAAACCCACGGGGAGGCAATTATAAACTACAACGTTTGCGCTGTGCCGGTTATCGTAAAATCATGGCCGAAAGGGGTGGGAGGGTGAGTACCACAGACCGGTCATACCCGTGGGAAGGCGTTTTGTCGATGGCAACTTTGTCTACGCCCATCCCGCTTCCGCCATACTCCGCTGCATCGCTGTTGAACAGCACCTTCATCTGCCGGGTTTTCGGCACCCCGATGCGGTAATTCTCCCGGGGTACCGGGGTGAGGTTGCAGAGGACCACCAGGTCGTCCTTGGTGGCATGGCCCTTGCGGATGTATGCCAGCACCGAGTTTTCGGCATCCCCGTAGTCAATCCACTGGAAGCCCTCCGGGCTGTACTGCTTCTCATAGAGGGCGGGCTGGCTGCGGTACAGGGCATTGAGGTCGCGCACCACGGCCTGCACCCCCTTGTGGAAGTCGTATTGCAGCAGGTGCCAGTCCAGGCTTTGCTGGAAATTCCATTCGGAGGACTGCCCGAATTCCCCGCCCATAAAGAGCAATTTGCTCCCCGGGTGGGTAAACATATAACCAAAGAGGGTCCTGAGGTTGGCAAACCGCTGCCACTCGTCCCCGGGCATACGGTACAGCAGGGACTGCTTGCCGTAGACTACCTCATCGTGGCTGAACGGGAGCATGAAATTCTCGGTAAAGGCGTAGGTTAGGCTGAAGGTAATGTCGTTCTGGTGGTGCCTGCGGTAGATGGGTTCCTTCTTGAAGTACTCCAGGGTATCGTGCATCCAGCCCATCATCCACTTCATCCCGAAGCCCAGGCCGCCCATGCTGACCGGCTTGGTCACCTGGGAAAAGGCCGTGGATTCCTCGGCAATGGTCTGCACCCCGGGGAAGTTCCCGTACACCTCCGTATTGAGTTCCCGGATAAAGGAAATGGCCTCCAGGTGTTCGTTGTTCCCGTACATATTGGGCTCCCACTCCCCTTCCTCCCGGGAATAATCCAGGTAGAGCATGGAGGCCACCGCATCCACCCGCAACCCGTCCACATGGTACTGGTCCAGCCAGAACAGGGCGTTGCTGATCAGGAAGGCCCGCACCTCGTTGCGTCCGTAGTTGAAAATGAGGCTTTTCCAGTCCGGGTGGTACCCTTTGCGACGATCCGGGTGCTCGTACAGGTGGGAGCCGTCGAAAAAGCCGAGCCCGTGGGCGTCCTCCGGGAAGTGGGACGGGACCCAGTCCAGGATGACCCCGATACCGCTGCGGTGCAGGGCATCTACCAGGAATTTAAAATCCTCCGGGGTCCCGAAACGGCTGGTGGGCGCAAAATACCCGGTAAGCTGGTACCCCCAGGAGGGGTCGTACGGGTATTCCATGACCGGCATGAATTCCACGTGGGTAAACTGCATGTCTTTGACATAGGCTACCAGGTCCTCAGCCATTTCCCTGTAGGTCAGGAACTGGTTATCGGCCTTGCGCTTCCAGGAACCCAGGTGCACCTCGTACACCGAATAGGGGGCATCCAGGGTATTGTGGGCCTCCCGATTTTCCATCCAGGCCTTATCCTTCCAGGCGTAATCGGCCTCCCAGACCACCGAAGCCGTCTTTGGCGGGTGTTCGCAATAACGGGCAAAGGGGTCGGCCTTCTCGGTCTTCACGTCCCCGATGTGGGACTGGATTTTGTATTTGTACAAGGTGCCGGTCTTCAGGCCGGGGATAAACCCCTCCCAGATACCGCTGGCATCCCAGCGCACATTGAGGGGGTGCTCCCCTTCCATCCAGTAATTGAAATCGCCCACTACGGATACCGCCTTGGCCGAAGGGGCCCAAACGGCAAAGTAGACCCCGTCTACCCCGTCTACCGTTACCGGGTGGGAGCCGAGTTTTTCATAGAGGCGGAAATGCTTGCCGGCCTTGAAGAGTTCGATGTCGAAATCGGAAAATAAACTGTGGGGGGTTACCTGGCCCATATTAAGAGTCGTGTTTGTCGTTGATAATACTCCGGATGCCTTCCAGGGGGATAACGGCCCAGTCCGGACGGGAATTCATTTCATAGCCCAGCTCGTATACTGCCTTTTCCAGCATGCAGTATTTGAGCAGGAAGATGCGCTCGGCGCTGTACCCTATATCCACATTGTGCTCCTGGATGAGCTGGACATAGGTCTCCATAAAAACACCGATAAAATAGCGGTACAAAAGCTCCCCGGCCCGGAAGAGGTCTTCCCGGCTGTAGGGAAACTTGCCTTCATTGTTAAAAATCGTGGCGTAGACCGCATAGTGGAAGGACCGGAAAATGCCGGCAATATCCTTCAGGGGGGGCTGTTTCACCTTGCGGTCCCGGATGGTGCTCTCCGGCTCCCCCTCAAAATCCAGGAGGTAGAAATCCTGGTCGCGCACCAGGACCTGGCCCAGGTGGTAGTCGCCATGAACCCGCAGGCGTTCGCCCTTTAATTTGGTCCAGTCGAACTTCATAAAGCGCTTGCGAATCTCGTTTTTGCGCTCGAGGAATTCTTTGGCCAGCTCCAGGGAAGGCCCCTGGAGCCTCTCCAGGTTGTTTTCCACCGTATTGAGGCGGTTCTGGAACTGGTAGAGCAGACGGTTCTTCAGCCAGACCTCGTAATCGCCATTGAAGTGCTCCGGGGTAAAGGCGGTATCCTCGAATTCTGACCCCAGGGCGATGTGCATCTCCGCGGTGCGCTGGGCGAGTTTCTGCAGTTTCAGGAAAATGTTGAGCCCTGCCCAGTCGATGATCTCCGGGGGTACGTCCCGGATTTTCAGGCGGGCGAATAGTTCGGTACCCGGCAGGCGGGCTACCTGGATGCCCTTGTATTCGAGGTTGGCAAATATCTTGTTGAGCTCCTTGAGCATATACTCCCAGGCATCCCCCTGGTTGGGGATGAGTTCCTGCATCAGGGCTATGGTTATGTTGGCATTATCGGTGTCGATAATGCTCAGGCTCCCCTGGTAAGCCGGGGTATTCCGGTAGCCCTTCCGTTCGGAGAGGAAGCGGCTCATCTCGTAATCCGGGTTCTTGTCCGCATAGATGCGGCGGAAGAACTTGATTACCGATTTCCCGTTGATGACGATGGAGGTATTGCTCTGCTCCAGGCCCATAAGCCTGGACGACTCATAGGGGGTGGGTTCGAAGGTGGTGCTTTTGTGGTAGCGCACCCGGGTGGTGTCATTGGGCTCGGCGGTAATAATGCGCTCGTAGACCAGTCTGCGGAACGACTCCAGGTTTACCGCATCGATGATAAAGCCTTCCTCCCCCCCTACCACCACGGGCAGAATGCGGTCCTTTCTGGCAAAATCCGGATCGGAAACAAAAGCGATGGGCAGGAAATAGTGCTGGAAAAATGCCTCTTCGAAGTTCACCTCCAGCAACAACCCGTAGTACACCTCCGCCCCTTGCTGGATCTTGAAGTATTCCTGCAGCTCAATATACTTGAGGGTGCTGGATTTACCCCCATACCAGCGCTGTTGCTGTACGTACTGTTCCAGGACCTCCGAGAGGAAGACCCCAACAAAAGCCTGATGGTCCATAAGGCCTTCCCAGGTCACGTCAAAATGGTAGGCCTTCGGTTCCCCTGCGGGTGTATTTGCTGCTTCCGATGCTGTTTTCTTCGCCATAACTGCTACCGTCTGATCTGAAAAATATGAAATGGCAGGCCGGGATCCAACTCTACGAAGTTCCATTCGTTATGCCAGTGGTAGTGGGCCTGGGTCATCAGGTCGTATACCTCCACCCGGTGGGTTTCCAGTCCCATGGCCTCCCAGGGCAGGCGGACCATGCCCTGGTGGGTGTTGTGGGCGTCCAGGTTTACCACTACCAAAATCTCGTCCCGGCGGGAGTCATCCCATTTGTAGAAGGCCAGCAACTGGGGGTGCTCCAACCCGCAGAAATGAATGTTATTGGTCTGCTGCAGGGCCGGGTGTTTCCTCCTCAGCGTATTGATACGCGTAATCACGTGGGTGAGCTTGTTGCGGACCTCCCAGTCCCAGTGCCTGATTTCGTATTTCTCCGAGTCCAGGTACTCCTCCTTGCCCGGGTAGGGCTCGGTAACCATATATTCGTATACCGGGCCGTAGATACCGATGTTCCCGGAGAGGGTAGCCGCCAGGGCGTACCGGATCATGTGCATGGCCTCCCCCTGACCCTGGAGGTGGTAGGGGTTGATATCCGGGGTGTTGGGCCAGAAATTGGGGCGGTAATACTCCCGCATTTCGCTCTGGGTGAGCTCCACCATATATTCGATGATCTCCTGCTTGTGGACCCGCCAGGTAAAATAGGTGTAGCTCTGGGAGAAGCCCTGCTTGGCCAGTTGCTGCATGACCCTGGGGCGGGAAAACGCCTCGGCCAGGAAGAGCACGTCCGGATGTTTTTTCTTGACTTCCCCGATCAGCCAGTTCCAGAAATAATAGGGTTTGGTGTGGGGGTTGTCTACCCGGAAGATCTTCACCCCGCAATCGACCCATTGCAGGGTGACCCCCAGGAGTTCCTTCCAAAGAGACTCGTAGGCCTCAGACTCCCAGTTGAAATTGACGATATCCTGGTATTTCTTCGGGGGGTTTTCCGCGTACTGCATGGTCCCGTCCGGGCGGCGGCGGAACCATTCCGGGTGCTCGGTGATATAAGGGTGGTCCGGGGCGGCCTGGAAGGCAAGGTCCATGGCCACCTCAATCCCGAGGTCAGCAGCCCTGCCCACCAGCCTTCGGAAATCGGCCTCGGTGCCGAGTTCGGGGTGGATGTGGCGGTGGCCGCCGTGGCGGGACCCAATGGCCCAGGGCACCCCGCTATCGCCTTCCTGGGCGTTGGTGGTATTGTTTTTTCCTTTCCGGTTCTTCTCCCCAATAGGGTGGATGGGCGGGAAATAAAGCACATCGAAGCCCATTTCCGCAACCCTCGGCAAGAGCCGCTCGCAGTCTGCAAAGGTCCCGTGGGCACCGGGCTCCCGGGCCGCAGAACGCGGGAAAAACTCATACCAGGTACTGAAGTGCGCCCGGGTCCGGTCTACATAGACCTGGAGTTCCTTGCTGGTGTTGGCCAGCAACCGCTGGGGGTACGCCACAAAGAGCTTATGCAGGCGGTGGGAAACCGCCTCCCTAGTGGCCTCGCCGTACTGTTCCTCTGTTTCAAAAGCCTCGATTAGTCCGCGCACATAGGTGCGGTCTTTTCCCGAAGTCTTCTTTTCCAGAAACCGGAGGTATTTCACCCCGTCCAGCAGTTCGCTCTTCACGTGCTGGCCATCGGCCAGTTTGGCCTCAATACCGTGCTGCCAGTTGAGGGCGTAATCTACCCACCCCCGTACCTTATACTGGTAAAAACCCTGTTTCTCTACCCGGAAGGCCGCCTCCCACCGGTCGTTGGCCAGGGGTGTCATACGCACTTCCCCCCAGCGCCGTTCGGACTGGTGTTTAAAAAGTACCTCGGCCTGCATGACATCGTGCCCGTCTGGCAGGATGTCGGCAGAGACCAGGACCTCTTCGCCTATGATGCGTTTGATAAAAAACGTTCCGCAGTCCAATTGTGGCCGTATGTCATCTATCACGACCCGTTGTTGTGGCAGCATATGGAATAGCTTGGTTAATGGGTTAATCCCGTGGCTAAAAATAGGTATTTCTGGGCATTCAGAGGGGAAGACCCCGATGGACCCTATCCATATCTCAGGTTCCGTCTACCCGGACCTCCGCCTCATCCTGTACCCTGAGGGTAAGCAGGCCCGAGAGGATCATGGCCCCTCCCCCTACCAGCAGGGCATATACCGGCTGGTTGTCGAAAAACTGGTTGACGATAAAGCCCAGGATGGTGGCCGCCACCATCTGCGGAATCACGATGAAAAAGTTGAATACCCCCATATAATAACCCATTTTCCTGGGGGGCAGGGCCCCGGCCAGCATGGCATAGGGGACCGAGAGGATACTCGCCCAGGCCACCCCTACCCCTACCATGGAGAGCAGCAGCCAGTCCGGGTCCGTGATAAAATAGACCGATATCAGGCCCAGCCCCCCCAGGACCAGCGCCCCAAGGTGGGTTACCTTCCGGCTGGTCCGCTTGGCCATAACCGGCAGGAGAAAGGCCACCAGGGCGGCTACCCCGTTGTATACCGCAAAAAGGATGGTGACCCAGTCTGCCCCGTCGTTGTAGGCCTGGGAGGTGGTATCCGAAGTTCCGTAGATATGGCCGGTTACGGCCTGGGTGGTGTATATCCACATGGAAAACAGGGCAAACCAGGAAAAGAACTGCACCCAGGCCAGTTGTTTCATGGTGACCGGCATATAGAGCAAATCCGTCATGATAACCACAAAACCATTTCGGCCTTTTCGCTTCCGGACGGCCGCGGCCAGCAAAAAGAGGACCCCCACCACCATAAGCCCAACGGTGAGGATGTACAATTCCTTCTGCAAATCGTAGGCATAGGGCAGCCAGGTGGCTAAAAGACCCGCAAGCCCAAGGATAGATCCGGAGCGCACCAGTCGCTTTATCCGGGTCTGATTTTCTTCCGGGGTAAGCTCCGGGGTTTCGAATTCCTGGTTGTCCTCAAACTGCTCCAGTTCCTCCGGGCTGTATTCGGTGGAGCGCCAGACCGTCCAAAGCACCGCCAGTAAAAACACCGCCCCCCCGACATAAAAGGACCATTTCACCGAATCTGGGATGACCCCTTCAGGTGCTGTATTACTGATCCCCAACCAATTGGTGAAGATATACGGCATGGCGGACCCCACAACCGCCCCTATCCCGATAAAGAAACTCTGCATGGCGAAGCCCAGGGTGCGCTGGTCGGCCGGGAGGTTGTCCCCCACAAAGGCCCGGAAGGGCTCCATGGACACGTTAATGGAGGCATCCATGATCCACAACATCCCTGCAGCCACCCAAAGGGCGGGGGAGTTGGGCATGATGCACAGCGCGATGGACGCCAGGATGGCCCCCACCAGAAAATACGGGCGCCGGCGTCCGAGACGGGTCCAGGTGCGGTCGCTGAAATAGCCGATGATGGGCTGGACGATAAGCCCGGTTACCGGGGCCGCAATCCACAGGATGGGGATTTCGTCTACCTCGGCCCCAAGGGTTTCAAAAATACGGGAGGTATTGGCATTCTGAAGGGCAAACCCGAACTGTATGCCCAGGAACCCGAAACTCATGTTCCAGATTTCCCAGAAACTCAGGTGGCGTTTTTTCATGTTTTGGTAATTTGGTGGCAGCGCTACCGGAATTCGCGGGCGCCCCAGCTAAAGATACATTTTTTTGCGGGGTACCTTCGCGGGGGGTGAATGGGAATTTTAAATTTTTATTTCACTGTTTATCAATTATTTAATATCGATTTATCTCCCTTTGCCAATTTTTTGGAACGCTTTTTGAAACCCTGTTAAGCAGTTCCCGCTTTCCGGGCTCAGACACTAAAAAAACCAGTCATATGAAAACATTCAAACTACTCTTTGGTATGCTCGTGGCAGTGGCCACCCTTTCCTGCGAAGGACCCGCAGGCCCCCCCGGCCCTCCCGGGTTCGACGGCCTCGATGGCCTGGACGGCGCAGATGGGGTTAACATCCTGGGGAGCGTTTACGATATTGTAGGCGACTTCACCCCCGAAAACAATTACACCCTCTTCTCGGTCTTTTCCGACGATGCCCCTTCCGTGGAGGTCTTTGAGACCGACGTGGTCCTGGTCTACATCCTGTGGGAACAGGTAGATGACCCGGATGGCGGCGCGCCCATCGACGTCTGGAGGCTGTTGCCCCAGACCCGGCTTCTGGACCAGGGTATCCTGCAATACAATTACGACCACACCTTCCTGGACGTGAGTATTTTCCTGGAATCCGACTTCGACCTGGGGACTCTTTTGCCCGGGGATACCGACAATCAGGTATTCCGGATTGCCATCCTGCCGGCCGATGGGTTGGGCGGTGCCAAACTGGATGTTTCCAACATGCAGGCCGTGCTCGATTTCATGGGGGTAAAAGAAAATACCATCCAGCGTATCGAGGCGGAGTAACCTCCCCCCTTAAAATTTTGCCAAAAACCCCTGCCCTTGTGCAGGGGTTTTGTGTTTCTGCTTATTTTTGAAAGGAACAGCCTGCCTCCACGTACTAATCTTGTAAAACATCACTATGAGAACGCTTGTCCTGGCAGCCCTGTGCACCCTCGCCTTTTCCTGCAAGGGGAACTCCCAGAACCCCGCAAATGAAACAACAGCTACCGAAACTACTGCAGCCTACCCGGTTACCAAATCGGACGCCGAGTGGCAAAAAGAACTGACCCCTCTGCAATACTACATCCTCAGAAAGGCCGGGACCGAAAACCCCGGTACCAGCGAATGGCTGAAAAACAAAGCGGAGGGGACCTATGTATGTGCCGGTTGCGGCACCCCGGTCTTTAAGAGCGAACACAAGTTCGAATCCGGGACGGGGTGGCCGAGCTTCGACCGGGAGATAGAAGGAAACGTCGCCTTTTCGGAAGACCGCAGCTATGGGATGATCCGGGTGGAGGAACACTGTGCCACCTGCGGCGGCCATTTGGGGCATGTCTTCGAAGACGGGCCGCGCAAGACCACGGGCATGCGCCACTGCATCAACGGTGCTGCCCTGAATTTCATCCCCTCAGAGTAGTCCCATGGGCCTCCCGATGGATTATTTCACCAGCGTAAGGCGCGAATTCTTACGCTATAAATCCCTAGGGGAAAACACCTTTGCCCAACTTACCGATTCCGAGCTCTATTGGAAGCCCTCCCCGACCTCCAACAGCGCCGCGATTATTGCCACCCATATGGCGGGGAATATGATCAGTCGCTGGACCCGGGTCCTGGAGGAAGACGGGGAAAAATCCTGGCGCAACCGCGAGGGCGAGTTCACCGACCCGCCCCCAACCCGCGAGGCCCTGCTGGCCTATTGGGAGAAAGGCTGGGGCTGCCTGTTTGAAGCCTTGGAGTTGTTGGAACGGGCACCCGAGGGGACCCTCCTGCATATCCGCGGTGAAGCGCATACCCCGGCAGAGGCTATAAACCGACAGCTGGCCCATTACGCCTCCCATGCCGGGCAGCTGGTCTTTCTGGGAAAAATCCTCAAAGGTGAGTCCTGGCGGTACCTGAGCATTCCCCCAGGGCAAAGCGAAGCCTTCAACCGGCAGATGCTCCGGGGCACACCTCCGGATAAGGAAGCCTGATCCGCCAGCGGGGAAGCAGGGGCCACCTCCTTTTGAAGGGGCTTTTTTTTGCCGGTTGTTTCGTACCTTTGCCTCGCTAAAATTGAGAAACCGATCCACTATGAGCACCTTCGACGTTATTGTTTTAGGAAGCGGACCCGGCGGGTATGTTACCGCCATAAGGGCATCCCAACTGGGTTTTAAAACCGCTATTATCGAAAAAGAAAACCTGGGCGGGGTCTGCCTGAACTGGGGGTGTATCCCTACCAAGGCCCTCTTGAAATCCGCACAGGTATTCGAATACCTGAAACACGCGGGCGATTACGGCCTTACCGTAGATGGTGCAGACAAGGACTTCGGGGCCGTGGTTAAACGCAGCCGGGATGTAGCCGACGGGATGAGCAAAGGGGTGCAATTCCTGATGAAAAAGAATAAGATCGAAGTCATTAACGGTTATGGCACCCTCCAACCGGGAAAGAAGGTCAGCGTTAAAGGGTCCGACGGAAAGGAAACCGTGTATGAGGCCAGCCATATCATCGTAGCCACAGGGGCGCGCAGCCGGGAATTGCCCAGCCTCCCGCAGGACGGCAAAAAAATCATCGGCTACCGCGAGGCCATGACCCTGCCCCAGCAACCTAAGAAAATGATCGTGGTGGGAAGCGGGGCTATCGGGATTGAGTTCGCCTATTTCTACAACTCCATGGGGACCGAAGTCACTGTAGTGGAATACATGCCCAACATTGTCCCGGTGGAGGACGAAGATGTTTCCAAACAACTGGAGCGGAGCTTTAAGAAAGCGGGTGTCAAAATCATGACCTCGGCCGAGGTAACCGGCGTAGATACCTCCGGTAGCGGAGTAAAGGCTACCGTAAAGACCAAAAAGGGAGAAGAAATCCTGGAGGCCGATATCGTCCTTTCTGCCGTCGGGATCAAAACCAACATTGAAAACATAGGCCTGGAAGCGGTAGGCATTGCCACCGACCGCGATAAAATCCTGGTCAATGATTACTACCAGACCAACATCCCCGGATACTACGCCATTGGCGATGTAACCCCGGGGCCGGCTCTGGCCCACGTGGCCTCTGCCGAAGGCATCCTGTGCGTGGAGAAACTAGCAGGCATGCATGTGGAACCCCTGGACTACGGAAACATCCCGGGCTGTACCTACTGCATGCCGGAGGTCGCCTCCGTGGGGCTTACAGAAGCCAAGGCGAAGGAAGCGGGGTACGACATCAAAGTGGGCAAATTCCCCTTCTCCGCCAGCGGGAAGGCCAAGGCATCCGGGAATGCCGACGGTTTTGTGAAGGTGATCTTCGACGCCAAATACGGGGAATGGCTAGGTTGCCACATGATTGGGGCAGGCGTTACCGACATGATTGCCGAAGCCGTCCTGGGTCGGAAACTGGAGACCACCGGGCATGAAATCCTGAAAGCGGTACACCCCCACCCCACTATGAGTGAGGCCGTAATGGAGGCCGTTGCCGATGCCTACGACGAAGTAATCCACCTGTAAAAGCCGCCTTATGTTGAAGATTTTCCGGGGGACGGCCGTTTTGGAAGGGATCAGTTACCTGTTGCTCTTTGCCCTGAGCATGCCCCTGAAATACTGGACCGGGATACGGGAACCCAATATCTACATCGGGTATGTACACGGGGCGCTTTTTATCGCCTATATCGCAATGGCGACCCTGCTGTGGCGGGAGCGGAACTGGAGTTTTAAGCGGTACTTCTACCTCCTGCTGGCTTCCCTCCTACCCTTCGGCACCTTCTATGTGGAAAGCAGGCTGCTGCGCCGCCTTTAATCCTGCAAAAAGCTCTGCAGGGCCAGGGCATAGCCGCTGAGCCCGAACCCGAAGATGACCCCTTTGGCACCCGCAGACACATGGGAAACATGCCGGAAAGGTTCGCGGGTGGCGAGGTTGGAGATATGGACTTCCACAACGGGCGCTTTCACAGCCTTTACCGCGTCCCCAATAGCCACGGAAGTGTGGGTATAGGCGGCGGCATTCAGGACAATCCCGTCGGCTGCAGCACCTGCCTGCTGGATGTGGTTTACCAATTCCCCCTCCACATTAGACTGAAAATAGCTCAGTTCCAATTCCGGGAAGGCCTTGCGCAATTCTTCCAGATAGGCTTCGAAGGTGGTACTCCCGTACAAATCGGGTTCCCGGCTGCCCAGCAGGTTGAGGTTGGGTCCGTTGATAATGGCGATCTTCATGGCGTAAAAATAAGCATTTACGGGAACAGGGCTCATGGTAGCGTTCTTTTTAGCCTTCCCGGGATCCAACCGGATCAACAACCGGTAAATGCCGTGGCCTGCCCCCTGGCCCCCTAATGGGAACGGCCATAAAAAAAGCAGGGCCTGAGCCCTGCTTCCAAATGCATTGTGGTCCTATGCTCAGAACGTATACCCCAACCCGAGGGTGAGGTAATTACCCCGGACTGTAACATCTTCGGACCCGGTGTAGCTGTTGTTTAGCTGGAAGGAATACCGCGCCTGGGCAAAAAAGTCCTCGGTAATATCAAAACCGATGCCCCCTGCCAGGTCGAACTCAACTCCGGTAAAGTCCTCCGGGACATCCTCCAGGGAAAACACGAACTGTGGCCCGGCCTGGAAGTTGAGCTTGGGTGCCACATAATAGCGCAGGACAATGGGCAAAAACAGGGCCTCTCCTCCATCGACCGTAGCATAGAGCAACTCGGGCTGTACGTGCCAGGTCTCGCCCAGGGTAAAATCGGCGAGAAGGCCCCCGTAAAACCCGGATTCACTTGCGGAGATAGAAATCCCCTCTGCCTTAATGGAACCCCTGGCGTTGAGGTAACCGGCAGTTACGCCAAATTTGGCCTGTTGGGCTGCGGTGCCTGTTACCATCAGTAGCAGGACCCATAAAATTGGTTTTTTCATTAATGAGAAATAGGTGACGTGCCGGATCATCTTGGGGATGCCGCGGGACCCCGGCACACAGGTACCCGACATCCCGTTTTGACACTCCTTTGCTGGGAGGTAAAACCGGATTAAAGGTAGATGTTGGATGAATGCGCCCAACAAGGAGATCAAAATATATTTAACCGTAACTTTCCGGGGTGAACTGGAACCAGGCCATATCCGATTATACGCACTACCTGAAACTGGAAAGAGGGTTGGCTGCGCACTCGGTAAGCAACTACCGCCGGGATGTGGGCAAGCTGGCGGACTACGCCCAAAAGGGGGAGCCTGCTCCGGGTCCCTTATCGGTTTCCCGGGAAGACCTGGAAGCCTTTGTGCACCATATTGGGGGGCAATTGCAGGCCCGCTCCCAGGCTCGGGTCATTTCCGGGCTCCGCGGTTTTTTTGCCTACCTGGTTTTTGAAGGCTACCGGGAAGACAACCCCATGGACTGGATCGAATCGCCCCGGATCAGCAGGAAGCTGCCGGATACTCTCAGTGTAAAGGATATCGACCGCATCATAGGGGCCATAGACCGCTCCAAACCGGAAGGGGAGCGCAACCGGGCCATTCTGGAGACCCTCTACGGGTGTGGCCTGCGGGTTTCCGAACTCCTGGACCTGCGCCTGAGCGACCTGTTCTTCGACGAGGGGTTTATCAAAGTAACAGGCAAAGGCAGTAAGCAGCGTTTTGTACCTATAGGCCGGCATAATATCCGCTGTCTGGAATTATACCTGAAGGAAATCCGCCCCCGCTGGCAACCTGTAAAGGGCAGTGAGGACCTGGTATTTTTGAACCGGAACGGGCGGCGGCTATCCCGCGCCATGGTCTTTGCCGTGGTAAAGGACCTGGCGGCCCGCTCCGGGATTGGCAAACGTGTAAGCCCGCATACCTTCCGGCATTCCTTTGCCACCCACCTGTTGGAAAACGGCGCCGATATCCGAGCCATCCAGCAAATGCTGGGCCACGAGAGTATCACCACAACGGAAGTCTATATGCATGTAGACCGCAGCCACCTCACCCAGGTCGTGGAACAATTCCACCCGCGCAAGGCCATTTAAGCGCAGTAGCCCGCTGCGTATGCCCAGGGGAAAAACGGGACTTGTGCAACAGCAGCGGCTTTGTATCTTTAGGGCTACTGAAATCCAAAACCCTATGAAACGACTTTATACCTTTTTATGTGGCCTGCTGCTGCTCTCCGGGGCAAAGGCCCAGGAAAATGCCGTTACGGCCCTCGACGCACAGCAAGGCAAATACGCCGACATTGCCATGCAGATTTGGGATTGGGCCGAAATGGGATACAAGGAGGAGAAAAGCTCCGCCCTGCTGCAGCAAACCCTGAAGGATGCCGGGTTTACCATCCGCACCGGGGTAGCCGGTATCCCCACGGCCTTTATCGCCGAATACGGCAGCGGGTCCCCGAAAATCGGGATTCTGGGCGAATATGACGCCCTCCCGGGACTGTCCCAGAAGGCAGTCCCTGCCAAGGAACCTGCCGGGGGCGTTGCCGGGCATGCCTGCGGCCACCACCTCTTCGGGACGGCCTCTGCAGCCGCGGCCATTGCCGTGCGCAACTGGCTGGCCGACAGCGGGGCATCCGGTACCATCCGCTTCTACGGCACCCCTGCCGAGGAAGGCGGGGGCGGGAAAGTCTATATGACACGGGCCGGGCTTTTCGATGACCTGGATGCCGTACTGCACTGGCATCCGGGGGCTGCCAACGGGGCCAGCGCCGGGGCTTCCCTGGCCAACAAATCGGCTAAATTCAGGTTCTATGGGATTTCCGCCCATGCTGCGGGCGCACCGGAACGCGGACGCTCTGCCCTGGACGGGGTGGAAGCCATGAACCACATGGTAAACCTGATGCGCGAGCACATCCCCCAGGAAACGCGAATCCATTACGTGATTACGGACGGGGGCAAAGCCCCGAATGTGGTTCCGGATTTTGCCGAAGTGTATTACTACGCCCGGCACAACACCCGGGAGGTGGTGCGCGAAGTTTTCGACCGCATTGTGAAAGCCGGCGAAGGCGCTGCCCTGGGCACCGGTACCACCATGGACTACGAACTCATCAACGGGGTTTTTGAAATCCTCCCCAACCTCGCCCTTCAAAAGGTAATGCACCAGAACCTGGAAGCCGTCGGGGGCATGACCTACACCGAGCAGGAACGGGAATTTGCCCGGAAAATAGCGGCCTCCATGGATATTGAACTGGACGAGAAGACCGCGGGTTCTGTACTCCCTTACCAGGAGGAGAGCCGGGCCTTTGGTTCTACCGATGTGGGCGATGTGAGCTTTGTGGTGCCCACCGTGGGCATGCGTGCTGCGACCTGGGTTCCGGGGACCCCGGCACACAGCTGGCAGGCCGTAGCCGCCGGCGGTACCAGCATTGGGGTCAAGGGCATGATGATTGCCGCCAAAACCCTGGCCGGGACGGCCATAGACCTCTTCCAGGAGCCTGCCATCCTGGCCGAGGCCCGAAAGGAATTTGAGACGCGGCGCGGGCCGGGATTCCAGTACGAATCCCTGCTGGGCGACCGCGCCCCTGCCCTGGATTACAGGGATTGACACCTAACGGGGGCCTCGCCCCCTTTTTTTATGCGCCAAAGTGTAACGATTCCCCCGTCGGGCACACTTATAGTCAGATCCGAGCAAACCGACGAAACACACCAACCTTAGTGAAAAAGGAACTCGAACATCAATTCGTTTCCCTGCTGGAGCAAAACCAGAACATCGTACACAAAGTGTGCAGCCTGTATACCGATAATCCGGAAGCCCATAACGACCTCTTCCAGGAAATCACCATACAGTTATGGAAGGCGTATCCCAAGTTCCGGGGCGATTCCAAATTCAGCACCTGGATGTACCGGGTAGCCCTTAACACGGCTATCACCCTGTACCGGAAGGCAAAGAAACAGCCCCGTACACAGGCATTCGACACCGTAGTCTACCGCATTGGGGCGGAACCCTACGACCCCACAGAGGAAAAACAACTCAAGCTGATGTACAGCGCCATCCGCGAGTTGGGGGATATTGACAAAGCCCTGGTCTTCCTCTACCTGGAGGATAAGAATTACTCGGAAATCGCCGATACCCTCGGGATTAGCGAAGTAAATGCCCGGGTAAAAATGAGCCGGATCAAGACCAAACTAAAAACCATTCTCAATCCGTAAGGGTATGATGGACGAACTGGAATTACTCAAAAAAGACTGGCAGCAGCGGGAGCAGGAGCTCCCCAGGCTCAGTTACGATGACATCCACAGGATGATCTGGAAGAAATCCTCTTCCCTGGTCCGTTGGATTTTCTATATCAGCATTATCGAATTCCTGGTACCCCACCTGTTGTACCTGGTCCCTTCCTTCCGGGAAGGCAATGGGTATTCGGTGGCCAAGGACCTGGGCATCCACACCGAACTCCTGGTCTTGACCGTCATTCAGTATGCAGTGGTGCTCTACTTTATCATACAGTTTTACCGCCGGTATAAGGAGATTTCCGTCCTGGACGATGCCAACCGGCTGATGAAGCGCATTATAAGAACCCGCCGGACAGTGAAGCACTATGTAATTTTCTGCCTCAGCATGATCCTGGTGATCTTCGGGCTTTTTGTGGTAGGGATCTACTTCTCGGACAACCTGGCCGAGGCTTTGCAATTGGGCGAGGCAGGGGCCAAACAGGACCCGGTGGAATTGAAATGGCTTATGATGGGGATTATGGGAGTACTGGGCGTGGTCTTCACCACCCTGATGGGTGGCATTTACTTCCTGCTCTACGGCCTGCTTACCCGAAGGCTTTATACCAACTACAAGGAACTGAGGCGCATGGACCGTTAGGCCTTCCCCGGCCGCCACTTCCGGCCCTTGTGGGCCTCCTCGTAGGCCAGGAGCTCTTCCTGGGGGATGACCTTCAGAAAGGAAGGGTGCTGCTCAATGGCGTATTCCAGTTTCTCGATGATAGCGTCCACCGATTCGTTGTCGTAGTCGATTTCCAGCGGCGGCTTAATGACCATGGACTGGAGGATCCCCTTCTTTTTGATGTACAATCCCTTTTTGTCGAAGGACCGGCGGAAACCGTCTATGACTACAGGCACCACCTGGGGCTTGTATTTTTTGATAATATGGGCCGTACCCTTGCGCAACGGCTTCCACGGGGTGGTAGTCCCCTGGGGAAAGGTAATGACCCAGCCGTCGTTCAGGGCTACGCCAATATTGGTGATGTCGCTCATGCGGACCTGCCGGTTCACGTTTTCCCCGTCGGCGCGCCAGGTGCGTTCTATGCTGATGGACCCGGCATAGGCCAGAACTTTTGTCAGCAGGCTCTTCCCCATGGTTTCCTTGGCAGCCACATAGTAAATGTTGAGCTTCGGGTTCCACAGGTACCCGATGTTCCGGATACTGTCCACCCGCCCGCTCAGACTGGCATTAAACACATGGAACATGGCCACCACATCTGCAAAATAGGTCTGGTGGTTGCTTACAAACAGGACGTTGGTGTCCGGGAGGGAGCGCAATACCTCGGACCCTTCGATCTCGAGTTTATTAAACCCCTTGTACCGCTGGTGGGTCAGCAAGCCCATGATGCGGATCAGCCATTTCTTCAACAGCAGGATATGCCCGAACGGATTCTTCTTAAATAGGCCCATAGGGGGCTAAAATACAAAAATGACTTCAGATGACCTGCCGTATTAAGGTCCGCAGTTCACTTAATATCATGGCTGTGGCCCCCCATACCACATGGCCCTGAAGGGCAAATGCCGGAACTTCAATGTTTTGGGCATAGGAGGTTGACATGGGCCGGCTAATGATATTTCCGGGAGCTATCAGGTGGGGCACCGGAACATGAATGATCCCGGCGACTTCTGCCGGGTCCGGCCGGAACGCCGGCGTCGTGTGGCAAAGGCCCACATGCGGGCTTACCTGGTAATTGCTGGGCGGGATATAGAGTGGGCTCAGCGGGCGGAGGGTCTCGATATGGGTTTCCGGAACCCCTACCTCTTCCCGGGTTTCTCTAAGTGCAGTTTGGAGTAAATCGGCGTCTGCAGGCTCCCAGCCTCCCCCCGGCAGGGCCACCTGGCCGGAGTGTACCCCCGGGTAAGACGGGCGCAGGATCAACAGCAGGTTGGCCGCCCCATCCGCACCGGGATAAAACAGGGCCATGACCCCGGCCTGCCGGGCAGAATCCGGGACAGCAGCCATGCGCTCCAGCTCTTCTACACGCATCCTGGGGGCCATCTCGTAATGGGCCTCCCGACCCGGTAGGGGAAGTTTTTTTATTTTTGCGACCGAACGGGAAAAATCCTCAAACTTCATGTGTAGACAACGCGTAATCCTGGGAATAACCCTGTTGGCATCGGTTTTGGTGCCAGGGTGTAAGGAACAAAATAAATCCGTGCCCGACAAGGCGGAAACCCTGGAAATGCAGGCCCTGGACACCCTAAAGGCCGAAGCTGAGGCGGAGACAGCCGAAAAGGATACCACCCGCCTAAATGAGGACAACGCCATCCCCTTCTTTTTCGAATACCAGAAAGGACTGAAAGCCAACCGGGTAAAGCTAACCACGACCATGGGTTCCTTTACCGTGGAACTCTACGACAACGTGCCCTACCACAAGGCCAATTTCATCTACCTGGCCCGACAGCAGTATTTCGACAGCACCATGTTCCACCGGGTGGTCCCGAATTTCATCATCCAGGGGGGCAATGCAGACAACCGCAAAACGGCAGACAAACGGCGGGCCATCGGGCGCTACCTCCTCCCCCCGGATACCCGGAAGGGCCACCGCCACCACCGGGGGACCCTCTCGATGCCCTCCAGCGAAATCGACAACCCCCATATGCTGGCCTCCCCTTTTGAGTTTTTTATCGTGGTAACCGACCCGGGGTCTTACCATTTGGACGGGGAGTACACCCCTTTCGGAAAGGTGGTGGATGGGATGGATGTGGTCGATGCCATCAACCAGGTGGAAATAGACGATGGGGAATGGCCCATGAAAAACATCTACATCTTAAAGGCAGAAGTCCTAGAATAGGGGCCTACCGTCTAGCCCTGTAGATATCGGGCAGGGCAATGTGGAAGCGCACGGCAAGCAGCCGAACCAGGATTACCACCCCGATGCCCGACAGGTAGGCATAGGACTCCCCCATACCCGCCCGCAGGAATAGAAAGTAAAGCCCGCCGCCCACAATACAAGCCGTTGCGTAAATCTCCTTTCGGAAAATCACCGGGATTTCATTGCAGAGGATGTCCCGGGTTACCCCGCCAAAACAGGCGGTCATGGTCCCCAGAACTACACATATAAGGGGCGAAAGGCCAGCGGAAAGCCCTTTTTCAATGCCCACCAGGGTGTAGAGGCCAATGCCTATGGTGTCGAAGAGGAACAACGAGCGCCTGAGGTACTTGAGCCTGCTCTGGAAAAGCACCGCAAAAATAGCCGTAGCCAGGATCAGGTACAGGTAGCGGGGGTCTGCCATCCACGTAACCGGGGTACTGCCTATAAGCAGGTCCCGGAGGGTTCCCCCGCCAATGGCTGTAACCCCGGCTACGATCACTACCCCGAAAAGGTCCAGGCGCTTTTCCATGGCCACCAGGACCCCGGAAACGGCAAATGCCGCCGTGCCCAACATATCGACTAAAAAGTATAAGTGTTCCATACGGTTCGGTCCTGAGGAGTGTTCCTGCCCGGCCCCGGGTAGCATTTGCTGAATTCCTGCGAAAATAAGTACTTTTAGTCGAAGGCCATAGCCCTCTGGCAATGCGCCTTCTACAAACCAAACCGGAGCGTTACTCCCGAGCCAAACACCTAAACTATGAAACCCATCCATTACCTTCTTGTACTTCTTTTCCTTATCCGGGCCGGGGCCCAGAGTTCCCCGAACGTCCAGCAGGACCGCCTGGAGAAAACCATCCTGGAGCTGGGGACCTATGGCCGGGATGCCCAGGGGCAACCCAACCGCGTGGCGTTCAGCGACGGGGACCTGGAAGGGCGTACCTATGTCATGGGGCTTATGCGGGAAGCGGGCCTGGAAGTGCGCATAGACCCTGCCGGGAACATCATAGGCACCCGGGAGGGTACCGATAACGGCTTAAAACCCATAGGACTCGGGTCCCATATCGATATGGTCCCACGGGGCGGTAATTACGACGGTTGCGTCGGAAGCCTGGGGGCCATTGAGGTTGTGCGCACCCTTCAGGATGCAGGAATTCAGACCAGACACCCCCTGGAGGTCATCATTTTTTCCAACGAGGAAGGGGGCGTGATGGGCAGCCGTGCCATGGCAGGGGCCCTGAAACCCGAGGCCCTGGGGGTGGTCAACAGTACGGGATACTCCATGGGTGAGGGCATTATGCGCCTTGGCGGGGATACGACCCGCCTGGCCGGTGCCATCAGGTCGAAAGGGAGTTTTACCGCCTTCCTGGAGCTGCATATCGAGCAGGGAGGGATCCTGGACCGGGAAGGGGAAGATATAGGCGTGGTGGAAGGTATTGTAGGCCTTCGCTGGTGGGATGTAACCATCCGTGGGATGGCCAACCACGCGGGCACCACGCCCATGGACCTGCGCCGGGATGCCCTGCTGGCGGCCGCCCGTTTTATCCAGGCCGTCAATGAGGAGGCCCTTGCCATGGAAGGGAAACAGGTGGCAACCGTGGGGCGGATTTCTGCCTTGCCAGGGGCCCCCAATGTAATCCCCGGGGAAGTAGTCCTGAGCCTGGAGATTCGCGACCTGTCCGATGCGGTCATCGACCGGCTCTATGAGAAAATCCATTCCCGGGCGGAACTAATCGGGAAGGAAAGCGGTACAAGCTTTTCTTTCCTCCCTCTGGACACCACGGGAAAACCAGCCCTGACCGACCCCCGCATCCAAAAGGCTGTTGCTACAGCAGCGGGCCGCCTGGGGCTTTCCCACAGGCAAATGCAAAGCGGGGCGGGCCACGATGCCCAGGACATGGCACTCATTACCCCTGTGGGGATGATTTTTGTGCCCAGTAAAGGGGGAATTAGCCATTCCCCTGAGGAGTATACCTCCCCGGAGGATATGGCCAACGGGGCCAATGTCCTGCTGCGCACCCTCCTGCAACTGGATGCGGAGTGGGATTAAGGTGTAACTTTTACACCTGACAAGGGCAGCGAACCCAGAATTATAGTATATTCCGGTTTATCTAAATCCAACCCATGAAAACACGACTTCTGGCTGCAGGCCTCCTGCTAGCGTCCCAATGGATTTCCGCGCAGCAAATGGCGGGCTTTACCGACCAACAAGCTACTGCCCAGCGCCAGCTGGAAGCCGCTTTTGATGCCCAGCTTTCGGCAGATTCCCTCGATGCCTGGATGAAACGTATGGCCGCAGAGCCCCACTGGGTAGGGACCCCCTATGGCGAGGCCAATGCCAGGTGGATGAAACAGCAGTTCGAATCCTGGGGCTACCAGGCCCGGATCGATACCTACCAGGTCTTGTTCCCCTACCCCAAGGTGCGCCTTCTGGAGATGACCGCTCCCCAGACGTTTAAAGCTTCCCTGGAGGCCGTGCCTGTGGAGGGTGACCCATATACCCAACAGGGTGATGCCCTGTTGCCCTCCTACAATGCGTTTTCCACGGACGGGGACGTGGAGGCCGAGCTGGTCTTTGTCAATTACGGGATACCCAGCGACTACGAGGAACTGGAAAAAATGGGCATCGATGTTAAGGGGAAGATCGTGATTGCCAAATACTACGGATCCTGGCGCGGGATCAAGCCCAAACTGGCCGCCGAGAAAGGTGCTATAGGTTGTATCATTTACTCGGACCCGGAAGATGACGGTTACTACCGGGGCGAGGTTTACCCGGAGGGTGCCTTTAAGAATGCCACCGGGGTGCAACGCGGCTCGGTAATGGATATGCCGCTTTACCCGGGCGATGTCCTGACCCCGGGGTACGCGGCCACAGAAAAAGCCAAACGCCTGGACCGCAACCAGGCGCCTACCATTACCCGGATCCCGGTACTGCCCATCTCCTATGCCGATGCGGAACCCCTGCTACGCGCCCTGGGCGGGCCTGTAGCCCCTGCCTCCTGGCGGGGTGCCCTCCCCCTCACCTACCAGATTGGGCCCGGCCCCGCACGGGTACGCCTCAAACTGGAGTTCGATTGGAAACTGGTACCCGCCCATAACGTAATTGCCACCCTGAAGGGGGCAACGAACCCGGACCAGTGGGTGATCCGGGGCAACCACCACGATGCCTGGGTGCACGGGGCGGCAGACCCGGTTAGCGGCATGGTGGCCCTTATGGCAGAAGCCAGGGCCGTGGGCTTACTGGCCAAAAAGGGCCAAAAGCCGGGCCGCACCCTGGTATACTGCGCCTGGGACGCCGAAGAACCCGGCCTTATAGGGTCTACTGAATGGGTGGAAGACCACCTGGAGGAATTAAAAGAAAAAGCCGTGGCTTATATCAATACGGACGGAAACGGGCGGGGGTTCCTGGGTGCCGGCGGGTCGCATGCCCTGCAGACACTGGTGGCACAAGTGGCCTCTGAAGTCCCGGACCCCCAGACAGGGGTCAGCATCAAAGAGCGGGGCGCAGCGCGAAATCTGGTCTCCGGCGGGGACGACCAATTTGCCCTTTATGCCCTGGGGTCCGGTTCCGATTATACGCCCTTTATCCAGCATGCCGGGATTGCCTCCCTGAACCTGGGCTTTGGGGGTGAAAATGCCGGGGGCGAATACCACACCATCTACGACACCTATACGCACTACAAGCGCTTTAAGGACCCGGAAATGGCCTACGGGGTAGCCCTGGCCAAAACTGCCGGGCGCGTGGTGCTGCGCCTGGCCAATGCCGAGGTCCTGCCTCTGGATTTCGGGCCGTGGCAGCAGACCCTGGAGGGATATGCCAAAGAAGTTATGGAAACTGCGGAAAACATGCGGACAACCGTGGCCAAACACAATAGCCTGGTGTCCCGAAATGCCTATTCCCTTGCCGCCGACCCTACCAAGCCGGGCGCCGCACCCAAACCCCGGGCAGCTGTACCTTACCTGGATTTCTCCCCCTTGCAGAACGCCATGGCATCCCTGAAGGACGCCGTGGGCCGTACAAACCTGTCGGCTGCGCAAAGCCTTCCTCGGGCTTCCAGGGCCCAGCTCAATGAACTGCTCCGGATGGCCGAACAACAACTGACCCACCCGGAGGGGCTGCCGCGCAGGTCCTGGTACAAACACCAGATCTATGCTCCTGGCTTCTATACCGGCTATGGGGTTAAGACTTTCCCGGGGGTACGTGAAGCCATCGAACAGGAGAACTGGGAGGAGGCCCGCCAACAAATTGAGAGACTGGCCACAACCCTCAATGGGATGACGGCCCACCTGGAACGCATCCAAACCATCCTGAACCAACCGTAACCATGAAGACCCAAGTACCTTACCCCCTTTTTCAGGCCTTTTGCTATTTGGCCCTGCTCGCCGTGAGTTGCAACCGGACCCCGGATATTCCAACCGAAATCCCCCTGGCCATTGAACAGCCGGACAGCATTGCCCAACCCCTGGCCCTGGAAGCCCGGGAGACCATTGCCGCCCAGGTGGCAGACGGGCTGGAGCTCAGTCTCTGGGCTACGGATTCCCTGGCTCCGGACCCCGTTTCCATGGATATAGACAAGTGGGGGCGGATATACCTCACGCGGACCAACCGCCAAAAGCACTCGGAATTCGACATCCGGGGGCATCAGGATTGGATGACGGCCTCTATTAGCCTGCAGTCTGTGGAAGACCGTCGCCAATTCCTCCGCCAGACCTTCGCCCCGGAAAAAAGCGAAGCGAACAGCTGGCTGGAAGACCTGAACAACGACAGCATCCACGACTGGAACGACCTGCGCGTGGAAGAGGATGAAGTCTGGCGGCTGGAAGACCGGGACGGGGATGGTATTGCCGACATCAGCACCCGGATCCTGAGCGATTTCAACGAGGAGGTTTCGGATGTGGCCGGGGCCATCCTGGTGGAAGACGATGCCGTTTACGTGGGCATCGCCCCGGATTTCTGGCGCCTGACCGACACCAATGGGGACGAAGTCCTGGATACCAAAGAATCCCTGGCGACTGGCTTTATGGTCCACATCGGCTTTGGGGGGCACGGGATGTCCGGAGCCGTGCGCGGGCCGGACGGGAAACTCTATTGGGGTATCGGCGATATTGGGGCGAGCATTACCGCGGCAGACGGCAGAAAGCACCACTACCCCAACCAGGGGGTGATCGTCCGGTGCAATACGGACGGGAGCAACTTTGAAGTTTTTGCCCACGGGCTGCGCAATACCCACGAATTTGTCTTTGACGCCTACGGAAACCTGATAACCGCAGACAATGACGGGGACCACCAGGGCGAGAGCGAACGCCTGGTATACCTGGTGGAAGGCTCCGATACCGGGTGGCGGACCAACTGGCAGTTCGGCAAATACACCGACCCGAAAAACAACGGGTATAAGGTCTGGATGGACGAAAAACTCTACCTGCCCCGCTGGGAGGGACAGGCCGCTTACATCCTCCCCCCCATTCAGAATTACCACAACGGCCCCACCGGGATGCAGTTTAACCCCGGCACTGCCCTGGGCCCGCAATGGGAAAATAAGTTCTTCCTGGTGGAGTTTATCGGGGACCCCTCCCGCTCCCATATCTGGGCGTTCGACCTGGAGGCCGACGGGGCGGGCTTTAAACTCAAATCCGAACAGGATGTGCTCAGCGGGGTATTACCCACCGGGATTCGCTTTGGGCCGGACGGTGCCCTCTACCTGGCGGACTGGATAAATGGGTGGAATACCAAAAATGCCGGGCGGGTCTGGAAACTCGATGTGAGCCCTGAAGAAAATACCTGGGCCCAGGCACGGGCCGAAACCCAGCGGCTGATCCAGATGGATTACGCCGAGCAGGAGACCGACACCCTTACCGGGTTATTGGGCTACCCGGACATGCGGGTGCGCCAGCGCGCCCAGTTTGAACTCGCCAGCAGGGGGCGCCGCGGCTACCGGGCTTTGCGGGAGGTCCTGCCTGAAACACAAAACCAGATGGCCCGGATCCATGCGATCTGGGGGATCGGCCAATTGGCCGAGTCCGATCCGGGACGGGGGGAAGCCCTGCTGCCCCTGCTTTCGGATGACGACCCTGAGATAATCGCCCAGGCAGCTAAAACGCTTGGGAACATTCGCTACGAAGGGGCGGGGGAAGCCCTCCTCCCGCTGCTTTCCAACGAGGTGCCAAGGGTGCGGTTTTTTGCCGCCCAGGCCCTTGGCCGCCTGGAATATGCCCCCGCCACAGACGGGTTGTTACAACTACTGGCCGAGAACAACGATGCCGATGTATACCTCCGGCACGCTGCGGTCCTGGCCCTTTCCCGTATCGGGGAGGTCGGGCCCATGGCTGCCCTGGCTACCCACGAGGATGCCAGTCTCCGACTGGCTGCGGTACTGGTGCTCAGGCGGCTCCGAAGCCCTGAAATCCGTCGCTTTCTCCAGGACCCGGACGAGTATATTTTGGCCGAGGCGGCCCGGGCCATCAACGACGACTGGTCCATTCCGGAGGCCCTGCCAGACCTGGCCGGCCTGCTGGAGCGAGATACCCTCTCTTCGGAGCCCCTGCTCCGGCGGGCCATCAATGCCGCATTACGCACGGGCACAGAGGCAGACCTGGACCGGCTCATGGCCTTTGCCCTCCGGGAATCGGCCCCGGCAGAACTCCGGGGAGAAGCCCTGGCCGCCCTGGGAAGCTGGGCGGCGCCTTCTGTCCTGGACCGGGTAGACGGCCGCTACCGGGGCGAAGTCCGCCGGGATTCCTCCATCGTTATTACCCGTGTTTCCGGTACGCTGCCGGCCCTGCTGGCAGACACAAACCCGGACATCCTGGCCGGTACCTGCAGGGTTATCGGGGAATTGGGCATCCCGGGACACAACGCGGCCTTAAAACGGCTCTTCGACAGGCACCGAAACGCCGGGACGCGGGCCGCCTTGCTGCGGACGCTCTCCCGCCTCGGGGATCCCGAAATCGGGGCCTACCTACGCAAGGGCCTGAGTGACCCGGAGGCACAGGTACGCACAGCCGCTATAGAAATGCTGCCAGTCCTGGATCTCCCAGCCTCAGCCCTCCCGGATATCGTAACCCCCATCTTCCAGAAGGGAAGCCTCCGCGAACAGCAGGCCATGCTTACCACCCTTTCCGAGATGGACCTCCAAAAAAGCGAAGGTGCCCTGGCCTCCCTGGTGAAAGCCGCAGGGAAAGACCAGTTGGAGCCCGGGGTTATCCTGGACCTTATAGAAGCGGTGGAAGCAACGGGGTCTGAGACCCTCCTGGCCTCCCTGGGCGAACTTAAGGCAAGTGGTTATTCGGTGGATTCGTATAAGGAAACCCTCTATGGAGGGAGTTGGTGGGACGGGCAATCGGTCTTTACCAGCAACCCGGCTGCCCAATGCGTACGCTGCCATGCCGTTGCAGGTGCTGGCGGGCAGGTAGGGCCACCCCTGGATTCCATAGCTTCTATCCTTTCCCGGGAGGAAATCCTCGAATCGCTCATAAACCCGGGCGCGCGAATCGCACCGGGATATGGTTCGGTTACCCTTACCCTGAAAGACGGGCAGGAAATAACCGGTTTGTTGCTGGAGGAAAACAAGACCACCCTGGTACTCCGGGGCCACGAACCCGAACCCATCCGCATCCCCTTAAGCCGTATTGCGCGCAGGGTGAACCAACCCTCGGCCATGCCCCCCATGGGGCGGGTAATCAGCCGGCGGGAATTACGGGACCTGATGGAATACCTTTCCAGCCTGAAGGGCCGAAGGAGGTCCTAGGCAGGAGTATAAGGGCGCATAAAATCAGGGAAAATATCCGGGGACCGCTTTGCGGGCCGCCTCGAACTCCTGCATCATGTTGCGGACAATGTCCCCGGCAGGCAGGATCTCCCGGATCAGGGCAGACACCTGGCCAATTTCCAGTTCGCCTTCCTCGAGGTCGCCCTCGAACATACCCTTTTTGGCCCGGGCGCGTCCCAGCAAAGCCTTGAGTTCTTCAGGTGTGGCCCCGCGGGCATAGGCCGCCTCCACGTCGCGGTAGAATTTGTTCTTAAGCAGCCGGACCGGCGCGAGTTCCTTCAGGGTAAGCCGGGTATCCCCTTCGCCTGCCTCCACCACCAGGCGCTTAAATTCCGGGTGGGAAGACGCTTCCTGGCTGGCCACAAACCGGCTGCCTACCTGTACCCCGTCGGCCCCCAGAACCATGGCCGCCAGCATGGAACGCCCTGTGGCAATGCCCCCGGCGGCCAGCAAGGGTATTTCGAGGGCTTCCCGCACCGCGGGGATCAGGGTTAGGGTGGTGGTTTCGTCCCTGCCGTTGTGCCCCCCGGCTTCAAAACCCTCGGCCACCACGGCATCTACCCCCGCCTGTTGGGCCTTGAGGGCAAAGGCCACGCTGCTGACCACGTGGACCACCGTCCGGCCCGCCTCTTTGAGCACTGGGGTCCAGGTTTTGGGATTTCCCGCAGAAGTGAACACAATGGGGACGTTTTCTTCCAGCAAAATTTCCATGAGCTGCTCGATATCCGGGTACAGCATAGGAATATTCACCCCGAAAGGTTTCGCGGTGGCCTGCCTGCATTTGCGGATATGCTCGCGCAAGACATCCGGGTACATACTCCCTGCCCCGATCAGGCCCAGGCCGCCGGCATTCGATACCGCGGAAGCGAGTCGCCAGCCGCTGGCCCAGATCATCCCGCCCTGGACAATGGGGTATTGAATCTCGAACAAGCTCGTTATACGGTTGGCCATGGGCTTGGATTTAAGGTCAGGATATTACGCCGGAACCTATGAGTTCCTCCCCGAGGTACCAGGCGGCAAACTGCCCCTCGGTGATTGCGGATTGCGGGGTTTCAAAGTCGATGTAAATCCCACCTTCATACTTATATAAGGTTGCGGGCTGCAATTCCTGCCGGTAACGGATACGCGCCATCACTTCCAGGGTACCATCGGGTTCCAGGGCCAGGTCCGGGCGTACCCAGTGCAATTCCGCATCCTGGATAAAGAGGGCTTTCCGGTAAAGACCAGGGTGAGACTTTCCCTGGCCGGTGTAGATAATGTTTTCCTTGACATCTGTTTGTATGACAAAAAGGGGTTCCGGGGTGCCTCCTACGTCCAGACCCTTACGCTGGCCAATGGTAAAATAATGGGCACCCTGGTGGCGGCCCACTACCTTCCCGTCGGAGGGTGCATAGTTGTGCTTGCGCGCATGGTAGGCAAGGGCGTCGGCCCGGGTTTCAAAGTCCGGGACGGGCTCCTGGTAAACCGGGGCCGAAGCAGGGACCTCCACAATTTCACCTTCCCTGGGTTTGAGCTGCTGCTGCAGGAATTCCGGCAGGCGAACCTTCCCGATAAAACAAAGGCCCTGGGAATCCTTCTTCCCTGCAGTAGCCAGGCCGTGTTTGGCTGCTATTTCCCGCACTTCGGGTTTGGTGAGGTGGCCGATGGGAAACATGGCCCGCGAAAGTTGTTCCTGGCTGAGTTGGCACAGGAAATAGGACTGATCCTTGTTGGGATCCGCCCCGGCCAGCAAACGGTAGTGCACCTCCCCGGTGCTGTCCGTAACACTATCCCGCTGGCAGTAATGGCCTGTGGCCACATAGTCCGCGCCCAGTTGCAAGGCCATCTTCAGAAAAAGGTCGAACTTGATTTCCCGGTTACAGAGCACGTCGGGGTTGGGGGTCCTCCCCTGCTGGTATTCCCGGAACATGTATTCTACAATCCGCTCCTTATACGGACCACTCAGGTCCACCGTCTGGAAGGGAATCCCGAGTTTTTCCGCAACGATAAGGGCGTCATTGCTGTCGTCCAGCCATGGGCATTCCTTGGAAATGGTAACGGAATCGTCGTGCCAGTTTTTCATAAACAGGCCGATCACCTCATACCCCTGCTCCTTGAGTAAGAGGGCCGCCACGCTGCTGTCTACGCCTCCGGAAAGACCTACTACTACCTTTTTCATCTCATTTCTCCTTCCGCAAAATTACGAAATAAAACCCGGCGCTTGCAGCAGGTGCATCCACCCTCCGGTTGTTAAATTACCCTTAACACGCTTGGTAGTTTGTTTAACTTTTAAATATTTTCGTTAAACGTTAAACCATCTAAAAATTGCTATGAAAAAGATTTATTACAACCTCAAAACCCTATTGCTGGGCGGGCTTTCCCTGGCCTTTGCCTTTGGGTGTTCCAACGATGACGACGGCAACGGCGGAACGCAAATCGAATCGAATATTGTTGAAGTGGCCCAGGCCAGTAACCTTACCAGCCTGGTAGCGGCCCTGACGGCTGCCGATGCCCTGCCTTCCTCCGACCTGATCGGGACCCTCAGTGGCAATGGTCCTTTTACGGTATTCGCCCCTACTGATGCGGCCTTTTCTAACCTTATCAATGATCTGGAAGTCTATGGTTTCAGCAGCCTGGACGATTTCGATACGGATGCCGAAAGGGAGCTTCTGGCGGAAATTCTCGCCTACCATGTGGTGGCCGGTGTTGCCGCCCAGTCCACGGACCTGAGCGATGGCGGAACCGTTACAACCGTACAGGGTGAATCTATCACTACCCGTCTGAGCGGAGGCGTTTCCATTGAAGATGCCACCAGCACCGCTGCCAATGTGGTGACCGCCGACGTACCGGCCAGCAACGGTGTGGTACACGTAATCGATAAAGTGTTGTTACCCCAGGCCGCCCTGGATGCCCTGGCCGCCCTGGAAGCTGAGCAGACCATCGTGGATAAAGCTCTTGGTAACCCGGACCTCTCCGCCCTGGTAGATGCCCTGACAGAGGCCGGACTTGTAGGGACCCTGCAGGGAGACGGCCCCTTTACGGTCTTTGCCCCCACCAACGATGCCTTTGCCACTTTCCTGAGCGTAAATGGATTTACGGGCGTGGAAGACGTGCCGGACGAGGTCCTCACCCAGGTATTGCTCAACCACGTGGTTAGCGGTGCTGTCCTTTCCACCCAGCTCTCCACAGGATATGTGTCTTCCCTTTCCACGGCCGGTCCTGGCGGGGCCAACCTGAGTCTGTATATCAACACAGATGGGGGCGTGGAAATCAACGGGATTTCTACCGTTAGCACAGCCGATGTGGAAGCCTCAAACGGGGTAATCCATATTGTGGACGCCGTGATTGGCCTTCCCACCATTGTAGACCACGCAACGGCCAACGCCAGCTTCAGCAGCCTTGTGGGCGCACTGACCGATGGCGGCAATACCACCTTTACGGACCTGCTTTCTTCCGAGGGGCCTTTCACCGTATTCGCCCCAGTGAATGATGCCTTTGCAGCCTTTACCAACCCCAATGGAAACGACATCAACAATGTTCTTTCCAACCATGTGGTTTCCGGGGCGGCAGCCTTCTCCTCCGGCTTGAGCAACTCCTATATATCCACCCTCGGGACGAATGCCGATGGTGATGCCCTCAGCGCCTATATCAATACGGATGCAGGTGTAACCATTAATGGATCCAGCTCGGTTGTGGTAGCCGATGTGGTAGCCACCAATGGAGTCATCCACGCCGTAGAAGAAGTTATTGACATCCCGACCGTGGTCACCTTTGCCACTGCCGACCCGGATTTCAGCACCCTGGTCAGCGCTCTTACCGAGCTGACCCCAGGCACGGATTTCGCGGGAATCCTTTCCCGTACCCAAGGCGGGAACGGAGATGGGCTGGACCCGGATTTCACGGTCTTCGCCCCGACCAACGCGGCCTTCGATGCCCTGGCCTCCATTCCTGAGGAAAGCGTCCTGACCCAGGTGCTCCTCCACCACGTGGTTTCCGGGAATGTGCGCTCCGAAGACCTTACAGACGGCATTATGCCGGCCACCCTGGAAGGCGACATGATTACGATTAACCTTCCCGGTACCGGCGAGAATATCGCCGATGTTACCGATGGAGCTGGCAATACAGGCATCGGCATTATAGCCGTGGATGTACAGGCTGGCAATGGGGTGATCCATGTCCTGAACCAGGTCATGATCCCCGACACGAACAACTAAGGTTCCCCCCTATATATTCTGAAAACCACCTGCCCTCCCGGCAGGTGGTTTTTTAATGTCTGGAAATGTGACCTCCGGCTACCGGCTGCTCACATACAAAAAAAGCGCGTAGACAACTTTTGTTTTGCTTTGGGGAAATCCGGGTGCATCTTTCCAGTCCCAAATCTTTCCAGACCTCAATTGACCAACAATTGACCCCACGAAAAAGCCCCGCCAGTTTGGCGGGGCTTTTTCATTGAACCAGGGACTAAGTTTACTGCTCTTCATCCAGGAGTTCCATTACTTCGTACCCCCCGTCTACTTCCCTATAAACGGCCTGGTTGAGCTCATAGGCGGAGACGCCATCCCAATCCAGGGCCTCGGCCTCTTCGGGAAGTTCCGGGACCACAGCACCCACCGGGGTTTCGCTTACTACGTAATCTTCCCCGTCCTGGATGTAGAATACGCCCTGGGCGTACCAGAACGGACGTCCGCGTACCACAATACGGCGCGGAGCAACCGACAGGGTCCTCACCCGAAAGCCCACAGGGGGAAAGGTCCGGACATAAACACCCTTACGGGCCAGGTAGTACTTCCCTGCTACAGGGTAGTAGCTGATGTTCCGGTAGCGGACTGCGCGGGTTGCAGCCGGCAATTGGCGCAGGGTCCGGTAGGTACGGCGGCGCACACGGCGCTTTTTCCGGCGCACGGTTCGTTTGGCCGGGCCGCTGCGTTCTACTTGTACTACAGTTGTAGTCCTGGAGGCCTGGGCCTCTGTTTCTGCCGGCAGGGCCATCAGGAGGCAAAACAAAGCAGGCCCTAAAATGTGAAATCGTTTCATGGCAATTCTTTAATGGGTTAACAGTGCTTGGATTCTTAAAACGCCTTCGCGTTTAATTGTCGCCGATTTTTTCGATGAACGGTATGGAAAGTTCCGCAGTTGTGATGAAAACCTGTTAAAATCCAGGGGGTGGTGGGGTTTTGCAGGGGTGTGGGGTATTTTGGCTTTGGGGGTATTGGGGAAAGCTTCCCCTATTAGTAAAAGCAGCAAGGTTTCCATTGGAAGTTCCGAAAACGGCCAGCACTGAAAGGGGATTTCAGTCTTGCATGATATCTTGAAACCGGGGCTTTGGGGGAAATTTCCCCTTTTTTACCAAAAACGCAACTACGTCAGTCAACCTCCGTAAACCAATCCCGGGTGCAAGGTCCATGGGGTTTAAACGGGTATCTTGGTATTAGGGGTTTCAGGGGTCCCCTTCTCGAAAAAACCCTGCCTGCATACCTTCAGGTGATGGGAACCTGCAGGGACAACGCCTAACTTGTCAATGGGGCTCAGGGGGCTTTCCCCTTAAAAACGGAACCCCATCTCACCCTCATACCAAAAGAAAACCCCGGCTTCAAAACCAGGGTTTTTTTCTGAACTTCAGTAAGGTATACTACGGTCGGCAGCCTCCGCAACCGTTCCGGTCCTACCGCTTTTTCTGTTTGTCGGCCTCTTCCATCATCTCCCGCATTTTGCGCTGGAAGCGGTTTTCCTTCTTCGGCTTCTTCTTTTGCTCCTGGATCTGGGCGTGGATCTTGTCCTCATCCAGAATCACATTTTTAATCACCAGCATAATCCCGATGGTAATCAGGTTGGAAACAAAGTAGTACAAACTAAGCCCGCTGGCGTAGTTGTTAAAAAAGAACAGCATCAGCAGGGGAGACAGGTACATGATGAATTTCATGTTCGGCATCCCGGGTTGGGTCTGCATCTGCTGGCCGGTGGTCATCATCATATAGAAAAAGATGGCGATGGAGGCCAGGATGGGGAACAGGCTGATGTGGTCCCCGTAAAACCAAATGCTAAAGGGCAACTGGGCCACGGTATCATAGGAACTAAGGTCTTCCGCCCACAGGAACGATTTCTGCCGCAGGGCAAAACTGGTGGGGAAGAACATGAAAAGGGCATAGAAAATGGGCAGTTGCAACAGGGCCGGGATACACCCGCTAAGGGGGCTCACCCCTGCCTTGTTGTAGAGCTTCATGGTTTCCTGCTGCCGTTTCATGGCGTTGTCCTTGTGCTTTTCATTGATCTCCGTAATCTCCGGCTTGAGCACCCTCATCTTGGCCTGGGACAAGTAGGACTTATACGTAACCGGAGACATCAGAATCCGGACAATGATGGTCATGACCACAATGGCAATACCGAAGGGCAGGAAGGAGCTTAGCAACCCGTAGAACGGCGTGAAGATATACCGGTTAATCCACCCGAAAATCCCCCACCCAAAGGGGATGGAATCGGCCAGGGCCAGGTCTTCGTATTGGGCCAGCACCTCCAGGTCTGTTGGTCCGTAGTACCACTGCAGGCTGCGGCTGAGTTCGCCCCCGGTCAGCGGAAGCTCTGTCCCCATGCCGAAGGTTTTGGTAAAGGCAGTTTCGCTGCTCTCCTCTTCCACCAGGTCCTCGGAGCGGAAGCGGACAGAAGCCAGGGGTTCGGCCGCTGCCAGAATGGAACTGAAAAAGTGCTGGCGGTAAGACATCCACCGGACATCCTGCTCGGTTTCATCGTCTTCGCCTGTAGCGGAGAGTTTATCGATATCATCGCCACTGTGGCGGTAGGTCAGCCGGGTATAGCGGTTCTCGTACATCACACTGGGGTCGTGGCGGATGGCTGTGAGTTCCCACCCTGCCTCCACGGCATCCCCGCGAAGCTGCAAGCCCTGGGAGCGGATGTCAAAGTCGACCAGGTATTCTCCCGGCTTCATTTTATACCGGAATTCCAGGTACTGCTGGGGTCCGGTCCGGGCCTTCATGGAAAGAACCTGGGTCTCCCCCTCTTCTTTCAGCTCCGGTTCAAAATAGAGCTCATTGGTATTCAGGACTCGGTTCTCAGCAGTGGTAAGGCGAAGGCTGAAATCCGAATTGCCGTCGCGGATGAGGTCTACCGGAAGGGAGTCGTGGTTCACAAAGGCCTTCATCTGGGCCTTGGAAATCTGCCCGCCCCGGTTGGAAACCTCCAGCAACAGCACATCATTCTCCAGGCGTGTGGTCCCTTCCCGTTTCGGGGTGAAGGCGAATGCCCCTACCTGCTGGGCATAGGCATCTGCCGCTAGGGAATCCGGCAGCTGGGTCTCAACCCTGGAGGTTGCGGGTTCCAGGATAGGCTTTTGGGCCTGTTCCAGAGAATCCTGGACCTGTTCGGCCTGCTGCTGCGCCTGAATTTCTTCAGGGGTAGGCTGGGTAGTATAGAACCAGTAAATGAGGATTCCGAATATCAGTACGAAACCGATAATGGAATTGATATCCAGTTTTTTTTCTTCCATTCAAAAAGGGTTTAGGCCGGATGTAAGGGTCCCGCGGGGCTTAGCCGACGCAAATATAGGCCCAATTGGGGAGTTTATGCCAAAGTGGCATCCTGGTTTTCGCGCTTCTGTTTCAGGGCTGCTCCCACGAAGCCCACAAAAAGCGGGTGTGGGTTGGCCACCGTGCTCTTGTATTCCGGGTGGTACTGCACCCCGATAAACCAGGGGTGGGTAGGGATTTCCACAATTTCCACAAGGCCGGTTTCCGCATTGATTCCGGAAAATACCAGACCCGCCTCCTCCATGGCCTCCTTGTATTCATTGTTGAATTCATAGCGGTGGCGGTGGCGTTCGGAAATGGTGGCAGCTCCCTGGTAAGTCTTATGGACCAGGGTCCCCTCGGAGAGTTCGCAGTCCCAGGCACCAAGACGCATGGTACCCCCTTTGTTGACGATGGTCTTCTGGGCTTCCATCAGGTCGATAACCGGGGCCGGGGTCTGCTCGTTCATTTCAGTGGAATTCGCCCCCTTGAGGCCCAGGACATTCCGGGCGTATTCAATTACTGCCATCTGCATGCCCAGGCAAATCCCAAGGAAGGGGATGCCTCGTTCCCGGGCATATTTCACAGCCTTTACCTTGCCTTCTATTCCACGTTCCCCGAAGCCCGGGGCCACAATAATCCCATTGAGCCCTTTCATTTTGGCTTCCAGGTTGTTGTCACTGATATGCTCAGAGTGGATGCTCTTGACCTCCACCTTTACATCGTTGGCTACCCCGGCGTGGATTATGGCTTCCTGTATGCTTTTATACGAATCCTGCAGCTCCACATACTTCCCGATAAGGCCAATGGTAATGGTACTGCCCGGGTGGTGCAGGCGGTCCAGGAACTGGTTCCACTGGGTCAGGTCCGGGTCCGGCGTGGGCGGCAGGTTTAGTTTTTCAAGGGCAACGCGGTCCAGGCCTTCTTCCTGCATCAGGATAGGCACCTCGTAAATGCTGGAGGCATCGATGGACTGAACGACTGCTTCCTTCTTGACGTTGCAGAACAGGGCCAGTTTCTCTTTAATCTCATCGGAGAGTTCGTGTTCGGTACGGCATACGAGGATGTCGGCTTTGATCCCGCTCTCCATGAGGGTTTTAACCGAGTGCTGGGTAGGCTTTGTTTTCAATTCCCCCGCAGCTGACAAGTAGGGTACCAGGGTCAGGTGTACCACCAAAGCGTTGTGGTCGCCCAGTTCCCAGAGCAGTTGGCGAACGGCCTCTATATAGGGCAGGGATTCGATATCCCCCACGGTCCCGCCAATTTCGGTAATGACCATGTCGTATTCCCCGCTATTACCCAGGATCTGGATCCGCTCCTTGATTTCGTTGGTAATATGGGGCACCACCTGTACAGTCTTGCCCAGGAATTCCCCCCGGCGCTCCTTTTCGATAACGCTCTGGTAGATCCGCCCCGTGGTGACGTTGTTGGCCTGGGAGGTGCGCACATTCAGGAAACGCTCATAGTGGCCAAGGTCGAGGTCAGTTTCCGCCCCATCGTCCGTTACATAGCACTCCCCGTGCTCGTAGGGGTTGAGGGTACCCGGATCTACGTTGATATACGGGTCGAGTTTCTGGATGGTGGTCCGGTAGCCCCGGGCCTGAAGGAGTTTGGCGAGGGAAGCGGCGATGATGCCTTTTCCGAGTGAAGAAGATACGCCCCCCGTAACGAAAATATATTTGGTAGCTGCCATGAGCGGAATCGGTGTTACGGGATTCAAAGATACAAATTGCCCGAGGAATTCAGGGGCGATCCGGGGGAAATTCTTGCCGGATTTTCCGAATGAGGCCCTCCAGCCCATTCTCGCGGATTTCGAGGGCAGCCCTTAGTTGCTCACCAAGCGACCCCTCCGGAAACCCCCGCTGGCGGAACCAGACCAGGTACGGGGAGGGCAGTTCTGTCAGGTACCGTCCCTTATACTTGCCAAAGGGCATCCGGTAATGGGCCAGTCGCAGCAGTTCCTCTTTTGGCGTGTGTTTCATACACCGGTAAAAATACTATCTTTAGAGACATCACAACCCTAGCCTATGAAACGCAGAAACTTCCTGCAGCAGGGGGCAGCGGCCTCGGCAGCCTTCCTCAGTACCGGAGCGCTTAAAGCGGCACCCTACGCACCGGTGTCAAAACCAGCCGGAAACCGCATTAACCACAGCGTCTGTTATTGGTGCTACGGCAGTATCCCCCTGGACGAGTTCCTCGGCAACCTGGTGGAGCTCGGCATTCCGGCAATAGACCTGGTGGGCCCGGAGGAATTCCCATTACTCAAAAAGCACGGCATTCACGCTGCCATGTGCTGGGGTGCGGGCAAGGGTATCGTGGAGGGGTGGAACAACCCCAAACTCCATGCGGAACTCATTGCAGACTATACCGAAAAAATCTCCCTCATCGCCGAAGCCGGGTACACCAACCTAATCTGTTTTAGTGGAAACCGAAATGGGATGGACGACCTGGTGGGGCTGCACCACTGCGTTGAAGGACTGTCCAAAATACTGCCCCTGGCCGAAAAGCACGGGGTGGTATTGCAAATGGAGTTGCTGAATTCGAAAGTGGACCACAAGGATTATATGTGTGACAGCACCTTATGGGGGGTGGAGTTGTGCCGTCGCCTGGGCAGCCCGAATTTTAAACTGCTCTACGACATCTACCACATGCAGATCATGGAAGGGGATATCATCCGGACCATACAGGAATACCACCCTTATTTCGGGCATTACCACACCGGGGGCAACCCGGGCCGGCACGAGATAGACGAGACCCAGGAACTCTACTACCCCGCCATTATGAAAGCCATTGCAGATACCGGGTATACCGGCTACGTGGCTCAGGAATTCATCCCCAGTTGGGAGGACAAGATTGCCGCCCTGAAACAGGGGGTGAGCATCTGCGATATTTAAACCGGGTTATTTCCTCAGGCGGCCGGCCATTTCCCGGTTCCACTTTTCCTGGGCTTCGGGGTTGCGGGAGAAGTCTGTTTCCCGGTCGTACCGGTCCTGGAAATCGGATAGCTCCTTGTTTGTTTCCTCGAAGATCCGCCGTACTTCAGCCTTCACGTTTTCCCCGAAGACCCGTCCGCTCAGGCGCTGGCGAAATTTTCGTGCAAACCATTCGGTGATGTCGAAATGCAGTTGTTCGTGGCTTAGGGTTACTGCCGTACAAACCTCCGGGTGGTACCAGGATTTTTCCGGGTAAAAAAGGGTTTCCACCTGCAATTCCAACACATACCCCTCCCCATTCCAACGGGCGTTGTATTGGTAGGAAATCCCGCTGGCCGTGGTAGCCGCAATGCGCTGGCTGGCCGGGGGCGTCCCACGAAAGTTCTCCCAGGTAAGACGCAGGCCGGGCTCCCAGGCAATGCTGGGTTCCTGGGCCGCAGTTACCAACCCCAATAAACAAAAGAGTAAACAGGCTAGTCTTGCCAATGAAAGGTGATTTCCTTTTCGATGGCCTCGTGCAGGCTCATGAGAACCGGGCAGGTACGACCGGTTTGCTCGAGGATTTTCCGGTTTTTATCGGAAACACCCCCGGGGAGGGTCACTTGGATTTCAATACGCGAAATACGCCTGGGGCCGGAGGCCATGTGCTTGGTTACCTGGGCAGTGGCCCCGGTAAGGTCCACTTCCAGGTCCTGTGCCTTAATCCCCATTACAGTCAGCATACAATTGGCGGCCCCGGTGGCTACGGTATCCGTAGGGCTGAAGGCCTCTCCCTTCCCGTGGTTGTCCACAGGGGCATCGGTGATGTAGGTGTTCCCGGAGGCAATATGGGTGTTCTCGGTGCGCAGGGCTCCGAGGTAAACGACTTTCGATGTCATGGTCCCTGGATTTCGCGCAGCCTGAGGCCCTCGTACATCATGATGTAGGAGGCGGTATTAAAGTACCCGGACTGCAGTTCTTTAACATAGTTAAACATATTCCCGCTATACCGGGTGTTGCCAATCTGGTCTGCGGCCTCGAATAAATCCGGCTTGTACGCCAGGCGCAGCAGCAGGTCCATCCCCAGGTCGAAGCCCCGCACGGCATAGCGGTCCGGTTCGGCCCCGAAACGGCGGCGGTACCGCTTGGTAAAGGCAGATTCGGCCACCTCCCGGTTCACTGATGGGTAGGTAAACTTCAGGTTAGACAGGTGGGTGGCAGAAACCACCTCGTTGTCGAAGGCACTCCGGTTGGTGGTAAACATACGCACCGGGGTGGTTTCGGTATTGGCCGAATTCAGGATGGAGGTCACGCTGGAGGCAATCCGGAAGTCTCCGGTCTCCACAAAGACCCAGTTTTCCCGCTCTTCCGAGAGGCTCGCCACAAAGGCTTCCATGTCCAGGGAAATATTCTCATCATCCTGCTTGAGGGCCACCAGTTCCGCGGCGGGGAACGCTTCCAGAATCCGGGCTTCCACTTCCCGGTTTTTCTGGTCCGAAATAATAAATATATTCTGGTCGGTAACGGTAGCCTGCATGTACTGCAACATCCGCTGTCTGAGGCGTCCCTCGTCCGTATAGGTGTAAAAGACATTCTCAGTCCCTACTGCCGAGGGCACCGGCACAGGGGCTACAACCGGCAAATCCAGTTCGGAGGCCCGGGTAGCTACTTCCTGCACCGACCTCGGGTCCAGCGGACCCAAGACGGCGCTGTACCTGCTTAAATCTTCTTGCAGCAGCAACTGCCGCACCCGTTCCGGTCGCAGCTGGGTATCCAGAGCGCGCACTTCTACGGATACGCCCAGCTCTGCCACACTGTCCAGGGCCACCATGAGGCCGGAATAAATGCCCAGGGCATAGGTCAGGGCATTGTTCTGCTGGACCCTTTTAAAGGTCTCCTCCTGGTTCTGCAAATCCAGCCGATCCAGGCGGAAGGGTAACATGACAAGCAGGCGGGGGATATGTTGGGTGTTAATACTGTCCTTCAGGTCGAAGGCATCCAGGACCAGGGTGTTCTTGACTTCCAACCCCTCGGCCTTCTCCCGGGGGATTTTCAGGACCATCCCGGCCTTCAGGCCCAGTTCGAGGTCCGGATTCAGCATGAGCATTTCGTCCCAACCCAACCCGAATTTACGGGTAAGAGAAAATTCCGTCTGCTTGGGTTTTACCTCGTAAAACACAAAATCCTGCGCATGTACTCCTGTTGTGTCCAACTTTTTTTCGGGCAGGCGCAGCACCATGCCCTCCTGCAGGTTGCCCCGCTCCATAATTTCCGGATTCAGGCGGATGATCTCTTCCCTGGAAATCCCGAATTCCTGGCTGAGGCTGAAAAGGGTTTGTTTGGGGGGCACCGTGTAGGAGCGGTACAGCTCTGTTTGCTGGTTCATCTCCGGGGCTTCTGCCGGTTTGGGAACACGGAGCTCCTGCCCGGCGGCCAGGTAACTGGTACTGCGGGGAAGTTCCGGGTTTAGGCTCAGGAGGCTGTCCATGGGGATCCCGAACTTGTGCGCAATACTCCACCGGGTTTCCTTGGGCAGGACGGTGTAAGTCGTCAGCTGGGATTCCACTTCCTGCTGCTCCCGGTACCCGGGGGCAAAACGGGGGATCCGGATGACCATGCCGCGCTGCAGGTCAGAGCCGTAGAGCTGCGGATTGTACCGCTTGATCTCCTCCTCTTCTACTTCGTAACGGCGGGTGATGCTGAACAGGGTCTCCTTGCGCTTTACCCGATGGGTAACAAAACCAATCGGCTTGCTCAAGTCCGTGCTGTCCTGGGCTGAAGCAACATTAGTCGCCGCTACCGCTTCCCGCCTGGGGATGACCAACAGGGTGTTGGGTTTTAGGGTGGCGCCGCCTTCCAGTTCCTTGTTGTGGCGGATCAGATCGGCCGGGGTCAGTCCGTAGCGCCGCGCAATAGAGGAGACGGTTTCCCCCTCCTGTACAGCGTGGGTGCGGAATTGCTGTTGGGCCCAGGCCGGGCCGCTCAGCAGCAGGGCAAAAAGCCCGGCCAGCAGGTACCTGCAAGCAGCGTTCATGTTATTCCCATTCTATGGTGGCCGGGGGCTTGGAGCTGATGTCGTACACCACCCTGTTTACCCCGGGCACCTTGTTGATAATATCGTTTGAGGTCTTCTGCAGAAAGTCGTACGGGAGGTTCACCCAGTCGGCTGTCATCCCATCCGTGCTTTCCACGGCCCTTAAAGCTACGCATTTTTCATAAGTGCGTTCGTCGCCCATTACCCCCACACTGTTCACCGGGAGCAACATGGCACCGGCCTGCCAGACCTTGTCGTAGAGGCCCCATTCCTGGAGCCCGCGGATAAAGATGTGGTCTACCTCCTGGAGGATGGCCACCTTCTCGCGGGTCACCTCCCCGAGGATGCGGATCCCCAGGCCCGGTCCCGGGAACGGGTGCCTGCCCAGGCGTTCATCCGGGATCCCAAGGCTGGCGCCAACGCGCCTTACCTCATCCTTAAAAAGCATTTTCAGCGGTTCCACGACCTTCAGCTTCATATAATCCGGCAGCCCACCCACATTATGGTGGCTCTTGATGGTTGCCGATGGGCCCCCGGTGGCCGATACCGATTCGATCCGGTCCGGGTAAATGGTCCCCTGACCCAGCCATCTGGCATCCTCCACCTTATGGGCTTCGTCGTCGAAGACCTCGATAAAGACGCGGCCGATGGCCTTGCGCTTCGCCTCAGGGTCCTCAACCCCTGCCAGTGCGTCCAAAAAGCGTGCCGAAGCGTCTACACCTTTTACATTGAGTCCCATGTGCTCGTACTGGTCCAGCACGTCTTCGAATTCATTCTTGCGCAACAGGCCGTTATTGACAAAGATGCAGTGGAGGTGGTTCCCGATGGCCTTGTGCAGCAGAACGGCAGCCACGGTAGAATCTACACCTCCTGAGAGGCCGAGGATAACTTTGTCGTTCCCGATTTCCTCCTTGAGTTCCGCTACGGTGGTTTCCACAAACGCATCCGGGGTCCAGTTCTGCTCCAGCCCGGCAATGTCCACCAGGAAATTCCTCAGAATGGTGGTCCCTTCCTTGGTGTGGTAGACCTCCGGGTGGAATTGAATTCCATAAATATTCTGGGAAGCGATTTTATAAGCCGCATTGGTCACGTCGTGGGTGCTGGCCAGCAGCTCTGCCCCCTCGGGCAGTTGCTGGATGGTGTCGCTGTGGCTCATCCAGACCTGGCTGTCCGGCTGCACCCCCTTAAAGAAAGGGTCGGCCTGGATATGGGCCAGTTTGGCCCGCCCGTATTCCCGGGTATTGGAAGGCGCCACATTCCCTCCCCCGAAATGGGCAATGTACTGGGCACCGTAACAGATAGCCAGCATGGGCTTATGCCCTTTGATCCGGCTCAGGTCCGGGTGGGGTGCCTCCTCCGACAGGGTGGAGAAAGGAGAGCCGGACAGGATCACGGCTTTGAACTCCTCCAGGTTTTCCGGGAGTTTGTTATACGGCTTGATTTCGCAGAAGATGTTCAGTTCCCGAACGCGGCGAGCGATCAATTGGGTATACTGGGAACCGAAGTCGAGGATGAGAACGTTATTTTGCATGGCCAAAAATAGTAATTTACACCCGCTTCGCCCCCCTTTTTCCGGGAGAGTTTTCCCAAGGTTATTTACATAGGGAGGAGGCCCATTTCCGGGCGCCATACGGGCTACTTCCGCCCGGGAATTCAGGATTCACATCACACAAACTTACACTAAAGGTAATGTGCTGCAATATCCTGGAAAAAAAGCACTTATGCCTTTTCCTACAAATTGGTTTTCGAAGATCTTTAGGCGGGACAAACAGCCGGTTATCCGGTACCAAAGAAAAAACCCCGGCACTCCTGCCGGGGTTTCTCTTTCCCCCGCCAGGGGCGGGGCAAAACCAACCTAAACACATGAACTAATTATGACACAAATTTGCTAATTCAAAACATTTTAGTTCCTGGAGGAAACCTCTTCCCGCCTGCGTGGGGGCAATGCGGGAGGAGGTATTGAGTTCCTCTTTCTTAGCAACTTTGACCTTATAACAACCCCAGGAAAAAATACCCTACCCCGAAACGCATTTTTTTTTAACTTTAGGTAAAATTCCCCGCCATGAATACCTCCATCTGGCAGGAAATCATCAGACAGATACAGGCCGGAACCTCGGAAAAATCCCATCCGTTCCGCTACGCCACCCTGGCTACCGTGGGCCTGGAAACCCTTCCCAGGTTACGAACGGTGGTCCTGCGCGAGTTCGATCCGCAAACCCTGCGCATTACCTTTTATACCGATACGCGTTCCAAGAAAATGCTGCATATCAAAGAAAACAACCGGGTAAGCCTCCTGTTGTTCCACCACGAAAACCAACTGCAGATCCGCATCGAGGGCCTGGCCATTCGCGAGCGATCGCCCGAATTGCTGCAGGAGCGGTGGAGCCACCTCCACGCCGCCTCCCGCCTGGATTACACCAGCGTCCTTTCCCCGGGAACGGAGATCGCCAGCCCGGAGAAGGTGGATTATATGAAGGAAGAGGGCAACCTGTTCTTCGGTATGGTGCACATCGCCCCGTTCAAAATAGAGTACCTGAAACTCTCTCGCCCCAAGAACACCCGGGTGCGCTTCTCCAAAAGGGGGTCCGGGTGGACCAGCGATTACCTAGTCCCGTAGGGTATCCAGAATCACTTGAATGTCCTCCTCGGTGGTATCCGGGTTGATAAAACAAAAACGCAGGACGCTTTCCACCTTGCCGCCGGAGGGCCATTTGGTGGGTGCCACCAGGGCGAGCCCCTCTTTGTGGTTGCGGTAGGTCCAATCCTTGTACTCGGCATCTCCCCACCCCTTCCTGCGGAACAAAACACAGGACAGGCTGGCCGGGCGTACCAGTTCCAGGTCCGGGTGCATGCTGATTTGGACGGCAGCTTCCCGGGCCAGGCTGATCCCTCGTTCCACAGCCCACTTGTAGCGGTTGGTCCCGTGCATGGCCAGGGAAAACCACAGGGGCATCCCCCTTAAGCGGCGGGTGAGCTGGATCTGGTAATCGGCCGGGTTAAAACCCTGTGCGCCCTCGTCCTTGAAAATGTCCAGGTAGGACCCTTCCTGGGAATGGGCCTCCCGGGCCAGTTCGGGGTTCCGATAGATTATCGCCCCGCAATCATAGGGGGAAAAGAGCCATTTATGGGGGTCGATGGTTACACTGTCTGCCTTTTCAATGCCCTGGAACAGGTGGCGGACCGAATCGGCCAGCAGGGCCCCTCCCCCGTAGGCGGCATCTACGTGAAACCAGAGGTTTTCTCTTTCGCAGACCCCGGCAATCCCCTGCAGGTCATCCACTATGCCTGCATTGGTGGTCCCCCCTGTAGCCACCACGGCAAAAAGGCAATCCCGCTGTTCGGGGTCCAGTTCATCTATAGCGCGCTGCAGGTCTTCCCCCCGCATAAGGTCTTCTGTAGGCACCAGCAGCACCTCTGCATCGATGACCTTCGCCATGGCCTTGATAGAGCTGTGGGCCCCGGCCGAGGTGATCAGGATGCCCTTGCGGCGGCGTTCCCCGCCCTTTTTCCGCCAGGCCTCCCGGGCGGTAACCATAGCCGACAGGTTGGCTGCGGTACCCCCGCTGGTAAAGACCCCGAAAGCCCCCTTAGGCATCCCGGTGAGGGACACCAGCCAGTCCATGGCCCGGTTTTCGCAGAAAATGCCCCCTGCACCTTCCATCCAATAAGCGCCGTGGATGGAGGAGGCCGAGGTCACCAGGTCGAACAGGACCGCTGCCCGGGTAGGGGCAGCCGGTACAAAGGCCAGGTGGCGCGGGTGGTCTATGGGGACGGTGGCGCGGACCAGGACATCGCGGAAAAGGGCGAAAGCCTTCTCGCCTCCAATCCCTTCCGGGGTTATGGTCTCCCCCACAGCTTCCATGAGATCCTTCTCAGTCCGGGGGCAGCCGAGTTCCGGGTCGCTGTTGCTGATGCGGCCCAGGGCGTATTTCATTACGTCCAGGGTCATTTCGACCGTGTCGATATCGATCCTGTGCATAGGGGTTGTTTTACCGGCAAAGATAGGATTCCCCGTCGAGCTTTGGAGGGTCTCAGGGGTAAATCAGCAGGGAGAATTCCCCGCCCAGGGGGTCGAAATGCTTCAGGAGCAACCCGGGCCAGTCCGCCCCGGTTTCCAGATAGAATTCGGCAAAATTCCGGCTCCGTTCCTGCAACTGACCGGAAGGGAACAGCGCCTCGTGCAGCTGAGAGAGCCGGCTCACATGGTCGCTGAGTTTGCGCTTCTGCGCCTTCAAAAGCCGTTTTTCCAGGTGGTCCAGGCCTTTGAGTTGCTTGACCTGCTGGGCGCGGACCGCGCCGAGGAAGGTGGGGTCGGTTTTCTCCGCTACTTCCAGCAAAGCCTCGAACTGCGCTTCCAGGTGCTGCCGCTGGGGGCTCAGGTCGATATCAATATTGGAGACTTCCCGGATTTTCCGGTTGATCAGGTGGTTCTTTTTCAGGAATAATTCCTGCAGAGCCACCCCGAGCTTTTCGGCCTTGCGAACCTGTTTTTCCGAGAGGATCAGGGCCGAATTCCGCAGCAGCAGGACCGGAAAAGGAACCCCGCTGGCCTCGAAAAAGGACTTTAATTCCAGCCAGTAGGCCAGTTCGCCCCCACCTCCTATATAACAGAGGTTGGGCAGGATAACCTCCTGGTAAAGCGGGCGCAGGATCACATTGGGCGAAAACCGCTCCGGGTGTTTATTCAGGGTTTCCAGCAGGGATTCCCGGGTAAAGCGGATATCGGTATCGACCACCCCAAAGCTTTCGCCCTCCTGTACCAGGCGGGAGCGCAACCCATCCTCCAGATAAAAAAGATTAATCTCCCTGGGGGACACCTGTATGGGGTAGGTGTCTTTGAGGGTCGTCAGGGCCTGGGTCTGCTCCGTTACCTTCTGATGGGCGAGGTGCTGCAGCAAATCCTCCCGCATATAGGGTTTAAAACAGGCTTTCAGCCGGGCATCGTCCGCGTCCAGGATCACAAGTCCGTACTCCCCGTAGAGGGTATGCACCAGGTAGCGGGTGGCAGCGGCCAGGGTGGGCTGTCCCAGGTAGGCTTCCCGGAACAATTGGGTGAGCCGCCCGGCTGCAGTACCCGGCCCGAGTTCCTGGGAAAGGGCGTCCGCGAGGGCATCCAGGCCTTTGGTATCCAGCCTGCCCACGGCACCGGAAGCTTCCCGGTTCCACCGCAATTCCTTGCCCCTTGTATTAAAATGGCTGATTTCCTCGAAATCGTGGTCTTCGGTGGCCATCCAGTACACGGGCACAAAATGGTGGTCCGGGTAGGCCGCCTGCAATTGGCGGCAAAGGGCAATGGCCGAGACAATTTTGTAATGGAAATAAAGGGGGCCGGTAAAGAGGTTTAACTGGTGGCCGGTTACCACCGTAAAGGTATTGGCGGCGCCCAGGGCTTCCAGGTGAGCCGCGGTAGCCTCCGGCACTTCCAGGCCCTGATATTGCTCCCGGAGCACAGTAGCCAGCACCTCCCGGTTCTCAGCAGGGTACTGCCCCGCCTTCTCCTGCAATTGCTCCCCCAGGGCTTCGAGGGATGGCCAGCGCCCATAGAAAGGCTTCAGGCCCGGTTCTGCCCGGAGGTAATCCGCAAGGAGGTCGGAAAAAAAGCCGGTATCTTGGTAAGGGATGCCTTCTGCGCGCATGGGTTGGTTTGAGCAGTCCAAAGATAACGCACCAGCCCGGGACAATCCCTAAAAAATAAGTTAAGATCGGGGTCGGCTGTTTTTAGGCGGATTCCGTAGTTTTGGGCCAAACCCAATTTGTCGGACCGATGAAACCATACCTTTTCCTGCTGGTGGCCCTTTGCGGGCTGCAGGTTGCTGCCCAGCAGCTGCAATCCCCTTCCGAATTCCTCGGATACCCCCTGGGCAGCCAATTCACACGCCACCACGAGGTGGTGGATTACTACCAGTATGTAGCGGAAACCCTTCCCAGGCAGGTTCAAGTGCACACTTACGGCAAAACCAATGAACGCCGGCCCCTGATGTACGCCATTATCAGTTCGGCAGCCAATATGACGCGCCTGGAGGAGATCCGCGGGGAGCACCTCAAAAGCCTGGAGGGTACCGGGAACGGGGCCACACCCATCGTTTGGCTCAGCTATAACGTCCACGGGAACGAAAGCGTCAGCACGGAGGCCTCCATGCAGACCCTCTACGACCTGCTAACCTCCAAATCCGCATACCTGGAGAACACGGTGGTGATTATGGACCCCTGTATAAACCCGGACGGGAGGGACCGGTACGTGAACTGGTACAACCAGTACAAGAATACCCCCTACCAGGTGAACCCGGAAAGCAAGGAGCACCAGGAAGGCTGGTGGAGCGGGCGCAGCAACCACTACATGTTCGACCTGAACCGCGACTGGGCGTGGCTTACCCAGGTGGAAAGCCAGCAACGCCTGCAGGCCTACCGGTCCTGGATGCCCCATATCCATGTGGATTTCCATGAACAAGGGATGAACGCCCCCTATTATTTTGCCCCGGCAGCCGAGCCCTACCACGAAGTCATTACCGGGTTTCAGCGGGAGTTCCAGAAGACCATCGGGCGGAACCACGCCCGGTACTTCGACGCCAATGGGTGGTACTACTTTACCAAGGAAGTCTTCGATTTGTTCTACCCCAGCTACGGGGACACCTACCCCACCTATAACGGGGCCATAGGCATGACTTATGAACAGGGCGGGGGCGGCGTGGCCGGCCTGGGCGTCATTACCCGCACCGGGGACACCCTTACCCTGAAAGACCGCATTGCCCACCACCTGACCACCGGGCTCAGTACCGTGGAGGTAGCTGCCGGGAATGCCGGTGCCCTTACCGATGCCTTCCGGCAATACTACCGCCAACCCCGCAACCACAAATACAAGAGTTATGTCCTGAAAGGGGAGCCGGACCGGTTGGCTGCCCTCACGGCCTTGCTTTCCAAACACGATATCCGATACGGCACTGCCCGCACGGGAACGGCACGTGGGTTCCGCTACAGCACCCAGGCCAACGGCAGCATGGCTCTGGATGGAAGTACCCTGGTTGTGCCCACAGACCAACCCGGAGGCAACCTGGTGAAGGTCCTGTTTGAGCCCGACGCCCGCCTGAGCGACTCCCTCACCTACGACATCACCGCCTGGTCCCTCCCCTATGCGTACGGCCTGGATGCCCTGGCTTCGGAGGCGGCAGTACCGTATTCGGAAACCTCCACTGCCATAACCGCAACTAGTGGGCAGGCTTCCCTACCTGGGGCATATGCCTACCTGACAGACTGGAACAGCATGAAAGACGCGCGCTTTCTGGCCGGACTGCTGCAGGCGGGTGTCCGGGTGCGGCGGGCCTCTGAGCCGTTCCGGGCCGAAGGCCGCGACTGGGACCGGGGAACCCTCATCATCCAGGCGGGCGATAACCGGAACCTGCCCGATTTGGGCAGCACCCTGGCCCAATGGGCCCGGCGGGAAGGCAAGCAGCTTACCCCGGTAGCCTCGGGGTATGTGGATTCCGGAAAGGATTTCGGGTCTCGCGCGGTAGCTATGATCCCGCAGATAAAGGTAGCCGTCCTTTCGGGCGATCCCACCTCCACTCTAAGATTCGGGGAGGTGTGGCACTTTATGGAGCAGCAGCTGCACTACCCCCTTACCGTCCTGGATGCCGACTTCTGGGATGAAGCCGAGCTGGAACAATACGATGTCATCGTATTTCCCGACGGCCGCGGGTACCGGCGCTTCCTGACCCCGGCGCGCCTGGAGGCCCTGAAGCAATGGGTAGCCTCCGGCGGGCGGCTGGTTGCCATGGGGTCCAGCCTGGATGCCCTCGGCGGGGAAGATGGCTTCGGTATCCGCCCCAAACGCAACAGCGCGTCCTCTGGCGAAGGGGAGGTAACCCCTGAGCCGTATGCCGAAGGCAGGCGGGAACGCATCAAAGGGGCCATTACCGGCGCCATCTTTAAGACCCGGGTAGACCCTACCCACCCCCTGGCCTTCGGGTACCCGGATACCTACTACAGCCTGAAACTGGGGAGTGCCTCCTATGAGCGCTTTCCCCGGGGGACCGTGGCCTACCTGGACGAAGGTGCCCGCCCTGTAGCGGGCTTCGCCGGGAGCGAGGCGGTAACGGAAATTTCAGGCTCCCTCATATTCGGGGTACGGCCCCACGGCCGCGGGCAGGTGGTCTTTATGGCAGATAACCCGCTGTTCCGGGGCTTCTGGGAAAACGGGAAGCTCTTTATGGCCAACACCCTGTTTATGCTGGATTAAAAAAACCCCGGGGCGCTCCCCGGGGTTTCTCTTTTTTAACCCATCTGTTCGGGTGGCACCCCAACTCCAGGGGGGCTTTCCAACAGGGCGGCATCGAGATCGATCTCGTCGATGGGCTTGACCCGCTGGGCCTCGGCATCCCATTCGACACGCCTGCCCAGTTTCCAGGACAGCCCCGCCATATGGGCGGAAATCGCCTCCTCGAACCCTTCCTGTATGCCACAGCTCACCGGGCCGTCGTTGCGGATAGCGCTGAGCCACTCCCGCATGTGCAGGAAGGTGGAATCTACGCGTCTGCCGTCTATGTACGTCCACATAAGGCCTTTGTCTGCGAAATACTGGGAGGTAGCCGAAGACACCCCGTCCAGGGCCGTAGCCGCAGGGTTGTAGTGGTAAATGGGCGACTGGGGCTCCATCTTGCCTTCTTCCAGCATGGGCGCAAAGCGGGTGGAGCGGCCGTCGGGCCAAATGGTCAGGCGGTTGCCGAGTTCCATGCTCGCGTCGTGCCCCATCAGCATAGTGGGCCGGTTAAGCCCGTTCCCCAGGCTGGCGCTGTAGACAAAGGTCATCCCTTTCTCCTTTCCTTTTACCTGGCTGCTTCCGGTACTGAAATCCGGGAATTCCATATTGGCCTGGAAGACGTCCGGCACATTGCGGCCGTCCCGGTGGGTATAGATGCCCCCTGAAGCCATGACCGAAGCAGGGATCCCCATCTTCAGCACACAGTTCAGGCGGTCGTAGTCGTGGGTAAGCAGGTCCCCGGAGAGTCCGGAGCCGTAGGCCCACCATTTGCGCCACCGGAAGAAATGGTTCAGGTTAAAGGGGATTTCCGGCGCACTTCCCAGGAACTGCGCCCAGTCTATGGTATCCGGGCTGGCATCCGGGTGGATCTCGTAATTCCAGGCCCCGTTGTCGTCGTTCCGGTTGGTATTGGTGGTTATCAGGGACACATGCCCCAGGATGCCCTTATCGATAATGTCCTGGGCCGTTTTAAAACTCAGGGTCTGACGGTGCTGGTGCCCTACCTGCAGGATACCCTTGGAATTCAAGGCGGTATCCCGGAGTTCATACGTCTCCGAAAGGGTGTGGGTCATGGGCTTCTCCACATAGACATGCACATTGTTGCGCAGGGCTTCCATGGCCATGGGGGCATGCCAGTGGTCCGGGGTGGCAATCACCACGGCCTCCACATCCCCGCTGCCGATCATCTCGGTATATGTGCGGTAGCGCTTAACGGTGGTCTGCTCGTCGGAGAAGGAGCGAATCGCCTTCTCGGCCCGGGCGTCAAAAATATCGCATACCCCCACAATGCGCACATTAAGCGGGTCCTGGTTGCGGAAATCCTCCAGGGCGGTAAATGGCCGGCCCTCGGCCTTGGCCAGGGCGGTGGCCTCTTCCATATCCGCAATCCACTCGTCGGTGGCATAGCCCAGGGCGCGGCAGAGCTGCTCACCCCGGATCCCGAATCCGATAACCCCTACCTTAACCGGTTCGCCCCCGATAGCCGGGACAGCCGGGGGTAGGGAAGGTTGGATGTTGAGGGTTTCCAGGATGGCGTCGCGCTCCCGGCGCTTGCCAACGGTTCCGCGGGCACCGGCCCACCATATGGCACCCAAAATGGGGATGCCGCCAAGCCCAAACAGGGCTTCTCTTCTTGTCCAACTCATGATTGTGCGGTTTTAGTTTTGGATAACAAACGGGTAAGGCCAAAGGTGGCTCCTGTGGGCTGCAGGAACAAAATCCAACAGGCCACCAGTTCTATTAGGTTCTTGTTTACAAACCAGTAACTTCCCTCTACGTTGATCTGGTCCAGCCAGGGGAAGGAAGGATGGGCCAGGTAGTACATGGCCAGCAGGGCCATCCCCACCAGGGCGCCCGCCTTTTCGAAGATGCCCAGGATAAGGGTAATCCCCACGAACATTAGCGCCAGCCAGTTCATGGTGTCTACCCAGGGCAGGATGGCCTCCCCGGTCAGGGCCCCGAAGACAGACGAAAACGGTCCCTGGGCCGAAGCCAGGTATCCGAAACTGGTCCAGTCCGGGTTGTAGACCTTGACAATCCCCTCATAGAGGAAATGCCAGCCGATAAATACGCGGAGCAGCACCAGGGCATTGGTGAGTTTCCGGTTTAATTGCGTTGTGGTCATTTGTATATGGGTTTAAGGGTTCTCGGTTTGGGTTTGTCCATGCGGGCATTCAACCTACCAAGGTACTGCCCGGGCTCCTGGTATTTTATGACAGGAATCAGGTTTCTTCATCTTCGGCGGGCCAGGGATTCCACGGCCGCCACAAAGTGGTCCAGTTCTTCGGTGGTGGTAAAGACATTCGGGGTGATGCGGCAGCCCCACACCCCGGCATCCCGGATTCCTACGGTAAAAATCCGGAATTCCTCCAACAGGATACTTGCCATTTCCACCGGGTCCAGCCCTTCTATCCCCACATTGCCGATCCCGCAATGGCGGGAGGGGTCCGATGGGGTATTGACCAGCACCCGGGGCACACCTCTCAGGCGGTTGGTCCAGTATTGCTGCAGGTACCGCAGCCGGTCTGTTTTCCGCTCCGGCCCCAGGCGCTCCCAGTAGTCAATAGCGGCATCTATGGCCAGGTCGGTATGCACCGGGTGGGTCCCGGTGTGGTTCAGCCGGCCGATATCCCCCGGCTCCCGGTCGTGCTCGGCCAGCAGGGGCCAGAGTTTCGGGATATGGTCGGGGCGTACGTAAAGCAGGCCGGCCCCCAGGGGGGTCGCCAGCCATTTGTGCAGGCTCGAGCCGTAATAGTCGCAATTCAGGGAGGTGAGGTCCACCGGGTGGTGGGCCACCGAATGCGCCCCGTCCACCATGACCTCCACCCCGTGGCGGTGGGCCATATCGCAGATGGCGCGCACCGGGAGGATCTGCCCGGTGATGTTCACCATGTGGCATACCATCAGCAAGCGGGTACGCGGGGTTATGGCCTGCTCGTACAGGGCTACGATTTCCTCGTCCGAGGCGGGGTGCTGAGGGAGGGAAACTACCTTGTTCACTACCCCATACCGGTCTGCCACCTGCCGGAAGTGCATCCGCATGGCCCCGTAATCCTGCTCGGCAAAAACAGCCTCATCCCCCGCCTTCCAGGGGTATCCCCCAATCACCAGATCGAGGGATTCTGTGGTGTTGCGCGTGATGACCAGGGTTTCCGGCGGGCAGTTTACCTTCGCCGCCAGGCGGGCAGCCACCCGCGCTTTGTTCTCCCATTGTACGGTACGCATATAGTACGAGCCTTCGTAGTTGACGTGGCGAACCTGTTCCAGGAAATACTGCAGGGTGGGCCTGGGGATGATGTTGTAATACCCGCTCTCCAGGTTGATGTATTCGGGTTTAAGTTCGTAATCCAGGCGTACCCGGGCCCAGAAGGCTTCCTCGTTGGAGGGGTCCGGCCAGGGCGGGAGGTCTTCCGCGGCCGTGGCCATTTCGGGCCAAACAAAGGGAGCCGCCATGGCTGCCGTCCCGAGGCGCCGGAGGAAATCGCGTTTGTCCATTCGATAGTTGGTTGGTCCCTACAAGATACGCATTCCTGGGAATTTGCATATTGCGGCCAGACAGCGCATTTCCCTACGCTAAGAGACATGGCCCGGACCCAGGGGACCTAAATTTAGGGCATCAATCTTTTAAGCGAATGAAGTACTGGAAACTCCTTGTCGTGCTGCTGGGATTATGGGCATGTCAAAAAGAGGAAGCCTGGCGGGAAAATCTGATCGGGACAGCCCCTGTTGGCATCCCCTCCCAGGGGTTTGCCAGCTGTGCCGATGCCAGCTACGATCCCTGGGATACTTCCGAATATATCCTCCCCTACCCCGTGGGCACCTCCTATATCATCGGCCTGGGCCCATGCGGGGGTTCTTACCACAGTGCCGGCCAGCCCGATATGTTTGCGATCGACTTCAATATGCCCATCGGCAGCCCCATCCACGCCGCCCGGGGCGGGCGGGTCGTTTATGTGGAGGAGCGTGGGGTAGACGGCGGGTTCCCCAACAACCTGGTATCGGTACAACATACGGACGGGACCTATGCGCATTATGCACACCTTACCCAAAACGGGGCAGTGGTACGGGTGGGCCAGGCCGTGGCCGCCGGAGCCCTTCTCGGGTACAGTGGAAATACCGGGCTGGCGGGTTATCCCCACCTGCACTTCGTGCTTACGGCCCCCGGGAGTATGGGGTATCCCTATACCTCCCTTCCGGTCACCTTCCGCAATACCACCCCAAACCCGAAAAGCCTGGAAAGCGGGATGCGGTACGAGGCCTTCCCTCCCTGAAACCCCGGTGCTTTGCCTTATATTTAAGACATGCGTGTTGTCCTTTTTCTCTTCCTGTTTTTTACCCTGTTGGGCTTCGTCCTGACGGCCCACCTGCTGGTCCGCAAAAAAGGGGATGTGCTCCAAAACCGGATCCTGGCCGCCTTTACCTTCCTCTTTGCCCTGGAATTGCTGAACAACTGCCTGCGGTGGGGTGGGTGGATACAGTGGCGCTGGCTGGTGCATTTCAACCTGATGCACTTCCCGTTCTGGACCGCCTACGGCCCCCTGGTCTACCTCTATGCCCGGCGCGCGATGACCGGGAAAGGCCTCCGGATCAGCGATCTGGTTTTTGCCCTGCCTCCCTTGGTCATGATAGGTCTGTTATGGGACTTTTACCTCCTGGACGGCCCGGCCAAACGGGAAGTTATGGCCAATGGCCTGGTGGGCGACTACATCCTTTTCCCCTCTTATGGGATTTGGGTGGTTATCCCCATCATGGTTTTTTATGCCTTTTTAACCCTCTACCGTTTTGGGCCGCAGAAGATACCCCAATGGCGAAAAAACCGGTGGCTGAAATGGTTTGCAGGGAGTTACCTGGGGTTTACCCTTGCCTTTGCCGCCTATATCGTTCTGGTGCGAACAGGCCTCATGGACCCTTCCTACGACTATCTGATAGACCTCGCCATTGTAGGGTTCATCGGCCTGCTTGCGGGTTTTGCCTACTTCCAGCCGGAACTCTTCCAGGGGCGGGGACCCCGGAGTGTACCCTTTGTTAAATACCGCAATACCGGACTTTCCCCCCTGCTGGCCCGGGACCTTTCGGATAAACTCCAACACCTGATGGAAGCCGAGCAGCCTTACCTCCACCCTGACCTGCGGTTGGAGGACCTCGCCGGACGCCTGGGGGTGTCCCGAAACCAAGCCTCCCAGATCATCAACGAACACTTCAACCGGAGTTTTTTCGATTTTATCAACGAATACCGCGTAGGAGCAGCCCGGCAGATGCTCATCGAAATGGAGCCAGGGGAAGCCACCATTGCCCAGATTGCCTTCGAGGCCGGGTTTAACACCCGGGCATCCTTCTACAAAGCCTTTCGGAAATTTGCCGGGGCCACCCCGGCCGAGTACCTCAACAACGCCGGCCCCAGGGTGGGATAGGGCTTCGGGATGCGACAAAAATTAAGTACCTTGTATCCCATTGCCCGGGAAGCGGAAAAGACCCCGGGGCAACCCTTGCGGAACCAAAAACCATTGCTGTGAAAAAACTGTTTTTACTGGCCCTTCTGGCTTTGCTGGCCGTGCCGGGTTCCAGGGCTCAGGACGGGGCGCCGTACCGCTCCCTGCAGGGGGAGGTAGTGGATGCTGCCACCGGGGAGCCCCTGATCTTTGCCTCCCTGTCCCTGCAGGGGGAGAACATCTCAACGGTTACCAATGCAGACGGGGGCTTCCTGCTAAAAGTCCCGGCAGACCTGGAGGAGGGAACCCTTGTGGTGAACTACCTGGGGTACCGCAACCGGGAAGTGCCCCTGTCCGCCTTCGGGGATACCCCCCTGGAAATCCGTATGGTGGTTTCGGTGACCCCCCTGCCCGAGGTAGACCTGGTGGTGCCGGCGGATGCCACTGTCCTGGTAAAGGAAACCCTGCGCCGCAAAGGGGAAAACTACCTGGACGAGCCCCTTCGGATGACGGCATTCTACCGGGAGACCATTAAAAAAAGGAGGCGCAACGCTTCCCTGGCCGAGGCGGTGGTGAACATCTACAAAGCCCCCTACTCCTCCGAAAGGCGGGATGCGGTGGAGTTGTACCGCGCCCGCAAAAACACAGACTACAGCCGGTTGGACACCGTGGCCCTCAAATTGCAGGGCGGGCCGTACAATGCCCTCTTCGTGGATGTGATGAAATATCCGGACTTCCTCTTTTCCCAGGACTATATAGACGACTACACCTTCACATTCGACCGCAATACACGGATAGACGACCGGCTGATCTTCGTGATCCGCTTCGAACAAAAATCCCATATCCGCGAACCCATGTACCAGGGCCGGCTGTTTATCGATGCAGACCGGAAGGTACTCACCAGCGCAATCTTCTCTTTGAATATCACAGACCCGGAAGCGGCCGGGCGGATGTTCGTGCGCCGCAAGCCAGCCAATGCCTCGGTGACGCCCACCTCGGTATCCTACCGGGTAGACTATCGGGAGCACGAGGGCCGCTGGTACTATTCCTACAGCAATGCCTTGTTGGAGTTCAAGGTAGACTGGGACCGCAAACTCTTCAACTCCATCTACAGCCTGAGCCTGGAGATGGCCATAACGGACTGGGACTTCAATACCGGGGGCCAGGTACCCCGCTTCCGGGACCGGGTGCGGTCCTCCATCATCCTGAGTGAGGCGGCCGATGGTTTCGAAGACCCGGATTTCTGGGGGGAATACAACATCATAGAACCGGACAAATCCATCGAATCCGCCATCCGCAAAATCCAGCGGCAACTGAGGCGTGCCAACCGCAATGGCAAGTAGGATTCAGACTGTTTTAGTTATAAACAATTGTTGATATCCCCCGTTCATAACCTGTCAATTCTTTTTTAGGCTAAAATTTTGGAAATGAGGGGGATTCGTCTATTTTAGTAAATGTAATCGAGTAGCGGTTATCAGTCCATGGTAACGATGAAAGATTGCTGCGAAGCAGACGTTCTTTGTAATGCCGATTAGGAATCAGAAACCTGCGCAGGACCCCTGCAAAGGAAGCTGAAACCGAGCCACGATAGGAGGGCTGTAGTTCTCCATCGGAAGGTGGGCACCTGTGTTTTACGTGGAAAACTCCGGTTTCCCATATAAGACAGACCGTGTTAAGCGGCATAAAGGAGCGGCAGGCACTGGGCGTATGCGTACGCACAGCAACAGCACCAATCCAAACGTCAGGCGGTCGCAAGGCAAACAACCCCCGGGTTGTGGGGAAAGATGAAATATCCGGAACCCTAAGTTGCCGACTGCTTAAGAAAGCCATATCAATGTACCCGTTGCAGTGATATGGCTTTTGTTTTTTTATCCCCTCCCCTCTCCTGCAGACGGTATTTTAAAAGCCTGGCCACGGCGGCTGCTCAAGCCCTGCGAAAATTGTATATTTGCTGCGCTTTAACCCAAACCGTTTCATGGCAACCATCCATTATACCAAAACCGACGAGGCCCCGGCACTGGCCACTGCCTCCTTTTTGCCCATTGTCCAGGCCTTTACCCGCAACGCCGGCATAGCGGTCCAAACCCGGGATATTTCTCTGGCAGCGCGCATCCTTTCGGTGTTCCCGGAATTCCTCGGGGAAGACCAGCGGGTGGGGAACGATCTGGGATTCCTGGGCGAACTGGCCAAGCAGCCGGAAGCCAATATCATCAAACTGCCGAATATCTCAGCTTCCATCCCGCAGCTCGAGGAAGCCATTGCCGAGTTGCAGGCAAAAGGGTACGGGATTCCGGACTATCCGTCCGACCCTTCGACCGATTCGGAAAAAGCCATCAAAGCCCGGTACGACAAGGTTAAAGGCAGCGCCGTGAACCCGGTGCTTCGCGAAGGCAATTCGGACCGCCGCGCCCCGAAACCGGTTAAAAACTACGCCAAAAAGAACCCGCACAGTATGGGGGCCTGGAGCCCGGATTCCAAAAGCCACGTGGCTACCATGGGGGCGGGCGATTTTAAATCGAACGAAAAATCCCTGACGCTGGAAAAGGCCACTACCCTGAAGATTGTGTGGGAAGGTCAGGATGGGAAAACCGAAACCCTCAAGGCTGCCGTCCCGGTGCTGGACGGGGAGATTGTAGATGCCAGTGTTATGGAAAAGGCGGCCCTGCTGGACTTCCTGTCCCGGGAGGTCGCAGACGCCAAGGCGTCCGGGGTCCTGTTTTCTGTACACCTGAAGGCCACCATGATGAAGGTCTCGGACCCCATTATTTTCGGCCATGTGCTGCGTACTTATTTCAAGGGCGTCTTCGATGCCTATGGCGCCGACCTTGAAGCCGCCGGAATCAATGCCAACGACGGTCTGGAAAGCCTGCTGGCGGACCTCTCGAAGCTGCCGGAAGGCAAAGCGGCAGAAATCCGTGAGGCCATCACCACTGCAATAGCCAACGGACCGGACCTGGCCATGGTGAACTCAGACAAAGGGGTGACCAACCTCCACGTGCCCAGCGATGTGATCATAGACGCCTCCATGCCGGCCATGATCCGGAACTCCGGGCAGATGTGGAATGCCGAAGGCAAACCCCAGGACACCAAAGCCGTGATCCCGGACAGCAGCTATGCAGGTATCTACCAGGCCACCATCGAATACTGTAAGAAGCACGGGGCATTCGACCCCCGTACCATGGGCACAGTCCCGAATGTGGGGCTCATGGCCCAGAAGGCCGAAGAGTACGGTTCCCACGACAAGACGTTTGAGATCAAAGGGGCCGGGTTCGTGAAGGTTATCGATGCCGAAACGGGCCAAACCCTGATGGAACACCCCGTAAAGGCCGGGGACATCTGGCGGATGTGCCAGGTGAAGGACCTGCCGGTGCAAAACTGGATCCAGTTGGCCGTGGAGCGCGCACGCCTCTCCCAAACCCCGGCGGTTTTCTGGCTGGACCCGGAGCGCGCCCACGACCGGGAACTCATCGCCAAGGTGGATGCCTACCTCCCGTCCGAAACGCGGCAGGAACTGGACATCCGGGTGCTCTCCCCCATGGAGGCCACCCGCTTTACCCTGGAGCGGATGCGTGCCGGGAAGGATACCATCTCGGTAACCGGCAACGTACTGCGGGATTATCTCACCGACCTCTTCCCCATCCTGGAAGTAGGGACCAGCGCCAAGATGCTCTCCATTGTCCCCCTGATGAACGGGGGCGGGCTTTTTGAGACCGGTGCCGGGGGCTCGGCGCCCAAGCACGTAGAGCAGTTTCTGGAGGAAGGCCACCTGCGGTGGGACTCCCTGGGGGAATTTATGGCACTGGCTGTTTCCCTGGAACACTACGGACAAAAGAACGACAACGCCCGGGCAGGCGTCCTGGCCAGCGCCCTGGACGAAGCCACCGAGCGCTTCCTGGAAGAAAACCGGTCCCCTTCCCGTAAAACAGGGGAACTCGATACCCGCGGCAGCCACTTCTACCTGGCCCGTTACTGGGCAGAGGCCCTGGCCGCCCAGGGGGCGGATGCACAGCTGGCCGCCGTCTTCGGGCCCGTTGCCGAAGCCCTGAAGGCCCAGACCGACACCATCCTCGAGGAGTTGCTGCAGGCGCAGGGCACCCCCCAGGACATTGGGGGCTATTACCTGCCCGATGCTGCCAAAACGGCCCGGGCCATGCGTCCGAGCCAAACCCTCAACGGGATCCTGGACGGGCTGGCATAAGGCCAATTAACGTTAAAATTGCCCCGGTTTCGCCGGGGCTTTTTTATTTTTGAAGCTTCCGGCCCCGTGCCGCCCAAAAAAAATTGCATGCACCCAAAGGCATTCCACCGCGCCCTGTTCGGCTTCCTGCTCCTGCTGGGCTCGGCACTATCGGCCCAGCAGCGGTACACCCTGAGCGGGACCATAACCGAAGCGGGGTCCAACGAAACCCTCATCGGCGTGAATATCCTGGTCCCGGAATTGCGGACCGGGGCCGTCACCAACGAATACGGCTTCTATTCCCTCACCCTCCCGGAGGGTACCTACCAGGTGGTGATCCGCTACCTCGGGTTTGAGGAGGTCCGGCGGGAAATCGCCTTCGATACGGACCGCCGCCTGGACCTGAGCCTGGAGGAAAAGGCAGAACAGCTGGAGGAGGTGGTGGTTACCGAAGATGCCGAACGGCTCGATATCCGGGAACCCCAGATGAGCGTGGCCACCCTCAAGGCGGCCACCATCAAGAATATCCCCGTGGTACTCGGGGAGGCCGACGTGATCAAATCCATCGTGCTCCTGCCCGGGGTCACCAACGCCGGGGAAGCCTCCTCGGGCTTCAACGTGCGGGGCGGGGCGGCAGACCAGAACCTCATCCTGCTGGACGAGGCGACCATCTTTAATTCCTCCCACCTGTTCGGGTTCTTTTCCGTCTTTAACCCGGATGCCATCAAGGACGTCAAACTCTTTAAGGGCGGCATCCCCGCCCGTTACGGGGGGCGCGTTTCCTCCGTACTGGACATTTACCAGAAGGAGGGCAACAGCAAGGAATTCCACATGAACGGAGGCATCGGCGCCGTAGCCAGCCGCCTGCTGGCTGAAGGCCCCATCCAGAAGGACCGCTCGGCCTTCCTGATCGGGGGGCGGGCCTCCTACGCCCACCTGTTCCTTCCGCTGCTCGATATAGACAACCGCGCCTATTTCTATGACCTGAACACCAAGCTCAACTACCGGATTAACGACAGGAACAACCTCTTCCTCTCCGGGTACTTCGGCCGGGACCTCTTCAGCATCACCGACCTCTTTGTAAATACCTACGGGAATGCGGTGGTGAATTTCCGGTGGAACCACCTGTTCTCGGACAAGCTCTTTTCCAACCTGTCCCTGATCTATTCGGATTATTATTACGGGCTGGAACTGGATTTCGTAGGCTTCGAATGGAATTCGGGCATCCAGAACTTCAACCTGAAATACGACCTGAAGCACTACCTGAGCGACAGGTTCCAGCTCAATTACGGGATGCACAACACCTACTATGTGTTCAACCCCGGGCGTATCTCCCCCAACAGCCCCACCTCGGGGATTGTGGAGGAGCAACTCACCAAACAGTACGCCAACGAGAACGCCTGGTACGTGGACGCCTCCCACGAGGTTACCGACCGCCTGAGCCTTGGCTACGGCCTGCGCCTGAGCCAGTTCAACCGCCTGGGGCAAGACGAATTCTATGTGTATGAGAACGACAACCCGGTCATTTACGACCCCTTTACCCTGGTCTATCGGGAAGGCACCCCAATAGACACGGTTAGCGCAGACCGCTTCGAAACCCTGGAGAAATTCCTGAACCTGGAGCCGCGGGTCTCGGTCTCCTATGCCCTTACCGACGAGAGCTCCGTGAAGGCCAGTTATATCCGTATGGCCCAGTACCTCCACCTGTTGTCCAACACCAACTCCCCCACCCCCCTGGACGTCTGGACCCCCAGCGGGCCCTATACCAAGCCCCAATTGCTGGACCAGTTTGCCCTGGGCTACTTCCGGAATTTTTCCGGGGGCGCATACAGCCTGGAAACCGAGGTGTTCTACAAGACCGTGGAGAACCGCATCGACTATATAGACGGGGCCAACCTGATTGCCAACAACGCCATAGAGCAGGTCATCCTCAACGGGGAGGCCCGGGCGTATGGGTGGGAGCTGCTGCTGCGCAAAAACACGGGGAAACTCACAGGCTGGCTGGCCTATACCCTCTCCAAATCCGAGCAACGCACCCCGGGCCGGTCCTCGGTCTTCAGCAACGGCCTGGAGGTGGAGGAAACCGGGATCAACTTCGGGGACTGGTACAACACCCCATACGACAAACGCCACGACCTGGCCCTCTACGGGAATTACCAGCTGGATGACCGCTGGAGCTTCAACGCCAATTTTATCTACCAGACCGGGCAGCCCACCAACTACCCCGTGGGGCAGTTCCAGTTCGAAGGCCTGGTAGTGCCCTATTACGGCCTGCGCAACCAGGAGCGCCTGCCGGATTACCACCGCCTGGACGTGGCGGCCACCTTAAAGACCCGCAAGTCCCGGACCCGTGAGATCCAGGGGGAATGGGTCTTCAGCATCTACAACCTCTACAACCGCTACAACGCGGCGGCCATCAACTTCCGGCAGAACCAGGATACCGGCCGCAATGAGGCGATACGCACCTCCATTTTCGGCATCGTGCCCTCTGTAACCTATAATTTCCGGTTCTAATGAAACGCTGTCTCCCCTTTTTCTGTTTTCTGTTTGTGGCACTGGCCGGGTGCGAGGATGTCATTGAGGTGGAAACCCCCGGGGAAGCCCCCCGCCTGGTGGTGGAAGGGTTGCTCCGGGTAGACGTCACCCAGGAATTCATCCCGGTGGAAATCCGCCTGACCCAGACGGCCGGGTTTTTCGGGGAGATCCAGCCGGTAACCGATGTAGACAACATCGTCATCATCCTTTCGGAGTTGGAAAACGGCCTCCCCAGCGGGAATACGGGCACCAGCAGCCTGACCCAGCTGGAGCCCGGGAGCGGGGTCTACGTGCCCGATCCGTCCTTCGACCGGGACCAGCGCATCCGCACCTCCGCCGTCCTGGAAAACGACATCCGTTTTACCATGGTCATCGACTGGCAGGGTCGCAGGTATGCTGCCCAGACCGAATACGTGGCGGCCCCGCCCATAGACCGCCTGGAGCAAGGGGACAACACCCTCTTCGGCGATGATGAAACCGAAGTAGTGGTGGCCTTCACCGATATCCCGGACCAGGACAACTACTACGTCTTCGACTTCGGGTTCGGGAACTACCTCCCCTCGGAGGACACGTTTTACAAAGGCCAGCAACTGGAGTTCTCCTACTTCTACGACCAGGTCTTCGAGCCCGGGGAGGAACTCCGGGTAAGCATCCTGGGGGCAGACCTGTCCTTCTACAATTATATGGCCCTGCTGGTGGAACAGTCCGGGGATTCCGGGGACCCCTTCCAGACCCCCGTGGCCACGGTGCGCGGCAATGTATTTGACGTAACGGGCCTGGATAATATCGACCTGACCGACAACACCGACCGCCCTCAGGACTTCCCCCTGGGGTATTTCGCCATAGTACAGGAACAGGTCCAAACCCTCACCATAGAATAAGCCATGGCCCGCAGGCTCCTTTTCGGCACCTTGCTGGCGGTCCTGCTGCTGCCCGGCTGCGAGGACGTGGTAGAGGTAGACCTCCCCCAGGACCCGCCCCGGCTGGTGGTAGGGGGGCTGATCCGGGTGGATGCCACGGAGGCCTTTGTACCCGTGCGCATCACCTTGAGCGAATCCTCCGGGTTCCTGGAGCCCAACCCGGTGACCCGGGCCGAGTCTGTCATCATCCAGGTGGAACGCTTCGAGGACGGCCAGCTCATTGAGAGTTTCACCTCCTCCCTGGCCGAGCAAACCCCCGGAAGCGGGGTGTATATCCCGGACCCCAATGCCACCTTCGACCAGCGCATCCCCACGGTTTTCCTAAACGAAGAGGTGCGCTTTACCCTGCAGATCCGCCACCAGGGGCGGCAGTACCTGGCTCAGACCTGGTACCGGGAAGCCGTCCCGATCAGCATCCTGGTTCAGGGGCGCGCCACCTTGCTGGAAGGGGACGAGACCGAGGTCATTGTGGGGTTTTCGGACCCGGGGGATGGGGACGATTTCTACCTGTTCCAGTTCGACCCGGCGGAGTACCTGGTCACCGAAGACCGGTTTTACCAGGGGCAGTTCTTCCAGTTTTCCTATTTCTACGAAGACCCCATCCCTCAGGGGACGGTAAAGACCGTTCGGCTCCTGGGGGTGGATGAAGCCTTTTACAACTATATGGACCGGGTGATTGAGGAGAGCGGGCGGGAAGGCCCTTTCCAGACACCGGTTACCACGGTTCGCGGCAATGTGCTGGATGTTACGGGGATAGACAATACCGACCTTTTCGACAATACCGGGAGGCCGGAGGTATTCCCCCTGGGTTATTTCGCGGTGGTGGAGGAGCGACAGGCCGAGGTTACGATTCAGTAGCCACGCCCCGGAAATAGTCGGCTACCGCCGCGCGGACCTGGCCATACCCGTTTTCCATATTCCAGGCCAGGGACTGCCCCGGGTGGGCACTTACCAGCAGGGCCGTTAATCCGGCCTGTTCCAGGGCTCCTGATTCTGCCTCGCAGGCGCCACAAACGGCCAGAACTGGGATTTTCCGGGGCCCTGCCTCCCGCAACACCCCATCCAGGAGCTTGCCCTGCAGGCTTTGCCCATCTATTTTCCCTTCACCCGTGATGATGTAATCCGGGCGGTTCCCCTCCAGGAATTCGGAAAAACCGGTAATGCGGAACAGGTACTGGGTCCCGGGTAAAAACTCTGCCCCCAGGAAGGCCATCAGGCCGAAGGCCGTGCCCCCTGCTGCCCCGGCGCCCGGAACAGCGCCCAGATGCCCGCCTGCCAGGTGGTCCAGGTGACGCAGGCCGCGGTCCAGGGTTTCCACCGCCTCCGGGGAGGCCCCTTTCTGGGGGCCGTACACAAAGGCTGCACCATCCGGGCCCCAAAGCGGGTTAGACACGTCGTTTACGGCAAAAAGGGTCACATCTTTTGGGAGGACCGGGTTCTCCGGCGGCACCAGGGTGTGGATGTGCTCCAGAGTCCCCCCTGCCGGCCGGAGCTCCTTCCCCTGGGCATCCAGGAAACGGTAGCCCAGGGCACTGGCAATTCCCGTACCCCCGTCTGAGGTGGCACTCCCCCCGAGGCCCACATAGAGGGTACGCGCCCCCCGGTTAAGAGCATCCCTCAGGAGTTCCCCCGTGCCGTAGGTATTGGTTTTTAAGGCATCCCGAAGGCCGGGTTCCACCAGCACCAGGCCGGAGGCCCGGGCCATCTCCACAAAGGCTTCCCGCCTTTCGGGATCGTAGCCGTAAGCGGCTGTAACCGGCCGGCCCAGCGGGTCCTGAACCTGCAGGGTATGGCGCTGCAGGGGGCGTACGGCCCCCACGGCATCCAGGAAGCCATCGCCCCCGTCGGAGGCCTCGAAGGCCGAGAAGCGGGCTTCGGGAAAACGGGAGCAGACCCCCTCGGCAATGGCCTGGCGTACCTGTGCCGCCGTGAGGGAGCCTTTAAATTTATCCGGGATCAGGACAATATACATGGGCTGGGTGTTCCCTGTAAAGATACGCCACAGGCGGCCCGGGCCAAAACCGGGGGCAACAGGCAGGAAAATCGGGGCATTTGCCTTACATTTACCGGGAAATACCTGTTGCCTTGGCTACTGACAAAACCCTGTTGATGAAAGGCCTGCGCCGCCTGATGCTGACCCTGCTGCTGCTGTTTGCCGGGCCGGTTGTGCTCTACCAGGCCTTTAAGAACCAGGACCACCCCTGGTACCTGCCCGTACTGATAGTGGGGGGGCTGCTGGCCCTTGGGGCCATCGCGATGGGGTTTTTGGGGATCCGCACCCTGGTACGGGCCCTTTTTTCCGGGGACAAACCCTCCGGCTGACCCCTGGTTTCGGTTGTGAGTCTTCCCCTTAGATAGTATCTTTGCTCCCGCATTACGCCCACCATTTATGATTGAAATCACGCTCCCGGACGGCCGCAAGGTCCAACACCCCAAAGGCACCACCCCCATGGAGGTGGCCCAAAGCATCAGCGAAGGCCTGGCGCGCAACGTCATCAGTGCCCGTTTCAACAACCGGAAAGTAGAAACGGTTACCCCCCTGGAGGAGGATGGGGCGCTGGTCCTGTACACCTGGAAGGACGAGGAGGGGAAAAAGGCCTTCTGGCACTCCACCTCCCACGTGATGGCCCAGGCCCTGGAGGAACTCTACCCGGGTTGCAAGCTCACCATAGGCCCGGCCATCGATTCCGGGTTCTATTACGACGTGGACTTCGGGGAGCACACCGTCTCGGAAAAGGACTTCCCCGCCATCGAAAAAAAGGCGCTGGAGATCGCCCGGGGCAAGCACGACTTTAAGATGCGGGAAGTTTCCAAGGCAGATGCCCTGGCGTTTTACCGCAAACAGGACAATCCCTACAAGGTGGAGCTCATCGAGAACCTGCAGGATGGCGACATCACCTTCTGCGACCACGATACCTTCACGGACCTGTGCCGGGGCGGTCATATCCCCAATACAGGGATAATCAAGGCCTTCAAGGTTTTGAACGTGGCCGGGGCCTACTGGCGCGGGAACGAGAACAACCCCCAGCTGACGCGGGTCTACGGCATCTCCTTCCCCAAACAGAAAGACCTCACCGAGTACCTGGAACTCCTGGAGGAAGCCAAGAAGCGCGACCACCGCAAACTGGGCAAGGAACTGGAACTTTTTACCTTCTCCCAGCGCGTGGGCCAGGGGCTGCCGCTGTGGCTGCCCAAAGGGGCTGCACTGCGCGAGCGCCTGGAGCAATTCCTGAAAAAAGCCCAGAAAAAAGCCGGGTACGAGATGGTGGTCTCCCCCCATATCGGCCAGAAGGAACTCTATGTGACCTCGGGCCACTACGCCAAATACGGGGAAGACAGCTTCCAGCCCATCCGCACCCCCAGGGAAGACGAGGAGTTTCTGCTGAAACCCATGAACTGCCCCCACCACTGCGAGATATACCGCGCCAAGCCGTTCTCCTACCGGGAACTGCCCAAGCGCTATGCAGAATTCGGCACGGTCTACCGGTACGAGCAGAGCGGAGAGCTGCACGGGCTCACCCGCGTGCGCGGGTTTACCCAGGACGATGCCCATATTTTCTGCACCCACGAGCAGCTGGATGAAGAGTTCAAAAATGTGATCGACCTCTCCCTCTACGTGCTGGGGTCCCTCGGCTTTGAGCACTTTACCGCCCAGGTATCGGTGCGGGACCCGGAAAACCCGGAGAAATACATCGGTTCTTCCGAAAACTGGGACAAGGCCGAACAGGCCATCATCAACGCCGCCACCGAGAAGGGGCTGGACTTTGTGATCGAGCCCGGGGAGGCCGCCTTCTATGGGCCCAAGCTGGATTTTATGGTCAAGGACGCCCTGGGCCGCCAATGGCAGCTGGGGACCATACAGGTGGACTACAACCTGCCCGAGCGTTTCGACCTCACCTACAAGGGCAGCGACAATGAACTCCACCGCCCGGTGATGATCCACCGCGCGCCCTTCGGCAGTATGGAGCGCTTTGTGGCCCTGCTGCTGGAGCACACCGGGGGCAACTTCCCCCTGTGGCTCACTCCCGAGCAGGCTATTGTCCTGCCCGTCAGCGAGAAGCATGAAAAATATGCGGAAAAAGTTTTAAAATCGCTGGAAAATGACGAAATTCGCGCCCTCTTGGACGCCCGCAGTGAAACCGTGGGGAAAAAGATCCGTGAGGCCGAAATGGGTAAATACCCCTTTATGGTCATCGTAGGCGACCAGGAAATGCAGGACGGCACCATTTCCGTGCGCAGGCACGGGGGCGAAGATCTCGGGGCAATTACCCCCCAGGCCTTTGCCGACTTGATACAAAAGGAAATAAGCCGTACCTTAAAATCGTTTTAAACAGGTTAAATCAAAATATTCGAGCCATAGCAATTCGCAGAAGATTCCGACCCAGGCCCAGGAGGGAAAATAAAAACCCTCACAACATTAACGACAATATCACCGCGCCAAAAGTCAGGCTGGTGGGCGATAATGTGGAGATGGGCGTTTACAGTATTCGGGAAGCCCTGAGCAAGGCGGAGGAAATCGGTTTGGACCTGGTTGAAATATCCCCCACAGCGGAGCCCCCCGTCTGCAAGATCATGGACTATAAAAAGTTCCTGTACGAGCAGAAAAAACGGGACAAGGCCATGAAGGCCAAGGCGACCAAGGTGGTGGTGAAGGAAATTCGTTTCGGGCCCAACACGGACGACCACGATTACGATTTCAAAAAGAAACACGCGGAGAAGTTCCTCAAGGAGGGGGCCAAATTAAAGGCCTATGTTTTCTTTAAGGGGCGCTCCATCGTATATAAAGAGAAGGGCGAAATCTTGCTGCTGCGCCTGGCCCAGGAGTTGGAAGACTACGGGAAGGTGGAGCAGATGCCCAAACTGGAAGGCAAGCGCATGACCATGTTCATTGCCCCCAAAACCAACAAGAAGTAACGCGAGAGATCCGAAATAGTAACGTGTAACAAGCGAGACCATGCCCAAGATGAAGACCAAATCCAGTGCCAAGAAGCGTTTTAAGCTGACCGGTACCGGTAAGATCAAAAGGAAGCACGCTTACAAAAGCCACATCCTCACCAAAAAGAGCAAAAAGCGGAAACTCCGCCTGACGCACAGCACTTTGGTGGATAAGGCCGATGAGCAAAGCATCAAAGAACAATTGCGCCTTAAATAAGGACGCACGGTAGAAGTTTAACCCTGGAGACAGGCCGTAAAAGAGCCCCGTACATACGGGGACGCCTGCTACAAAAAAACGAAAAGAAATGCCAAGATCAGTAAACGCAGTTGCCTCAAGAGCCCGCCGCAAGAAAGTAATGAAGCAGGCCAAGGGGTATTTTGGAAGACGTAAAAACGTCTGGACCGTAGCCAAGAACGCGGTTGAAAAGGCTATGGTATATGCATACCGCGACCGCCGCAACAAAAAACGCAGTTTCCGCGCCCTCTGGATTGCCCGGATCAATGCCGGTGCCCGCATGCACGGCATGTCCTACAGCGAATTCATGGGCAAGGTAAAAGCCAATGACATCAGCCTGAACCGCAAGGTACTCGCAGACCTGGCCATGAACCACCCCGAGGCTTTCAAGGCCGTGGTGGACAAGGTAAAATAAGTCACAACGGATTTCTCGCAAAAACCCGGCTCACTGAGCCGGGTTTTTTTTTATTCCCCCCAGAGAGTCAGCACCAGCTCCCGGCCGGAGGCGGCATCCCGGTGTTCGCAGAGGTAGATCCCCTGCCAGGTACCCGTCAGCAGACGGCCCTCCCCTACGGGCAGCTGAACGCTATGACCCAGAAGGGAGGCCTTCAGGTGGGCGGGCATATCGTCCGGGCCTTCGTAGGTGTGCCGGTAGTACGGGGCCTCTTCCGGGACCATGGCGTTAAAATGGCTTTCGAAATCTGTGCGTACGGTAGGGTCTGCGTTTTCGTTTACCGTAAGGCTGGCAGAGGTGTGGCGGATAAACACGTGGAGCACCCCCACCCGCATCTCGCGGATTTCGGGCAGCGCGCCCAGGACTTCCCGGGTAATCAGGTGGAAGCCCCTCGGCAGGGGTTTCAGGCGGATTTTCCGCTGTATCCAGGGCATGGGTGTTATCTTTTAGTGAAACTTCCGGGTACTACCCGGCGAAGTTAGGGAGAAAAAATACCTTTGCACACTTAGAACGCCTATTATGGACCTCTCTCACATCCGAATGGTAGTCGCCGATATGGACGGCACCCTGCTTAACCCGGCCCACGAGGTCAGCAACCGGTTTTTTGACCTCTACCACAGCCTGAGGGACAAGGGCGTGGAATTTGTCGCCGCCAGCGGGCGCCAGTACCACAGCATGGCCGATAAGCTGGCCCCCATCCGCGATGAGATCGTTTTCATAGCCGAGAACGGGGCCCTGGTACGCTGGCGGGATCAGACCCTGATGACCACCCCCCTGCCCTCCCGGCACGTGGGGGAAATCCTCCGGCGAGCCTCTGGGATACGCCAGGCCCACCCCGTCCTTTGCGCCTCCTCCAGCGCTTACGTAGACGGGGCCTCAGACGATTTCCTGACCCTATTGCAGGAGTACTATACCGAATATACCATAGCCCCGGACCTGGGTGCGGTTACCGACCCCTTGATGAAAGTGGCCATTTACCACTGGGAGAGCTCCGAGCAGTTTATCTACCCCGCCTTTGCCGATATGGAGGATACCCTGAAGGTAAAGGTATCCGGGTCTAACTGGGTGGATGTCTCCCACCCGGATGCCCACAAGGGGCATGCCCTGGAGGCCCTTATGGCACAGCGCGGCCTGGGCCGCCACCAGATCATGGTCTTCGGGGATTACAACAACGACCTGGAGATGCTGGCCCTCTCGGATTACAGCTTTGCCATGGCCAATGCCCACCCCAACGTCAAGAAGGTAGCCCGGTATGAGACCGGCGGGAACGACGAAGGAGGTGTGGAACAGGTGCTCGAAGCCCTGTTGCGACAGGTTTAGGTCTTCTGCTTTTTCTTCTGGGCAGCGGGGAACAACACATTGTTTAAGATCAGGCGGTAGCCCGGGGAATTCGGGTGGAGTTCCAACTCGGTCTTGGGGTCGCCCACCCGGTGCTGATAGTCTTCCGGGTCGTGCCCCCCGTAGAAGGTAAAGAAGCCCCTGCCCTTGACCCCGTGGATGTACCGCGCCTCCCCGTTGAGGCGGTTTTCCCCCAGGATAAGTACCGTGGGTTTGATTTCCGAACGGGTAAAGGCCGTGGTCTGTCCCATAAACCCTTTGACCAGGGCGGTGTGGTTCTGGCAGAGCATGGTGGGCACCGGGTCCCATTTGGCCGAGAAGTCCATAAGGCTGAAGTAGTCGGATTCCATGGGGACCTCGTCCCGCTTGTTGGTCATGTCTATGGAGGAGAACTCATACCGAAGCGGGCTGCGCTCCAACGTAAAGCCCGTAAAGGCGAAGGTCTTGGAATAGTCCAGGCGCTGCTGGTAATTGGGGTCCGAAGGGTCCCCGTCGAACATGGGCTCGCAGATATCCACCCCTTCGGCCGCCAGGGCAATGTCGAAGGAATCCGTGGCCGAGCACATGGCAAACATAAACCCGCCCCCAATCACGTAATTCCGGATCTTCTGGGCCACGGCGCTTTTTTCCTCAGACACCTTGGAATACCCCAGTTCGGCCGCAAGGGCCTCTGCCTGCTGTTTGCCTTCAATATACCAGGGGGTGGCCCGGTAGGCTCCGTAAAACTTCCCGTACTGCCCGGTAAAGTCCTCGTGGTGCAGGTGGAGCCAGTCGTAGAGCGGGAGCTTGTCCTCCAGGACTTCCCGGTCGTAAATGGTGGCATAGGGGATTTCCGCATAGGTCAGGGCCATAGTAACCGCGTCGTCCCAGGGGGCGTTGTCCTTGGGGGTATATACGGCAATGCGGGGGGCCTTTTCCAGGATAACCGCCTCCTGGTTGCGGGAGGGGCTGGAAATTTCATCCAGGATTTGCTGGGCCTCCGCGTCGGAGAGGACCTCGAAGGATACCCCGCGGATGCGGCATTCGCTGCGGATGGGCTCCCCGTCGGGCAACAGGAAGGACCCGCCCCGGTAATTGAGCAGCCACTGGACTTTCTGTTTTTTGCTGAGCACCCAGTAGGTAATGCCGTAGGCCTTCAGGTGGTTCTCCTGGCTGTCGGCATCCATGGGGATGAGGATCACCGAGGCCCGGGCCGCCCCTGCCAGCAGCAGCAACAGCACCAGAACAAAAAGCCGCCTGGAGGGGCGGCCGAAAAAATGCGTGTCAGAACGGTACGTCATTGTCATCCGGGTCCGCCTCGGGATGGTCGTTCATGGCGCTTCCGAAGGCCTGGTCGGCACTGGGGAAATCCTTGGCCAGGAACGGGTTCTCACCCTCGGCATTCATCTTGGATTGAAACTCGAAAGGAGAATCAAAGTCATCCAAATTATCAAATTTACCCAGATGCCCAATGAACTTTAACCTAATATTATCGAGCCCTCCGTTCCGGTGCTTGGCCACGATGAACTCTGCCTGCCCCTGGGTGGGGGTGCGCTCCTCGTCGTCCCACTCGTCTATCTTGTAGTATTCCGGGCGGTAGATAAACGACACGATGTCCGCATCCTGTTCGATGGCCCCGGATTCCCGGAGGTCGGAAAGGATAGGCCGCTTACTGCCGCCTCGGGTCTCCACCGCCCGGGAGAGCTGAGACAGGGCAATGACCGGGACGTTGAGTTCCTTGGCCAGGGCTTTCAGGTTCCGCGAAATGGTGGAAATCTCCTGCTCCCGGTTGCCGCCCTTCTGGCTGGCACCCCCGGTCATGAGCTGGAGGTAGTCGATAATGATGAGCTTGATCTTATGCTGGGAGGCCAGGCGCCGCGCCTTGGCCCGCAGGTCGAAAATGGAAAGGGAAGGCGTATCGTCTATAAAGAGGGGCGCCTTTTCCAGGGCCTTCACCTTCACGTTGAGCTGCTCCCATTCGTGCTTCTCCAGGCGGCCGGTACGCAGCTTTTCCGAAGAAAGGCCGGTCTCCGAGGAGATAAGTCGGGTAATAAGCTGTACGGAGGACATCTCCAGGGAGAAAAAAGCCACGGGTATGTTCGCATTTACCGCCATGTTCCGCGCCATGGAGAGGGTCAGGGCCGTCTTACCCATACCAGGGCGGGCTGCGATAATGATCAGGTCGCTGGGCTGCCAGCCGGAGGTGAGCAAATCCACCTTGTCAAAACCGGAGGGGATCCCGCTGAGGCCCTCCTGATTGGAGATTTCCTCGATTTTTTTCTTGGCCTGCATCACCAGGCTCTGGGCCGTTTCGGCAGACCGCTTCAGGTTCCCCTGGGTGACCTCGTAGAGCTTCGATTCCGCATTGTCCAGCAGGTCGAAGACGTCCGTACTCTCGTCGTAGGCCTCTTCGATGATCTCGCTGGAAATCTTGATCAGGCTGCGCTGGATGTACTTCTGCAGGATAATGCGGGCGTGGTACTCAATATGGGCCGAAGAGGCTACTTTCTGGGTGAGTCTGATCAGGTAAAAATCGCCTCCGACCTGCTCGAGCCTGCCGTCCTGCTTCAGTTGGGCGGAAACGGTTAATAAATCGACCGGTTCGGACCCTTCGAAGAGTTTGAAGATGGCCTCGTAGATATACCGGTGGGCCTCTTTATAGAAGGCATCCGGGTGGAGGATGTCGATCACCTCGTCTACCCCTTTTTTGTCGATCATCATGGCCCCGATTACAACCTCCTCTAAATCAACAGCTTGCGGAGGTATCTTCCCGCGTTCCAACGGAATGATGCTGGATTTTCCTATGCGCTGGGCGGTAACGGGGATGCTGTTTTCCATAGCGGTAAAAGTAGGGAATTCACCCGAAGTCCGTGCGGGCGGGGCCGGGGGGATATCCACCGGTCGTTAACATTCCGGGTGTTAATAAGTTACAACTTTCTGTTTATAAACGAAAAAAAATCCGGGGGCCTGCCCCCGGATTTTTCCCGATGCGCCGCCAAGCGGGGCATCAGTCCTTGAAGACCCCCATGGAGCCGTATTTGTCCATGCGGGAGGCCACCAGCTCGGCTGGTGATAACTTTTGAAGTTCCTGATAGTGCTTTGCAATCTTGTTGCGGACAATCTCAAAGGCCTTCTCCCGGTTGGCGTGCGCCCCCCCGGCAGGCTCCCGGACAATCTCGTCTATCAGCTTTAATTTTTTCATGTCTGTGGCGGTGAGTTTCAGGGCCGCAGCAGCCTGTTCCTTGTACTCCCAGCTGCGCCACAAGATGGAGGAACAGGATTCCGGGGAGATTACCGAATACCAAGTATTCTCCAGCATCAGTACGCGGTCTCCCACGCCTATGCCCAGGGCGCCACCGGAGGCCCCTTCCCCTATGATAACCACAATGATGGGTACCTTCAGGCGGGTCATCTCCAGGATGTTCCGCGCAATGGCCTCGCCTTGCCCGCGTTCCTCGGCCTCGATGCCCGGGTAGGCCCCGGGGGTGTCGATAAAGGAAACGACGGGGATCCCGAATTTCTCCGCGGACTTCATCAGGCGCAGGGCCTTGCGGTAGCCTTCGGGGTTGGCCATCCCGAAGTTGCGGTACTGGCGGGTCTTGGTATTAAACCCCTTTTGCTGGCCGATAAACATATAGCTCTGGTCCCCGATCTTGCCCAGGCCGCCAATCATGGCCTTGTCGTCCTTAACGGTGCGGTCTCCGTGGAGCTCCAGCCAGGTATCCCCGCAAAGGGCCCGGACGTAGTCCATGGTGTAGGGCCTGCTGGGGTGGCGGGAAAGCTGGACGCGCTGCCAGGGGGTCAGGTTTTTGAAGATTTCCTTCCGGGTCTCGTCGAGCTTCTTTTCGATCTGCTTGCAGGTCTCGGTCACATCCACATCGCTCTCCTCCCCGATGAGCTGGCACTTTTCCAGCTGCTCCTCGAGTTCCTTGATCGGTAGTTCAAAATCCAGGTATTCCATGCGGTTCTCGTTTGGTCTGTATGCGGGGCAAAGATACAGGATATTCCCAAACTCCGGTTGCCCGGAAAAACAAAAGCCCAGCCCTTAGCGCTTAGCCTTTTGCAGCAGATAAATCCCGACAATACCGAAGAAGATATTGGGCAGCATCACAGCCAGCAGGGGGGAAAACCCGCTCTGCTCGGCCAGGGTGCCGAAGACCTTGTCCAGGAAGATGTAGATAAAAGCCACCCCAATGCCGAAGGCCAGGTTTACCCCCAGCCCGCCCCGTCGCTTCATGGAGGAGACCGCCACCCCGATGATGGTCAGGATAAAGGCGGAGATGGGCAGGGCCCACCGGCGGTACTTCACCAGCACATAGGTATTCACATTGGAGGCGCCTTTGCGGCGCTGGTCTGCGATAAAGCTGTTCAGCTCGAAGAGGTTCTTGGTCTCGGCAATATAGGAGACCGGGGTGAGGTCGTCTATGCGGAAGGCAAAAAGCGTGTCCAGCCGGCGGCGGGTTTCCAGGTACTCGGTCTCCCCCTTCAGGTTGCGGCGGGAATAGGACGTAAGGCGGTAGATGCTGTCCTCCTCAATCCACCGGATGTTGGCCGCGGCCATCTTGTATTCCAGCTCCCCGTCCTCCCCGAAGTGCTCGTAGGTGAAATTGTAGCCGATCTGCCGCTTGGGGTCGAAGCTGCTTACATAAATATAGTCGCTCTCCCCCAGCTGGGTAAAAATGTTGCTGGTAACCCGTTCCTGCCCGCCCCGTTTGAGGTATTTGTACCGGAACTCGTTGTACCCCTTGCTGGCCGAGGGCACGATAAACATCCCCATCATAAACATGATCACGGCAATGATCCCCGCCCCTACCCAATAGGGTCTCAGGAAACGGGCAAAGGACACCCCGCTGGAGAGGATGGCCACAATCTCGGTGTTGTTGGCCAGGCGGGAGGTAAAGAAAATAATGGCCAGAAAGAGCAGGATAGGGAAGAGCAGGCTCCCGATGTAAATCGTAAAGTTGCCGTAGTAGACCAGGATCTCGGAGAGGGGTGCCTCGTTGTCGATCATCTTCCCGATCTGCTCCGCCAGGTTCAGCATAATCCCGATGGGGATAAAGAGCAACAGCAGCAGGAAGAAGGTCTGCAGGTATTTGCGCAAGATGTACCAGTCCAGGATCGTCATACCGCTCAGAGCCTTTTGTCCATTTTGGCCACCATCTCCGCCTTCCAGGGGGCAAAAGTGCCGTCCAGGATCCGGCGGCGCGCCTCCCGGACCAGCCAGAGGTAGAAGCCCAGGTTGTGGATGGTGGCAATCTGCTTGCCAAGATACTCATTGGCGGCAAACAAATGCCGCAGGTAGGCCCGGGTGTATTCCCGGTCCACAAAGGTGTGGCCCATGGGGTCCAGGGGGGAGAAGTCGTCCTCCCATTTCTTGTTTTTGATGTTGATGGTGCCCTCCGAGGTAAACAGCATCCCGTTGCGGGCGTTGCGGGTGGGCATCACGCAGTCGAACATATCCACCCCCAGGGCAATGTTTTCCAGGATGTTCACCGGAGTCCCCACCCCCATCAGGTAGCGGGGCTTTTCCCGGGGCAGGATGTCGCAAACCGCCTCGGCCATGGCGTACATCTCCTCGGCCGGCTCCCCTACCGACAGCCCGCCTATGGCATTGCCAGGGGCCCCGGCAGCGGCAATATATTCCGCACTTTGCTGGCGCAGGTCCGTATAGACCGAGCCCTGGACGATGGGGAAAAACAGCTGGTCGAACCCGTATTTGGGCGGGGCCTTCTCCAGGTGAGCCATGCAGCGGTCCAGCCAGCGGTGGGTCATGTGCATGGAGCGCTCCGCATACCGGCGGTCGCAGGGGTACGGGGTGCACTCGTCGAAGGCCATGATGATGTCTGCCCCGATGGTGCGCTGCAGTTCCATGACGGATTCCGGGGTAAACAGGTGGCGCGACCCGTCTATATGGGACTGGAATTTGACCCCTTCCTCTTTGATCTTCCGGGTTCCCGAAAGGGAGTACACCTGGTAGCCCCCGCTGTCGGTCAGGATGGGGCGCTCCCAGTTCATAAAGCGGTGCAACCCCCCGGCCTTCTCCAGGATCTCCATCCCCGGGCGCAGATACAGGTGGTAGGTGTTGCCCAGGATGATATCCGGGTCTATCTCTTCCCGCAGTTCCCGCTGGTGGACCCCCTTTACGGAGGCAACCGTGCCTACCGGCATAAAAATAGGGGTACGGATAACCCCGTGGGCAGTCTGCAGTTCCCCGGCGCGGGCCTTGCTGGCGGGGTCGGTATGGAGGAGTGTAAAGGCCAAGTCCGAGGGTTTGGGCTCGCGGCCAAAGATACACAACTCCGGGGCATCCGCCCCTTAAGAAAACAATAAAGTTCCACCCCCCGGGGCGTTGATAAATTGTGGAAAGTTGGGTTGCAGGGGCCGCAGAATGCCCGTACTTTTGGAGGGTTTAAATACGCAAGCATGGCTGATATCAAAGACCTTGAGGCCCTGGCCACCCAGGTCCGCAGGGACATCCTCCGGATGGTTCACGCGGTCAATTCCGGACACCCCGGGGGCTCCCTGGGCTGTACCGAATTTATGGTGGCCCTCTACAACGAGATCATGGAGTTGCAGCCCGGATTTGAGATGGACGGGATCGGGGAGGACCTTTTCTTCCTTTCCAACGGGCACATCTCCCCGGTGTTCTACAGCGTCCTGGCCCGCAAGGGGTACTTTCCGCTGGAGGAACTCAGCACCTTTCGCAAAATTGACTCCCGCCTGCAGGGCCACCCCACCACCCACGAGGGGCTGCCCGGGGTACGGATTGCCTCCGGCTCCCTGGGGCAGGGGATGTCCGTGGCCATAGGCGCGGCCCTGGCGAAGAAACTCAACGGGGACTCCCATCTGGTCTACAGCCTCCACGGAGACGGGGAGCTGCAGGAAGGCCAGAACTGGGAGGCCATCATGTTTGCCGGCAGCAAAGGGGTAGACAACCTGGTTGCCACCATAGACCGCAACGGGCAGCAGATAGACGGGCCCACCGAGGAAGTCCTGGCCCTGGGCGAACTGCGGCCCAAGCTCGAGGCCTTTGGGTGGGAGGTCCTGGAGTGCGAAAACGGGAACGATATGGCTGCGGTGGTGGAGGCCCTCAAGACCGCCCGCTCCCGCACGGGGAAAGGAAAACCGGTTGCCCTGGTGATGACTACCGAAATGGGCAATGGGGTGGACTTTATGATGCACACCCACGCCTGGCACGGCAAGGCCCCCAACGACGAGCAGCTGGCCACCGCCCTGGCACAGAACCCGGAAACCCTGGGCGATTACTAACCCGAACACACCCGCAATGACACGCTATACAGACCAAGGAAAACAGGATACCCGCAGCGGCTTTGGCGCCGGGATGACCGAATTGGGGCGCACCAACCCCAAGGTGGTGACCCTTTGCGCCGACCTGGTAGGATCCCTGAAAATCGAGACCTTTATCGCCGAGAACCCGGAGCGATTCTTCCAGGTGGGCATCGCCGAGGCCAATATGATGGGGATTGCCGCCGGCCTGACCATAGGGGGGTACATCCCCTTCACCTCCACTTTTGCGAACTTTTCCACCGGGCGGGTATACGACCAGATCCGCCAGAGCATTGCCTATTCCGGCAAGAACGTGAAGATATGCGCCTCCCACGCGGGCATTACCCTGGGCGAGGACGGGGCCACCCACCAGATCCTGGAGGACATCGGCCTGATGAAAATGCTCCCGGGGATGACCGTCATCAACCCCTGCGACTTTAACCAGACCAAGGCGGCCACCCTGGCCGTGGCCGAGCACCAGGGGCCGGTGTACCTGCGCTTCGGCCGCCCGAAGGTGGCCAACTTCACCCCGGCAGACCAGGTGTTTGAAATCGGGAAGGCCGTGAAACTGTCGGAGGGGAACGACGTTACCATCATCGCCACGGGCCACCTGGTATGGGAAGCCCTCAAGGCCGCTGAAGCCCTGGAAACCCAGGGAATTTCTGCAGAAGTCATCAACATCCACACCATCAAACCCCTGGACGAAAAAGCCATCCTGGACTCCGTTGCCAAAACCGGCTGCGTGGTCACCGCCGAGGAGCACAACATGCTGGGCGGGCTGGGGGAAAGCGTGGCCCGTACCCTGGCCACCCACCACCCTGCCCCTCAGGAACTGGTGGCCGTCCGCGACAGTTTCGGTGAAAGCGGTACACCGGAGCAGCTCATGGCCAAATACGGGCTGGACAATAAAGCCATCGAAACCGCCGTTTTTAAAGCTTTAAAACGAAAAGCCTGATTTTGGTACCGTTTTTGCGCCTCTGGGGTTCATAACCCAGGGCCTGTTACCATCTGAAGGCCCACTAAATGAACACCCTTATGAAACGTACACTGATTGTATGCGTGCTGGCCCTGACCAGCATGGCTGCCTTTGCGCAGAAAGATCCCGGTTTCGGGGTCAAGGCCGGGCTGAACTTCAACTCCAACGGCGACTACAAATTCGATTCCGCCCCCAACCTCAGCTCCGACACCAAAATGGGCTGGCACCTGGGCGTGTTCGGCCAGTTCGGAGACAAGGTCTTTTTCCGCCCGGAACTGATTTACACCAAGACCAGTTCCGAATACGACGGCGCGGACTTCGACATGAAAAAACTGGACCTGCCCCTTCTGGTAGGCCTCCGCATCCTGGGGCCTCTGAAGGTTTTCGCCGGGCCGGACCTGCAGTACATCCTGGACACCGACTTTGAGGACGTGACCCTGGGAGACCTGGAGAACGACTTTACCGTAGGCCTGCACATCGGGGCCGGGGTAGACCTCGGGAACATCGGGATAGACCTGCGCTACGAGCGCGGCCTCTCCTCCAACGAGGCAGCCTTTGTGAACCTGCCCGACCAGCGGCTCGATACCCGTACCAGCCAGTTTATCCTGGGGGTATCGGTCAAACTCTGAGACCGGGACATTCCATTCAAATAAAAAAACCCTGCCGTTGGCAGGGTTTTTCTTTTAGGGTATCCCGGGTTTAGGAATCCCGGTCCAGATAGTCCGGGGTACCGTCCCCGTCCGAATCCGGGAAGGTGATATTCCCCTGAGCGTCAATTTCGATTTCCTCCCGGGTGGGGCGTCCGTCGCTGTCGTCGTCCGTATCCAGGAAGTTGGGCCTCAGGATGGCCGTAAAGGCCTGTAATTCCTGGGCCTCATCCGTATTGTCGTCGTAGAGGTAGCCATTGTTGTTCAGGTCCTCCATAATATTCGGGATGCCGTCCCCGTCCGAGTCCGTATCCTCCACCACCAGGCCCAGGTCCACCCGGAAAATCAGGGGGGAATAGGCGATAATCCCGGTGCTGGTATCGCTGAAATACCCCAGGCCCGAAGGCAGGATAAGCAGGCCCACGCCCCGGTCGTCGATCTCGCTGGTCCCATCCGGGTTTACCACGAGAGACCCCAGGGTCCCGGAGGAAAAATGCTTCATGGCTTCCTGGTACCCCCTCAGGAAAAAGGGGAGTTCCTGCCACTGGAAATTGGGGTTGGCATCGAAGGAGCGCCCGTCCAGGTAACTTCCCTGGTAGCGCACCAGCACCGAGTCCCCGATGGTGGGGCTTACCCCTACCCCATCGCGGACACTCAGGTAATAGAGCGTATGGGCCACATTGCCCAAATCCTGGTCTACCCCTACCTGCTCCGGGGTAATCTGGATGATTTCGGTCTGCATCTGCTCAATGAGCGGCGTCTTGTCTGCGTTGTCTCCCGCCAGGGTATCGATCCGGATCTGATAGTCGAAACCGGCCGGGGGGTTATCGAACTCCTCGTAATTGTAAAAGTGGGTCTGGAGGAATTCCCGGATGTCCGCATCGTTTTCCAGGGCTACCTCATCCAGGTCGCGCGGGGGTACCGTACTACCGGGGAGGATGCCGTCGTCGTCATTGCGGCAGGAGGCTAAAAGGAGTGCCGCGAGCAATCCGAGGCCTAGGTTTTTCAGGTTCATAGCCATTTTCTATAGGCCCGCAAGATACTATTTTCCCCTATTTTTGCGGAAGGCATTAACAAAGAATTTGGCCCATGCGCATCGATAAGTACCTGTGGTGCACCCGATATTTCAAAACCCGCAACCAGGCCACCGAGGCCTGCCGGAAGGGCCAGGTGCGCATAGACGGGCAGGTGGTGAAACCCTCCCGGGAAGTGCTGCCCTCCGACCAGATTACCCTGCGCCGCCAGCAGCTGGACCTCAGCCTGAAGGTCCTGGACATCCCGCCCCAGCGGGTCGGGGCCAAATGGGTGGGCATTTACCGGGAAGACACCACCCCGGCCGAAGCCCTGGAGCAGCACCGCCTGATCCAGACCACCCGCGAATACTACCGCAACAAGGGCACGGGCCGGCCCACCAAGAAGGACCGGCGCGACCTGGACGATTTTATAGACGATGGGGACTAAGGCGTTTTGGGAAGGCCGCTATGCGGCAGGCACCACCGGCTGGGACATCGGGTACGCTGCCCCGGCCCTGACCGCCTATGCCGACCAGCTGGGCCGCAAGGACCTGCGGATATTGCTACCCGGGGCTGGCCACGGGTACGAGGCAGAATACCTCCACCAGGCCGGTTTTACCGATGTCACCGTCCTGGACATTGCCCGCGCCCCCCTGGCGGAAATCGGCCGGCGGGTACCCGGGTTCCCGAAAGAGCGCCTGGTGTGCCAGGACTTTTTCGACTACCGGGGCGGGCCCTTCGATCTGGTGCTGGAACACACCTTTTTCTGCGCCCTCCCGCCAGAGGAGCGGGACCACTACGTGCGCCACATGCACGGGCTGCTGGCCCCGGGCGGGCGGCTGGCCGGCCTGCTCTTCCAGTTCCCGCTCACCGAAAACGGCCCGCCCTTTGGCGGCTCGGCCACCGAGTACCGCAAGCGCTTCGGGGGCCTGTTCCACCTGCACACCCTGGAAACCGCGCGGAATTCCATTCCGCCCCGGGCAGGGAACGAACTCTTTTTTATCTTTGAGAAGAAATAAACGGCCATGGAAAACCGCATCCTATCCCACCAGCAGGTGCAGTACAAAATAAGGCGCATCGCCTACCAGATTTACGAAGCCCATGTGGAGGAGCCGGAAATTGTCTTGGCCGGCATCAAAGGGGGCGGGCTGGAGTTCGCCAAAAAGATCAAACGGGTCCTGGAGCAGATTACCCCTGCCAAGGTGGTGTTGTGCCGGGTGGAAATGGACAAGAAAGACCCCTTAAGCGGGGTAAAAACCATCCCGGGGCAGGAATCCTACGCAGGGAAACCGGTGGTGATCATAGACGATGTGCTGTATTCCGGCGGGACCCTGATCTATGCCGTACACCACTTTTTAAAAACCCCGCTCAAGCAGCTGAAAACCGCTGTGCTGATAGACCGGAACTTTAAACGTTACCCGGTAAAAGCAGACTTCAAGGGGCTGTCCCTCTCCACCTCCCTGCAGGAGCACGTGCGGGTCGATTTCGCAGCCCGCAACCATGCCGTGTACCTAGACTAGCAGGGCGCGGATTTCCGAAACCACTTCCTCCGGACCCAGGTGGTCCGCAATAATGGTGATGGGCGCCTTCCCGTAGAAGGGGGCCCGCTCAAAGAGGTGTTTGCCGATAAACTCCGGGAGTTCGGCATCGGGCAGGTGGGCAATAAGCGGCCGCTCCTGCTTCTCTCCCTGCAACCTACGGGTAAGCGCCCCTACTGAGAGCTGCAAGTAGACCACATGGGGCGTATGGGCCAGCAACAAATCCATATTCCCGGCATAGCAGGGCGTACCCCCTCCCAGGGCCAGAACCATCCCGGCCCCTTCGGCCAGCAACTCCTTAAGCAGTTCGTGTTCGGTACGCCTGAAAAACAGCTCGCCCCGGGTCTGGAAGATCTCCGGGATGGTCTGTTCGATCCGGTTTTCGATGTACCGGTCGAAGTCCACAAAGGGGATGCCCAGTTGCTGTGCCAGGGCCTGCCCCACGGTCGATTTCCCGCTTCCCATATAGCCTACAAGGGCAATTACCATGCGCGTTGCTTTTGAAAGTCCGCCCCAAATATCCGCCTTTTCAGGCAAAGGAGAAATTTATTCCCCTTTCACTTGAAAAATGACAAATACATTTTATATTTGCACCCTCGGAACCGCAGGTGCAGCGCGGTTCTTTTTTTGACACTCCTGACTTGGTAGCTCAGTTGGTAGAGCATCTCCCTTTTAAGGAGAGGGTCCTGGGTTCGAGCCCCAGCCAAGTCACGATCAAGCGCAAAACCCGCCTCAAATGAGGCGGGTTTTTTCGTTTCGGAGCAAGGCCAAGCTCGCTTGAGTCTTGCGGTCGGAACGAAAAAACCGCGCAGTTGAAAACTGCGCTGGTTTTGCCCCGATAGCTATCGGGGTGCAGGACGGGAGTGCTGGGTCGGCTGAGCGCAGCGAAGCCAACCCCAGCCACTGGGGCTCAAATTCCATCCCGATAGTTATCGGGACTAAATTCCAAATTCCATTCTTTCCTGCCAAGAGGCAAAGCGAAGTCAACCCCAGCCACTGGGGCTCAAATTCCATCCCGATAGTTATCGGGACTAAATTCCAAATTCCATTCCTACCAAGCGAAGCCAACCCCAGCCACTGGGGCTCAAATTCCATCCCGATAGTTATCGGGACTAAATTCCAAATTCCATTCCTACCAAGCGAAGCCAACCCCAGCCTTCTTTAATGTGCTAATGTGTTAATGTGGAAATGGGTCGGTTTGAAGTTGGTTTCAAAGACTTTCCCTGGTCCTACCCCTGGTAACATTCCTTCTCTGAGATCGTCGGTTCCTTATACATGCCATCCTTGAGGCTTATGGAACGCAGCTCAATTAAAGAAGCAACCCTTTTCTCTACCCTGGTCCTGGTTCTTAGTGCCCTAATCTGTTATGCCGGTTTTTCCTCCGGGAATAAAAACCTCTCCATCCTGTCGGTCTTTACCCCTTCGCTGGTGGCTTTGATCCTCACTGCAAAGGCCTCAGGGCGCAAGGGGCTGCATGCGCTGTTCATACAACAAACCTTCAGGCGAACCCATCTTTTATGGCTGTTGCTTTGCCTTCTTGGTATCCCGATGCTGGCCGCCCTTGCGGTACTTACCGAACTGGGGTTTGATTTATCCCATTTTCAGCTGCGCACCACCCAAATACTGCCCCAATCTGCTGTTATAATCCTCATCGCACTTGGGGAAGAATACGGGTGGCGGGGTTACCTGTTCCCAAAACTGAGGCAGCGATTCAATGTCCTTCTTTCCGGTATTTTGGTTGGATTGGTTTGGGGGCTCTGGCATTTTCCCGCCTACCTGATAGGCACCGGGGTACCCCTGGATATGGAATTTCCCGTTTTTTTACTTTGGGTACTCCTGGCCTCGATAGTTATAGGCTGGATTTATTCCCGCACCGAAAGCGTGCTGACCTCCATCCTGGTGCACATCGGTGCCAATGCCGCGTTTAACTACCTGCAGCTCCTGCCGGAGTTTACGGGTTCCATGCATACCTTCTGGATCTTCCTGCTCTACATGGCCATCCTTACAGGGCTACTCTACTCCCTCCGGAGGAAGGACTTTAAATAAGCAGCTGAGGGGTATACAGCCGCCCACTGACCCAAATCATTGACGCACAGCACTATTGTTTGTAACATGAGGGTTCTAAGCGCCTAGTCATGAACCCTGCTGTAGCTCAGCCCACCGATGGCAAAAAAGTCTTTAAGGAATTGGGGACCTGTTCCCGGACCTTCCATTTTTTACTGAACCGGGAATTCGGGCATAACCGCCCCGGGGAGGAACGCGCCTCGGATACCCTGGCCGGGGGCATCCTCCGGGAAGGCCACCAGTGCGGTATGCTCTGGGGCGCCTCCCTGGCCATAGGGGCCGAAGCCTACCGGACCTGCAAGGACAGGGACCAAGCCATCCGGGCAGCCGTTGCCGCTACCCAAACCGTGATGCAATCCTTCCGGGAACGAGAGGGGACCATCAATTGCCGGGAGATTACCCATTGTAATTTTTCCAGCCGGTGGAGCTTTGCCAAATACATGATTACCAGGCGCTATCGCCACTGCTTTACCCTGGCCCAGGAGTGGGCCCCCAAGGCGGTACAGGCGGCCCGGGAAGGCCTTCAGGCCTCCGGGCAGGCAGGCCCCTGCCGCAGCTGTGCCGCGGAGGTGGCCGAGCGCATGGGTGCTACCGAAGAACAAGCCATTATGGTATCCGGTTTTGCAGGGGGGCTGGGCCTGAGCGGCGGAGGGTGCGGCGCCCTGGCCGCTGCCGTCTGGATGCAGGCCCTTAAATGGAGCCGGGAAGAAGACCGCTCCCCTTACGACAACCCGGACTCCCAACGGACACTGGAAACCTTCCTGCAGGCCACCCATGGCAAAATGACCTGCCGGGAAATCAGCGGAAAACGCTTCCAGACCGTGGATGCCCACACCCGATTTTTGGACCAGGACGGCTGCGATGCCCTGATGAAGGTCCTGGAGATGGGCTAACCCCCGGCAGATTTACGTACCTTTCCGTATGACCCTAGCATTCGTATCGCCGGAGGACCTCAGCGCGGCAGACCTCCGGCAGATTTCCGACCTGTTCCGCCAATTGAACCCGGAGCTGCCCCAGCAGGATGTCCCGGCCCTGCTCGCCTCCCCTAACCCCCCATTGCTGGTGGTTTGCCGGGACGGGGGAAAAATTATCGGGATGGGGACCCTCTGCCTGTACACGGTTATTTCCGGCCGCAAGGCCTGGATAGAGGACGTGGTAGTCGATGCGACAGCACGGGGCAGCGGACTTGGCCGCCGGATTATGGAGGCCCTCATTGGCCGTGCCCGGGAAGCGGGCGCCCGGGAGGTGCTGCTTTTTACCGGCCACCACCGCGAAGCGGCCCACCGCCTGTACCTGAGCCTGGGGTTTGCCGAAAAACAGAGCCGGCTGATGCGCCTGGCCCTGGACTGATTTTCCCGCCTGCAATGGGGATGCAGCCCCGGAGGTTACCTTTTCTCAAAACGCCGCCATGGCCCGAATGACCCTTTCCACCTTTTTGTACGAAGGGCGGGAGCACCTGCGCATTGCCTTTCCGTATACCTATGCTGCAAAGGAATGCGTCAAGTCCTTTCCGGGCACCCGGTGGGATGGAGCACTGGGGTGCTGGTACCTGAAAGACCCCGCTGCCGCCCCGGAGCTGATCCGCCATTTAAAAAACCATGGCCACCAGGTAACCTTCGATGCTTCCCAGCCCGCCGGCCCTCGGAGGCCTCAGGCGCTGCCCCCTGCCCAGCCCCTGGTGGAAAAGTTCGCGGATTTCCTGAGGGCCCGCCGCTACAGCGCCAGCACGGTGGGGACCTATGCCTCCCTGGCGGGTCAGTTTTTGACCTTCCTGGGCCACACCCCGGCGGAAGCGGCCACCCAAGCCGATGCCGAGGCCTTCCTGCAATGGTTGGTGCTGAAACGGCGCATCTCCATCAGCACCCACCGCCAGGCCATCAGCGCGCTGAAACAATGGGTGGTTTTCCTCCCGGAATGCCGCCTGGAGCCCGAGGGTCTGGTGCGCCCCAGAAAAAGCCGGCTGTTGCCCAAAGTCCTTAGTACGGCAGAGGTGGTCCTGCTGCTGCAGCATACCCGCAATTTGAAGCACCGTGCCATTACGGCCCTGATGTACGGCTCCGGCCTCCGGGTGGGGGAACTGCTCGCCCTGCGGCTCGATGCTCTGGATGTAGACCGCAGGCAGCTGTTTATCCGCAGCGGGAAGGGCCGCAAAGACCGCAGCGTTATCCTGGCCGAGCGGCTCATCCCCCTGCTGGAAAACTACCTGGCCACTTATGCCCCCAGGGAATACTTTGCCGAGGGCGCCCCGGGGCAGCCCTACAGCGCTACGAGCATCAGGGTGTTTTTGAGGCGCAGTGCCAAACGGGCTGGGATCCTGAAACGCGTCACGCCCCACACCCTGCGCCATTCCTTTGCCACCCACCTGTTGGAACAGGGGGTAGACATCCGCTACATCCAGGAACTGCTGGGGCACGCCCGCCCGGAGACCACCATGGTCTATACCCACGTCTCCCGCCAGGACCTGCTGAACATCCGCAGCCCCCTGGACCGCATTTTTGAAGGCAACACCCCTGTGCCTCAGGCGGACGGTCCGTTTCGGCTGGAGGATAGAAAGTAAATACGGTATGTCGTCAGACTACTTTGTAATCCACCTGATCCACCTGAACGCTGAACTTGATTTTCGCTTGCAGGGCTTCAAAAACCTTAAGTATGGTACCCAGGGTTACGTTCTTGGTATTCCGCTCCAGCTTTGAAATCTGCGCCTTTTTTACCCCAATCATTTTACCCAATTCTTCCTGGGTAAGGTTGCGCTCCTTCCGGACGGCCTTAATCATGTCGGCCAACACTTCTATTTTGAGGTCAAACTCATATAGATCCCGATCCGGGGTGCCCACGGGGCCGAGGTGCTTATCCTTGATCTGATCCAGGGTCATTCGTTTGGAGGTTTGAAGCTGTGTTGACACATTCGTTCCCATTCCCATAAATTACAAAATGTTTCCATAAAAGGAAACATCTGTGAAGCCCACGTAGTTCGAAATGTAGATTTCGATAAAGTACAGTAAACCTTCGTTTATCCCGGAGGGGTGGGTTGGGGATATATGCTATCTTTATTTGCATAAAACAAGTTGGCAACAAGCACGCGAATGGCATTTTACAAAAGAGAATGTCCTGAATCTCGAGGTGATGAATTTGACCATTGGGGTTCTTCAATTTGGTATTTTGAAACCAGGGAAAATGGAATGCCAATAAAACAAATTGAGATTTACTCGAATGGCAAAGTCTTAAAATATGATGAAGCTAATCCCGAGGATAAATATGGCTTCTTAGGAGATCAAGAACTAGACTTGGATGAATTTAAAGAGTTCACTATATCAAAGGATGAATTTGAGTCTATCTGGAATAAATAGTTGCCCGTTGCCAACATCGGGTATGCCCCATGGCTACCACTTCCCCAAAACAAAATTCCCTACTTTTAAGAAACTGTAATTCATCCTCAGGAAACTTCCCGGCACCAGCGGGGTTTCGCTATGAAACCATCTTCGGCGAAACACTCCGCTGCAAACGCCACGGATGCATACCCTGGGGCGTTGGCAATAATTATTCATCAAAATTAAAAACCCATGAAAAATTTATTAAAGGTTCTCGGAGTTGGCATTTTAGGAGTTATTATGGCATTTACAACATCCGATAAAAAGACTATTGTAATTGATGTAAGTCACGGTGGCTTAGACAGCGGAATTGCTGCAAATAGTTATAAGGAAAAAGACATCACTCTTGAAATTGCGAATAAGATTAAGGCCTTGAACGAAAGCTCAAACATGGAAATCATCTTAACTAGAGAAACCGATGAATTCCTTTCCATTCATGAACGTGCGGAGCAAATCAATGAACTAAACCCTGATTTCGTTATTTCACTACATGTAAATTCAGCAGCAGATAAGGAAAGAATGGGTAAGGAAATTTTTGTAAGTGACAAGAACATTCAAAAGGACAAGTCAGGTGATTTGGCCATCAGACTATTCTATGATTTCAACGATAGTAATGTTCAAATTAAAAAAGCGGATTTCCATCTTCTGGAAAATGTAAAACACCCGACTGTTTTGATTGAACTAGGATACCTAACCAACAATAATGACCTGGAATTGTTGACTAGTGAAAAAGGACAAATGGAGATCGCAAAATCGATTCTTAGTGCAGTAGAATAACCATTGCCAACATCGGGTATGCTCCATGGCTGCCACCTCCCCAAAACAAAATTCCCTACATTTAAGAAACTGTAATTCATCTCCAGGAAACTCCCCGGCTCCAGCGGGGTTTCGCTATGAAACCATCTTGGGCGAAACTTCCCGCTGCAAACGCCACGGATGCATACCCTGGGGCGTTGTAACACATTAAGAAAGAACCTTAGTGAAGATTAAGGAAGCATTTTCCAATGCCGGTTCATGGGCCCTTGTTAGTATTACCATAATAGGGGTCGTCCTTATTTATTCCGGACTCGGAGGGCGTGGAAGTTGGAATACTCCTGGAGGGAGGAACTATTATGTTTTTGCAATAGGATTGGTTCTCATTTTACCCTTTCTTTTTCTCATGGTTAAGAGTAAATTTCAAATTAGAAGGTTTAAGCAGACCGAAAAGCATAGAATAGAAGGACTACTTAGTACCGGAATGAAAATAATGGTCAATTTGGAGAACCTCACTATTTATACAAATAGTTATTTAGAAGAGATAGAAGTTGGTAGCGGCAATCGTAAACACAATAAACAGATAGATATAAATCATAACGTTATTCTTCTTGAAATTCCATACAAGGATCGCATAATTCCTTATCGCGTCGACATCAATATGGATCCGACTAAGCTTAAGATGCATTTAAATCTAAAAGCTGAAACAGAATTATACGTGGATCCAAATAATCCAAATAATCATTATTTGGACCTGAGATTTTTACAGGGGTAAGAACGTGTTACAACATCGGGTATGCTCCATGGCTGCCCCTTCCCCAAAACAAAAATCCCTACATTTAAGAAACTGTAATTCATCCTCAGGAAACCGCCCGGCATCAGCGGGGTTTCGCTATGAAACCATCTTCGGCGAAACCTCCCGCTGCAAAAGCCACGGAGGCATACCCTGGGGCGTTGGCTACAATTTATGAAGTACTCCTTTCTATTATTCGTAACATTTACTCATTTATTCTCCTTCTGCCAGAGTATAATGCCAAATGTTGATTCTTTATCCAAGGAGGACATTCCCATAAGATTATCCTACTTGTCTAAGCTCAACGATTCCATATTACCAGATTATAATTTTCTCTCTAAAACCGTACTCGAAAAGGTGGAAAAGGAGGACCAAGTGAGAATACGGACTTTAATGGAATCTTATGAATGCGCCGTACAACGCTTGGAATCTGAGTTCCGAAATACTCAAAGATGCACATTTGACAATCGCTTCATCTTTGCTAAAACCAATACGTGGCTTGCCATTCAGGAGTTTTATTCCTTTCCATCCTCCTATTCCATCTTCCAAATCATTCAAAGGCATTGTGAAAAGCATGACCCCAATGAACTGATCTTAAAACTGAATGAGAAATATCGATCCATCCTAACAAAAGAACTTGAACTTTTCCAAGAAATGAGATCAGTTGTCATCAGATCTAAAGAAGCCTATGGAATCCCTCCGATTTTCCAAAATACTTCCATCAATGAGCTTACTAATTATGACATGTTTGATATGGCGGACTTGCTAATGTTTTCTCTTAGCTGTGGTAGAACACAACTGTAGCCAACATCGGGTATGCTCCATGGCTGCTTCCTTCCCCAAAACAAAATTCCCTACATTTAAGAAACTGTAATTCATCCTCAGGATACTCCCCGGCACCAGCGGGGTTTCGCTATGAAACCATCTTCGGCGAAACACTCCGCAGCAAACGCCACGGATGCATACCCTGGTGAAGGCTTCCCTGTTTTTCGGACAGTTTAAAAATCAACTATTTTTAGATCATGAAGAAGAGCAGATTCACAGAAACGCAGATTGTTTCCATGCTTCGCCAGTATGATGCGGGTATGAAGGTCACGGACATTTGTCGGG
>NZ_NGNR01000015.1 GCF_002198115.1 Robiginitalea sediminis | reverse complement strand
TACCTGGATAACACGGACGACCAGAACATCAGCGGTTCTGCCCTTGTAGGCACCGACCTGACCATTGGCATCGAAGGAGGAACCAGCGAGACTGTAGATCTCTCTAGCCTGGTGGGTACTGACGACCAAACCGCTTCAGAGGTAAACATCACAGATGTCGGAGGCAATTTCACAGCTACGGACGTAGAAGGCGCCCTGGCCGAACTGGCCGCAGGCAGCACCGACGACCAGA
>NZ_NGNR01000014.1 GCF_002198115.1 Robiginitalea sediminis | reverse complement strand
CGGTCAGCCGGACTGGACCTTTACCGGCACGGACACGGACAATGACGGCCTGGACGACGGATACGAAGGCTCGGATGTGGACGACGGCTTCGATGTAAACGACGAGATCGACGACCCGGCCAATGACCTGCCGGATACAGATGGCACAGAAGACGTGAACTACCGGGATGCGGACGACGACGGGGACGGGACGCCCACCGATGAGGAAGACCCGAACGGGGACGACGACCCGACC
>NZ_NGNR01000013.1 GCF_002198115.1 Robiginitalea sediminis | reverse complement strand
AAAAAACAGTCCGGTGGACTGTTTTAGCGAAGGGGCCAGATGGCGCGGTGGCAGGGTCCTGGTTCGAGCGAAACCAAGACCAAAAAAAACGCCGGCAGGCGCCGGCGTTATGCTCCCCCTCTTGGGCTCGAACCCGGCCGAACGGCCAGCAAAGGTCCGGTGGACCTTTGATAGTGAGGCGCGAGATGGCGCGTTGGCTCGAGACCAAGAGAAATAAAAAAGGCCGGTGAATACCGGCCTATGTTG
>NZ_NGNR01000012.1 GCF_002198115.1 Robiginitalea sediminis | reverse complement strand
CCCAGGAAATCCGGATTCGGGGTATAGGTTACCACATCGTCGCTCGGGTCATCGGGCGTTCCATTGTCGTCCACCGTTACCGTGCCATTGGCCGGGTCTGTAACGGTCAGGGTACCTGTTGTGGGAACATTTACGTCATTGGCCAAAACATCGATATCAACCGGGGTGTTTACCGGGGTGGTGACGGCATCGTCTACGGCATCCGGAAACATGTCCGAATCCTCTACTGAAATCGTAACAGTGGCTGTATCGCAGTTACCGTCA
>NZ_NGNR01000011.1 GCF_002198115.1 Robiginitalea sediminis | reverse complement strand
GCCATATTCCAGGTCCTTCAGTGTGCATTTCTCATTTTTCACGTTTTTTAGTGATTTCGTCATTTTTCAAGTCGTCAAGTGGATGTTTCTCATTTTCCATGATTTTCAGTTTTCTTGCCATATTCCACGTCCTACAGTGGACATTTCTAAATTTTCCACCTTTTTCAGTTTTCCTCGCCATATTTCACGTCCTAAAGTGTGTATTTCTCATTTTCCGTGATTTTCAGTTTTCTCGCCATATTCCAGGTCCTTCAGTGTGCATTTCTCATTTTTCACGTTTTTTAGTGATTTCGTCATTTTTCAAGTCGTCAAGTGGATGTTTCTCATTTTCCATGATTTTCAGTTTTCTTGCCATATTCCA
>NZ_NGNR01000010.1 GCF_002198115.1 Robiginitalea sediminis | reverse complement strand
GACCTTTCCGGATATGTTTCATCCGATGACCAGGCACTAAGTCTCTCTGGAAACACCCTGACCCTGGAGGATGGTGGTACTGTAGACCTGTCAGCCTACCTCGACAACTCAGACAACCAGCAAATCACCGACTTCAGCCTGGCCGGGAATATCCTGACTTTGACCCTGGAGGATGGGGGGACACAAACCGTGGACCTGGCCGCCTACATGGACAATACCGATGACCAGGCGTTGAGCCTGTCTGGCAACACGCTGACTCTTGAGGATGGCGGGACTGTAGACCTTTCCGCATTTCTGGATAATACCGACAGTCAGGATCTCAGTCTTTCCGGAACGACTCTCTCTCTTGTGGATGGGGGAAGCGTGGACTTAGCGCC
>NZ_NGNR01000001.1:1434718-1435050 GCF_002198115.1 Robiginitalea sediminis | reverse complement strand
GCCCAGGGACCCCAAGGTGAAACTGGACCGCAAGGACCCCAGGGTGAGCAAGGACCCAAGGGAGATAAGGGTGATACCGGGGAAACCGGAGCTCAAGGCCCCCAAGGAGATAAAGGAGACACTGGCGAGACCGGTGCCCAGGGCCCACAAGGCGAACAAGGACCCAAAGGTGACAAAGGAGACAAGGGTGACACCGGTGCCCAGGGACCACAAGGGGAAACAGGAGCCCAGGGACCCCAAGGTGAAACTGGACCGCAAGGACCCCAGGGTGAGCAAGGACCCAAGGGAGATAAGGGTGATACCGGGGAAACCGGAGCTCAAGGCCCCCAAGG
>NZ_NGNR01000001.1:1433792-1434680 GCF_002198115.1 Robiginitalea sediminis | reverse complement strand
TGACAAGGGTGATACCGGCGAGACCGGAGCTCAAGGACCCCAGGGCGAGCAAGGCCCTAAAGGTGACAAAGGAGATACCGGAGAAACCGGAGCCCAAGGCCCGCAGGGAGAACAAGGACCCAAAGGAGATAAAGGAGACACTGGCGAGACCGGTGCCCAGGGCCCGCAAGGCGAACAAGGACCCAAAGGTGACAAAGGAGACAAGGGTGACACCGGTGAGACTGGAGCCCAAGGACCCCAAGGGGAAACTGGCCCGCAGGGACCCCAAGGTGAAACTGGCCCGCAAGGACCCCAAGGCGAAACTGGCGCCCAGGGCCCTCAAGGCGAACAAGGTCCCAAAGGCGACAAAGGNGCCCAGGGACCCCAAGGTGAAACTGGACCGCAAGGACCCCAGGGTGAGCAAGGACCCAAGGGAGATAAGGGTGATACCGGGGAAACCGGAGCTCAAGGCCCCCAAGGGGAACAAGGCCCCAAAGGGGACAAGGGTGACACCGGAGAAACAGGTGCCCAGGGTCCTCAAGGAGAACAAGGCCCCAAAGGTGACAAGGGTGATACCGGCGAGACCGGAGCTCAAGGACCCCAGGGCGAGCAAGGCCCTAAAGGTGACAAAGGAGATACCGGAGAAACCGGTGCCCAAGGCCCGCAAGGCGAACAAGGTCCTAAAGGTGACAAAGGAGATACCGGAGAAACCGGAGCCCAAGGCCCGCAAGGCGAACAAGGTCCCAAAGGCGACAAAGGCGACACCGGGGATACCGGTGCCCAAGGACCCCAAGGAGAACAAGGCCCCAAAGGTGACAAGGGTGATACCGGCGAGACCGGAGCTCAAGGACCCCAGGGCGAGCAAGGCCCTAAAGGTGACAAAGGAGATACCGGAGAAACCGGAGCCCA
>NZ_NGNR01000001.1:1431123-1433786 GCF_002198115.1 Robiginitalea sediminis | reverse complement strand
GACACCGGGGATACCGGTGCCCAAGGACCCCAAGGAGAACAAGGCCCCAAAGGTGACAAGGGTGATACCGGCGAGACCGGAGCTCAAGGACCCCAGGGCGAGCAAGGCCCTAAAGGTGACAAAGGAGATACCGGAGAAACCGGAGCCCAGGGCCCACAGGGAGAACAAGGCCCGAAGGGAGACAAAGGTGACAAAGGTGATACCGGAGATACCGGTGCCCAGGGTCCGCAGGGACCCCAAGGGGAAACTGGGCCGCAAGGACCCAAAGGCGACAAGGGTGACAAGGGCGACAAGGGTGACACCGGTGCCCAGGGACCACAAGGGGAAACAGGTCCGCAAGGCCCTCAGGGACCTCCAGGTCCGGCAAATTCCGGAGGGTCATTTGCAGCCGCAATCCGCTCTACCAATTCGGACACCACCCTGGGCAGTAATGATTATACCCTGATCGTTACGGGCAATAATGTGGAAGTGACCCTCCCGAACCCATCTACGTGTCAGGGAAGAATTTACATCATAAAAGCCATAAACGATACGGTGGACTTTTCTCAGAATTTCATAAATGAAACTGGTGGTAATTCCAACTCAGTACGCGACGGGCGTATCCTGGTCATCCAGAGCGACGGGAACGACTGGCACCAAATCATGAGGGATTAAAAGGGAGATGGACATGAAAAAACGACTTTTCATTGGCCTGATGGTACTGGGATTACCCCAGGTTCAGGTAGCCCAGGACGGGATAGGAAACCACGGGGATCTCAAATTTCACGGAATGGGTGCAATAGGCTTGCACGCAGACCTGTGGAACTCTGGGACATTCTCCAGCCCGGAAGGTCTGGTAGGGTTCTACCAGGACTCGGTTGGCCTGAAACTCTACGGGTCAGTTCCTCCCGAGTGGTTCGATCTGGAGGTGGCCGCAGCAAATGGGGTGGATTGTTATCAGCCCATTCGGGTCGCCAATAATGTAAACTTTATAGAAGGAGATCTCCGGAACCGGCAATCCGGCAACTACGCGGCTCTTATTTTCGACCGGGACGCCTTCCAGACCGGGGCCAGTACGACATCCAAGGTAGACGGCTACGCCGCGTTCCAATACAAAGACGCCTTTGTACTTCCCATTGGCAACGAGGAACGTTTCCGTCCCTTGGGAGTAGAATCCCAGGCCGTAAATGGATTGGTTACAGGTGGTTATTATGCCGATGACCCGAATGAATCTGCCATGACACAAGGTGGAGGTAACAGTCGGAGAAACCGATATTCAGCCAGCCCTGAGGAATATTGGACCCTGGACGGGGACCTGCCAACCCGCGTAACCCTCAGCTGGGGAGGCGCCAGCGAGATCCGTGCCTTGGTTACCGACCTGAGCGAACTACGGGTCCTGGGCCTGAATCCGCGGACGCGGACCTGGGAAGACCTCGGCAGGACTTCCCTCGAAGGCGACCTGTCAGCAGGGACGATCCGGACCGATTGGATCACCCCCACGGATTATATGCGCTTTGCGCTGGGCACTGCCAATGCTGAAGATCTTCCGGAAGACCTGGAAAATGAAAACTACTATATTTCGCCAAATGGTGACGGCAAAAACGAAAGCCTGATCCTGCCCATGGCTTTGGATAATCCGAATAATACCCTAAGCATCTACAACCGCAGCGGGGTATTGGTTTACCAGGAAAAATTCTACACAGGGGGCTTTATGGGAAAATCCAACAAAGCCGGAGACCTGGAGCCCAATCTGGCCCTGAAAAGAGGGATCTATTTTTATATCCTTACCCTCCATGAAACAGGGAAAAAACACCAGGGGTATTTCTATCTGAGACAATAGACCAATGGCGTTTTACTGTCTGCTAAAAGGCATTTTTTATGGACGATTGGACATTAACCCTCATTTGACATCGGTTTTAAGGCCATACACAACATTGTCTTAAACAGATAGGGCCTGCGCGCTACCTTTAGGTTCCTAAAAACCCGGAACCATGCGCTTTCGCTTTGCCTTCCTGATGATTCTGATGCCTTTGGCAGGCCTTTTCGGCCAGCTTAAAGTCGGGGAAAATCCGGACCGCATCCACCCGAATTCCGTCCTCGAACTCCAGAGTACCAATAAGGCCCTGGTGCTGCCCAGGCTCACCACCGCCCAGATGCAGGCCATTCAACCCTTGCAGGGTGCCCTGATTTTTAACACTGAGGAGGGTTGCCTGTTTTATTACAATGCAAATCAATGGCACAACCTCTGCACTGGCGGGGCGTCCTCCGAAATGTCCATTGTGAGCAATGCCAATGGAACGTTTACTATTTTTTATGGCGATGGGAATTCCTATACCTCCCCTAACCTTACGGGTCCGGCCGGCCCACAAGGTGTGGCGGGAAATGACGGAGCAGCGGGACCGCAGGGACCAGCAGGACCGGAAGGGCCCCAGGGACCTCAAGGCCCACAGGGACTTCCGGGAGACCCCGCCACCGACGACCAGGCCCTCAGCCTGAGCGGCACAACCCTGAACCTCGAGAACGGCGGCAGCGTAGATCTGGCGCCCTTCCTCGATAACACCGACAACCAGCAGATCACCGACTTCAGACTGGCCGGGAATATCCTGACTTTGACCCTGGAAGATGGAGGCACCCAGACCGTAGACCTTTCCGGATATGTTTCATCCGATGACCAGGCACTAAGT
>NZ_NGNR01000001.1:1430792-1431078 GCF_002198115.1 Robiginitalea sediminis | reverse complement strand
CCTGGAGGATGGTGGTACTGTAGACCTGTCAGCCTACCTCGACAACTCAGACAACCAGCAAATCACCGACTTCAGCCTGGCCGGGAATATCCTGACCTTGACACTGGAAAATGGTGGCACCCAAACCGTGGACCTGGCCGCCTACATGGACAACACGGATGACCAAGCACTTAGTCTCTCCGGTAACACCCTGACCCTGGAAGACGGAGGAACTGTAGACCTTTCGGCTTTCCTCGATAACACCGACAGTCAGGACCTCAGCCTTTCCGGTACCACCCTCTCTCTT
>NZ_NGNR01000001.1:1427662-1430717 GCF_002198115.1 Robiginitalea sediminis | reverse complement strand
CTGACCCTGGAAGACGGAGGAACTGTAGACCTTTCGGCTTTCCTCGATAACACCGACAGTCAGGACCTCAGCCTTTCCGGTACCACCCTCTCTCTTGTGGATGGGGGAAGCGTGGACTTAGCGCCATTCCTGGACAACTCAGACGACCAGCAAATCACCGACTTCAGCCTGGCCGGGAATATCCTGACCCTTACCCTGGAAGACGGAGGCACCCAAACGGTGGACCTTTCCGGATATGTTTCTTCTGATGACCAGGCGCTGAGCCTCTCTGGGAACACGCTCTCCTTGGAAGACGGAGGGGATGTGGACCTGGCCGCCTACATGGACAATACCGATGACCAGGTGCTGAGCCTGTCCGGCAATACCCTGACCCTGGAAGACGGGGGCACCGTAGACCTTTCCGCCTTCTTGGACAACTCCGACGACCAGCAGATCACCGACTTTAGCCTGACCGGGAATATCCTGACCCTTACCCTGGAGGATGGAGGCACCCAAACCGTGGACCTTTCCGGATATGTTTCTTCCGATGACCAGGCGCTGAGCCTGTCCGGCAATACCCTGACCCTGGAAGACGGGGGCACTGTAGACCTGTCGGCCTTTCTGGATAATACCGACGACCAACAAATCACTGACTTTAGCCTCGCCGGTAATATCCTAACCCTTACCCTGGAAGACGGAGGCACCCAGACCGTAGACCTTTCCGGATATGTTTCATCCGATGACCAGGCACTAAGTCTCTCTGGAAACACCTTGACCCTGGAAGACGGGGGCACCGTAGACCTTTCTGCATACCTAGACAACTCAGACGACCAACAAATCACCGACTTTAGCCTGGCCGGGAATATCCTGACCCTTACCCTGGAGGATGGAGGCACCCAAACCGTGGACCTGGCCGCCTACATGGACAATACCGATGACCAGGCGCTGAGCCTGTCTGGTAATACGCTAACTCTTGAGGATGGCGGGACTGTAGACCTTTCCGCATTTTTGGATAATACCGACAGCCAGGACCTTAGCCTTTCCGGTACCACCCTCTCTCTTGTGGATGGGGGAAGCGTGGACTTAGCGCCCTTCCTGGACAACTCAGACGACCAGCAAATCACCGACTTCAGCCTGGCCGGGAATATCCTGACTTTGACCCTGGAAGATGGGGGGACACAAACCGTGGACCTGGCCGCCTACATGGACAATACCGATGACCAGGCGTTGAGCCTGTCTGGCAACACGCTAACTCTTGAGGATGGCGGGACTGTAGACCTTTCCGCATTTCTGGATAATACCGACAGTCAGGATCTCAGTCTTTCCGGAACGACTCTCTCTCTTGTGGATGGGGGAAGCGTGGACTTAGCGCCCTTCCTGGACAACTCAGACGACCAGCAGATTACCGACTTCAGCCTGGCCGGCAATATCCTGACCCTGACGCTGGAAGATGGTGGAACACAAACCGTGGACCTGGCCTCCTACATGGACAACACAGACGATCAAGCTTTAAGCTTATCAGGTAATACGCTTACTATTGAGGACGGAGGCACTGTAGATCTTTCCGCCTTCTTGGACAACTCCGACGACCAGCAGATCACCGACTTCAGCCTGGCCGGGAATATCCTGACTTTGACCCTGGAAGATGGAGGCACCCAGACCGTAGACCTTTCCGGATATGTTTCATCCGATGACCAGGCACTAAGTNAATACCGACAGTCAGGATCTCAGTCTTTCCGGAACGACTCTCTCTCTTGTGGATGGGGGAAGCGTGGACTTAGCGCCCTTCCTGGACAACTCAGACAACCAGCAAATCACCGACTTCAGCCTGGCCGGCAATATCCTGACCCTGACGCTGGAAGATGGTGGAACCCAAACCGTGGACCTGGCCTCCTACATGGACAACACAGACGATCAAGCTTTAAGCTTATCAGGTAATACGCTGACCCTGGAAGATGGCGGAACTGTAGATCTTTCCGCCTTCTTGGACAACTCCGACGACCAGCAGATTACCGACTTTAGCCTCGCCGGGAATATCCTGACTTTGACCCTGGAAGATGGAGGCACCCAGACCGTAGACCTTTCCGGATATGTTTCATCCGATGACCAGGCACTAAGTCTCTCTGGAAACACCCTGACCCTGGAGGATGGTGGTACTGTAGACCTGTCAGCCTACCTGGATAACTCAGACGACCAACAGATCACCGACTTCAGACTGGCCGGGAATATCCTGACTTTAACCCTAGAGGATGGGGGCACCCAAACGGTGGACCTTTCCGGATATGTTTCTTCTGATGACCAGGCGCTGAGCCTCTCTGGGAACACGCTCTCCTTGGAAGACGGAGGGGATGTGGATCTTGCCGCTTACTTAGACAACACAGACGATCAAGCTTTGAGCTTGTCCGGCAATACCCTGACCCTGGAAGATGGCGGAACTGTAGACCTTTCCGCCTACCTCGACAACTCAGACAACCAACAAATCACCGACTTCAGCCTGGCCGGGAATATCCTGACCTTGACACTGGAAAATGGTGGCACCCAAACCGTGGACCTGGCCGCCTACATGGACAACACGGACAATCAAGCTTTGAGCTTGTCCGGCAATACACTGACCCTGGAAGACGGAGGAACTGTAGACCTTTCGGCTTTCCTCGATAACACCGACAGTCAGGACCTCAGCCTTTCCGGTACCACCCTCTCTCTTGTGGATGGGGGAAGCGTGGACTTAGCGCCATTCCTGGACAACTCAGACGACCAGCAAATCACCGACTTCAGCCTGGCCGGGAATATCCTGACCCTTACCCTGGAAGACGGAGGCACCCAAACCGTGGACTTGTCCGCCTACATGGACAACACGGACGATCAAGCTTTAAGCTTATCAGGTAATACGCTTACTCTTGAGGACGGAGGCACTGTAGATCTTTCCGCCTTCTTGGACAACTCCGACAACCAGCAGATCACCGACTTCAGCCTTGCCGGCAATATCCTGACTTTGACCCTGGAAGATGGAGGCACCCAGACCGTAGACCTTTCCGGATATGTTTCATCCGATGACCAGGCACTAAGTCTCTCTGGA
>NZ_NGNR01000001.1:1105331-1427618 GCF_002198115.1 Robiginitalea sediminis | reverse complement strand
AGACAACTCAGACGACCAACAAATCACCGACTTTAGCCTGGCCGGGAATATCCTGACCCTTACCCTGGAGGATGGAGGCACCCAAACCGTGGACCTTTCCGGATATGTTTCATCCGATGACCAGGCACTAAGTCTCTCTGGAAACACCCTGACCCTGGAGGATGGTGGTACTGTAGACCTGTCAGCCTACCTAGACAACTCAGACGACCAACAAATCACCGACTTTAGCCTGGCCGGGAATATCCTGACCCTTACCCTGGAGGATGGAGGCACCCAAACCGTGNAATATCCTGACTTTGACCCTGGAAGATGGAGGCACCCAGACCGTAGACCTTTCCGGATATGTTTCATCCGATGACCAGGCACTAAGTCTCTCTGGAAACACCCTGACCCTGGAGGATGGTGGTACTGTAGACCTGTCAGCCTACCTGGATAACTCAGACGACCAACAAATCACCGACTTCAGCCTCGCCGGGAATATCCTGACTTTAACCCTGGAAGATGGCGGGACACAATCCGTGGACCTTTCGGGGATTGCCGGGACAGACGATCAAACCGCTGCAGAAGTCTCCTACGATAACAGCACATCGGCCATGGCTGCGACTACGGTCCAGGATGCCCTGGATGAAATTGTTTCCTCTTATACCGATGATCAGCCCCTGGCCGACGTCCTCTCCGAAGGCAACAGTGCCGGCAACGCCCAAATCCGGGACCTGGCGGAGCCCACCGCTGCCCAGGATGCGGCCACCAAGAATTATGTGGACAATTTGCCGCGCGTCTGGATGGGGGCCTTCCGAATTACCGGAACCGGGGTGCAAACCATCAGTGGCTTGCCTTTTCAGCCGAGCAGCATCAGTTTTACGGCCCATGCCAATGTGGAGGACTACAACCTGGATTCGGACAATGGCATCCGCAACAATGAGCGGGGCATCGCCAACTCGTTTGGTAGTATGAACGGTTTTGTACAGGACACCGGCTCCGGGCTTAACCAGCAAGTTATTTATGTTGGCGGGTCCGGTAATTCCATCAACGATATTTCCCGTTTCTCCTCCAGTTCCCACTGCATTGGGCTTCGGTACGGCGATCAGAACGGAACCAGTCTGGGCATTACCAGTGCCACGGTGACCAGTCTGAACGCCGACGGTTTTACGATTAATACAGACCAGTTTGCCGATGGCATCGTGGTCCTTTTCCAAGCCTACCGATAAATGCAGGGGTTAACACGAACATACCTTCTGGCACTCCTGTTGTGCCTGTCCCTTACAGGCCTAACGCAGGCCCAGGAAGGGGTGGGCAACCACGGTTCGCTCCGGCTCCACGCCGATGGCGCGGCAGGGATCCACGGGGACTTTATCAACCAGGGGGCTTTCGAAAACCAGTCGGGCCTGGTGGGGTTCTACCGTGAGGGGGCAGCGCTTTCCATATCCGGGACCCACACCCCCGTTATCTACGACGCCGAATTCGACGTTCCCGCGGGCATCTGGCTCGAGACACCCCTGGCCATCAGCAACAACGCCAACCTGGTGAGTGGGGATATCCGCACCACCCGGGTGGAGGCCGTCGCTTACACCCTCTTTTCTTTCGACTCCTTCTATACGGGGGACAGTGATGTTTCCAAAGTTGACGGGTATGCCGGCATGCAGAACAAACGGGAATTTACCTTTCCCATTGGCGATATCTCCCGGCTTCGTGAATTGACGATAACAGCAGACACCCAGGTCCCCATGGCCCGGGCCGCCTACTTCTACGAAGCCCCCCAGGCCAGCGGCACCCTGGGCCGCAGCTTTAAATCCGAGGCGCCGGAAGGCCCCCTGAAGGTAAGCCAGGTGGAATTCTGGAAGCTCGAGGGTCCCAGCCCGGTGCGCGCCACCCTGACCTGGGACGTTCTGAGCAATGTCTCCGGCCTATCCTCCTTTCTGGAGGAACTCCGGGTGGTGGGGTGGAGCAAATCGGCACAGGCCTGGGTAGACCTGGGCAATACCGACGTGCGCGGTGGCCGCGATTACGGCTCCATTACCTCGGGCACTTTTATCCCGGACCAGTACGAAATCATCACCCTGGGCGGGACAGACCTGCAGTCGCAGGGGTACCGGACCGTGGAACTGGACAACTACTACCTCTCACCCAACGGGGATGGGCTTAACGAGACCCTGGAACTGGAAGCGGCCGCAGACTCCCCGAACAACTCCATCCAGATTTACAACCGCTACGGCCAATTGGTCTTCCAGCAGGACCAGTACACCGGGGGCTTCGACGGCAATGCCAACGTAGACCTGGTGGTGAGTCCGAAATCCGGGCTGGAAGACGGGATCTATTTCTACATCATTACCTTCCACGACCTGCGTGAGCGCCACCAGGGGTATTTCTACCTCAACCGCTAGGGGCTCCGTTACGTCAATTTTGGTATCTTCGAAAGCAAAACCGATTGCCATGCTGCGCAGATCCTTTCTTACACGCACCACCCTTGGGGGGCTTTCCCTTGCCCTTCCCCTGCCCGCCTGGGCCGGGCAGGACCTGAAATATACCCTGGAAGAGCTCATGGGGAAGGCAGACCTGCAACTCTTTGGGGAAGGCATTAACCTGCAGGAAGAAGCCCACGATGCCTTCCTGGATATGAAGCGCCAGGCGTACCAGGACGGGATCGACATCAAAATTGTGAGCAGCTACCGCAGCTATGAGCGGCAGCGGGCCATTTTCGAACGAAAATATATCCAGTACACGGACGAAGACGGCCTGGACCCGTTGGAGGCCATCGACAAGATCATCGAATATTCCACCATCCCGGGGACCAGCCGCCACCATTGGGGAACGGATGTGGACCTGATAGACGCTTCCAAGCCTGCGGAAGGCGATGTCCTCGTGGCCGATAAATTTGAGGCGGGCGGGCCCTTCGAGGATTTCAAGAAGTGGATGGACGCCCACAGTGAGGAATATGGATTTTACCTGGTTTACACCGACAACCCGCGGCGAAGGGGCTTCAAGTACGAGCCCTGGCACTATAGCTATGCGCCCATATCCATCCCCATGCTCAAAGCCTACCGGTCGCTGAACCTGGTCCGGCTCATGGAGAAGGAGGACTTCCTGGGGTCCGAACATTTTACCACCGGTTTTTTGCGCACCTATTTCACCGACAACATCCTGGATATCAACCCGGATTTGCTGTAGTTTTTTTGTACCTTTTTCGAGTTAACCATTACCCTTGTCCATGCGCAGGAGCAGTTGGAAAGTCCGTATTTTCATAGGCCTGGCTATTGTGGCGTTTGCCTACATTAACCGGTGCAGCAACCAGGAGGAAAACCCCTATACCGGCCGGGTCCAGCACATCAATATGTCCGCAGACCAGGAAATTGCCATCGGTCTGCAATCGGCCCCGGAAATTGCCCAGCAACACGGGGGCCTTTACCCGGACGAGCGGCTGCAGGCCTTTGTGGACGCCGTGGGCAGGCGCCTGGTCCAGAACAGTATCGCCCGGGAAACCCCCTACCAGTATGAGTTCCACCTGCTTGCCGATGACCAGACCATCAATGCCTTCGCCCTGCCCGGGGGGCAGATTTTCATCACCTATGCGTTGTTCTCCCGCCTCAACGAAGGGCAGGTAGCCGGCGTACTGGGCCACGAGATTGGCCATGTCATCGGGCGGCATTCGGCAGAGCGGATTGCAGAGAGCCAATACTGGCAGCAACTTTCGATGGGTGCCTCGGTAGGCGCCGACATGGGGAATGTGGTGGCCGGCATCGGCCAGAACACCCTCCTGAAGAACGGAAGGGGCGACGAACTGGAGAGCGATGAACTCGGCGTGCTCTTTATGTTGCAGTCCGGATATAACCCGGAAGATATGATCCGGGTAATGGAAATCCTCAAGGAAGCCGCCGGGCCCAACCGGGTCCCGGAATTCCAGAGCACCCACCCGGATCCGGACAACCGGATTGAGCGAATCCGGGCAGCCATCGAGAAATATCGCAACTGATCGAGTATTTATACCTCAGGGGAGTGCCGGAAATGGATTTTCGTATATTGGCCCTATCCCAATCTTATGCTTGCCTTTATTTAACCCTTATAGCTGTGTCTTAACACGAAGAACAACTATATGGGAACCCTATTGCACTTTAGAAATTTGTATGTACACGCCTTCGACGACTGTAAACCCTCCTACCTGGTGGTGGTCCTCAAGGGGTATTCGATCTTTTGCGCGGCCCTGTTGCTGATGGCTTTTTACGCTTTCCTCTACCGCGCTTTTACCGGTTTTGAATTCTGATATTTCGGGCTCTTCTGCCGGAACACTTGTTACACTGAAAATGAAAAGGAAAACCCTGGCCGCAAGGCCGGGGTTTTTTCATGGAACTGCAGCAGGGTCGGTGCTTGAACCTGGACCCTAATGGGGCTTCAGGGCATCATCCCCCCTTCAGGAAGTCTCCCGTGGCACCCATGGTTGTTTGCCGGGCTGCCCCAATTTGCAGGGGAACTGTGAGGTGCCGCGTAAAAGCGTTATTTTTGCAGCAGAAGCAATTGAACCTATGAATCAGAAAGCGATCCTGATGATCCTGGATGGGTGGGGTATTTCCCCGGACCCTTCCATCTCTGCTATCGAAAAGGCCGATACCCCCTTTGTAGACAGTCTATATACCCGTTACCCCCATGCTACCCTGCTCACCGATGGGATGCACGTGGGTTTGCCGGAAGGGCAGATGGGAAATTCCGAAGTGGGCCATATGAACCTGGGGGCGGGGCGTATTGTCTATCAGGACCTGGCCAAAATCAACCTGGCCGTCCAACAGGATACCCTCAAGGAGGAACCGGTCCTGCAGGATGCTTTTGCCTATGCCATTAAAAAGAACAAACCCGTACACTTCCTTGGCCTGCTCAGCGATGGCGGGGTACACAGCCATATTGACCACCTCAAAGGCCTTGTTAAGGCTGCCATGGCTGCCGGGGTCCCGGAATCCTATATCCACGCCTTTACCGACGGGCGGGATGTGGACCCCAAGAGCGGAAAAGGATTTGTGGAAGACCTGCTGGCCACCCTTAAAGGGACCCGGACCCAACTGGCCTCTGTAATAGGTCGGTACTATGCCATGGACCGGGACAAGCGCTGGGAACGGGTTAAACTGGCCTATGACCTGCTGGTACACGGCAGCGGCGAGCTGACCACAGACCCGGCAGGTGCCATTGCCGCCAGCTATGCCAGCGGGGTGACGGACGAATTCCTGAAGCCCATCGCTGTGGCGGGGGTCGACGGGAAGCCGATGGGCAGTATTCAGGAAGGGGATGTGGTTGTCTTTTTCAACTTCCGCACGGACCGCGGCAGGGAACTTACCCAGGCCCTGAGCCAGGAAGCCTTCCACGAGCACAACATGCACCCGCTGGACCTGTATTATGTGACCCTCACCAATTATGACGACACCTTTAAAAAGGTCCATGTCGTTTACGATAAAGAGAACATCCAGGATACCCTGGGGGAAGTTCTGGCACGGGCTGGCAGGAAACAGATCCGCATTGCCGAAACCGAAAAATACCCCCATGTGACCTTCTTCTTCAACGGGGGGCGGGAAACGCCCTTCGAGGGGGAACAGCGCATCCTATGTCCCTCGCCCAAGGTGGCCACCTACGACCTGAAACCGGAAATGAGCGCTTATGAAATACGCGACGCCATCGTCCCGGAACTGCGTAAAGGGGAAGCGGACTTTGTGTGCCTGAACTTTGCCAACCCGGACATGGTGGGGCATACAGGGGTAATGGAGGCCGCCATCAAAGCCTGTGAAACCGTAGATGCCTGTGCCCGCGATGTCATCACCGCTGGCCTGGAAAACGGGTATACCACCCTGGTGATCGCGGACCACGGAAACTGTGACACCATGGTTAACCCGGATGGCAGCCCCAACACAGCCCATACCACCAACCCGGTTCCGCTTATTCTGGTAGATCCGGACCGCACCCATATCCGCAGCGGGGTCCTCGGCGATGTAGCCCCTACCCTGCTGGACATCCTGGGGATTGCCCCTCCGGATGCCATGACCCGTAAATCCCTATTGCGCGATGCATAAGACACTCTTGGCCGCAGGGTGCGGTATCGTGTTGGTGCTCTTTGCGAATTGTAAGGCCCAGCCCTACCACACCGCCGAGCGGATGCCGGACCGGGAGGAAACCGAAATTCTGGTAGGTACCGCCAATTTCGACTCCCTCAGGACCGCCCCTTTCGGAAACTGGTTTCAGGCATCCGTGAAGAGTTACGAGCCGAATATCGAAAAAGCGGAACAATTGGAGGAGCTCCTACGGGGGGTACGCATTACCACTTTTATGGGAACCTGGTGCAAGGACAGCAAACGGGAGGTGCCCCGCTTTGTCAAGATCCTGGAAACGGCAGATTACCCGGTGGAAGAGGTGGAAGTCATCGCCATGACGCGGGACAAGACCACCCCCCAGCAATACGAAGCCGGGATGGATATCATTAACGTGCCCACCTTTATTTTCTACAAGGACGGCCAGGAACTGGGACGCATCGTGGAATTCCCTATCGAGGACCTGGAGACCGACATGGTCAAAATCCTGAGCGGGCAACCCTACAAACACGCCTACGACTGGGATTAAAACCGGTATTTCTTCCTTCCTTATCTTTGCCCCTATGATCCTAGTGAAAACCGCCGAAGAAATTGAACTGATGCGCGAAAGCGCACTAATCGTGTCCCGTACCCTGGGGATGCTCGCCTCGGAAATCAAACCCGGGGTCACCGGCCTGCAACTGGACGCCCTGGCAGAGGCCTTTATCCGCGACCATGGGGCAGAACCGGGTTTTCTGGGGATGTACGACTTCCCAAACACCCTGAATATAAGCCCCAACGCACAGGTGGTCCATGGCATCCCCAACGACGAACCCTTTAGGGAAGGGGATATCGTATCGGTAGATTGCGGGGCCCTTAAAAACGGATTCTACGGGGACCATGCCTACACCTTCGAGGTGGGGGAGGTAGCCCCGGAGACCCGCAAACTCCTGCAGGTCACCAAGGAGTCTCTCTATGTGGGCATCCGGGAGTTCCGCATGGGCAACCGGGTGGGCGATGTGGCCTGGGCCATCCAGCACCATTGCGAAAGCCATGGGTACGGAGTAGTCCGCGAACTGGTAGGCCACGGCCTGGGGCGCGATCTGCACGAATCCCCGGAAATGCCCAATTACGGCAAGCGGGGCCGGGGCAAAAAGTTCGTGGATGGAATGGTAGTGGCTATAGAGCCTATGATCAATATGGGAACACGCCGGATCCGACAGCTATCGGACGGGTGGACCATCCTTACTGCAGACGGCAAACCCAGCGCCCACTTTGAGCACGACGTGGCCCTGGTAAACGGCAAACCCGAATTGCTCTCCACCTTCGCCTATATCTACGAGGCCCTCGGGATTACCTCAGACGAAGAGGACGAATTTCGGTCCCAGCCGGTAACCAAAGGTCAGGCAGGCGGGTGAAGCGGCTTTTTAAATGGGCCCTCGGGGCTCTGCCAAGGCCCTGGCTGATCCGCCTGAGTTACGCGGTTCGGCCGCTGCTGGCCCTCCTGTTGAGGGGAAGGCGCTACACCGACCCCATAGACGGGAAAACCTTCCGAAGCTTCCTGCCCTACGGGTATGAGAAAACCCGGGAAAATGTCCTCTCCCCCTCTACCCTCTCCCTGGAACGCCACCGCCTGCTCTGGCTCTACCTGAAGCGGGAAACCGATTTTTTCACCCGCCCTGCACAGCTGTTGCACTTCGCTCCGGAGCAGGCCTTCTACAAAAGGTTTCGAAGACTCCAAAATCTGCAGTACACTACCACAGACCTGAATTCCCCGCTTGCCGATGTGAAGGCCGATATCTGCAACCTGCCCTTTGAGGACAACCAGTTCGATGTCATATTGTGCAACCATGTCCTGGAGCACATCCCGGACCACCTCAAGGCCCTCTCGGAACTCCTGCGGGTTATGAAACCCGGGGGGTGGGGCATCTTCCAGGTCCCCCAGGACCTGAACCGGGACGCCACCTTCGAAGACCCGGGCATTACCGACCCCGAAGAACGCAAGCGCCTCTTTGGCCAGTACGACCACGTCCGCGTATACGGAAAAGATTATTTCGATATCCTGAAAAGTGCGGGGTTCGAAGTGGAAGCCGTGGACTACACCCAGGCCCTGGGGCCGGAGGCCATAGCGCGCTACCGCCTGGCAGATGGCGAGCTTATTCCGCTGGTGCGGAAACCTGCCGGGGCTTAGTTTCCAGACTGCATAGCCTATGCCAATTCGTCTCGTTGCGCCTTGCAGGCGCGCCGGGCAAAATCCCTGTAGCTCTCCGGCGTTAGCGCAGCAGCGCCTCAAACCCCGGGGTAAAATACTCGGCCAGGTTACCCGAGGCGTCCAGGTAAATGATATAACCTTCCAGGGTATCGGAAGCTTCCAGCAGCTTTTTGGAGTCCACCAGATCCATGGCCATAAAGGCCGTGGCGTATCCGTCGGCCAGCATACAGGTAGGCGCCAGCACAGAGGTCGCCAGGACGTTGGAGCTGCGCGTAAAGCCGGTATGCGGGTCTATGGTATGCACAAACTTCTCGCCCGACTCCGGATCTACCCGGAATTTGCGATAATTCCCGGAGGAGGCCATGGATACGTCCTGCAGCGCCACGATCTGCATGATGCGGCGGCCGTCCGTTACCTGTGGGTCGTCAATGCCCACCATCCAGGGTTGTTTTTTGACCGGATGTCCGCCCCGGGTACGCACCTCTCCGCCTACTTCCACCAGGTAGAGTTCCGCGCCCCGGGCATCCAGCATCGCGGCAAGGCGGTCTATAGCATAGCCCTTGGCTATGGCATTAAAATCCAGGCGGATCCCGGGAAGCTGCTTCCCTACCCGGTTATCCGAAGTTATACGGACTTTATCCAACCCAACATACTGCAAGAGGCTGTCGACCACCAGGGAGTCCATTTCGAGGGCCGTTCCCGGCCCGAAGCCCCATGCGTCCACCAGGATGCCCACCGTGGGATCAAAGTAGCCGTCGGTAGCCCGGTGTACCTCACGGGAAGCCTCAAACACTTCCCGGAACATAGCATCCACTGTGATGGTGGTATCCCCGGCGTTGATCCGGCTGATATCGGACTGGGGGATATAGGTAGACAAGGACTGGTTCAGCACCCGGAAGACCGAGTCGATCTGAGGTTGCAGGTCCTCCGCAGACGGCCCGAAGACCGTTATGGCGTAGGAAGTGCCCAGGGCCCCGCCCTGGTACTGCTGTTCGTGGAGGGCGCCGCTCTGGCAACCCAGGGCCCCCAGCAGGGCCACGGCGCTACATAATTTCAATAAGGCCCGCATATTCAACCAAATAATTTTCATTGAGGTAAACCGGCGCATTCCGGTCTTCGGCATTGTAAAGCCCCACCCCGGCATAGTATGTCCGCGCCTCGAACTTCAGGGCGTGGTCCCGGACCTTTTGCATCAGGGTTTCGTCGAAAACCTTAGGATCGTGAGGGTGTGCTACCGGCCGGACCACGATAAAGTGCAACACCTTTTCCCGAAGGCAGACAAACTGGGGGTTTTTCCCCGGCTTGGAATTCACGCCCATAAACTCGAAGCCCTCTGCCTCGAGCTGGCGGCCTACTATATTCATGGCCAGGTTGTGCAATTCCTGTTGGGTCAGTTCCTTCACAGTTACCAGGGTAAAAAAAACCGATATGGTTTCATATCGGTTTTGGGTATTTCTCGTTTCGGGATTAGCCCCCGAAGTCGTCGAATCGGATGTGCTCGTCCGGGATCCCGAAGTCTTCGCCCATTTTCTGTACCGCCTTGTTCATAAGGGGCGGCCCGCAGAAATAAAGTTCGATGTCTTCCGGGGAATCGTGGTGGTTCAGGTAATGCTCAATCACACAGTTGTGAATAAAGCCTACAAAACCATCTCCCGGAGCGTCGAGGTTTTCCTTCACCTTCCAGTTGTCCTCTTCCAGGGGCTCGGAAAGCGCCATATAGAACTTGAAGTTCGGGAATTCCTTTTCCAGTTGGCGGAAATGGTCAATATAGAAGAGTTCGCGCTTGGAGCGCCCGCCATACCAATACGTTACCTTCCGGTTGGTCTTCAGGGTCTTGAAGAGGTGGTACAGGTGGGAACGCATGGGGGCCATCCCGGCGCCACCTCCCACGTACAGCATTTCGGACTCGGATTCGTTGATAAAGAATTCCCCGTAAGGCCCGGAAATAGTCACCTTGTCCCCAGGTTTGCGCGCAAAGATATAAGAGGAGGCAATACCCGGGTTCACGCTCATCCAGTCGTTCTTGGAACGATCCCAGGGCGGGGTGGCAATCCGCACATTGAGCATGATTTCACGCCCTTCTGCCGGGTAGGAGGCCATGGAATAGGCCCGCTCTACTGTTTCCGGGTTTTTCATGACCAGGGGCCAGAGGTTGAATTTATCCCATTCCGCCTGGAATTTATCCGGGGTTTCGTGTTCCTCCGGGTGGGCGGTAATGTCGATGTCCTTATAGGGCACCTCGCAGGGCGGGATCTCGATCTGGATATACCCCCCGGCTTTGTAATTCATATCCTCGGGGATTTCCACTACAAATTCCTTGATGAAGGAGGCCACATTGTAGTTCCGGACCACGGTGGCTTCCCATTTCTTGATCCCGAATACTTCTTCCGGGATGGTGATCTCCATGTCCTGCTTCACCTTTACCTGGCAGGCCAGCCGGGCCCCTTCGTTAAGTTCCCGCTTCGAAAAGTGGGGGGTTTCGGTGGGCAGGGCTTCTCCCCCGCCGGACATCACATGGCACTCGCACTGGATGCAGGTTCCCCCTCCCCCGCAGGCCGAGGGCAGGAATATCTTGGCGTTTCCAAGGGTGGAGAGCAGGGAGTTCCCAGACGCCACCTCAATCTGCTTTTCCCCGTTGATGGTAATGGTTACCGGGCCGGAGGGCGAAAGCTTCTCCTTGGTGAACAGCAACAGGGCCACCAGGAGCAAAACCAGGATCAGGAAAGCAACTACGGTAATGACAATGGTACCTACGGTACTTGCAGCTAAGATCATTTAATTCGGGTTTGTAAGATCGTTATAGGATACGGCGTCCTGCGCCTCACTTTTAATTTCGTCTTCGGTTTCCGCCGCTTCGGTAGCCGGGATTTCCGTACGGATTACCTCAGCCTGCTCTGCCTCCTCGGCAGGGCCGCTGTCCCCTCCGGTAAGCATGCCCCCGAAACTCTGGAAGCCAATGCCCATCAGGCCGGTAATGATAAAGGTAATCCCCAGCCCGCGCAGGGGTGGCGGAACATTGGAGTACCGGATTTTCTCCCGGATGGCTGCAATGGCCAAAATGGCCAGAAACCATCCGATTCCGGAACTGATCCCGTAATTGAAGGCCAGGCCCAGGGAAGGGATTTCCCGCGCCTGCATGAACAGGGAGCCCCCGAGGATGGCACAGTTTACCGCGATGAGCGGGAGGAAAATCCCGAGGGAGTTATACAGGGCCGGGGAAAATTTCTCCACCACGATCTCCACGAGCTGCACCATGGTGGCAATCGTAGCGATAAACATGATAAAGGAGAGGAAACTCAGGTCGTAATCGGCATATTCCGGTCCCATCCAGCTCAGCGCACCTTCCTGCAGGAGGTATTGGTCCAGGAGCCAGTTAAGGGGCACAGTTACCCCGAGGACGAAGATAACGGCCGCCCCGAGACCTACCGCCGTGCTCACCTTCTTGGAAACAGCCAGGTAGGAACACATCCCCAGGAAGACGGCAAAGACCATATTGTCTATGAATATGGATTTGAAAAAGAGTTCTACGTGTTCTAACATCTTCTTGTGCTTTTAGTGCGCAGCGTTTAGTTTTCTTCGATCAGGGCGCGGTTGCGCGAGCGTTGTACCCAGATGATGACCCCCACGACGATAAGCGCGGCAGGGGGAATAATCATAAACCCGTTATTCTCGTACCCGGTGGCATAAAGCCCGGTCTTTGCGATGGGGTCGCCCAGTACAGGGTAGCCGAAAAGGGTCCCGGAACCCAGGAGCTCCCGGAAGAACCCGACAATAATCAGGATAACGCCATAACCCAGGGCGTTTCCGATCCCATCCAGGAAGGAACGCCAGGGGCCGTTACCCAGGGCGAAGGCCTCAAAACGGCCCATGATGATACAGTTGGTGATAATCAGGCCCACAAAAACCGCCAGGGTCTTGCTCAGTTCATAGGCAAACGCCTTGAGGACCTGATCTACGATAATCACCAGGGTGGCGATTACGATGAGCTGCACGATGATCCGGATCTTGGACGGGATGATGTTCCGCATCAGCGAAATCACCACGTTCCCCAGCCCTAGCACGAAGATAACCGACAGGGCCATGACGACGGAGGCCTTGAGCTCCGCGGTGATGGCCAGGGCCGAACAGATCCCCAGAACCTGGATGGTGATGGGGTTGTTGTCCGCCAGCGGGTCCAGGATCAGGTTTGCATCTTTTTTACTTAAGAGTGCCATATGCTATTGGGTTCTTATGGATTCGAGATAGTCTTTATACAGATAGAGGGTCTCCGAGATCATGGCAGTGATCCCGTTACCGGTAATGGTGGCACCGGCAAGAGCATCCACCTGGTTGTCGTCTTTGTCCTGGTTGAGGGGGTCGTTGTTTCCCTTGGCTACCGAGATACCGGCATAGCGCCCGTTGTTAAGCAGGGACTCCCCGCTGAAATCGTCCATGAAGTAGCGGGCCTTGATGTTGGCGCCCAGACCGGGGGTTTCACCCTTGTGGTCGAAGTAAACGCCCTGGACCACCATGTTCTCGTCTATGGCCATGTGGCCCCAGATCGCGTCCCAGAGGCCTTTGCCATACATGGGGATCACATAGTAGGTCTTCCCGTCTTTTTCGCCAATCATGACCGGGAGGCTGGGGGTTTCCCCATCCTTGGCCAGGTTGAGCTGTTTCTTCATGTCTATCAGATAAGCTTCCGGGTCTTCGGTAATCTCCCCGTCGCGCACCACGATTTGCCTGGTGATGTACTCGGAGAATGTGCTTTCCACCTCGCTGGTAGGGATAAAGGAGACAGAACCCTCATCCGAATTTTCATTCACGCCCATGGCGTAGAGGATGTTCTGCTGCTTTTCGAAGCGCTCGTTTTCCTTAATCAGCGGCTTGAGGCCGGATGCGGCGAAGGCCAGGATGGTCCCGACTACCGCAACCATTACCGCTGCAAAGAGTACCGTATAGACGTTCTTTTCGGTGTTAATGGCCATAATCAGACAGTTTCAGCTTGAAGTTCTTCCATTTTGCCTTCCCCAGCCTTGGGCAGGATGGTAGCATTTTTAAGGCGCTTAAGGCGTTTGCGCACATTGGCCCGTACCACATAGTGGTCTATGGTGGGGGCAAAGACGTTCATCAGCAGGATCGCCAGGAATACCCCTTCCGGGTAGGCCGGGTTAAAGACGCGGATCATCACGGAGATAAACCCGATCAGAAACCCGTAAATCCATTTACCGCGGTGGGTCTGAGACCCGGTTACCGGGTCGGTAGCCATGTAGACGATACCAAAGGCAAGCCCGCCTACAATCAGGTGTTTCCAGAAATCGAAGCTCATAAGACCGTAGAAGCGGCTGCTCTCGGATACCCACCCCATATCTACCACGCCGTTGAAGATCAGGCCCATTACCAGGGACCCGATAACGGCGCTCAGCATGATACGCCAGCTGGCGATCTTACTGAAGGCCAGAAAGAGGCCCCCTAAAAGGATCAAAAAGGCGGAGGTTTCCCCCACGGAGCCCGGGATAAACCCAAAGAACATATCGAAGGTACTGTAGGAGTAATCCGCGTTTTGGGCCAGGGACCCCAGAATAGTCTCTCCTGAAATAGCGTCCGGCGTACCGGCGCGCTCTACGGCACCGTGCACCCACACCTTGTCCCCACTCATCCAGGTGGGATAGGCAAAGAACAGGAAGGCGCGGATGGTCAGGGCCGGGTTGAGGATGTTCATCCCGGTTCCGCCAAAGACCTCCTTGCCGATAACCACCCCGAATACCACGGCAACGGCGAGCATCCACAGGGGGGTGTCTACAGGAACAATGAGCGGGACCAGCATCCCGGTAACCAGGTAGCCTTCCTCCACTTCATGGCCCTTAATTACGGCGAACAGGAACTCCACCCCAAGGCCTACCGCATAGGAGACGATTACCAGGGGGATCACCTGCACGAAGCCCAGCCAGAAATTCTCCCAGGTCAGGAAGTTGCCGAACAGGTCCAGGGTACGCGGCATGCCGTTGGCGGCATCAATGGCGGCGAAGTGCTGGTAGCCGGTGTTGAAAAAGGAAAACAGCAAGACCGGGATAAGAGCCAGAATTACTGTATTCATGGTGCGCTTCAAATCGTCGGCACCCCGCACGTGCGCACCGGAATGCGTAGTGTCGTTCGGGGTGAACAAGAAGGTATGGAACGCGTTGAAAGCCGGCGCCATCTTCTTGCCCGCCATGCGGACTTTTATGGCGTGCAGCTTTTTCTTCAGGGTGTTGTTGCTGTCACTCATGGGTTATCCAATTTCTTTTTGCAATAAATCCAATCCTTCGCGGATAATCTGCTGGTGCGGTTGTTTGGAGATGCAGATAAACTCGGTGAGGGAGAAATCCTCCGGGGACACTTCGTAGAGTCCCAGTTGCTCCATCTCGTCAATATCCTTGTACATACAGGCTTTAAGCAGCTGCATGGGGTAAATATCCAGGGGGAAGACCTCTTCGTACTGGCCGGTGACCACAAAGGCTCTGTGCTCCCCGTTGGTATTGGTATCCAGATTATATTTCTTCTTGGGGGTCAGCCAGGAAAAGGTCAGGGACCGGGTGGTAGACACCTTTTTCGTAACTGGCTTGGCCCAGCCAAAGAGCTCGTAGTCATCCCCTTCCGGGATCACGCTAACGGTGTTGTTGTAAAACCCTAAGAACCCTTCAGGGCTGGTTTTGCTTCCGGTCAGCACGTCTCCGTTAATGACACGGCAGCGTTCCTCTTTCACCCCGCTCGCATAGAGGAAGGTGGAAATCTCGGCGCCGATTTTGGTGGTATAGTACTGGGGTTGCTTTACGCAGGAGCCTGCCAGGGCAACGGTGCGCTCCGGGTTGAAAACACCGGTTAGCAAGGCTTCGCCGATAATGACCAAATCCTGGGGCGATACCGTCCAGACGCGTTCCCCTTTATTGATGGGGTCAATGCGGTTGATCTGCGTCCCCACCAGGCCGGCCGGGTGCGGCCCGCTCACCTTGTGGAGTTCAATCCCGGTAAGGGCGGCAAAGGGAGATTCCTCGCCCTTGCCTACGCTAACGTGGACTTTGCCAGGGGTGAGTTTGCCCAGGGCCGTCAGGGCAGCCTGCATCTCCTTTTCCTTCCCTTTGAGGGTATAATTGATATCCGCTGCCAGGGGCGCCGTCACATAGGCCGAAACAAAGATCGCTTTCGGCACGAAGGTCGGGTCTGCAACCACATCGTAAGGGCGCTGGCGGATAAAGGGCCAGCAACCGGATTTCAGCAGGAAGGCGCGGATGGCGTCGGCATCTGCCTTCTCCGCATCCAACGGCTTGTGCTTCAGCACGCGTTGCTCCTTGTCTGCGAGGATCCGCAGGGAAAGGATCCGGCGACGGGCACCGCGTTCCACTTCGACCAATTCCCCGCTCACCGGCGAAACAAAGTACATATCCGGAAAATCCTTGTTGAAAAACAAGGGCTCCCCGGCCTGTACCTCGCCCCCTTCCTTGACCATCAACTTGGGCTTTAGCCCGTGAAAATCGAGGAGGTTAAGCGCATAGGCGTTACTGGAAACAGCTTTGGAAGTGGAAGGTTCTGCAGCACCGACAAGATTGATATTCAACCCCTTTTTAATTCGGATGTCAGTTGGCATAGGATCGTAAACCTTAGGTTATGAAAATACGGTCGCAAAAATAACGAACAATTAAAAGTAATCATAATAATTAACCCATTTTTTGGACATTACAACGATGGGAATTCCAACCCTGGTGTTTTTGTTTACCTTTGCCCGGAAAACGGGGGCTCCATGCGATTATCTCTTAAACAAATTCCGATCTTTCTGGCCTTTGCCGGGGCACTGGCCCAGGTACAGGTGGAGGTGCCGGAACCGGAGCATATCAAGTCCGTAATCTTCCGCGGGTCCACCCAGGACCAGTTCCCCATCATCCGGCTGGGGGAAAGCATTACCCTGGAATTCGACGACCTCTCCGCCAGCGAACAGGATTTCTACTACAAACTGGTGCATTGCGATTACGACTGGCAGCCCTCTGCCCTGCTTAAATCGCAGTACCTCAACGGAATAGACAACCAGCGCATCATCGATTACGGCAACAGCTACACCACCCTGCAGCCCTATTCCAACTACCGCCTGCGCATCCCCAACAACCAGGTGAGTCTCCGGGTAAGCGGAAACTATGTGCTGGAGATTTACAACATGGTGGGGGAGCTGCAGTTTTCCCGCCGCTTTGTGGTGTACCAGGACCTGGTGCAGGTCCCTGCAGTTGTCAGGCGCTCGCGCGACCTGAATTTCGCCGATGAGAAACAGTCCGTACAGTTCAGCATTATCCCCACAGGGATTCAGCTTATCAACCCCAAGAAGGAAGTACGGGTAGCCATTTTGCAGAATTACCACTGGCCCACGGCCCGCTACGATATTGCACCCCAGTTTACCATAGGCCAGGAACTGGTTTACAAATACGATCAGGAAACCGCCTTTTTCGGGGGGAACGAATTCCTGAATTTCGATTCCAGCGACCTGAGGGCCCCCACAGCAGCCATATCCCATATTTCCCTGGAGGACCTCTACCACCATTACCTCTTCCGGGACCTTTACCGTTTCGACAGGGCCTACACCTATTTTCCGGACATCAACGGGGATTTCCGCATCCGCACTCTTCAAGGGTCCGACCCCGGCCGGGAAGCGGAATACACCTGGGTGCATTTCAAACTCCCCTACACCGAGCGCCTGGGGCTGGATAACCTTTACATCTACGGCAAATTCAACAATTACGCCCTGCAGGACCTCAACCGGATGACCTTTAACCCGGATACGGGCGATATGGAGGCCCGCCTGCTGCTCAAACAGGGCTTCTACAATTACAAATACGTGGTGGAGCGAGAGGACGGGACCGTGGAGCTCAATACGGTTGGGGGTAACTTCCACTTTGCGGAAAACCACTACACGATTCTGGTGTATTACCGGAATTTTGGGGATATTTACGATAGCCTCATTGGGGTTGGCAACGCCAATTCCAGTACTATCAGCAACTAACGGACACCCGTTTCGCCCATGGAATCCAAGCCCGCAAGACGCGCTACCCGCTTTATGGTCAAGTACCGGGGGACCGAGTGCCTGAACTGCGGGCACCCTCTGGACCTGAGCGACCGCTACTGCCCGAACTGTTCCCAGCTGAACAGCTCCAAGAAACTCACCATGCGGGATTTTGCGGAGGAGTTTTTCGGCAGTATTATCGACTACGATTCCCGCCTGCTGCGCACCATGTCCGCCCTGTTGCTGCGCCCCGGGCGCATTTCCCTGGATTACGTGGCCGGCAAACGCGTCACCTACACCAACCCGTTCAGGTTCCTGCTGAGCCTTGCCATTATCTATTTCCTGCTCATGCAAATGAGCGGGGATTTCCGAAGCCTGGACCGCCTGAACCTGGACCAGCAGGCCCAGAAAGTAGATCCGTCGGCCCTGAACCTGGAACTGGATGTGGATGAAATCCCCAATGCGGAAGCCCGGGCCGTGCTGGATTCGCTCCAGGGCAAGGACTCGGTTGGCCTGATCGATCGTTTCCTGGAAGGGGAACGCAAAAAGGACTCGGCCATCCGGGCCAACCCAAAAGCCTATTTCCAGTCTGTGGAAGGAGGGTTTACGGGGCGGTTAGTTAAAAAATCGGAGGCCTTTTACGAATTGATGCGGAAAGACACCCTGTATACCTTCGAGGATGCAGCGCAGAAATACGGCATTGATAGCACCCGGGAAAACCGCATGAGTTTCAATGGGGCGAGCTCATTGAAGCGGGCGTTATCGCGCCCTGGATCCTTCGTAAACGACCTGATTTCCAGGCTGCCCCTGGTCACTTTTTTCTTCCTCCCGGTCTTTACCGTGTTCATCTGGCTGGTATACATCAGGAAAAATTATACCTACACCGATAATCTGGTGTTTAGTTTTCACAATCAGTCCCTCTTTTTTATCTTGCTCATCATTGGATACCTCTTTGAGAATCTCGTGGGGTGGGACATCAACGGACTCTGTGTACTGGCCTTTTGCATCTATTTGTATGCAGCCATGCGAAAGTTTTACCAGCAGGGCCACTTTAAGACCATCCTTAAGTTTGTTTTCCTCAATACGGTATTTTTTATCCTTGCCATTTTTGCAGGGTTGGTAGTATTGTTTTCAAGCGCCATTACGTACTGATACATGATCACACAAGTAACCAAAGGCATACGGATTTCGGTAGCGACCACTTTTGAAGGCACATTCTTCAAAAACTACAAGATGCATTTCGCATTCGGGTACACCATTACCATCGAGAACCAGAGCAAGGATTCGGTGCAGCTCACCTCCCGCCACTGGAATATCTACGATGCCCTGAACGACATGGAGGTACTCGATGGCGAAGGGGTTATCGGCAAAAAGCCGGTGATCCGGCCCGGGGAATCCCACACCTACAGTTCCGGCTGCCTGCTAGCCTCCCCCATTGGGGCCATGAAGGGCCACTACAACATGGTGAACTTCTCCTCCACGGAGAAATTCAGGGTTTACGTCCCCACATTCAAGCTCAGCGCGCCCTTTGCGTTGAATTAGTTCCCGCCCCCATCGGCACACTTTTTAAACCCTCCCGGTTTTCGTACCTTTGCGGAACTTTATTAACCGCGAAAATCACGAACTATGGGCAAAGGGTTTTTTCAAGTCCCGCCGGCGTATAACGAGCCGGTAAAAAGCTACGCCCCGGGAAGCCCGGAGCGCGAATCCGTACTTAAACAATACCGGGCGTATTACCAGGGAAACAAGGATATTCCCATGACGATTAACGGGAAGGACGTCCGTACCGGGAAGACCCGTACCATGTCGCCCCCGCACGACCACCAGCACCCCGTGGGGCAGTACCACCTGGCCTCGGTAAAGGAAGTGGAAAGCGCCATTTCCGCAGCCCTGGAGGCGCGGAAATCCTGGGCAGCCCTGCCCTGGGAGCAGCGGGCCGCGGTGTTCCTGAAGGCCGCAGATCTCATTGCCGGGCCCTACCGGGCGCGGATCAATGCCGCCACCATGCTGGCGCAGTCCAAAACCATCCACCAGGCGGAGATCGACGCCGCCTGCGAACTGATCGATTTCCTCCGGTTCAACGTGGAATTCATGGCCGGCATTTACAAAGACCAGCCGGAGTCCGCAGAAGGGATATGGAACCGGATCGAGTACCGCCCCCTGGAAGGGTTCATCTACGCCATCACCCCCTTCAACTTTACAGCCATTGCAGGAAACCTGCCGGCCAGCGCCGCCCTTATGGGGAATACGGTAGTCTGGAAACCCTCGGACCACCAGATCTTTTCCGCCCAGGTAATTGTGGAGGTATTCCGCGAAGCCGGCGTACCGGACGGGGTCATCAATACTGTCTTCGGGGACCCGGTCATGATTACCAACACCATCCTGGACCACCCGGACTTCTCCGGCCTGCACTTCACCGGATCAACCGATGTCTTCCGGGCCCTCTGGAAACAGATCGGGACCAACATCGGCCGCTATAAAACCTACCCCCGTATTGTGGGGGAAACCGGGGGCAAGGACTTTATCATTGCCCACCCCAGTGCCAAGCCGGAGCAGGTAGCCACCGCCATTACCCGCGGGGCCTTCGAACTCCAGGGGCAAAAATGCAGCGCAGCCTCCAGGGTCTACCTGCCCAAGAGCACGGCCGACGCCGTTCTGGACCGGGTAAAAAAGGACATCGCCTCCTTTAACAAACCCGGGTCTCCGGAGGATATGAGTAATTTCATTACCGCTGTCATCCACGAAGGTTCCTTCGACAAACTCGCCTCCTACATCGACCGGGCTAAGGCCGACAAGGATGCGGAAATCATCGCCGGGGGCGGGTACGACAAATCCAAAGGGTATTTCATTGAGCCTACGGTAATCCTCACCACGAACCCCCATTATGTGACCATGGAAACCGAATTGTTCGGCCCGGTGGTTACGGTTTACATCTACGAGGACTCCGACTGGGAAGCCACCCTGAAGCTGGTAGACCAGACCTCGGAATACGCCCTTACCGGGGCCGTACTGGCAACGGACCGCTATGCCATCAGCCAGGCTACCGAGGCCCTGCAGGATTGTGCGGGCAATTTCTACATCAACGACAAACCCACAGGAGCCGTTGTAGGGCAACAGCCCTTCGGGGGTGCCCGGGCCTCGGGGACTAACGACAAGGCTGGCTCTGCCCAGAACCTGCTGCGGTGGGTATCCCCCAGGCTAATCAAGGAAACCTTCGTTACCCCGGAAGACTATCGCTACCCGTTCCTGGGGTAGGTATGGCCTCATAAATGGAAACAAGCCCTGCCTAGCGGGGCTTTTTTTGTTGTGCCCGTGCCGGCAGGTATACCACCTTCTTGGTTTCGAAAAAGGGTTCGCCGAAAAAGGAGGAGAGGTCGGTTACCTGCGCCTGTGGGAACCCTGCCAGTTCCTCGGAGAGGTCTCCTCCCTTCAGGTAGTAGGTCCCGCCGCTTTTCGGTGCTCCGGGGCCTGTGGTAAGGCGCCCGTGTGTCCAGCGCACAAAGGTGGGCATGGCCGCCACGGCGCGGCTGACGATGTAGTCGAAGGCCTGGTCCATCTCCTCTACCCGCATGCAGAGGGCCCGTGCATTTTCAAGGCCCAGGCCGCGAATCACCTCTTCCACCACGCTTATTTTCTTAATCCGTGAGTCCACAAGGGTAAACTGAGCATCGGGAAAAAGGATGGCCAGTGGAATTCCGGGGAAGCCACCGCCCGTTCCCACATCGAGAACAGAAGTGCCGGGCTCGAAAGCAAGAACCTTAGCAATACCCAGTGAATGCAGTACGTGGCGGAGATAGAGTTCCTCGATGTCCTTTCGGGAAACCACATTGATTTTCTGGTTCCAGTCCTGGTAGAGCGCCCCGAGCTTTTCGATTTGCCGGCGCTGGAGGTCGGACAAATCCGGGAAATACCTGAAGACTGTTTCTGCTTTCATGCGTATCTTTGTGCTTTGACGGCAAAAATACTATTTTCACATGGAGGTAGTTTTTGGCCTCTCCCAAATCTGAATGATTCATTTTAAGTTTTAGTATGGAGCAAACAAACATCCGATTCTCCCGGACCGATTCCCCCCAATTTTTCAGGACGCTCAACAAACGCGTCAATGCGTATTTCAAAGAAAACGGCATCAAGAAAACCGGCAACTGGAAACTCTACCTGAAATCCGCCGTGATGTTCAGCCTGTTTTTCACCCCTTATTTCCTGATCATGACCCTGGGGCTGCCCAACTGGGCCAACCTGCTGCTCACCATCCTGATGGGCATTGGCATGGCCGGGGTGGGTATGAATGTGATGCACGACGGCAACCACGGGACCTTCTCCTCCAAGAGCTGGGTAAACAAGATCATGGGCAGCAGCATTTACATCCTTGCCGGCAATGTCTATAACTGGCAGGTACAGCACAACGTGCTGCACCACACCTATACCAACATCCACGAGCACGACGAGGATATCGAAGCCAAGGGGCTTTTACGCTTCTCCAAGCACGCCAAGTGGCACCGCTTCCACCGCTTCCAGCACTATTATTCCATTTTCCTGTACGGGCTGCTGACCTTTAACTGGGCCATTACCTCGGACTTCCTGCAAATGTCCCGGTATACCAGGCGCAAGCTGGCTTATGGGAAATTGCCCAACCCCATCGTGAACTGGAGTGTCCTGGTCATCACCAAGCTGATCTACGCCACCGTATGGATTATCCTCCCTATGCTGGTATTGGATATCGCCTGGTGGAAGGTCCTGCTGGGCTTCTTTATCATGCATTACACCGCCGGGGTCATCCTCAGTGTGGTCTTCCAGCTGGCCCACGTAGTGGACCATGCGGATATGCCCCTGCCCCAGAAAGACGGGACCATGAAAAACAGCTGGGCCATACACCAACTGAAAACCACCGTGAATTTCGGTACCCGAAACCGCCTGGTGAACTGGTTTACCGGAGGTTTGAACCACCAGGTGGAGCACCATATTTTCCCGAATATTTCCCACATCCACTACACAAAAATTGCTGAAATTGTGAAACAAACGGCCCGGGAATTCAATTTGCCGTACAACGAATACAAAACCACCCGGAAAGCCATACTTTCGCACTTCAGACACCTGAAAGACCTGGGCCGCAAACCCGGGTACCAACTAACCTAAAGCACCAAGGTCCATGACCCACGCTCTCTCCGACCGGATCAACGCCATGTCCACTTCGGCTACCCTGGCCATGGCTGCAAAAGCCCGCGAACTGCGCGGCCAAGGCAAAGACATCATTGGCCTCAGCCTGGGCGAGCCCGATTTCAACATCCCGGATTTCATCAAGGAGGCCGCCAAGGTCGCCATAGACGAAAACTACAGCAGCTATTCGCCCGTAGACGGGTACGGAGACCTGAAGGCCGCCATCTCCCGGAAATTTAAACGGGACAACGGCCTGGAATACGGATTGGATCAGATCGTGGTCTCCACAGGGGCCAAGCAATCCCTGGCCAACGTGGCCATGGTCATGCTCAACAAGGGCGACGAGGTAATCCTGCCGGCCCCGTACTGGGTGAGCTACAGCGATATTGTAAAACTGGCCGAGGGCGTCCCGGTGGAAGTCCCCACGGGGATCGAATCGGACTTTAAAATGACCGCAGACCAGTTGCGGGCAGCCATAACGCCGAAAACCAAGATGCTCTGGTTCAGCTCCCCCTGCAACCCCAGCGGCTCCGTATACAGTGAAGCGGAACTCAGGGGGTTGGCGGAAGTCCTCAGGGACCACCCGGATATTTACGTGGTTTCCGATGAGATTTACGAGCACATCAACTTCCGGGGCGGCCATGTGAGTATCGCAGCCCAGCCCGGGATGTACGAAAGGACCATTACGGTGAACGGGGTCTCCAAGGCCTATGCCATGACCGGGTGGCGGATTGGGTTTATCGGCGCCCCGGCGTGGATTGCCAAAGCCTGTACCAAGTTCCAGGGGCAAATTACCAGTGGGGCCAACGCCATCGCCCAACGCGCTACCATCGCGGCCCTGGACGCCCCCCTGGAGAAAATCCAGTTCATGATCGAGAAATTCCACCAGCGCCGGGACCTCATCCTGGAGTTGTTGGGGGAAATCCCCGGGTTTAAGCTGAATGTTCCGGAAGGGGCGTTTTATGTCTTCCCGGACATTTCGGACTACTTCGGAAAGACCCTCCGCGGGAAGCCTATTGCCAATGCTTCGGACCTGGCCATGTACTTGCTGGAAGAAGCCAGCGTGGCCACGGTAACCGGGGAAGCCTTTGGCAACCCGGACTGTATCCGGATTTCCTATGCGGCTTCCGAGGCGGAGATCCGGGAGGCCGTCCGCCGGATGAAGGAGGCTTTAACCTAGGTCCGTTTCCAGAACGTCGGGGTTAACAGAATCAGCACGGTAAAGAGTTCCAACCTACCTGCCAGCATCAGGAAGGCACACCAGAGTTTGCCCAGGTCCGGGAGGCTGCTGAAGTTATTCAGCGGGCTTAAGTCGCCGAAGGCAGGCCCCACATTGCCCAGGGCCGAAGCGGCTCCCCCTATGGCCGAAACAAAATCCAGCCCCATCAGCCCCAATACAAAGGCCCCAATGATAAACAGGAGCATGTAGAGCACAAAGAAGGCGATGATGTTGTAAACGATGTGCTCCGAAACGGTTTTATTGTTAAACCGTACCGGGATGATAGCGCTCGGGTGGAGGGTCCGCTTAAACTCCAGCAGCCCGTTCTTGATGATCAGGATATGGCGCATCACCTTGATACCCCCGGCGGTAGACCCTGCCGATCCCCCGGCAAACATCAACCCGAAAAAGAAGATAGTCAGAAAAGGGGTCCAGGCGGTAAAATCGGCAGACACAAAGCCGGTGGTAGTGACCACGGCAACCACTTGGAAAAGGCCATGCCGGAAGGCGCTTTCGGCCGCTCCCCATACCTGCGGGTGGTAATCCGATACCGGAACATCGGCCCGAAACAGGACCACGGCCCCTACCATCAGGGCAAACAAGCCGATAAAGATCCCGTAATACTTGAATTCCTCGTCCTTCAGGATCTTCTGCACCTTGCCCTTGAAGGCAAAATAACTCAACACAAAATTGGACCCGGCCAGGAACATGAACAGGATGATGATATACTGGATCACCGGCTGGTCGTTCCAGTAGGCCACGCTCGCGTTTTTAGTCGAGAACCCGCCGGTGGACAACGTGGCCAGGGCGTGGTTCAGGGCATCGAAGAAGCTCATGCCGGCCACCTTGAGCAGGATGGTTTCGGCTGCCGTATACCCCACATAGATATACCAGAGGCGCTTGGCGGTATCGGTTATGCGGGGGTGGAGTTTATCGCCCGTGGGACCGGGGGCTTCTGCCGCAAATAACTGCATGCCCCCAATGCCGAGTAAGGGCAGGATGGCGATGGCCAGCACAATGATCCCCATCCCCCCTATCCAGTGGGTGAGGCTGCGCCATACCAGGAGCCCTTCGGGTAAAACTTCTATATCGTTCAGGATGGAGGCCCCCGTGGTGGTATACCCGCTCACGGTTTCAAAAAGGGCATCCACAGGGTTTTCAATGGCCCCTGTAAACAGGTAAGGCAGCACCCCGGAAACGGACATGACCACCCACCCCAGGGTCACGATCACATAGCCCTCCCGCCGCTTCACCTCCTTGCGGTGGCCGCGGGTTGCGTACATGGAAGCAGTACCTACAAAAAGGGTGGTTATGGCTGCCAGGGCGATATTATAGGTTACCCCATCCTGGTAGATGCCGCTCACCAGGGCGGCCAGGAGCATGAAGCCCCCGTTGATGAGCAGGAGCATCCCCATCAGGTGCACGATAATTCTGGTGTTCATTCCCATTTCAGAGGAATAGCTTTTCTACCTTGTGGATGGCGCTGGGCAGGCAGCAAACCACTACCCGGTCTCCCTCCTCGATGCGGAAATCCCCCAGGGCAATGAGGCCTTTGCCCTCCCGGATGACCCCGCCAATAATGGCTTCCCTGGGAAAATCCAATTCCCGGATGATCGTGTCGTTTACCTCCGAGGAGGCGTTCACCACAAACTCCAGGATTTCGGCATTGAGGTTGTTCAGCCGGGTCAGGGCCACCACCTCGCCCTTTCGGATATGGCGGAAGATGTTGTTGGCCGCCAGCAGTTTTTTGTTGATCAGGGTATCTACCCCTATGGAATGGGACAATTGGAAGTAGTCCATGTTCTCCACCAGGGCAATGGTCTTCTTGATGTTCTTGGATTTTGCCACCAGGCAGGACATGATATTGGTCTCGGAGTTCCCGGTAACGGCAATGAAGGCATCCATGGATTCCAGGGACTCTTCCTCGAGGAGCTCCACATTGCGGCAGTCCCCGTTGATGACCAGGGCATTTGGCAGCATGTCCGCAATCTCGAAGGCTTTGTTTTTGTCCTTCTCGATGATCTTCACGTTAAAGCGCTTGTCGCAGAGTTCACGGGCGGCCTTTACCCCAACCTTGCTGCCTCCCAGGATCATCACGTTTCGGATATCCTCCTTCTTCTTTCCGGTGAGTTTGTAGAGCTCGTCCACCCCCTTGCGATCGGTGATAAAATAGACCTGGTCCTCCTCCTGGAAAACCGTATCCCCCCTGGGGATGAGGGTATACTGCGTCCCCCTGCGCTGCAGGGCGATGGGCATAAAATGCAATTCCGGGAAAACCCGGGCAGCCTCCTTGACCATCTTCCCGATAAAGGGCGCGCCCTTGGGCAGGGAAACCCCCACCATGATGAGCAGCCCCTCCTCAAACTCGTACGTATCGTTAAAGGCGGACTGGTTCAGCAGGAGCTGGATTTCCGTGGCGGCCAGCTCTTCCGGGGAAATAAGCTCATCGATGCCCAGCTGGGAGAACCGGATCGTATCCTTGAACTCCACGAATTCCGTGTTGGATATCCGGGCAATGGTCCGGCGGGAACCCAGCTGCTTGGCCAGCATACACAGGGTGATATTGGTAGTCTCAGAAGAGGTTACCCCAATGACCAGGTCTGCGCCGGTAACCCGGGCATCCTTGAGGACCGAAATACTGGTGGCATCGCCCCTGAGGACGCGGATATCCAGGTGCCCTTCCGCGTAGGCAAGGCTTTCCTTGTCCGTATCGATCAGTGTGATGTCCTGAGATTCGTAAGAAAGGAGTTTTGCGAGATGGAAGCCAACTTCACCTGCGCCGGCAATAATAATCTTCATTCCATTTGGGATTGATTCCGGGCCGGGCCGCGGGAGCCCCTTGGCCGGAAGCGTCTGCCCCGCAGGGCAAAATTACGCAATTTTATGATTCCCACCCGTTAAAGGAAATGCAATCCTCAAGTACAGCCCATTGGTCCTGTCGGGAAGGGGACTTGCATCTGTTGTCGTATCTTTGCGCCCTAAAACGGCAACAGATGGGTAAGGAAATCCTCCCTTACAAAGATTCCGAACTGGGAAAAAAGCAACAGGTCCGCCAGATGTTCGATACTATTTCGGGCAACTACGACGGCCTGAACCGCGTCATTACCCTGGGCCTGGACCAGGGCTGGCGCAAGCGCCTGGTGCGCAAAGTAGCGGCAGGCAACCCGGACCAGATCCTGGATATCGCGACCGGGACGGGGGACCTGGCCCTTGCCCTGGTCAAAACCGGGGCGCGCCGCGTAGTGGGCCTGGACCTGGCCCCTGGCATGCTGGAGGTTGGCCGGAAAAAAGTAGCCCGGAAAGGGCTGGAACAGCAGGTGGAAATGGTAGAAGGAGACAGTGAGGCCCTGGATTTCCCCGATGCCCACTTCGATGCGGTAACCGTGGCCTTTGGGGTCCGGAATTTCGAAAACCTGGAGAAAGGGCTCTCAGAGATCTACCGTGTGCTAAAACCCGGGGGTACCCTGGCCATCCTGGAAACCTCCGTCCCGGAGCGGCAGCCCTTCCGTTGGGGGTACCACCTCTACGGTAAATACCTCCTGCCCCGCATCGGAAAATGGTTCTCCAGCGACGGCCTGGCCTATACCTACCTCTCCGAATCTGCCGCGGCCTTCCCTTGCGGCCAGGCATTCAACAATATTTTGGGCAAAATCGGGTTTATAGGTATGAAACACCACCCGCAGACGTTCGGGGTAGCTGCTATCTATGTCGCCACTAAATAAGGGATTCCGCCTGTTCCTTGCCCTGGGTTCTCTCCTGCTGGCCACCACCTCCCGGAGCCAGTTTAACGAGAAACCGGTCCTGAACCTGGAAAACGAAGACAAAAAATTCCTCAATTGGGGGTACTACCTCGGTTTTAACCACTACGATTTCAAATTCGAGTACGAAAACGATGTGCCCAATATAGCCGTAGACCGATCCTTCGGGTTTAATGTGGGCCTCATCGGGGAGATGCGCATCAACGAATTTGTGGATATCCGCATAGAACCAGGCCTGTTTTACACCAGCCGATTGCTGCGCTACCCGGGTATCGAAGACCCTGTGGATGCCGAGCGGGAGGTCAAATCCACCTACATCAGCGTCCCGCTTCTGGTCAAGCTCAGCGCCAGGCGCCTGGGCAACTGGAAGCCCTACGTGGTGGGCGGGGTAGGAACAGCCCTAAACCTGGGGGCCAACGAGGACTCCCTGGACGACAACAGCAGCGGTACCTTCCGCATGAAACGGCAGGTCTACAACTACGAACTCGGTTTCGGGATCGACTTTTACCTGGAATACTTCAAGTTTTCCCCTTCCATACGGGGCGTTTTCGCCATCTCGGACGAGTTGGTGCCAGACGTAGACCCCAACAGCCCGTGGACCGGCAACCTTACGGCCATTAAAACCCGGGGCATCTTTGTGAACTTCACTTTTGAGTAAGGCCTGGGGTACCCCTGCGCAACTCGTATAGCAGGATCGCCCCGGCAGTTGCTACATTCAGGCTTTCCGCCTGCCCGTAGGACGGGATGGCAACGGTTTGGGCCAACTCCTCACGTACCGTATCCGACAGGCCATGGGACTCACTCCCCAGGACGAGGATACCGTCCTGGGGCAGGGTCACCCCCCCTACAGATTCCCCTTCCATACTCGCCCCAAAGGCGGGGAGGCCGGAGTGGCGGAGGGTCTCCTCCAGGGGCACGTAAATAACAGGAACCCGGCCGATGGACCCCATGGTGGCCTGCAGCACCTTGGGATTGAAGCAGTCCACTGTATCCGGACTACAGAGGACCTGGCGGACTCCGAACCAGTCGGCCAGACGAATCAGCGTACCCAGGTTTCCGGGATCCCGCACCCCATCCAGGGCCAGGGTCCAGCCCTGCCATACGGGCGATGCCTGAAGGGGTATGCGAAACACCCCCAGGACCTTACTGGGCTGGCTCAGGGCACTCATTTTGCGCAGCTCTGCCTCTGTAACCAATACGGCCTCCTCCAGGATCCCCTCCTCCGAGGCATAGAGCCCACAGGCTTCAAGGGGGGAGTTGAGCAACTCGGTTACGAGCTTGGTACCTTCGGCCAGAAAAAGGCCAAGGCGGGAGCGGTACTTTTTTTGATGCAGGCTCCGTATTCGCTTTATTTCGTTTTTGGCAACCATCCAAATAGTTTAATTTTGACGGGTATGAAGGTCTGTGGCCGCATGGCGGGGATCCCCCCAAAAATAGGATTATTCTTGCTGGGGATCAGTATTTACTCCTGCAACACCCTCAAACGGGTGGAGGAGGATCAGCTACTGCTCACCCAATACGAAATCCTGGCAGACAGCCTGAAGATAACCGATCCGGACGTCAACAGCCTGGTCTACCAAAAACCCAACAGCAAGGTGCTGGGGTTCCCCCTGCGCCTGCACCTGTACAACCTGGCCAAGAAAGACGCGGACTCCTCCTACCAGGCCTGGTTGGAGCGCAAGGAAAAACGCAGGCAACGCCTGGTGAATTTCCTTTCGGAGAAGCAGGTAGACCGCCTGGGTAACTCCTTTATGGTCAGCGGCTACAGCCAGTGGCTCAAACGGGTGGGAGAAGCCCCGGTCCTGGTCGATTCCTCCCGGACCGAACGGGGGCTGAGGCGCCTGGAAGCCTATTACTTCGACCGGGGCTATTTCGACAAGGAAGGCCGGTACGAAGTGGAAAAGACCGGAGACCGCAGGGCGCAGGTGCGCTACCAAATTGACCTGGGAGACCCCTATACCATTGATACCCTGGGGCGCAGCATCGCCTCCCCTGCCCTGGATTCCCTCTACCTGCTGCATAAGGGTGGCAGCCTGGTCCGCCAGCGCGACCAATACGACACCGACCACTTTACCGGGGAGCGGGAACGACTTACGAACCTTTTCCGCAACTCCGGGGTCTGGAATTTCCAGGAGAGTTCCATCACCTTCGACATCCTTCTCGATACCCTCAACCGGCAGGATCAGCGTTTGGATGTCACCCTGAACATAGACAACCTCCGCAGCCGGGGGGACAGCATTACCGCCTCGGAGCCCTACAGGGTCCGTCGCATGGGGGATATCCACATCTATCCGGACCATAGTTTCGGCCCCCAAAGCCAAAGCCTCGATTCCATCCAATATGAGAATTATACCCTGTACTATGACGGGGCACTGCGGTACCGGCCCAAGGCCCTTACCGATGCCATATTCCTGGCCCGTGATAGCGTGTACCGGGACATCGACCGCCTGCGCACCTACCGCAGGATCACCAGCCTGAACACCTTCCGTTACCCCAATATAGAGCTGCTGGAAGCCCCCGGGGACCGCCTGGATGCCAATATTTATCTTACATCCCGGCCCAAAAACTCCCTGAGCCTGGACTTTGACGTAACCCACTCCAATATCCGCCGCCTGGGGGTAGGCCTGGGGACCGCCCTTATTACCCGGAACGTGTTCAAAGGCGCGGAAACCCTGAGCCTTTCGGTGAACGGGTCCTTCGGGCTGTTGCGCAACGACAACCAGGGGGAGGATTTCTTTTCGGAGATCGGGGGGGAAATCAATTTGATATTCCCCAGGATCTGGATGATGCCCTTTGTCAATACCGACAAGATCATCCCGTATTACATGCTGCCCCAGACCCGACTGCGCCTGGGGACCAGCTTTCAGAAAAACCTGGGGCTGGACAAGCAGACCTTCAACTCCATTATGGAGTTCAGCTGGCAACCGGACGAGATGCGCCGCAACCAGTTTGAAATCCTCAACGTGGAATTTGTCCGCAACCTGAACCCGGATCGCTTCTTCAATGTGTACCAGAGCACGTACGCCCGGCTGAACAACGTGGCCCAGAATTATGTGGACAACCCTGCAGCCGCAGGCTTTTTCGAGCCTTCGGACGACCCCGAAAACCCGCTCCGACTGAGTATTCCCGAAGGGACCTCAGATTTTACGGAGGCCGTCCTCGAGGATGGGCTGGCGCCGGTGGGCTCGGACGACTACACCGAAGTGCGCCGGGTGGAGGAACGCCGCCAGCGCCTTACCGAAGACAACCTGATCTTTACCTCCAACTACACCTATACCAAGAATACCAAAACGGATATCAACGACAATACCTTCTACCAGTTCCGGTGGAAGATAGAAGGGGCCGGAAACTTCCTTTCGGGCCTCTCCAGACTCATACCCTTCGACGAAAACGACTCCGAACAGCGGCTGGTCTTCGGGGTCCCCTATTCCCAATACGTGAAAACCGAGGTGGATTATATCCGCCACTGGGCCATGTCCGGAGAAAACGTCCTGGCTTTCCGCTCCTTCGTGGGGATTGCGATCCCGTATGGCAACAGCCAGGATATCCCGTTTGTGCGCTCCTATTTTGCCGGAGGCTCCAACGACAACCGCGCCTGGTTTCCCTATTCCTTAGGCCCCGGGCGCACCGAAAACCTCAATGACTTCAACGAGGCCAATTTCAAGATCGCCCTGAACCTGGAATACCGGTTCCCGGTGGTAGGCGACCTGAAAGGGGCTTTCTTCTCGGACCTGGGGAATATCTGGAACATCTGGGACAGCGAAGACAACCCTGAGGCCACCTTCACCGGCCTGGGTTCTTTGGAGGATATCGCCCTGGGTACCGGCTTCGGGCTGCGTTACGATTTCACCTACTTTGTATTCCGGGCAGACCTCGGGTTTAAGACGTATAACCCGGCAGACCCGCCATCCAAAAGGTGGTTCCGGGCCTACAACTTCGCCAATTCCGTGCTGCAGATCGGAATAAATTACCCGTTTTAAAGCGGATATTATTACTTTTGTCGCAACAATAACCCAACCCACAAAAGCATTTTTATGGCCCATAGCATCAAACCGGGGGTTGCCACCGGAGACGAAGTCCAGGCGATTTTCCAATACGCCAAGGAGAAAGGTTTTGCCCTCCCGGCGGTAAACGTAATCGGATCCGATACCATCAACGCCGTTATGGAAACTGCGGCGGCACTCAAGGCACCGGTCATCATCCAGTTCTCCAACGGAGGCGCCCAGTTCAACGCAGGCAAGGGCCTCTCCAACGAGGGCCAACAGGCAGCCATCCACGGGGCCATAGCTGGCGCCAAACACATCCACCAGCTGGCAGAGGCCTACGGGGCAACCGTTATCCTGCATACCGACCATTGCGCCAAAAAACTCCTGCCCTGGATAGACGGGCTGCTGGATGCCAGCGAGGCCCACTTTAACACCACCGGAAAATCGCTCTTTTCCTCCCACATGATAGACCTTTCAGAGGAGCCCCTCGAGGAAAATATCGAGATCTGTAAGGAGTACCTCGCCCGGATGAGCAAAATGAATATGACCCTGGAAATCGAACTCGGGATCACCGGGGGCGAAGAAGACGGGGTAGACAATACGGATGTGGACGATTCCAAGCTCTACACCCAGCCCGAGGAAGTGGCCTATGCCTATGAGGAGCTCTCCAAGGTAAGCCACCGCTTTACCATCGCGGCCGCCTTTGGAAACGTACACGGGGTGTATAAGCCCGGCAACGTGAAACTCACGCCCAAAATCCTGAAGAACAGCCAGGAATATATCAGCGAAAAATACAAGGTGGAACACAACCACATCGATTTCGTCTTCCACGGGGGCTCCGGCTCCACCCTGGAAGAAATCCGGGAGGCCATTTCCTACGGGGTCATCAAGATGAATATAGACACCGACCTCCAATACGCTTTTATGACCGGGATCCGGGATTACATGAAGCAGAAGGAGGCCTACCTGCAGGCGCAGATCGGCAACCCGGAAGGGGCCGACCAGCCGAATAAGAAATTCTACGACCCCAGGGTCTGGCTCCGCGAAGGGGAAAAGACCTTTGTAGAGCGCCTGAAAAAGGCCTTCGAAGACCTGAATAACGTCAACACCTTATAGGCCACCCCAAATCCCAATACTATGTCGTCCTGGTTTAAGCGTAAAGAAAAGGGCATACAAACTGCCACGGAGCAAAAGAAGGACACCCCGAAAGGGTTGTGGTACAAATCCCCCACGGGAAAGATTGTTGAATCGGAAGAGCTCGCCAAAAATTTCTATGTAAGCCCGGAGGACGACTACCACGTCCGCATCGGGAGCAAGGAATATTTCAAAATCCTCTTCGACGACAATACCTTCAAGGAGCTCGATGCCAACATCACCTCCAAAGACCCCCTGAAATTCGAAGACACGAAAAAGTATTCGGACAGGCTCAAGGCCGCCGAAAAGAAAACCGGCCTGAAGGATGCGGTCCGCGTGGCGGTTGGGAAATCCATGGGGAAAGAACTGGTTATCGCCTGTATGGACTTCGCCTTCATTGGCGGCTCCATGGGGAGTGTGGTAGGCGAAAAGATTGCCCGCGCCATCGATTATGCCATTAAAAAGAAGCTCCCCTTCCTGATGATATCCAAGTCCGGCGGGGCGCGGATGATGGAAGCCGCCCTGTCCCTGATGCAGCTGGCCAAGACCTCCGCCAAACTGGCACAGCTGGCCGAAGCGGGACTGCCCTACATCTCCCTCTGCACGGACCCTACCACGGGTGGGACCACGGCATCTTACGCCATGCTGGGCGATATTAACATTGCCGAACCCGGTGCCCTGATCGGGTTTGCCGGACCCCGGGTGGTCAAGGAGGCCACCGGAAAGGACCTGCCGCCAGATTTCCAGACCGCTGAATTCGTCCTGGAGCACGGTTTTCTGGATTTTATAGTCCATCGCAGGGACCTGAAGACCAAAATCAACCTCTACCTGGACCTGATCCAGAACCAGCCTATCCGAAAGGAAGAAGTCCAGGAGGCCTAGGGCCCCCGGCATAACAAAGAAAAAACCCCGGCCTGGAAAGGCCGGGGTTTTTTGGTGCGAGCTATTTGGGTGCCCTACTTACGAATCCGCCTGAGGGTTACCGTTTCCGAGGTCCCATCCGGGTAGGTCAGGGTGCCGAAGGCATCACAACTCCCATCGCCAAAGTCCAGCTCGGCCGCCTGGTCGTTGCGGCTTACCTCCAACACACCGCTTACCAGGAACCGACAGGAAAGTTCACGCCTGAGGGTTTCCAGAACCGTACGGCTGTAGGTATTGCCGGCCGGGCCGGTAAAGGTCTGGCTGCCGGAAATGAGGAAGACATTATCCCCCCAGAATCCGCTGCCGTAGCCTTCCACCCACTCCCGGGTGCGGTTGCCCGTCCAGGATGCCCTCTCCCCTTCGGGCCAGGAGGCCTCAAAGGCGGAAGTGACTTCAGACTGGGGGTTGCCGTTGGCGTTGACCCGGGTACGGAATACTTCAGCGCCGCCTTCCACCGAAATACCGTTGAAGGCGAAACCGGACAAGGCCAATTCCAGGGTCTGGGTAGCGGCTTCCACATCGGCCTGGTAGGTCAGGGCAATCATGCCGGAGAGAAGGTTTCCGTTGGGCATTTCACACCCGGCTCCAAAATCGATGGTTTTCTCCACGGTGGTCCCGGTTCGCACCGTGGTAATGGTCACGCATTCCGGGATGAACCCGGAAAAGGCAATACCCTTCCCGGTAACGGACAGCTCCTCCGCCGCATAAACTTCTTCCCCGATACTGACGATTTCTTCGGAGATCCACTCCGATTCGTCAGCCTGGAGCAGGACGGACGCGTCCAAAGTTTCCCGGGCATCGGGCTCAGGGGTCTGCACATCCTCCTTCTGGCAGGAGGAAAGGACAAGGGTTGCCATGCCGAGCACGGCGAGCAAGTAGGTTTGAACCTGAGGCTTTTTCATAACATTGCAATTTTTGATTACCCCTCTTGGACCTCCTGGCAGGCCAAAAGGTTTAAAAGCGCAAATATTGGCCCCTGGGCGTCAGGCAATAAAAAATATTCCTATCTTTGCAGCCTGATTGGGAGAACCTCCCGTCTGCGAACGTAACGACACGTTCAAATACATAAGAATCATTTACAATAATATTGGCATGTATTTAACGAAAGAAAAGAAAGCCGAGATCTTTAAACAATTCGGCAATTCAGAAACCAATACGGGTTCCACCGAAGGGCAAATTGCCCTGTTCACCTTCAGGATCAACCACCTTACCGGCCACCTGAAGAACAACAAAAAGGATTTCAACACGGAACGCGCCCTGGTGAAATTGGTAGGAAAGCGCCGCAGCCTTTTGGATTACCTCAAGAAAAAGGATATCGAAAAGTACCGCGCCCTTATCAAGGAGCTGAATATCAGGAAATAAATCAGATCAGGGGAACCTTCGGGTTCCCCTGTTTTGCTATAGGCCGGCCTGCCGGCCGCCCATTACAAGTCCCTGCCCCGGCAGGGCAACATAAAAAGCTTACTTCCGGTTTTTCATTGGTCTGACCTGCACAACAACACAACCCTGGCCGTCCGGTAAGACGGTAGACCTTTGTTTAACATTTACCCCTGGGTAACAATTCTTTTTTATGATACCACAAGTATTCAAAGAGGTCATCGACCTCGGCGACGGTAGGGAAATCTCTATCGAAACCGGAAAACTGGCCAAACAGGCCCATGGATCCGTGGTGGTGCAATCCGGCAAATGTATGTTGCTGTGTACCGTCGTATCCAATTACAAACCTTCTGACGTCGATTTTCTGCCGCTTACGGTAGATTACCGCGAAAAATTCCACGCTTCCGGGCGGTACCCCGGAGGCTTCTTTAAACGTGAAGCCCGCCCGAGTACGGGGGAAATCCTGGTCATGCGTCTGGTAGACCGCGTACTGCGCCCGCTTTTCCCGAAAGACTACCACTCGGAAACCCAGGTCATGATCCAGCTGATGTCCCACGACGAGGACGTAATGCCGGACGCCATGGCCGGACTGGCCGCTTCAGCCGCCATCCAGCTTTCCGATTTTCCCTTTGAATGCGCCATTTCCGAGGTCCGCGTAGGCCGCGTAAACGGGGAGTTCGTCATCAACCCTACCCGCACCGAACTGGAGGAGTCCGACATCGATATGATCGTTGGGGCTTCTGCGGATTCCGTGATGATGGTGGAAGGGGAGATGAATGAGATTTCCGAGGAGGATATGACCGAGGCCATCAAATTTGCACACGAAGCCATCAAGGTACAAATCCAGGCCCAGGAGCGCCTGGCCGATGCCTTTGGCCGCAAAGAGGTCCGGGAATACGCCACCGCAGAGGAGAACGAAGAACTCCAGAAGAAAATCCACGACATGGCCTATGACAAGGTCTATGCCATTGCCAAAAGCGGGTCCTCCAAGCAGGAGCGAAGCGCTGCCTTCAGTGCCCTTAAGGACGAAATCGTGGCCAGCTTCAGCGAAGAAGAGCAGGAAGCCCATGGCGATCTGATCTCCAAATACTTCGGCAAAGCTGAAAAAGCGGCCATCCGCGACCTCACTCTGAACGAAGGGGTTCGCCTGGACGGGCGTAAGACCGACGAGATCCGGCCCATCTGGTGCGAGGTGGACTACCTCCCCTCCACCCATGGTTCCGCGGTATTTACCCGTGGGGAAACTCAGGCCCTGGCCACGGTAACCCTCGGTACTTCCCGGGAAGCCAATATCATTGACATGCCTTCCTTCGAAGGGGAAGAGCGTTTCTACCTGCACTACAACTTCCCGCCCTTCTCCACCGGGGAAGCCCGGCCCATCCGCGGGACATCCCGCCGGGAGATCGGTCACGGGAACCTGGCGCAGCGCGCCCTCTCCCGCATGGTACCTGAAGATTGCCCCTACACCGTACGGGTCGTTTCCGAGGTACTGGAAAGCAACGGTTCTTCCTCCATGGCTACGGTATGCGCCGGGACCATGGCGCTGATGGACGCCGGTGTACAGCTGAAAAAGCCCGTTTCCGGTATCGCCATGGGACTCATCTCCGATGCCGAGACCGGGAAGTACGCCGTGCTTTCGGACATCCTTGGCGATGAAGACCACCTGGGAGATATGGACTTCAAGGTTACAGGTACCGCAGATGGGATCACAGCCTGCCAGATGGATATCAAAATCAAAGGCCTCGCCTATGAAATCCTGATCAAGGCCCTCAAGCAGGCCCGCGACGGACGCCTGCATATCCTCTCCAAACTGACCGACACCATTGCCGAGCCGCGTGAGGACGTAAAACCGCATGCCCCGAAAATGGTCACCCGTATTATTCCGAACGAGTACATCGGTGCAGTTATCGGAAAAGGCGGGGAAGTCATCCAAGAACTGCAGAAAACCACCAAAACCACCATCGTTATCAACGAAGACCCCGTTACCGGGGAAGGTATTGTGGAAATCCTCGGAACCGACCAGGACGGTATCGACGCCGTACTGGCCAAGATCGACTCCATCATGTTCGTGCCCGAAGAGGGAAGCGTATACGAGGTGAAGGTCATCAAGATCCTCGAATTTGGCGCCGTGGTGGAATATACCGATGCCCCGGGGAACGAAATCCTCCTGCACGTATCCGAACTCGCGTGGGAACGCACGGAAAACGTGGAGGATGTGGTAAAACTGGGCGATGTCATCGACGTGAAGTATATGGGTATCGACCCGCGCACCCGCAAGGAGCGCGTTTCCTACCGCGTATTGCAACCCAAACCCGAAGGCTGGCAGGAACGCCCGCCGCGCCGGGAAGGCGGAGACCGAGGCCGCGGTGGAGACCGTCGCGGTGGCGGAGACCGAGGCCGCGGTGGAGACCGCCGCAATGGCGGAGACCGCAGAGGCGGAGACCGTGGAGGTCGCCGCAACCGCGATTAACCCGAAACCCTATCCAAGTATCAAAACCCCTGTTCTCAGGGGTTTTTTTATGCATTTTAGCGTGTTTTTGGATTTTTTGGGGTGCCTGTGTAACATTTACACAATTTGTACGTATAACTTAAGCAACCCATAAGTAAAGGGGCATCATAAGGTTTAGCAAAGGATTATAGATGAGACAGTTAAAAATTACAAAACAGGTTACCAACCGGGAAACAGCCTCCCTGGACAAATACCTCCAGGAGATCGGGAAGGTAGACCTGATTACAGCCGATGAGGAAGTAGAACTGGCACAGCGCATCAAGGCAGGCGATCAGTCTGCCCTGGAAAAGCTCACCAAGGCCAACCTTCGTTTTGTGGTTTCTGTGGCCAAACAGTACCAGAACCAGGGGCTTACCCTCCCGGACCTGATCAACGAAGGGAACCTGGGCCTGATCAAGGCCGCCCAGCGTTTTGACGAGACCCGCGGTTTTAAGTTCATTTCCTACGCGGTATGGTGGATCCGCCAGTCCATCTTGCAGGCGCTCGCCGAGCAATCCCGTATTGTTCGCCTGCCCCTGAACAAGATTGGCTCCATCAACAAGATCAACAAGACCTATGCCTTCCTGGAGCAGGCACACGAGCGTCAGCCTTCCGCAGAGGAAATCGCCAAGGAACTCGACATGACCGTGGAAGATGTGAAACAGAGCCTGAAGAATTCAGGGCGCCACGTTTCCATGGACGCCCCCCTGATTGACGGGGAGGATTCCAACCTGTACGATGTACTCCGCAGCGGGGAATCCCCTAATCCGGATAAGGAACTCCTGCACGAGTCCCTGCGCACCGAAATAGAACGGGCCCTGGAAACCCTTACTCCCCGTGAGGCGGATGTGATCCGGTTGTATTTCGGGCTGGCCGGGCAACATTCCATGACCCTGGAGGAAATCGGGGAAACCTTCGACCTGACCCGCGAGCGGGTACGCCAGATCAAAGAAAAGGCGATCCGGAGGCTGAAGCACACCTCCCGGAGTAAAATCCTGAAGACCTACCTCGGGTAACCGAAATGCAAATTGCATGTTAAAACCTCTTCCTGTTGGAAATTTGGTATAAAGTTTGTAATTTGTACACCGCAACAGCAGTATATCATGACTGTTCGTTTTTTGATTGATGAATAAACTCCGGCTGATTACCGGAGTTTTTTCATTTTAGCACCCAGCCCTCCTGCATAACCCTCCTTGACCATGGAAAACGGCAACGCTTCCAATGTCTATCAGGTACCGGACGGTACCCGGATTGGGCATGTCCACCTGAAAGTTTCCCGCCTGGACCGCGCCCTGGCCTTTTACCGGGACCTCTTGGGGTTTCATATCACAGAGCGCTACGGAGAACAGGCTGTTTTCCTCGCTTCCGGGGACTACCACCACCACCTTGCCCTGAATACCTGGCAGAGCCTCGGTGCCCCTCCTGCCCCGAGGAACAGCGCCGGATTATTCCACGTGGCCATTTGTTACCCGAAGCGGGAAGACCTGGCCCGGATCTACGCGCGTCTTATGGCAGCCGGATACCCGCTTACCGGGGCGGCAGACCATGGGGTTTCCGAGGCACTTTACCTGGATGACCCGGACGGCAACGGGGTGGAGCTCTACTGGGACCGGCCCCGCGCCCGGTGGCCACGGGACCCTGAGGGCAACCTTAAAATGTTTACCCGAAGCCTGGACCTGGAGGCGCTGGCTGCCCTGGCAGCGGAGGAACCTTAGCCCAAAACCCCTACCTTTGCATTAATTCCCAAGCGCATGAAACACCCGATAATAGCCCCTTCCCTGCTGGCAGCGGATTTTGGAAACCTGGAACGCGATGTTAAGATGGTGGAAGCCAGCGAAGCCCACTGGCACCACATAGACGTTATGGACGGGCTTTTTGTGCCAAATATCTCCTATGGGATGCCGGTTATTCAGGCTATAGCAAAACACGCTACCAAACCCCTGGACGTTCACCTGATGATTGTGGATCCGGACCGCTACATCGATACTTTTGCCGGGCTGGGAGCCCATAACCTAACCGTGCACTACGAAGCGTGCACCCACCTGCACCGGAGTTTGCAGCACATCCACAGCGCCGGGATGAAAACCGGGGTGGCCCTGAACCCCCATACCCCTGTGGAAGTGCTTTCTGAGGTGCTCGAAGAAATAGACCTGGTGTGCCTGATGAGCGTCAATCCCGGCTTTGGCGGGCAGCGTTTTATCCCCAGAACCTACGAAAAAATTAAAGCACTGCGCGCCCTAATTAATGATCGGGGCTGCAACACCCATATCGAAATTGACGGGGGGGTTACCCTGGAGAATGCCGCCTCCCTCCTGGAGGCAGGGGCAGATGTGCTGGTGGCGGGAAGTACAGTCTTCCGCTCTGAGAACCCGACAGGTACTATTTCCCGTCTGGCATCCCTTTCCCTTCCTTAGTACTGGTCCAGCAGGTAGCGGATCAGGTCTGTGGTGGTTACGATCCCCACCAGGGCGCCGTCTTCCACTACCGGGAGGGCGTGAAACTCTTCTTTTGAGAGGAGTTGGGCCACCTCCTTAACCGTGGTCTCCGGGCTTACGGTCTTGATATTCTTGGCCATGACCTGGGAGATGGAGAACATATCGTATACCACGGCTTCGATGTCCTCTTCCTCCTCATAGGCCCCATCGGCAAAACTGATGCGCAACAGGTCCGTGAGGCTGAGCATGCCCACGATCTTTTTCCCCTGGATGACAGGGATATGACGGATACGGTGTTTTTTAAACAGGTGTTCGGCCTTTTCCAGTCCGTCGGAGGTATTGAGCACGACCAACTGGGTACTCATGATGCTGGAAACCGGTACGCGCTCCTGGACTTTCATATCAATAGGATTTACAGGGTTCTGTGACTTAAAGATCATAGGTTTACCTCCCAAAAAGTATGATAAATATCATGCCGGGCGGGTCCGTGGCCTTTCCGGATAGTTTAGCTAATTTTGCAAGAAACAAGCCGGAGCGGATATGGACCTGATAATCATTGGAGGAGGACCAATTGGGATTGCCTGCGGGTTGGAAGCCCAGAAGAAGGGGCTCTCCTACCTCATCCTGGAAAAAGGCCCTATCGTGAACTCCCTGTTCAACTATCCGGTTAACATGCAGTTTTTTTCCTCCTCGGAACGCTTGGAGATCGACGACATACCGTTTATCAGCAAGGAAGCGAAACCCAAGCGCAACGAGGCCCTGGAATATTACCGCCGCATCGTCACCTCCAACAAACTCAACATCCACCTTTTTGAGGAGGTCACCGCGATCCGGCGGGAGGCCGGTGGGTTCCATATCGGGACCAGTAAGGCGGAGTACCATTCGGGCCATGTAATCATCGCTACCGGGTTCTACGACCTGCCCAACCTGCTGGGGGTTCCCGGGGAAGACCTGCCGAAGGTATCCCATTACTATAAAGACCCCCACTTCTATGCCAGCCAGAAACTGGCCGTAGTAGGGGCCAGCAACTCTGCGGTAGATGCCGCCCTTGAGTGCTGGCGAAAAGGTGCCGAAGTCACCATGATCGTAAGGGGCCCGGAAATCGGAACGCGGGTAAAGTACTGGGTCCGGCCGGATATCCTTAACCGCATTGAGGAAGGCAGTATAAAGGCCTTTTACAACAGTACGGTGGCAGAAGTGCTTCCGGACCGCCTGCTGATAGACACCCCTGATGGGCGGGTGGAATTGCCAAATGACTTCGTCCTGGCCCTTACCGGATACCAACCCAATTTTGCGTTTCTGGAACAGGCGGGCATCGACCTCAGCGAGGATGGCAAAAAGCGGCCGCACTACAACCCGGAAACCATGGAAACCAACGTGCCGGGGCTCTACCTGGCAGGGGTGATCTGCGGGGGGATGGAAACCCACAAGTGGTTCATCGAAAACTCCCGCGACCACGCCCGGCTCATTGCCAACCACATTTCCGCCTCTCAAAAGCCGACCAGCTCAGAGGCTTAAGGGGCGTTACGCCAAAAATTTCCTTAGCTTTAGGGGAACCCAACCGCTCCCTGATGCACGTTACCTCCCGGACCCGAATCCTCGGGTACCTCGCCGGCCTGCTTGTCCTGGCCGCAGCCTGTGACCGAAACCAGCCGCTGGTCCCCATCCGCAAAGGGGATACCCTGGTGCTTATTGGCAACAACCTGCCTTCCCGCATGATGCAGTACGGCCTTTTTGAGGCCACCCTGCAGCAGGCCTTCCCGGACAGCCTATTGCGCATCCGGAATATGGGGGACGGGGGCAACACCCCGGGCTTCCGGCCCCATTCCGGTAGGAACAGCCCATGGGCTTTCCCCCAGGCGGAAGCCTTGCTTTCCGGGCTCTACCCGCCTTCCGGGAGCGAAGGACACCTGGAGACCCCGGACCAATGGCTGACCCGCTTACAGGCCGATCTCCTCCTGGCGTTTTTCGGGTATAGCGAAGCCCTTCGCCCAGAGGGCTACCAAGCCGTTTCGGAAGAGGAACTCCGGGCCTTTATAACCCATACCCGGGCCCAGGCCTATAACGGCAACAGCACGCCCTTCCTGGTCCTGCTCTCCCCCACGGCCCTGGAGGAAGGCATTACCGAGGCGGAACTCCCGGACTTTAAAGCCGCTAACCAAAAGCTGGAAGCGCACACGGCGATGATGCAGCGGGTGGCTTCGGAAATGGACGTCCCTTTCGTGGACCTGTACCACGCTTCAGAAGGCTGGTACAGGGCCGAAGAGCCCCATACCATAGACGGGTTACAGCTTAACGAACTGGGCAACCGCAAACTGGCAGCACACCTGGCGGAGGCTCTTTTCGGGCTCCGGGACACCAACACACCCAACCCGGAAATACTCCAGGCGGTACAGGAAAAGAACTGGTTCTGGGAAAACGACTTCAAAATCCCGAACGGGGTACATGTCTTCGGGCGGCGGTACGACCCCTTTGGCCCGGACAACTACCCGTTCGAACTCGAAAAAATCCGCCAGATGACCGCGGTGCGGGATACCGCCATCTGGGCCGCCGCCAGGGGGGAGGCCTTCGACCTGGCTGCGGCAGATGCCCGTACCCGGGTGCTTCCGGAAGTTACCTCCAACTACCAACCCGAGACCTACGGGCATGGCTCCGGCTATCTTTATGGGGAGGATGCCCTGGCGTCCTTTACCCTTGCTCCGGGGTATACCATAGAACTCTTTGCCTCGGAGCGGGAATTCCCCGAGCTGGCTAATCCGGTTCAGCTCTCCTTCGACGACTCGGGTCGTCTCTGGGTGGCCACTATGCCCTCCTATCCGCATTATAAACCCGGGGATTCCCGGCCCAACGATAAACTGATCATCCTGGAGGACACCGACCAGGATGGCCGTGCCGACACCCTGAAGGTCTGGGCAGACGGCCTCCACCTGCCAGTGGGCTTCGAGCTAAGCCCGGAGGGGGTATATGTTTCCCAGGGCAGCCACCTCAAACGACTTTCGGACACCGATGGGGACGACCGTGCAGACCAAGAGGAAATCCTCCTGAGCGGATTCGACGACCACGATACCCACCATGCCATTAGCGCCTACACGGCAGACCCAAGCGGGGCCATTTATATGGGGGAGGGCACCTTCCTGCACACCAATGTGGAGACCCCGTACGGTACGGTAAGGGGTACCCAGGGCGGGTTCTACCGGTACAACCCCAGACGCCAGCACCTGGAGCGCACGGCCCAGCTCCCCATCCCCAACCCCTGGGGGATCGCCTTCGACCGATGGGGGCAGCCGTTTTTCCTGGACACCTCCGGCCCGGCCCTGCGGTGGATGCTACCCGGGACAATCCAGCCGGAGTACGGCGTATCCCACCCCCTTCCGGCAGACCTGGTACCCGACGCGCATAAGGTCAGGCCCACCGCCGGCCTGGAATTCGTTTCGAGCCGCCATTTCCCCGAAGAGGTACAGGGAGATGTCCTGCTGTGCAACAGCATAGGGTTTCTGGGGATCAAACAGCATAAGGTAGTCGAGGACGGCACCGGGTACCGCCTGGAATTCCGCCAGGACCTGCTGCAGAGCTCGGACCGGAACTTCCGCCCGGTAGACCTCGAATTTGCACCGGACGGGACCCTCTATATAGTCGACTGGCACAATATGCTGGTGGGCCATATGCAACACAACGCCCGTGACCCCTACCGCGACCACAGCCATGGGCGGATTTACAGGATCAGCCGGACCGACCGTGCCACCACCGTGCCGGCACAGGTCGCCGGGGCAGGTACGGCGGCATTGCTCGAGCTGCTGAAAAACCCCGACTACCGGACCCGTTACCGGGCTCGGCGGGCACTCAGGGGCAGGGATTCGGACAGGGTAATGGAAGCCCTGACCAAATGGCTCAGCGAAATTGACCCGGAAGACCCAGATTCGGAACACCACCGCCTGGAGGCCCTTTGGGTGAGTTGGGGGGCCAACCGCGTCGATACCGCATTGCTGGGCGACTTGCTGGCCTCCACGGACCACAGGGTAAGGGCCGCTGCAGTACGTGCAGTGCGCTACAACACCCATGTTATTGAAGAGGCACCCGGGTTGTTGCTTTCCGCTGCCGCAGACCCCCATGGCAGGGTGCGTATGGAAGTCCTGGCCGCTGCCTCCTGGTTGCCGGACGCCGAGGCGAAAACCATTATGGAAACCCTGCTCAGGTCGGGCCTGGATACTTGGAATCAAGATCCCTTCCTGGCCGTAAACCGCCGCATTACGGGTCAGCGGGAAAACGATGTGGAAAAAATGGAGATTCCGGTGCCCGAAGGTTTTAACGCCCGTGATAGTCTGCTCTTTGTAAATGGGCGGGAGATCTACATGCGAGACGGTTTCTGCGTAACTTGTCACCAGGAGGATGGACAAGGGCTCCCGGGTTCGGGGTTTCCGCCCCTGGCCAATAGCTCATGGGTCAGCGGCCCAGAAGAACGGCTGATAAAAGTTACTTTAAAAGGCTTGCAGGGCCCGCTTATGATCAATGCCATCGCCTATGATGGAACCGTGCCCATGACTCCGTTTGAGGGCCTCCTGACCGATGAGGAAATAGCTGCGGTCCTGACTTATGTCCGCAATGCTTTCGGGAACCGGGCAGCACCCGTTTCTGCCGGGGTCGTTTCGGAGATACGGGAAGCAGAAAAAGACAAAAAAGGCTTTTACCATACTGATGAATTAAAGTAATACCCATGAACAAAGCGCTCCACCCCTTCCTCTTTTTGATGATTTTGTTCCTGTTGGTTGCTTGCGGTGAGGCCGTATCCAAAACTGATGCCAGCAAGCAGGGTGAAGGCACCCCGCATATCGTCTTTGTAATCGGGGATGAAGAATACCGTTCCGAAGAGTCCATGCCGATGCTGGCCGGGCTGGTAAAACGAGAATTGGGGGCCCGGGTAACCCTTTGTTTTTCGGTGGACTCCGCAGGGGTTATCGACCCGAACCGCCTGGACCATATCCAGGGACTGGAAGCCCTGGACAGCGCCGATCTGATGGTCCTCTTCACCCGTTTCCGAGCCCTCCCGCCGGAAGAACTTTCCCGGATTACCGCATTCGCCGAATCCGGAAAACCCATGGTCGGTTTCCGCACGGCAACCCATGCCTTCCTCTATCCCGATTCCTCCGCATATACCCATATGAACAACGACTGGCCCACCCGCGTATTTGGGCAGCAATGGATTACCCACCACGGGCATTTCGACGATGGGCGCGCCCCGCTTACCTCGGTTTCCGTGGCCGAGGGTGGCAACCATCCCATCCTCGGCGGGGTTGAACCCTTCCAGGCATACTCCTGGCTCTACCATGTGGACGGCGGGGAGTGGCAGCTATATGGCGATTCGCGCCCTTTGCTGACCGGGCAGGCTTTACGATCGGCACATGAAGAGGCCGGCAAAACCGACCAGTACCCCCTAACCAATCCCGTTGCCTGGACCAAGACGTATACGGGGGAGGCCGGGAAAGCCGCCCGGGTATTCTTTACCACGCTGGGGCATCCCTATGACTGGAAGGACCCCAACATGCGCAGGCTTGCCCTGAATGGCATCGCGTGGGGGCTCGACCTTCCCGTCCCTGAAAATCCCAACCTGGAGCCTGTTAGACCATACGCCCCAAACAATTCGGGCTTCGGACAGGTCTATAAACCAGAACTGCGCCCCGAGGACCTCCTCCCCTGAGGCCCCCCTTCCTCGTGGAGTGACGGCTGGGGTTACCTCCGTAAATCAAATTTTGTTTAATCTTTAACATTTATTGTTAAACATAATACCTACTTTGGACCCTACAAATCCAAGGTGATATGTTAGGATGGTTTAAATCGACTTCCCAGAAGGAAAAACTGGAGCGCCGCTATCGCAAGCTTATGGGAGAAGCTCACCGGCTTTCCCAGGTAAACCGCAGCCAGGGCGATGCCAAGTATGCCGAGGCCGAAGCGGTTATGGACCAAATCAAAGCCCTGGAAAGCCAATCCTGACCTAACCCTGCCTAAAGACACGCCCAATGATCGATTCCATACTCAAAGCCAAGAATCTCAACGGCCATAGCCACGACCTCTACGGGGACGACCACCTGCCTTCAGGGATGGAGACCCCACTCAGGCCTGATGCTTTTGACCTCTCAGACTCCGAAAAAAAAGCGCGCATCGCCTACCATTTCGGGCAGATTATGGAAACCCTTGGCCTGGACCTCACCGACGATTCCCTGAAGGGAACCCCCGGGAGGGTGGCCCGGATGTATGTAGATGAAATCTTTGCAGGCCTTAACCCGGAGAACCGCCCCGAAGCCAGTTTGTTCGAAAACAAATACCAATACGGGCAGATGCTGGTGGAGAAGCATATCGGGTTCTATTCCAATTGTGAACACCATTTTGTCCCGATCTTCGGAAAAGCGCATATTGCTTACATCTCCAGTGGCAAGGTCATCGGCCTGTCCAAACTGAACCGGATTGTGAATTATTATGCCCGCAGGCCCCAGGTCCAGGAGCGCATGACCAACCAGATCGGGGCAGACCTGCAGCAACTCCTGCGCACCGAAGATGTGGCCGTTATCATTGACGCCAAACACCTTTGTGTAGCCTCCCGGGGAATCCAGGACGACCATTCCTCCACGGTTACCGCCTTTTACGGTGGGGCCTTCCTGAACCCGGAAACCCAGGCCCAGCTCCGCAGTTTTCTGGCAGACTAACCCCAAAACCCCTTTTTTCCCGGTTTTTACAACAAAACCTCCTGGTAAGGAGCAATAAATTTCCCATGACGCGTTTATAGGGACAAACTGACCTTATGAACCGATTTGTCTGGACATTCCTATTTCTGAGCTGTTTTGGTGCCCTGCAGTCCCAGCAGGGGTTTAAACTCGGTATACACGGATCCCTTCCTGTTGCCGGCGATGCCAACGACGCCGTAAGCCTGGTAGCCGGGATTGATACCGGATATATGTTTGCCCTTGGGGAGGTAGTAGACCTTGGGCCCATGCTGGGCTACATCCACGGATTCCCTGAAAAGTTCGACAGCGGGGGGATAGACCTGCCCAGTGTACAGTTTCTTCCCTTGGCCGCCAGCGTGCGCATCTGGCCCTCCAATTCCTTTTCCTTTGGAATTGATGGCGGATATGCCCTGGGGTTGAATGACGGCAACGAGGGCGGGGTTTATTACAAGCCTATCCTGGGCTTCCTCTTTGGCCCACAGACCGAAATAAGCGTATCCTACACAGGCATTGCAGTAGATGGTTTTGAATGGGCCACTGCCAATATCGGCATCCTTTACACCTTCCCTGAAAACCGGTTCCGGTAATTCTCCCAACAGAACAAGATCTAAGGGGACTACCCAATTAAGTGCCATTCTGAAATCCCAGAAAAACTATGTGGGTTATTGCTAATACCTCCATGTGAACACTATGGAGAGCGCCTGTTTCGGGATGGGGTGTGGTACTGGGGTACAGAGACTGTAAGGTTGTGTAACGGCTTTGGGCGGGGCCCCAACCCCGCCCGCAGAAAACTTACAACTCAGGAATGCAAGGCAAAAGCAGTCCCGCCACAAACCTCCCCCCTACCTTTATTCCAATTTCGTATCTTGGGGATCACCTAACCCAATACGAATGGCAAACTACAATATTGATGCCCGCAAAGAGATGACTTACGATGCCATTGTCATCGGTTCGGGCATCAGCGGAGGCTGGGCTGCAAAGGAATTATGCGAACAGGGCCTGAAGACTCTTGTCCTGGAACGCGGGCGCCTGGTAGAACACGTGGTGGATTACCCCACCATGAACGACGACCCCTGGGACATGAATCTCCGGGAGGCCCTAACCCCGGAAGAAAAGGCCAGGCACTATAAAGCCATACGAACCGGATTCATCGGAAAAAGCACGGAGCACTTTTGGGCCAATGACCAGGAAAACCCGTACACGGAAGTAAAACCCTTTTTATGGGTAAGGGCCCACCAGATGGGAGGACGGAGTCTTCTATGGGGCAAACAGACCTACCGCTGGAGCGACCTGGATTTTGAGGCCAATGCCAAAGACGGCTTCGGTGTGGACTGGCCCATCCGTTACAAAGACATAGAACCCTGGTACACCTATGTGGAAAAGTTTGCCGGGATTAGCGGGGAGGCCCTGGGGCTGCCCCAACTGCCGGACAGCCATTTCCTGCCCCCCATGGAAATGAACTGTGTGGAAAAACACGTGAAGGAGCGGATAGAGGGCGCCTTCCCGGGAAGGCATATGATTATTGGGCGGGTGGCCCACCTGACCCAACCCTTGAACGGGAGGGGTCAGTGCCAGTACCGCAACCGCTGCAGCCGGGGCTGTCCCTACGGGGCCTATTTCAGCAGCAATGCCGTCACCCTGCCCGCCGCACACGCCACGGGCAACCTGACCATCCGGCCTTTCTCTATCGCACAATCCATCATTTACGACGAAAACAAGGGCAAGGCCACTGGGGTGCGCATCATCGATGCCGAAACAGGCGAAGCCCTGGAATATCACGCCCGCGTTATTTTCTGCAATGCTTCCTGCCTGAGTTCCACCCAGATCCTGATGCAATCCACTTCCAACCGGTTTCCTAACGGCCTGGGCAACGACAGCGGGGAACTCGGACACAACCTGATGGACCATACCTATCGCATTGGTGCCGTAGCCCGGGTGGACGGTTTTGAAAATGAAACCTACAGCGGGCGCAGGCCAAACGGGATCTACATCCCCCGTTACTGGAACCTGGACGACACCACCCGGTCACAGGATTTTGTGCGGGGCTTCGGGTTCCAGGGTGGCGGGAGCCGTGGCGGGATACAGGCGGCAGCCAACATGGAAGGATTCGGAGCAGACTACAAGGATGCCATCCTCAAACCCGGGCCCTGGGAGTTCTTTATCACAGGGTTCGCAGAATGCCTGCCCTACCACGAAAACAAAGTAAGCCTGAATCCCGACGTCCTGGACAAATGGGGACAACCAACCCTAGCCATTGACTGCGAGTTTAAGGAAAACGAAAAAGCCATCAACCGGCAAATCCGGATAGATGCCGTGGAGATGCTGGAACGCGCAGGCCTGAAGGATGTCGAAGGATTCGACAAGGAACACGAACCGGGTTATGGCATACATGAAATGGGGACTGCCCGGATGGGGCACAGCTCCAAAACCGCGGTCCTCAATGCCCACAACCAGGTGTTTGGGGCGGAAAATGTGTACGTTACCGACGGGGCCTGCATGACCTCCTCCTCTTGTGTCAACCCATCCCTTACGTACATGGCCCTGAGCGCCCGCGCCGCACACCACGCCGTTTCTGAACTCAAAAAATTCAACCTCTGATGGACCGTAGAAAAGCCCTTAAGACTACCGGCCTCCTTGCCAGCGCCTCCCTGGCCTTGCCTTCTGCCCTTTCACTTCTCCAGGCATGCCAATCCGAAAAAAGGCTGGACTGGACCCCCTTGTTCTTTACTCCGGCCGAAGCGGCACTGGTGGCATCCCTTGCCGATACCATCCTCCCCCGTACCGATACCCCCGGGGCCCTGGATGTAAAAGTCGACATCTTTATAGACCGCCTTATTGCAAAATCCTTCGACCCTGAGGGAAAAGAGGGTATGCGGTATGCATTTGCGGGTTTCGACGCGCATTGTAAAGAGGCTTTCGGGGCTGTTTTTGCGGAACTTTCCCAGGACCGCCGTCACGAAGTCCTGAAGCAGGCCGAACAGGAGGACGGTAAATTCAGGATTAGCGTATGGGGCACCCCTGTGGGCGAAGAAGCACCCATCGGATTCTACCGGCAGTTTAAATCCACCCTGATCTGGGCGTATTTCAGCTCGGAAGAAATAGGCGAAAACGTCCTGAGCTACGATCCGATCCCTGGGGCCTATAACGGCTGTATCCCGGTTTCTGAAGTCGGGAACCGATGGAGTTTGTAAGGGGTTTTGATTTATTTTTTTGTAGCACTAAAACCCCCATCCTCCCACCCGCTAAATTACCCTCCACCCCTGCAACCCCATAGCACCCACGCCGACGGGTTGCCCTTCCCAATACGCCGTTGTATCTTACCTCCCTAAAAACCATCCCCGGATGCCATCACCCACAAAAATCGTAATCGTAGGCGCCGGCTTCGGCGGGATTGCCCTGGCCAAGGCCCTCAGGCGAATGCCGGTGGAGGTTATCCTGATTGACCGGAACAACTATCACAATTTCCAACCCCTGCTGTATCAGGTGGCCACGGGTGGACTGGAACCGGACAGTATTGCCTACCCCATCCGCCGCATCTTCCGCAACCAGCGCAACATAACCTGCCGGATGGCCCAGGTGCATTCCGTGGAATGGGAACGCAACCGCATCCATACCAGTATCGGCGCTATTGGCTATGACTACCTCGTTCTGGCCACGGGCAGCGCCACCAATTTTTTCAATTTCGACACAGTAAAAGACCGGCTGCTTACCCTGAAGTCGGTACCCGATGCCCTGAACATCCGCAGCTATATCTACCAGAACCTGGAAAAAGCCCTGGCCAACTACAGCGGGGAATCTCTGGAGGAGATCATGAATATCGCCATCGTGGGGGGCGGGCCGGCCGGTATTGAAATGGCCGGGGCCCTGGCAGAAATGAAAAAACACGTCATCCCGAAGGACTTCCCGGACCTGGACACCTCCCGAATGAGCATAAACCTGTATCAATCAGGGTCCAGGGTATTAAACGCCATGTCCGAAGAAGCGTCTGCAAAAGCGCTGGACTACCTGAAGGAGCTCGGGGTAAACGTTTTGCTGCATTCCCGGGTTGCCTCCTATACGGAGGACCGCATCCTGTTGGAAGACGGCTCCTCCTTCCCAACCGATACGGTCATCTGGACGGCTGGGGTATGCGCAGCGCCGGTTCCCGGCATGCCCGATTCCTGTTATGGCCGCGGCCAGCGGATTGCCGTGGATGCGTGTAACAGGGTCCTGGGTACCCAGGATATTTTTGCCATAGGGGATGTAGCCGCATGTATTTCGGAAGACTACCCAAAGGGGCTGCCCATGATGGCACCTGTAGCCCAGCAACAGGGCAGGCACCTGGCCCGGAATCTGGACAGGCTTTTGCGCAAACAGGAAATGCAGCCCTTCCAGTACAGCAATAAGGGCGTAATGGCCACAGTAGGCCGGGTGCGTGCAGTGGTGGACCTGCCCAACTGGAAATTCCAGGGCGGTTTTGCCTGGCTGGTCTGGATGCTGGTGCATATCCTTTCCCTGGTTGGCTTCCGCAACAAACTCTCGGCCCTTTACCACTGGGCCTTCAATTATATCAGCTATGACCGACCCCTGGGGCTTATTATCCGCCCTTACCGCAGGGCAGAAAATGAGCGGAACCCACAGGAGGAATAAACCTTTTGGGAGCTGGGACGTCTAACATCCAGGGGTGTTTCACCCCTGGCCCATCACGATCGAAGGCGGGGCCATAACCAACTCTAAACACCATACTCATGAAAACAATACGAACTATTCTCACAGGCATCCTTAGCCTGGTAATACTCGCTGCGCAGGCCCAAGCCGAACCCGCACCCGAGCCGGCCGGACAGTACCGGATTGTGGTTGAAGGCTTCGATTGGGGACCCGCCGTAAACAAGGTCGTTCTGGACTTCGGGCAAACCCTGGACTCCGTCCCGGAAGGGTCCTTTACGGTTCTGGCCACCCGGAAAACCGACCTGGCAGAGCTGCCTGAGGACACCGCCTCCGGGGAGAGGGAAGTCCTGGGCGCCTATATCTCAGATGCTTCCGGGAACCGTCAATCGAAAGGGGAATACCTCACCCTGGTCCTTTCGGTAAACCCACAGATGCGGCTGGCTTCCCCTTTCCATTATGCCCGCAATGAAAAAGTACGGGGCAACTTCTGGGTAGACTACCAGGTAGGCGTTACCCACCTGCCCAGCAGCAGGACCTGGACCTGGAAAACCGGCCGGATCATGCCGCAGGCAGACCGTTTCCGCCTGGATGGCTCCTTCGAATACGCCCCCGGGAAATCCCTCTCCTATGCCCATTATACCCCTACCACGGGAAGTGGCAAAAAACCCCTTCTCATCTGGCTTCACGGCGGTGGTGAAGGAGGTACCGACCCCACCATTGCCCTGTTGGGCAACCGGGCGGCCAACTACGCCTCTCCGGAGATCCAGCAAATTTTTGGAGGGGCCTATGTTCTGGTTCCCCAAACCCCTACCTTCTGGATGAACCGAGAAGGGGGCGGATATACCCGTGGGGACGTCGATGACATCTACCATGCCGGGCTTATGGCGCTGATACAGGATTATGTGGAACGCCATCCGGAAATAGACCGCAACCGGATCTACGTAGGCGGGTGCAGCAACGGGGGGTACATGAGCCTGAAGCTCATCCTGGAACACCCGGACTACTTCGCCGCCGGTTATATCAGCGCCCTGGCCTACCACTCCGAGTTCCTCTCCGATGCCCAGATCCGAAGCATCCGCAACGTACCCATCTGGTTTATCCACTCCAAGGACGACCCGGTTACTGTACCGGAGGAAACCGTGGTCCCCATATACAACCGGCTTATGGCAGCCGGGGCCCGGAAGGTCCATTTCTCGTTCTACGACCATGTTACCGATATCACGGGGCAATATGGCGGGGAAGACTTCCACTATAGCGGGCACTGGTCCTGGATCTATTCCCACGCGAATACCGCCATGCGCGACTTCGATGGGAAACCGGTGCGCCTGGGCAACACCCCGGTAACGGTCATGCAGTGGCTGGCAGCTCAGAAGAAATAAATGAAAAAGCCGCCTGAAGAGGCGGCTTTTAATTTTACAGGCAGGGCTTTAGTCCACAGAGGCGTAAACCGCTTCCAGCAAGCGCTGGGCATTGATAAACCCGTTGTCGTATTGCTGGTCCCATTCGGCTGTAAGGCCCATTTGTTGTACCTCCTCCAGGGATTTGCCGGAAGACTTGGCCTGATGTACCCGCATGCGGATGGTATCCACCATATCCCGGAATGCCAGCAGGTCTGCACGGGTAGCCACTTGCCCATGGCCCCGGATAATCCGGGTCTGGTCGTCCACGATAAAAAGGGCCATATTCAGGTTGCTGACCAGGCCGTCTATATCGCCCCCGGAGGCAATGTCGATAAACGGATACCCACTGATGAAGTTGTCTCCCATGTGGATTACATTGGCCTCGGGAAAGTAGACATAGGTATCCCCATCGGTATGGGATGGGTTCACATGCATCAGGTGCATGCTGTTGGAGGCATCGAGGTGGACCGTCATTTTCTCATTGAAGGTGATCCGGGAAAGGGCTGCAAACGGCGCAGGCTGGGTCTCCCGGTCGGTTCCCTCCCACTGGACGGAGGACATCCGCTTTCGCACATTGTCGTGGGCAATCAGGACGGCCCCCTGCGCGGCCATGGGGGCATTACCACCGGCATGGTCGCCGTGCCAATGCGTATTTACGACATATTTCAGGGGCTTGTCGGTGATCTGGCGTATGGCCGCCAGGATTTTATCGGACAGGGGGGCAAACTGGTCATCGATCAGGTAGGCATACTGATCCCCCAGGGCCAGGCCCATATTCCCACCGGCCCCGAAAAGCACATAGAGGTTGTCGGCCAGAGGCTCGGAGGTGACCTCCACCTGGCTCCAATCGCGTTGGGCGGTTACCAGTAGGGGCAGCATCAAAAGGAGGGGTAAAAGTCGGGTTTTCATAGGGTTGGTTTTATGTTGAGTTTAAGGTACGAAAAATCCGGGCCGCCAGCGGAAAGTCCCGGTTTTTCCCCACAGGACCCTCATATCATTTTCCTACCTTTACAGGAAGGCCATACTAAGAGCACATGACCCTGGAATGCACCCTTAACGGCGCCCCTTTGCAACTGGAACTGGAAGACCCGGCCACCCCCCTGCTGTGGGTCCTCAGGGACGCCCTGGGGCTTATGGGCACTAAATTTGGTTGCGGCCGCGCAGCATGCGGGGCCTGTACCGTCCTGATAGATGGTGAGGCCGTTAGGTGTTGCAGTTATCCGGCGGCCAATGTTGTGGGGAAAACAATCACTACCATCGAAGGGCTCGGCTCCCCGGATGCCCCCCACCCGGTACAGCAGGCCTGGATGGAGGAAATCGTACCCCAATGCGGGTATTGCCAGCCCGGCTTTATAATGGCAGCAGCAGCCCTGCTGGAGAAAATCCCGCAGCCCACCGATACCGATATCGACCAGCATATCGTCAATGTCTGCCGCTGCGGCACACATGGGCGCATCCGAAAAGCCATCCACCGTGCCGCAGCATTGCTCGCCGTCCCTTCAACCGAAAATCCCCGGTAATGGCCAGGCGCAAGACCAACACCCAAAAGATATCCCGCCGGAAATTCCTCATCCGCGGCGGTCTGGGTACGGCCGGGGTCCTCGCCCTGGGGACCTACCTGGCGCGCAACCCCATCCGCCGGTCCATCCTGGCCATGGCCAACACAATGGAAATGAGCTATATAGGGGAAATCGACAACCCTATGATCTGGTTCGAACTAACTTCGGACAACCATATTGTCCTGTATTCCCCAAAGGTGGAAATGGGGCAGGGCACCTTTACGGGCCTGGCACAACTGGCTGCCGAAGAACTGGAATTCCCTTTAGCCCGCCTGCAGGTAATCCACGCCCCCACCATAACCGGGAACATAGACGGCATGAGTACCGGGGGCAGTACCTCTATCTCCGGGCTTTGGGAACCCTTGCGGTCCCTGGCCGCCACCTTCAGGGAAATGCTACGGGAGGCCGCCGCAGGAAAACTGAATGCCTCCCCGGCGGCACTTACCGTTGCCGAAGGCATATTCCGGTATGGAGAGAAACGCCTGAGTTATGCTCAGGCTGCACAGGGAGTAACCAGCTGGGACATCCCTGAAGTCCCGAAACTGAAACCCAGGGAATCCTTCCGGTATATCGGAAAGCCCGAGCCCCGCGTAGATCTGGAGCCCAAGGTTTTCGGCCATCCCATCTTCGGACTGGATGCCGAACTGCCGGACATGCTCTATGGGGCGGTGGTGCGACCTACCCGGATTGGCGCCCGGTTTGTAAGCGCGGATACCTCCCGGGCCGTTTCCATGCCCGGGGTGGTTCAAATTGTGGAAGAAGCCGGGTTTGTAGGGGTTGTAGCCCGCACCTACCCGCAGGCCGAGCGGGCCAAGAATGCCATTGAGGTCACCTGGGATGCCCCTTCGGACCTGCAGCAAGCCGATATCGAAGCCCTGATGACCGTTGGCCATGGCAAGTCCACCATCATCCAGAAGGAGGGACGCGGCCTGGACGGGGATCACGTCGTGGAACTGGAGTTCAGGAGTCCCATCGGGGCCCATGCACAGCTGGAACCCAACGGGGCACTCGCCCATGTTGAGGCAGACCGGGCCACGGTTATCCTTTCCACCCAGGTGGTAGCCCTCACCCGCAAAGAGGTGGCCAAAAGCCTGGGCTTTGAGGAGGAAAAGGTCAATGTGGTTCCCACCTACCTGGGGGGCGGTTTTGGCCGCAGGCTCCATACGCCCCACGCCGTTCAGGCTGCCCTGATGTCCCGGGCAGTGGGTAAACCCGTAAAATACATCTTCAGCCGGGAGGAGGAATTCCAGCACGACATGTTCCGCCCGCCCACCCACCACATCCTGCGGGGCAAACTGGCCGCGGACGGCAGCCTCGAAGGACTCGAACACCATTTTGTGAGCGGGGATGTAGGTAACGATTCCGCCCTGATGCCCCCGGGGGTCCCCACCCTGGTCGGGGCAGATATAGGTGCTGTCCGGGGCGGGTTCCTCCAGTACGGGGCCGTTCCCAACCACCGCTCGGTTTACTGGCATGTGGACCTGCCGTTTGCCACCAGTTGGTGGCGGAGCCTGGGCCTGTTGGCCAACACCTTTGCCATCGAAAGTTTTATGGACCACATGGCATCCCTCGCCGGGCAGGATGCTGCAGGGTTCCGACTGCGGCATATACCGGATGACCCGGCAGGGAGGCGACTGAAAGCCGTGATCCGAAAAGCGGTGGAGACTTCCCGGTATACAGAAGAAGTCCGGGATGGGCGTGCCATGGGCCTCGCTGCCTCGGTAGATGTGGGCACCCCATGCGCCCAGGTCGTGGAGCTTTCCGTTACGGACGGGGAGATCCGGCTGCACAAGGTAACTTGTGTGCTGGACCCCGGCCTGGCCGTAAACCCGGACCAGGTAAAGGCCCAATGCGAAGGCGCCATCCACATGGGGCTCAGCGCGGCCCTTTTTGAGGAAATGAAGGTAGTAGACGGCCAACTGACCCCTTCCATGTACGGGCCATACCGGATGGGGCTGATGAAGGATGCCCCCCGGGAAATCGAGGTGGTCCTGCTGCAAGGGAAGGATACCCCAGGGCCTGTTGGCGAACCGCCATTGGGGCCTGTAGGGGCCGCCATTGCCAATGCCGTGACGCGGGCAACGGGTCAGCGGCCCGATCGTATGCCCATCCGGGTGGGATAGTATTGTCCTTCTGCCCGCTTACTGTTCCCCTTCATCGACAACCGTCTCGCCAAGATAGGAGAACATGGCAACCATAAACCCAAATGCGATTCCCCCGGCAGCCAAAACCCCAACGGCCGTAGTTACCCGGCGGGAGGCTTTGATGTTCTTCGGGTATACGCCGCTTATCCCCGCAGTATCGATGGGAATCTGGCTTTTCCTTGGCGAATTGGGGATGCCGAAGTACCTGTCCCCGCGCTGCTCTACTGCCTTGAACCGCAGGGGCCGGCCATCCTGGCGCTGAATCTTGACGGGCGTACCCGATGTTGCTGCCTCCTCCAGGGAAATGGAGGTTTTCCGGTAGATGCTGCAGGACTGCAAAAGGAGGCAAACCGCGAGGCCTACCGCAATGAAAGACGACCGCGAGCGTAGCGATTGGCCTGAAAAGCAACCTTTAAAGAGCTTCATGTTCCTGGAAAAGTTTCCTGTCGATACTAGAAGATAAATACAACCCTTAATAGCCCCGAAACCACAGGGGCAGAATACTCAAAGGAGGTTTTTCCGCACGATAGCCGAAATGGTCTTCCCATCGGCAGCCCCGGCGAGCTCCTTGGTCACGGCGCCCATTACCTTCCCCATATCCTTCATGCCATCGGCCCCCAGGGCTTCGATGGTTTGCACCACAACTTTCTCAATTTCGGCCTCGGTGAGGGGTTCCGGCAGGAAACGCTCCAGGACGGCCACCTGTGCGAGTTCGGGCCCGGCCAGGTCCTCCCGGCCCTGTTCCTTGTAGATTGCGGCGCTGTCCCGCCGCTGTTTGACCAGTTTCTGCACCAAGGCCATTTCCTCGGCCTCGGCCAGGCCACTGCCCCCGCCTTTTTCGGTCTTGGCCAGCAGGAGCGCAGACTTAATGGCCCTAAGCGATTCCAGGGTTACCGTATCCTTGGCCTTCATGGCGGCCTTCATTTCCTCCATAACTCTCGATTCCAGGCTCATAGTTTCAGACTTTAAATTGCCATTCAAAGATACGGAACTCGCGTGGGCTGGCCCAAACCGAAGAAGAGAGGGTATCCCATAAACACCATGGAGGCATTAAGTGGTAAAGGCCCATTGGGCAAACTCCCCCGCAATGGCTATTTTTGTACCGCTATGACCGAGAAGATCCAAACGGGCAACCTGTCCGGAATCCCTACCGATACGTGTGCATGAAACCTGGTAGGCTTGCCTTTCGATTATTCCCCCTATTCCTGTATATAGCAGGAGCCCTTTGGCTGCTCCCCGGCCTCCAGCTAAACAATTCCCTGGAGCGGTGGTTGGCGCGGGATTCCGAAGCCCTTTCCCAATATGCGGACTTCCTGGACAGCTTTGGGTCCGATGCCCTGTTGTTGCTCAGCAGGGAGGTAGACACCTCAGAGGCAGGAACCCAAGCCTTCGAAGAAGAGCTGAAGGTCGTTAAAGACTTCGAACACGTCCTGGACATAAGCCCCTGGCCCCCGCCTTATGTCCAACACAAGGTCAAACCAACGGCAGGTTACCGCACGGCCCTGATCCGGTTCCGGCCGGAATCCCACCTGAACCCCAACCGCATGGAACTCCTGGAAGGGATCGATTCCATCATGGCCCAAACCGGCAGGGACTATTACCTGGCGGGGACAGGGGTGGTCGGGCGGGCCATCAACGAACAGACGCAACGGGATGCCTCCCAATTCCTGGTTATCGGGTTTATCCTCCTGCTGGCCGGCCTGGTGTACCTGGTCCGGGACGCCCTTGCCATCCTCCAGGTATTCTCGGTTGCCCTGGCCGCCATTGCCACGCTGGTTTACGCTTCGGTCCTCCTGGAGGTGCCCATCAGCATGGCCCATACGGTAATCCCGGTCCTGATCCTCTTTTACAGTACCTCCACAGCTATGCATGTGCTGGCCCATGGGGGCAACTACCGTGAAATCCTCGCGCCCAGCCTCTGGGTGGCGGGCACGACCATCCTTGGGTTTTCGGCTTTCCTGGTGAGCCGTATTCCCTTGTTGCAGGACTTTGCCCTGCTGGGCATTTCCGGGATGGTTGGGGTGGTCCTAGCCTCCCTGTGGGTGTTCTTCCCCAGGGTCTATCCCTACCCAGGCAACCGGTTTACCCGCAGCTTCGGGAAAATCAAAAGGCCCCTGCGGAAGTATATGGCCATGGCGGTCCTCGCCCTCTTTGCCATAACTGCCCCCGGAGTAGGGATGCTCCGGTCCGAAATCCACAGCCTCTCCCTTCTGGACCGGTCCGAGAAGGCCTACCAGGACCATTTGAAAACCCTGGAAACCGTAGGCCCCTATTTCCCCCTGGAATACACCGTAAGCGAATCCGTCCCGAGGAAAGAACTCAGCGCCTGGGCGCGGGCCGTTTTTGAACTTCCCGAAGTTGGCGCCATGGCCTCCTTCCACCGCATCCCGCCCATGGCAGACCTGTTTGGCCTGGGGCTTCGTTCCCGGAAGGAACCGGACCAGTACCGGATTACCTTTTTCATTCCCCTCTTATCCACCGAAGAAGGGAAAGCCCTCGCAGGCCGGATAGAAACGCTCGGACATGACTTCTTTGAGACAAACCGGCCTCAGATCAAAGGGTTTATGCCCGTGTATTCCGGAATGTCGGACGATTTGCTGAAGGCCTTCCACAACGGGATGCTACTGGGTTTCAGCATTATTTTCCTGATGATGATTCTCTATCTGCGAAATTGGAAACTGATCCTTCCCACCCTGGTTGTGAATGTGGTCCCCATAGGGGCCATGCTGGGGGCCATGGGCTGGCTGGGCATCCGCCTGGACATGATAACGATCCCCCTGGGCTGCCTCCTGCTTGGGATTGTGGTGGACGATACCATCCACTTCATGCACGCCTACCGCAAGCACCGAGATGTGGATGCCGCCCTCCGGTATGCCGGCCCTGGCATCGTGCTTACCACGGTCATTATTACCATGGGGTTCTCCGTTCTGATGGCTTCAGGGGCACCCCCTATCCACTATTTCGGGTTGCTGAGTACCTCCGCCATCCTTCTGGCCCTAGCCTGCGACCTCTTCCTACTCCCGGAACTCCTTAGGAAAGTATATCCGTCCCAGGGAACCTCCAGAGATCCCGCCAAAAAATAACCCCCGAAGCAAAGCCCCGGGGGTCGGAAACGAATATTGGTAATATCAGTCCACGTTATCGTGCAAAAAGGAGTTGTTCGTCCTCAGGCGCATCTCCTCGTTGGAGTCCTCGCTCAGGGTGGTCCGGGAAACCCTGCCCTCCCCTTCCTTGGGTGGGTTCAGGTCCACGCCTTTCCGTTTGTAAGCGGGCTCTTTTTCTATCTCGTCAATATGGGAACGGTTGTGCTGGAACTTGTAATTGAAGTCCTTTAGCTTCCGGCGGCGCTCATCGGCCCGCTCCTTCAGGATTTCGCTAATGGGTCGGTCTGTGGGGTCGGCATCAGCCGGGGTTTCCTGGGGCTTGGGCGCCTCCACTGTTTTCTTTTCAAAAACCAGTTCGTCCTCCACCAGCTTGGGCTCGTAGTGCTCGGCCTTGGAGGTAGCCCCGGTCAGGTGGCGCTCCAGTTCCATGTACTCATCCAGGGAGTACCGGGTTTCCCCCTCATTGCGGTATTCCAGAACAGGGGTAATCTCCACGTGTTCCTTCACATCCATATCCCGGATATCGTCATTCAGGTCGAAGGTAATGATGTGCTGCTTTTCCTCCTCTTCTTCCGGGTTTTGCTTGTTCTCCATGGGCATATCGAAGAGCAGGCTCATCTGGTCCCGCTCCTCTGTATCGGCCTTCACCACAATGGGGTCTATGACCTCCATATCCCGGATCAGGTCCTGGGTGTCTACAATGACAAAATCTTCGGAAGGCGCCGGACTGGCCACTACCTCCTCATAGAAAACATTAAAGTTCCGGATATAGTCGGTGGTGGGTACCAGTTCGGGTTCTGCACCCAGGATATCTGCTTCCACCACTTCAATCTCGTCCAGTTCTGCCTCGCTCATGTCCAGGACATGATGTACTACTTCCGGTTCGGAGAGGTCCTGCTGGGCCTTTTGTTCATCTTCGAGGGTATGGATGATCTTCTTGGATTCGGTATTGACGATATCGTCCTGCTGGTCCATGTTAAACCCGGTGGCGATGACCGTCACGGCAATAGCCTCCCCGAGGTCCGGGTCTTCCCCAACCCCCATGATGATATTGGCCCCGTGGCCGGCTTCGGCCTGGATGTGGTCGTTGATCTCCCCGATCTCGTCGATGGTGATTTCCTGGGAACCGGAAACGATAAGCAACAGTACATTTTTGGCTCCTGTAATCTTGTTGTCGTTCAGCAGGGGCGAATCCAGCGCCTTCATGATGGCCTCGTGCGCCCGGGCAGACCCCGTGGCTGCAGCCGACCCCATAATGGCGGTGCCGCTGTTGGAAAGGACGGTCTTGGCATCGCGAAGGTCGATGTTCTGGGTATAGTGGTGGGTAATCACCTCGGCAATCCCGCGGGCAGCGGTGGAAAGCACTTCATCGGCCTTGGAGAACCCGGCCTTGAAACCTAGGTTGCCATAGACCTCCCTGAGTTTGTTGTTGTTAATCACGATAAGGGAATCCACATTGCCGCGCAGTTTTTCGATGCCGCGCTGGGCCTGCTGGCACCGCATCTTACCCTCGAACTGAAATGGGATGGTCACGATACCCACAGTGAGGATGTCCATCTCCTTGGCCTGCTTGGCGATAATAGGGGCCGCACCTGTACCGGTACCGCCTCCCATACCTGCGGTAATAAATACCATTTTAGTGTTGGCCGAGAGCATCCCCTTGATCTCTTCCATGCTCTCCAGGGCAGCCTGTTCGCCAACCTCAGGGTTGGCCCCGGCTCCCAAGCCTTCGGTAAGGCTTACCCCGAGCTGGATCTTATTGGGAACGGCACTGTTCTGGAGGGCCTGGGCGTCCGTATTGCAAATCACGAAGTCCACCCCGTTAATGCCCGCCTGGAACATGTGGTTGATCGCGTTGCTACCGCCGCCGCCTACGCCGATGACCTTGATGACGTTGCTTTGGTTCTTAGGCAGGTCGAAGGTGATGTTCTCCATTTCCATGTCTTCTGTTCGTTTTTTGTAATTATAGATTGTGGGTTCTCTTATTGTAAAGCCTATTCGGCGTTGTCCAGGAATTCCTTGAGCTTGTCTGCCCATTTATCGAGTACGGACCGACGTTCCTTCTTCATTCCCCCGGCAACCGCCTCCGGAACACCTTCCAGAACAGGCTCGCCCATCATGGGCTGGTCCTCCCCGGCTTCCGGGCGCTTTTTATGCCGGTCCTTCTGCTTCACGGCATTCATCAGCAGCCCCACTGCCGTGGCGTACAGCGGGCTGGCGATTTCCGCCTCCGAATCCCCGGCCAGGTGTTCGTTGGGGTAGCCAATCCGCGTATCCATACCGGTGATATACTCCACCAACTGCTTCAGGTGTTTGAGCTGGCTGCCCCCGCCGGTGAGTACAATCCCGGCGATGAGTTTCTTTTTCTGGTCTTCGTGCCCGTAATTCTTGATCTCCAGGTATACCTGCTCGATGATCTCCACCACCCGGGCATTGATGATCTTTGAGAGGTTTTTCAGGGAGATCTCCTTGGGCTCACGGCCCCTGAGCCCCGGGATAGATACGATTTCGTTATCCTTGTTCTCCCCGGGCCAGGCCGACCCGAACTTGATCTTGAGCAACTCGGCCTGCTTTTCAATAATAGAGCACCCCTCTTTGATGTCTTCGGTTATCACATTGCCCCCGAAAGGGATTACAGCTGTATGCCGGATAATCCCATCCTTGAAGATGGCGAGGTCTGTGGTACCCCCCCCTATATCGATCAGGGCCACTCCCGCCTCCTTCTCCTCCTGGCTCAGGACGGCATCTGCTGAAGCCAGGGGTTCCAGGGTAATACTGTCCAGGTCCAGGCCGGCACTCTTTATGCAGCGACCAATATTTTTTATGGAAGAAATCTGCCCGACTACTACGTGGAAATTCGCCTCGAGCCGCCCCCCGTACATCCCGATGGGCTGCTTGACCTCGGCCTGGCCGTCTACCTTGTATTCCTGTGGCAGGACATGGATGATCTCCTCCCCGGGAAGCATGACCAGTTTATACACCTGGTCGCAGAGCTTTTCCAGGTCCTCCTCGCAGATCACCTCTTCGGAATCCGGGCGGGTAATGTAGTCGCTGTGTTGCAGGGAGCGGATGTGCTGCCCGGCGATCCCAACGGTTACCGAATCGATTTTTAGGCCCGAATTGGCTTCGGCCTGTTCCACGGCCTGTTGAATGGACTGGATGGTCTGGGTGATGTTGTTTACCACCCCCCTGTGTACCCCCAGGCTCTTGGATCGGCCTGTACCGACTACCTCAATCTTGCCATATTCGTTTTTCTTACCGATTATGGCCACGATTTTGGTGGTTCCGATGTCAAGTCCTACCGAATACTTCGCTTCTTCCATGGCTTCTCAAATTTTAGTACACACTACCTGGTTCTCAAACTCCAGGCTTACCATCTGGTATTGTGCCAGTGTCTTGTCTTGTGCGGCCTTGGCGTAAAAGGCCTTGAAATTGTCAAACTTCTGTTTCAGGTCTGCAACCCCGCCCAGGTGTACCTCGAAGGGGTCCATGCGAAATTTCAGGCGATAATCGCCTTCTTCCTCAATGTGGATCCCGATCACATTTTTACTCAGAAAGGGATCCTCGTTGATGAATTTTAAGATTACATAGGCGTCTTCCAGACTTTTGCCCGTAATCTTGCCCGTAATAATTGGGACCCGCGCTGAATGGTTCGCAGACAATGGCATTTTCGTACCCTGGTCGTCCAGGTAGAATTGCCGGTCGGCGGCCACGCGGCCAATGGGATGCCTCTGGGTTATTTTCGCGTTAAGTTCACCGTTGACAGTGAGATAGACTTGGGCACTTTTCACCATATCATGGCTCCTCAGAACCGATTCTATAGTATTCAAAACTATCGCTTCTTGAGGGACGTTCTGGAGGCTCCCATAATTTTGTATTAACAATTTATTAACCGCAGACTCCGTCATATAGAGGGCATCCGGCCCGGTAAACTGCACCCGGATCCCCTGTACCTGCCTTTTGTTGCTGCGGATATCAGTAAAGGCGTATAACCCTGTTATACAAATACATAACCCTATCAGCTTCCACTTATTCATATTCATTCGCATGGCTTAATGCATCTTTGATCGCTTCTACTTCCAACCCGATGTCGCCGGCCCCTATGGTGAGGAGGATCTCAGGTGCCGCGGCCCGGATTTCATCTATTAATTGCCCTTTTTCCACCCGCCTTTTCCGCGGGTTTTCAATTTGCCCTAGCAACCACTCCGAGGTGATCCCTTCCAGGGGCTCTTCCCGAGCCGGATAAATGTCCAGCAGCCAGACCCGGTCAAATCGGGAGAGACTCCGTGCAAACTCGGGCCCGAAATCGCGGGTGCGGGAAAACAGGTGGGGCTGGAAAACCGCCAGGATTTCCCGGCCCGGGTGCATTTCCCGGATGGCCTCGTACACCGCATCGATCTCGGTGGGGTGGTGGGCGTAATCGTCTATAAAAATCAGGTGCTCGCTTCGGAGCTTATATGAGAATCGCCTCTCGACGCCCTTGAAGGTCGCCAAGGCTTCTACGAGGCGGTCCGGCTGGGCTGCAACCTGGACCGCCATGGTAAAAGCAGCTAATCCATTCAATAAATTATGCCGGCCCGGTTTGCTGAAGCGCACCGAGCGGTAGGTTCTGTCCGGGGTACGGATGTCAAAGCAATAGTGACCGTCCTCGGTCCGGAGGTTTTCGATACAGTACTGGGAATCGTCCCCAATGCCGTAGGTGATACCCTTTAACGGCAACCCGTTGCGCACCACTAACCTACCGCCAGGCCTTACCCGCCCGGCAAAAGCGCCAAAGGCTTCGGTAAGGGCTGCTCCGCTCCCGTAGATATCCAGGTGGTCTGCATCCATGGAGGTCACGCAGGCCACCTCCGGGGTAAGCCACAGGAAGGACCGGTCGTATTCATCGGCCTCCACCACGGAAAATTCGGTTCCCTCCATCAGGAAATTGCTGCCGAAATCCTCGGAAACCCCGCCCAAAAATGCCAGGACGTCCATCCCCGCTTCCTTAAGCAAATGGGCCAGGATACAGCTCGTAGTGGTCTTGCCATGCGTCCCGGCTACAGCCAGGCAACGGGTAGCTTCGCTGATCATCCCCAGGACCTGCGCCCGTTTGAGCACCTCAAACCCACCGGCGTTAAAAAAGGCAAAACCGGGGTGTGTCTGGGGCACCGCTGGGGTATAAACCACCAGGGTACCCCCGGCCTTTTGGAAAGGCTCCGGAATCAGCGCTGTGGACGCCTCGTAACAGATTTGGGCCCCTTCGGCCTCCAGGGCGCGCGTCAGGGGGGTAGGGGTACGGTCGTACCCGGCCACCTGGCGGCCTTCCCTCAGGAAATAGCGCGCCAACCCGGACATGCCGATGCCTCCTATCCCGAGGAAGTAAACCCTATGAACGGCTTGCAGCTGCATCTGTTGCGAGTATTTTTTCTATTTCATTGACGATGTGGGCTGTGGCTGCCGGCTTTCCCTGCTCGCGAAGCCGCTGGCCCATGCGCAGCATTTCCGCGGGCGAAGCCACCCATTGGCGGAAGGTGCTTTCGAAGCGCTCCTCCAGTTCCCGTTCCCGAAGCATAAGGGCCGCCTGCTGGTCTACCATGGCCTGGGCATTCTTGGTCTGGTGGTCCTCAGCCACATTGGGCGATGGGATAAAAAGAACCGGTTTTCCCACCAGGCAGAGTTCCGATACGGAACCCGCCCCGGCCCGGGAAATAATCATATCGGCCGCCGCGTAGGCCTGTTCCATCTCCGGGATATAGGCCCGGACTGCCACCGAGTGGCTTTCGCGGTGGGCATACTGGTCGAAATACATCTTGCCACACTGCCACAATACCTGCAGGCCCAGAGCCTCAAAAAGCGGCAGGTTCTCGTCTATAAGGCGGTTGATCCTTCCGGCACCCAGGCTTCCCCCAAGTACCAGCAAGGTGGTCATTCCGGGTTCCAGGCCAAAATGCCGAAGGGCGTCGGTTTGGGGCGGCAGGGTCCCGGCCAGCTTTCCGCGTACGGGGTTGCCCGTAAAGACGATGGCTTCCCTGGGGAAGAACCGGTGCATCTCCGGGTAGGCCACAAATATGCGACGCGCCCTGGAAGCCAGCCATTTATTGGTAATCCCGGCATAGGAGTTTTGTTCCTGAAGCACACAGGGGATTCCGCGGGCGGCGGCCATGCGCAGGGTGGGGCCACTGGCAAAACCTCCCGTGCCCACCACCAGGTGGGGTTTGAATTGCCGTATGATTTTCCGCGCTTGCATCAGACTCACTATTAACTTGATCGGAAACAGCAGGTTCTTCCAGGTCAGTTTCCTCACCAGGCCGCTTATCCAGAGGCCTTTAATCTCGTACCCCGCCTGGGGAACTTTTTCCATTTCCATCCGCCCACGGGCCCCTACAAACAAGAACCGGGCCCCGGGGTACCTTTTCTTCAGTTCATCGGCAATGGCAATGGCCGGGTAAATATGGCCCCCGGTGCCACCGCCGGAGAGTAAAAACCTATAGTTGTCCACTCAATATCTCCAGAGGATGTTCCTCATTAATTTTAGTCTCATCGGGCACTTCCGGCTGCTTCCGGCTGGCCGAAAGGATTACCCCTATGGCCAGGCAGGTCATCCAGATGGACGTCCCCCCACTGCTGATCAGCGGCAGGGTCTGCCCGGTTACCGGGAAGAGTTCCACCGCCACAGCCATATTGATCAGGGCCTGGAATACGATAGGCAGGCCCACCCCTATCACCACCAGTTTGCCAAAAACACTGGCATTGGCATTGGCCACCACCACAATTCGAAACAAGAGCAACAGGTAAAAGAACATCAGGCTCAGCCCCCCGAGAAGCCCGTACTCCTCAATGATGATGGCGTATATAAAATCCGAACTGCTCTGGGGCAGGAAGTGTTTCATCACACTCTTCCCGGCACCGTTTCCAACCAGCCCGCCGCTGGCAATGGCAATCTTGGCTTTTTCAATCTGGTAGTCCCCTTCGGAGTCCTGCCCGTCCCAGAAGCTTTCCACACGACTCATCCAGGTATCCACCCGGTTTGGGAACACCCCTGGCATAGCCTTGGCCAACAGCACAAAAAGGGCCAGGCATGCGAGGCCGGTCAGGACAATCCCGCCCAGGTAGCGGAGCGGGTACCCTCCCAAAAAGCAAAGCATCAGTACCATACAGAACAGGATGGCCGCTGTTGAGAAATTCGCCGGCAGGATAAGGGCGATAATCGCAAAAACCGGGGCCCAGAGGGGCCACAGGCTCTCGGTAAAACGGATGCTCCGGTCCTTGATCCGGCTCAGGTACCGGGCCACGTAGATCATCAGGACCACGGCAGCCAGGTTGGAGGTCTGGAAGGTGAAGCCCACCACGGGGATGCGGATCCACCTGCTGGCATTGGCCCCTTCAATGGTGTTCCCCTGGGCCAGGGTGTAGATCAACAGGACCAGTACTACAGGGATGGCAATAATGGAAAGGCCCTTAAAGAAATGGGTCGGGATCTTATGGATCCCGTAGATGATGCCGAAGCCCAACAACAGGAGTACCCCGTGCTTAAGCAGGTGTCCGAAGGTGGTTCCGCTGCCCACTACGTAGACCAGGTTACTGCTGGCGCTGTAAACGGGCAAAAAGGAAAAGAGCGCCAACAGGGCCACCACGGCCCAGATGGCCTTGTCTCCTTCCAGATGTTGCAGAACCCTTTTCACCTTATAGCGCCTTTACTGCCTCTTTGAATTGATCGCCCCGGTCCTCGTAATTCTTAAAAAGGTCAAAACTGGCGCAGGCCGGAGACAGCAGGACGGTATCGCCCCGCTCGGCTATCTTGTACGCCACCTTAACCGCCTCGGACATGGCCACAGTCTCGACCACCAGGTCCACGGCACGCCCGAACGCTTCAAGGATGCGGGTATTGTCTACCCCAAGGCAGATGATAGCCTTAACCTTCTCGCGTACCAGAGGCATCAGGGCACTGTAATCATTGCCCTTGTCCACCCCTCCTACAATCCAGACGGTGGGGGCAGTCATACTTTCCAGGGCGTAATAAGTGGCATTTACGTTGGTAGCCTTGGAGTCGTTGATGTATTGCACGTGGTGTATTTTCAGCACCTTTTCCAAACGGTGTGGCGCCCCCTGGAAATTGGCGACGCTCTGCCGGATGCTTTCCTTGCGAATACCCAGAAGCCGGGCCACCGTGGCCGCCGCCATGGTGTTTTTAATGTTGTGCCGGCCTTCGAGGGCCAGTGAATCCGTACTCATTTGCATTTCGGTGTTATCCGTTTGTATATAAATCATGTCCTGGTCCAGCCAGGCGCCTTTGGTTCCTTGTTCCTCCAGGGAAAACGGCCACACTTGCGGCTGCATCCCTTCCGGACTGATATGCTCCGAGAGCACCGGACAATCCCGGTCGTAAACCAGGTGGTCCGTCTGCTGCATGTTCTCTGCCAGACGCAGCTTGGAGCGTGTGTACAACTCCATCTGGTTCCCGTAGCGGTCCAGGTGGTCCGGGGTGATATTGGTTATGACCCCGATATGCGGCCTGAACCGGCGGATCCCGTCCAGCTGGAAGCTGCTTACCTCGAGCACGTAGCACGGATGCGGGTCTTCGGCCACCATCCGCGCAAAGCTGTTGCCGATGTTCCCCGCCAGCCCGGCTTTGAGCCCGCCCTCCACCAACAGGTGGTGGGTAAGCATGGCAGTGGTTGTTTTTCCGTTGCTCCCGGTTATAGCCACCAGGGTGGCGTTGCTGAACCAGGAGGCAAACTCGATTTCCGAAATCACCGGAATACCGCGTTGCGTCAGGGCTACCACCAGGGGGGCCGTATCGGGAATCCCGGGGCTCTTCACGCAGAGGGTTGCCTGCAGGACCCGCCCAATAGTGTGGGTCCCTTCCTCCCAGGGAATACCAGCTTGTATAAGAACTTCCTTGTACTTCTCGGCAATCTGGCCTTTGTCCGAAACAAAGACCTCATACCCTTTTTGTTTCCCGAGGAGGGCTGCCCCTACCCCGCTTTCCCCGGATCCCAGAACTACCAGCAGGCCGTCTTTCAACAGGGGTTCCATTCCGGGGTACTCCTTTCCTGTTCCCATCCTTAACGCACCTTGAGGGTCACGATGGTTATGATGGCAAGCAGGATACCGATAATCCAGAAGCGGGTTACGATCTTACTTTCGTGGTATCCCTTCTTCTGGTAATGGTGGTGCAGCGGTGCCATCAGGAATATCCGCTTCCCTTCTCCCAGCTTGCGCCGGGTATACTTGAAATAACTCACCTGTAACATGACCGAAAGCGACTCGGCAAAGAAGATCCCGCATAGCAGCGGAATGAGCAGTTCCTTGCGGACGATCAGGGCAATAACCGCAATGACCCCGCCTATGGTCAGGCTCCCGGTATCTCCCATAAAGACCTGGGCCGGAAAGGCATTGTACCAGAGGAAGCCCACCAGCGCCCCTACAAAGGCCGCAATAAACACGACCAGCTCCCCTGCCCGGGGAATAAAGAAAATATCCAGATACTCCGAGAAAATCACGTTCCCCGAAACCCAGGCAAAAATCCCAAGGGTGAGGACGATTATGGCGGAGGTGCCCGCAGCCAGGCCGTCTATGCCGTCTGTGAGGTTGGCCCCGTTGGAAACCGCGGTGACGATAAAAATGACGATCGGGATAAAGATCAGCCAGGCGTAGTTCTCGGCCCCTTCTCCCAGCCAGGACACCCATTTGGCGTAGTCCAGCTGGTTATTCTTGAAAAAAGGCACATTGGTTTTCAGGGACTTTACCTCCCGCCCCTCGATTTGCTGAACTTCGTAGGCTTGGGTAATGATGGTGGTGTTTTTCTCCTTCATGGTTACTTCCGGATGGAAGTAAAGCACCGCCCCCACCATGAGGCCAAGGATCACCTGCCCGGTTATCTTAAAACGCCCCTTAAGGCCCTTCTTGTTCTTTTTGAAAATCTTGATGTAATCGTCGATAAAACCGATGGCCCCCATCCAGAGCATGGTGATGATCAGCAGGATGACGTAAATATTGTCCAGCCGGGCAAAAAGCAGGGTCGGGATAAGGGTGGAAAAAATAATTATGAGACCACCCATGGTTGGGGTGCCGGCTTTTTGCTGCTGCCCCTCCAAACCGAGGTCCCGGATGGTTTCCCCGATCTGACGGCGGCGCAGGAACTGGATCACCCGCTTGCCATATGCCGTGGCCAGGATGAGCGAGAGCAGGACTGCCATCCCTGCCCGGAAGGTCAAAAACCGGAAAAGGGTGGCACCAGGCAACTGGTAGGCCTGTTCCAGGTACTCAAATAGGTAATACAGCATCTCGCTCCGCTCTAATCGTTACGCCAACTCCTCCAGGATCTCCCGGACAATCTTGAAATCGTCGAAATCCCGGCGGACACCCCGGGTTTCCTGATAGGTCTCATGGCCCTTGCCCGCAATGAGGATGATATCGCCGCCGGCAGCCAATTTGCAAGCTGCACGGATGGCCTGTTCCCGGTCCTCGATGGAGAGGACCTTGCGGGTATTCTGGGCCTCTACCCCTTTTTCCATTTCGGCAATGATCGCAGCCGGGTCTTCTGACCTCGGGTTGTCCGAGGTGAAAATGGCCGTATTGCTCATTTCCGATGCGATATGACCCATTACCGGACGCTTAGACTTGTCACGATCACCACCACACCCCACTACGGTGATGACGGACTCATTTCCAGTCCTCAATGCATTGATAGTAACCAACACATTTTTTAAGGCGTCCGGCGTATGGGCATAATCAACAATAGCCGTTATACGCTGTTTGGAGACGAAGTACTGAAACCGGCCATCCACGGTTTGCAGGCCGCTGAGCAGTTTCAGGATCTCCAGCTGTTCCAGCCCGAGTAAGCGGGCTGTGGCATAAATTGCCAGAATATTGTATGCATTGAAAGCCCCGATCAGCTTGGTCCAGACTTCGCTCTCCTGGATCTTGAGCAACTGCCCGTCTATCTGCTGTTCGAGGATTTGGGCCCTGTAGTCCGCATAGGATTTCAGGGCATAGGTAACTTTTCGTGCCCGGGTGTTCTGGATCATGAACAGGCCATTCTTGTCGTCGGCATTGGTCAGGGCAAAGGAAGCGGCCGGCAGGCCGTCAAAAAGGCGTTTCTTGGTGTCCCGGTATTCCGCGAAGGTCTTGTGGTAGTCCAGGTGGTCGTGGGAGAGGTTGGTAAATATCGCCCCCTGAAAATGCAGCCCGGCAATCCGCCCCTGGGCAATCCCGTGGGAACTGACCTCCATAAAACAGAACTCCACCCCTTCCCGGCTCATCTCGGCCAGGTATTTGTTGATGGTCAGGGCATCCGGGGTGGTGTGGGTTGTAGGATAAACGGTATCGCCCACCACAATGCGGATGGTGGAAAGCAAGCCTACCTTGTACCCCGCCTGGCGGAACAAATCGAAAAGCAGGCTGCTCACGGTGGTTTTCCCGTTTGTTCCGGTAACCCCGACCAGCTTGAGGTTGGCCGAAGGATTTCCGTAAAAATTAGAAGCCATTACCGCCAGCGCCTCCTGGGTATCCGTTACCTCCACATAGGTAACCCCATCCCTGAGGTCTTCGGGCAGGGTTTCGCAGATTACGGCGCTTGCCCCGCCTTCCAGGGCTTTATCTATAAAGCGGTGCCCGTCTGCCTGGGTTCCGCGGACGGCCACAAAGGCATCGTCCCGGCCTGCTGACCTGGAGTCGAAGCAAAGGCCTCCTACCCGTATGGCGGTACTTCCGCTAACGGCATTGATGGAGACCCCGAACAACAAGTCTTTTAGCGGCTTCATGATAGTTCCAGGACGATTCGTTTTACTTTTTTCAGGTCGGTTCCTTTGGAGACCGATTGCTTTCGCACTTTGCCGTTGCCCCGTATTTCGACCTGAACCCCCATATTCTCCAGAATGGAGAGGGCATCCATCCCACTCATCCCACGCAGGTCGGGGAGCGTTTTATACTCTTGTCGGAGGGCCTGGTAATACGACTCATAGGACTGGTCCAGGTCCGGCGTGTGCAACACCACCCCGGGCAACTGCTCCACAATGGGCTGGTTGGCAATGATTTTCTGGGCCACCGAACGGAAAACCGGTCCGGACACATCGGCCCCGTAATACCCTACACTTTTATCCGGCTCATGGATGACCACGATACAGGAATACTGCGGATTGTCTGCGGGGAAATACCCGGCAAAGGTGGAGATGTAGGCCAGCTTTTCCGGATCGCGCTGGGCGTAATTCTTTTGGGCCGTCCCGGTTTTTCCGGCGATGGCCAGGTAGGGTGTTTCCAGTTTATGGCCCGTACCGTGTTTCTTGGCCACTACATTGCGCAACAGCTGCTGCACCTTGGAGATGGTTTCGGCAGAGGCCACCTGCGGGTTGAGCACGTGTTTGTCGAAGCGCTGTACGGTGCGGTCCCACTCGCGGACCTCCTTGATAAGCCTTGGGCGCAACAGCTCCCCCCCGTTGGCTATGGCATTGTAGAAGGCCAGGGTCTGAAGGGGCGTTAGGGACACCTCATACCCGTGGGACATCCAGGCCAGGGAAATCCCCGACCAACCCTTGTCTCCCGGGCTGCGCAAAACGGGCTTGCCCTCGCCCTTTATGGGCATGCCCAGGTCGCTGTGCAGGTTCATCTCCATGAGGCGGTTCACAAAATCCTGCGGGCGGTCCTTGTATCCGTTATGGATGATTTTGGCAAATGCGGTATTGGAAGAAACCTCGAAGGCTTCCCCCACTGTGATCTTTCCGTAGCCCCCATGGCGCGAATCGCGTACCACCCGATCGTATATACGCCAGTAACCCTTCTCTGTGTCTACCACCGTTGCGGTGTCTACAATGCCATCCTCAAGGGCGGCCACCAGGGACATCAGCTTAAAGGTGGAGCCGGGTTCGTGGGACTCCCCAATGGCGTAGTTGAGCCTTTCGTAATAGGTGCCTTCCTCGGTGCGGCCCAGGTTGCTGATGGCCTTGATCTCCCCCGTGGCGGCCTCCATGACAATAACAGTGCCGTGTTCGGCCTTGTAGTGTTCCAGCTGCTGCAACAGGGCGTGGTGGGCAATATCCTGGATGTTGATATCTATGGTGGAAACCACATCATACCCGTCCTTGGGCTCAATGATGTTGTCCAGGCCGATCGGTTTCCATTGCCCCTTGGCAATGCGCTGCTTGAGCCGCTTACCCTCCATCCCGCGGAGGTAATTCCCGAAAGCCCCTTCCAGGCCTACCCGGGTGGCATAGCCATTGTCGTCAATGCGCTCGTACCCTACACTGCGTTCGGCAATCTTGCCCAGGGGGTGTTCCCGTACGGTGCGCTGCTCCACGATCATGCCCCCTTTGTAGGGGCCTTTTCTAAAAAGCGGGAACTGCTTAACGGCCGTGTACTGGGAATAATCCAGGTTGCGGGCCACCAGGGCATAGCGGTTCTTACCCGAGCGCGCCTTGCGAAGCAGCCGCTCATAGTGTGCCTGGGGTTTGCCCAGGAGGTTGGCCAGGGCAGAAGCCAGGGGACCGACCTCTTCCTGGAAATCCTGTTCGGAAACCGTAACGGCATCGAAGCGGATGGTGTATTTGGTAACGGAAGTGGCCAGCAGGCTGCCATCGTCCGAATAGAGGTTGCCCCGGTTGGGGGCAATGGTAAACATTTTCTCGGTCCGCTGCATGGCCAGATCGCGATACTTGTCGCCGTCTACCGTCTGGATATTCACCAGCTTAAAGACCACGGCAAGGGCGAAAAGGAACATCCCGCCGGCCACGACGTACAAACGGATCAATATGTTTTTCGGGGTGATGGCCAAGGGTTACGGAGTTGCGTTTATAAGGATTTTGCGGGGCGGGCTCTGGGCGGGCAACAACCCAACCTCCCGGACCCGTTCGCGGATGGTCGATTCCAGTTTGAGGCGTTGGGCACGGGAACGGGTCTCCACGAACTCGCTCCGCAGCTCGCGCACCTCATCATTCATAGCTGCAATCTGGTGCACCTTCCGGTCTGCGGCATGAGAGCTGGCAATCATGATGGTAGCCAGGGCGGAGGCAAAAAGGATAAACTTCCAGTTGCGCAGGGCATCCCCGCTCACCAGGAAGGTTCCTTTCAGTATGGCCACGATTCCTTTTTTCATTTTTTGCTCTCGTTATGCGTTTGCAGCCGCTCTGCGATCCGCAGTTTGGCGCTTCTGGCTCTGGGGTTGACCTGTATTTCAGTATCGGACGGGACGATAAGTTTGCCCACAGCCTTAAACGGCCTGATGGGGTTCCCGAAGAAATCCTTCTCCACCTCCCCTTCGAACTTGCCCGAGCGGATATAGCGCTTAACCAGCCGGTCCTCCAGGGAATGGTAACTGATCAGGCTCAGCCTGCCCCCTGCCTTCAGGACATCCGGGGTCTGCAGCAGGAATTCGCGCAACACGCCGAGCTCCTCATTGACCTCCATCCGTATGGCCTGGTACACCTGGGCCAACCCTTTGTTCTCCTTCCCTTTTTGCAAGAGGGGCCGCACCGCGGCACTCAGGTCGGAGGTGGTTAAGATGGGCGCCTTCTCCCGGGCCTCCACAATAGCACGGGCCACGGGTGCCGGGTTGCGGAGTTCCCCGTAATTCCGGAGGATTTCCCGCAGGGCTTCAAAAGGGTATTCCCCGATCACCTGCCTGGCCGAACGCCCCGAACGGCGCGACATGCGCATATCGAGTTCCCCTTCCAAACGGGTGGAAAAGCCCCGGCTGGCCTGGTCGAATTGATGGGAAGAAACCCCAAAATCCGCCAGGATACCGTCAACCTTCAGAATGCCATAGAACTTTAAATACCTTTTCAGGTATCTGAAATTTTCATTGACCAGCAAAAACCGGTCGTCCTGAGGGGCGTTGGCCAAGGCGTCCTCATCCTGGTCGAACGCGATTAGCCTGCCTTCAGAACCCAACCTGCTGAGGATTTCCCGGCTGTGCCCCCCGCCTCCGAAGGTGACATCTACATAGACCCCATCTGCACGGACCGCCAGCCCGTCGACCGACTCCCTCAGCAGCACGGGCCTATGGTAGGGCGTCTCCGTCATCGCCCATTACCTCTTCGGCCAGGTCGGCAAAATCTGCCGCGGTTTCCTCCAGCACTTTTTCATAGCTATCCTTGTCCCAGATTTCCAAAATATTGATGGCAGAACTCAGCACGACTTCCTTGTCTATGCCGGCCACCGCCATCAGGTTCCTGGGGATGAGCAAACGGCCTGTGGCATCGATTTCCACAATCTTGACGCCGGCCGTAAACCTCCGGATAAAATCGTTGTTCTTTTTCTTGAACCGGTTCTTGCGATGCATCTGCTGCATCAACTGGTTCCACTCAGACATCGGATAGAGTTCCAGGCAATTCTGGAACACCGACCGCTTGATCACAAACCCTTCGTTCACCACGGGCGCCATCTGGTTTTTCAAGGCCACGGGGATCATAACACGCCCCTTGGCATCGGCCTTGCAATCGTATGTTCCTACGAAGGTGATCACGAAAAAGTCAGGTTGATTCTTCTTATAAAACTCAAATATATAGAAATTATTACCACATTTTACCACAAAATCCCACTTTGTGAAAAAAAAGTGAAAGAAGTCATACCAACACGCCTTCAGGCATTGGTTTTATTGTGGTTGTAAAGTGGGAAGGGTCCCTGCGCCGAAAACTGGCATCCCACCGGCCTCCTGTCCGTTCGGGAAAGCGGCCTGAGGCCTTGCGGTAAGGGGGAAATCCCTATATTTGCCAACTCATAACAACGCCCCAGGGATGGAAGAGCAGATAATAAAGGATGGTAAATACCGCTATATCGAGATGGGGGAAGGCACCCCCATGATCATCCTGCACGGCCTCATGGGAGGCCTCAGCAACTTCCAGGGGGTTTCGGAGTACTTTCCTGCCAAAGGATATAAGGTCCTGATCCCGGAACTGCCCATCTACGACATGCCGCTGATCAAGACCAACGTCAAGAATTTTGCGCGTTTCCTGGAGCAGTTTATAGAATACAAAGGCCTGAAGGATGTCATCCTGCTGGGAAATTCCCTGGGCGGGCACATCGGCCTGCTCCACACCAAGATGTACCCTGAAATGGTGAAGGCCCTGGTCATTACCGGGAGCTCCGGCCTTTACGAAAGCGCTATGGGGGACGGATACCCGAAACGGGGCGATTACGAGTTTATCAAGAAAAAGGCGCAGGATGTGTTCTATGACCCGGCTGTGGCCACCAAGGAGATTGTGGATGAGGTATTCGCCACGGTGAACGACCGGATGAAACTGGTCAAGACCCTCTCCATAGCGAAGAGCGCCATCCGCCACAACATGTCCAAGGACCTGCCCAAGATGACCACCCCCACCTGTATCATCTGGGGGGAAAACGATTCGGTTACCCCACCCAACGTGGCCCGGGAATTCCACCAGCTATTGCCGGATTCAGACCTGTTCTGGATCCCGAAATGCGGGCATGCCCCTATGATGGAGCACCCCAATGACTTCAACCGCATCCTGGAGAGCTGGCTGGTAGCCAGGGGGTTCTGATACTCAGGAAACTCCTGTTCCCCGTTTATTCCCAATCCGGCATAGAGGCATTGGTGAATACCACTTCGCTTTCGAAGAATTCTTCGGTATCCAGCTGCTTCCTTCGGATACTCCTTTCGGAAATCCCATCGTTGGAAGTATACGTATAGATAACAGACCCGCCATTGGGCGCGTATTTGGCATCGAGGGTATTAAAGCCCGCAGGTTTCCGGGTATCGATCTCCACAGCTGTACCGCTTACCAGGTTGTATTCAAAAATGCGCGCGTCGAGTTGGCGGTACTGGTTGTTCTGGGTGCCCGATACGTCCCGGGTGTACAGGATCCGGTTTCCGTCCGGGGCATAATCAATGCCACCCAGGGCACCACTCACCCCGGAAATGACCGTCCGGGTTACCTGGCCACTGGCGATATTGACGGTCCGTACTTCGGCATTGTAGCCTTGTGCATCGTTGAGTTTCAGGGCAAGTTCCCCTCCTCCCGGGCTCACGGCAATTTCCGTAATAAATTCATTGACAGCAGCCTCATAGACCACCTGCACCCCGGAACCATCCAGGTTGATGCTGTACACTTTGTTGAAATTCGGGTAATAGAGGGCACTGCCATTCGGGTACCAGGCGAATTCCACCTCATCCTGGCGGAATGCGGCCACGGGCACCTCGGCAGTAAGTTGTTTCTGGTCGGTACCGTCCAGGTTCATGGTGAAGATATGCGCTTCTCCCCCTACGGTCCGGATATAGGCAATTTTACCCACCAGGCGGTTGGCCTTTGGCCTGTAGGCATTGATGCCCGAAGCGGTCAGCTGGATCTCGTTCTGGTTGACTTCTGCCGAAGTTCCCCCCGGTTCGCCACCGGAAAAAATAACATTGTTGCCTTCCAGGTTCCTTACAAAAAGGTAGCGGTTCTGTGAAACACCCCTCAGCTGAAAACTACCGATTTTACTCTGGACCGGCTCGGTAATATCGTCCGTAGCGGTTACCTGCCAGAAATAATTGGCGCCAATAGCCAGGTCCTCCACGACCAGGACCGTATCGGCAAGGGCTTCAAATGTCTGGGTAGCTCCCGTATTTCCATTTCGCAGCTCCAGAGAGTAGGTTATGGGGTCCTGGTCATTGGCAGCGGACGACCAGACGAACTCCACGGGGCTCAGCACATCGGTCTGCTTGTCCTCCGGGGCCAGCAACAGGGGTACCCGTGGCCTCAGGTTAGCTGCCTGAAGGCTGTCCAGCTCAAAAACCACATTCGTAGTTTTACCCGCCAGGATTGAGGCGGGCTCGAAAGCGGCCTGGAAGTCCTCCTGTTCGGCCTGCACAGAATAGTCCCCCACCAGGATATCGGGAATCCTGAAATTCCCATCCCGGTCTGTGAAGACGGTGTTTGAAGAGGGGCTCGTGGTAATCTTGACGTTCTCCACCGGGGTGTTATCCCCCTGGGTTACCACTTTTCCCTCCAGGGTGCCGAAGGCCTGGTCGTCCAGGGTCTCCTCCTCGCATGAACCTACAAATAACAAGGCTGAAAGCGCCAGTAAACGGATGAAATAGCGTTGGGTCATGGGTTATCAGTTATCGTATTGATATGTTTTTTCCAAATCGCCACTCCAGCCCCAGGCTGAAGTTGCTGTAAAAATCGTCACGCACCCCGTTGACGACATCGTCCAGGGCATCGGTGGTCGTATGGTTGTTCTCTGCACTAATAAAAATGGACAGGCCGGGGTTAACCCGGTATTTCAGGGCCAGTCCGTACTGGAAGTTAAAACCTGAAGGGTCCTCGGTAAGGCCCGGCTTGGGCGATCGCAAATCGAAAATACGCCCGCCGCCGCCATATACATAGGGGGTAAACCGGTCCCGCGGGAGGATGGTGTAGCCCAGGTTCAGGTTCGCGGACATATATTCCTTATAAAAGTTCTGCCCGCCGGTGAAATAGAAATAGTCCCCGCGCAGTCCGAGGTCCAGGTGTGGGGTCAGGTACAAACTGTATCGAAGGCCGCCGCCTACCCCTAAGGATTTCTTGGTGAAGTCCCCGTTGAACACGGGGGCATTCCCGTACACACTAAGCCCGGACTTGCGCAATTCACCGGCTTGCGACCGGTTGTACAGGAGGGACGACTCTTCTTCCTGCTTCCTTAGGTTGTAGGCCAACACCAGGGAATCGTTTACCTCTAGCCCCTCAGCGGTACTCCAGAGGTTATCCTGTATCCCCTCAATGATCAGGGATTCGACGGCATTCTCTATCGCATTCTGAATAGCCAGTTGTATGGGTTCGTTCTTGGTAATCCCCGTTTCCACTTCCAGCAGGCGCTGGAACTTTACATAACGGAAAAGGCTGGCATCCAGGGCCTGGGACAGGATGGTCTTGGACACGTAAACGGTTTTCAGGATTTTTCCATTGGAGGTGGATACGGCCCTGAGATAGATGGTGATCCGGTCCTGCCGGTATTGGGCAGAGCCCCCTACCCCGAAATACCGGGCGCCATAGCCGCCAGTGATGATATTGGTGTCATAGGAAATAATCCCCCCCTCGAGCAGGATCCCGGCATAGAGCAAGGGGGGCAGGTTGGGCTGACCACTCTGGTCGCCCGTATACTCCTGGCGGGTGGAACGGATGATGTTGCGTTCATTGAGGAGGTTGGAGAGGTTCTCCCGCTCTATGGGGGTAAACCATTTGGAATCCTCCAGGGCCTTAATCAGCATGGTAGTTGCCCCCTGGGGAACCGCCGTGCTGAAGGTACTGGCGTTTTCGACCGCCTTGTACTGCCCGGTCTGATCCTTGAAATTGTACACCCCCACCACGATTGGCTCTGCCGGGAGGGGTAAGCTCCTAAGCGCATCCGATTCCGAAGTGGTTTCCCCTGTCCTGGAGGTAGTGGGTGCAACGGGCTGGTTAAAATAGGTGCCGCAGGCCGATAATGCGAGGAGGGCTCCCAGGGCTGCGAACGTTCTGTAACGCTTCATAGATACGGGGTTAGTTCGGGACAATAATCTGGGTTTGCTCCCCGGTGGTGGTATCGAGGATGTTGATGACCAGGCCTTCACCGGATTCGAAAATTTCCAGGAGCAGATCCCCTATATTGAAGGTGCCGGGCTGCAAGCCGTCGCCCAATTCGGAATCGAAAACCGAACGGGTGAGCTGGCCCAGCAGCTGGCGGTTGAGGCTTTCCTGAAAATCCTCCAGCTCCGACCGGTCGGACCCGAATCGGTCCGTATTGTCGGTAAAGGAATTCTGCGCATTGGCAGAGCTCAGCAGCCACTGGTAGTTAAAGGTGTTCCCCCCGAAATTCGGGTTCTTGGGGGTATAGACCAGCTGTTGGCTGTAGGTGTATCCTGAAAATACCAGGAGAAGGCAGGTGAAAAGGAATCGTTTCATCTTAATAGGATATGGTGTTTTGGCGGATGGCCTTATTCTGCTGGAAATACTGGTTCACCCGGCGGATGGAATACTCCACCATCTGATCCATGTAGGAGCTTCTGGGGTTCACAAAGAACTGGACCACCAGGTCGTCCCCCGCATAAATGCGGATTTGGGTATTGCCCCCAATGGCCAGGACCTCGTCTACCTTGACCATCTTGTTTCCGTTGATATTGTTGGTGGTATAGGCCAGATAAAATTTCTGGTAGAAATCCCGGCCCGGCTTGGTTTTGGTGTTTTCGAAGACCAGCCCTGTAAGTAGCTCCACATCTGCCGAAGGAGCGGCCTCTTGTTGAGGCACGAGGCGCTGCTCTTCCACAATACTGGGCTGCAGGTCGTCCTCACCCTCAAAACCGTTAATCACAATGCGGTCCTTCCCAATGACCTGGTCCTCTTCATAAATCAGGACAAAGACAATGGTTCGCTCCCCTTCGGAGATTTCGATATTGGCCTGGCTGATGATTTTCCGTTCACCGGCCTCGGCAATGAAGTACTGCTCGTCCTCGTATTGTTGGGAGGTCCCTTCCCGGTCGCTCTTCACGATCAGGGCACGGTACCTCAGGCTTTTCTTTAAGGGGGTTTTGTTGTAGGCCGAGAAGACGATAGAAGTGCGGACCCCCCGGGAATCCACATCAATAAAGGCTTCCACTTCCCGGTTGAAATTCTGGGCAAGCAGGAGCTGGCCGTGGATTCCAAGGATAAGGAACAGGCATATCGCCTTTGGTGTGGTCATCCGGGGCAAGACCATCGTTACTGGGTATTCCTGATAATCAGGCTTTGGGACCCGGCCTCCATGCGGATCCTCATTTTGTCAATAATGCTGTTCTGGCCGTGGATAATGAGGCTCTGGTTATCCCCGTACTGCTCTACCACCCGCTGCAGCAGGGTTTTGTTCCCAAGGGAGGGGTATTCGAGCAATAAGTTGTTCGTCCCAAGCTGGAGGGCCTGGTAGTCCACAAAATCGGCCTGCAGATTCAGGCGCATCTTGTTCAGGTCGCCCGCCTGGAGCAGGTTTACGTCACTTACCTTGGACCGTATGGCCACAAGGGCAGCATTATCGTTGCCCACCTGGTTGATAAACACGCCGTTGTTGGCAATTAGCAGGTCGGAAGGCGCTGGCGCCTGGTCGGATTGCAGGGTGAGAAAACTAAACTGTTGCGCTTCGGTCTCCCCCGTGATTTCGGTATTGATTATACCCTGGGCGCTGACCTGAAAGGCTGTGGCACAAGACATCAGAAAGGATAATATGAAAGTAATGGGTCTCATAACTGAGCACTTAGAGGGTTAAAATGGGCAGCGGAACACCTGGTTGGCGCCCCGCAGCCCTTTTAAATCACAGACGGAAGGTACTTTCCATCCTAGTTGTTTTGCATGACATTGGTCACGTTTGCGGCGCCCATCTGGCTAACTGTACTCATGTGGCCGGAGCCATTCTGCATCACAGTGGCGGCGTTCTGGCCGGCACCGGTTGCCATCTGGTCTACCAGGCTCATGTTGGCAGCACCATTCTGGTTCACGGTAACCATGTTATCGCCCGCACCGTTCTGGAGGACGTCGCTCTCGTTGGCCTCCCCGTTCTGGGTTACTTTGGCCATACTGTTGGCGTCGGTATCCTGTTGCACAAAGCTGTCGTTACCGCCAACCGCTCCGGATTGCCTAATTGTGGCTACATCCCCGAATCCGGTTTGCTCCACATAGCTGTTCTGCGCATTACCAGTTTGTTTCACATCGGCTACTGAACCCACAGATGCAGTTGGGGGTGCAAATCCCTGCTGGATTTTACTGCGGTTTGCAGTACCGGACTGATTTACCTTGGCAAGGTTATCCTGGCTGGTGCGTTGCTTCACCCAGCTCCACTGGCCCACACCGGACTGCGAAACCTGAACCTCATTGCGCTGAGCGGATTCCTGGCGAATTTGGCTCTCATGGCTGTCACCATTCTGGTTAACCGTCGCAAGGTTGGGCGCCCCGAAAATCTGGTTCACAAAGCTCTTGTTATTGGTTCCGATCTGGTCTACCATGGCTGTATTTCCTTCTGCCTGGCCGGTAATTTGCTGTACCGTACTGGTATTACCCGTACCATTCTGGTACACATCCGCCAAGGCATTGGTAGTACCCGTTTGTTTTACCGTGCTGGTATTTTTGTCCGGCCCGATCTGCCGAACAAAAGCATCACTATCCGTAGCGCCATCCTGATTGATGGTGCTCATCTGCTTGTCGGAGCCATTGCCTTGGTAAACATCTGCAGTACTGCCTGATGTACCGTTGATCTGGTCAATAACAGAGGTGTTTTTATTCCCCCGCTGATCCACCTCAACGGTATTATTGTCGCCCACTACCGTTACGGTGCTGACGTTCATTTCCCCGCGCTGGTCCACGCTCTGGTCATTCCCGTTTCCGGTGATGATGGAGGCTGAGGTATTGGTAACCCCATTCTGGTAAATGCGGTCTGCTACGTTGGTGCTGGAACCATCGGTGGTTTCGAAGGTGGAAACGTTGGTCTGGCCCACCTGGGCCACTTTTACAGTATTGTCCACCCCGTTGGTGTTGGTTATGGTAGAGGCATTGCTGGCTCCTGTCTGGGACACATTGGCAGCGTTGCCCGTACCCGACTGGGTTACGGCACTGGTGTTGCTCTGGGCCATACCAAAGGACCCGATGGCAAGTGCCATTACACTTAATAAAACTTTTCTCATGATTAATGGTTTTTAAAGAATGAATATTGCTAATCCGTCCCGCCCGGGTTCCGGAAATACTCAAGGCAGGACAAGGCAAAAGGGAAGGAAAGGGCATCGCAGAAGATACCCTTCCCTTCCTGAACCATCCGGATTAGTTGCTTTGAATAACGGTTGCCACGTTAGACATGCCGTTTTGGTTAATGGTGCTGATCTGGCCCATGCCTGTCTGGGTCACATTGGCCTGGTTCATACCGGCCCCGCGTTGCAGGATCATGCTGTCGTGGTTCATGCCCTGTTGGTTTACGTTTGCCTTACTGGCATTGGTATCCTGGTCTATCATACTGACGCTTCCGCTTCCGCTTTGGAAAACCACGGCTTTGTCGTACTCGCCGCCCTGAATGACGTCGCTTTCATTGCCATCGCCACGCTGCGTTACATCCGCGCGGTTACCAAGTCCGGATACCTGTTCGATATAGCTATCCTGGTTCTGGCCCCGTTGTTCTACGTAAGCCCTGTCGTCTCCCCAGGACTCCTGAACTACTTCGCTCATATGCCCGGTTCCTCCCTGGTCTACATTGGCATAGGCCATATACCGGGATTGTTCTACGGTACTTTCATTGGAGGTTCCTACCTGACGAACGAATGCCGTATTGCCATCGGGCCGGGAATCCGCAAAAATACCTGTGGCGGTCTGGTTGATAAACGACTTGTTTGACGCACCGTCCTGGAAGGATTCTCCCCGGTTTCCGGTGGCATCGCCTGTAGCGGTAACATAGGACAGGTTTTCGTCTCCCATCTGGGTAATTTTGGCAATGTTGCCATCTCCCTGAGTCAACACAAAACCTTCATTGAGGTGTCCGTTTTGCTTAAGGGTTGCCCGGTTGTCGTTACCGGTGATTTCCACAGCATTCGGATCGCCAGACCAGACACTGCCTGAGTTGGGGCCATTGTTGTTGGAGTTACCCCTTTGGTCTACACTTACGGTGTTGCCATCCCCTGCAATATCCAAGGTCGCATTATTGGTCGTACCGCGCTGCTCCACACTGGTTTTGTTCCCATCGGAACTGCCCAGTCCGGCAATTTCGGTAACCTGGTTGTTGGAATTTCCGCGCTGGAATGCGCTGCTTTGGTTTTCGTCCCCGAAAACGCGTACCACACTGCGGTGGGTGGTCCCGGCCTGGTTGACCGTGGCTTTGTTCGCATCTCCGTTCTGAGTAACCTTACTGTCATTGTCCTGGGCCATCATAAAAGACCCCATAGCCAGTGCCAGTGCAGATAAAACTACTTTTTTCATGGTTAACGGTTTTAATTATTAAAGGTTAGATAATCCAAAAACCATAGCCTGTTGGCTGTGCCGAAACACGCAATAAGTAGTTGCTGTACCCGAAGATGTTGGGGACATCTTCCTTGGGAAGTATCATGGATACCCGAACCCGGGCTGAAGGCTGAAAAAGCAATCCGGAACATGCCTTTTCGGCCAAAAAAAATGCTTATTTAAAGTTCCGGCCGGGTATAGGATTTTACAATTCACCGTGATTTTTAGTCGATGAACTGCATAAAATCTCGTTTAAGTAACTGTTCTGGGGATTTCCATAAAAATCAGCGTATTCCCTGATATATTTGCAGGTGTCGTTGAACAGTCCTTTTAGTAGTCTATCGGAAATCCGGTCGTAGGAAAACACGTAACTTTGCCCAAAAAGCAGCAGGCCCATTTGCCCGAAGATGAAAATCAAATCCGCCACTTTTGTTAAAAGCAGTACCAAAGCAGACCAGTGCCCGGGGGGCGACCTGCCTGAATACGCCTTTATAGGCCGGAGTAATGTGGGGAAATCCTCCCTGATCAATATGCTCACCGAACGCAAGCACCTGGCCAAGACTTCCGGACGCCCGGGCAAGACCCAGCTCATTAACCATTTCCTGATTAACGACACCTGGTATTTGGTAGACCTCCCCGGGTATGGCTATGCGCGCGCTTCCAAAAAGGACAAGGCTGCCTTCCAGGGCCTTATCCGGCATTATTTCGCCAACCGGCGCCAGCTGCTCTGTGCTTTTGTCCTGCTGGACCTCCGGCACGAACCCCAGAGCGTTGACCTCGACTTTATGGCCTGGCTTAACGGGGCAGGCATCCCGTTCTGCATGGTCTTTACCAAGGCAGACAAATTAAAACAGGGGGCACAGGAGCGGCAGGCCGGGCAGTACCTGGAGCAGATGCGCGAGGCCGGGTGGGTAGAAACCCCGCCCCACTTTATTACCTCATCGGCCCATGGTGTGGGAAAAGAGGAAGTCCTTACTTATATAGAAGGAGTGAACCAGGCGTTCAGGGAATCTCAAAAGAACAACCCATGACCCTGTTGATCCTGGAACACCCCGGGCATAACCAGATGTATTTTGAAGCGTCTGCCCCTATGGCCCTCGCAGAACTGGAATTGGGGTTGCGCAAACTGTCCGTTGGCGGGAAACCCCCGGAACTGGTGCGCCTGGGCGGGGTGCGCTACCTCCGGCTGGAACTCGATGGGACCCCTTCCGAAGCAGACCTCGGCCTGCTCGCCGGCCTGTCCTTTACCTATGCCCTATTCCAGCTCCTGGAAGCCGACCATGGCCCTTGTCTGAAACCCCTGGCCAGACCGGCCTCCGGGGTGTTGGATAACAAACTCAGTTCCCTTTTGAAATACAAGGGCAAAACCAATGAGAATTTTACCCGGTTGCTCCTAAGTGTGGCAGGGCTTTCCGCCGAAACCGAACCCAACCGGCCCATCCGCCTGTTGGACCCGGTAGCCGGCCGGGGTACCACTTTATACGAAGCTGCAATAAAGGGGTACGAGGCCCAGGGGATAGAACTGGACCCCAAAGCGGTTCATGAAGGTTTTACCTATTTCAAAAAATTCCTGGAGAAGGAACGCATCAAGCACCAGGCAGGCCAGCGCCGGGTGGCCGGCCGGCAGAAATCCGACGCCGTCATGGCCCGGGAAATCCTTTACACCCCGAATCTTCCCGATGGCGGCAAATCTCCACAACCCAAAACCTGGGCCCTGGTGCAGGGAGACTCCCGCCTGGCGGACACCTATTTTAAGAAGGCGTCTTTTGAGCTTATTGCAGGCGACCTCCCCTACGGGATTGCCCATACCAGCAAAAACGCGCGCAAAGGAAAGGGTGGGTCCCGAAACACCCTGGAACTGGTCCGGGACTGTTTGCCGGCCTGGAAAGAGGTTTTGGTCCCGGGCGGCGCCATCGCCCTGTCCTGGAACACCCGGGTAACCCCCAGGAAGGACATGGAAAAGGCCTTCCGGGAAGCGGGATTCGAGGTGCTTACCGAAGGACCCTACCAGCAATTTGACCACCGGGTAGACCAGGCCATACAGCGGGATATACTGGTGGCGCTCAGGTCGGTTTAGGAGGGCGGGTGGACCCCCTAAGGTCTTTAACCTTTCCTTAAGCCCTCAATCCTCTTTCCCGCCGTATTTTTACACATCAAACAACCACCTCAACCTTATTCCTACTATGAAAACAACCCTGCACCGTGCAGATTCCCGCGGCTTTGCCAACCACGGTTGGCTCAGGAGTTACCACAGTTTCAGTTTTGCGAATTACTACAACCCGGAGCGCATCCAATTCGGCGCCCTGAGGGTCCTTAACGACGACCGGGTGGCGCCCGGGATGGGGTTTGGCACCCACCCGCACCGCGACATGGAAATTATTTCCATCCCCCTGGAAGGGGACCTGGAGCACAAGGACGATATGGGGAATACCACGGTTATCCGCCAGGGCGACATCCAGGTGATGAGTGCCGGAACAGGGGTTACCCACAGTGAATACAACAAAAACCGAGACAAGGAGGTAGCCTTCCTCCAAATCTGGATCCTGCCGCATACCCAGGGGGTGGAACCCCGCTACGGCCAGGTTACCCTGGACCCCGCCCAATCCCAGGGTAGGTGGAATACCATCCTGGGGCCACACGGAGCCTTCGACGGGTTGTGGATTTACCAGGACGCCTGGTTCCACCTCGGGGAATTCCAGGCCGGGAGTTCCTCCTCCTACACCCTTAAAAATCCTGAGAATGGCGTGTACGTCTTTGTCACTGAGGGGTCTGCAAAGGCAGGGGATCAGTTGCTCGGCAAACGCGATGCCATGGAAGTATCCGGAACGGACTCCCTATCCTTCCATTTCGATACCCCCGGCAAGGTCCTGCTTATGGAAGTACCCCTATAGCGGGCGTATCCTTCAATTCCTGCAAAACAGGGAAAAGTTCGGGCAAAGATTTGATAATTGTCATGAATTGTTCGTAACCTTACCCTTAGTTTTATGCCATAACTCAATCACCCGCTCAAATGGATCGAATTACCAAAATCCTCGTTCCCTACGATTTCAGTGAGGTTTCGGATCGCGCCCTGCGCTATGCGATCGATTTTGCCGGCAGCAGGCCGGAGAAGCACATCGAAGTGTGCTTTATGCAGGAAAAAGAAGATCAACCCGCCCTGGAGGCAGCTTTCAATAAAATCAAGTCCGGCTTAAGCAAGGCCTTCAGGGCGAAACTTTCCTGGGTGGCGTTCTCCCCCCCATCTGTGGAAGGGCTGCTCAAAAAATGCCAATGGGCGCAACCGGATCTGATCGTTATGGGTACCGCCGGGTCGGAGGACCCCAACGGTACTACCAAGACATCCGAAACCGTCCTTTCCACTGAATGCCCGGTACTGGTGGTCCCTCATGATGTACAAGAGGAATTCCAGCTGAAAACCATCGCCCTGGTACTGGGTTCCAAGGAAATAGACGACCCCCATGTACTGGGCACCCTCCTGGATGTCGCCCGGACCTTCAATGCCAAAGTCCACGTGCTTACCATAGAGAACAAGCCAGGGACCTATGGGTACTCCGAAAGCGAGGAGCGCAACGAACAGCTCCTGGAGTACTACCTGGAGAGTTTCTACTCCCATCACATCTTTATTGAAAATGAAGATGTGGTACAGGGTATTTTCGACTACGTTCGGGAAAAGGAAATCGACATGCTGGCCATCCTGCCGAGGAACCATGCCCGTAAAGGGACGCCTTCGGAAGGCCGCCTGACACGCATCCTGACCCTGCAGTCACACTCTCCCCTATTGGCTATCGAGCACTGAGGTCCGGAGCGTATGACCCTGGTCCTGATTATCCTCCTGCTAACGGTGCTGCTATTCCTTTGGGGGAAATGGCCCCCGGATGTAGTGGCCATGATGGCGATGCTATCCCTGTTCTTTACAGGTATCCTGACCCTGGGGGAAACCCTCAGCGGCTTCAGCGACCCCACCGTGATCATGATTGCCGCCCTGTTTATCATTGGGGAAGGCCTCTCCCGTACGGGCTGGACGGCCGTGGCCGGAAAGACCTTTGTCTCCCTGGCACGGCGCAGCGCTTCCCGCCTTACCGTCATCCTGAGCGGGGGCTCCAGCCTCCTGTCCGGCTTTGTGAGCAACACCGGGACGGTTGCCGCCCTGCTTCCGGTAGCCGTTGCCGCTGCCTGGAGCGCCGGTACTTTTCCCTCCAAGGTACTGATGCCCCTTGCCTTCGGTTCCAACACCGGGGGGCTGCTGACCTTGACCGGGACACCGCCCAACATCATTGTAAGCGGGGTACTGGAACAGTCCGGGGCCGAAGGGTTTTCCTTTTTCGAATTTGGCTTAATCGGGTTACCTCTGCTGGTCATCTCCCTCTTGTATTTCCGCTTTGTGGGGCACCGCCTGCTTCCCTCCAACCGCACCTCTAACCAGCCCGCCAACATCGACTCGGAAATGCAGAATTGGCTCGGGCATTTCAGCATAGCAGAAGATGTGTACCGCCTGCGGATCCGGTCCATGTCGCCCATGATCGGGACCCTGCTGGGGGCGTGGAACCTCGAAAGCACCTATGGGGTTCAGGCCTTGCGCCTGCGCCGGCGCCACCCGCTCCTGCGCGAACCCGGGGCAGGATTTGTGGAATTCCCGGCCCCTGAGACCGAATTGCGCTACCACGATATCCTGACGGTAAAGGGTACGCCCCAGGCGGTAGACCGCCTGCAGCGGGATTGCAAGCTGGGGGTCCTGCCGCAGCCCTTCAGCCCCGAGGAATTGAAATCCGAATTCATCAACCAGGAAATCGGCATGGCCCAAATGCTCATTACCCCCAACTCCTATTTTGTGGGCAGGCGGGTGGCTATGGGGGCCTACCTGGAAAAGTATGGCATCCAGCTTCTAGGGGCCTCCCGCAATAACAAACCGCTATCCGGCCCTGAGGTGGACATCCAGGCCGGTGACGCCTTTGTCATCCGGGGCGCCTGGGAAAATATGGACCAGCTCAAACGCGTATACCGGAACCTGGTTATTACCGGGAGCCCGGAATCCATGGCGCGGGATGTGGAACAGCTCACCCCCAAATCCTGGATTGCCATGGGCTGCCTGCTGCTGCTCGTATTGCTGCTTGTTTTCAAAATTATGCCAGGGGCCATGGCCGCGCTACTTGCAGCCGGCATCCTGATGCTTACCGGCTGCGTCCCGGTCAGTAAAGCCTATGCCCGGATCTCCTGGACCAGCGTCGTTATGATTGCCGCAATGATTCCCATGGGGGTTGCCCTCCAGAAGACCGGGATGGCCGCTACGGCCGCTACTGCCCTGGTTACAGCCCTGGGCAATACCCACCCGACCCTGTTGCTGGGCGGTATTTTCCTGCTGACCACTGCCTTTAGCCAAACCATCAATAATTCGGCAACTGCCGTCCTGATGGCTCCCATAGCCCTCATGGCGGCCGCATCTTTGAATCTGTCCCCCGAACCCTTCCTGATCGCGGTGGCCATAAGTGCTTCCACGGCATTCCTCACCCCGGTGGGGACTACCACCAATGCCATGGTGCTGTCTGCCGGGGGGTACCGGTTTACCGATTACCTCAGGGTTGGGTTTCCCCTGCTGCTGCTGTTTTTTGCCGCCACCCTCCTGCTGGTTCCGGTATTCTGGCCGTACTAACCGGTTGTTAAACGGACAGAGCGTATTGCAAATGGGGATTAATATGTATTTTCGGGGTCTTTAAATCCGACCTATGTCCACCTCACCTTCCCTATACCGTACCTGGCACCACCCTTATACGCCGGCAAAAGCTTTCTCCAAACGCGTGGCCTATTTCAGCATGGAATTCGGCATCGACCAGGCCCTTAAGATTTACAGTGGCGGCCTGGGGTTTTTGGCGGGCTCGCACCTGCGGTCGGCCTTCGACCTGAAGCAAAACATGATTGGTATAGGGATGCTCTGGAAATACGGGTATTACGACCAAAGCCGGCACGAGGACCGCAGTATGCGGGCCGAACGCATCCGCAAACGCTACGATTTCCTTGAGGATACGGGGCTGGAAGTCTCGGTTACCATCAGTGGCAACCCTAACGTCAGGGTCCGGGCCTATATCCTGAAGCCGGAAGTCTTCGGTTCTGTCCCCCTGTATTTGCTCACCACGGACCTGCCCGAAAACGACCACCTTTCCCGGACTATTACAGACCAGCTTTACGATTCCAACGACGAGACCCGGATCTCCCAAAGCATCGTCCTTGGGGTCGGGGGCGCCAAGATTGTCGAGATGCTGGGTGGGGCATCTATCTACCACCTAAACGAGGGCCACGCCCTCCCGGCCTTCTACTACCTTCGGGACCGCGGCGTCCCGCAGTCCCAAATGGTCTTTACTACCCATACCCCGGAAAAAGGCGGAAACGAGGAACGCAACGGATACCATCTGAACAACAGGGGGTTTTTCGGGCGGGAACTCACCCCACCCGAGCTGCAACAGGAACTGGTTGGGGGAGATACCCTGAACTATACGGTCTCTGCCCTGCGCCACAGTAAAAAGGCCAATGCGGTCTCCAAGCTACACGCCGAGGTGGCCAGGGGCATGTGGCAGCCTTTCGGGCTGGAGGGGAAGATTATCCCCATCACCAACGCCCAACACCCCGTTTACTGGACCGATGCCGCGTTGCAAAAGGCCTTTGAAAAAAGAAATACCCGGGCTTTTAAAAGGCGTAAAGGGGAACTCAAAGCCGCCCTGTTCGAAACCGTCCTGGACCAGACCGGCAAACGCTTCGACCCGAATGTTCTCACGGTGGTCTGGGCGCGCCGTTTTGCGGCTTATAAAAGGGCCGACCTCCTGTTGCGCGACTTCGAGCGCTTCCGGAAACTGGTTTCACAAACGGACCGCCCGGTGCAGATTATCTGGGCCGGAAAACCCTACCCGACCGATTTCGGGGCCATACAGGTGTTCAACAGGCTCATGGAAGTAAGTTGGCAGTTTCCCAACCTGGCCGTCCTTACCGGTTACGAGATGGCCCTCTCCCGGGCCCTGAAGGAAGGCTCCGATATCTGGCTCAATACGCCGAGGATTACCCGGGAAGCCTCCGGCACCAGCGGGATGACAGCGGCCATGAACGGCTCCCTGAACCTGACGGTTAACGACGGGTGGATCCCGGAATTCGGAAAACACGGCAAAAATGCCTTCATTCTGCCCGAGGCCGATGCCCGGCAGCCGCACCCGGTCCAGGACGACATGGATGCAGGCAACCTGTACCGGATTCTGGAAGAGGAGGTAGTACCCCTCTACTATGAGAAACCCGAAGCCTGGCAGGAAATGGTCTTTAACGGGATGCAGGACGTGGTCCCCGGGTTTTCAAGCCACCGGATGGCAGAACAGTATTACCGGGAATTATACGCCGACTAACCGATATGGTAGGGCTGCCCCGTACTCTGGAGGGTAGCGAACCAAAACTCCCCTTCCAGGTCGATTTTCTTGCGACGGCCTCCCACTGCTTCGATGGGGAAGTACACCAGCTGGTTGTTGGCAAGACCTACCAAAAAACGGGTCTTGCCTGCCATGGCGCCATGGACGGCCTGGTAGGCCAACCGGTTGCAGAAAATGCTGTCACTGGCATTGGCCGGGGCCGAGCGGATGATATAACTCGGGTCTATATACTTGATGGTCACTTCGGTCTGCAGGGCCTTGAAATGGGCGCCAATGCGGTCCTTCAGCAAGACCCCGATATCCTGGTGCTTGATGTTACCCGAGGCGTCCTTCACCGTTTCTCCTTTCTCAAAGAGATACTGCCCGGCGCCTTCGGCCACCACAATGACCGCGTGCTTCTTTATTTTCAGCCGGTGCTCCAGGAGTTTTAAAAGACCATTGTCCCCATCGAGACGGAAAGGCAACTCCGGAACCAAAACAAAATTCACCTCCGGCATGGCCATGGCGGCAGAAGCGGCTATAAACCCGCTGTCGCGCCCCATGAGCTTCACCAGGGCGATGCCGTTGTAGGCCCCGGTAGCCTCATTGTGGGCATCGCGGATTACCGTTGCGGCAACCCCATAGGAGGTTTCAAACCCAAAGGATTTATCGATCAGGTCAATGTCGTTGTCGATGGTTTTGGGGATACCCACCACGGCAATGTCCAGGCCGCGCTTCTGGATTTCGGCACCCAGGGCGTCTGCCCCTTTGAGGGTTCCGTCCCCGCCAATGGTAAAGAGCATGTTAACCCCCAGAGTTTGGAGGGTTTCCACCATCTCCCCCACGTCCTGCGCTCCCCGGGAGGACCCCAGGATGGTGCCACCAAACTGGTGGATGTCCCGGACCGAATCCGGGGTTAGTTCCCGGTACGGGTGCGGGCAATCCCTTGTGAGGCCTTCAAACCCATAGGGAATCCCGATAATTTTCTTGACGCCGTAAAAGTAGTAGAGGCCCATGACCACCCCTCTGATTACGTTATTTATTCCCGGGCATAACCCCCCACAGGTGACAATAGCCGCAGTGGTTTGCTCAGGGTCAAAATAGAGTTTTTGCCGGGGGCCGGCTTTTTGCAGCACCAGGGGTGGTTCACCCGAACGGAGGCAACGGTTGAATTCAGAGGCTTCTGTGCTAAAGAGCACCTGTTGCCCGTCGTCTACAAAGTTAAAGAGCTTATCCCCCGATTCACTGCTCAGGGGGAGGGGGGACATATGGGTGGGTTCGCCCAAATGGCGAATCTCAAAACGGTTCTCAGACATGGGTTTACGGTATTAGGCGTCCCTGCCGGGCGGTTTCCCGCGCAGTTCAAGTTTCTCTGCAAAGTAATCGCAGAAATCCTTCATCGTCGCGGTCATTTTTTCATCCTGTGTGGCTTTCATATAGGTGTCGGACAGGGCCACTAGGCTTTGGTGGAAAAAGACTTTCATCTCATCCACCGGCATATCCTTGGTCCAGAGGTCTATCTTGAGAGACTCTTGATTCTTTTGGTCCCAAACGGACAACAACATGGCCTTGGCCTCTTCGTTGTTGATCCCGCCGTCCTCTGCCGACCAGTGGAGAGCTTCCGGGACCCGGTTTTCGTCCAGAGTAACCCTGAGCTTGATTTCCGAGGTGTGTAATTTGGACATATCTTATTTCGGTGGTTTGTAGTTCGACGCTTTAAATAGTTCCTCTCCCGGCATCTCCAGGAGGGTTTGAAGGGTGCCTTCATGCTGTGCAGCATAGGCTCTCACGATCTGCCACCCGATGTAGCGCCCCAGCCTCCCGGGCGATTCATTATCGAGCACCAGGCGGAATTTGCTGAAAGGCGCAGGGTCCAGGAACCGGGGTCCCAGTTCCCGATCGGTACTATAAAGGAGCTCCCGCTCCACAAAATACCTCCAAATCTGGCCCTCGTTATCTTTGGCCCACTGCATCTGGTCTGCCGAGTAGCGGATCTTCACGGAATCCGCAGCCAGAGGCATCATCAGGTCCTTCAGGTATAGCTTTTTACCATGGTAGACCATTTGCGCCACGAAGGAGCGGTCCCGCGGCGGAGGTATCACCTTCCCGGCAAAGGCGCTGGCCACATCGCTGGTCAGGTAGTCCGGACGCAGTTCGGCCGCAATATACCGGTCCATATTCCCGTAAAAGCGGTGCCCCGGCCCCAGGTAATTGTCCAGGCCCAGTAACAGAAGGCTGTCCGCCAGGATTACCCGGTTCTGATAGTCGACATCGGAGGTAAGGGTGACCACCTTTGGGACGGGCGCCTGCGGAAAATAATATTTTACGTGTTTGAAGAAAAGCTCGAGGTCTGCCTGGTAGGGTCCGAAATCGGCAAAAACAGAATCGACCTGGGCGCGGATTTCAATTTGGAGCGTATCCCGATGTTTGGCCTGCCAGATGCTGTCCGGTACTTGCTCCGGAAACAGGTAGGGATACATTTGTTTCAAGGCAGGCAGCTGGGAGGGCCCCATTTTATCGAAGTCCCTGTCGAAGCGCTGTACACTGAGTTCCAGGGGGATTTCCCGGACTTCCGCGGCGACCTCTGGTTTGGAATCTGCACAGCCCGAGAACCACAAAACCGCTAAAACCGCCAAAAAGGTATTCTGTATTCTTCCCAAGGTTTCCTTTTTAAGGGTACAGGTCGTATTTTTACTGGGTAAAGGTAGTAGTTTTCACTCTCAATCCGAAGCACGAATGCAAAGCAAAGCCGTTGTAGAACACATTGTGAACTGGTTAAAGCAATACGCCTCCGATGCGGGGATGAATGGTTTTGTGGTGGGGGTTTCCGGGGGCATCGATTCCGCCCTGACCTCAACGCTCTGCGCCATGACGGGGATGGAGGTCCTTTGCCTGGAGATGCCCATCCACCAATCCAAGAACCAGGTTACCCGGGCCGCCAACCATATTTTCTGGCTCAAGGAACGTTTCCCCAACGTGAGCTCGGAATGGATCAACCTCACGGGCGTATTCGACGAGCTCATTGCCAGTTTCCCCCCGGTGGAAGAGGAAGAGAGCCGCTTTATGTCCCTGGCCAATACCCGGGCGCGCCTGCGGATGACCTCCCTGTACTACTTCGCCGCCCTGGAGAAAAAACTGGTGGCGGGCACCGGAAACAAAGTGGAGGATTTCGGGGTTGGTTTCTATACCAAGTACGGGGATGGCGGGGTAGACCTCAGCCCCATCGCAGACCTGTTGAAAACCGAAGTGTACGCCCTGGCCCGGCACCTGGGTATCAATGAGGAAATCTTAACAGCGGCCCCTACCGACGGCCTTTGGGGGGACGACCGGACGGACGAGGACCAGATTGGGGCAACCTATCCGGAACTGGAATGGGCCATGGCTATGGACGAAGCCGGGCGCAAGGAATCCGATTTTGAAGGCCGCCAGCGCGAGGTATTTCGTATTTACAAGCATTTGAATACCGTTAATCGACATAAAATGCTTCCTATCCCGGTGTGCGAGATACCGGAAACCCTCAAAATTACATCTTAACTATAAATCAGTGCATTAGCACGATTTTTACACGTGGTTTCGGTCAGGTGCAGGAATTTTTTGTCAACTTTGTTACAGATTAAGATAATTAAAACCTACATTGCGTGTCAGTTTTTAAGGACAAAAAGTTTTCGAAAAACGGACACCCAACCCTACCCCCGAAAACACGATAATTATGGTTCAAGTTCTCATTGCCGACAACCACCCGGTTGTCCGCCACGGTATCCGATCGACCCTGGAACAACACCCCAGCTTCCATATCATGGGCGATGTGGGCACTACCTCGGAACTCTTCCACACCCTCGGTAAAAAGCAACCCGATGTCCTGGTTATGGAGATGGATATCCCCGAAATCAACGGGATTGCCGCCTTAAGGAAACTGAAACAAGATCACCCCAATGTAAAGGTGCTGATCTACAGCGGGCAGTCCGAGGATGTCTACGCCCTGAGTACCATCCGCAGTGGTGCCAGTGGGTACCTGTCCAAAGCTGCCGATCTGTCTTACCTGGCAGATGCCGTCCTGAAGGTGAGCGAAGGGGGGATGTTTATCACCAACGAACTGGCACAGCGGCTGGCCTTCGACGAAGGAACCCAAAAACCCCGGCGCTTTTTCCGCAAGCTCTCTACACGGGAGGTGGAAGTCCTTAAAATGCTGGCCTCAGGCAAGCGTAACAAAGAAGTGGCACAGGGGCTGAACCTGAACGAAAAAACGGTGAGCACCTACAAGGCCAGGCTCATGAAAAAACTCAATGTAGACAACATGGTAGACCTGCTGCAACAGGCCAAAGCCCTGGAACTCTATTAATAAGCGTATAACCCGCACTCTTAAGGCCCGGCTTTTGCCGGGCTTTTTTTGTTCCCCTAACAGGATAAGATCCGGTTGAGTTTCTGGCTGAGCAACTTGTTGAGCTGGAGGTAGTTTACGATTTCCTCCAGGACCTCCCGGTTCGTTTCCGCAGCATGGGCCTCGGTATCCTTGCGCAACTGTTCAATTCGCTTTTTAATGAGGAAGGACCGCAGGGAAAGGATGGTTTCTGTTACCAGTTGGGCCAGCCCATCGCGCTTGTCCTTGGGATAAATATCCTTCCGCTCCCAACTGTGCAGGCGATACTTTTCCTCCTCCATGAGGATGGATGAGATTTCCTGTACCCCATCGGCATCCATTTCGGCAATAAAGGTATTCAGATCGAAGCCGGCATCGGCGATCATCCGCTCGATAAGGCGGAAATAAATACTCCTGAAGCGCTCATGGCTCAATTCGATCTCATCCTCCTGCAGGTCCAGGTAGACCTTTTCAAAAACCCGCACCTGTTTGCTTTCAGGTTCCATGACCAGTTCGCCGGATTCGGCCTCCTTTAGCACCAGGTCTTCGAATTCCGCTGTCTGGGTCCCGTAGAGTAGCAATAGTTCGATAATCTTGCGTTCCAGCTCATACTGCACATCCACCCGGGTTTCCCCAGGTTCGGGCCGCACCACCTCCATCTCCTGCCGCTGGGGTTTTCGCGCCGCATCCTGCTGTTGCTTGCGGCCCATCTGGGCCAGGGTGTTGAAAAGAACATCTTCGGAAATCCGCATGAGTGAAGCGCATTCCTGGATATACACTTCCCGTTTGATCCGGTCCGGGATCCGTGAGATACTGGAAACGATATCCCGGATCATATCGGCCCGTTTAATGGGGTCCTGAGCGGCCTCTTCGGTGAGTAACGCCGTTTTAAACTGTATAAAGTCCCTGGCGTTTTCCTCCAGGTACGCCTCTATGGCGTCGCGGGAGTTTTTACGGGCGAAACTATCCGGGTCCTCCCCTTCGGGAAAGGTACAGACCTTTACGTTCATCCCTTCCTCCAGGATCAGATCGACCCCCCTGAGGGAAGCCCGAAGCCCAGCCGCATCGCCGTCGAAGAGGACTACGATATTCTGGGTCAGGCGCCGCACCAACCGAATCTGTTCCGGGGTAAGGGCCGTCCCGCTGGAAGCCACCACATTCTCCACCCCGGCCTGGTAGAGCTGGATCACGTCCGTATACCCCTCTACGAGGTAGCATCTGTCTTCCCGGGCAATTGCCTGTTTGGCATGATAAATCCCGTAAAGCACCTTACTCTTGTGGTAAATCTCGCTTTCCGGCGAGTTCATGTACTTAGCCACCTTTTTGTCCGAGCGAAGGGTCCGACCCCCAAAGCCCAGGACCCGACCGCTCATGGAATGGATGGGGAACATGACCCGGCCTTTAAAGCGGTCGAACTGCCGGGCCGGCTTCTCGCCTTCGGCGGGCCTCACGATACTGAGCCCCGTCTTTTCCAGGAACTCGATCTGGTATCCCTTGTCCAGGGCAGCTTGTGTAAGGGCATCCCACTGGTCCGGGTTATAGCCCAGCTGGAAGGTGCGAATGGTATCCTCTGAAAAGCCCCGCTCCCGGAAATACGAGAGGCCGATAGCCCTTCCCGGTTCCGATTCCCAAAGGCTTCGTTCGTAGTAATCCCGGGCGAATTCCGTAACCAGGAGCATACTCTCCCGCTCGCTGGCCATTTCCTTTTCCGCATCGGTCTGCTGGGTCTCCTCTACCTCAATGGCGTACTTCTTTGCCAGGTAGCGGATGGCCTCCGGATAGGTGAAATGCTCGTGCTCCATGAGAAAGGCCACCGCGTTGCCTCCCTTCCCGCTGGAAAAATCCTTCCAGATCTGCTTCACGGGAGAGACCATAAAACTGGGGGTGCGCTCGTCGGTAAACGGGCTGAGGCCCTTGAAATTGGAGCCGGATTTCTTCAACTGCACGAAATCCCCGATCACCTCTTCCACGCGGGCTGCTTCGTAAACCTTGTCTATGGTGCTTTTCGTAATCATGGGCGGACTAAAGCCAGTGGATAAATGTACTAAAAACGCAGCCGACGCGGAAAGGTACTTTGCGGAGTCCTTCCCATGGACAGGATTCGTACCTTTAGGGGTAAACCCAATAGCTGTGATCCTCTTTTTCGGCACCCGTGCGGGCAAGGGAAAGACCTTTCCACTTCCCCAGACCTCCTGCCCCCATTGTGGTCTTTCGGGCCACCTCCAGGCCGAGGTCATCCCGCATTATGTGCACCTGTTCTGGGTCCCGGTATATCGCCTCAGGCCCTGGCGGCTGATTACCTGCAGCCATTGTAAAAAAGGCTATGAAGCCTCGGATTTTACGGCAGAGATGGAGCGGGAACTACAGCGGTTGGAAGACTAAAAAAGGCGCCCTATGGCGCCTTTTGATGATGGGTCATCCCAGGCTTAAAGGTCCAGGCGAAGCCCGAAGGAAATATTGCGCTGTTCCACAGCTGCATTTTCGAAAATGGGATTCAGGTCGTATTTGGCATAGAGCAAAACCCCCTCTATACCCATGTAGGCACTCAGGCCGTAGACGAAATCGCTGGTATTGTAATCCCTTTTGAGTTTGTCTTTAACGCGTTCGCCGTCTTCCCGGTATTTCAGTTTCTGGCGCGCCCCCAGGTTAACGCCTCCATAGCCTCCGATCCCGATCCTGAACTTGTTGTGCAGGGAATAGCGCACATGGTCCTCGTATTCCCGGTATTTGGACGGGCCGAATTCCAGGTGTACGGGTATGACGAGGTTATCCATACGGAACTTGGATTTGGTGAGTTCGGCATCGAATTCCTGCAAGGTGGTTTGCCCTGCATCGGTCTCGAAATACTGGTTGCCTTCCGGCTTAAGCCCATTAAAATGGAATGAAAAACCGTAGTGGAGGCGCATAAAATTAGAGTTTTGGAATACACGCGTCCGCCAGGCCCATCCAATCTCAAAGAAGCGGCTGCCAGCTACCTTGTAAGGTGAATCCTCCAGGCCCTGCCCTTCTATGATGGCATTGTTAAACCCGAAGGCCAATACCATATCGGAATAGGTCCGCCGGTCGTACTTGACAGGTCGGTCGCGGCGTTCCCAACGGATCCAGTCCTGTTCCCCGATACCCAGACTCAACTCGATGCGGTCCGTCTCGTCGGAAAAGTCGCTGACCTCGCCGGTGGCTATTTCTCCTTCATTACGCTGGAGGAGGGCTATCTCCCGATCTATCATTTGCCTCCTGTCCTCTATATTCAAAGCCCGCTTACGGGCGGCCTCCTCCTTGAGTTCACGCGCCTCTATGGTATTGATCTCACCGGCCTCCAGGCGGGCCTCAATGGCGAGGACTTCCTGTTTCAGGGCTTCTTTCTCCTGAAGAGAAACTTCTTCCCGTTGCTGGCGCAGTACCCGTATCCTTTCGGCGTAATCTTCCTGGGCCAGCAAGGCCTGGAGGGAAAACAGCAACAAAACAGGAATAAGCAGTCTGGTAATAGTGTTCATGGTTTTTGATTTTTGATGATGATTGATGAATAAACGTCCTGGGGAACCTCCGGGATTCCCCTGTAAAATCCGGATTAGTCGTTTGTTATTGATTTCGGGCAGCCACGGCGGTACGCACTTTTATAAACCCGTTCTTCAGCCGGTTGAAAATATCGTCCCGGAAACTGCGGTTCAGGTCGTCCTCCACCTCTGCCAGCAAGGCCATCGGATCCGTAGATTCGGAAGTCACTCCCGGAAGGGTACGGGCAATATCGGCCTGGGCGGCCTGGAGCAGGGAGTCGATCTGAGCATCGGTAACGGTGCCTTCCCCGGCTTCCAGGGCGGCAACCGCTGCCACCAACCGATCCACCTCCGCATCAATGCGGGCGTCCAGGTCCAGGGTATCCGGCTGGTTTACACCTTCAGGGGCCACCGCTATCGCGGCATCGGCAATGGTTTCCGGAAGCCTGGGCTGTACGGGCTCAGGTTGGGAAACAGTTTCCTGGTCCATGGGCGCTTCCTGAGTGGTTACGACCATTTCCAGGACAGGCTCCTGGGTGGCCGGGGACGCAACCGGCGTTTCGCCTGGGGTGGCAGCCACCTGAGGAGCGGGCAGTGGCAAGGCTCCTTCTTCTTCGACCAGGAAGATGCGCGCTCCGATCAGCAGAACCAGGCAAGCCGCTGCCAGGTACCACCAGGTGCTGCGGGATCTGGATGGAGCCGGCCCCTCTTTATCCAGTCGATTGGCAATGCGTTGCCAGGCCTCCTTAGAAGGTTGGATTTCCCTTTTTTCCAGAGCATTTCTGATTTTCTTTTCGAATTCAACGGGTGCCATAACGGTGTTTTGCTAGTGTTGACAATTGGGCTTGCAGGACCTGGCGTGCCTTGTAAAGCTGGCTCTTGGAAGTCCCCTCGGAAATGTCGAGCATCCGGGCAATCTCCGGATGGGAATACCCTTCCACGGCAGCCAGGATAAAAACCATCCGGTAGCCTTCGGGCAACGCATCAATACAGGCCTCTATCTGTTCCAGTTCCAGGAAGTCCGATGCCGGGGCTGGCCTGGTCTGGGGCTCCGGCAATTCCTCCTGGAAGACCACAAACTGCCTTTTCCTGAGGTAATCGATGGATTCCCGCACCATTATACGCCGTACCCAGGCTTCAAATGCCCCCTCGAACCGGTACTGACCAAGGTTTTTAAAAACCTTCACAAACCCTTCCACCATTACATCCTCGGCAAAATGCCTGTCCCGGATATAACGCCGGCAGGTGGCGAGCATGCGGGGAGCCAGTTGCTCATAGAGCGCCCGCTGCGCATCCCTGTCGCCTGCAGCAGCCTTTCGGATCAGGGCCTTTTCGTTCCGGAAGAGGGTAATGATTTTCAAGGGTTCTCGTCGGTTTCTATAGGTATGACGTAAATACTTCCACAGCCGTTGCCCGGGAAGTCAACTTTTTTAGGGGTGCAAGAAACAGGCCAAAAAAATGCTCTTGCGGGGCCAACTGAAAGGATGTTACAGCGGGAACCGTTTTCTTCGGGCTTGGGGGCGGGGGCAGGCCCCCGGGGGGTGCAAGAAGCAATACCTCCCAAAGCAAAGTCTTTTACTGCTTCCGGTCTACCACGTAATTGACCATCAGCTCCAGTGCGTCCCGGTAGGCCGATTCGGGATATCCCCCCAACAGGGCCAGGGCCTCAGTCTTAAAGTCCTGCATCTTTCCCGAAGCGTATTCCAGGCCGCCGGAATCCTTTACGTACTCAATCACTTCCCGTACCCTTTTGCGGTCTTTGTTGTGGTTCTTAACCGAGTTGATCAGCCATTTGCGGCGGTCGGGGGTGGCCTGGTTTAAGGCATAAATGAGGGGAAGTGTCATTTTCTGTTCCTTGATATCGATCCCTGTGGGTTTCCCGATGCGTTCCTGCCCGTAGTCGAACAGGTCGTCTTTGATCTGAAACGCCATCCCGCATAATTCCCCGAATTTACGGAAAGCCTCTACGTGCTCGGATTCCGGGCGTACCGAAGCCGCGCCAAGGCTACAACAGGCGGCAATAAGGGTGGCAGTCTTCTGGCGGATGATGTCAAAATAGACGTCCTCTGTAATATCAAGCCTCCGCGCTTTTTCAATTTGCAGCAATTCTCCCTCGCTCATTTCCCGAACGGCAACTGAGATAATCCGAAGCAGGTCGAAATCGCCGTTGTCTATGGAGAGCAGCAGGCCCTTGGAGAGGAGGTAATCGCCCACCAGGACCGCGATTTTGTTCTTCCAAAGGGCATTAATGGAAAAGAACCCTCTGCGTTTGTAGCTGTCGTCCACCACATCGTCATGCACCAGGGTGGCGGTATGGATCAATTCAATGACCGATGCCCCCCGGTAGGTCCTTTCATTAACCACTCCCTCGTTAAGCAACTTGGCCGTAAGAAAAACAAACATCGGCCGCATCTGCTTCCCCTTGCGATTAACGATGTAATACGTAATGCGGTTCAGCAGGGGGACACTGGAAGACATGGACTGATGGAACTTCTTCTCGAAAAGTTCCATTTCCCGTTCAATGGGCTGGCGGATCTGCGCACTGATCTTCAAGGAGGGGTGTTTTGGGTCTGGCTGTTTAGCTGTCGTAAAAGTAGGGAAAAAGGCCGGAAAGACCTCAGAGGAAATGCCGGGGGCAACCCTCGTACTATTCCTGCGATTTGTTGGCGAGTTGCCCGCAGGCGGCATCGATATCCTTCCCGCGGGAGCGCCTGACCGTGACAGTTACCCCCGCACCTTCCAGGGCCTGCACATAGCGGTCTATGGCCTCGGGTGAGGCCTGCCGGAATTCCCCGTCGTCTATGGGGTTGTACTCGATCAGGTTTACCTTGCAGGGGGCGGCCTTGCAGAAATCCAGCAGTGCCCGGATATCAACTGCCTTATCGTTTACCCCTTCCCAGACCACATATTCGTAAGTGATGCGGCTTCGGGTTTTCCCATACCAGTACACCACCGCTTCCCGCAATTCGGAAAGGGGCATCTTCTCATTGAAGGGCATGATTCGGGTACGGGTTTCCTCAATGGCCGAATGCAGGGAGACCGCCAGGTTAAAGCGGGGCTGCTCGTCTGCCATTTTACGGATCAGCTTGGGCACCCCGGAAGTAGATACAGTGATGCGTTTGGGCGACATACCCAGGCCGTCTTCCGAGGTGATCTTTTCTATGGCCTTCATCACGTTGGGGTAGTTCATTAGCGGTTCCCCCATCCCCATAAAGACGATGTTACTCAGCGGGCGGTCAAAATACAGCCGGCTTTGGCGGTCTATGGCTACCACCTGGTCGTAGATTTCGTCCGGGTTCAGGTTGCGCATGCGTTTGAGGCGGGCCGTGGCACAAAACCGGCAATCCAGACTACAGCCCACCTGGCTCGAAACACAGGCTGTGGTCCTGGAATCCGTGGGAATCAGGACAGATTCCACCACCAGGCCGTCGTGGAGCTTTACCGCATTTTTTATGGTTCCATCCGCACTGCGCTGCATCTGGTCCACCGCGATATGGTTTATGGTGAAGCGCTCCTCCAGGGCTTCCCTGAGGGGTTTGGAGAGGTTGGTCATATCCTCGAAGCGGTGCGCCCCTTTTTTCCAAAGCCACTCGTATACCTGGTTGCCGCGGAAGGGCTGCTCCCCCTGTTCCATAAAGAAAGCCCGGAGCGCATCCAGGCTCAGGGCTCTTATATCGGTTTTGGCTTCCGCGTTCATACGCAATTCGGGCTTGAACCCTTAGAGGATCAGCATGGCATCCCCGTAGGAATAAAAACGGTACTGCTCCAGGATAGCCTCCTTATAGGCACGCTTCATCAGGTCATGTCCCATAAAGGCCGATATCATCATCAGCAGTGTGGACTTGGGCAGATGGAAGTTGGTGATCATGCAGTTGGCTATGCTGAAATCATAAGGGGGGAATATAAACTTGTTGGTCCACCCCTGGTAGGTGTTGAGCATTTGTTCGGAAGATACAGCGCTCTCCAGCCCACGCATTACCGTGGTTCCCACGGCACAAACCTTGCGTTTGCCCCGTTTGGCATTGTTCACGATTTCCGTGGCCTTCTCGTCAATAATGAGCTCCTCGGAGTCCATCTTGTGCTTGGAGAGGTCCTCCACCTCAACCGGGCTGAAGGTTCCCAGGCCCACGTGGAGAGTCAGTTCTGCAAAATCGATGCCTTTAATCTCCAACCGCTTCAACAGGTGCTTGGAGAAGTGCAGCCCGGCTGTTGGGGCTGCCACAGCACCTTCGTGCTTGGCATAAATAGTCTGGTAGCGGCTCTCGTCTTCCGGTTCCGGGTCGCGCTTGATGTATTTCGGCAAGGGGGTCTGCCCCAGCTCCCTGAGCTTGCGGCGGAAATCCGTGTAGGACCCGTCGTAGAGGAAACGCAAGGTACGCCCGCGGGAGGTGGTATTGTCGATGACTTCAGCCACGAGTGTTTCATCGTCTCCAAAATAGAGTTTGTTGCCAATACGGATTTTCCGTGCAGGGTCTACCAGCACATCCCAGAGGCGCTGCTCCTCATTGAGTTCCCGAAGGAGGAACACCTCAATCCGGGCCCCGGTTTTTTCCTTATTCCCGTAAAGGCGGGCCGGGAAGACCTTGGTATTGTTCAGCACCATCACATCGCCCTCGTCAAAATAATCGATCAGGTCCTTAAAGAGTTTGTGCTCAATTTTGCCGCTATCCCTGTGGATAACCATCAGTTTGGACTCATCCCGGTTCTCGGAAGGGTATTCGGCAAGGAGTTCCTTGGGCAATTCAAAATTGAAATGTGATAGCTTCATGCGTTTGGGTACGTTATCGATTTTTGCGGGTGCAAATATACGACCCCCAGGCAAGGGAAGTCAAGTAAATGCCGGGATATCTCCCCAAACCGATAGGATATTGCAGTCTGTAACACTGTAAAAACCTCACTGGATTTCCCATAAGCCCCCGTCTCCCCGCAACTTCATTTCGCTATTATTAGCAAGCACCTCTTCTTTTGTTTAACCTCTATTCCTGTCTTGGAATTCAGTACCTTTAAGTATAAAACCCTGGTTTAGTAACTATGAAAAGCCTACGAATTCTCGGTGTTCTGGCTGGCCTTCTGATCGCCGCGTGCGGAGGGTCTAAAATCCAGCAGGACCTATTCCCGTATAACCAGGCCTGGGAACTCGCATACCTTGGCAGCAGTGGGCCAGAGCCCGATGCCCTATTCCCGGATCGCAAACCCTACCTGATTTTTGAGGCAGATTCCAAAAAGGCAATGGGCAACAGCGGGTGCAACGGATATGCTGCCCCTATAGAGGTATCAGGGGCTTCCCTTTCCTTTGGAACGCCGGGGCCGTCCACCCTGATGTATTGCGGGGAAGGAGAAGGTCTTTTCCGTGAAATGTTGCAGCAGGCAGACCTTTGGGAACTCACTGCGGATGGGAAATTGCAATTGCTCCATGGGGAAATCCTTCTGATGGGGTTTCGAAAGATCCCGAATCCGGAATAACCAAACACCATGAAGAACAACCACATTGACTATATCGAATTCCCGACCCTGGATATCCCGGCCGTAAAGGCTTTTTACAGCCAGTGTTTCGGGTGGTCTTTTACAGACTACGGTCCGGAGTATGTATCCTTCGAAAACAGCGGGGTTACCGGTGGTTTCCGCAAAACGGAGGGCCCTGTGCAGGACGGCGTACTGATAGTCCTTTACCATCAGGACCTGGAGGAAATTCTGGCTCAGGTAAAAGCCCTCGGGGGTAAGATTACACAGGGAATATTTTCCTTTCCCGGGGGCCGGCGGTTTCACTTCCGGGACCCGGGCGGTAATGAACTGGCTGTATGGTCGGAAGACCCGGAGCAATCGGGATAAACACTTCCCCCACCCACCCGAACTCAATATACACCCCTCCCCTGAAACCCCCAATCAGGCTCCAGGGAAGCACCCCATTTTACCGTTTGAGATCCGGTTATAACGCCTTACTGTGAAAACCCAGCTGTGCCAGGTCCTTCCAGAAATCAGGGTAGGATTTGGAGACTACCCCGGCATCCTCAATGATCAGGTCAGTCTTCAGGGCCAGGGGGGCAAAGGCCATGGCCATGCGGTGGTCGTTATACGTGGCAATACGCTGCATGGGAACAATCCTGCGGCTGGGTTCCAGATGCAGGGAATCCTGGGTAACACGGATTTCCGCCCCTAGTTTGGTGAGCTCGTTCTCCAGGGCCACCAGCCGGTCGGTCTCTTTGATTTTCAAGGTGTGCAGCCCGGCAAGGTCGCACCCCAGCCCCAGGCCGAAACAACATACGGCAAGGGTTTGTGCCAGGTCCGGTACCTCTATTAAGTCCAGCTCCAACGACTGGACAGAAGGGTCGCCGGTGCGCAACAATTCCATGCGGTTCCCCTGAAAGCGGGTAGCCACCCCCAGACGGCCAAAGATTTCAGGGAGTACACTGTCTCCCTGGAGGGAATCGCTGCGGTAGGAGCCAAGCCGCACCCGGCTGCCTTCGCCGGAAAGGGCTACAAGGCTGAAGAAATACGAGGCGGAACTCCAATCGGATTCCACCACGCAGTCCTGTGCTGGAAGGCTATCCACGGGGTCTACCACAATGGTATTCCCTTCAAAATGGTTGGGGATGCCCAGCCGGGTCAGCAAACTTAAAGTCATCCGGATATAGGGCACCGAGGTAATGGTCCCCTTCAGGGTCAGCTCCAACCCATTGGGAAGGGAAGGCGCAATGAGCAGCAGGGCCGAAATGTACTGGCTGCTGACATCGGCGGGCAGGCTTACCTGCCTTTTTTCAAATCGGGCACCGGTTATCCGCAGGGGCGGGCACCCGTCGTCCTCCAGGTAAACGATCTTCGCGCCCAGCTCCTGTAAGGCGTCCACCAGCACCCGTATGGGCCTTTGCTTCATCCGGGCAGACCCTGTTAGGGTCACTTCCCGTCCCGGTCGGCTGGCAAAATAGGCGGTCAGAAAACGCATGGCAGTCCCCGCGTGGTGGATATCCACCAAATCGCCCTGGGATTGCAATCCCTTTTGCATCACCTCCGCATCGTCCGAATTGGAAAGGTTTTCGATGGTCAGGCCGGGAAACAGGGCTTGCAGGAGCAGTAACCGGTTAGATTCGCTCTTGGAGCCGGTAATGTTAACCTCGTGGTCGAAATGGGCAGGCCGGGGGCCGGATAGCACTATGTCCAATGGTCCTGGATTTATAGTTGGCAAAGGGCCAAAGATAGCCTATTTGAGCTTTTCGTTGCCCTGGTGGCGATCGTGGTCCCGACGGGTTTTCTGCTCGAGCTTCCGGTCGAAGGCCGTCTGCAGGTCAATCCCGGTCTGGTTGGCCAAACAAAGCACCACAAAGACCACATCGGCCAGTTCCTCACCCAGGTCCTTGTCCCGGTCCGAGGGCTTCTCACTCTGCTCCCCGTACCGGCGCGCAATAATACGGGCTACCTCCCCCACCTCCTCGGTGAGCTGGGCCATATTGGTCAGTTCGTTGAAATACCGAACCCCGTGTGCCTTTATCCAGTTATCTACCGCCTGTTGTGCGTTTTTGATCTCCATCGGAACCGATTTTTGTCAAAACTACTTGTTCCGATTCTTTCTGCACAACATTTTTATACAATTCCCGCAGGCTCTGGTAATACGTGGACGGCACCACCGCCTTGTTGATGTTGAGTTCCACCACCAGCTGGAGGGTGTTGCCCTGCTGGCCCACATGGTAACTGAAGCTCCCGATATCTTCGGGCAGGCCCATGGCCACCGATTCCGGGAGGGATGATACCTGGTAGCCCTCGGGAAGGTTAATGCTGATGTTCATCTTTTCCTGCCAGGGGTATGCAAAATCCACAGGGTATTCCCGGGCCTCCCGTTTAAACGGGTTTTCGGCCATGGTAAAGAACATAAGGGGGTTCAGGTAGATATTGTCTGCCACCACCCCTATGCCGTCTTCCAGGGTGAAATCCAGGACTTCCATGACCGGTTTCCCGATGGCTCCGAGGTTCTTGCGTTCCAGGGTCCCGACTTCCATCCCTTTCCGCCGGTTTTCGTAGTCCTCCAGATACTCCTCCTCGGAAAGGGTACCATAGCGGTTGCGGTAGGTATAGGCCCGGTAATCGGTATACTGGCTGCGCATTTTTCCGCTAATGCTCCCATCGGGTTGCATGTCCATCTGGACAAAGTGCAGTTCCTTGGAAGGTGCCGAGGGAAACACCGAAAGGCTGCTGGAAGATCCATCTTCTGAAATGGACCGGCCAAACCAGTTCAGGGCCCGAACGGGCAACAGGTTGGGCTTGGTGTATTTGCTGGTGGCATCCATCAGAACATACCCCTGGTCCAGGACCACCTGGGCAATCACATAGTTAAAGCCTTCCTGGGTAGGCATGGACGGGATTCCGTGGTCCCGCGTACTGATCAGTACCGGGCGCGCATCCAGGCCGGCCTCGCGGAGCATGGCCACAAGCATGAGGTTAATATCCCCCACATTGCCCGTCTGCTGGTCGTAGGCCTTCCGCACCCCCTGGTCGGTGATATAGCCGTAAAGCCCGTTCCAGTTCATCCGCTGTTGAACATGGAAGAAAACAGCGGCCAGCTTATCGATCGGGCCCATTTCCGGGCTCAGCAGGGATTCCAGGGATTTCTTGAAATAATTGGTCCGGTTGAGCTGGTACCCGAAATTGTCGTTCTGGTAGATGCGTTCCACCACCTGGTCCCAGGAGGTGCTGAAGTTCTCCCTGGGGCTGTCCGGATACTGTACGTAAAGCAATTCGTAATTTACCGCAGATCGGTAGTTATCCATATCGTTCACATAAGGCTCCTGCTCCAGGGCGGGGACATCCTTCATGTCGTAGGTAATGGTATTGATTTCGTAGTCTACCGCTGCGGTGCGGAAGTTCCCGGCTTCGTACTGGTAGTCGTTGGTATTATAGACCAGATTGATCTTACCACTCCGCTTGCCGAATTCCGGCTGGAGCATCAGGTAGCCCTTATACCGGGGCTTGAAGACGATAAACTCGGGGATTTCTACCCGTACCCGCTGGTGTTCGATAGGGATATCGTACTGCATGGGAATCTCGTCGATGCTGTAGGCAAAGGGGGAATGGACCGTATACTCGTACTCGATAACACTCCCTTCCCGCACATTGGGCATGGTGAATTTCAGGCGGTCGTAATAGGCGTTGACCTTCTCGTCGAACTGGTCGCTCTTTTTGAGTTTGTCCTCTTCCACCTTACCCCCTACCATATTGTAGGTGATTCCTTTAACGGAACTGATTCCTTCCCGGTCGCCTCCATTGTGGTACAGGCTTTCGCTTACGGTGGCGTAGTCGTACCCGTCCTTGGTGTAGATCTTGATGCGCTCGTGCACATCCCGGTACTGGTGGAAGCCATCCCCTTCCACGTATTTATAATACACATATACACTGCGGTGCACCACCGAGGCCACCACGGACGAATCGGCGGGGTGGGCCTTGAGGGCGACCAAGGCATCGTCCACTTTCCCGAATTTCACATCCTGGGCCTGCATGGCTGTTGCTGCCAACAGGGTCAGTACAATCAAAAGGTTTCTCATGGTTAGGGTTATTTGGATTCTTGGGTTTGTATCAGGACTGCCTGGGCCGACTCGGCCCGGGCCACCTGCCGGTGAAAGTCCCTGTATGCTTCATACTGCTCGGCGTCATAACGGCCTTCCCGGACCAGGGCCTCCCGCTTGTACTCCAGAATGTGTTCTTCCGGGAGGTATTGCACCTCCATCCGATACGATCCGAACGGGCTTTCGATGGCCACCGGACCCGGAATGGCCTCCGGTTTGTATCCTTCGGGCAGCTCAATTTGGTAATGCTCCCGGTCCTGGTACCCGCGGAGGACCTGAAACGGCAGGGTACGGTCCCGGTACCGGTCCGGCACATACCGCAGACGATTAAAGGCATTTGCAGTCAGCAGGATCCTATTCCCGGCCTTCTTCCAGTAATTGGTTGCTTTGAGGGTCAGGGTTTCGGTGAAGCGTACCGAATCCGTGTCGTTCTTGAACCTGAGGTCTTCCAGCTGGAGGTTCTCCAGGTACCCCCAGCGCCGTCTGTAGATGGCCACCTGATCGTCGGGTTTGAGGTCCTGGATGGCATAGTGGCTGTCGTACTGGATACCCGAGGTCCGTACCTCCACGCTTCCGGCAAGAGTACCCTCAGCATCCAGGCGAACCCGGGCTTCGGTAACCTGTCCGTTTGCCTCGTCCTTGTACTGGGGGGTGCGAACCAGATACCCGCCCTCCGGGTCGATGACATGCACCAGGCGGTCATCGGTGAAATCCCCCAGGAATCCGAAGGGGATGGTCTGAGAGGTACAGTCTATCCAGTGCAGCTGCCCTTGGTAGGGAATCGCCAGGATTACATGGTTGCCCTGGGCGAGATCCGCAAAATCGGGCTTAAAGTCGGACTTGACCTGCCCCGCTTCCACGTGGACGTAATAGGCCGTTACCCCTACCGCATCCAGCAGGGCCTTGGTATAATTGGAAAGCCCCTTACAATCGCCGTATTTTACGCGGTCCACTTCTATGGCGCTTATGGGGCGGATGCCCCCTATCCCCACCTGTACACTGATATACCGGGTATTTTCCTGGACAAACCGGTACACCCGCCGCGCGCGTTCCAGGGTATCCCGGGTGTCCTGTACTAAGGTCCGGACCTTTTGTTTGGTGGCTTCGGGAAGGGCATCCCGGCCATCGAGCATATGCTGGTGCATCCACTTCCCGATATCCTGCCAGGTGTCTACCTCCCCATCGATCCCCTCGTATCCGAAACGGCGCGGACGCAACATTACACTGGGTGCCACTTCGGTAAAGGGAGGGCTGAGGCTCTCATCCCGGATCGCCGGCAGGTTACGCCCTACATACCGAAACCCGTTGTGGAAGGATTCCTTCTCTATGGCATAGCCCTCCAGGTGCGATTCCTGGAAATCGGGACGAAGTTCCGGGGAGTCGTACCGAAGCTCAAAACGGCTTTCCTGGGTGCTTACCCGGTAGCCACTCAGGAAATACCAATTGGGAAGGGGTGCCGTATTGGCATCCTCGAGCGTATAACGAACCACCAGGGTATACGGGTAAGAAACCGGTGTATAATCCAGATACAACCGCCGGGCATCCGAATACAGGGTGCCCCCGTCTACGGCACTCAGGTCGCGGAAATCCCGCTGTTTGTATTTTTGAGTCTCCCGCCCCAGGGCATCGTAGGCCGCGGCACTGATATACCCCACCTTCCGGCTTTTGTTGTAGGAAACCATGGCCAAGGCATGGGCGTCCCCCTTGCCGTTTAAAACGGTTACGGCGCGTTCCATTTCGATCTCCATACGGAAAGGGTTCCGGATATGGACTACCATGGATTCCTGCCGCACAATGGCATCGGCATGCCGGGTAAGGGTATCGGGTAGTACTAAGGCCTGGTATTCAAGATTCTGGGCCTGGGCAAGGGTAAGAAACGAAAAAAACGTTCCGAACAGCAGGATGCGAATTCGGTTCATAAAGTAAAATCTGGCTAGGTATGCAACTTAAATTTGTGCTTTTTCTTACAAATTCCCGCATACTTTTCGATAAAAAAGCCTATTCCTTCTTCCTGCTGTCTATGGTGATGGTTACCGGCCCGTCGTTTACCAGGTGGACCTTCATATCGGCCCCAAAGACCCCCTTACCGATGGGTTTTCCCAATAGATGCTCCATTTGCTCATTGAAGTACTCGTAAAGGGGTACGGCCTCCGGCGGGCGGGCGGCGCGGATGTAGGAAGGACGGTGTCCTTTTTTGGTTGATGCCAGCAAGGTGAACTGGCTCACGGCGATCAGGTCGCCCCTGGTTTCGAGCAGGGAGCAGTTCATGACGCCTTCGGGGTCGTTGAAGATCCGCATGTTGGCAATCTTGTGGGCCAGCCATTCGGCGTCGGAAGGATTGTCCTGGGTTTCCACACCCAACAGGACCAGCAAGCCCGGCCCGATCTCTGAGACTTTCCGACCCTCCACCACAACGGAGGCTTCACGTACGCGCTGGATAACGGCTCGCATATTATCTGTAGGTTTCGTCCTCCCCGGTGAGAATCTGCAAATAGGAATGGTACCGGCTTTCGGGAACCCGGCCTTCCTCCACCGCCTTTTTAACGGCGCATTTGGGTTCGTCCAGATGCAGGCAATTGTTGAATTTACATTCGGATTTCAGGGCGAACAGCTCGGGAAAATAATCCCCGATCTCCTCTTTATCCATATCGACCAAACCGAAGCCCCGGATACCCGGGGTATCGATGATCCGCGCACCGAAAGGCAGGTCGAACATCTCGGCAAAGGTGGTAGTGTGCTGCCCCTGCCGGTGCTGCTCGGAGGTCTCCATGGTGCGCAGGGCCAACTCCGGAGCTATCCGGTTGATGAGTGTAGATTTTCCTACCCCGGAATGCCCGGCAAACATGGAGGTTTTTCCCTTCATCCGCGCTACAACCTTCTCCACGTTACGGCCGGTTTTAGCCGAGATCTCCAGGCACTCATACCCGATGCTGGTATACAACTCCATAAGCTCCTGGGTAGAGGCCCCGGTTTCCGCGCTGAAGGTATCGGCCTTGTTGAAAAGCAGGATACAAGGAATGGAATACGCCTCGGCAGCGGCCAGGAAGCGGTCAATGAATACGGTATATGTCCTGGGGTTATCCAGGGTAATAAGCAGGAAGACCTGGTCTATATTGGCCGCAATAATATGGGTTTGCTTGGAGAGCTTGACCGATTTGCGCACCAGGTAGTTACGACGGGGGAGGATTTCGTCTATACGGCCCACGGTTTCCCCGGCCACGGTTTCCAGTTCAAAAACCACCTCGTCCCCTACGGCAACGGGGTTGGTGCTTTTGATGTCCTGGATCCGGAATTTTCCCTTTATGCGGCAGTCGTGGAAGGAGCCGTCCCGGGCTTTCACCTGGTACCAGCTTCCTGTCGATTTATAAACGGTTCCCTGCATTTTACACGTTGGTGCTTCGCAAAATAAGAATATTCCCGTAACATTGTAGGGAGTCAACTATAGCCTTATCTAATAACTTTCAGATCAACTCTTATGAAAAAAGTATTCTTGTTTGCCCTGGTGGTCCTGGCCCTGCAATGGGACATGAGCGCCCAGACCTACAAGGTCATTACCAGTGTGGAATCCATCGTGCCGAATGGCCTCGGGCGCTCCCGCATCGTCAACGCCCTCGAGGAAAAGGACTACAAGGAATTCACCAGCGTGCAAACCGAAGACGACAACACCCGGAACAAATCGGACCGGGGGGAAATCCGCGTCAAGAATTTTGAGGAAACCAAATTACTCAACTTCTATAACCTGGGCGGGATCCGGTTTCAGAATATCGCCGCCAACGATGCCGTGATTACCTCCATGATCAACGATATGATTGCCAATGGGTGGGAACTGGCCTTTGTCACCAGCGCCGTGGAAAGCGAAGGCGGAAAGGGAGACGGCCAGGGGATATTCATCACCCGGTATATCTTCAGAAAGTAGGCCCCCGTCGGAAGCCTGAATCAAAAACCCCCGCGGAGAAGTCCGCGGGGGTTTTTCACTTAAACTAGGAGGAGGTCAATCCCGGATATAGATCCGACCCCCGAACATGCGGTCTTTAGTGATGCGCCTGGGGTTGCCGTAGACATACACATCCCCCCCGGCCCGGATTTCAATATCCACGGCCTCAGAGGCATAGAGTTCGGCCTCCCCTCCGGCGGATACGCGGATATCGCTGTAGTCAGTCTTGAGTTCCCGGCCTTCAAAAATACCCCCGGTATTGATCCGGATCACCTGGTTTTGGGCCAGACCGGAAGCTTTTACAATACCCCCGGTTACCGCGCGGATATCGGCATCCCGAACCTGCATCCCGATTTCGATCTGAGCCCCTTCCTGGGCCCGGAGTTCGATGCGGTCCTGCTCCACCAGGGCATTGGTGACCACCCGGGCGCCTTCATTGGCGTCGATTACCTGCAGGTCGGTGTAATAGACCTCTATAAAGGTGTCTTCCCCGGTGAATTTCTTTTCCAGCTCCATCCGGAGTTTGAGCACCCCGTCCCGGTTTACAAAATGGATGTCTTCCGTATTTTCCCCTTTGATGAGGATGCGGTTTTCATCGGATTGTATCAGGTTGACCTCAATCAGGTCAAAGACCTTGATCTCGTGGAAATCGCCCACTTCCCGGTCTATGGTGCGTTGCGCCAGGGCCGCGCTGCCGGCAGACAGCATCAGGGCCAATACTAGTGTTCTCATAGGGATTCTTAATTGGTTCCGCTACGAAAGACGCAGGCCCGGGTCCATTGTTACACTTTTTCGATACGAAAAATTCCGGCGGCGCCTCAGGCGTTGATGATTTTCTCCTGGTGGTTGATGGATTCCTGGTGGATGGCCTTAAACATGCGCAGGACGAATTCCTCGCTGAGGCCGTGGCTCTCCCCTTCCAGGATCATACTGCCCAAAATGGCATTCCAGCGCCCGGTCTGCAGCACGGCTACGTTCCGCTCCTTTTTCAGCTCCCCTATGGCGTCGGAGATCTTCATCCTCTTACCCAGGATGTCCAGGAGCTGGTTGTCGATCACATCGATCTGGGCCCGCAGGTTGGCCAATTTGGAATTGTACTCGGCTTCCTGGTCAGTTTCCTTACGGATTCTCAGGTCTTTCATGATCTGTACCAGTCGTTGGGGGGTTACCTGCTGGGCGGCATCGCTCCAGGCATTGTCCGGGTCTGTATGGGTCTCGATCATAAGCCCGTCGAAATTCAGGTCCAGCGCCGTCTGGGAAACATCGAAAATCAGGTCCCGCTTCCCGCTTATGTGAGACGGATCATTGATCAGGGGCAGGTCCGGAAAACGAGTCTGCAGTTCAATGGCCAGCTGCCACTCGGGGATATTCCGGTATTTGGTTTTCTGGTAGGTGGAAAACCCGCGGTGGATAACCCCCAGGTTCTGGATGTTTGCCGAATAGAGCCGCTCTACGGCACCCAGCCAGAGGGAAAGGTCGGGGTTTACCGGGTTTTTGATGAGCACAATCTTATCGGTACCCTCCAGGGCATCGGCAATTTCCTGCACGATAAACGGGCTCACCGTAGAGCGCGCCCCGATCCAAAGCAGGTCTATATCGTGTTCCAGGGCCAGGTCCACATGGGCTTTGTTGGCTACCTCCGTGGCTGTTTTCAGCCCGGTTTCCTCCTTCACCTTCTGCAGCCATTTCAGGCCAATGGCCCCCACGCCCTCGAAATTTCCGGGGCGCGTACGGGGTTTCCAGATCCCCGCCCGGTAGTAGTTCACATCCGTATCCTTAAGCTCGTGGGCTATGGACAGCACCTGCTGCTCGGTTTCGGCGCTGCAGGGCCCGGCAATGACCAGGGGGTGCGGCAGGTTCATCTGATCCAGCCAATTGCGCATTTGCTTTGAATTTTCCATGGTTTATGAATTGTTTTTGTTCGATGGAATTCCTTTTAAAATATCTCGTATCCGGTTGGTATGGTCCATTTGCTGGTACAGGTCCTCGTAGGCCCCGGCCTGGAGCTTGTCCCGGAAATCCCGGAGGTTGGCGATATACTCGTCCAGGGTTTCCAGCACGTTTTCTTTGTTCTGCTCGAATATGGGCGTCCACATGGCCGGGGAGCTCTTGGCCAGGCGGACCGTGCTCTCAAACCCACTACCGGCCATATCAAAAATATCCCGCTCGTTCTGCTCCTTCTCAATAACGGTCTTGCCCAGCATAAAGGAACTGATATGCGAAAGGTGGGATACATAGGCAATGTGCCTGTCGTGCGCCTCCGGGTTCATATAGCGGATACGCATGCCGAGCTTGTGGAACAGCTCCAGGGCCCGCTCCTGAATTTTAAAAGCGGTCTGCTCTACCTCACAGATGATGTTCACCTTGTCCTGGAACAGCCCGCTGACCGCGGCCCCCGGACCTGTGAATTCGGTCCCTGCAATGGGGTGGCAGGCCAAAAAGTTCCGTCGTTTCGGGTGGCCGGATACGCTTTGGCAAATAGGCCCCTTGGTAGAACCGGCATCGATCACCAGGGTATCGTCCCCCACTGCGTCCAGGATCCCGGGGAGCTGTTCGGTAATGTGGTTTACCGGTATGCTGACGACCACCAGGTCTGCCCCGGCCAGGTCTTCGGGCCTGGCCTCCCGGTCTATTAGCCCGATGGATTCGGCTTCCCGGAGGTGGTCTGCATTGCGGTCCATCCCGAGGATGGCCGCCCCCGGGAGTGCAGTTCGCATATCCCGGGCCATAGAGCCCCCGATAAGTCCTATGCCAATAATAACAATCTTCATGCCTCTGTATTTTGCTCCGGCTTTTGGGCCGGCTTATCCACGGTCAGCCGCCGGATGGCCTCCCTGATTTTCTCCTCGGGTACGCAAAGGGAAAAGCGCACATACCCGGCACCGGCCGAGCCGAAGATAGTTCCCGGGGCAATAAAAATGTGTTTCTCCCGCAGCAGGGCATCGATGTAGGTTTCCGCATCGGCACTGCCCTCTGGCAGGCGGGCCCAAACAAACATCCCCACGGCACCCGGGTCGTAAGAACACCCAAGTAGGTCTGCCAGGGCAAACACGGCTTTACGGCGGTTGCGATAGACCTCATCGAGTTTTTCGAACCATTTCGGGCCGCTTTTCAGCGCTGCAATGGCCCCTTTTTGAATCCCGTAAAACATCCCGGAATCCATGTTGCTCTTCACCTTGAGGACCGATGCGATCAGCGGGGCCGCCCCCAGGACCATCCCCACCCGCCAGCCGGCCATATTAAAGGTCTTGCTCAGGGAGTTGAGCTCCAGCACATGCCCCCCGGCCCCGGCCGCCCCGAGGATGCTGAGGGGTTCCCGGCTCAGGACAAAGCTGTAGGGGTTGTCGTTAACCAACAGGATATTGTTCCTTCGGGCAAAACTGACCAATGCCGCCAGCTGTTCCCGGGTGGCGCAGGCCCCGGTGGGCATATGGGGGTAGCTCACCCACATCAGTTTTACCCCGTCCAGGCCCGAAGCCTCCAGGGCGTCGAGGTCGGGGAACCACCCCCCAGCTTCGGTGAGTTCGTAGAACAAGGGCTCGGCCCCTACCAGGCGGGTTACGGAGGCATAGGTGGGATACCCCGGGTTGGGGATCAGCACCCGGTCTCCGGGGTTTAGGAACGCCATGCTGATATGCATGATCCCCTCTTTGGAGCCCATCAGCGGCAGTACCTCGGTATCTGCCTCGAGGTGGACGCCGAATTTGTTTTCGTAAAACGCTGCTATGGTCTGGCGGAGTTCCGGAAGGCCCTGGTAGCTCTGGTATTGGTGTGCCCCCGCGTGGGAGGTGGCTTCCTGCAACATCTGCAGCACCTCCGGGGCGGGTGCTAAATCCGGGCTCCCGATACCCATATTGATCACAGGATGTCCCTGGGCCACCATGGCCCGCACCTCCCGCAACTTGGTCGAGAAATAGTATTCCTGGACGTGGTTTAGCCGGTCTGCTTCGCGAATCATATCCTAGCGTTTTTGTATTCCCCCAGCACCCTGAAATCTTCTGTCATGATCTGCAGCAGGGACTTAGCTTTGTCAAAATGGTCATAGGCCTCAAAGGTGACATCCACAAAGAAGGAGTACTTCCAGGGGGTTTCGATAACCGGAAGCGACTGGATTTTAGTCAGGTTCAGGTTGCAGTCGCTCATCACATTGAGAACCGTGGCAAGGCTTCCCCTTTTGTGGTCGGTAAGAAATCGCATACTCGCCTTATTGATGACTTCTTTGGGCCACTCCTTGTTTACCTTCTTCAGGATAATAAAGCGGGTAGCATTGTTCTTGATGGTCTGTATATCCCGGGCCAGGATGTCAAGCCCATAGCGCTCGGCTGCCAGGGCCGGGGCGATGGCTGCTATCCCCTTCAGCTGTTCTTCCCGGATCCGTCGGGCCGTCTCGGCCGTATCCACATCTTCCACCATCCGGATCCCGGGGAGGGTCTTCAGGTACTCCCGGCACTGCAACAGGGCCATGGGGTGGCTCCTGACCTCCCGGATATCGGAAAGCTGCTGCCCGGGCAGGGCCATCAGGTTGTGGTGGACATTCAGGTAATGCTCCCCGATAATGTGCAGGCCGTTTTCGCAGACCAGGGCATAATTGGGGATGATGGATCCGGCAATGGAATTCTCAATGGCCATAACGGCCTTGTCTGCCTCCCCACAGACCAGGCTGTCTACCATCCCGTGGAACGAGAGGCATTCCAGTAGTTCGACCTCCTGGTCGAAATACTCGTGGGCAACCATGTGGTGGTTGGAGCCGAGTACTCCCTGAATGGCTACGCGCAGTGGCTTCATTTGCGTTTTGCTTATACCCTAGTGTTACCGCCAAAAAAAAAGTCCCGTTTCAGAACGGGACCTCAGATATGGTGTTGCGCACTATCTATAACGGCCCCGTACTCCCCTTGTAAAAGAAGTAAAAGAAAAATCCGCTATAGAAAAACGTATGGTTCATAGGTCTTTAGTCGGCACTAATGTAGGTATTAAATTGAATTTACCCGTTATTCCCCGAAATTTTTGAAAAATATAAGCAATTCCATTTAGCGGCTGAATTTTCTTAAACCAAACGAATCGTTTTTTAGGAATTCTGCACTACCCTTGCCCCCATCGGAACAGAATCTCCTTCCGCAGGCACCCGGCATACCTGCTTTTGCCCGGCAATGCGTATTTTTGGCAAAAACCGGCAGATGTCCATCAGCGTATCGAACATAAGCAAGCAGTTTGGGGACCAGAAAGCCCTGGACCAGGTAAGTTTTTCCGTGGGAAAGGGTGAGGTTGTCGGCTTTTTGGGGCCTAACGGCGCAGGCAAATCCACCCTGATGAAAATCCTTACCACCTATTACCGGGCAGACTCCGGCACAGCAGCGGTAAACGGGTTCGACGTGGTGGAGGCACCCCGGGAGGTTCAGCGAAGCCTGGGCTACCTCCCCGAACACAACCCACTTTACCTGGACCTGTACGTAAAGGAATACCTGCGGTTCTGCGCCCGCGTCTTTGGCCTGGGACGCGAACGGATTTCAGAAGTCATTGCCCAGACGGGTTTGCAGCCGGAGGCCCATAAAAAAATCGGGCAGCTCTCCAAGGGGTACCGCCAGCGCGTGGGCCTGGCAGCAGCCCTGCTCCACGACCCCGAGGTGCTAATCCTAGATGAACCCACCACAGGGCTTGACCCCAACCAACTGGTGGAAATCCGGAAACTCATCCGCGAGATTGCCCAGGACAAAACCATCCTTTTGTCTACCCACATCATGAAGGAAGTGGAAGCCGTCTGCGACCGTGTGCTGATCATTAACCAGGGACGGCTGGTGGCAGACAAATCCATGGAGGCCCTCCGGGAAGGCGAGACCCAGGTCATCGAGGTGGAATTCGACTACCGGGTGGAGGAACCCCTGCTGCTACGCCTGCCCCATGTAACCCATGTAAAGAACACCGGAGGCTTTGTCTACGAACTGCAATTCGATACCACCAAGGATATGCGACCCATGGTGTTCGACTTCGCCCACGACAACCAGCTGAAAACCCTCCAGCTCACGCGCAAGACCCAGAACCTGGAACAACTCTTCTCCCAGCTTACCACACAACCTACCCCGTAAAGCAGGCTGCGGCCTTTAGTCTATCAATTGGTAATTGATGGTGGAAACCACCCGGACCTTTTTGATCTGGGGGGTGTTCGCATCGAGGCTGTTAATGGAAAACAAACCCTGGTTGGCGGTCTGGATGGGGCCTACCTCAGAACCGGAATCCCGGGCGAACTTGGCAGCTACCTCCCGGGCGTTCATGGTAGCCTCCTCAATCATTTCGGGCTTTAGGGTATTAAGGCCCGTGAAGATATATTCCACCGGCTGCCATTCGTTCTTGGAGGCAAAGAGGATACCCTCGGAAAGCAGTTGCAGGCTGGCATTGAGGGCCTTCTGCAGTTTGGGGATATCCGAGGTCCGGACGGTAAGTTCGGATTTGGCCAGGTAGCGGTAGGCGCTGTACTGGGCATTGGTGTTATAGATATTCGCCTGGGCATCGCTGATGTTCACCACCCCTGCGGATACTTCCGTGGCATCGAACCCCTGGGCCCTGAAAAAATCGTGTACCTGTTGGTTCTGCTTTTCGATTTCGCGCCTCAGGGTCTGCAGGTCGTTCCCGGTAAGTACTATGTTGATGGGCCATACCGCAAGGTCTGCCGGAACCTCGCGCTCGCTAAGGCCCTTAACGCTTACAATGCGGTCAAACTGTTTGCCCTTCAGGTAGGTATTGCCGATAAAGTAGCCGCCGAGGGCAAGGCCAAGGGCAAGGATTACTGCCGGGATCAGGGAAGGTGATTTCATGGGTGTTTAGATTTTGCCGGCCGGGGCCGGCGGGTTTATAATCATATACGGTCGCTTTTGCGGCTGCGGACGTCAGGTTTGCAATTCCGGGTAGGCCACAGGGCTTGAGATTTCAGGGATATTTCCCATGTAGGCCTTGCCCCTTAATTTCCCCACGGTATAGGCCTCGAGCTCCCCTTCCGGATAGGGCTGTACAAGCCCTTCAAGTTCCTTACGGTCCAGGGGGTCCTGCAGGGGGGCCAGCCACTGGTCTGCCAGGGCATCCGGCAAAATCAGGGGCATCCTAGGTCCGGCCAGCTTCGGGTTATTGTGGATACGGGCCATAAGGGTATTGGCCTCGGTGGTCACAATACTGAAGGACGTCAGCCATTTTCCGGTTTCGGGGTCCTTCCAGTCGCTGTACAGGCAGGCCAGGGCCAGGGGCTCCCCGTCCTTTCTCCGGATATGGAAGGGGTAGGTGGCCCCGTCGTGGTGGTGGTGTTCGTAAAACCCATCTATGTAGAGCAGGCACCTGTGCTGCCGGGCTGCCTGCCGGAAGGAGGGCTTTTCGAAAATGGTTTCGCCCCGTGCGTTGAGGGTCTGGTTCCACAGTTTTTGCCGCTGGGCGTTGTCCCGGACCCAATGCGGTACCAGGCCCCAGGTGGCCACCACGGGAAAATCCGGACTGTCGTCCGGGTAGATCAGCAGCCTGGGGTGGTTGAAGCCCGAAGCGTGAAAAAGAGGCAAATCCGTATCGGGCAGCAGTTTTTCGCGGATTTCCGCAGCGGCCTCCTCATCGCCCCTTCTCAGCGCTCTTTTTAGCTGGCCTTCCAGGCTTGCCTTGATGTCGTAACACATAGGGAAATGCTGTTTTTACAGGTAGTTTCTGGGGGCACCTACCCCCACCCCAGCACCAAGGTAACAGAACTCCCTGCAATCCGCAAGCAAAATGAGGGCTTCCCGCTACATGGCCATTATCCTACTCGCATTCCCCTGAAGGCCTTGCAGGTACTTCCCTATGGGTATGGGAACGCCATACATCGGGAGGCGTTATTCGAGCAAGAACTTCACCTGCACCTGTACCTCCACTTTGAGCTTGCGGAATTCGGCATCGATGGCCTTGTACGAAGCGGCAGCATCCGCCTCGGCCATGGCCATCCGGGGCATGGGCGTAGGGGAATACACCGGGCCATAGCTCCCCGTATCGGAAATGTAGACAGCCTTGCCCACGGCCTGGCCCACGGCACCTGCCATGGCCGAGGCCCGCTGGTGTGCGGCTGCTACCGCCCTGGCTTTCAAGGTGGTTTGGAGGGCATCCATCCCGGCGAACTCGGACCTCAGAAAGCGGACATTGGATATCCCTGCCTGCTCCAGTTCGTAAAGCACGCAGCCGGCCGTTTGCGCATCGTAAACCAGCAACTCAAAATACTTTTGCTTCAGCACCTTCTGCCCTTTCAGGAAATAGGTGCGGAAATCGCTGGAAAGGCCGGATACCGAGAGTTGTTTCTGCGTATCGACCTGGCAACTGCCCAGGGCGCCGACCAGGCGCTGTTCCAGGACTTCCAGCGTCACCCGGTCTTTGGAGTCGGCCTCCTGCAGATGGATCCCCAGGAAAATCCGGTCCGGCACCACCAGGGTGTCTGAGGTAGCTGCCGTTTCCAGGTACGGGATGTCCAGGAACGATTTGGTTTGGGCGGAGGCCTGTGTCAGTACGACCAGGCACAAAAGGAAGGCATACGTTTTCATGGATGGATTTTTCTTAAAAATGGATTCGTGTTTTTACCAAAGGTACACCGGGATAGACAGACTTGGTACCGCCGCTGGGTAAAGCCCATCGAACCATCAGTGAAATTGCACATCCATTGAGTAAGTAAGGCTGCCTTAACCTGATCACATATGCTTCACATCCTGTTTTTTCGTACATTTATGTAGAAACCAATTCATCAAAAACATGAAAAAAGCGTTTTTTACCCTAGTTGCCGTCCTCGCCTTTGGCAGCCTTCAGGCCCAGGGCGTATTTAAAATCGGGGTAGTCGGGGGGATTCCCACTGCCGATGCTGCCGACATTTCCACCTTTATGCTCGGCGGGGATGTCTACTACATGTTCGAAAAGGAGGATGCCCTCCTGAACTTCGGCCCTACCGTGGGGATCCGGAATTACTTCGGGGATGAAATCTCCCCGGGCATCAGCATAGACGACGGTACTTTCCTTCCCATTGGGGGTGCGGCCCGCATCACCCTGCTGGGCATCCTTACCGGGGGAGTCGATGTCGGATATGCCGTTGGGATTTCCGATTTTCTGGATGGCGGGTTTTATTTCCGACCGGTGGTAGGCCTGGACATTCTGGATATCCTGGAGTTGAACGCTTCCTACGAGACGGTTTCGGATGCCGCCACTTGGGGGAACTTCAATATTGGTCTGTTACTGGCCCTTTAAAAAGCCAGAGATTCAATAAAAGGAAAGGAAGGCTGCAGGCCTTCCTTTTTTTATGGGGATGGGGTATCCAGCAGGGATGCGATCACCAGATCGAGGTAGGGTTGGATGCCCGGGTCGGTGCAATTGGTAAGGATACTGACCAGCCAGCCCGATTCCGGGTAGATGAAAAAGTTGCTATACCCTCCTACTCCGTTGCCAATATGCCCGAAGTACCGCCTGCCCGAAGCATCCTGACTGACCTGCCAGCCCAACCCGTACCAGGTAGGGGTTCCTCCTGCCGTATACCCTTTGAGGAACTCCCTCAGGACGGGCTCCGGGGCTACACGCCCCTCCAGATAGGCCTTTCCCAGGCGGGTAAGGTCCGAAACGGTGGAAAGGTACCCGCCCCCTGCCAGTTTAAACCGGTTGTCTACGGGGATGGCCGGACGAAACCCTCTGCGTTGCCGGGTGTAGCATGCTGCCTGCCCCGGCACCCTGCTTCCCGGGACCTCCTGGGTGGTTTGCACCATGCCAAAGGGTTCGGTAACCTGTTTTCGGACCAGTTTGTGGAAAGGCATCCCTGCCACCCGCTCCATGGCCAGGGAAAGCAGGATAAAATCGAAGCTGTTGTATTGGAAACCCGTACCCGGGGGGAAGAGCAGGGGATCATCCCGGAAGACCTCCAGGCTATCCGCGATGCTATATGGGCGGTTCAGAGCCCATTCCTTTCCCCTGTAACCGCGGAGCCCGGCCGTGTGGGCGGCAAGCTGTCTCAGGGAGATGCCTTTATGGGGAAATTCCGGGACATAGCGTTCCAGAGGGTCGTCCAGACCAAGCTGCCCGGCAGCGACCATCCGGGCCAGGGCCGTAGCTGTGATGGGCTTGGAAACGCTGGCCACGCGGAAAACGGTTTGCTCCGGGCGGACAGGGGTATTGCTTTCCAGGCAGGCATAGCCATATCCCTTTACCAGGACCGGCCTTCCATCCCGGATGGCAGCAACCGCCAGTCCGGGAACCCGGCCTTCCGTGACCAGAGCCTGCAACATGGCGTCGGCCTCCCCGGCAACAGGGTGTTCCGGCCTGGAGGAAGTGGTCTCCGAAACCCCAAAAAATCCCAGTATGGTATTCCAGAACCCGTTGCTCATTCCCCTACAAATAACAACCTGCCGCGGAATAATTCTTCCACCGAAATTTCATCCGGACGGTTAAAGGCGCGCACATCCCCATACCCCCGGATTACCCCTTCAATCCGGTCTGTCGGGTACACTTCCATGGCATTGCTCCCCCGGTGGTCAATGCGCACGATTCCGGCTTGCAGCCCGCCAGCTTCCACCCGGGAATCGCCGGCAGCCACCCGCACTTCCAGCAGGCTGGCCGTACCGCGCAAGCGGAAATAGGCAATCCCGTTAGAGACGACCCGTACCCGACCCCCGGACAGTTCCAGGTCGAAGGTGCCATCGGTAGTCTCGGTTTCCTCATTCTGGAAACTCTCGGAGATGAGCCTTAGGTCCGTAAACCCAAGGGGGCCTTCGCTTACTATGGGGAGCCCGGTACTGCTCCGTACCTCGGACAGGTCGGGCACTGTGACCCAAATGGTGGTATTGCCATAAGACCGGAAAAGGTTACAGGTGTTTTCATTGCGCAGCTCCAGGGTACCGTCCACTACGGTTGCAGAAATCTCAGGCAACAGGTTTTCCCCGGTTTGAACCCGCACCTCCTGTTGGGGCCCCTGCCGGAGCACCAGGCGGATGCGCTCAAATACCGTAATGCGCTCAAAGGAGGGGACGTCGAGTTCCACCTCAACGGTCTTCCCGGAGGATTGCAGGCAATCCGGGGCATTCTCCCCGCACCCGGCCAGAGCCAGGATGCACAGCAGGACGATATGGATATACTTTAATCTCATAGGCGGATCCCGATTCCGAATTCCAGGGCTTCAGCCTTTGCCGCGTGGGACTTGAGGCTTATGGCACCAAACCACTGTTTCCCGAAATACCGCTTGATGCCCACGCGGTTATATACCCGCCCCTCGAAATCGAAGGGGTAGTAGATGTAATAGCCCAACTGAGTTATCACGCTGATTTTATTGACAAAGAGTTCATGGCCCAGGAAGAGGCCCACCCGCCGGTAATCGGACCCGGGGTCTACCGAGAGTTCCGGGAAGGCTGTGGCCTGGAACCGGATCAGTTCCTTCAGGAAATTGGAAAAATAGGCATCTGCCCCTATCTGGAAGGCACTGAGGCGGCCCACGCGCTTGTCTGCATAGGCCGAGAAGATGTAGAAAGGGAATTGCCCGGACCCGATGACGTCGCTTTCATTTACCCCGGAGCGAAAAACCAGGTTCAGCCGTACGGGTTCCGGGGTAAACGGGTCTTCGGCCATTCGGTATTCGGGCAGCTCCCCCTCCCCCAGGTGGTAGACCAACCCGGCGGTCAACCCGAGGGTATTGGTGGAGGTGTTGGGGGCCTTTACATTGGCATTGGAATAGTGGACCAGGGCGATCCCGGCCCGCAGCCCCAGGCGGCCCCAAAGGCGTTCGCGGTGGTACTGCAGCATCAGGTAGGTAGAGCTGAGCAGGTGGGTCCCGTAGGCATTGTTGCGGAAGTTGGTTTCCGCATCGTAGGGATTGGTGTTATAGGCGATCCCCTGGCCGATGCGGAACTGCATCTGGCGCCGGAGGAAATAGAAATTGTAATGGAGGTAAAGGCCCAGGTTATGACCCAGGGTAGGCTCTGCCATATCCTGGTAGATCAGGGATACCCCGGTGTCCGGGTAGTTAAAGCGCCCCTGCCAGGGTTCTTCCCCGAAGGTTTTGGTATTCCACCCCAGGATAAAGCCTGCCGGATGGCCCTGTATCAGGTGGGTAATATCCGGGTTGTGCAGGAGGATGGACCCGTAAAACGGATTAAAATCCAGAGTAGTATGGCGGTCAGACTCCTGGCCCCGAAGGCACGGGATAGCCAAAAGCCCGCATAACAGAATGACACCTGCGCTTCTCATGCAGGCCAAAGGTAAGGCTTTTTAGATGCCGGGGCACGGGCGTGCCAGCCTAGAAAACGGCCCGGGCAATAGCCTTGATGTTGTCCGATTTCCCCATGGAATAATAGTGCAATACGGGGACCCCGGCCTCGCGGAGTTCGCGCGATTGCTCGATGGCCCATTCAATACCCACTTCCCTCACGGCCTGGTTGTCCTTACAGGCCTCCACGGCTTCTACCAACACTTCCGGCAGTTCCGTACGGAAGACCTGTGGCAGCAATTGCAGGTGGCGCTTTACCGCAATGGGTTTGATCCCCGGGATGATAGGCACCTGTATGCCGGCTTCCCGGCAGAGGGCCACAAACTCGAAATATTTGCGGTTGTCGAAGAACATCTGGGTCACAATATAGTCGGCCCCCAAATCCACCTTGTGCTTGAGCCACCTCAGGTCTGAAGGCAGGGAGGGCGCTTCCATGTGCTTTTCCGGGTACCCGGCCACCCCAATGCAGAAATCCGGGGCATTGTCTGTTTCCACCACATCGTGGAGATAATTACCCTGGTTCAGGTCGGCGATTTGCTTTACCAGTTGGGAGGCATAGGTATGCCCGCCCGGGGTTGGTTCGAAATACTTCTGCTCCTTCATGGCATCCCCCCTGAGGGCCATGACGTTATCGATGCCCAGGTACTGGCAATCTACCAGCAGGTACTCGGTCTCCTCCCGGGTAAACCCCCCGCAAAGCACATGGGGGATGGTGTCCACATCGTATTTGTGCATAATGGCGGCACAGATACCCAGGGTCCCCGGACGCATGCGGGTCACCCGCTTGTCGTAGAGCCCGTCCCGATCGATGTAGACGTATTCCTCCCGGGAGGTGGTGACGTCGATAAAAGGCGGGTTGAACTCCATAAGCGGGTCTATATTGCTGTAGAGTTCCTCGATATTCCGCCCCTTTACAGGGGGGATTACCTCAAAGGAAAACAGGGTTTCCTTGGCCTTGGCGATATGTTCGGTAACTTTCATCTGCTAACGTGCTGATTCCATTCTTTTTTTTACGTCTGTGCCAGGTTGGGTTGGAGCCATTTTAGCGCTTCCTCGACCGGTATCCTCCGCCTTTCGGCATAGTCTTCCACCTGTTCCCGGGTAATCTTGCCAAGCCCAAAATACCGGGCCTGGGGGTGGGCAAAATAATACCCGCTAACACTGGCGGCAGGCCACATGGCCAGGCTCTCGGTGAGGCGTACCCCAATCTGGTTTTCCACATCGAGGACCTTCCAGAGGGTTTTCTTTTCCAGGTGGTCCGGGCAGGCCGGGTACCCGGGGGCCGGGCGTATACCCTGGTAGGCTTCGCGGATCAGGGCCGCATTGTCTAAGGTTTCCTCCGGCGCATAGCCCCAGTAGCGGATGCGGATTTCCCGGTGCAGGTATTCCGCAGCTGCCTCCGCCAGGCGGTCGGCCAGGGCCTTCACCAGGATACTGCGATAGTCGTCCAGGTTGTCCTGGTACGCTGCGGCCAGGGTTTCCGCCCCGTGGACCGTAACGCAGAACCCACCCATATAATCCGTCAGGCCGGTATCGGCAGGGGCGATAAAATCGGCCAGGGCCAGGTGGGGTACCCCCTCCTTTTTCCCGCTTTGCTGGCGCAGGGTGAGGAAGCGCTCCGGGGGGGCGCCCTCCCGGCGGATTTCAATGTCGTCTGTCCCTACCGTGTTGGCAGGAAACAGCCCGAAAACCGCCTGGGCTTTTAGGGAACCTTCGCGGATCACCTGGCGAAGCATGGCCCGCGCATCTGCATAAAGGCTTTTCGCCTGCTCCCCCACAACCTTGTCCTCCAGGATATCCGGATACCTTCCATGCAGGTCCCAGGCCCTGAAAAACGGGGACCAGTCTATATAGGGCTCCAGCTTTCGAAGGTCTATCAGGTCCAGGCGCTGCACGCCCAACTGACGGGGCACCGCGATATCCGATGGGTTCCATTCCAACCGAAGGCGATTTTCCCTGGCGGCCTCCAGCCCCAGGTAGGATTTGGCCTTCCCGCGCTTTTGGAACCCTTCCCGGAATTCGGCATAGGATTCCTTCACCGAGCGGGCATACCTTTCTCCTTCTTTCTTGTTCAACAGGTCCCCGGCAACGGTAACTGCGCGGCTGGCATCGGTCACATAGACCACTGGGCCGTTGTACACCGGATCGATTTTTACGGCCGTATGGGCCTTGCTTGTAGTGGCCCCGCCAATGAGCAATGGGAGCTGCATCCCTTCCCGCTCCATTTCGGAGGCCAGGAAGACCATTTCGTCCAGGGAAGGGGTAATCAGCCCGCTAAGGCCAATCATATCCACCTGGTGTTCCCGCGCTGCAGCGAGGATTTTTTCCGGGGGGACCATAACCCCCAGGTCCGTGATCTCATAATTATTGCAGGCCAGCACCACGCTAACAATGTTCTTCCCAATGTCGTGGACATCACCCTTCACGGTAGCCAGCAGCACCTTGCCGGCCTTGCCGCCGGCCGAAGCCTTCCCGGCGTTGGCTTCCTCGATAAAGGGGGTCAGGTAGGCCACAGCCTTTTTCATTACCCGGGCCGATTTAACCACCTGGGGCAGGAACATTTTCCCGCTGCCAAAGAGGTCGCCCACCACATTCATCCCGGTCATCAGGTGGCCTTCAATAACCTCAATGGGTTCTTCCGCCGCCTGTCGGGCCTCCTCCACATCCGCCACGATATAGGCGTCTATCCCTTTTACCAGGGCCCGGGTAATGCGCTCCTGCAAGGGGGCTTCCCGCCATGTAAGGTCCTCGGTACGCTCCTTCTGGGCCCCTTCCACCGTCTGGGCATACTCCAGAAGGCGCTCAGTAGCATCTTCCCGCCGGTCCAGCAGGACGTCCTCCACATAGGTCAGGAGTTCCCCGGGGATGTCGTCGTACACCTCCAGCAGGGTGGGGTTCACAATCCCCATATTCATACCCGCACGGATGGCGTGGTACAGAAAGGCCGAGTGCATGGCTTCCCGCACCGTGTTGTTCCCCCGGAAACTGAAGGAGACGTTGCTGACCCCCCCGCTCACACTGCAATGGGGAAGGTTCTCGCGTACCCACCGGGTGGCCTCAATAAAATCCACGGCATTGCGGCGGTGCTCCTCCATCCCGGTGGCCACAGGGAAAATATTTAAATCGAAAATGATGTCTTCCGGCGGAAAACCCGCCTTTTCGGTCAGGAGGCGGTAGGACCGTTCGGCGATTTCAATCCGCCTCTGGTAGGTGTCCGCCTGCCCGACCTCATCGAAGGCCATGACGATGACAGCGGCCCCGTAGCGGCGGATCTTCCGGGCCTGCTCCAGGAAAACAGCTTCCCCTTCCTTCAGGCTGATGGAATTCACCACGCACTTCCCCTGGACTACCTGCAAGCCGGCCTCCAGGATTTCCCACTTGGAACTGTCTATCATGACCGGGACCCGGGCGATATCGGGCTCCGCCATCATCAGGTTCAGAAAAGTAACCATAGCCTTTTTCCCGTCAATAAGGCCATCGTCCATGTTCACATCTATGATCTGTGCCCCGCCTTCCACCTGTTCGCGGGCAACCTCCAGGGCCTCCTCGTACTGCTCTTCCTTGATGAGCCTGAGAAAACGCCGGGACCCGGCCACATTGGTGCGCTCCCCCACGTTGATGAAATTGCTTTCCCGGGTAATGACCAGGGCCTCGAGGCCCGAGAGTTTCAGGTATCGCGCTTCTCCACTCATCCTTTAGTCCTGTTGTTGGATTTTGGATTTTGGCCCCTTGCGTATTCGGGGTGGGATTTGGAATCCAATTCCACTTCCACCTTCCTGGGAGCGTATTCCTTCACCAGTTCGGCCAGCACCCTGATATGGTCCGGGGTTGTGCCGCAACAGCCACCGATAATATTCACCAGGCCCTTCTCCAGGTATTCCCGGATCTGACCGCCCATTTGCTCCGGGGTCTGGTCGTACTCCCCAAAGGCATTGGGAAGGCCGGCATTCGGGTGGGCCGAAACCGCACCGGGGTTCCTTTTGGCCAGCACCTCCAGGTAGGGCACCAGTTGCTTGGCCCCCAGGGCGCAGTTAAGCCCTACGGACAACAGCGGCAGATGGGAGACAGAGATCAGGAAGGCTTCCGGGGTCTGGCCGGAGAGCGTGCGGCCGGAAGCATCCGTAATCGTACCGCTTACCATGACCGGGATATCCTCCCCCCGGGCTTCCAGGGCTTCTTCAATAGCGAAAAGGGCAGCCTTGGCATTGAGGGTGTCAAAGACCGTCTCAACGAGCAGCAGGTCGGCCCCGCCGTCCAGCAGCCCTTCGACCTGCTCCCGGTAGGCATCCCGGAGCTGCGTAAAGGTGATGGCCCGGTACCCCGGGTCATTGACGTCCGGGGACATACTCGCGGTCTTGTTTGTGGGGCCAATGCTCCCCGCAACAAATCGCGGCTTGTTTGGGTTTAGCCGGGTCATACGGTCTGCTTCTTCCCGGGCCAGGGCGGCGGAGGCCTTGTTGAGTTCGTAGGCCAGGTCCTCCATCCCGTAATCCGCCATCCCCACGGAGGTGGAGGAAAAAGTATTGGTCTCTATAATGTCTGCCCCCGCTTCCAGGTATTTGCGGTGGATTTCCGAGATAGCCCCGGGCTGGGTCAGGGAGAGCAGGTCGTTGTTTCCCTTCAGGGAAGAGGGCCAGTCCCGGAACCGCTCGCCGCGAAAGTCGGCCTCGGTAAAGGCATATCGCTGCAGCATGGTCCCCATGGCACCGTCCAGTACCAGGATGCGTTGGTTCAGTATGGATCGAATATCCGGCATAATCGTCATCGGTTTTCTGGGCCTTCATACAAGGGCCCGGGCACCGTTTTGGGAAATACGAGAAAAGGAGAAGAGGTGGCTGTTCGCCAGGTCGTTATCTGCCCGGGCAGGCCGGATAGAATGTAGCACCTTCTCCGGCACACGGCCGAAGGGTTGCTAAGGCTTCCCAGGGTCTATTCCCTCCACCTTTCTCGATAACCAAAACAGGGTGGCAATGAACTGGCGCAAAGTAACGGCACCACCCCTTTAAAAGCAAGCTATCCCGGGGATTTTTACGATGTTCAGCGCCAAAAAAAACCGCCCGGCACCCCATTGGGCACAAGGCGGAACGGTCGCTCTTTTGCGCAAACAGCCTCAGGCGATGGCGCGAACCACTTCTTTTTTCGCTTCCTTTTTGCTGCCGTCGAACCCGTTGATACCCCCCACGGTAGTGTACTTCATCACATAGCGTTTACCGGGGTGGACCACCTGGTAGGCGCTCTGGCACATAACGGCTGCCTCGTGGAAGCCGGAAAGGATGAGTTTGAGTTTTCCCGGGTAGGTGTTGACATCCCCAACGGCATACACCCCCGTGATGTTGGTCTGGTAATCGTAGGCGTTGTTCACCTTAATGGCATTCTTCTCGATTTCCAGCCCCCAGTTCCCGATGGGCCCGAGCTTGGGGGAAAGGCCAAACAGGGGGATAAAGGCATCCGCCTCCACATAGGTCTGGGCTTTGGCCGGGTCGTTGTGGGTTATTTCAAGGGCCTTCAGGCCGTTGTGGTCCCCGATGAGCCGGTTCACCTGGGCTTCGGTGTGCAACCGGATGCTGCCCCCTGCCGCCAGGGCCGAGGCCTTGTCTACCGAGTCCTGAGCCCCGCGGAATTCGTTGCGGCGGTGGACCAGGTGCAACTCGGAAGCCAGGGGGGCCAGGTGGATGGCCCAGTCCAGGGCAGAATCCCCCCCGCCTGCTATCACCACCTTCTTACCCCGGTACGCCTCCGGGTCCTTAACCATATAGGCTACCCCCCGGTCTTCGAACTGCTCCAGGTCCGGGATCTGCGGTTTGCGGGGCTCAAAAGAGCCCAGCCCCCCGGCAATGACCACTACCGGCGCCCGGTGGGGGGTACCTTTATCGGTCCGTACGGTAAACTGCCCATCCTCCCCTTTTTCGAGGGTTTCGGCCCGTTCCCCCAGGGTAAACCCGGGACGAAAAGGCCGGATCTGCTCCATGAGCCGCTCTACCAGGTCGCCTGCCAGGATTTCCGGGTAGGCCGGGATATCGTAGATGGGTTTCTTGGGGTAAATCTCGGCGCACTGGCCACCCGGTTGGGCCAGGGCGTCTATCAGGTGGCACCTCAGGCCCAGCAGCCCGGCTTCAAATACGGTGAACAGCCCGGTAGGGCCCGCCCCAATAATGAGTAAATCGGTTTGTATCATGATGCTGTTTCGCTTTTGTCGGCAACCAGCTGTTGGGTTACCCGGTTCATCTCTTCCACTTTGGTCTGAAAACTGGCCGCCAGGGTTTGGCGGTAGGCCCGGAGGTGTTCCACCAGCTGGCTGATGTCCTCCGGGAGGACGGCCTCGAAGTACTCCCGCAACCGCTTGGCCGTGGTGGGCGACTGCCCGTTGGTGCTGATAGCCACCTTTACGTGCCCCTTGGTCACGATACTTCCCATGTAGAAATCGCACAGGGGCGGGTTATCGGCCACATTGACCAGGATATGCCGGCTGCGGCAGTCCCGGTAAATGCGCTCGTTGACTGTTGTGTGGTCTGTGGCAGCAATGACCATATGCTTGCCTTGCAGGAAGCCGGCATGGTACTCCCCGTGGACCAGGTGTGCCCGGAATTGAGCGGCCACCTCCCGGGTGCCTTCCCTGAAGAAAGGGGCCACCAGGGTTACCCGGGCATCCGGGCTGGATTTGGTCAGGAAATGTAGTTTCTCCTCGGCCACATAACCCCCGCCAACGATAAGGATTTCCAACTGGGAGGTTTTCAAAAAAATGGGATACAGGTTATTTCGTTTCATGCGGTGCGTATCAGGGCCGGGTCGGAGAACCCGGCGGTTTTCAGTTCGTTGAGCAGCGGGGTCACATTCCGGTGCAACCGGACGGCCTCCCCGACCACGATAACGGCCGGGCTGCGGAGTCCTGCGCGGGTTACCCGCTCCCGGATGTCGCATACGGTACCCACTACCATCTGTTCGGCCCGGGTACTCCCCTCCTGGATAACGGCAACGGGCAAACCGGCCTTTCCCTCGGCTGCAAAGCAGGCCATGATCTGCCCCAGATGGGACATCCCCATGAGGACAACAACGGTAGCGGAAGACTTGGCCGCCAGGGCCACGTCCCGGCTGAGCTGGTGGTCCCTGGTGGTGCCGGTAACCACCCAGAAACTCTCGGCTTCACCCCTGAGGGTCAGGGGGATATGTCGCAGGGCCGGTACGGCCAGGGCAGAAGACAGCCCGGGGATAATTTCGGTTTCCATCCCGTGGGCCTCCGCGTATTCCATCTCTTCCGAACCCCTGCCGAATATGAAAGGGTCTCCCCCTTTAAGGCGCACCACATGGCCACGGGTGCGTCCCAGTTCCACGATCAGCTCGTTGATCTGGGGCTGCAGGTAGGCCGCACAGCCTTTGCGTTTGCCCACAAAGATGTGTTCTGCCTTGGGGGCGTGTGCCAACAGGTCGGTGGCCACAAGGGCATCGTACAGGACTACGTCCGCCTGCCCCAGGGCCCGGATGGCTTTCAGGGTAATGAGTTCCGGATCTCCCGGACCCGCCCCCACCAGGGTGAGCTTACTTCGCGGTATCATGGGCCAGGGTTTGGGCGCGGAAGGTTTCCGCCAGTTTCACAAAATCTGTAGCCTGTTTCAGGTAGTCTGCTGCAAACCCGGCATCCGGGGCATGACGGTTCATCCGGAACACCGCTTCAGAGAAGGATTCGCTGCCCGGTATCCGGAGGGACTGCCCCAGGTGGGTATCGAAATCCCGGAGTATACCTGCATGGGTATTGGTCGGGATATCCCCGGCGGTAAGGAGGGCTTTGGCGGCGTGGATATGGGCGCTGTAGGCCCAATACACGGACGAAGCCCATTTTCCCTGAGCCAGGGCTTCCCCTGCCTGATCCAGTTTTTCCCTTGCCTCCAGCAGGAGGGTGGCTACCAGGTCTATCACCACCCCGGCGCATTCCCCCACCCCAATGGCCTTCTCGTACTTTTCGCGGCTGCCCCAATCGATAAAATCCGAATCCGACAAGGCCTCGACCTCTGAAAGGGGTTTCAGCAGGTTGTAAAAGTAAGCTTGTCCCTGACTACTGTAATAGTCGTGGTAGGGCTGTCCCTTGCCGTTCTCCCGATAATCGTCCAGGATATCCCTGAGGGCCTGAGGCCCGCGCTTAGATGGGATCTTAATGACTTTGTCTGCGAAAACCCCTGACCCGCCACCGAGGTTTCCACCCCCTAGCAGGACCTGCAGGGCCGGGGCCACCCGTTTGTCCGGGGTCCGGATAGACATCCCCTGGAAGCCGATATGGGCCATGGTATGCTGCCCGCAGGCGTTCATACACCCGCTGATCTTAATTACCACATCGCTGTTGCCCAGGTATTCCGGATATTCCTCGGCCAGGACGCGTTCCAGTTCCGTAGCGATGCCGGTACTGCTGGCAATACCCAGGTTACAGGTATCCGTTCCCGGGCAGGCCGTAATATCGGCTGCCGTGTTGTAGCCGGCAGCTCCCAGACCCAGCTCCCGGAGCTGCAGGTAGAAATAGGGGAGCCACCGTTCCTTTACAAAGGGGATCAGGATGTTCTGCCGAAGGCTAAGGCGTAGTTCCCCTGCAGCATATTGCCGGACCAGGGCCGCGAGTAGGCGGGCCTGGTCTGTGGTAAAATTCCCCAGGAAGACCCGCAGCCCGATGGCACAATACCCGGCTTGTTTCTGGGGGATGACGTTGGTGGCTTTCCAGGCACGAAAGGCCTTTGTATCCGCTATCGCGGGGATTTCAGGGGCGCTTACGGCAGGTGCCGGTATCGGATATGCCGCTGCATCTATGGGGTATTCCCTGAACGTAAGGGCCGGATACTGCGCTTCAATGTGCTCGCGGAAGGCCTCCAGACCTAAGTCTTTCAGCAGGAATTTCATGCGGGCCTTGGCGCGGCTTTTTCGCTCGCCATACCGATCGAACACCCGGAGGATGGCCTCCATTAATGGGATAACCTGATTTTCCGGGAGGAACTCATAAAGCGTATCCGCGTGCCGGGGCTGGGCACCCAACCCCCCGCCAACCAAAACCTTAAACCCGCGCACCTTGCCCTGAAGGCGGGCAATAAAACCCAGGTCGTGCATGTAAGACAGGCCTGTATCGGCCTCGGAGGCGGAAAAGGAAACCTTGAATTTCCGGCCCATTTCCTGCCCTACCGGGTTTCGGAGGAAGTATTCAAAAACCGCCTGGGCATATGGGGAAACATCGAAGGGTTCCCGGGGGTCGATCCCGGCCGTTTCGCTGGCGGTCACATTGCGGACCGTATTCCCGCAGGCTTCCCTAAGGGTTACGGCGTCTTGTTCCAACTCGGCCCAGAGCTCCGGGGTATCCTCCAGGTCTACATGGTGGATCTGGATGTCCTGGCGGGTGGTAATGTGGAGTTTGCCATTGGAGTACCGGTCGGAGACGTCTGCAATACGCTCCAGCTGCCGTGCCGTGAGCTTCCCATAGGGGATTTTGATCCGCACCATCTGCACCCCGGGCTGGCGTTGTCCGTAAACGCCCCGGGCCAGACGCAGGCTGCGGAACTTTTCCTCATCGACCCCACCCTCCCGGAATGCGCGGATCTTCCGCTCCAGTTCAATGATGTCGCGGGCAACGACGGGGTCTTCGATTTCGGTTTGAAAACTTTTCATTATATATTTTTCCGATAGGTTATATAGACTAATAAGCGCAAAAGAACCGGATACACTCTATTTAAAAGTCAGATGTGCAAACCACACTCCCGGTTGGCCAGGACTTTGGTTGGGTCGAAGTACTGGTGCTCGTTTGGCAGGCCGTTGCGGCTGAGGTAGACATCCAGTTCTGCATCGTTCCAGTGGTAAAACGGGCTTACCTTTAAAACCCCGTCCCTGCCAATACTGAGGATGTCCAGGGTATCCCGGTGGGCGGTCTGCCCCTTTCGCAGGTTGGCAAACCAGATATCGGGCTGGTGCTCGGCCATGGCACGACGGAAGGGTTCCAGCTTCACCTGCTCCGTGAAGCGGGCGTGGTTAGGGTCATCGATATCCGGTACCCCCATCAGGGCATCCCGACGGGCCGCGGTGATTTCCGGGATGTAGATGCGCATATTCAGGTCCAGCCGTTCCATAAGGACTTCCGCATGCCTGTAAGTCTGGGGGGTATTGTACCCGGTATCGCACCAGATGACGGGGATATCCCTGCGGATTTCGGTTACGGCATGGAGGATGGCTGCAGCATACGGGCCAAAATTCGTAGTCAGGACCGGCCTGCGGGCATGCTCTATGGCCCAGGAAATAATCTCCTCCGGGGGTATGCCCCGAAGCTGTTGGTTGAGGTGTCGGATTTGCGCGCCGTCAAACTTCATTTTATTTATCCTATTGATTTGGTAGACTTTTCAAATCTACATCACTTTTCGGAAACCCAATACCAAACTGCGTTAATTTTCACATAAATCCTATCGTTTTTATAGATTTATAAAAAACGTGAGGGGTTTTTATGGATTATGTTACCGCTGGCCACGGAGTTTGCGGAATCTAAAGGATATCGGCCAAAGTATTGTGACGGTAGACCTCAAGGGCGCTGTCCCGCACCTGCAACATGAGCTTATGCACGGCACAGGAGGCCTCGTCCGGGCAATCGGCACAGGGTTCGTAGAAGTTAAGGCTCACACAGGGTACCATGGCAATAGGGCCTTCCAGAACCCGCATTACGCTGGTCATTGGAATGTCTTTGGGGTCCTTGATGAGGTAGTACCCCCCGCCTTTACCTTTCCTGGAACCTAAAAACCCGTTTTTGCGCAGGGTCAGCAGGATGCTCTCCAGAAACTTCTGGGAGATGTTTTCTTCCCGTGCTATTTCGGCGATCTGCACGGGTTGGCGGTCCTTCCGGCTGGCCAGGTAGGCCAGGGCCTTTAACCCGTATTTGGTTTTCTTGGAGAGCATAGGGCTAAGGTACGAAAAATGATGCTCCTACCCCCCAACATGGTCCAGAGCCTGACCCAGGTCCGCACAAATATCCTCCGGGTGTTCCAATCCTACCGAAATACGCACCATCCCATCCGTAATACCGCTTTCCGCCCGTTCTTCCGCACTGAGTTTACTGTGCGTTGTGGAGGCCGGGTGGGTTACAATGCTTCGGGTGTCCCCCAGATTGGCAGACAGGGAAAGCAAGCGGATGTGGTCGAAAAAGGTCCGGCCACCCTCCACTCCCCCGGCAACCTCAAAGGCTACTACGCAGCCCCCGGCTTTCATTTGCTTACGCGCCAGGTCGTATTGGGGGTGGCTCTTTAAAAACGGGTATTTTACCCAGTTTACCTTGGGGTGGGCCGAAAGGAATTCAGCCACTTTAAGGGCGTTATCGCAATGCCGGTCTACCCGGACGGGCAGGGTTTCCATACTCTTGGAAAGGAGCCAGGCGTGAAACGGGGAAAGGGCCGGGCCGGTAATCCGCGCAAAACGGTACACCCGGTCTATCAGGTCGTGGCTTCCCACGGTAATCCCGGCCAGGACCCTGCCCTGACCGTCCATGAGTTTGGTGCCGGAATGGATCACCAGGTCTGCCCCGAAACGGATGGGCTGTTGCAGATACGGGGTGGCAAAACAGTTGTCTATAACCAGCAGCAGGCCGTGTTTTTTCGCCAGCTTCCCCAGGGCTTCCAGATCCAGGATATCCACCCCCGGGTTGGTGGGGGATTCCGCATACAGGATCCGGGTATTGGGCCGGATCAGGGCCTCGGCCTCCTCCAAACGGTCGAACCGGAAATAGGAGTGGTCTATGTTCCACTTGGGGAAGATCTGGGTCAGCAGCGTATGGGTGGACCCGAAGACGGAGCGGCTGGCCAGGATGTGGTCGCCACTGTCCAGCAGGGCTGCCAGGGTGGAATAAACCGCAGCCATCCCGGAGGCGAAGGCAAAACCAGCTTCGGCCCCTTCCATCCGGGCGACTTTCTCGATCCATTCTGAGGTATTGGGGTTGGAATAGCGGGAATACAGGATGCGGTCCTTTTCCTCTGCAAAAGACGCCCGCATGTCCTCCGCATCTTCGAAAACAAAGCTGGAACTCAGGTAAACGGGGGCCGAGTGCTCCATAAAGTCCGAGCGTTCGAGCTGGATTCGGATGGCGTCGGTTTCCGGGTGGTTCTTTTTCATGGTTCAGATTTCTGATAGGTTAATGTGTATGTCCCCTCTGGGCAATCCGGAGGATATCCCCGAAGACTCCCCGGGCGGTTACGGCGGCGCCTGCCCCCGCACCCTGGATCACCAGGGGGTTTTCCCCGTAGGATTCGGTATAAATCTCAATAAGGCTGTCTGCCCCGCGGACCTGCCCCAGGGGAGTGTCTTCGGAAACTGCGATAAGCTTGACTTCCAGGGTGCCCCGGTCCTGCTGCAGGTCCCCGGAAAGCTCCCCGACATACCTCAGGACCTGCCCGGGTTCCAGGGCCTGTCGCTGGGCCTCGAAGGTACGGTCCAAAAGGGTACTACCGGAGGTAAAGTCCTCGTAAGACCCTTCCCTGAGGGCTTCCGGGATCAGGTTTTGGATGCGGACATCCTCAAATTCATTTTTCAGGTCCAGCTCCCGGGCCAGGATCAGGAGTTTGCGGCCTACATCGTTCCCCGAGAGGTCTTCCCTGGGGTCCGGTTCCGTATACCCCCGCTTTACCGCTTCCTCCAAAATGGCGCTGAACGGGGCGTCCGAGGTCGAAAAGGTATTGAAAATATAGCTCAGGGATCCCGAAAACACCCCCCGGATACGGGTGATGTTCTCCCCGGAGAGGTGCAGCAGGGCTATGGTATCGATCAGGGGAAGGCCGGCGCCCACATTGGTTTCATACCGGTACTGCTTCTGATGCCGTTGCAGCTTTTCCCTCAGCCCCCGGTACGAACCGTATGGGAGGGTATTGGCTACCTTGTTGGAGGAAACCAGGTCGAACCCCCCCTGAACAAAGGCCTCGTAATGACCCACAAACTCCCGGGAAGCCGTATTGTCTACTGCAATGAGGTTCTCCAGGTGGTGGGTCCGGGCGTAGGCGAAGACATCCTTCAGGTCATACCCCTCCGGTGCCCCTTCCAGGCGGTCCCGCCAATCCGGGCCAACCCCCTTGTGGTCGGTAACCAGGCGCCTGGAACTGGCCAGGGCAAAGATATTGAGCCGTATCCCCTTCCTGGCTTCGATCTTGGCCGCCGAAGCGAGCAGCTGGTCCACCAGGGTACCGCCCACCTGCCCTACGCCAAACACGGCCAGGTTTACTTTCTTACTGATCCCAAAAATCTGCCCGTGGATCACGTTGAGCGCCTTGAGCATATCGGCTTTGCGGACCACCAGGCTCACATTGCGCCCGGTAACCGCATTGTTGAACAGCAGCGGCACCACCTGGTTGCGGATCAGGGCGTTATACGGTTTGTGGAAGGTGCTCAGGTCCTGCCCCACGATGGAGATGACAGAGACGTCTTCCGTTATATGGATCCGGCTGATATCGCGCCGGCGGAAATCCTCTTCGAACTCCGCTTCCAGGGCCGCGCGTGCCCGGTTAGCCATCTGCGCTTTTACCACCAGGCCAATGCCCCGTTCCGACGACCCCTGGGAAATGATTCCCACGCTTACCCCGCTCTGGCCTAAGGCCCGGAAGATCCGGGCATCCACCCCGACTTTCCCCAGAAGCCCGCGCCCCTCCAGGTGGATCAGGGCCTCCTGCTCAATCACGGAAAGGGACCGGATGCCCTCCGGGCTGGGTTTGGCACTGATCAGGGTGCCACCGCTGCCCGCCCCGAAAGTATTGAGGATCCGCAGGGGGATGTTTTTTTCCAGGAGAGGGATGATGGTCTTCGCATGGAGGATGGTAGCCCCGAAATTGGCCAGCTCATTGGCCTCGTCGAAAGAGAGTTGCTCTATCCGGCGGGCATCGGGTACCAGTTCCGGGTTGGCCGTGTAAATCCCGTCCACATGGGTGAAGTTCTGCAACTCCTCGGCATTGAGGTAGTTGGCCAGCAGGGAAGCGGTATAGTTGCTCCCATTCCGCCCCAGGGTGGTGGTTTCCCCCTGGGCATTGGATGCGATAAAGCCGGTAACAACCGGGACGCTTCCCCGTGGGAGTTCCCTGAAGAATGCATCTACCTTCCGGCGCGAAGCCTCCTCGTCTATCCGGGCATTGCCAAACCCGGAATCGGTTTGCAGGAGTTCCCGGGCATCGGCCATCACAGCCGGGATGCCCCGCTCCTGCAACAGGCCCGTCACCCACCGGGCAGAGATAAGCTCGCCCTGTGCCAATACCTCATCCTTTACTTTGAGGCTGTAATCCCCCAGTAGCTGTACGCCTTCCAGCAGACGTTCCAGGTTTTGGAAGGCGTCCTGCAGGCCGGGTTGTACCCCTTCCGGGGCCTGGTAGGTGCGGAAGGCTTCCAGGTCCTCCTGGTAAGGCTTCCCCTCCGAGGCCCGCTGCAACAGGGCTTCGAGCTGGTCGGTGGCCTTTTCGCGGGCCGAGAGGACCACCAGCAGGCGTTCCCCTTGCTCCACCTTTTCGCAAATGATATCCAGGACCCGTTCAATCCCGTCCCCATTGGCCAGGGATTTCCCCCCGAACTTGAGTACGCGGAGCCCACGGGTCTCCCCATCCGGGGCAAAGACCGGGCGCAGCAGCTCCTCCATTTGCCGGAACTCGATCAAAAAAGCATCGTGCCCGTGCACGGACCGGATTTCCCCGTAGGTAACCTTGCTGCTGGCCTGTGCCAGTTGTTTATAGGTCTCCTTGTTCTCGGCTGCGGTAAAGAACAGGTCGGAATCCACCCCAATGATATGGATATGGGTATCGGACTGCTGCAAGGCCTGGAAGGCTGCCTCCCCGTTGCGGGTAATGTCTATGGTTTTCAGGAGCTGGTTGGTGAGCTTGTAGGCCGCCAGCTGGAAACGCTCCTGCAACTTTTTCCCATGGTGCAAGAGCCAGCTTTCCACATTAAAGACCTGCAACTCCTGGTTGGTACTGCGCTGAAAACGCTGCTTGAAGGACTCCGGGGTCCGGTAGCAGAGCATGGCATGCATGCGCGCATCGTGGACCGGTTGTTTGGAATTGACCAGGAATTGCTCCTGAATCTGGCAGTTGGCAATAAGCCAGTCCGTAGACTTCCAGTCCGAAGCCACCGGGATCAGGTGGTGGGCCAGGCCGGGCCGCAGCGCTGCCATTTCCCAGGCAATCCCTCCGCCCAAAGAACCGCCAATAAGGGCGTACAATTTGCCTACCCCCAGGGCATCGAGGCCCGAGAGGAAAATCCGGGCAATATCGGCCGCCACAAAGTCCTTGTAGTTGTCTATCAGGAACTCGTCATACCCATTACCGGGCACGTTAAAACACAAAACCGCATACACCCCGGTATCGATGCATTTCCCGGGGCCCACAAGGGCGGTCCACCAGCCGTCAGGACCCGCCACATTGGAGTTGCCGGTCAGGGCATGGTTAACCAGTACCACAGGGGCCGATTCCAGGGGTTGCCCGAAATGCTGGTATGAAAGGCGGATGGGCTGGGTCACCCCGCTAAAGGTGGTATAGGCATCCAGGTGGATATGTTGCAAGGCATTGGCTTCCATAAGCGCACATTTTCCGGCCATCCCGGCCGGATCGGTTCAAAAAAAATGACGTTAAGAAGAAATGGAAGCGGGAGTGCCCCGGGGGTGTTATCTGCCCCGGCAAAACCGGGTTAGAACGTAGCACCTTCATCGGCTAAAAACCGAAGGGTTGCTAAGGCTTCGCAGGGTCTAGTCCCTCCGCCTTTCTTGATAACGTAAACAGTATACTACGGAACGTATGGGGGCAAATATAGGCAACCCGCCGGGAAATTGGCCTATGCCCCCTTGTTTTTTAAAGCCCGAAGGCCTTCTTTACATCTTCCACCGCATCGAGGTTCTCCCAGGTGAACAACTCCACCTCGCAGCTGACCTTTCCGTTGTACGGGGACTCGAACACCTTGGTTTTTACCTCGGGTGCCTTCCCCATATGGCCATAAGCCGCTGTTTCCTCATATATAGGCTGGCGCAATTTCAATTTCTCCTCGATGGCAAAGGGGCGGAAATCGAACACTTCGGCCACCTTCCGGGCGATATCCCCGTCGGAAAGGCCTACCTGTGCCGTCCCGTAGGTGTTGACGTAGATCGAGGTGGGCTCCACCACCCCGATGGCGTAGCTCACCTGTACCAGGATCTCGTCGGCTACCCCGGCCGCTACCAGGTTTTTCGCCGCATAGCGTGCGGCGTAGGCCGCGCTGCGGTCCACCTTGCTGGGGTCCTTCCCACTGAAGGCCCCACCCCCGTGGGCTCCCTTGCCCCCATAGGTGTCCACCACAATCTTACGGCCGGTAAGGCCGGTATCCCCATGGGGCCCGCCAATCACGAATTTGCCTGTAGGATTGATATGATAGGTGATGTCCGGGCCGAACAGCTTCTGCAGCCGCTCGGGCAACTGCCCGATGACGCGTGGCATCAGCAAAGCAATCATGTCGCTTTTGATTTTGGCCAGCATGGCATCCTCATCGGCATCGAAAGGGTCGTGCTGGGTGGAAATCACAATGGTATCCACCCGCAGGGGCTGGTTGTCGTCCGAATATTCCACCGTTACCTGGGCCTTGGCATCCGGGCGCAGGTAAGGGATCTGGGTACCCTCGCGCCTCATGTCGGCCAGTTCCCTGAGGATGGTATGGGAAATCTCCAGTGCCAGGGGCATATAGTTATCTGTTTCCCGGCTGGCGTACCCGAACATCATGCCCTGGTCGCCCGCGCCCTGCAGTTCCTTTTCCCCCCGGTCTACCCCCCGGTTGATATCGGGGGATTGTTCGTGGATCAGGGAGATCACCCCGCAGGAATCCCCGCTGAACTGGTATTCCCCTTTGGTATAGCCGATGCGGTTGATGACATCGCGCGCAATTTGCTGCAGGTCCACATAGGTATGGCTCTTGACTTCGCCGGCCAGGACCACCTGCCCGGTGGTAACCAGCGTTTCACAAGCCACCTTGCTCTCCGGGTCGAAGGCCAGGAAATTATCGAGGAGCGCATCGCTGATCTGGTCCGCAATCTTATCCGGGTGCCCCTCGCTTACGGACTCCGAGGTAAACAAATATGCCATATTGGATTTCTTTGGGGACAGCAGACTGAAGGAAAATGCCGGAAACAGTGGCGCAGGCCCCCGAAGCGGGAAGGATCGCAAACTGCTTTAGCATTTTTGGCGGCTGGTGTGGCCCGAGGTTGCAATCAGTCAAATCTATCCTCGTTATTCGCAAGGCCAAAGGTAAGGGTTTTGCGGGAAAATCAAACCGCGGCAGCTTCGGTTTTTTTTGGGGTTTTTCCCACCCGGTTCTCCTTTCAGGGTCCGTCTTATCTTTGTATATTACCCCCTGTTTTTAAACGACCAACCTTAAACCATTTCTCAGATGCACATTGCGGTTGCAGGCAATATCGGCGCCGGTAAAACCACCCTCACTCAGTTGCTTTCCAAGCACTACAAGTGGGAGGCCCATTTCGAGGATGTCGTGGACAACCCGTACCTGGACGATTTCTACACCCAGATGGAGCGGTGGAGTTTCAACCTGCAGATCTACTTCCTGAACAACCGCTACCGGCAGATCCTCAAAATCCGCGAAAGCGGGAAAAATGTGATCCAGGACCGCACCATCTATGAGGATGCCCACATCTTTGCGCCCAACCTGCACGCTATGGGCCTGATGACCAACCGCGACTTCCAGAACTACATCAGCCTTTTTGAACTCATGGAATCCCTGGTGCAACCCCCGGACCTGCTCATCTACCTGCGCAGTTCCATCCCCAACCTGGTCAACCAAATCCACAAGCGGGGGCGGGACTATGAAAATTCCATTTCCATTGACTACCTCAGCCGCCTGAATGAACGCTACGAGGCCTGGGTGCACGGGTACGAAAAAGGGAACCTGCTGATCATAGACGTAGACCACCTGGATTTTGTGGATAACCCCGAACACCTAGGCGAAGTCATAAACAAGATAGACGCCGAAATCCACGGCCTTTTTTAGGGTGCCTTATACAAGGCCCAGGCCTCTGGCGTGGTGCAGCACCTCTTCCGACTCCTGAACCAGTAAAACAGGCACCTCCTTTTCCCGTGAAATGAGCTCCCGCACCCGCCGCATGCGGCCCCGGTGCCTTACGGAGCGGAGGTAAATCGCCGCCACACGCCCCGGAAATCGGCCCGCCAGCTCCAGGTAGATATCCGCGTCCCGCTCCCCGCTGTCCCCAATAAGCACAAATGGAAGATCCGGATACGTTTTCAGGATGTTTTCGATTTCGTGTTGTTTATGGGGTGCCCCGCCCCGGCGACGCGAGAGGAAACTCGCCATGGACCGCAGCAGAATGGGGCCTTTTGGAAAGGCATTGCGGGTGAGGAAGTAATCCAGGTACCGGTAGAGGTTCCAGGGGCTGTGACTCACATAGAATACGGGATTGCCACACTGCCCCCCCACACCCCCGTGGAGTTTGTGGTAGAGTTCCGGTGCCCCGTGCAGGGGAATCCGGCTCTCTGCCCGCTTGAATACCGTATTGGCAATCACCTGCCATTTCAGGTAGGAGGTAACCCCGGTGTGGAGGATGGTATCATCGATGTCTGTAATAATGCCGAAGCGGGCCGTTTGGGGTGGGATCAGCAACTCCCCCCCGAAGCGGTTCTCCCGCAGAATGGGCCGGCTCAGGCCTTCCGGAACATAGGAAACCGTATAGGGCACCCAGCCCTCAGCATCGGCCAGGGCATTCAGGCCCGGGTGCGCCTGGTCCAGGAGATAGTACCCGTCCTTGTCGGTTTGGAGGGCGTAGGAGGCACCCCCCAGGGTGAGGTGCAAGGGGGTGTTGCGCACCTCATCGGTTTCGAAGCGCTTCCAGGTGCTCAGCAGCAATTGGAGGGTCCCTTTGCGGCCCAGGTCTATGGCCTCGTCTTCCAGGGCGCGGCCCCGGGCATACAGGTGGGAGGACGTCCCGTAACTGCGGAACGTCACAATCTGAAGCGGATCCTTTCTTCCCAGCCAGCCCATTCGCTTTTCGTTTACAGGCCGGAACACCTGCGCCCCGGCAGGCTGAAGATACCCACACCGGACGGACCGGGCAAACCCGGGGGCCAAAAAAGCAGGACCCCGGCCGAATGGCCGGGGTCCTGGTACTTATGGTAACGAACCGGTTACTGTTGCTGTTCGATCTTTACCTCTTTCTCCACTCGGATTTTCGCCCCGGAGGCTTCTCCGAGTTGCTCGACCTGGGCCTTTACAGATTCCAGGTCTCCGGTGAACTGCTCCTCACTGACCTGCTGCTGCCCGTCCTGCTCTGTGGTAGTAGTCACCAGGGCAGTGTAGGTGCCGTCTTCGTTAGACTCCATCTTCACTTCCACCCGCTTGCTCACTTCGGACTTCTGCTCGGCATACGCTATGGCGGAATCCGCAGAGAGGGCAATACTGGGGGCAATAACCAGGGCCACAACAGAGATGAGTTTCAACAGGATGTTCAGGGAAGGTCCGGAGGTGTCCTTAAATGGATCCCCAACAGTATCCCCAACAACAGCTGCCTTGTGGGCATCCGTACCCTTGCGGCCCTGCTCCTCGATCATCTTCTTGGCGTTGTCCCAGGCGCCACCGGCGTTAGACTGGAAGATCGCCATCAGCACCCCGGCAGAGGTAACCCCTGCCAGCAGCCCGCCGAGCATTTCGGCCCCGCCGATAAAGCCTACGGCAACAGGTACGGCAATGGCCAGCAGGCCGGGCAGTACCATTTCCTTGATGGAAGCTTTTGTAGAAATGGCCACACATTTCTCGTATTCGGCTTTGCCATCCGCAGCATCGAATACTTTGCGGTCTTCGGCAGAGGCCTTGCTCATATCGGAGTTGTACTTACGCATCACCTCCAGGGCATTTTTCAGCTCGGGGATGTCGCGGAACTGGCGGCGTACCTCCTCAATCATGGCCATGGCAGCGCGGCCAACGGCATTCATCGCCAAGGCAGAGAACACAAACGGCAGCATGGCACCTACCAGGAGTCCGGCCATAATGTCCGGCTGGCTTACGTCAATAGAGGTTACGTTGGCTGTCTTCATAAAGGCAGCAAAGAGGGCCAGGGCTGTCAGGGCAGCAGAAGCAATCGCAAAGCCTTTCCCGATGGCAGCTGTGGTGTTCCCCACGGCATCCAGTTTGTCGGTGCGCTCACGCACCTCCTTAGGCAGTTCGGACATTTCAGCGATTCCGCCCGCGTTATCGGAAATCGGTCCATAGGCGTCAACAGCCAGCTGAATTCCGGTATTGGCCAGCATCCCTACGGCTGCAATCGCAATTCCGTACAGCCCGGCATAGTAGTGCGATACCAGGATGGCAGCAGCAATCAGCAGGATCGGGATGGCGGTGGACATCATACCCACGCCCAGTCCGGCAATGATATTGGTCGCGGATCCGGTTTCGGACTGACGCACAATAGAGCTTACCGGCTTGGTTCCGGTGCCCGTATAATATTCGGTCACCTTACCAACCAGCAGGCCGGCAACCAGACCGGCAATGGTAGCCAGGAAAACGCCAAAGGAGGTGAATTCTTTTCCGCCTTCCATCCAGCTTTCCGGCAGCATGCCGTCAATCAGGAAGTAAGACGCGATCAGCATCAGACCGGCCGAACCGAATTCCCCGATGTTCAGTGCCGTGTGGGGAGATCCTCCGTCCTTTACCCGGACAAAGAAAGTCCCGATAATGGACATCACAATCCCTACCCCCGCCAGGGCCAGCGGCAGGTAAACAGCCCCAAGGCCCTCGAAGGCCTGTTGAAACTCCGGAATGCCTACAAAGGTGGCACCCAGCACCATGGTCCCGATAATGGAGCCTACATAGGACTCAAACAGGTCGGCACCCATACCGGCTACGTCCCCAACGTTGTCCCCAACGTTATCGGCAATGGTAGCAGGGTTCAGGGGGTGGTCTTCCGGAATACCGGCTTCAACCTTCCCAACCAGGTCGGCACCTACGTCGGCCGCCTTGGTGTAGATCCCCCCACCCACACGGGCAAAGAGGGCAATGGAAGAAGCGCCCAGGGAGAATCCGGACAGCACGTTCAGGACTTCGGAAATGGCCCAGCCCTGGCCGCTATAGATCATAAACAAACCGCTCAGGCCCAGAACTCCGAGGCCTACAACGCCCATCCCCATTACAGAACCTCCGGCAAAAGCCACTTCCAGGGCTTTGCCCAGGGAGGTCCGGGCGGCGTTGGTAGTGCGAACATTGGCTTTGGTGGCAACCTTCATCCCGATAAACCCGGCCAGGGCGGAACAGATGGCCCCTACCACAAAGGATACGGCAACCATTCCATTGGAACCGGCTTCACTCTCTCCTTTAAAGAAGAGCAGCACGGCTACGGCCGCTACAAAAATCGCGAGGATTTTGTACTCCGCTTTCAGGAAGGACATGGCCCCGTCGGCGATGTTTTTGGCAATACGCGCCATCTTGGCATCGCCCACTTCCTGTTTGGATACCCAGGCGTTCCTTACGAACACGAAGAGCAGCCCCAACAGGCCGAATGCCCACAAATAATTTACGATTTGTTCCATTATGTCAGTTATTTAGAGGTTTGAAACGGCTGCAAAAGTAGTAAAAACGGTTTAGATTTTAAAAGGGTTTTTTCCGGTTGCAGGCCCATGCGGCAGCCCTTCCGCAAACACCTAGAAATGAAAGCCGAAGGCCCCGGTTACGCTAAAGGCACGCGCATCGGGGAGGCCCAGGTAGTTGCCCCGGAAATTAAAATCGATGCGGAAAATTTTAAAGATGTTGCCCACCCCGAAGGAGTATTCCCAGTAAATGCGCTCGTCCGGTGCGCGCAGGGGAATGTTGGCCGGGCTGCTCAGCAGGCGGTTGGCCTCCGACAACTCCCCCCAGACCCCGCGCAGGCCCACTATCTCCCTGAGGTTGAGCTCCCGCAGCAGCGGAATCCTGGAAAAAAGCCTTCCGTTGAAATTGTGTTCCAGGTGTGCCGCCACATAGGTGTCGGTCACGAATTCATAGAAATCCAGGTTCGGGAAGGCCGTATAGATGGAAAAGAAGGTCTGGTTGCCGGGCACCACGCTGAGCAGGCCCAGGGGCACCTCCCCGAAGGTTTTCCCGGCCTCCAGGGTCGTGCGCAGGCGGCCGAAGCCGCCCAATTGCCAGGGCTGTGTATAGGAAAACTGCCATTTGGCATAATCGAAGTCGCTCTCCAGGAACCCTTCCAGGCCCCGGGTGTATTGTAAAAACAAGGTGCTGTAGTTGTCATTGACGTCCCGGCGCTCCACCCCGTAGCCCAGGGTACGCCGCCCCGGCGTATAGATCAGAGTCGTAATCAGGTCGAACTGCCTGATCTGGGAGGCGATGCCGCCCGGGGCCTCCGGATCCAGGTAATCCAGGCTAAAGGCTTCCGGCAAGGCCGATTTCAGGGTGCGGAACGAGCCCCCAAAGCGCAGCCGGAGGTTGCGCAGGGGTTCCATTTCCAGGGCCGCTGTTGTAAGGTTGATGTTGGTCAGGCGGTCGTTGTTGCCCACGGTCAGCACGGAGCCGGAAGCGATGCTGCGGCCCAGCACATCCGTGGTGGCCGTCAGGTTCAGGCCCATCTGTTCCACATCCCTGCGGTTACCCCCGGAGAGGATCAGCCGCCGCTTTCTGTCCAGCAGCCATTTACCCGAAATGCCGTATTTGAATTTCTGGTCCGAGAACCCGTAGGCCATATACCCCTCCAGGCGCCAGGGGTCATTCTGCCCGAAAAACGTCCGCGCCCCCCCTCGGAACCGCCAGCCTTCAGCATCGTTAAACCCTACTACACTGTAAATATCACCCAGGTCGATGTCCCATTTGTCTATTTCCACATACCCGGAACCCAGGATACTTACCAAATTGTAATAGGACCGGAATTTCGGGACGGTCCGCAGGGTATCCAGAAGGGCGTAAATCCCCTTCTCGTCCTTGTTGAGGGATTCCAGGCGGTTGGTGGCCCAGAATTCGTCCGGGCGCTCATACACGCCGGGGTCGAAGGGGTCTGCCTCCCCGCTGTAGAATTCCCGTGGTTTGGGCTGGTCAAACCGGTAGTTGTCGTATACCGTGGTCCTCTTGCCATAGACCCCCCGGGAGGATTCCTTCTTGTTGAAGGAGAAGTCGCTCAGCATGTAATCCCGTTTGAGCAGGAAAACCGAATCCGACAGCACGTCAAATTCCTGCTCGATGTAGATTTCCTTTACCCAATTGATGTTGGCACTGCGGGTAACTTCCAGGTTTATTTTCTTGATGGCGTAGGTAGTATCGTTAACCCAGAAATCCCCCTTAAAGGTGAGTTCGTTCTTGCGGCGCGGGTAGTAGATGATGTTGTAGCACCACTTATTGTCAATAAAGGCGCTGTCTGCCAGAACATAGTTATAGGTGTCCACCCCGGTGCGCGAAAGCGGGCTGGTAAAACTCTTGTCGAAAAACTTCAGGTAGTTGTCGTAGATATCGTATTGGGAGTAGAGGTCCTGCACAAAGGCTATTATCGCCTGGTTGTTGTTGAACCCGGAATTCTTGTTCCCCAGGATATCCCTTTTTTCCAGCCCCATGCGATTGTCTCCATGCACGCGGGTAAACTTCTCGTTCAGGAAAATAGGCAGGTAAGTCTTCCCTGTAATCCGGGAAGTGTCTAAATCGTCAAAGACAAACTCCAGACCGCGGAACACCCGGCTCTGCATCAGGGCGCTGTCTATGGTATTGAGATCGAACTCTATTTTCTCGTACTCGTCGTAGGTATACTGGTCGAATTTCCGAAGTCCGTTGGCCCGCTTCTTAGCCCAGATTTTACGGAGGATTTCCACCGCGGGGTTGTTCTTTTTGGACTGGCGCCCCACATAGACCACCACCTCGTCCAACTGGGTGCCCTCCTCCAGGACAATCCGCATCTCCATATTGACGCGGCCCGGCAAGGCGATTTCGCGTGTGGCATACCCCACAAAGGAGACTACCAGGGTATCGTACACCCCATCGGACTCCAGGTAAAATCTCCCGTTGTCATTGGTGATGGTCCCGTCCGAGGACCCGGCCAGCACCACGTTGGCAAAGGCCACCGGTACATCGTCCTGGTCCACTACGATTCCGCCTACCTTGGTCTGGGCCTGGGCTGACAGCAGCCCCATAACCATACCGGCAAACCACAACCATTTGCGTATGGGCATTGTATCTTGTTTTTCGCCCTTGAGGTATAGTCCTTAAGGCGCTTTAAAACCATTATTCTTTTCCGGGGGTAAAATTGTGTCGGATAGGCAGGAGTAAAAAAGGTTCGCCGGCTTTAGGGCCGGCGATACTAAATTACGGTTAGATTTCCGATGCCCTAAGCATATAACACTTTCTTAACAGCTTTGATGACATCCTCGCTGTTGGGCAGCCACTCCTCCAGCAATACGGGGGAATAGGGAGCAGGGGTGTCTGCCGTATTGATTTTTACCACCGGGGCATCCAGGTAATCGAACGCCTTGTCCTGCACCTGGTAGGTAATTTCCGTGGCCACATTGCCAAAAGGCCAGGCTTCTTCCACCACAACCAGGCGGTTAGTCTTCTTTACCGAAGTCAGGATACTGTCAATATCCATGGGGCGCACGGTACGCAGGTCAATGACCTCGCAGGAGATCCCCTCTTCCTCCAGTTTCTCCGCTGCTGTATATACTTCCTTAATGATCTTTCCGAAGGAAACAATGGTGACGTCGGTCCCTTCCCTTTTGATCTCGGCTACTCCCAGGGGGATGGTATATTCCCCTTCCGGCACTTCGCCCTTATCGCCGTACATCTGCTCGGATTCCATGAAAATGACCGGGTCATCGTCCCGGATAGCAGATTTCAAGAGTCCCTTGGCGTCGTAGGGGTTGGAAGGCACTACCACTTTCAGGCCCGGACAATTGGCGAACCAGCTCTCAAAAGCCTGTGAGTGGGTAGCGGCCAGCTGGCCGGCTGAGGCAGTGGGCCCGCGGAACACGATGGGAATGTTGAACTGCCCCCCGGACATCTGCCGCATCTTTGCCGCATTGTTGATGATCTGGTCGATTCCCACCAGGGAGAAGTTAAAGGTCATAAATTCGATAATCGGACGGTTTCCGTTCATGGCAGAACCCACGCCAACCCCGGCAAACCCCAACTCGGAGATGGGGGTATCCAGCACCCGGCGGGGCCCGAACTCGTCCAGCATCCCCTTGGAAGCCTTGTAGGCACCGTTGTATTCGGCTACCTCCTCGCCCATCAGGTAAATAGAGTCGTCCCGGCGCATCTCTTCCGACATGGCTTCGGCAATGGCTTCTCTGAATTGAATCGTCCTCATATGCGTCTTGCTTTTTCACCCCGGGCCTGTAGTGCCCGAGCGGGCACAAAAATAGAAATTATCGGGCAACTCCCCTTTGGGATGGGCCAAAAAATGGGAAAATTTTTATTATGCATGCATAGTAATTTTCAAATATTATAGCTATCTTAGCGACCCGTTTACGGACTAAAAAACCGAGATATGAAGATACTTGTCTGTATCAGCAACGTCCCTGATACCACCTCTAAAATTAACTTTACCGCCGACCAGTCGGCCTTCGATACCACAGGGGTCCAGTTTGTGATCAACCCCAACGACGAATTTGGCCTTACCCGGGCCATGTGGATGAAGGAAAAACAGGGCGCCACCGTGCACGTAGCCACCGTGGGTGGTCCCGGGGTGGAACCCACCATGCGTAAAGCCCTGGCCATTGGCGCAGACGAAGCCATCCGCATCGATGCCGAGCCTACAGACGGGTTATTTGTGGCCCGCCAGCTGGCTGAAGTAGTCAAAAACGGCAGCTACGAACTGGTCATCGCCGGTCGGGAATCTATCGACTACAACGGCGGGATGGTCCCCGGGATGCTGGCGGCCATGCTCGATATGAATTTTGTGAATACCTGCATTGGCCTCGAAATAGAGGGCACTTCGGCCAAGGCGGTGCGCGAGATCGACGGGGGGAAGGAAACCATCGAGACCTCCCTGCCCCTGGTAATCGGAGGGCAAAAAGGCCTGGTGGAGGAAAGCGACCTTCGCATCCCCAATATGCGGGGCATTATGATGGCCCGCCAGAAAAAACTCAACGTGGTACCCCCTGTGGACATGGGTGCCGGCACCAAAGACGTGTCTTTCGAGAAACCGCCGGCCAAAGGCCCGGTAAAGCTGGTAGACCCTTCCCAGGTTGGCCAACTCGTGGAACTTCTCCACAAAGAAGCCAAGGTCCTCTAACCGCGGCATTCGCATAACCCTTTAACACGAGATATCATGTCAGTACTTATATATACCGAATCCGAAAACGGCGCCTTCAGGAAAAATGCGTGGGAGGTTGCCAGTTACGGGGCCCAGTTGGCCAAGGCCATGGGCACCGAAGCCGTTGCCCTTGCTATTAATGTAACGGACCCTTCTGCCCTGGCCAGCTACGGGGTAGCCCGCGTCCTGCAGGTAAACGATCCGCGCATGGACACCTTCAATGCCCGTGCTGCGGCGACCTACCTGGAAAAAGCGGTAGCCGAGACCGGTGCGCGCGTAGTGGTTGTAGGTTCCAGCGCCGATGCCAAATTTGCGGCACCCATCCTGGCCGGGAACCTCAAGGCCGGGTATGCCCCCAATGTAGTGGCCCTGCCTGAAAGCACCTCCCCCCTGGTGGTGCGGCGTACCGTATTCAGCAACAAGGGCTTTGCCCATACCGAACTCAGTGGGAACACCGCTATTATAGGGGTATCCAGCAATGCTTTTGGCACTGTGGAGGCCCAGGGCGATGCCCGGGCGGAAGCCTTTGCCCCAGAGGTTTCCGATGCCGCCTTCGGGACCCGGAGCGTATCGGTAGACAAGGCCACCGACAAAATCGCCATCGCCGATGCCGACATCGTTGTCTCCGGCGGGCGCGGCCTGAAAGGGCCTGAAAACTGGAACCTGATCGAAGAACTCGCTGGTGTCCTGGGCGCAGCCACTGCCTGCTCCAAACCCGTATCCGACATGGGCTGGAGGCCCCACAGCGAGCACGTTGGGCAGACCGGAAAACCGGTGGCCAGCAACCTGTACATCGCCATCGGGATATCCGGTGCTATCCAGCACCTGGCCGGGGTGAATGCCTCCAAGGTCAAGGTGGTGATCAACAACGATCCGGAAGCGCCCTTCTTCAAAGCAGCCGATTACGGTATTGTGGGCGACGCCTTCGAAGTAGTACCGGAACTCATCGAAAAATTAAAGGAATTTAAGGCCCAGAACGCCTAATTTTTGTTAATTTGTCCTTTTAAGGGGCTGTTAAATAACAGGACCTACCTGCTATTTAGCTTCCCCTTTTTTTTCGTTTCTGCTTATGAGCCTTGTACGGTTAAAGATAAAAGGGATTTCCTATAGCCAGACCCAGAATGGGGCCTATGCCCTAATCCTGAATGAAGTGGAAGGAGACCGCAAGCTGCCCATAGTCATAGGGGCCTTCGAAGCGCAGTCCATCGCCATTGCCCTGGAAAAGGAAATCAAACCCCCACGCCCCCTCACCCACGATCTTTTCAAGAATTTCGCGGACCGTTTCGACATCGTGATCAAACAGGTCATTATCCATAAACTGGTGGACGGGGTTTTTTACTCGAGCATCATCTGCGAGCGGGACAAAATCGAGGAAATCATCGATGCGCGTACCAGCGATGCCATAGCTCTGGCCCTGCGGTTCGACGCCCCCATCTTTACCTATAAGACCATCCTGGACAAGGCCGGGATCTTCCTGAAGTTCTCCTCCAAGGACAAGGATAAGGAGGAAGGGGACGACAGTATTATGGTCGATGAAATCCTGCAGGAAAACGAACCTGTTGAAATCGACTCGGCAGGGGCGGCCCCGTACAAGGAAATGACCATGGAGGAACTCCACAAAGAGCTGGAAAAGGCCGTGGCCAGCGAAGACTACGAAAAGGCAGCCCACCTCAGGGATGAAATTTCCAAACGCAACAAAAATTAAACCGGCCCCTAACCGGGTAGGGAGGCACGGCCATAAGGCCATGCTGATCGTGCTGCTGGTGCTGCTCCCCGCCGGGCTGGCCGCCCAGCATGAAGGCATTGTGCCCAACCAGGGCTTCAGCCTGCAATCCCTGCTTCGCGGCGCCCTGGGTATGGCCGTGATCCTGCTTATGGCATGGGCATTCAGCGCCAGGCGGAGGCATATCAACTGGAAGACCGTGGGCGTGGGCCTAGGGCTCCAGCTGCTTTTGGCCATAGGCATCCTCAAGGTGCCGGCAGTCCAGTGGTTTTTCAATGTCCTGGGGGCATTTTTCAACGGCATCCTGGAATTCACCGCCGCGGGGAGTACCTTCCTTTTCGGGAACCTCATGGACCTGGACAACGCCAACATCGGCTACGTCTTTGCCTTCCAGATCCTGCCCACCATCATCTTCTTTTCCGCCCTGACCTCGGTCCTTTATTACCTGGGCATTATCCAGAAAATCGTCAAAGGGCTGGCCTGGCTGCTAACGCGTTTCCTGGGGATTTCAGGGCCTGAAAGCCTCAGCGTGGCGGGGAATATCTTCCTGGGGCAGACCGAAGCCCCCCTGCTGATCAAAGCCTACCTCGAAAAAATGAACCGCTCGGAAATCCTGCTGGTCATGATTGGCGGGATGGCAACGGTGGCCGGGGGCGTTCTGGCAGCCTACATCGGATTCCTCGGGGGCAACGACCCTGAGATGCGACTGGAATTCGCACGGCACCTTATCGCCGCCTCCGTAATGGCTGCGCCCGGGGCCATCGTCGTCTCGAAAATGCTGCAACCCCAAACCGAACCGGTAGACACCACTATACGGGTCAGCACGGAAAAAATAGGTACCAATTTACTGGATGCCATTGCCAATGGCACCACCGAGGGCCTGAAGCTGGCTGTAAATGTCGGTGCGATGCTCCTGGTTTTTGTGGCCTTTATCGCCATGATCAACGGGGTCCTGGACTGGGTAGGCGGCCTCACCTCCGTAAACGGCTGGATCGCGGCCAACTCCCCATACGACGGCCTGTCCCTGGAAGCCCTGCTGGGCGCCGTATTTGCGCCCGTCATGTGGCTGATCGGGGTAGACTCGGCAGATATCATGCTCATGGGGCAACTGCTGGGAATTAAACTGGCTGCCAGTGAGTTTGTGGGTTACATCCAATTGGCCGAGCTGAAAGACATCGCTTCCGGCGCCCACCTGGGGTACCAGAAATCCATCATCATGGCCACCTATATGCTCTGCGGATTTGCCAATTTTGCCTCCATCGGGATTCAGATCGGCGGGATTGGTTCCCTGGCCCCCGGCCAACGCAAGACCCTATCGGAATTCGGGATGAAGGCCGTCCTGGGCGGTACCCTGGCCTCCCTGCTCTCCGCCACCATGGCCGGAATGATCCTGGGTTGATAAGTTTTGAAAAGTCCGTGTTGCGGGCAGTTGCCCTGCATTTATCCCATTCCCTATTTTTGAGCAATGCCGGGAGGCTGCCTCCCGGGCGTCATTTCCAATACTGACCCGATGAAACAATACCACGACTTGTTGCACCACGTCCTCGAACACGGGGAATCCAAAACCGACCGGACCGGAACCGGAACCCTGAGTGTTTTCGGGTACCAGATGCGGTTTAACCTGCAGGAAGGCTTCCCTATGGTGACCACCAAGAAACTCCACCTGAAATCGATTATCCATGAATTGCTCTGGTTCCTGAGCGGGGATACCAACATTGGGTACCTGCAGGAAAACGGGGTGCGTATCTGGAACGAATGGGCAGACGAAAACGGCAACCTGGGCCCGGTTTATGGCCACCAATGGCGTAACTGGAATAGCGAGGGGATCGACCAGATCCGCCAGGTAGTGGAGACCATCCGCCAGAACCCGGACAGCCGAAGGATGCTGGTGGCCGCCTGGAATCCTTCCGTTTTGCCGGATACCTCCCGGAGTTTTGCCCAGAATGTAGCCGATGGAAAGGCTGCCCTCCCCCCCTGCCATGCCTTCTTCCAGTTTTACGTCTCCAATGGCAGGCTCTCCTGCCAGCTCTACCAGCGGTCGGCCGATATTTTCCTGGGCGTGCCCTTCAATATTGCTTCCTATGCCCTGCTCACCCTGATGATGGCCCAAGTCTGCGACCTGGAGCCCGGAGACTTTATCCACACCTTCGGGGATGCGCATATCTACAGCAACCACATGGAACAGATCCGGCTCCAGCTCAGCCGGGAGCCCCGCCCGCTGCCCAGTATGAAACTCAACCCGGAGGTCCGGGACATTTTCAGTTTCAAATTCGAAGACTTTACCCTGGAGAATTACGACCCGCACCCGCATATTAAAGGAGCGGTTGCCGTCTAGGCCACACCAAGCATCCAAAGACCATGCTGCGAACCCTGACCCTCCTATGTTGCCTCTTTCTTGTTTTTTGTAATGGATGGGGGCAGGCTCCAGAAAGGCTTGCGCTGAATGCCTACGCGTTCACCATCCCGGTCGCCTTCCGGCTTTCCAAGTGACCCCAAAAGAAAAGGCCGGCTAATGCCGGCCCCTTCCTGCTTTGCAATGGGATAGTCGTCCCTTACAGCTCGAGTACCGCGTTTTCGGCACCGGCGTAATCGTTCCACTGGTAACGGTCTGCAGCCTCATCATTAATGTAGGTGCTGCCGTCTACCAGGTAGCGGAATTCAAAGGTCTGCTCCTGGGGGAGGTCGAAAGTACCTTTAAAGGTTCCGTTCTTGAGTTTCTTGAGCATGCTGCCCTTGGGGTTCCAGTTATTGAAATCGCCAACAACGGCAACTTTGCTCGCTTCTTCTGCCGGCACAGTAAACGTTACTTTGCATACCGGCTTGGATTTCAGGTATTGTTTTTTGATTGCCATGATCAGGTGTTTTTAAGTGATTAATGTACGTCCCGATTTTCACCGCAAAACAACATCAAAATGGCCTAAAAGACAATTTGTTATCCCAGATTTATGGATTTCGTAAAATTCCCTTTACAAAGCGTTCACCTTTGTATTTTACGCTTGTGCGGATTACGGGTTATTCAACGATTGCCCTTCTGGTCCAGAACCTCGAGTACAGTCTGCAGGTCGGCATCCGTATTGTAGCAGTGAAAACTCAGGCGGATGCCCCCGCCCCGCTGCGAACAGACCACCCCTTGCTCGCCAAGGGCATCGAACCAGCCCTCCCGGTTGGGGATGCTGAAAATCCCGCTGTGTACCGGCCTGCCGGCTATACCGGGAGCAAGCAACCCGCGCGAATCCAGGGCATTGAGGACCTTCCCCCAGAGCTCGCGGTTGTAGGCCTCCACCCGATCCAGGCCCACTTCCTGCAGCAGGCCCAGGCCAAACCACAGGCTCCCGAAACTCAGGGTATCCAGGTGGCCCGGTTCCAGCCGCTGGGCCAGGGAGACGCTTTCCCTACGCCTTGGGTCATGAAACACCGACTGGAACCCAATGGTCCTAACGTGAAAGCGGGTTGTAGCCTCCTCGGAAAGCAGGAGAAAACCATTGCCGTTGCCCCCCAGCATCCACTTATACCCACTGGCCCCCAGGACATCGATTACGGAAGCGTCAAAATCCAGGTCAAAGGCCCCGAGATACTGGGTGGCGTCTGCTACTATGAGCAGTCCCGGGAATTCCTCCTTAAGGGTAGCGAGGAACTCCGGGCTAATCAGTAACCCATTGATCCACTGCACCAGGCTTATGGCCAGCACTTCAGCCGGCTCGGCCCTGAGGCTCTCCAGGATGCGTTCTTCCACCCGGGTATCGGCAGGCAGATGACGGCACTGAAATGGCCGGTCCTCAAACGGCCAGTTTAGGGAAGGATAATCCCCTTCCAGGAGCACAACCCTGGACTGTTTCGGAAGCCCATCCAGCAACATATTTAACCCCAGGGAAAAATTGGGCACCAGGGCAATGCGGTCCTGGCTGCATCCAAAGCACACCCCGATGCGCTCACGGACCTGGTCCAGCAGGCTCAGGGAGTCTATTTTGAAATCGCTGCCGCCCACCAGGAAATCCAGCTCCTGTTCGCCCCGCCAGGCGTGCAGGTCTTCGTGCATGGGGCCCCAGGCCGCCGTATTGAGGTAGGTATATTGGGAGAGGACGGGGAATCCTTTTCGGAACTTGAGCAAATCGGTCATCGGAGCAGGGTGGAATTCTTGTATCTTTAGCGCTAAATATAAGCCATTCCAGACGCATCCGCCCTATAGGTGCGTCTCATTGGCCCCTAAACACTTCCACCCTTTGGACCCCAAAAAAGAACGGGAAGTTATTCTGATCGCCGCCGCCGGACAGGAAAATGAGCTCGGTAAGGAAGGCGACCTGCCCTGGCACCTCCCGGACGATTTTAAACGCTTTAAATTCCTAACCACCGGCCACCCCATGATCATGGGGCGGAAAACCTTCGAGACCTTTCCCAAACCCCTTCCCGGAAGGGAGCACCTTATTATAACCCGAAGGAAGTCCTATGCCGCAGAACATCCGCTTTGCCGCGTGGTGCACTCCCTGGAAGAAGCCCTGGAGGCCACAAGGGAGCACGGCCGGGTTTTTGTCATAGGCGGGGGTGAAATTTATGCCCAGGCCCTGCCGCTGGCTACCAGTGTAGAGCTCACCCGCGTGCATGGGACTTTCGAGGCAGATACCCATTTCCCGGAACTGGACCCGGCCATCTGGGAACTTCGAACTGCGGTTTACCACCCCAGGGACGAGCGGCATTCCTATGCCTTTACCTACCAGACTTTCTGCAGGCGCCCCTAGAAATCCAGGCGACGGGCCTGGGACGTACTTCCCAGGCGACTGAGCAGGGCCTGCATGACGCTGGGGTCCGCATTGGAATAAAACAAATGGCTGCCAGCAGTAGTCTTTGGTGACAGGAGGTTTTCCCGCTCCAGAACGGCACGGGTCTGACGGGCCACGGGCTCCCCGCAGTCTACCACCCGTACGTTTGACGGAAGGACCTCAGCCAGGATAGGCTTCAGGAAGGGATAATGCGTACAACCCAACACCAGGTGGTCTACCCCGGCATCCAGCATGGGTTGCACCAATTCCCGCAGGGTGTCCTGCAGGTCTTCGGCCCCGAGCTTACCGGATTCAATAGCCTGTACCAGGCCTTTACCCTCCTGTTCCACAAGGCGGATCCCGCGGGCATGGCTGCGGGAGGTAGTGGCAAAAAGGGCGCTGGAAAGCGTCCCACGGGTGGCCAATACCCCAATGGTGCCGCTGTCGGATTGCAGGGCAGCCGGCTTTATGGCAGGTTCTATCCCGATAAAAGGGACCGGGAACTGCGCCCTCAGGGTGCTAATGGCATTGGTGGTGGCGGTATTGCAGGCTACCACAATGAGTTTCGCCCCCAGGTCCAGGAGTTTCCGGGTACAGGCCAGGCTCCTTTCCACAATGGCAGCGGGTGGTTTCTCCCCATAAGGGGCATGGGCACTATCAGCCAGGTAGATGGTGTCCTCGGCGGGTAGCAAACGCCCAATATCGGCCCATACGGTAAGGCCGCCTACCCCGGAATCGAATATCCCAATTGGTGCTTCTTGCATGGATTGCCCCGTTTTGGTGGAAACAAAAAACCGCCCTGGTAGGGCGGCTTTAGCTGAAAGGACGCTTTTAGAATCCCATTTCTTTTTTCACATCGGGCAACAGATCCTTGCCTGTGGCCACAATAACACCAGACCCTGGGCTGGCATCCAGGACATAATCGAAGCCCTGGGCCGCTGCCACCTTCTGGATGGCTGCCTGCGCCTTTTGGGAAATGGGCTCGAAGAGTTCTTGCTGTTTCTTTGCCAGCTCCTGTTGTGCAGCTTGCTGGGCCTCACCGATGTTGCGCTCGTACCCCTGCAACTCCAGGGCGCGCTTCTGGTTTTCCTCCTGGGAAAGGGAGCTCGCCTCGTTGTTGTATTGGGTAAACTTGTTTTGCAGTTCGTTCAGGGAACCCTGGATATCGGCCCGGTAGGTTTCTTCCAGTTTCTTAAGTTCCGCCTGGGCAGCTTTCATCTCCGGCATCTGCGACAAAAGCTCCTGCACATTAATGTGGGCTGTTTTGCTCTGCGCCTGCACCCCAGCGGTGAAGGCAACCAACATTACAACCGCAACAGCTACCTTAACTAATTGTTTCATGATGTCTAATTTGATATTTGAGTTTAGTATTTATGGATTCGGGTTTCTCAGTTGTTTACAACTGTATCTTTTTCTTGTTCCACGGCCTTTTGCCGTTCATCTTCTTTTTCTTTACGGCGGGCTTCCCGCTCCTCCAGGAGCTTCTGCCGCCTTGCCTCGTAGGCCTTTTTCCGTTCTTCTCTCAGGCGTAGTTGCTCGTTGCGGCGCTCTTCTGCAGCCTGGTTCCGTGCCTCCTCGGCCTGCTGGGCCCGATCCTGCCGCTCTTGGAGGGCTTCGGACACCGGAGCCTCGGTTTCTCCCTCGAAGGCTTCCAGCCTATCCTCGCGGGTTTTGGCCGGTGCACTCACCCTGCGGGTCCGCGAGATACTCCTGAGGACCAAGTCGCTGATATCGTGCCGATTTTCGGAGTACAACATTACAACATCCGCCGATTTATCGAAAATAAAATCATACTTTTTATTGGCTCCAATTTTCTGTACTTCGTTGAAAACCTGGTCCTGTATGGGCTGGATAAGACGCTGCTTCTGAAGCACCAGGTCTCCCCGGGGGCCGAAGCGGTCCTGCTGGTAATCCAGCAATTCCTTTTCCAGGATTTCAATTTCCTCTTCCCGTTCCGAGATGAGCTCGTCAGTGAGCAGTACGCGCTCGGCCTGCAGGTCCTTCTTTTGCTGGTCGATGGCCCGTTGCCGGTCCTCGATCTCGGATTTCCATTGCAGCACCTTGTTGTCTAATTGCGCGCTTGCCTCCCGGTACTCCTCCACATTCTCGAGGATATACTCCATATCCACATAAGCGATACGGACGCCGCGTTGTGCGTTGCTCCAACCGCATACGCCCAACACCAGGATGAAAAATGCTATTCTCCAATTCATCACAGAACGGTATTTATGGATAGAAAATATCGTGCCAAAATTATTAAATCTTTTATAATGAACGATTTAACAATTCGGACCAGGAGGAAAAACCCAATTAGAATTGCTGCCCTATCACGAAGTGTGTTTGCCAACCACTCGGACCTGTACCTGCAGAACCGGGTCTCAGGTCTTCGTCGAACCCGTAACCGAAATCGATCCCCAACAGGCCAAAAGCGGGCATGAAAATACGCAACCCTATCCCGGCCGATCTCTTTATTTCAAACGGATTAAAGTCCTGAAAATTGTTGAAGGCATTACCAGCCTCCATAAAACCAAGGGCATAGATGGAAGCCGTTGGCTTTAAGGTAAGCGGATAGCGGAGTTCCACGGAGTATTTATTGTAGACGATACCCCCTTCAGGTTGCTGGGTTATGGGGTCTACCGGGGTCAGGGAGTTGTTCTCGTACCCACGGAGCTGAATCACCTCCCGACCGTCCAGGGTAAAGTTCCGGCCCAGGCCGTCTCCCCCGAGGAAAAAGCGCTCGAAAGGAACGTATCCCACATCCTGGTTATAGGCCCCCAGGAACCCGAATTCCACATTGGTCCGAAGTACCAGCTTGCCCACAATGCGGTTGTACCAGTCTGCCCCGAACTTGATCTTATAGTATTCCAGCCAGCGGAAACGCTCCTGGTCCAGTTCTTCGAGGCGGCTCTGGAGCTCCGTATCGCGCGCCTCCCCGCTGAGCCCCAACTGGGCGCGTTCCACCTGTTCCGCTATGATCTCTTCTGTTTCGCCCTTCAAGGCGGCGAAATCCTTTTTGCTGAACAGGGAATACGGGGGGGTAAACTTTGCGGTGAATTCCATCCGGCTTCCGTAAAGCGGGAAGATCGGGCTGGGTCCGGAGGAGTTTCGGGAAATCCCCAGGGTATAGGCCAGGGAGTTGGACTGCCCGTTCCCGAAGTTAAACAGGCCGGTGCGGTAGTTCCGGAAATCGTACAGCTGGTAGCTCAGGGCGTGGCTCAGGACAAAGAAATCGTCCGGCCATTGCACCCGTTTGGCCAGGCCCAGGGAGATCCCGGTAATGGAAAACTGCTGGTCTTTGTCTACCTGTACCCGTCCGTTGCTGCCGAAGGAGGCCAGGAACTGCTGGGTACGCGACAGGGAAAGACTGAAACGGACCGGCTTGCGGCCACCCAGCCAGGGTTCTGAGAAGTTCAGGGAATACACCCGGAAGGTCCGGCTGGCCTGAAGCCTCAGGGCAAAGGTCTGCCCATCCCCCATGGGCACAGGCTTATACGCCTCCCCGTTGAACAGGTTTTGAATGGAAAAGTTGTTAAAGGACAGCCCCAGGGTTCCGATAAAGCCACCCCCTCCGTAACCGCCCTGCAACTCGATCTGGCTGGCGCCGGACTCCACCAAATCGAACTTCAGGTCTACCGTCCCGGCATTGGGGTCCGGGTTCTGGATTTCCGGACGGATGTTCTCGGGGTCAAAAAACCCGAGCTGCCCCAGTTCCCGGATGGTCCGGATGATATCCTCCTTGCTGTATTTCTGCCCGGGCTTGGTGCGGATGTCGCGGAAAATAACATGGTCGTTGGTCTTGTTGTTCCCGGCCACGTCTACCCGGTTCAGGAAGGTCTCCTTCCCTTCTATAATACGGATTTCAAAATCGATAGTGTCGTTCTCAGCCGAGACCTCTATAGGGTTGATCTGCGAGAAGAGGTACCCGTTGTTCTGATACAGGTTGGTGAGGTCCTCCCCATCGGGTTTGGTGTCGTCTGCAATTCGCTTGCGCAGCAGTACCCCGTTGTAGGTGTCGCCCTTGTCGATTCCCAGGATCTGGTTCAGCTGCCTGTCCGTATAAACGGTGTTCCCGACAAAATCTATGTTCCCGAAATAATACTTGTCTCCCTCTTCCACCCCGATGCGCACCTCGATATTCTTCTCGTCCAGGGGTACGATGGTGTCCATGGTTACCCGGGCATCCCGATACCCGTTCTCGGCGTATTTGTCTATGAGGAGCTTAAGATCTTCCTCGTAATCGGCTTCGATGTACTTGGACTTCTTCCAGAAACGACCCGGGCGCTTCTCCTTGGTTTTCTTCATCGCCTTGCGGAGCTTGGCATCGGCGAGTTTTTCGTTCCCGCTAAAGACGATATCCTTAACCTTTACCCGGTCGCCCCGCTTCACGTTGACTACCATGTTGAGGGCATTGGTCTCAGAGGTATCCACCGTAGTCGCGATCTGGGCCCTGGCGTTGAGGAAACCCTGCTTGCGGTATTTGTTCTCGATATAGTTCCGGCTGTTGGAAATCAGGCTTTCGGTAATCTTCTTGCCCTTCTTAAGGTCCGTATCTTCCACCAGATCCTGAATCTGCCGCTTGGGAACCCCATAAAACGTGACATTATTAAGGGAAGGGCGCTCGCGGATGGCGAGTTCCAGGAAAATACGGTCCCCTTCCACCCGGTCTATATAAAACGTAACGTCGCTGAAAAGGTCGAGGTTCCAGAGTTTCTTGATCACCTCGCTGATCTTGTCCCCGGGCACCGTAATGGGCTGGCCTTCCAGAAGGCCGGTGTAGGTTTTTACCGTCTGCTCGTTATAGCTCTGTAACCCGGTTACCTGTAACCCACCCAATATGTAGGTCTTACCGCTCTGGTAGTCGACCTCCTGGGAGAGGGTTAGTAAGGGAAGGGAAAGGAAGAGGGTAAAAACAAGGTGTTTCAGTGATATGTATGCCCGCATACCACTAGTTAAGTTGTTCGCTAATTTTTCCAAATCGTCGTTCTCGGTTCTGATAACTTTTTAAGGCCTCCAACAAGTGCTGCTCACTGAAATCCGGCCAAAAAACGTCTGTAAAGTACAATTCAGCATAGGCGATCTGCCAAAGTAAAAAATTGCTAATCCGGTACTCTCCGCTGGTTCGGATTAGCAAGTCGACATCGGGCAAATTGCGCGTGTAAAGATGATCATTAATAATGGATTCATCAATTATTTCGGGGGAAATTATGCTATTTTTAACTTTGGAAGCGATGGCTTTTACAGCCGTGGTAATCTCATCGCGGGAGCCGTAACTCAAGGCAAGGGTGAGGGTCATCCCATCGTTTTCGGAGGTCTTCCGGATGACTTCCCGGAGCTCCTTGAGGGCCTTTTCCGGCAAGGTATCCACCCGGCCGATGGCATTCAGAGAAATGTTGTTTTCGTTTAGGGTCTTGAGTTCTTTCCTGAGGGAGGTAACCAACAGCCGCATCAGGGTATCCACCTCCAGTTTGGGGCGTTTCCAGTTCTCTGTGCTGAAGGCGTAGAGGGTGAGATGGCCTATCCCGAGTTTTGCGGCCGTTTCGACAGTCTGCCGGACGGCTTCCACACCATTTTGGTGCCCGAAGACGCGGAGTTTTCCGCGCTCTTTGGCCCACCTGCCGTTCCCGTCCATAATAATGGCCAGGTGCCCGGGCAGGCGACCCTTTTTAATGTCCTCAATAGTGTTCATCGCGCGCTGCTATTCAAAAGCGTCACAGCAGGGTTTGCGTCCGAAGGTAAATGTCAGGGTGAGACCGGAAAATACGTACCAGTCGTCACTGTTCACATTGCCGAACGGGCCGTCTGAGAACTGTTCAAAGTTCGTCCCTTCCGGGTTGCTCGCGTCCAGGTTATCCGTAAAGGTGTACCTGGCCCCGACCTCAGCCCCCAGGATCAGGAACTGGTTCAGACGGTATTTGGCCCCTGCCACCATCGGGATGGCAAATGCGCCGTCCCTCTGGCTGGTTTCGATCATGGTCCCGGCATCGAAATAATTAAAATCGTACCTGAAATAGGTGACACCTGTGTACAGGTACGGGGTAAATGCCGGCCCTAGTTTGTGAAGGTTGTACTCCACAAAATTGAATTCAAGGCCCCCCGAGACTTCGAAAATACTATTTTCCATCCGAAGGCCCCGTTGTTGCCTTGCCGGAATATCTGAACGGGTGTCATCCGCGGTGAAGGTGCCGTACATCGCGTGGGCCCTCCAGGCATACCGCTTGCTGCGATTCCATTTGAAGAGGGCGCCAAAGGCCGGGCCGCTTGGGAGGATGTAATTCATCCGTCCGATGTCCCCTATGTTGTTGGCCCCGCCGCCAAAGACTCCCACCTCGTAGGTTTGCCCCTGCATATTGGAGATGATCAGCAATAAGAGGGCGGAAAAAACAATCCTCATCAATTCCGAAAGTTTGCAAATATAGCAATTTCATGCCCCTGGCGGGCAAGAAAGGCGCTCGACTTGGTTTCTTTTGATTAACAGGATTTGGGGGTATTTATTGCCCCTCCTGCGCTCAATTGCGACGATCCTCCCCCCAGAGGAGTTTATTGCGGATGGTCTTGAAGAAGCTCTCCGAGTGGTATTCCACCATCCGGATCTGGAAAGGCGCCCGTTTCACGGTGATGACCGTGCCATTGTCCACGGTCGCAATCCGGGAGTCCAGGGACAGCAGGTGCTGGGGTTCCCGCCCGGAAACCCGCAGGCGGATTTCGGTGTCGTCTGAGATCACCAGGGGCCTGGCGTTCAGGTTGTGCGGGGCTATAGGGGTAATCACCAGGGAGCGTGCAGTGGGCATGATAACCGGCCCCCCGCAACTGAGGGAATAGCCGGTAGAGCCCGTCGGGGTAGCCACAATGAGCCCGTCTGCCCAATAGGAAGTGAGGTATTCCCCGTCCAGGAAGGTTTCCACAGTAATCATGGAGGTCGTATCCTTCCGGCTTACGGTAACTTCATTTAGCGCAAAATTCAGCCGGTCGCCCCCGGGGACCTCCCCCTCCAGGTCCGCGGCCACCAGGCTGCGGTCTACCAGGTGGTAGTGCCCGTCCACGAATTCCCGCACCAGGGTCCGCACCTCCTCCTTCCGGAAGGTGGAAAGAAACCCGAGGCGACCCGTATTGACCCCCACAATGGGGATGCCCAGGTCGCGGATATAGGTAATGGCGCGCAGGATGGTCCCGTCTCCCCCGAAACTGACAAAGAGGTCGAAACCGGGGTCCAGGCCCTTGTTCAACCCAAAACAGTCATAGTCTCCTGCCATCCCCAGAAATTCGGCAAAACCTTCTTCCAGGGCTACGCGTGCCCCGGCCTTCTGCAGCTCGTCCAGGAGTTCCTCCACGGGGCCGCGCACCTCGTCGTGATACGGCAAACCGTATATGGCCACTCTCATGGGGTCAGACATTTAAATATTTATCCAGGTAAATGGAGCGTTCCCGCAGTTCCTCCAGGAACTGGTCGTCCACACTTCCGAAAAGGATGGAATACCGGTAGCGGCGGAAAGTCTGCAACACATCGTTGATGTTGTTGTCGCTCATCTTCAGGGTAATCTGCACCACCTCCCCCCGGATCTGGGTAATAAACGCCCCCAGCAGGCGGGTGTTACTCCCTTCCACAATCTGAGCAATCTCGCTGAAGCTATAGTCCTTCAGAGCCTTGGCCACTACCAGGATTACCCCGGGTTCGGTAAAAAAGGGCATGTCGGTGAAAATCCCGACGATATCGTTCAGGTCGTAATAACCCAGGACCGCACCAGCAGCGTCCACCACGGGGACCAGGTTGGCCTCGTTCCGGGTAAAAACCTCCAGGATGTCCAGCCAGGAGGCCTCAGGGGGTACGGTAAACCCTTCCAGCTGGTAGCGGAATTCCGACACCGGGCTGGTCTCCTGAAAAGCATCGAGGTCCGCCTCACCCAGCAACCCCAAAAACTTGCCTTCCTCCGTAATAGCCACATGGGAATAGGTGGAATGCGTAAAGAAGTGGATGACCTCTTTCAGGGAGTCTTCACTGTCGAAGACGGGGATGGTCGATATGATATGGTCCTGCATTTCCATGTGCAATGCTGCAAATTACTAATTTTTTAGGGCACAAAAGGCATGCCGAATTTGTATTTTTGGGCTCCAAACCAAATCCGGACATCCCATGACCCGACTCAGTGTGAATGTGAACAAAATTGCCACCCTGCGCAATGCCAGGGGAGGCAACATGCCGGACCTAGTCCAGGCAGCCAGGGACATCGAGGTTTTCGGCGCCCAGGGGATCACCATCCACCCCAGGCCGGATGAGCGCCACATCCGCTATCAGGATGCCAGGGACCTGAAAAAAACGGTCACCACGGAACTCAACATAGAAGGAAACCCGGTCCCGGAATTTATAGACCTGGTACTGGAGGTCTGCCCGGACCAGGTAACCCTGGTACCGGATGCACCGGACGCCATAACCTCCAACGCCGGGTGGGATACCCGCGCCCACGGGCAGTATCTGAAAGGTGTCATCGACCTGTTTAAAAAGGAGGGCATCCGCACCTCGATTTTCGTAGATCCGGACCCCGAAATGGTACGGGCAGCCAGGGATACGGGGACCGACCGGGTGGAACTCTACACAGAAAGCTATGCCAGTGCCTTCGGGAAGGACCCCGAGGCCGCGGTGGCCCCATTCCGGCGCGCCGCTGAGGCTGCGGCAGCAGTAGGTATCGGCCTTAATGCCGGCCACGACCTGAATCTGGACAACATCCGGTGGTTCCGCCAGCAGGTACCCCACCTGCTGGAAGTATCCATAGGGCATGCCCTGATCTGCGAGTCCCTCTACCTGGGGCTGGAAAAGGTGATCGGGCTGTACCTCAAACACCTGCAGGAATGAACCTGCTCCACGCCAACACAGAGGGAAACGGCCCGGACCTGATTGTCCTCCACGGCTTCCTGGGCATGTCCGACAACTGGAAAACCCTCGGCAGGCAACTGGCCAGCAGCGGGCTCCTGGTCCACCTGGTAGACCAGCGCAACCACGGCCGCAGCTTTTGGTCGGACCGGTTCTCCTATGCCCTTATGACCGAAGACGTGGTGCGGTATATGGACGCCAAAGGCGTGGGCAATGCCCTTGTTCTGGGCCACTCTATGGGGGGCAAGACCGCCATGACCCTGGCGTGCGCCTACCCGGAACGGGTTAGCAAACTCCTGGTGGCCGATATTGCCCCCAAATATTACCCCCCGCACCATAAGTACATCCTGGACGCCCTGGAATCCCTGCCCGTGGCTGCGCTCAAATCCCGTTCGGAAGCCGACACCCTGCTGGCAGAATCCCTCAAGGACTGGGGTATCCGCCAGTTTCTGCTGAAAAACCTGTATTGGGTAAAACCGGGCCAATTGGGTTTTCGGTTTAACCTGGAGGTGCTGAAGGAGAGTATGGAAGCCATAGGCGCTGCCCTGCCGCCCAATGCCCGGTTCGAAGGGGAAACCCTGTTCCTCAGGGGAGGGAAATCCCCCTATATCGGGGATGAGGACTGGCCTGAAATCCAGTCGCATTTCCCACTCGCACGCCTGGAAACCCTGGAAGGCGCGGGCCACTGGCTCCACGCAGAAGCCCCGGAAGCCTTCCTGGAAAAGGTCCTGGATTTTATCAAATCCTGAATACCAGGGGGTCAATATTGTGCATGCATACTATTTTAATACGCTTTATTGCGAGTGTCGCAAATTTGGTTAATTTTGATTCCTACCTGAAATCAGGGCTTTCAAGACGAACTAACTCAAAACGATTCCCATGAAAAAACTTCTGGCCCTTCTGGCCTTTGTAAGCCTGTTTTTTGTTGCGTGTAGCGACGATGACACCATCGTGGACCCGGGCCCCCAGGATCCGGATCCCATAGCCTATAGCAGCGGATCTGCCGACTTTTCCAACTACGTGGCCCTGGGGAATTCCCTCACCGCCGGGTATTCGGATGCCGCCCTATTTGTAGACGGGCAGACCGCTTCCTTCCCCAACATGCTGGCCGGGAGTTTTGCCGAAGCCGGCGGTGGGGACTTCAACATCCCCTTTATGGCAGACAACCTCGGGGGGATGACCCTTGGGGGCACGCCCATAGCCGGAAACCGGCTGATCCTGGATTTTTCGTCCGGATCTCCCGCCCCGGTACCTGTTTCGGGCCAGGGTGCCACAGAAATCACCAATACCCTGAGTGGCTCCTTTAACAACATGGGGGTCCCCGGAGCCAAAAGCTTCCACCTGGTGGCGCCGGGCTACGGAAACGTAGCAGGGGTGGCAGCCGGGCTGGCCAACCCGTATTATGCACGTTTTGCCAGTAATCCCGGGGCTACCGTCCTGGGCGACGCCGCGGCACAGGGCCCCAGCTTTTTCACCCTCTGGCTGGGCAACAACGACGTCCTGAGTTTTGCGACATCCGGGGGAGCCGGTATGGACCAGGCCGGCAACCTCGACCCGAGCACGTACGGGGGGAATGACATTACCGACCCCAACGTATTTGCAAACGTGTACAACACGGTACTGCAAACGCTAACGGCCAATGGGGCCAAGGGCGTGGTGGCCAACATCCCGGATGTAACCAAAATTCCCTTTTTCACCACCGTCCCGCACAACCCGGTACCCCTGGACGAAGGCACCGCCGCCCTCCTCAACGGCGCGTACGCCGCATATAACGGCGGGCTGCAGCAACTGCAGGGGCTTGGGCTGATTTCTGCCGAGGAGGTACAGCGCCGGACCATCTCCTTCACCGCAGGTGCCGGCAACGCCGTAGTCATACTCGATGAAGACCTGACAGACCTCACAGCCTTCAACCCTGCCCTGGTCAATATGCGCCAGGCTACGGCCGAAGACCTGTTGGTGTTCACCTCCCAGACCATTATCGGGACGCTGGCCAACCCCCAGGACCCCACCAGTATTAACGGGGTGGCCGTTCCGCTGGCAGACCAGTGGGTACTGACCCCGGAAGAACAAGCCAGCGTGGCCCAGGCTACCGCAGCCTTTAACCAGACCATCCAGGCCCTGGCCCAAACCTACGACCTGGCCTTTGTAGATGCCAACGCCTACCTGGAGACCATTGCCGACACCGGGGTACCCCTGGCCGATGGCAGCGTGGTAACTGCCTCCTATGGCACAGGTGGCGGGTTCTCCCTGGACGGGGTGCATCCCTCCCCCCGGGGGTATGCCTTGCTGGCCAACCAGTTCATAGCGGCCATCGAAGCCAAATACGGGGCCGAACTCCCTGAGGTGGACCCGCTGGCCTACACGGGGCTTTATATTAACTAAGCCCGAAAATGATATATCTTTAGGGTGTCCCGCAAAAGGGACACCCTTTTTATTTGAAACCATTTCCTATGAAAATGCTCCTTCGCATCCTGTTGTCTGCCCTGGCCGTGGTGGTCCTGGCCAACATCCTTCCCGGGGTTACCGTGGCTTCCTATTGGGTGGCTATTATCGTAGCCGTAGTCCTCAGCCTGCTGAATGTGCTGGTAAAGCCCTTACTGATTATTCTGACCCTTCCGGTTACCCTGATAACCCTTGGGCTTTTCCTGCTCATTATCAACGCGCTGATCATCCTGATGGCCGATGCCCTGGTAGGCGGTTTCAGCGTGGACGGCATCTGGTGGGCCCTGGCTTTTTCCCTGCTGCTTTCCCTGTTCCAGGCCATTCTGTTTTCTTTCCTGAAGGAAGAAAAGCGCTGAGGCCTGACGCTTTGGAACACAAAGGGTTAAAAACTTGTCTGCGCACGTAAAATGCGCTACTTTTGCATCCCGTTTTGAGACGCAAACCGTAGAGTTATAATGAACATTACCAAAGAGCAGATAGACGCGCTGAATGCCGTCCTGAAGGTGGAAATCACCAAGGAAGACTACCAGGAGAAGGTAGACCGGATCCTGAAAGACTACCGTAAAAACGCCAATATCCCGGGCTTCCGCAAGGGACAGGTCCCCATGGGGCTCATCAAGAAGCAGTATGGGAAAGCCGTGCTGGTCGATGAGATCAACAAGCTCCTGCAGGACAACCTCAATAAATACCTGGTTGAGGAAAAACTGGATGTGCTGGGCAACCCCCTGCCCCGACAGAAAGACGATTTCAACTGGGATGCCGACCAGTTGGCCTTCGAATTCGAACTGGGCCTTGCCCCGGAATTCGAGGTTTCTTTGAAGACCAAAAAAGCGGTTCCCCATTACAAGATTGTCGCCGACAAGAAAATGATCGACGACCAGGTGACCCGCATCCGCAAGCAATACGGGAAACTGGTGAGCAAAGATACCGTGGGCACCGAAGATGAAGTTACGGGCCAGTTCTTTAGCGAGGCAGATGAAATCGACCACAAGACCACTGTGGAACTGAGCAAGGTAAAGGCCAAAAAAGCCCTGGATGCGCTCAAGGGAAAGAAGGTGGGTGAAAGCGTAGCCCTCAAGACCAAAGGCCTGTTCAAGGAAGACTACCTGTTGCCCAGCACCCTGGGCATCGCCCGGGACAAAGCCGAAGGCCTGGATACCACCGTAACCTTTACCATAGCGGAAATCAACCACCGCGAACCCGCCACCCTGGATCAGGAGCTCTTCGATAAGCTCTTCGGGAAAGACCAGGTGAGTTCAGAAAAGGAAATGCGGGAGAAGATCAAGGCAGATTCCGAAGCCCAGTTCCAGCAGCAGTCCGACCAGAAACTCCTCAACGATGTTACCGAAAAACTCATCGAGGAGGTGAAGTTTGACCTGCCCACCGCCTTTCTTAAGAAGTGGATGCAAAACACGGGCGAAAAGCCCCTGAGCGCGGAGGAAGCCAACGATGAGTTTGAGCGTTCCGAAAAAGGGCTGCGCTACCAGCTGATTGAAGGAAAACTGATCAAGGACCACGAACTGAACATCCAGTTCGACGAGCTCAAGGACTTTGCCAAAGGCTTTATCCGTTCCCAGATGATGCAGTATGGACAGGCCAACCCCAAGGAGGAGGACCTCGAGCAGATTGCCATGCGGGTCATGAGCAACCAGGACGAGGTAAAACGCCTTTCCGAGCAACTCATGAGCCAGAAACTCCTGGAACTGTACAAGGAAAAGGCCAACCTCAAGACCAAGGAGGTTACCTACGAGCAGTTCGTCAAGGAAGTATACGGATAAGCCCCGTCCTCCCAAACTTTGGGCAGAGCCGGGCCTTTACGCCGAAATTGAGTATCTTTACGGTGCCGGAAATCGATTTTTCGGCACCTTTTTTTTAACCTCTTGTTGTGCTTGATACATGAACTACGCCAAGGAATTTCAGAATTTCGCCGTAAAGGACAGGGGCATGAGCAGCCTGTATGTGGAACAGACGCTGAGCAGTATGTACCCGGTGGGGATGACCCCCAATATCATTGAAGAACGGCAACTCAACGCCATCGCCATGGACGTGTTCTCGAGGCTGATGATGGACCGCATCATCTTCCTGGGGACCGGCATCTCCGACCAGGTGGCCAATATCGTGCAGGCCCAGCTGTTGTTTCTGGCCAGCGCGGATTCCTCCAAGGATATCCAGATCTATATCAACTCCCCCGGGGGCAGTGTTTATGCCGGCCTGGGGATATACGATACCATGCAGTTCATCAAGCCCGATGTGGCCACGATCTGCACCGGGATGGCCGCTTCTATGGCAGCCGTGTTGCTCTGTGCCGGGGAAAAAGGGAAGCGCTCCGGCCTGAAACACAGCCGGGTGATGATCCACCAACCCATGTCCGGGGCTCAGGGGCAGGCCAGCGATATCGAAATTGCGGCCAACGAGGTCCTCAAACTCAGGGACGAGTTGTACCACATCATTGCAGACCATTCCGGCCAGCCCTTCGACAAAATTTACGAGGACAGCGACCGCGATTTCTGGATGAAGGCCGAAGAAGCCCGGAAATACGGGATGATAGACGAAATCCTTGAGCGGGACGCCGAATAACAGCGTATCCTGCCGGAATTAGGCAATTTTTGGTGAAAATCGCGTTTTAATACAGAAAGTGTAGGCTATTATGGCGAAGGAAAACCTGGAGTGTTCATTTTGCGGGCGGAAAAAGCCCGAGACCAACCTGCTTATCGCGGGGCTGGACGCCCATATCTGCGACCGTTGTATTGAACAGGCCCACGGCATCGTAGCCGAGGAATCCCGTCAGTCGCGCACAGATGACCTCAGCGCGGAACTGGTCCTGAAAAAACCCCGTGAGATAAAGGGGTTCCTGGACACCTACGTCATCGGGCAGGAACGCACCAAGAAGGTACTGTCCGTCGCAGTTTACAACCATTACAAAAGGCTCTTGCAACCGGGGTCCAAGCAGGACGAAATTGAAATCCAGAAGAGCAACATCGTCATGGTGGGGCAAACCGGAACCGGGAAGACCCTCATGGCCAAGACTATTGCCAAAATGCTCAATGTACCACTGGCCATTGTGGATGCCACCGTACTGACGGAAGCCGGCTATGTGGGAGAAGATGTGGAAAGTATCCTGACGCGCTTGCTGCAGGCCGCAGATTACAACCTGGAAAAAGCCGAACGCGGCATTGTCTTTATCGACGAGATCGACAAAATTGCGCGCAAGAGCGACAACCCCTCCATTACCCGGGACGTTTCCGGGGAAGGGGTGCAGCAGGGATTGCTGAAGTTACTGGAAGGGACCATGGTCAATGTGCCGCCCAAAGGCGGGCGGAAGCACCCGGACCAGAAATTCATCGAAGTCAATACCGAAAACATCCTCTTTATAGCAGGGGGTGCCTTCGATGGGATTGAACGCATCATCAGCAAGCGACTCAATATGCAGGCCATCGGTTACAGCGCCTCCAAACGGGAGGACATCATCGATGCCGAAAATGTATTGCAGTACATTATCCCGAAGGACCTGAAGGAATTCGGGCTAATCCCGGAGATTATCGGGCGCCTCCCCGTGCTCACGCACATGAACCCCCTGGACCGGGAAACCCTCAGGGCCATCCTTACCGAGCCGAAAAATGCCATTATCAAGCAGTACGAGAAACTCTTTGCCATGGATGGGATCCGGTTTGAGATTACCGAACAGGCCCTGGATTATATCGTGGATAAGGCGATTGAATACAAGCTTGGAGCGAGGGGGTTGCGTTCTCTCTGTGAAGCCGTCTTCACCGACGCCATGTTCGACCTGCCCAGCTCGGACGAAACCGAGTTTAAGGTCACCAAGCCCTATGCCCAGGAAAAACTCTCCTTCGAGACGATCAATAAACTGAAAGCGGTTTCATAACCGGCAGGCTGTGCTTCTTCTGGATGATTCGCTCCAGGAGTTCGCGGCAAACCAGTTGGATGATTTTTTCATCCGAGTAGAGTTCCCTGCCAAACCGCGGCACCACTTCCATCTGTACACCCATCTGTTCGGCCCAGGCCTCGGAAGGACGGTTGTCCATATATTCTCCGTACATGAGCTTTACCGGAACATGAGGGGTTTCGGTCTGCTGGTGCATCCATAGGGGGGATACCGCCAGGAGGGACTTCATGGGGAGCCCGCGCAGGGCAGCACTCCAGGCAATGGTCCCGCCCGCGCAAAACGTCAGGTAATGGCTTTCTTCCTGTTCCTTGCGCAACAGCTCGGAAACCGCCCGGTCATACCCGCCCTTGAGGAATGCCTCACAAAGGCTTTCAGGGGTTTTCACCACGTTTTGAAGGTCTGCCAGGACCTGGCTGTCGTGGTAAACAATGTCGAAATACTGCTGGAGGTAGCCCAGGTAAGAGGTAATCCAGAGGCCCTTTCGGGAGCCCCACATATCCGATAAAACAACGAGACGTTCTGCCATAGGGGTAGCGATTAGATAGAGGTAGCAGGTTAATTTGGTGATCTCAAGTTGCAGCAAACCCCTGAGAAATCCTCAAAATTTGGTCAAGCGGTGGGTATTTGTCGATATAAGCCCGGAAACCGGGACTGCGACGTTATTAGAAACGCTTCCCTATGGTGATGCCGACCCTGGGGTACCCCCATTCGATGGAATCGGTTTCATTAAAGAACCTGCCCAGGCCCAGGAAGACCTCCCCGACGATATTGGAACGTGACATGAATTTTACCCCGGCTGCAGCCCCGAGTCCGAAAAGCACCTGGTTATCCTCCACCACATTGTCGAAATCGATAAACTCGGAATCTCGAACGGAGGCCACATTAGCATTCACTTCTAGGAAAAACCCCTTGGCCCAGGGCTTCCCAAAATAGAAGCGGTAATACGGCAAGGCAGCAAAGCGGTAATCGATATCGGAATCTAATGGAAACCCAATGCTGAGCCCCATGGCGGATTCTTCGCCCAGCACACGCTCGTAGGTGATCTCCGGGAACTCCAGCAGGGTAAACAAAAGGTTGCCTTTTAATTCGTTCCGGGCCAAGCCGGGGTCGGCGGCATCCTCCTGGGCATACACCCCAAAGGAGAGCAAAAGGGCACAGAGGGCAAGTTTCAGTTTCATGGCAGGGTGGTTAATGTTTAGTGGGATAAAAGTATTGAGAAAAGTCTGCGGGCCCCAAAAATAACCGACAAAACATCATGCTATGGCTAACGCGGTAAAACAGGGTACGCCTTAAGGCGGGAAGGGGAATTCTTTACCTGGGAGAAGCAACCGATTAGAGGGCACCTACCCCGCGGTTCAGCTCCAGCAACTCTTCCAGGTACTCCCTGGAATTGGAAAGGCGTGGCACCTTGTGCTGCCCCCCGAGTTTATCCTTTGCTTTCAACCAGTCGTAAAAGAGGTTGGGCCGTGCCCGGTGGATTCGCGGCGGCATCAGGGTCATGTTCTTGTAGCGTTTGGCCTCGTAATCGGAATTCACCGCCTTCAGGGCATCGTCCAGAGCCCTGCCAAAAACATCCAATTCTGCAGGGGCGGAATTGAACTCCACGAGCCACTCATGACCGCCCTTCTCCCGGCCGGACATAAAGACCGGGGCCACGGTATACTCGGAGATACTGGCGTCACATACCCCACACGCCTTGCGCAGGGCCTCCTCGGCATTTTCCACAATGAGCTCTTCCCCGAAAACATTGATGTGGTGCTTGGTACGCCCGGTGATGCGGATGCGGTAGGGATCGGTACTGGTGAACCGCACCGTGTCCCCTATCTGGTAGCGCCACAGCCCCGCATTGGTGGTAATGATAATGGCATAATTCACCCCGCATTCCACTTCCCAAAGGGGCAGCACCCGCTGGCCCGGGGTCCCATAGGTGTCCATGGGGATGAATTCATAGAAAATACCGTAATCGAGCATGAGCAGCAGGTCCTGGCTCCCGTTTTGGTCCTGGATGGCAAAGAAGCCCTCCGAAGCATTGTAGATCTCGTAGTACTTGACCCGCTCTGAGGGCATCAGGCTGCGAAACTGTTCCCGGTACGGGTTAAAATTGACCCCCCCGTGAAAATAGACTTCCAGGTTCTCCCAGACCTGCAGCAGGTCCTCCTTTCCGGTGCGCTCCAGCACTTTGTTGAGCAACACCAGCATCCAGGAAGGCACCCCTGCCAGGCTGGTCACGTTTTCCGCAATGCTTTCGGTGATGATAGCCTCCAGCTTGGTTTCCCATTCGCTCATCAGGGACACCTTGTTACTGGGAGTGCTGCTGAATTCGGCCCAGAAGGGCATATTGTCGATCAGGATGGCAGAGAGGTCCCCGAAATAGGTCCCGTTGTGCTTGTAGAGTTCCTTGCTGCCCCCCAGGCGCAGGCCTTTCCCGGTAAATAGTTGGGAATCCGGGTTGTTGTTCAGGTAGAGGCAGAGTAAATCCTTGGCCGATTTGTAGTGGCAGTCTTCCAGGGCTTCCTCGCTCACCGGGATAAACTTGCTCTTTGCATTGGTGGTGCCGCTGCTCTTGGCGAACCATCGGATCTCCGTGGGCCAGAATACGTTTTGCTGGCCCTGGCGGGACCGCTCTATCATGGGTTCCACGTCCTCGTAGGTCACCACCGGCAAGGCCGCGGCAAACTGCTCGTAGTGCTGCATCCCCTCAAAACCATACTGCTTACCCACCTCGGTCTCATCGGCAAAATCCAGGAGTTGGAATAACAGCTCGTTCTGGACTTCCGCCGGGTACTTCAAGAAGAGCTCTATCTGGTGGTAGCGCTTCTTGAGCAGCCAGGAGGCAATGGAATTAAAGAGCGGAATGGGCATTTTTGGTATCTTTGGGACCGCGGCTAAATATAGCATTTTATCACCAGTTCACTATCCCGCACTATGCAATACCAGGGCGTCCTGAAGAAAATGGAAACCGAGATGGGAAGCCCCATCCAGTATTACCTGTTGCTGCCATCGGACTTTATCCACATGAACCCGCTTCTGGACCAGCCCATGGGGCTGGAACTCGTGGGTTACCAGTGCCTGAGTTGCGGGCTGGACCGCCCCATTTTCCGCCAGGGGTTCTGCCGCAGCTGTTTTTTCGACACCCCCATGGCAGGCGAGTGGATCATGCACCCGGAACGCAGCCGGGCCCACCTGGGGGAGGAAGACCGCGACCTGGACTTCGAGAAGAAAATGCAGCTTCAGCCCCACGTGGTCTACCTGGCCAATTCCAGCAATGTAAAAGTGGGCGTGACCCGGAAATCCCAGGTCCCTACCCGGTGGATCGACCAGGGGGCACACGAGGCCATCATCGTGGCCGAGACCCCCAACCGGTACCTGGCCGGGATTGCTGAGGTGGCCCTTAAAGAACACGTAAGCGACAAAACAAACTGGCGGCGGATGCTCACCAACCAGCTGGAGGACCTGGACCTGGCCCAGTGGCGGGATCGGCTCCGGCCATTCCTGCCCGAAGCGGTAGCGCCGTATTACCTGGAAACCGCTAAAGAAATCCAATTGGAATTCCCGGTGCTCCGGTACCCTGAAAAAATCAAAAGCCTCAACCTGGACAAAACCCCATCCTTCTCCGGGGTCCTAAAGGGGATCAAAGGGCAGTACCTCATCTTTGAAGACAACACCGTTTTCAACGTCCGCGGGAGTGAGGGGTATGTGGTGGACATCCGCCTGGGCTAGCCTACTGCACGCTGTCCTTTTTCACCTGCGCCGTATCTTTCTTTTTACCCAGCAGGCCGCCCAGGATGTTCCGTGCTGCCTGTTTGACCTGGCCTCCGGCCGCAGGCGCAGCCGTATCCTGCTTGGTTCTGGTGCTGTCGGATTGCTTGCCCCCCAGAACACCCTGCACCAGGTCCCCCACACGGGTACGTGCAGAATCGGCCGGGGTGGCCGGACGGTCTGTTTCCTCCTTCAGGATGTTCCCGATCAGTTGCTGGGCCTTGTCCTTTCCGGTAGCCAGCAGTTTTTGTTTCTGGGCTTCCACCAAACGGGAAGTAAGTCCGGTGACGGCCTGTTTCAGGTCGGTCTGCACCGTGGGGGCGGTATAAGTACCCCCGATGCTTACTCCTACGGGGACGGTGGCTTCCTTCAGGCCGGGCTCCTGCAGTTCTGTGATAAGTCGGTTCACCTCATTTCCGAGGTATTTGGCAGGCACATCTAAGGTGGCGGTGTAGGTGAGTTGCTGGTCGAAGGTATGGCCGCCTTCCACATTTACCGTGATATCCCGGTAGGCGAATTGGAAGGGACGGACCGCCACCCGCCCGTTTTCAAACGCCAGTGCGGTCTTGAGTCCTTTCAGGTCCAGGGCATCCATATCGATAAAATCCATGCGGGCGTCCAGGGCCTCCACCACGGGCGGTTTCTTACCACTCAGGCGGGAAGCGAGGACTTCGGCCACAACGTTGCCTGAGAGGGCCATCAGGTCCGGGCTGAAGTCCGGTTGCAATGCCCCGCTGAGGCGGAGTTTGGAATTCAGCCGGCCTTCCAGAAGGGAGGCAACAGGCGCCAGGGTGCGGAATAACTCCAGGGACTCCATGGCTTCCCCAATCCGGAAGCCGTCCAGCCCCAGATCCATTTCGAAGACGGGTTTGCCCTCCCGGGCCGTGAGGGCAGCGTTTAGGGCCATGGCCCCGTCCAGCATATCCGAACGCACGTCCTGCAGCTGGAGCCTGGCGTCCTTCAGCAGGAGGGTCCCGGAGACATTGCGCATGGGCAGGCTATCGTAGAGCACCTCAGCTGCCTTCCCTTTTATCCGGAGGTCGAGGTCTTCCGGGAGGCTGAACGCCGCGGCGCCGCCCTCAGTGTCCGAAGTGCCCCCTTCACCGGTACTGCTCTGAAAATCAGATACCACCAGTTTCCTGGATTCCAGGGTAAAATCCCCCTGCAATCTGGCATCGGCAAGGGCATATCCGAGATAATCCCTCAGGGTGCCGGAAACCTGAAAGTCGCTCTGGCCCAAGCTGCCGGAAAGTTTTTCGAGCTGGGCGGAAGCCGGATTAAACCGCAGTTGGGCCGCTTCGATCCGTACCGGGGCCCCGAAGGATTCGGTCTGGATACTGGCTGCCCGCAGCCCGAGTGTCCCCGAGGTACGGGTATCCTGGTAGCGCCTGGCTTCCACGGCGGCCATATCGAAGGCGGTGGTGAGGTCTGCCGTAAGCAGGCCGCTCATGCCCGGGGCCAGGTCTACCGGGTAGGCCTGGCTGAGGTGTTCCAGGTTCAGAGTACCTTTCAGGGCCGCCTCGACCCGGGGGTTCCCGGTAAGGGAACGCACCACCGCGCTGAGGGCAAATTCGTCCCGGTCTATGCGGAAACGGGCCGTGGGGATTTCCAGGTAGGTGTCCTCGGTAAGGCCGGTGGTATTGTACACCGCAGCCCGGAACTGAATATCGTCCATGCCTTTGGGCAGGCTGGGGTACCGGAATGCCGCATCGGAAGCCTCCATACGGATCTCAAATCCGGGGATCCGGGGATCCGTATTGCGGCCCTGTACACGTCCCTCCAGGACAAACTGGCCGCGAGCCTCCACCCCTTCCAGGTTCTGGGCATACGCCCCGGGGACCAGGGCGAGGAAATTCCTGAATTCCGAACTGGGGGTACCGAAGGTAAGGTCCACCTCCTGGCCGTCCTCCACCAGTTGCACAAAGCCGTCTACCACCAGCGGCATCTGGTTGATTTTGCCCTTCCCGTCCAAAAAGCGGTAGGTGTCGGTACTGAGGTCAATACCCAAAAGGGCGTCCAACTCTACATGGTTGTTCTCCAGGTAGGCCGTACTGTCCATTATCAGGCTCACCGTAGCTTCGGTATGGGTGCGCAGCTCCGATTGGTCCTGGGCCAGATCCCCACTGCCATTGTGCTGTATGCCCCCCATACTAAAGGAAAGACCCGAAGCCAGGTCGGTATAGCTGACGTGGCCGTCTACCAAAGCGTACTGCTGCAATTGGAAGGTAAAGCCTTCTGCCGGATCTGCCGGTTGGGGTGTCTGAGTTTCCGTTTTGGCAATGAGGTAATTGACCCGCTCCTGCGCATCCACCTCCAGGCGTAAATCGGCCCCTTCCACATAGATCTCGCGTATGCCAATGGGTTGGCCCGCGCCTTTGAAAAGTTCCCGGATCCCCATGACCAGGTAGGCCTCGCGGGCGGCAAAGAGGGTGTCCCCCTCAAAAGGGGCCAGGGTAGTGAGGGAAACGCCCTGCAGGGAAACCCGGGCATTGGGGAAATCGCGGAACAGGCTGAGCCGCGCCGATTCAAAGTCGAATTGGCCCTGGATGTTCTGGTTGACCTTCTCCCGGAGGATGGCCCCGAATTTAGCCTGGAGAAAGACCGGGGCAAAAATGGCAACACCAACGACCAACAGTACAACCCCAAAAACAATCCTCAATCCTTTTTTCCGCTTCATTTTGCTTTTTGTTTAGGGTACGCAGGGGCGCTTTTCCACCTACTGTTTCCAAGAACGCATGATTGCCCGGGAAACGTATGGCAAGGCCACTGAAAACCGCACCTTACATACGTTTTAGAATGCCATGCGGATTTCTTCGCCGGCAGCAAGGCCGAAACGCTTGCGCAGCAGATAGACAAACAAATACAACAAGGGGGTGTCCAGGGCAGCTACCATAACCTTGAATACCACCCCGGAGACAATCAGCCCGTAGAAGGACGTCCAGGGCAAAACCCCGAAGACACAGAGCAGGAAGACCACCGTAAAGGTATCCACCACCTGGGAGGAAAACGTGGAGAAGTTATTGCGCAGCCACAGGTGACGGCCACGGGTGAGGCGCTTCCAGAAATGGTAAATGGCAATATCGATATACTGGGCTGCCAGGTAGGCCATCATGGAGGCGAGCACAGCGATGGGCGAAAGGGCAAAAACGGTGCTGAACACGGCATCGTTTACCGGGGAATCCGCAGCTGCAGGGGCTATGTTCGCCAAGAGGATAATCCCCATGGAGAAAAAGGAAGCGAAAATCCCGGCAGTTACCACCTGGTTGGCCTTTTTCTGCCCGAAGATCTCGGAGATCAGGTCCGTGATCAGGAAGGTGATGGGGTAAGGCAAAATCCCGACAGAGAGCACAAATAAAGGGGCCCCGAAAAGGGTGGCCTCCCCAAAAGGCTGCCAGGCAAAAAACTTCTGGAAGATCAGGTTGGAAACCACCAGGGAGGTAATAAAAAGCGCCCCCAGGAACAGGTATATCCGGTATGCCGCTTTTTGGTCCTTCAGGTTCATCCTACTGGATTTTCAGGGTAAAGGGCAGGCGCGCCTGCATCCCCTGCTGCTCCAGCTGGCCCTTGAGTTGTTTCAGCAATTGTGCCCATTCCTCCCCCAACTCCCGCTCCAGAACCCGGGACGGTGTGGCGGCGCTGGTGCCCCCGAAATCTTCCATGAGGCGCTCCAGACCGCTTTTGTACTTGGGGTAGGACTCCAGTCGGAAAGATTCGAGACCCGCCAGCTCGGCTGCCTTGTCCAGGGCCTCCGGCATGCCGCCCAACGCGTCGGCAAGTCCGTTAGCTACCGCTTCTGTACCACTCCAGACCCGACCCTGGGCCACGCTGTCTGCCTCGCTCAGGGAAATGCCCCGGCCATCGGCCACCCGCTGCAGGAAGGTCTGGTAGGTTTCCTCCACCCCTTCGCGGAGTACTTCGCGGAATTCCGGGCTCATTGGCTCGAAGAGCGAATAGTCCAGGGCAAGTGGGTGGGTGCCCACCTGTTCCGCATTGATCCCGATGTTTTTGCTGAGCTCACTGATATTGGGCACGGTAAGGAAAACCCCAATGGACCCGGTAATGCTCGTAGGCTCCACCACAATATGGTCTGCCCCTACTGCCAGGTAGTACCCACCGGAGGCCGCCACGTCGCTAAGGGAGACCACAACTGGCTTCTCTTTGCGCGTCTCGCTGATGGCCCGCCAGATAATTTCAGAACTCAGGGCGCTTCCGCCAGGGGAGTTTACCCGGATCACCACGGCTTTGATGCGGTCGTTTTCCCGCACCTTGCGCAAGGCTTCCAGCATCTGGCCCTGGCCGATATACTGCGGGCCGCCTTCCCCATAGAGGATTTCCCCCTGGGCATAAATTACTGCAATGCGGTCGGCACCCTTATAGACCCGTTTGTTCCGGGTGGCCCGCATATAATCCTCCAGGGAGGTTACCCTCAGGCGGCTGCCGAAAGCGCCTGCGGCCTCCCAGAGTTTCTGGTCGTACTCGTCCTGGTAGGCTACCCCGTCTACCAGGCCGGAGGCAACTGCCTTACTGGGGCTGCGCGCCGAGAGGTTCCCGGCAATGCGGTCCAGGTCCTCCCCTAAAAGGTCGCGGCTCTGGGCCATTTCTTCCCGCATATTTTCCCATACCGACTGCAGCAACTGCCCGATCTGCTCCCGGTTCTCCTCGCTCATGGTGTCGCCCAGAAACGGCTCCACCGCGCTTTTATACTTGCCGTGGCGGACCACCTCCATACGGAACCCCGACTTTTCCTGGAAATCCCCGAAATAAAGGACCTCGGCGGCAAGGCCTTTGAAATCGAAGGTGCCGCTGGGGTTGATAAACACACTGTCCGATACGCTGGCCAGGTAGTAGCCCCGTTGCATGTAGAAATCCCCATAGGCATAGACGAACTTGCCCGACTCCCGGAAGTCCTTCAGGGCTTCCCGGATAGCCCGGGTCTGCGCCATCCCGGCCATGAGGTTGGGGGTACTCAGACTAATCCCGGCAATGCGGTCGTCGTCTTTGGCCAGGCGGATGGCCTTGGTGATTTCATCCAGGCCCTGGGAAGGGTCGTAGAAGGCTGCGAACGGATCGTCCGGGTCCTGGCCCGAATATTCGCTAACCGGATAGGGAAATGAGAGTTCCAACACGGAATGTTCCCGGACCACCACCGATTCACTGGCCCCTGCCAGGCTGGCGAAGATCAGGAAAAGGAAAAACACGAGCCCGAAAGCGATCAGGCTCCCGAGGATTGCTGCCAGTAGATTTCTTAAAAATGCCATATACACTTGTGGAAGTGCAAAGATAACCATTCGCACAGGAAATTGCGTTCTGCTCTGTGTGGTCTCATTCCAGGTGTTTTTACGTACTTTGCCCCACTATGGCAGTGCGAAAAACACGAGTTTACTTGTCCCTGGGCAGCAACATGGGAAACCGGGCCTGGGCCCTGCAGAAAGCTGTTTTCCGGATTGGTACCCAGGCCGGGCGGGTAGCCGCCCTCTCCCCGGTATACCAGACCCCGGCCTGGGGGTTTGAGGGGGATGCCTTCCTGAATGCCTGCCTGGAACTGCATACCGCTCTCTCCCCGGAGGCCCTCCTGGAGGTCCTGCTCGAAATTGAGCGGGAACTGGGCAGGGAGCGCCACCGCGGGCCGGGGTACCACTCCCGGACCCTGGATATAGACATCCTGTATTACGGGGAGGCCATTGTAGACCAGCCAGGGCTCCGGATCCCCCACCCCCGAATCCCGGAGCGGGCTTTTGTCCTGAAGCCGCTGGCGGACCTCGCCCCCCAGTACTACCACCCGGAACTGCAACGGGATACCCGCAACATGCTGCAGGCCTGCAAAGACCGTTCGGCCCTTGAAAAGACTTCCTTGGGGCTCCACCCGGACCGGGCAGCAGCCTTTGCAGATATTGGTTTTATGGCCATAGAGGGGAATATCGGGGCTGGCAAGACTTCCCTGGCAAGGCGTATGGCCTCAGAGATGAATGCCAAACTCATCCTGGAGCGCTTTGCGGAAAACCCCTTCCTCCCGAAATTCTACGAGGACCGGGAGCGCTATGCTTTCCCCCTGGAGATGTCATTTCTGGCCGACCGCTACCAACAGTATATAGACGACACGGCCCAGCTGGACCTGTTCCGCCCGTTCATGGTGAGCGACTACGACATCTACAAAAGCCTGATTTTCGCCAAGATCACCCTGCAGGAAGACGAGTACAAACTCTACCGGAAACTCTTTGAGCTGATGTATTCCGAAGTGCGCAAGCCCCGCCTTTATGTCTACCTCTACCAGCGCACCGAGCGCCTGCTGCAACAGATTGCCCAGCGGGGCCGCTCCTACGAACAGGGCATCCCGGCAGAATACCTGGAACAGATACACCGGGGGTACTTCGACTTTATGAAAAACGCCCCTCACCTGAATGCCCTGGTGATTGACCTGGAAGGGAAAGATTTTGTGAAGCGGGACGAAGATTACCTGGAAATCCTGGACCAGATGCTGGCCTACCACCTTCGGGATGCTGTTAAATAGAGGGGATAAGTTGCAAATCTGGAAGTAAAAACCGTAATTGCGCGTCCGTTTAAACGAACCCAACTAACTCAAAGCATGTATATATGCAGCCCGGCTCCTCTGGAGCCGGGTTTTTTTATGTCCGGGTCTTACTCCAGAAATCCCAGAGAACTATCCCCGCTGCCACCGAGATATTCAGGGAATGCTTGGTGCCAATCTGCGGGATTTCCACCACCCCGTTACAGAGGTTGATGACCTCCTGCCCCACCCCCTTTACCTCGTGCCCCATTACCAGGGCGTAAGGCTTGCCGGCCTCCGGTTGGAAATCGGTGAGGGGGACGGCCCCTTCAGCCTGCTCCACGGCCCAGCACTGGTGGGTCTTGCGGAGCTCCTGGAGCAGCGTTACGGTATCCTCGGCATATTCCCAGGCTACCGTTTCGGTAGCCCCCAGGGCGGTTTTGCGAATGTCTTTATGGGGTGGAGTTGCCGTAATGCCGCAGAGGTAGATCCCAGAGATTCGAAAGGCATCGGCAGAGCGAAATACCGACCCTACGTTGTGCAGGCTGCGGACATTGTCCAGCACTACCACCACCGGGGTTTTCGGGGCCTTCTGGAAGCCTTCGGGGTCGAGCCTGTCGAGTTCCTCGTTGGTTAACTTGCGCATGGAAAAAGGTTGAGGGCCAAAAGTACCATAAAAGCTGGAAATGGGAGGCCAGATCACTTCCTGGCAAGTTATCCGAAAATATCAACAGGCATTGGGAAGGCAAGGGGAATCCTGTATTTTCGTTCCATTGCGCAAACCCCAGGCCCGTGGCATCGAAAAGCAAGAAGGAAACCCCGCTGATGAAGCAGTACAACGGTATCAAAACCCGATACCCGGATGCCCTGCTGCTCTTTCGCGTGGGCGATTTCTACGAGACCTTCGGCTCCGACGCCGAGAAAGCCGCCGAGATCCTGGACATTGTACTCACCAATCGGAACAACGGGGGCGATAAGACGGCCCTGGCGGGTTTTCCCCACCATGCCCTGAACACCTACCTGCCTAAGCTGGTCAAGGCCGGGCAGCGGGTGGCCATCTGCGACCAGCTGGAAGACCCCAAACAGACCAAGACCATCGTCAAAAGGGGCGTTACCGAGCTGGTGACCCCAGGGGTAAGCCTGAGCGACGATTTGCTGCAGGCCAAAGCCAATAACTTCCTGGCTGCGGTGCACTTTTCACAGCGCCGGATGGGGGTGGCTTTCCTGGACATCTCCACAGGGGAATTCCTCCTGGCAGAGGCCTCTTCGGAAGGCGCGGACAAGTGGTTGCAGAATATGGGGCCCAAGGAAGTACTTGTTCCGAAAAACCAGCGCGCCCTGTTCCGGGAAACCTTTCCCGAGCGCTACCACACCTTTTACCTGGACGACTGGGTCTTCCAGGAGGACTACGCCAAGGAAACCCTCACGGGGCATTTCAAAACCACCAGCCTTAAGGGCTTCGGGGTGGAAAACCAGAAAGCCGGCATTATCGCCGCCGGGGCTATCCTGCACTACCTGGCGGAAACCCAGCACCGGCAGCTGGCGCATATCCGCGCCATTAAACGGCTCTCTACGGAAGACTACGTTTGGATGGACCGTTTTACCACCGAGAACCTCGAGCTGTTCCGCAGCCGCAACGGGCAAGGGGTGTCCCTGCTGGAGGTGATCGACAAAACGCGATCCCCCATGGGCGGGCGCATGTTGCGACGGTGGCTGGCCCTGCCCCTGAAACAACTGGAACCCATCCGCAGGCGCCACGAGGCCGTGGCCTTCCTGAAAGCCAACGACAAGGACCTGTCAAAAACCCAGGAGCAGCTCAGGCGCATGGGGGACCTGGAGCGCCTTATCGCCAAAGTAGCCGCCGGGAAGGTAAGCCCGCGGGAAACGGTCCACCTGAAAAACTCCCTGGAGGCCATGCTACCGGTTAAAGGCGCCCTCCAGGATTGCGAATCCCAGGCCCTGGCCGAACTGGCCGGGGAGATGGACCCCTGCGACGCCCTGAGGGATCGGATCAAAGCCATGCTCATGGAGGAGGCCCCGGCCCAGGTGGGCAAGGGCACCACCATTGCCCCGGGGTTTTCCCCGGAACTGGACGAATTGCGGGGGCTGGCGCACAGCGGGAAGGACTACCTGGACCAGATGCTGGAACGGGAATCGGCCCGCACGGGCATCCCCTCCCTTAAAATTGCCTCCAACAACGTTTTCGGGTACTACATTGAGGTACGCAACACCCATAAAGACAAGGTGCCCGGGGAATGGATCCGCAAGCAGACCCTGGTCAATGCCGAGCGCTACATCACCGAAGAGCTCAAGGAATACGAATCGCGCATCCTGGGGGCTGAAGAGCGCATCCTGGAACTGGAGCAGCAGCTTTTTGCCCAACTCGTGGTGTGGATGCAGGAGTACATCGGGCCGGTTCAGGAAACCGCAGCCGCCCTGGCACAGCTGGACTGTCTGTGTGGGTTTGCCACCCTGGCCGCTGCAAACAACTATGTCCAGCCGGCCATGACCGACGGGACGGACCTGAGCATGACCAAAGGCCGCCACCCGGTGATTGAACACCAGCTCCCCGCCGGGGAGTCCTACATCCCCAACGACCTGTGGCTGGACCGGGAAAGCCAGCAAATCCTGATGATCACCGGACCCAATATGAGCGGTAAATCGGCCATCCTGCGGCAAACAGCCCTGATTTGCCTGCTGGCGCAGATCGGCAGCTTTGTCCCGGCCGAAAGCGCCACCCTGGGCCTGGTAGACAAGATTTTTACCCGGGTAGGGGCCTCCGATAATATTTCCCTGGGGGAATCCACCTTTATGGTGGAGATGAATGAAGCGGCCTCCATCCTGAACAACCTCTCCAGCCGCAGCCTGATCTTGCTGGACGAAATCGGGCGGGGTACCAGTACGTATGACGGGATTTCCATCGCGTGGGCCATTGCCGAATACCTGCACGAACACCCGGACCGGCCCAAAACCCTGTTTGCTACCCATTACCACGAGCTCAACGAGATGGCCTCCCGCTTTCCGCGCATCCGCAATTACAACGTGGCGGTAAAGGAGCTCAAGGACAAGGTGCTGTTTTTACGGACCCTGCAGGCCGGGGGAAGCCACCACAGTTTCGGGATCCACGTGGCCAAAATGGCCGGGATGCCCGGGCAGGTGGTGCGCAAGGCCCAGAAAATCCTGGAAAAGCTCGAACAAAGCCACTCCGCCGACCAGCTCACCGAAGGGTTGCAACAGGCCCAGAACGACATGCAGCTGAGCTTTTTCCAGCTGGACGACCCGCTGCTGGAACAGATCCGGGACGAAATCCTGGACCTGAACATCGACCAGCTTACCCCCGTGGAAGCCCTGATGAAACTCAACGAAATCAAGCGGCTGCTCGCGGCTAAAAAACGGGCTTCCTCCTGATCCAGAACCTTCCTTTTTCGCCAAAAAGTTCTTTGCTTTTCCCCAAAATGTATTAAATTTGCATCCGCATCCTTCGGGAGCATCAAGACTTATTGACATGCGAAAATAGCTTCCCGATAGCTATCGGGAGTAGAGCGCCACCTTCGAAAACTCGAATCGCGCTCGGAAGCAATTTCGCAACACGCGAAAATAGCTCAGTTGGTAGAGCGCCACCTTGCCAAGGTGGAGGTCGCGGGTTCGAATCCCGTTTTTCGCTCAGAGCTTAAAAAACGCTGCCTGTCAGCGTTTTTTTGTTCGCCCCTGCTCGGGTGGTGGAATTGGTAGACACGTTGGACTTAAAATCCAATGGCCATTGTGGCCGTACGGGTTCAAGTCCCGTCCCGAGTACTTTTCAAACCCCTATTGACTTTATAAACAAGTTTTTAGGGGTTTGTTTTATTATTTTTTCCTAACATCTTCCGAACCATAGCCCAAAAACCTATTCTTTCGGGCACTTTTGTAACTAACTCCCCATTTGAGGGCCTGTTTTTAAAAACAAGTCGCCCGTTTTCGTCCCTTTTTGGGACCACGCTTAGGCAACATCGGCATACTGGACGTAAACAGTCATTTGTTGCCAAAGGAATGTCATCAACATCTATAGGGTATCTTGTGTCTTTTAAACTTCGCGCATATGTACATTCTGGATCCGGAATAACTGCAATTTCGTACATCACGTGACTATTGGGAATATGACCAAATTTACAGTCCATTATTTCGGCCTGAATCATAAGCCTGGAGTATGGCAGGCCAGATTTACCTTCATACCAATGAACAAACCAGGCCATTGTGAGGTAAATGCTCTTATTAAGAGAATGTATATTCTGAGTGTCATCATCGGACCTAACCAGCATTCGGTTTAACAAACCCCAGAAATAGTCCTTTTCGGATATATCCTTCTTCATTTTTAGGGATTTGTAATCCGTTTCAAGATCAGCCCAGTCCCAACCTAACACAACTTTAAAAAGATGCTTATTTCTATTCCAACCTCTTTTCAGGGTAAATTCTTTCATTTAGGATAGGTTTACGAATCAATAGAAACAGCCTCCCAGCACCTTTCCATAAGGTTTAAAAGAACCGAATCCACTTTAAAGCCCTCAACATTTAGTGCGAAGCCTACAATGTAATTACATTTTGGCCATAGCCATAAAATAAGGCGTTGATGGCACTCATCATTCCTGAAGTAAATTCTTCATAATAAACGCGACCGTATTGGACTCAAAGAGTACAATATGGTTAACTTTATTTTGATTGATATTTAGATTCATGCAATATGACTGAAAAACTAACCATTCAAAAGGTTGTTCGGGACTACGGCGGATTATTTAGCAGATACCTGGATAAAGGTTATGTAAATTTTAACTGGTCTTATTTTCTTGAAAGAAGAAATGATTTTGAAAATTTCAATGATTATTGGGAGGATACTTTGTACCAGTTGATGGCTTGGGATAAGGAATATGAAAATGGTCCGCCGGAATTAAGGAAAATAGTAATGGGTATGTTTAAGAGAGTCCTGGAGAACGATGTCAATAGGGACAGGAAGGAGATACACTTTAAGAATTGGTTCACTTATAGGGCTATGGGCGAGTTTGTAGCGAAATATGAGGGAGTTAGTCCAATTGATTATTTAACAAAAGCGAATAGTGAATTACTTACTCTTTATAAAATAGAGTTAAACCAAAAAACTAATCCAGAAGAATGGGGAATTGAGATTACTTGCCAAGATGAATACTGCGATTTTGGAAGGTCTCAAAAGGGAAAAAGGTTTACAATTGAAGAATTGATTGAATCAAGACCGATACCGAATAATTGTACCAAAAAGCCATTTGGTGATTTGGGTTGTAATTGCTCTTATGTATTAAAATGGTATAAACCAGAAGATTTCATTGATTATGAAGATCCCTTTGGAGGGTTATAGCAATTATATTTCTTTATATACAACTTCCCTCCTTATTTCAATATCCCCGAACAATGGCTGCTCAACAAACTCACTACGATTAACCTGTTGTGCAGGTCTACCATACATATATTCAAAATAGAGCCTTACAGCCCATCTCTGGCCCTCTGACAGGGCTTCTGTAAGTGCTTTAAAGGCTATTGGCTCTAAAGGGCTTAATTTCTCTACTAACTCTTGTTCTTCAGCCTTGGATTTCCTTCCGGCTCCAGGTCTTACACCTCCACGGCTCATTTTGATTTTTTTTGATTATTCAACCTTGTAAGAATATAGTCTTTACGGATTACCGCAAGGATAAGGCTTTCATGTCCTATAATTTTCCAAAAAAATATCATATGGAGTATGTTATTGGAGGGTCAATCCTATTAGCCATCTTCATTGTTGCCTTCTTGTTCAAGGGTGCAAAAAAACATTGGGACGCTATGTTTAGTGAGTCCGATGAGGACGACATTTGAATAATGTATATGCCTTTTGTTTCCATTTAGAATAATCACATCTTAAAGGCTGCTTTGGCTTGATTCGTACAAATAAGAGTCGTATTCATAATCACTACCGGAATTTACCTTATACATAAAGTGTCAATTTCGGTAGTATAGTCATTTAACTGCCTGCATTTTTCTACGATCTTACGCCTGATGATTTCTTTAACGCATTGCGGATTATCGGTATAAATTCTTTTTAGTTGCTTCCTGTGGTATTTAAAGTTCTCGTACTTCAGACCTTCCCAAAAGCGTAGGTTTCCGTATTGCTCTTTGTGCTTATGCCCTTCAAGGGCCCTTTCATCATAATAAATTACCCCCTCCCATTCTCTTAGTAGGATATTTTCAACCAGGCATGGCAAATCGGCACAAATAAGATCCGATAGGGAATAAATACCCATTCCGTTGATTTCAGCCATCTTTAGGTATTTGTTTTCCATACGGAATAGGTTTTCCGGAGCCTTTATACCGCTGCTATTCATGTGCTTCGACTTATTATACCATTTTAGCACTTTCTGGCTTCTGGCAACGTGAAAATAGGTGCCACGATGACTCGGAATTGGGCTGCATATCCTATCGGTTCTGTGGAACATCATGTTTTTTATAATTGCTTCAGGGCTATGGTCAATTGAAAGATTCAGTCCTAATTCAAGTTGTCTTAGCGAAATTTGTTGTGGCGATATGCTAAACCTCGTTTGAATGTCTGATAACGCCTGGTGATTCCCTTTTAGACTAAAATCATTATAGTTATGACGCCCATCATTCCAGTATTTATGTAGGCTACCTTCTATCGTGACTCTACCCATAGGGTATGTATCTGTAGGCTCATATACACGGAACTTCAACCCATTATAAAAAGCCTGGGCAAAAGACCCCAATACTCCAGTTCTTAAAGAAACCTGGGTATTGAAGTCTAATAGCCCATTTGACTTTAGCACATCGGGAGACATGCCTAAAACGTCTGCTTTTAGGTAATCTACCATTGTACGTCCTGGACTGTCTCAATTTCTTAGACCATGTCCCGAAGTACCGGCAAGACTCTGTATAACAGACGATATATCTCGGGTATAGTAATCCCGAAAGAAATACACCCTTAAATGCTCCCCTACAAACTGAAATAGTAAAAGGTTTTGCCTTCTGTTGGAATCCCCGTAAAAGAACCCGTCCACAGGCGCCTTCCATATCCCCGTTAAGGCCTTTTTAGACCAGACACTACCTATCCTTTCTTTTACCCAATAAACAGGGTTGGATTTTGCAAAACTCCTATTCTCTGCAATGTTGAGATGGGGAGAAAGTGCAGGCGGTTTAGATACTGTTTCACACAACTGAAAATGCCGTACCGTGGCAAATTTGCCAGGGCTGACCTCATCGTATAGATGGATCACCGGCCTTGGAATTTTTCCCATGACCGGAGTTTTTAAAGTTCTATAAGTTGCTTTTGGATTTCGCTTTGCTTATAGAGGACTCGGCCTTGGATTCCATAGGCCTTAATTATCCCCTTTTGCCGCCATCTGTAAACCGTAGATTCGTTTACACGGAATTTTTCAGCAACCTCACGTCGTGTAAGGAACCTTTCGTTTAGTTCTTCGTTTGCCATATTTAAAAAGCATTAAAATGTTATGGCAAAGTCCTTAAGGAACAGTATCTTTGAAGTGCTTTATTTTCAAAGGGCGTTGCTCCTGCCTACGTAGGACTTCGCCTTTTTTCATTGTAGGCACCACTAAGATACCACTATGCACTTGCGGTATAAAACTTATTTATTAACATTATTAACAGCATAGTTATTATTGATGTTGTCGAGATACAATGCTGATTATGTGCCGCTTGTGGATTTAGTGATTATTTTCAATTGAGGCGTATTCCTCTCTTTGTTTATATGCCGATCCATTAGTCTTTGCCAATGCTCTCTAAAGCCTACTACTCCTGACTTACCTATATACCCCAAAAACACCTTTTCCGTGCTATGACCTGAAGCCTGCATTATTACCGGGGTTGGTAATTCTCCATAGAGATTTGTGCAAAATGAACGCCTACATACGTGGGTGCCTAAAAGTTCATATTTAGGATAAGTTCCCTCTACCTTTCGGTTGGTTGCGGGATCCTTCTTACTGCCTTTAATTGATTGGTCAATACCTGCTATTTTGCCTACTTCTTTTATATAGTTGTTTAGATTTTGGATGGCTATTCTATGAGGAAATCCGGTTTCTATGATCCTTTGTGCTTCTGGTAATAAAGGAACCTGAATCCTCTTGCCCGTTTTGCCTTGTATTATTTGGAAGTATTTAAATCCCTTTTCCTCCTTTATGGAGTCCTCTGTCATTTTCAGTAAATCGCTTCCCCTTTGCCCTACCCAGCAACCCAAAATAAGCCATTTACGGGCATTAATTAAATGAGGGGACATTATGGGAGCATCAGCAATTTTCTTTAATTCTTCAGGGCTTAAATAGACGATAAACTTACTTTTTACTTTACCGCTTTTTATCTTTCTAAGTTGAGGTGAGACCTCAACATACATCCCCGCTTCATAGCACACGGATTTAAGATTTTCTAATATTTTTAGGGAGTAGGATTCGCTATAGTTCTTAGTCTTGTAGAGAAACCGAAAAAACTCCTGACCTAAAGCCTGGTCTATTTCTTTTATTCTAATGCTCTTATTGCCTTGAAACTCTGCAAACTTGTCCTTTAGTTGCTTGTATTGTTGGATCCTACTTTTACTAAGGCCAAGACCTCCCTTAGAGTTCCTCCGCAATTCTGCATTTTCTAAAATGTGGTCTATCCAGAATATAACCGACTCACTATATCCCTTTTCAGATTTTCGGCCAAAGAAGACATCTATGCAATCTGACAACCAATTACCATCGATAATATCCCCCTTTGTCTCTGCTTTGTTTATCTCTTTGTAAATGGCTAACTCCAGGCCCTTTATATCCTGGGCCAATTTCTTATGTTCGGCTAAGTTCTGCTTAGGGTAGCCTGTTTCCTTACTCCATGCCCGTGAATCAATATTCCAGCCCGTTTTACGCTCGTATACTTTTCCTCTGCCCATTGACAGTTGAAGGAATATAGATGCATTGGTAGCGTTGGTTTTTAGTCTGCACTTAATTTTAGCCATGGCCATCTATTTTTGCTTGGCCTTAATTTATCATATTTCCTAACGTCTTCCTAACATATTTGCCAAATTATAATCCACCAGGAAATAGTATGCACTACATGTCAAAGATGTCTAAAATTCATCATAGCAGGCCTTATACCAGTACATCCCGCATACTCACTAAGCCTTGGGTCGATTGTATATCACTTATATTCAAGTCCCGTCCCGAGTACGGATTAATAAAAACCAGCGCAGGTGCGCTGGTTTTTTGTTTCGAAACTGTGGAGCCAAGCTCGCTTGAGCGAACACAGGAGCGAAACAAAAAACCCGAGCCCAACGGGCTCAGGTTTTTATTTTCAACACGTTCGGGCGGGACTCACCGATCCCGATAGCTATCGGGAGAGGTAATTCCCGTCTTCCAATAACTGACATACCTTCTTCAACACGTTCGGGCGGGACTCGCGAAGTTCCGAAGGAACGAGGAATTCCCGTCCCATCCTCAAAACCTGGCTTTTCCTCTTTCAATTCGTTCGGGCAGGACGCGCGATGCTACATCCCCTGTATAACGGTGGCATCAAACCGGGATTTACACCCCTTTTTGCTTCCAAATTAGTATCAAAAAACTTTTAATCGTATTATTGCGATTAATATGAGATATGGGACTTACTAAAACCGAAATATTCACAGAAACCCAGAATGAGCTGGCGCAAATAGCCAAACTCTTTGCCCACCCGGCCAGGATTGCCATCTTACAGCACCTCATTGCTGTAAACGCATGTATATGCGGGGATTTGGTGGATGAGATTGGTCTGGCACAACCGACCATTTCCCAACATCTGAAGGAGCTCCGGAAAATGGGGTTGATAAAAGGGGAAGTAGATGGTACAAGGGTTTGCTATTGTATTGATAAGATCCAATGGAAAAACAGGGTGGATGCGTTTAAAGCATTTCTGGATCAGGACCTGAACCTGGGCCAGGAATGTTGTTAATGGAGTCTGCCTGCTTTAATCAATTTGCTATGACACCAACCAAATCCGTTCTGTTCCCGGAAATAGGGGACTTCTTAAAATCCCTTCGCCCTGAGTCTATACCCACAGACCGCAGGGAAATCCTGAACGCCCTCGCGGCTTACATCCAATCAAAAGTAACCGCCAGGCAGGCTATCCGCCTGAACTTTATCTGCACACACAACTCCCGCAGAAGTCATTTATCGCAGGTTTGGGCGCAAACCCTGGCCCAATATTTCGGCCTTGCGAAGGTCATCAGCTATTCAGGGGGCACCGAGGAAACCGCCCTGTTCCCTAAGGTGGCTGACACCCTGCATTCCCAGGGATTTAACGTCTTGAAACTTTCCGAAGGAGCCAATCCGGTCTATGCCATTAAATACGCCGAAAATGAACCTCCCATAATCGGATTTTCCAAAAAGATGGATCACCCCTTTAATCCGGCTTCTGAATTTGCCGCCATAATGACCTGCGATTCTGCCAATGAGGCTTGTCCGTTTGTACCCGGGGCCGAAAAGCGGTTTCCCATTACCTTCGAAGACCCCAAGACATTTGACCATACCCCGGAACAATCCCGGAAATACTTGGAGCGGAGCATTCAGATCGCTACCGAGTTATGGTATGTTTTTTCACAGATTAACCCCTGATTATGGCTGCTAAAAAACTAGGCTTTCTGGACCGGTTTCTAACCCTTTGGATTTTCCTCGCCATGGCAATTGGTGTGGGTGTGGGCTACCTGATTCCTTCCATCGCCGACTCCATTAACGCCTTGAGCTCCGGCACGACCAATATCCCCATCGCCATCGGGCTTATTGTGATGATGTATCCCCCCCTGGCAAAGGTGAATTACAACCTGCTGCCCAAAGTCTTCAGCAACGTCAAAATCCTTTCGATCTCCCTCATCCTGAATTGGGTGATTGGGCCTGTCCTGATGTTTGTTCTGGCCATTACCTTCTTACGGGAGTATCCCGAATATATGGTGGGGCTTATCCTGATTGGCCTGGCCCGCTGTATTGCGATGGTTTTGGTTTGGAATGACCTGGCCGAAGGAAGCAGCGAGTACGGCGCCGGCCTCGTAGCCCTGAACAGTATCTTCCAGGTGTTCGGGTACAGCTTTTACGCCTGGATTTTCATAACCGTCCTCCCCCCCTATTTCGGATTCGAAGGCGCCATAGTGGATATCTCTATTAGCACTATAGCGGAAAGCGTGGCCATTTATCTGGGGATTCCTTTCGCCCTGGGCTTTTTGAGCAGGCTTGTGCTGGTCCGACTGAAAGGAGAGCAATGGTATAGTACCCGGTTTATCCCCACCATTTCGCCCCTGACCCTCATTGCCCTTTTATTCACAATCGTGGTCATGTTTTCACTAAAAGGGGAACTCATTGTCGAAATACCCATGGACGTGGTGCTTATCGCGATTCCCCTGTTGATCTACTTTGCCCTGATGTTCCTGATCGGCTTCTTTTTCACCCGGGCAGCCGGGGCCTCCTACGATAAAAATGCCGCCATTGCCTTTACCGCTGCAGGCAACAATTTTGAGCTGGCCATTGCGGTGGCCATTGCCGTGTTCGGGTTGAATTCAGGGCAGGCTTTTGCAGGGGTTATCGGCCCCCTGGTAGAAGTTCCCGCACTGATCCTTTTGGTACGGGTAGCGTTTTGGTTGCGCAAAAAGTATTACTCCAAGGATTAGGCACCCCTACCCCTCCTTAATGGGGGGCGTAGCGGCCTTGGTTTCTTGGATCCATTCATTTACGCGCCGCTCCAGGAGCTCGAGCGGCATGGCGCCCCCTCCCAGGATGGCATCGTGGAATTTGCGGATATCGAACTGCTCGCCCAGTTCCAGTTCGGCTTTCCGGCGCAGTTCCTGGATCTTCAGCATTCCGATCTTATAGGAAGTAGCCTGCCCGGGCATCACCATATAGCGCTGGACTTCTGCCTTGATGGCCCCGGGGGCAATGGAGGAATTCTCCTCAAAGTACCGGATGCCGTCGGCCTCGGTCCAACCTTTGGCATGCAGGCCGGTATCCACCACCAGGCGGATGGCCCGCCAGATTTCATTGACCAACCGCCCAAAATCGTAATACGGGTTTTCATACCCCCCCATTTCTCCGGCCAGGGTTTCCGAATACAGGCCCCAGCCTTCGCTGTAGGCCGTAAAACCGGCCTGGGTTCGGAAGGTGGGAACGGACTCCAGTTCCTGGGCGATGGAGATCTGCATGTGGTGGCCCGGGACGCCCTCGTGGTAAGCCACCCCCTCCATGGTGGATTTCGGCATGGCAGTCATATCCGACAGGTGGGCGTAATAGGTGCCGTTGCGGGACCCGTCCGGGGTACCCGGGTAATAGTGCTGAGGGGCGCCGTCCTGCTCGCGGAAGGCTTCCACCCGCTTTACATCCAGGCCCGCCTTGGGGAGGATCCCGAAGTAGTCGGGCAGTTTCTCATACATCGCATCCAGATAGGCGGTGGACTCGTCCAGGTACGCCTGCCGGCCTTCATCCGTATTCGGAAAGAAAAACTGGGCATCGGTGTTGACAAATTCAAAGAAGGCTTTCAGGTCGCCTTCAAACCCGACCTTATCTTTTATCGCCAACATTTCCCCCTGGATCCGCGCCACCTCATCCAGGCCAATCTGGTGCACCTCCTCCGCGGTCAGGGCCGTGGTGGTAGACGACTTAAGGCGGTAGTTGTAAAACGCTTCCCCATTGGGGTGGCGGCTCACCCCGGTGGGGGTTTCCGGGGCATTCGGCAGTTCGGCTTCCAGCCAGGCCACCAGCCCCCGGTAGGCCGGCTCAAAGGATGCGGTGAGGGCATCAGCCGAGGCCTGGGTGAGGGAATCGGCCCTCTGCTGGTCGATTGCCCCGGCCTCCAGGAGGGCAGCAATCTTCCGTTCCATATCCGCCATGAGCGGGGCGCTTTGCTCCGAATCGGAAAACGGCTTCCCCTCCAGCAGGGCCTGGGTCTGCTTTAATACCGTCTCGAAGGCGAACCTGGGAGGAAGAATTCCTTCCGCCGCCTGGGCCTTGGCCCGCTGGGTGAGCTGTTCCATGGCGCGGCCCACTTCCCCTGCGCGGGCAATGTAGGCTTCCATATCCGGCAAACTGTCTACCCGGTGGAAATTGATCAGGAAGTTGGGGAGCATGGCATGCATGCCCCGCATCTGGTCAAAGACATAGTCCATCCCCCAGAACGGCTGGCCCTCTTTCTCCATTTCGTACTGGTAGACCCAGAGGTCGTAAGAGGTTTTGTCCGTATCGTCCAGGGCTTCATAGTTGAATTTGGCCCGCAACTCCTCCACCGTGGCTTCCTTCCAGGCGAGGTGCTCCTGCTGGGCTTCCATACTGAAGTCATCGATTTGGTCGTACAGCTCCTTGCGACCCATAACGGTTAGTTGCAGGGGGCTCATCTGCAGTTCCTCTTCGAATTTGGCATCGAACCAGGCGTTAAGCGCTTCCTTCTGGTCCGGGGGTGTCTCCACCTCTTCCCCACAGGAAAGCAGCAGAAACAAGCTGAACAGGAAGGCCAGGGGCCGATAATAATGGGCGCGATAAGAGAGAGTGGATGACATGAGCAGATCTTATTTAGTGAATATCCCCAAAAAGTAGACTGAAAAAAGCGGGATTGCAAATAAAGTTCCAGAAGTGGCATCAACCAAAATTTATGGCACCATATAGATCTTAGTATTGAATATGATTTACCCAGTTGCTATTCTGCTCACCTCCGAACACCAAGGAATAAAGTCAGTTGTCCATTTAAACCATGAATCTCATGGAATTGAGCATTGCTTTATCAGTAAAGCGGTTAATACCAGAAAAACCAATCACACAGAAAAACCGGCAGATTACGGTTTACCTCATAGGATGTCAAAGAACATGCCTTATCTTGCGTATCCCCAATTCTTTTAGGTCACTGGTTCTACCGTAAATCAGGTTCAGGACAGGTCGCTCATGGATTCTAACCTTCGTCCAAACGACCTATATGAACAAGCGAATATATCTTCCGATTGCAGCTATTCTGGCCCTAACCACACTTTACCTGGGGTGTTCCAAAGAATCTCCAGAGAAATTTCTGCTTTCTGTTAAAGTTACCCCCGAAGGATCGGGTTCTGTTAACCCCTCTTCCGGAAGCTTTGAGTCCGGAAAAGCAATGTCCCTATCCGCCATTGCAGCAAAAGGTTATGATTTTGAAAGGTGGATTGGCGACATTAACAGCCAAACCAACCCCCTGGAATTCACAATAAACAAAGACATAGAAATTACCGCTGTCTTTATAAAACAAGACATTGATGGTGATGGAGTGCCTAATGATAAAGACCTGTGCCCAAACACCCAACCTGGTGAGATAGCCGATGAAAACGGCTGTTCCTTAAAACAAAAGGATTCTGACAATGATGGTATAAAAGATGATAAAGATCTTTGTCCGGATACCCCTTCCGATGAATCCGTTGATGCTAGCGGATGCGCTGAAAGTCAAAAGGACAGTGATGAGGATGGGGTCTTCGACAATTTAGACCTTTGTCCTGACTCGCCGGAAGGTGAGTCTGTAGACGCCAACGGATGTGCTGAGAGTCAGAAGGACGCTGATGAAGATGGTGTTCCCAACTCCATTGACCAATGCCCGGGCACACCTGAAGGAGAAGCCGTTAACGACGTCGGATGTTCCTCGAGCCAACTGGATTCTGATGGTGATGGAGTAACCGATGATCTTGATCAATGCCCACAAACCCCTCAGGGTGAAGAAGTAGATCAATTTGGTTGCTCCCAAGCGGAAACGGATGGTGACCAGGATGGTGTCACCAATGATCTGGACCAGTGCCCGGGAACACCTGCAGGAGAAACAGTAGATGAAAATGGTTGTTCTGACAGCCAGAAGGATGGCGATGGAGACGGGGTGGCAGATGAAAACGACCAATGTGCCAATACCCCCAATGGAGAAGCCGTAGACGCCCAGGGCTGTTCCGAATCCCAGAAGGATACCGACAATGACGGTGTGAATGATGACCGGGATCAATGCGCGAACACCCCATCAGGAGAGTCCGTAGACGCAAACGGTTGTTCGGATAGCCAGAAAGACTCAGATGCAGATGGAGTAACCGATGATAGAGACAATTGCGCTGGGACTGCTGTGGGGGAAACAGTAGATGAAAATGGTTGTTCGGACAGCCAGAAAGACTCAGATAACGACGGGGTGAATGATGCTGAAGACCAATGTCCCGCAACACCCACAGGAGAACCTGTGGACAGTCAAGGATGTGCTGAAAGTCAGAAGGATGACGATGGAGATGGCGTTTCAAACACCCAGGATCAGTGCCCGGATACCCCGGTCGGAGAAATGGTAGACGAATTGGGGTGTTCCGAAAGTCAGAAAGATACCGACCAGGATGGTGTGACAGATAACTTGGATAATTGTCCGGATACACCCGAAGGATCACAAGTTAACAACAGCGGATGTGAAGTAACTTTTGTGCCAGACGACGGCTTCGAGCAATTCCTTATCGACAAAGGTTATGATGATTTTCTGGACGACTATGTTTTGACGGCTAATTTAAGTGGGATAGTAAGCCTCGGCATCAACGCTGGAGATTTTCCCGGACCCTACCCGGTGGAAGTTGATTTCACAGGATTAGAAGCCTGTAAAGCTTTAGTGAATTTAAATTTCAATGGTTCGATAATATTCAGTAATGGGCTGGATATCAATGGTCTCAACCAACTTCAAAGAATCGATATCTCTGAAAACTTCAGCTTACCAAGTCAAAATGTGTCCATAACAAATAATGAAAATCTAGAAATTGTTTATTTCTCTTTTAGCCAGATGAATCGAATCACAATTTCAAACAATCAAAGTCTGTCGGACGTTTATATGGTAGAAAGTCGTAGTCAGGAATTGGAAATCAGCGATAATAATGTATTCAGGAATCTGACACTTGATGATGGCTATCCAACCCAATTAACCTTCTCCAACAATCCCACGACGGTTACCCTTCCCGGATTACAGGGCATCAAAAGTTGTTTCATATCAAATAATAATCTCTTACAATCTATAAGTTTTGATGCAGGAGTAGGGAACAACCTGGAAATAATTAACGCCAGTAATAATCCGAACCTAAGCACCATATTTCTTGACTTGTCAGATCCTGCCTCATTAAATGACGTAACCAACTTGGCTCAAATTGACATATCCAATTGCAATTTCACAGCGTTTGATGTTAGTGAATTTGTTGGCCTAACACAATTAAATGTTACGAATAACCCTTTGACTTGTATAAAAGTATCGCAATCACAATTAGATGATATTCCTGTAGGTTGGCTCAAAGATTCTGAAGACATATATTCCTTGAATTGTGAATAATTCGGATCAATCGGAATTATAAAATCCTACATAACCTGGGTGAGGATATTTTGATCACCACATTCAAAAAAATTAACTACTTTAACTTCAAACCAACCGAATCATGGATATCAAAAAGACGCTTACTAAACTGGGCATCAGCCTGGTGGCTTCTCCGATTGTCGTTTACGTTATTTTATTTATCGCCCGGGCGGCGGGTTCCACCTATGAAATGAGCCATGGGGAAACCTGGATGATCTGGCTGCTGATGGCCATCGTGATCAACCTCTCACTGACTTCCAAGGAGTAAGTTTGGGGAAGGTTGCCCCCCAGGCAACCGACTTACAGGGCCCATGTTGCGCTTTTTTCGACTTATCCGGCGCCGGCTGCTCGCCGAGAACCGGCTGCGGAACTATTTGCTTTATGCTACCGGGGAGATTGTACTGGTAGTGATCGGTATCCTTATTGCCCTTCAGATCAATGCCTGGAGTGAAGAAAGGCAGTTAGCCCATTCCATTGAAACCCACCTGACGGTGCTGAGCCAGAACATAAAAGAGGATCAGGTGCAGCTACAGGCCCTCAGGTCTACGATGACCCAGAACCGGATGGCATCGGACTCCGCATTCCTGCAGATGAAAACACTTATTCCGGTAGACCCTGCCTTAAAAACGTATTTGCTCCTGCTGATTCTCGAACACGAATTCCGTCCGAACACCAATGCTTTTCAGACCCTTACCCAATCGAATGAAATCCCCTTCCTCCAACAGGACTTGCAAACGGCGATATTAAACTATTACGCCCTGATTGCGCGGACCAATGAACGGGAACATATTTCAAACACGCATATCCAATCCAAGTTCGAACCTTACATCACTAATCACTACCCGGAAACCTTTCAAAAGGATAATGAGTTTGAATTCTTAAGCACTAAATATGCGGACGACCCCAGACCATTGCGCGCCATTGACCCAGAAACTTTCCTTGCCGATGCGATCCTTGAAACCCTGCTTGTTTCCCGTAATTACCAGGCCACTCAACTGGAACGCTTCTACGGCGAGCTGCTCGAGGCCTCAGAACGCATCCTGGAATTGATAGAACCCGTATCGAATGAATAGAAGCTTCCGTCTATGAGCACCTTCCTTTCCAAAAACCCTTTTCGAATCCAATCGTATTCGCGATGCAGTAGACTGGGTCTGTTGCTCCTTACTTTATTCGTATCTGAATGGGCCAGCGCCCAACTGGTCAACATCGAAACCCGCCGAATGCAGACGGATTCCGTACGCTTTGCTATGGTAGCCGACGCCTGGTTTAACTATTCCAAGCAAAACGACGACTATGTGTACTCGGTGAGCGCAAATACCACCTGGCAATGGAAGTCCCGGGACCTCAGGGAAATATTCTTTGTGCTGGGCAATTACAGCCTGGTCAGCACCCAGGACCAGGATTACCAGAATTCCTGGCTGCTGCACGGGCGGTACAACCGCAAGATCAGCCAGCTCTTCCGGACGGAGGCCTTCCTGCAGCACCAGAACAACAAACTATTGGTCATCGACTCCCGCTTTCTGGCCGGGGCCGGGATCCGCCTCAAAGTGGTGGACAAGGACCACCTGAGCGCCTACCTGGGGCAGTCGGTGATGTACGAGATTGAGGAGAGTTCCGGTTTTGACCAGAAAAACTACAACTGGCGCCACAACGCCTACTTCTCCCTTTCCCTGACTACCAAAGACGAAAAAGTGAGCCTTACCAACACGATTTATTTCCAGCCGCTATACCGGGCCATCAGTAATCACAGGATCCTGCAGCAATTCAAAATTGAGGTGCCGATAAGCGAAGTCATAAGTATCTCTGGTTCGTACAACTACTTCCTGATGAGTGAAACCCCTGCCGGGGTGTCGGACAGTTCGTCCAATGTGTACTTCGGGCTGAGTTTTTCGATTTAAGGGTTCTGGGTTTGAAGAAGGGACACCGACAGGCAGCAAGGGAGGTTCGATTGCTTTAGGGGCGCCCCCCATCAACAAGATACCAGATCTCCCTGCCATCGGCCAGCAGTACGGGAATTTTCCCATAAAATCCCGATAACAACCGATTTCATTACTAATAGCCTTGAACCCACATCAAATAACCCTTGCCAAGGGCTATTTGTAAGTTATTTCCTATTTATTAACATATCGTTAAGAATGTTAAAAATTTAACTATCTTAAGCTCCGATTGTTAAATTCTAATCATTAATTACAACCTTTTATTCATGAAAAGATCCTTTAAAACCGGCGTGGGTTGCAGTCTGTTGGCCGCCTTCGCCTTTTTAGCGTCCTGCGAGCGGGGAGGGAACGAAGCTATCTTCGAAACCCTCGAAAACCAGAACGCCCTGCTGGTGGAACAAAACTTCCAGGCCATTCCGGGGCAGTATGTAGTTACCCTGCAGCCCGGGACCCTGGATTCCCCCAAATCCGCAAAAGGCCCCTCTGCCTATAAAAGCGCCACCCAAAACAGCAAACTGCAACTCCTCTCCCAGTTTGCCAAGGCGGGTCTGAATTCGGAAGCCATTAAATCCGTATATGCCTTTTCCGTGGAAGGGTTCAGCGCCAAACTTTCCGAACAGCAACTGACCCTTTTAAGTGCCGACCCGCGTGTTAAGACCATAGAACAGGATTACCTGATTATCCTGGCACCTCCCCCCGGAAAAGGTCCCGGAAATGGCGGAGGCGGCGGAGGTGGTTCCACTGGCCAGGATACCCCTTATGGCATTACTCGCGTAGGTGGAGGCCAGACGTATACCGGAAGCGGGAAAGCCTATATCCTGGATACCGGGATCGACCTGGACCACGAAGACCTGAATGTAGATGCCGCGGCGGGCTTTAATGCCTTTACCAGCGGTAAGGACGGCAGGAGTCTGGACGATGGCAACGGTCACGGCACGCACGTGGCTGGGACCATTGCAGCTATCGACAACTCCGTTGGCGTGGTAGGGGTTGCCGCCGGAGCCACCGTAGTACCCGTAAAAGTACTGGGCGCCCGCGGGAGCGGTTCCTATTCCGGAGTGATTGCCGGCGTGGACTTTGTAGGAGCCAATGCCGGAAATGGTGATGTGGCCAATATGAGCCTTGGCGGGCCTATTTCCACCGCCCTGGACGCCGCTGTGGAAGCAGCAGCACAGGGAGGGGTTAAATTTGCCCTGGCGGCCGGCAACGAAAGTGATGATGCCAACAACCACTCCCCCGCAAGGGCCAATGGCAACAATATTTATACGGTTTCTGCCATGGACAGCAATGACAACTTTGCCTCCTTCTCCAATTATGGAAACCCGCCCGTAGATTACTGCGCTCCTGGCGTAGCCATCAAATCTACCTGGAAGGACGGCGGCTACAATACCATTAGCGGCACTTCCATGGCCTCGCCACATGTCTGCGGGATCCTGCTTTGGGGGAATGTTTCAACCAGCGGAAATGTCAATGGAGACCCGGACGGAAATGCCGATCCGATTGCATCCAGGTAAGACCACCTGAATGGATTTTGAACCGGGGCATGTCAGCCCCGGTTTTTTTGTTCTGTATACCAACGCCGACGGGCTAATAGAATGCAATTTTACGGGGACCCCGCCCCCCCACCTACAACCTATCCCCATCCCCTGAAAGAAGCCAGCAGCAGACTGTTATTCCGAAAAGCCATCAAAACACCCACACGTGCTTATCCCTGCTATAGCGGGCCCTTAGCCCTCTTCCGGGCATGATATTTATCATGAATTTCCCTGGTTTTCGAACCTACCTTGCATGCGCAATCCAACCTCAGCCGTTTCCTGACGAACCCTTTCCGGGTTCATTAAAAGGAAACTATTAAATCTTTATACGATGAGAATTCTCAGCACCTATTTATTGGTTTTTTGCTGCATTCCCTGGGCCTTTTCGCAGGCCGGGCATATCATGCAGGGTGTAGGTTCGGTAAACATGTCCATGGGGGGCGCCGCCACAGGTCAACCCTTGGATATTTCCGGAGCCATGCAATGGAACCCAGCCTCCATAACTGCATTTGACCAGGACGAATTGCGTTTTGACATCGGGTTGTTCTTCTCCTCCCCGGAATTGAGTTCTTCGGTTACTGATCCGGGATCCGGTGCTACTTTCAGCGGCACCACTGAGGACGACCGGGGTGTCTCCCCTCTGCCGGCTTTAGCCTATAAGGTAGGCTCGGAAACCAGGCACCACTTCGGGTTCTCCGCCTTTGGAATCAGCGGCTTTGGGGTAACCTTCCCGGAAAGCAGCACCAACCCGATCAACTTCCCTCAAAACCAGAGGGGTTTTGGCCGGGTGGAGTCCAATTACAGTTTATTCCAGGTAGGAGTTGCCTATGCCTATGAGCTCTCCGATAAATTTTCTGTCGGGGTACAGCCCACCTTCAATATCGGCTCCCTGGACCTTACACCAAACCCAACTGCCAATCCCAGTCAGACAGCAGGCTATCCCAGCACGGACGGAGCCTCTTCCGCATTTGGTTTTGGCGCACAGGTAGGGGTCTTTTTTGATTCCGGCAAAGGATTCAAAGCAGGAGCTTCCTACAAGACTACCCAGACCTTCGGGGACTTTGAGTTCGAAAATGTTTACCTGGATGGCACCACAGGCACCAACGAATTCAACCTGGATTACCCGGCTATATGGTCTTTTGGCCTCGGGTATTCCCTGGGTAATGTAGACCTGGCCCTGGACTACCGCCTGGTCGATTACGAAAACACAGACGGCTTCGAAGCTTCCGGATGGACCCAAACTGGCTCAGTAGCCGGGTTTGGCTGGGAAAATATCAACATTATCTCCGCCGGGATTCAGTACAAGGGCATCAACCGGCTCCCACTCAGGGTAGGATATACCTATAGCTCCAACCCCATTCAGGAGCAGTTGGCCTTCTTCAGCGTGCCGGCGACAGCTATTATCAAGAATGCCTTCCAGTTTGGATTGGGCTATGAGTTGAGCGACCGCTTCACCATTGACGGGGTTTTCCATTACGGATCATCAGGCGATGCTACCTCCGGTCCCATTCTTGATCCCACACAAGCACAGAATTTTCCGCCCCTGGGTGCGCTCCCAGGCAGTGAAGTGTCTTATGATATGACCACTTCCATGCTGATGTTTGGTGCCAAGTACAGTTGGTAAGCCAAACTGCATGTTGGATTGTTATTCCCCGGGGGCTGGTGCTTCCGGGGAATTGCATTCTGTGCAAACCGCCCGAAATGCGTATTTTTAATCCATAGCAACCGCCGCTATGATCTCAAAATGGGCAAAACGCCTGGGCCTGCTGGCCCTGCTTCCCCTCCTGGCAATCCTCGGATCGCACCTGTTGGTGGAATGGGGGGCTAAAGACTATATCTACTCCGACGCGCAGGCCATCCCTTACAACAAGGTGGGGCTGGTACTGGGCACCGCCCGCCACCGGCCCGAAGGCGGCATCAACCCTTATTACCGATACCGTATTGATGCTGCCCTGGCGCTTTACAAGGCGGGCAAGATTGGCTATGTCCTGGTTAGCGGGGACAATGGCAGCATCTACTACAACGAGCCGGACACAATGAAGAAAGACCTGGTGGCCGGGGGGATCCCGGAGAACCGCATCTTTATGGATTACGCCGGCTTTCGCACCCTGGATTCCATGATCCGCGCCCGGATCATCTTTGGCCTGGATTCCGTCACGGTGATCTCCCAGGAATTCCACGTCAAACGGGCCGTCTACCTGGCTCACAAAAAAGGCCTGAAAGCCATCGGTTTCAGTGCGCAGGCAGTGGAAGGCACCCAGGGGCTTAAGGTGCGCTCCCGCGAGTACCTGGCGCGGGTAAAGGTTTTCCTGGACCTGGCCCTGAACACCGAACCCCGGTTTTACGGAAACCGTATCCGCATCGAATAATCGGCCCGAATTCGTATTTTAGACGGGTTGCCAACCTACTATGGACCGACTGAAAACCCTCTTGCGAAACCTGGGACCCGGGCTGCTCTTTGCCAGCATGGCCATCGGGACTTCCCACCTGGTCCTCTCCACCCAGGCCGGGGCTACCTACGGGTGGCTGATGATTATCCCCATCCTGCTGGCCAACCTGCTTAAATACCCCTTCTTCGAATTCGGCATCCGCTACACCAACGTTACCGGAAAAAGCCTGATTGAAGGGTATGCCAGGCGGGGCAAGGCGTATATGTGGGTGTATGCCGGCATCACCCTGGTTACCACCTTTACCATCCTGGCCGCCCTGTATGTCGTTACGGCCGGGCTGCTGGCCAACCTGTTCAACATCAGCAGCGTCCCGGTAAGCTTGATTGCCCTGGGGTTGTTTGCCTTTATCAGCGCCGCCCTCATCATAGGGCGCTATAGTTTGCTGGAAACCACCCTGAAGTTCGTGGTTACCATTTTGTTTGCAGCCCTGCTGGTTACCACAGTCCTTGTCCTGTACAAACCCGCCGTGGAGGCCACTCCCGGGTTTGTGCGCCCGCCCATCCTGGACAACGTCGGGGTCCTGTTTCTCATCAGCCTTATCGGGTGGATGCCAACAGCAGTGGAAGCCAGCAGCTGGATCAGCCTCTGGAGCCTTGAAAAATACAAGCGTCTGGGCGGGAAACCCAGCCTTAAGGAAGCCCTCCAGGAATTCAATACCGGGTATATCACCACGGCCCTGCTCGCAGTGTTTTTCCTCATCATAGGGCTGAGGACCCTCTACGGCACCGGGACGGAACTCAGCGGCAGCGCGGTAATCTTTGCAGACCAGGTGGTGCAGCTCTTTACCACCCATATAGGGGAATGGGCCTATATTTTTATTGCCGTATCGGCCTTTGCCACCATGTTCAGTACGTGTATGACCGCGCACGATGCCATCGCCCGCGTAAGCATCGATGTGCTGGAATACCTTCAGCCCAAGCGCAAGCGCTACACTGAGAAGTGGCATTACGCCGCAGCCATTTTGGGACTCACCGGGGTCAATTACCTGGTTTTGACGGCCCTGAGTGCCAATATGGGGCAGTTGGTGGCCCTGGCCACCTTTATTTCCTTTGTCCTGGCCCCTTTGGTGGGCTATATGAACCTGAAAAACGTGCAAAGCGAGGACCTCCCGGAGGCTTCCAGGCCTGGCAGGGCCCTGCGCTGGCTAACCTATGCCGGGATTCTCTTCCTTTCTTTCTTTGCCCTGTATTACCTGTGGCTGATGGTGGGGTAGTTCTTTTTAATTCCGGCCCAATTCCTGCGGAATAACAAAGGTTTAACATCCATTTCTTGACATGAGCGCCTCATTTTGGGAGTTTTGCAGTTCAAACCACTAGCATGAAGTTGATCCGCATTACGCGCAGCACCAAGAATGAAACCCGATTCCACAAAGACATGGGAACCCTGCAAACCCGTGTGACCTACATCCGTAAATCCCTGCTGGGTATCCCGCTTAAGACCCTTCATAAATACAGGGACACCTACTACGGCGAAGTGAAAGACTGCGCCGAGTGCCGCCTGAGCCACTAAAAATTACAGATTCTCGAAGTTCTCTACAATGAGTGGGTAGCGCTCATTTTGCCGGTGTAGTACCTCCAGGCAGTAGACCCCGTCTGTGCAGTTGTTAATGATCTGGCTTTCCCCCAGGCCTTCTGCCGAAGTGATCTGGTCTGCCGCCACCCCCTGTGATAAGAGGTAATCCCGAATGGCCAGTGCCCTGCGCTGGGATAGCGCCAGGTTGGCCTGGGTACTGCCGCGGCTGTCGGTATGGGCCTCTATGCGGATTTGCATAGAAGGGAACTGCTTGAGGGCCTCGGCCGCAGGATTGAGCAAAGAAGCGATTTCGGCCGTGAGCTGGGCGCTCCCTTTGTCGAAGAAGAAACGCTCCGCTTTCAGTTCATGATGCCCTTCCCGGTCACGTACGAAAGAGCTCACAGGGGTCAGGGTTACTTCCACTGCCTTTGTGGTGTCCTCGGTATTGGCTGTCCCGAAGGGTCCTAATACTGCCGATGTATGCCGCTCTTTGTCTACCAACACCCGGACGTTGTCGCGCCAGGGGATTTCCATAAAGAACGATCCGTCGGCCAGCGTGTACGCCTCCTTTATAGTAGCACCTGATGCGTCTACCATCCGTATGCGTGCTTTATCAATGCCTTCGGCCGAAGATCCGTCTACCACGGTTCCGCGGACCACCAGGGTTTTAAGACCTGGCTTGCTGTTTACCGCAAACCCGTAAAGGTCGTCACTGCCAGTGCCCCCCGGGCGGTTGGAGGTGAAGTAGCCCTGGTAGCCAGCACCTCCCGGGCGGATGATAAAGCCGAACTCGTCGTGGGGCGTATTGAGTTCAGGGCCCAGGTTTACCGGGATGCTGTACACCCCGTCCTCCTGCTCCTCAGCCTTATACACATCCATGCCCCCAAGGCCGTAAAAGACATCGGACGCAAAAAACAGGCTGCCATCCATTAAAAAGGGTGCAATCTCATTTCCAGGGGTGTTGATACGCGGGCCCAGGTTAACAGGGGAGGACATAATGCGGCCCTCGTTAGTGGCCACATAATACAGGTCGGTTCCCCCATAGCCCTGGTCGAAGTCCGCCGCGAAATAAAGCCGCTCGGTGGCATCGTCGAAGAAGGGGTAGTAAAAGGAGGTCCCGGGGTCGCGGAGCAGGAGCCTGTCGTCCCCATCGCGGGTTCCGAGGGCTACTGCAAGGGCATTCTTCCCGTTTTCATCGTAGGTGAGCTCCCCGTTTTCCTCATTGGAGCGCACGTAGAAAATCCCGTTGAGCAGCGGGCTGAAAAACGGTGTGGATTCGTGGTACTTGGTATTTTCGAGCCATCCGATGGGTTGGGCGCCACGGGTTTGCCCATCGGGATCCACCACTGCTACATAAATATCCATAAAGGCCTGCCCGGTGGGCTTATAGGTCTCTTTATTCTTATGTGGGCGGGCCGAACTGAACAGCAACCGGTCTTCCCCGTAAAACGCAGGGGAAAGGTCCATCTGCCCACTGTTGACGCTCAGGGGGAAAATCCGATAGTCCAGAGATGCATCCCCGCCTTTTTCCAGAAGTTCGTAATTGAATGCCGCATTTTCCAGGAGTTCCCCGGAAAGGGAGGTGGCCCGGGTACTGAGGAAGGCTTGTACCCGATCCTGACCGGAGGTCTTGGCCAGGGCCTGCAGCATGGTATTGAAATGATGGTTGTCCATCAGGCTGTCCTGCCGGAAGCTTTCCAGGTAGGCCTCTGAGGATTTGTCGTAGGCCTTGCGCCGAAAATAGGATTCGGCCAGGTTCAGCCGCTGTTGGGGGGTCAGTTCCCCGGACCGCCTGAGGGCTTCGTATGCCGTAACTGCGCCGGCATAGTCGTATTCGAAAAAGAGCCGGTCTGCCTCCGAGGCTTTCTGCGCCCATCCATTGAAGGCTACAACAAGCAGCAGGAGTACGGTATGTCTTTTCAGTAACGCAGTCATCTTAGAAAAATCTTGGGCTGTCGATCTGTTTTCCTTTCTGGTTGCCTTTTCCTTTATCCTCGCCCGGAATCCGCGCACTCTTGCGGCCCAGGTAGAATTTGATAATCGCCTCGTGGGAGCCGCTGTTATACCCCCCAAGGCCATTGGTGTTATAATCGTAGGAATAGCCTACAAACAACCCGGGGGTAAGCTGAAAGCCTGCAAGGCCGCTAACCGCATTGTCGAAACGGTAGGCTGCACCCAGGGTAAACACATCGTTCCACAGGAAATTCCCGGAAACATTTGCCGTTACCGGGGCCCCGCTTATGAAGTTAACCATAAATGCCGGTTTGAACTTCATGCGGTCCGAAAGGTCAAAGACATAGCCCCCAATGGCATTGAACTGCATCTGGTCTTCCACGATCTGGGCCACTTCGTTGCTGTAGAGGGCATCGGTGAGGAAGTTGGGCACCGAAACGCCCAGGTACCAGTGCCGCTGGTACAGGAATACACCGGCCCCGATGGTGGGGTAGAATTCCTGTATGGTTTCCTGACCCAGAATGGGCTCCCCGGGGTTTTCAAAGGTTCCTTTGGAAAAGTCCGTATTCAGGAACGTTCCCCCGGCATCCAGGCCGAAGGACAGGAACACATCATAGGTAAATTTGATCTGGAAGGAATAAGAGACATCCACATAGGTCTGGGTAGTAGGCCCCAGCTGGTCGTTGACCGCGTTAAAACCCAGGCCATGTCGCTCCCCAATGGGCGCGTTGAGTCCGAAGCGGATGGTGCGGGGCGCCCCCGGGATGTCGATCCACTGCGACCGGTACAGCAGGGAAATATCCGTGTATTCCACCGTACCCACATAGGCGGGGTTAAAGCTTCCGATATTGTACATGTACTGGGTGTACTGGGGGTCGCGTTGCCCGTGGAGGGGGTTGGCGGCCAACAGGGCCACAAGCCCGCAAAAGGGCAGTAGAATCCGGGTTATGTATGCCTTGCGGTTTCGCATATCATCGAATCAGTTGGATCCAGCCTTTTTTGGTTACTTCCACCGGGCCGGCATCCGTAATTTCAGCGTAGAGCAGTACGTAGAAATATGTTCCCTCCGGTGCCGGGGTGCCGTTGAACTCTCCATCCCATATCACCTCATTCGTCAGGTTGTTGCCTTCGAAGACGGATTGCCCGTAACGGTTGAAAATCTGGATGGAATACGCCTCGATGGCCGGTTCGGTAAGCCCGCTAACGCTGTTAAGGCGGGTCAGCTGAATTTTCAAAAAGTCATTGATCCCATCCCCGTTGGGTGAGAACTGATTAAAGATCGGATCCCCTTCATTACGCGCGGCGACCTCCACCACAACGCTGGCCAGGTTGTTGGATGTATCGGCATCGACTGCCGGGGCGACCAGTTCAGCGGTATTGGTAAAGGTGCCAGCACGCCGCACAAAGGCCACAATACTGAGCTCCACCACTTCTCCGGGGCCCAGGCTGGCGATGTTCCAAATACCGGTTTCCGGGTCGTAGGCCCCGGCCGGGAACGTCCCCAACTGGTAGGTGTGCTGTACATACTCAAAGCCGGTAGTTGCCTCAGGGCTGATGGCATCCAGCACCTGGATATCGGAAACCACGGCATCCGGGGACAGGTTGGTTACCCGCACCACAAACCGGATCCGGTCGCCAACCAGGGGGGTGATTCGCTCGGAGCTGAAATCCCCGCCCGGGGTAATCTGGGCAAACTTCTCCACCGAGAGGTCTGCATTTTCCGGCAGCACCACCTCAAGGGCCACCGTGCTGGTATCGTTATCCGGGTTCCCGTCCACCGGGGTGGAGGCGAGCAACTCGGCTGTATTGGTATAGGTATCACCTTCCACGGCCGTGGCCACAATCTCGAGGGTCTCGGTACTGTTGGCCGCGATACTCGCCACGGCCCAGATTCCGGCAGCCTCATCATAGGCCCCAACACTGGCGGTGGCGGAAACAAAGGAATAGCCATTTTGCAGCAGGTCGCCTACCTGGATATCGGTCATGGCTACCGTGCTGAAATTGTCCAGGGTAATGGTAAAGGTTACGTTCTGCCCCAGGGATATTTCGGAACGGTTGGCCGTTTTGGTTACACCCAGGTCTGTGTCGCAATTAATGTTATCCGGGTTGGGGATACAGGCATCGGTGTTGGCCGGGTCCTGCTGGTCGTTTACCCCGTCCTGGTCTGTATCGGCGGTGTTGGAATCCCGGGCGTCGATAATGCCGTCCCCGTCCTCGTCGGCCGGGTTTTCCGGATCTACGACTTCCGTGCCGTCGTCAATTCCATCCCCATCGGTATCCGGGTTGTTCGGATCCGTGTCCAGGGCGGCTTCCACCCCATCCAGCAACCCGTCGTTGTCTGTATCCACGTCGCAGTTGTTCACACTGATGCTCACGTCGGTGGATTCATCCACACAGGGGGCTTCGGCTGTGTTGGTGGTAAACCGGAAAACATAGACCCCATCGGGAACCCCGGTAAAGTTCACGACATTTTCGGCGTCGAAGGTAAGCCCTCCGGAAGGATCGGTGATAATGGTCCAGAACCCGGCGGTTTCCCCTTCAATCCGGTTGTCGAGGTCCACTGTGGTTGGCCCAAAAGCGGGATCGCTACAAGAGGAGCCGTTCAGGGGGGTTCCGGAGCTGACCTCCGCAGACACCGTGGCCACTACCTCAACCCGGGGAGAGGAGGTACACCCGTTTCCGGTAGCCTCTACCCAGAAGGAAGTGGTTTCGGACAGGTCCAGGACATAGTTGGGACCTGTGAAAACCAGGTTGCCCCCGGTCTCGGCATCATACCAATTAATATCCGGTGCGGTTACTACCGTCGGGAAACTGGCGGTAGCCGTCAGGGTTACCTGCCCGGGGCCGCAGATGGCATCCCCGATAGCCGAATCGATGGTGGGCGTTTCATTACGTACCAGGGTGAGTTCCAGGGTAGGGCTGGCACAATTGTTTACACTGTCGAAGAAAAAGCCGTAATAGGTCCCAACGGTGGGGGCCGCTACTTCCCCGGCAGTCAGGTGACCGCTGATAACCAGAGGGTCCGGGTTCCGGCTCCAGGTCAGGGCAGTTCCGGCAGGGGCCGGGGTATTGGTGAAACTATCCAGGGACGGGATGGTATCCTCCGTACAAAATACGGTTTGGGCCCCATTAGCCAGTTCAGGGGCCTGGGCCCCGGCATTGCACGAATCGTCATTCTGGATGGTGCCCTCCGCCGTGTCGTCCGAGGCGGTGGCATTACTGATATTGTCCAGGGCTACAGTAAAGGTCTCATTGGGTTCAAAATCCGTATCCCCATTCACGGTTACGCTCACGGTGGTGGAGGTCCCGCCCTGCGGGATCTGGGCGGCAAAACCACTGAGGGCCACATAGTCGTTACCCGCAACCGTGGCGGTCCCGTCTGCTGTACTGGCCTCAAAGTCGATATCGTCCAGGGCCACCCCGCTGTCCACACTAACGGTAAAGACGAAGTTGCTGGTGCCGGAATTTCCTTCGGACTGGACGATGTCGGCAATGCTGATGGTATTGACATCGTCGTTCTGGATCGTGCCCTGCCCCACCCCATCGGTAATGGTGGCATTTACGGGGTTGCCCAGAGTTACGGTAAAATCTTCATCGAATTCCGGGGTGGTGTCCCCGTTCACCGAAACTTCAAAGGTGGTGGAGGTAGATCCGCTATTGATGGTCCCGGAACCGGAGGCAGCTGTGTAATCTCCATCGGCTACTGTTGCTGTGCCGTCGGAGGTGGTGTACGTAAAGGTGATATCAGACACCGCACTGGCACCCCCAGCGATACTTACGGTAAAGGTAAAGGTGGTGGTCCCGGAGTCGCCCTCATCCTGGCTAACATCGTCTACGGAAATAGCCGCCAGGTCGTCATTCACAATGGTTCCCGTAGCGGTATCGGTGGCCCCAATGGTGCCGCCCTGGGAAGCATTGCTGATGGTAACCGTAAAGGTTTCATCTGCCTCAGGGACCGCATCGGCTTCTACCAGCACCGGCACCTGAATGCTGTTCTGGCCGGCGGGTATCGTGAACTGGTCGTTGTTGAGTTCTTCGTAATCGGATGGCTCGGTTGCCGTCCCGTCATTAGTATCCACCCGGAAGTCGATATCCTGCAGGGCATCCCCTCCTCCTTCTATGGAAACCAGGAAGTTAAACGTAGTAGTCCCCCCTCCGGAACCTTCGGCCTGTGAAACCCCGGCAATCTGGAGGATCTGGTCGTCGTCGTTCAGAATGGTGTAAGTGGTGGAGGTAATGGCACCCAGGGAGACATCGCCGGAAACCGCCGTGAGTCCAAGAATGAAGGTCTCGTCCGATTCCGGGTCATTGTCTCCTGAAATGGAGAGGGTGGGGATCGCTATTGCTGTGTTCACAGTCCCATCATAGGTCCCAGGTGGGATATTGACCACCTGAGGCGTGGTGAAATCGAAATCGTCCCCGTTGGTCGCCGTTCCGCCTCCGGATAGCGTAACCGTTACCGAGGAGGCAGCAGTCACCGTTCCGGTTACAAAAAGCACGGGCAGGTTACCGCCGGAATTTTCATCGTCCGAAGATGCGGCCGTGGAGAAAGAAACCAGGACGGTATCGTCGTCGTTGATCGTGCCTGTTGCCGAGGCATCGGATAGGGTCACACCAGCAGTAGGGTTGGACAAGGTGACGGTAAAGTCCTCCGCGCCTTCCACAATGACATCATCGTTGAGGGAAACGGTTATCGTCTGGGTTTCCCCGGCATTCCCGGCAAAATTCAACGTGCCCGGGGTTCCGGTATAATCTGTGCCTCCCCCTGTTGCCGTGCCGTCAGCAAAGGTAAAGTCCACGGAAGTGCCACCCTGGACCGCATCGCTGAGGGTTACGGTAAATTCTAAAGTGCCCGCACTTTCTGCAGCGGCCGCATCGGCTATGCTAAACGAAGCGGTATCGTCATTCAGGATGGTTCCCGTGGCGCTTGGGTTCGCGCCCAGCGTACCATTGCTGACATTGCTAAGGGTGGCTGTAAAGGTCTCATCCCCTTCCAAAATGGCATCCCCATTTACCGGAACGTCGATGAAGGTGTTGGTAGTGCCCTGGGAAATAACACCCCCTAAGGTCGTCTGCGTATAGTCTCCTGGAGCAATGGCCGTGCCATCCGCAGTAGACAAGGTAAAAGATATGTCCTCCAGGGCCGCGCCACTATCGGTGGACACGGTAAAGGTCAGGTTCACCTGCCCGGCATCCCCTTCGTTTATGCTGGCGTTGGAAACACTGATGGCCTGGTCGTCGTCTATGATGGTTCCTACACCGGTATCCTTGGTAAAGGCCCCCTCGCTGGGGTTGCTAAGGACCACATTCAATGTCTCAATGGGTTCTGCTGTCCCGTCTGGGTTGACCACCACATTGACCTGGGTACTGGAGGCTAGAAATGGTATGGTTCCAACACCTCCGATAATAGCGTTATAATCGCTTCCGGCAATGGCAGTGCCATCTGCAGTGTTGATCTCGAAGGACAACCCTCCACCCGTGAAAATGAGCTGATCCGAGGAAACCGTAAAGACTAGGGTGGTAGAACCTCCTGTGCCCTCAACGATCTGGGGGTCATTAATGGTCAGGTTCTGCCCAAAAGCACCAAAAGAGGTGAGTCCGAAAGCAATGAGCCATAAGCTCCGGAGCCTTGGCATGCGGCGCCGCGGCAGGATATTTGGCGGGTTTATATTCATAGTTCGCTCAGAAAAGCGTCCATTGTTCAGGGCCTGCCCTCCGGCTTTTCAAGCCGAAAAAAGGCAAGGATCAATATTACTAAAAAAACGGGGGGACGCCCAAAATTAAGCGGTCAAAATCAGGCTTTTTCGGATAAACGGGCTACCCAATCTCCCCGGAGGAGGTAATGGCTTCCGGGTGAATTTTACGCACCAATCCCTGCAGTACCTTGCCCGGGCCTACTTCCACAAATTCGGTGGCGCCATCGGCCACCATTTGCTGTACGCTCTGCGTCCACTTCACCGGAGCGGTTAGCTGTGCAATGAGGTTTTGGCGGATTTCGGAGGTATCTGTTACTGCCGTAGTGGTCACGTTTTGGTAGACCGGACAGCGGGGTGCGGAAAAGGGGGTTTGCTCAATGGCGGCCGCCAATTCTTCCCTTGCCGGCTCCATCAGTGGGGAATGGAAGGCTCCCCCAACCGGCAGAACCAATGCCCTGCGGGCGCCAGCAGCTTTCAGGGCTTCGCAGGCCGTGTTTACCGCTTCGACCTCCCCGGAGATGACAAGCTGACCCGGGCAGTTGTAATTGGCCGCTACCACAATACCAGGGGTTTCGGCGCAGACGCGCTCCACCACTGCATCCTCCAGACCAAGGACGGCGGCCATGGTGCTCTGCTGCAATTCGCAAGCCTTCTGCATGGCCAGGGCGCGCTGAGAAACCAGTTTAAGTCCATCCTGGAAGGTCAGGGTGCCATTGGCAACCAGGGCAGAGAACTCCCCAAGGGAATGCCCGGCTACCATATCCGGAACGAACGCCTTGCCCATGACCTGGCTCAGGATTACCGAATGCAGGAAAATAGCCGGCTGGGTTACCTTGGTTTCTTTCAGGTCCTCGGCAGAACCTTCGAACATGATATCGGTAATGGAGAAGCCCAGGATATCGTTGGCTTCTTCGAAGAGTTCCTGGGCCTGGGCGGACGCTTCGTACAGGTCCTTACCCATGCCGCTGAACTGGGCCCCCTGGCCCGGGAAGACAAATGCTTTCATTGGTTTTTTGTTATGGTGTGGCAAAAGTAAGGGAATTTACGGGGTGGTGAAAGTCCCTTTACGGCGGGGTGGGTGATGGAAGGGGTGTACGGGAAGGGCTTTATTGCTTTTCAAAATGCAGCGCTTCGAGGGCCCCTCCCCCCACCTGCAACATAACCATCCCCCCTGCAAAACCCTTTCAAAACTCTTCTAACTTTTAACCAACCGCTTGAATTTCCCCTTCGACTTTCGGATGCGCACCGCCACCACCTTGTACTCCGGGCACATGGCCTCGGAGTCGTGTACATCTCCGGTAATATTATTGATCATAATTTCGGGGAAGTGGAAGGTGGTACTTAGAACCCCCGGCCGCACCGCATCGGTAATGCGGGCAGCTACATCCACCCTGCCGCGGGGAGACTCCAGGCATACCAGGTCTCCCTCCTGTATGAGGTTGGCTGCCGCATCTTCCGGGTGGATCAGCAAATAGTCGCTGCCCAGGATTTCCGCATTGGCAGTTCGCCGGGTCATTGCCCCGCAGTTATAGTGCTCCAGTTCCCGGTTGGTGGTCAGGATATACGGGTACTCCTTCCCATGATCCACGATCTCCCGGGTTTCCTCCCAGGGGTGGAATTCAAAATACCCCTGCCCGCGCTTAAAGGTCTGCTCGTGCAGGATTTTCGTATCTGTACCATCCGGGGCCACCGGCCATTGCAGGCCGTTGTTTCCGAGCCTGTCCCAGCGGATCCCGGCAAAAAACGGGACAATCTGGGAAATTTCCTCCAGCATCCCCTCGGGGGTATAGTCCGGCTGGGGATAGCCCATGCGTTTCATCAGGTCCACGATGATCTGCCCGTCCGGCTTGGTGCCGGGCAGGGGCTCCACCACCTGCCGCACGGCCTGCACCCTGCGTTCCCCATTGGTGAAGGTGCCGCTTTTCTCCAGGAAGGACGCCCCGGGGAGGACCACATCGGCGTGTTTGGCGGTCTCTGTCATAAAGAGCTCCTGTACGATGACCAAATCGGTTGCCTCCAGGGCCCGGATGACCTTCTGGGTATTCGGGTCGGTTTGCACCACGTCTTCCCCGATAATCCAAAGCGCCTTGAGTTTTCCTGCCAGGGCCGCATCGAACATTTCCGGGATCTTATACCCGATATGGGTAGGGACTTCCCTCCCGTAAAACGCATTATAACGCTGGTTGACTTCCGGGTGGGTCACATCCAGGTACCCGGCGCCCTGGTGGGGCTGTACGCCCATATCGGCACTGCCCTGAACATTGTTCTGCCCGCGCAGGGGGTTTACCCCAACTCCTTTCCGGCCGATATTCCCGGTTAGCATGGCCAGGTCTGCAATCTGCATGACCGTAAAGGTCCCCTGGGAATGCTCGGTTACCCCGAGGCCGTGGAAGGACATGGCATTGGGCGCCGAGGCATAGGCCAGGGCAGCTGCCCGCACCTGTTCCCGGGGCACGCCGCAGACCTCCTCCATCCGGTCCAGGTCCAGGGCCATCAGCTCCTTCACGAAATCGGCATACCCCTCGGTCCGGGTTTCCACAAAGGTCTGGTCTACCAACCCGGCCTCCACGATGTAATACATCATCATATTGAGGACGGCCACATTAGTACCCGGGCGAAGGGCCAGGTGGTGCGTGGCGTAGCGGGCCAGTTCGGTCCGCCTCGGGTCAATAACGATGGAGACCTTGTCGGACTTCATGGCAAACTGCTTGAACTTGGCCCCGGTAACCGGGTGGGCATCGGTGGGGTTGGCCCCGATGACCAGGATGCAATCCGTATGTTTGAGGTCGGCGATGGAATTGGTAGCCGCCCCGGTGCCAAAGGTGCGCTGCATCCCAAGCGCTGTAGGGGAATGGCATACGCGAGCACAGCCGTCTATATTATTGGTCTGGATTACGGCCCTGAAGAATTTCTGCATCAGGTAGTTCTCCTCGTTGGTACAACGGGAAGAGGAAATCCCCGCCAGACTGTCCGGGCCATAGGTATCCTTGTAATGCTGAAACCGCTCTGAAATAAAATCGTAAGCTTCCTCCCAGCTCACTTTCTCAAACTGGCCGTCTCGTTTGATCATGGGGGCGTCCAGGCGTTCCGGGTGGTTGTAAAACTTAAAGGCGAACCGCCCTTTCAGGCAGGTGTGCCCCTGGTTCACCTCCGCGTCGTATGGCGCGGTAATACTCAGGATATCATTGTGGTCTGCCGCCACCTCCAGGTTGCAGCCCACCCCGCAGTAGGTACAAACGGTACGGGTTTTTTCAGTAGTGTGTACCGCCTTAGACTGGAAGACATCCGAGATGGCAGAGGTAGGGCATGCCTGGGAACAGGCCCCGCAGCTCACGCAGTCCGAATCCATAAAACTCTGGCCCAGCCCCTTTACAATATGGGCATCGAACCCACGGCCGGCCATGCTCAAAACGAATTCGCCCTGGACCTCATCGCAGGCCCGTACGCAGCGGTAGCAATTAATACATTTACTCAGATCCGAGGTCATGTAAGGGTGGGACAGGTCCTTTTCCCGTTCCAGATGGGTCTCCCCCTGCGGGTAGCGGACGCTGCGGATCCCTACCTGGGCGGCTACGGTCTGCAGTTCGCAATTCCCGTTTACCTCGCAGGTCAGGCAATCCAGGGGGTGGTCGGTCAGGACCAGTTCAATAATATTCTTCCGCAATTTTTTGATTTCCGGGCTGCTGGTATACACATATTGCCCTGCAGCAACCGGGGTATGGCAGGAGGCTACCGTCTTCCTGGGCCCTTCGGGCTGAAGCCCGACTTCCACACTACACACCCGGCAGGAGCCGAACGGGTCCAGGTTGGGGGCGTCGCAAAGGGTGGGGACATGGGCCTGGCCCTCATACCTTCTGATAAATGCCAAAAGGGTTTCCCCGGGCTCAATCTTATGGGCAATGCCGTTAATGTATGCTGTTTCCATGAGGCAGGATTAATTGAAATAAGGGGTTAATTCCTCTTTAAAATACCGGAGGATATTCCTGACAGGCAGGGGGATACCCCCGCCGTGGGCACAAAGCGACCCTTTCTCCAGGGTGGTCAGAAGGTCGTCGAAAAGGTCTTTATCTATGGTATAGCCCCCGGCAGATGCTTTCAGGGCCAGTTCATGGCCCCGCTTGGTCCCCAGCCGGCACGGGAAGCATTTGCCACAACTCTCGTAAGCCGCAAAATCAAAAAGGTGTTCGATATAGGTAATCATAGGGAAATCCGCCGGGATACAGACCACCGAGGCATGTCCCAGCAGGAAACCCGCCTGGGCGAAGGATTCAAAATCTACCGTGAGTTCCCCAATCATTTCCACCGGGACTACCCCCCCAAGGGGGCCGCCAATCTGCAGGGCCTTCACCGGGCTGCGGAAACCACCTCCCAAGTCTTCGATTACCGTTTTCAAGGGGGTCCCCATGACCACTTCGTAAACCCCCGGACGGTTGAAGAATCCATCCAGGCACATGAGTTTGGTACCGGCAGACTTACCGGTACCGAGCCCCTCCCAGGCCGCGCCCCCTTCGCTCAGGACGGGGTGCAGGGCGGCAAGGGTCTCCACATTATTGACTACAGTGGGTTTGTTGAAAAGCCCCCGCTGGGCCGGGTAGGGCGGGCGCACCCGCACTTCGGGCCGCTGCCCTTCGATGGAATTGATCAGGGCCGTTTCCTCCCCGCAAATGTAGGAACCCTGAGCCTGTATGATTTTGAATTCAAACCCGAATCCGCTCTGGCGGATATCCGGACCGGCAAGCCCAGCCTCCAGGAGTGAATCGATAGCTTCCCGGACTTTTTGCACTGCCTCGGGGTACTCCGCCCTTATGTAGAGGATCCCATGGCGGGCCCCGGTCACATACCCGCTTATCAGCATCCCAAACAGGACGGCGTGCGGGCGCTGCTCCAGCAGGTAACGGTCCGAAAAGGCCCCGGGGTCCCCCTCATCGGCATTGCAGATGATAAACTTTACCTCCGAGGTTTCCTTCCGGCAGAATTCCAGTTTAAGGCCTATGGGAAAGCCGGCGCCTCCCCTGCCCCTTAGCCCGGATGCCTTGATACGTTCCAACACTTCCTCCGGGGCCCGGCCAAGGGCTTCCACCCATGGGGCGTAAAAGGCTTCCACACCTGCAAAAGGCCGGGTAAGGACCGGTTGGTGGCTACAGCCCACATGATAGGTTTCCCTGGATATAGTGTCACCTTCCAGAAGTTCTGAAATAGCGTCGATATCAGCTCCGGAATAATTTCGGCCCTTGTAGTGGAAGGCCGCATTTTCATGGCAACGCCCCAGACAGGTCATATGGCCGATGCTATCCGGCTCAAAATGGGATTCCAGCGCAGCCCTCACTGCGGGTTGTGTCCCGGCGCAGGTACAGGCCGTCCCATTGCAGAGGTAGACCTGCTTTCCCTTGTTTTCCGGCTTCATAAAATCGTAGAAAGTGGCCGTCCCGAAGGCATTCGCCTTGCCCACCAGGAATTCATCCGCCAACCGGGCCAGGGCCTCCGTATTGGGGGAGCCCTCGGCTGCAGCGGCCTGGCCCATCCGTTCAAACAGGTTTTCGCGCAGGCCCCTTCGGCCCAGGAGTTCACTCAAATTTTCGGACATAGTGCTATTTGCTTTGGGTTTGCCGGGCAGGGACCCGCTGGTTGATCAATCGGTACGCATGGGAGTAACAGGTGGCCCTGCCTTCCCTGCAAAACCCCATCAGGGTAATGCCGAGTTCTTTGGCGTAATCCACCGCCAGGGAAGACGGGGCGGATACGGCAGCTAAAAAGGGGATTCCGGCCTTGAAGGCCTTGATGACAATCTCGTAGGAAATCCGCCCGCTAACGGTCATTACCCGGGCCTGGGGCAGCCTCCCTTCCAGGAGCAATTGCCCGACAACCTTATCCACCGCATTGTGGCGGCCGATATCTTCCCGTGCGGCCAGCAAGGCGCCTCCCGAATCGAAAAGGGCGGCGGCATGCGTCCCGCCAGACTGCTGAAAATCGTGCTGGCGCTGGTTCATCTGGGCAAACAATTCCGGGAAACGGGAAGCTTCGAAAGACACCCCTGCATCTGGAGGCGGCCCGTCGAACCCCTGCTGGTCCAGCTCGGTCTTCCCGCAAATGCCACAGGAGGATACCGAAAGCAGGCTGCGGGTATTGGCATACCCATCGCCCAGATAGGCTTCCGGGATTTTCAGATCCACTTCGGAAACAACGCCTTTATCCGTTGCTTTCCCCACCCGGACCTCGGGGTGGTAACCTGTGGTATTGATGACAGCCTCCGCGTGCAGCATCCCGCGGATCAGTTCGCGGTCGGCACCGGGGGTACGCATGGTCAGGCTAAACGGTTTCCCGTTGATGCGGATCTCCAGGGCCTCCTCCACCGTGAGGGCGTCTTCCACGGGGGTAACCCCTTGGGCGTCGAATTTCTTTCCCTGGTAGGTACGGGTAGCCATGGTCCTTGGTTGCAGCCCGGGGTTCACCCCGGAGGTTGTCCTTTTAAAGATACTGGATTTTGGCAAATCTCAGCCCCAGGGACATGGGTTCCCGGAATCAGGCGTTACCCTGACGAAACAGGTGCAAACAAAAACCCCGGTAAGCCATTTGGCCCCCGGGGTTATTTCCTTTCAGACAAACTGAATGCCCTGCCTGCCGCAAATCTCGGCAACCTTTTCGAAATCCGGCGGACCTTCGGGAAGGGCTGCCAATTCCGCGAACATATGTTCAATTCCGGCAGGGAAGGCACTGGTTATCATTTTGGCCTTTTCCGTGCCCACCACCCTCCAGGCATGGGGGATATTGCGAGGTGCAAAAGCCGTATCCCCCGCCTTAAGCACATGGGCTGTTCCATCAATGGTGATCTCGACTTCGCCACGGATTACCCGGAATATTTCATCCTCCCGGGTGTGGATGTGAGGCGGGATGCCAACGCCTGGTTCCACGTTATCTACCCATTCCACAATCTGGTTCGCGGTATCGCTTCCTACCAGTTTATGGGTTTGAATATCGCCAATCACGTTCAGCACATCCCCTTCCGTGTCCCGCACTAATTTTGGCGTAGAAGAAAGGAAAGATTTGCGGATATCTTTCAGGTAATTACCCATTCCGGTTACAGGTAAAAATGTGAATGTTGCTCCAAGACCGGCAGCTTTCAAAAAGGATTTGCGGTTCATACTATCGATTGTTTTGCCGCAAGATATCCTGACTACCCTTTATCTGTTTTTGGAATTTGTCGGGGATTCCTTGGAATTTGGGAAGGTCTACCCTTTACGGATCGTACTCGGGGTAAGCCCCGTGTGTTTTTTGAGGAAGTAACTGAAGTAATCCTGGGAGGAAAAGCCAAGGGCATAACTTATTTCCTTGATGGTCAAATCGGAAAACTTTAATAAGTGCCTGGAACGCATAATGCGGATTTCATCGATCAGGCTTTTGGCGGTAGTGCCTAAAACTTCGCGGGTACAGGAATTCAGATATTTAGCGGACACATTCAGTTTTCGCGCATAATCCGCAACCTCGTGTACCTCGGCACTGTGGGAATCAACGAGCTTCTTAAACCTGAAAACCAATTGTTTTTTTGCGTTGTTCTCCGTTAGTGTCGATCGGATATTACACTGGCCATCGGTATAGACAAACAAGGTCTTGACCAATGATGCCATGGCCTCCTCCCGATGATTCAGTTCCGACCCCGCCAGTTCATCCAGCATTTCAATAATCGCCTGGATCCGGATGGCGATTCCCGGGGCTAGCGTAATCTTCGGTATTTGATCATGGGCCAACAACCGAATCTCGGCGATATGCAGATTTTTCAATGTTGGGTGTTCCATCAACCTGCGGGGCAAGGTCAGCACATAACCCGCCGAGGCCTCCTCTTCCCCTTTGGCAATACGCCAACGGGTCCGGGCATCCAAAAAATAAAGGGCATTATCCACACCAGCCTCCGCGTATCCGTCAATCTCAACTTCCTTTACCTTGCGCTGAATCCAGATCAGGTTATAGACATCCCCTGTGGAATACGACATTTCGGCATCAAAAATTGGGGTTACACGAAGTGCATCGGCAAACATAGCGGGTGAACGTTTTTTAAATCGTTCCCAATATATCGAAATTTAGGCTGTCCGAAGGGCTTAGGGTTTAAACCACCCCGAATAGGTTACATAGGCCGCAGCGATCCGTTCAATTTCCCCTTTGCGCAGGTCAGGGTCCACCTCCCCGATTTTTTTGGCCGGTACCCCCGCATAGATGCTGCCCCCGGGAACGACGGTCCCCTTGGTGAGCACCGCCCCGGCGGCAATTATACTGCCGGAGCCCACCACGCAGTGGTCCATGATGATGCTCCCCATACCCACAAGGACGTTGTCTTCTATGGTACACCCGTGCACAATGGCCTTGTGTCCTATGGAAACATTGTTGCCGATTTCCGTGGGGGCCTTCTGATAGGTACAGTGGATTACGGCCCCGTCCTGCACATTAACCCGGTCTCCCATACGGATGTAGTGCACATCCCCCCGGATGACCGCCTGGAACCAGATACTGCACTCCCTGCCCATCTCCACCTCCCCCACAAGGGTGGCGTTCTCGGCCAGGAAACAGTCCGGACCTATTACCGGGGTTTTCCCCCGTACTTCTTTTATCAGTGCCATAGGTATCTCTATTTTACGGCTATTCAAAATAACTCAGCAGGTCTTTTTTGCGGGAGGGGGAGACGGGAAGCTCCTTCCCGCTGGCCAGCACCACGCTCCCTCCCTTGCCCCTGCGGTAACGGACCACTTCCGAGACGTTCACCAGGTAGGACTTGTGGATGCGTACAAAGGGGTACTCCTGTAGCGCTTCCTCGAAATATTTCAGGGTCTTGCTTACCACCACCCGCCGTTTTTCCAAGTGGATTTCCGTATAGTTGTCGTCTGCCTTGCAGTAATGGATGTCAGAAACGTCCAGTACCTCAAACCCGTCCTGCTGGGGCAGGGTTACCTTGCCTTCTGCCCGTTGCACCCCTTTCAGGACCCGGTCGTGGAGCCGGGCCTCCCGTGCAAGGGTATCCTTTACATAACTTACGGCAGCCACCAGATCGTCTATGGAAATCGGCTTCATCAGATAATAGGCCGCATGGCTGTTGAGCGCATCCATAGCGTACTGCTGGTAGGCAGTCACAAAAATAGTTTCGAAGTTCCGTTCCGGGATGCGGTCCAGCAGGTCGAAGGCATTGCCGAACGGCATCTCCACGTCCAGGAAAACCAGTTCAGGGCGGGTGGCGCTAATCAGTTCCACCCCCTGGTTCACATCGGCAGCCTCTCCCAGGAGTTCCACCTCGGGGCAGTACTTCTGCAGGTAGGTGCGCAGAATTTCCCGGCTCTGCGCCTCGTCGTCTATCAATACGGCTTTTATGTTCATTTCTTTCTGAGAATTAATACGACCCGCGTCCCCGTTCCGTCGGCATTCCCGTCATACACCGATACGGTAATGCGGTCGCCGTACATCTGGTTGAGGATGCCGATGCGTCTTTGGATGTTGCTCATCCCTTTGGATTTCTGCTTTTTCTGGTTGTTGGTCTTAAGGGAAGCCGAACGCTTGCGGCCCACCCCGTCGTCGGTGATACTGATGCTGATAGCCTGGTCCGAAACCCGGCTGATGCTGAGCTGCAGCAGGCCCTTTTCCTCCTTGTACCGAAGGCCGTGCCAAACGGCATTCTCCAGGTAGGGCTGCAGCAGCATGGGCGGAATGGTGTAGGCGTCCACATCTACGCCCGGATCTACCGAAATGGCGTACTCGAACTTGTCCGGGAAACGGGCGTGTTCCAGTTTCAGGTACAGCTCCAGGAGTTCCAGCTCTTCGCTAAGCGGGATAAAATCCTTTTCCGAGTTATCAAGCACAGTGCGCATCAGTCGCGAAAAATCCGAGAGGTAGCGGTTGGCACTGCGCTCGTCGTTACGCGCGATATAATTGTTGACGGAATTCAGGGCGTTGAAGATGAAGTGTGGGTTCATCTGGCTGCGCAGCCCTTTGAGGGCCAGCAGGTAATTGGCCAGCTCCTTCTGCCGGTTGCTGCGGTAGTAGAAAAAGGCCGCCAGCCCGGTAAGCAGTATCCCGAAGATCAGGGAATAGATGATATACTGCTGTCTTTTGTTCCGCTCAACAGCCAGGCGCTGCTCGGCCCGGGCCAGGTCGTATTTGCTCTGGTTGAGTTCCCGCTCCTGCTCCAGGGAATTGATCCGGTTCTGGCTGCTGGCCATTTCCCGGCTGAAGCGGGCCGCCCGGGCCAGCTCCTGTTCCTTTCGGATATAAAGGGTATCGACCAGGGCCACATATTGCTGGTACAGGTCCAGGGCTTTTTCAAAATCCCCCCTGTCCCGATAGAGCTCCGACAACTTCCGGGTAGCGTCCTTCTGCACCACCAGGTCGCCCTGGGTGTTCGCCTCTTCGATACTTTCGGAGAGGAAGGGGATAGCCTCCTCGTACCGGGATTGGGCCACATAGGCCCGGCCAATCTTATAGTTGAGCCCCTGGGAGGTGATGGAGTCCCCCTCCAGAAGCCCTGGTTGAATAGCCATAGACTCCAGCTTTTCCAGGCTCTTTTTTCGTTGGGCGATTTCCTCTGGGAACCGGCTGCGCTTGCTGTAGAAATCGGCCACCTTTTCGCTTTCCCGTACCGCCCGGGCAGGGTTCTGGGCTTCTGCCTCCCTGAGGGAGTTGCCATAATAGGCCTCAGCCTCCCGGGGGCGGTTTGCCGCATCGTAGGCATCCGCTATCTTGGAATTCAGGTCCGGGACCTTCGGGGCAATCTGGTTCTTCTCCGCTATAGTAAGGGCTTCCTGGTAATAGGAGACCGAAGGGGCTGTTTTTCCCTGCTCCCTGTAGGCATCCCCCAGGGTTTCATAGAGCTCCACCCGCTGGTAGGGCACCAGGCCGCTGCGGCCTACTTCCCGTTCCAGCAGGCCTATGGCCCGGTCCGGAAAACCGCCCAGCACATAGGCCTTACCCAGGAGGAGCAACGTCTGGAAGGTCTCGTAGGCCTCCAGGGCTTCCTGGTAGTTGGAGATGGCCAGGTCGTACTGGCGGTGGAACTGGTAGATCTCCCCGAGGGTGGTCAGGGACCTGGCCAGTTCCCGGGGGTTGCCATTGCCGTCCAGCATTTCAATGGAGCGGGTAATGAAGTCCAGGCTTTTGCGGATATCCGTGCGCTTATAACGGTTGGCCGAATTCAGGAGTTGCCGGTGGCGCGCCGCCTGGGCCGCCCCCCTGGAGGCAGAGGGGCCGGAGGAGATCCCCTCGGCATCGCGCACCACGATCTTGATGCTTTCGCGGCTGCCGATCCGGTGGCGGACGGTTTGGATATCGGCCCCCTGTACGATCAGGACATCGCCCAGGGAAGCGCGGATCCTGAATTCCCCCAGGGCATTGGTACGGACCACCGGCCCGCGGTCGGTGCTCACTTCTATCCCGAAGATCGGGGCTTCATTGGCCTCGGCTACCACCCGGCCCTCCAGGTCAAATTCGGCCCGGACCACGGGGTCCTGCCCCTGCAATACTGCAACAGAGGACACCAGGGCCAGGACAAGGAGGATTCGGAGGCGCATAGGATGGGTTTACTCCCGATAAACTTAGTCCATTTAGCGGATAGAAAAAAACCGAAAACCACCGAAAACATGGGGTTTATGGCCCGGATCGCCCGGGTGGCTCATACAGGGCACCGGTTGGCTCACCCGCCGGACCCCTTGCCTCATTGCCCTTTTTTTTCCGGGGAATACCGCCCTAAGTTGGTGGTCTAATCCAGAAAAAACACCGCTATGAAACGTATTTTTTCCCTGTTGTTTCCTCTTATATGGCTAACAGGAACATCAAGTCTGTCCGCGGCCGGGCAACCCGGGCCCCGCTCCCCCGAAACTTCGAAAATCCAGATTGCCCTGTTGCTGGACACCAGCAATTCCATGGACGGGCTTATCAACCAGGCCAAGGCCACCCTCTGGGATTTGGTCAATGAATTCACCTATGTCAGGTGCCGCGAATCGAAAACGCCCCTGTTGGAAATCGCCCTTTACGAGTACGGCAATGACGGCCTTGAGGCACGGGAGGGGTATATCCGGCAGGTGGTGCCGTTTACCTCCGACCTGGACGAACTCTCTGCCCAGCTCTTTGGCCTGAAAACCAACGGGGGGGAGGAGTATTGCGGGCAGGTCATCCAAACGGCCATGAACCAACTGGGCTGGAGCCGCAGACCGGGCGACCTGAAGATGATGTTTATCGCAGGGAACGAGCCCTTCAACCAGGGGCGCACCGCCTATGAAACCGTTATGGCCCAGGCACACGAGCGGGATGTAGTGGTCAATACCATTTTCTGCGGGGACTACCACCTGGGGGTCCGTACTCTGTGGGCAGACGGAGCACGTCTTGGCAAGGGGGAGTACACTGCCATAGACCACAACAAGGCCATTGTACACATAGACACCCCTTACGACGATATCATTATCCGGCTCAACCGGGAGCTGAACAAAACCTATATCGGTTATGGCAGTAGGGGGGCCGAAAAGAAGCGCGCACAGGCCGTGCAGGATATGAATGCCATGGAGATGGAAGAAGGGGTTATGGTGGCCCGGGCGGTTTCCAAGAGCTCCGCATTCTATTCCAACAGCAACTGGGACCTGGTGGATGCCTACAAGGATAAGAAGGTAGACCTGGAATCCCTCGAAGCGGACGCCCTTCCTGCCGAACTCCGGGATATGGATGCCCGGGCACTGAAATCGCACCTGGAAGCCCTGCAAAGCCGGCGGAATGCCATTCAGCAGGAGATCGTGGAAGCGAACCTGCAACGGGAGGCCTTCCTGGCAGAAAACCGTAATGAGACGGGGGAAACCCTGCAACAGGCCCTGCTTGAGGCCGTAAAAAAACAGGCGGGTTCCCGTGGGTACCACTGGATCCGCTAAACGCGAAGGAGGATGGTGACGTTGGAGAGAAGTCCGGTTTCCTGCCGATCAGGGGCCGGGCTTTTCATTTTGCCCCCTAGTAGTTGGCTGCCGGGCAATAGCAATCGAAGCGGTTCTCCCGCTTCGGGCCAAAGTCGTACCCCAGGGTAATCTGGTGGAAACCGCCATTGTCCAGGCGGATATCACCACTTTGATAGGAGTAGTTATAGGAGAACATGAAGCGGTCTACGTTTACACCCACAATAGGGGTAAACAGCTGCAGGCGCTGCTCGCCGAATTCCCCGGCGGTGATAAATTGTGCCCCATCGAAACTGCGCCGGTAGGACAGTCCGCCCCAAATGGTTCCGAAGCCCACATCCTTATAGACCTTGGCGTTGATATCGATGGTTTTCTCCTGGGTAAAATCGGTGAGCTGGAACAACACTGAGGGTTCTACGCGAAGGCTACTCTGCCCAAATACATACCCCACGGAAAACAGGTACCGCCTTAGGTTGTCTATCACCGGGACGTTATCCGGGTCTGCCCGGCCAATGCGGTAAAGCTCCCTTTTGCTTTCCAAGAGGTTGAGGATGGCAGCATGGGCATAGAATTCCATATAGGAATAGGACATGCCCAGATCCACATTAAAATACGTGGCACTGATTTTGGAGCCGGTCACTATAGGGTCGGGCACCACCGAACGGAATTCGGTTTCGTCCAGGCTGCTCTGCAGGATGGTCGGGCTGATCCCGAAACTGAGTTGGTTCAGGATACGGATGTCCTCCCCGAAGGGCAGGTGGTGGGCATATGTAAACTTAACGCCGGTTTGGGCATGGTAGCCGTTGGCATCGTTAAAGAGAATTGCCCCTATCCCGCTGCGCGTCCCGGGAATGCGGTAATGCGCGTTAATGGTCTGCATATTGGGGGCTTCCTCCACGCTAAACCACTGTTTGCGGGCCGTAAGGCGGATTTTCCCCCCTTCTCCAATCCCCGCCATGGACGGATAGACCAGGTAGTAATTATCGGCCAGGTAGTCGAAATACACAGGGATTCCTTCCTGGGCCCTCACCAGGAACGGGAAAAGGCAAAGCAGGACAGGTAAGGCGGAGAGGAAGCGCTTCATGCAGTAGGTCTGGGCACGCAAAGGCGTTAGGGCTTTAAATATAGTGTATAACGGAAGAATCTGCACATTATTATGCCCTGCAAACCCTGTAAAAGCCGTATTTTTGGACGCAAAACAGCAGCTATGAGCGATTACGTCATCACCGTTCAGAAAACCAATAACCCGGCTATCCTGAAATTCGAGGCCAACCAGGCCCTGGTACAGCACGGCAACTACGAATACGGCAACATAGATGAGGCCAAGAATTCCCCCCTGGCCCAGCAGCTCTTCCACCTTCCCTTCATCAAAACCGTATATATCTCCGGCAATTTTATCGCCATGGAACGCTTTGATATTGTGCAATGGGAAGACGTCAAGGATGCCGTGGCCCAGCAACTGGTGGAATACCTCAACGCAGGGGAGCCCATCGTGCTGGAATCGGAAAAACCCACACGCCTCCCCGTAACGGTTTACGCCGAGGTAACCCCCAACCCCGCGGTCATGAAATTCGTGGCCAATAAAAAACTGGTCGATACCGTCTTCGAATTCAAGGATATCGACCAGGCAAAGGATTCGCCCCTGGCGCGCAAACTCTTCGAATACCCCTTTGTCAAAGAGGTCTTTATGGACCTGAACTATATCTCGGTTACCAAATACGAGGTGGCAGACTGGAACGAAGTGAGCATGCCCCTGCGCGAATTTATCCGGGAGTACCTGGCAGACGGGGGCACCGTGATCAGCGAAGGTGCGGTCCAGGCCCGGCAGTTCGCTACCCCTCAGGGAACCGCCGCAGATTCCGATCTGGACGAGACCTCCCGGGAAATTGTGGGCATCCTGGAAGAATACGTCAAACCGGCCGTGGCCAGTGACGGGGGGAACATCGTTTTCCAGTCCTACGAACCGGAGAGCAAAACGGTAAATGTCATCCTTCAGGGCGCCTGTTCCGGATGCCCTTCCTCCACCTTTACCCTGAAAAACGGGATCCAGACCATGCTGCAGAACATGCTGGGAGACAAGGTGTCCGAAGTGGTGGCCATCAATGGATAAAAGGCGGGAAACCCTTGTGTTTTGCTGCCGGATTTCTTACTTTGAGGAGGAACCATTAACCCTTTAGAAATTATGGCAGTTTTAAAAGTAATCGAAGTATTGGCAAACTCGGATAAGAGCTGGGAGGATGCCGCCCAAAAGGCGCTGGCCCAGGCCTCCAGATCTGTGGAACATATCCGTTCGGTGTATATCAACGAGCAGAGCGCCACGGTAAAGGACGGCAAAATAGACCAGTATCGCGTGAATGTCAAAATCACCTTCGAAGTGAAGTAGCGCCCTGCGCGATGCAACCGGAACGAGGCGCCCCAACGGGCGCCTTTTTTTAAATTCAACCCTGAAGAAATGGAAGGAAAAACCCCGAATGCCCTCATCTCGGAGACCAGCCCATACCTGTTGCAGCACGCCTACAACCCCGTGGCCTGGATGCCCTGGGGCGAAGCGGCGTTGCAGCGGGCTGTCCGCGAAAACAAACCGCTGCTGATCAGCATTGGGTATGCCGCCTGCCACTGGTGCCATGTCATGGAAAGGGAGTGTTTCGAAGACCCGGAGGTGGCAGAAGTCATGAATACCCGGTTTATCCCCGTTAAGGTGGACCGGGAGGAGCGGCCGGATGTGGACCAGATCTATATGGATGCCCTCCAGGTGATGACCGGTTCGGGTGGGTGGCCATTAAACGTGGTAGCCCTCCCGGATGGACGGCCGTTTTGGGGAGCCACCTACGTGCCAAGGGAAAAATGGATCAGTGCCCTGGTGCAATTGGACCGCCTCTTCCGCAACGAAGGGCAGAAGGTGGCAGACTATGCGGAGAACCTCACCGATGCCGTACGGAAAATCAACCTCCCGGAACCGGAAACCGGAACAGGCCTTCCTACCCTCCAGGCCATGGAGACTTGGGTGGGGCAATGGAGCCGCAGGTTTGACCCGGAATATGGGGGCAGCCAGGGTGCCCCTAAATTCATGATGCCCGTAACCCTGCGCTTTCTGATGCATTGGGGGCAGGAGCAGGAAGACCAGGGCGTATCTCAGCACGTGAGGAACACCCTTACCCGGATGGCCCATGGTGGGTTGTACGACCCTGTTGGAGGCGGGTTTGCACGGTACTCCGTAGATGCGCGCTGGCATGTCCCCCATTTTGAAAAAATGCTTTACGACAATGCCCAACTGCTGGGCCTGTACGCCCAGGGATACGCCCGCTTCGGCGATGCGCAGTACCGCCAGGTGGTCCGGGGGACCATCGATTTCATCTATGCCGAGCTCACCTGCCCCCAGGGTGGGTACTATGCTTCCCTGGATGCCGACAGCCTGGACCCTGAGGGCAACCTGACCGAAGGGGCCTACTACAGGTGGCGCGAAGCCGAGCTTCGGGAAATCCTGGGGGAAGACTTCGACTGGTTCAGCCAGGTGTTCCACATCGATGCATTCGGGCACTGGGAAGACGGCTATTATGTGCTGATCCGCACCGATACCAACCCGGAGGCAGCCCAGGCCCTGGGCATGGAGACCGAGGCTTTCGAACAACGCCTCGAGACCGCCCTGAAGGCCCTGGCATCCCATCGGAGCAAACGGCCGCGCCCCAGGCTGGACAACAAGGTCCTGGTATCCTGGAACGGGCTTTTGCTGACAGGCCTGGCCGATGCTTACCGCTACTGCGGTTTCCCGGATGCCCTGGAAGCGGCAGTGTCTCTCGGGGAATTCCTCTACGGGCTCATGGAGCCAGAGGGGCGCCTTCCCCATGGGTGCGCTTCCGGCTCCCCCAAGGGGAATGGGTTCCTGGAGGATTACGCCGCCGTAATGGAAGGGTTCCTGCACCTGTATACCGTAACCCTGGATATATGTTGGATGGAACGGGCAAAGACGCTGCTCTCCTATGTCATGGACCATTTTTCCGAATCGGGCCAAGCCCAGTTTTACTTCAATTCGGACCAGGACCCGGAACTCATAAGAAGGAGCGTGGAAACGGCAGACAATGTAATCCCTGCCTCCAATTCCACAGTGGCTCACGCCCTGGTACAATTGGGGGTTTTCTATGGGGAGACCGCCTGGATCCGGCGTGCCGAGGCCATGCTCGGCTCCGTGGTACCGTCTATGGAACGCTACAGCGGGCAGTACGCCAACTGGATGCGCCTGGGGCTGCTGCGCGCCCGGCCTCTGCGGGAAATCGCCATTTGCGGGACGCAGGCCCGGGGGTTGCTGGCCGAAATCGGGAACCGGTACCTGCCCCAGGTTTTGCTCGCAGGGGCGGAAGGCCCTTCCGAGGCTCCCCTTTTCCAGGGCCGCTTCGACCCCGGGCAAACCCGGATTTATGTCTGTGAGGAAGGGAGCTGCAAACAGCCTGTAGCCACGGTTTCCGAAGCCCTGGACGCTCTGGCTTAACACTTCCTTAAACAGAAGAAGTCCCTTCAGTGCGTACCTTTGCACTGCAAAAAAAACTTAAAAACCGAACTGTACACCTATATGGAAACTCTCGAAAACTACCGCTCCTACCTGGACGAATTCATCAGCTGGTTCTGGGAATTTTTACCCAACCTAGTTACCGCAGCCATTATCCTGGTGCTCGGCCTTTGGGTTATCCGGATCATCAATGGATGGGTACGCCGGTTTTTCGACCGGAAGGATTACGATGAGGCACTGGAAACCTTTTTGCAAAGCTTCATTAAAATTGGCCTGAAGCTGCTGCTCTTTGTGCTGGTAATTACCCAACTCGGGGTGAAGTCCTCATCCCTGGTGGCGATGGTAGGGGCAGCCGGCCTGGCTGTAGGCCTTGCCTTGCAAGGGTCCCTGGCGAACTTCGCCGGGGGGGTACTCATCCTGGTTTTCAAACCCTTCCGGGTCGGGGACTTTATCTCCGCCCAGGGGGTGGACGGGACTGTGAAGGAAATATCCATCTTCACCACCAAGCTCAACACCTTCGGCAACCAGGTGGCTATCCTGCCCAATGGGAAACTCTCCAATGAGAACATCATCAATTTCAACGCAGAGGGTACCCGTCGCGATAAAATAGATGTCGGCATCGGCTATGGGTCGGACATCCGGAAGGCAAAAGAAATCCTGCTGGAAATATGCCGCGAAGACGGGCGCATTCTTGAGGAACCCGTACCGGAAGTCTATGTGGGCCGCCTGGCAGACAGCGCCGTGGAGCTTTCCCTGAGGTTCTGGGCCAAGAACGAGGATTTCTGGGCAGCGCATTTCCACGTCCTGGAGACCCTGAAGCTGCGTTTCGACGCCGAAGGCATTGAAATCCCCTTTCCCCAGCGGCAGGTGCATATGGCTTCCAGCGCAAAATAGTTGTATATTTCATTGAAATTTAGTACCTTATACTGTTAAATGCAGATGATATGAAGACATGGATATGGGCCCCCGTGCTGCTTTTCAGCTCCTGGGCCGCTTTTGGACAGTACAACGGAAACAAAGAAATGCGGCACCATGGGATGCTGCACATTGTGGAATACGAGCTCCCCATCAACGGGAGCCCTTATGTAGATGAACTCTACAAAAAAGGAACCATAACAATTGAGAACCCACAGGGCACCCTGGTAGAGGAAAAACTCATGCGCTTTAACGCCTTTACCGGAGACATGGAATACCTGTCGGAAGGCACTGCCCGAGCCCTGCTGAAACGGGAAAATATCACCGTAACCCTGGGAGACCTGGTCTACGAGGTCCATCCGTATAAAGTGCGGGGGGAAATTTTCCGGGCCTACTTCAACCCGCTCAACGCCAAGGACCAGAAAGTGGTCCTGTTCCAGCGCCCCCTGAAGCATTTCCGAAAACCCAAAATGCCGGATCACGGGTATGAAGATGCCCGGGAGCCGGAATATTTCGATGCCTCTACCTATTACCTCAGTATCGATGGGGCAGCCATGGTGGAGGTAACCCTCAACAAGCGGGACCTGCTCAGAAACCTGGAAGCCCACCGCAGCGAGCTGGCCGCCTTTATCGAGGATAACGATCTCAACCTGAGGAAGCTCTCGGATGCCGTGGCAGTGGTCAATTACTATAATTCCCTGGAGGCCCTGAATTAACCTTTACCCCCACCGGGGATAAAGTCTTTGAGGTAATACGGCTCAAAGTAAGCCACATCTTCGAACAGACCCTTTGAATAGCGCTCATGGGCCATCGGCCCCATGGTCTTTGCTGTAGGCATGTGTTCCGGATAACACTGAAAGGAAGGACCTGGCAGGAGTTCGCCGGCTTTCGCAGCCCCGCTGCCCAGCAGGTGGACGGGTCCGTCCGGGAGGTATTCGGCAAAGGAGTCCGCTGTAAGGATTTCGGCCCGGGTTTCCCGAAGCGGACTGATATCCTTGGAGTACACCGCAGCATAGACTTCCATCCGCCTGGCATCGAGCATGGGTACCAACACCCCCTGTTCCACCCGGAGGGTCCTGGCCAGGATTTCCAGGGTAGGCAACCCGATTAGCGGGATCTCCAGGGCGAAGCAGAGGCCCTTGGCAGCGGAAACCCCAATGCGCAAACCGGTGAAGGACCCTGGCCCTTTCCCCACGGCAACCGCATCCAGGGCTGCAGGTTCCAGACCCTGGTCCCGCAACACCTCCGCTATAAAACCGTGCAACTCCTCCCCATGGGTATACGCATCGGTCCGGTCCTCCCGCATGGCCAGCAGGCGGTCGCCCTCAAAAAGGGCTACCGAACAATTGGTAGACGCCGTTTCCAAACACAGAAGTATTGCCATGGCCCAAAGATAAGGACCCGCCCTTCGTTATGAAAGGCGGGTCCTGAAAAGCGTGTCTATGACCTGTTACAATTGTATGGGCAGGCCAAAATAGAATTCCAGCACCTTGATGCGGAAGATATAGTCGTACTTGGAACGGATCACTTCGGCTTCGGCATTGTCCACGCGCGCCTGCGCCTGGCTGTAATCGAAGGCGTTCATCAGACCCACTTCATAGCGCTCCTGGGCATAATCGAATGCCAGGCGGCGGGCCTCCAGGGTTTTCTGGGCTGCCTCGTAAGTCTTGGCCGCATTGCTTACATCCACATATGCCGTATTGATATTGGATTCCAAATCCAGTTTGTTCTGCTCCAATTGCAATTCGGAACGCATCAGGTCAATCTGGGAGCGCTTCACGTTGTTGCGTGTGGTATTGCCATTGAAAATGGGGATAGACAATTGTGCCCCGTAGGAAATACCGTCATTGAGCCAAAGCTGGTCGGCAAAACTTACCTCCCCGCCGGTAAGCGGGTCGCGGGTCTGGTCGGAATACCGGGTATTGTAGTTGAAGAAGGCCCCCAGGGTTGGAAAATAAGCGCCTTTGGCAATCTCCAAATCCTTCTTAGCCAGCTCTACGTTAGACTCCGCAAACTTGATATCATTGCGGAAGGTCATGGCCTTGTCGAAAATCACCTTTGGGTTGTTATCCAGGACTTCGGTTGCCGGGACGTCGAACGCCTCGTCGGCGATGTCGAAATTCTCATAATCCGTGATCTGCAACAGCTGGGCCAGGGCAATCCGGGAGAGCAAAACCTGGTTTTCCCCATTAACGATCTGCTGCTCCTGGTTGGCCGCGGTCGCCTCCACTTCCAAGAGGTCTCCCCGTGGTAAAACCCCAGCATCGACCTGCTCGCGGGTACGGATCAGGTCCTGTTCGGTCACGGCATACTGGGCTCTGAAAACCTTCAGGGACTCCTTGTTGGAGAGCACCTGCAAATAGGAATTGGCCACATTCAGCCGGATATCGTCCTTGAGGTTGTCCAGGCGATACTGGTTGGCCAGGGCGTTCATCTTGGCCCGTTGCAGGCGTTTGACGTTGCGCAGGCCGTCGAAGAGGTTCATAGTGGCCGTTGCGTTACCGGTAGCCGTAATAATGGTCGTGGTTACCGGGGCATTGGTGGTTGGGTCGAAGGTAAGACCCGTGTTCCCGCCACCCTGCAACTGGGCATTTACCCGGGGCAACAGCCCGCCAATGGCGTCGGATTTGTCTATCCGGGCATTGTCCAGGTCCAGTTCGAACTGCTGGATGGTCAGGTTGTTCTCCACGGCATAGGTCACACACTCTTCCAGGGTCCATTTGCGCATTTGCCCGCTGAGGGACCCCAGCGATAAAAGGGCAATGGCAAGTAATAGTCGAAATTTCATGATTCGTTTTTTGATTAATTCAAAGCGTTGATTGTATAGCAGGTTGCGTCAGGGTCTACTCTTCAGCCTCCTCTTCCTCTTCCCCCCGCTTTATGGGCTCTGTTTTGTTCCAGATCTTAACCTCGTCTTCCATCTCGAGGCCGGAAACGATTTCCACATTCACCCCGTCGGAGATCCCCACTTCGATTTCGCGGCGCTCAAACTGCTGGTCGCCGGTGGCCACCTCCACATACGGTTTGTCGGTTTCCCGGTCGAATTGCAACAGCGCTTCGGGAATTACCATGATACTATCCTTTTTCTCCAGGGTAAGGGAAGCGTTGGCACTGTAGCCGGCACGCACCATCACACTGTCGTTAACCGTTACATCCCCTTCAATCTTGAACTGTACGGCACCGGCCTCTTCCACACCCTTGGGGGCGATAAAGCGCAGGGTAGCTTCGAAGGTCTGCCCCTCGATGGCCCCCAGGCTGATTTCCAAAGGCATACCCAGGCGCAACTTGCCTACCTCGCCTTCATCTACCTGCCCTTCGAAAATCATATTCCCAAGGTCGGCGATGGTGGCGATGGTGGTCCCATCGTTGAAGTTGTTGGACTGAATAACCTGGTCTCCCTCTTCCACGGGGATTTCCAGGATGGTACCATTTACGGTGGCCCGGATATTGGTGTTGGCGCTGGAGGAGCCTCCGGCCGATCCCTTCAGGATGATCTGGTAATCTGCCCGGGCATTTTCCAGCTCCTGAACGGCCTGGTCGTACGCCAGTTGCTGATTGTTGAACTGCTGGTCGGAAATAACCCCGCGTGCATGCAGCGTTTTGTTCCGGTCGTATTCGATCTTGGTATTGTTCAGGGCGATCTCCGCATTGCGCACCCGCCCGCGGGACTGGTTCAGGGACTGCTCGTTGGGCACCACCTTAATGACGGCAATCAGGTCGCCGGCGCGAACCTGGTCGCCCTCTTCCATATAGATGCGGTCGATAATCCCCGAAATCTGCGGCTTGATCTCCACTTCTTCTTCAGGGACCACCTTGCCTGTTGCCACGGTTTTCCGTTCGATTTTGGAAATAAAGGGCTTCTGGGTTTCGTAGGTGACGGCTGACTTGCTGTTGGTCTTGATAAAGAAGACCGCGGCGCCCATCGCCCCGAAAACCAGGATGGCGATCAATGCGTATTTCACAAACTTGTTCATCGTAGTAGTTGTTGGTATTTAATGTTTCTCTGTTTTACGTTTTATTCTTCCCTGAGGGCATCTATGGGTTTAATGCTCACGGCGCGCTGGGCGGGGATTAGCCCGATAAGCGTCCCGAGGATCACCATCACCAGCAGGGCCCCGATAACCAGGGGTATGGGTACGGTAGGGTTGGTATAGGGGAAATCTGTATTACTGGCTGTCATCATATTGATGATACTCAGGACACCCGCCCCGAGGATAATCCCGATAACCCCGGCCAGCATGGTAAGGAATACCGATTCCAGGATGATCAGGGTGCGGACCTCCCCGGGAGTAGCCCCCAGGGCCCGGCGGATTCCGAGTTCCTTGGTGCGTTCCTTTACAGAAATCAGCAGGATATTCCCGATACCGATGACCCCGGCCAGGATGGTGGCCAGACCCACAATGAGGGAGAGGAAGGTAATCCCCTGGGCAAAGCCCATAATCCGGCCGAAAATCTCACCCAGGTTGAAGGACCCAATGGCCCGCTCATCGTCCGGGTGTACCCGGTGGATGCTTTTCAGGACCCGTTTTACGTCCTTCTCCACCTGCACCACGTCGGCATCGTCGTAGGCGGCAATGGTAAAAAACTGGGCCGATTCCCCGGTATTGTATAGTTTCTTAAAGGTGTTGAAGGGGATAAAAATATCGCCGTCGGTACCAAAAGGGGTGGTTTGGGAGAATTTGTGGACCCCCACCACCTGGAAATAGACATTTTCTACCCGGATGTACGCCCCTATGGGGTTTTCGTCCTCTTCGAACATTTCCTGTTCCACCCGCTCGCCTATCACGCATACCTTCCGGGAATACTCCATATCCTCTTCGTTGATAAAGCGACCCCCGTCGTAGATCTTCTGGGTGGCCATTTTGGCGATTTCCGGGAAATACCCGTAAACCGGATAGGAGTTGGATTTCAGGCCCCGGACGGTAAGGGCAGCTTCCCCTCCGAATACCCCCTTGGTATTGACCGGGGCGATATACTCGATTTCAGGGATTCGGTTGCGAAGCACTTCGGCGTCCCCCACCTTGAGCGGTACGGCACGGCCAATCTTAAACCCGCCGTAGGGGATACTGGTCCGGTTGGTCCAGGCCCAGAGGGAGTTCTTGGCAACAGTCTCGAAATTGCGTTCAAAACCATTGTCGAGGCCTTTGGCCGCCCCGGCCAGGGCAATGTAGATGAAGATCCCCCAGAGTACCCCGATTACCGTAATGATGGTACGGGTCTTATTCTTTCCGATGGAACCGAAAATCTCCTGCCAGGTATTTTTATCGAATAACAATCGCATCTTATTCGTCTCTTAGGGCTACAATGGGTTTGATCCGCGCCGCACGCCGTGCTGGCACATACCCGGCAATGGCGCCGAATACAATCAGCAGGACCGTGGCGAATACCGCCACCCCGGTACTGATGTAGGGGTTGGTGATAAAGTAGTCGTCGGCCAGGGAATCGCCGAGGGAACGCAACAGGCCGATCCCGATGAGCATCCCCACAAACCCGGAAACCGTGGTTATGAAGACAGACTCCAGCAGGATGGTGTTGATCACGCTGCGAGGGGTAGCCCCAATAGCCTTGCGGATCCCGATTTCCTTGGTGCGTTCCTTCACCACGAAGACCATGATATTGCTGATGCCGATGATCCCGGCGATAATGGTCCCGAAGGCCACGATGGTCACGATCATCTGCAGTACCCCGGCAAAATCCTGGTTTTGCTTAAGGTTGTCGGTCACGTTCCGGATGAAGATCGCATTGCGGTCGTCCGGGTGGATGAATTTCTTGTCTTTCATATAGCGCTCCAGGTTGCGCTCCAGGGCCATGGCCCCGGTATAGCCCAATTCGGGCTTGAACTGCACCACAATCTGGCCGATCTCGTCAGTATTTTTCTCGATGAGCTGGCGGGTGGTATAGGGGATGTAGATCTGGCGCTCCTCGTTGTCGCCCCCGTCGTCCTGAAAAACGCCGATTACCTTAAAAACACTCCCCCCCACATCGATGTATTTCCCGATGGCATTTTCGGTCCCAAACAGGTCGATCTCCACCAGGCGGCCGATAACCGCGTTGCGGGTTTTATCCTCTACGTCCATCTGGTTCAGGTACCGGCCCTTCATCATGATGGTCTTCTCGGCAAACTGCTGCCCCCAGTCTACCCCAATGGTGGTGTAGTTGTTGGATTCCTCCTTGTATTTCACCAGTGCCGAGCGGAAAATCCGGGGCGAGAGGTGTTCAAGGAACATGGGGAAATTTTTCTTGATGTCCTCCAGGTCGGTGTTATCGAATTCGATGGTCCGGTTGGACTTATACCCCTTGTAGGGCATGGTGGTCCGTCCGGGGAAGACATAGAGGACGTTGGTGGCGTCCTGGGAAAAGAACTCGTCGAAGGTATTGATCAGCCCGTTCCCCATCCCATAAAGGGTAATAAAGATCAGGATCCCAAGGGAAACCGTAAACCCGGAGAGGAAGGTCCGTAGTTTATTCTTGCGGAGGGTGATAAAGATTTCGCGCCAAGTATCCCTACTGAACATATTCGGAAGCTCTTACCTGGTCGATTTTTTTGTCCTCTACAATAACACCGTCGCGGAGGTGGATAATCCGTTTGCACATATGGGCAATGTCCTCCTCGTGGGTCACTACCAGGATGGTGTTGCCCTGGTCGTTGATTTGTTGGATCAGGTCCATGACCTCGTAGGACGTGGTACTGTCCAGGGCCCCGGTAGGCTCATCGGCCAGCAGCACCTTGGGCTCGGCAGCCATGGCGCGGGCAATGGCCACACGCTGCTTCTGCCCCCCGGACAACTCGCTCGGCAGGTGGTTGGCCCACTCTTTCAGCCCTACCTGTTCCAGATATTTCAGGGCTTTGGTCTCGCGGTCCTTCCGGCTTACTTTCTGGTAGTAGAGCGGCAAGGCCACGTTTTCCATGGCCGTTTTATAGTTGATCAGGTTAAAAGACTGGAAGACGAACCCGAGGAACTTGTTGCGGTACCGGGCGGCCTTGGTCTCACTGAGTTTTTCGATTTTCACCCCGTCGAGGATGTAGTCCCCGGTGTCTGCCTCATCGAGCATCCCCAGGATATTGAGCAAGGTAGACTTGCCGGAGCCGGACGAGCCCATAATGGCCACGAGCTCCCCCTCCTCTGCCTTAAAGTTAATCCCTTTCAGCACATGCAGGGAATTGCTCCCCATCTGGTAGGACTTGTGTAGATCTCTGATTTCAATCATGGTTGGTGTCTTTCTAAGAGGCCGAACAAAGGATTAGACCACACAAGGGCGGTTTTGTTACAACCTTTTTGTGAATATTATGTTAAAGTAATCAGAGGCCGGCACCCGAAGGGGTCAGGGCATTCCAGACCTTGATGGCATCGTCCTCCCCAATGCCGGACTTGACCTCCACAAAAATCCCGTCGCTGATGCCCAACTCCAGGTCGCGGCGCTCGAACTGCTGGGACCCTACCTCTACTTCCACATAGGGCTTCTTGGTCTCCGGGTCGAATTGAACCAGGGCCTCCTTCAGGGCCAGGGCGCTGTCTGCACGCCCCAGGATGATGGACGCATTGGCACTGAGGCCGGCGCGGATAAATACGCTGTCGCTTTTCTTCAGGGTCCCTTTGATCTCGAACTGGATCGCGCCGTTTTCCTCGTTACCCTTGGGGGCGATGTAATCCAGGACAGCATCGAATACCTGGTCTTCTATGGCCCCAACGGTAATCTCAAGGGGGAGGTCCTCCCGGATCTTGCCCACTTCGGATTCATCTACCTTCCCTTCGAAAATCATCTTGTCAGTGTCTGCAATAGCGGCAATGGTGGTGCCCTCGTTAAAGGTATTGGCCTCGATGACCTGGTTCCCGACTTCTACAGGAACTTCCAGCACCATGCCGCTAACAGTGGCCCGGATCAGGGTATTGGCGGCGCTGCTCAGCCCGCTGGTGGTCCCGGTCTTCACAATATCGTAGCGCTTGTTGGCGGCGGCGTAGCCCTGCTTGGCCTGGTCGTAATCTACCTGGGCGCGGTCCAGGTCTGCCTGGGAGATGACGCCCTTTCGAAAAAGGGTAAGCTGACGCTCGTAGTTACGCTGGCGGTCGTTGAGGGTAATCTTGGCATCCTGGATGGCGTTCTGGGCATCGTTCAGGGCACTGAGGTTGGGGACCACTTTGAGCTTGGCGATGAGATCGCCGGCCTTCACGTAATCGCCCCCTTCCACATAGACCTCTTCGATAACCCCGGAAATATTGGGTTTGATGAGGACTTCTTCCAGGGGGAGGATACTCCCGGTTGCCACCGTTTTACGCACTATATTCTGGCGGGTGGGTTTCTCGGTCTGGTATACCACCGGGTCTTCCGAGTTCTTCTGGTACAGGTAATACATGGCTCCCCCAAAGGTGACCAGGATCAGTACCAGGATCAGGATGGTTGCGGATTTTTTCATGGCAGTGTTGGTATTTTATCTGTTAGTTCTGATGATGAATTATTCGTTTCTGAGTGCGTCAATGGGTTTCACGCGGATGGCGCTCTGGGCGGGGATAAACCCGGCCAATAGCCCCGAGAGGATCAGGATAACCAGGGCGCCCGTTACCACGCCCAGGCTAACGCTGGGGTTGGCGAACATGTCTACGGGTCCGCTGGCGTCCAACAGGGAGTTGACCCCGTAAATGAACAAGGCCCCCATGGCAATCCCTGCCATTCCTGAGATAATTGTTAAAAACAGGGACTCCAGCAGGATCTGCTTGCGGATGCTCCAGGGCTGCTCGCCCAGGGCCCGCCGAATCCCGATTTCCTTGGTGCGCTCCTTGACCACGATAAGCATGATGTTGCTCACCCCGATAATCCCGGAGAGCAGGACCAGGATACCCACGAAATAGGCGATAAAACGCATGGCCCCGAAGAGGCTTTCCACCCGGTTGTACTGTTCATACAGGTCAAAATAGCCAATGGCCCGCTGGTCTTCGGGGTGTACCTTGTGCTTTTCCTTCAGCACGGACACGATCTGCTCCTTCAGGGAGGTGATGGAGGTGCCGTCCTTGGCCGTAATGGCCATCCAGCCCACGTTGTCGGCCCGGTTAAAGGCCTGGGAGAAGGAGGTAAAGGGAACAAAAATCTGCTTCTGGCCCTCTTCCCCGTCTCCGTCATTCGATTTTTTCTTATAAGTCCCTACCACCATAAAGTTCACCCCCTGAATCTTGATGTAGGTGCCCAGGACTTCTTCTCCCTGCTCGTAGAGCTCGGCTACCACCCCTTCACCAATGACGGCCACCTTGCGTTTCTCCCCTATATCACTGTGGTTGATAAAGCGTCCCGAGGTGATGCCCATAGGGTCCTGGTTGATGATCTCCGGGTAGTCCCCGTATATATTGTAGGCCCCGGTTTTGATGCCCCGGACTACGTTGCTCCCGCCGCGGAAGCCACCGAGCTGGTTGCGGGGAGAGATAAAGCGCAGTTGGGGGAACCGGGTGCGGAGCACTTCCCGGTCTTCCACCTTAAAGTTGAAGTCGCGGTCCTTGGGCAGGCCTTTATAGGCCTTGGTGGTACGGCGGGTCCAGATAAACATGGTATTGGTGGCGATATCCCCGAAATCGGCCTTGATGCCATTCTCAAGGCCACGGCCGGCAGCCAGCAGGATAATCAGGATCAGGATACCCCAAAACACCCCGAAAGCGGTCAGGACCGTGCGGAACCAATTGCTGGTAAGCACCTCTAATATTTCCTTCCAACGATCTCTGTTAAACATGGCTCGGTTTGTAAATGGCGTTGTTATTATTCATCCCGCAGGGCTGTGATGACCTGTACATTGGCCGCGCGCCAGGCCGGGAAAAAGCCCGCTATGGTCCCTGCCAGGATAAGCACGGCAACCGTGGAGAGGGCCACGCTGAGGTTTACCGAGGGGTTCATGATGTAGTCCACCTCCACATGCGGGCCAACCAGCTCCAGGAGCCCCATACTGAAAATGAGCCCAAGGAATCCGGAGATGGCGGTAACGAAGATGGCTTCGTGCAGAATCATCCCCACAATAGACCAGGGCTTGGCGCCCAGGGCCTTGCGGATCCCGATTTCCCGGGTGCGTTCCTTGACCACGATCAGCATGATATTACTCACTCCTACTACCCCGGCTATAATGGTACAAATCCCGACAAACCAGAAAAAGAGCTTAATGTTTCTGGTGAGGCTGTAATAGCGCTTAGCCTCCTCCAGGGCGCTCCAGACCTGGATGGCGCTGGTATCTTCCGGGGCCACGGTATGCGCCTGCTGCAGGTACGACTGCAACTGGTCCTTGAAGGCTACGGCTTCGGCAACAGCCTGGTCGAACGTTTCGGCCGGCGGCAGGGTATAGGCCAGGTTGTTGATGCGGTCTCCCCCGTTAAAGACTTTCTGGGCGGTATTGAGCGGGATATACATCCGTTCTTCCTCCCGCTCCTCCTGCTCCTTGTAAACCCCCACTATTTTGAACGGGAGGCCGGAGATGTCGATATACTCCCCAATGGGGGTCTCCAGGCTCCCGAAGACATCCTGGCGGATTTTCTGGCCGATAACCACCACCTTGGCGGTATTGTCGTGGTCGGTCTGGTTCAGGAAACGGCCTTCGCTCATTTTGGCGTTCTCGATGAACTGGAACTGGGGAGAAACCCCCTGCACCCCGTAAACCAGGGCTTCGTTTCCGTAGGTTACCGATATGCCATTGACAAAATTCCGGGGCGAGCTGAATTCGATCCTCTCCCGGTTCATCTGGTCCCAGTTTTCGTAATTCTCGTTGCGCAGCTGGATTCGCCTGCCCGGGTTCATCCCCTTGTACTCCATGGACGTCATCCCCGGCCATACCCAGACCGAGGTGGCCGCGTCCTGTTCGAACTCATGGGCAATGCCATTGCGCATTCCCTGGCCGAAGCCGAGAAGGATTACCAGGATAAAGATGCCGGAGGCAACGGAGAGACCCGTGAGGAAGGTGCGCAACTTGTTTTTTCGAATGGTATCGAAAATCTCCTGCCATCGTTCTATGTCGAACATGGGGTTGGTGTTTTTTGATTTGATGAAAAGCCTGCAGGCCTATCTAATAGACTTCAGGGCCAGTCATTTGTTACACCGGCAGTTCGGGAAAATATGTTAAAGTTTCAGGACTTGAGCTTCCGGTACACCAGGAAGATGATGGCCCCAACCAGGATATAGGGGATGGCCATGAGGTACACAATCCCGTTGTTGATCCCTTCGGCCACTGCGTTGTCTCCCCCACTTTCGAGGACGGCACGGCACATGGCGCACTGGGCCTGCACAGCCGGGGCTGCAAAAAAGAGGGATACCAGTAGCGGCAGGGTCTTTTTCATGGCCTAATAGGGGTAATAGGGTGAGATCATCAGGTAGACCACTACCCCGCTTACCGCCACGTAAAACCAAATAGGGAAGGTGATGCGCGCCAGTTTGCGGTGCCCTGCAAAATCCGAGAGGTACGCCTTGGCATAGGTCCGCAATACCAGGGGTACGACAGCTATGGAGAGCAGGATATGGCTGATCAGGATAAAATAGTACAGCAACCGGAGGAACCCTTCCCCACCGTAGGGGGTAGATTCGGAGGTCATATGGTATACCACATACATGACCAGGAAAAGCAGGGACAGCCCGATACAGGTGCCCATCAGGTTCTGGTGCGTCCGGCGTTTACCGTTGCGGATGGCCCAGAGGGCCGCTACCAGCAAGACGGCCGTAAGCCCGTTGATTGTGGCGTAGATAGGAGGTAAAAAACCAAGGGGTTCAGCCCCCGGGATCTTCACCCCGAAGAGGATGGCCACCACAACCGGGATAGCGATAGAAATAATCCAGATCCATCGGTTAAAAAGGCGTTCTTTCTGCGTGCTTTCAGTTCCCATAAGGTGCTTCCAAAAGTTTCTCAATATCTTCCAGCAGGATGCTGATTTGTTCGGTTTCCCCAATCTCGTTGGTTTCCTGCCCCGGAGTAATGGCGCCCCTGTAGTATACAATGGGGTTTCCATAATCGTCCTTGCGAGAGCGGATATACCCCTCCTTGTCTATAAGGGCAAAAAGGCCGGAGTGCTCGAACCCGCCGGGCACTTCGGGCATTTCAGCCGCAAAGATGTTATACCCCGCATTGGCCAGGGCGTAAATACTGTCCTGAGACCCTGTAAGCAGGTGCCAGTCCATATCGGTAATGCCATAGCGCTCGGCATATGCCTTTAGCACGGCCGGAGTGTCGTACCTGGGGTTGATGGTAAAGGAGGCGATCCCAAAATCGTCCCGGTCCCCGAAAGCCTCCTGCAGGGTAAGCAGGTTCCGGGTCATCACCGGACAAATGGTGGGGCAGGTGGTAAAGAAAAACTCAGCCACGTATACTTTGCCCCTGTAATCGGCATCGGAAATCATCAGGCTGTCCTGGTTGAGCAGGGTAAAGGCCGGTGCCTTGCGCCGCTCCCCGTTCAGGGTGATGTACTCCAGGGGGGCATTGCTCATGCGGTCCCGCTCTACTACGGCTCCCCGCCCGAGACGTTCCATAATCTCCGGGACGAAAATGATCCCGAAAACCAGGATCACAGCTCCGACCCAGATATAGTTGTATTTCTTTTTTGCTGCCATGGCATTGTCCTACCCCTGCCCGCCCGGGCGTGAGCTTACCTGTTTTTTTTCAAGGCCAGCCGGTATTCGGCCAGGATTATCTTAACGTCGTCTACCATTTTGTTATTCAGGTCTGCCACAGAGGTGGCATCGAACCCAAACTTCAGTCCCTCATCCTCGTCCTGGGAGCGCCCCCTGAGGTTTCGGTCCTTATCGATAATAAAAACATAGGGACTGGCACCGGATGCGTCCAGGTTCAGGTTGGTCCCAAGGCTTTGGAAGAGGTGCTGTATTTCCCCGCTATCACCATAGACAAACCGCCAGCCTTTCAGGTCTGTAAAAGCTGCGAGTTCCTTCTTCAGGCCTTCTACCTGCGTTTCGGAACCCTTGGGAACCACCATGAGCATCTGGAAATCCGTAAACTCGTAAAACCGCTTATAGATCTTCTGGTTCAGGTTAAAGGCCACACCCTTTTTGTTGTCGATATCCGTGCCCAGGAACCCCAGGATGGTAATCTTGCCCTGAAGCTGCTCCTGCGTCCCGAAGTCCTGAAGGGTAGCCACAGGCCCACTGAGTACCGGCAGGCGACCAAACCGGTTTACCCCCGAGGCAAAGAAGAGGTACACCACCAGGGGGAGGATAAATAAGACCGAAAGAACAACTGTCTTTTTCATGAGCAAACGGGAGTACAAAAATAAAAAAAGACGGCCGTAAGACCGTCTTTCCAAATGCTTTATTTTCCCTTAGAAGTTCCAGGCCATAAACCCGTCCTTCCAGACATTGTAAATGTAATCCGCTTCAAAGAGGAGGATAAACACCAGATAGGCCACCAGGAAAACCGGTGTCCAGACAATGGCCCGGCGCAGGGAAGCTTTCTCATCCCGAAGGTGCATAAAGTCCCAGGCAATATAATAGGCCTTCACCAGGGTCAGGATGATAAAGATCCAGTTCAGGAGCTTCATCCCGATAAAGTAATTATCCGTCAGGAACTCCGGCTTGGTAATCCCCAGAGCTACTTCTATAGCTGTTACGATAGAGAGGAAAATCAGGACGCCCCAGATCTTTTGGGTATTGGACTTGAACTTGAGCAGCCCCCTGAATATTTCGAGTTTATGATCGTGTCCCATTTAAACAGGTCTTATTTTGCGTGCGTTAGAATTATACCAGGTAAAAGAAGGTGAATACGAAGACCCATACCAGGTCCACAAAGTGCCAGTAAAGCCCCACTTTCTCCACCATTTCGTAATGTCCCCTGCGCTCGTAGGTGCCCAGGATGATATTGAAGAAAATGATCACGTTGATCACCACCCCGGAAAAAACGTGGAAGCCGTGGAAGCCGGTGATAAAGAAAAAGAAGTCGGCAAACAGGCGGCTGCCGTATTCGTTGCGGATCAGGTTCGCACCTTCCACTACCAGGCGGCCATCCTTGATTTTCTGCAGGGACTCTTCCCGGTTAAGGACGGTTTTCTCCCCGGCCTCATTCAGTTGCTCCGTACGGATCAGGATGTTCGGGTTGGCACGAAGGCCTTCTGCTACTTCCTCCAGGGAATAACTCGGCAGGCTGCCTTCGGATTCGAACCAAAGCCCCTTACTGCTCTGGTGGGCTTCGCGGGTCTCCGGTAGGGAAACCGCGAAATCTGCCAGGGCTGCGCGTTCCCCGGTGTCGGCCTTAACAAACTGCAGGATCCGGCCGCCCCGGGTTTCCACTGCGCCGTAGTCGCCGCGGATAAAGGTAGCCCATTCCCAGGCCTGGGAACCCACGAAGATTGCACCCCCAATGATGGTCAGGAACATGTAGAGGATCACCCGGTTTTTCATCATCCGGTGACCGGCATCTACCGCGAGTACCATGGTCACCGAGGACATGATGAGGATAAAGGTCATAAAGGCCACATAGTACATGGGGAAATTCCCATGGAAAAAGGGCACGTGGGTGAAAACCTCATCGGCAATCGGCCAGGTTTCGATAAACTTAAATCGGGAAAAGCCATAGGAGGCCAGAAATCCGGAAAAGGTAAGCGCATCGGAAACGATGAAAAACCACATCATCAATTTTCCGTAGCTGGCCCCGAGCGGGCGGTTACCGCCTCCCCAAACTCTGCCTTCCGTACCGGTCGTTACCGTTGATTCCATAGATTCAATTAGGGTGTTAAGAGAATTTTAGCAAAAATACATTTTTTTATCTGTTTCAAAAGCCCTGTTTCCGCGCATTTGTCCGCACCGGATTCAGCGGTAGAAATAAAAGAACAGGATCAGGTAAAGCCACAGCAAATCCAGGAAATGCCAGAAGGTTACCCCGAGTTCCATCCCCAGCATGCGGCCCGGGCCGTAACGCCCGCGAAACTGTTTGTAGATCACCACAAGCAGGGAGATAATCCCGGCCACCACGTGCAGGATATGCACGGCGGCAATCAGGAAGATATAGGAAAGGGTCACGCTGCTGGTGGGGCCGGTAAAATAATACCCGTACCCGACCATTTCGGAAAACCCCATAAACTGGGAAACGATAAAGGCTACCCCCAGCAGGAGGGTAAGACCCAGCAGGAGCCGGCCAGACTGCTGGTTATTGGCCCGGACCACGCGAACCGCCAGCCAATAGGTCAGGCTGCTGGCCAGGAGCAACCCGGTACTGACCCAAAAGGCCCCGGGCAACTGGAAATCGCGCAGCCAATCTTCCCGGGTGCTGCTCACAATGTAGGCACTGGTCCAGCCCGCGAAGGTCATCAGAAGGCTGGCAATGCCAAACCAAAGCATCATCTTTTGGGCGCGCGCCTGGGGGTTTTCTTTCTGTGTTTTCACGGTATCGTTCTTCATGAGAGGAATTTATCTGCTACATATACGATTTGCATCAGGCTGATGTAGGTAACGCTGCTCAGCATCAGGCTCCGTGCAGACTGCCGGTCTCTCTTCTCGTAGAGCCTCAGGGCGAACCACAGCATGACCAGGCCCATCAGGAAAATAATCACAGCCGATGGCACGGTAAGGGAAAGCCTGCCGGTTATGCCAAAAACGGGGATGATGGAGATCACAATCATCCAAATGGTATACATAATAATCTGTACTGCCGTTCCCGTGTCCTTTTTCCCGGTGGGCAGCATTTTAAACCCACCCCTGCGGTAGTCTTCGTCCAACATCCAGCCAAGGGCCCAGAAGTGCGGGAATTGCCAGAAAAACTGGATCATAAACAACGTCCCCGGTTCTATGCCAAAATCGTCGGTGGCCGCCACCCACCCGAGCATAAAGGGGATAGCCCCGGGCAGGGCCCCTACAAATACAGCAAGGGGGGTAATGGTCTTCAAGGGCGTATACACACAGGTATACAGGAAAATGGACAGGGCGCCGAACAGTGCAGTACGCGGGTTGAGCTGGTACAGCATGGCCACACCTGCAAGGGTCATAAGGATGGCAATAATAAGGGCCGTGGGGACTTTCATGCGGCCCGAGGGGATAGGTCGGTGGCGGGTCCGGTGCATGAGGGCATCGAGTTCCCGTTCAATGACCTGGTTATAGGCATTGGAGGCTCCTACCATACAATACCCTCCCACTACGAGCAGGGCCAGGGGTTGGAGACCGGGGGTTTCCGCCCCCAGGAAATAGCCGGCCACGGCCGAGAAGACCACACTTAAAGCCAGTTTGGCCTTGGTGATCTCTTTAAAGTCGGAATAGGCTGTCTGGAGGGCACTAGCCCGGACAGCCCCGGTGGCGGATTTCATACACGTTTCCTGTCGGCGTGCAAAGATACGGACCGACCTGCTTCTTTCCAACGTCCTTTTTGCGGAAATCCCGACAGGTCAATCCAATAGAAAGTGGATGGGGACTGTATAGCGAACAGGTACGGGGATACAGGCAAAATCCGTATAGCGCATTATCCTTAAACAAAGGACCCCGGCCTGTGGGCCGGGGTCCTTTGTTATACTTCGAAAAGCGCTTACTGAAGCTTAAACATAATCGGGATGGAGAACGGTACGCGTACCGGACGCCCACGTTGCCTTCCCGGGGTCATCTTCGGCAGTTTCTCGATAATGCGACGTGCTTCAGCTTCCAGGTTTTTATCCGGGCCACGGAGGCGGATATTGCCAATGCTTCCGTCTTTCTGGATGGTAAACATTACGGCTACCCGTCCCTGAATTCCCATTTCCTGGGCAATTTCAGGATAGCGGAAGTTCTTGCGGATATGCTTCTGCATCATTTCGTTAAAGCAGGCCTTTTTGTCTCCGGCACTTTCGCACCCGGGGAAAACCGGCACGTCCTCAATGACTGCAAAGGGCACTTCTATATCTTCCTCGATTTCTTCAACCTCGACGTCTTCTACTTCGATAATCTCTTCTTCCTGGCTGGTTTCCGTAGATTCGATAACCGTCTCTTCCACTTCCTCCTCGTCCTCAACGACCTCAATTACCTCAGGGGCAGCAGGAGGCGGAGGGGGCGGAGGGGTTTTGATCTGTTCGGTCATCGGCACCTCTTCGTCCAGCAGTTCCTCAACATCCATGGAGATGTCGTAATCATTCGCCTCGTCGTAGGTTTTCCATTCCAGGGCTACCCAGACCAGCCCCATCACCACGGCCAGACCCAGCACAAAGTACAGGCTGCTGTTCTTTCTCAGGTCGGCTTTCGGACTCTTTTTCAATTCCATGTTATCGTCAATTTGATGCTCGCTAATTTAACTATTCTTTTGTGAAATATGCAATTAATCCGGCCAATTTAGTCCCCTCAATGAGTGAAAGGCCCCTTTGGCTGAGTAAAGCCCCGCCACCAGACCCAGACTATTGGCCACCACGTCTGCCCATTCGGCCGACCTTCCCGCCTGCATGGCCCATTGCAGGCCTTCCATCAGGAGGCCGTAAGCCAGCAACCCTGCAAAGGCCGTTGCAGCTGCGCGGCGAAAACCCATCTTTCCCCGTAACCATTCGCCAAGGGCCATTAGCGCCAGGAACATGGCTACCGCATAAAACAGGAAGTGGCCCAGCTTATCGCCGTAGGGTATTTCAAAGGCCTCGGGGCCCACATCTTCCATCCGGAGCAGGGAGGCCGCTGTGACCAGAGCCATCCACACCAGGAAAAGCAGGCTAAAGACCCATTTACGCACCAATAAGGGCTTTGTAATCTTCCGCGGAAAGCAGGTCGTCTGCTTCCGAAGGGTCGCTGAGTTTGATTTTAACCATCCAGCCTTCCCCGTACGGGTCGGCGTTTACTTTTTCGGGCTCCTCTTCCAGGACCTCATTGAACTCGACAATCTCACCGCTAAGGGGCAGGTACAGGTCGGAAACGGTTTTCACCGCCTCCACGGTCCCAAAAACCTCTTCCCGGTCCAGGGTTTCATCCAGAGTGTCCACTTCTACGTAGACGATGTCCCCCAGTTCTCCCTGGGCAAAATCGGTGATCCCCACAGTTGCCGTGTCGCCTTCGATGCGGACCCATTCGTGGTCCTTGGTGTATTTAAGTTCGGATGGGATATTCATTAGAATACGGAATTAGTCATTCCCGCAAATGTAACGTATTCCCCCGGGAAGCGCCAAACCTCCCAACCCCAATTTTAGAAGCTCCTGCCCAACGGGCTGGAAAGGCTTAATTCCCGAAGTTGTACCGGAGGGTAAACCCGGTATTGATGGTGGTTTGCGGAAAGGCTGTGGAAACGGCAAACTGGGAAAAGGTGTGGTCGTAGAAAAACAGGGCGTTCAGGTTCTTGCTCAGGGCATAGTCTGCTGTAAACTTCACCGAGAACAGGTTCTGGCCCGAGGTGATCTGGTTGTTGTCGATGTCCAGGTTCCGGATAATGGTGATGTTGTCCCGCAGGCTCACGTCTGCCTTGAGGTTCAGGTCCCCTTTCAGGCGGGTGCGTTCGCCCCCTATCCGGGTTACGAATTGTACATCCTTGATCCGGTACCCTACCCCAACTGTATATTCCTTCCCGTTAATCTCGGTGAGCAGGTTGTTGTCGAAGCTCAGCGAGAGGGCCCTGTCGGTGCGCACCTCTGCCAGGATACTCAGGGAATTCTGCATTTCGAAATCGACCCGAACCAGGGGGTTAAAGGCATCGCTGAGCACCACATTGGTGATGACATTCTCCGGCATGATATCCAGCGTTTCGGCCTCAATGGGACGCGTCCCTTCCCGAATCAGCTGGTAGCGCTCCAGGTTGGTCTGGAAATTATTGACCGTATAGACCGCCCGGTAACTGTGCTGTAGGGAAAAGCGCTTGAAGGTTTTCTTAAACCATTTGTTCTTCATCAGCCCGGTGTACTTGATGTTCCAGTTCGGAATGGGGATCTGCCGGAAGGCATCCAGATTCACACGGCCCGCATCCTGCCCGGAATAGGCCGCAAAGAAGGCCGGCAGCAACACATCCTGGTGGGTTTTTCCGTAGCGGATGGGGAACCCGTCGGCATCGACCCCCTCATCTGCCCCGCCCCGGTCTGCAAGCAGGCGGTTGGCAACAATCAGGCGGTTCTCCTTAAAAGTCTCGAATACTTCCGAGCCCAGCTCATCGCTTTTGGAGAAGACCGTCCCAAGCATCATGGCGGAAATACTGAAATTCCCATACGTGTTGGGGGCCTGAGGGATGTACTCCCCGTCCGTGACCTCGAAATTCTCCTGAAGGGTTTCCGCGTATTGCCGGTTGGCAATCAGGTCTATGGTCAGTTCCGGCACGGGTTGGGCGGTGGCGGTAATATTGAGTTCCTGGTTGGCCCGCTGCACAAACTGTTCGTTAAAGGCATTGAAATTGGTCAGCCAGCCATTGCGGGCGGCCAGAAAACGGATATCGGACTGGCTGCCGAACACAAACCCGAGGGTGGGTCGGGTGGTCCCGATAAAGCCTATGGACTGGGTATATCCCGGCAGGACGGTACCGTCGTTCTGGCTGTAGTTTACGTTGATCCGCTTCACCATGGTCAGGAAATCGACCAGGGCATTGAACCCTTTGCTGGTTTTCCCGGTCTTTTCGGCGCCTTCCCCTTCACGCGTGTTCCCGGCCTTGTCCGTGCGGGGCGGTGCGATTCCCGAAGTGGGTACTTTGCCATCCCGCTTTTTCAGACCGATGCGGTCGTAGAAGCGCTGCATACTGAGGGCCGCCGTCAGGGTATGCGTACTCCCGTTTTGGATGGTGTTGATGGAGGGCAGGGTAAGCTGCTCTTCCGGGACGCCCGGGTTCTGCGCTTTGGCGACGGCCAGGTTTAAGGCATCCCCCCCGCGCTGCCAGTCGAAATTACTGGTGTAGGTGTACTGAGCATTGATAAAATCCAGGATGGGGATCTTGGAAAGCGGCAATTCGTAATTCAGGGTAAGCTGCTGGCTATGCCGGTTGGGTTCCCCTATGTTGAAGAACCCGTCCCACAATGTGCGGTCTTCGAGAATGGTCGAAAACGGGTTGCCGAACTCCTCGTAATAGTTGCGGATAATATTGTTGTTGGACCCGGTAAGTTGCACCCGAAGGGCCTGGGTAATGGCGTAGTTCAGGTTGTACTGCCAGTTGAACTGGTAATTGCGCTGCTGCAGCAACGGGAGTTCGAGGGCATCCACCCCCGGTTCCAACACGTCCCGGAAACGCTGCTGGTTGAATTGGCGGTTGATGTCGGACTGGAGCGAGATGCTGGTGGGCAGCAGGTTGAAGTTAAAATCCTTCAGCCACCTGAGGTATTCGCCCCGGAAAAGGGAATCGTTCTTAGCGAATGGTGCAAAGGGGGCCGGTTTGAAATTATGATTGTACACCACTCCGGCCTGGACGTTCTGGTCCCGGAGGCTGGCGATCTCAAAATCGCGGTGGCGGGTTTCGTTATAGGAGTAGTTGAAGGTGAAGTTCTCCACGTCGAAGAAATTGGCCTCCGCCTCCTCTCCACGGTTTTTACGCACTCCGATAAAATTGATGCTGGTGCGCTTGGTGTAATCCTCAGCCTGCTCGCGGATGGCATCGGCCTCCTGGGCATTGGCCGCGGCATCGATGCGGTCCTCGAGTTTTAAGTCGTCGTAAACCGGGTCGAATTCCGGGGTAATCAATTGCTCGGAAATCCCGTAATTAAATGGGATCTGAAGGTTCCATTTCTGAGGGAAAAGCATCCCCAGCTCCACATTGGTGACCATATCGTACCCAATGGCATCCTCCCGGGCCCGTTCATTGGGCATCTGGTCTATGGCCCCAAAGCCTGAAGTACTTGTATTGGCCGTGGCCGAAACGTTGGCGAAATCCGCCATATTCGCATCCAGGGCCGCAATGGCTGCCCACCCACCCTGGTTGTCCAACCCGGCGAGGCGCAACTCATTGAACCAAACCTCTGCCCGCAATGGGATATTGTCGATGTTCTTCACCCCTACCATCATGCTGCGGATGCTCCCCAAAGAGGGGTTCCCGCGGATCCCGATGCGGAGCCGTCCGGGTTGGCGGGGTGCGAATTCCGCAACCTCCACCGGCTGGCCATCGACGACCTCGTAATAGGTTGCCTGCCCAAGGGTCTGGTTGGCAATCGCCAAAGACTTTACCTTATTCAGGTCGCTCAGGGCCAGGTCCAGCTCATTGGCCGCCGGCCAGACCTGTTCGGCCGTGACAGCCGAAAAAGGCGTAAATTCCAGGGGGACCTCTATCTGGTAGTAGTTCTCGGAAAAGTCCGTCCCGATCCGCAAAAACCCAACCAGGGACTGCCCGTCCAGGAAGGGGTCGGACTCCACCACCTTCTCGGCGTGCATAAACATCTTGATGCGCTCGTACTGGCGCATGTCCATATTGACGTTTTTAAATACCCCCCGGGCGTCCTGGGCCTCGAGGTTTTCGACCAGGAAGGAGAGGGACTGTTCGTTCTGTCTTACAATGGTGTTGTTGTTGTTAAGCTGTTCGCGGAACACCCCGGGAGGCAGGACATAGGGAATCGGTACCCGGGCGTTGTTCTCCTCTATGTTGACGGCGTTGACGTCGATCTGGGTCCCGTCGTCGTCCGGGTTATCGTTGTTGGCCTGCAATGAGCGGGTGTAGGTCCGCCAGTCGCCCCGGACCAGGTCCAGGGTGGCAAAACGCAGGACCACCGGGTCGGCGAAGCCCGTCAGGTACATCCGCATAAAACTCACCGAGCGAAAATCGGTAATACCTCCGATGGCATCGGTAAAATCGCTCAGCGGGATTTTGTACTGGATCCAGCGCCGGTTGAGCTGGTCCCCGTTGGGCAGGGTGGGTGTTACCCCCTCCTTGATGTCGGTCACATAGCGGTCGTCCACGGAAATTCCCGGGCGGATGGGGATGCGGTATTCAAAATAGGAATTCACCGTATTCATGGTGAGGTCCCGGTCCACATCTTCCACGTCGGGCAGGGTCGTACTGCCGCGGTCTGTATTGGTTACCGCAACCGGGGAGTTGCCCTGGGTGTTGTTAAAATCCAGGTAGCGCTCCAGGATGTCGCCATCGCGGTTCAGGTAATAGACGTAGTTGTCCAGGGCAGGGTCCGAGACCGGCCCGTTATACCCCTGGGCCGCTTCCCCCGCATCGTCCAGGCCGTCGAAACCGACATCCTGAAGCGAACGGTTGGCTTCGTTGGCATCGAAGGCATACACCAGGGCCTGGGTGGCGGGGACCGTCCCCCAGACCGTCCCGGTGGTCAGGTCGTTGGAGTTGGTACCCGGAAGGCCATTCTCGTATTGCTTGCGGCCGTCCTGCAGCACATCCTCGCTGATGTTCCCCAGGTTGATCACCAGTTCCCCCGGCCCTGTGGCCTGCCCGTCTACGTAGGGGTCCAGGACCCAGAACTGGATAAACTCCACGTTGGCCTGTTCAAAATTCGTACTGGTCAGGGGGCGCATAATCCCCGCCCACTTGTCGGTGGCCGGCTCGGTTTCAAAATTGGGGTTGGCGTTATAGGGGCCTTTCAGGTTGGGATAGTAGACGATATCCAGGGTGTTCTGCACCGTGGTCTGCCCCTGGGCAATGTCGATCCGCGGAAAAACCTCATCGATGAACACCCGCCGGGTAGCGTTCAGGGAGATGTCGTTATCGGAAATCCCGGCCGGGCGCTGGTTGGTATAGAAAATGGGGTCGATGGTGTACCAGGCCATCTTGGCGCGTTCATATCCCGTTGCCAGGTCGCTTTCCCCTTCGTCCAGGAATTCCAGGGGGGTACTGGCCAGGGTCCACCCCAAGGAGGAGCGGATATCGATCAGGGCCTGGGCCCCTTCAAAATCGTCCAGGTAACTGGTGGTCTCCCCGCGGAAATCGGCGTTCTTCGGGGAACCGGGGCTCAGGAAAGCCACTTCCCCCCGTAACGATACGTTGGAGGGCACGTCCGTGTCTATGTTGGGCAGTTTATTGGCCAGGCGCGTCAGGAATGGTACCTCAGTGGAGAAAATCCCATTGAGGCCGAAAATGGTGTTGTTAACAGGCTCTATCCCGAAATTGGCCTTCTGGGTCAGGGGCCGTTCGTTCAGGTTCAGGAGGGTTCCGCCCAGGATAAAGTTCTCGCTGAAGCGGTGTTCCACATTGACCCCTGAAAACCGTCGGGTTTGCTGCCCGAAGACAGCATTGTTTTCCACCGAGATATTGATGGGGGTGTTGGAAGCCTGCAGGCTGGGGTCCAGGATCTGCACGGTCCCGGCCGCGTAGTTGACGGTATAGTCCACATTTTCCAGCAGGGTGCGCCCCCCGGCGGTCACCCGGACCGACCCCTGAGGCACGTTGAAGGCGCCTATGGGGATCCCGTTCGCAGATTCGGACTTATAGCGCCCCTTCAGGCGGAAGCGGTTCTTCTCCGCATCCTCCAGGGAGGCCGCCTTAGTCTGGGTATAGAGGTTGCGGAATACGTACTTCTGCTGGTTTACGTTGTAGCCTGCATCGTCTGCCACTTCGTAGTTCCCCCCTCCCAGCAAATCGAAGAGGAATTCCCCGAAAGGCTCCACCTTGGTGAAGATGATAAGCCCGTTCTGGGTATTGACCGTGATGCCCGGCACAAAATCGAAGAACCCGTCCCCACCCGGCTGCACATCGTTATACACGTTAAGCCGGTCCAGGTTGAACACATCCAGAAGGATCCGTTCCTGCAGGGGTTTTGGGGTATTGGGCCAGCCTGCATTGGGGTCTACCGGGGAAATATAGTTCCTGGGGGTGGGGTCCGAGTACAGGATGTTGAGTTTGAAATCCTCCTGGCTTAGTTGAAAGGCACCGGTGGCGTAGATGTTCTTCATCATGAGGTCCCAGATGGGATCGCCCACGTTAGTGATATTGCTCTTGAGCAGTTTCAGCACCAGGGTATTGTTGTTGATCTCGACCTGGGCGCCGGGGCTTACCGTGGTGGCATCCAACCCCCCGTTGGCAAACTCCCCTACCTGGAATACCTGCCCGTTAAAAGTATACTGGAAGGCCACCGCAAGGACCTCGTCATTGCTCAGGCGCTGGTTCAGGGAGATATAACCCAATTGGGAATTCAGGGTATAGTCGCGGCCCGGGTCCAGCTTGCGGGCGTTTTCCAGGATGGCGTAATCGAACCCCTGGTTGGCGGTATACCCTCCGGGAATCTGGAAACCGTTGTCTACCGTGGCGATATCCCGAACGGCCTGGGTCAGGACTCCCCCACTCCCAATCTGTGCCGGGTCGTAGTCGTTGGCGGCGTTCCTGGGCAGGTTGCCCGCCGTGGCCGAAACGTTGAAAAAACCGGCCGGGTCCCCACCCTGTCGGCCAATCCGGGTCTGATCCGGAAGGGCCTCCCCCAGGTCCTGGATCCCCACCACATTCCGCACATTTAGGGTTTGCTGGCTGCGGTTGGTCACCCAGACTTCCAACCGGGTAATCTGTACCTGGCTGGTGATATAGGGATAATTCTCCAGGGCCTCGTCGTACTGGTCGCGGAAGTACTGGGATAGGAAAAAGTGCCGGTCCTCGTCGTAGTCCAGGGCCGTGAGCTCGAATTCATTCAGGGTTCCGCCCCCCTGGGCCACAACGGTATTGTTCTGGGACCGCTGCTCGGAGAAGACCGCCGTTACGGTGGTCCGGCCAAACTGCAGTTGGGTCTTGACCCCGAAGAGGCTCTGGGCCCCGGTAATCAGGGAGCTGTTCAGGGGCATATTTACGTTACCCACCTCTATCTTCCTGAGGATGTCGTCCTCGGTAGGAGTATAGTCCAGCTTGATCAGGTTCTGGAAATCGAAGGTGGCCTCGGTATCGTACTGGGCGGTTACCTGCAGGCGCTCCCCGATCCGGCCCAGCAGGCTCAGGCTGATGCGCTGGTCGAAATCGAAGGCCAGGTTGGTCCGGTTACGGGGGGAAAGGGCCGGGTTGTCGTTCTTCTGCCAGATCACGCCAAGGTCCATGGCCACGGATCCCTGGGGGATTACTTCAATGGTGTTCCCGCCAAAAATCGATTCAAAAAAACTGTTGTTGACGTAAAAGTTGGGCAGGAGGTTCTTGCGGGCCTCCTCACTGCCGGCCTTCTTCCCGCTGAAGGCATCGATCTTCTCCTTGAAATAGGATTTCATATCCTCCTTGCGGACCAGTTCCAGGTATTGCTCCGGGGTCAGGATAACAGGATATGAAATATCGTAATCCCCAACCGACTCGGTGTAGATGTACCGGTCCAGGTTGGGATCGTAGGTGTACTTGGAAACAATGCTTCCGGGGTCCGGCAGTTCAATGCGCCCCAGGGAAAACCCCGTGCGCACCGAATCGGCCGGCGTCTCCGTATCCTGCCCCTGCGCGGTGCTCCATACACCGAGCAAAAGAAGGGTCAGAAAAAAAAACGGTTTACGCCAAGCAGTGTAAAATGCTGAAGCCCCTGTTTTCAAACTTTTTACAGATTTTTAAGCGCATGCTTAATAATGCCCTCTACGCTCAGGCCCGGGTCGTTACTGAGTGCCTTGTCCACAACCTTTTCCGATTGCTTTCTGGCAAACCCGAGAACCTCTAAAGCAGATAACGCTTCTTCTCTGTTTGTATTGTCTGTTTTGTGGGAAACTTCGTCCAGGTCGTATAATTTCAAAATCTTGTCCTTCAAATCGAGGATCACCCGTTGAGCCGTTTTGGATCCGATACCCTTAACTGACTGAATAGCAGGGACATCGCCCGAAACAATGGCATCGCGGACCTGGGCGGGCGTCATGGAGGAAAGCATGGTGCGCGCTGTGGAAGAACCTACCCCGCTTACCGAGAGGAGCAGGCGGAATATTTCCCGCTCTGCCAGGGTACTGAATCCGAACAGGATATGCGCATCCTCCCGTACCTGGAAATGGGTATAGATCCGCAGTTGCTCTCCCTCGGGGAGGCTTCCATAGGTGTTCAGGGAAATATTCACAAAGTACCCCACGCCGGAGCATTCCACCACCAGGTGGGTCGGGTGTTTCTCTACGAGTCTGCCATTTAGGTGGTCAATCATGGGATTGGGTTTTGGTCCGGTCCCGGCCGCCATGGGCCTGGACTACTTAGATTGGGCTTTGGCCATTCGGCGCTTTTCGCGTTCCTGGGCATCGATAACCGCAACGGCGGTCATATTCACCATCTCCTCCACACTGGCTCCCATCTGCAAGACGTGCACCGCCTTGCGGAGGCCCAGCATTATGGGCCCGATGGTATCCGAGGCCTGGAGTTCCTTGATCAGCTTATAGGTGATATTGGCCGATTCCAGGTTGGGGAAAATAAGGGTGTTGACCTGCTCCCCGGCCAGTTTGGAAAAGGGAAACTGGCTTTGGAGGAGCTTTTTATTCAGGGCAAAATCCGTCTGGATCTCCCCGTCTACCACCAGTTCCGGGTTCTCCTCGTGCAGGATGCGGATCGCTTCCTTGACCTTGATCGCATTGGGGTCTTTGGAAGACCCGAAGTTGGCGTAAGACAACAGGGCCATTACCGGGTCAAAATTAAAGGCCCGCGCCAGGTTGGCTGTCATCCGGGTAATTTCGGCCAGTTCCTCGGCCGATGGGTTAATGTTGATGGACGTATCGGCCAGGAATAACGGCCCCCGGGAGGTGATCATAATATGGACTGTGGCCGCTTTGCGCACTTCGCTGGCCCTGCCAATAACCTCGAAAATTGGCCTTACCACGGTATTAAAGGCCCGGGAGTATCCGGTAATCATCCCGTCGGCATCCCCCTCGCGGACCATCATGGCCCCGAAATAATTCCGCTCCCGCATCCGGATGCGGGAACTGTAGAGGGTGCACCCGCTCCTGCGCCGCATCTCCCAATAGCTCTGGGCATACTGCTCCCGTTTCTGCTGCGAGGCCTCTTCGTACTGGTCCACGATGGGGATATCCGCATCGAATTCCAGCTCCTTCTTCAATGCTTCTATGGTCTTGCGGTTACCCAGCAATACGGGATGCGCGATGCCCTCTTCGTAAGCGATCTGCGCCGCCTTGAGCACATCGAGCTGGTCCGCTTCGGCATATACGATGGTCTTGGGGTTGGCCTTGGCCCGGTTCATCATCATCCGCATCACCTTTTTGGTATCCCCGGAGCGCTGCAGGAGATCCTCCCGGTAGCGGTCCCAATCCTGGATGGGCGATTTGGCCACCCCGCTCTCCATGGCTGCGCGGGCCACCGCCGGTGGGACTTCCGCAATAAGCCTGGGGTCGAAGGGTTTCGGGATGATGTACTCCCGCCCGAAGGTCAGCCGCATTTCCCCGTAGGCAATATTGACCTGTTCCGGGACGGGCTGCTTGGCCAGTTGGGCCAACGCCTTCACCGCGGCCATTTTCATGGCCTCATTGATCTTGGTTGCCCTTACGTCCAGGGCACCCCGGAAGATATAGGGAAAGCCGAGGACGTTGTTTACCTGGTTGGGGTGGTCGGACCGGCCGGTGGCCATGATAATGTCGTCCCGGGTTTCCAGGGCCAGGTCGTAGGCAATTTCCGGGTTGGGGTTAGCCATGGCAAAAACGATAGGGTTCTCCCCCATGCTGCGAAGCATATCCGGTGTTACGATATCTGCAATGGAAAGCCCGATAAAAACATCGGCCCCCACCATAGCCTCCTCCAGGGTGTCTATCTTGCGGTCTGTGGCGAACTCCCCTTTTTCGGGGCTCAGGTTTTCCCGGTCGCTGCGGATGACCCCCTTGCTGTCCAGCATCACCATGTGCTCCTGCTTAACCCCAAAAGCGCGGTAGAGCCGGCTGCAGGAAATGGCTGCCGCCCCCGCACCACTGATTACCACCTTCACCTGGTCGATCTTTTTCCCGGCCAGTTCCAGGGCATTGAGCAGGGCTGCAGCAGAGATGATGGCCGTGCCGTGCTGGTCGTCGTGCATCACAGGAATATCAAGCTCTTCTTTAAGCCGGCGCTCAATCTCAAAGGCCTCCGGGGCCTTGATGTCTTCCAGGTTGATCCCCCCGAAGGTGGGAGACAATATCTTGACCGTCTCCACAAAACGGTCCACATCCTTGGTATCGAGTTCGATATCCATACTGTCGATATCGGCGAAGATTTTAAAAAGCAGGCTTTTCCCCTCCATGACCGGCTTGGAGGCCTCCGGGCCGATGTCGCCCAGGCCCAGAACAGCCGTTCCATTGGAGATCACAGCCACCAGATTCCCCTTTGCGGTATACCGGTAGACCTGGTCTTTGTCTTTTTCAATTTCCAGGCAGGGTTCTGCCACCCCGGGGGAATAGGCCAGGGCCAGGTCTCTCTGGGTGGTGTAGGGTTTGGTAGGTACTATGGCTATTTTGCCGGGGGTGGGTTTGGCATGGTAGATCAATGCTTCCCGGCGCTTTTTTTCCTTGCTCATGACGGCTTCATTGTTTCACAAAGGTACACGGGAGTATCCAATCTGGGGATGAGAATCATGGGAATTTTATCTTCCCCGGAGTCCGGATATCTCGGGTAGCCTGATGTGGGACAGGTTTCAGGGAGCATCCGGGCCATCGTTGATTGGGGGTTGCAGGGAGGGAAGGTATTTTGGTATTGGGTGGGCGGGTGGGGGGACCCCCCGAGAGGAAAAACCGCTTCCGCCTTTACCCGCCACCTCAGGCTTGTTCTACCTCCTCATCCTGTTCCGCTTTAACATTCAGGCGCAGCGCCAGCACCGCAGCGATAGTAAAAAAGGTTCCTGCAAACAACATGGCATTAACCGAACTTTCACCCAGCAGGTTTTTAAAAATGGGGCCGAAACTCAGGGTTTCGATACCCATAGGGATCACGATCATCATATTGAGGATGCCCATATAGACCCCCCGCCGGTCCTGCGGGACAATTTTGGAAACCATGCTGTAAGGAATCCCCATCATGGCGGCCCACCCCACGCCAAACAACACCATGGGCATTAACACATATACCGGATCGGAGATATAAGGGATGGCAAAAAGGGCAATGGCCGTCCCGAAAAGACTCAGGGCGTAGACCCGTTTGCCCCCGTAGCGCATCGTAAGCGGAACCAAGACCAGGGCCACCACAGTAGTCACAATATTGTAGGTCGTGCTCATCTTGGCTGCCTGGGCGGCTGCCTGGGATGTATCAAACCCCATGGTGGTGCGGAAAAGTGGGGTTATAAACTGCCAGTATATGAACAAGGCATACCATTGAAACAGATAGACCCCAGACAGTTTCCACATGAACTTAGGCATATCTTTAACCGCTTCGCTGATCTCGATAAACGGGATTTTAAAACGCTCCCAAAACGGCAGGGTTCGATGCCTGCGGATCACTTCGAACTCTTCCTGGCTGGGAGGAATCTCTGGAGTTTTCAGGACTGACCAGAGGATGGTGGCTAATGAGAGAAAGGAGCCGATAAAAAAGGAATAATACAGCCATTTGGGTACGGCACCCGTGATTTCCTCACCCCCGCCAAACCAGTCCTGAAAAATAAATATGGAGGCATTGGCCAACAGGATACCCGCCCCCACGAAGAGGCTTTGCATCTGGTAGCCGAGGTTCATCTGCTGGTCGGGGAGCTTATCGCCCACAAAGGCACGGTAAGGCTCCATTGCCATATTATTGCCAACATCCAGAATCCACAACAGACCCACCGCAAACCAGAGTGCGGGGCTAAGCGGGAAGAGGAACAAACAGATACTTCCCAACAGGGCGCCAATCAGGAAAAACGGTTTACGCCTACCCCAGCGCGGCGACCAGGTCTTGTCGGAAATGGCCCCGATTATGGGTTGAACGATAAGGCCCGTAACCGGCCCGGCAATATTCAGGATGGGAAGGATCTCCTCCTTTGCCCCCAGAAACAGGAAGATCGGATTGATTGCACTTTGTTGCAGCCCGAAACTGTATTGGATTCCCAAAAACCCAACATTCATATTGAATATTTGCCAGAACGATAATTTTGGCTTTGGAATTTTCATGATTTGTTGCCTTTAGCCGGTTGTTAGTTTAGGGTCAATATAGTGTTTTCGACACATGCTTGGGGCATGCGCGGCAAAGATTTCAGCCATAAAAAGCAACGAAAACGTTTGCGAAAGATGGATTTATCCCATCGGCGGATGGTACTTTTCAGGTATCGCCATTCAGAAAGCGGATATTCCGGTTGAGGCCGGCAAACTTGGTTCGCTTTACCGCAGATTTCTGGAATATCCGGCCAAATACCGCCTCGGTAATCTCCTCCCAATCCTTCCTTTCCATAGTGAGCAAATCCGGATGGGGGTCAAAGTCGGGTTCCTGGTGGGGTTTGGCAAAGCGGTTCCAAGGGCAGACATCCTGGCAAATATCGCATCCGAAAATCCAATCGTCCCATTCGCCCCGGAAGCCGGCGGGAATCTCATTTTTCAGTTCTATGGTAAAGTAGGAGATACATTTGCTGCCATCCACCACATAAGGTGCCACTATGGCTTGGGTAGGGCATGCATCGAGGCAGGCCGTACAGCTGCCGCAATGGTCTGTGACCGGGGCGTCCGGGGCCAGATCCAAATCCAGGATAAGCTCCCCGATAAAATAAAAGGACCCCACCTGGCGGGTCAGCAGGTTGCTGTTTTTCCCAATCCAGCCCAGGCCACTTCGCGCCGCCCAGGCCTTGTCAAGCACCGGGGCAGAATCCACAAAGGCCCTGCCCCCCACCTCGCCTATCTCCGATTCTATAAAATGATGGAGCTCGCGAAGCTTGCCTTTGATCACGTGGTGGTAGTCCTTGCCATAGGCATATTTGGAAACCTTGTACGTGCCATCCGGTTGTTGGTTTTCCGGGAAGTAATTGAGCAGGACCGACACCACCGACCGGGCTCCCGGGACCAGTTTTCGCGGGTCGAGGCGTTTGTCGAAATGGTTTTCCATATACGTCATTTCCCCATGCATGCCAGACCGGAGCCAGCGCTCCAGGCGTGGGGCTTCTTCTTCGAGGAAATCGGCCCTGGATATACCGCAAGACAAAAAGCCGAGGCGCTTGGCTTCGGCTTTGATCATTTGGCTGTAACGAGACGGGTCCATAGGGCCAAGTTACTCCATTAGCCCTGAATAAAAAACCTCAGGAACCGGGCGGCTGGTAGGCCGGGACCACATTATCTATGGGCCGGAGCGACTGAAGGTAGGCAAACATGGCTTCCAGGTCCTGGTCGGTGAGGTTGCGAAAGGCCTGTACCGGCATAGGCGGCATAAGGGGTCGGCTGTTATCCAGGCCCTTGTACTTGCCTTCCCGGAGGGCCTTTTTGAATTGCTCTATAGACCAGTTCCCCAGGCCGCTGGCATGGGGGGTGAGGTTGGCGGCGTAGGACACCCCCCATGGGCCTACGGCGGCGGTAAGGTCTCCCGTCATCAGGATCCACGGGCCAAGGGGTACTTCCTGGGGCACAGGGGGTAAGGGCATGGAGGCATCATACCCCATCATATAGCGGTCCATGTCCAGTACGGGACCCTGCTCGGTCATCTTCTTGGGGGAATGACAGTCTGCACACCCGATGGCTTCCACCAGGTATTTTCCACGCTGGATGGGGTCTTGGGTGGTGAGTTCTGCCACCTGGGTTACCACTTCGGGTTTGGGCCCCTGTTGGCAGGCGATTATTCCAAGGGACAGGAGGATAGCCAGGCCCCATAATAAGGACTTCGATTTCATATGGGTAGGGATTAAAAATTAATGATTCTTCGGGTGTGGCCGGTAGCGCCTAATCGAGCGAAGGGTCGGATACTGGTACATTCGGGTTGTGGGGGGCAAAAACACCCTCGGGATTTTCCAGGACTACCCAGGCGTGCAGGGTCCATGCGCCGCCGGCTACGTTGGGGTTATACTCCCAATGGTCCTCGGACCCTGTAAATCCTTCGGGGGCTTCCGGGGAGAGGGCTACCGGTACGGCGTATTCCACCCCGGCCAGTTTCAGGTTGCCCTGCGCATCGGGCACATAGAGCAGGATCTCGGGGTTCTCCATATCGAAAGTACCATCCATCAGGCCAACATTGATATAATGAAAGCCCATCTGTGGCACATAAGGGGAAGGGTTAAACGGATAGGAATCTGCATAGCCGTTGCGGACAGCCTGCTGAAAACTGTGGTAGCGCATGGCGGCCTTGCGTACGGTTTTAAGTTCCCCCTCGAAGGTGGTGGCTCCGGCCTTAAGGGAAACTGCAGATACTTCCAGTTCCGGGTCCGGGATTTCCTGGGTGCACGAGGACCCAAGGAGAACAATCAAAGACAAACAGGCCATGGAGGCCAGATAACTAATGGGTTTCATAATGAAAGGGTTTTTGGTTGAAACAATCTGGAAAGGTTCTCTTGCTTTCCTCTGGGACGAAGTTCCCGGTTTCCCCCTAACCCCTTTGTCACTATTGACGCAATTCCTGGCACATTTGAATCATGGTACTGGCAACGCCCTGTTTACGGTAGGTTCAGGATTTTATAACCTGGCTTGGAGCACAGCCATAGAAGGCCTTAAACCGTTTGGTGAAGTAGGAAAGGTTGGAATAGCCCACCGAGTACGCTACCTCAGATACAGACCCGGCTCCCTCCTCCAGCAATTGGTAGGCACGTTTCAGCCGGGTCTCCATGATGAGCTGGTTGGGGGATTTACCTGTCAGCGCTTTTAGCTTCCGGTTGAGTTGTGCCCGGCTGAAACCCACCTCCCTGGCCAGGGTTTCCACCCCAAGGGATTCAGAATCCAATTGCCCGGTTACCGTATTCATGATTTTCCGCAGGAAGGCATCGTCCAGGGATCCTACCCCCAGGTCGTCAACCAAGACCAACCCGGAAGCCTTAAAGGTTTCCCAGAGGCGCATTTTGGAGTCCAGCAGGTTGCGCAGGCGAAGGTGGAGTTCCTCCGGGTCGAACGGTTTGGTCAGGTACGCATCGGCCCCCTGGTAAAGGCCTTCCATCTTATTCTCGTGTCCGGCTTTGGCCGTGAGCAAGACCACAGGGATATGGCTGGTCTTGGCATTTGTCTTTATGGCGTGGCACAATTCAAAGCCATCTTTTTGCGGCATCATAACATCGGAAACCACCAGGTCCGGGATGTGTTCAATGGCCATCCGTTCCCCCTGCAGACCGTCCGAAGCCTGAAGCACGCAATAGTCCCGGGCCAGGATTTCCGAGATATATTCCTGCAGGTCCGGATTATCCTCCGCCAGCAATACAACGGGTTTCTCTTTTTCCATATCCTGCAGCTGGGCAGTGGTATGGGTCACCGCTTCTTGTGCCGGAGCTGTTTCTGCCAGGCCGGCAGCATCCCCAGCCTTCTCCAGGACCACGGCATTCCTGGGGAAGTCCTCCCGTTGCAGGGGCAGGTCTACCCGGAACGTGGTTCCTTTACCCAGGGCACTGCTTACCCGGATTACGCCGCTTTGCAGCTCTACCAGTTCCTTGCAGAGGGCCAGGCCAATCCCGCTGCCCTTTTCCTCATTGCCCTCCACCCGGTAAAACCGTTCAAAAATGTGGTTCAGGTCTTCCGGAGCAACCCCTTTGCCCGTATCTTCCACCTGAAGCACGAGCCTGCCTGCGTCCCGGGACACCCCAAAGCGGACCTCGCCCCCGTTAGGGGTGTACTTGAAAGCATTGGAGAGCAGGTTGTAAATGATCTTTTCCAGCTTGTCCCGGTCGTACCAGCCTTCCAGTTCCCCCGCGCTGAAGTCGGTCGTATAGCGGATATTCTCCCGCTCGGCCAGGCTTTCGAAGGAATGGGCCAGCGACTTTACCGGGCCCGAAAGATCCCCGAAGCGCAACCCGATACTCACTTTCCCACTCTCAATCCTGGAGAGTTCCAATAACTGGTCTACCAGGGACTGCAGCCGGTCGGTGTTCCGCAGGACGGTATTGACGGCCTTGCGCGGCAACATCACGGCATCAGCCTCGTCCTCTTTACGAAGGGCATGGCGGATAGGACCCTGTATCAGGGTTAGGGGCGTGCGTAATTCATGGCTGATGTTGGTAAAAAAGCGGGACTTGAGCTGGTCCAGGTCCCGGATCCGTGCCACCTCTGCCTGGGAACGGGCCACCTCAATCCGCTCTGCTTCGGCCTGCCGGGCCAGTTTCCGGCGCCGGTACACGATGCCAAAGGAATAAATAATAATCTGAGAAAGGATACCGGAGGCGTACGGGTCAAACCCCAGGGGCATCCCTATATATCCCATGGACCATAGGGTACCGACAATCAGCGCCAGGTTGGCAATCAGGGAGCCCACCCCGAAATACCGCGCAAAGCGGTCCTTTTGAATCAGGAAGGCAATGGATAGCAGGGCACTGAGAACGGCATAGATGCACAGGAAGACATAGTGGTTCCCTACCCCGGTCATCCAGGGTTGCGCATCCAAAAAGAGCAGGGCAATGATGGCCCCGCAGATTTCCAGAAAAATCAACCCGGTGAGGACCAGCACCAGGCGGTCCAGGACAGGAAACTTTCGTGCCGAATCGGTAAAGGCCCTTCCGAAGAACCAGAAAATATAGAAAATCCCGTTGGCGATAAAGATTTGTACAGGAAACCGAGACCGGGTAAAGGAGCCAATGACTAACCCGGCAGTCATGGCCTGGGTGATACAGCAGAAGAGCAACCAGAGGGTAAACCAGAAAATGACTTTCTCCCTGAGGTAAAGGAATTGCAATAAGTGGTACAGGAAAATGATCAGGGTAACCCCGAACATAAAGATGTTGAAGCTCCGGTTGAAAAAATACGGTTCGTGGTAAAAGGTATACTCCGGGGCACGCGCCGACAGGTTGAAGTAGGCCGGATACCCCAGGCTGTTGCCTCGCACCCGGAAAACAAGGGTAACGGATTCCCCCGGGGGGAGGGCTTCCAGGGAAATACTGTTCAGGGTCCAATGCAAATCCGTATCCCGTTCCTGCCTTGGGACTTCCACCCCGGTTTTCTTGTGGAATATGCGGACACCCCCCGAATACCCATAGACATCTACCTCCCCGTTACTTTTGGTCCAGGCCGGGGGGCCCAGCCATTTATCCTCCATCTGGAGGGTCCAGCCCCGAAGGGAATCCACAGCCTTCAGACGGAGCCGACCCCAGTACAGGACCCCTACCTGTCCATACCGGGGCAACTGATCTCCCATTTGGGGAGGGGTGGTCGATTTCTGCAAAACCGCCATAGGGGTATACAACCCTTCCGGGTCCGGAAAGACTTCCAGGAACGGGTCCAGGTCGTGTACGGGGTAACGTGGGTCCAGGGTGTACTCCCTTTGGGCCATCAGGCCTGTGGCGAACAGGAACAGGGGTGCGAGGATGGCAAAGGTCTTCCGCATGGGGACAGGTGGGTTGGGCCCTCTTTTAAGGGGGCTTCGGAAAAATACAAAAATAACGGGTGAAGGGGTTGGGATACGCCTCTGACTAGAAAAGGCCCGGCTGGGCGCCGCCTTTTAACCGGCCCAGGTGCCGGTAGGCCAGTTCGGTCACTTCCCGTCCGCGGGGGGTGCGCATGATAAACCCCTGCTGGATCAGAAAGGGTTCGTACACCTCCTCGATGGTTTCGGCATTTTCCGATACGGCCGTGGCCAGGGTGGTAATACCTACCGGGCCGCCTTTGAATTTATCGATGATGGTAGCCAGGATTTTATTGTCCATTTCATCCAGCCCATAGGCATCCACATTCAGGGCCTTAAGGCCAAAACGGGCAATTTCCATGTCGATGTTGCCATCCCCTTTGATCTGGGCAAAATCCCGGACCCGCCTCAGCAGGGCGTTGCTGATCCTCGGGGTACCGCGGCTTCTCCCGGCTATCTCAATGGCGGCCTCTTCGGTAATGGGTACTTTCAGGATATCGGCAGAGCGCTGCACAATGGTGGAAAGCAATTCCGTACCATAGTATTCCAGCCGGCTCGAAATACCGAAGCGCGCACGCATGGGGGCTGTCAGCAACCCGGAACGGGTGGTGGCCCCAACCAGGGTAAACGGCTCCAGATGGATCTGTACCGAACGCGCATTGGGCCCGGTTTCGATCATGATGTCGATCTTATAATCCTCCATGGCCGAATACAGGTACTCTTCCACCACGGGGCTCAGCCGGTGGATTTCATCGATAAACAAGACATCCCGGGGCTCCAGGTTGGTGAGCAGTCCGGCCAGGTCTCCCGGTTTGTCCAATACCGGCCCGGAAGTGGCTTTCAGGCCCACACCCAGCTCGTTGGCCAGGATATGGGCCAGGGTGGTTTTCCCGAGCCCGGGGGGGCCGTGCAACAAGGTATGGTCCAGGGCCTCCCCCCTCAGGTTGGCTGCTTGTACAAATACCTGCAAGTTGGCCAGTACTTGCTGCTGCCCGGTGAAATCATCGAAGGAAACAGGGCGTAAGGCCCGTTCAATATCGAGTTCTTCCTGGGAGAGGTTTTCGGAGGATGGGTCCAGGTGTTCGTTCATCGTAAAACAAAGATAACAAAACCGCCCATCCGCCGAACAGTTCAAAAGGGGGAAGGATCCGGATAATCTTTGATTTTTGTCATATTTAAGCCTGCTGTCCTGCCCTACCTTTGTGGTGTCAGAAGACATTCCCGGCAACGATGGCCGGGGTAGTAGCAATCATTTAAACCATTGTCAATGGCAACATTCAACCTCTCCCAGTACGGGATCAAAGTGACAAAAATCCACCGGAACACCTCTGTACCCATCCTTTACGAAATCGGGCTACGCAAAGAAGCGGGAACCGCTATCTCCGATGTAGGGGCACTGTTGGTGTATTCCGGTGAGAAAACGGGCCGCAGCCCCAAGGATAAACGCATTGTGCGCAACCCGGAATCCGAACAGAACATAGACTGGGGCGACATCAACATAGGCCTGGATAAGAATACCTATATGGTAAACCACGAAAGGGCTATCGATTACCTGAATATCTGCGAACGACTCTTTGTTGTGGATGCCTTCGCCGGATGGGACCCCAAATACCGGATTAAAGTCCGCATTATCTGTACCCGGGCCTACCATGCCCTCTTTATGCAGAATATGCTCATTATGCCAACCGCCTCGGAACTGGCCAGTTTCGGGGAACCGGATTATGTGGTCTTTAACGCAGGTGGTTTCCCCGCCAACATTTACACCTCCGAAATGACCTCCAAAACCTCTGTGGATGTGAACCTGGAGCGCAAGGAAATTGTCATCCTGGGCACCCAATATGCCGGGGAGATGAAGAAAGGCATCTTTGGGGTTATGAATTACCTCATGCCGCTGCAGGGAGTACTTCCCATGCACTGCTCGGCCAACGTGGGCAAGGACGGGGATGTCAGTATCCTCTTCGGGCTTTCCGGGACCGGGAAAACCACCCTTAGTGCAGACCCGAAACGCAAATTGATCGGGGACGATGAGCACTGCTGGACAGACGACGGCACCTTTAACATAGAAGGCGGCTGCTATGCCAAGGCCATCAACCTTTCCGCCGAAAGCGAACCGGATATTTTCAACGCCATCCGTTTCGGCACCGTACTGGAAAATGTGGTCTACGATAAAGAATCCCGGGAGGTAGACTATACCGATACCTCCATTACCCAGAACACCCGGGCCTCCTACCCCATTGAACACATCGAGAATGTACAGATCCCCTGTGTGGCGGGACACCCGAAAAACATCATATTCCTGACCTGCGACGCCTTTGGTGTACTGCCCCCAGTAAGCAAGCTTACGCCGGAACAGGCCAGTTACCACTTTATTTCAGGTTATACCGCAAAGGTAGCGGGAACCGAGATGGGGGTAACCGAACCCCAGGCCACCTTCAGCGCCTGCTTCGGGGCTGCCTTCATGATGTGGCACCCCAATAAGTATGCAGAATTGCTGGCCGAAAAGATGCGCAAACACAATGTTACCGCATGGCTGGTGAATACCGGATGGACAGGTGGCGCGCACGGTGTGGGCTCCCGTATTAAACTGAAGTACACCCGTGCCATGATCGACGCCATCCACCATGGCGATTTTGAGTCGGTTGCCTACACCCGTGACGAGGCCTTTGGCTTCGAGATCCCAGGGAAATGCCCCGGGGTACCGGATGCCGTCCTGATGCCCGAAAGCACCTGGGACGACAAGGCTGCCTACAAGGCCACCAAGGCCAAACTCGTGGCACTCTTCAAAAAGAACTTCAAGAAGTTCGAAGCCGGGGTAAACCCGGAAATCATAGCTGCCGGCCCGGATATGGAATAATCCGGATCCTGCAATACCAAAAAAGCCCCCGCGTTGGCGGGGGCTTTTTCTATTCGGGTTCCTTGTGAAGTTCCGCCCGGTCCGAAAAACGGGTGATGTTCAGGGCGGGCTCCCCATAGAGGTAGAGACGGGCCTGGCCGCTGAGGTCCAATCTGGCCGTTTCACTGGCAAATACACGGCTGGTGGCGGCACCTTCCAGGCGGGCACTGAGCTCCTGGGCCTCCATGCGCGACGCCTTTATGGAGGAATTGTCGGCTGCCTCCAGACGTACCTGGGCTCCCACACCCTCCAGGGATAGGGAGGCATTCTCGGAAAGGGCTGCCGAAAGGCCACCTGCGTTGGCATATACCCGGGTATCGGTACGGCCGCCCAGGCTCATGGAAAGGGTGTCGGCTTCTATGCGAAGGTCGGCCGAACTGTTGTCCGACAGGGTCAGGTCTACCCAACCGGCCCGTACGTGCAGGCCAAGCTTAGCATTGTCCGAGGCACGGGCGCTGAGCAGGTCTGTCGTAATGGGTTGCTCCGAAAACAAACGGCCAGCCCGGGCTTCCACCGCATTGAGGCCCTGTGCGTAGACTATGATTTTGAGGGCCTTGCTGGATGAAATCTGGTAAAAGGAGGTGATTTCCAGGGTACTGTCCTGTACCTGGAAACTCAGGACATCCACCAGGTTATCGTCCACTTCCAGCTCATAACCCGGAGCGCCGTTGCGCACTTCCACTTCCAGGTCGTCTGCCAGTTTCAGGAATCGAAACTCGGGCAGGTCCTGGTTTACAGTTATGGGCGACCGGCTCCCTTTAATCCGGGGTTTGCGCTGGCCGTAGGCCTGTGTCCCGGCCAGGACCACTGCCATTACTACTGCCAACAGAAATCTGAGTTTTCGTTTCATACGCTCTGGCTTTGAAGCACCTTAAAGATATTACAATTCGGGCGGAACAGGGCCGCACAAAAAAAGCCCATCAAAAGATGGGCCTTTTTTTGTTTAGTGCACTGCTTAATGCTGCAGCTCTTCCTCCCCGTCCTGCAGGGGCATGGTCTGGGGAACGAAGTCCTGCCCTTCCAGGATGTACTCCCCGTTCTCATAGGTCTTACTGTAGTCGTAAGGCCAGCGGTGTACTTCCGGGATAGCTCCGGCCCAGTTCCCATGGAAGTGCTCCTGGGGGGTGGTCCACTCCAGGGTAGTAGCACCCCAGGGGTTCTGCGGGCCACGCTTGCCGTAGAATATGCTGCGGATAAAGTTGTATACGAATACGAGCTGGGCGGCGGCGGTGATAATGGCAAACACCGTCATCAGTACCTGAATGTCCACCAGTTCGTCGAACATGGGGAAGGCGGTGTTTTCATAGTAGCGACGCGGCACCCCGGCCATACCGATAAAGTGCATGGGGAAGAATACCCCGTAGGAGCCCACGGCGGTAATCCAGAAGTGGACATAGCCCAGGTTCTTACTCATCATGCGGCCCTGGAACATTTTCGGGAACCAGTGGTATACTCCGGCAAACAGGCCGTAAAGCGCAGAAATACCCATTACCAGGTGGAAGTGGGCTACCACAAAATACGTGTCGTGTACGTTGATATCCAGGGTACTGTCTCCCAGGATAATCCCGGTAAGACCTCCAGTTATAAAGGTCGATACCATCCCGATGGAAAACAGCATGCCCGGGTTGAGCTGCAGGTTCCCCTTCCAGAGGGTCGTAATCCAGTTAAAGGCTTTTACAGCCGATGGGATAGCAATCAGCAGGGTGGTAAAGGTAAATACCGAGCCGAGGAACGGGTTCATCCCGGAAACGAACATATGGTGCCCCCAAACGATAGTCGAGAGGAAGGCAATCGCCAGGATGGAGGCAATCATCGCCCGGTACCCGAAAATAGGCTTCCGCGCATTGACAGACATCACCTCGGAAACGATTCCCATGGCAGGGAGGATAACGATATACACCTCCGGGTGCCCCAGGAACCAGAACAGGTGCTCAAAAAGGACGGGAGATCCGCCCTGATAGTGCAATACCTCGCCCTGGATAAAGATATCCGACAGGAAGAAAGAGGTTCCGAAACTCCGGTCCATGATAAGCAGCAGGGCCGCGCTGAGCAGTACCGGGAAGGAAATCACCCCGATAATAGCGGTCACAAAAAACGCCCAGATGGTCAGCGGGAGGCGGGTCATGGACATCCCCTTGGTCCGAAGGTTCAATACGGTTACGATATAGTTCAGGGACCCGAGCAGGGAGGAGGCGATAAAGATCGCCATGGAAACCAGCCACAGGGTCATCCCGGCACCAGACCCGGGTTGGGCCATGGGCAGGGCGCTCAGGGGCGGGTAAATCGTCCATCCTGCAGCGGCCGGTCCGGCTTCTACAAAAAGGGAAATAACCATAATGACACTGGAGAGGAAGAACATCCAGTAGGAAAGCATGTTCAGGAATCCGGAGGCCATATCCCGGGCACCGATCTGCAACGGGATAAGCAGGTTACTGAAGGTACCACTAAGACCGGCGGTAAGAACGAAGAACACCATGATGGTACCGTGGATGGTTACCAACGCCAGGTAAATATCCGCATCCATTACGCCGTCGGGAGCCCACTTACCCAGCAACGCTTCAAAGATGGGGAACGATTCCCCCGGCCAGGCCAGTTGCATCCGGAACAGCAGGGACATTGCAATTCCGATGAAGCCCATAATCAGACCTGTAATCAGGTACTGCTTGGAAATCATCTTGTGGTCCTGGCTGAAGATGTATTTGGTGATGAACGTTTCCTTGTGGTGGTGACCGTGATCGTGGGCGTGATCATCGGCGACTGCATGTGCATGTGCTGACATAGTCCTTCTTGTGTTTTATCTTCTTTCTAAAATAGCAATTTTATTTTCCGGCAACGGTCTCTGCAAAAGTCGGCTGTTCGCTGAGCCATTGGTTAAAATCCTCCTCGCTCTCCACGATGATTTTCATCTGCATGTTGTAGTGGGATTTCCCGCAGATCTTGTTGCAGAGCAGGACATAATCGAATTCCCAGGGGTCGGAGTTGGGCTCGCCCATGGCTGCCCGTTCCGCCCGGATGGCATTGGTGCGCTGTACCTTTTCGATAATCTCCGGGCGCTGGCGCATCTCAGCTGTGGTCACCGTGGGCGTAAAGGAAAACTCCGTAATCATCCCGGGCACGCAGTTCATCTGAGCCCGGAAATGGGGCATGTAGGCAGAGTGCAGGACATCCTGGGAACGGATTTTGAAATTCACCTTCCGCCCCTTGGGCAGGTGCAGTTCCTTGACGATGATGTCGTCGGCCCCGTTGGGGTCCGATTCGTCCACACCGAGGATATTCGCTTTGTTGATATCAATCATCCGGACATTGGCATCCCCGAGGACATTGTCGTCTCCGCCATAACGCGCCGTCCAGTTAAATTGCTGGGCGTAGAGCTCCACGATAAGCGGGTCGTCCTCTTCGTTGACATCCATGATATTGGTCCAGGTATAAAGGCCCCACAGGATGAGTCCGGCAAGTACAATTACCGGGATAATGGTCCAGATAAATTCCAGGCGGTCGTTATCGGCATAGAACAGTGCCTTCTGCCCTTCCTTCCCGCGGTACTTAAAGGCAAAGTAGTGCAGCAGGGCCTGGGTAATGATCTGTACAATGAAAATGATGACGAAACTCCACAGCATCAGGGTATCGTACTGGCCCCCGTGGGCGCTTGCAGCCTCGGGGAGGATGAATTTGCTGTACTTCCAGAAGCTGAAGATGGTAAGCAGGTAGATGAATACCAAAAAGGCAAACATCAGGTACCCGTTGTTCTTGTTGTCCTCGTTGTTGGCTACTTCCGAATTCGATGTTTTGGCCTTGACCTGAGACAATTCAAAAATCTTGGTCATCTGCCAGATGGCGATGGCCACAAGAACCAAAACTGAAATCGTCAATACTGCTGTCATTGTCTTAACGGATATAAATCGCTAACGCTATTAATAATGAAACTGCCTGCTTTCCTCAATATACGGGTTGCGCGTGGGTTGCAGGGGGGCTTTGGTGAGGGTATTGAATACCCAGAAAATAAAGGCGCCTGCAAAAAAGAGCACGGCTCCGATCTCGGGAATCCCGATGTGCCACTGATCTCCTACGGTAGCAGGCATGATCATGACGAACACATCCAGGTAATGGCCCAGAAGCACCACAATACCAGTCATAACCACAAACCAGTTCACCCGCTTGTAATCGCTGTTCATAAGCACCAGCAAGGGGAAGATAAAGTTCATGGCGAGCATTCCGAAGAACGGCAATTTAAAGTCTTCAATCCGGGTCACAAAATAGGTGACTTCCTCGGGGATATCCGCATACCAGATAAGCATGAACTGCGCAAACCAGAGGTAGGTCCAGAAAATGCTGATCCCGAACATGAATTTACCCAGGTCGTGGATATGGCTGTCATTCACATCGGGAAGGTACCCGCGGGATTTCAGGTAAATAGTAATCAGGGCAATGGTTGTGATCCCGGATACAAACATACTGGCAAAAACATACCATCCGAAGAGGGTGCTGAACCAGTGCGGGTCCACACTCATAATCCAGTCCCAGCTCATCATGGATTCGGATACCAGGTAGAATACCAGGAACGCGGCCGACCACTTAAAATTCTTTTTGAAATTGCTGTTATCGCTGGCCTGGTCCTGGGCCAGGGATAACCTGCGGGAAATCTCCCGGTAGGCAATCCAGCCACCGAGGAAAATAGCCGCGCGGATCAGGAAAAAGGTGGGGTTCAGGTACCCGGCTTTTCCCTGTAGCAGTTCATCGTGGGCTACGGTCTCTGCGTCCATCCAAACAAAGAGGTGGTTCCAGTGCAGTACGGACATAACCAGGATTACAAAGACGATTATCCCCCCGGGAACCAGGTAAGCCGTAATCCCCTCCATAACGCGGAACAACAGAGGGGACCACCCGGCCTGTGCCGCGCGCTGGATGGCGTAGAAGGCCAATACCCCCAAGGCGATCATAAAGAAGAAGAACGCAGCAACATACAGGGCCGCCCAGGGACGGTTTTGCAACTGGTGCAGCAGGTGCTCATCGTGGGAGGCATCGTGCGAACCCGCCTCGTGACCCGCCTCGGTATGACCGGTATTGTGGGAAGCTTCGGCCGCCTCGCCGTGTCCGCCGCCATGCCCGTCGTCGTGAGCCGCGGCTACCATGGCCTTGGCCTCTTCGACAGTGGAAGGTGCAGAGACAAATCCGATCCCCATACCCAGCAGGCCGAGGGCCATCAGGACAAGGGATCCTATTTTAAGTCTGTTCGAGAAGGTATACATCTTCAATGCTTTCTTATTGAGTTAGGTCTTCCTTAAGTTTCATCACGTACTCCGACACCTGCCAGCGCTCGGTTTCGTTGAGCTGGTTGGCGTAGGAACCCATGGCGTTGAGCCCGTAATAGATAACGTGGTACGTGCTGCCAACGGTAATATTGCGGCCCGGGTCTGCATAGGAAGGTACCCCGAGGATCTTCTCCCGCTTGACCAGGTTCCCCTGGCCATCCCCTTTGTTGCCGTGACACACCGCACAGTAAATCCCGTACAACTCGGCGCCAACTTCAAGGTTTTCTTCCCGGCTAAGGGAGTCCAGCGGACTTGCCATGGCCAGGGCCATTTCCTTGCCTTCCAGGGAGTTTTCGTATCGGTAAGGCATTTTGCCCCGTGCCACCGTATTGTCAGCAGGCAGCAAGGCAGCGGAACCTCCCGGCAGCCACTCTACTTTCTGGTAGGTATCGTACCCCACAGATTCGTACATATTGGGCATATACTGGTAGTTGGGCTCCCGGGTGTCCTGGCAGGATGCCAGGAGGGCCGCGGCGGCCACTACCATAAGACCTTGTATCGTGTTCTTCATCATCCGAAGTTACTTTTCAACAGTATTGATTTCTACGGCACCGGTCTGCTGCAACAAGGCAGTGAGTTCGGCTTCGTTTCCATGGGCCTCAATCTCCATGATAAAATGGTCGTCCGTACTGCGGACGTCCGGGTTCTCGGCCTTCTTGAAAGGCCACAGGCGGCTCCTGAGGTAAAAGGTAATAACCATAAGGTGGGCCGCAAAGAAAACCGTCATCTCGAACATTACGGGCACAAAGGCCGGCATATTCTGCAGGTAGCTGAAGCTGGGCTTTCCTCCGATATCCTGTGGCCAATCCACAATCATGATATAGTTCATCATTACGATAGCCACGGTAAGCCCGAGGCAGCCGTACATGAAGGAGGTAATCGCGATCCGGGTGGGAGCAAGGCCCATGGCCTTGTCCAGGCCGTGAACCGGAAAGGGGCAATACACCTCTTCGATATGGTGCTTGGCGGCACGGACTTTTTTGACCGCGTGCATGAGCACGTCGTCGTCGTCGTAGAATGCCTGTATCACTTTAGATGCCATCTGTGCTTACTTATTTTCATTTAACTGTTTGGCCTGCCCTGCCCAGTCGTCGCGTTGCGCGCGGCCCGGGAAGGAGCCTGTAATAGAATCGAGCAGGTCATACTCACGCTGGGTCATCCGGCTCACCTGTGCAAAGGTGTAAATCCCGATCTGGTTCAGGGCCTTCTCCATTTGCGGGCCAATTCCCTTCACCTTTTTCAGGTCATCGGGTTTCTGGGTAGCCGGGTCGAAGGTGCCGAGGGTTTTGAGCAGGTCACTCACCTGTTCCTCTTTCTGGGCAGCCGGTGCCTCCGCCTTTGCAGGCGCATTCACCTGGGCTGTACCGGAAATCTGGTACAGGGGTTTACCCGCATCGCGCAATTTTTTGTAGCGCTCCCCGGAGGATTTCAAGATCGACTTCACTTCCGCCTGGGCGATAACCGGGAAGGTACGCGCGTAAAGCAGGAAGAGGACGAAGAAGAACCCGATGGTCCCGATAAAGATCCCGATATCCACAAAAGTAGGCGAGAACATGGTCCAGGAAGACGGGAGGTAATCGCGGTGCAGGGAGGTTACGATAATCACGAAACGCTCGAACCACATCCCCACGTTTACCACGATGGAAATGATGAAAGACACCATGATGCTGGTACGGATCTTCTTAAACCACATGACCTGAGGGGAGACCACGTTACAGGTCATCATCAGGGTATAGGCCCACCAGTAAGGACCGGTGGCCCGGTTCAGGAAGGCGTATTGTTCGTATTCCACACCGGAATACCAGGCGATGAACAACTCCGTGATATAGGCACAGCCAACAATGGAGCCCGTAATCATGATAACGATGTTCATCAGCTCGATATGCTGGATGGTGATATAAGCCTCCAGGTTGCTCACCTTCCGCATGATAATCAGCAGGGTCTGTACCATGGCAAACCCGGAGAAGATGGCCCCGGCCACAAAGTAGGGCGGGAATATGGTGGTATGCCACCCGGGGATGACCGAGGTAGCAAAGTCGAAGGATACAATGGTGTGAACCGAGAGTACCAGGGGGGTAGCAAGACCGGCCAGTACGAGGGATACTTCCTCAAAACGCTGCCAGTCCTTGGCCCGGCCGCTCCAACCAAAACTCACCAGGCTGTAAATCTTTTTCTGGAAAGGCTTCACGGCCCGGTCGCGGATCATGGCGAAATCCGGCAAAAGACCCGTCCACCAAAATACCAGGGATACCGACAGGTAGGTAGAGATTGCGAAAACGTCCCAAAGCAGGGGGGAGTTGAAGTTTACCCAAAGAGAACCCAGCGGGTTCGGGATGGGAACCACCCAGTAGGCCAGCCAGGGCCGCCCCATGTGGATGATAGGGAAAAGGCCCGCCTGTATAACCGAGAAAATGGTCATGGCCTCCGCAGAACGGTTGATGGCCATACGCCACTTCTGGCGGAAGAGCAACAGTACGGCCGAAATCAGGGTACCGGCGTGTCCAATACCCACCCACCATACAAAGTTGGTGATGTCCCAGGCCCAGTTTACCGTACGGTTCAGACCCCAGGTACCGATCCCCGTGGAAATCGTATAGATTATACACCCGACACCCCAGAGGAATGCGACCAGGGCAATGGTAAAGACAATCCACCATTGCTTATTGGCCCGACCCTCAACCGGAGCGGCAATATCCACGGATACATCGTGGTAACCTTTATCGCCCAGTACCAGGGGTTTACGTATCGGTGCTTCGTAATGCGACGCCATAGAATATCGTTTTCGTTGCTTAGTGTTTTATGCTTCGTCTGTGTTGCGGACCTTAACCTGGTAGAAGACATTCGGCTGTGTGCCTACATGCTCCAGCAGGTGGTACATACGGTCGTCCGCTTTCAACTTGGAAACTTCGCTTTCCGGATCGTTGATATCCCCAAAGACGATGGCCCCTGTGCTGCAGGCATTTGAGCAGGCGGTCTGGAACTCTTCGTCCTTTACAGGCCGGCCTTCGCGCTTGGCATCCAGGATAGTTTTCTGAGTCATTTGAATACACCAGGAGCACTTCTCCATAACCCCGCGGGAACGCACGTTCACATCCGGGTTCAGCACCATTTTGCCCAGGTCGTTATTCATATGGTAATCGAACTCGTCATTGTCGTTGTAGAGGAACCAGTTAAAGCGACGCACTTTGTACGGACAGTTGTTCGCACAGTAGCGCGTGCCCACGCAGCGGTTGTACGCCATGTGGTTGTGTCCCTGGCGGCTGTGGGCCGTAGCGGCAACCGGGCAAACGGTTTCACAGGGGGCGTGGTTACAGTGCTGGCACATAACAGGCTGGAAGGCCACCTGCGGGTTCGCAGCCGGATCTTCCATTTCCTCAAAGCCCCGCTTGGACTCCATGGCACCTGAGAAGCCGTCTTTCTTGATATTGTCTTCCTCAAAGGTATCCTCGGAGGAATAGTACCGGTCAATACGCAGCCAGTGCATATCGCGGGAAAGGCGGATTTCTTTTTTCCCGACCACCGGCACGTTGTTCTCGGCGTGGCAGGCAATCACACATGCCCCGCACCCCGTACAGGAGTTCAGGTCAATAGACATATTGAAATGGTGCCCCACGGAGCGGTCGAAAGGCTCCCAGAGATCTACTGTGGTAGCGGGCACCTCATTGTGGTTGAGGGATACCTGCGGCACGTGGTTCCACTCGGCAGCATCCTTTGTATTGAAGATTTCAAGAGTAGTCTCCTTGATGATATCCCCACGACCCATAAGGGTTTTTTGCAACTGGATGCAGGCAAACTCGTGCATACCAGCGGCCTTCTCGATAGTCACCCCCTGGGCGGTATCGAAGCCCTGGTAGAGCGGGAAGGCATTCACCCCGGTTTGCATATCGGCCTTCAGGCCGGTCTTGCGGCCATATCCGAAGGCGAGCCCGAAGGTTCCTTCGGCCTGACCAGGCTGGATAATTACCGGTACATTGGAAACCGTTACGCCATTTACCGTTACGTTGGCATAACTGCCATCCAGACCCCCGTTGGCCACATATTCATTCACAAGGCCCAGTTCCTGGGCATCTTTTTTGGAAACGGTCAGGTAGTTGTCCCAGGAAACCCGGGTAATAGGGTCGGGGAACTCCTGCAGCCAGGGGTTGCCTGCCTGACGGCCATCGCCCATCCCAACTTTGGAATAGAGCACCAGGGACATGCCGTCCTGGGTAGCTCCGGCCAAACGCCGAACAGCGGCGGCAATACTACCCACGGAAGCAGGTTCCTCTGCTTCACTTTCCTGTTCCTTATCGGTCTGGGCAGCAGCAGCTTCCTGCGGATCCGCATCCATGGAGGCGGCAAAAAACCCGTCGTGTAGGGCTTGGTTCCAGTCGGCCCCGGCCAGGATGCTTCCTTCCCAGGTCTCGCGGATAAAGTCGTACCAGCTTTGCTCCTCCCCGGACCAGCTCAGCAGGCACTGCTGGAATTGGCGGGTATCGAAGAGCTGCCGGATAACGGGCTGCATCAGGCTGTAATGTCCCTTTTTGAACTGGGCATCGCCCCAGGATTCCAGGAAATGGCTGGAGGCAGCTGCAAAGGTGCAGGCCTCGGCTGTATCGGTACGGTTGGTGGCAAAGGCCACGGAGAGGTCTACCTTTCCCAGGGCCTCGGCAAATTCGGCGGCATTGGGCAGGGTGTACAGCGGGTCTACACCATCCATAAGGAGCATACCTACATTTCCGGCCTGCATGTCAGCGATGAGCTGCTGCAGGGCCGCTGTATTCCCCTGGCGCACGTAGCGGGGAGATTCCGGTTGGAAGGCCTCGCTTCCAAGCATTTCATTTATCGCAAGGACAACAGCCTGGGCATCCTGGTCCTGCAGACCGGATACCACAACGGCCTTGCGACCTGCAGCGCGAATGGCCGCAGCGGCCTGTTCAACAGCGGCGGCAGCTTTTTCTGGGAGTTCCCCGCCGGCGCTCATCCCGTTCAAGCGGGCAAAAAGCTGTGCAAGGGCTACCTTCTGCTGTGCAGGTGTAAGGGGTACGCGCTTATCGGCATTGGCCCCGGAAAGCGTCATATTCGATTCGAACTGGATGTGGCGGGACATCTTGCCGTTGGCCGGCACCCGTCCTTTGGCGTATCCGCCGTCGAAACCACCTCCCTGCCAGTCGCCAAGGATATCGGCCCCGAAGGACACGATCACATCGGCTTTGGAAAAATCGTAATCGGCCAGGGCGCGATCCCCGTATTTCGCCTGGTAGGCATTCAGGGCAGCATCCTCGCTAATGGCATCGTAGGTAACGTGGGTAACGTTCCCGTATTTCTCAGAGAATTGTGCGACCAACCGGTTCGTGGAAGGGCTGGCGTAGGTCTGTGTCAGCAGGGCAACCTTCTTTCCGCCGGAAGCCATGGCAGCCAGGCGGGCCTTCACGCTGGCATCCAGCACGTCCCAATCTACATCTCCCTCGGCGTTGCGGGGGCCTTGCAGGCGGGTGCTGTCATATAGCGAAAGAACAGAAGCCTGAATCCGGGCGTTGGAATCGCCCTTAAAACCGGCTTCCTTATTGCGCTCTATCTTAATGGGTCGCCCTTCCCGTGTTTTAACGAGAATGCTGGCAAAATCGAAGCCGTCCGCGATGCTGGTGGCATAGTAGTTTGCCACCCCGGGCACAATACGCTCGGGCTGTACCACATAGGGAATAGACTTGTGAACCGGGCCCTCACAGGCAGCCAGGGAAGCGGCCGCGGTGCTGAAGCCCACGTATTTGAGGAAATCCCGCCGACTGGTCTGGCTGGAAGCCAGTTCCTGCTTGTCGCCAAGGAAGTCATCCACGGGGATTTCTTCCGGGAATTCGTTTTGTCTCAGCTGTTCAACAATGGAATTGCCCGGCGTGAGTTCCGCCTCGCTCTTCCAGTATTTTTTGTTTGATGCCATTTGTTATGGGTCTATTTAGCTGCTGATATTAATAGTGACACTTGCCGCATTCCAGGCCACCCATCTGGGCTGCCGTAACCTTTTCCACTCCGTACTTCTTGGCAAGTTCCTCGTGAATTTTCTCGTAGTAGTCGTTGCCTTCCATCTGGACGTTGGTCTCGCGGTGGCAGTTCACACACCACCCCATAGTCAGGGGAGAATACTGGTACATGATCTCCATTTCCTCTACCGGGCCGTGGCAGGTCTGACATTCGATCTGGCCCACCGTTACGTGCTGGCTGTGGTTGAAATAGGCAAAGTCCGGGAGGTTGTGGATCCGAACCCACTCAACAGGCTTTGGCTCGTTGGCGTAGCTCTGGGTCTCTTCGTCCCAACCTACCGCCTCGTAGAGTTTCTTGATCTCCCCCGTGTAGAACTCGTTGGTGTACCCCATGGCCAGATCTTCGGCAGAAGGGCCTTCCGGGTTGCCTTTGTACTCGTAGATGGACTTGTGGCAGTTCATACACACATTCAGGGAAGGGATTCCCGAGTGCTTTGAAACGCGTGCAGAAGAGTGGCAGTACTTACAGTCTATGCCGTTGTCCCCCGCGTGGATTTTATGGGAATAGTGGATGGGCTGGATGGGCGCATACCCCTGGTCTACCCCTACCTGCATAAACCAGCCATAGGCGAAGTATGCCGCGCTGAGCATCAGGAAAATGACCGTAACCAAAACCAGGAACTGATTCTGGGCAAAGGCCTTCCAAATGGGAAGTCCCTTTTCGGCCTTCTCTTTTTCCAGTACCACCCCATTGGCCTCGGCGATGCGCCGAAGGGTACGATTCACCAGGAACAGCATCATCACCAGCAGGGCGAAAACCAGAGTAAGGGCGCCGAGGATCAGCTCATTGGAAATACCACCAGAGTCCGCCTTTCCGCCTTCGGCACCTGCCGTGGCCGCAGCTGCAACAGGTGCAGGGGGCGGTGCCTCCACGTAGGCGAGGATGTCATTGATATCCTGGTCGCTCAAGGTCGGGAAGGCCGTCATGGCCGCCTGGTTGTATTCATTGTAGATCCGGTTGGCGTAGGCGTCTCCGGAGGCGATCATCCCCGCACTGTTCCGGATCCAGCTGTAGAGCCAGTCACAATCCAGACCTTCATCCTCGGAAAGCCGCGTGGCTACCCCGGCCAGGGCAGGACCGGTCATCCGGCGCTCCAGGGCGTGGCAGGCAGCACAGTTCTGGTTAAACAACTGTTTTCCTTTTGCCACATCCCCAGGGCCACAAGGACTTCCATCCCCGGCAGGGGCAGCTGCCTCAGTAGTAGCCGCCGCGGCAGCGTCATCCTGGGCAATCAGGGAAGTAGAAACCAGTAGGGAGAGGGCAAGAGAAAAAGCAAAAATCGCAAAGTTCGGATGGCGGTTCGAAACCTTTTTCATGTGTTGCTGTTCAAAATATGTTGTACCCTTTTCACCGTTGTGGCCGCTTGTGGCACACTTTTGGAGGAATCTTGGCTTAAGGGCCGGATTCAGGGCTTTTTGTTCCGTTTTCTGGCCTTAAAAACCTACTGAAAACGTAGGCATTTAAAGCGGTCTGGGTCGGTTCAAATTGTCAGCAAAAATACGAACTAGACTTTATTCTGAAAATCTTAAAGGTTTTATAATATATAATTTATAATTATTCTAAATAATGATGCTGCACCTCCTGAAAAGCCCTAAAAAAAGTACCTTTACGGCCATTGGTTATCAACGGTTTTACCCTATGCGCACCCCACTTATCACCACCGCCTGCCTGTTGCTCTTTGCCCTAGTCGCCCATGCCCAAAACGGACAGATCCGCATTGACCAGGAACCGGGCATTGACAAACTGATGGCCATTTACGCCCAGGGCATTTCCAACACCTCCTTTTTTACTATACAGGTGGGCTTCGGAACCTATTCCGAGGCCGAAACCCTTAAAGAAGAGGTCGAAATAGACTTCCCGCAATGGAAAGCCAAAATTGTCTTTGACTCCCCCACTTACCGCGTACAGGTAGGGCAGTTCAAGGACCGCCTCGAAGCGGAGCGGGAGTATCAAGAAGTTAGAAAAAAATACCCGGCCTCCTTAATCCTCAGGCCTGAGAAGGCGGATAGGTAACCGAGAGGCTACACCCCCTCCATGGCTGTCGGGGCCAAATTCCAAATTCCAAATTCCAAATTCCAAATTCCAAACCAGCGTACCTTGCTGAACAACCCGCGCATTATATGCCTTTTATTCCTGCTGCCTGGCTGCGGGTTAACTTCAGAAAAGCAATACCAAGATTACGACCCGGACAACTTTATTGAAGTACAGGGTATCATTACACGTGTATTGCATCGCAGTGTATACCCAGATAAACGGGTTACAGACCTTCGCTTTATTTACCAGCTGGATTCAGCAGCCCCAAAGCAAAATATGGAAAGGGGAACCTCATTCCCGCTAAATGAAGGCGACCCAGCTGTTATTCTGGTGCATAAGGACGACAATGACATTAGCTTTTTCGAATCCCGGGGATTAATCGACGAAGAACAATTGCTGCGCTACCTGGCCAAATGCGAAGCTATCGGCGGTGGATATTTTGGCATTGACCAGCCTTAAAGTCACAAACCATTGCAAACAAAAAATCCCAAACTCTCTTGGAATTTGGGATTTGGAATTTGGAATTTGTAAATAGACCTTTTACAAAGTCTTTTTAACTGCTACTTCCTGGAAGGCTTCCACAATGTCACTTTCCCGGATGTCGTTGTAGTTCTTGATCTGCATACCGCAATCGTACCCTTTGGAAACTTCCTTCACATCGTCCTTAAAGCGTTTGAGCGAAGCGAGTTCTCCGGTGTAGATCACTACCCCGTCGCGGATCAGGCGTATACTGGAGTTGCGGAAAATCTTGCCGCTGGTAACCATACACCCTGCAATAGTTCCGATCTTGGATATCTTGAAGGTCTCGCGAATTTCGGCCGTTCCGGTAACCTCTTCCTTGATCTCCGGAGAAAGCATGCCTTCCATGGCATCCTTTACATCGTTGATAGCGTCGTAGATAATGGAGTAGGTCCGGATATCGATTTCCTCCTTGTCGGCCAAATCGCGGGCATTACCCATGGGGCGAACGTTAAACCCGATGATAATAGCGTCTGAGGCAGAAGCCAGCAGTACGTCCGATTCGGTAATGGCACCTACACCCTTCAGGATGATATTGACCTGAATCTCGTCGGTGGAGAGTTTCTGGAAGGAATCCGAAAGGGCTTCCACGGAACCATCCACGTCCCCTTTAAGTATAATGTTGAGCTCTTTGAAATCTCCAAGCGCAATACGCCGGCCGATTTCGTCCAGGGTAATGTGCCGCTGGGTACGGACGTTCTGCTCGCGCAATAACTGGGCGCGTTTGGAAGCGATTTGCTTGGCTTCCCGCTCGTCCTCAAGTACGTTGAATTTATCACCCGCCTGGGGGGCGCCGTCCAGACCTAAAATGGAAATCGGCACCGAAGGACCGGCCACTTTAATAGTCTTCCCGCGCTCATCCTGCATGGCTTTTACCTTACCACTGCAGGTACCCGCCAGTACGTAATCCCCGATTTTCAGGCTTCCGGCCTGTACCAGTACCGTGGACACATATCCGCGGCCCTTATCCAGGTAGGCTTCTACCACCGTACCATTCGCCAGCTTATCGGGGTTGGCCTTCAGTTCCAGCAGTTCCGCCTCCAGGAGTACCTTTTCCAGGAGTTCCTTGACACCCTGCCCGGTTTTGGCTGAGATATCGTGGGACTGGATTTTCCCACCCCAGTCTTCCACCAGCAGGTTCATATTGGCCAGGCCTTCCTTGATCTTATCCGGGTTGGCCGTGGGCTTGTCCACCTTGTTGATCGCAAAGACAATAGGGACGCCTGCAGCCTGGGCGTGGCTGATGGCTTCCTTGGTCTGCGGCATGATGTCGTCGTCTGCAGCCACAACGATAATCGCAATATCGGTAACCTGCGCCCCACGGGCACGCATAGCGGTAAACGCCTCGTGACCCGGGGTATCCAGGAAGGTAATGCGCTGGCCACTGTCCAGGGTTACCCCATAGGCTCCGATGTGCTGGGTAATGCCCCCGCTTTCCCCGGCAATTACATTTTCCTTACGGATGTAATCCAGCAAGGAGGTTTTTCCGTGGTCTACGTGACCCATTACCGTAACGATAGGAGCACGGGGTTTCAGGTCTTCCGGCGCATCTTCCACCTCTTCGATGGCTTCTTCAATCTCGGCCGTGACAAACTCCACTTCGAAACCAAATTCTTCGGCTACGATACTCAGTGTTTCCGCATCGAGGCGCTGGTTGAGGGTCACCATGATGCCCAGGGACATACAGGCCGAAATAATATCGGTAGTAGGTACGTCCATCATCGTAGCAACCTCCTGGGCGGTAACAAATTCGGTCACCTTCAGGGTCTTGCTCTCCCTTTCCTGCTGTTCGAGGTCCTTTTCGGTCTGCTGGCGGTGCATATCCCGCTTGTCGCGGCGGTACTTGGCACCCTTACCTTTCTTGGACTTGCCCTGAAGCTTCTCCAGGGTTTCCCGGACCTGCTTTTGCACTTCCTCTTCTGTAGGCTCTACCTTGGGCCCGGCTTGGTGCTGCTTGCGGCCACCGGTTTTACCCCGTCCCGGAGCATCGGATTTACTGGCGATCCGGCGGCGGCGGCGTTTGCGGTCGCTGTCGTCGGCCTCCTTTTTCTTCTTGGGTTTATCGAACTGAGACAGGTCGATCTTGTCCTTGATCTTAGGACCAGAGAGTTTCTTGTATTCGGTCTGGATCTTCTCCGGCTCGGCCGCCTTCTCCTCTTTAGCCGGGGCCTCGGGAGCCGCGGCTTCAGGCGCAGGAGCTTCTGCCTTGGGCGCTTCTGTAACGGGCGCTTCTTCCTTGGGCGCTTCTGCTTTGGGGGCTTCTTCTGCTTCCGCCTCGGCAACGACTGCGGCCGGCTTTTCCTTGGGGCCATCCAGGTCTATCTTCCCGACCTGTTTGGGCCCTGCCAGCTCTGCCTTAGCACGGACAACCTCGGTGCGCGCCTGCCGCTTCTCGCGGGCAATACGGCGTTCCTCCAGTTCCTGTTCCTGCTGTAGGCGGATGGCCTCCTTCTCCTTGCGCTTTTCTTCACCAACCTCCTGCGAAGCAACCTTCTTGCTCATGTCGGACTTGAACTCCCCCAGGAGGACCTGATATACTTCGTCGGAGATTTTGGTGGTAGGGCGCGCCTCTACCTGATGCCCTTTTGAGGCCAGGAAGTCGACTGCCCTGTCCAACGAAATATTCAGTTCCCTGAGGACCTTGTTAAGCCTTATGGTTGCGTTTTCTGCCATAAAAGAAATCCAGCGTTCTTACTATTAAGGTGCTAATATATAGCTTAATCTTCAAATTCTTCCTTGAGGATCCGCATCACATCCAGGATGGTTTCCTCCTCCAGATCGGTGCGTTTTACGAGGTCTTCCGGGTCTTGTTCCAGAACGGCGCGGGCCGTATCCAAACCAATTTTACGAAGCTCCTCGATGATCCACTCTTCAATTTCGTCGCGGAACTCGGTGAGTTCCACATCCTCTTCGACCCCTTCGCGGAATACGTCTATCTCATAGCCGGTGAGCTGCCCCGCCAGGCGGATGTTGTGGCCTCCCCTTCCGATTGCCTTGGAAACCTCCTCTGGCTTCAGGTAGACCTGTGCCGTCATGTTCTCGTCGTTGAGTTTCACCTGGGTCACACGGGCCGGGCTCAGGGCGCGGCTTACCATGAGCTGCGGGTTGTTGGTCCAGTTGAGCACATCGATGTTCTCGTTGCCCAACTCACGGACAATCCCGTGGATGCGGGACCCCTTCATCCCCACGCATGCCCCTACCGGGTCGATGCGGTCGTCGTAGGAATCCACGGCCACTTTGGCTTTCTCCCCGGGAATGCGCACGGCTTTCTTGATTGTGATAAGCCCGTCGAATACCTCGGGGATTTCCTGATGGAACAACTGCTCCAGGAATTTCGGGGAGGTACGGGACATGATAATAAGCGGCTTGTTGCCTTTCAGCTCAACACTTTCGATAATCCCCCTAACGTTGTCTCCCTTGCGGAAGAAATCCGAGGGGATCTGTTTTTCCTTCGGCATGAGGATCTCGTTGCCCTCATCGTCAAGCAGGATAATGGCCTTGTGGCGGATATGGTGCACCTCGGCGGTGTATATCTCCCCTTCCAGGTCTTTGAACTGCTTGTAGATGGTGGTATTGTCGTGCTCGTGGATCTTGGCGATCAGATTCTGACGCAGTGCGAGGATAGAGCGACGCCCCAGGTCGATGAGTTTCACCTCCTCTGACACATCCTCCCCTACTTCGAAATCCGGTTCAATTTTCCGGGCCTCGGAGAGGGAAATCTCCTCATTGGGCTCTTCTACCTCCCCATCCGGGACCACAACGCGGTTCCTCCAGATCTCAAGGTCGCCCTTGTCCGGGTTGATGATGATGTCGAAATTCTCATCCGAACCAAATTTGCGCTTGAGCGCGGCACGGAACACTTCCTCCAGGATGGCCATCAGGGTCACCCGGTCGATGAATTTGTCGTCCTTAAACTCGGAAAACGATTCGATCAATGCGAGATTTTCCATTACTCGGTCTGCCGTTAAAACGTTAAAACAACTTTTGCCTGTTCAATTTCGGAATACGGGATTACCGCCTCTTTCCGAACGGTATGCTTCCCCTTGCCAACCGGCTTGGGCTCCCGGACCTTCCAGTCCAGGGTTATGTGTTGGTCGTCTGCTGCCACCAGGGTGCCTTTTATCTCCTGGCCTCCATGGTGAACTTCCAGCTTCCGGCCCATATGCTTCTTATACTGCCGCGGAAGCAAGAGCGGGGCTGTTGCCCCTGCCGAACCCACTTCCAGCGAAAAATCGAATGCATCCCGGTCCAACTGGTGTTCCACGGCCCGGCTCACATCCATGCAATCCTGCAGGCTAATGCCCGAATCCCCATCTAAGGTAATCCGGATACTCTGGTCCGCACCCACCTTTAATTCGATCAGGAAAAGGTCTGGCCGCCCGGCAAGGGCTTCCTCCAGCAAAGCGCTTACGCGTTGTTGCAACCTGTTGTCCTCCATCGTCTTAAATGACCGCTAATAAAAGAGGGGACTTTAGGTCCCCTCATCTGTGGCAATGCTTCGATAAGTGCTGCAAAGATATTACTTTTTTCGTGATTTACCAATGGGCGGGGGCGTAATTTAAAAGCACAGTCGGCCGAATTCCGCTACCTTTAGGGCAAAGCCCTGCCCATGGAACTCTTTTCCTCCTACAACCTGATTATAGAAGGTGCCCTGATCCTGATCCTGTCCTTCTGGTTCAATACCCTGTCGAGGAAAACCAACATCCCTTCGGTGCTCATGCTGATCGCCCTCGGGATCATCCTGCAATACGCAGCCCGGGCCTTTGTCTCCGAACTCCCGGACCTTTTTCCGGCCCTGGAGGTCCTGGGGATAGTGGGCCTTATTATGATCGTACTGGAGGCCGCACTGGAACTGGAACTCAAACGGAATAAAATCTGGCCCATCCTCAAGTCGCTTTCGGTAGCCCTGGCGGGCTTGCTGGCCTCGGCCTGGGTAGCCGCCCTTATCCTGCAGGGGCTGATCCCCGGTATGGACAGCACCTCGGCCTGGCTCTACGCTACCCCCCTCTCCATTCTCTCCAGCGCCATTATCATCCCCAGCGTAGGCGCCCTGGAGGAAGCCAAAAAGGAATTCCACATTTACGAAAGTACCTTTTCGGACATCGCCGGGATTGTATTGTTCTACTTCCTGGCCGGCCAGCTGAACCCTGCCGAGGCAATAGGCCCGGCAGGCTTTGCGGGGACCCTGGCGCTCACGGTGGTACTGGCTGTTGCCGTAAGTTATGTGCTCATCCTCATTTTCCAGGGGATCAAAACACAGGCCAAACAATTCCTGCTTATTGCGGTGTTGCTCCTGCTCTACGCTATCGGGAAAAAGCTACACCTCTCCTCTCTGATCATCATCCTGGTCTTTGGCCTGGTAATCGCCAATATGAAGCTGTTCTTTGCAGGCCCCCTACGCCGTTACCTCAACCAGGAGCGCGCCAAACAGATCTACCATGAACTGCATATCATCACCCTGGAAAGCGCCTTTGTAGTGCGGACCTTTTTTTTTGTGGTATTCGGGATGACCATTGTGCTTTCGTCCCTGCTAAGCCTTAAGGTTTGGCTGGTGAGTATCCTGATTATCGCTTCCATATATCTGATCCGTTTTGCCTTGCTGCGGGTGGTCTTCGGGAGCGATATCCGGCCCCAGTTGTTTATTGCCCCCCGGGGGCTGATTACCGTCCTGCTGTTTTACGCCATCCCCGCAGAGGCCCAGGCCCCGGGTTTTGAGCCGGGCATCCTTTTGTTTATCATCATCGCCACCAGCCTGATCATGACCTGGGCAATGGTTCGGGACAAGAAGAAAATGACCACCCTGCTGGAAGAAATAGATGCGCAATACGAATTGCGGGATGAGGCGTATGAGGAGGAGTGATGTGAGAATTTTGAGAATCGGGGGTTTTATAAAGGTTTAGAAATCGTATTCCAACTGACAACCCGTATGACCGTAATCCATTCCAAACGCTCAACTCTGCGCCGCCTGCTCTTTACCTGGGTTGTAACGCTGGTATCGGGCAGTGTGACGGCACCGCTTCTTTTTGCGTTGACCCGCCGGTTACCGGGCATTGACAACATCCCGCTTATCGATACCTTGCCCGAACAAATGCTGGCGTTCCTCCTAATTGCAGCTGTTTGTTCCCTGCCTGCATGGAGCCTTATGCTCTTCGTGTATTTCCGGTTTCGAAAAAAGCCCTCGACAGGGTTTATTTTGCAGGCCGTTCATGGGATTGCAGCCCTTGCAACCCTCGTAGTTTGTATGGCTGCAGACTGGGAATTGATGCCGGTCATCCTCTCTGCCGGGGTGGCCTATTCCCTTATCGGACAATTGCTGCTCCGGTTTTGGGTCTTCCCATCCCCACCGCCAAAGAGTTGAAATTTGGCAATACGGGGCTTTCCGTACTACCTTTGTATTTGGTATTGCTTTTTGAAATGAAGTACCTGCTGACCTTTCTTATACTCATACCCTTAAGTGCCTGGGGCCAGGAAGTTGGAGGCGCCACCGGGGGGGCGATACCTTCCCTGGCGGATTCCCTGGCTGCCGTAAACCAGGTGCACGGACCCTATGTAGGGTTCAGTGGGGAGGCTACAGCCCAATACCAGAACTTCCAATTGCTTTGTGAACAGGCCACCGAGGCCGAACTCCTGGAGCTCTGCCAGCACGAGAACGCGGTGGTGCGCGCCTATTCCTTCTGGGCTCTTGCCCGCCAGCAATACTACCAACTGGATTCCGTATTACTGGCGCACTCCAGGGACGAAACCCTCATTACCGAAATCCAGGGCGGGGTCATGACCCGGGTACCGCTGATCGACTTCATGCAATGGGTGGTTAGCCCGGATATGATGGATGCCCAGAGTAAAAAACTGGACGAGAAAGTCCTTAAGCGGGTGGCCGAGCTCCGGTTTTCGGATAGGTAAGTATCGTCTAAGGCCTTTGGTACATGAGCAAACGCTCAAAAAAATCCCGGTAAATCTCTTCTGTGTTTATTGTGCTATAAAACCGAATAGGACGGTCTCCGCTATCCCTAGAAGTCCTGACCACCTCCAGAGTAGCCACTTCAGGCCTCAGAAATGCAGCCACCAAAGCCAGGTCCCATAATGTCCTGGAATTGCGGGAACCATCCAAATGGTCCTCCCACCGCCTTAATAAATATGCCCCTAATGGGTGAGACCCGGTTTCCCTTTTTAAAACGTCTTGCCTGATCTCCATTGCCTGTGCCGTATTAATGGGCATGATTTGCATTTGAGCATCGGAGTCCAACAGGAAATCCAAAGCATAGGGGTCCATAAGGGCATTGAAGTCGTTGCGTTTCAATATACCCGACTCGAAATCCATAGTAGTACCCAACCAGTATATCCGGAGCTTGGGCGCAATTTCAGGGGAGATAAAAACAGCAGAAGCCACATTGGTTAATGCCCCAAGCACCAGGATTTCCACTGAATCCCGTTCGGTTGCCTGCCGGATGATTTCATAGGATGCCGCAGAGTGGCGGGCGCGGTCCCCCCAATCGTACATGCGGGCTTCACCTCCCCTTAAGGTAGGTACTGAGATGCCCATTTCCCCCAATAATTGCTGATTGAGGCGATGGCTGTTCTCCATAGAGTTCGGCACGCTCCAATGGCTGGTCTGCCAGTGGGCGGCACATAAGGCACTTACCTCAACCGAAGGATCCATCAGGATGCGCACCAGTGCGTAGAGGTCATCCACCTCGTTCCCGGTATCGGCATCCACAATAACAGATCTTTGGGCTGTGAGGGTAAGGGAACAGAAAACAAAGAGCAGTAAGCAGAGATAAAAACGGGTCATCTGGGTTCTATTTGCTGGTTGTTAGGTGATTTCTAAAATAAGTCATGGCAGCGGCACTGCAAAATGGCAGAATACCGCATTTTTATTTGGGGTACCCCCATATCCCCGAACAAAAGATAGCCTAACTGCCTGCAATTTCCTTTCAAAACCCGGGCTTAGTGCGAAAAAACCCGAAAGAGCACACGTAAATCGCAGTATAGCAAACCTGAATTGCCTATCTTAATTCGCACATCGACAAAACCTTAGCCATGAAACAACTAGACGCCACAGCCCGGTTCCGTATTAAGCCCGGGCAAATGGAACCTTTCAAGAAAATAGCCGCTCAGATGATTGCAGCTGTGCAGGAAAAAGAACTGGGAGCAGGCTGTCTGCGGTACGACTGGTTTTACAACGAGGAGCTATCCGAATGCCTGGTGCGTGAAATCTACCGGGATTCGGCGGCAGTACTGCAGCACATGGAAAATGTGGGGCCCATGCTGGGGCAACTCCTCACTATTTCCGAGCTCAGCCTGCAGGCATGCGGTACGCCTTCGGAAGAGCTGAAAAAAGCCTCGGAAGGGATGGCAATTACCTACTACCATTTTGAAGCCGGGGCATAACCCCCCACTCCCATCCACAATCTAGCCTCCGGACCTGCACACTCCTTTCATGCCCGCCTTTTTTTTAGGTAGCCTATGGAAAACCCCTCTACAGGAAGACCTAAGCATGTACCTGTAGTTGTGCAGACCTGGAAACTTCAGGAAATAAAAAAACCCGAGCATCTGCTCGGGTTTTTTGTTGGCCCACTAGGACTCGAACCTAGAATGACTGAACCAAAATCAGTAGTGTTGCCAATTACACCATGGGCCAGCGCCTTAAGAGCGGCAAATTTAAAACAAAGTTTTATTACGCCAAACAAAAAATGGGCATTTCGGAAAAAGGGAAAAGGCCCCCGGTGTTAAAGCTTTCCAAGGAACCCGGTCCGAATGGGGGTTATTTACTAAATTCGCCCCAAGTCCGATAAAGCAGCGCACATGTTCGCGAATAATTTCCGCAAGTGGAACACCCTTGGCGGGTGGTTGGTATTCACCATTACATTCCTCGTCTATTTCATCACCACCGAACCCACCGGCAGCTTCTGGGATGCGGGGGAATACATCGCCACATCGGCCAAATTACAGGTGGCCCACCCCCCGGGGGCTCCCCTTTTGCAGATGATGGGCGCCTTTTTTGCCATGTTTGCCCCCGGGCCCGAAAATGTGGCCTTCCTGGTAAACCTGATGTCGGGGGTGTCCTCTGCCTTTGCCCTGCTGTTTATGTTCTGGACTATTACCAACCTTACGCGAAAGCTCACCGGTTGGGAGGAGCTAAGCAATGCCCAGGCCATAGCCCTGCTCGGCAGCGGCCTGGTGGGGTGCCTTAGCCTGGCCTTTTCGGACAGTTTCTGGTTTAACGCTGTGGAAACCGAAGTATACGCCATGGCCAGCCTGATTATGTCCCTGCTGCTTTGGCTTGGGCTTAAATGGACGGATAACCTGGACGACCCCAGGGGGAACCGCTACCTGGTGCTGATCGCCTTTATTGTAGGGCTCACCTTCGGGATACAGTTTATGGGATTCCTGGCGATCCCCTCTATCGGGTTGTTGTATTTCTTCAAGAAGTATAAAACAGTCAATGTCACCAATTTTATCCTGGCCAATGCGGCCGTGGTCGGGGTCCTCATCCTGGTCTACAAATTCTCGCTCACCTATGTCCTGAAACTATTTGGCTGGAGCGAGGTGTTCTTTATCAACGACGTGGGGCTCCCTTTTAATTCGGGGACTCTCATCATGGGCCTGCTTTTTGCCGGGGCCTTTTATTTCGGTTTGCGCTATACCCGAAAAAACAACTACCTCCGCGCCAATACGCTGATCCTGTGCGGCCTGTTTATGTTCCTGGGGTTCTCCTCCTGGCTGATGCTGCCCATCCGGGCCAACGCCAATGTGGTGATCAACGAGAATAACCCGGCCGATGCCCGGGCCCTGCTGGCCTATTACAACCGGGAGCAATACCCCGGGGTGGACAGTCCGTTCTACGGCGCGTATTACTCCGACCGCTTTGCCTCCCCAGGTGAAAACCGGGACGACAAGCCCAAGTATGAGAAGGACACAATTACAGGCAAATACGTCATCGTTAACCATTACAAGGAGGCCCTGCCCGGCCCCAACCCGGACCACGTGGGGCTGCTGCCGCGCATGTGGAGCGACCAGCACGCAGAGAATTATATGCGCTACTTCGGGCCGCTGGATTTCAGGCTTACCGAAAGTAACGCAGAGCTGCGGGCCGCCGCCCAGCAATTGCGCGCAGGCCTGGCATCCGGCGAGCTGGACGAGGAACAGTACATCGGGTTCCTGAACCGCTTCGGCGACTACCTGGAGGTGCAGCCACCCTCTTTTGGCCAGAATCTGGATTATATGCTTCGCTTCCAGTTCGGCTATATGTACTGGCGCTATTTCATGTGGAATTTTGTCGGGAAGCAGGACGATAAACAAGGGCGCTACAACGGCAATGGGGAATGGATAAGCGGGATCCCCTTTGTCGATTCCCTTTTCCGGGGCACCCAGGAAAACCTCCCGCAGGACCTGCTGGACAACAAGGGGCGCAATACGTACTTCTTCCTGCCCCTGCTGCTGGGCATCATCGGGCTGGTCTTTCAACTGGGGCGCAACCCAAAACAGTTCTGGGTCCTCTTTGTCTTCTTTCTGTTCACCGGAATTGCCATCCAGTTTTACACGAACCCCTATATTTTTCAGCCGCGCGAGCGCGACTATTCGCTGGTTGGGTCCTTCTATGTGTTCGCTATCTGGATAGGCATGGGCGTGGTGGCCCTTTTCGAGGAATTCCGAAAATGGCTCACTCCCAAGATCTGGGCTCCTGTCATTTCCCTGGTATGCCTGCTGGCTGTGCCCGGGGTTATGGCCTACCAGAACTGGGACGACCACGACCGCTCCGGGCGGTACACGGCCAGGGCTGCCGCCATGGCCTACCTGGACAGTTGCCAGGAAGATGCCGGGGCCATGCTCTTCACCATTGGGGACAACGACACCTTCCCGCTGTGGTATGTCCAGGAGATCGAAAATTACAGGACGGACGTACGGGTGATCTGCACCAGCCTCTTCGCCACCGACTGGTATGTAGACCAGATGAAACGCAAGGCTTACGAAAGTGAGCCCATCCCCTCCCAACTCACGCACGAGCTTTACCGGTATGGGAACCGGGATGTAATCTACCACCAGCCGCTGACCGAGAACCGCTGGGACATCCGCGACTTTATGGACTGGATCGGGAGCGACAGGCCCGAAACCAAAATACGCTCTTACCTGCAGCGCATCGGGGCAGACCTGGCCGAATATCCGGAAAGCACTTTGGAAACCGTCTTCTACCCTACCAACAAAATCCGGGTGCCCGTCAACAAGGAAAATGTGCTGGCCTCCGGCCTGGTTAAGGAAAAGGACTCTGCCCTTATTGTGGATTACATCGACATCGACCTGCCCGGGGTATTGCCCAAACACCGCATCCTGATGCTGGATATCCTGGCCAATAACGACTGGAAGCGGCCCATCTATTTCTCGGGCGGCAGTTTTGACCGGGCCGAGTATATCTGGATGAAGGAGTACCTCCAGCTGGACGGCATGGCCTACAAACTGGTCCCCATCCGCACCGAAAACCGCAACGGCTTTGAACTCGGGCGCATCGATACCGACCTGATGTATGACGTGGTGATGGGCCTGGAATGGGGGAATTCCGGAAGTCCGGATATTTACCACGACCCGCAAACCCGTTCCCAGGGGCTTTCCATGCGCGCCAACCTGGCCCGCCTGGTGGAAGCCCTCATCGCCGAAAATGAGATAGACCGTGCCCGGGAAATCATCGACCTGGCCATGACACAGATGCCGGTGGAATTCTACGACTTCTACACCTTTGTGGAACCGTTCGCGGACGGGTATTACAAGGTGGGGGAAACCGACAAAGCGCGCGCTTTGTACCGGAAACTAAAGGGGATATACCTGGACCGTTTGGATTACTATGCCGGCATGCCCCTGGACGAGCAATACGACCGGGCAGAGGAAATCCTGGACAACCTCGAGGCCTTCAAGCGCCTTACGGACATCCTTATCGCGAATAAGGACGAAACCCTGGTAGAAACCGAGACGGAGGTGTTCAACGCCCAGTTCGACCGCTTTGCCATCTTTGGGCAGCGCAGCCTGCTGGATTCCCTGGAAGAGGTGGAAGAAGCGGCCCCGGATACATCGGCAGACAGTGCTGCGGTGGATACGCTCACCACCGCCACGGACGGCACGCAGACGCAGGTAGACAGTACCCCGGACCTGCCGGAGAACCCATAAAAGTCCGAAACGTTTTTACAGGTATTCGTTGAGGATGCCGATCAGGGTATTGGCATCCTGCTCGCCGCTCTGGCGCCATACCATTTCCCCTTTCTTGTAGATCATCAGGGTGGGAAGGCCTTTGATGCGCAAGGCCTGGGAAAGTTCCTTGTTCTTGTCTACATCGATTTTAATAACCTTTCCCTTGTCGCCAAGTGCAGCGGCAACGTCGCGCAGTACCGGATGCATGGCCGTGGATTGGTCGTTCCACTCCGCATAAAAGTCCAGGAGGACCGGTACATTCTGATCGATGAGTTCACCGAATTTGGACATAAAGCAGGCGTTGATTTACCATCCAAAAGTAAGAAAAAATGTTAAATCGATTCCGAAACCTCCTGTATTTGAGGGGGTCCGGGCGTTAAATTCAAGTTAAACCCGTTTTGCGGAGGGTTATCACGGTGATTTCCGGCCAGATACCCACGCGGCCGGGGTACCCGAGGAATCCGAACCCGCGGTTCACATTGATGAACTGCCCGAGCTCCTCGTAGATGCCCGCCCAGTATTTGTAACGCCATTTGACAGGGCTCCACTTTACCCAGCCGGGGATCTCGATACCGAATTGCATCCCATGAGTATGCCCGCTTAAGGTGAGGTGGTAGTGCAGGGCATCGGGAATCACCTTGTCCTCCCAGTGCGAGGGGTCGTGGCTCAATAGAATCTTGAAATCCGAAGGGTCGATCCCCTGGGTGGCCGCCTGCAGGTCACCAGCCTTTTTAAAGCCGCCCCGACCCCAGTTTTCGACCCCTATCAGGGCGATCCGCGCCCCTTCCCGCTCCAGGTAGCGGTGTTCGTTGAGCAGCAGGTCAAAACCCATTTCCCGCTGCATAGTTTTCAGTCGCTCCAGATTCTCCGCCTTTTCCTCCTCTGTGTCCCAGGGGATGTAATCGCCGTAGTCGTGGTTACCCAGGATGGAGTATTTCCCGTCCGGGGCTTCGAGCCTGGAAAACAAGGCCGTCCACGGTTCCATCTCGCTGGCCTTGTTGTTGACCATATCACCCGTGAAAAAAATCGCGTTGCTCTTCTGCCGGTTGATCAGCTCCACCCCGTATTCGATCTTGGCCCGGTTGTCGAAACTCCCGCTGTGGATATCCGATATCTGGGTGATCGTATAATTGTGGAAGGCCTCCGGAAGGTCCTTGAATTCCAGTTGGTAGCGCAATACCTTGTAGTTGTACTTCCCCCGGTACATCCCGTAGAGCAAAGCCCCGAAAGGCAGGGAGGCTATCCCCAGGGCCATCAGGCTCAGGAACCGCCTTCTGCCCGGGAGGCTGAAGGTGTGGGACTTGCCGGAAAGTTTGTCGTAGGCTGCTACCACAAGGCGGAAGAGGTCCTCGGAAAAAAGGAAGAAAATCGTAATGAGGTTAAAGGTGAGGACGGCCAGGAGGAACCCAAAGGCATAGCTCTTGGGCCGGCTCAGGACCCGGCCGGGATCGTCCCCCACGGTAAACTGCCAGATGAAATTCCCCAGGACCAGCAGGGAAACCGCCAGGTAGAGGTAGTAGACCCACGGGAACCGGGTACCCGAACGCAAGGCCTGTAAGGTATAGAGGCACATGGCCAGGTAAAGGGCTACAAAGATGATCCACCTGAGCATAGCGGGGCGTTTTTACAAATATATCCCTTTTTCGGCCAAGCCCGGACCAGGTCCTATGCAGAATCGAGGGCCTTTACCACCCGGCGCACCAGGGCGGCATCGGAAATAGGGGGAGGCCCTTCGGTGAGCATCCCGGGGGTATTCATGGGCGGGCCGTAAACCGCATCCCGGGCCGTAAACCCGGAAGTAGCCGACAGGTGGACTGCCCCAAACCCGGAATGGGCAAACTTCAAGACGTTAGACGGGCCTACCCCGCCACCAGGCATCAGCTGGAGGCGCTTTACACTACCCTGGAGTTGTTCCAGCATGGGGAGGCCTTCCATTGCGTTTGCGGCCTGGCCGCTGCTCAGCAGGGTATCGACCCCCAGGCGGTCCAGGAGGGCCGCCGCCGCCTCGGGCTCCGGGCACTGGTCGAAGGCACGGTGGAACGTGAAGTGCCCGGGAATGACGTCCCGCAAGCGGGCCGTACGATCTGCATCCATACGCCCGTCCGGGAGGAGGCAACCGCACACGATGCCTTCAAAACCCCATTCCACACAGAGGGCGATATCGTTGAGTATGATTTGAAAATCCTCCTCGGAATAGCAGAAATCCCCGCTGCGCGGGCGGATGAGCACATGCACCGGCAACTCCACTTGCCTGCGCACCTCCCGGAGCAGACCGGCCGAAGGCGTAACGCCCCCAACGGAAAGTTCCGAACAGAGCTCAATCCGGTCCGCCCCCCCTTGCTGTGCAGCCAGGGCCGAAGCCAGGGAATTGGCGCAGACTTCTACTTTCATATTTATGTATCTTTAAAATCCGAATTTAAACCCTTCCCACCATGCACAGAAGAAAATTCCTGAAAAATTCCTCCATTGGAACGGCCGGCATCCTGAGTGCCCCGGCCCTGGTTTCCTGCTCGGAAGCCCCTGCCGCCAACCCCGTGACAACCTCCCCGGGCCCCGTGGTAGTCTGCACCTGGGATTTTGGGAATGCCACCGAAAAGGCATGGGGCGTCCTCAGCACCGGGGGGAGCGCATTGGACGCGGTGGAAGCAGGTGTACGGGTGGAGGAAGCCGACCCCGGGAACCAGACCGTGGGCTACGGCGGCCGTCCGGACCGTGACGGCCGGGTTACCCTCGACGCCTGTATTATGGATCCGGAAGGGAATTGCGGGTCCGTCATGGCCCTGGAAGGGTATGTCCACCCTATTTCCGTGGCCCGGAAAGTGATGGAGGAAACCCCGCACGTGATCCTGGTGGGCGAAGGAGCTGCCCGTTTTGCTGCAGAACAGGGCTTCGAAACCCAGGACCTGCTCACGGATGCCTCCCGGGCCGAATGGGAACAATGGAAAGTGGAAGCGCAGTATAAGCCGGTCATCAATATTGAAAACCACGATACCATCGGCATGCTCGCCCTGGACGTCAACGGCAATATCGCAGGGGCTTGTACCACCAGCGGGTTGGCCTATAAAATGCAGGGGCGGGTAGGCGACTCTCCCGTCATCGGGGCAGGTCTCTACCTGGACAACGCGGTGGGCGGCGCCACGGCAACGGGTATGGGCGAGGAAGTAGTCCGGACTGTAGGCAGCTTCCTTATCGTAGAACTCATGCGGCAGGGGCGCACCCCCCAGGAGGCCTGCGAGGAAGGGGTTAGGCGCATTATGGAGAAGAACAAGGGCCGCCGCGACTTCCAGATTGGATTCCTGGCCATAAACAAAGCCGGGGAAACCGGGGCCTATTGCATCCACCCGGGCTTTAGCTACAGGCGCTTCGATGGGAAGGGCCACCGGAACATCCCCTCGGAGAGCGCCCTGAAATCCTGATAAATTCAGTAGCTTTACCAACCGCCAAAGCATCTTCCTATGTCTGAAAAGAAACGGCTGTTCCTGCTGGACGCCTATGCCCTTATTTTCCGTGGGTACTACGCCCTGATCAAAAACCCGCGCATCAACTCCAAGGGGATGGATACCTCGGCCATCATGGGCTTTATGAATTCCCTCTTCGACGTGATCCGCAGGGAAAAACCAGACCACCTGGCCGTGTGTTTCGACAAGGACGGCAGCGCCGAACGCACCGAACTGTTCCCCGAATACAAAGCCAACCGGGACGAGACCCCCGATGCCATCCGGGTAGCCGTCCCCTGGATCCAGCAGATCCTGCAGGCCATGCACATCCCCGTCATCGAAAAATCGGGCCTGGAAGCAGACGATATAATCGGCACCCTGGCACGGCAGGCCGAGACCCAGGGGTACCAGGTCTTTATGGTAACCCCGGATAAGGACTTCGGGCAACTGGTGACCGAGAACACCTTTATGTACCGCCCCTCGCGCATGGGGAACGGGATTGAGATCTGGGGCATCCCGGAGGTGCAGAAACGCTTTGGGGTGGAACGCCCGGAACAGGTCATCGACTACCTGGGCATGATGGGAGACAGCAGCGACAACATTCCCGGCTTTCCGGGGGTGGGCGATAAAACCGCCAAAAAATTCATCGAACAGTTCGGCTCCCTGGAGGGCTTATTGGAGAATACCGACCAGCTGAAGGGCAAGATGAAGGAACGGATCATTGAGCATGCAGAATTGGGCAAGTTGTCTAAAAAACTGGCCACCATCTGCATCGACTGCGATGTCTTCTTCGACGAAAAGGATTTCGAAATGAGCGTCCCGGACAGCCAGAAGGTTCAGGAGCTTTTCGAGGAACTGGAATTCCGGCGCCTGAAGGAGCAGTTCCTCAAACTCTTTTCCGGCGAAGCCGCGGAAGACACCCCCGTGAGCAGTACGGAAACCGCACGTAACCTCGACCGCCCTGCAGGCAGCGGGCAATTCTCCCTTTTCGGGGAGGAGGCCTCCGGAGCTGAAGCCGTAACAGAATATTCGGGCCGTAAGACCATTAAAGAGGTAGACCACCACTACCAGAGCGTTGCGGGTGGGATGGCCCTGAAACTTTTTCTGAAAAACCTCATGGGCCAGCCCCGGGTGTGTTTCGACACGGAAACCACTTCCCTGGACCCCTTGAAGGCGGAACTGGTGGGGATTGCCTTCAGTTGGGAACCGCACAAGGGCTATTACATCCCCTTCCCGGAGGAGCGGGAGGAGGCCGTAGCCCTGCTGGACCAACTGCGGCCTTTCTTTGAAGCGGAAGGCATCGAAAAGGTGGGCCAGAACCTGAAATACGATATCAAGGTCCTGAGCACCTACGGCATTGGGGTGAAAGGGCCGCTTTTCGACACCATGCTGGCGCACTACCTCATCAACCCGGATATGCGACACAATATGGATGTCCTGGCGGAGACCTATCTGAACTATACCCCTGTCCCCATCAGCGACCTGATCGGCAAAAAAGGGAAAAACCAGCTCAGCATGCGGGAGGTGCCCCTGGAGGAGCAAACCGAATATGCGGTAGAGGATGCCGACATTACCCTGCAGCTGGCAACCCTCTTCGAGCCGGAACTGCAGGCTGCCGGTACGGAGAAACTCTTTCATGACATCGAGATCCCGCTGCTTCGGGTCCTGGCCGCCATGGAACTGGAGGGGATCAACCTCGATACCGGATTCCTGGAAGGGCTGGCCGGAGACCTGGAAAGCGATATCGCCAGCCTGGAATCCCGCATTTATGAAGCGGCCGGGGAGACCTTCAACATCGGCTCGCCCAAACAGCTGGGGGAAATCCTCTTCGACAAGATGAAACTGGTGGACAAGCCCAAGAAAACCCGTACCGGGCAGTATTCTACTGCCGAGGAGGTGCTCTCGGACCTGGCCAAGGACCACGAGATCATCCAAATGGTATTGGACTACCGGGGGCTCACCAAACTCAAAAGCACCTATGTGGATGCCCTGCCGGAGCAGGTGGCACCCAGTACCGGCCGGGTGCATACGGATTACATGCAAACCGTGGCCGCCACCGGACGGCTCAGCAGCAATAACCCCAACCTGCAGAACATCCCAATCCGCACCGAAAGGGGGCGGCAGGTCCGGAAAGCCTTCATCCCCCGCTCGGAGGAGTACCGATTGCTGGCAGCGGATTACTCCCAGATAGAGCTACGTATTATCGCGGCGCTCAGCGAGGAGGAGAATATGATCGAATCGTTCAAACGGGGGGAGGATATCCACGCCGCCACGGCTGCACGGGTATTCAAGGTCCCGCTGGAGGAGGTCACCCGCGAGCAGCGTTCCCAGGCCAAAACGGTCAACTTCGGGATCATTTACGGGGTCTCCGCCTTCGGGCTCAGCAACCAGACCACCCTGAGCCGGTCCGAGGCCAAAGACCTGATAGACACCTATTACCAAACCTATCCGCGCCTGCGCAACTACATCAGCGAACAGGTTGATTTCGCACGGGAGAACGGCTATGTGCAAACCGTGCTTGGGCGCAGGCGCTACCTGAAGGATATCAATGCGGGCAATGCGGTAGTACGGGGAGCGGCCGAGCGAAACGCGGTGAATGCCCCGATTCAGGGCAGCGCGGCGGATATCATCAAGATCGCCATGATTCGGATATACCAGAAATTAGAAGCGGGAGGGTTCAAAACCAAAATGCTTCTGCAGGTACACGACGAATTGGTCTTTGACGTCTATACCCCGGAGATGGACCAGGTGAGCGCCATGATCAAATCGGAAATGGAAAACGCCTATAGCCTGGCGGTACCCCTGGTGGTAGACATCGGGGTAGGCGACAACTGGCTGGAAGCGCACTAAACGCTAGCGCTTGCGGAAAATAAGCTGGCCGGTACTGACCACGTCGTCGAATACCGAACCATCCAGATCCATCCGGAGGGTCTTGCCCGAAATGGTTGCATTTACCGAGGAGGTAACCCCATCGGGATCTGTAAAGGTAAGGACCCCGTTTTCATAGGTATACGGACCGCTTTCTGAAACGAACTGGCTGGGGCAGGGGATGTCGAAGTTCCCCTGGGATACCCCGCTTAAATCCAGGAAATCGAAGGAATTCTGGGCCGTAGCCGTCCCGTCCGTCCCAAAGGTTACATTCAGGATATAGCAATCCTTGGCCGTGAGGATATTGAGGAAATCGCTGGCCAGGAGTTCGTCTTCGGTGGCGGTGTTTTCATCCAGTTGCAACTCCACGGCATCCCAGGTGCCTTCTATAGAAACCGGGTCGGAACTTCCGCTGTCGTTGGAACAGGACCACAACAGGCCTAAAGAGAGGAGGAGGGCAATGGGGCGCATTTTCATAACAAAGGTTTCCCCTAATAACGTTTTTGGGCGCTGTTTATTTTGGCGGGTGGCATCAGAATGCAAACCGGTAGGTGGCCTTGAGCAGGAAAATGTTGGCAGGCTGGGCGGCTCCCCCCAGGATGTTGGCGTCCAGGCTGCCCAGAAGGCTGTTCCCGGGGTCTCCCGAGGCGGTCAGGTCCTGCGACCAGACCAGGTAGAGTTCCGAACCTGGGATGTACTCCCACCGCACGACCAAATTGGACCGGAATTGCACAAAGGAAAAATCCGGGTCGCCAAAACTGAATTCCGGGGTACCGTCGGCGTTTTCATCTACCTGGTAGGTCCCGTCGGCGAATTCCAGCTGATTGGACGCATAGGACGTCACCCGGTCTTCGAAGCGCCCGGCCAGCGGGTCCGTCACATGTTTGAAGCCGGAATACCTCCCCCTGGAGATAAAAGGCTGCCCCCAGTACTGTACGGTCAGGTTTGGGTTGATGGTATAATTCAACCGGACAGACATGGCCAGGGTCTGCTGGTCTATGGTCCCGTTCAGGTACCGGATCCCATTAACCGTTTCGATGTTGTCAATAAACTGGAGCTTATCCCGATTGGAGGTATAGCTGGGGTTGGCGGAAATACTCAGGGCATTGGTGGGCTGGTAGGTGAACCCGCCTTCCACGTAATACCTGCGATAGGAATCGTCGAATGCCTTCCTCCCGTTGTGGAACACATTAAACCGGATTTTCTTGCGGCGGTCTGTATTGACACCGTTCCAGAAGGTAATCCCCGGGGAAACCCGCAGCCGGGGACCTCCCCGTAAGGCGAAGTTGGAATGCTGGGAAGTGAGTACGGTAACGCCCAGGTTGGTAAACCAGTTGTTGGCCCAGTTCTGCCAGCTGTTGGCATTGAATTGGAGCAGGTTGTGGTTCCCCCCAAAATCCCAGGCGCTCCAATGGTTGTAATTGATCCCTACCCGGCGGAAGGTCTTGTCCGGTTTCAGGCTCTGGTAGGCCACCCAGGTATAGTGCCGGATATCGTCTGCCTGGCGCTGGAAACCGATGTCGTTGAGTTCCAGCTCGGGGGAACGCCAGGTTGCCCCGCTTTCGAAACGCCAGTGCCCATTGCCCACTTTCCCAATCTGCAGGTTGCCCCCCGTACCCGTAAGGGAAGTCCGCTCAGGGTCTACCTCAAGGTATCCGGCCCCGGTACGCTGAAAGAGGTGGGTTATGGATTCCTGGGTCCGGGTGATGGCCTCCGGGCTTCCAGCTACATGGCTCCAGATCAGGTTCCCCCCAACATACCAGTCGCGGTTGTTCCACTGGTGCTTAAAATCGATTCCCCCGGAATAGGCCGCCTCGTGCAGCCAGCCCAGGGATTCCGGCAGGCTTTCCCTGTTGGTGGCGGTAACGATGGTCCCTACATAGGTATCCCCCTGGTCAAAATCCTTCTGCAGGCGCCCCACCAGGTAGTTGGTAAGGGGTTCCACCACTTCCCGCCTGCGGTCTCCCTGGGCATCGATGGTAGCCCACCTGCGGGCCGTTACACTTTCCAGAAGGCCAAGGGACCATCCGCTGCGCGTCTTTCCGCTGAATTTGGCCGCCCCCAGGATGGGGGTTGTGGAGGGCTGGTCTACAAACTCCCCTTCGGCCGTATCGGGAAACCCCTGTGGGTTGCGCCCTATCCGGCGGCTGTAAAAGACATTGTCGGACCCGAAGGTGTCCCCGGCTATGGATTCGGAAACCGGATAATTGAAGATGTTTTTGTTCTCGATGAAAAATGGGCGCTGCTCCCGGAAGAATATCTGGAAACCATCCAGGGCGATGGCAGAGGGGTCTGCTTCCACCTGACCGAAATCCGGGTTGATGGTTAAATCGAGCGTCAGGTCGTTGGTGATCCCAATCTTGGCATCCAACCCGGCGGTAAGGGTGGTTTCCGTACCATCCTCGAAGGGGTTCCCCTGCTCCGCCTCAAAACTCCTGCTGCGCGCCACGGTATAGGGCTGGATTTCCAACTGGTTCTGGGACTCTAGTTCCCGAAGGCCCTGGAGCTCCCCGAATTCGCTTACAAAACCCGGGGTGTCCACCGGCAGGCGCTGCCAGACCGAGCGCTCCTCCTCCCGGAAAAACCGCCGCATAACTTGCAGGCCCCAGGTTTGCTCAAGGGCATCTCCAAACTTTAGCTGGCTCAGGGGGATGCGCATTTCAGCAGTCCACCCCTCGGAATCGGTTTGGGTCTTGACATACCAGATAGGGTTCCAGGTTTCATCCTCGTCATTGCCGTTATTGGATTCGAAAACATCGCCCTTTACACCCGCTGCCGAAACGATAAACCCAAAGGCAGTGCGCTTGTCATTATAGCTGTCTATGAATATACCCACCCAGTCCCCGTCGAAACCATCGCGGCGGGAGAGCCGCCGGACAATCTTTTCGGGTTCGGTATCGAAGGCCCGGATCCCCACGTAGAGGTTCTTGGAATCGTAGAGGATCTTAAAACGGGTCTGCTGGGCCGGAGGGGTATTTTCATCCGGCCGTTGCTCGATAAAATCCCCGGCCCACTCCACCTGCTCCCAGGCCAAATCGGTAAGGATCCCGTCTATGGCAGGAGCGGTTTGGGGGGGAACCGAATGGGTGGTGTAGACCCTCCGGGCCACAACCTCGGTGGCCTCTTCCGTCGGAACCACTTCCGGGGTATACTCGGCCGCGTCCTGGGCATGCAAGGCCACTGTGAGGGACAACAGCAGTCCCCACAAGGGTAGTTTGTTCATCTGTAGGCAGATTGATGTACCTGTAAAGACCCGGGGGATGCACTGCTGTGACACTCCTAACCCTATTTTCACAAACCTTTAACAAATTTCCGGGCATCCCCTATTATTTTCATTTTGGCATGAAAAATATTGCCCGGCAGGCATTTGTAATTCAACTTATTAATCGTACATTTGCAGCCCGTTTATCGGGAATGAAGTGTTTAATAGCGTAATACATCAGTAGTGGACACATTGAGCTACAAGACTTTATCTGCCAACAAGAACACAGTGAACAAGCAGTGGGTTCTGGTAGATGCCGAAGGCCAGACGCTGGGCAGACTCGCCTCTAAAGTGGCAAAGATCCTGCGCGGGAAATACAAACCCGAATTCACCCCCCATGTGGATTGTGGTGACAACGTGGTGATCATTAACGCCGAAAAGATTTCCCTTTCCGGGAACAAGTGGGAGTCCAAGCAGTACATCCGGCACACGGGATACCCCGGAGGACAGCGCGTGCGCAACGCCCGGGAAATGATGGAGAAGAAGCCTACCGCTATGGTGGAAAAGGCCGTTAAGGGCATGCTTCCGAAAAACCGTCTGGGTGCGGACCTGTTCCGGAACCTGAGGGTTTACGCCGGAGACCAGCACGACCAGGAAGCACAGAAACCGAAGGCCATCAATTTAAACGACCTTAAATAATGGAGGTAATTCACAAAATCGGAAGAAGGAAAACGGCAGTTGCCCGCGTCTACGTTTCAGAAGGCAAAGGCTCCATTACTGTAAACAAGCGCGACCTGGCGGAATATTTCCCCACTGCCACGCTTCAATACAAAGTCAAGCAGCCCTTTACCCTTACTGAGAACGAGGATGCCTACGATGTAAACATCAATGTTTACGGGGGTGGGATTACCGGACAAGCGGAAGCCATCCGCCTGGCCATTTCCCGTGCCCTTTGCGAAATCGACGCCGAAAACCGCGGCGCCCTCAAACCGGAAGGCCTCCTGACCCGCGATCCGCGGATGGTGGAGCGCAAAAAGTTTGGTCAGAAGAAAGCACGGAAGAAATTCCAGTTCTCCAAGCGTTAATGCCTTATCCCCGGGCCCTGGCCCGGGGACCTTTATATAGTGTGTAAGTTCCCTGCCCAGGCAGGATTGTATTAACCCCGTTCCTTGAAATTGCCCTTCGGGGCAACTAAAAGCAAACCCGGCTCCTGTGGCCGGTAGCCGAATTAGTTTAGCATCTAAATGGACAAGGCGCGTGCCGCTTAATGGGCACTACCACTTGTACATTGCGCATTCAAAGAACGTAAACTAAGTTTTCAAAAATGGCTGAAAAAGCTGAAGTAAAAGACCTACTGGAAGCCGGGGTGCATTTTGGGCACCTCACCAGAAAATGGAACCCGAACATGGCGCCCTACATCTACATGGAGCGCAACGGGATCCACGTTATCAACCTCTACAAAACCGTCGCAAAGCTCGATGAAGCCTGCGAGGCGCTGAAGAAAATCTCCGCCTCCGGGCGCAAAGTCCTTTTTGTGGCCACCAAGAAACAGGCCAAGGACATCGTTGCGCAAAAGGTTTCGGAAACCAACATGCCGTACATTACCGAGCGCTGGCCCGGCGGTATGCTTACCAACTTTGTGACTATCCGCAAAGCGGTCAAGAAAATGACCTCCATAGACCGGATGAAGAAGGACGGTACCTTCAACACCCTCTCCAAGAAAGAGCGTCTGCAGGTAGACCGCCTTCGCGCCAAGCTGGAGAAAAACCTGGGCTCCATTGCAGACATGACCCGCCTGCCGGGCGCTATCTTCGTGGTAGACACCATGCGCGAGCACATCGCGGTGAAAGAAGCCCAGAAGCTCAACATCCCCATCTTCGCGATGGTGGATACCAACTCCGACCCGCGTCCGATCGATTTCGTGATCCCGTCCAACGACGATGCCTCGAAATCCATCGAACTGATCATGACCCACGTAACCCGTGCCATTTCCGAAGGTCTTGCCGAGCGCAAGAGCGAAAAAGCTGCCGAAAAGGCCGCAGAGGACCAGGCCGAGGAAGCACCGGCAAAACCGGCCAAGAAAGCTGAAAAGCCAGCCGCTGAGCCTAAAGTGGAGGAAGCACCTGCCGCCGAGCCCAAGGCTGAAAAGGCCCCTGAAGCAGAGGCCCCTAAGGCCGAAGCCCCCAAAGCCGAGGCTGCTCCTGCCCAAAGTGCAGACGACCTGACCAAGATTGAAGGCATTGGCCCGAAGGCTGCCGAGGCCCTTGTAAACGCAGGTCTTGGGACGTATGCTGCCCTGGCAGGTTCCGATCCCGAAGCCATCAAGGAAATCCTGACCGACGCCAGCTCCCGCATGGCACACCTGGATCCGGGGTCCTGGCCCAAGCAGGCCAAAATGGCCGCAGACGGGGAGTGGGATGCCCTGAAGGAATGGCAGGACAACGCCAAAGGCGGGGTAGAATAACCCCATAGCATTCACTGAATATCGATAACGGGGTGCGTGTTTGGCACCCCATAAATCCAAATAGGAAAATGGCAAAGATTACCGCCGCTGAAGTAAATAAACTGAGACAGGCCACTGGTGCCGGAATGATGGACTGTAAAAACGCCCTGGTGGAAGCCGAGGGGGATTTTGACAAAGCCATTGAAATCCTTCGCAAGAAAGGTCAAAAGGTTGCCGCCAAGCGCGCAGACCGCGATTCTTCCGAAGGGGCCGCCATCGCCAAGGTGAATAGCGACAACACCACAGGGGTGATTGTATCCCTGAATTGCGAAACCGATTTTGTGGCCAAAAACGAAAGTTTTGTCACCCTGGCCAACGACCTGGCCGATCTGGCCCTTGGGTACGATTCCAAGGAGGCGTTCCTGGCCGCGGATTTCAACGGGATTTCCGTACAGGAAAAACTCATGGAGCAAACCGGGGTTATCGGTGAGAAAATCGAGATCGGAAGTTTCCGCAAGCTGAGCGCTCCTTTTGTGGGCTCTTACATCCACGCCGGAAACAAAATCGCTACCCTGGTCGGGCTTTCCGCCCCTGTAGAGGGAGCCGCTGCCGCCGCCAAAGACGTGGCTATGCAGGCAGCAGCCATGAGCCCCATCGCCCTCAATGAGGAAGGTGTGGACCAGGAAACCATCGACAAGGAGATCGAAATAGCCAAGGAAACCCTCCGCAAGGAAGGCAAGCCCGAGAACATGCTGGACCAGATTGCCAAAGGCAAACTGCAGCGTTTCTTCAAGGACAACACCCTGGTAAACCAGGATTTTATCAAGGACAGCAAAATGAGCGTAAAGCAGTACGTTCAGTCTGTTGAGAAAGGCCTGGAAGTAACCGGTTTTGAGCGTGTAGCCCTCGGGTAACTCCTTAAATGTATACCACAAAAAAAGCCACCCTGCAGGGTGGCTTTTTGCTTTTGAAGCAGGAGCTTAGCCCTTAAGCCAGGCCTCCCGAAGGGCTATCGCTTGCGGGGAGGCATCGGGATCCGGGCCCAGGCGGAATTCCTTTACGGTTGGCGACCCGGCCAGCCCTTCCAGGGTTATCCGCTCCCCATCGCGCTCTACCACCATGCGCACTTCGGTATCCGGGGTCCAGGAAAAGCTCTGCCCCACAATCATCTGCATCCCCTGCAAGGTGATCTCGGTCCCGTTGATTTCCTTGATCTCATCCCCGCCCTGAGCGCCCAGGCCGGTCAGGAAACTATTCAGGTCAATGCCTTCCCGCACAAAAATGCGGTCGGTGTCTGAAGGGTCTACATCAATGAAGGGCATCTGGCTTTGGAGGTCCTTGATAAAGTAACCGCTTTCCACCTCCCGGTCTCCCATTACCAGGCCTACTTTGGCAAAAAAGCGTTGGTAGTCAATAGGGGTGTCCCCAATGACATGGGTGTCGAAAAAGGTTCTCACCTCCGGGTAGGTCATGGCCACAATCTCATCGATCAGCGCCTCGTCCTTAAAAGGCGTATCCTGGTCGTATTTGGCTGAAAGCGCCTTCATCAGGCCCAATACCCCCATGCTGCCACCGCTCTGCTCCCTGAGGATAATGTCCAGGGCCATATTGATCAGGGCCCCTTTCTCGTACACGTTTGCATACTGGGGCTCATAGGCCGGGTCCAGCACATTGCGGCTCATCTCGATAAAGGAGAGGGCATCGTTGTAGGCCATGGCGTTCTGGATCTTCCCCATAATGCGGGCATAGAAATCGGCCTCCTCAATCAGGCCCTGCCGGATCTGGAAAAGGTTGGCAAAGTATTCGGTCGTGCCCTCGTACATCCACAGGTGGGCCGACATCTTCGGGTCATTGTAATCGAAATACTGCACTTCCTCCGAATGCACGTTGAGGGGGGTTACGATGTGGAAAAACTCATGGGAAACCACATCGATCATGGTCTCCTCCAGCTGCGGCAGGGGCAGTTGCTCGGGGAGGACCACTACGGTGGAGGTGTGGTGTTCCAGGGCCCCGAAGCCCATGGCATCGTCTTCCTCCATGGTGGAGAGGTACAACAGGATATTGTACGTGCGGGTGCCGTCTATGTCGCCGAGGAAGGCTTTTTGGGCCTCCATCATCCGCTGCATGGAAGGCCTGAAATCCGCGGCGGTATACTGCCCGTTGGGGGAATACACGCTCAGGCCCACCGTAATGTCGCCTACCTGGAAATATTCAGGCGCAGACGGGGTAAACTGGATGGGGTTGTCAATAATGTCAAAATACCTGCCCGCGCGGTAGATGTAGCTCCCGTCCTCCCCCCGGGTCCCCTGCAGTGAGGTGGCCGCCTTAAGGGCTCCCGGAGCCCGGATGACCAACTCATAGGGCAGCTCCTCCAGGTCTTCGAAATACCCCACAAAGCCATGGAGGTTGAGCATGAAATGGTCCGGGGCCTTGATGTTGGTCCCGGCCGGGGAAAAGGGCGCTTCTTCCCCACCCTGTTCTGCGTCATACGAGTCGTTTACCCAGTAGGTAATCCGGTCCAGGTTGGCACCATCCGACACCACCCACTGGTTTGGGTTCTCCCGCCGGACTTCCAGGGGCTTGCCCTTGTAGTCCACAGCCTGGAGCCCCTCAACGTAACGCCCGTAATTATCTGTGCTATACGTTCCGGGGACGGTTTTGGGGATCAGGAAGCGCACCGGCCCCTCGGGAAAGGCCCCGGGGTCTACCGAAACCATGACCCGGTCCTGGTCGGTGCCCACCAGGTCCAGGCTGGTGCGGATTGGGGTTTCGCGAACCGTTACGGTATTCCGGGCTGCCCCGCAGCCCCAAAGCAGTACCGCGGTTGCGGCCATTGCCATCCAGTTTTTCATAGGATCTTAAGATTTAGGCAAGGATATCGATTTCCCGCCGGATTCCCGTCTATTTTTAGAATTTCTTGACACCTCTGTGCGTAAAATGGGAGCGCCCTTACAAAAGAATTTTGGTTATTTTTGTGAGCACATAAGCCCAATGTACATGCAATACAAACGCATACTCCTGAAACTGAGCGGAGAGGCCCTGATGGGGGAACAGCAATACGGTATAGACCCCAAACGGTTGGAACTCTACGCCGAACAAATCCAGGAGGTGGTAGACAAAGGTGTGGAAGTGGCTATCGTTATTGGCGGGGGCAATATCTTCCGCGGTGTGGCTGGTGCCAGCAGCGGGATGGACCGCGTACAGGGCGACCACATGGGCATGCTCGCCACCATCATCAACGGCCTGGCCCTGCAGTCTGCCCTGGAGAACAAAGGGATGGATACCCGCCTTCAGTCTGCCATAAAGATCAATGAGGTGGCCGAGCCTTTCATCCGCCGGCGGGCCATGCGGCACCTGGAAAAAGGAAGGGTGGTCATCTTTGGCGGGGGTACGGGAAATCCGTACTTCACCACCGATTCGGCAGCCGTTTTGCGGGCCATAGAAATCGAAGCCGATGTGATCCTGAAAGGGACCCGTGTAGATGGGATCTATACCAGCGACCCGGAAAAGGATAAATCCGCCACAAAATTCGACACCATCAGCTTCCAGGACGTGCTCAAAAAAGGGCTGAAAGTAATGGATACCACGGCTTTTACCCTGAGCCAGGAAAACGAATTACCCATTGTGGTATTCGACATGAACAAAAAAGGCAACCTTTTGAAAATCGTATCCGGTGAGAACATCGGCACCGTGGTAAACCTGTAAATAACCTATACGAACCGCTGATTTATACCCTTAGCGATATGAACGAAGAAGTAGACTTTGTAATCGATAGTGCCAAGGAGAACATGGAAAATGCCATCCACCACCTGGAAAAGGAACTGGTAAAGATCCGGGCAGGAAAGGCAAGCCCATCCATGCTGTCTTCCGTAATGGTGGACTATTACGGCAGCCAGACACCACTGTCGCAGGTGAGCAACATCAACACCCCGGATGGCCGCACCATCTCAGTGCAACCCTGGGAAAAATCCATGATCCCGGAAATCGAATCGGCCATCATGAATGCCAACCTGGGTTTCAACCCCATGAACAACGGGGAAATGGTCATCATCAACGTACCGCCCTTAACCGAGGAACGGCGCATTCAATTGGTTAAACAAGCCAAAGCGGAAGCGGAACACGCCAAGGTAAGCGTGCGCTCTGCCCGGCAGGAAGCCAACAAGGAAGTTAAGAACCTGGAGGTTTCCGAAGACCTGGAAAAAAACGCGGAAATCGACATTCAGGAACTGACCAATACCTACACGGAACGCATCGATAAGATCCTCCAGACCAAGGAGGCAGAAATCATGAAGGTCTAACCAGGGCATACCCTGAAACGCCAAACCTCCCCTTACCGGGAGGTTTTTTTATACCTGAGCCCCAAAATACCAAAGGAGCACGGCAAGGATAAGGGCCAGGGCACAGCAAACAATAAGCAGGCGGTAGAGCCGCCGGGCGGTTTTGCGGTATTTCCGGTGCGGGGTATTCAGGGTGCTTTTCGTATACAAATAAAGGTAGGGAATACCGCGCGGGGGTTGGGTACACTGCCCGGAGTTTTCTACCTTTGCCGGCGAAACCAGGGCATGGTAGCAAAACTGACACAGGGTTTTTGGGCAAAGACGGCACGCATCATTCTGCGCAACCGCATCCTGATCCTATTGGGGATTGCCACCGCTACCGTTTTGCTGGCCACACAGTGGCAGCACATGCAGTTTTCCAACTCGGAAGCCAACCTGCTCCCGGACGACCACCCCACTAACCTCGAATACCAGGCCTTCCTGAAGCAATTCGGGGAAGAGGGAAACACCATTGTCCTGGCGGTTCGGGATTCTGCCCTGTACACCCCGGAAAACTTTAACCGCTGGAATGTCCTGAGCCGGCAGCTGGAAGCCTTCCCTGAAGTCGATTTCGTACTCTCCACGGAAAACCTGCAACGCCTGGTCAAGGATACCCTCCGGCAGGAGTTCACCCTCCAACCCTGGATTTCCTCCGATATCCGCAGCCAATCCGAACTGGACAGCCTCCGGGAAGAGCTGTTCCACCGCCTCCCCTTCTACGAAAAACTCCTTTTTAATGCGGACACGGGGACACTCCAGACAGCGGTTTACATGGACAAAGACCTGGTAAACACCCCGGTAAGAAAGGATTTTGTCCTCAACGACCTCTCGACCCTGGTGGCCGAGTTCGAGGCGGAAACAGGGTTGGATGTCCACATTTCAGGGATGCCCTACATCCGCACCATGAATTCCCAGAACATCATAGATGAGATCGGGATATTTATCGCCGCCGCCCTCCTGGTGACTTCCCTGATTTTTTTCTTTTTCTTCCGTTCCTTCCGGGCCACCCTGATCTCCGTCTGTGTCGTGGTCATCGGAGTGATGTGGGCCTTCGGCACCCTTGGGCTGCTCCGGTATGAGATTACCGTGCTTACGGCCCTGATTCCCCCCGTGATCATTGTGATTGGCATCCCGAACTGTATTTTCCTGATCAACAAATACCAGCAGGAGGTAAACAAGCACGGGAACCAGGCCCTGTCCCTGCAGCGGGTTATTTCCAAAATCGGGAATGCCACCCTGATGACCAATGTGACCACGGCCTCCGGCTTTGCCACCTTTATCATTACCGACAGCAAGCTGCTGACCGAGTTCGGCATTGTGGCCTCCCTGAATATCCTGGGGATCTTTATCCTGTCCCTGCTGATTATCCCCATCCTGTACAGCTTTATGCCGCTGCCCAAAACCAAGCACCTGCGGCACCTGAACAAGCGCTGGATAGATGCCTTTGTGAACTGGATGGAGCATATTGTACGCAACCACCGCATTGCGGTATACCTGCTCACCATCGTCTTGCTCATGGCAAGCATCATCGGTATCTACCAGATCCGGATTTCCGGGAGCCCTATTGAAGACATGCCGAAGAAAACGGAATTCTTCCGGGATATCCGCTTCTTCGAATCCGAATTTGACGGGATTATGCCTGTGGAAATCGTCATTGATGCCCAGAGGCGCAACGGTATTATCAGGCCGGCAACCCTCCGCCGGATGGACCAGCTGGGCACGTTTATTGAAGAGACCCCGGAGCTGTCTAAACCGGTATCGGTGGTGAACCTGGTGAAGTACTCCAAACAGGCGTTCTACAACGGCATCCCGAAATACTATCAGTTGCCCACCTCCCAGGAGAGCAACTTCATCCTGGATTTTGCGCGGAAATCCGAAGGCAACAGCAACCTGCTGAAAAGCTTTGTGGACACCACCGGGCAGGTGGCGCGGATGACCACTTACATGAAGGACATGCCAACCGAGCGGATGGAGGAAATCGAGACCGACCTCCTGGCCGAAATTGACAAGATCTTCCCGGAGGAGCGCTATACCGTTTTTATGACCGGGAAAGCCCTGCTCTTTTTAAAGGGCACAAAGTATCTGGTGCGCAACCTCATCCTTTCCCTGGCCCTGGCCATCGGGCTGATTTCCCTGTTTATGGCCTACCTGTTCCGGTCGTTCCGCATGATCCTTATCTCGCTGATCCCCAACCTGCTGCCGCTGATTATAACCGCGGGGGTTATGGGCTTTGTGGGGGTCCCCATCAAACCCTCCACCATCCTGGTCTTCAGTATTGCCTTCGGGATCTCTGTGGACGACACCATTCACTTTTTGGCGAAATACCGGCAGGAACTCGCCACCCACAAGTGGAAAATACGGCAGTCGGTTTATGCCGCCCTCCGCGAGACCGGGGTGAGCATGTTTTACACTTCCATTGTCCTGTTCTTCGGGTTCTCGGTTTTTATCATCTCCAGTTTCGGGGGTACCGTGGCCCTGGGCGCCCTGGTTTCGGGAACGCTTCTTTTCGCCATGCTGGCCAACCTGATTCTGCTGCCGTCCCTCTTACTGTCCCTGGAGCGGAATATTGCCAATAAGCAGGTATTGAAAAAACCGCAGATCGACATCCTCGCAGAGGAAGATACCGAATAAATCCGGGGGGTTTGAGCCATTCAATTGCGGTAATGGTGTATCTTTAACCCCCGTTAACCGAATGACAATTTCCACATGACTACGCCAATCCAATCCTTGTTGAGCGGATCCCATCTCTTGCAGGAAGTAACCGTATCCGGCTGGGTCCGTACCTTCCGTTCCAACAGGTTTATTGCCCTGAACGATGGTTCCACGCTTCAGAACCTGCAATGTGTGGTCGATTTTGAACAGATGGAGGAAGACGTCTTAAGGCGCATTACCACTGGGGCGGCCATCCGTGTAAGCGGGACATTGGTGGAAAGCCAGGGGAAAGGACAATCCGTGGAAATCCAGGTAAAGGCGCTGGACATCCTCGGCGACGCCCACCCGGAGGAGTACCCCATACAGCCCAAGAAGCACTCCATGGAGTTCCTGCGGGAGCAGGCCCACCTCAGGGTCCGCACGAATACCTTTGGCGCGGTAATGCGGGTGCGGTCGGCCCTGGCCTTTGCCGTGCACCAGTACTTTACGTCCCGGGGCTTTTATTACTTCCACGCCCCTATCATAACAGGTTCCGACGCAGAAGGTGCGGGGGAAATGTTCCGGGTAACCACCCTCCCTGCATCAGCCCCTCCCCTGAACGAGGACGGACAGGTGGATTTCACCCAGGATTTCTTCGGGAAGGAAACCAACCTGACGGTTTCCGGCCAGCTGGAGGCCGAGGCCTATGCCATGGCCCTGGGTAAGGTGTACACCTTTGGTCCCACCTTCCGTGCCGAGAATTCAAACACTTCGCGGCACCTGGCTGAATTCTGGATGATTGAGCCCGAGATGGCCTTCTACGACCTGGATATGAACATGGACCTGGCCGAGGACTTTATACAGGAAGTTATCCGCTATATCCTGGAACACTGCCAGGAGGACCTCGCCTTCCTGGACCAGCGATACGCCGATGAGGAGAAACGCAAACCCCAGGCAGAGCGCTCCGAGATGGGCCTTCTGGAGAAGCTCCGCTTTGTTACCGACCAGCCCTTCAGGCGTGTTACCTATACCGAGGCCATCGACATTTTGCGCAACAGCAAACCCAATAAAAAGAAGAAATTCAAGTTTCCCATAGAAGGATGGGGTGCAGACCTGCAAAGCGAGCACGAACGCTACCTGGTGGAGAAACACTTCGGGTGCCCGGTAATCCTCTTTAACTACCCGGCAGAGATCAAGGCATTTTATATGCGCCTGAACGAGGATGGGAAAACGGTTCGGGCGATGGATATCCTCTTCCCGGGTATCGGGGAGATCGTAGGCGGGTCCCAACGGGAAGAGCGCCTGGAGGTCCTGAAAGAGAAAATGGCCAAACTGGGCATCGAAGAAAAGGAACTGTGGTGGTACCTGGATCTGAGGCGTTTCGGAACGGCCGTACACAGCGGGTTTGGGCTCGGCTTTGAGCGGTTGGTGCAATTCGCCACCGGCATGGGGAATATCCGCGATGTAATCCCCTTCCCCCGCACCCCGCAGAACGCCGAATTCTAAGGGAATTCCGTAATTTTAGGGAAGTTCCCGGCGCATTTATATTGGGCTTATGCTGAAACAACACCTTCAACTCAAACTCTCCCAGAAGCTCTCGCCCCAGCAAATCCAGCTGATGAAGCTGATCCAGTTGCCTACCCAGGCATTTGAACAGCGGCTGAAGCAGGAAATGGAGGAGAACCCGGCCCTGGAATCCGGAAGGGAAGAAAGCGAGTCCCTGGAGGATGATTATTCGGAACTCTACCAGGACGAAGGCGGAAGCGAGCACATCGATGCGGAGGACATCAATATAGACGATTACCTGAGTGACGACGAAATCCCGGACTACCGGGTGCGCACCAACAACTACAGCGACGACGACGAGGAGCGTCAGGTACCCTACGCCGCAGGGGTTTCCTTTAACCAGTACCTGATGAACCAGCTTAACACCGAATACCTGGACGACGAGCAGTGGGCTATTGCCGAATTCCTGGTAGGGAGTGTGGACGAAAGCGGGTATATCCGACGTCCCATCTCGGACATCATGGACGACCTGGCCTTCACCCAGAATGTGTTTACAGACGAAAAATCCATCCTCGAAGTCCTGGAAAAAGTCCAGCAGCTGGACCCACCCGGAGTTGGGGCGCGGTCCCTGGACGAATGCCTGTTGCTGCAACTGGACCGGAAAACGCCTACCCCGGCCGTGGAACGGGCCAAGGAGATCCTGAAAAAATCCTTCGAGCACTTCACCAAAAAGCATTTCGACAAACTCCAGCAGAAACACGGCATTGGGGAAGATGAACTGCGGGATGCCATTGGCGAGATCGAAAAACTCAACCCGAAACCCGGAGGATCCTACTCCGGGGGCACCAAGATCGTGGAGCACGTGGTCCCGGATTTTGCCATCCGGATTGTAGACGGGGAACTGGAATTGAGCCTCAATAGCCGCAACGCCCCTGAACTCCATGTCTCGCGGGAGTATTCCAATATGCTGGCGGGATATAAGAGCGCCAAGGACCGGTCTAAGGAGCAAAAGGACGCTGTCTTGTTTATCAAACAGAAGCTGGATGCCGCCAAATGGTTTATAGATGCCATCAAGCAACGGCAACAAACCCTGTTTGTGACTATGAGCGCCATTATGAACTACCAGCGGGAGTATTTCCTCACCGGGGATGAACGCAACCTCAGGCCCATGATCCTCAAGGACATCGCAGACCAGATCGGGATGGATGTCTCCACCGTATCGCGGGTAGCCAACAGCAAATATGTGGATACCCCCTATGGCACCCGCCTTATAAAGGACTATTTCTCGGAGGCCGTGAAGAATGTGGAAGGGGAAGATGTCTCCACTAAGGAGATCAAGAAAATCCTCGAAACCCTAATCGGGGATGAAGACAAGCGCAAACCGCTTACCGACGAGAAACTCGCCAAGGTCCTGAAGGAGAAGGGCTACCCCATTGCCCGCCGCACGGTGGCCAAATACCGGGAACAGCTGGGCATCCCAGTGGCAAGGCTTCGAAAAGAAATATGATGCGGGTCTTAAGCCGGGTAATCACCTACCTCCTCCACCCCTTGCTTATCCCGGTGTACGGCATCCTTTTTTATTTCCGGATGACCCCCAAGTTCCATACCCTGGAATTCCAGGGCGGTAATGTGCTCCCCGTATTCATCCTGACCGTTATTATCCCTATCGTGAGCCTGCTTATTTTCAGGAACCTGGGGCTTATGAAGAGTAATCTGCTTTTACAGGCGAGGGAGCGGATTTATCCTATGCTGATCTTCCTCGGGTTGATGCTTATGATTCTCTTCAGGGTCATCCCCAACCATTACACCCCGGAAATCTATTTTTTCTGCCTCGGCATCATCACGGCAACTACAGCCTGCCTGGCCCTGGCATTGGCCGGGAAGGTAGTAAGCCTGCATATGGCCGGGGTAGGCAGCCTCCTGCTCTATATGATTGCCCTGAGCATCCACTTCGAAAAGAACATTGTCCTGGCTATCAGCCTTTGCACCTTCTGTACAGGCCTGGTAGCGACCGCCCGGCTCTACCTCCGCGCCCATGGACGGGCTGCTGTACTGGCCGGGTGGCTTATTGGCCTGGTGTCCCAACTCATCCTGTTGCAGTTCTGGGTGTGAAAGGGATTAGTCCCTACTAAAGAATATAAAATACCAGCCCCAGCCGGAGGGCGGCGACTTCCAAGGGGGCGCCCTGCGGGTCTGCGACCCCATCCTCAAAGAGGGAATTCAGGCCGTAATAGGCATGGAGGTTAAAGGTATTGAACCCAATACTCAGCGTAAGGCCGTATTGGAAGTTTTCCGTGTCGGGGTTGAAGAAACTGTCGGTAAAGTCGCTGGTAACAAACTTGGACCGGGTCCCGACGATATAGCCGAATTTCACGCCGGTATAAATTCGCCAAAAACGATATTCTTCCGGTGTGGAATTGCGCCACCTCAATTCCAGGGGGACCTCAATCAGGTGCGTTTCCAGTTTATTCCGCTTGAACGAACCCCCCAAGTCCGCATTGAGGTATTGGATACCATCGGCCGTCTGGATGGCCCTGAGATTGGAATAATAGGAATTAACCCCGTAGCCGAGACCAACTCCAATGGCCCAGGTCCCTTGCCGGTTGATGGGGATATCCTTGATGAAACCGGTAAACACGCCGTAGGAGAGGTTGTTGGAGGCAATATCATCTGGAGCGTTCAGCAGGAGGTTATACGTAAGGCCCAGATAGAACTGGTCTTCCAGGTACCACTCCCTGGCATCGGATGCGGAAGGCTCCGCCTTTAAATCCTCTTGCCCGATGAGGCCCAGGGGCAGCATCAGCAGGAGTAGTGCAGTAAAGCAGGTAAGGCAACGGCTCATAGTGAAACAAAAAAACGCTTCACCGGAATGAAGCGTTTTTTACTTAAGTGTTGAAAAAAATTATTGCAGGTTCCGGAAGGCGTCCCCCTCGTAAGTGGTGTAGTTCACTTTCAGGGCGTTTACCTTGCGCAACTCCTGCTTGATATCCGATATCAGGCCCATGTTGGCTTCCTTGTCCACCTTCAGGGCTATGGTCAGAACGTTCTGGAGTTCCTGGGACTTTTTGGCACGCTCCTGGAGGATAAAATCCCCCACATCTCCCACATCCGCAAACTTATCGTTCAGCTGGATCTTGGGCTGCGTCCCGAAGGTCTTCTGGTACTGGGAAGTGGGTGTCCCTACATAGATGTAGATGACCCGGTCCTTCTTCTCCAGCTTCTTGACCTCTGTCGCATTCGGAAGGGTATTGTCCACCATCAGGGTGCTGTCCTTCATAGTCGTTACCGTCATGAAGAAAAACAGCAGCATGAACACGATATCCGGCAACGAAGCCGTAGATACCGCCGGGAGATCCCCATCCTTTTTCTTGTTAAACTTAGCCATACTCGCTCGTGTTTTTTAGTTCGTAGATGTCTCGGCCTCGGAAAGCTTCTGCGGGAACAGGTCTTGAATCCGCTTAACCTTGTCCTTGAGTTCCTCCCGAACTTCGGAAGGCGTTTCAGGGTTCAGGTATTCCGCCTCCATTTCAGTAAAATCCCGGCCGAACAAGCGCTGGCATTCCCGGTTCCGCAGATCGTTGTAGGCCCCTACCAATTCATTCTGAACCGTAATGTAGGTGGCATACTTGGTCTCGCGGTCGTTCTTAAGGGAAATGATCGCCTTTGTCGGGTTGTCCGACGAGCTGGCATCCTTACGGCCCTTGCAGTAGTTGCAGGTACCGTCTCCTCCGTTGTCCAGGAAATCGATGGCCGCCTGTCTCAGGTTTTTAAGGTCTATCAGTTCCTCTTCTACCAGGAGCTGGCCATTCTTGTTGATGTTCACCGTAAAGATGTTCTTCTGCTTGATAACCACATCGGTATCCGGCGGTTCAATGGGCGGCAACATCCGGTCCAGCCCCGCATCGGTTTCGATGGTTGTGGTAACCAGGAAGAAAATCAGCAGCAGGAAGGCGATATCCGCCATCGAGCCTGCATTTACTTCCGGTGGTGCTCCTCTTCTAGGCATAATCCTGTTTTTTACTTGTTCGTCATCTTCTTAAGTCCGCCCCATGCCATGGAACCCACGGCAATCATAACCAGTATAAAAAATACATTCAGACCCGTACCGATATTCTTCACAGTACTCTCGGTAGTCGCTACACCGCGGTCTGCCATGGCTTCCACTGTGCCATCGGCACCGTCAGATAGCACGTAGGCTATGGCAACGACCAGCAAGAAACCTACGATTCCGAAGAGGGTCTTTTTCAGGCTTTGCGGGTTGGCGAAAAGGTTCTTCAGGGTGAACACCAGGCTAAAGAGCACGGCGACGGCCAGCAGGAGGTACATAATCATGAACATCCAGTGTACGGCCCCGCTCTCCACGGCTTCCCCAACCGGGACTTCAGTGCCCGGCAGCTGGGACCAGAGGATTGCTCCGATGGCGCCCAATACGACTAATCCTATTTTTACAAACTTGTGCATACTTGTGGTATTAGGGGTCCGACTTACTTCTTGTGATCCACCAGCATATCGATCAGGGAGATCGATGAATCTTCCATATCATTGACGATGCTGTCGATCTTGGCAATGATGTAGTTGTAGAAGATTTGCAGGATGATCGCAGTAATCAGACCAAATACCGTAGTAAGAAGTGCCACCTGGATATCCCCGGCGATAAGTGATGCACTCAGGTTACCCACGGCGCTAATTTTCTGGAAGGCCTGGATCATACCGATTACCGTACCCATGAACCCAAGCATGGGCGCAATGGCGATAAACAGGGAAAGCCAGGAAACGTTTTTCTCGAGCTGCCCCATCTGGACACCGCCGTAAGCTACAACCGCTTTTTCGGCAGATTCGATACTCTCACCGGCGCGGTCCAGACCCTGGTAGTAGATCGAGGCAACCGGGCCCTTGGTATTGCGGCAAACTTCTTTGGCGGCTTCCACCCCTCCTGAAGCAAGGGCATCTTCCACTTGCTGCTTCAGTTTTCCGGTGTTGGTGCTTGACATATTAAGGTAGATAATCCGCTCGATGGCAACGGCAAGTCCGAGGATCAAACAGAGCAGTACGATCCCCATGAAGCCTGCACCACCCTGGATGAATTGTTCTTTAAGAACCTGGGTGAAACCTCTATCCTCAGAAGCCGCAGCGGCCTCATCCTGAAGGGCAATAGTGGCTGTGGCCAAGGTTGAAGTCATGTTGGCAACAGCTGCCGACGCTTTAGCGCTTACCGTATTGGTACCTATTACAAATAGCCCAGCCATAGCCAGGAATGAGAATAATTTTTTCATTTTTTTCAAACTTAAATTTAGATTAGTTATGCGGCTAAAGATATAAAAAAATTGGAATTAAAAAATTAAAATTGGCGTTGCGAACCCCTGAATTTACTAAAATTCCGGGGGGTTTTCAAACGCATTGGGGACAAGTTTACGAATTCGTTGCACATCTTTCAAAAGCTTCTCCAAAAAAAGAGCAGGGACTTACCCGGGAAAGATTCGGAATAAAGAGGCAGGCGCCCAGTCGTTTATACACCCGGTGCCGGACAAGCATGGAAAGCACCATAGCGGCCATGGCGGCTATGGGCTTTTTTTATTCCCCGTGCCTTACAAAAACTCCAAACCCCAGGATTACCGCCCCGCCTGCGACGGGGCGGTGATCCCTTATCCTCGGTCAGGGTGCCGGACAAGCATAGAAAGCACCATACCTTCCCCATCCAAAATACCATACCCTCAGGATTACCGCCCCGCCTGCGCCGGGGCGCTGATCCCTTTACCTCGTTCAGGGCGCCGGACAAGCATGGAAAGCACCATACCTTCCCCATCCAAAATACCTAAAACCCAGGATTACCGCCCCGCCTGCGCCGGGGC
>NZ_NGNR01000001.1:812295-1105196 GCF_002198115.1 Robiginitalea sediminis | reverse complement strand
CAGGATTACCGCCCCGCCTGCGCCGGGGCGCTGATCCCCTTTCCTCGTTCAGGGTGCGGGACAAGCATAGAAAGCACCATAGCCGCCATGGCGGCTATGGGCTTTTTTTATTCCCCGTGCCTTACAAAAGCTAGCTTTTGACGGCACCGGGAATAAAAAAAGCACCGCTGCGTTGCAGCGGTGCTTTCCTTTTGTGCAGAGAGGAAGGGATTCGAACCCTCGATCCGCTCTCGCGGAAACACACTTTCCAGGCGTGCGCCTTAAACCACTCGGCCACCTCTCTTTATACCCGAATTCGGGGTGCGAAAATAACAAAATTTTCGGGAAGAACTAAAATTTTGATCGGATTTCGTTCAGGACATCTCGCCCCTGAGGGAAGTCTCAAAAATGGTTTTAAAAGAACCCTGTGCCACCCCGGCCCCCAAGAGGTACATGAGTTTGGCCAGGGCTGCCTCGGAGGTGATGTCCCTTCCGTCTATCAGGGGGATGTCCTTGAGGGATGAGCTCGTCTCGTACTGACCCATCAACACACTGCCACCTATGCATTGGGTTACGTTTACGATATGCATGCCCCGCCCCACTGCTGCTCTTAATTCCTCCAGGAGCCAGGAGGCGGTGGGGGCGTTTCCTGCACCGAACGTTTCCAGTACCATCCCCTTTATCCCCGGGTTGCGCAACAGGGTGGCTGCCCAATCCGGGTGCATGCCCGGAAATAGTTTTAACACCCCGATACGGTTGTCCATACTGGTGTGCACCTTTAACACCCCTTTACGGGCAGGGTTCCAGAGCAATTCCCGGCGGACCTTCAGGTGCACCCCGGAAACCGCCAGGGCCGGGTAGTTGGGAGACTCGAAGGCCTCGAAATGCTCAGTATTTACCTTTGTGGTGCGGTTGCCGCGGTAAAGTTTGTATTCAAAATACAGGCAAACCTCCCGTACCAACGGCAACCCGTTTTCACGGAGGGCGGCAAGCTGGATGGAGGTTATAAGGTTCTCCTTGGCGTCTGTCCGGAGGTCTCCAATGGGGAGCTGGGACCCGGTTAGGATAACCGGCTTGGCCAGGTTTTCCAGCATAAAACTGAGGGCGGAGGCCGTGTAGCTCATGGTATCGCTGCCATGCAGGACCACAAACCCGTCGAAATTGTCATAGTGCTCCCCGATGAGCCTGGCCAGTTGCTTCCAATGGGGCAGGTCCATGTTGGAGGAATCTATGGGTTGGGCAAAAGCCACGGAGTGGATGGCGCAATCCACCTGCCGCAATTCCGGGATCTGCTGCAGCAGGTTATTGAAGTCGAAGGCGCGGAGTGCCCCGGATGTGTAGTCCCGTTCCATCCCAATGGTACCGCCCGTGTAGATCAGTAAAATGCGGGGCGTATCCAGTACAGCCATAAGCGTCGGTTTGGTCAGATGCCGAAAACGGCCCTGGAGTTTTCTGTGGTTCTTTTGGCGATTTCCGCTTCGGGGAGTTTGTAAATCTCAGACAACCGGGCCAGGATGCGCCTCAGGTAGGCGGGTTCATTGCGCTTGCCCCGGTACGGGGCCGGGGCCAGATAGGGGGAGTCGGTTTCCAGGACGATGTGTTCCAGAGGGACCTCATCCAGGAACTGGTCTATCTTCCCATTCTTAAAGGTGACCACCCCGCCTATGCCGAGCTTCATCCCATAGGAAATGGCCTGATAGGCCTGCTCCCTGGTGCCGGTAAAACAATGGAAAATCCCATAGAGACCTGGCCCTTTTTCTTCTTCCAGGACTTCAAAAATCTCATCGAAGGCTTCCCGGCAGTGGATCACGATTGGCAGACCATGGCCCCTGGCCATTCGGATCTGGCGCCGGAATGCATCCGCCTGGGCTTCCTGAAAAGTCTTGTCCCAGTAGAGATCCATCCCTATTTCCCCAACGGCCACAAAACCCCCGCCCGCAAGTTGTTCCTTCACGTGCTCGAGTTCCGTCATGTAGTCTTCCTTCACGTGGGTGGGGTGGAGTCCGCTCATCAGGAACACCTGGTCCGGGTAGGTCTTCCGCAGGGCCTGCATGGCCGGGGCATATGTGGAATCGATGGCAGGGATAAAGAAGCGCTCTACCCCGGCCTCCAAAGCCCGCTGCATCATTTCCTCCCGATCCTCATCGAAAGCCTCTACGTAAAGGTGTGCATGTGTGTCTGTCAGTACCACGAGGTAAAAATAGGACTATCTTTACCAAAACGTTTATGGCCTCCCTCAAAAAATTCATGTCCTCCCGCGGGTTCGACGCCCTGAAAATGCAGACCACCTCCACCGACCACCTGGCCATAGATGCGGTTCTCAATACCGTGGCCGGAAGGTTTATCGTGGACACCGGGGCCTCCAATACCTGTGTGGACCTGGGGCGTGCCGGGGCCTTCGGCTTAACCACGGAACCTTCGGAGATCCTGGCTGCCGGGGCCGGGGCCACGGATATGGAAACCTTTATTTCCGATGGGAATACCCTGATGTTGGGCAACTGGCGGCAAACCGGGGTACGGGTGGTACTCCTGGATCTTTCCCATGTGAACCAGGCGATGATCCAGCACGAAGCCGAACCCGTGGATGGCATCCTCGGGGCCGATGTCCTTCGGATGGCCCGGGCGGTCATTGATTACCGGAAAAACCGCCTGTACCTGAAATAACGGGATACCGCTTCCCCGAAAGACCGCCATTGGTCTATAGCTTTGAACCTTTGATCCGGACTTGGCATTCTGTCCCGGGAAAATGCCCGAACTTGTGGATACAACAACCCACTACTCCCCCAGAAATGTTCCGGACAGTCCGCATCTTCCCCAAAAAAGTTTACTGCGCCCTTATGATCCCAATATGTATATCCTGCTCCGTAGATACCGATACCCTTCTACTCCTCGAGGGCGACCCGGACCTGGAGCTGACCCAACAAATCGAAGGGTTGTACGGCTCCCTTTCTGCACTGCGCCTGCCGCCTTCCGACGCGTATTCCGAAATCCCGGCGGACCCCGGAAACCCCATAACCCGGGAAAAAGTGGCCTTGGGGCAGTTGTTGTTTCATGAAACAGCCCTGGGGACTGCCCCGGTGAGCCCAGAAGGGTACCAAACCTACTCCTGCGCTTCCTGCCACCATGCAGCCGCCCAGTTCCAAAGCGGGATGTTGCAGGGCATCGGGGAGGGTGGTTCCGGATTTGGCCATCAGGGAGAAGCCCGTGGCATCTCCGAAAACTACACTCCTGAAATGCTCGATGTACAACCCATCCGAAGCCCTACGGTGCTGAACACGGCCTACCAGGAAGTCATGCTATGGAACGGGCAATTCGGGGCGTTGGGAATAAATGCGGGCACCGAGGTACAGTGGACCGAAGGGACCCCTAAGGAAAAGAATACCCTTGGCTTCTCCGGGGTGGAGACCCAGGCCATTGCAGGACTTGGCGTCCACAGGTTGCACCTGGACAGCCAATGGCTGCAGGAATATCCGCAATACCAGGCACTCTTCGACCAAGCCTTCCCGGACATCCCGGAGGCAGAGCGGTACACCGACCTGAATGCGGGTTTGGCCATCGCGGCCTTTGAACGGACCGTACTTTCCAACCAGGCGCCATTCCAGCAGTGGCTCAGAGGGGATTCGGATGCCATGGGGGAAGTACAAAAGCAAGGGGCCCTCCTCTTCTTTGGGAAGGCCCGCTGCTATGAGTGTCACAATGGGCCCGGGTTAAACGGAATGGGATTTCACGCGCTGGGCATGGACGATTTTCAGCCCGGGCTGGTTTTTGGAGAAGTGGATGAAGCCACACGAAAAGGCCGGGGTGGCTTTACGGGCAACCCGGAAGATGATTATGCCTTTAAAATCCCAACCCTCTACAATCTTAAAGGACTTTCCTTCCTGGGGCATGGGGGAAGCTTTTCCTCCGTGGAATCGGTTATCCGCTACAAAAACGAAGCGATCCCGCAAAACCCGGGTGTCCCGGAAAGCCAACTTTCCGGGGCCTTTGTCCCCCTTGCACTTTCGGAAGTGGAAATTCTGCAGCTCACGGCATTCGTGGAAGAGGCACTCTACGACCCTTCCATGCAGCGCTACGTACCGACAAGCCTACCTTCCGGCCAGTGCTTCCCGGTGGCCGACCCGGCCGCCCGCACCGACCTGGGCTGCGATTAGTAAGGGGTTAGAGTTCCAGCGCTTTCTTTACATCGCCATCCATAAGCAGCTCCACCGGGTTTTCGATAGCTTCCTTAACGGCAACCAGGAAGCCTACAGACTCCCGTCCGTCTATAATCCGGTGATCGTAGGATAAGGCTACGTACATGACCGGGGCAATAGCAATGGCGCCATCGCGTACAATGGGCCGCTCCACGATATTGTGCATCCCCAGGATACCGCTTTGGGGCGGGTTGATGATAGGAGTGGAAAGCATGGAACCGAAGACGCCCCCATTGGAAATGGTAAAGGTGCCCCCCGTCATCTCATCTACGGTAATCTGGCCATCGCGTGCCCGGGTAGCCAGCCTCTTGACTTCGGCTTCCACACCCCGGAAACTCAGGGTCTCCGCGTTGCGGATAACAGGGACCATCAGGCCCTTGGGGCCGGAAACCGCAATGGAAATATCACAGAAATCGTAGGTGATCATCTCCTTCCCGTCTATCATGGAATTCACAGCCGGATACTCCTGCAGGGCCCGTATCACAGCCTTGGTGAAGAAGGACATAAAGCCCAGCCCTACCCCGTGCTTCTCCTTGAAGGCATCCTTATGTGCAGCCCGCAATTCAAATACAGCAGACATATCCACTTCGTTGAAAGTGGTGAGCATGGCGGTCTCGTTTTTGGCCGCCACCAGACGCTCGGCCACCTTCCTGCGAAGCATGGAGAGTTTACTCCGGGTTTCATTGCGGGAACCTCCTCCGGGGGTGCCCATGGAAGGCACGGCCTTTACCGCATCATCCTTGGTAATACGCCCGTCCTTGCCCGAACCGGAAACGGAAGCCGGGTCAATTCCTTTTTCGTCCAGGATTTTGCGCGCCGCCGGAGACGCAATGCCCGCAGCAGGAGCCTTTTTCTCCTCCGGTGCCGGGGTGGGGGCTGCTGCGGCCTTCTCCGGGGCAGCTGCCTCTTCTTTCGCCTCGGGGGCCGGATCGGCACCCCCTTCGGGTTTTTCAGCGCTCGTATCGATCAGGCACACCACCTCCCCTACCGCTACGGCATCGCCTTCTTCGGCTTTGAGGGTGATAATCCCGCTCTCTTCGGCAGGGAGTTCCAGGGTCGCCTTGTCCGAGTCTACCTCGGCAATGGCCTGGTCCTTTTCCACATAATCTCCGTCCTGTACAAGCCACTGGGCTATTTCGACTTCGGTAATCGATTCTCCCGGCGAAGGGACTTTCATTTCTAATATCATGCGTCTGCTGTTTGGAATGTAGGGGTAATCCGTTTTATGGAGGGCTTACGCACCTGTTATTTTGTTGTTTCTTCTTTGAGTTGTGGGCGGGTCTGGTTGTCTTTGGTTTTATCGAAAACGTAATCGATAACCTGCTGATGCCGCATCCGCGAACGGACTGCACTTCCCGCAGCAGGGGAAGCATAGTACCTGCGCGAGGCTGCCCTGAAACGGGACGCGCCGGGGAAATGCATCATCAAATGAGTCCAGGCGCCCATGTTGCGGGGCTCCTCCTGGGCCCAGACCAGGTCGTCCGCACCCTTGTACTTTTCAATAATCGCATTCATCTGGTCTACAGGCAGGGGGAACAGCTGTTCGAGGCGGACCAGGGCAACGTCCTCCCGGCCCAGAGACTCCCGCTGCTCCAGCAGGTCGTAATAAAACTTTCCGGTACAGAAGACCAGGCTTTTGATCTTGGCCGGGTCTGCACCCGCGTCGTCAATGACTTCCTGGAAGCGGCCATCGGTGAACTCCTCCACTGTGGAGACACATTTGGGATGCCTCAGAAGGCTTTTAGGCGTAAACACGATTAACGGCTTTCGGTAATTCACCACCATCTGTCGCCGCAGCAGGTGGAACAGGTTGGCAGGGGTACTTACATCCGCCACAAACATATTGTCGCGGGCGCAAAGCTGCAGGTAGCGCTCCATCCGTGCGGAGGAATGCTCGGCCCCCTGACCTTCGTACCCGTGGGGCAGGAGCAGGACCACCCCGTTCTGGATTTTCCACTTATCCTCCGCTGCCGAGATATACTGGTCTATCATGATCTGGGCGCCATTGCTGAAATCCCCGAACTGCGCCTCCCATATGGTGAGGGTACTCGGGCTGGCCATGGCATACCCGTATTCGAACCCGAGGACCCCGTATTCGGACAAGAGGGAATTGTAGATCTGGAAACTGCCCTGGTCCTCCGACAGGTGGTTCAGCAGCAGCACCTCCTCTTCGCTGTCTTCTACCTTCAGTACGGCATGGCGGTGGGAGAAGGTCCCCCGTTCCACATCCTGCCCGGAAATCCGGACCCCGTACCCTTCGCTGAGGAGGCTGCCATAGGCCAGTAATTCTCCCATGGCCCAGTCCAGGCGGTTGGTTTCAAAAAACATCTTGCGGCGGTCGTCGATAAGACGTTCCACCTTCCTCAGGAATTTCTTGCCTTTGGGCAGGCGGGTGATGACCTCGGCAATTTGCTCGAGTTTCTCCCGCGGGCAACCGGTGTCTACGGGCTCCATCATCTCCCACTCCCGTACGTGGTCGAAACCGCTCCACTCCTCCTCCATAAAAGGGGTAATGCGGGTTTTCTCTTCCTTGCGGCTATCCTTCAGTTCCTCCTCCAGGCTTTCCTTATAGGCGGTTTCCAGCCGGCTGACGTAGTCCTTGTCTATAACCCCTTCCGCAATAAGCTTGGCAGCATAAATATCGCGGGGGTTCTTGTGCTTCGCAATAATCTTGTACAATTTGGGCTGGGTAAACCGGGGTTCATCTCCTTCATTGTGCCCATATTTCCGATACCCGAGCATATCCAGGAAGACATCCCGCTTAAACTCCATCCGGTACTCCAGTGCGAACAGGGCAGCGTGTACCACCGCCTCGGCATCGTCCGCATTTACGTGCAGTACGGGGCTGAGTGTTACTTTGCCCACATCGGTGCAATAGGTGGAAGTCCGCCCATCCAGGTAATTAGTCGTAAACCCAATCTGGTTGTTCACCACGATATGGATGGTCCCGGCGGTGGTGTAACCATCAAGACCTGCCATCTGTACCACCTCATAGGCAATCCCCTGCCCGGCAATGGCGGCGTCGCCATGCACGACAATCGGGAGAATCCCACTGAGGTTATCCGGGCAGTTGCGGTCCTGCTTGGCCCGGGTGATCCCTTCTACCACCGCCCCCACGGTTTCCAGGTGGGAGGGGTTGGGGGCAATATTCATCTTTATGCTCTTCCCGGAATCGGTCTTCCGCTCCGAGGTCCACCCCAGGTGGTATTTGACGTCCCCGTCGAAAATCTCCTGCTCATAGTCCTTTCCATCGAATTCGCTGAAGATATCGGTGGCGGGCTTCCCGAAGATATTGGTCAGTACGTTCAGGCGGCCCCTGTGGGCCATCCCCATCACAAATTGCGTTACCCCCATTTCCGCGGCGCGCTCCACAATAGCATCGACTGCCGGGATCAGGGATTCATTTCCTTCCAGCGAAAAGCGCTTCTGCCCAACGTATTTGGTATGCAGGAAGCCTTCGAAAGAAACGGCTTCGGTGAGTTTTTTAAGGATATGTTTTTTCCGCTCCGGGCTGAAATCCGGGTGGTTGTCGTTGATGTTCAGGCGGTCCTGAATCCACTGGATGCGCTCCGGCTTGCGGATATACATGTATTCGACTCCAATGGCGTCGCAATAAATACGGGTGAGATGCCCGATAATGTCCCGGAGGGTGCTGGGCCCGATCCCTATGACCTGGCCGGCCCGGAAAACGGTATCCATGTCTTCCTGGTCCAGGCCGAAATTTCCAATATCCAGGCTCGGGGTATACGTCCTGCGCTCACGAACGGGGTTGGTCCGGGTAAAGAGGTGGCCCCTGCTGCGGTAGCCATCTATAAGACGGACCACCTGAAACTCCTTTTGCAGGGTCTCCGGCATACTGCGCTCGGTGCCGTCCGGTGCCATGACCATCCCGTTGTCGGAATCGATACCCAGTTCCCCGAGGGCACTTTCCATCCCAAAATCAAACCCCTGGAAAAAGGCTCTCCAGCTGGGTTCAACCCGGTCCGGATGGGTAAGGTACAAGTCGTACAGGTCTGAAAAAAAAGCGGTGTGAGCCGCGTTTAAAAAGGAATACTTATCCATTAAATCCAGAAATATGCCCCTGGGCAGAAAATTTTACCAAAAATACAATAAAACAAACGGATAATAAATGTACTGCATCTTAATTTCAGGGGAATAGCTCCAGCAAATGAAGGCTTTGCCGCCGCCCTATTCCCCGGGACCCTTCTTGTATCGCTTTCTCAGGCATACTTTCTCCCACTCCCTGGAGAGCAACAGGCAGGCCGCTGCATCGGCGACCTCCACCGGGTCTGTTAATGGGATGCCCTTAAAGGCCTTTTCCGGCACGCCGGCAGCATACATCAGGTTCAGGTAGGACGAAGTGCGCTCCATCAGGATCCGGTATAAGGCCTCCCGCAGTTCCAGGGCCCATTGGGTATCGGAACCTGTCCCCAGCGCCCGCGGAACATTCAGGCCTGCTCGTTGAAAATCCTTGACGACCTGACCCTTCAGGTCCGATTCCAACCCTGCTTGTCGGGCGGATTCCAGGATTTCAATACATCGAAGGGTGTTCGGCCCCATGGGTCCGGGCATTAAAACAACTGGGCTACTGCTTGAAGATCCTGCCGTCCTTCATTACAAAACGCACATCCATAAGCGTGCCGACATCCTCCAGGGGGTTGCCCGGGACCGCTATGATGTCCGCCAGGAAGCCCGCCTTGAGTTGACCGAGGCGCTGACCCATTCCCAGCAATGAGGCATTGGTAAGGGTTGCAGCCTGCAGGGCTTCCACAGCCGGCATCCCAGCCTCAACCATATACCCGAATTCCTGGGCATTCGTACCGTGCTTAAACACCCCGGCATCGGTGCCAAAGGCAATGGGCACTCCCTTTTTGTAGGCCCTGGAGAAGGTATTCTGGATCTGGGGGCCGATCTCCCGGGCTTTGATAGCCACAACTTCCGGAAAATACCCCGGAACATCCGCCAGGCGGGCGGCCTCTTTACCAGCGGAGATGGTAGGTACCATATAGACCCCGTACTCTTTCATCAAAGCCATGGTTTCCTCGCTCATAAGCGTCCCGTGTTCAATGGTGCGGATCCCGCCCTTGATAGCCCGCTGCATCCCTTCGTCCCCATGGGCATGGGCAGCAGTCAGCATCCCGTAGTCTTTGGCAGTCTCGGTTATGGCCCGGATTTCTTCTATGGTAAACTGGGGGTTCTGCCCGTTTTTGGCCACACTCAGGACGCCCCCGGTTGCGGTTATCTTGATCACATCCGACCCCTCCTTATAGCGCTGGCGTACTGCCTGCCGTCCGTCCTCGGGGGAGTTTACAACCCCTTCCCCGGGCCCCGGGTTCCCCATTTCGTCCAGGCGGCGGCCGTTTGTGGGGTCCGCATGACCCCCGGTGGTGGCAATGGATTTCCCTGCGGTATAAATCCTGGGGCCGGGCACAAGGCCTTTATCCACCGCTTTCCGCAGGGCGATATTCACCCCGCTGCCGCCCAGATCCCGGACCGTGGTAAACCCGGCCATAAGCGTCCGTTCGGCATAGACCGCAGCCTCGTAGGCGATATCCGCGGGGTTCATGGTGAGGCGTTTGATATAGGATTGCGGGCTCGATTCGCTTTCGATATGCACATGCATGTCGATGAGACCCGGGAGTACGGTGTAATCCTTTAGGTCTACCACCGCGTCCGAATCGGTTCCGGACTGGTAGCCTTTAAGCAGCTCACGGATCTCGTTTCCTTCCACCACCAGGGTTACCCCGGGTTGCAACCGGCCGGTTTCCATATCCAGGATCGCCCCGCATTGCAGGTATTGCTTTTGGGAAAACCCATAGAGGCTGCTGGCCAGAAGGGCTGCAAAAAGAAGTGCTTTTTTCATTATTGTCGGTGTTTATAATTAGGGGCTACAGTCCGCGTATTTTCTTTTCCCAATCCCAGGCCGAGCGCATGGCGTCGTCCAGGGTAGACTCCGCCTTCCATCCGAGTTCCTGGTTGGCGTGCATGGTATCGGCATAGGCCGAAATGACATCCCCGGCACGACGGCCAACTATCTTATAATTCAGGGGTTTTCCGGAAACCCGTTCAAAACTGCGGATAACCTCCAGGACCGAACTCCCGGTTCCCGTCCCGATATTGAATACTTCGTAATTGGCCTTGTTTTTTCCCTCCAGTAACCGCTGCAGGGCCACCACATGCGCCCGTGCCAGGTCCACCACATGGATATAGTCGCGGATACAGGTCCCATCGGGCGTGGGGTAGTCGTCCCCGAAGACCGAGAGTTCCTTCCGGATACCCGCAGCGGTCTGGGTGATAAAGGGCACCAGGTTTTGCGGCACCCCCAGGGGGAGTTCGCCGATCTCGGTGGAAGGATGTGCCCCGATCGGGTTGAAATAGCGCAGGGCGATCGCCTGCAAATGCTCCGTAACCTTACAGGTGTCCCGAATGATCTCCTCCCCTACCTGCTTGGTGTTCCCGTAGGGCGATTCGGCAGGCTGTACAGGGGCGTCTTCCGTAATGGGCATTTTCTCCGCCTGCCCGTAAACCGTACAGGAGGAGCTGAAAATAAAGTGGGCCTTAGGCCGGGTCGAAAGCTGGCCTAGTAAGTACACCAGGGTGCCCAGATTATTCTCGTAATAGAGCAAGGGTTTCTCCACGCTTTCACCTACGGCTTTGGATGCCGCAAAGTGGATGACCCCGTCCACTTCTGGGTGCTGGCTGAAGAAATCCTCCACGGCAGCCTTATCCCGCAGGTCCATTTTTACAAACTCCGGACGCTTCCCGGTAATGCCTTCAATTCCGTCCAAAACGGATTCCGAGGCGTTGGAACAGTTATCGATAATAACTACCTCAAATCCGGCCTGTTGTAATTCAACAGCGGTGTGGGAGCCGATAAAACCAAGGCCCCCGGTAACAAGTATTTTCATAGATCAAACGTTGAGAACCGCCGCCGGTCAATCTTCCCCATTGAGGAAGGCCAGTACGGTTTTGGTGATATATTCCAATTGTTCTTTATCCAGTTCCGTATGCATGGGAAGGGATAGTACCTCTTCGGACAACTGGTTGGTAACCGGGTAATCCGATTCCCTGAACCTCGGGTCTGTATAGGCTTTTTGACGGTGAAGCGGTACAGGGTAGTAGATGCCATAGGGAATCCCATTGCTGCCCAGGTGCTGGGCGAGGGCATCCCGCTTGCCTCCCCCTACGCGGAGGGTGTACTGGTGGAACACATGGCAGTCGCAGGTTTCGCAAATACCCGAACAGGAACGCACCGTCTCGGGGACTGTCAGCATCGGATGACCCTCAAAAGCCCTGCTGTAGTACCGGGCTGCCTCACGCCTCCGGTCGCAGTACCGGTCCAGGTGTGGAAGTTTGGCCCGCAAGACAGCGGCCTGCAGGGAGTCCAGCCGGGAATTGACTCCAATGACATCGTGATAATAGCGCTCGTACATCCCGTGGTTAACAATCCCGCGAATGGTATGGGCCAGGTCGTCATTGTCGGTGAAAATGGCGCCACCGTCTCCGTAGGCCCCCAGGTTTTTGGAGGGGAAGAAGGAGGTCGCCCCAACATGACCAATTGTGCCGGCCTTTTTACGACTCCCATCCGAGAACTGGTAATTCGCGCCAATGGCCTGGGCATTGTCTTCTATAACAAAGAGGTCGTGCTTGCGCGCAATCTCCATAATCCGTTCCATGTCGGCGCATTGGCCAAACAAGTGCACGGGCACTATGGCCTTTGTTCGTGGGGTAATGGCGCGCTCAATAGCTTCCGGGTCGATATTGAAATGGTGGGGGTCCACATCGACCAGCACAGGGGTAAGCTGCAGCAGCCCAATTACCTCTACCGTGGCAGCAAATGTAAAATCGGCGGTGATGACCTCATCACCGGGCTTCAGGCCCAGGCCCATCATAGCGATCTGAAGGGCATCCGTGCCGTTGGCACAGGGTATGACGTGCTTGACGCCCAGATACGTTTCGAGGTCCTTTTGAAAAGCGGCCACTTCGGGCCCATTGATGAAGGCTGCAGACTGGAGGATGCGGTCGAAGGCCTCCTGGACATCCTCCCGGATATCCGCATACTGGCCAATCAGGTCGACCATCTGAATTTTGCGCATGAAGGGACGTTTCTCAGACAAACATACAAAAATACAGGGCCCTCGTCAACGGATTTCTCAAAGAACCGTAATTTAGCCGAAAACCCTTCTACAGGTGTATTTCCTCTATGATCTGCTGGTCCGGATCGCAGGCCTGCTGCTTCCTGTCCTTGCCCTGTTCAAGCCTAAGCTCCGGTCCTTCCTGAATGGCCGGAAGCAGGTCTGGCACTACCTGGAAACATACTTGGAACCCGGCAAACCCCGTATTTGGATGCATACGGCCTCCCTGGGCGAATTTGAACAGGGGCTTCCCGTGCTGGAACACCTCCGGGAAGCCTATCCCGGCCACCAGTTCCTCGTGACCTTCTTTTCCCCCTCGGGGTATGAAATCAAAAAAGACAAGCTTCCCGGAGTGGCCGTATGCTACCTCCCACTTGATACCGCCCGAAATGCCCGCCGGTTCCTCGATAAGGTAAGCCCGGAGATCGCCCTGTTTGTCAAATACGAGGTATGGCCCAACCTTTTCCGCGAACTGGGTAGGAACCAAACCCCCATTGTCATGTTTTCGGCATTGTTCCGTCCGGATCAGGCCTACTTCAGATGGTACGGCGGTTTGTTGCGCAAAAGCCTGAAAAAGGTATCGCTGGTCTACGTACAGGACCAAGCCTCTATTGACTTGCTAAGTGGAATAGGGTTGCCCGATGCCCGGATTGCCGGGGACACGCGTTTGGATAGGGTTTCGGTAATCGCCGGGCAGGACAACCGGCTCGATTTCATGGACCGCTTTGCGGGCAACCGCATTTGCCTGGTGGCCGGAAGTACCTGGGCAGAGGACGAGGAAGTCATCGTCCCCTTCCTGAACAACCACCTCCCCAAAGGGGTTTGCGCCGTGGTTGCACCCCACCAGGTGGGCGCATCGCATATAGAGCACCTGGAAACCAGACTTCAGGCAAAAACAATTCGCTTCAGCAGCGCTACCCAGGAGGATCTGGAGCGCGCCGATGTCCTGATCCTGGATACCATAGGGCTGCTCACCAAGGTCTATGACTACGCTGCCGTAGCCTATGTTGGGGGCGGGTTTAGGACAGGCCTGCACAATACCCTGGAACCGGCCGTATTCGGGATTCCCATCCTGATAGGACCCCGGTTCGACAAATTCCGGGAAGCCTGCGACCTGGTCCGGGAGGGTGGAATCCTTCCCGTATCGGATGCCCAATCCTTTCGGGAGGCCATACTTCCCCTGTTGGAAGACGGAGAAGAACGCCAAAGAATCGGGGCCATCAACCGCCGATATGTGGAAGAAAACACAGGTGCCAGCATCCAGATTACCCAGGGGGTCCGTACGTTAGTATAGAGCCCCTTTGCTATGACACCTCCTACCTGCCTTGCCCTTTGCCTGGCCAGTTTCCTCTTGATGCTGACCGGCTGCCTGGATAACTCCGGGAGGCCTGGCACCCGCGGGCGGGAATCTTATCCTGAAAGGTCCTTCCCTGATACGGCTGGCCTGCGCACCCCAATCCCAGGAGACACTCCGGATAGGAAGGCCAGAAACCGCGATACCCTTTTACCCGTACTGGCAATCGCCAAACATCCCTGAGGCCGTATTGAAATGGTCATTTTTTCTTATGTTTATCCCAACTGACCAACCTTTCAGCGGCCATGCAATCCAAAATCCTCCGCATTTCCCTAACGGCCGCATTGGCCGGTTTCCTGTTCGGGTTCGACACTGTGGTGATCAGCGGCGCCAACCTCCCTATTAAGGAACTCTGGAATACCAGCCCCTGGTTCCACGGCACCTTTATCATGTCCATGGCCCTTTGGGGCACGGTAATCGGTTCTATTTTTGGCGGGATTCCATCCAACATCCTGGGTAGGAAAAAAACACTTTTCTGGATAGGGGTCCTCTATACCGTTTCCGCTGTGGGCTCTGCGCTTGCTTCCGGCCCCTATATCTTTTCCTTTTTCCGTTTCATAGGCGGGCTGGGCGTGGGGGCATCATCGGTTGCTGCCCCTATCTATATCTCTGAGATCTCCTCTTCGGAAAACCGGGGCAGGCTTACCGCCATGTACCAGTTTAATATCGTCTTCGGGATTTTCATAGCCTTTATCTCCAACTACCTCCTGAAAGGGGTTGGAGGAGCCAATGACTGGCGTTGGATGCTGGGGGTGGAGGCCATACCTGCAGCGATCTACACCCTTATGGTATTGAAAATCCCCAATAGCCCCAGGTGGATCCTGGCTACTAAGGGGAACATCGAGGAATCCCTTCGTATCCTGCGCCATATTGGCTTCAGCGAAGAAGCTGCACAGAAGGAAGTTCTGGAGGTACAACAGGCGGCAGGGAAGGACCCTGGTCAGGTGCGATTATTTTCCAAAACCTTCCGAAAACCCCTGACACTCGCATTTCTGATTGCGTTTTTCAACCAGCTTAGCGGAATCAATTTCGTGCTGTACTACGCCCCGGAAATCCTGGAGCGGGCAGGCCTGGCCTCCAGTGAATCCCTGTTTAATTCGATCTCCATCGGGATCATCAATCTGGTCTTTACCCTGGTAGGGGTACGGCTTATTGACCAGCTGGGCCGCCGTCAACTCATGCTGGTAGGCTCGGTAGGATATATTATCAGCCTGGCGATGGTGGGCTGGTGTTTCTACAGCGGGGCAGGGTCAACACTCCTGCTGGTATTCGTCTTGGTTTTTATCGCGTCCCATGCCGTGGGGCAGGGCGCTGTGATCTGGGTCTTTATCTCGGAAATCTTCCCCAACAAAGTAAGGGCATACGGGCAATCCTGGGGCACCGGGACCCATTGGGTGTTCGCGGCCCTGATTACTCTGGTAACACCCATATTCCTGGATGCCGAGAAAGGGATATTCGGGGAGAACCCCTGGCCTATTTTTGCCTTCTTTTCCACCATGATGGTCCTGCAATTGCTCTGGGTGGTATTCCGGATGCCGGAGACCAAAGGGGTGTCCCTCGAAGAACTGGGCAAGCGGCTGTCCGGAAAATCCTAAAGACGCCAAGGCCGTTCTTACAGCTTTTTGTAGGGCATACGGCCATCCTTTCGTAATCGGAGGGTAAAACTTTTATTATCAATTCATTATTTCGGGAAGACCATTTGTTTTTCCAGAGTTTATTCCTTTTTTTTGCTGTTCGTAGACAAAAACGCACTTTTGGTCGTATATACCTCCAAATGCGTTTCCATATCGTTCCCCCCGAACACGCATTTAAATAGTCGACATTAGAATACCCCACTGATGTTTGAACTAATGAGTTTAGTACATACAATCAATTCTTTGAACCCCACTAACACTATTTTAAATGAAAGTGAAAATTACCCTTTTGCTTGCACTAACCTTGTTATTTTCCCTCCAGGGACGCGCCCAGTGTAACGGTGCAACCTTCGAAGAGGAAAATGGCATTGTAGTCATTCAGGCCGAGTCCGGGAACCTCAGCGGTTCCTGGCAGCGGCAGAGCTCCGCTTCCGGTTTTACAGGAAGCGGTTACATCGTATGGAACGGATCGGATTATTTCAATAACCCCGGGAATGGTGTCATCAATTATACGGTGCGCATAAACTCCCCCGGGACCTATCGTTTCACTTGGAGAAGCCGCGTAGGAATCGGCGACGTCTCTACAGAGCACAATGATACCTGGCTGCGAATTCCGGATGCCGCAGATTTTTTTGCGCAGAACGGTAGCAGTATTCTCTACCCCAAAGGTTCTGGAAAAACCCCGAACCCGAATGGAGCGGGAGCTGGTGGCTGGTTTAAGGTTTTCCTTAGCGGAACCACCAGTTGGACCTGGTCTACCCGGACCAGCGACTTCAATGGGCACAACATTTATGCCCGATTTAACAGCGCCGGAAATTACACCATCCAACTTTCTGCCCGTTCACGGGGACACCAGATCGATAAAATCGTGATGTATAAGGAAAGCCAGTGGAGCGATAACGCAGCACGTAGTAACAACCTTGCTGAAACCCGTTGTGGCGGTACCAACAACCCACCCCCAGACGGAGGCGGAGGCGGTGATACCGGCGGCGGAGATACCGGCGGTGGAGGCACCGGAGGTGGTGATACCGGCGGAGGTGGCACCGGAGGCGGTGATACCGGCGGTGGAGGTTCCGGCGGCAACGACGGCCCGAATACCCCCCCTTCCGTTAGTATAACAAGTCCGGCAGATGGGCAGAATGTAGCTGCAGGCAGCAACGTTCGTATCGACCTGAACGCTAGTGATTCCGATGGCACCATTGCCCAACACAGGATTTTCGTCAATGGCACCCGGGTGGATCTGGATGGATCAACCTATACCCCACATGTTATCGAAAACATAACTGCAGGAGCGTATACTATTAGGGCTGTGGTTGTGGATAATAACGGGGCTACAGCAGAAGCTACAGTGAACATCACTGCCGGAGGCTCCGGAGGTGGAGACACTGGTGGTGGCGATACCGGCGGTGGAGATACCGGGGGTGGAGACACTGGCGGTGGAGACACTGGCGGGGGTGATACCGGAGGGGGTGATACCGGAGGGGGCAACGATGGCTCCAACACCCCTCCCAGTGTAAGTATTACCAGCCCTTCCGATGGTCAAAATGTAGCGGTTGGAAGCAATGTGAGAGTAGAACTGGATGCTGCCGATTCAGATGGGAGCATTGCCCAGCACCGGATTTTTGTAAACGGCAGCCGGGTCGATTTGGACGGACCCAACTACACACCCCATGTTATTGAAAACATCGCAGCCGGAACCTATGCCATCAGGGCGCTGGTTACAGACAACAACGGCGCGACTGCGGAAGCTACCGTAACCATCACAGTTGGCGGCAGCGGCGGTGATACAGGTGGCGGAGATACTGGCGGTGGTGACACCGGCGGAGGCGACACCGGAGGAGGCGACACCGGAGGTGGAAGTGGTGACCCAGTGGTTGCCATTACAAACCCGGCAGATGGTGAGAACTTCAATGCCGGCAATGATGTCCGCATCGAGTTGGCAGCCAGTGATTCCGACGGCAGTGTGGTCAGACACCAGATATTCGTCAATGGGGCCCTGGTCGATACCGATGGTTCCGGATACACGCCCCATGTAATCAGGAATATAGAGAATGGAGCATACACTATACGCGCAGTGGTAACCGATAATAACGGCAACCAAGGCGAGAGCACCGTAAATATTACCGTAGGCGGTTCTGCCGGAAGCGGTGGCGGGTCTGGTGATGGCGGAGGAGATGGAACACCTCCCCCGGCCAATAACGTCACCCTCAACCTGATCAACGCCAACACAGACCAGGTAGTACGCTCCGTCGAGCCTGGCATTAACATCCAGTTCGGGGAGGCCAGGAACTTCCAGGCAACCACCACAGTGGCCGGTGTAGCATCTGTTCGCATCCAGCTATCCGGCGCCTTGAATTCCAACCGTATCGAAAGTGTAGCGCCTTATTCGGCCTTTGGGGATGTGAATGGCGATTATGCCCCTACTAACTTGCCCGATGGGAATTATACCCTGACAGCCACCTTCTACTCCGGGGGCAATGCCAGTGGTACTCAGTTGGCAAGCCGTAGTGTTAGTTTCTCCGTAGGGTCGGGAAGCAATTCCGGCAAAACGGTTGTGGACCTGGCCAAGGTCGTGGTTTACCCCAACCCGGTTCCGGATGGGCAAGTCACGGTGAAACTCCCGGTACCCCTGCAGTCTACCTATGCCTACCAGCTTATGGCACCCAACGGTCAGATTGTAGACTACGGTGTGAAGGAAAACGCCAGTGCGTCAGACACCTCTTCACTTTACCTGAAGGGTCTGGAGCAAAGCCAGGAAGGGATTTATTACCTCACCCTTACAGATGGGGTCCACACCTTCTCTGTCCCTGTGGTCAAGAAATAACCCCTGCATTATACAAAAAGGACTCCGGCAAATGCCGGAGTTTTTTTTTGTCTTAATTCGAACGCTACCACGCCTTATCGGGGAAGCCGACCCGTTAATCGAAGAGTTCGGCACCCAGGGGTCCTTTGGTCGAATATCGAATCGCTTGTACCTGGTTTTTAGTATCTTGTGCTAAATACTATTGAAAATGGAACGTTCACTTTCTATGGGGACCCGTCTGCTCAACGGTTTTCTGAGCGTTATGGTCCTCCTGCTAATCCTCGTGCTGGGAGCCGTGGTTGTGTGCCTGCTTCTGGCTGCCCTCGGGGTGTTTTAAACTGATTTTTTTCTTCGAATCGATCGAATCTGAAGCTAAAAAAGCCCCCGGAATGCTGGGGGCTTTTTTATTGGGCCGGTTTCAGGGTTGTGACTACCGTAGATTGTGTTTCCATTTGGGAAATAAACCGGATGCCCCCCTCCATCAGGATTTCGACTTCCATGGGGATCTGGGAGCGAATGGATTCCCAATAGCCTTTCTTTACCTGGAAAACGCCCGTTCCGGTCCCGACCCCTTCCACGCGCATCCGGAACTGCTGCTGGCTGGTTAGGGCCTCCAAACGCTGATCCAAATCGAAGTACGCCCGTCCATCGCGAAGCGCTGTAAGGGTGTAGGTCATCCGGATTTTCATTTCGATGGGTTGCATCCCGGCCATGGGGAACTCCATGGGCACTTCGGCCGTGAAATCCTCTCCCACTGCAATGGGCTTCTGTGGCATTACCATGAAGCGTTCCATCTGGTCCAGGATACCTTTCATGGTCTGTTCCAGTATGGGGTTGGGCTGGTCCACCGAAAGGGAATCCAGGGTAAAAGACCGGCCATTGGTGAAGATGCCGTAAACCGAAATCCCGGAGAGGGGATTTTCCTCACTTTCCATGGCTTCCCCGTTCATCGCGGAGGAGGAGCGGATTTCACCATAGGCCAGATGCACCGGAAATGTGCCCTTGGGGGTCCTTTTACCCGTGGTCATGGTAGAGGGAATGTGGTTTACCATTTCCATTTCCATAGGGAATCCGTCGAGGTTCCCGCCCAGGGCCTGCCGCAGGGAATCCGGCACCTCCACATCCATGGTGCCTAATATCCGGTTCGTCATTTCCATAGTATAGACGGACTCGGGCCGGTATGCAAAAGTGAGGGTAACCGTTTCCTGTGCAAACAGTGAAGCGGATAGGGATAGGACCATCAAGGTAGTCAGGAGGTATCGGAACATGGCCGAAAAAGTTTATGGGTTGAAGGTACAAATAAGGCCGCGGATTATACTGCTCCGGCTTCCCAATCGTGGGCAGCTTTGCGCAGGCGGTCCATAATGGCAATCCCGATTCCGTTTTCCGGGACCGGTTGCGCAACCAAAACGTCCACATCCGATGCTTCCAGCTCATGCATGGCTCCGAAGATCCGGGTGGCGTATTCCCGCAGGTCTGCGGTCTGTGTGGGCGTAATGACACGGGCAAAGGACAGGGGTATTTCTCCACTGTAGCGGATGTAACCCGCCCGGGAGGGGTCTATCCGGCCTGCAAGTGCCTCCGAGTAAAGATAAAAAGGTTTGGCAGGGCTGTAATGGGAGGCCAGCATCCCCGGTGCTTCGGGGCTACCCGGGGCAGGTGCTTCGGAGGACTCCGGGATGATTCCAAGCAGGTCTTCCCGGGTAATTCCCCCGGGCCTCAGAATTACAAAGCCGTCTGGCCGCAACCCTATAATGGTCGATTCGATACCCACCCGGGTAGGCCCGCCATCCAGAACATAATCGGCCTCCGGCAGGTTCTTACTCACATGCCAGGCTTCGGTTGGGCTAATTCGGCCGAACTTGTTGGCGCTGGGCGCGGCAATGGGGCAACCGGCCCTACGGATCAGTTCCTGGGCAACCGGGTGGTCCGGCATCCTCAAGCCCACCGTTGGCAGGCCCGATGTGACTATATCCGGAACATGGCTGGTTTTTTCAAGGACCAGGGTAAGGGGCCCCGGCCAGAAGGCCTCCGCCAGGAGGGCAATTCGCGGGTCCCTGTCCGGAGTAAGCCCGTAAAGCTGTTCCAGGTCTGAAACGTGGACAATCAACGGATCGAAAGCAGGACGCTCCTTAAGCTCAAAAATGCGGGCAACTGCCATCGGATCCAGGGCATTGGCACCCAACCCATAGACGGTTTCCGTGGGGAAAGCCACCACTTTTCCGTCCCGGATCAATTGCGCCGCTTTTTTGATATCGTTCATACCCAAGCCAAGGAAACCCCTTGTATTGTATCCACAAAAAAACCCATCCGTCCGGATGGGTCTTCTGTACAGGTGGGGAGACTCGAACTCCCAAGCCTCGCGGCACTAGTACCTGAAACTAGCGTGTCTACCAATTCCACCACACCTGCATTCCGAAAGGACTGTTTTCCCAACGGCCCAGATTTCTCTAAATCGGGGCACAAATGTAATGTTTTTTGAATATGCGAACAAAGAATTATTCGATTTTACCTTCGTCATTAATGCATTCCACCCGGCCGCCTGTCCGGGCCCGTAGACAATTAAAGATTTCACCTATATTTAGAGAGAGGTATCGTGTTGAATTCACACTTTGAGCAACACTTTAGGCCTCATAGCCAATGCTGGGATGACGAAGAAAAAACTTAGGAGCGCCGAATGGTTCGGCCGGGACGATAAAATGGGCTTCGTCCATAGGAGCTGGATGCGGAACCAGGGGCATCCGGATCATATGTTCCGGGGTAAACCCGTAATAGGAATCTGCAATACATGGTCCGACCTCTCCCCCTGTAATGCCCACCTTAGGGAGTTTGCCGACATCGTAAAACGAGGCGTTTATGAGGCAGGAGGCTTTCCCCTGGAATTCCCGGTGATGTCCTTTGGCGAAACGCTTATGAAACCAACCAGCATGCTTTGGCGCAACCTGGTCAGCATGGATACCGAGGAGAGTATCCGGGCCAATCCGCTGGATGGGATTGTACTGCTTACCGGATGCGATAAAACCACCCCCTCCACCCTGATGGGGGCAGCCAGTGTGGACCTGCCTACCATCGTGGTTCCCGGGGGACCCATGCTCAATGGTAAATTCCGCGGACGGGATATCGGTTCCGGAACCGCAACCTGGCAACTGGACGAGCAACGGAAAGCGGGAACACTAACCCAGGAAGAATTCCTGGAGGCAGAATCGTGCATGTCCCGTTCTGCCGGGCATTGCATGACCATGGGAACGGCTTCCACCATGGCCACCATGGTAGAAGCCCTGGGACTGACCCTGCCGGGGGCCTCGGCCATACCTGCCGTGGACGCACGCAAAAAAGTAATGGCCCACTTATCCGGAAACCGCATTGTCGGGATGGTTAAGGAAGGGCTGAACCTCTCCCGGATACTGACGCGCAAGGCATTTGAGAATGCCATCAAGGTAAATTCGGCAGTGGGCGGCTCCACCAACCTCATCATTCACCTCACAGCCATTGCCGGCAGGATTGGGGTTGACCTCAACCTGGCGGATTTCGACCGGCTGGGCAGCAACCTCCCCCTTTTGCTGAACCTGATGCCTTCCGGGAAATACCTGATGGAAGACTATTACTACGCCGGGGGCTTGCCCGTAATCCTCGAGGAATTAGCCGGGGAGTTGCATATGGATTGCATTACCGTGAATGGGAAAACCCTAAGAGAAAACAACAGCGGTATCCCGTGTTACAACCGGGAGGTGATCGCCCGGATGGAATCGCCCGTAAAAGAGCAGGCAGGCATTGCCGTGCTCACGGGAAACCTGTGCGAGGACGGAGCCGTCATTAAGCCCGCAGCAGCAACACCGGCACTGCTCAAACACAAGGGGCGCGCCGTGGTATTTACCTCCGTGGAGGACTACCACAGGCGGATAGACGACCCGGACCTGGATGTCCAGCCGGACGATGTCCTGGTACTGCAAGGGGTGGGCCCAGTTGGCTACCCGGGAATGCCCGAGGTGGGCAATTTTGCCCTCCCGCAAAAACTCATCCGGGCCGGTGTAACCGACATGGTGCGGATCTCCGACGGGCGCATGAGCGGAACCGCTTACGGCACGGTGGTACTACACGTGGCACCGGAATCTGCCATAGGCGGAAATCTCGCCCTGGTCCGGAATGGGGACCTGATAGAGCTGGACGTGCCCGCCAGAACCCTTACCCTTTGTGTGCCGGAGGAAGAACTGCGCCAACGAAAAGAGCAGTGGACGCCCCCACCACCGGTAGCACAGCGCGGCTATGCCAGCATGTATATCCGGGAAGTAGAGCAGGCGCACAAGGGCTGTGATTTCGGCTTTCTGAAGGGCGGGTCCGGCAGTGACGTTTCACGCAACCTCCATTAACCTGCCCGGATGTATTTAATCCTGCTCATTGTTCTCAGTATCGCCTTTATTATCCTGGCCGGCACACGGCTGCGCTGGCACCCCATCCTGTCCCTGCTCACAGCGGCCTTTGGCTTCGGCGTCCTTAGCGGGGTGCCCGTACCCCAGGTGCTGGCCATTATCAATGCAGGGTTCGGGGCCACAATCGGGAATATTGGCCTTTTGATTATCCTGGGGATTATTATCGGCACCTTTCTGGAGAAATCCGGAGGGGCGGCCGTCCTGGCCCGGCGTGTCCTGGGCCTGATCGGGGAAAGGCGCGTCCATGCTGCCCTTGGACTGGTCGGATACATCGTGTCTATCCCCGTATATGCGGATAGCGGATTTATCATTCTGCACCCCCTGGCACGCGCCATGGGCCGAAAGGCAGGAGTACCCCTGGCCGGAGCCGGGATTGCTCTGGCACTAGGCCTTACAGCAAGTCATACCATGGTACCCCCTACTCCCGGGCCCATTGCAGCAGCCGGCATTCTTGAGGCGGACCTGGGGCAGGTCATGCTCTTCGGGCTGGTTACCAGTGTCTTGGCCCTGGCTGCCTGTGTGCTGTATGCCAAATGGATTGGTCCCCGGCTACGCCTGACGGGAAGCACCCCTGAAACCGCAGCCGAAGAAGCAGCTGCCCAGCAACCCCCAGGGGCCCTTAAAGCCAGCCTGCCCATCCTGATCCCCATAGTCCTTATCCTGTTGAATTCGGTTGCCGCCCTTCCCTCCCAGCCCTTCGGCAGTGGCCTGATCCCCGGCATACTGGCCATTTGCGGGACACCGGTAGCAGCGCTGGCAATAGGTCTTTTATTCGCGCTGTTATTGCCGGCAAAATTTGAGAAACGAATGTTAAGCACTTCCGGTTGGGTGGGAGAAGCCCTTACTTCAGCGGCGGTCATTATCCTGATTACCGGGGCCGGAGGCGCCTTCGGGAAAGTACTCCAGGAAGCCGGAATCAGGGATTTACTGGGAGCTCAGGTCCAATCGGCATCCCTGGGGATCTGGCTGCCCTTCCTGATTGCCGCTACCATTAAATCGGCCCAGGGTTCCTCCACTGTAGCCCTGATTACCACAGCTTCTATAATCGCCCCCTTGTTGGGACCGCTTGGCCTGGAGGTTCCGGAAGCCAAGGCCCTCGCCGTCATCGCCATTGGGGCAGGTTCTGCCGTGGTCTCCCATGCGAACGACAGCTTTTTCTGGATTGCCACCCAGCTCATCGGCCTCGACACCCGAAACGGATATCTGGGGCACACCGCCGGTACGGCTGTTCTTGGCCTGAGCGCCATGGCAGTTCTCAGTCTCCTGAGTTTTTTCATCCTCTAAACCCATCCCAATGCGAGCATACCACACCCAAAACGGAACAATCCTGGAATTCGAAGGCACCTTTTACACCAGCGACCTTTCCTGGAACGAACTGTCCCGGTCCGAAAACCCCAGGCAACTCGCCCTGGAGTCCATAGACCACTCTGCTCCTGCACCCAACCCATTGGACCAACCTCAATCGCTTTTGCCCCCAATAGGAAAACAAGAGGTCTGGGCCAGCGGGGTTACCTATATGCGGTCACGCAGCGCCCGGATGGAAGAAGCGAAGGAGGCCGGCGGAGGCACCTTTTACGACCGGGTATACGAAGCCAGCCGGCCCGAGCTGTTTTTTAAGGCCCCCTATTACCGGGTTAGCGGGCACGGCGGAAATGTGCGGATCCGGAGGGATTCCGGTTGGGATGTCCCAGAGCCGGAGCTAACCCTGTTACTGAGCCCCACAGGTCGCATAACGGGGTATACCATTGGCAATGATATGAGTTCGCGGAGCATTGAAGGCGAAAACCCGCTTTACCTGCCTCAGGCGAAGACCTACGATGGGGCTGCAGCCCTGGGCCCCTGTCTGTACCTGCCGGATGGGGCACTGCCGGTTGAAACCGAAATACGGATTGCCATCCGGCGGGCAGACCAGCTTGTCTTTGAAGGCAGCACGGACCTTGGCCAGATCAGGCGTGGCTTTGACGAGCTCGCCTCCTGGCTCTTCCGGGAACTCACCTTCCCGGAGGGCTGCCTGCTGATGACCGGGACCGGGGTAGTACCTCCCAATGCCTTTACGCTGCAGGCCGGGGATGAAATCCGGATTACCATTCCTCCGATAGGGACCCTGGTCAATACGGTTGCTGCCGATTAAACCGAAACAGGGGCTAGATTTTCAGTTCCCAGCCCTTTTCATATTCCCTCTTCCAGGACTTCATGGCTTCCGGGCTATTGAGGACCCTTCCGCTCTGAGTATCCACCTTGAGGGTATGCCCGGCGTCCTGGGCCATATTCCCCAGATGGCATAACATGGTGGAGATACTGGCATCCGCAATGGGAGCGGTTAGGGGGGTGCCCCTGCGGATGGCATCGAAGAAATTCGAAACGTGGGACACATCCAGCCCGCCCATTCCCTGAGTGTCGGTGGTCTCACTGGCACTGCGCTCGAAAAAGAAGGCAACGGGGTTACCCCCAAGGTCGTAGCGTTTATAAAAATTCCGGCTCAGCTCAATGGTTCCCTTCTCCCCGTAAAGGGTTACGCCACGGCCCGGGCGTTCGGGCTTGAGCAACCCCCGGCTGTGCCCGGTCCAGGTAATGAACTTTCCTTCGGCAAAGGTGTAGGTTACCTGCTGGTTGTCCGGAAATTCCCAGTCGTCGTCGTAGGTATACGTACCGCCGAAAGAGGTAACGGTTTCCGGCAGGTCAACCCCGAGTGCCCACCGGCAGATGTCGATTTCATGGGTGCCGTTATTGTGGATTTCCCCCGTGCCCCAGCGGCGGAACCAGTGCCAGTTGTACGGGTGGATATTGGAACGGTAGCCGGTCCTGGGGGCTGGTCCCTGCCAGAGTTCCCAGTCCAACGTGGACGGCACCTCCATGGCTGTTCCCTTCCCAATGGATCCGCGGTTGTTGGAATAATAGGCCTCCCCTTTGAAAACGGTGCCTATGGCTCCTTCCCGGATGTCGCTAATGGCCCGGATGGAGGTTTCGGCCGAACGCTGCTGGTTACCCATCTGCACCACCTTCCCGTATTTCTTCTGGGCAGCCACCAACAGCTCATTCTCATGTGGATTGTGGCTGCAGGGCTTTTCCACATAAACGTGCTTCCCCGCCTGAAGAGCCGCGATGGCCATGGGCGCATGCCAATGCTCCGGGGTGGCGATAAAAACCGCATCCACCTCCGGGTCGTCCAGGATACGACGGAAGTCCTTCTCCACCTTGGGCACCTCACCAATCTGCTTCTCACACCAGGCGTTGTGCGCTTCCAGGATCACGTCGTCTACGTCGCAGCTGTATTTGATATAGGTATCGGGACAGGCGTGGATGGCCATGACATGGGCCTTTCCCCTGCTCCGGATGCCGATAACCGCACAGGTAATGGTTTCGTTTGCGCCCAGGATCCGGCTATAGCCTGCACTGGGGAAGAGCACTGCGGACAAGCCAAGGGCAGCTGAGCCGGCCGATGTTTTCTTGATAAAGCTTCTGCGGGTTTCCATATCCTACGGGTTTAGGGTTTTGATTTTGATATTTCTGAACTGGACCCGGTCTCCGTGGTCCTGCAGGAGGATATGCCCCCTTTCGGCCTCCCCGAATCCCGGCCAGACCTTATACTTGCTTTCGGCAACCAGTTGTCGGTAGGCCTCGCTCCCGCGCTCGTATTCCAGGACCTTTACCCCATTGAGCCAGTGTTCCACATGCCCCTTATCCGAACGGATGTAGGCGGTGTTCCAGGCCCCTATCGGGTTGACGGGTTTGGCTGCATCTGCCGCGATGAGGTCGTAGAGGGAGGCCAGGGTTCTGCTCCCCTCGTGGTTTCCGAGTTTCGCATCCGGGTGGCGGGCATCGTCCAGGATCTGGTATTCCAGGCCAATGGCCGATCCTTCTCCCTTATTGAGCTGGGTATCCACATAGTATTTGATACCGCTGTTCGCCCCTTCGGTTATCCTAAAATCGACACGAAGCTCGAAATCGCCATAGGTGGCATCTGTCACAATATCGCCTCCGGCTGCCGACTCCTCCCCTCCGGAAGCCAGGACGGTCAGGATGCCGTTTTCAACCGTCCAACCTTGCTGGGGAAAGCCTTCCAGGCGGGCGCCATGCCACCCCTTGGTGGTCTTGCCGTCCCACAGGAGCTGCCAGCCCTGGTCTGCTTCGGTGCGCGTCAGTTCATTCAGCGTTCGTACCGGCTCCAGCGGGGTGGGTTTTGAATAGCGGTGGAGACTGTCGGTGAGGATTCTGATGTTGCGCCAGCGGATTTCTGTACCCGCTTGCTGCTCCTCCGATATGCTGTGGACCTGCAGGGCGATAAAGCCGGTGCGGGTTTTGTCGTCTATGAGGTGGGCGGCAGGCACCCCGTTGACCCATGTTTTCAGGGTATCCCCTATGGCTTCGATCCGGTAATGGTTCCAGTCCGTCCTGCGGAACGCCTGCTGGGCTTCGGGGTTTCCATCCATCGGGACCAACCACCCCCTGCGGGCTTCGTCGTAAATGCCCCCGCTCCAGCTGCGCTCGGAAGGGTCTATCTCAATCTGGTAGCCGTGTACCCGGCCATTCTGGTAGTAGGGGAAACTGTTGCTGCGGATCTGGATCCCGGAATTCATGGTGGTGTCTACCAGGTATTCCAGTTCCAGGATAAAATCGGAGTACTCCTGCCCGGTAGTCAAAAAGGAATTGGGGGAATCGTGGACCGTGCGCCCCACAATTTCGTTCCCTTCCACCAGGTATTCGGCCGAGCCGCCCAGTTGCTCCCAACCGCTTAAATCCTTACCGTTGAAGAGGTCCTGCCAGGGTGCCTCGTCCCGTGGAGCACGGCTGCACCCAAGGGCCAGGGCCAGGGCCAGACCACCAATTACGCGTAGTGTTTTCATATGTATAGGTTATGTTGTTTATAAATCGAACAAGCCGGGTAGCCAAAGACTGAGTTCCGGAAAATACGTGACCAGGAAAAGGGCTGCGATCATGGCCAGAAACAGTGGCAGCAGCGGCCGGACCACCTTTTCGATACTGGTCCGGGCAATACCTACCCCAACGAACAACACCGAGCCTACAGGAGGGGTACAAAGACCGATGCAGAGGTTCAGGATCATGATAATGCCGAAATGCACCGGATCAATCCCCAGCCGGGTCACCACAGGCAAAAAGATAGGGGTAAAAATCAAAACCGCCGGGGTCATATCCATAAATATCCCTACCAAAAGCAGGATCAGGTTAATCAGCAACAGGATGGCAATCTTATTATCGGTCAGCCCCAGGAGGCCATCGCTGATCCCCTGGGGGATATGCTGGTAGGACAGGACCCAGGACATACACATGGATGCCCCGATGAGCAACATGACTATGGCCGTGGTTGCGGAGGCCTTCAGGGCGATAGCCCTGAGTTTCTCCGGGGTGTATTCCCGGTAAATCCACCCCAGAACCAGGCTGTACAATACGGCTATGGCAGAGGCCTCGGTTGCGGTGAAGATGCCGGCCACAATCCCTCCGATGACCAGAACCAGCAGGAACAGGCTGGGAACGGCATCCACAAAGGTTTTCAATACCTCCGAAAGACGGCTGCGCCGTCCTACCCCATACCCCTTGCGCCTGGCCCAGAGTGCCGCCACCACCATAAGCAGGAATCCCGTAAGGATCCCGGGGATGTAACCCGCCAGGAAAAGGGCGGCTATAGAGGCGCCCCCGCTGGCCAGGGAATAAACGATAAGGATATTGCTGGGCGGGATCACCAGCCCGGTGGTCGCAGAGGTGATATTTACCGCTGCACCAAATTCCCGGTCGTACCCCTGTTTCTCCATTTCAGGGCCCAGCATGCTGCCCATGGCAGAGGCGGAGGCCAGGGCCGAACCCGCAATAGCCCCCATGAGCATGGCCGAGATGATATTGATCAGCGCCAACCCACCGGGCAGCGCCCCCACCAGGGTTTTGGCAAAGGCGATTAAGCGGCGGGCAATCCCCCCCTGGTTCATCAGCTCCCCGGAAAGCACAAAGAAGGGGATGGCCAACAGGGCAAAACTGTCGAGGCCCGCTGCCATACGCTGGGCCACGGTTGTAAGGGCTGGCAGGGCCGGGATGCTCACCAGCATGGTGAGGGTTGCGGAAATGGCGATACTCCATGCCACAGGAGTCCCAATTGCCAACAGGCAGATAAAGCTCAGCACCAGGACCAGAAGGGGGATGTATTCCATAGGTTCAGGTTTTTAGCAGGGCCTCCGCCTTGTAATAGATGATGAGTATCCCGCTCAACGGCAGCACCAGGTAGACATAGGCCAGGGGTACCCCCAGTGCGGGGGAATACTGTTGCAAAACATAGGTGATGTAGACAAGCCTGGCACCACCCAGCACCAGGCCGAACAGGCAAAAGACCAGGACTACCCAGTGCACGACCCGGTTCATGCGGGCCTGCCCCTTCTCCGAAAGCCTGTCAGGCAGGACACGGATAGCCACGTGCAGCTGCTGGCCCGAGGCATAGGCTGCCCCGAGCACCCCAAGCCAGATCATCAGGTACCTGGCCAGCTCGTCGGTAAAGGAACTGGGGGCGCCAAGTACATACCGGCTGAAAACCTGCCACAAGACATTGAGGAACATGGCGGTCATCAGCACCACCAGGGTGCCGGCCAGGATCCGGTCTACGCGCGCTCTGAACGTCATAGGGAAGGGGTATTCTGGATTTGGCGGATAAGGCGGTTAAGGGTACTGTCCGATTCATAGAGCTCATAAGCCCCGCGGGACTTCTCTGCAAAAGGCTCCTTATCCGGGGTAGTGATGGTGACCCCGGCGTCGCGGACGGCATCCAGGGCCTCAGTCTCGGCCCGGGCCCAAAGTTCCCGCTGGTACCCGATGGACAGGCGGGCGGACTCCCGGACCCATTGCTGTTGCTGCGGGGTGAGGGTCTCCCAGAATCGGGTCCCTGCGATCAGGACATCCGGGGAGAAGGTGTGCTCATCGAGGGCATAGTACTTACAGACCTCATAGTGGCGGGCCAGGTAAAAACTCGGGGGGTTGTTCTCAGCGGCATCCACCACCCCCTGTTGCAGGGCCGTATACAGCTCCCCCCAGGATATCGGCGTTGGCGACCCGCCCATGCTGCGGACCATATTGATGGCGGTAACGCTTTCCATGACGCGTACCTTCATCCCTTGCAGGTCGTCCGGGTGGGCCACCGGGCGGTCCATGGTATAAAAGCTACGGTATCCGGCATCGTAGAATCCCAGGCCCCTGAGCCAGTACTGCAACCCGTCGTCCAGCAGTTCCTGCCCGATAGGCCCGTCCAGTACGGCAAAGGCGTGGGGGCGGTCCCGGAACAAATAGGGTAAACCGAGGATCCGGGTTTTAGGCGCAAAATTCTCCAGGGTGGCCACCGAAACCTTGGTCATATCCAGGGTCCCGATCTGGAGGAGTTCCAGGATTTCCCTTTCGCTTCCGAGTTGCTGGTTGGGGTAGATCTCCAACCGCATACGCCCCCCGGAACGCTTCAGGAGGTCTTCGCCCATAAAGACCATGGCCTTGTGTACCGAATGGGTAACGTCCAGGCCATGGGCCAGGCGGATAGTGGTACTGGAGGATTCGTTCCGGCACGAAACCAGAAGCAATACCAGAGCTATGGGAACCAGGGCCCTCAGGCCGAACCGGATTTAAGTTGGGCAATAGTCTTGAGCACCTGGCGTACCCGGGCTTCCAGCCCCTGGTAATCCTGTGTCCGAGCCAGATCTGAGGGGACCAGCTGGGAACCCATCCCCACGCATGTCACCCCGGCTTGGAACCAGGCACGCAGGTTTTCCGGGTCGGTGCTCACCCCCCCTGTAGGCATAATGCTGGTCCAGGGCTGAGGGCCCTTTATCGCCTTTACAAACTCCGGCCCGTACACGGAGCCAGGGAAAAGTTTGATGATTTCACAGCCCAGTTCCTCGGCCCTGTTGATCTCGGTTAGCGTCCCGCAACCCGGAGACCATAGTACCTTGCGCCTGTTGCACAAAAGGGCCACATCTTCCCGCAATGCCGGGGTTACGATAAAGTCGGCCCCCATCCGCATGTAGTGGGAGGCCGCAGGTGCATCGGTCAGCGATCCGGCGCCCAGGGCCATTTCAGGAAGTTCGGTGCGCACATAATGGCTCAGGTCGGCAAAGGCCTCATGGGCCATATCCCCCCTGGCGGTAAACTCCAACAGGCGAGCGCCGCCCCGGTAACAGGCCGCTGCCACCTGGCGGCAATGCGCCGGATCGGGGTGGTAAAACAGGGGCACGAGCCCGGTACTTTCCATTTTCTGCACCACTTCTATCCTCGAGAATCCGGCCATTTTGTGCTTCTTTTTAGGTTAACGGACCACGCGTCCGGAGGCGTCGCCGCCCATAAGTTTTTCCACCTCTGCGACTGAAACCAGGTTGGCATCGCCCACTATGGTATGTTTCAGGCAGGACGCCGCTACCGCAAAGTCCAGGGCTTTCTGATCGTCTGCCGGGTAGGTCTGCAGGCCGTAAATAAGGCCTGCCATAAAGGAGTCGCCCCCGCCAACCCGGTCTACGATATGGGTAATCTGGTACTCCCGGGAAGCGTACATGGTTTCACCGTCGTAGAGGATCCCCGCCCACGTATTGTGAGAAGCAGACAGGGAACCCCTCAGGGTGGTAATCACCTTTTTGGCATTGGGGAATCTTTCCATCATCTGCTCGCAAACGCTGCGAAAGGCTTCGGCCTTTACCGAATCCCCATGGCGGGAAACATCCAGACCCTCGGGCTTGATCCCGAAGTGTTTCTCGGCATCCTCCTCGTTGCCCAGAATAATGTCGCAGTAGCCGGTAAGCTCGGTCATGATGCCCTGCGAGGGTACGCCGTATTTCCAAAGCTTGGCCCGGTAATTGAGGTCTGTGGATACCGTTAGCCCCATCTTGCGGGCAGTTTTTACAGCCTCCAGGCAGGCATCGGCAGCACCCTGGGAAATGGCTGGGGTAATCCCGGTCCAGTGAAACCATCCGGCATCGGCAAAGACCGCTTCCCAGTCTACCATCCCCGGGCCAATCTCCGCCATGGCGGAGTGCGCCCGGTCGTAAATGACCTGGCTGCCCCGGCTCACCGCCCCCGTTTCCAGGAAGTAAATGCCCAGTCGCTGCCCCCCGAAAAGGATCTTGCCGGTGCCCACCCCCCGTTTGCGGAGTTCCATGAGGGCACAGCGGCCCAGGTCGTTGTCTGGCAGGCGGGTGACAAAATCGACCGGCATCCCGAAGTTTGCCAGGGATACGGCCACATTGGACTCCCCTCCCCCATAGACCACATCGAACTGATGGGCCTGGGAAAACCGAAGGAATCCGGGAGGGGACAGCCGCAGCATGATTTCCCCGAAAGTGACTGTTTTTTTCATTCTCAGGTCAGGTCTTCAAAACCAAAATAGCGTTTTGCATTGAAATAACAGATATCCCGGATAATGCCCCCAATAAAGGCCGTATCGGACGGGAGCAACCCCCGGTCCATTTCCGACCCGAAAAGCTGGCAGAGCAACCTGCGGAAATATTCGTGTCTGGGGAAGGAAAGGAAACTCCTGGAATCGGTAAGCATCCCGATAAAACAACTGATAAGGCCCATTTGCGAAAGGGCATCGATCTGGCGTTTCATCCCGTCGAGCTGGTCGTTGTACCACCACCCGGACCCGAACTGTACCTTTCCCCTTAGTCTGCCGTCATTGAAATTCCCTGCCATGGTGGCAAAAACCTCGTTCCAGGCGGGGTTTAAGGTATAGAGTACCGTTCGCGCCAATTGGTCGGTAGCGTCCAGGGCGTCCAGAAAAGCCGCCAGGGACCGTGCCTGCGGAAAATCCCCTATGGAATCGAAACCCGTATCCGGGCCCAGGGTGGCCAAAAGGCGCGAATTGGTGTTTCGCAGAGCTCCCAGGTGGAACTGCTGCACCCATCCCTTCCGGTGGTAAAGCCTGCATAGCTCTAGTAAAATGGTATAAGTGAGTCCCTCCTGTTCCGCATCGGAGATGGGGTAGCCCGCACGCACCTTCAGGAAGGCTTGTTCCGGGTTGACCTCATCCGGGGCTTGCGGCATCCGCTCCAACCCGTGGTCACTGATCCGGCACCCGCAGGCCGCAAAGGCATCCATCCGGGTTTCCAGGGCCCGGAGCAGGTCGCCCAGGGTTTGTATCTCCATACCACTGGCTACACCCAGCCGGTCCAGGTAGGTCCTGTAAGGCTCAGGGTCCTGCGCCGCCCAGGCGCGGTCTGGCCGGAAGGCCGGCAACATGGCTGGAACCAGGTTATTTGCCCTGGCTTGCGAATGCCATTGGAGGGAATCGGCAGGGTCGTCCGTGGTGCAAACCACCTCCACATTCATTTGCCGAAGCAGGCCTGCGGCACCGAATCCGGGTTCTGAAAGGCGGGCCGAAGTATGTTCGTAGACCTCGTTGGCTGTGTGTTCATTGAGATACCCCTGCCAGCCAAAGTAGCGGTCTAGCTCCAGGTGGGTCCAATGGTATAGCGGGTTTCGAACAGTGTAGGGCACGCAAGCGGACCACTTCCTGAATTTTTCGAGATCCGTGGCAGCACCTGTGATATAGTGCTCGTCTGTCCCCAGGGTTCGCATGGCGCGCCATTTGTAATGGTCCCCCGCCAACCAGGCCTGGGTGATGGACTCGAAATGGCGGTCGGTTGCCAGGTGTTCGGGGGAGAGATGGTTGTGGTAATCCAGGATGGGCAGCCCCCCGGCATACTCGTGGTAGAGTTCTCGGGAATAGCGGTTCTCCAGGAGAAAATCTTCGGTAATCAGCGGCATTGGGTTGGTCATGGTCCTCGGTTGCCCTACGGTAATGAAGCACACCTGCTTAAAAATAACAAAAAGCCGCCGATCCGGAGGGCTTCACCGGTGGGATTCCTCCCAAACCTCCCCCGGGACCGGCGGCCATCTGCTTAAAACACTTCCAGCAGTAAGGCGATGATCAGGGTAATGAGCATGCAGCATACCACCAAAAGGGTAATGATCAGCTTGAACATGGCAGACATGGATGTCCCGAATTGCTGGACCACCTTATAGGTTTCCGTCTGGTAGAACAATTGGGAAATCTGAATGTCCTTGGAGTCCAGGAAGCGCTGTTGCTCTGCAAACTCGGCGGGGGAAGTCTTTGTTTTCATGTGGTTGTTGGGTTAGGGAACTTTTATAATGTCTAATGTACACATATCCCAGTAAAGGGATTGAGTCCTCAAATCCAAAACCAGGAAGAAGGCTTCATAAATTTTATTTATGATTATTCTAATTAAGATTAATAAAACAAGATAATCGCGCACGGCGTTCTTAGCTTTTACTAAATCTTATTATCATGAAGAACCTGAAAATTTTTAAACCTATTGTATTGGCTCTGGCCCTCATAAGCCTTACCAGCTGCAGTAAGGACGACGACACCTTTGCCAGGGTAACCGTAAATGGCACCCAATTGCAAATAAGCCCTTCAGACTTCACTGTTGGGGACCGTTCGGATTTCAACGGGGATATCGATGCAAGTTTTACAGGCAATGGAGGTACCACCGACCGGGTCTTTAGCTGGAATAATAACCTGAATACGGCAGATTATAATGCCGATGTTACGCTTGGATCCGAAGGAAGCTTCCAGATGATCGTGGCGGATTCCGAAGGACAGGTGGTCCTGGACCAAACGATTCAGGGTGGCGCAGAACCCGATACTATTGGAGGGGTAACCGCTTCCGGAGCATCGGGGATCTGGACGGTCACCATACGGGTACGGAATTTCGATGGGGACGGGAGTTTTTCCCTGAGCGAAGGGAACTGATCCCAATAGTCCAAAAAATAAAGCCTCCTTTACCGGAGGCTTTTCTCTTGGTATACGTCCCAGGCGGAAGCCCTGGAACTACGCTGTTATTCGACCACTTAAAACAGAAAAGGCCTCCAAAGTGGAGGCCTTTGTTTATTCGTGCAGGCGGAGGGACTCGAACCCACACACCTCGCGGCACCAGATCCTAAATCTGGCGTGTCTACCAATTCCACCACGCCTGCTTTGCACTACAACACATCGGCTAGCAATGTGATTTGGCGTGTCTAGCCCCCGATCCCGATAGCTATCGGGACGGGCCCACCACGCCTGCATAGGGTCTGCAAATATAGCGGAATTTTCGGGATACAACAGCCGAGGTGCTTTCTTTAATCGGGGTGCTTTTGTACTTTCGTTACAACCTTAAAGCCACAGGCCAATGTCCACTATTTCCGAATACGTAGCCGCAAATCGCGAACGCTTTATCGATGAATTGATCCACCTGCTGAGGCACCCTTCCGTAAGCGCGGATTCGGCATACAGCCAGGATGTCCTCAACACAGCCGAAGCGGTGGCAGAGGCCCTGCGGGATGCAGGGTGCGATGCTGTAGAGGTCTGTGAAACGGAGGGTTACCCCATTATTTACGGGGAGAAGAATGTCTCGGAAGACCTGCCTACCGTTTTGGTATACGGGCATTACGATGTACAACCCCCGGACCCGCTGGATCTTTGGGAAACCGCACCCTTCGAGCCCGAGATCCGCAAAACGGCCCTCCACCCGGAAGGTGCGATTTTTGCCCGGGGCGCCTCGGACGATAAGGGGCAGTTTTTTATGCACATCAAGGCCCTGGAATACATGGTGCGCCACAACGCCCTTCCGTGCAATGTCAAGTTTATGATAGAAGGGGAGGAAGAAGTGGGGAGCACCAGCCTTTCGGCTTTTGTGCAGGCCAACCGCGAGAAGCTGGCCAACGATGTCATCCTGATCTCCGATACCGGGATGATCGACCGGGATGTGCCTTCCATTACAACCGGCCTCAGGGGGCTTAGCTATGTGGAAGTGGCGGTGACCGGCCCCAACCGGGACCTCCACTCCGGACTCTACGGGGGTGCCGTGGCCAACCCCATCAACATTTTGGCTAAAATGATCGCCTCCCTGCACGATGAAGACAACCGCATCACCATCCCCGGATTTTACGACAAGGTCCGGGAGCTGAATCCCAAAGAGCGCGAGCTGCTGGCCGAGGCCCCCTTTAGGCTGGAAGCCTACAAGGCCGCCCTGGATATAGATGCCGTCTATGGGGAAAAGGGCTATACCACCAATGAGCGGAACGCCATCCGGCCCACCCTGGATGTGAACGGGATATGGGGCGGCTATACCGGGGAAGGGGCTAAAACCGTTATCCCCAGCAAGGCACACGCCAAAATATCCATGCGGCTGGTACCGGACCAGGACTGGAAGGAAATCACCGAACTCTTCGCCTCCCACTTCCGGAAAATCGCCCCGGCAGGGGTCAGGGTGGAGGTTCGTCCCCACCACGGCGGGCAGGCCTATGTAACGCCCATGGACCATATCGGGTACCAGGCCGCCAGCCTTGCCTATGCCGAAACGTTCGGGAAAAAACCCGTACCCCAGCGCGGGGGCGGCAGCATCCCCATTGTGGCCCTCTTCGAAAAGGAATTGCAGAGCAAGACCATCCTGATGGGCTTCGGCCTGGATAGCGATGCCATCCACTCCCCCAATGAACACTATGGCCTCTACAACTACCTGAAAGGCATAGAGACCATCCCGCATTTTTACCGGCATTACACCGCATTGGCCCAATCCGGGGCCTAACCCCTTGAAATAAAGGCGGACGGACGTAACAAATAGGGAAAGGCTGCGTTCTAATAGGTAGATCAAAAACGAACGCTATATGTTACGCCGCTTTTTCATTCTCTGTTCCGGCGCGGACAGGGAGCTGCTGGATTCCTGTTCCCCAGGGGAACAAAACAAATACGCCGGGGTGGGTGCCACGGTATTTTTCACCGCCCTGATGGCGTTCCTCGCTGCGGGATATGCCCTCTACACCGTATTCGACAACGTTTGGGCCGCCATCGGTTTTGGACTGGTCTGGGGCCTGCTCATCTTTAACCTGGACCGGTATATCGTCTCGACCATGCGCAAGCGCAATGGGTTTGGAAGGGAGTTGCTGCAAGCGGCGCCCCGGATCCTCCTGGCGGTAATCATCGCCGTGGTTATCTCCAAACCCCTGGAGCTTAAAATATTTGAGAAAGAAATCGACCAGGTACTGCTGGAGCGCAAAAACCAGCTGACCCTGGAAAACCAGAACCAGGTGGCAGCGCAATTTGACCCGACCATTGCCGAAAAACGCGAAGAAATCGCAGCGCTTAAAACCGAAATTGCCGACAAGGAAGCTGAGACGAATGCCCTTTACGACACCTACATTGCAGAAGCAGAGGGACGGGAAGGCACCGGGATATTAGGCAAAGGGCCGGTTTATGCGGAAAAACGGGAAAAACACGATGCCTCCCTGGCCGAACTCCAGGCCCTCCGGACCGAAAACCGGGAGCGTATTTCGGCCATTGAAGCCGAAATAGGGAGTCTGGAACAGGGCTATGCCCAGGCCGTAACCGATAGCCAACCGGTTATTGATCGTTTTGACGGGCTTATGGCCCGGATCGATGCCCTGGGGACCCTCCCCTGGTTTCCGTCCTTCTTTATTTTCCTGCTGTTCCTCTCTATTGAAACCGCGCCTATCCTGGTAAAGCTCATGACGCCCAAAGGCCCGTACGACATGAAGTTGGAAGACCAGGAAACCGCAGTGGAGTCCTGGGTGCGGCAGAAAGTGGACCAACGCTTTAAGCTGGCCGATACCGACCGGGTCCTCAATGAAAAAATCTACGCCGAGATCGCAGAAGAAGAGGCCGTATACCGGCATAAAAAACAGAAGGCCGAGCAACTTATGCGCCTGCAGGCAGACCGCTTCCACGATATGGAAGTGGGGAACCTTTAGGGGTTGGGAATGCGATTTGGGTAGTGGAGCGGGCTGATTGGCGCTTGCAGCGAAAAAGCGTTGTGGGAAATAAAATACCCGCCTCCCCTTGAGCCGCAAGGTATGCCGGCTTCCTGCAAACACCCATCACAGCACCACCAAGCCCAATTAACCCCCTTCCATGGCATCGAGCGCTTCCCAGATTTTCCTGGGGAGCGATGCCACAATAAGGTCGTAGGATTCGTCTATAAGACCCCTCAATATTTCCTCTGGTATTTGTTCGATGAGCACGGTATTCCAGTGGCTTTTATTCATATGGTACCCTGGCAGAATCCTGCCGTCATAGGTTTCCCGGAGTTCCGGAATCCTGTCCGGATGGGCCTTAAGGTTGGCTTGAGGGGGCAGCCGCTCCAGGGGTGCAATGGCGAACATTTTGTTCATCACCTTAAAAACCAGCGTATACTGATCGAAAGGGAAACTCTCCGTAACCCCTTTCTTTTGCAGGCAATACTCCCGGAAGGCCTCAATATGCATAGCGCGAATTATTCCCCAGGGATACCCATGGAATCGTAAACGATGACCTTTTTCCAAAGGTGCTGTGCCTGGGCAACAAAATCCAGGTGGGGTTGTTCTACCTGGTAGGCCGCCTGGGCTTCCGAAGACTCAAAACTCACAATAAGACTGTAGGTGAAAGAGCCGTCCACTACGTCCCTGGTCGCCTTGGGAGGAGTACCGATGAATTTGGTTTTGGCGTAGGCGGATTTGGACAAGAAGGTGCTGAGCGCATCCTCAAAGGCCTTTCGGTCTTCGGCACTGTCCGGATTCTGCAACCAGAAATACACCGTATGGGCAAAAGCGGGGTCGAAGGTTTTCATGTCGGATTCGGATTGGGCCTGCACCGGAGCACACCAAAGGAGCAACAGGGCGGCAAATGCATAAATTGTTTTCATGGGTTGTTCTGTTTCAAAAGGGGATCCTGGCGGGACCCTTGCGATGGGTTCAGGGTTTTATCGGGATAGGACACTCCTGTCTTCAGGGCTTCATAATCCAGGGTCCAGCCGATGGTGCCTACAATATTCTCCATGACCATAATGGCTTCCAGGGCCTCCTGACGGGCAGCCTCCATGAGCCCGCTGGCCGGGATTTTATCGCGGATGTGCTCCTTGGCTTCCCGGTTCAGGGCTGTCAGGTCTTCCGGGTTGAAGCGGTTGAAAATCCCATCCCGGATATCGTAGAACTCCAGTTCGGGTTCGACCGAAAGGATTTCAGGCTGGGGAAAATTCCGGAGCACCACCGTTTTGCGTTCCGGGTCGGCTTCAATGTCGAGTTTCTTAAAATCGTATCCCACATGGGCGCGGGCTTTTACGATGATAAGGGCTTTTTTCTTGCTGCTGAAAAGCCTCCCGAAATGCTCCTTCTGGTTTTCATACCGGAATATCTCGGCAAAATCGCCCTCCACGGTGATGAGTTTGGCCACTGCCCGTATTTTCTCGAGCAGGACCGAAGACTGCTTCAGGGTTGCAGACCGGCTTTTCCTGCGGCTAAACCGCGAGTATACGCCGAACATCAGCAAGGCCCCGAGAACCAATCCCAAAAAGAGTTCCAGCATATCGTCTTTGTTGTCCCGCCCGGCAAGGGAGGTGCTTAAAGGTACAGCGCTTTTCCGAATCTACCCTAAGGCCTGCCCCATTCCTGCCCTGTGCAGCGGGTAAATTACAGGACGGCTGGGCGCAGCATCGTTCTCGAAGGCGGCAACCTGCAGGTCCAGCAGGTAGAGCCCATCCGCGGCTGCCTTGGGTACCGCGATCAGTTCGGTAATGGTTGCCCCGTGCCGGGGGTTTTCCGGGAGTCCCCAGAAAGCCTTGTGTGCCGCCAGGGCACCCCCGTCGGATTCCGGGTCTACCGATGGCAGGTCAATCAACAGGTGCATCACCCCGGCCTGTGCGAGGTAGGCCGCTCCCGCTTCCTCCAGGTATTCCGCGCCAGCCCCGCTCCAGGAATCCGTTTCCAGCCGGTTTTCCCCGGGAGCAGTGCGAATCAGCAGTGCCGGGGGGACCCGCTCACCGAGCACCTTCCGGAACTGCTCCAAATGGATACTTGGACCATCCGGCCCGCGTTCGGGCTCCAGGGTCACCAGGAGTGCCGGCATCAGGGGCAGTGGCAGGAGGTCATTTACCGAGGCGGCAGCCTTTGTAATATGACCCAGGCATTCGGTATGCGTCCCATGCGCATGAGGATTGAAGCGGATGGTGTTGAAATTGACCGATGCCCCGCTGGCCACGCTCCCCACAAAGTCCCCTTCCCGGTGGGGGACGATTTCTGCCGGGGGGATTCCCCAGGCTGTGACCCCGCCATTGCGGGTGGGGATGGAACAATCTATGGCCTCGTCCGTATTCGCGGTGAAAAGGGTCTCCCAAAAGGTGATTTGCAATTCCATCTGGTGGGTTTACCGGTCCAATGTAACCATAAATAAGTCACTTGCAATCCCGTCCGACAGGAATTTGCCCGCTCGGGAAGTGTGGATGCTATCCCCGTCGCGGTATAGCAAATGCCGCTCCAGGTAAGGCTCGGCCTGCATCAGGAGGTAGTCCTCGTATCTCGGCCCGAATGCCGTGCGAATCCCCTCCAGGGAAACTCCCCACATGGTCCTGAGTCCGGTCATGACAGCTTCGTTGTAGCGGTCCCGGGTGCTTAAGGTTTCCTTTTCGAAGAAGGGTTCTCCGGCTTCAATGGCCCGGAGATAACGCAGGTTATTCGCAACATTCCACCGACGGTGCCGCCCGTTATAGGAATGGGCCGAGGGGCCGATCCCGATATAGGGTTTTCCTTGCCAGTAGGCGGTATTGTTTACCGCAAAGGCACCTGGCTGGCCGAAGTTGGAGGTTTCATAGTGTACGTAACCGGCTGCCTCCAGCACTTCCAGCATCCTTCGAAAATCCGACTCCGCCCGCTCATCGTCCACGTCCGGGCTTTTGCCCTTGTCAATCATGGCCTTAAGGGCCGTCCTGGGCTCCACCGTAAGGGCATAGGCAGAGATATGGGGAGGGGCGTACCCCAGTGCCGTTTGCAGGGTTTGTTCCCAGGTTTCCGGGCTACTCCCGGGGATGCCATATATCAGGTCGATAGAGTAGTTTTCGAATGTCACGGCCACAGCTTCCAGCACCTGGTGTGCCTGCCGGGCCGAATGTGCCCGGTTCATCCATTGCAGCTCTTCATCCCGAAAACTCTGGATTCCCAGACTCAGCCGGTTGACGCCAGTTTGGGCCAGTGCTGCCATACGGTTTCCGTCCAAATCGTCCGGGTTCGCCTCCAGGGTAACTTCCGCATCCGGGCTTACCTCGTAAAGTTGCTTTACCTGCTGGATAATGCTGTCTATTTCATCCGGGTGCAACAAGGAGGGCGTCCCGCCTCCAAAATAAATGGAGTGTACCGGCTGGCCCTTTGCTTCCGGCGCCCGCATGGCGAGCTCCTGGTGTATAGCCCCCAAAAGGGCATCGCGGTGCTTCAGGGAGGTGGAAAAGTGGAAATCGCAGTAATGGCAGGCCTGCTTGCAAAACGGGATATGGAGGTAGATTCCGGTCATGGCCTGGTACTTTGTTCAGGGCCTGCCCGGCCCGCCTGCAAAAATAGTGCTTTCCCCCGGGACGGCCACTGCTGGACAATGGCATAGAAGGAGCGTATCTTGTGAACGGGGGGGAGAGGGGACCCCCCATAAGGAGTACCCGTCATGGCGAACCCCTTCACGCTGGGTTTCAGCCCTTGGTCCGGTCCGAATTTTGCTTCACAAAAGAAGCCCAGCCCGAATACGATTTCTGCCCGGCCGGGCTGCCCTGGTTATAGAAATGGCAAACAGCGGCTGCCAGGCCGTCGGTGCTGTCCAGGTTTTTGGGTAATTCCCGCAGGCCCAGGGTAGACTGGAGCATCCGGGCCACCTGCTCCTTGCTGGCGTTTCCATTGCCGGTAATGGCCATCTTGATCTTTTTGGGGAGGTACTCGGTAATGGGCACCTGGCGCGAAAGGGCCGCTGCCATAGCCACCCCTTGTGCCCGCCCCAGCTTGAGCATGGACTGCACATTTTTCCCGTAAAAAGGCGCCTCAATGGCTACCTCATCAGGGTGGTAGGTGTCAATCAGTTCAATGGTGCGGTCGAAAATCAGTTTGAGCTTGGTAAAGGGGTCCTTGTATTTGGCCAGCAGTAACTCATTCATTTGAACAAACTCCATCCGCTTGCCCACCACCCGGATAATGCCGAAACCCATGATGGTGGTTCCCGGGTCAATCCCGAGGATTATGGTCTCCGATGGGGGTTTGTTATTCATCCGTGCTGAGGATAAGGGGTAGCCGGTACTGGGTAGCCACCGGGATGCCCTGCTTCAGGGCCGGTTGCAGGCGCGGCAGACTTTTCAGGCTTCTGGAAATAATCCCCTCAAACTGGGGGTTCTCCCGTTCAAGCTCCGGCAGATTCTCGATGGACAGGACCGAAATCCCCCCCTGGTTGTCGATAATAAAATCGATATAGAGGGTGTCCTTCAAGGCGCCTTCAGACCGAAACTCGAAGTCCTGCAGGGTCATGGTCAGGTGCATCACCAGGGTCTGTTCAAAACACCTGCGTTTCTCTTGTTTCTCGGCCAGTTCATCGCAGGTGTCGAACAACGGGAACTGGTCTACCCGGTTCCAGTCTATGGCATTGAGTTCGCGCGCCACCCGCTCCCGGGTTCGCGCTTCACTGGAGGCAAACCACTGGCAGGAACCCATAAGACCAAGGGCCATCATTATAACTACAGTTCTCCCGATTCTCATAATAGTCCTTCCGCGAGGCGGAAATTAAGGTTTTTTTTCGAGGCAGGTTTGGCCCAATTGAATCTGTTTAGGGTCCATTTCAACTCCTTTCCACTTAAATGGTATTGAATGCAACCTGTAACAACTACCTTTGGAATGCGTCAGATTTGCCGAACAACACATTTATGGACATCGCACTTCTCTTACTGGGACTGGCCTGTATGGTCATCGGGGTTTTGGGCAGCTTTCTCCCTGTGCTGCCGGGGCCTCCCATCAGCTGGGTCGGGTTGCTTTTGCTTACCCTGACCTCTGCGGTGCCGGACAACTGGTGGTTTCTGGGCATCACAGCAGTCGTTGCCCTGCTGATAACCGCCCTGGATTACTGGATTCCTGCCCTGGGGACACGAAAGTTCGGGGGCAGCCGGGCCGGTATGATAGGCACCACAGTGGGGCTCATTATCGCCATCGTTTTCCCGGTACTGGGGGTGGCAGGCATCATCATCTGGCCGTTTGTCGGGGCCGTAGTGGGGGAACTCCTCAACAAATCCGATCACAAAAAGGCCATGAAAGCCGCAGTGGGCTCCTTTATCGGCTTCCTCACGGGCACCTTCCTGAAATTCGTGGTTTGTATGGTGTACCTGGGCTTGTTTGTAATGGACGCCTGGGCGTACAGAGAGGGGCTGTTTCCCTTCCTCTATTCGGGTTGATCCTCCAGCCAGGTGACCTTCTCCTGCCAAGGGGTCCGGGTGCCCTCAGGCGCATCCCCGTGGTAATAGCCCATATAGAGAAATCCGAGGCAACGCTCGCCTTCGGACATGGGTAAAAACGCATCCATATGGCGGATAAGCCCAGGGGAACTCCAGTAACAGCCTATCCCCAATGCTGTGCAGACCAACCACATATTCTGGACGGCCATAGCCGTAGCAGCCACCTCCTCCCACTCCGGTAACCGCTCCTGAGGGTCGCGTTGCATACAAATGGCGATGACCGCGCCGGATTGCAACGGGTTGTTCAGGAGTTTCCTGGCCTTAAATTCCTTGGGCTGGGGCTCGGTTTCCCTGTATTTCTCCTGAAGGAACCGCCCGAGGGCTTCCTTCCTCGTGCCCTGCAATACATAAAACCGCCAGGGCTCCGTCCGCTTATGGGTGGGCGCCCAATTGGCCGCCTCCAGGATGCGTTCCAGGATTTCCCTTTCGATGGGTTTTTCATTGTATTGGGGCGGGAAGACCGACCGCCTGTTCCTTATCAAGTTTTCTATCATAGCACCATTTTTTCCAAAGATAGGGTTTCCCATTCAGGCCTTGAGGCCTTTCAGCCAGCCAATACAGTACTCCAGGGCACGCGGGTGCTGGCCCTTTTTCCAAACCGCAGACAGGACGGCCCGCTGCCGGATGGCGGAAAGTTCCAGGCAGCGCACAGACAGGTCGAACCCCTGCTGGAGGGAAGAAGGGATAATAGCGACCCCCAGCCCGCTTTCCACCAGTTTGAAAATGGTATGGGCGTGGACCGACTTGTGGGCCACCCGCGGATGGAAGCCTGCATCCTCACAAATACTCAGTACGGTTCTATAGTAATCCGGGCTGTACTCCGGGCTGAACAGGATAAAGGACTCCTCCCGGAGTTGGTCAATGGCGGGAGTTCCTTTCCGGGAAAGGGGATGGCTTTGGGGCAGTACCACCGAAAAGGTCTCCCGCACCACCGGGCAGGAATCGAGCTCCGCCGGCAGCTGGGAGAGGCGGACAAAGCCCAGGTCGAGTTCTTCCTCCATCAGGCCCTTCACCTGGGCCAGGTTGGAGCGCTCTTCCAGGCTGCTGTGCCATTCCGGAAAGGTTTTTTTCAGGTCCAGGAGCATGCGGGGAATCACCTCCTGCATGGCAGAGCCCAGGAACCCGATCCGGATCTCCCCGGAGCGGCCTTCTCCGATCTGCAGGGTTTGGCGGTAGATATGCTCCAGGCGGTTTAGCTGCGGCTGCAACTGTTCCCTCAGGTACTGCCCGGCCGGGGTCAGGACTACCTCGCGTCGGTTGCGACGCAGCAACGGGGTACCCAGGTGGTATTCCAGGCGGCCGATCTGCCTGCTGAGCCCGGGCTGCGAAATGTGCAGGGCTTCCGCGGCCCGGCGAAAGTTCAGGTGCTCCGAAACCGCCATGAAGTACCGTAAATGGCGAACCTCTATCTGATTACTCATAGTTATCAAATATATCATATTATGAATCAATAAGTATCAATAGGATGCCTAATTTTGAGGGACAACCTAGCAATCTCATGGGCAAAAACCTTCCTGTATTCCATTTCGGAAAAGACACCCTCACAGCCGGACAGGCCCTGGCCCTGGCCAGGGGAACCCTTAAAGGCGTTTTGGCCCCGGACACCCGGAGCCGCCTTAGAATGGGCGAAACCATCGTACGGAACATCGCAGACGGCAGCCACCCCGTTTATGGGATCAATACCGGGTTTGGCCCGCTTTGCACCACCCGGATATCCCCCGGGGCCACCAGCCAGTTACAGGTCAACATCCTGAAAAGCCACAGCGTAGGGGTAGGTCCCCTGCTGGAACCCGAACTGGTGCGTCTGATGCTGGTCCTCAAAATCCAATCCCTGGCCCAGGGCTACTCCGGGATCCGGGAAAAGACCCTGGACCGCATCCTGTGGCACCTGGAAGAGGATGTCCTGCCGGAAGTCCCTTCCCAGGGGTCCGTGGGTGCCTCCGGAGACCTGGCCCCCCTGGCCCACCTGTTCCTGCCGCTTATCGGGCTGGGACGTGTCCGGTACCATGGAGGCGTGAAACCTGCGGCGGAGGTCCTGGAAGCACACCACTTAAACCCCCTGGAACTCGGGCCCAAAGAAGGTCTGGCCCTGATCAACGGGACCCAGTTTATCGCCGCCCATGCCGTGGCGGTCATTGAGAAAATGTGCGCCTGCCTTTCCCAGGCAGACATCATAGGGGCCATGATGATCGAAGGCCTTCAAGGTTCCGTAAAACCCTTCCACCAGGCCCTGCACCAACTCCGGCCTTATAAAGGCACCCTCCATGTTGCCGAGCGGATCCGAAACTTGCTCCAGGGCAGTGAAATCCTGGAAGACCACATAGACTGCGACCGGGTTCAGGACCCCTATTCCCTGAGGTGCATCCCCCAGGTACACGGGGCTTCCCGCAATGCCTGGCTCCACCTGAAAGAACTCCTGGAAGTGGAGCTGAATGCCGTTACGGACAACCCCGTGATCATAGACCAGGAGCTCTCCATCAGTGGCGGAAACTTCCACGGGCAACCCCTGGCCATGGCCCTGGACTACGCCTGCCTGGCCACATCGGAAATCGGGAATATCTCAGACCGCCGCATTTACCTGGCCCTGGAAGGCAACAATACCGGGTTGCCTACCCTGCTTATGAAGGATACCGGGCTAAACTCGGGATATATGATCCTGCAATACACCTCCGCTGCCCTGGCCAGCGAAAACAAGGGCCTGTGCTTCCCGGCCAGCGCCGACAGCATCCCCACTTCCCTGGGCCAGGAAGACCACGTGAGCATGGGGTCCATTAGCGGGCGTAAGGCCCTGCAGGTCCTGGGCAATGTGGAGAAGATCCTGGCCATCGAATTGCTGACCGCAGCCCAGGCCTTCGAGTTCCGCAAACCCCTTAAATCGGGGTGGTTACTGGAACAGGCCCACGCCCTGGTGCGTTCCCGGGTCACTTTCGCGAAAGAGGACCGGATTTTTGCAGAAGATATCGAAGTAGGGTTGGAGCTGATCCGCTCCGGGGCACTCATCCGGCTTATAGACAAGACGGCCGCACGGGGAGACCAATCCCTGGCCACGGCCTTCGACCCCTTGTTTGAAACCTATTAACCTGTTGCCATGACCCATAAACCCTTCCTGATAGGACCCTTTACCCAAATCCTGACCCTGGCCGGCCTTCCCTTAAAAGGGGCCCTGAAGGACGACCAACTGGAATGCCTGGCACATGCCGGCATCCGGGTTCGCGCCGGGGTGATCGAAGCCGTGGGGCCCTTTACCCCTATGGAAAAGCAAGCCCTAAGGGAAGGGCTGGAAGTCATACAGATCACGGAAAAAGCCGTGGTCGCCCCCGGTTGGGTCGATGCCCATACCCATACCTGCTTTGCGGGTAGCCGCGCCAGGGATTACGCCTTGCGCAACAGCGGCAGTACTTACCTCGAAATTGCAGCGACCGGAGGGGGCATCTGGGACACGGTCCGGCAAACCCGAAAAGCCCCGGAGTCCTCCCTGGAAGACCGCATCGTGGAACGCTGCCGGAAATTCGCGGCAGACGGGGTCACCACCCTGGAGATCAAAAGCGGCTATGGCCTACATTCGGAAGGGGAGCTCAAAATGCTTCGCGCTATTGAGAAGGCGGGTCGCAGGACGGGGCAGGACCTGGTGGCCACCTGCCTGGCCGCCCATATGGTTCCGCGCGATTTCAGCGGCACCCCGGAGGCCTATCTGGACTCCCTGGTAAACGACCTGCTACCGGTTGTGAAATCGGAAGGGTTGGCACCCCGGGTGGATATCTTCGTGGAAGAAAGCGCCTTTACCCCGGACCAGGCCCTGGCCTACCTGAAAAAAGCCGCTGCCATGGGGTTTGACCTTACCGTACACGCAGACCAGTTCACCACCGGTGGGAGCCGGGTGGCCATCCAAAGCGGGGCGCGCAGTGCCGACCATCTGGAAGCCAGCGGCCCGAAAGAAGTACAGGCATTGGCCGAAAGCGGGGTCATCGCCGTGGCCCTGCCCGGCGCCAGCCTCGGACTGGGTTGCGGCTACACCCCTGCCCGGGCCCTGCTCGATGCCGGGGCTGCCCTGGCAATAGCCAGCGACTACAACCCGGGCTCCGCCCCTATGGGAGACCTCATCGCCCAGGCCTCCATCCTCGGGGCATCCGAAAAACTCAGCAATGCGGAAGTCCTGGCCGGGGTAACCTTCCGCGCCGCGGCAGCCCTGGGCCTGACAGACCGGGGAACCCTTGCCCCCGGCAGCCGGGCCGATTTTAACATCTATCACACCGAACACTATAACGAAATCACCTACCACCAGGGACAGCTCAAGCCCCATTCGGTCTGGAAAGACGGGCGCTCTATCCTGGAGGCTAAAGCCGAAGGTCATGACTGATACCGCAACCCTGTCACATTTCCAGGACGCCATTAGGCAAGGCATCCCTGCCGAACTGCCCCCTGCAAAACCGAGGGACCCCCATGTTTCCCATGCCCCAAGACGAAAGGATATCCTCAGCCTGGAAGAGAAAAAACTGGCCCTGCGCAACGCACTCCGGTATTTCCCAGGCAGCTGGCATGCGGAGTTAGCACGGGAGTTTAAAGAAGAACTGGAGGCTTATGGCCGGATTTATATGTACCGGTTTAAACCCGACTACCCCCTCTATGCCCGGCCCATATCCCATTACCCGGCCAAAACCAGGGAGGCAGCTGCCATAATGCTGATGATCCAGAACAACCTGGACCCGGCCGTGGCCCAGCATCCCGACGAGCTGATCACATACGGCGGCAACGGGGCGGTTTTCCAGAACTGGGTGCAGTACCTGCTTACCATTCAATACCTCAGCAAGATGGAGGAGGACCAAACCCTGCATATGTATTCCGGCCACCCGATGGGGCTTTTCCCGTCCAGCCCCTGGGCCCCACGGGTGGTGGTCACCAATGGGATGATGATCCCCAACTATTCCTCCCAGGACCACTGGGAGCGCTTCAATGCCCTTGGGGTTACCCAGTACGGGCAGATGACCGCTGGCTCATATATGTATATCGGGCCCCAGGGCATTGTTCACGGCACTACCATTACGGTCCTTAATGCGTTTCGAAGGGTACTGCCCGGGGAATCGGATTTTGGGGGACGCGTTTTCTTAACGGCCGGCCTGGGGGGTATGAGCGGGGCACAGCCCAAGGCGGGCAACATTGCCGGCTGCGTAACCGTATGTGCCGAAATCAACCCGGCTGCTGCGCGAAAACGACACGAGCAGGGCTGGGTAGATGAACTCCTGGAAGACCTGGAAGACCTGGTACAACGGACCCGCAAGGCCATTGACGGGAAGGAAGTGGTTTCCCTCGCCTTCCTGGGCAATGTGGTGGACGTCTGGGAAGCCTTCGCCCAGGCGGAAATCCCGGTGACCCTCGGCAGCGACCAGACCTCCCTGCACAACCCCTGGGCCGGGGGCTATTACCCTGCCGGCCTTAGCTTTGACGAGGCCAACCGGATGATGGCCGAAGACCCGGAGCGCTTCCGGGAGGCGGTACAGGCCTCTTTGCGGCGGCACGCGGCTGCCATAAACCTCCACACGGCCAAGGGGACGTATTTCTTTGACTACGGGAATGCCTTCCTGCTGGAAGCCTCCCGCGCAGGGGCCGAGGTCATGGCGGCCAACGGTACCGATTTCCGGTATCCTTCCTACGTACAGGACATTCTCGGACCGCTTTGTTTCGATTATGGGTTTGGGCCTTTCCGTTGGGTATGCGCCTCAGGCAAACCGGAGGACCTCCGCCTCACCGACCGCATTGCACTGGAAGTGATGCGCGAGCAGCAGGGCGCAGCACCCCTGGAAATTCGCGGCCAGCTCAACGACAATATCCGATGGATTGAACAGGCCGAAGAAAACCGATTGGTAGTGGGTTCCCAGGCGCGGATCCTCTACGCAGATGCCGAAGGTCGCATAGCCATTGCGCGGGCGTTTAACCGGGCCATTTCGGAAGGTGTGATATCCGCCCCGGTCATCCTGGGGAGGGACCACCACGACGTAAGCGGAACGGACAGCCCTTACAGGGAAACCAGCAACATCCGGGACGGGAGCCAGTTTACCGCAGATATGGCCATCCACAATGTGCTGGGCGACAGTTTTCGCGGAGCCACCTGGGTTTCCATCCACAACGGTGGAGGTGTGGGTTGGGGCGAGGTAATCAACGGCGGGTTCGGGTTGGTACTGGATGGTTCCGATACTGCCCTGAGGCGGCTGGAATCCATGCTCTTTTTTGATGTCAATAACGGGATTGCCCGTCGCAGCTGGGCCCGGAACCCGGAGGCCATGCGCGCCATGGAAAGGGAGCTGGGACGCAGCCCCGGACTGGACGTAAAACTCCCCGCCTGCGTAGAAGACCAAATCCTCAACGAAGCCTACCCGGCAAAACCCTGAATACTCATGAAATACGAAAAACCCATTGCCGGATGGTGGACCGGACGGACTACAGAGCAACGGGACTACCTCTATCAGCACATCCGCCTGCTGGACCTACAGGACCAGAAGACCGGAGTCCAGGACCAGCGGTCGCCTGCCCTGCTGGGGTACAGCTGCGATATTGGCGTACACCGGAACCAGGGCCGGGTTGGCGCGGCCGGGGGCCCGAATGCCATCCGTGCAGCCCTCGGTAAGTTACCTGCCCTTTCCGGTGGCCCGGCCCTTTGGACCGACGCCGGCAACCTCCTCCCAGCCCCGGACATGGAATCGGCCCAGCGCGGATTTGCAAAATCTGTCTCCCAATTGCTTCGTTTGGGGTATTTCCCCATTGGCCTGGGGGGTGGTCACGATATGGCCTTTGCCCACTTCCAGGGCCTGGTGGACTTCCTGCCCGCGGGCACCCGGTTAGGCATGGTTAACTTCGATGCGCATTTTGACCTGAGACGCCCCCTTCCCCTGCCCCATTCCGGCAGCCCGTATTTCCAGATGGCAGAGGCCTGCAAGGAGCACGCCATGTCCTTCCGCTATGCCTGCATAGGAGCCCGCCCGGACGCCAATACCCAGGAGCTCTGGGACCGTGCCCGGGAATGGGAGGTTCTGGTCGTGGAACGCGCGCAGATGGGAGGGACCTATCAGAAGGACGTCATCCGCAAACTCCGCGCATTTTGCGAAGGTCTGGACGCCCTCTACATCAGCATTGACCTGGATGGGTTCTCGTCTGCCTTTGCCCCCGGGGTAAGTGCAGCTTCGCCCATGGGGTATGCCCCGGAAGACCTCTTGCCCCTTCTGGGCTGGCTTCTGGATTCCGGGAAGGTGATCAGCATGGATCTGGCCGAATGCAACCCTGGGTTGGACCGGGATGGCCAGACTGCGAGGCTCGCTGCCAGCCTGATCCATTTTTCGGCTCACCGGCCAGGGTTATTCTAGCCAGGACTTGTAGTATTTCCCATCGTCCAGGTCCAGGGCGGCCTGGGTGAGCATCAGGGGTTTAAAGGTATCTACCATCACGGCGAGTTCCGCAGTCCCTTTTTTGCCGATACTGCCTTCGTAAGTACCTGGGTGCGGGCCATGGGGGATCCCCGCAGGGTGAAGGGAAATATACCCCTTGTCGATACCTTTACGGCTCATAAAATCACCATCCACGTAATACAGGACCTCATCCGAGTCGATATTGGAGTGGTTATAGGGCGCCGGGATAGCTTCAGGGTGGTAATCGTATAGCCTGGGCACAAAGGAACAAACCACAAAAGCGGAGGTCTCAAAGGTCTGATGCACGGGAGGCGGCTGGTGCACGCGCCCCGTAATGGGCTCAAAATCGTGGATGGAAAACCCGTAAGGGTAGTTGTACCCGTCCCACCCTACAACATCGAAGGGGTGGGTAGCGTAGACCAGGTGGTGGAGTTTCCCCTGTTTTTTGACCTTGATTAGGAAATCGCCCTTTTCATCCCAGGCTTCCAGATCTCGGGGGAGTTTGAAATCCCGCTCACAAAACGGGCTGTGTTCCAAGTGCTGCCCAAACCAGTTCCGGTAGCGCTTGGGCGTATAAATGGGGTGGTAGGATTCTACCACCAGCAGGCGGTTCTCCGGCCCGTCGAAGTGGATCTGGTAAATCATACCCCTTGGGATAAGCAGGTAATCCCCATATTCGAAGGGGATCTGCCCCATAAAAGTCTTGAGTACGCCGGAACCCTGGTGGACGAAGAGCAACTCATCCGCATCTGCGTTCTTGTAAAAGTATTCGGTCTGGGATTTCCGGGGAGCTGCCAGCCCTACATGGACATCCGAATTGAAGAGGACTACTTTGCGGCTGTCCAGATAATCGTCTGTTGGGGTCAGCTCCAGACCCTTCAACAGGCGGGAATGCATATTGTGTGACACGGCAGCCCTGGGGCTTACATCCAGGGCATCCAGTACTTCCTTTACCTGGGTAGGCCGGTGCAGGTGGTAGAGCAGGGAAGACATCCCGTCAAAACCGATGGTCCCGAAGAGCTGTTCGTAATGCAGGCTCCCGTCGGCCTTTCGGAAAGTGGTGTGGCGTTTATGGGGGATCTTCCCCAGCTTGTGGTACAATGGCATTTGTTCGGATTTTTTCCACCTTAAAAATACGACAAATTTCAGGGTTCCCCGAAGGGAGATTGCAGGGAAAGGGGTTAGGTTGTTGGCGGGGGCAGGGCAGGATGCCCCGGGGGCGTGGGCCAGCCAACTCCGAAGCATGAATCGCTCCTCCAAACACGGCCCTTTTTACCAAACAGCCCACTCCGAAAGAACTGAAGGCCCAGGAAAAATGGGATTGACTCAGGCCTTTACAACATGTCCGAAACAAAAAAAGCCTCCCGAAACGGAAAGCCTTTCATTGGAAGCGACCTTTCGGCCGCTGACCTTGGTTCCCTGTTATGGGAACACAACACAACACGGCAAAGATAAAAAAGCTTTTCAAAAGTTCCTCATCCCAGGGGCAGAATTGCACTACAACTCCGGTCCGCCAACCGTTGTTGTGATTCGGTCAACGGCCCGGTCCCTCCGTTATGACGCCCATCCCCCCTATCCGATGAATACCCTGTTTTTGGGATTATCGATACTTACCCCGGCATTGGTCGATACTCCAAGGTCCTTCATCCCACGGTAGGGGTATTTCCGGAAAGGTGCAGTTATTTTTGATAGACACCCCAAACGCATGAAAAATAACGTTGTCCTTATATTTCTGCTTATGATAACCCTAACGGGTTGCCAGAAACCAGAAGCGGCCACTCCGGAAGGAACCTCAGACTCCTTTGCCGCCCAGAAAGGGCAACCGGTAGACACCCTTAAAGCAGCCCTGAGCTGGGTAGCATCCCTGCAGGGCCCTGCCGGCCTGCTGGAAAGCGCCGAACAAACCTCCTTTGTTTCCCTGTACGACAATGCCCTGGCGGCCATCCTTTACACCAAAACCGGACAACCTGACCTGGCACGGGGGATCTTCGATTATTACAAAAACACCCTGGAGTCCGAATTCGCCGCTACCGGCGGGGGGTTCTACCAGTTCCGGAACCTGGCCGGGGCCGAGCCCTCCCGCATTTGGCTCGGGGATAATGCCTGGCTGCTACTGGCCCTGAGGCAATACAGAGAGACCTTTACGGACTCGCGGTACGACACCGTTATCCTGGCCCTGGATACCTGGATCCGCAGCCTTCAGGAACCCGATGGGGGGTTGCGCAGTGGCTTTAATGCGGATGGCACCCCTATAGTCAGGGTAACCGAGGGCATGATTACCGCCTACCAGGCTGTTGCGGGCTATGATACCTTCCACGAGTCCCTGGCAAACTACCTGCGCACCCATCGCTGGGATGCCGAGGCAGAGGGCTTCCTGGCCGAAGCCCCGTCTTCCCGGTACGCCCAGGCCCTCGATTTGTATTCCCTCGCCGCCTTAATCTGGCCGGAAAACGCTACGGGATTCCTTTCCCGTGCCCAGCAATTCCAGACCGAACAATGGCATTATATGAACAACGCCATGATTTCCGGCTATTGCTTTGACCTGGACCTCGATGTGGTCTGGTTGGAGGGAACAGCTCAAATCGCCGTTGCCCAGAACGAGATGGAGATGGGCACTACCTACCGCACCACCCTTCGGAGCCTGGATGCCTCCATGATACAGGGTCTTGAGGACTCCAATACCCTGGGGTTGCCCTACAGTACCAACCCCGGAAGTTCCTACGGGGCAGTGGCCCTTTGGGACCATGCCCACACCAAACCCTGCCTTTCCGCCACTGCGTGGTACCTCTTTGCCCGCCTGGGGATTAATCCCATCCAGCCCAAAGACCCCAGCAAGCCTTCTGGCTCCCCCATGCTCTAGGCCAGGATTATCGTTCCTTTAACACCCGGCCGGGCAGGCATTGCGTATTTTTAAAACAAAAATGAAAATTTCCGCTATGACCTGGGTGGGGCTCACCACCCTCTTCCTGGTACTCCTTACCATTGCAGCTACCATGGGCTACGCCTTCCACTGGATATTCTGGGCCACTGTGCTCGGGCAGGCCATGGTTGTCTTTATGGTTTACAGGGTCCTGACGGACCACTACCATACCGATAAAACCTTCGAGGACTTCTATGAGGACTACCCGATTGGGAAACAGGAGGAATTGCTGCGTTAAATACAGGCCGGGGGTAGTACTAACAGGGGAACCCGGGTATGGAAGGCCACGCGTTTGACTACGGGCTCGCGCAGGAGTTCTTCCAGGGGGCTATGCTCATTGCGCACCATAACCAGGAGGTCTACCCCGGAATCCGTGATATAGTTTTCAATAACCTGGGATTTTGCTGCTTCGGGAGCCATCCAACACAAGGTGGGTTGCAGGGTGTCTAGTTCCTGGAACAACCGATCCCGGTGAAAATCCTGGAGGTCGGACTGGTATTCCGGTTTGCCGATATGCATCACTTCCAGCTCGGACCCGAACCGCTCGGCGAAATAAAAGAGGAGTTCCAGCTGGCGTACCGAATAGGGTCGGTTAAAATCCGTTACAAAACCTATCTTCCTGGGGATGCGAAATTCTGCCTCCCGGGGTACGGCCAGTACCGGGGTGTCGGAAGCGGCCCGAAGCATCCTGACGGTATTGCTACCCAGGAAGACTTCCCTAAGCCCGCTGGCACCGGAAGTGCCGGAAACAATCAAGTCTATATTCCGAAGTTCCACCTGTTGGCGGATTTCCTCTGTTAGCAGGTTAAAGGATGCAGTGGTGGTAAACGTAAACCGGGCTGCGGCATCGTCCTGGTTCAATTCATCTACCAGGTGTTCGAGGCCGTCCCGGGAAAACCGTTCCATCTGGTCTTCCTCAAAGGGTGAGTTCTGGGCCACCGCCATCACGCGGCTGTGCACAAAGTCCGGGGTATAGGTATTAAGGAAGTGGACGGTGCATGGAGCCTCGCGGAAAAACCCAAGGGCATACTCAGTGGCGTTTCGGGCGGTATCCGAAAAGTCGGTCGGGATGAGAAGATGTTCGATTTCCATGGCGTATGCCGGCTAACATGGGGTAAATATAGCCGTGGCAGGCGCCGTAAATAATGATAATGGTCAGGTTTGGTATTTTTTTTAAACCGGCCTAAAAACCTTCAGCCAGGTCCCTGAGCTTCCGCTCATCGGTAATGGCCATCCGTTTTCCAGAGGTTTCAATATACCCTTTGGAGCGGAATTCGGAGAGGATGCGGATGCAGGACTCGGTGGCCGTACCCACCACATTGGCGATATCCTCCCGGGAAAGCACCAGGGCCAGGAATCCCTCGCTGTCTTCCCCGAAGTTGGTCTTGAGATACAACAAGGCTTCTGCAATACGTTGTTTGACGGTCTTCTGGGACATGTTTACAATAACGTCGTCCGCCTCGCGAAGGTCGTGCGCCATATGCCTGAGGACCTCAAAGGTGAAGTCCGGGTTTTTGTGGAGGGTGCTGACAATGGCTTCCTTGGGAATAAAGCAGACTTCCATATCGCTTACAGCCTTGGCACTGAGGTTTGAAGTCTCCTCTGCCACTACCGAGCGCTGGCCGATAACCTCGCCCTTGGTAGCGAGCTTTACAATCTGGTCTTTGCCGTTGGAACTGAGCTTGGACAGTTTGGAGACCCCTGCCCTTACGCAAAAGACGCCGTTCAGCTTCTCGCCTTCCTCAAAAAGCGGGTCGCCCTTTTTTAAGGACTTGGTGATCTTTGCATCGGAAACAGCCTTGAGTTCCTCCTTACTCATAGCTCTCAGGGCGTTGAACTTCCTGACAATGCAATTTTCGCAACGATGTTCTTCCATACCCGAAAAAAAACCTATGTAAATGTAGCCAAATTTGAACATTTCTGAAAGTTGACAGATGTCATCTTTTGCCTTTTTGACAAATTCGATTTTTGCAGGGGTATTGACAAACCCTTAACTTAGGAGGTAACAACTAACCAGAATGGAAGGAAGCTCTTGCTTTCACTGCGGCGACCCCTGTGGCAATCAGGCCGTGCAGTACGATGAAAAGGATTTTTGCTGTGCCGGCTGCAAAACGGTCTACCAAATCCTGCACGACCACCAACTGGATTATTACTACGAGCTGGAGGGTGCGGCAGGGAGTTCCCCCCGGGCCATCGAAGGGAAATTCGATTTCCTGGACGACCCGGACATCGCCGGCCGCCTGCTCGATTTTCAGGACACCAGCCACCAGGTAATCACCCTGAATATCCCGCACATCCACTGCAGCTCCTGCATCTGGATCCTGGAAAACCTGCACAAGCTTAACCCCGGGGTACTCTCCAGCCAGGTCGATTTCCCCAGGAAAGAAGCACGGGTACATTTTAACCCGGAGAAGATCGGGTTAAAGCATTTGGTGCAGCTCCTGGCCGCCATCGGGTACGAGCCCTCCATCACCCTGGAACACTACAGCGGAAGAGACCAGAAAAAGGACCGCCGACTCATCTACCAACTCGGCATTGCGGGCTTTGCCTTTGGCAATATCATGTTCCTGTCCTTCCCGGAATATTTCGAAACCGGGGAATACTGGATTGAGCAGTACAAGGGGTTTTTCAGGTGGCTCATGTTTGCCCTCTCCCTCCCCGTGGTTATCTACTCTGCCTCAGGCTACATGAAGGCCGCCTATAAAGGGCTGCGCAGCCGGATACTGAACATCGATGTGCCCATTGCCCTGGGTATTGCCGTGCTCTTTATCCGCAGTACGGTGGAAATCGCCTTCGACTGGGGAAGTGGCTTTTTTGACAGCCTCACAGGGCTGGTGTTCTTTTTGCTCCTCGGCAAATATTTCCAGCAGCGCACCTATTCCTATCTGTCCTTCGAGCGGGATTACCGCTCCTATTTTCCCATAGCCGTCACCCGGCTGATCTCCGGAAGGGAAGAGAACGTTCCCGTTTACGAGGTGGAGACCGGAGACCGCCTGCTGATCCGCAGCCAATCCCTCATCCCGGCCGATGCCATCCTGATCCGCGGGAGTGCAGAGATCGACTACAGCTTCGTTACCGGGGAGGCACGCCCGGTGGTCAAGGCCTCCGGCGAGAAAATCTATGCCGGCGGCAAACAACTCGGGGGGCCTATTGAGGTGGAGGTACTCAAACCCGTTTCTCAGAGTTACCTGACCGAACTCTGGAGCGACAGCGCCTTTTCAAAAGGGCACCGCTCAGCCTTCCGCAACCTGACAGACCGTATTGGCAAGCGCTTTACCCTGGCCGTGATCACCATTGCCGCCGTGGCCGCCGCCACCTGGCTTTGGATAGACCCTTCCCGCTCCCTGGATGTTCTTACCGCGGTCCTGATCATCGCCTGCCCCTGTGCCATTGCCCTGGCCGCGCCCTTTACCCTGGGGAACCTCCTGCGCATTTTCGGCCGCAAGGGGTTTTATGTCAAGGATACAGACGCCCTGGAGCGGATGGCCCAGGCAGACACCCTGATCTTCGACAAGACCGGTACCATCAGTACCGCCCAGCAAAACAGCATTACCTATAACGGGATAGAATTAAGCGAGGAGGAAGCCGGGGCCCTCAAAAACCTGCTGCGCGCCTCGGGCCACCCCCTGAGCCAGGCCTTGTACCGGGAACTGGAACCCTTCCGCATCGTCCCCCTGGACCATTTCGAAGAACACCTGGGGATGGGGCTGGAAGGCAGCGCCATGGGGCAATCCCTCCGGGTAGGCTCACGCCGGTTTGTAAAAGGGGGCAGCAACTCGGAAGGCGAAGGTACGGAAGTACATGTCAGCGCGAATGACGACTACAAAGGGTGCTTCGTGATCCGCAACAAATACCGCGACGGCGCCGGCCCCTTGTTCGAAAGGCTTAGGGAACGCTACAGCCTGGCAGTCCTTTCCGGAGACAACAACGCAGAGCAGGAGGCGCTCGAAAGCCTTTTGCCACCGCTGACCCCCATGTACTTCAACCAATCCCCCCGGGAAAAACTGCATTTTGTCAGGGAATTGCAACAGGAAGGAAAGCAGGTGGCCATGGTTGGCGACGGGCTGAACGATGCCGGGGCGCTGGCCCAGAGCCATGTAGGGATTGCAATCTCCGAAGATGCCCATTTGTTCACCCCGGCCTGCGACGCCATCCTGGACCACCGGCAGTTCCCGCAGCTGGACCGTTTTCTGCAGGTTTCGCGCAAAGGGATGCAGGTTATCCGCGTGAGTTTTGCGCTGTCCCTGCTCTACAACCTGGCAGGGCTGTATTTTGCCGTAACCGGCCAGTTGGAACCCGTTATAGCCGCCATCCTGATGCCGCTGAGCTCCATTAGCATCGTGGCCTTTACAACCGCCGCCAGCAATTGGGTTAGCCGTAAACTGGAGTAATAGAAATGAATCACAGAAAGACTGATATATATCATATTTTGACGGAAGGCTTCCGTATAGTTTTACACCTAAATTTCGTAAGGGTATGAGCGTAATTTATATGTTGTTGGCTATCAGCCTATTGGTAGCCCTGGTTTTCTTTGCCGCCTTTGTCTTCTCGGTGCGCAATGGCCAGTTCGACGACGCGTATACCCCTTCGGTACGCATGTTATTCGAAGACGAAGTGGTGAAGGACAAAGGGGAAGTCCCGTCTGCCGAACCCTCAGAACAATCCAACTAAATTCGCTTTTATGGAAGTCCAACAGTTTCATTACGACAACAAAATTGTGCAGAAGTTCCTGTACGCCACCCTACTCTGGGGCGTGGTGGGTATGCTGGTAGGTTTGCTTCTCGCCTTTATGTTCCTGTTCCCGAACCTAACCGACGGGATTTCGTGGTTGAGTTTTGGCCGCCTCCGACCGCTGCACACCAACGCGGTGATTTTTGCATTCGTGGGCAACGCCATGTTTGCCGGGGTGTACTATTCCACCCAGCGCCTGCTTAAGGCCCGTATGTTCAACGACGTGTTGAGCAACATCAACTTCTGGGGCTGGCAGCTCATTATTGTATCGGCTGCCCTGACCCTTCCCCTGGGGTACACCACCTCCAAGGAATATGCAGAACTGGAGTGGCCCATAGACATCGCAATAGCCGTGGTATGGGTGGTTTTCGCCTGGAACTTCATAGGGACCCTGCTGAAGCGGCGCCAACGCCACTTCTACGTGGCCATCTGGTTCTACCTGGCCACCATTATTACCGTGGCGGTCCTCCATATTTTTAACAGCCTGGAATTGCCGGTCAGCGCCCTGAAGAGCTATTCGGTTTACGCAGGGGTACAGGATGCCCTGGTGCAATGGTGGTATGGCCACAATGCGGTGGCCTTCTTCCTGACCACTCCCTTTCTGGGGCTCATGTATTACTTTGTACCCAAGGCGGCTAACCGGCCGGTTTACTCCTACCGCCTTTCCATTGTCCACTTCTGGTCTTTGATCTTTATCTATATCTGGGCCGGGCCGCACCACTTGCTGTATTCCGCCCTTCCGGACTGGGCACAGAACCTGGGTGTTGTTTTCTCCGTCATGCTGATCGCCCCTTCCTGGGGAGGTATGATCAACGGATTGCTTACCCTCAGGGGTGCCTGGGATAAGGTTCGGACCAACCCCGTCCTGAAGTTTATGGTAGTCGCCATTACCGGTTACGGTATGGCCACTTTCGAAGGGCCCATGCTTTCCCTGAAGAACGTGAACGCCATTGCGCACTTCAGCGACTGGATTATTGCCCACGTACACGTTGGGGCACTGGCCTGGAATGGGTTCCTGACTTTCGGGATGGTATACTGGCTCATCCCCAAAATGTTCAAGACCCGCCTGCACTCTGTTCCCCTGGCCAATTTCCACTTCTGGATCGGCACCCTGGGTATCGTGCTCTACGCCCTGCCCATGTACGTGTCCGGATTTACCCAGGCCCTTATGTGGAAAGATTTCAACCCGGATGGCACCCTGGTGTACGGTAACTTCCTGGAAACTGTCAACGAAATCCTCCCGATGTACTGGATGCGTGCCATTGGTGGTACTATGTACCTGATCGGGATGTTCGTGATGCTCTACAACATTATTGCCACAGTTCGCTCCGGTAGTGGGGTGGAAGACGAACTGGCCGAGGCCCCAGCCCTGGCGCGGGTGAATTCCCGCCGCCAGGCCGGGGAAAAATACCATACCTGGCTGGAGCGCCTGCCCGTGCGCTTTGCAGTGTTAACCACTATTGCCATCCTCATTGGGGGGATCGTCCAGATCATCCCCACCCTGCTGGTGGAGTCCAATATCCCGACCATTACCAGCGTGAAGCCCTATACGCCCCTGGAACTGGAGGGACGTGACCTGTATATCCGCGAGGGCTGCGTGGGCTGCCACTCCCAGATGATCAGACCGTTCCGCAGTGAGGTGGAACGCTACGGGGAATACGCCAAAGCCGGGGAATTTGTATACGACCACCCCTTCCTTTGGGGAAGCAAGCGCACCGGGCCCGACCTGCTGCGCGTGGGAGGCAAGTATTCAGACAGCTGGCACCTGAACCACATGTACGACCCGCAGAGTACCTCCTCCGGCTCCATCATGCCGGCCTACCAGTGGCTGGTGCGCAACGAGCACGACCGCAGCGCGGTACAGGATAAAATGCGGGCCATGGTCACACTTGGGGTGCCCTATACGGATGAGGATATTGCCGGGGCTTTTGAGTCCATGGATGCCCAGGCCGCACAAATTGAGCAAAACCTCTATACCGACCCGGAATTTGCCCGCAGCTATGAAGAGCAGAAGCAATATGCCCGGGACAACGGTGAGGAGTTTATCGAGATGCGTAACCGGGAAATCGTAGCGATGATCGCCTACCTGCAACGCCTGGGTACCGACATCAAAGTAGAACAGAACACGGAGATCGCATCCGAAAAACGCTAAGCCATGCTAAAGTTTGTCAAAGAACATATGGAGACCATCGACGGGGTAGCGACCTACCCCATGATCTCCCTGATTATATTCTTCGTCTTCTTCGTGGTGTTGTTCTGGTGGGTGGCCACTACCTCCAAGCAGCACGTTAAGAAAATGAGCGAACTGCCCTTAGACGATCAACCAACTAAAGCTTCAGACCAATGAGAAATTCAGTACCGTCATGGATCCGGGTTACCGTGCTATTCTTCCTCGTATTCGCGTTGATGGAATACTTTATCGACTCGGGAGAAAAACCCGCATTTATCACCTATCCCATCACGCAGTTCTTCCTGCTGATGGTGCTCCTGTTGCTGATCGCTATAGAACTCATTCTGAAGTCCATCGAGAACATCATGTTCCAGACCCTCTCGGAGGAGGCCAAGGAGCGCTACCTCGCGGCCCAGAGCAAGCCGCGTCAGTGGGCCTGGGGCAAGCGCATCTACGATAAGCTTACCGCAAGTAAACCGATTGAACAGGAGGGCGAGATTGTCCTCGACCACAACTACGACGGCATCAAGGAGCTAGACAACCGGCTCCCGCCGTGGTGGATTTACCTCTTCTACGCCACCATCATCTTCGGTGCCATTTACCTGGTCCGTTTCCACATTATGGGCGATTACACCCAGAAGGAGGAATTCGAGCAGGAAATGGCCGAGGCCCGGCTGGCCGTGGAGGAATACAAGAAAACCGCCAAGGACCTGGTAGATGCCAGTTCGGTGGAATTGCTTACCGAAGCCTCAGACCTGAGTGCAGGGGAAGCCATTTTTACCGGTAACTGTGCCGTTTGCCATAAAGCTGACGGGGGTGGGAGCATTGGCCCCAACCTCACAGACGACTACTGGATCCTCGGGGGAGGCATTAAAAACATCTTCAACACCATTTCGGAAGGTGGCCGGGACGGCAAGGGGATGGTCGCATGGAAGACCACCCTCAAGCCGGGAGAAATTGCCCAGGTCGCCAGTTATGTAGTTAGTTTACACGGAACCAACCCGCCGGACGCCAAGGCTGCGGAAGGGGACCTCTATGAGGACCCTGATGCCCCTGCTATGGGCGAGATGGAAGTGGATTCCACCGCAGCAGAAGCGCCATCGGAAGCCGATGCTGTTGCCCCTGTCGGGGAAGGAGCCGAGCAGTAAGCTCCTGACAGGCCGGGCAGGTTCCGGGAACCCCTGAAGCAACCGAAATTATGGCTGAAGACAAAGATCGATTCAGAGATTCGATCGCGACGATCAATGAAGAAGGCAAACGCGCCTGGGTCTTTCCTAAAAAACCCAGCGGACGGTTTTACACCTACCGGAAATGGGTGAGCTATTTCCTGCTCGCCTTCCTGTTTGCCTCCCCGTTTATTAAAGTAGGCGGAAACCAGTTCCTGATGTTCAACGTCCTGGAGCGGCGTTTTAACATCTTCGGGTTTCCGTTCTGGCCCCAGGATTTCCACCTGTTTGTGATCTCCATGATCATCGGGGTGATTTTTGTGGCCCTGTTTACAGTGGCCTTCGGGCGGATCTTCTGCGGGTGGATGTGCCCCCAGACGATTTTTATGGAGATGGTCTTCCGTAGGATCGAGTACTGGATCGAAGGGGACCGCGGGGCCCAGATGCGACTGGCCAAACAGCCCTGGAATGCGGAGAAAATCCGCAAGCGCGGCCTGAAGCTGGTGGTCTTCTTTGCGATCTCCTTCCTTATTGCCAACATTTTCCTGGCTTACCTGATTAGCAGCGATACCCTTATCCGCTACATTACCGAGGGGCCGGCTGCCCATACCGGAACCCTGGTAGCGCTCCTCATTTTTACGGGAGTCTTCTATTTTGTCTTTGCCTGGTTCCGCGAACAGGTTTGTATCATCGCCTGCCCCTACGGCCGGATGCAGGGCGTCCTGCTCGACAATAAAACCGTGGTGGTCGCCTACGACCACAAACGGGGCGAAGGCAAAAACGGCCGGAAGAAATTCCGGAAAGGCGAAGACCGCCAGGCCCAGGGATACGGAGATTGTATCGATTGTAAGCAATGCGTGCACGTATGTCCTACCGGGATCGATATCCGCAATGGCACCCAGCTGGAGTGTGTGAACTGTACGGCTTGTATAGACGAATGCGACACCATCATGGAACGGGTTGGCCTGCCCAAAGGCCTTATCCGCTATGCCAGCGAGGACGAGATTGTCAAAAAAGAAAAATTTCGCTTTACCCCCCGGATGAAGGGGTACGCGGCCGTGCTGTTTATCCTGACCGGCACCCTGATTGGCATGCTCTTTTTGCGCAACGACCTGGAAGCGACCATCCTCCGCCTGCCGGGGCAGCTCTATGAGCGGAAGGCAGACAACATCATCAGCAATGTATATACCTACAAACTGGTAAACAAAACCAGCGATCCCATCCCCGATATCCGCTTTGAGCTGCTTTCCCACAAGGGAACCCTCAGGATGGTGAAGGGCGATGGGTTTGAGGTGCCCGCCCAGGACCTGAGCGAGGGCACCCTGTTTATAGAAATCAATAACGCGGCCCTCAGCGGGGACAAAGACCAGCTGGAAATAGGGGTGTACAGCGGGGACCGGCTCATCGAGACAGCCAAGACCCGGTTCCTGGCACCAAGGGCTTATAAATAGTAAATATGAAAATCAACTGGGGAACCGGCATCGTACTCGCCTTTGTAGCCTTTATCAGCTTTATCCTGTACTTCGTGTACATCGCCAGCAGCGACCCGAAGGCAGACCACGATATGGTTACCGACGAATATTACCGGAAAGAGTTGAAATACCAGGGAGACCTCGATGCTTCCGCCAACCTGAAAGCCTTTGGGGGCGAAGTGCGCATTGCGCATGTAGATGGCGGCCTTGGCATCCAATTCCCCGAAGGAATGAACCCCTCAGATATAACCGGAACCATGTCCCTTTATAGGCCATCCAACAAGCAATTGGATTTTGTTACCTCCATTACAATTTCCGATACTTTGTTGCTCATACCCGAAAGCCGCTTGGTGGATGGCCGCTGGGACATTCGTCTGGAATGGGAATACCAGGGGAAGCCCTACCTGTACCGGGGCAGGTTTACCTATTGAATATGCTGATTTGAAAAATTGCTAATGTGCTAATTGGATGGTAAACTGATAGGATAATCAAATTAACCTTTATAAGAATAGGAATCATAGCATTTGCACATTAACACATTAGCACATTTGCACATTAGCACATTAACACATTAGCACATAAAGCATGCTCGCAACCGCACTAATCCTCGGCCTTATGGGAAGCCTGCACTGTATCGGCATGTGCGGCCCCATTGCCTTTATGCTGCCCCTGCACCGGGAGCGGCCGGCCCTGAAGTACGCCCAGCTGGGGTTGTACCACCTGGGGCGTATCCTGGCCTACGGGGTTATCGGGTTGGTTTTCGGGCTCGTAGGGAAAGGGCTCTACCTGTTTGGCTTTCAGCAAAAACTGTCCATTGCCGTTGGGGTCATTATGATCCTGACGGTCCTGCTTCCGGGGCATTGGTTCCGGAACTGGGGGCTTACCCGCCCCCTCTACCGCTGGGTGGGCAAATTACAGGCTGCCCTGGGTAAGCAATTACGGGAGGGCAGTGCAGACACCTTCCTGAGTATCGGCTTCCTCAATGGCTTTCTCCCCTGTGGGTTGGTTTATATGGCCCTTGTGGGCGCCCTGGCCCTGGCTTCGGCCCCGGAGGGCGCATTGTATATGATGCTCTTTGGGGCGGGCACCATCCCGCTGATGAGTGCAGCAGCACTCCTGGGTAAATTTTTTAAGGGAAAATGGGCGCCTGTTTTAAGGAAGGCCATTCCCGTGTTTGTGGTGATCATAGGGATGTTGTTTATCCTCAGGGGCATGGGGCTGGGCATCCCTTACATCTCACCACCTCCCCAGGGGACGCAGGTTACCGCGGCTCAGGCCTGCCACAGTTAAAATTGTATTTTTGCCGCGTCTACTAAAACAACTACCAGATCCGATGAAAAGGTTACTGATTTTCCCGCTTTTGTTATTCGCTATTGCCGCCTGCGGGCCGGCAACCCAAAAACAGGCCCAGGAACCGGAACCCACGGGAGCCGAAAATATCGCCTACCAATGGGGGGAGATGGCACTGGAGGCCACTGCCCTGGATACGGAACGCTTCAACCCAAGACCCACCATTACCTCCCGCTACCTCGGGTTGATTTTTACTGCGGTCTTCGACGCCTGGAGCCGCTACGACGCCAATGCCACCCCGGTTTACCTGCAAGGGGTAGCACGAGTCCCCGAAGCAGAACGCACCCTGGAAAACAAGGAGGTCGCCATCAGCTATGCCGCGCTGCGGGCCATGAATGAATATTACTATTCCGACAGCACCCTTTTCCGGGACTTTATGAAGGAGTTGGGACTGGACCCGGACAACCACAGTACAGACCCCACTACCCCAGCCGGGATCGGCAACCTGGCTGCCCAGGCCGTCATCGCAGCCCGAAAGGGCGATGGCGCCAACCAGTATGGGGAGGAACCCGGATCTGAGGGCACCCCCTATTTTGACTACTCGGGGTACCAACCGGTAAACAGCCCGGATAACAACACGGATATCAACCGCTGGCAGCCGAAGTATTTCGCGGATGGCAAGGGCGGGCGGTACGCCCCCGAATGCCTTACCCCCTACTGGCAGGAAGTAGCGCCTATTGCCCTGGATTCCGCCAGCCAGTTCCGCCCGGGACCCCCACCCATGGTGGGTTCCGAACAACTGGAGCGCGAAGTGCAGGAAGTGATCGAGATGCAGGCCAACCTGACCGATGCAGACAAGGCCCTGGTGGAATTCATGCGGGACGGGCCCAAATCCGTACAGCAGGCCGGGCACTGGCTCAAGTTCGCACAGGATGTAAGCCGCCGCGACCAGCACACCCTCGACCAGGATGTAAAAATGTACTTCCTGAACCAGGTTACGGCCATGGATGCCTTTATCGCCTCCTGGGATTCCAAGATGTTCTATGACTTTGCCAGGCCATACGCCCTGGTGCATGATTATTACCAGGGGCAGGTCATCAAAGCCTGGGGCGGCCCCGGAAAGGGGATGATGGACATGCCCGGAGAGCAATGGAGGCCCTACTCCCCTGAGACCTTCCTCTGCCCGCCCTTCCCGAGCTATACCTCCGGCCACAGTACCGTTAGCGGCGCCTGCGGGGAAGCCCTCCGCCTGTTTACGGGCGACGATTATTTCGGGGAGAAGGTTTCCCTGGTCCCGGGCTCTCTTACGGAAACAGACCCTGCCCATTACGGCGATACGGTGGTACTGGAGTTCCCCACCTTTACCGAGGCCGCCGAAATGGCGGGTATCTCCCGGGTTATGGGCGGATACCACATCCAGGCCGATAATATCGCCGGGCTGGAATTGGGCCGAGACGTAGCCCGAAGGGCCTGGGCATTTTACCAGGAGCATATCGGGGCAGAGAAGCCATAAGCTGCCCGGAACACCACCCATAAAAAACAACCATGAACGTAGTCTCATTAGAACAGGCTGCAGCCTATGTACAATCCGGCACCCGCATTTTTGTACAAGGCGCAGCCATGACCCCGAACACCCTTATCAATGCGATCTGCCGGCGGCATGAGGAGCTCCGGGATGTGGAAATCATCTCCATCCATACCGACGGGGAAGTCCTCTTTGCCCAGGAACCCTACCGGAAAGCCTTTCGCATCAACACCTGTTTTGTAGGGGGGAATGTCCGCAAGGCGGTCAATACCAACCAGGGGGATTACATCCCCATTTTCCTGAGTGAAATCCACCTGTTGTTCCGGCGCGACATCCTGCCCGTAGATGTGGCCGTGGTACAGGTTTCCCCTCCGGACAAGCACGGCTTCTGCTCCCTTGGGGCGTCGGTGGACGTGACCCTGCCTGCGGTTCAGAAAGCCAAGAAAGTTATTGCGCAGCTCAACCCCATGGTTCCCCGGACCCATGGGGATGGGATCATCCATATCAAGCAGATTGACGCCCTGGTGGAAGTTTCGGAACCCATCCACGCCTACCCCGTACTCCCCATTTCGGAGACCGAGGCCCAGATAGGCCGCAACGTCGCTTCCCTGGTAGAGGACGGGGCCACCCTGCAGATGGGGATCGGCAACATCCCGAACGCTGTGTTGCAGAACCTGGGGGGACATAAAAACCTGGGCATCCATACCGAAATGTTCTCAGACGGGATCCTCCCCCTGGTCCACTCCGGGGTCATCAACGGGGCCTGCAAGAAAATCGACACCAACATGATTGTAACGAGTTTTGCTGCAGGCTCCCAAAAACTCTACGACTTTATAGACGACAACCCCCTGGTCCACTTCCGGGAGGCGGCTTATACCAACGACACCGCCAATATCCGGACCAACCCCCGGGTTACGGCCATCAATAGCGCCATTGAAATTGACCTCACCGGCCAGGTTTGCGCCGATACCATCGGGAGCTACCAGTATTCCGGCGTGGGAGGCCAAATGGACTTTATCCGTGGAGCATCCCTTTCCGAAGGGGGGAAACCCATTTTCGCCCTGTCCTCCTCCACCGCCAAAGGGGTCTCCAAAATAACCCCCTTCCTGAAACACGGGGCCGGGGTCACCACTACCCGGGCCCACGTGCACTACGTGGTTACCGAATACGGGTGCGTGGACCTTTTTGGGAAGAACCTCCAGCAGCGCGCCAAAGCCCTGATTTCCATTGCCCACCCGGACCACCGGGAAACCCTGGAAGCAGCCGCACACGAGCGTTTCGGGTAGGGAATAAAATAAGTGTTTGTGACACACAAGGCTTTGATGTATCTTTTGGTGACCAAAATCCATTAGATACCATGAAGCACACTACCCCCAACCGCAGGGCCTTCCTCAAAAAAGCAGGGCTGGCAACCGCGGGACTCGCGGCAGGACCGTACCTCAGCGCAGCCCCCCGGGGCACCCAACCCCTGGTTAGAAACTACCCTATTCAGACTGCTGCAAATGACACCATCCAGCTCGGGCTCATCGGGTGTGGGATACAGGGTATCTACGATACCCGGTCTGCCCTTTCGGTAGATGGGGTACGCCTCACGGCTGTTTGCGACCTTTATACCGGACGGCTGCAGCGCGCCCGGGAACTCTGGGGGGACGGGTTGTTCCTGACCCGCGACTACCGGGAGCTCCTGGACCGAAAGGATATAGACGCAGTCATTGTGGCCACCCCGGACCACTGGCACAAACGGATCGTAATCGACGCGCTCAAGGCGGGCAAGGCGGTATACTGCGAAAAGCCCATGGTACAAAAGCCTGCCGAGGGGCACGAAATTATCGCTGCAGAACGGGAGACTGGCGGCATCCTCCAGGTCGGCAGCCAGGGGATGTCCTCCCTCGGCAACGAGAAGGCACGGGAGCTTTACAAGGCGGGAGCCATTGGGGAAATCGTCATGCTGGACATGTACAACGACCGGTATTCGGCCGAAGGGGCCTGGCAATACCCCATCCCCCCGGATGCCAACCCTGATACAGTAGACTTCGATACCTTCCTGGGCCATGCTCCCAAACGCCCGTATGACAACACCCGATTTTTCCGCTGGCGCAACTACCGGGATTACGGCACCGGGGTAGCAGGCGACCTTTTTGTCCATGCCTTTTCCACCCTGCACCATATCCTGGACAGCCAGGGCCCGGTCCGTGCTATCTCCACAGGAGGCCTGCGCTATTGGAACGATGGCCGGGACGTGCCGGATGTAACCCTTACCTTTTACGATTACCCCAAGACGGCTACCCATGCCGCTTTTAACGCAGCTTTCCGCGTAAACTTCATCGCCGGGGGCGGGGGTGGCGGAGGGTTCCGCATGGTGGGCACCGAGGGGTCTATGGAAGTGGGGCAGCGCTCGGTCAAGCTAAGCCGGACCGCCCTAGGTATGGCGCCCGGAGGATATTCCATGGTGGCCCAGACGGAAGCCAACCAGGAAGCCCTCAACGCCGAATACGCCAAAACCCTCGCACCAGGCCGGGAGGCGTTACTGGACCTGGGGGAAACCGTATGGGAGGCGCCCCGTGAATACAAAGGGGCACACCACGACCACTTCTTCAATTTCTTCGACGCCATAAGAGGGAACCGGAAGGTGGTACAGGACGCTACCTTCGGCCTGAGGGCTGCCGGGGCTGCCCTGCTGGCCAACGAGAGCTATTACCGGGGCGAAGCCGTGGGGTGGGACCCTTCTGCAATGAAGCTCACCTGAGAAAAGACCCGCAATAGAAAAGGGAGGACATCCTTTCGGACGTACCTCCCTTCTCATAACAGCAACTAAAATCTTAAATCTTGAAGGTTATCACCGGGATCCCGGAATGGTTGGCGATATCCTCCCCGATGCTTCCCATAAAGAAATGGGAGATCCCCTTTCGGCCATGGGTGGGGATGCCGATCAGGTCGGCCCCTATGCTTTCGGAATAGTTCAGTACGCCGCGTTCCACGCTGTAATCGCTGTAATGGTCTACCTCCATACCCACCTTGGCGCCTTTTAAAAAGTCGGCAATTTGCTGGTTGATGTCGGAAGTGCTCAAAAAGTGGTCGCCCGGGGTATTGATATACACCGCCCGGAATTCCGCGCCGAGTTTATCGGCAAAGGACTTGGCCTTGCGGAAGGCCTCCTGGCAGTCTTCCCGGAAATCGCAGGCGAAGGCAAAGGTCTCGATCTTAAAGTCCGGCCGGTCCTTCTTGACCACCAGTACCGGGATATCCGAATGGCGCACCACCTTCTCGGCATTGGAGCCGAAGAAGATCTCCTGCAGGCCGTCGGTGCCGTGGGACCCCATTACAATAAGATCCGCATTGTGGTTCTCGGCAACGTCGTTCACTTCGGAAAACACCTTGTAATGTTTAATTACCGGTGTGATTTTAATACCCTTCAGATAGGACTGGTCCAGGAATTCGGACAGACGTTTTTCCGCGGCTTTCAGCAGGAAAACCGTTTGTTCCGGATGGTAGGCCTCCGAAGAGGTGATCATGGCATAATTCAGTTCCAGCATGTGCAAGACAATGATCTCTGCCTTGTGCTTGCGGGCCAGGGACGCTGCAGTCTTCAGCGCATATTCGGATTGGTGGGAAAAATCAACAGGTACGATAATCGTTTTCATGGCTTTCATTTTTGGGGTTAAACCGTCATAGAGAATAACCTCGTTTCCGGAGCTTTCGTGTGTAAACGCAAGTCAAAGGCCATACAGATATTCCGGATAAACATCCGGCCGTCTTCTGTTACGGACAACCGATCCGGGCCCAGGACCACCAGGCCGTCCGCTTCGGGTTCCCGCAGCCGGTCTTCAATTTCCCGGCGTGTCTCCTCGGGGAGTCCTTTATCCCACTTGGTTTCGAAGCGACACATCAGGTCCAGCACGTGCCGGCGCACCTGCTCGTCCTCTGCGGTTAGGGCATGGCCCCGCATGAGCGGTAAAATGCCGTTGGAGACCAAATGCTCGTATTCTTCAATACTTTTTACATTCTGGGCAAAACCATACCAGCTGTCGCCAATGCTCGATACGCCAAGGCCAATCATCAGGCGGGTATTGCTGACGGTATAGCCCATAAAGTTCCGGTGCAGCTGCCCGGCTTTCATAGACCGGTACAGACCGTCTGACGGGAGGGCGAAATGGTCCATCCCGATCTCGGAGTACCCGGCATCCTGCAAGGCCTTTTTGCCCAGCTGGTATTGCCGCAACTTCTCTTTGGGCGCCGGGAGGTCCGACTTGCGGAACCCGCGCTGGCCATTGCCTTTGAGCCAGGGCACATGCGCATAGCTGTAGAGGGCGATGCGGTCTGGCCGGATCTCCGCTGTTTTGCGGATGGTCTCGGCCATGTGGGCCGTGGTTTGCAACGGCAAGCCGTAGATGATATCGTGCCCCACTGAGGTATAGCCAATCTCTCTGGAGATCCGGGTAATATCGGCTACCTGGTCGTAGGTCTGGATGCGGTTGATCGCGCGCTGCACCGACGGGTTGTAGTCCTGCACCCCGAAGGATACCCGGCGGAAGCCCTCGTCGTACAGGGCCTGCAGGTGTTCCCGGGTGGTATTGCCCGGGTGGCCCTCAAAACTGAATTCCCAATCGGCAGCCCTGTCGGCTTCACGGAAGAGCCCCCGGATGAGCATTTGCAGGTTTTCCGGGGAGAAGAAGGTAGGGGTACCGCCGCCCAAATGCAATTCCCGAATAACGGGGCGTTTGCCAAAAAGTTCGCGGTAGAGTTTCCATTCCTTCAGAAGGGCCTGGATGTAGGGGACTTCCACGCTGTGCTGGCGGGTGATGCGCTTATGGCACCCGCAAAAGGTGCACATGCTTTCGCAAAAAGGTAAATGGATGTAAAGGGATATCCCCTGGGAGTCGTTGGTCTCGTTAAAGGTACGCGTAACGGACTCCTTCCATTTCCGGCCCGAGAAGCCCTCGGGGTCCCAATACGGCACGGTAGGGTAGCTGGTATACCGCGGCCCCGGGACATTGTATTTTTGTACCAATCCACACATGATGTTGCTGTTTGATACAAATCTACCAAGGCCACTGTGTGGAAAATATGATAAAAATCAGCCGGGCGCTAAAAGGTGTCTTTGATCCAGTTATAGGGCGAGCGGCGAATCCAGCGGCCCCTTGTGAAATCGGGGACATACTGGGGTGCCCCTCCCTCGGCTATGGAGCGTTCAGAGAGGGGGGTGATCGCGCTCCAGGCCGCCGCGTCGTAGGCGTCTATGGGCGGGGTGATCCCGGCCTTGGCAGACTCCACAAAGGCGTGGAGGACAAAAAAGTCCATCCCCCCGTGGCCGGCGCCGGTGGCGTACTCCCCGTATTTCTGCCACAGGGGGTGGTCGTACTGCTCCAGCCAGGGGGCTGCCTCGTCCCACCGGTGCGGCTCGGAGCGGCCTTCAATATATATCCGGCTGCCGTCTACTTCCCAGAGCCCCCGGGCCCCCTGTACCCGGAACCCCAGGGAATACGGCCTGGGCAGGTTACAGTCATGGGTCACAATGATGGTTTCCCCCTGGGCGGTCCCTATTGTGGTGGTGATGACGTCCCCCTGCATGAATTTCAGGGATGCGTTGGGGTGGTCTTCGCCTCCCTGGGCCACAATATGGTTATGCAGTCCTATTCCTTTGGTGGCCGAGGAAGTCAGGCTTACCATGCGGTTGCCCCGGTTGATGTTGGCCATGGCCGCCACAGGACCCAGGCCGTGGGTGGGGTAAACATCGGCATTGCGTTTCAGGGAATGGAAGGTACGCCAGCGGGCTTCGGAAATCGCCTTTTCTCCAAATTCCACCCCACCCCCATAAGGCTGTTTCCCGTTGTTGAACTTCACTTCCCTCAGGTCGTGCTGGTACCCGCAGCGAAAATGGACCAATTCCCCGAACACCCCTTCCCGGACCATCCGCAATACGGCCATGATGTCGCGGCGGTAATTCACGTTTTCCAGCAGCATCAGGTGGGTTCCGGTGGCCTCGTGGGTATCCACCAGATCCCAGCACTCGGCCAGGGTGGTGGCGGCAGACACTTCCAGGCCCGTGTACTTCCCCGCCTTCATGGCGTCTACGGCCATAGGCGTATGCCAGAGCCAGGGGGTGGAAATAATGACCGCATCTACAGATTCAAGCGCCAGGAGATCCCGGTAAGAATGCTCGTGCTCCCCAAAGACCGCCGCCTTGGGTTTCCCGGCCTCCAAGATGGCCTGGGCTGCCAGCTCCAGGCGGGCGGGGTCCGTATCGCAGAGAGCCGTGACGCGGACATCGTCTCGCAGCAAAAGGTTGCGCAGGTGGTTGGTCCCACGAAGGCCTACCCCTATAAGCCCAACACGGAGTTCCCCGGAAGGTGCCCCGGCCAGTGCAGATTCGGAAAGCGGGTAGACGCCAACAGCGGTTGCCGCAAGGGCAGATTTACGCAGGAAGGATCGGCGGGTTTCCATAAAAACTGGGTTTGGTTTTGTGTACTGGAAGGTATGAAATAATGGGCATCCGGGGGGGAGTTCCCATTCAAAACCTTATTTTTGGGCACCAAAAGGATACCTGGTATGACCCTACTGCTTATGGCCGCCGGACGCGGCAGCCGTTACGGAAAACTCAAACAATTCGACGACCTGGGCCCCAATGGCGAGTTCCTCATGGAATTCAGCATTTACGACGCCATCGCCAACGGGTTCAACCATATTGTAGTCATCACCCAAAAAGATAACGTAGGATTCCTCCAGGAATACCTCGGTTCCCGCCTACCGGGCCATGTGAGCCTCGATGTCCTGGCCCAGGAACTCACCGACCTGCCTGCGGGTACCCAGTTTGCAGGGGAACGCCCCAAGCCCTGGGGCACCGCCCATGCCGTCTGGACGGCCCGCAACGTCATTACCAACCCTTTTGCCGTGATCAATGCAGACGATTATTACGGACAACCGGCCTATGCCCGTGCCGCTTCCTTTATTTCGGGCGCGTCTTCCGGCGCCTCCTTTGGACTGGTGGCCTATACCCTGGAAGACACCCTGTCTCCCCACGGTTCGGTTTCGCGCGGGGTTTGCAGCCAGGATGGCAACCGATTGCAGTCTGTGGATGAGCGCACCGAAATCATCCGGGAAGGCAACCGGGTGCACGACGCAGACAGCGGCCTGGAATTTACCGGCAAGGAACTGGTGAGCATGAATTTCTGGGTTTGCCAGCCCAGTATCTTCCCTAAAATCGAATCCGATTTCAGGGCCTTCCTGCAACATGCAGCTGACCCCACCAAAGGGGAAATCTACCTCCCATTCGTAATCCAGGATATGCTGCGGCAGGGGATGGCAGAAGTAGAAGTCATCCCTTCCGGAAGCGACTGGTTCGGGGTCACCTATGCGGCAGACAAGGACCTTGCGGTCTCTACCCTGAAGTCCCTCACCCAGGGCGGCAAGTACCCCTCTCCCCTCTGGTAAACAGCGATCCGAATGGATACCGCCCTCACCTCCGTCCTGCACCGCTACGGGATCCGCCCCGGGCAGGTGGAACCCCTCGAGGGTGGGCTCATCAACCAGACCTTCAAGGTATGGGAAGACGGGCAGCCGGCCTACATCCTGCAACGGCTGAATTCTGAGGTATTTCCGCAACCGGAAGCCATGATGGACAATATGAAGGTGGTACTGCCCCACCTTAAAGGGCCGGGTTATGCGACGGTGGAACTGATGCAAACCTCCGGTGGCAACTCCTGGGTGTCCGATCCTGAATTGGGATTCTGGAGGGTGTTTAGTTATATCCCCGGGACCCGGACATACCCCAACAGCTCCGATCCGGCCATTGCCCGGGAAGCCGGGCGCATCCTGGGGCAATTCCACCTGTTGCTTCGCGATGTACCGGTGGAGCACCTGAGTACGCCCCTGCCGGGCTTCCACGACCTTGAGAAAAGGTTCCGGGAATTGGTTGAAGCTGAAGGACAGGCTGCTCCGGACCGGAAGCGGGAGGCCAGCGCCTGGCTGGAGCTGGCCACCTCCCTGACCCAGGCATGCCGGGACATCCCGCTGAAGGACTTTCCCCTGCGCATTTGCCACAACGACCCGGTCATGAAGAACATCCTCTTCCGGGAAGACCGCCCGGAAGCCCTGTGCCTGATAGACCTGGACACCCTCATGCCCGGGGTATTGCTCTGGGATTTCGGCGATGCGGTGAGGAGCGTGGTAACGGTATACCCTGAAGATTACAGGGGCGAGGATCCTATTGTGCCCGACCTCGAGGCCTATGCGGCTTTTACACGGGGCTTTATGGAAAGTGGGGTGGAAATTACCCCGTCGGAACAGCTTTGGCTGCACTGGGGGTTGGTCCTGATGCCGCTCCTGCACGGGATTCGTGCCCTTGCGGATTTTCTCGCCGGAGACGTTTACTACCAGATCACCTACCGGGAACAAAACCTGGTCAGGGCCAGGAACCTCCTGTCACTGGCCGAAGCCAGCAAGGCCCGGATAAAGGAACTCCGAAACCTGACCCAAGTCCGGTAAGGCCTACTTAAAGGCGCTTATTCCGGTAATATCCATTCCCGTAATAAGCAAATGGATGTCGTGAGTACCCTCGTAGGTTACCACCGACTCGAGGTTCATCATATGCCGCATGATGGGGTATTCGCCCGTGATGCCCATCCCGCCGAGTACCTGCCGGGCCTCCCGGGCAATTTTCAGGGCCATCTCCACATTGTTGCGCTTGGCCATGGAAATCTGGGCCGTGGTGGCGCGCCCCTCGTTCTTGAGCTGGCCCAGGCGGTAGGCCAGTAACTGAGCCTTGGTAATTTCGGTAACCATCTCGGCAAGCTTCTTCTGCTGCAGCTGGGTGGCGGCAATTGGTTTGTCGAACTGCACCCGCTCCTTGGCATAGCGCAGGGCGGTATCGTAGCAGTCCATGGCAGCCCCAATGGCTCCCCAGGCAATCCCGTACCGGGCCGAATCCAGGCAGCCCAGGGGGGCGCCCAACCCGCTCTTACCGGGAAGCAGGTTCTCTTTCGGCACCCGGACGTTATCGAAGATCAGCTCGCCGGTGGCAGAAGCCCGCAACGACCATTTATTGTGGGTTTCCGGGGTGGTAAACCCTTCCATTCCACGCTCCACGATGAGCCCGTGGATGCGCCCTTCTTCATTCTTGGCCCACACTACGGCGATATCCGCAAAGGGGGCGTTGGAGATCCACAGCTTGGCCCCATTGAGCAGGAAGTGGTCGCCCTTATCCTTAAAGTTGGTGACCATCCCCCCGGGGTTGGAACCGTGGTCCGGTTCGGTAAGCCCGAAACAACCCATGAGTTCCCCTGTGGCCAGCTTGGGGAGGTACTTCTGCTTCTGCTCCTCCGTGCCATAGGCAAAGATGGGATACATCACCAGGGAAGATTGCACGGAAGCCGTGGAGCGGACCCCACTGTCTCCGCGTTCTATTTCCTGCATGATCAGCCCATAGGAAATCTGGTCCAGGCCAGCCCCCCCGTATTCCATAGGGATATACGGCCCAAAGGCTCCGATTTCGGCTAACCCGGCGATGATTTCGGTCGGGAACTCCGCTCTCTGGGCGTAGTCTTCAATGATGGGGGATACCGAACGCTTGACCCAGCTGCGGGCTGCGTCGCGGACCAACTTGTGCTCCTCTGTAAACAAATCATCCAGAAGGTAATAGTCGGGGGCTTCAAAAAGATCGGGTTTCATGCAAAGGACATTTAACAGGCCCAAAGGTAGATAAAACCAACAAACGGCCTATGTATTGTTACAAATTTAACGCGTGTCTGACAGTACAAAAATACACCCCTTTTACCGGCCCAGGAAATCGGCAAGCAGGCGGTGGAAATGGTGGACACCCATCTCCCGGGTGGGCGAAAACCGACCGGCCTTATAATACCGGGAACGAATCCCCTTGTGCACCCCTTCCACCACCTCTTCATCCTCCAGTTCGACCTGTTCCAGCCCGGAGCCGGCACCTTTATCCAGCTTGTCGGCATCCCAGACATAGCTTCTGAAAACCACCCGGGTAAGCCCCTTATCCACAGGCTCCACCCAATTGACGGAAACGCCCCAGGGGTAGAAGTTAAACATGGCGTTTGGAAAGACCCAGTAGTAATACGCCGCCACATCCCGGCCGTAATCCGGGTGCCCAGGCGGAAGGTCAAAAACCTCCTGCTCCCCGTCTGCATATCCGATCTGCAGGTTGCAATGTTCGAAAAGCAGGGTCTGGTAATCCCCGTAATCCAGCACCTCATTGAGGGCCTCGTGGACAAAGGGGATGTGGAACCCCTCCAGGAAATTATCGCAGTACAGCGCCCAGTGGGCCTTCACTTTAAATTCCTTCTTCCGGGACGGATCCTCCACCAACGCGGAAAGCGGCATAAAGCCCACTCGCTCCTCCATGGCGGCAAGCACCGGGTCGAGGTCATAGCCCGGCTCCAACCCGGCGAACAAAAAGGGCCCCCACTGCTTCAAGGGCAGCACAGGCAGATGGTCGCACTCAGACGGGAAGCCTTCCGTCTCTGCAAATTCGGGCATGAATTCAAAGCGCCCATCCAGGGCAAACCGCCTCCCGTGATACCCGCATACCAGTTTCCGGTACCGGCCCTTCTGCCCCACCACCAGGTTGCCCCGGTGGGTGCATACATTACTGAGGCAATGCATTTCTCCCGAAGCGGCCCGCGTCAGCAGCAGGGGTTCTTCCAGGAACCCTTCCAACAGGACCAGCGGGCAGGCGGTATCCTCATCCCCCAGGAGCCCGGTATCGCCAATACATTGCCAGGATTTGTAAAAAACCTTTTCTTTAAGGGCCTCGAATACCTCAGGGTCCCTGTAAAAGGAAGCAGGCAGGGTAGAAGCCTTCCGGATGTCCGGGTCTATAAAAAATGATGTTGCCATCTGCGCCAGTTCAATACCCCTAAATGTATGGATTTCCCCCTAACCCCAGGCCATGGATACCGGTAAAGAAAACAAGCTTGGCATATGGATGACCACCTCCCTGGTGGTGGGCAACATGATCGGGGCCGGGGTTTTTCTGCTCCCCGCCGCCCTGGCCGGCCTGGGAGGGATTGGCCTTGTGGGCTGGGGGGTATCTGCCGTTGGGGCCCTGATCCTGGCACGCGTGCTGGGCAGGCTCAGCACCATTGTCCGGGGAAGTATCGGCGGGCCCTATGCCTATGCGCGTGCCGGGTTCGGGCCGTTTGCCGGGTTCCTGGTGGCATGGGGCTACTGGAATTCAATCTGGATTGCCAACGGCGCCATAACGGTGGCCTTCATCGGCGCCATGGGAGTCCTGTTCCCCGCATTGGAAACCCACCCCCTGGCAGGTGTGGGCACCGGCCTTGCGGCTTTATGGCTGCTCACCTGGGTCAATGCCCTGGGCATTACCCGTTCCGGCCGTATGCAGGTGGTCACCACCCTGTTGAAACTCCTCCCGATGGCAGCGGTAATCTTCGGCGGGCTCCTGATGTTCGACCCCCAGCACTTGCTGCCCTTTAATACCAGCGGCCGTACCGGCCTCGGGGCTATTGCCGCCTCCGGAGCCCTTACTCTATATGCCTTCCTGGGGCTGGAAAGCGCCACGGTTCCTGCAGACAAGGTCCGGAACCCGAATAAAACCATCCCGAGAGCCACCCTGCTGGGGACCCTGGTTGCCACCGTGGTCTATGTCCTGAGTACCCTGGCGGTTATGGGGATGATCCCCCTGGCCGAACTCGCCACATCCCCCGCCCCCTTTGCCGATGCCATGCGGCTCCTGGCAGGGCCCTGGGGCGGGGGCCTGGTTGCCGGCGGGATGGCTGTTGCCGCCTTCGGGGCGCTCAACGGCTGGATCCTGATCCAAAGCCAGGTCGGCCGCGCTACAGCCCGGGACGGGCTTTTCCCGGCTGTTTTCAGCAGGGAAAACAAACACGAAGTCCCGGTTTTCGGGCTTGTTGCAGGCAGTGTCCTGAGTTCCCTCCTGGTGCTGATGCACCTCTCGGAAAGCCTGGTGGAACAGTTCAGCTTTATGATCCTGCTCTCTACCCTCTGCACCCTGGTCCCCTATCTCTTCAGCGCTGCAGCCTATCTTCGCCTCTCGGGCCAGTCGGGGAAATCCCGTCAGAAAGCAGGGGTATGGGTCCTGGGGTGGCTTGCCCTGGCATTCTCGGCCTGGGCGGTTTACGGGGCAGGGCAAAACGCCGTCCTTTGGGGCATGGTCCTTTTGCTTTCGGGGGTCCCGGTCTATGCCTATATGGCCACCCGGAAAAAGGAACCCCCACCTACAGATAAAAATCCCGGGTAAGATGCCGGTAGGCTTCGGAATACGCCCCGCCGGCGTCGTGGATGCACAGGTTCCGGACACGGGTTTCCACGGGGTGGCGCAACAGGTGCAGCAGGCTGCGTTTAGGAGGGGCACCGGACCTCCCGCACACCCGTAAAACGTCTTGCGGGTAAAACCCATACCTGGCAGCAAGCGACAAAAAGGGCCCTTCCTCCTTGTAGGGCAGGATAAGGGAAAACTGTCCGGAGGGACGCAGCAGGGCAGCGACACTTTCCAGAAGCTCGGGAAACGGGAGGGCGTGTTGCTGGCGGGCCTGGTCCCGGGCCGGTTTCCCGCTGCTTACCGTCTCGGCATGAAATGGGGGGTTGGAAATGACCAGGTCGTACTCCGGGCCGAATTCGGCAGCGAACTCCGCCAGGCTGGCATGGTAACAAAACAGGCGGTCTGCCCAGGGAGAGGCCTCAAAATTCTGCACGCAGGTGGCATGGGCTTCGGCATCGATTTCCACAGCATCGATGGTATCGGCTGCAGACCGTTGGGCCAGCATAAGGGCGAGGAGTCCCGTCCCGGCACCCACGTCCAGGATGGCCTGAGGGTTCCCGTCAAGGGGCGCCCACGCCCCCAGAAGGACCCCGTCGGTCCCCACCTTCATGGCTGCCCCATCCTGGGCAACGGCAAACGTTTTAAACCGAAAAACGGACATATCACTGGCTTTCCTCTACCCGGCCCGGGGGTCGGGTCTGCGTTCCTTCCACCCCGGTAAGAGCATCCCCAAACCTGAGCCTTGCGCTGTCTGCAAGCCGCGTGAGCCGGTCCATCACATCCGGATGTAAACCGGAGACCTCCCGGGTTTCGGAGGGGTCTTCCTGCAAATTGTACAGCTCCGGGGCTTGTAGTTCGAAATAAACATACTCCCCGGGGAGGCCATCACTCCCTGGGGGCTGTCCTTCCATGGACCGATAGCGGTGTGGAAAGTACAATTTCCAGGGGCCGCTGCGGACGGCGTGGAGTTCATTGACCCGGTAATAGTAGAAATAGGCTTCATGTGGGGAGGCCTGCTCCCTTCCGGTAAGCACCGGCCAGATATCCTTCCCGTCTATGGGCTGCTCCGGTAGGGGGGCGCCCGCCTGCCCTGCTATGGTAGGGAGCAGGTCAATGGCCATAAAGGGGGTATCCCGCACCTCCCCCGCCGGGAGTTTCCCCGGGTAGCGCATAATAGTGGGTTCCCGTACCCCGCCCTCCCAGGCTGTGCCCTTACCCTCCCGCAGGGGGCCGGCACTACCTGCATGGTTCCCGTAGGAAAGCCACGGGCCGTTATCTGACGTAAAGATGACCCAGGTATTGTCTTCCAACCCGTGCTTTTTCAGGGCCCCGAGGATTTCCCCCACGGACCAGTCCAGTTCCATGATGACATCACCATAGAGGCCGCGCCCGGATTTCCCCCGGAACCTGTCGGAGACAAAAAGAGGGACATGAGGCTGCGGGTGGGGGACATAGAGGAAGAAGGGGGTTTCTTTGTTTTCCTCAATAAACGCCACGCTGCGGCGGGTAATTTCCCGGGTCAGGAACGTTTGGTCCTCCAGGGTGTCGATTACGGTCTGCTGCTCGTATAACGGGAGGGGGTCAAAATCGAATACCGGCCCCTGCTGCGGGTGGAGCGGCCACATATCGTTGGAGTAGGGTATCCCGAAAAAGGTGTCGAAGCCCTGTTGGGTGGGCATGAATGCCGGGTGGTCACCCAGGTGCCACTTCCCGAATATCCCGGTGCGGTAACCACGGGCCTTCAGGACCTCGGCCAGGGTTTCCTCCCGGGGGTTTAACCCCACCGGGCTATCGGGCATCAGGGCATTGTGAATCCCAATCCGGTTGGCATAACACCCGGTAAGCAGGGAGGCCCGGGATGCGGAACAAACGGGCTGGGACGCGTAAAACTGGGTCAGGAGCAACCCTTCTGCCGCCAACCCATCGAGGTTTGGGGTGGGGATATCCGCGGCGCCGAAAACCCCAACGTCCCCGTAGCCCTGGTCATCGGTAAAGATGAGTACGATATTGGGGCGCTGCGGGTCCTGCGGGGGCGCTTCCACTACGGAATGGCACGCCTTCAAAGACAAAACAAGGGGCAGAAAGAGCCAGACCATACTCCTGTGCATAAGGCAAATACTGTTAAAAGCTTGATAGATGTGTGTAAAGTAATTAAATTTCTGTCTTCAGGGTATTCCTCCCCTTCCGGGAAATAACCTGCAAAAGACCACCCTATGTTCCCAACTTTGAAGGTAACAGGCCGGATCCTGGCCGTTTTCCTGCTGGCAGCAGCCTGCCGGGACCCCCAGCCCCACCCGGTAGACCGCGTAATCGGCAGTTTTTCGGATTCCCTGCCGATCCCGGCACTGCCCGAAGGTGCAGACCCGGAACACGAGAACTGGGCGGGCATAGACCTGGAGCCCAAAGCCCCGGTTGCCCCTCTATACCCGGAGGCCTCGGCCAGCAAGTTCTTGTTGCAGGAAGGTTACCGGATAGAACCCGTCCTGACGGAACCCCAAATAGAGCAGCCGGGAGCCATTGCCTTCGACGGCAACGGGCGCATGTATGTCCTGGAGCTGCGCACCTATATGCTCACAGCCGATTCCGACGGTACCCTGGACCCGGTCAGCCGGATTTCCCGCTGGGAAGATACCGACGGGGACGGCACCTATGAAACCGGGGGCGTCTTCCTGGACAGCCTGGTCTTCCCCAGGTTTGTACTCCCCTATGGCAAGGACTGCATTTTGGCTATGGAAACCAACCAAGACAATGTATACCGGTATACGGATACAGATGGTGATGGGCGGGCCGATAAAAAAGAACTGTTTACCACGCGCTTCGGGCGCTTCGGGAATGTGGAACACCAGCAGGCTTTCCTCTATTACGGGATGGACAACTGGCTCTACAGCACGGTCAATGCCTTCCGGGTACGGGAAACCCCCGCAGGGGTTATCCGCGAACCCACCGGCTACAACCGGGCCCAGTGGGGGATTACCCACGACGACGACGGTAAGCTGTGGTTCCTGGGCGGGGCCAGCGGGCTCCCCTCCTATTTCCAATTCCCCATACACTATGGGAATTTTGAGGTGGAAGACCAGTTTGCAGATGGTTTTGAAGTCCCCTGGGGGGCACCCATAGGTATTGCCGATGTTCAAGGGGGGATGGACGAGGTCCGTCAGCCCGGGGGGGCACTCAACCGGGTAACCGGCTCGGCCGGCAATGATATTTTCAGGGGAGACCGCCTCCCGAAGGAACTCTACGGGAAACTCTTCTACGGCGAACCCGTGGCACGCATTGTCCGGCAGGCCAACCCGGAGATGAGCGAAGGCCTCACCCGCCTGCACAACCCCTACCAGGAAGCCCAATCGGAATTCCTGCGGTCTGCAGACCCGCTTTTCCGGCCGGTAGACCTGACCACGGCCCCGGATGGCACCCTGTACGTAACGGATATGTACCACGGGATTATACAGGAAGGGGAATGGGCCCAGAAGGGGACCTACCTCCGCACCAAAATAGAACAGTACCAACTGGATAAGGTCATTGGGCTGGGCCGGATCTGGCGCCTGTCCCACCAGGATTTCCCACGGGACCAGACCAAACCCAGAATGCTGGACCAATCCCCGGCTGAGCTTCTGGCCTACCTGGGGCACCCGAACGGCTGGTGGCGCGACAAGGCCCAGCAGCTTATTGTCCTCTCCGGGGAGGCCTCCCTGGCGCCTGACCTGGAAAAAATCGCCTTTGGGGGAGCTACCCTGCAGGCGCGCATCCACGCCTTGTGGTGCCTGGAAGGATTGGGTCGTTTGACCCCCGAGGCCGTGCGGACCCTGGCATCAGACCCGAGCCCCCGCATGCGTATCCAGGCCCTCAGGGCAGGAGAGCGACTGTATCCAAAAGGCCAGAACCCGCTTATGGAACCCTACCTCAAGGCCCTGGAAGACCCCAACGGCGAGGTGGCCATGCAGGCCCTTCTGAGCCTGGGCTGGATGGAAGCCCCGGGCTGGCAGGAGGCGGTGGCCGAAACCCTGGGGCAACGCAGCGAACGGGGGATACAATTGGTAGGGTCCCAGATGCTGGAAGGGGTCAAAAACCAAAGGGAGGACTCCTATCCGTTCCCCCTTACCGATGCCGAAAAGGAATCCCTGATGCGTGGAAAGGCGATCTACAACGAGCTTTGCGTGCAGTGTCACGGCCCCGGGGGCAATGGCCAGCCGGCGGGGAACGGGACCTATATGGCGCCGGTACTGGCCGCTTCCCTACGGATCCAGGGGCACCCGGACTACACGGTCAAAACCATTTTACACGGCATGGAAGGCCCGCTGCAGGGCCAGAATTACGCCGGGGGCATCATGGTGGGCAATGCCGGGCAGACCGACCAATGGATTGCCGATATCGCCTCTTACATCCGCATGGGCCTGGGCAATGGTGCCAGCATGGTACCCGAAGCCGATGTGGCCGAAATCCGTGCCGAAACCAGCGGACAGTCCGGACCGTATTCGTTCGAAGGCCTGACCACATCCGTTCCCCGCATCCTGGAACCCCAGGACTCCTGGGAGGTTACGGCCAGTCACTCCGGTCCGGTTATCATCGGTGGCTCCGCCAACCCCAGGGCTGCCTTTTCGCACGAAGGCTGGACTACCGGCAAGGATCAGGAAAACGGGATGTGGTTCCAGGTAGGTTTCGGCCAGCCGGTTTCCATTTCCGAGGTCCACTTCAACGCCCCTGCCAATGGCCTGCCCTGGCAGGCTTCCGAGAAACCCCCGGCCTATCCCAGAGGCCTTGTGGTTTCCGGTTCCGCAGACGGAACCCGATGGGAACCCCTGCTTGAAACCTACCCGCAAACTCAGCAGGTGGGCTTTAAATTCTCCCCTGAAACGGTCCGGTTCCTGCGCCTGACCCTGGAAGAAATACCGGCCGATATGGCCGGTATCCCCTGGTCTATCCGTCAACTGAAGCTTTACGGGCAACCCGGGGAAACACCCTTATCGAACAACCCTAATACCAAGAACCCATGAGTACCAAACACCAACGCCCCGGGAGGCGGAAATTCCTCGGGACGGCTGCCCTGGCGGCCACAGGCCTGGCCCTGAAACCCTCCGGCCTCTTTGCCGGCCCTGCCATCCTGAAATACCCACGCAGGGCCTATTCCCTTATAAACGGGGTACAAATTGGGGTCATCACCTATTCCTTCCGCAGCATGGAAGACCAAAGTGCGGAGGCCACCCTGCAATACGTGAAGGACTGCGGCATCAATGCCATCGAACTGATGGGCGACCCCGCGGAATCCTTTGCGGGCAAGCCGGCAAACCCGGTAGACCGCCGCACCCTCTTCGGGCTGATGCGTGCCAAGCGGGACGGGGCCCTTACCGCAGACCAGGCCAAAGAGCTGGCGGATTTGCGGGCCCAGGCCGAGGACTACAACAAACAGGTGGCCGCCTGGAGGGGCAAAACCTCTATGGAGCCCTTTGAGAAACTCCGCAGGATGTATGCCGATGCCGGGGTTTCCATCTACGCTTTTAAACCCAGGGCCTTTGGCCAGGACAACTCCAATGTGGAAATCGACTGGGGCATCCGGGCAGCCAAGGCTTTAGGGGCCACCCATGTGACCCTGGAGCACCCGGACGATGACGCCCACACGGAAAAACTGGGCTGGATGGGTGCCAACCACGGTATTTTTATCGGATACCACGGGCACGAACAGCAAACCCCCACCTTCTGGGACACCGCTTTGAAACAGTCTACTTTCAATGCCCTCAACCTGGACCTCGGCCATTACGTAGCGGCGGGGAACAGCAAACCCTTGGACATCATCCGGGACAAATATTACCGGATTAAAAGTATGCACATGAAGGACCGGCAGACCCCGGCCAACGGCAAGGGGAATGTGGCCTGGGGCACAGGGGATACCCCCATGGGGGATGCCCTGAGACTCATGCGTGACAACCGCTATGAATTCCCGGCCACAATAGAGCTGGAATACCAGATCCCCGAGGGCTCCAATGCGGTGGCCGAGGTGCGGAAATGTCTGGATTTTTGCAGGGAGGCCCTGGGTTGATTTATTCCTTAGGGGCTTGCAGGTAGGCCAGCAAATGGGCCATGTCCTGGGGGTTAAGCCCCTGTTCCAGCCCTTCCGGCATGAGGGAAAGCCCGGAACTGCTGAACTTTTGGATGCTGTTTTTGGGAAATTCCCGTTCCTCCCCTCCCATGAGCTGAAGGGTGATCGAGGCGTCGGTTTCCCGTAGTACTACCCCTGTGTGCAGGGCCCCGGAGGCATCGACGACCGTGTGAGCTAAATAGGCCACATCTGCAGCCGCGTTCGGGTCCAGGATATCGTGAAGCAGGGTTTCCCGGCTTTTCCGCCCTATTTCGGTCAGGGCAGGGCCCACCGAAACGCCTACGGCACCTATCTTATGGCAGGACGCACAACGGGCCTGGTACAGGCCGCTGCCAGCCTTCGCGTCCCCGGGCAGTTCCAGGGCCGGGCGGTAGGCCTTTACCACCTGGGCACGCTGTACCACCCCGGCATCGGAAAAGAGGCTTTCTGCCCGATTTTTAATTTCCTCATCGTCCGAAAACAACAACACACGCCGTCGCTCCAGGTCCAGGTTGAATTCCCCGAGACGCACCCTCCCGGATTCCATTGCCGTAAGCAAGTCCGGGTGGTAGGCCGGGCGGTAGAGCAGGATATCCGTAGCGTGTTTACGGGCCTCCGGGCCCAGGTTTTCCCAGGTGGCCAGCAGCAACTCGGGAACGCGAGGGTCCTGCGAATCCCAGAGTTGTTGCAAGGCGCCCCGCTGCAAGCCCACGGGGACCCTGCTATCCAGGAAGCCCCCCAGAAGCGGCAACCGAACCTCTAAGGGTGTCCGGGCGCCAAGTTCCAGCCAGCCAACGCGCTCCTCAGCGGATAAGCTGGCGTCCTGTGCCTTTTGGAGCGAAAGGGCCAGCATTTCCCGGAACGTCTCGGAAGGAGGTAGCCCCATAACCTCCCTGAAGTGTGCTGTTGCCATCATATCACGGCGCGACATGCCAGGCTCAAGGCTTTTGAGGTCCCGGGCCATCTGCCCGCGCTCCGGGCTTGCCAGGGCAGGATCCGGCCGGCCTGCGGAAGCCCAGCCGCGGGAAACGGCATCGAGGATCTCCCCTGCAGCCCCGGTATGCCCTTCCTCTTTCAGGACCGCAACCAGGTGGGCAACTTCAGCTTCGCGGGCCGTCCTGCCAAATGCTTCGGCAAGGTCCCTTAGGGTTAGCTTCCAAGGGTCCGAGCCCCCCCATTTTTCCAGGTTGCTACCTAGGAAGGTTCCCGCTTCGGGCATCAAAGCCGCGGTGGCAGCCCGGCGGATCCAGAGGTCGGTATCGGGTCGGTCCAGGACCGCGCCAATGGTATCGAGCAAGCCTTCTGTACGGGATTCGCCGATTCCGGATTCCAATCCCTGAAGGGTCAAAAGCGCCTGCAACCGGACACGGGGGTTCTGATCCGAAATACATACCAGTACGGCTTGCAGGAGTCCATCCCGGGAATCCAAACGGGGCTCAGCAACCTTCAGGGCATTCTCCCGGATCGCCGCCACAGGATCCGTTAGAGCGGCCAGAAGCCTGGCATCGGTTAGTTTCCCGACTCCTTCCAACACCCACATAGCATGCAACCGGGCCAAGGGATTCTCCGATTTAAGCAAAAGGGCTTCCAGCTGAGCCGTTGGCAGGGGATTTGTTTCTGTCACCAGGAGCCTTTGGGCTGTAGTACGCACCCATTGGTTCGGATGCGCTAGGGCAGCGAGTAATCCCTCAGGAGATTGCAATTCCCAGGAAGGATCGGGATTCCATTCCCTGGGCCATATGCGATAAATTCGGCCCTGGTCCCTCCCGGCTTTCAGATCCAGATCCTTTTCTATTTCATCCGGGATCCACTCCGGGTGCTCTATGACTTCCCGGTGCATATCCAGCACATACAGGGACCCGTCGGGGCCCACGGTGAAATTGACGGGGCGGAAGGCACGGTCTGCACTGGCCAGGAACTCGGTCCCCTGGCCATAGCGGCTGGTAGCAAATGCGGAAGCCGAATCGCGAAGGGCGTCGAAATGAACCAGGTTCAGGACAACATCGGCCACAAAAAGGCCGTGGTTAAATTCGCCGGGGAAACGGCCGCCACCGTAATAGGTAATCCCACAGGAACCCGAAAAATAGCCGGATTGCTCCGGGTGGTTCACCCTAGTCTGTTGTTCACCTATGGGGTAAATACGCGAGAGCCCGTCCCGGTCGTGGTCCGAAATATTCACCAGGGCATGGTCCGGTTTTCCGGGGACGCGCTCCAGGTAACGGTCTTCAAATACCAGGTGCAGGTTGTGCTCGAGGTTATGCGTCTGAAACAGGTGACCCCACGGGTCGAAGGTCAATTTATACCCCCCGGAGGATTCCCCAACTCGTTGCAGGCTATCCAGGCTGGCGTGCAGACGCACGTCGCCCCCCCTGAGGGGCACCTGGGTTTCCGGTCGCCCGGGGAAGAAAGGGGTGCCGGAATTCCCCCCGTTGGCCATGTAAATCCAGTTGTCCAGGCCGTAGGTGAGACCATTGAAATTATGCTGGAGGTTTTCGTTGCTAAAGCCTTCCAGGATCACTTCCCTGTAGTCGGAAACCCCATCGGCATCGCGGTCTGCAATCCACAGGAGCTCCGGGGGGCTGGCCACCAGGAACCCATCGCGGTAAGGCATAAAGGAGGACGCCACCCCCAGGCCTTCACTAAAGACCGCCCTTTGGTCGAAAACCCCATCGCCATCCGAATCCGTGAGGCGCACCAATCGGCTCTCCTCATCCCGAAGCGGGTACCCCGGCATCTCCAGGACATAGGCCACGCCATACCGGTCGAAATGCATCTCCACGGGATCGAACACTAAAGGTTCAGAGGCCGCGAGTGCCATCTGGAAATCCGGGTGCAATTCAAAACCCGGAGGAACATAATCCTTCGTTTGCGAACAGGAACCAAGAAATAGGACTATCGCCAGCAGCCCGATGAAACATGAATGACGCATAACTTTTCAGGGTTTAAGGCCTTACAGCCAACCCGCAAAAGATACAAAACAGATGCAAATCCCTAAGTCTCAGGAGGACGCCTTGTTAACCCTCCCCCAGATAGAGGTCTAAAAGGCCTTCCGGGGTGCGGACGTGGATCTCCCGGGCCTCTCGGTCTACCTTCAGGATGAGTTCGTCGCTTATGGGCACCAGGACTTCCTTCCCGTCCTTTTCCGCCACAAACAGGGCCTGGGCGGCATGGTCGTTTATGGAACGGATTTCCCCGGCGTCGCCATGGGTTTCGTCCTGCAGGCGGAAGCCGATGACCTCGTGGTAGTAAAACCGGTTGCCTTCCAGGGGGGGCAGCTGGTCCAGTGGCAGGTAGAGTTCCGCCCCAATGAGCTCCGTGGCGGCGGCTTCTCCCTCCACATCCTCAAAGGAAAGGCGCAGCAGGGCCGATTTATGCAGGCGGCTCTGGCGCACAAAAAAAGGAACCAGGTGGTTGCCCAGGGCAAGCATCACTGATTCCAGATTTTCGTATGATTCCGGCTCGTCTGTATCTAACTTGGCGAGCAGGTCTCCTTTATATCCGTGGCGGGAGACAATCTTACCGAGGTAAAAACAGTCTTCCTTGCGCATGTACGTTGGGTTTACTCTTCTTCGCTGCTGGCAGCTTCTTCGGTAGCTTCGGCGGCCTCTTCGGCAGCAGCTTCCGGTTGCTCGGCAGCGGCTTCGGCTTCGGCAGGTGCTTCGGCTTCGGCAGGTACTTCGGCCTCCTCGGCAGCAGCTTCTGCAGCGGCTTCTTCCGCTTCGGCAGCAGCGGCTTTCACACGGCTCTCGTTGACCTCCTTCTCGGCCTCCAGGGCTTTGGCTTTGGCTTCTTCCTTAGCCTTGGCGATATCTTCCTCTTTAGCGGAGATTTTCTGGCCTTTCTCTTCCAGCCAGGCCTGGAATTTCTTCTCGGCTTCCTCCTCGCTGAAGGCGCCTTTGCGAACACCGCCGTTGAGGTGGTGCTTCATCAGGGCTCCTTTGTAGGAGAGGATGCGGCGTGCGGTCTCAGAAGGCTGCGCCCCGTTTTCCAGCCACTTTACGGACTGGTCGAGGTTGAGCTCGATAGTGGCAGGGTTGGTATTGGGGTTGTAGATCCCGAGTTTCTCGAGGAAGCGGCCATCGCGCTTGGCACGACCGTCTGCGGCTACAATCCAGTAAAAGGGTTTTCCTTTTTTACCGTGTCTTTGAAGTCTGATTCTAACTGGCATATCACATTAAATTTTTGGGGTGCCCGACCCCGGTTATTAATTCTTGTACAACGTCAGGCCCGTTGTTCAGCCGTGGCTTTACGATGAAAGCGGGTGCAAATATACAGTTCTTTTCAAGATCTGCCACACCTGAAGGGCTTAAAAATGAGCCAAGTGGGCCTCCCATTTGGCCGCCCAACCTGTTAAAGCAATACTAAAATGACTTAATTACTTGATTTTCAATATTTTATTTCTTATACTATAGATGCGTTGTCGAAAGCCGGCAACCGCATAACCGCTAAAAAATGACGTAAGATAAATGACGTATTCTGAAAAAATTTCAAACCAACTCAACGACCTCTTAACCAAAACCATCGATGCCGAAAAAGGCTTTTCTGTGGCATCCGAAAAAGTGGATGCTCCGGAAGTGAAAGCCTTTTTAAGGGATAAAGTAAAACAGCGCAATGCCTTTGGCCACGAACTCAAAAGCGAAATCCGGGAATTCGGGAAGTTGCCCGAAAAGGACGGGAGCCTGAAAGGCGACCTGCACCGCAGCTGGATGAAGCTCAGCGGTGCCCTGAGTACCAACCAAACCGAACGCATCCTGGAAGAAGTGGAGCGTGGCGAAAAAGCCAGCCTGGAAAACTATAATGAGATCCTCACAAATACCGACATGACCCTGCCCCCGAGCACGAAGAAAATGCTCGAGCGCCAGCGGGACAGTATCCAGGCTTCCCTGAACACGGCCCGGATGTATGAAACCCTGGCCTCATAAGGCCCCGCATAAACACAAACCATTGGAAAAACCCGGCCCTGAGCCGGGTTTTTTACGCTGAATTGTTGTACATGGTACTTTTTGCAGTAATCTTGAAAGGGTGAAATCGCTCGACAGATCCAGTTGGACCCATCTTTCCAAAAGATACCGTTATGATTTTTAAATGGGCAATTGTATTCTTGGTCCTGAATCCGGCATTGATCAGGAGCCAAATAGCAGAAAAACCGTTTCCTCACCGAGATACGATATTTTTAAGCGAGGTAGTTGTATCCCAGATTAAAGGGAAAAACAAAAACCGAGTAGCAGGAAGGGTCCTGCGTGGTAAAGTAGACCATTTCCTTCCGGGATTCGCCCAACCTTACACCCTGCAATTCGCCCGGTTTTTTCCGCATAAGGACACTTATGCTACAACGCCCTTTATAGCCTCCATACGGTTTATTACCAGAACCCGACAAGAAACGGCTTACTTCCGGGTGCAGCTCTACGAAGCCAATAGGCAGGGCAAACCGGGTAAGGCCATGCTCGATGAGGAGCTTACAGGAATTGCCAGGAAAGGTCACAGATGGACCGAAGTATCTTTGGGCAAGAGGCATATCCGTTTCCCTGAAAAAGGTTTTTTTGTTGGCATAGAATGGTCCTTAAGCAAAGCAAATGAGACGCTGATCTTTAATACATTCGAACCTGAAATAGGATTTATGGTACTGGACAGTGCCAATCACAGCTGGGTACTTAAAAACAAGGCTTGGTCCCAGATAAACCCATTTCAAGGGGAGATTAAACGTTTTAAGCACAGATACAAGCACTTGGCTGCTGAAGTAGTGCTTAGTAACCGCCCTGCAGATTAGAAACTAAGTGCAGGCTACCTGATTTCCTGCTTTGTATGGTAATCCAGAGTGCCCTTTTTTCTCCCGTTGATAACTCCTAAAAAATCGGCTTTTATCCGTGGGGGCATTTGCATATTTTTAATCCCTTCAAATGCCGCCTCAGCCCATGTACCTGATCTTCGACACGGAAACCACCGGACTGCCCAAACGCTGGGATGCGCCCGTTAGCGATACCGACAACTGGCCCCGCTGTGTGCAGATCGCCTGGCAACTCCACGCGGCCGACGGCTCCCTGCTGGAGCAGTACGACGCCCTGGTGCAACCCGAGGGGTTCAACATCCCTTACGACGCCGAACAGATTCACGGGATTTCCACCGAATTGGCCCGGGAGCGCGGCCTACCTCTGGGGGAAGTCCTGGAGGCCTTCGAAGCCGCCATGGGCAAGACCCGCTTCCTCGTGGGCCAGAATGTGGGCTTCGACATCAATATCATGGGGGCGGAATTCCTCCGGGCCGGGAAGGCCAACCCGGTTGAACACCTGCCGGTGCTGGACACCTGTACGGAAGACACGGCCGAGCTCTGCCAGATCCCGGGCGGACGGGGCGGCAAATTCAAGCTCCCCACCCTCACCGAACTCCACCAGCACCTTTTCGGGGAACCGTTTGAAGAGGCCCACAATGCCACGGCAGACGTGGAGGCCACCACCCGGTGTTTCCTGGAACTGCTCCGCACCCGCAATTATTCGGCTGCACAACTCGGGGTAGATCCGGAATATTTCAAGGAATTCGAGGCCGCCAATCCGGGGCCCATCGCTCCTATAGGCCTCAAGCACCTCAACCTGAAGAAGGCCTCCCAGAAACTCGTGGCACGGGCTGCGGAAGACACCCCGGACCTGAGCCGGGAGGAACTCAGGGAAAACGAGAAGGCCCTGGCGGAGGTGCCCTTTGCCCACCTGCACAACCACAGCCAGTTCTCGGTACTGCAATCGACCATCCGGATCAAAGACCTGGTAGCTGCGGCAGCCCGGCACAATATGCCGGCCGTTGCCCTTACCGACCACGCCAACATGATGGGCGCCTTCCACTTTGTCCGGGAGGTGCGGACGCATAATGCCTCCCTCACCGAAGAAGACCGGGCGGCGGGCAAGGAAGACCTCATCCCCATTCTGGGTTGCGAATTCTTTGTCTGCGAGGACCGGCACAACAAATCCGTTAAGGACTACGGGTACCAGATTGTAATGCTGGCAAAGAACAAACAGGGCTACCACAACCTGGCCAAGATGTCCTCTATTGCCTATACCGAAGGTTTCTATTATGTCCCCCGCATAGACCGGGAAGTAGTGGAACAATATGGCAAGGATGTCATTGTACTTACCGGAAACCTCTATGGGGAAGTGCCCTCCAAGGTGCTCAACCAAGGGGAAAAACAGGCCGAGGAAGCCCTGCTCTGGTGGAAGGAGCGCTTCGGGGACGACCTCTATGTGGAGCTCATGCGGCACGGGCAGGAAGACGAGGACCGGGCCAACCAGACCCTGGTGGCCCTGGCCCGGAAACACGGGGTACCCCTGGTGGCCACCAACAACACCTACTACTGCGAAAAGCAGGAAGCCGAGGCCCACGACATCCTCCTCTGTGTGAAGGAAGGGGAAAAACAGGCCACCCCTATCGGGCGGGGGCGGGGCTACCGGTTCGGGCTGCCCAACCAGGAATACTACTTCAAGTCCCCCGAGGAGATGAAGGAACTCTTCAGCGACCTCCCGGAGAGCATCCAATCCATTGAAGGGATTATCGAAAAAATAGAACCCTATGATCTGGCGCGGGACGTACTCCTCCCCAAATTCGAAATCCCGGAAGACTTCCGGGTGGCCGAAGACGAACAGGACGGGGGCAAAAGGGGGGAAAATGCCTACCTGAAACACATCACCTACCAGGGAGCGGAAAAACGCTACGGGGAAATTACCGAAGAAATCCGCGAGCGCATCGAGTTTGAGCTGGATACGATCCGGAACTCCGGGTACCCGGGGTATTTCCTCATTGTGGAGGACTTTATCCGGGAGGCCCGTAATATGGGGGTCTCCGTGGGCCCGGGGCGGGGTTCTGCCGCCGGGTCGGTGGTGGCCTACTGCCTGGGGATTACCAACATTGACCCCCTGAAGTACGACCTGCTTTTTGAGCGTTTCCTCAACCCGGACCGGGTATCCATGCCCGATATCGATATCGACTTCGACGACGAGGGCCGCTCCAAGGTCATGGATTACGTGATCGGGAAATACGGGGCCAACCAGGTGGCCCAGATCATCACCTACGGCACCATGGCGGCCAAGTCCTCCATCCGCGATACAGCCAGGGTGCTGGACCTGCCCCTGGGCGATGCCGACCGGATTGCCAAACTCATCCCGAACATGTCCAAACTGGGCAAGATCTTCGGCCAGCCGGAGGATGCCCTGCGCAAGAAGTTCCGCTCGGACGAGCTGGACAAGGTCAACCAGCTGCTGAATATCTCGGAAGGGGATGACCTGGAGGCCCAGACTGTCAACATGGCCCGGGTGCTGGAGGGCTCCCTGCGCAACACCGGCATCCACGCCTGCGGGGTGATCATTACCCCGGACGACATCACCAACTTCGTGCCCGTGGCCACGGCCAAGGATTCCGAACTTTACGTAACCCAGTTCGACAACTCCGTGGTGGAGAGCGCCGGCCTGCTGAAAATGGACTTCCTGGGGCTGAAGACCCTTACCCTGATCAAGGATACGGTGAAAATCGTCAAGGCACGCCAGGGCATCGAACTGGTCCCGGACGAATTCCCCCTGGACGATGTGGCCACCTACGAACTCTTCCAGCGGGGCGACACCGTGGGGATTTTCCAGTACGAATCCCCGGGAATGCAGAAATACCTCAAGGAACTCAAGCCCACCGTCTTCGACGACCTTATTGCCATGAACGCCCTCTACCGGCCAGGGCCCATGGAATACATCCCCAGTTTCGTGGCCCGCAAGCACGGGAGGGAGGAGATCACCTACGACCTGCCGGAGATGGCAGAGTACCTCAAGGAGACTTACGGGATTACCGTATACCAGGAGCAGGTGATGCTGCTTTCACAGAAACTCGCCGGTTTTACCAAGGGCGAGGCCGACGTGCTGCGGAAGGCCATGGGGAAAAAGATCTTTGCCCTGCTGCAGAAACTCAAACCGAAGTTCCTGGACGGGGGAGAGGGCAACGGCCATCCCAGGGAGGTACTGGAGAAAATCTGGAAGGACTGGGAAGCCTTTGCCTCCTACGCCTTCAACAAGAGCCACTCCACCTGCTACGCCTACATCGCCTACCAGACAGCCTACCTGAAGGCCCACTACCCGGCCGAATACATGGCGGCGGTGCTTTCCAACAACATGAACGACATCAAGCAGGTGACCTTCTTTATGGAGGAATGCCGGCGCATGGGCCTGGACGTGCTTGGTCCGGATGTCAACGAATCCTATTACAAGTTTGCCGTAAACAAGGAAAACCAGATCCGCTTTGGGATGGGGGCCATCAAGGGGGTGGGGCGCTCCGCCGTGGAAACCATCGTGGAGAACCGCAAAAAGGACGGCCCGTACAGCAGTATTTTCGACCTGGCCAAACGCATCGACCTCAGGGCCGCCAACAAAAAGGCTTTTGAGAACCTGGCCCTGGCCGGGGGCTTCGACTCCCTGGGCGACGCCCACCGGGCCCAGTTCTTCCACGCCGAGAATGACGGGGTGAGTTTCCTGGAAAAGGTCATCCGCTTTGGGGCGCGGTTCCAGGAAAGCGAGAACTCTTCCCAGGTGAGCCTCTTCGGGGCCAGCAGCGAAGTGCAGATCGCCGAACCGGAAATCCCGCCCTGCGAGACCTGGGGGACCCTGGAAACGCTCAAACGGGAAAAGGAAGTGGTGGGCATCTATATCTCTGGGCACCCCCTGGACGACTTCAAGACCGAAATGCAGTGCTTCTGCAATGCCACCCTCCAGGACCTGCAGGACCTCCAGCCCCTCATCAACCGGGAGGTTTCCCTGGCAGGTGTCATCACCGATGTGCAACACCGGGTTTCCAAGAACGGCAAGGGTTGGGGCCTCTTTACCCTGGAGGACTATACCGACAGCAAGGAATTCCGGATTTTCGGGGAGGACTACCTGAAATTCCGCCACTTCCTCACCATCAATGCCTTTGCCTATATGAAGGTCTTTGTACGGGAAGGGTGGACCAACCACGACACCGGGGCCAAGTCCGACCCGCGCATCCAGTACAACCACATCATGCTGCTGCAGGATGTAATGGAAACCTACGCCAAGAAGCTTACCATCCAGTTGGACATCCACCAGTTGCAGGAAAGCCGGATCCAGACCCTCAAGGACACGCTGCGCTCCCACAAGGGGAAGCACCCCCTTAGTTTTGTGGTGTACCAGCCCGAGGAGGCCCTTAAGGTAAATCTGGCCAGCAGGAAGCAGAAAGTGCATATTACCTCGGAGCTATTGGATCACCTCAAGGCCCAGGAGGTGCATTACAAACTCAACTAGCCAGGTGGCGCAAATAGCCTGGGTCAATGGGCTGATAGCCAAAACGAATGCCCCGGCTGTAATGTTCGGGCAGATTTATTGACTAACTTTGCACAATAACAAAATCTGATTTACAATGGCTTTAGAAATAACCGATGCTACCTTCGACGAGGTAGTACTGAAAAGCGATAAACCGGTTCTGGTCGATTTCTGGGCAGCCTGGTGCGGCCCCTGCCGTATGGTGGGCCCGATCATCGAGGAGCTGAGCCAGGAATACAACGGCAAGGCCGTGGTAGGCAAAGTAGACGTGGATGCCAATATGGAGTTCGCCGCCAAGTACGGCGTGCGCAACATCCCCACTGTACTGGTGTTTAAAAATGGTGAAATCGTAAACCGCCAGGTTGGGGTGAGCCCCAAGCAGGTGTACGCCGATGCCATCGACGCGGCCATGTAGGCCTTCCCTACCCTGAATACATTAAAAATCCCGGCGCAGAAAGCCGGGATTTTTATTTGGCCTTGTTCTGATCTACAAGTTTATATCCTACCCCATGGACATTGGTAAGTTGAATGGTCTGATCCTTTTTCAGGTGCTTGCGAAGTTTAGAAATATAAGTGTCCAAACTGCGGCCTACCACAACACCTTGATCTTCCCATACTCTTTTTGATAATTCCTCCCGGCGTACGACCTGATTTACCTGATCGGCCAGAATAGCCAGGACCTCCCCCTCCTTACGAGACAGATTTACCTGACTTTCCTGATAAACCAAGGTATGTTGCTCCGGGTAAAACCGGAATTTCCCGAGGGTAAGACAATTCGGCTCGCCAGCCGTCACATCCAAGTTCCTAAATCGGACTGTAGATACCAATTCCCAAATCAATAGCGCAAGAAATACTAGTAAGGCTATCGGAAATATGGTTACCCAGGACAACAGCCTTGGCAGGGGGATAAAGCTCAGATTTATCAGATAGCAAGACTCAGGTAGCACCCGACTACCGCATGGGACAACAATTTGATTCTTTTCTTCCTGAATGCGATAACTATACACAACTTCCTCTGAATCGCAGTCCCGCACCTCTACCAAATAATTCTCACTCAAACCGGCCCGGGCAATACTGGATTTAACATGAAACACCAAGGTATCCGGGTGGATAGGAACGTCGCGCTCGAATGATAACTCAAACGTTTGGGCAGGGTTTGCCCTTACTGGCAAAACTCTCGATGTGGTATCCTTGTTGGCTAACAGGATGTGGTGCCCGACCTCCCTAAGTGCCACCTTTACCATCTTTGGATCGGTTCGGTTGGGACTATATTTAATAGCCATAAACCAAAGTAAGCCCGTAAGAACGGCCAGAAAAGCAAATAAGAACGTCCTCTTAATTTCCATAGTGGTTCAAAGAAGCGAAATTTCCCCAGAAATGACTCTTATTTTACTTCCTTTTGACACTTTTTTGACATCTTGAATCCCTACTTCCTCTAGTTTTGGTCTCAATACATTTCACATGCCTTTGTAGAATAACACAAGGATTTAATCTACCAGAACACTCCCCGCATGAAGTACGTTCCACGCTTCCCGTTACTGCCGCTCCTTTGCACACTGTTATGCTTCAATTGCCTGACGCAGGATAAAGAAACAAACCGTATCCCTACCGGCTATGCGTCTGATGATCCTGGTTTTGCACCGCCTACAATAAAAAAATCCATAGCCCAAACCTTGCAGGGCAGGCCTGACCTTTCTATCGATGAACAGATTGCCCTATATCGGAGGTTGCGAAAAGAAGATCCCATGGGATATAATTTTGACAATGAGGACGAAATGACCATGTACGGTTATCGCCTTCTATGGAACGATGAGCCGGATAAAGCCCTTCAAATTTTTAAGCTGATCGTGGAGGTATTCCCGGAATCTTCGAACCCCTATGACAGCCTGGGAGAGGCTTATTTGGTTCTAGGGGATTCTCTTCGCGCCCTCAAAAATTATAACATATCCCTTAAGATAAACCCGGAGAATTTTAATGCCGAAGACCAGATAGCAAGAATCCAAAACCCGGGCATCAAGTTTCCAAGCCTCAGTGAAAAATTCCGCATGCAATACGGCGCCGCAGCCTATCGGGAAGACCTTGTGGAACTCGGTGAAAAACTACTTAAGTATCATCCACATGCGCTTAAGTTTACAACCCTGGAAGAATTCCAACGCACCCTAAATGCAAAGCAACGTTTGATAGATGAGACAACGACCTTTGCCGAATTTGCATGGCATTGCAGCGAATTGATCGCCCTGATCAAGTGCTCCCATACCGGGATGGGGAGTTTTTTCCTGGAATCGGAAATGCTACCGCCAGACAGGCGCTTCCCCCTGAGAGTTCGTCTTATTGAAAATGAGCTGTACCTGACGAAAGACGCCCCTGAAGCAGGTATAATAACCAAAGACCGAATAGTTGCCATAAACGGCGAATCTGTCCCGGATCTTGTACAAGACGTTTTCAGGCACATGCAATCCCAGGGGAATGTTTCCACTTCCAAAGTGCATAGTTTCAACCGGTGGTCCAGTGTGCTAATCCCCTACGCCCTGGACTTTCCAGAGCACTTCGAAATTCAGATAGCTTCCCATCCCAAACCGATCGCTATTTCCGCAAGTGCTTCCGCCGGGGCACCCACTATGGACGCTCCCTATACAACTTGTATGAAAGACTTTTGTCTTGACTGGTTGGATGCCAAGAAAACTGCTGTCCTTACACTTCCTTCTTTCAATTTTTATCCCTGGAATAACCTGGATTTATTCGAAGAATTCCTGGATTCCAGCTTTGCCCAGATCCGTGAGAACACAACCGAAAAGCTGATTATTGATCTTAGGGGTAATGGAGGCGGTTCTCCCCAGGCTGGCGTCTATCTGCTCCGCCATTTGACAGAAAAGCCCTTTGTTTACTTCCCACAGGCAGATAATGACACACAAACCGTGCAACCCATTGAAAACCGGTTTGGCGGTAAGGTACTTTTCCTAATCGATGGTGACGGCAAATCTACCACCGGGCATGTAATGGCTCTTGTTAAAGAACATAAATTAGGGATAATCGTAGGAGAGGAATTGGGATCCAATCACTTTTGTACCGCGGGCCAAACCTTGCTGAGACTTAAAAACACCCGACTGGAATTTTATGTGGCTAACACAGCCTCAAGTGTACTGGTCAAATCCCTTCCGGACGATCGTGGGATACTTCCGGATTTCGCCATAAATCAAGATATTGATGACTACCTGAATGGTATCGACACCGTTCTGAAATATGCGATGGAACTCGTACCATGATGCTTTCGTATCTTTAGGACATGGATCTGAAAGGCGAACTCCATAAGGCCCCCCTTTTTGAGAACCTGCAGCTGCTGGCCCGGCAGGTGGTGGAAGGCTACATCAGCGGGATCCACAAAAGCCCCTTCCACGGCTATTCGGCCGAGTTCGCCGAACACAAGATCTATAACCCGGGGGAGAGCACCAAGCACATCGACTGGAAGCTCTACGCCCGCACGGACAAACTTTACACCAAGCGCTACGAGGAGGAGACCAACCTGCGCTGCCACCTCATCCTGGACAGTTCCGCCTCCATGTACTACCCTGCTCTTGCCAGCCAGGGCCTGGACCGCCTCAACAAGATGGGGTTTTCCGTCCTGGCCTGCGCCGCCCTGATGGAACTGCTCAAAAAACAACGGGACGCGGTAGGGCTGAGCGTCTTTTCCGACCATTACCCCTACTATGCCCCGGAAAAGGGCAGTGAACGGCACTACCAGATGCTCCTGGCCGCCCTGGGCCGCATCGGTTCGGACCCGGGCAAACCCGCCGGGACGGACCTGCACACCCACCTGCACTTAATTGCGGAGAAACTCAAGCGCCGCAGCCTGGTCGTCCTCTTCTCGGACCTCTTCCAGGACCGGGTAGAAGACGAGCAGCTCTTTGAGGCCCTCCGCCACCTGAAATACAACAAACACGAGGTGGTGATTTTCCACGTGACCGACGGGGCCTCGGAACTGGAATTCGACTTTGAGAATACCCCGCGCAAATTCGTAGACGTTGAAAGCGGGCAAACCGTGGACCTTTACCCGGACGCAGTGCGGGAGGCCTACCGGGAGGCCGTAACGGGGTACCTGCGGGAGATCAAACTGGTCTGTGCCCGCTATGGTATTACCTACGTGGGCGTGGACATTGCAGAGCCCTTTGCCCGGGTCTTCAACAGCTTTATGGTACAGCGCCAGCGCTTCGCCTGAAATCCCTCCCCTAAAAATGGGTTTTTTGTTTGCGGGATTGAAATAGTACCGTATATTTGCCCACGCTTTTGAAGAAAAAGCGCTGACAATTTCCACAAAACTAACTGTTGTTAGTACCCTCGGGTTGGAATATTGGTCTGGTAGTTCAGTTGGTTAGAATACCTGCCTGTCACGCAGGGGGTCGCGGGTTCGAGTCCCGTCCAGACCGCTGTAAAGCAGAGCCCTTCACGCGAAAGCGTGGAGGGTTTTTTCTTTTAGGAGCGCTTGAGCTTGCTCAAAAGCGCGGATAAAAGAAAAAATCCGTCGCCAACGTAGTTGGCGGAAGGGTTTTGATTCACAGCAGGGCCACCCCCAGGCCGCTTTCGAGCCACAGGCGAGAAAGCAATCCCGGCCACTGCGGCCAAATTCCAAATCCCACCCCGATAGCTATCGGGGCCAAATTCCAAGAGAGGGCTCGGCTTCTCTGCAGGCCCACCCCCATGGGCCGTTTTTCCGCTGAAGGCGGAAAAACAATCCCGGCCACTGCGGCCAAATTCCTAATCCCACCCCGATAGCTATCGGGGCTAAATTCCAAGAGAGGGCTCGGCCACACTTCTCAGCAGGCCCACCCCCATGGGCCGTTTTTCCGCTGAAGGCGGAAAAACAATCCCGGCCACTGCGGCCAAATTCCAAATCCCAAACACCAAATTCCAAGAGAGGGCTCGGCTTCTCTGCAGGCCCACCCCCCAGGCCGCTTTCGAGCCACAGGCGAGAAAAGAATCCCGTCACTATTCTAGCCCACCCCCTCCATCGCCTTCCTCAGCACCTCAACCGTACAGGCATAACTCTGCGCCAGCATTTCCGCTGCATCCCATTTGGCCCAGTATCCCTGGTTGAAGAGTTCCACGGAAAACCCGCCGCGGAAGCCGGCGTGGTAGAGTTTGGGGATCACGGTCCCGAACGGGCAGGACCCTTCCCCGGGAAGCACCCGATCCCCATCTGTGAGTTCGTTCCAGGCCGGGGTGGCAGGGTAATCGTTCATGTGGATCACGGGCATGCGGCCGCCGTTGAGCACATCCACCGTATCCCAGGTATTCCCGCCCCGGTGCACGTGGTAGATGTCCAGTAACATGGCCGCTTTCGGGTGGCCGGAGGCAATGGTTATCTGCGCACAGTCGGACACTTTGTGCAGGGCGCCCATCCCCCAGAGTTCCAGCAGGGGGTATACCCCCGTCTGGTCTCCCAGTTCCAGGATGGCCCGGTAGCGTTCGGCATAGGCGTCGAAGTTGGCGGGGTCCAGTTGGGTCATTCCCATTACCGGGGTGGCGATGTAGCCCCCGCCCAGGTCGGCGATAATTTCCATCTCCTGGCGCAATACTTCAAGGGCCTTTTTGCGCTCCTCCGGATCATCGTGGCACCAGTTGGAAAAGCCAATGATATTCTCCAGGACCAGGTTTCCGGCCTCCAGTTTTTCCCTAAGTCCGGCCCTGGAACCCCCTTTTTCCAGGTACGCCTGTATGTCCCGCATCCAGAGTTCGGTTCCGTCAAAGCCCGCCCCGGCAATCAGGTCAATTTGCTGGTCTACCGGCAACTCGTAGGCCATGAGCGTAGAGGTATTCAGGCTTACCCGGAACGGTAGGTTGTGTCCCTTGGTGTCGGACTCCTTCCGGGACACTTTGGTGTCCATGGAAAAGGCCAGCCCGGAAGATAGGCCCAGGGAGGCGGCAAGGCCGGTTTTCAGTGCGTTTCTGCGGGAGAAGGAAGAAGTTGACATACGCTTGTGGGTTATAGGGAGCATAGTAATAGCCCCATCGTTCCAAAGTACTAAAATTTCCAGGACCCGGACTCCCTGCATTTTTTAGTACCTTCACGTGCCATGGTCCGCGACATCATCAACATCAACGACTTTATCGTCCTGGTGGAAGAAGCCCATTCCGACAAGGTGGTGGTGGATTCCTGCTATTTTGACGAGCCCCTTATTGCCGTGGCCTTTTACGGGTCGGGCAATGTACAGCTCAGCATGAAATACGGGGATACCCAGGCCGATTACACCAATACCAAGGGGCTGGCCATCTCTTTCTATGCCGATACCACCGTAGAGTCCATTCATACGGTGTCTGCAGGCAAACCCTTGCAATGTGTCCTGATCGCCACGGCCCCCAGGAACCTGCAGAACCTGCCCAACGGGGAAGGCGAACTCTTCACCGACCTGCTCCAGCAGCTGGTAAAACCCAAAGACGCCTACGTGGAGGGCCCCCGCTTCTATATGACCCCGGAAATGGAACAGATCGTAGACAATATCTTCAACAACCAGTATGAGGGGAAGGCAAAAATGATGTTCTTCCGGTCACAGATCACTGCCCTGCTCTCCCACTTCTTCTGGCAGCTCTCCACCCGGGAATCCGAAGCGATCAAAACCCCGGAACGCGAAAAGCTCTACCAGGCCAAGGAGATCCTGGCCCAGAACCTGGACGCCCCCCCTTCCCTGGCCGAGCTGGCCCGGCAAATCGGGCTGAACACCTTTAAACTGAAAAAGGAATTCAAGGAGTACTTCGGCGTCCCCGTCTTCAAGTACCTGCAGAACGAGCGCATGACTACCGCCCACGACCTGATCCGCACCCAGAAGGCCACAGTCCAGGAAGCCGCCTGGCACGTGGGCTACGACAGCCTGAGTTCCTTTTCCAATGCCTTCCAGAAGAAATTCGGCTTCCGACCCAGCGAAATAAAGGCCTGATCCTTTTCGAACAAATCTTACTCCTTCCCGGACAAATGCCCCGCCCGGGGGTGCTCTAGTTTTGTTCCGTACTTAAAAACCTACGGACATGAAAACACAAAGAGCAATTTCAATCGGAGCGGGGATCTGGTTCCTCGGCGTGGGCGCCTTCCTCCTTTCCTATTCCATCCCTGTTATGGAAGATGCCGCACGGCAGGGGAACCTCGTGCTGTTCCTCCTGGTTGGCCCCCTGGTTTGGTTCGGGTCGCGAATCTACTATAAGAGCGGATCCAAAACCCACGGTTACCTCGTGGGCCAGACCTTCCTCTTGACCGCTGCCTTCCTGGACGCCCTCATTACAGTGCCCTTGCTGATCATTCCCAGCGGCGGCAGCCATTACGAATTCTTCACCGACCCCGGGTTCTGGATCATTGCCCTGGAATTCCTGGCGGTAGCCACGGCCTATTACTACATCAAGGTCTATCCCAGAACCCTTAAGACACTTTAATCCACAGCTAAAAACCAATATCATGGAATTTTCTATCAGCAACATTTCTCTCCTGGCCACCATAATTCTGGTCGGGCTCTCGGCCGGACTGTGCTTCACCTGGGGCAATGCCGTAACCCCCGGCATCGGAAACCTGGACGACACGGGGTTTCTGCAGGCCTTCCAGCAAATGAACCGGAGCATCCTTAACCCGCCTTTCTTTTTGGTTTTCCTGGGAGCCCTGCCCGTGGGAATTGCAGCAGTCCTGGCTGCCCGGGGAGAGTCGCCCCTGCACTTCCGCCTGGTACTGGTCGCGGTCATCCTCTACGGCATCGGGGTGGTCCTGGTGACGGTTTTCGGGAATGTCCCGCTCAACCAGATTCTGGACAAGACGGAGCTGGCCGGCAGTACCCTGGAGGAGCTGGCAGCCCTTCGCAAAAAATTTGAAACCCCCTGGAACCGCTTTCACAGCATCCGGGTGGTAAGCAGTATCCTGTCTTTTGCGCTGCTGGCGCTGGCAGGCCTCATGAAATAAGTATCTCATCATTAAAACCATCATACTATGAAACGCAACATTTTAGTTTTAGGAGGCACCGGTAAAACCGGGCGCCGCATCGCAGAAAAATTAACCGCCCAGGGCCACCACGTACGCATCGGGTCCCGGGGTGCCACCCCGTCCTTCGACTGGCACCACCCTGCCGGCTGGCCTGCTGTCCTTGAGGGGATGGAAAAGGTCTACATTACCTACCAGCCGGATCTGGCTGTACCCGGAGCCAAGGAGGCCATTGCCGCCCTGACCAGGGTTGCACGTGAAAAAGGGGTACAGCAACTGGTCTTGCTCTCCGGAAAAGGCGAAACGGAAGCCGAGCAGTGCGAGCAGATCGTCCTGGGCTCCGGAATAGAAAGCACCATTATCCGGGCCAGCTGGTTCAACCAGAATTTCAGCGAGAGCTTTTTCCTGGAGCCCATCCTGCAAGGGGTTGTGGCCCTGCCCAAGGCAGATAGCAAGGCCCCTTACGTAGATGCCAACGACCTGGCAGACGCTGCCGTGGCCGTTTTGACCGGAGAAGGACATGGAGGTAAAATCTATGAGCTTACCGGGCCCCGCCTGCTCTCCTTCCGGGAGGTTACAGCCGAGATAGCCCAAGCCACGGGAAGGGAGCTCACCTTTATCCCCATTACCCTTCCGGAATACGTGGAAGGCATGCGCCAGCAGGGCCTCCCGGAGGACCTCATCTGGCTCATGGAATACCTCTTTACCGAGGTGCTGGCCAATCCGAAAAACCAGGTGGTTACCGGGGATATCGAAAAGATCCTGGGCCGCAAGCCCAAAGACTTTGCCGATTTTGCCCGGGAAACGGCCGCCAGTGGTATCTGGGATGCCGTTGCCGCGGAATAAACCCGGGGTGCCTCCTGTAACACCAGAGGCAATTACCACACCTACTAAAGGGGGCAGGAAGCCTGCCCCCTTCCTTTTCTTCATCACATCTGCCTGAAAGGGATGGATAATCAAAAAACAACCGTCATGAAATATCTCATTATATTCTTTTGGCTCCTGGGTGCCTGTTGGGTTTCAGGCCAGGGCAGTCAACACAAAATAGCGTTAGCCAGCCGGATCGATTCCTACCTGACTCAGGCGGAGGCCAACGGGTATTCCGGCACAATTCTGGTCGCCCATAACAAAGACATCATATTTACCAAAGGCTACGGAATGGCCTACCGGGAAGCCGGGATCCGCAATACCCCGGAGACCGTTTTCAATATCGGCTCCGTCACCAAGCAGTTTACCGCCGCTGCCGTCCTGAAACTCGCGGAAGCAGGAAAACTGCACCCCTCCGACCCTATAGGGCGCTACGTCCCGGGGCTGCCCGAAGGTAAAGCGAACATAACCCTGCACCAGCTCATTGTGCAGATCTCCGGGATTTCTCCCGCAACCGGCGGGTTCCGGTACGATGCGGCCAGCCTGGAGGACTTTATCGGGGTAGTGGCAGCATCCGAACTGTTATACGCACCCGGAACCCGGCACACCTATGCCAATGCCAACTATATCCTGCTTGCCGCCGCCGTAGAGGCCGCCGCCGAAATGGCCTATGAAACCTACCTGCGGCAAACCTTTTTCGAACCGCTTGGAATGGCGGATACAGGGTACCGGCAAGGCGTCCGGGACACTGCCCGGCTGGCCCACGGGTACTATTTCGATGATGTCCGCGGGGCCTGGCAGGACTGGGGGACCACCCAGGACCACTTGCCCGCCCCGGAATACCACTGGTTCAGCATTGGGAAAGGGGACTTGTATTCCACGGCAGGCGACCTGCTGACCTGGCACCAGGCCTTGCAGGAGAGGCGCGTGCTGGGAGAGGCTTCCACAGCGCTCTTACAAACCCCACACGTACCGGAATCCGAAGGGGGTACCTCCTTTTACGGGTATGGCTGGGCCATCATGGAAGACCCAGCCCTGGGGAAAGTCGTCACCCACAACGGGAGCAACGGGATCTACTTTGCCGATTTGCTGAGGTTTGTAGACAGCGGGTGGGTGGTGATATCCCTTTCGAACATCCGGCTTAACAATGCCTCGGAAGGAGTGGCCTGGGAGGTATCCCGGATGATCTCCGACACTGCCTATCAGCCGGCATCCATCCCGAAAAACACCCATGAACTCGTCTTTGAATATATCCGCAGCCATTCCCCTGCCCAGGCTTCCGGGTTAAACGAGTTCCTAACAGAGCGTACCGGTTCGGGTATCCCGGACAAAGGGCTGCTGAACCGCATCGGCCTGCGTCAGATTACCCATGGGCGGGATGCCAAATGGGGTCTTGCCCTGCTCCGCCTGAACACGGAGGTGTTCCCGGGAGACGGGAACCTGTGGGATTCCCTTGGAGAAGCATACTACCTCCTGGGCAGGAAGTCGGAAGCTGCCGCGGCCTTCACCCACGCCCTGGAACTGGGGGATGGGGTCCCTTGCCATTGGTGCGGGAATGCCATACAGCGCCTGCAGACCCTGGAAGATGCCAAAGCAGCAGCCAAAGGGCCTTACATGGGGCAGGACCCGCCTGGACAGAACCCGGAAGTATTCGCCCCCGGGATAGTCTCCACGGAACATTTGGAGGCCGAGGCGGCCTTTTCCCCGGATGGCAGGGAGTTCTATTTTATGCGCCAACGGGAAGGCGAGGCCCCGAAGAACTATGTAATGCACTACCAGGATGGGACCTGGTCAGGCCCGGAGGAAATCGAGACCTCCCAGGGGGGCGAGGTCTTTATTGCACCAGACAACCGAACCATGTACCACGGCAACACCTACAGGGAGCGTCTGCCTTCCGGTTGGTCTGGGCCCCAATCCCTGGGGACGCACTTTGAGCCCTACCCCATCATGCGCCTGACCGCATCGGAGGCGGGCACCTTTTTCTTCGATGTACGGGAGGAGGTCGGTGCCATCCGGGTTTCCCGCCTGGTTGCCGGCACGCGCCAACCCCCGGAGGTCCTCCCCGAAACCATCAACTCCGGGAAATGGATTGCCCACCCCTTTATTGCCCCGGACGAAAGCTATCTCATTTGGGATGCCGAGCGCGAAGGCGGCTTCGGGGACTCGGACTTATATGTGAGTTTCCGGCAGGCGGATGGGTCGTGGGGGCCGGCACTGAACCTGGGCCCGGAAATCAATACCGAGCACGAGGACATTTTCGGCAGCGTGACCCCGGACGGGAACTATTTGATCTACCAGACCATCGATACCACCCGGCCCATCCGATTTGCCAATATTCATTGGGTGGATGCCGGGGTGCTGGAGGGGTTGAGAAACAACTAGCAGGCGCATGTAAGGACCAAAAGGGACTCGGCTGAAAACCGGTCAACCCATTAGAAAGCATGGGTAGAATTCCCTTATTCCGACTGATTGCAGGAGTTGACCACCCCCCTACTTCAGCATCCGGAACGCATTTGGGGAATGCCCGGTCTTCTTTTTAAACAGGCGGGTAAAGTGCTGGGGGTATTTAAAGCCCAGTTCGTAGGCTATTTCCCGGATCCCGATTCCGGGTTTAAATTCCTCCCCACCGCCCCCGGGGCTCCCGATAATTTAAACCGATTCTTTGAATGAAAATCCGTATCTTCCAGGGAATATAAAACGACCATGGCAAAATTCAACTTAAACATCAACGGCACCCAGCGGGAAGTGGACGTAGACCCCTCCACCCCGCTGCTCTGGGTCCTGAGGGACCACCTGAACCTCGTCGGCGCCAAATATGGCTGCGGCATTGCGCAATGCGGCTCCTGTATGGTGCACCTGGGGGATACCGCAACCTATTCCTGTATGCTCCCGGTTTCCTCTGTTGGTAACCAGAAGGTGACCACCATCGAGGGGCTTTCTGAAAACGGCGACCACCCGGTACAGCAAGCCTGGCTGGAGGTGGACGTGCCCCAGTGCGGGTACTGCCAGTCAGGGCAGATCATGGCTGCGGCCGCCCTGCTCAAGCAAAACCCCAACCCGAGCGATGCCGAGATCGAAATGGCCATGAACGGCAACCTCTGCCGGTGTGGCACCTATGTGCGCATCAAAGAAGCCATCAAGAAAGCAGCCGCCAATTCCTGAACCCAAAACGCTGAGACATGACACGTATTAAGACACAATATAACCGCCGTTCCTTCCTGAAGGTCTCCGCAGCCGCGGGGGGCGGGATGCTGATTGGGTTCAACTGGATGATGAGTTGCACCCGGGCAGAAGAAAAACCAGCCATCGCCATCCCCAACGAATGGTTTGAGATTAACGGGTATATCAAAATCGGGGATACCGGAATGGTAACCATTTACAACCCGAACCCGGAAATCGGCCAGAACGTAATGACCTCCATGCCCATGATCGTGGCCGAGGAACTGGATGTCCCGTGGGACCACGTGGTAGTGGAACAGGGCATGCTGGATTCCGATGCCTTCAAAAACCCGCAATTTGCAGGGGGAAGTCTTTCCATCATGCTCGGGTGGGAACCACTCCGCATGGCCGGGGCCGCCGGCAGGAGGATGCTCCTGGAGGCTGCTGCCAAAGAATGGGGAGTTGCCGTTTCGGACCTTTCCGCCAGCCAGGGTATCATCAAAGAAGTTAACGGGGAGCGCAGCATCGGTTACGGGGAAATCGCCTCCAAGGCCGTGGGTATAGAAATCCCCGAGGAGGTGGAGTTGAAGGACCCGACAACATTTACCCTTATTGGTACCACCCAGAAAAACGTGGTGGGCAAGGATATCGTTACCGGGAAGCCGCTTTTCGGGCTGGATTACCAGCGGGAAGGCATGAAACTCGCCATGATCGTGCAGCCGCCCGCCTTCGGGATGACGCCTACCGGTTTTAACCAGGAGGAGATCAAAGGTATGAATGGCGTGACCGACGCCTTTATGATCGATACCGGGATCGATTCCGAACTCTTCGGAAACGTGAGCGCCTTCCCCAAATGTATCGCCATTGTGGGAGACACCACCTGGGAATTGATGCAGGCCAAAAAAGCCGTCCGCGCCCAATGGGAAACCGTTGGCGCCCTGGAGGATTCCCGCATGCATACCGAGCGGATGGAGGAAGTCCTGCGCAGCGGCACCCCCCGGGATGTCCGCCGGGACGGGGATCCGGAAGCGGCCTTTGCCCGCGCGGCCAAGGTGATTGAAAGGACGTATACCTCGCCCTTCCAGGCACACAACACCATGGAGCCCATGAATTTCTTTGCGCATGTAACGGCAGACGGGGCCGAATTATTCGGGCCCACCCAGACGCCGAACGCACTGCGGGACCTGGCTGCCCTGTTGCTGGATATGGACAAAGAAAAATTCAGCGTGGGGATGACGCGGATGGGGGGTGGTTTCGGCCGCAGGCTCTACACGCACTTCGGCCTGAGGGCCGCCGCCATCTCCAAACAGGCCGGCGTCCCGGTTAAACTGATTTACACCCGGGAGGACGATATGGCCAACGGGGTATACCGCCCGGCATACGCCAGCACCTACAAGGCAGGCCTGGACGAAAATAACAACCTGATCGCCTTTTCCGTACGGGGTACCGGATTGCCGGAAGGAGCCATTTTCCCGAGTCGTTTCCCGGCCGGGACGGTGGACAATTACCTTGCCGAGAACATCATGTCCGAAACCAATATCTCCACAGGAGCATGGCGCGCCCCCCGTTCCCATTTTACAGCCGGGGCGGAACAGTCCTTCCTGGACGAGGTAGCGGAAGCTGCCGGCAAGGACCCCATCGAGTTCCGCCTGGAGCTCTTTGAACGAGCCAAGAACAACCCTGTTGGGGAGGAGCACGACTACGATGCCGAGCGCTATGCCGGGGTACTGAAACTGGTCAAGGAAAAAGCCGGATGGGGCACCAATACCCCCGGGGTTTTCCGCGGAGTAGCCGCCTATTTCTGCCACAACAGCTATGTGGCCGAAGTCTTCGATATGGTGCAGGAAGACGGGGAACTCAAGGTCCAGAAAGTATGGTGTGCCGTAGATTGCGGGATCGTAATTAACCCGGATGCAGCCGCCAACATGATCCAGGGGGGCGTGGTAGACGGGATTGGCCATGCCATGTACAGCCAGCTCACCTTCGAGAATGGCGTGCCCCAGCAACAGAATTTCGACCGGTACCAGCTTATACGGCACAGTCAGGCGCCCAAGGAGATCGAGGTGTTCTTCGTGGACAGCGACGTCTCCCCCACCGGACTGGGGGAACCCGGGTTGCCACCAGCTGCCGGGGCTATGGCCAGTGCCATGTACAAGGCCACAGGACGCCGCGTATACAACATCCCTTTCGCAACCGACAAACCCCCTCTGGTAGGGTAGATCGGACCGATTCAACCATTGAAAAACGGCGGGGATACCCCGCCGTTTTTTTAACCCCTGTCTTTCAGCTGGTCTGGTAAACGCACCATATTTGCCTGGTGTTCGGCAACCATCTTGCGGATGACGGCCAAAATATCAGGGTGGGCCTCCGAAATATCAAACCGCTCTGAAGGGTCTTCTTCCACATTGAACAGCAATGGCACCTGATGTTCTTGGCGCGTATTCGGACGGTAGCCTGCTTCTGTTATAAAGTGGGCCTTATAAGGGCCCATCCGTACGGCATAGAGTTCACTTCCCCTGTAATAGAACATCGTCTTCCTGGGGCTTTGCCCGTTACCCCGCAACACCGGCCCCAAGTCCGTCCCGTCCAGAATCCGGTCCCCGGGTACCGGAACCCCAGCCAAACTACTGAAAGTCGGGAGCAAGTCGAGGGTGCTGCCCATATCCATGACCACTCCGGGTTGGATGAGCCTGGGGCCCCAGAAGATTGTCGGTTCGCGCATCCCCCCTTCCCAAGTGCTTCCTTTGCCTTCGCGCAACATACCTGCCGTACCGCCCGAGATTTCCGTGGGCAGCCAGGGACCGTTATCCGAGGTAAAGACCACAATGGTATTGCCCACCAGGCCTTCTTCCTCGAGCATTTTTAGTATCAGCCCAATCCCGTGGTCGATCTCCTCCACCACATCACCATACAGGCCCCTTCGGCTGGTACCTCGAAACGCCTCGGAGGCAAAAAGAGGAACATGGGGAAGGTTGTGCGCCAGATACATAAAGAACGGACCGTCCTTATGCTCGCGTATCCATCTAATCGCATCTTCGGTATACCGCCTTGTAAGCGTATTCTGGTCGGCCGGCCTTTCAACGATTTCGGTTCCCCGCATGAGCGGGACATTAAAATCCGTCGGGGTCAGGTTATCCCATTCCCGGGTCCAGAGTTCCCAGTACCCCCTGGCGGAAGTAAGCGGACGGGTCCTATCCATATCGTTGGAATACGGGATCCCGAAATAATAGTCAAACCCATGGTTAGTGGGCAGGTACTGCTCTTGATGGCCCAGGTGCCATTTCCCGACCATCCCTGTAGCATAACCCGCCTTTCGAAGCTGTTCTGCCAAGGTAACCTCCGACTGGGGCAGGCCGTGGTGCGAATCCGGGAAGAGCACCCTATTTACTGAGGAGGCCATGCCACTGCGGACGGGCAGCCTGCCGGTCATCAACCCAGCCCGGCTGGGCGTGCACACACTGGCTGCGGCATAGAAATTCGTCCATTTCTGCCCCTGGGCGGCCATTCGGTCCAGGTTTGGGGTACGAATGGTCGGATGCCCGAAGACCCCAAGGTCCCCATACCCCAGGTCGTCAGCAAACACGACGATAAAGTTGGGGGTAGAGGACCCTTGCTGACCTAACATTACCGCCTGGAGCAGGAGCATCATTCCCAGAAAGCACAGGGGCCTGGTCAGACAAGTGGGAATACGGATCTTTTGGAGTGGGTTTGTTGCTTTCATAGTTGGTTGATTTTAAGGAAATAACCAGATACCTATCAATTTAAGCACAATTGTTTATTTTAGGAGGAACCAACCAACCAAACCATGGAAAAGAGCCGCTTACGCCTGTGTTTAACTACCTTGTTACTGGGCTTTGTCCTGATACCCTCCACCCTGACCGCAGGCCCCGGACCCCAAAAGAAACAGCGCAATGTGATCTTTATCCTCACCGATGACCATCGCTTCGACTACATGGGCTTTACAGGGAAGGTCCCGTGGCTGGAAACCCCCAATATGGACCGGATGGCTGCGGAAGGGGCCTATTTGCCGAACGCCTTTGTGACCACTTCCCTCTGCTCCCCCAGTCGGGCTTCCATCCTAACAGGCCTCTATTCCCATACCCATACCATCGTAGACAACCAGGCGCCTAACCCGGGGAACCTCACCTATTTTCCGGAATACCTGCAAAAGGCAGGTTACCAGACCGCCTTCCTGGGCAAATGGCACATGGGCAGCCACACCGATGAGCCCCGCCCGGGCTTTGACCATTGGGAGAGCTTTTTCGGACAGGGGGTCTACTACAACCCTACCCTGAACATCAACGGGGAACGCATCGCCTACAAAGACTCCACCTATATTACCGACCTGCTTACCGAACATGCCGTGGAGTGGCTTAAAAACCGCGACAGAAACAAACCCTTTTTCCTGTACCTCTCCCACAAAGCCGTCCATGCCGAATTCCAGCCGGCCCGTCGGCATAAGGGAAGGTATGCCGGCAAGCAAATTGCCCTGCCCCCTACCTACGACCAGACCAAAACCGGGGAATGGCGCAAGCTCAAATGGCCGGAATGGGTGGCCAAACAGCGGGTCAGCTGGCATGGGGTAGACTATATGTACCACAGCAATACGGATATGCAGGAGTTGGTACAGGCCTATTGCGAAACCCTGCTTGGGGTAGACGAGAGCATTGGTTCCGTACTGGGGTACCTGGAAGCGGAAGGATTGGCAGACGAAACCATGGTGATCTATATGGGAGACAATGGCTTCAGCTGGGGCGAACACGGACTTATAGACAAGCGGCACTTTTACGAGGAATCGGTGAAAGTCCCTCTGCTGGTGCGTTGCCCGGATCTCTTTGAGGGCGGCAAGACACCAACGGCCATGGTGCAGAACATCGATATCGGGCCCACCATCCTGGCAGAGGCCGGGGTCGCTAAACCGGATCACATGCCAGGGGTATCATTTATCCCCATCCTTACAGGGGAAAAGCCCGGGGGCAACCGCGACAAGATTTTCTATGAGTATTACTGGGAAAACGATTTCCCCATGACCCCTACTGTCTTTGGGATGCGGACCGACAAGTACAAATACATCCGCTACAACGGGGTATGGGACCAGAACGAGCTCTACGACCTGGAAAACGACCCCTTTGAAATGTACAACCTCATCGGGGACCCGGACAAACAGGAGCTGGCCAAAAGCATGCTGGACTCCCTTTATACCTGGCTCGAAGGAACCGGTGGGATGCAAATCCCCCTGAAACGCACTTCAAGGCCGCGGTGGGGCGATTTTAAACACCAGGGGGAATATTAAACAAGGACTGGCGTATTTTCCTACAAAAGGACTGCTATCAGCGGTTTTCGACCGACCAAAGCGTTATTTTGTCCGAATTCCGGCGGCCGTTTGCGGAAAACTGTTAAATTGTAGAACTCCGGCCCCAGGCCGAGCCCCCATCTTCTTGCCCCGTTCCACCCGACTTTGCTTCGGTTATTCAGTTATTGCCTGCTAAAACAGGTTACTCGCACCCTATGAAGCACTCAGGACCCTCTGGCTTCCGGGGGCTAATGCCCCGGATATGAAGGACGCCACCTTACAGCGTATTGTAAAACGGATCAACGAAGGTTCCTGCCTGGTGATCCTGGGCCCGCAATTGCTCAGCGAAGACGGCCGGAGTATCCATGCCCGGCTGAACGAGTACCTAGCGGAAAGCCTGGGCGACAAGGTGCGCTACTACGACGACCAGGAATTTGTGAGTTTCGATACCAAAACCAGGGAGCTCCTAATAGAGGATGAAGTATCGGATTTCTTCGAAGCCCTGCAGCCCAACGAGCTGTACCAGAAAATTGCGGACATCCCCTTCCCCCTAATCATCAATACCGCCCCGGACGTTACCCTCAACAAGGTGCTGAAAGACAAGGGTATTGGGTTCGACTATGATTTCTACCACAAGGGGCAGGCGCCCAAGGAGCCCAACAAAACCCAGGCCCGATACATCTACAACATCTTTGGGGACCACCGGGAGCTGGACTCCATGATCCTCACCTACCGGGACCTCTATGAGTACCTCCACAGCATTATGGGAGACAACGGACTGAAGATTAAAAGCATCCTTCGGGAAGCCAAAACGGTCCTCTTTTTCGGGTTCAGCTTCGATAAATGGTATTTCCAGCTGCTGCTCTGGCTCATGCAGATAGAGGACAAACTCCTGAACTCCCACGATATCACCCAGGACAACATCAAGAATTTCTTCCATGCGGAATTCGATGTGGAATTTTTTGAAAACAGCACAGCGGCAGAGATTATCAATGCCCTTCACCAGGCCTGGAGCGAGGGGCAAATAGGAGAACCACCCGCACAAAAGGTTGCCCCTACCGAAATTTTTATCTCCTATGCCTGGAAGGGCGCCAGCGAGGAAATGGCCAACCTGATTGAAACCACCCTGGAGGCCAACCAGATCCGCCTGGTACGGGACAAGAACGACCTGGGGTACAAGGGCGGCATTATGGAATTCATGAACCGGATCGGGGAGGCCAAGGGGGTAGTGGTTATCGTCAGCGATAAATACCTGAAATCCGGGTACTGTATGTATGAGCTGACGGAAATCTACCGGCACAAAGACTTTGAAGGCCGCATCTTCCCCATCGTATTGGAAGATGCCATGATTTTTGACGTGAACAAGCGCCTGGAATACAAACAGGAATGGAAAAAGAAGCTCGATGAACTCGATGAGGAAATCAAGCGCTCCGGGGCCGAAGCCCTGAAGACCATCGGGGTGGAATACGAACGCTTCAAGCGGATTTACGACGATTTCGACACCATCATCAACAAGGTGGCCGACATGAATGTCCTCACGCCGGACATTCACAAAAGCACCCATTTTGAGGAACTCATAAAAGCAATCCGGGAAGGTACCCGGTAGCCCAAAAGGCCCGCAAGGAAAAAGCAGTGGAAAAACAATTCAGATATCCCGGTGCAAGACCCTTCTCCGAAGAAGACCGCAAGTTGTTCTTCGGCAGGGATGCGGACATTCGCGCCCTGTCTGCGCGGGTGGCCCTGGAACCCCTGGTGGTCCTCTTCGGCAAGTCGGGATACGGGAAGACATCCCTGCTGCAGGCCGGGGTCCTGCCCAGGTTGCGCGATACAGAAAACCACCGTATCCTGGAACTTCGCTTCAACGAGCCGGATAAAAACCCCTTGGACCTGGTCCTGGAGCAGCTCAAAACCCATCTGGGTGCGGCTCCTTTTCTGGGAGATACCCTTCAGGTCTCCGAGGAACTTCCGGACGATCTTTCCGCCCTGCTCTGGTGCTACCTGAAGTCCCTGCAGATTGCCGGGCCTGAAACCCCCTGGAACACCCTGGTCTTCGACCAGTTTGAGGAGTTATTCCATTTTCACCAACCCCATGTGGAATCCTTTGGGAGGGCTTTGGCAGATGTCCTGAGGCCCAAGCCGCCAAAGGCCATCCGCCGGATTATAAAAGCGCATCATCTTTCCGGGGCGGGCACCTTTACCGAAAGTGACCTGGAGAGCTGGCTGGCCCCGCTCAATTGCAAGGTCCTGCTTTCGGTCCGCCACGACCACCTGGGCTCCCTGGACGCCCTCAAACCCAATATCCCGTATATTTTCAGGCACACCTACGAGCTCAAGCCCCTCAATGGGATGCAGGCCCTGGAGGCCCTCCAAAAGCCCGCCGCATTGGAAGGCCCCTATACATCCCCCGTTTTCACCTATTCGCAAGGTGCCCTGGATAAGATCCTCTCCAGCCTGAAAGACAAACGCACCCAGCGCATTGAAACCTTCCAGTTGCAACTCATTGCCCAGCATGCGGAGGAAGCCATCATGGCCAAAGCACAAAAACAACCCGGGGCGGCCTCCCTGGAACTGACGCCTTCAGACCTGGGGAACCCTGAAACGATCTTTGAAGACCACTACCGGGAAATTATTGAAGGCCTACCGCGAAAAAACCGGGGTAAAGCCAGGAACCTGGTCGAAAGTAGGCTTATCATCAACGGAAACCGGATTCCCTTACCGGAGCGTCTCATAACCCACCAGTACCAGGTTCCCGTGGCCCTGCTCAACACCCTGGTGGAGCGGCGCCTGCTGCGTTCCCAACTGGATTCCACCGGGGGCACCAGCCTGGAGCTCAGTCACGATACCCTGGTGGCACCCATACAGAAAACCGCACGGAAACACCGGCAGAAAGTCCTGTGGCGGCGCCTCCGCCTGGCGGGGCTGCTCATGCTGCTGGCCATCGTGGGCTTTGCCTCCTGGGGCATAGTGGAGTACCGTGAAATTAAAAGCCTGGAAGGGCAGATCGACAGCCTTAACGGGGTTATCCGGAACATGCCCAGAGACACCGTTACCAATACCCTTGTGGGGGAGGTCACGGTGATCGATTCCCTGGTGCTGCTCACCGAGCAACAGCGCGACAGTCTGGAAGGACTGCGCCAGGACCTGGACAGTATCGGGGGGATTGCCCGGGGAGTCCGGATCGATACGGTTTTTATCGATGACACAGGGAAATCCGTAACCCCTCCGGCCCCCATCAACGACAATATAGCCGTTAAGCTGCCCGCCCAGTGGCATTCCGAATGGATCGATAAACTCAACGCCCTTAAAGGCAGGGTAAGGGCAAACCCTGATGCGGAATATACAGGGGTAGCCTCCAGGCAGGGGTCCTCCGACAGCCGTGGGCCTTCCCAATGGGAATTCGCCCCGGGAGACGTACACCTGGTGGCTGTCAGGATCAATACGGCGCGCAGGATTTTCGATGCCCGTAACCCCAAGGCCTACTTTATCCTACTGGCCAACGAAAAGGTCTACCGCTTCCTCGGGGGCACAGGGTACTTTGCGGACGGTAAGGACCTGGCATTCCTACCCAAGGGCCAACACCTGTTGCGGAAGGAAACCACCGAAGCAGGGTGGGCCCTGATGCCCTACCGCAATGGGGTACAACTCATCAGGGATCTGAACTCCGATGGATCCCTTTCCGGGTCCGATATCACCAACGGGTTCTACAATTCCCCCCAAACCGACGTGGCCATCCGCTGGATTACCGGCAATACCATCGACCAGCCCGGGCAGCAACTCATCTTCGACCGGTACTACCTGAATGCCTTTAACAATGTGGTTGGCGGCAACGATGGGTCCGGCACCACCAATGCCTTTAATATTTTTGGGGCGGTGCTTTGGAACCATCCCGAAGGGACCGAGGTCCACTATACCGTGGTGGATCTTTCCGACTTCAGCGAGAGCCAGCAGGAAGAAATCATCCGGGATATCAACCGCCTGAAAACCGGCCTGGACTGAGCCCCCTCAGCCTTCCCCCAACAGCTCCCCGGCATAAGCCCTGAATAGATTGAAATAGCCCTGCAGCATATCCCTGGCTGCCAGCTGTGGTTCGGGACCCAAGGCCAGGGCCCCGACCTTCAGGCGCACATTGGCGCGGTAGAGCTTGTAAAACAGCAACAGCTCATGATCGGTATCGCATAGGATACATTCGAACTGGCTCCGGTACGCCTCCAGGAACGCCTCGGCCAAATCCTCCCGGCCAAATCGCTCCAGGTCCATAATCAGGAACCCGATTTCGCTCAGGACATCGAGGGTACGCAGTTCATCGCTGAACTCGATACAGTCAAAAACCACAGGCGGGTTGGTCATGAGCACATTGCGGCCGTGCAGGTCCCCATGTCCGTCGATCACAAAGCCCGCGGCCTTCCGCGCTTCAATGCGGGGGGAACGGTCCCGAAGAAAGCCTTCCGCCCGGGATATGACCCGGGCCAAAAAAGAAGCAGTGCCTTGCCCAAGAACAGATTCAAGGGTTTCCTTAACCGATAGGAGGTCTGCAAACTCCCGGAAGTGGTCCTCCCAGCCTTCGGCCTGCCAAACCCTGGTGGCCTGGCGGTGGAAGCCGGCCACCATCCGGGCCAATTCCCGGATTTCCGCAACGGAAACCTCCGCTTTGGCCAGCAGCAGGTCCAGTTGGCGCGAATCGTCCATCCGGCGCATTTTTACAGCAAAATCGACCCCTTTTTCGCCCGTCGCTCCTATCCGTATTCCGGATCCCTCCCTGCATAGCGGAACAACACCTATGTACATGTCCGGTGCCAGCCTCCTGTTGAGCGCTACCTCCCTTTCGCAATACATCTTACGAAGCGCTTTCGTGGAAAAATCCAGGAAACTGAATCGGATGGGCTTTTTGATCTTGTAGGCCAGGGTGTCGGTAAGCAGTACCCAGGAAGCATGAGTTTCGACCAGCATGGCCCCGCCAGGGGAAGAGCCCTCTAGATACTTGAGCAAGGATAGGACCTCATCCCTATTCATAACCCAGCATTTTGAGGATCCGCCCAACTGCCCCGAAAACCGGCTCGGTCTCTGTATTGACCCTGATTACGGGAGTTGCCGGCGGTTCAAAGGCCTCGCGTACGCTTAGAAATACCTCAAAATCCGCTTCGGTTAAAGGCCTGCTACGGGATACCCGTCCGCGAACGGCTTCTTCGGAGGCTTCTGTACATATCCATATGCAATCTACTCCTAATCCCGCCGCAAGCGCCATAAACCGTTCCCGCCGGGTTGCCCTGTGAAAAGTGGCATCAATGACCACACTAATCCCTTTTTGGAGTCTTTCACGCACCCAGGTTTCCAGCGCTGTATACACCTGCTCCTTTGTAGTGGGGTCATACTGCCCGCGAAGCCCGAGGCAAGCCCGTAATTCATCGGTATTGGCATGAGGCCAGCCCAGGCGCTCCGCCAGGGCTTCGGCCAGGGTGGTCTTCCCGGTTCCGGGAAGGCCGAAAACAATCAGCAATACGGGCGTACTACGGGTCATGGGCTTCCTTTCCGGGAAGCTACGCAGAAAATGCGGCCGGCAGCATGATAAATGACAGGCGGAGGCGCCTCAGGCTAAAAATTAAGGTAAAGGGTCAGAGATCCAGCTCTATTCCTGCAGCAGAGAATACCCTGTAGATAAACTGAATTTCGCGCTCATCTACATCCCCATCCGCATTGGCGGCTTCGTTCATCAGCCGGGCCAGGGTTTGCTTTTGCGGATCGGGCATCTCGCGAAGTACGGCAAGGGCCTCGGCGGGTTCCGCCTTGCGGGCCTCCAGGATGAGTTCTGGTTGGAAATCCATGGCGTCGGCCAGGCGGTCCATAAAGCGGACTTCACCGCGCTTTACGGTATTGTCCATTTGAATGACCTCGTCTATGGCCTTTAAAACAGCGAGCTTTTCTAGTAGGTTGAACTCCATGGGGTTAATCAGTAAAGGTGGATAACGGTACGTTTTCGAACGCACAATATACGAACTAAATCAGAACGGCGGTGCCATTGCTAGATGAAGGAAAATACTCTTTACATATATTATGCTTATGTTTTACATATTAAAGATAAATAAAAATATATGTATTAAATCCCGCATCTTTGTCCCCGACAAATGTAAAATACCACCCGATGAGTTCCACTACCCTTTCGTACACCCAGGGTTCTTCTGCCCCTGAATTCTATTCCGAAACCCCAATCCCCGTAGCCGTCTCGCATGGGGACGGGATTGGCCCGGAGATTATGGCGGCCGTTCTGAAAATCCTTAAGGCTGCCGGCGCCCCTTTAGCATTCGAGGAAATCGAAATGGGGGAACGCGCCTACCTGAGCGGGGTGAGTTCCGGGATTCCTTCCGAGGCCTGGGATGCCATCCGGAAACACCGGATCCTGTTGAAGGGCCCCATTACCACGCCCCAGGGCGGAGGGTACAAAAGCCTGAACGTAACCCTGCGCAAGAGCCTCGGTCTTTTTGCCAATACAAGGGCTTGCAGGAGTTACGCCCCCTACGTCCGTACCAAGCACCCGGAGATGGATGTGGTCATTATCCGGGAAAACGAGGAGGATCTCTATGCAGGCATCGAGCACCAGCAAACCCAGGAAGTGGTACAGTGCCTGAAACTGATTACCCGCCCGGGCTGCGAACAGATCATCCGCTACGCCTTCGAATACGCCCGCAGCCAGAACCGCAAAAAGCTAACCTGCCTGACCAAGGACAACATCATGAAGCAGACTGACGGGCTCTTCCACAGGGTATTTGACGAAATCGCAGCCGAGTATCCGGACATCGAGAGCAACCACATGATCATAGATATCGGGGCGGCCCTGATTGCGGACAGACCCGAAGATTTCGATGTGGTGGTCATGCCTAACCTGTACGGCGATATTGTTTCGGACATCACGGGGCAGATATCCGGTTCGGTTGGTCTTGGAGGCTCATCCAATATCGGCCGGGAATGTGCCATGTTCGAGGCCATTCACGGCAGCGCCCCCGACCTGGCCGGCAAGGATGTAGCCAACCCCTCCGGCCTGCTGCAGGCTGCTATCCTGATGCTTAACTACCTGGGGCAGTTCGAAGTAGCCGAACGCATCCAGAACGCCTGGCTGCGGACTTTGGAATCCGGGATCCATACCGGGGATATCTACCGCCCGGACCTGAGTACCCGCAAAGTAGGGACCCGGGAATTTGCGGAAGCCGTCTGCCAGAACCTGGGGCAGAAACCCAGACGCTTCCAGGCCGCGGATTATTCCGGGTTCGAACGGATTGAAATCCCCGCATACCGGCGGGCAAAGGAAAAAACCAAAACTCTGGACGGGGTAGACCTGTTCGTGGATTGGCGTGGGCAGGATGCCAGGGACCTCGCCTACAAACTGCAACTGCTGGAGAATGCCACCCTGAAACTTGCCATGATTACCAACCGGGGGGTTATGGTTTGGCCCAAAGGTTTTGAGGAAACCTTCTGCACGGACCACTGGAGGTGCCGCTTTAGCTCTGGGGAGGGCGTTCGGGTCCGGCCCCAGGACATCATCGAGCTCCTCCACAAAGCTGCCCTGACGGAAGTCGACGTAATCAAGACCGAAAACCTCTACCGGTTCGACGGCGTGCGCGGGTATTCCCTCGGGCAGGGGCAATGATGAATTAGCTAAGTACAGTAAAACCATTGCCAAAAAAAGGCCCTGGGAAAATTCCCAGGGCCTTTTTTATATTCCAGCCCGACTATTAAGGGCGGAATTACAACCGCTCTACCCGGATTCCGACATTGTCGAAGATCCCGGCGATGAGTTGCAACTCTCGTTCCGATACCCGCCCGTCGGCACTTGCCGCCTCGTTGAGGAGGATGGCCAGGGCGTGTTTCTTGTTTTCGGGCATTTCCGACAATACCGCAAGTGCTTGCTCCTCCTCTACTTCCCGGGCCTTTTTAAAGAGCTTCGGGTCGAACTGGAGGACACTTGCCAATTGGGAAATAAACACCGCTTCCCCTTCGTAGATCAGGTTGTCCGCCCGGATAACCTGTTCCACTATCTTGATTACGGCCAATTGCTCGGCCAGGTTGAATTTCACTAAACTTGAATTTTAAGACTATCCCATAGGTTTACCTGCAGCTGGGACCAGGGCCTGCCATCAACTGCCATACATGCTGATCCGACACTGTGGGGCCAGAACCGGAACAGCGCTTACTGCCCTATTGGGACTTTAACCCCGGGCCCCCTTTGGATTTAACTCCAGGGCCCGATTTGGATTTCACTCCTGGTCCTGATTTGGACTTTACCCCAGGGCCACTTTTGGATTTAACCCCGGGCCCGCTCTTGGATTTGACCCCTGGGCCGGATTTGGACTTTACCCCGGGTCCTGACTTCGATTTTACCCCCGGACCACTTTTGGGCTTCAGGGGATGGTTTGGTTGTTTCTGATCGGACATGTGATTGTTGTCGATTGGTTTGAATATTCACTATATTAGTTAAAAATAGCCACTAAACCAAACAATATCGGAGCTTTCCCTCTCATTGAAACCAACCCCTCCGCGCTGCAATGAAGCTCAACAAATTCATCCGGGAATGCAGGGAAAACAATGTACTGAAGAACCTATCCATCTATATCGTATCGAGCTGGGTGTTGCTTCAGGTCATTGCCCTTATCGCAGAACCCCTGGGTTTTTCCCTTAAGATCGTCGCATACGGGCTCATTGCCCTGCTCATAGGCTTTCCACTTTACATCTACGGGGTATGGAAATTCCAGCTGGCCCCTAACCTCAATAAAAAACCCCTGCTGGACCCGGAGGGAGTCCCGGTGCCCGGCAAATTCCAGAAGAGCCCCTTCCAGCAACTGTATTTTTCCTTTCTGGCGATCATCGCCCTGATCTGTACGGGGATCGTGCTGGTCATCGTAAACCGGAATTTTGTAAAACCCACCTTCGAGGTCACTTTCGAGCAGAGCAACAAGATTGCCGTGTTGCAATTTGAGAACCTCACCGGGGATTCCACCAAGAATATCATCGGGGAAATGGCCGTGGACTGGATTATCCATGGGATTACGCGCAACAAACTGGGGCAGGTGATCTCCCCCCAGATCATAGACGACTATTCCAAGGTCCTACGCGCCAGCGTGCTCCCTGCAGACAACAGTGTGGTCAGGAACAATATCCGGGTAACGGAATACCTGAAACCCTCCAAAATCATTGAAGGGGATTACTACCTGAGGGATGGCAGGATGCTCTTTCAGTGCTCCATCACCGATGAGGCCATGAACCGCACCCTGGTCTCCTTCGACCCGGTGAGTTGCGATGCCGAGAGTCCGTTGGACTGTATTGAGGCCATAAACCAGCGTATCCTGGGGTATTTTATAGAAGAGGAACGGGCAGCGGAGAGCCTGGAAGAGCACCCGCCCCGGTACGAGGCCTACGAGCTTTTCAGCAAGGCCAAGTCCTGGCGCAACGAGGATGACCGGCAATACCTGGACTTGCTCAATGCTTCCATAGACGCCGATCCCGATTTTTTTGAACCCAAGGCGTTCCGGTTCATGTACTATTTTAACCAGGGGATGTACCGCACGTCGGATTCCCTGTTGCAACTGATGCGGAGGGAAACCGGGCTATACGACCGCCAGCAGGTACTGCTGAACCTCTACGATGCCCTCCTTAGGGGCAACCACAGGAACGTCTACCGATACCAGCAAGGGGAATACAATATTACCCCCATGCACCTGGAAACCAATTCCAACATGATGCTTTTCTCCCTCCAGCTAACCAACCGGCCCGGGGCGGTAGACAGTATTTTCCAGGAGATTGACATGTCCGAAATGGACCTCAACAAATGCGATTTCTGTGTGGAGCGATACAAGATAAAGGCCATGTCGGAGATCGACATGGGCAACTACCAGCAGGCCATTGCATTGCTGGAGCCCTTTTCCCGCCAATCCGGGTTCTGGACCCTGAAAAAGATCCTCCTAAGGGCATATGTCCGCGCGGGTCGGTGGGAAGCCGTGGAAGATATGATGGAGAACCTGCAAGTGGTTTCGGACCGAAACCTGAAGGCGGACTTCCTGCTTTTCGGGGCGAAGGAATGCCTCAGAGAAGGCAGGACCGAGGATGCCCATGCCTACTTGGACCAGGCTCTGCCGCTGATGGATTCCCAAAGGGATGCCGACGGCCCCTTGCTGGGGGAATTGCTTTTTTACAGGGACAGGCACGACACCGCAGAACCGTATCTGAAAGAGGGGTACCAGCGGGACAGCACCAACTTCAACTACGGTGCGCTGCTGGCCATAACCCTCTACAAAAAGGGCAAAATTGAGGAGGCAGAAGCCCTTATCGGGGCTATGGAAAACCAAAGGGGCCCCTACCAGTATGGGGAAGTCTTTTATTCCCTGGCCCAATTCTATGCCGGGACAGGCCAGGAGAAGGCCTGTCTGGACAACCTCCTGAAGGCCATTGCCGAAGGGCACTGGTATGAAACCGGGGCGTTCCACAACGACCCCCTCCTCAGGATGTATTACGACCGGGAGGCCTTCGGGCGCATCATGCGCTACTGGCAATAAAAACCAAACCTATGAGCCCACTTAGAAACGCTTATGCCCTCCTGATCGGCATTTCATACGAGGATGGCTTGGACACCATTGGCGATGCCCAGGACGTAGCGGAACTCCTTATTGACCCCGCCCTTTGCGGGTATCCTGAAGAGAATGTCCTGCTGTTAACCGGGGAGAACGCCGATCGCAAAGGGATCCTGGGCGCCTTCGACACCCTCATCCGAAAAACCGACCCGGATTCTTCTGTCTTCCTGTATTATTCCGGCCACGGGGACGTCCTGGATGGGACCTTCCACTTTGTCCCCCATGGGATCGGAGAGGGGATGGAGTACGACGACTATACTGCAGCCTGGGTCACGGCAGCCGAGATCCGGGAAAAGATCGACAGCCTGAAAACCCGAAGGCTCATTTTTTTCATGGACTGTTGCCACGCCACCGGGATGGCAGCCGGCGGCTTCAGCCCCCGCCTCCACAAAAAGGAATCCCAGGCGGAAACCTTCGGCAAATTGGAAGGACTGGCCCAGAAAGTGGACAACGAGCGGGGCATCTCCGTCATCGCATCCTGCAAGGAGGAGCAGCAATCCTACCAGTTGGAGGATGACCGGAACAGCCTTTTCACCAAACACCTGCTCATGGCCCTGCGCGGGCAGCACATGACCGATTTCAAAGATCCGTATGTGCGCATCCTGGAGGTGGCCGGGTACCTGCTGAAAGTGATTCCCGAAACCATAGAACAAGTAGCCCGCGATTGCGACCCTCCCCTGGATATCCGACAGGAGCCCTATGTAAACCTGGAGATGTACGACAACTTTATCCTGAGCTATATCCCGGAAGAGATGCGCCGGAAACTGGAGCCCGCATCCCTGCCCGAAGCGGAAACGGCCACAGGACCTAAAGCCAAGGAAATGCGCCAGGTCTACCGGGAAACCAAAGGCGCCAACAACCTGATCCTCTTTATCCACGGATTATCCGGGGAATCTTCCGAGACCTTCGGGGCCCTTCCAGACATGCTTATGGAAGACCCGGAATTCGACGGGTGGGATATGAAGCCTTTCGGGTACTCCCAGTTTATCCAACCCGAAAACGGAAAACACGTCTGGGGCGGGATCACGGATATCGGCCGGATAACGGAATATCTGCGCACCTCCATGAAATACAAATACGAAGGTTACGACCGCATCGCCATCGTTGCCCATGGGATGGGCGGGCTCATTGCCCAGCGCGCCCTTCTGGACATGCCCCAGGAGCACCGGGACAAGGTTTCCCACCTCTTGCTGCTGGCATGCCCCAGTAACGGTCTATCCGAAGCGGAACTGCAGGCGGAGTGGAACAAGCCCTATGCGGAAATGAGCGGGAAAGGGGCGTTTATCTCGTGGTTGCGGCGCGAATGGGAGGCGCAATTTGCATCGGGCCTTCCGTTTACCCTCCTGGCAGCTGCGGCCACAGATGACCCGTTTGTAAGTGCGGAATCCTGCTTTGCGGACTTTGACGAAGGCTCCTGCCTTACCCTGGAGGGGAACCACTTTTCCATCGTTAAACCCAGATCCGGGGAGGATGCCGTCTGCAAAATGGTAAAGCAGGCGCTCACCCATTCCGATTCCCTGGGCGCCTTCGGGGATGCCCGGGAGCGCAACCTGGCCCTGGGCAGGTATGATGCCGTGGTTAAGGAACTCCTGCCCATGGCAGATTCCCTGGACATCAAGGGGTTGCGCCAACTGATTTTTGCCCTGGAAGGCCTGGACCGGCACGATGCCGCCATGAAACTTCTGGAAGACCACCCCGTCGCTTCCAAATCGACAGACCTTATGGGGATAATAGGCGGCCGGCACAAGCGGGAATACCTGAAAAAACCCAACCGGAAAACCGGGGAAACCGCCCAGGTGTATTACAGCATTGCCCTGGATATGGCCCGGGAGGCTGCAGACCTGGAACAGGTGTATTACCACGCCATTAACCTGGCCTTCCTGAGCTTGGTAATGGAGGAGAACAAACCCGCTATGAAAGAGTATGCCACCGAGGCCCTGGAAGCCGCAGAAAAATGCGACGACTCCTTGTGGACCTATGCCACCCTTGCAGAAGCCCATTTGTATATCGGGAACCTGTACGCCTCCCGGGAGTTCTATGAGAAGGCTGCAGCACTAGCCGAAATCCGCCAGAAAATATCCATGCACCTCAACGCCCATGCCGCCTACCTGGCCCTTTACCACCCCCCTGGAGGGACAGACGACTTTACAACCTTCCTGAAGGAGAAACTCCTCACCTGAAACGATCCATGAAAACCTTTAAAAAAAACCAGATTCCCAACCTGCCGTTCCGCCAGGCGGTAAAGCGGCCAATTCCCGTAAGATGTTTCCAAATAGAGGAACCGTTCCGCGTGGAAACTATGGAAGGCACCCTCGATGGCAAAGCGGGCGATTGGCTAATGGTGGGCATACATGGGGAGATGTACCCCATAGACCGGGAAATCTTTGAAGCTACCTACCAGCTCCTTACCGAGGAAGGGGAAGAGTAACCGTCCTCAGGCCGTTTCGGCCGACCCCCCTTCGGAAGGGCCTACGGTGGCGGACCATTGGGTGTTTTCGCTGCCCAGGATTTGTTCGATATTCTGGACAAAACGAGGGTAGGAATCCCTCCCATGATACGGAGCAGCGCCCGTTTTAAAGAACAATTTCTCCCGCTGCAGGGCCTCGCCCGTTACCCGGTACACCGTCCATTTCTCCTGGAATTTCATCAGGGCGATAATCCCCGTGAGCGATGCGGTGATCACCCCAAAAAGGCCGGCAAGTTCTGCGGAAGACAACGTAATAAAGGGAAGGAATTCCGATAGCTCAAAGCCCGATACAAATGGGATCATGGAGCTGAACACAATAACCGAACTGTTGAACCGAATATGCAGCTTTTTGTTAATAGCGCTTTTTTTACAGTACCAGCGGATCTGGTCGTCTACCCGCTCGGCCATATACTCGTCGATGTTCATGCGATGGTCCTTTTGGTTGGTTCTGGTGCTGCAGAAGCCTGCTTAAGGTATGAAAAAATCTTTTCGGAATATCTGTCCCAAACCAATTACCCGCCCCACAGAAGCCCCTCTTCAAGGCCCCGTAGCTCCGAAAGGCCCTTCATCCGGCCAGTCAGGGAATACCCCGGGTAATGGCGGGTACCTGCCTCCGAGGCGTGCAAAAACCCATGGTCGGGGCGCATGGGGATGGGCCCGCCCCGCTCGCGCATCAGCTTCAGAACCCGGGCAACTACTGCTCCCATGGGCACATGCCCCACCAGGTGCTCCGATTCCCTGAAAACACCAGCGCCTTCATAGCGGATATTCCTCAGGTGGAGGAAGTGCACCCTGGTCCCGAAGGCTCCCAGGATTCCCAACAGGTCATTCCCGGGGCCTGCGCCCAGTGCCCCTGTGCAATAGCACAGGCCGTTGGCGGTATCGGCAACCGCCCCAAAGATGTATTCCAGGTCCTCCCGGGTAGATACCACGCGGGGCAGCCCGAGCAGCGGGTAGGGTGGGTCGTCCGGATGTACGGCCAGGACCAGCCCGTTCGCACGGGCCACCGGTACAACTTCCTCCAAAAAAGCCACCAGATGCTCCCGCAGCACGGCTTTGGGAATTCTCTCATACTGGGCCAGAAGGGAGCGCAACCCCGCCTCGGTAAAGGATTCATCACTCCCAGGCAAGCCCTGGAGGACAGCCCGCCGGAGTTCCTCCTTCCGCGCCGGGGCCAATTGCCCGAACCGTAGTTCGGCCTGCTGCAATGCGTCTGCATCGTAATCGGCTTCTGCCCCGGGGCGTTCCAACATAAACAGGTCGAAACAGGCAAAATCCACCCGGTCGAAGCGCAGGGTTTTGGTGCCATCCGCGTTGGGGGCATACAGCTCGGTGCGCACCCAGTCCAGGACCGGCATAAAATTATAGGTGACAACCCGGATGCCGCAGGAGGCGAGGTTTACCAGGCTTGTTTTGTAGTTTTCGATATGTTGCCGGAATGGCCCTTTCCGCTGCTTGATGGACTCGGAAACCGGAAGGCTCTCGACCACTTCCCACTCCATCCCATATTCCCGCACCTGGGCCTGCCGCTCCCGGATGGCATGTACCGTCCAAACGTGCCCAACCGGGATCTGGTGCAGGGCGGTAACGATGCCTTCTGCCCCCGCCTGCCGGATGCTTTCCAGGGAAACCCCGTCGTGGGGGCCATACCACCGCATACACCCGAGCATCCTGGGTTGTGTTTTACCCCCTTCCATCAGAAGCCAATGCTGTTGCCCCCGTCTACCGGAAGGACGGCCCCGGTAATAAAACGCGCCTTCTCCGAGGCCAGGAACAAAACGGCGTCCGCAATGTCCTGTGGGACGCCCATTTCTCCCATGGGGGTCCTGGCGAACACCCGGTTTTTACGGTCGGGGTCGCTGTCCAGCGCCTTAGCCGTCATTGGGGTTTTTATGAATCCCGGGGCCACGCAGTTCACCCGGATCCCCATGGGCGACAATTCCACGGCCATGGCGCGGGTCATTCCCTCTATTGCCGTTTTACTGGCCGAATAGGCCACCACATATGGCAAGCCATACTGGGCGGCCATAGAACTTATATTGATGATGGACCCGCTTCCCGCCTGTTGCATGACCCGGCCCACTTCCCGGCTTATGCTGAACACGCTGAGCAGGTTGGTTTGGATAATGGATTGGAAATCCGCATCGGTAACTTCCAGCAGGGGCTTCTTCATATTAATGCCGGCATTGTTTACCAGCACATCGATCCTGCCGCTTTTTGAAACAATATCCGATACAACCCCGGGAATCGACTCGAGGTCGGAGAGGTCCAGGACCACAGGCACCGCCATCGGGCCCATTTCCTCACAACTCTTCCGGGTTTTTTCCGGGTTGCGGCCAATGACATAGCAGCGATACCCTGCTGCGCAGAACGTTCGGGCTGTGGCATAGCCCAGTCCGGATGTGCCGCCCGTAACTATACATGCTTTTTCTTCCATACCTGCAAGGTAATCAATCCCAGCGCGGCCGGATACCCGGGGCATTGGGAAATTCAAGGGACATATAATAATCGAGGGAATGCAATGGGGGTTCCATCCCCTCCGGGTAGGGCAGCCGGGAATGGCTCTGGAAATAGGCCATGCAGGCATCCTTCCACCAAATGGCTTCTTTCAGCTGGATCTGAAGGCGCATCCCGACATCCTGGTAAAGGCCCTTCGGGAGGCTTCCCTCCAACCCTTCCCAGGTACGGAGCATCCCACGGACGGCATCCACTCCTTCCTGGTATTTCAGTCCCAGGGCTTCCCAGAGGGTATGGCCCGATGGCATCCGAAAATCCCAGGGCAGGTGGTGGAACCAGAGCAGGTACTCCTCCGGGCAGGTTTCCGGGTCGCTGTAGGTCCGGGCAAAGCCGGGAGCATATTGAGACAGGGCATTGCTCCCTGTAGCTGTTCGGTCAAAGCCGATGCTCAGGGAATCGGCCTGATGGTAATATACCGGGTTCCATTCCGGCCTGGACAGGTCGCTAACCCAGGGGCCCGGCCCGTAATGGTGGCCCGTATCGAAAAGGTGGTGGAGCCCCAGGGGCATCATATAATGTACAACCGCCTCCCTGGAGCGGAGCATTATCTCCAGCAATGGGCCCAGGACCTGCGGGTCGTTGCCTATGGTCATCCGGACCCATTCTTCCCCAATATCGCGACTGCTGAGGGAAGGGTTCCAGGCCAGGCGGCCGAAACCATACCAGTCTGCCTGCCCGAAGGGGTGTCCGGTCCAGTTCAGATCGGTTCCGATATTGGATACCCCTGCCAGTCCCCCGGCGCGTTTCCCTGTTGGCGCACCTTCTGCAATCGCACCAAGGGTTAGCCCCTGGCCCCAGTGGGTATTCGTATCCAGGGCCTCTTCGAAGAGCTTGGGGAGGTAGGCAAGGTGGGTGGCAAACCCCAGGTATTCCTTGGTGATCTGGAACTCCACCAGCATTGGGGTGTCCGGCATGGCCCCGAAAAGCGGGTGGATGGGCTCCCTGGGCTGAAAATCGATGGGGCCGTTTTTGACCTGCAACCGCACATTGGGGTGGAATTCCCCATTAAAGGGGACAAACTCCGTAAAGGCTTGTTTTGCGCGGTCTGTGGGATCCGCTTCCGAATACACAAAGGCGCGCCAGATCACCAGACCCCCAAAGGGCTCCAGGGCCCGAGCCAGCATGTTTGCTCCTTCCAGGTGGGTGCGCCCGTAGTTCTGAGGACCGGGTTGACCTTCGGAATTTGCCTTGACCAGCAACCCGCCAAAATCCGGGATTAGCCCATAGATTTCGCGGGCTTTGCCTTGCCACCAGGCTTCCACCCGGGGGTCCAGCGGGTCTGCCGTATCGAGGCCTCCGAGTTCCATAGGCGCAGAAAACCGGGCTGTCAGGTAGACCTTTATCCCATAAGGCCGGAACAAGTCTGCCAGGGCCTGTACCTTCTTCAGGAAGGCGGGGGTAAGGGCCTGGGCATTGGCATTGACATTGGTCAGGACCGTACCATTGATCCCGATGGAGGCATTGGCCCGGGCGTAATCGCGGTACCGCGGATCGATATAACCCGGCAGGGTATGCCAGTTCCAGATGGAAAACCCGGCATACCCGCGTTCTACCGTACGGTCCAGGTTATCCCAGTGATTGAGCATGCGCAGGGCGATCCTGGGGAAATCGGCAATGTGCAGCCCATCCAATTCCCGGTTGGTCTGCAGCTCCCGCAAGAGCCGGAAGACCCCGTAGAGGATGCCGATGTCCTCGGTAGCGGTAAGGACAGTGCGAGACCCTGTGTCCGTCTTGATTTCCTTTATCAGGAACCCCTCTGGCCCGATAGGCTCCCAGGAGGTCTGTTCTGTGATGCCGGGGGGCAGTTCGTCCCATCGCGCCACCAGCAAGGCGGCCTTATCCGGATCCATCACTTCCTGAACCCCGCCTCCCAGCAACGCATCCAGGCCGGCCAGGAGTTCCTTCCGGCCAACCCCGATAGTAGCCCGGTTCGCGGGCATCCAAACCGACCCCAAGGATTCCCGGTAGTGTTCCAACAGCTCCGGGCGGGCCACTTGGCGGTAGTCCAGCCAAAGGCCGTAGCCGCCGGTAGCTTCAGACACCTGGGCGGTCATAAGGTTTACCATAGCCACCCATACGCATACCCAGCCCCATTTACTCTTAATTAGCCCCATGATGCATCGGATAGGTTCTACTGGTGTTTTTGTGAAAATTAGCAAAATTTCCGGGGTCAGGTGTGAAAATCACACGAATCTGCCCGCCAAACCGGGTGAATCCCTTATTTTTCGGCTTACAGGCTTGCGGAATTCCGAATATATACGGACTTTAAGGGGCTGAATCACCAGGGCCGCCCGAATGGCGGCCCCGCCCTGCATCACCAAATTTATGTACTGGATCGGATACGACATCGGCAGCTCTTCGGTTAAAGCTGCCCTGGTGGAATCGGCCACCGGGAGGGAAGTGGCACGGGTCCAAAGCCCGGAGCGGGAAATGCCCATTACTTCGGACCAGCCGGGATGGGGGGAACAACCCCCGGGGCTCTGGTGGGAACACGTGAAAAAGGCCACCTCGGAACTCCTCCGGACCACTGACACCAAAGCCGAAAGTATCCTGGGGATCGGTATTTCCTACCAAATGCACGGCCTGGTTGCCGTAGACCGTGACCTGAAGGTGGTCCGGCCCTCCATTATCTGGTGCGACAGCCGGGCTGTGGGCGTGGGTGATCGGCTCATGGAAGCTGTTGGGGAAAACCGTTGCCGGGATCGGTTGTTAAACGCCCCGGGCAATTTCACCCTCTCCAAACTGGCCTGGGTAAAAGAACACGAACCGGAGCGCTATGTCAGAATTCACCAGGTCATGCTTCCTGGGGACTATATCGCCATGAAGTTTTCCGGGACCTGTACCACAACCGCCTCGGGCCTTTCCGAAGGCATCCTGTGGGACTACAGGGAAGAGGCCCCGGCCACCTGGTTGATGGAGGCTGCGGGAATTGATCCCGGTCTCTTGCCCAGGGTAGTGCCCACCTTTGGGGCGCAGGCAGAAATAGGAGCGCAAGGGGCCGCCGAGACAGGGCTCCGGGAGGGTACTCCCATTTTGTACCGGGCCGGGGACCAACCCAACAATGCCCTCTCCCTGAATGTCATGCAACCGGGGGAGGTTGCCGCTACCGGCGGGACCAGCGGCGTGGTATATGCCATCTCCGACCGATTGGACACCCGTGAGTTGCACCGGGTTAACCATTTTGCCCACGTAAACCACAGTGCAGGTGCCCCGCGAATTGGGAAACTGTTGTGTATAAACGGCACCGGGATCCAGTACAGCTGGATGCAGCAAAATACCCCCGGAAGCCTCGGGTACCCGCAGATGAACGAGCTGGCAGCATCGGTTGCCCCGGGGGCCGAAGGACTCCGCATTTTTCCGTTCGGAAATGGGGCGGAACGCATGCTTCGCAATGTCCACCCAGGGGCCAGCATCCAGAACCTGGATTTTAATATCCACAAACAACCACACCTGTATCGGGCCGCCCTGGAAGGCATTGCCTTTTCCTTTGTCTACGGCATGGAACTCATGGCGGAAGACGGGGTAAACCTGCAACGCATCCGGGCCGGCAATGACAACCTGTTCAGGGCCCGGCCTTTTGCCGAGACCATTACCACCTTAACCGGGGCCTCCATTGAAATGGTGGCGACAACAGGTGCCGCAGGGGCTGCGAGGGCCGCGGCAGTAGCGGCAGGGGCCTTCCCGGATATGGAGGCTGCAACCGCCACCGATGCGGTGCAGCTGCGCTATGAACCCTTAAGCGAAAGCGGGCCTTACCGCGAAGCCTATACCGATTGGAAAAACAAACTTGAAACATTGCTTAAAACACATCAGACATGATTACCACAGGAGACAAGGAATACTTTAAAGGCATTGGTAAAATTACCTTCGAGGGCAAGGGGTCCGACAACCCCCTGGCTTTTAAATACTACGATGCAGAAAGGAAAGTGGGTGGCAAAACCATGGCAGAACACTTTCGTTTTGCCATTTGTTACTGGCATACCTTTACCGGAACCGGTGGGGATCCCTTCGGGGCACCCACCCAGGATTTTCCCTGGCTCGCCAGCCAGGACCCCATAGGACAGGCCAGGGATAAAATGGATGCCGCCTTTGAGTTTATCACCAAGATAGGCGCCCCGTATTTCTGCTTCCACGATTTCGACCTTATTGCCGAGGGCAGTACCCTGGCAGAATCCGAAAAGCGCCTGGACCTGATTACGGATTACGCCAAGGAAAAAATGGCGGCCTCCGGCGTAAAACTGCTCTGGGGCACGGCCAATTGCTTCAGTAACCCGCGGTATATGAACGGGGCCGCTACCAACCCGGATTTCAACGTGGTGGCCGCTGCAGGGTCACAGGTCAAAAACGCCCTGGATGCCACCATAAAGCTGGGGGGCGAAAACTACGTTTTCTGGGGAGGTCGCGAGGGATACATGTCCCTGCTCAACACCGATATGGGCCGCGAACTGGACCACATGGCCCGTTTCCTGCACATGGCCCGGGATTACGCCCGAAAGCAAGGATTCAAAGGCACTTTCTTTATTGAGCCCAAGCCCATGGAACCCTCCAAGCACCAGTACGATTTCGACGCGGCTACCGTACTCGGGTTCCTGACCAAATACGATTTGCTGGACGATTTCAAACTCAATGTGGAAGTGAACCATGCCACGCTGGCCCAGCACACCTTCGAGCATGAACTCCAGGTGGCAGCAGACAATGGGCTGCTGGGCAGTATAGACGCCAACAGGGGCGATTACCAAAACGGCTGGGACACCGACCAGTTCCCGGTGGATGTCTACGAGCTTACGCAGGCCATGATGGTTATCCTAAGGGCCGGCGGCTTCCAGGGCGGAGGGGTCAACTTCGACGCCAAAATCCGCAGAAATTCCACCGACCTGGACGATATTTTCCATGCCCATATTGGCGGGATGGATGCCTTTGCGCGTGCCCTGCTGGCTGCCCATGCTGTGCTTACCGAATCGGCTATCCCAAAAATGCGCAAAGCCCGTTACGCCTCCTTCGACAGCGGGGCCGGGAAGGATTTCGAAGAAGGGAAGCTCCGGCTGGAGGATTTGCACGCCCATGCCACTGCGAACCCGGACATTCAGAGGATAAGCGGGCAACAGGAATTATACGAAAACATCCTGAACCAGTATACCTAAGGGTTTTCTGAATCCTGGCCCGGTGATCGCTACAGGGCCGTCCCGTAAAACCCAACCCCCGGGCACTGATATGCCCGGGGTTTTTCTTGGAAGTTCCCGTGGGAGACGGCCCTGCGATCAACAATAAAAGGCCAACGGTTTTCGGTGCCGCCGCCCTTCCTTCAAGATCGGAAAATATTGGGCTGAGTTTAGGTTCCGACCCCCATTTTTACGGGGTCGACTCCTGGCCCTTTGGCTTTTTGTGAACCCATCAATTTTGGCGTCCGGAAATTCCGAGGTTGTGAAACCCGGTTGGGAAGTCTACGATAGGGCGTTCTCTGCCACCTCACCCCTGCTCCGGGCCATAAGCCACTTCCAGAGGCGGGAAAACAGGGAGAGCAGGGTGAGGCCGGCACCTGCCAACAGCACCTTCCACGGGTCCGTGAAAAAGGTGCCAAAATTGAAAACCATCAGTATCAGCAGGCTCGAAAACGGGAGGGAACAGGCCAGGACATTTACCGCATGGTCCAGGTCGAAGGTGGCAGGGTCCCGCCCGGAATCCTTTTCCAGGCGGCTAACCACATGCATATGGGAAAAGGGCCAGAAGCTGCAGGAACTCTGAGGGAACACGACCAGCAACAGCATAAAGGCCGGTGTCAGACCTGGTATGGCAAACAGGCACACCGCAGAAAACAGGAATGCCACCCCGGACCTCCAGGAAAGCAATTGCAGCAAGGTGCCCAGATCGGAGCGGCTTACCCGCATAGCCATCCCGATAAACAGCAAAACCAGGGCCACCATCATTGTACTGAACCGGCCGATGGTAGCGGTTACGAAGCCCGGGAGGCTTTCCAGGCTCACCCCTGCCACCAGCAACAGGATAGCCGCAACGATAACCATGTTAATGGGCTCCCGAAAAAGGGCCAGGCACAACTCCTTCACCTTTTTACCCAGAGAGCTCCCCTGGTCCGGCCTTACAGCTACGCCTCTGTACCAGTGCATAGCCAGTAAGTAAAGCAGGATTAACCCGAAAAATTTATTCCCAACATCGGCCAGTGCCGCTAGGGCCACCATGGCGTCATCCAAATAGGCCATAACAAATGGAAAACAGGAGAGCCCGGGTGCCAGGGAGGGCAATAACAGGGTCCAGGTCCTTCTGCGCTGCGCTGAAGCCCCTGGGTGCATCAGGGGAAGAAAACCCAGGGTCATCAGGAGCATAAATACATTGAAGGCCAGCGCCAGGCCCGGTAAAAAGAGGAGCGACGCCTCCAGTTCCACCCGCAAAAGGGCCAGAAAAATTGTAGCCGGGAGGGCTACATTCAGGATAATCAGTTTTAACCCCTCCAGGTGCTGTTTCCCGGAAAGCTTGCGTTGCAGCAACAACCCGATACCGATAATAAGCAGCAGTTCCAGGGTGCGTTGGAGGGCAGGGTTCATAGGGTAGGGAGGGGTTTATATCAGCGTTTTGCCAAGGGCTTCCAGGAAAAGTACCATTTCGGCTTCGGTTCCCATACTTACACGGCACCAGTTCCGGTCAAAAAACCGGAAGGCGCGGACCCCTACTTCGTACCCGGCCATCTTTTCCAAAAACGCCTTCCCCTCCATCTCGATGGGGAAAATCATAAAACTAGAATAGGATGGGACCGGATCCAGCCCCATGGATTTAAGCCCTTCGAATACCTGCTGGCGAACCTCCCGGTTGCCTATCCTGGATTGCTCCAAAAAAGGGAGGTCTGCCATGCTTGCCGCTGCCGCGGCGATGGAGGTCCCGGAAATCCCCATCCCGGCCCGCGTAATAGCCTGCAGGGCTTCCAGGGTCCCGGGAAGGCCCAGGGCATAGCCTATTCGGAGGCCGGCCAAGCCGTGTATTTTGGAAAACGTCCGAGCCACGATTACGTTTTTACCCTCCCGGATCAGCGAGACCATGGAATGCTGGGCATCGGGCTCCAGGAAATCCAGATAGGCCTCGTCCACAAAGACCGGTACGTTTTCGGAAACGCGGGAGCAGAAATCCAAAAGGGCGTTTGCATCGGTCAGGGTGCCTGTCGGGTTGTTCGGGTTACATATGTATACCAGTTTGGTATCCGAATCCACAGCAGCTTCCATGGCGTCCAAATCGTGGGACCAATCCGGTTTCAGCGGGATGGGCTTCCACTGGGCCCCACAGGCCTGGGCCACCTGGATCATGGACATGTAAGAAGGGTCGGCAGAAACGATATTCCCCCCGTGCTGGAAGAGGACCATGGCCGTTTTCTCCAACAGGTCGGAAGAACCCGGGCCCATAATGAGGTGGTCTGTTCCCAAACCTTCCTTTTCGGCAATCTGTTCCATAAGGGAGAGGAGTTCCCGCCAGGCGTACCGGTTGCCGCCAGGTGCCGCCTCGCGCAGGGCCTCCATGGCCTTTGCCGAGGGACCATAGGGGTTCTCATTGGCGTTGAGCTTTGCGGAAGGGGCCGCGGCAAAGGCCCTACCCGAAACGTATTCACTGAAAAACGGACTGAGCCTCAAATCCCCTTGAGGACTGAGTTGCGGAAGGACACGTGGGGTTTCACAAAGGCCGGATACCGGGACCAGGCCAAGGCTGCCCGCGGCAAGGGCCGTGGTGCGCATCCACTGCCGGCGGTTCAGGGTTCTGGATATATCTTTCATAAGGTTGGGTGTTGGATGTTGGTGTACCGTTTCCCCTGAAGTTCCATAAAAATTATGGCAGGGGCGAAAATCAACCTCATTTTTACGGGGCTGTGTAAAGGAGTCCTCTGTTTTTACCAATCTCACAATTTTGGAGGACCAAATTTTGGAGGATGCCAATGGGCGGTTTGCGGGATGGGCTTATTCCGAAGCCCCGGCTTCCGGGAGTGCTTCCCGGCCCTTGGAGAGGCGGATCCTTTGGCTGGTCTTCATATCGGCATAACGGGGATCCGGGATAAAATCCAGTTTTTCCATCCGTTCCACTTCTATGCTGAGGAACCCGAACTCGCTTACCACTTTCCCGTACGAACGGTATATGCCGCGCCCCCGGAACCGGTATCGGGCCGCTACCGGCGGAAAAAGGACGGTATCGAAGACCTCCCCGTACTGGTCGATAAACGTGGCAAAATGCATGCGGTCTCCCCGGTGGGTACGGGTGTTTTTTACCGTTACCAGATAGCCGTAGATATCGATATGCCTTCCCAGGAAATCGGGCAGGTGGCGGCTGCCGTTGCGGTTGGTTACCGGGTCCGTGAGGAGTTCAAACGGGCTGCCCAGGGAAAACCCGAGGAGTTCGATCTGGGTAAAGGCCGTTTCCAGGTCGGTGGCCTGCAGACGGGGGATGCTAAAATCGCGTTTCTGGGGTGGGAAGAGGCGGGGGTGCTCCCTGGGTTTCCCCCTGGCAAGCAACATATGGGCCTTCCACAGCAGGTGGTGCTTTTCCGCCCCCGTACTGCGAAACGCATCGATGCGGATCAGGATGCTCAGCTGCTCTATGGACAGCGGAACCCGGTCCAGGAAGTCTTCCAGGCTGCTGAAACTTCCCCCCGCCTGCCGCTGGCGAACAATACGGTCCATGACCCTTCCCTCCAGCTCCTTCAGGTACATCAGGCCCAGGTAGATGTCCTTTCCCTCAATGCGGTTGCCCACATCGGAACGGTTCACACAGGGCGGATGGATGCGGGCCCCCATCATACGGGCTTCATGCACATAATGTTCCGGCCGGTAGAACCCGCCCCCGTTGTTCAGGACAGCCACCAGGTATTCCAGGGGGAAATACGCCCTGAGGAAAAGCGTTTGGTAACTCTCCACGGCATAGGACGCGGAATGCCCCTTGGCAAAGGCATACCCGGCAAAACTGGCCACCTGGTTCCAGATTTCCGAAACCAGGGCTTCCGGGTACCCCTTTCTGTGGCAGTTCTCGATAAACACCGAACGGATGCGCTCAAACTCGTCCCGGGATCGGAACTTGCCGCTCATCCCGCGGCGGAGCACATCGGCTTCGCCCAGACTGAGGCCCGCAAAGTAATGCGCCACCTTGATGACGTCTTCCTGATAGACCATTACCCCATAGGTCTCCGGCATGATATCCAGCAAGACCGGGTGGGCCTGTTTCACCCGTTCAGGATCGCGGTGGCGGAGGATATATTCCCGCATCATCCCGCTTTTGGCAACCCCGGGCCTGATAATGGAGCTGGCCGCAACCAGGCCCAGGTAGTTGTCTACCTCCAGTTTGCGCAGCAGCATCCGCATGGCGGGGGATTCCACATAAAAACACCCCATACACTGGGCCGTTTTAATAAGGTGGTTTACCCGGGTATCGGTTTTGATGCGGCCCATATTGTGGATGTCGATACGGTCGAATTCCTCCGGGCGGTTATAATGGATAATCTGGAGGGCTTCCTTAATCTTGGCCAGACCGCGCTGGCCGAGGATATCAAACTTGTACAGGCCCACATCCTCGGCAATGACCATATCGAACTGGGTGGTGGCAAATCCCTTGGGGGGGAGGTGGGTGGCCGAGAACCAGTGCAACGGCTTGTCGGCAATCAGGATGCCCCCCGCGTGCACGCTCAGGTAGTTGGGCATCCCCTTTATGAGGCTGCCGTAGCGCACCACCAGGCGGGCTACCTCATCCAGGCGGGAAGACTCGTACTGCCCGTCGCAGAGTTGGTCGATTTCCGCCTTGGGCAGGCCAAAAACCTTGCCCAGCTCCCGGATAATACCCCGCTCGCGGAAGGTCACATAAGTCCCCAGCAGGGCCACGTGCTGGAAGCGATCGAAGATATAACGGGTAATCGCCTCCCGGTCTTTCCAGGAAAAGTCGATGTCGAAATCCGGGGGGTTGGCCCGGAACAGGTTGATAAAACGCTCAAAGTAGAGGTCCAGCTCTATGGGGTCCACATCGGTAATGCGCAGCAGGTAGGCGACAATGCTGTTGGCGCCACTGCCCCGCCCCACATAGAAAAAGCCCCGCCTGCGGGCTTCGCTCACAATATCCCAGTTGATCAGGAAATAGGAGACAAAACCCTTGGCCCGGATCAGTTCGAGTTCCTTTTCCAGGCGGGTATGGATCTGCGGGCCGGGGTCCGGGTAGCGGTACGGCATCCCCTCCTGGCAAAGCCGCTCCAGCAGGGCCTCGTCCTCATCCCGGCTGCCGGTATAGGTTTGCAAGTTTTGCGGGCGGCGCTGGTCGGAAAAGTCGAAATGGATGGAACAGGACTCCATCAGGGCCCGGGTGTTCTCCAGGATAAAACGGTACTCGGAAAAGGCCTCGGCCAGGTTGGGCAGGGGAAACATATGGTCCTCCGGGTGGGCCTGCTCCGCTTCGGGCAGTTTACTCAGCAGGACATTGTTGTCTATGGCCCGCAAAAGCCGGTGAGCATTGTAATCCCGCTTGCTGCGGAACGTTACCGGCTGCAGGACCACCAGCCGGTCGCGGTATTCCACCAGGTGGGAAAACGGCAGGCGCCTGAGGTCGCGCACGGAAACCCCGATAAACTCCCCGGGGCCGAAATCTTCCATCTCGGCCAGCAGGACCTTCTCGAAAGGGTACACCACACAGGCCTCCGAAAAACCGGGGGGGCGCTCCGGAAAGGGGCGGCCCTGGTGCAGGTGGAAGGACAAAAACCGGTTGAGCTCCATATACCCTTCATTGCTTCGGGCAATGCCCACAAAGCAGGGGTCTACCCCGTTTCGGAAGTCGACCCCCAAAAGGGGGCGCACGTCGAACTCCGGGGCCCTTCGGACAAAATTGAGCCCGGCAGAGGTGTTGTTGATATCGGTCAGGGCCAGGCAGCGCACCCCCATCTCCCGGGCGAGCTGCAGCAGGTCTACTTCCGAAAAGGTCCCGTAGCGCAGGCTATAATATGTATGGCAGTTTAAATACATATGGACTCAAATTCCAAATTCCAAATTCCAAATTCCATGGGGGTCTAATTTGCCATTGGGGATTGCCTGCCTTCCCGTATTTCAACGCGATTCACAATGGCAGAAATTATTTTTCTGAGTTCAGCCGCTTCACCAATCAGCCTATCAATACGCTCTGCATGCTTTTCATTAGTGTTCTTTAACAGCCTGAGCCAATACCCAGCTTCTTTAACTTCTTTGCGCGCAATCTTAAGCCGCATAATCAAATCTTTAACCCCCAATTTCTCATTGGCTTCTATATAATTGGCGCCTACCGAACCGGATGACTTAATGAGCTGTTTTAGGTCCTCGATATTGCTAATGGTTCTCGGAAGAAGACCTGCTAAATAGCGACAATCTCTAGCGAATTGATAGGTTCTTTCTTCCAGATTGTATACTTTTTCTTTACTCATAATCTCTTGGGTTTTGGAATTTGGAATTTGGAATTTGGAATTTCATTATTGTTTTCTATGTGCCAGCACTATGGGTGGGCGGCCGTCGAAAGGGTTGTGCATCCTCCCTATGGTCCGCGCCCCCATCCCCGAGGCGCGGATGACGCTCTTGTCTCCAAAGCGCTCCCGGATGCGGTCCATGGCCGCATACAGGTTGAGGGCTTCCTCGGTATCTTCAAAGAGGTTGATCTGGTAACTCCCCGGCACCAGGTGGCTGAACCGCACCCCGATAAGGCGTACCAGCAGCCGTTTATCGTAGAGCTTGTCAAAAAGCTCCAGTACCTGGGGGATGAGTTTATGGTCTGCTGAGGTATAGGGGATGCGCAATTGCCTGGAGTAGGTGTTGAAATCCGAATAGCGGATTTTTACCGCGATACAGGCCGTGAGCTTGCCACCCCTGCGCAGCTGGAAGGCCAGGTTCTCCGTCATGGCGATGAGGATGCCGCGCAGGCGGACCACATCTATGGTATCCCGGTCGAAGGTGCGCTCGGTGGAAATGGACTTGCGTTCGCAAAAAGGTACCACGGGGCTGTTGTCTATCCCGTTGGCCCGTTTCCAGATCACCTTCCCGTTGGCTCCCAGCACCTGCTGCATGACCTCCACCGGCATTTCCTGTATGGTCCGGATCTGGCGCAGCCCCAGGTTGCGGAGGGTCTGATAGGTCTTATCGCCCACCATGGGGATTTTCTTGATAGACAGCGGGGCCAGGAAGGGCTTTTCATAGCCAAAGTCGATCTTCAGCTGGCTGTTGGGCTTGGCCTCCCCCGTGGCCACTTTGGAGACTACCTTGTTGACGGAAAGCCCAAAGGATATGGGCAGGCCCGCCTCCCGGATGATGCGCTGCCGCAGTTCGGTGGCATAGCGGTAACAACCGAAAAACCGGTCCATCCCCGAAAGGTCTGCATAAAACTCGTCTATGCTGGATTTCTCAAAAAGCGGCACCTGCTCCCGGATAATCTCCGTAACCTCATCCGAATGCTTGCTGTACGTACCGGCATTGCCCCGGATAACCACAGCCTCAGGGCAAAGCTCCCGGGCCATGCGCATAGGCATACCGGAATGCACCCCATACCCACGGGTCTCATAGCTGCAGGCAGCCACCACCCCCCTGTCGCTTAAGCCTCCCACCAAAATGGGCTTGCCTTTCAGGCGGTTGTCCAGCTTGCGCTCCACGGAAACGAAAAAAGTATCCAGATCCAGGTGCAGAATTGTCTTTTGCATCTCGCTTCTTAAAAAAGAGGGAAGCTAATTTATGGATATTTTCCGTTTTTATGGAATATTTCCTAATGCATTTATGTTAAAAATAAAGGCCGGGCAAACCGGCTGATAAAAGGGGGTAATCAGGATAGAAAAGAGGTAGTAGCCGTTAGGAAGAAGGGGGCGCTGAAAGGAAGGTGCAGGGCTGGGGGGTATCTTGAAGCCGGGTGGGTGGGTGGGGCCCTATAGCCCAAACGCACATACCATCAAATGCCCAAATAAAGCATCCACAAAGATACACCCTACATGTACATCCTGCTTAGCCAACTGCTTCCAGGGCCATGTCCCCAGGCGCCGGATCTGCCTGCCATAAAACCGGAGATGAAACATCCTGAAAATGCAAAACCAATGCTTTTTCGCTAAGTCGCCCCTGCTGAATCAGGGACTCAGGATCCAGGTAGCGAAAGCCCTGGAACACCAATATCGGACGCATTTCACAAATACCGCGAGCCAGGGAAACCGCTTCCTTTTCCAAGGGGGTAAGAAGTGCCCCGTTTTCCCCGATCCTGCTGTCCAAACCAAAGCCTTCAGGCAAAAGATAGCACTGCTTTACCTGTTGAATAGCCCTTTCGGCTAATTCCCGGCTCCTGGGGGAACGGGAAACCACTACTGCCTCATAAACGGTACGCCCGGTAAGGGGGTGATCTCCGCTAGCCACGCCAATAGTATCGCGGAGTGAACGGGGGGAGTATTCCCGAATGTCCCGCCCGTTAAGCATAAGGGCGCCACCATAGGTGTCGTCCAGACGAAGCAGGGCACGGACCAGTGAGAGGCTACTGGTATAGGTGGGAAGGAAAATGGCATTATACGCCCTCTTGCGGGTGCGGAAAGTGAATTCCAAACCACCGCCAACGGCAAAACCCTCTATAGAAAGACGGGGGTTTCGCACCCGGAGTACCTTGCCCTTATCAAGTTCTTCCATTTCCAGTTCAAAGACCCGTTCGAGTTTCCCAAGGGAGATACGTCCCATTTTCAAGACTGTAGGCCAGCGCATGAGTGTCCTCAAAACGGGCCTTACAGTAATAAAGAGAAGGACAAAGCTGATCAGGTTGGCAGACCCCATACCCTGAACTCCCAAGGTGTAAAATGCCAGTAAGACACCTGTGAGGACACTGTATTGCGCGAAAGAAATAAAACCAGAGTTCAGGGATTTCCAATAGCCCAAAAGAGTAGCCACGGCCCGTATTTTTTCCGTCCTTTTCCCATATCGCTTTATGGCTACAGGCTGTTGGTTTCTGGTGGCTACATCGGTAATTGCCCTTAAAACCCGGCTTACATAGGAAAGCTGGCCGGAATTGAGGTTCCGGTATTCCAGGGAATAGGCCTCTATCTTGCGGTTCAGAAGGTACAGCACCCCGAGTGACACCAAGCCCCCTGCGAGCAGTACGGTAAACCCTAGGGGGCTAAGGGCAAACATCCAGGCAATGGCACAGCCCATTACCAGAATGTTGATCAGCAAAGGAATCCCCCCCTTCAGATACAGGTTCTTTACCGACCGGATATCGCCACTGTAACGCAAGAGGAATTTTCCGGTCCCCAGGTTCCTGTAGACCTCCGGCCTTATGTGTACCTGCCTGGTAAACAACCTGTCCTTCAATGACTTTACCAGCTCCTCTGCTTCCATCCTCAATACGTATTGGTAGGCGGCATGGGCAACAAACCGGATGGATATCAGGACAACCAGGAACCCGAGATAGCGGGGTATGGTATTCCACAATCCGTCTGGTATGACGGTGAGGAAATGCAGTCGTTGGGAATGCAGGTCGAATGCAAGCTCATAATACTTGCCCAGACTCACCGGAATGAGGATCGTCAGAAACTGGCTCAGAAAACCCAGGAAAAAGATAAGGATACTCCTCCCCCAACGCTCTGCGACAAAGCCCAGGATATATTTGGAATACCCCGCTTTCAAATGGCAATGGATTTAGTGGTAAGGAAGTTGCTGGTCTGCGCCATTACCATGGCGTGGTTTTCGGTAAAATCCTCAATTCCGAATACCGGGATTGGCGTAAGGCTGCGAACCTCGTCTGCCATCAGGGGGCTGGCCGTAAAAAGCCCGCTGAGGAACATGGGAGTAATGCTCGCTTCATGCAGCGACTGCAGCCCGCCCTTAACCGAAAGACTGTCCGGGCATGAAAGGACCACACCGCTGACAGAGTTCATAAAACCCCTGTGATTCAGCAGGGCATGCGTCTCCTTCTGCACCAGACCATCCGCAATTTCCACAACTACAGCATCCGGGGAAGCCTGCATAACCTCGTGCAGGAGCGTTGCATAGATGTCCAGGATTTCCGAAGTGCTGCAGAGATAGGTGGCTGGGTAGCCACAAAGGGAAAAGTCTACCGAAATGGCTGCACCACAATCCTTAACCAGGCAACGGTCTTTGGAATGCACAGTCCCGGTTAATTTTATATAAGCCACCCGTTTCCCCTCCAGTTTCAGACTCCTGCAGAAAAAAGCCGCTGTGGTTGTCTTTCCACTGTCCATGCTTGCCCCCAGTGACAGATATATTGGCAATTGTGGTAGTTCGGATTCTTTAAAGGGCTTCCGACTGCGCAACTTATATCTCGAGTTCTGCACCCTGCCTTCAGCATCCACGGCGTATCCCAAAAGGCGTACCTGGGTAGCTCCGATATCCTCATATCTGGAATGCATGCTCTTAAGAACACCAACTACACCGCCCTGCCCTATAATCTGGAAGAAGGTTCCCGCAGTTTTCGGGACATAACCCTCAAACTGGTTGGTGGCGTAACGGTTTCCAAAAGCCATTAAAATTCGGTCTCCGGGGAAAATATAGATATGCCTGCCATTGCCGGATTGGATTGTCTTGTGTTTTCCCAGTTCCAGCACCTCAAAAACGGCCATGTCGCCAAGCTTGGGCACATAATCGTGGACCAGGGTGGTATCTATTCGGCTGCAGTCTATGCCTTTTGAAATGGCACTTTTTTTAATGTTTTCCATAATTCAAGGGGTTTGATGTTAAATTCTATATGCTGCGGATACCCCAAAGACCGAAAAATCGTAAAACGAACGGCGCAGGGAACCGCTATTGGGGTTTATGCTGTTGATATCTCGGCTGCCAAACAACGAGGTGTTGAATTCCTTTTGCTTCATGAAAAAAAATGTCAGGTTGAATCTTTTGGCCGGGTAGATTTTAAAACCAACCTGGAGTCGATAGGCGTGCAACCCATTGGGCGGAACCCTTTCGGTCCGGTTGCCCAGGGTGTCATAATACTGCAAGTCCCGCCCACCCTGATACCAAAACAGGCGCTGGTCTATGAAAGGACGAAGCCTCCAGGGCCAATCCCGGTTTCGGTAATAGAAGTTCAGCCGATAGAAATACCTCTGGCTAAACTTGGAGCGCTGGGTGAAATGGTGCTCGGCATTTAGGGCATGGTACATTCTGAAATACCTCCCCAATGGGGTGTAATACCTGATCCCGCCCCTGAGCCTGTGAAAAACCAACTGATTTTGGGGGTCATCGTCTATCGAAAAGGTAGGGACGTAAGAAACCTGTGCTTGCCAACGGCCGTTAATCCGGTAATTAAAAGTCAGGTTAGACTGGACAAAATTCAGGCGTGACTCGGTGATGCTATAGGAATTCAGCTGGGAATATGAAAACCGCCAATCCTCAGAAATCCTTTTGTTGATTCCAAAAGTGGCCCATGTCATTTCAGGGTCGGATTCTTCCGCCTGACCAAAAACCAAAGATGGGCCAATCAGCAGAACAGCCAGGATTGGCAACATCCCGAAGCGCGCTGCAAGACTTGAAAAGTAATTTGGGGAATTGCGGCAGTCGCTGTTCTCGGGAGATTCCATTTTCTGAAGTGTTTCGAAGATTAAACAACTTCAGACGGATTATTCCTGAATAGTTTTTACAAAAAGTTTAAATGAAATGAGAATTCTGCAACTGGGATCCGCCACAAGGGCAGGATTTTTCGAATGCAATGAAGGTGCAGGGCTGGGGGGTATCTTGAAGCCGGGTGGGTGGGTGGGCCCCTATGCGCTCCCCTAAAATCAAGGCATAAAAAAAGCCCGAAACGGGCTTTTATAAAAAGTACATAAAGAGAATAATCCCCATCCCTATCATATATGCCGATATGGCGATGATCAGAATGATCTCCAACCGGCTGAGGTACTTTTCCATAAATCTCATAAAGGCCTTTCTCATGTATTATAATCGTTTGGGAAAGGGTGCAATTGGTATTCCTAGTCGAAAGGGAACCCAGTAGCCAGCCTGTAGGTGAAGGCGTAGAGCACCACCAGGAACATCGCAAAGCTGAACCAGGCAAAAATTTTGAAATACCGCTTTACCAGGAAATGACCCAGGTTGCGGAAGCCATTGAGATAAATTTCTTTAATGAGTAGAAGTGTATTCACGGGTTTCGTTTTACGTTCGGGGTAAAAGTACCTCCCCTACCAGCAACACCGTTGCATACTTCGATTACCGCACCAGATGCCCCGACCAAAAGCAACAGCAGTGCCGTTCATCGATCAAGCCCTGTATTTAATAGAGCCATCGACAAACCGCATCCATGCGATAAAGGCCTTAAATCATCGATAAACAACTTCCGAATGCCTCCTGGCTGAAGCACTGAACCGCTGGTCGGACACATCATGCGAGGGGGGTAAAACCCTGGATTACCCCTGGTGCGTAACAGGTGGGTAATGCCGAAAAAGGAATTCCGGATACCCCATGGCATTTTCAAGGGTAAGCAAATGTGGAGAGGGCAGTGCGCTTAAAAAAGACTCCGAAGGTTCGCAAGACGGCTCCGATCCCCATTCCAGGCCCAGGGTGTACCAGGTATTCGAACCGATGAGTACGCGGGTAAACTCTATCTGGCACCCACGGGGTGCGGCAGGTACTGGCAGATGGAATCTGGGGCCCGGCCACGTCAGGATTGTTGCCTGCCGTTGCTTTCGCACATGTAAGAGGTGGGAGCTAAGGGTATCCATGACCTGACCGGGTGCCAATTCAAAAACCTGTTTTGCCCAGCCCTCCAGGCGGCAAGCCACACCTCCTCCGGGAAGGTAATCGGCAGGACCAAAGGTCCGGGCTTTTACTTCCAGCCGGCCCTGCCTGAGCTTAACCCCTACTGTTTCACACCCGGTTACCCAATATATATCCGTGCGGTCTTCCTGTTTCACAGCCTGTGGGTCCAGGGCGGAAAACCAGGCAGACACGCCCGGAGGGTACTCCGTGAAAAACCAGCGGATTTCTTTGGTTTCCAACATGCTGCTTTGAACCATCATACCCTGCAATCTTACTGAATTTTAGACAGATAAACTCCCACAATGCTCGCAGAAGTCTTACCTTTGAACTACGCCTGAAATCTACTTATTTCCAATATCCCTGCCTCGCTATGGAAAAGACCGTAACCGAAGCCATTCAATACAGACGTTCTGTAAGGATCTACCAGGAAGAACCCATCGACCCCGAAAAAGTGAGGGCCTGTATTGAGAATGCCGTTCTGGCCCCGACCAGTTCCAACCTCCAGCTCTGGGAATTTTACCAGGTGACAGACCCGGCCGTAAAGTCTAAAATTGTACATGCCTGCATGGACCAGCCCGCCGCCCGAACTGCCCGGCAGTTGGTTGTTGTAGTGGCGCGCAAGGACAAGTGGCGCTCCCGCGTTAAGGCTAACCTGGAATTCCTCCAAAAAGGGTTCGGGAAAAAACCAATGAACGAATATACCCAGCGGGAAAAGTTTGTGCTCTCCTACTACACCAGGATTATGCCTACGCTTTACACGGATTTTCTGGGCATCCTGGGCATGGTTAAATACATTGGTTTTAGTATAGCCGGCCTGTTCCGGCCCATGTACCGGCAGGTGAGAGCATCGGACATGCGCATCGTCGCTCACAAAAGCGCGGCCCTGGCAGCAGAGAATTTCATGCTATCCATGGCGGCCATCGGGTACGACACCTGCCCCATGGAAGGGCACGACAGCCTTCGGGTCAGAAAAGCCCTGGGGCTGCCTTCAGGTGCAGAAATTACCATGGTTATCGGCTGTGGCATCCGCAAGCCGGAAGGGGTTTACGGATCGCGATTCCGGGTTCCTTTTGAGGAGGTGTACCGGAGGGTGTAATTTCAAGTGGGATTGCTTGCCTGGGGGCAAGCTTCCCTTCGAGCTCGCTTTAAAGCCGAAATAAGGAAGCATTTCGCTGCATTCAGTCTATGGGAAGTCAACAAACCTCGCTCTCGGGTGGGATTGCTTGCCTGGGGGCAAGCTTCCCTTCGAGCTCGCTTTTAAAGCCGAAATAAGGAAGCATTTCGCTGCATTCAGTCTATGGGAAGTCAACAATCCTCGCTCTCGGGTGGGATTGCTTGCCTCGCGGCAAGCTTCCCTTCGAGCTCGCTTTGAAAGCCGAAAAAGGAAGCTAAAAGCTCCTTCAAAAAATTGAAGCGAGCTTCATTTTTTGAAACTCGCTTCGCTTCCACCTTTTTTCGGCTTATTCGTACCTCGGGTGGGATTTAGGAAATAATTTTATTTGATTCGATTTGTGTCTATTTGACTTATTATCAGGTATTTAAAATGTTAAAATTTTGAGGTGCTTTCTTTCTTTTTCCTATTTTTAAGTCAAAACCGTCACTTTTCCGTCACCTGAAAATGGCCGTACAATTAAGAAGTCGAAAACTGAAATCGGGAGATAGAAGTCTCTATTTAGACATTCACCACCAGGGCGATCGTTGGAGGGAATTCTTAAAGATACGGCTTTCTCCAAAAGATCCAGACCGGACCGAGAAAAAACGAATTGCCGAACGCATGCGGGCCAATCGGGAATTGGAACTTTTATCCAATGCAACCGGTCATATACCTGCCCACCTAACGAACATGAACTTTTTTGTCTTTGCCGAGAACTATCTCAGCAACTACCCTTTTAAGGATGTTCGGATTGTACAAAATGCCGTTCAAAAATTCAAATTGGCAATGGGGAATTCCAGATTGACCTTTTCACAGATTAACCCAAAGGTCATGGAAGCTTTTAAAGATTATTTAATCCATGAATCCGGGCTTACCGGCGAAACCGCACATAATTACTATACACGTTTCAAGAAAGTATTAAAAGCTGCTAAAATCAAGGGCTATTTACGAGACATGCCCACGGCTGATATTCGCTTCACTAACCCGAATAAAGACGATACTATCCGCAAACAAGTACTGGACTCAGAAGAATTGCAACAATTGGCCAACACCTTCTGCGGAAACCCGGAAGTGAAACGGGCCTTCCTTTTTGCCTGTTATACCTCACTAGGTCTTGCTGAAATTAAGCTCCTGAAATGGTCGAATATCAATAAAGGCCGCCTGATTACCTACCGAAACAAAACCGGGGAATTGGTCAATAACCGCCTGAACCCAACCGCCCAAGCCATTTTAGGTGAACCCAAAGGCCGAAATGAAATTGTTTTTCAATTGCAAAAGTTGAGTAACAACGGGGTTAATAAAGCCATTGAATACTGGGTAAAACGGGCAGGGATCAATAAACACATTACCTTCTATTGTGCCCGGCACACCTTTGCCTGCCAACTTCTGATTCATGGAGCGAATCTGAAAACGGTGGCCGATGCTATGGGGCATAGTTCTACGCAAAGTACATTGAAGTATTTAAACTACGTACAGCGTTTACAGGATGAGGCGATCGACAAGCTGCCTATTCTTCGGATAGCCTAAATTCATGTCAGCAATCCTTTTATTGCCATTGCATTCTTTGAAGCCTTATCGCATTTAATATGGCCAATAGTGCGACCCCTACATCGGCGAATACCGCTTCCCACATTGTTGCCAATCCACCGGCACCGAGTATTAGAACGATAACTTTCACCCCAAATGCCAAGCCGATATTTTGCCAGACTATCCTACGAGTAGAACGACCAATTTTGACTGCCTTTGAAATCTTGCTCGGTTGGTCGGTCTGAATGATGACATCGGCGGTTTCAATGGCAACATCACTACCCAAACCGCCCATTGCAATGCCCACATCACTGGCGGCAAGTACGGGTGCATCATTGATGCCATCGCCCATAAATGCTACAGTCGTATCAGATTGTTTTTTCAGTTCTTCAACCTCGGTCAGTTTATCTTCTGGTAGCAAACCACCTTTCGCCCAATCGATATTCAATTCTTCGGAAACCTGTTGAGTGATGGAATCCTTATCACCGGAGAGCATTATGATTTTGGAAATACCAGCCTCTCGTATCTGTTCGATGGCTTGGTGGGCATCTTCCTTCAGTTCATCGGCAATCGTCACATATCCGGCAAACTTTTTATCGATGGCTACCATTACTATGGATTCGACTATGGTATCGGTCTCAGATGTAACTTCGATGCTGTTAGAAACCATCAAAGCTTTATTGCCCACCAATACTTTCTTCCCATTGACTAATCCTTTTAGTCCTTTTCCTGCAACTTCGGAAACTTCATTTGCTACGAAATCTGCACCATCGGCCTTATATTCCAGAATTGCCTTTGCGATGGGATGGGTGGATTGTTCTTCCATTGCCATTAGGTATTGCATAAATTCCGCTTCCGAGAAATTGGATTCGTTTACCACTTCCTTAATCTTGAAAACCCCTTTGGTAACGGTACCCGTTTTGTCCATTACCACGGTATTCACCTTGGTCATCGCATCGAGAAAGGATGCCCCTTTGAAGAGTATCCCGTTCCGGGATGCTGCACCGAGACCGCCGAAATACCCCAAGGGAATAGATATGACCAAGGCACAAGGACAGGAAATTACCAGAAATATCAAGGCACGATATAACCAATCCCTAAAGTCGTAATCATCAACAAAGAAATAAGGCAAAAAGGTCAGGCAGATGGCTAAAAAGACCACGATGGGCGTGTAAATCATTGCGAACTTTCTGATGAACAGTTCCGTCTTCGATTTTCGTGCGGTGGCGTTCTGCACCATATCCAAAATCCGGGCAATGGAGCTGTCCTTAAATTCCTTGATAGTCTTTACCTCGATGACCCCATCCAAGTTGATGCTTCCTGCATACACTTTTTCGCTCTTGGCGATGGTGTCTGGCTTGCTTTCACCGGTAATGGCCGCTGTATTAAGCGATGCTTTTTCAGACAGCAAAATGCCATCCAAGGGCAATTTTTCGCCCACACGTACCTGAATTTTTTCACCAATCTCAACGGTTTCTGGATTGACTGAAACAAAATCCCCATTTCGAAAAACCAAAGCTTCATCAGGTCGGGCATCTAAAAGTGCCTTGATGTTTCCCTTCGCACGATTGACGGCAGCATTCTGGAACAGTTCGCCTACAGCATAGAAGAGCATCACGGCGACACCCTCGGGATATTCGCCTATGGCAAATGCCCCCAAGGTGGCAATGGACATCAAGAAAAATTCCGTAAAAAAATCACCATATCTAATGCTATTCCAACCTTCCTTAATGACAGGAAACCCAACAGGAATGTAAGCCACGGTGTACCAAATAATCCGCACCGAGCCCTTGAAGAATGGAAACGCATCAAAATAATCAATGGCTATACCGGTAATCAGCATTACAAAACTGAAAATGGCGGGCAGGTAGGTCTTAAAATTAGATGCTTCTTCGGGACTGCTATGGTTATGGCCATCATCGTGACTGTGCTCACCTTGATGTTCTTTCGGGTTCAAATCCCGTAAGTTTACTTTTTTCTTTTTCATACTCTGTGTAAGATGGCTAAAACAAGTGTGCAACAGAAGTGCATTTATTTGCCGCTACACTTTTCACAAATCCCCTTTAAAACTAGATTGGCATCTTCAGCCACATAGCCATCCGGCAGATTAATATGTGGGATTTTGTGCTCGGTCAGACAAATGGTTTCGTTACAATTGTTACAATGAAAATGTAAGTGTAAATCCTGTTCGAGTTCGCAATTACATCCAGTTTCGCACAAAGCGTATTTCTGTATTCCAGTGCCGTCGTCTATTTGATGTACTACGCCTTTATCCTCAAAGGTTTTAAGGGTACGGTATAAGGTTGTCCTGTCAGCTTTCGCGAAAGCGGTCTCAATATGCGTTAACGATGTCGCTGCTTCTTTTTCTGCTAAATACTTATAAATCAATATTCGCATTGCAGTAGGACGAACGCCATTTTCGGTAAGTCTTTGTTCTATTTCTTTCATTTTATAGTAGTGTTTATCAATGTCCTTCTTCGGATTCCCCTTTTTTCAGCTCTGCCATTAAGTAATATGCATTATTAAACGCAAATTTGACATTCGGTACAACTTTTGATAAAAAGTTTACTGCAATCCATTTCCCATCTTGGGTACCCTTTGTAATTTCAATGGGCGTAAACGCCCAATTATCGTTTTCCTTTTCAGCTGAAAAAACAAAAAACCTATTGCCGTCGGCAGCTATTGCACTTTCGGGAAGGGCTAATGTTTTGGTGTTGTCCGTTTGGATGCGCCCTTGAATGTACATTCCCGGTATCAGGTTGCCTTCTTTGTTCTCGATTTCTGCATGGACGTGAATCGCTTTCGGATTCTGTTCAAAAGTCTTTCCTACGGAATAGATTTCCGCAGTAAGTTCTTTACCGGGAATGGATTGGACATTGAAAATGACTTTCTGCCCTTCCTTGACCTTGTGCACATCCTTTTCAAAAACCATCAGGTCGGCGTGTACGTGGTGTGTGTCCACGATTTCCATTAGGTCGGTCTGGGGTTCTATATACTGGCCTGTTTTGATTGCTACCTTTTCAACAAACCCTTCAATGGGGCTTCTGAGTGCCACTCGCTGATAAATTGTTCCGTTTCTTACACCAGATGCACTGATGTTCAACTGTTGCAGTTGCGCTTCAAGACCGCTTGCCATACTGCGGGATGCCTGATATTCTGCTTCCGCCTTCTGAAAATTGGCACCGCTGCCGACCCCTGCATCGTACAGCGTTTGTTGCCGTTCATATTCCTTTTTAAGAAACTGGTTGTTACTGTAGGCATTTAGGTAATCCGTCTGTTTTTGGATGATGTTGGGATGCGAAAGGTAAGCCACCGTCTGCCCTTTGTTGACCTTATCGCCCTCATTGACCTCGATGGACACTACATTAGCACCCACAACCGTTGTGATGGCAGCCTCGTTCTGTGGTGGTACTTCCAACTGACCATTGGCTTCCACATACCCGCTCATATTCCGCATCTGTAGGGTGTCTATTACCATTTGAAGGGCATCGAACTGTTTGGCTGTGAGTAGTACTTCCTTGGCTTCGCCTTCGGAATTTTCTTTTTCCATTTCCGGATTGAATTTGTTATTCTCAGTGCTTTCCTTTTTGGCATCGCCACAGGCGGTCAACGCCATAAGCGTCATCAACAGACCAATAGCTGTAAATTTTGATAGATCCTTCATTTTATTGCTTGAAATATTGTAGTTCGAAAACTGATTTTAAATAATTGTCGAGTGCATCCAATGCGTCCATTTCGGTCTGTATGGCATCCCTGATGATTTGCGTAAAAGCTGCGTAATCCACGGCACCTTCCTCATAGGCCAGCAATGCGCCTTCGCGTTGCTCTTTGGCAAGCGGCAATGCTTTATTCTTGTAAAATTGCCAAGATGCTTCCCACTTTTGATGGGCTTGTATGGCCTGCCGATATTCCGATTGTAATTGCCGTTTTACAAATTCTGCGTTGGTCTTGGCAATTTCGCCGTCGATTTTAGCGGCCTTGGCCTGACCACGTTCGGTGCCTGAGAACAGGGGAAGGGATATTCCCGCCTGATAGGTATAGAACCCGCTGCTTCCGTTTACTTGTTGCAATCCGCCCTGAAGGTTGAGGTTGGGCAACAAATCGGAACGGGCTGCTTTATAGTTGGCTTCGGCTTCATCGATTCGCTTTTGCGAAAGTTCCAGTTCGGGATGGTTTTCTATACTTGCGGGTATTCCCAATACAGCCACTTCACTTTCTTCAAGTGTGGCGGGAACGGTGTAAAGTGTATCCGAAACCAACCAAAGATTGAGCTTTTGAAGTGCAATGGCATAGTCGCTTTCGGCCTGTTGCAATTTATTGTTGATTTGCAAGGCCTGATTGGTCGCCGATGAATATTCCAATCGTGAAATGGCCTCGACCTCATAATTCAATTCGATGGCTTTTTCAAACTGCGAATAGATGGAATCCAACTCGCGGTACAGTTCAAATTTCCGTCGTTGTTGATACGCTTGTGACCACGCCTTTTTGACTTCTTGTTCCACTTGCAGTCCGGTTAGGTCAAGAGCGGTTTCCGCCAAGGCGATGCGCTGTTTCTGCAAACGCTTCTTTGCACCGATGCCGAACAGATTGATATTCTGCTGACCCATGCCCACCACAGTGTAAATTCCCTGACTGTCGCTGACTTCTTCGCCGCCCGTGAAAACCTGTGTGTTCCCTAAATCATATGCTGTGGTTTTAAGTGCGTTCTGCTTTTGGATTTCCAACTGTGTTGTTTTCAATAGCGGATAATTTTCCTTGGAAATTTCCACTGCTTTTTCCAATGATATAATTGGTGGGGAATCTTGCGATTGTATTTCTTGCGCTTTTACGATAGTCGAAGTAAACAGCAAGCACACCATTGCCGTTGCGGTTACGAATTTAGGATTGATTTTCGTCTTACGTTCCGAACGTTTCTCGACCCATCGATAAAAGATGGGAAGTACAAAGAGGGTTAAGAGCGTGGAAGTTATCAATCCACCGATGACCACGGTGGCCAAAGGTCGTTGTACTTCAGCCCCTGCGGATGCAGAAATGGCCATCGGAAGGAAACCTAAAATATCGGTAAAGGCCGTAAGCATAATAGGGCGTATCCTACGTTTTGTTCCTTCCACGATACGGTCTTTCAAGTTGGTCACGCCTTCTTCCTTCAGTTCATTCAGACCGCTGATCATTACCAAACCGTTCAGTACGGCAACACCGAACAATACGATAAAGCCTACCCCAGCGGAAATGCTAAAGGGCATATCCCTGAGCCATAGTGCAAACACGCCACCTATGGTGGCCATCGGAATGGCCAGATAAATCATCAAGGTCTGCGGAAAGGATTTTAGGGCAAAGTAAATCAGGATGAATATGAGCAACAACGCAACTGGAACAACGGTCTGCAATCGGTCGCTTGCCCTTTCCAAATTCTCGAATGCGCCCCCATAGCGGATAAAATAACCAGGGGGCAAATCCAGATTTGCATCCAGTTTGTCCCTAATCTCATTGACCAAAGATTCCACATCGCGCCCGCGTACATTCACGCCTACATAGGTTCTTCGATTGGTATTGTCTCGGCTTATCTGCATTGGACCGGGCGTGTACTCGATGGTTGCCAGTTCTTGAAGCGGAATTTGGGAGCTGTTTGGTAAGTTGATGAATAGATTTCGGATATCGTTAATATTGGTGCGATTCTGCTCATTTAGCCTGACCACCAAATCGAAACGCTTCTCTCCTTCAAAAATGACCCCGGCATACCCGCCTGCAAAGGCCGATTGCACCATCGTATTGAGTTGGTCGATGCTCACGCCGTATTGTGCCAGTTTATCGCGATTGTACTTTATCGTCATCTGTGGTAAGCCCGAAGTGGCTTCCGCCCTCATATCACCTATACCTTCGGTACCTGCGATGATTTTGGTAATCTCGTCCGCTTTGGCTGCAAGTACATCGATATCCTCGCCATAAATTTTAATGGCCACATCCTCACGGATGCCTTCCAACAGCTCATTGAAACGCATTTCGATGGGTTGGGTAAACTCATAATTGATACCGGGCAATATACTTATGGCATCCTTCATCTTATCGATAAGTTCGTCTTTTGATTCAGCGGACACCCATTCATCCTGTGGTTTAAGTATGACGAATACATCGGCGAAGTCCATCGGCATCGGGTCGGTAGGAACTTCGGCGACACCGATACGGCTTACAATTTTTTCCACTTCGGGAAATTCGGCTTTTACGATGCGCTCTATTTTGGTAGTGGTCGCGATCGTCTCGCTGAGGGAACTACCGGGTTTAAGAATAGCGTGAAAGGCAATATCGCCCTCATCCAATTGTGGAATGAATTCACCGCCCATCTTCATAAACGTGAAGATTGCCACGGCAAAAATGGCAACTGCAATGCCTACGACCCATTTTCCTTTCTTCAACGCGCTTGTCAATAAGGGTTCATAGTTGCGTTGTACCCAAAAAACAAAACGGTCGCCCCACGATTTTTTTTCGTTTTTTGGTGGCTTCAGAAAAAGGGCGGACATCATTGGCACATAGGTCAGGCATAAAAACATTGCCCCTATCATCGCAAAGATGAATGTAAGTGCCATTGGCCGGAACATCTTTCCTTCAACACCTTCCAATGCTAAAATGGGTAGGAATACTATAAGAATTATCAATTGTCCGAAGAAGGCAGCGTTCATCATTTTTTTTGAGGCATTTGCGGCAATATCATCACGCTTTTCCTTATCTAAAGCTTTCTTTTTAATAACGTAACTACTCAAAAGGAATACGCTTGCTTCCACGATAATGACCGCTCCATCTACGATGATACCAAAGTCGATAGCCCCCAGACTCATCAGGTTTGCCCATACGTCAAAAACGTTCATCAATATAAAGGCGAACAATAAGGATAGTGGAATGGTGGAAGCTACTATAAATCCACCTCGCCAGTTTCCTAACAAGAAAACCAGCACGAAAATTACGATGAGTGCACCTTCCAACAGATTATTGCGTACTGTTCCGGTGGTCTCGCTTATGAGCCTACTTCTATCCAACAAAGGCTGAATGACCACCCCTTCCGGAAGTGATTTCTGGATTTCGGTCATCCTAGCTTTTACACGAACAATGACCTCGTTAGAGTTTGCACCTTTAAGCATCATTACCAGTCCACCAACGACCTCGCCTTCGCCATCCTGTGTCAATGCCCCATAGCGTACGGCAGAACCAAAGCGTACATCGGCAACATCGTTTACGGTAATAGGCACCCCGTTTTCATTTTTGATAATGATTTTTTTGATGTCATCAAGGCTTCGTACCAAGCCTTCGCCACGGATGAAGTTGGCTTGGCGGTTTTTTTCTATGTAGGCACCGCCCGTATTTTTATTGTTCGCTTCCAAGGCTTCGAAAACATCCGTGATCGTAAGACCGATAGCCTTTAGCTCATTGGGGTCAACGGCTACCTCATATTGTTTTATTTTTCCGCCAATGGCATTGATTTCAACAACCCCAGGTACCATTGCCATTTGTCTTTGGACGATCCAATCCTGCATCGTGCGCAAATCGGACAAGGAATATTTGTTCTGAAACTCAGGTTCGACTTTCAGGGTATATTGATATACTTCGCCCAAGCCTGTTGAGATAGGCCCCAAAGAGGGTTGACCCAGTTCTTCGGGAATCTGCTCACGCACTTCTGTCAGTTTCTCTGAAACCAGCTGACGCGGCAAATAGGTTCCCAAATCATCGTCAAAAACCACGGTTACCACGGACAGGCCAAATCTTGAAACGGAACGAATTTCTTTGACATCGGGCAGATTGCTCATAGCTATTTCTACCGGATAGGTAACGAACTGCTCAATATCCTCTGTCCCCAAATTGGGAGATTGTGTGATAATTTGCACCTGGTTGTTGGTAATATCCGGCACGGCATCTATGGGAACTTTGGTCATACTATTAATCCCGGCAGCAAGGAGTACCAAAGTAAAGAGACCAATAATAAATTTATTATTGATTGAAAAATCAATGATTCTGTCGATCATAAAATGTGGAAGTTAATTCAGTTGAAATATTGTGATACATTCACGAGCGAGTGCAAACGTACCTTCGAGGTTTTCAATAGTTGAAAACCTCAAAACTGGATATAGCTATCCTGTAAAACTGAATTAAACCTGTGGGGGCTGGAATATAGAAAAGGTATTATCCTTGCCGATCCTTTCGAAGTGGGCAAAGTTATCCTGTGAAATTGTCGCTTGAAGTGGTTCGAAGTTAGCAATATCAAAGTGAATTATGTGAACGTGACAGCAATGGCACTGGCAGAACGGTGAGCAAAGTTCACATGCCAAACTGTGATCGGCTGACAGATCGATCGAAAAGGTGGTATGATCTCCTTCGATTACTATCCTGGCATCATTGCAAGGAAGCGCATTGAGGCATAAAAAATACACCGTTAATATGATGGATGCCCATTTCACACGACAAAAATAAGAAATTAGACTTGCAACCAAATTGCAAAGTCAATTCGATCCTTTTCAATACCCAAATCCTTACCCCAACTTTCGCGCGTGGTTCCTGTTTCGATTTTAAAGCGTTCGGATAGATAAGCGCTAGTAAAATCGAAATAGGGCGCGACCTGCTTTTTGCTTTTTAAGTTTTCAGAAATAAAATAATTGTTATTCCCCAGCCCAGTAGATTCAGAAAACCAAAGGTCCAAAACAATTTTATCCGCCAACCAGGAATCATTTGGGATTTCTCGATGGACTTTTTAATCGCTGAAACCAATTCATGGAGTATTTGCTGACGTAGTTTCTGTTTTTCGTGGTAATTATGCAGCATTTGGTTAACCAGAGAGGTATCGGGTTCCAACTTGTAGTCCTCCAGGCTTTTTTGAAGGATTTCCAATTTTCTCACGGTCTGCTCAAAGCTGTGAATCTCCTCAGTGAGTAATTCTGCAATTTCATCAAGTTTTGCCATAGCCCATTATATTTCTATCCCAATACCCCGTACCTGCTTTATACTTAGTTTCAACACCTTCTTAGCAATCGAAACGGCTAGATTGGGAGCAAGTGGCAATGTTTTGCCTGCCAGGGTAATTGACTTTTCCACGGCTACTTTTTGAGCAGCAGCCCGATCCCAAGACAAACCCTGTGCGATGTTCCCCATCGAAAGGGAGCGGTGTACGGCACTTCCTTTCAATTCCTGACCCTGATAGGAAAATCGTAAGCCCTGAAGTTGTCCTTGTTTATTGATGTAGGGTTTTACTTCGATCTGATGCTTGTGCATTTTTTCGATATACTGTTCGAAAGATTTAGGCCGGGATTCCATGACTACCCTATCGTGGATGCGTTTTATTTCAGCCCGAACCTTCTGCAATTCAATTAGCCTTTCTTGTTGTATCTCCTTCACAGTGGTAAGCCCCATTTCTTTGGCCACCTTCTCAGCTGCCTGCTGGCTGCGCTTCCCGACATAGTTGTCTTTATAAGCCTGCCCTGTAAAGTCAATCCGGTTCACATACAAATGAATATGGGTGTGCTCCCGGTTACGGTGTACAAAGGCAATGGCCTGCCGTTCTTGTAACTTCATTTCATCTATAAAGCGCTTGACAATCTCTTGAAGTTGCTTAGCCTGCAAATTCTTGCCGTCTTCAATCGTCGGACTCAAGACAAAACTCAGGGTATTCTTGGCGCATCGGTCATTCTGATGCTGTACCAGCCGGAATTCCTCGGCAATCTCCTGGGGAGTTTCCCCGGCCAAGTATTGCTTAAAGACGATTTCCGATTGTTTCCCCTGCTTCATCCCATAAGCCATGGAGGCCTGGGTATGGGCAATGGATTTTCCTTTGCCAATCATTTTCTGAAATTGAGTAGGTGATTCCGGATTTCATCTGCTAAGGCTGATACTTCCTCCGACAATTTGGGATTTCGCTGCCGGAACATATTGCCAATCCGTTTGAAATTGTTTTCGTACTTCACCAGCATTTTATAGGCTTCAATTTGTTCCTCAGATAGGCGTTCAATAATCCGGTCTTCAGTAGCCGCCCTGCGGCAATACTCGCTTAAGGTTAATCCGCTCTTTCGGGCTTTTACCTTCAGCAGTTTCTTCTCGTATACCGAACACCGGAATTGAATAAATTCTCGTTTCATTTCGCTTTTCCCTTTTGCGACCTCCGGGAGCAAAAGCAAGATTTGTCATGACAATGACACATCTTGAAATTCCTACTCAAACGAAGGAAATGATCCTTTGGATTTATCGGCCAGTATTTCATTTTTGAAGCTTGAATGCATGTCGTAAGGCTTCCTCTTCAATCTCAAATTGACCCCTAATCGGGTTTTGGAGCAACCAGACATTCAGTTTGGCGCGTTCAAAGTAGATCAGCTTCCCCTTGGGTTTGGAATGGGGTATATCCCCTGATGCCGTTAGCTTATATAAATAGCTGCGGGAAAATCCTGTGTATGCACAGGCTTCTTCAAAGGAGAGCACCTCCTTTTGAAACGACAATAACTGTTCAATCCGGTCCAGTCGATCCAGGATAGTAGTGGTGTCCATTTAAATAGGTTTTTAAGTGACTATTCAATGAACAAAAGCGCTTTTGTCTGTTTGGATAGAATTCTGATTAAGAAGATAAAAAAGAGGCTAGCCCCCTTAACCGGGCAGGCCTCTTTTTTATCCACAGAAAATGGCACTAATCCAAAATCAAACAAACAATTCCAAATTGAATTTTAGGGTTTTTGTTTGATTGCAAAAAAGGTCATTTGGCAATAAAAAAATGGGGGCGGTTCGGCTCAAAAAGGAGTTATCAACAGGGTGGAATGGTCTGTTTAAGAATTCTGTCCCGAAACGGTATCTGGAAATGGTATTTAGGTCTTGAAAAAGACGAATAAAGGCAGCTATAAACGGTAAATACAATTTGGCCTCAAAACGTGTCAATTCAGCGCAAGAAAAAGGGATAAAACCGTCACTTTACCGTCACTCGAAAAACACAAAACCCTGTAAATCAATACGTTTACAGGGTTTTTCCGTACCTCGGGTGGGAATCGAACCCACACGGTATTGCTACCACTGGATTTTGAATCCAGCGCGTCTACCAATTCCGCCACCGAGGCAATTGGAGGGATGCAAAGCTAAAAAAATATTTCCTTGGCGCACTTTAAAAATGCCCGAATTCTGCTTTAGCAACTGAAATAAATGTGTAAATTTGCACCTCCTTTCGGGTCAGGGAGTTAGGCCCGCAAACCAGCACCGATGTCGTACACCGTTCCGGAACCCAAAATTTTTGCCTGCACCCAAAGCCAGGAGCTGGGCAAAAAAATTGCCAAAGCCTATGGGGCAGACCTGGGCAAGGTGATTTTTTCCCGGTACAGCGACGGGGAGTTCCAGCCTTCTTTTGAGGAGTCTATCCGCGGGGCCCGGATCTTTATCATCGGATCTACCCACCCCGGGCCGGAGAACCTCATGGAGATGTTGTTGATGCTGGATGCTGCCAAAAGGGCCTCTGCCCGCCACATCACAGCCGTAATGCCATACTTTGGCTGGGCCCGCCAGGACCGGAAGGACAAGCCACGCGTTCCCATTGCCGCCAAATTGGTAGCCAAGATGCTGGAAACAGCCGGGGCAACGCGGATTATCACTATGGACCTCCACGCAGACCAGATCCAGGGCTTCTTCGAGAAGCCGGTGGACCACCTGTTTGCCTCCACCCTCTTCCTGCCCCACCTGAAAAAAATGAAGTTGGAGAACCTGACCATCGCCTCTCCGGACATGGGCGGTTCCAAGCGGGCATACGCCTACTCCAAGGCACTGGGGAGCGATGTGGTGATCTGCTACAAGCAGCGCGCCAAGGCTAACGTGATTGAGCATATGGAGCTTATCGGGGAGGTGGAAGACCGCAATGTGGTGCTGGTAGACGATATGGTAGATACAGCCGGTACCCTGACCAAGGCTGCCGACCTGATGATGGAACGCGGCGCGCGCAGCGTCAGGGCCATTACGACCCATGGATTGCTGTCGGGCAGCGCCTTCGACCGGATTGAGAAATCCCGTTTGGAGGAGCTCATCATCACCGACTCCATCCCGGTTCGCCAGCAGAGCGACAAAGTACATGTGCTGAGTTGTGCCGACCTGTTTGCAGATGTGATGCACAGGGTACACCATAACACCTCCATCGCATCGAAATTTTTAATGTAGGATTTATTTAAACCATTATAATGAAATCAATTACAATCAAAGGATCAGAAAGAGAAAGCGTGGGCAAGAAGTCGACCAAGGCCCTACGTAATGCTGGAAAGGTCCCTTGCGTAGTATACGGGGGGGAATCGCCATTGCACTTTTCAGCAGATGAAATGTCGTTCAAAGACCTGGTGTACACTCCCAATGCGCATACTGTGGTAATTGAGCTCGAAAACGGAGAGAAAGTAACCGCCGTAATGCAGGACATCCAGTTCCACCCGGTAACGGACAGCATCCTGCACGTGGATTTTTACCAGCTCTTCGAAGACAAGCCGGTGACCATGGACATCCCGGTACGCCTGGAGGGGAATTCTCCCGGTGTCCGCAACGGTGGCCGCCTGCTTTTCCGCAAGCGCAAGCTCGCTATCCGCGCCCTTCCGGCCAACCTGCCGGATTTCTTTAACGTGGATATCTCCAAGCTTCGCATTGGTGATAACATCGCCGTGGAAAGCGTGAAGAGCGATGACTTTACCATCCTCCACCCGGACAACACTGTAATCGTACAGGTGAAAACTTCCCGTACGGCCATCGCAGACGTTGAGGACGACGAGGAAGAAACAGAAGAAGGAGCAGAAGCTGCTGCCGAAGGAGCCGAAGCCCCTGCAGCGGAATCCAACGAATAAGGAATCCTTCTATACCTATAGAAAGCACCCCTTCCCGGGGTGCTTTTTGTATTTTTGGGAAAACATCCGCTGTGTGGCGCTGGTTCCCATTTTTCAAACGTAAGGCCGGAAGGCTGGACGAATCGGACCCTATGAAGAAATTCCTGATAGCCGGCCTGGGCAATATCGGGCCGGAATACGAGAACACCCGTCACAATATCGGGTTTAAGGTGCTGGACCACCTGGCCCGTTCCCTTGAGGCCGACTTCCAAACAGACCGTCTGGGCGATATTGCGACCTTCCGGATCAAGGGCCGCCAGGTTTGCTGCCTGAAACCTTCTACCTATATGAACCGCAGCGGCAAGGCCGTGAAATACTGGCTGGAGAAAGAAAAAATCCCGGTATCCAACCTGCTGGTTGTAACGGACGACCTGAACCTCCCCTTTGGGACGCTCCGGCTCAAAACCAAAGGGAGTGACGGCGGTCATAACGGACTCAAGGACATACAGGAGGTCCTGGGCACCACCCAATATCCGCGATTCCGCTTCGGCATCGGTTCCGAGTTCAGCAAAGGCAGGCAGGTAGACTATGTGCTGGGTCAGTGGTCCGGGGAAGAGGAAGAGGCCCTGCCCCCTCGCCTGGAACGCAGTTCGGAACTCATCCGGTCTTTTGTCCTGGCCGGGGCTTCCCTCACCATGAATCAGTTTAACGGCACCTGAGTTACAGGACCCGGAAGGAACCCGTACCCGAAAGAGAGGCATTCCCCTGGGCGTCCAGGGACCGCACTTCCCAGTAGTACACGGTACCGCCTCCCGTAACAGGAGCACTAACGGAAGTGGTCCCCGCTACGACCGTTGTCAGCAGGCTCAGGTTTCCTGCATCCGTTCCCAGGTAGATCTCGAAAGTGGACAGGTCACCATCGGCATCGGCCCCACTCCATTGCAGCGTAACTTCCCCATTCCCGTTAGCGGCAACTGTGCTCCCGGAGACCGGCAGCTCAAGTTGAGCCGGAAAGGGTGGATAGTCTTGTTCGGAACCCGCGTTAAAAAATTGCCAGGTATTGCTTGCAGGACCCGGGTCACCATTGGAATTCCGGGCGGTTACGCTCCAGGAATAGGGCGCCCCCCTGTCTATTACCACGGGCGCACTGACGCCACTGGTAATGATTCGTTCCACCAGCCCGGAACCCATCCGGGAGACGGTTAATTCGTAGGTGGCGGCATTGCTGGCCACTTGCCAGTTGAATACCACTTCGCTGGTTTGGGGGGTAACAGGAACACCGGTGATGCAGAGCGAATTATTGTCCGGGAATTGAAGCACTACCTGCCCGGGCACCTTTGGGCCGTCGTCGCTCCCGCACCCCCATACGATAATTGCTACCACCAGTATAACCAGCCTTACTTTCATTGCCTGAACATTTTAAGGGTTTGCACCTGGTTGCCCTGACGCAGGCGTACCAGGTATAATCCGGAGGGTAGGGGCGGTAGGTAGGCTTGCCTTGTCTGGCCTCCTGCAGGCAGTACGCGGGAGAGGACGAGCACCCCGGAAGCGTTGAACAATTCCAATCGTAGCGCCTGCTGCGGGTCCGGTGCAAAAACCTGCAGGTAACCGGAAAACGGGTTTGGAGCCGCAAGGGTCTGGTCGGAATAAAAGAAGGATTCCTCGTAGCTGCCCTTGCACGCCGGGAGGGCTTCCACCTTGAGCGCATTGCCACCGCTTTCCATCGCAAACTCGTAGGACCCCGAAACCACCTCCTGCACCGTACCGTTCCATTCTATCCGGTACAAGGGAGCCCCATCCACCTGCAGGCGCAGGCGGGTGCCGTCGGCGGAGAGGTCGGTAACCACGCTTAAGGGGTCAGGGCTTGTAATATTTACATCAAAACACTGTTGCTCGTATACGATACTGCCATCTGTGGCACCAATACAGAGCGCATAGGTCCCCTGTGCCAGGCCTCCGAAACTGAAATCCGTCGAAAAGGCAGCTGTCTGGTTTACCCCCGGGCCCGTAAGGGTATAGGTGTATGCCAGGGCTTCGGAGGCGGTGACATTCACCGATCCGTCTGCCTGCCCGATACAGCTTTCCGAGTTCAGTTCCACCTGGAACTGGTCCTGGGCGAAACGGTAAACCTGGCAACCATTCGTATCTACCGGCACTCCCGGGGGGGTACCCGGGCAGAGGTCATCCCCGTCGTCGAAAACGCCATCCCCATCGGCATCCGGGCGGAATGCGCCTTCAACGCAAAGCTCCAGACTGAACCCGTTGAGCTGCCCGCCGTCTGCAGGGGCGGTATCCCGGATAGTGAGCACCCACTCCCCGAAACTACTCTCCCCGGCAAAGGAGTTCAGGGACCCCAGGGGCCGGACTACTCCGGAGATGGCGGGGTTGTTCCCACACAGGTATGGGGGGGCGTCCTGTTGAAAGGTGGCGTTCACGTCATTGGCCTCTGCACAGGAATTGGCAAAAAGGGTGATTTCCGTCCCGGCTGGGGAACGCAAAGTCACCACCAAATCGGAGAGGTAGCTGTGGTCGATATCCAGGATAACACGGGCATCGGAAACCACGAGGTTATCGGCAAAGGTGACCGAGGATGTTACCGTTGGGGTTCCTGTGGTCGATATCACCGCAGGTAAGCCCTGGGCGGCGAGGGTCCTGCATTCGGTGGAAATAGTCCTGAACGTAAATGCCGACCCGAAGGCCCCTTCCCCACAGGCATTGATGACCTTCACCCTCCAGTAATACACTGTATCGGCATCCAGAGCATCCGGCACGTAGCGGGGTTCGTATACTTCCCCTTCAAAGAAAATGGTGCTGAACCCGGGGTCTGTGGCCAGTTGTATCTCATATGAATCGGCTCCTGAGGGTGCCGTCCACTGCAATTGCGGACGGTAACTTACCCCGGTTGACCCGTCGGTTGGAAGCAGCAAGGAAGGTGCGGGCAGGGTTCCTGCAGCGAGCTGCAACTCCAAAGGCAGGCCGAAACTGCTGCCGGGTGCCGTGGCCTCCAGGGCGAGGGTATAGGTACCAGGTGCTACCCCTGCGGTACCGGACAGGGTCAGGGTTACGGGCGTATCGCTCGCCTGGACCTGGGCCGGAGTAAACACGGCGGTAAGACCCGCTGGCAGGTTTGCAATCGAAAGGTCCACGGTTTCCGCAAAACCGGAAAAACTCTGGTAATTAAAGCTAAAGACGGCATCCGAAGGCTGGCAGGAAGCAGCCTCCAACTTCGCCGCCTCGAGCACAAAGGGCGCTTCGGTAATCGTAAAATCCGCTGCGTTAACAGCAAAAAAGATATTGTTCGTTGCCTTTACCATCAACCGCCCCTGGGTGGTGGCATTGCCCGGGAGCTGCACCTGTGCGCTTCCGCTGTTGGGCACCCCGGAAACCAGGGGTATGGTAAAGCTCTGGCCCCCATCCAGGGACAGGAATATATCTACCTGCTGCGCATTGATGGGGCCATCCCGTGTCCCGGCCACATCCCAGGTCACAGACTGGATACTGCCAGCAGCGTAGGTTTGTGCACTTTGCTGGGATACTACCCGAAACGGTCCGGCTGCCGCCAGAACCGAAACTTTTACCAGATCTGCCCCGGTCTGGCCACCACCGGGGGCATTGTCCCGGACGGTTACTGCAAAGTTGAAGTCCCGTTCCACCTCCGACAGGGTTTCCCAGGCAGACCCGGTAGAGGGGTTGGTCTGGGTCAGGTCACCGGCTGCCACCTGTTGGAGCGCCGGGAAGTACCTCCTTGGTGAGAGGCTTGGGGGCAGGGACCTGAAATTGGCTCCTGCAGGGTTTTCCGGCCCAAAGGTGCCTGTAGTTACCACCCCATTGTCTATTTGTTCCCATGCATAGGTAAGGACATTGGTTACATCCGGGTCTGTGGCCGCGGCTTCTAGCACAAAGGCGGTACCCTGCGGGATCAGATAGTCGGGCTGGGGGGTAACCACAGGGGGCACATTGGTAAGGGCCGTCTGGGAACCACAGGAGGCCCCGGCCACATAACTACCTATCTGCTGAACACTGTAATAGTGGAAATAATCGTCTCCATTGAGCGCTACGTTATCTCCGGGGACGATCCCGGCATAGCCCATGATGGTGGTCCCACTGGCAGGTTCAGCCTGTACCCCGGTGCCCTCGGTATCGAAGGACCAGGTGTGGTTGGCCCCGAACTGGTGTCCCATTTCGTGGGCTACAAAGTCCAGGTCGAACCGGTCGCCTTCGGGGGTTGGGGTTGCGGCATAGGCACTGCCTTTACGGCCATCCACGCAAACCGCCCCTATAGAACCGGCATTGCCGGCCTCGCCCCCCTGATGGAAGAGGTGGCCGATATCGTAGGCCGCAGGTCCAATACGCGTATCGAGTGTATTCTGAACCTCCGCACTGAGGTTTCCCCCAAAGGGATCCGTGGATGGATCGGTAAAGATAACCTGGTCCGTAGTGGAAATTAGCTCCATGCGAATAGCCAGGTCGCGCTCAAAAACTTCGTTGATCCGGGTAAGGGTGGCATTGATGGCCGCAAGGGCCTCGGCCACGGTACCCCCGTGGTAGTCCGTATACTCACCAGAGGCCGCTACGGCCAAACGGTAGGTTCGCAGCAGCTGATCGTCGGCCAGCTTGGCCGCGGTTGTTTCCGGAGCCGGCGCCTTTGCCGCCAGGGCCTCGGTAGTACACTTCCAGGCAGAGGGGACGACCTCCTTGTCCTGGTCGGAAAAGAGGGCATACCGGTTTGGGGTATCCGGCACCTTCTCGATAAACACGGTTCGCTCCCCATCGCGGACCATCGCCTGGAACCCATCAGGGGACATACTGAAGCGAATCCGCCGGGAGGGGTCCGTTACCGAGACCCCCAGGTAGGACCGGATTTCAGGATACCGCTCCTGCAACTGCGGCGCCATAACCGGGCGCTCCACCACCCGGTAGGCCATCCTCCCGCCTCCGCGTTCGGGAAAATACAGGACTACCTCGGCGCGCTCCCCGGTTTGCAGGGGGCGCAGGGCCTCCCGCACAGGGGCTTCCTCCAGGCGGAAAACACCTGTCTGTGCAAGGCTTAGGACCGCCCCGGAGGCAGAACGCACCGGACCTCCCTCCCGGTCCTGCTGCCAGAAATCAGGTATTTGCTGGGCCTGGGAAGAAAAGGAGAGGAAGAATGCGGCTATTGTGAGAAACAGACGTAATTTTGTCGACATCCAGGAAGATTTGACCACCTAAAATAAGCTTTTTTATTATTTTGATTCCGTGTTAACCGTTCGAGGCCTTTCCCATTACGACAGCATACGGCCCAGCGTGGTTACCATCGGAACCTTCGATGGGGTCCACATCGGGCACCGGACCATCCTGGAACGCCTGCAGGCCAGCGCCTCCGGTGCGGATTTACAGTCTACCCTCCTCACATTTTTCCCGCACCCGCGGATGGTTCTGCAAAAGGACAGCGATATCAGGCTGCTCAATACCATAGAGGAAAAATCGGATATCCTGGCAGCCATGGGCCTGGACTGCCTGGTGATCCACCCCTTTACGGCGTCCTTTTCACGACTTACGGCCACCGATTTTGTGCGGGATGTCCTGGTGGACACCCTCAAGGCCCGCAAGGTCATCATCGGGTACGACCACCGCTTCGGGCGCAACCGCACGGCGAGCATTCAGGACCTGATCGCCTTCGGAAACCTCTACGATTTTGAGGTGGAGGAAATCCCTGCCCAGGAAATCAGGGATGTTTCGGTAAGTTCTACTAAGATTCGCAACGCCCTGGAAACAGGGGACCTGGAAACCGCCAACGCCTACCTGGGCTACCCCTACATGCTTTCTGGAATTGTAAAGCCGGGGAAACAGCTGGGGCGCACCCTGGGCTTCCCAACAGCCAACCTCCAGGTTGGGGCTACCTATAAACTGATCCCCGCAAATGGGGTATACACGGTGAGCAGCACCTTGTCGGGACGACAGGTTTACGGGATGATGAACATCGGCACCAACCCAACCGTGGAAGGTAGCGGACGGCATATCGAGATCCACTTCTTCGACCTCGAAGAGGACCTCTACGACAAGGAAATACGGGTAAACCTCATCACCCGGCTCCGGGAGGAACGCAAGTTCGAATCCCTGGATGCCCTGCGGGAGCAACTCACCCGCGACGAGGCCGCAGCCCGGGCAGCCATCCGCAGGCCATGATCCGCGACTTCCTCTATTCCCGCATAGACAACAGCCCCCTGGTGGTTTTCCGCATCTGTTTCGGGCTGTTGCTAAGCCTGGAAACCTTTGGGGCCATCGCTACCGGGTGGGTGCGTCGCAACCTGGTGGAGCCCGAATTCACCTTTTCCTTCATCGGCTTTGAGTGGCTGCAACCCCTGCCCCACCCCTGGATGTATGTGTACTTCGTGGTAATGGGCCTGTTGGGGCTGGCCGTTATGGCAGGGTACCGGTACCGGTTTAGCATGGCCGCTTTTACGATCATGTGGACGGCGGTTTACCTCATGCAAAAGACCGCCTACAACAACCACTATTACCTGCTGGTACTGATCTGTGCCCTGATGTGCTTCATGCCGGCACACCGAAATCTTTCCCTCGATGTGCGGCGAAATCCCACCTGGCGCTCGGATACCATGCCGGCCTGGGTGAAGTGGCTGGTGATAGGCCAACTGGGCATTGTCTATACCTACGCCGCCCTGGCCAAGCTCTACACCGACTGGCTGGACTTCAGCTTTATCGGGTTGTTGATGCAATCCCGGGCGGGGTACCCCGTTATTGGCCCCTTGCTCCAGGAGTCCTGGGCACACCAGGCCATAGGGGGGTTCGGGATTGTTTTCGACCTGCTGGTGGTTCCGGCCCTGTTGTGGCGCCCCACCCGGAATTTCGCCCTGGCAGCCTCGGTATTCTTCCACCTCTTTAATTCCATTGTCCTGCAGATCGGGATTTTTCCCTACCTCTCCCTGGCCTTTATCCTGTTTTTTTATCCGGGGCAGACCATTAGAAAACGCTTTTTGAGGGGGCGGGAGGCGGTGGTTAAGAATGCACCTGTATTGCCAGGGTACCACAGGTGGGCCACAGCAGCTATGGCTCTCTACCTGGGGGTACAACTGACCCTCCCACTGCGACACCATTTTATCCCCGGGGATGTGTTGTGGACCGAAGAAGGCCACCGCCTGAGCTGGCGGATGATGCTGCGCTCCAGACAGGGGGCCATCAGGTTCCGGGTGGTAGACAAATCCACCAAATGGAGCCGGGAAATCAATCTTAAAGAACACCTCACGCCTAGCCAGATCCATAAGGTAATGGCCTACCCGGATTTTATCTGGCAATTTGCGCAATACCTGAAACAACACTACCGGGAACAGAGGCGGGAGGTTGCCGTCTATGCCCGCGGACAGGTCCGGATCAACACCCGGCCTTTCCACCCTTTTGTAGACCCTGAAACCGACCTGGCCTCGATTCCCTGGGACCCCTTCAGACCCAGCCCGTGGATCTTGCCGGCACCCTGGGAGGAATAGCAAAACGCACCCCATTCCCGGCTGGCGGATTCGGCATTTTCGCCTTAAATTTGCAGTCTTAACAAGGACCTATGTTGCCACTTCAGCTTTTACGGGACGAATCCGAACGCATTGCGCAGGCGCTTGCCAAACGAGGCCTGGACGCCGGTCCCATGCTCGGCGAAATCCTGGAGCTAGACCGGGAGCGCCGCAAACTGCAGGCCGAACTCGACGAAACCCTGGCGGAAGCCAACCGGAAATCGAAGGAAATCGGGGAACTTTTCAAAACAGGGAAAGCGGCCCAGGCGCAGGAATTGAAGGAGGAATCCGGAAGGTTGAAGGAACGCTCCAAAACCCTGGGGGAAGCCCTTAACCAGGCTGCGGAAGCCTTGCAGGAAGCCCTGTATCAGCTGCCCAACGTCCCTCACCAAAGCGTTCCCGCCGGGCAGGACGAAACAGACAATGAGGTAGTGGGGCAGGGCGGCACCAAACCGGTGCTGCCGGAAGGCGCCCTCCCCCACTGGGAATTGGCCGGGAAACACGACCTGATAGACTTTGAACTCGGGGTAAAGGTCACCGGGGCCGGGTTCCCAGTTTACAAAGGAAAGGGGGCCAGGCTCCAACGGGCGCTTATCCAGTTTTTCCTGGACCGCAACACCGCTGCCGGATATACCGAAGTCCAGGTACCCCACCTGGTAAATGCGGACTCCGGCTACGGCACCGGGCAGCTCCCGGATAAGGAAGGGCAGATGTACGAAGTACAGGTAGACGGGCTCTACCTCATCCCCACTGCGGAGGTCCCGGTAACCAACCTGTTCCGGGATGTGATCCTGAGTGCGGACCAACTCCCGGTATGCTATACCGCCTATTCCCCGTGCTTCCGTCGAGAGGCCGGCAGTTACGGCGCCCATGTGCGCGGCCTTAACCGCCTGCACCAGTTCGACAAGGTGGAAATTGTGCGCGTGGAGCACCCAGAGGCCTCTTACAAGGCCCTGGAAACCATGGTGGCCCACGTGAAGGGCCTGCTGGAAGCCCTGCAACTGCCCTACCGCATCCTGCGCCTCTGCGGGGGCGATTTGGGTTTTACCTCGGCCCTTACCTACGATTTTGAGGTCTGGTCTGCCGCCCAGGAACGCTGGCTGGAGGTGAGCTCGGTATCGAATTTCGAAGCCTTCCAGGCCAACCGCCTGAAGCTGCGCTACCGGGAAGGAAATGACAAGCCCCAACTGGCCCACACCCTCAACGGCAGTGCCCTGGCCCTGCCGCGCGTATTGGCCGGCATCCTGGAAAACTACCAGGACGAAACAGGCATCCGCATCCCGGAGGTACTGGTCCCCTATACCGGGTTCGACCGGATCGATTCCTAAATAGGCCGCCACCACAGGCCAAACGGGCGCAGCAACTTCGTATCTTTGTGAAAAGCACTGCTGTGAAAACCCTCGTAACATGCCTCTTCCTGCTGGCCTGCCCGCTCCTTTGGGGGCAGGAAGACTTTTTGGCCAAGCAGTACTTCGAAGACGGGGATTTCGACAAAGCCCTGGTCTTTTACGAAAAACTGGTTTCGGAAAACCCCAGGCGAACGGATTACACCGAACGCATGATCCAGTGCTACCAACAGCTGGAGCAGTTCGAAAAGGCGATTGGGTATTTGGAAACCACCCTGGAGGCAGGCCAGGCCTACCCCACCCTGTTTATTGACCTGGGCTATACCTACCTCCTGAAAGGGGAACCCGAAAGGGCTGAACAGTGGTATGCGCGGGCCCTGGAAACCATCGATGAAAACCCCAGCCTGGGATATGGGATCGGGAATAAATTCCAGCGGTATTCCCTGTTGGATTATGCCCTGCAGGCCTACAGAGCCGCCATGGAACGAAACCCGGAACTGGACTTCAATTTCCAGATTGCGCGCATCTATGGGGAGCAGGGGCAGGTGGAAGCCATGTTCGAAGCCTATGCCGACCTGCTTTCCATCCGCCCTTCCGCCAAGCCGAACGTGTTGCGCGTTTGGGAGGCGTTTATCTCCACCGACCCCGAGGCCCAGAACAACGTCTTGCTGAGGCGGGTACTGCTGAGGCGGGCGCAACAAAACCCGGACACGCTCTGGAATGAGTTACTCAGTTGGCTCTTCCTCCAGCAGGGGGCCTACGCGGCAGCCCTGAACCAGGAAAAGGCCATTTACCTCAGGGAAGGTCTGGAGGGGCTGGAACGCATCGCCGGCCTGGGCCGCATTGCCGAGGACCAGGGGGCGCTGGATGCCGCCCAGGCGGCTTTCGAATATGTGGTTAAGGAAAGTGAGGACCCGGTACAGACCCTAAATGCCCGCCTGCACCTGATCGATATCGGGCTCATTAAAGACCCTGAAGCAGACCTACAAAAGGTCCGCAGGGCTTACCAGGAACTGGTAGACCAGTATGGGTTTGCCTCCAACACCCTGCAACTTCAGGTGGCTTATGCCAAATTCCTGGCCTTCCGCCTGGGCGATACCGATACAGCCATAGCCCTTTTAAAAAACAGCCTGGAACTTCCCTTGCCGAATTACACCCAGGGGTACCTCAAACTGAACCTTGGGGATATCCTGGTCCTGGAACAGCGCTTTAATGAGGCCCTGGTTTTATTTTCCCAGGTCCAGAAGCTGCTGAAAAATGATGTCATGGGGCAGGAGGCCCGCTACAAGGTTGCCCAGACCAGTTTTTACAAAGGCGACTTCGACTGGGCCCTTACCCAACTCAAAGTGCTCCGGAATTCAACCTCCCAGCTCATTGCCAACGATGCCATGCAACTGAGCCTCACCATTTCGGACAACACCTTTGAGGATTCCACCCAGGTGGCACTCAGGAAATATGCCCGGGCAGACCTGCTGGCCTATCAGAACAAGAAGGAGGAAGCCCTGGAGGTGCTGGAGGACATCCTGGACCAACACAAAGGGGAGCGCATTGAGGATGAGGCCCTGCTGCGCCATGGCCAGATGCTGGAGGAAAAGGGAGCCTTTCAGGAGGCCCTGATGAGCTACCGCAAAATCATCGCCTTTTATGGGGACGGAATCCTGGCCGACGACGCACATTATGCCTTGGCCGAAGTATACCGCAAGCACCTGGATGACCCGGCCCAGGCTATGGAACATTACCGGGAGATCATTTATTCCCACCAGGACAGTTATTATTTCCCTTTGGCCCGGAGGCAATTCCGGATCCTTCGGGGCGATACCCTTGAAGAACTTTAAACCCCTCCAGCCCATATGTACATTTACAACGTGACCATTAATGTGGAAGACTCCATCCGGGAAGCCTGGCTGCAATGGCTCCGGGAAATCCATATTCCCGAGATGCTGGCAACGGGGAAGTTCTCCGATGCACGGGTATGCCGGGTGGTTGTGGCCGAGGAGACCGGCGGCACCACCTTTGCCGTCCAGTACAAAGCCCAAAGCCGTGAGGCACTTATGGCGTATTACCAGGAGGATGCCCCGAGGCTTCGGGCCGATGGAGTGGAACGTTTCGGGGACAAGTGCTTGGCCTTCCGAACCGAACTCGAAATCCTCAGCGAACACTGATGGAGCATGCCAGCCCCTTCCTGTTCGTCTACGGCACCCTGCTGGATGACGCCCTGAGACATTGGGTATTCGGGCACCAGGCCCCAGGACAGCCGGATACCCTTCCCGGGTATCGAAAACTGGAGGCTTCCGTGGCAGGTCGCTACCCCGAAGTCCGGCCATGCCATGAAAAGGACTGCAGCGTACCCGGACTGCGGCTGGAAGTTTCTCCGGAAGACCTGGAACGGGCCGACGCCTATGAAACCGCCCTGTACGTCCGGGAGGTCCTGCCCCTGGCTTCCGGAAAGAAGGCCTGGGTCTACCTGGCCGCAAACCCAGAGAAGAAAGGCACATGAAACGGAAAAAAAGACAGGCAAAGAGCAAGGGTTCCAAGGGGTCCGTACAACGGGAAACCGGGGTCCGCGCCAAAAAGCACCTCGGCCAGCACTTCCTCACCGATGCGTCCGTAGCCGCACGCATAGCCGATACCCTGGAGCTCGCCGAAACAAACTGCCTGTTGGAAATAGGACCAGGTACCGGCGTCCTGACCGCTTTCCTGCTGGAAAAACCCATCCACCTTGTGGCTGTGGAACTGGATGCGGAATCGGCCCGCTTCCTCCGGGATGTCTTTACGCCCCTGCAGGCGTCAAGAGGGCTGCTTTACCAGGGGTTTGAGGTACTGGAGGCCGACTTCCTGCGCCTGGATCTGCAGGAGGTTTTTGAGGGCAGGTCTTTTGCCATTACCGGCAATTTCCCCTACAATATTTCCTCCCAGATCCTCTTTAAGTTGCTGGATTACCGGGATAGGATCCCAGAATTCAGCGGGATGTTCCAGAAAGAAGTGGCCGAGCGGGTATGTGCCGGGCCGGGGTCCAAAACCTATGGGATCCTCTCGGTCCTCATCCAGGCCTACTACAAGGCAGCATACTGTTTTACCGTTCCCCCGGATGTCTTCGACCCCCCTCCCAAGGTCTCCTCGGGCGTACTGCACCTTCACCGCCTGGAAGCAGCCCCCGACTGGGATTACAGGGACCTGAAGCTGGTGGTGAAGACAGCCTTCAACCAGCGCCGCAAAACCCTGCGCAACAGCTTAAAAAGCTTGGCTTTACCCGATTTTATCAAAGAAGATGCTATCTTTGACCGACGCCCGGAACAGCTTTCCGTTTCCGAATTCATCGCACTGTCAAAGCATCTATCGCATGACACCGTTTAAGCTTACCGACGAGCTGCTGGAGACCATCCGGGAGCTGATCGAGAACCGTCAGAATGCCGAGTTGCATTCCATGATGGAAGAGGTGCACTATGCCGATGTAGCCGAGATCATCAATGAACTCAGCAATGAACAGGCCACCTACCTGATCAAGCTGCTGGACAGCGACAAAACCTCCGACGTCCTTACCGAGGTAGACGAGGACATCCGGGAAGGCATCCTGAAAAACCTCTCTTCCAAAGAGATCGCAGGGGAGCTGGAAGCCCTGGACACCGACGATGCGGCCGATATCGTGGCAGAACTCCCCAAGGAGATCATCCAGGAAGTTATTTCCGAAATCTCAGACCGGGAACACGCCAAGGATATCGTAGACCTGTTGCGCTACGACGAGAATTCCGCCGGGGGACTTATGGCCAAGGAGTTGGTCAAGGTAAATGAAAACTGGAGCGTCCTGACCTGCGTAAAGGAAATGCGGCAACAGGCGGAAAACGTTACCCGGGTACACTCCATCTACGTGGTGGACGACGAAGGCCGCCTCAAAGGACGGCTGTCGCTCAAGGATTTGCTTACTGCCTCCACGCGTTCGGCCATCAAAGACGTTTATATCCCCAAAGTGGATTCGGTCAATGTGAATGAGAAGCCCGAAGAGGTAGCCAAGATTATGTCCAAATACGATTTGGAGGCCATTCCGGTGGTGGACGAAATCGGACGGCTCGTAGGCCGTATTACCATCGACGACATTGTAGACGTGATCCGGGAAGAAGCCGATAAGGATTACCAGCTGGCAGCGGGTATTTCCCAGGACGTGGAAGCGGACGACAGTATTTGGGAGCTCACCCGGGCACGCCTGCCCTGGCTCTTTTTGGGGCTCATTGGCGGAGTTGGTGCGGCCGCTATTATGGGCGGTTTTGAGGCCCTGATTTCCCGCCATGCCGTTTTGTTCTTTTTTACACCCCTTATCGCGGCTATGGCCGGAAACGTGGGGGTGCAGTCCAGCGCCATCATTGTGCAGGGCCTTGCCAATGACGATTTAAAGGGCAGTATTGCCAACCGCCTGGTCAAGGAAATGCTCCTTGCTACCCTGAACGGCCTTATCCTGGCAGCGGTATTGCTGCTGTTTACCTGGGCCTGGCAAGGGAGCTTCCCGTCCGCCCTGGCTATTTCTATATCCCTGATCGTGGTCATTGTGGTAGCGGGGATCGTGGGCACCTTTATCCCGCTTTTCCTGCACAAACGGGGGATAGACCCTGCCATTGCAACAGGTCCCTTTATTACCACCAGCAACGATATCTTCGGCATCCTGATCTACTTTTGGATTGCCCGCCTGGTGCTTGGGATTTAGCTTCTTTTGGGGTAATTTACCTTCCCATTATTGCCCTCGTGGCAAACCGGAACAACTAGCAACCATACCATGAAAGTAACCGTTGGCGTCGTACAGGAATCCCCCGCCTTCTTCGACAGGGAAGCCGGGCTGGAGCAAGTGGCCGAAATCAGCGGCCGCTGCGCTGCTATGGGTTGCCGCCTGGTGCTGTTTCCCGAATCTTTTATTCCCGGGTACCCGAGGGGATTCTCCTTCGGGGCCAGGATTGGGAGCCGCACCCCGGAAGGGCGCGCACAGTATGCTGAATACCACCGCAACAGCCTCGACGCTTCGGGACCGGAAAAGGCGTTCCTGGAAAAGGTAGCCCGGGAGCATGGCCTCTACCTGGCCATCGGAGTAACGGAGAAAGACCAAGCCCATGGGAGCCTTTATTGCTCGCTCTGGTATTTCTCGCCTACTTCCGGCTTTCTGGGGTCCCACCGGAAAATCAAACCCACGGGCACCGAGCGCCTGGTCTGGGCCGAGGGAGACGCCTCGGGGCTGCTCACGTATGAGACACCCCTGGGCCGCATCGGGGGGCTTATCTGTTGGGAAAATTATATGCCGCTGGCCCGTCAGGCCATGTACCGGAAGGGGGTGCAGATCTACCTGGCGCCAACGGCCGACGCCCGCCCTGGGTGGACGGCTACCATGCAGCATATCGCCCTGGAAGGCAGGTGCTTTGTACTGGGCTGCAACCAGGTCACCTCTGCTGCCACCTACCCGGAACACTACCGGGACCAGTTGCGAGATTCCGGGGAAGATTTCAGCACGGGCGGAAGTGTAATTGTGTCTCCCTCGGGGGACATCCTGGAAGGGCCCCTCTTTGGGGAAGCTGGTATCCTTATGGCAACCCTGGACCTGGAACAGACCGTGGCCCACAAACTCGATTTCGACCCCAATGGCCATTACACCCGCCCCGATGTTTTCCGTTACGACGCCCCCGGCCAACCCGAAACCCAAAAAGACGGCTTGTGAAACCCATCAACCCCAAAGAAAAACTCCTGCGGTTTTCGGACCACTGGCACCTCCGCCGCATTGCGACGGTAAACCAGATGCAGGTCTTGCTGGCCAAGGTAAGCGGAACCTTCCTCTGGCATGCCCACGCGGAAGAGGATGAACTCTTCCAGGTTTTGAAAGGGACCCTGTATATGCGCTTCCGGGACCGCACCGAAACCGTTCGGGAAGGGGAGCTAATCGTGGTGCCCAAAGGGGTGGAACACTGCCCGGAGACCCGGGGGGGTGAAGAAGTGCACCTCCTGTTATTTGAGCCCCTCACCACGGCACATACCGGAAACGTGCAAAGTGAACGGACCCAAACCCACTATCCGGAAATCTGAGACCCATGACCGTACTACACCTGGACGAAAACCACCCGGTACTAGCCCAGAGGCTGGAAGCCCTCGGGTATGAAAACCACCACGACTATACCAGCCCGAAAGAAGCCATCCTAACCACCCTTGACCAATACGAAGGGCTTATCCTCCGTAGCCGGATCCCCATAGACCGGGAGTTCCTCGATGCTGCACCCCGCCTGAAATTCATCGGCAGGGTTGGGGCCGGGCTGGAAAACATCGATACGGAATATGCGCGGGACAAGGGCATCTTCCTGGCGGCAGCCCCTGAAGGCAACCGCAATGCCGTTGGCGAACACACCCTCGGGATGCTCCTGGCCCTGCTTAATAAACTCCATACCGCAGATACCGAAGTGCGCAGCGGCCTCTGGCGCAGGGAAGCAAACCGGGGGTGGGAGCTCGATGGAAAAACCATCGGCATTATAGGCTATGGTAATATGGGAAAGGCCTTTGCCCGGAAACTGGCAGGGTTCGACGTGGAGGTGATCTGCTACGACATTGTTGGAGGGGTTGGCGATAAAAACGCCCGGCAGGTCGGCATCCTGGAATTCCAGCAAAAGTCGGACGTTGTAAGCCTGCACGTGCCCCAGACCCCACAGACCATGGGTATGGTTTGCACTTCCTTTATAGAGGCTTTTAAAAAGCCCTTCTGGTTGTTGAATACCGCCAGGGGGAAATGCGTTCGAACCGAAGACCTGGTAGCCGCCCTGAAATCGGGCAAGGTGCTGGGGGCCGGGCTGGATGTGCTGGAATATGAAAAAGCCTCCTTTGAATCCCTCTTTTCCGCCTCGCAGATGCCTGCACCCCTAAAACACCTCATAGAAGCCCCCAATGTCCTGCTTACCCCGCATGTGGCCGGGTGGACCGTGGAAAGCAAGGAAAAACTGGCACAGGTCGTGGCCGATAAAATTCAGGCGCATTTTTCTTAACTTAAGACCATGTGGCGTACCATTTGGGTCTTCTCGGCGCTGATCCTGGCGATCCTCATCCTGCTCCGGCTCAGCCGGATGGCCTACCTGGGCCATCTGCTCCGAATCGAATGGCTCCTTGCCGGGGTGGCCGCTTTGTTCCTGATCCTGGGGATGGCCCTTACCCGTTCGGGTAAAAAGCCGGCCCCGACACTTGGGCCGGATATCCGAAAGAAGGAACAGCTGGGGCTGAGCAACCGGGAACTCGAGGTGCTTACTGCCGTTTGCCAAGGCATGTCTAACCGGGAAATCGGGGAGGCGCTTTTTATATCGGAAAGTACGGTAAAGACGCATGTTTCCAACCTGCTGGCCAAGCTGGATGTGAAGCGACGCACCCAGCTTGTGGGCAAAGCCCGGGCCCTGAACCTGATTGCTTCGCCCTTCTGAAGTCGCTTTTTTTTGTTGGATTGGTACTTTAGTATGACCTCCGCTCCCCATTAAATGGCGAAGTTTGGAAAAACCCTAAACCGACGATTATGAAACAAACCATCCTCAAATACGGCGGCTACGGAGCCCTTACCATTTGTGTGCTCTTCCTGATTTCCTGGTTTGCCCTGAACGACTTGGATATGGGAATCCAGGAAGTAATCGGCTATGCCTCCATGGTGGTGGCCCTTTCCCTGGTATACTTCGGGATCCGCCATTTCCGCGACCAGTTCAACAACGGGGCACTCACCCTGGGCCAGGGCATCCGCATTGGTTTGGGGATTAGCCTGATAACCGCCCTTGCCTTCGGTCTGCTCGACGTGATTTATGTGGTGTGGTTAAACCCGGATTTTATGGAAACCTATTACCAGAATGTCCTCTCCGAATTGCAGGCCACCCTGCCGGAAAGCGAATTCCTGCAGCGCAAGGAAGAACTAGAGGCGCAAAAGGCCCTCTTTGCCAGTCCGCTCATGAATTTCATCCTTATGGCTGTTACGGTCCTGATTATTGGTGTGGTGATAACCCTGCTTTCGGCCCTCATCCTGAGGCGTAAGACTTCGGACCTGCCATCCTGAACCCCAATCCTATGACATCGGACGCCAAGACCCCACAAGAGTACTTAGACCAACTCCCGGAAGACCGTAAGGCAGCCATTCAAAAACTCAGGCAGGTCATAACGGAGCACTTGCCGGACGGTTTCGAAGAAACCATGAACTATGGAATGCTCGGGTATGTGGTTCCCCATTCGCGATACCCGGCGGGTTACCATTGCAACCCTAAACTGCCGTTGCCTTTTATCAGCATTGCTTCCCAAAAAAACTTTGTGGCCCTGTACCATATGGGCTTGTACGCCGATGCGGCCCTGATGGAATATTTCAAGGCCGGGTACGCCGCATCAGACGCCGGCAAACTGGATATGGGTAAAAGCTGTATCCGATTTAAGAAACTGGATCGGATCCCCTATAAGCTGATTGGGGAACTTTGCGAGAAAATGTCCGTTGCAGACTGGATTCAAACCTATGAATCGGCCTTGAAACGATAACGGGTGACATACATACCACCATTCTGAGTCTTTCTTAGGGGCCCCCACCGCCCTCCCAAATCCAAAATACCTGTCAACCCTGAAACAAACCATCATGAAAAAACGCGTAACCGGCCTCGGAGGCTTTTTCTTCAAAGCCAAAGACCCCGACAACATCAAGACCTGGTATAAAGAACACCTGGGCATCCCAACAGACGCATATGGATGGACCTTTCTGTGGCAAGACAAGGATGGTTCGCCCGGGCGCACCCAATGGAGCCCGTTCCGGGAGGACACCGACTATTTCGACCCCAGTTCCAAACCCTTTATGATGAATTTTCGGGTGGCCGATCTGGAAGGTCTTATGGAGGAATTAAAAAAGCAGGGGGTTGAAATCGCAGGGGAAATGCAGACCTATCCCTACGGCAAATTCGGGTGGATTCTCGACCCGGAAGGAAATAAAATAGAACTATGGGAACCCCCTGAAGCGGATTTTCAGGGATAAGGAATTATTTCCAACATGCTACCGGCTCTAGACCAACACCATTAAAACCATATAAGGGGACCTAATAAACGTAGGCGGCGAGACAGAAAAGGCATCCGCAGATCCCACAAAAAAGAGCAGGCTTTGCCAACCTACTCCGATGAGATGGATTTGGCCTTAGTCTACCCGGTACTCCTGAGGGGTCTGGCCCTCCAGCTTCTTAAAGGCTCTGTTGAAATAGTTGGGGTCATTGAACCCCGATGCGTAAGCCACTTCCTTGATCTTCAGGGCTGGGTTATTCCGGATCAGTTCTTTGGCGTGTTCCAGCCTTCGTTGGAGTACCAGCCGGGCCGGGCTAATCCCAAACTGCTCTGTAAACATGCGATAGAGTGCGGATTTGCTCATACCCGCCAGCTGGCAGAGGGTTTCTATCCGGATTTCGGAGGTAAGGTGGCTGTTGATATAGGCAATGATGGCGTGGATGGGTTTGCTGTTGGAGGCAAATACACTGTTGCGTTCGGCTTCCCCGAGATTCTGCATGCGTATTAAACACAAAAGCAGCTCTTTGAGGATCAGCTCTGCCTCGAAATGCTTGAAGGGATCCTTACTGGAAAGTACCTGGATCATCCGGCCGCTTACCAGGGCAAGGCGTTGGTTATTCTTCAGGATGGGGTTCTCCAGGTCCAGGGTAAAGCATTCCTCGGCCTTATGCCCGAGCTGGCTTTGCTCCCGGATACGGTTTAGCTGCTGCTTTACATAGGCATCATCTATGACCAGGGCGGTACACTGGGTAGGCCGCTCGCGGTTGGCCTCCGGGAAGTCGATCCGCATAAGCTGATCTCTCGAGGCCAGGACGGTTTCCCCCGGAAGGTAATCGAAGCTGCCCAGGCCTTCTATCCGCATCACTTTTTTACCCCGCAGCATGGAGGTTACCGTAAACCCGGGAAACTTCAGGTGGAAATCCCGGGCCTGCTTATGGGTCTCAAATACGTTTAATTCGCAAAAATCCAGATTGAAGGTGTTGCGGTGTTCCACCAGAGATGTGCGTTGCGCTTCTGGCGTTAGGCGATATGGTGTAATAAAGGAACCCATGGCAGTTCTGCCAAAAAAGATACAAAAACCAGCATAACCCAGGCCAATGGATACGGCTTTTGGGAAGATTGTGCTATAAGTTGAGAAAATGATGCACCCGTTTTGAGAAACTTTAGGTGTTCTTGGGCTTCATAAACAAACAAAACAACATGGAAACCCTAACACAAAACCCTGATACCGCGGCCTTTCCCTTTGTGGGGCCGTCGGTTTCGTTCAAACCCAGGTACGACCATTATATCGGTGGGACCTGGACTGCACCCGCCTCGGGCGCTTATTTTGAAAACATCTCCCCCGTAACCGGAAAGGCCTTTACCCAGGCAGCCCGGGGCACAGAGGCCGATATTGAAAAGGCACTGGATGCTGCCCACGCCGCCTTCCCGTCCTGGAGTAAAACATCTGCCGCAACGCGCTCCAACCTTCTGCTGCGGATTGCACAGGTTATGGAAGACAACCTGGAGTACCTCGCCACAATTGAAACCATAGACAATGGCAAGGCCATACGGGAAACCATGGCGGCAGACCTCCCCTTGTGCATTGATCATTTCCGGTACTTTGCCGGCGTGATACGGGCCGATGAAAGCACCATCTCGGAGCACGATGCCGACACCGTAAGCATAAACCTGCACGAACCCCTTGGGGTAGTCGGGCAGATTATCCCATGGAACTTCCCCTTGCTGATGGCGAGTTGGAAGATTGCACCGGCCCTGGCAGCCGGAAACTGCATTGTGGTAAAACCGGCCGAACAGACCCCTACCAGCCTGATGTGTCTTATGGAACTCATAGACGGCATCCTACCCGAAGGGGTCCTCAACGTAGTTACCGGGTTTGGCCTGGAAGCCGGTAAGCCCCTGGCCACTTCGCCAAGGATCCAAAAGGTAGCCTTTACCGGGGAAACCGGCACCGGGAAACTCATCATGCAATACGCATCGGAAAACCTGATCCCCGTGACTATGGAATTGGGAGGTAAGTCCCCCAATATCTTCTTTAAAAGCGTGGGTGATGCGGATGACGCCTTTTTCGACAAGGCTGTGGAAGGCGCTGTGATGTTCGCGCTGAACCAGGGTGAGGTTTGTACCTGCCCTTCGCGCATCCTGGTCCACGAAGACATTTACGACCGATTTATGGAACGGGTTATTGAGCGCACCAAGGCGATCAAAATGGGGAACCCCCTGGACCCTGAAACCATGATGGGGGCACAGGCTTCCAACGAACAGTTCGACAAAATCCTGGGCTATATGGAAATAGGCAAACAGGAAGGTGCCAAAGTCCTTTGCGGGGGTACCAAAAAAGCCCTGAACAGCGGTCTGGAAAATGGATTTTATATTGAACCCACCATCCTGAAAGGCCATAACAAAATGCGGGTATTCCAGGAAGAGATCTTTGGCCCTGTCACCTCCGTGACCACCTTTAAGACCGTGGAGGAAGCCATCGAAATTGCTAATGACACCTACTACGGGCTGGGTGCAGGTGTATGGACCCGGGACGCCCACGAAATGTACCAGGTTCCCCGGGCTATCCAAGCTGGGAGAGTATGGGTGAACTGCTACCACGCCTATCCGGCTCATGCGCCGTTCGGAGGGTATAAGAAATCCGGATTTGGGCGCGAAACGCATAAGATGATGCTGGATCACTACCGGCAGACCAAGAATATGCTTATTTCCTACAGCAAGGACAAACTCGGGTTCTTTTAGAATTTCCCAAGTGTTATTCCTATCTGAAGAATACCATCAAAAGCGGCCTGCGGGCCGCTTTTGTGTTTCCGGAACTAAACAGAAGAGGATGGGACCTTCAGAGGGGGAGCTTCCGTTTTGAGAACAAGGGACCCCTCCCCCACCCAACTTCAAGATACCAACACCCCCCGCAAACCACAATCATGGGAAGCTGCCGTGTGCTCTGCTCCAAATCAAAGGACTTAAATCAACCCAACTTGACCCAAACACAGACCAGGCTATTGGAAAGTGTAGACGAAGCGCTTTATGAATCCCATTTTATTTCCTACATTGTACTAACTATCAACCAACAATATTAAGACCATGTCAGACGACAAATCAAACCTGGGCGACAAGGCCGAAGAGGCCTTCGACAAAGCCAAGGAAAAAGCTAAAGAAATGGGCGAGGAGGCCAAAGAGGCTGCCGGAGACTTCAAAGAAGAGGCCAAGAAAACGGCAGAGGAATTCAAGGAAGGCCTGGAAAGCGTAAGTGCCGACAACAAGAAAATCCTGGCAGGCATCCTGGCCATCCTGTTTGGCTCCCTGGGAATCCACAAATTTATCCTGGGCTACCAGAAGGAGGGGATTATCCTATTGGTTATCACCATAATAGGCTTTGTACTATCCTGTATAGGCATAGGGGTCTTCCTGGTCTGGGCCACAGGGCTCATCGGCCTTATTGAAGGTATCATTTACCTGACCAAGAGCGATGCCGAGTTCTACAACACCTATCAGTCCGGGCGCAAACCCTGGTTCTGAAAAAAAGCCGGAATGTAACTTCCGGCTTTTTTGTTTCACTTTATTATCGTAATATTGCGATATAACAATTACCTGAATGGGCGTCAGCAAATCCGAACTCTTCAATTCCCAGCAAAATGAAATCGCCCAGGTGGCCAAGGTCCTGGCCCATCCTGCACGGGTGGCTATCCTCCAGTACATCAGCCGCCAGGATGCCTGTATTTGCAGTGACCTCGTGGAAGAAACCGGGCTGGCCCAGGCCACCATATCCCAACACCTGAGTGAAATCAAGAAAATCGGATTGCTCAAAGGAAATTTCCAGGGCAAAAACCTCTGCTATTGCATCGACAAAGACCGGTGGGAAACCTTCAGTACGTTATTCGAGTCTTTTTTCAACCGCATCAGCCAACAGTGCTGTTAACTAAAAACATCCTATGACCACACGCGAATTTATCTCCCTGCTGCAAAGCCATCCCAATCACATCCTCGACTTTGAATACCGTCCGGGGGAACACCTCCGCCCGGATTACCATATTACCGAAGTCAAAAATGTCTACATAGATGCCACCGATTGCGGGGGGCGTACAGACAGCTGGCAGGAGACCCTAATCCAACTCTGGGAAGCCCCTAATCCGGAACCCCACCACGGCCCCATCACCTCGGACAAGGCCCTGTCCATCCTCGGACGTGTGGCCCAACAAAAACCGTTGCTAATGGAGAGCACCCTGAAATTCGAATACGGGAATGCCTCCTTCCATACCGGGCAACTGCATGTGGCTCTGTTCCAAACCAAAGGCGAGACCCTTACCTTCACGCTAAGCACGGAAGCCACCCAATGCAAGGCCCAGGAACTATGTGGAGTGGGAGCCCCGATGGAATCTTCCTCGGGCTGCACCCCCGGAAGCGGGTGTTGTTAATGTCCTGCCATGAATGTCCGTAACATGTTCCCGAAAGACTGGCCGGAGGTGTCCCGTATCTATGCCGAGGGTATGGCTACCGGGGTAGCAACCTTCGAGACCCAGGTACCCTCCTACGAGGCCTGGGATGCCGCTCACCTGCCGAACTGCCGGCTGGTAGCCGAAGCTACCGGTGCCATTGCCGGCTGGGCCGCCCTGTCGCCCGTTTCGGGCCGGTGTGTTTACGGAGGTGTGGCGGAAGTCAGTATCTATATCGGGGAAGCCTTCCGCGGGCAAGGGGTAGGCATGCAGCTTATGAACTCCCTTATACGGGAGAGTGAAGCCAGCGGGTTCTGGACGCTTCAATCCGGTATTTTCCCTGAAAACGCGGCCAGTATCCGCCTCCATGAAAAAGCGGGGTTCCGCCGCATCGGGTACCGGGAGCGGATTGGCCAGCGCAACGGGGTCTGGACAGACAACGTGCTTTTTGAACGGCGGAGCAGTCGTATTGGAATACCCGAAGACTGAACTCACCGGTTAGGCCGGCCCGTTACCTTCGGCCAGCTTCCGTTCCAACTCAGCCTGGAATTCTTCCATAACCGGCTTCACGGTGCTTTCCGGGAGGTCGGAAATGCGGATATACATCAGACCGTCTACGGCGTTGTTGAAGAGGGGGTCCACATTAAAGGCCACCACCCGGGCGTTTTGTTTGATGTACTTTTTGATTAGCACCGGCAGGCGCAGGCTGCCCGGCTCCACTTCCGAGATCAGGCGGTCGAACTTATTGAGGTCCGCCTCGGTCTCGTCAAAAACGAACTCCTTGTCTGCATCATTGAGCTTTACCTTGAATTCCTTTTTGGGGCGGATGTACTGCGCCACATAGGGGTCCCAATAATTGGATTTCATGAACTCGATCATCAGGGACTTTGAGAAGTTCGAAAACTGGTTGCTGATACTTACCCCCCCAATGAGGTATTTGTGCTCGGGGTGCCGAAGCGTTGTATGGACTATCCCCTTCCACAACAGGAACAGCGGCATGGGTTTTTGCTGGTATTCCTCCACGATATAGGCCCTGCCCATCTCTATAGATTGGCGCATCATGGGGAACAGTTCCGGCTCAAAGCGGAAGAGGTCCTGCAGGTAGAAACCGTCTATGCCGAATTGTTCGAAGATCTCCGATCCCATCCCCATACGGTATGCCCCGACAATTTGTTTCTCGGCATCGTCCCATAGGAAGAGGTGGTGGTAATAGTCGTCGAAGCGGTCTAAGTCGATGGACTTATTGGTCCCTTCACCAATGGCGCGGAAGGTCATTTCCCGTTGGCGCCCGATCTCCTGTAAAATAAAGGGCATGTCCTTTTTCTGGGCCAGGAAAACCTCGTAATTCTTGCTTTGCAACAGCCGGCAGTCCTTCTCCCTGAGCTTTTCGATTTCCCCTTCGATAACCTCAGTCCGCACAGCAGAGGCAATGCGCCTGGGGGGCTTGGGGATTTTGATGGAGCCCGGGATCTGGTCTATGAGGCGCTCGCGTTCATAGGGGTTGGCCAGCAGATAAGTCTTACGGCGCAGCAGGTCGGCATATTCCTCCAGGGAGTCTTGTTCCTTCTGGACCGCCACCGCTATGGGCTGGCCAATCCGTACCTTTATCGGGCGGTTGCGCTGGGTCACCAACTCGGTGGGGAGGCGGGCCGTACGAAACTTTTCATTGATGCTGGAAAGGCGGTAAAACAGCCGGCTGTTGCGGGCGTGGAAATACACCGGGACCACCGGGACGCCTGCCTTCCGGATCAGCTTTAGGGCCCCTTCCTCCCAGGGACGGTCTACAAAATGGTGCCCTTCCTTATAGGTGGAAACCTCCCCGGCGGGGAAGATGCCCAGCGGGTGTCCCTCGCCCAGGTGCTCGAGGGCCTGTTTGACTCCGGCAATGGAACTCTTGACATCCTGCCGGTCCTCAAAGGGGTTTACCGGCATTATATACGGGGCCAGGGGGGCGATTCTGTGCAACAGGAAGTTGGCGACAATCTTATAATCCGAACGGTGCTGGAGCAGGAGTTTAAGGAGGAGGACCCCGTCTATACCCCCCAGCGGATGGTTGCTGATGGTGATAAACGGACCCTCTTTGGGCAGTCGCTTAAAGTCTTCCTCCGGAATTTCGAAATCTATTTCATAGTGCTCCAGGATGCGCTCCAGGAATTCGGGTCCGGAAAGCTGCTGGTTGCGTTTGTAAAACCGGTTCAGGTTACTAATGCGGGTTACCTGCATCAGGATCCAGCCCATAAAGGTCCCCAGGAACCCATAGCGGTCCAGGTGGATGGCTCTGGCAACTTCCTTGGCAGTAACTAAACTCATAACCTTCCTTCTTCGGGGTAAAGATAGAAAAATGGGGGTTGCCGGGGGTTAAAACACGGGCATTTTGGGCCTGCCTCCGTCTAACGTACCACCAATTGGACCGTTTCCCTTCCGCGCTGTTCTAACAAGACCTCCCGCCCGTCCTGGAGGGAGCGGATGGCGTCCGGGTCGAAGTGCCGGATGGTGTAGAGGGACACCCCTTTCTGGTGAACCACCTTGAACCTCCCCTTGAGTTGCGATAGCAGGGCCTCCAGGCGGTTGTACTTGTCGTCGAAGCAGACCGAAAAACTAATGGCCGAATTCTGGATCAGGTCTACCTTCATCCGGTGGTCGTGCAGCAATTTGAACAGGTCGCTGATATTGTCCTCTACGATAAATGAGAAATCCAGGGAGGAGAGTTTCATGAGCACCTGGTCCTTTTTCAGTATAAAGCAGGGGATCTCCGGCTGGATTCCTTTGCCCTTGCCGACAACAGTACCCGGGTCCTGGGGCTTAAGGAAGGATTTTACGTATAGGGGAATCTCCTTGCGCTGCAGAGGCTGCAGGGTTTTCGGGTGGATTACCGAGGCCCCGTAAAAGGCCAGTTCAATAGCTTCCCGGTAGGAGATCTGCTGCAGCAGGGTGGTTTTCTCGAAGTACCTGGGGTCCGCATTGAGCACACCGGGGACGTCCTTCCAGATGGTCACCGAGGCCGCATTGAGGCAGTAGGCAATAATGGCTGCCGTATAATCGGAACCCTCCCGCCCCAGGGTAGTGGTGAAATTGTTCTCATCACTGCCCAGGAAACCCTGGGTAATAAAGAGCTCGCGCCGTCCGGAAAGGGCTGCTACGGCCTGCTGCGTGCGTTCCCAATCTACCCGGCCGTCCCGGTAGTTGGAATCGGTTTTGATGTAGTCCCGGATATCGAGCCAGGTGTTGGCCAGGCCCTGGGATTCCAGGTAGGCACTCACAATAGCCGTGGAAAGCAGCTCCCCGTAACCTACTACCTGGTCATAGACAAAGCTGTTTTTGGGCGATTTGTTCCAGGCCAGAAAGCCTCTTACCTCAGCCAAAAGCCCCCGCACCCTCTCGTAAATGGGGTGGGAAGCAGCCGGAAAAAGCCCGGAGAGGATCTCCAGGTGGTAATCCTCCACCCCTTGCAGGGCCCCGGCCAAAGCAGCCTTGTCCTCGAAGTAGGCGCGCACCACCTCCTCCATGGCATTGGTCGTTTTGCCCATGGCGGAGACCACCAAAAAGGTCTTTTCCGTTCCGGTTTGCCGCAAAACGGCCAAAAGGTTGCGTACCCCGTCGGCATCTTTTACCGAGGCACCTCCGAATTTATAAACCCGCATAGTGTTGTAAATAGTGATCGATCCCCCGCTCGTCGAGTTGCACCACATCCCAGTCCCTCAGGATTCGCGCACCCCTGGATTTGTAGAACCGGATGGCCGGTTCGTTCCAGTCCAAAACCTCCCAGCTTACCCGTTTGGCGCCGGTGTCCCGGGCGTGGCGGATGACCTCGGTGAGCAGGGCGCTCCCAAGGCCCGAACCCCTTGCAGGTTCGGTAACGATGAGGTCCTCCAGGTGCAGGGCGGGGCCTTTCCAGGTGGAATACCGCGGATACACCAGCGCCATCCCATCTACCCCCATCCCGCTATCGGCCACGAAACACCGGAACCGGGGCTCGGGCCCGAAACCGTCTTCTTTGAGCTTTTCCACAGTAACTTCCACCGCATTGGGTTCCTTTTCAAATATTGCCAATTCGGTGATCAGGCGGTGGACTGCCGGCATATCTTCTTCCCTGGCGGGTCGGATCGTATATTCCATAATTGTTACAAATAAAACACAAAGTTATAATTTCACAAAAGTCACTGAACTCGAAATCGATGTAGTTTCACAAAATAAGCGATATTTGTGGGCAGTAACACCTAACCCGAAATTTATGCAGGGGAAAACGAAAACCCTGGGCGAGTTCATCATAGAGAACCAGGCCGAGTTCCAGTATTCCACCGGCGAACTATCCAAACTCATCAACGCCATCCGCCTGGCCGCCAAAGTGGTCAACCACGAGGTAAACAAAGCCGGGCTCATCGACATCCTCGGCGCCGCCGGGGAAACCAATGTCCAGGGCGAAAGCCAGCAAAAACTCGATGTGCTGGCCAATGAGAAATTTATCCAGACCCTGAAAAACCGGGAAATTGTCTGTGGTATTGCTTCGGAAGAGGAGGAGGATTACATCTCCATCAATTCCCTGGACGAAAACCACCAGAACAAATACGTGGTACTGATTGACCCCCTGGACGGGTCTTCCAATATCGACGTGAATGTTTCCGTAGGTACAATATTTTCCATTTACAGGCGCCTGACCCCAAGCGGTACGCCGGTAACCCTGGATGACTTCCTGCAACCCGGTGTAAACCAGGTAGCAGCGGGGTATATAATCTACGGAACCTCCACCATGCTGGTCTACACTACGGGCCATGGCGTTAATGGGTTTACCCTCAACCCGGCCATCGGCACCTTCTACCTCTCCCACCCCAACATGCAGTTCCCGGAAACCGGTAAGATCTATTCCGTGAACGAGGGGAATTATATCCACTTCCCCCAAGGGGTCAAGGACTATATCAAATATTGCCAGATGGAAGAGGGGGACCGCCCTTACACCTCCCGATACATCGGGTCCCTGGTGTCTGACTTCCACCGCAATATGATAAAGGGCGGGATTTATATGTACCCGAAAAGCAGTGTGAACAGCAATGGGAAACTCCGACTGCTTTACGAGTGCAACCCCATGGCTTTTCTGGCTGAGCAGGCCGGGGGCAAGGCCTCCGACGGGTATGGCCGCATCATGGAGATTCAGCCCACCGAATTGCACCAGCGGGTTCCCTTTTTCTGCGGCAGCCGTAAAATGGTGGAAAAAGCCGAGTCCTTTATGGCCCGGCAGCGGTAATTAGTCTTTCTTTTCTATCAGGTAGAGGTAATCCTCAAAGGGGATTCTACCGGTAAAGATCGCAACGGACTTGGCGATGACCTCATCGGCTTTCTTGTCGGAGAAGCCCAATCCCAGGGCATATTTCTTAACAAGTGCCATTTCCTCGGAATCTATCTGGTGGTCGGAGAAAATGATACCGAAGAAATCGAACAGGCGCTCGTAGCGCTTCTCCATTTCGAAAGGTGCTTCAATGGGGTATTTGTTCTCCTTTTTCATCACCTCCTTGTATTCCTGAGGGGTGATATCCAGCTTGGCGGCAAAACGATCGATTACTTCCTTTTCAGGAGGGTTGATGGCGCCGTCTACGGCAGCCAGGGAAGCCAGTGCGGCAAAGTGGGCCAGATTCCTCCTTTTCTCGGGGTGGTTATACAGATCCAGGATAGGCATGATACAAATGGATTTTCGTGCAAATATACCGCTTTGTTCCCGTTCTGCACAGCAATGCCATCCAATTCTTAGACCGCCCCACGGCCGTTCCGGGAGGATATCCCGACAGAAGCCCCTTCCCTCAAAAAGGAGAATTGCGTACCTTCACCCGGCTATGGAAAGACCCCTGCTGGAATTCACGGATAAGGGCATCTACTGTTCCCGGGCCGATGTTTACCTAGACCCCTGGAAGCCTGTCAAAAAGGCCCTGATCACGCATGGCCATTCGGACCACAGCCGTTGGGGCCACCAGCACTACCTCACCCACCACCTCAATGCCCCCATCATCAGGCACCGCCTGGGTGATATCCGTGTGGAAACGGTGCAATGGGGGGAAACCCGGAACCTGAACGGGGTTAGCTTCAGTTTCCACCCCGCCGGCCATATTGTGGGCTCTTCCCAGGTCCGGGTATCATACAAAGGCGAAACCTGGGTCTTTTCCGGAGACTATAAACCGGAGCCGGATGGGCTCTCCACGCCTTTCGAGCCGGTGCGCTGCGATACGTTTATCACGGAATGCACCTTTGGGCTTCCGGCCTTTTCCTGGAGGCCACAGCAGGAGGTTATCGAAGACATCCAGCACTGGTGGATAGCCAACAAGGCTGCCGGCAAGACTTCGGTCCTCTTTGCCTATTCCCTGGGTAAGGCCCAACGCCTGCTGGCCGCCCTGGATACATCCATAGGACCTGTCTATACCCACGGGGCCATAGAGAATATGAATGAGGTCATCCGGGGGATTACGGCCCTGCCGCCTACCCGGCGGATTACGGCCGACACCCCCAAAGAAGAAGTGCGGGGGCAGTTGGTGTTGGCCCCACCAAGTGCCCACGGGAGTACCTGGATGCGCCGGTTGGTGCCCTACGAAACTGCGACTGCCAGTGGCTGGATGGCCTTTCGCGGGGCCAGGAGGAGGCGGGCCGTAGACCGGGGCTTTGTCCTGAGCGACCACGCCGACTGGACCGGGCTGCTCCGTACCATTTCGGAAACGGGGGCGTCCCGGGTGATCTGCACCCACGGGTACGCCGACATCTTCTCCCGCTTCTTAAGGGAAGAAGGCTACGATGCCCGGACCGAGAGTACCCAATACGAAGGGGAGAGCCCAGAAGGCAAAGACGAAACTAACGAAGAGGGATAAGATGGAGCGATTCGCATCCCTGATCCGCACCCTGGACAGCACCAACAAGACCACCCGGAAGGTGGAGGCCCTGGCCGAATACTTCCGGGAGGCCGAAGGCCCGGACAAGGTCTGGGCCATTGCCCTGTTGTCGCACCGGAGACCCTCACGGCCTGTCAATACGCGACTTCTGCGGGAATGGGCGGCTGAGGTCTCGGGGATCCCAATGTGGCTTTTCGAGGAGAGCTACCATATTGTGGGGGACCTGGCCGAGACCATTGCCCTGGTCCTCCCCGACAGGGATCAGCCTACCCCCCTGCCCTCCCTTGCGGAATACCTGGCCGATATGGTTTGGCTCAAATCCCTTGACGAGGCCGGCAAGAAAGCCTATGTCCTGAGGCACTGGCAGCAACAGGGGTACTATGAGCGCTTCGTGTTCAACAAATTCATTACCGGGGGGTTTCGCATAGGCATCAGCCAGAAACTCATGACCCGGGCCCTTTCGGCCGCTACCGGAGTGGCGGAAGAGTTGCTGGCCTACCGCCTGATGGGCAACTGGGACCCCCAATCTGTCTCCTTCGAACACCTGGTCCTGGAGGAGCGGGAAGCCGATAAGGCCTCCAGGCCATTCCCGTTTTTCCTGGCCCATGCCCTGGAAGGGCAGCCCGCAGACCTGGGAGCGACAGACCAGTGGCTGGCCGAGCACAAGTGGGACGGGATCCGGGCACAGCTCATCCGCCGGGAAGGACGCCTCTTCGTCTGGAGCCGGGGCGAGGAGCTGGTAACCGACCAGTATCCGGAATTTGAGAAGCTCCTGCCGGTGCTCCCGGAGGGCACGGTGATCGACGGGGAAATCCTGCCTTTTCCCAAGGGGCAGGTTGGGAGTTTCCGGGACCTGCAGAAACGTCTGGGCAGAAAAACCATCAGTGCCAAACTCCTGGAAAAAACACCTGTGATCCTCCGGGCCTATGACCTGCTGGAATGGGAAGGCCAGGACATCCGGCACCTGCCCTTCAGCCAGAGGCGCCAGCACCTTGACGCGTTAATAGGGCCCCTTTCCGGCGAGGCAGGACTACCCCTGGACCTTTCCGAAACCATGGCCTTTGGTCAATGGGAGGAGGCAGCCCAAGAGCGGAATCGTTCCCGGGAGGTCCGCTCGGAGGGCCTGATGCTCAAACGCAAGGATTCGGCCTATGGGGTAGGCCGGAAAAAGGGGGACTGGTGGAAGTGGAAGGTAGACCCTTTTACCGTAGACGCCGTGTTGACCTACGCCATGCGGGGGCACGGGAGGCGCAGTAATCTGTTTACGGATTACACCTTCGCGTTGTGGGATGAAAAACAGGACGGCACCCGGGAACTGGTAACATTTGCCAAGGCCTATTCCGGCCTTACCGATGCGGAGTTCAGGGAGGTGGATGCCTGGATCAAACGCCATACCCTGGAGCGCTTCGGGCCGGTGCGCTCGGTCCAGCCCGAACAGGTCTTTGAAATTGCCTTTGAGGGGATTGCCCGCTCCGGAAGGCACAAAAGCGGGGTAGCTACCCGCTTCCCGCGCATTGTACGCTGGCGAAAAGACAAGACCATTGAGGCCGCGGACAGCCTCCAATCCCTACTGTCCTTAATCCCCGACCCATGAAAGCAGCGAAAGACAGGCACCAGAAGTGGACCGAGCAGGCTACCGCATGGTTCCACGGGCAGGGCTGGATACCCTTTCCCTTCCAGGTACAGACCTGGGAGGCCTTTCTGGACGGCAAGCACGGGCTGCTCAACGCCCCCACCGGGAGCGGGAAGACCTACGCCCTCTGGTTCCCTATCCTGCTGCAATACATGAAAGAACACCCAGGGTTCCGAACTAAGCACCGGAAAGGCCTTAAGGCCGTATGGATAACCCCTTTGCGCGCGCTTTCCCAGGAAATCCACCAGTCTGCCCAACGGATCCTCCAGGACCTGGACATCCCCTTCGAAGTGGGTATCCGTACAGGGGACACCTCCACGGCCCAACGCGCCAAACAGCGCAAAGCCATGCCGGACCTGCTGATCACCACCCCGGAAAGCCTGCAACTGCTGCTGGCGACGAAGGGGTATGCCAAAACCTTCGCCTCCTGCACGGCTGTCGTGGTAGACGAATGGCACGAATTGCTGGGAAGCAAGCGCGGGGTACAGATGGAACTGGCCCTTTCCCGCCTGAAGTCCGTCTGCCCCCAATTGCGCATCTGGGGCATCTCAGCAACCATCGGCAACCTGGAACAGGCCCGGCAGGTCCTGTTAGGGCCGGGTTCAGAAGCCCTGGAAAATTCCGTGATGATCCGGGCCCATGTCCCCAAGCGCATCGTGGTAAAAAGCCTGTTGCCCGAGCGCATGGATACTTTTCCGTGGCGGGGCCACCTGGGGCTGCACATGCTCGAATCCATCATCCCCATTATCGAAGCAAGCAAAACCACGCTGATCTTTACCAACACCCGGGGCCAATGCGAAATTTGGTTCCAGAAATTGCTGGAACGCCACCCGGAACTGGCCGGGGAAATAGCCATGCACCACGGCAGCATAGACAAGGAAACCCGGCTCTGGGTGGAACAGGCCATCCGAAACGAAAGCCTTAAGGCGGTGGTGTGCACCTCAAGCCTGGACCTGGGCGTGGATTTTGCCCCTGTGGAAACCGTCATCCAGATAGGCGGGCCCAAAGGGGTAGCGCGCTTCCTGCAACGGGCGGGGCGCAGCGGGCACCGGCCGGGGAAGGAAAGTGTGATCTATTTCCTGCCAACCCATGCCATTGAATTGGTGGAAGCGGCCGCCCTGCAGCAGGCAGTAAAATTACAGGCCGTGGAAGACCGCACACCCTACCTGGGCAGCTTCGACGTCCTGGTGCAGTACCTCACCACCCTCGCCGTCTCCGACGGCTTCCATCCCGAGACCATTTACAGGGAAGTCTGCCAGACGTTCTGCTACCAGGCGCTGAGCCAGGAGCAATGGGAATGGCTGTTGAACTTCCTGGTCCTGGGAAGCCAGAGCCTGCAGTCTTACGACGAATACCGCAAGGTAGAGGTAGAAGCTGACGGGCTTTTGAAGGTTACCAACCGCGGAGTGGCCATGCGCCACCGGTTCCAGATCGGGACAATTGTGGGGGATGCCCAGCTCACCGTCAAATACCAGAAAGGGGGCTATATCGGCACCATAGAAGAGTACTTTATCTCCAAGCTCAAGGCGGGGGACGTGTTTACCTTTGCAGGGCGGAACCTGGAATTTATCCGGATCCGGGACATGGTGGCCCTGGTGCGGAATTCCTCCCAGAAAGCCGGAAAAACCCCAAGCTGGATGGGCGGGCGGCTTACCCTTTCGAGCGAGATGTCGCGGATCCTCCGGGAGGAACTCTACTCCGCGGCCATGCCCGAGGAGCAGCAGGCGGAGGAAATCCGGGCCCTGCAACCGCTATTCGAGCGGCAACGCCTGGAAAGTATCGTCCCCGGGCCCGACCAGCTGCTGCTGGAAACCTTTAAAACCCGGGAAGGGCACCACCATATCTTCTACCCATTCGAAGGACGGTTTGTCCATGAGGCTATGGCCAGCCTGCTGAGCTACCGCATCAGCCTGTTGACCCCCATTACCTTTTCCCTGGCCTATAACGACTACGGGTTTGAGCTGCTCTCGGACCAACCCCTGGATGTCCGCATGGTGTTGGACAACGATTTATTCAGCCCGGAGTATCTGCTGGACGACCTGCAGAAGAGCCTGAACGCCACCGAGATGGCCCGCAGGAAATTCCGGGACATCGCGGTAATCAGCGGGCTGGTTTTTTCGGGATACCCGAACAAAGGGGTTAAGATGAAGCACCTGCAAAGCAGTTCCCAGCTGCTTTTTGAAGTCTTCCGCGACTATGAGCCCGACAACCTCCTTTTCCAGCAGGCCTTTACCGAAACCTTCGAACACCAGTTGGAGGAAGGCCGCTTGAGATTGGCCCTGGAGCGGATCCAAGGCCAGGAAATTGTTTGGAAGGCCTGTACGAAACCCACCCCGTTTTCCTTTCCCATCATTACCGACCGCCTACGGGAAAAGCTCAGCAGTGAAAAGCTCGCCGACCGCATTAAGCGCATGACCCGGATCCTGACAGGAGGGTGACAACCGGGCGGAGGGCCACTTTAAAATGATACCTTTGCCCCAATGCTACACCTGGAAAATATCGCTGGGGAAACCCTGGAGATGCACCCCTGGGGAGGGCTGTTCTGGCGCAGCCGGGGGATGCTCCTGCTAAGCGACCTCCACCTGGGGAAGGTGACGCATTTCCGCAAATACGGGGCGGCTGTACCCCTAAAGGCCCTGAAGCGCAATTTTAGCCGGCTGCAACAGTTGCAGGAGGTTTTCCGCCCGGAGACAATCTGTTTCCTTGGCGACCTCTTTCATTCCCACCTCAACCGGGAATGGGACTTCTTCGAGTCCTGGGCCGGTGCCTGTTCTGCACGGCTGGAACTGGTGGTGGGCAACCACGACATCATTGACCCGGTACGGTTCGAAGCCCTCGGGATTCGCCTGCACGAAAGCTGGCAAACCGGCCCTTTCGAGCTCACCCACCACCCCATGGAGTCCCCTGGGCGCTTCAATATTGCCGGGCACCTGCACCCGGCCGTGCGCCTGGCTGGGAGTGGGCGCCAGCGCCTGCGCCTGCCGGTGTTTTACCTGAGGGAGAAACAACTCATCCTCCCGGCCTTTGGCGCCTTTACCGGGATGCATGTGGTGTCTCCTCAACCCGGGGAGCGGGTTTTTGCCCTGACCCCGGAAGCTGTCCTCCCTCTGGAAACCCCCAATACAGCGGACGGATAGAGATAAACGGCCGGTGAGGTTGCCCGGGTGGCCCTTTCCCTGTATTTTTGCACAAATTTTCGACCTCTCTTGAGTCTGGCCGATATCCGGGAACGCTTTGCACAGGCCCCTGCCCTGGGGGATCTGCGGGAAGCTATGTCCGGCTCCCAGGGCATTGTGCACCTGAAAGGGTGCCCCGGGTCTGCCCTTTCCTTTACCATAGCGGAGGTTTTTGGGGCGTTGGAATCGCCCATGCTCCTGCTTCTGGAGGACAAGGAGGAGGCCGCTTACCTGCTCAATGACCTGGAAGCCCTGGTGGGGCGCGACCAGGCCCTGTTTTTTCCCGGCAGTTATCGCAGGCCCTATGAGATCGAATCTACGGACAACGCCAACGTTTTGTTGCGGGCAGAGGTCCTGAGCCGGATCGATTCCCGCAAAAAGCCGGCCCTCATTGTGAGCTACCCCGATGCCCTCTTCGAAAAGGTCGTTACCCGAAAGCAGCTTCGCAAAAACACCCTGGGCCTTAGGGTTGGGGACAGCCTTTCGTTGGACTTCCTCAATGAAACCCTTTTCGAATACCATTTCCGCCGTGTCGATTTTGTTACCGAGCCCGGGGAATTCTCCGTAAGGGGTGGTATTGTAGATGTTTTTTCCTTTTCGCACGACGAACCCTTCCGCATCGAATTCTTCGGGGACGAAGTAGACAGCATCCGCACCTTCGATGTGGAGAGCCAGCTCTCCACGGGTCAGGTGAAGAAAATCAGCATCATCCCCAATATGGCCGACAAGCTTTTGCACGAACAGCGCGTAAGCTTCCTGGAATACATCCCCGAGCAGACCATAGTCCTGATCAAACACCCCCAAGTGGCGGCCAGCCGCCTGGACGGTCTCTTCGGGAAAGCAGAAGAAGCCTTCGGATCCCTGGAAGGTGAAACCTCCCGCGCCAAACCGGCGGACCTCTTCCTGAACGGGGCAGCCCTTACGACAGGGCTGGAATCCTTCCGACGGATCGTTTTAGGTGCCGGGGGCGAAAGCGCCGGGGTAACGGCAACCCTTGGCGCCACCCCCCAGCCAGCCTTTAACAAGCATTTTGAAATGCTGCGGGACAGGCTGCTGGAAAACAGCGAAAAGGGGATGCGCAATTTCCTGTTCTGCGCCTCGGAGCAACAGGCCAAACGGTTCCACGATATCTTCGATGAGATCGGGAAGGACATCCCCTACGAAACCCTGGTCCACCCGCTCTACCAGGGCTTTGAAGCCCCGGAACTTGGGTTGTGCTGCTATACCGACCACCAAATTTTTGAGCGCTACCACCGCTTTACGATCCGCAATGGCTACGCCAAGAAGCAGGCCATTACCCTGAAGGAGCTCAATAAGCTGGAAATCGGGGATTACGTGACCCACATAGACCACGGCATCGGCACCTTCGGGGGGCTGCAGAAAATCCAGGTGGAAGGCAAAACCCAGGAAGCCATCAAACTCATTTACGGAGACCGGGACATCCTCTATGTAAGCATCCATTCCCTCCACAAAATCGCCAAATACAACGGGAAGGACGGGGCGCCGCCGAAAATCTACAAACTCGGATCAGGGGCCTGGAAGAAACTCAAGGCGAAAACCAAGTCCAGGGTCAAGAAAATAGCCTTCAACCTCATCGAGGTCTATGCCAAGAGAAGGCTCCGGAAGGGATTCCAATACGCCCCGGACAGCTACCTCCAACACGAGCTGGAGGCCTCCTTCCTCTATGAAGACACCCCGGACCAAAGTACGGCCACCGAAGCCGTTAAGACAGATATGGAAAGTGAGCGCCCCATGGACCGCCTTATCTGCGGGGATGTGGGCTTCGGGAAAACGGAGATCGCCATCCGGGCGGCATTCAAGGCGGTCGATAACGGGAAACAGGTGGCGGTACTGGTGCCCACCACGATCCTGGCCTTCCAGCACTACCGCACCTTTACCGAACGCATGGCCGAGATGCCGGTACATGTGGACTACCTGAACCGCTTCCGCTCCACCAAAGCCCGGCGGCAGCTGTTGGACAACCTGGCCTCCGGGAAGCTGGACATTGTGATTGGCACCCACCAGCTGGTGGGCAAACAGGTAGCCTTCAAGGACCTGGGCCTGCTTATTATAGACGAGGAGCAGAAGTTCGGAGTCTCGGTCAAGGACAAGCTCAAAAGCCTCAAGGAGAACATAGACGTGCTAACGCTCACGGCAACCCCCATCCCTCGCACCCTCCAATTCAGCCTGATGGCGGCCCGGGACCTGTCGGTGATCAATACCCCTCCCCCCAACCGCTACCCGATAGAAAGCCAGGTGATCCGTTTCGACGAGGCCACCATCCGCGATGCCATCGCCTATGAAATCCAACGGGGCGGCCAGGTCTTTTTTGTGCATAACCGCATTGAGAATATCCGGGAAGTGGCAGGGATGCTGCAGCGCCTGGTGCCCGATGCCAAAATAGGGGTGGGCCACGGGCAGATGGAAGGCAAAAAGCTGGAACAGCTCATGCTCGATTTCATGAACGGGGCCTTCGATGTCCTGGTCTCTACCACCATCATCGAAAGCGGCCTGGATGTGAGCAATGCCAATACCATCTTTATCAACAATGCGAATAACTTCGGCCTCAGTGACCTGCACCAGATGCGGGGCCGGGTGGGGCGCAGCAACAAGAAGGCATTTTGTTATTTCATCACCCCGCCCTACGATGTCATGACCCCGGAGGCGCGCAAACGGATCCAGGCCCTGGAGCAGTTCACGGACCTGGGCAGCGGGTTAAACATCGCCATGAAGGACCTGGAAATCCGCGGGGCTGGAGACCTGCTCGGGGCGGAGCAAAGCGGCTTTATCAACGAAATCGGGTTTGAGACCTACCAGAAAATCCTCGCCGAGGCCATCGAAGAACTTAAGGAAAACGAATTCCGGGAGCTCTATGAAGAGGTCGAAGGGCCGCGGGACCACTTCGTGAAGGAAACCCAGATCGATGCAGATTTTGAATGGCTCTTCCCGGACGATTACATCAACAATATCTCCGAGCGGCTGAGCCTCTATACCGAGCTCAGCGAATGCCGGGACGACACTGCGCTTAGTGCTTTCAGGGCCAAACTCGAAGACCGCTTCGGCCCGCTGCCGGCCCAGGCGGAAGACCTGTTGGAATCCATCCGCCTGAAGTGGCTGGGTGCCCACCTGGGCCTGGAAAAAATCGTCATGAAAAACGGGAAACTCACCGGGTACTTTATTTCGGACCAGGAATCCGGGTTCTACCAGAGCACTGCCTTTTCGGGTATTATCAGGGCCATGCAATCCGGGAAGCTAGACGGCACTATCAAGGAAAAGCAAACCCGCAATGGCCTGCGGCTGCTGCTGAGCCTGGACCACATCGGTTCCGTTTCCGATGCCCTTATACGCCTTCAGGCCTTAAGCGGGGCCGCTACCCCGGCAGAAGCCTGACAGAGAATCCCGGAATTGCTATCTTAGGGAACCGAAAAAAACCCTTGCAGATGACATTCCGTATCCTACTGTTGCTCTTTATTCTGGTTTCCCCGTTTAGCAGGGCCCAGGAAGCAGACTCCACGTTCCTCCGACAGCATTACGACCTAAGCGAATACCACATCCCCATGAGGGATGGGGCCGAGCTCTTCACCGTGGTCTATACCCCCAAGGACAAGAGCCGTACCTACCCGTTCCTGATGAACCGCACCTGCTACAATGCCTCGAACTACACCGATTACCAGGTGCGCCGCTACCCGTCGGATTTCCTGATACGGGATGGCTATATCCTGGTGTACCAGGATGTGCGGGGCCGCTATATGAGCGACGGCACCTTCGACAATATGCGCCCCAACATTCCCGGCAATGACCCCGGGGACCCCGATGCCATCGACGAGAGCTCGGATACCTACGATACCATAGAATGGCTTTTAAAGAACATCGACAACAACAACGGAAGGGTCGGCATGTACGGGGTCTCCTACCCCGGGTTCTACACTGCGGCGGCCCTGCCGGATGCTCACCCTGCGCTTAAAGCTTCCTCCCCCCAGGCGCCTATTGCCGACTTCTTCTTTGACGATTTCCACCACCAGGGGGCCTACCTGCAAAGCTACACAGCAGCCTTTGCCGTGTTCGGGTACCAGAAAACCGAACGTACCCGGGAGCCCTGGTACCGGGACAAACTGATGCGGTTCTACGAGGCCCCGGCTGCAGACGGGTACGACTTCCACCTGGCCCAGGGCCCGCTGAAAAACATCACCGAGAAATACCATCACGACAATTTTTTCTGGCAACAGATCGTGGAGCACCCCAACTACGACGAATTCTGGCAGAAACGGAGTATCCTGCCCCACCTGAAAGGCATTGACCATGCCGTAATGACCGTGGGCGGGTGGTTCGACGCCGAGGACCTGTATGGCCCGCTGAATATCTACAAGACCGTAGAGGTGAACAACCCCAAGGCGAAAAACACCATAGTGATGGGCCCGTGGGACCATGGCGGATGGGCCCGGGAACGGGGAAAGACCACCCATAACCACATCTACTTCGGGGACAGCATCTCCACGCACTACCAGCGGGAAATCGAAAGGCGCTTCTTCAACTTCCACCTCAAGGACGAAGGGGAGGACACCTTGCCCGAGGCCTATATGTACGATACGGGGACCAAGGAGTGGAAAAGCTTCGATTCCTGGCCCCCGGAGGAGGTTAAACCCCTGGCGCTTCGCTTTGGGGAAGATGGCCGCCTGACCCTTGGAGATGCGGTGGATGCTTCTGCCGTATTTTCCTATGTGAGCGACCCCGATAAACCGGTGCCATACACCTCCCAGACGGAAGGGCTGACCTTTACCCCAAGGAGGTTTATGAGCGACGACCAGCGGCATGCCGCCCGCCGCCCGGATGTCCTGACCTTCCAGACCGAGCCGCTGTCGGACCCGGTTACCCTGGCGGGGGAACTACTGGCCCAACTCAAAGTGTCCATGACCGGCACCGATGCGGATTTTGTGGTTAAGCTCATTGATGTATACCCCCAGGACCACCCCAACTACGAACACAACCCGGAGAACATCGTCATGGGCGGGTACCAGCAACTGGTGCGCTCAGAGGTCTTCCGCGGCCGGTTCCGCAACAGTTTCGAAACCCCGGAGCCCTTTGTACCCGGGGAGGTTTCGGACGTGAATTTCCGCCTGCAGGACGTGTTGCATACCTTTAAGCCCGGGCACCGCATCATGGTCCAGATCCACAGCACCTGGTTTCCGTACATAGACCGCAACCCCCAGAAGTATGTGGAGAATATCTACGAGGCCTCGGAAGGCGATTTTATTAAATCCACCATTAGCGTGCACGGGAGCTCCGTGATTCAGGCCGGGGGTAAGGTTGACGACCTGTCACCTCAGCCAGCGGCGTTTGAGGGGGAGCGTTTTATCCGGGATTAGAGGGATTTCAGGTCCTTGATTACAGAGAAGGCGATATCTACCTGCTCCTCGTCTACCAGGATGGTGAACTCGTTGGTAGTGGAAATAACCTCATAGAGGACGATACCCTCCCAGGCCAGGCGTTGGAATATAAAGTAATAGATGCCCGGGACCGATACGTTTTCGGCCGGGAGTTTAACGGTTATGGAGGAGAGGTTCTCCGCCTTCTGGGTGAGGCGTTCGCCCTGGAACAACTTTTCAACGACCGCGTCCAGGCTGTTGCTCACTACGATATTCAGCTCATTGACCCCCCGGGAGGAGGTGTAGAACACATCCTGGTTCCGGTTGATTTCCTCCAGGAGCTTGCCCTGGTTCTTCAGCAGGGTATCTGACAGGAGGAAGGTAAAATCCGTGAGCGAGGATCTGACGGTAATTTCCCCGATATTCTTCAGGACCTTCACAATCCGGTGGGTGGCCCGGAATTCCAGATCGTCCGACAGGCGTTTGAGTGCCATGACAATGGCCCCGTTGCGCACTTCCTTTCCAAGGTGTTCTTCGATCTCCGGCTTCACCTGCCGGGCCAGGGAGGTCAGGTTAATAATACCCTGTGCCAGGGCGGTTTGCAGAAAGGGTTTCTTCTTGATGTAGTGTTCTACAACGGAGGAAATGGTTTTCATCGATTGGCTGTTTGCTCCAAAAATAACTTTTTGTTACAAAACAAACAAATGTTTAGAAATGATAGAAGGCGGATTCCAGGTGGACCAGATCGTACCCATGACCCGTCCGCAAGACCTGTATGACGTCGAAGCGCACCTCCCCGTGCCAACCCATAGACGCCACCAGGTGATCTGCCACGGCGACCAGCCGCCGGATCTTGCTCCGCGGAATACTCTCTGCCAGGGATTCATAAAAGCGTACGGTCCGGGTTTTTACTTCCACAATCACCAGAATTGTACCGCAGCTGGCTACCAGGTCTACCTCTGCCTTGCGGTACCTGTAATTCCGGTGTAATATCCGGTATCCCTTTTGTTGCAAGAAGGCTGCCGCCAATGCCTCTCCTTTTGAACCAAACGAAGTGGTCGTCTCCATGGCTTTCGATTTAAATTGTGAAGATTTTGTGCATTTCATCGAAAAAAAATGCCGTTCACCGCAATTTTCAATCAAAGCCTGTATTTTCAGATCGCATTACAACGAAAAAGCCACGCCTATAATAATAAGCCTTTTGTACGCGCGTTAAGAATTTGCCCCTAAACACATGAACGTTCTTAAAGCCTACAACAACTATGGAGTATTTCGTGAATTGCAATACGGCCTCCCTTGCGCCGTATGCACCTCCCCTGGACCGGACCAGGGTGGAACACCTGTTTAGACGGCTGGGGTTCAGTGCCTCGGTAGACCGCGTAAACCAAGCGGTTGGCCAGTCTGCCAATGCTTTGGTAGACACCCTCATCAGCGAAGCCCTAACCATGCCCCCGCAGGCAGCCCCTACCTGGGCCACCTGGACCCGGGCCAACTACCCGGCAGACGACGATGCCGCAGGGCAGGAAATCCGCTCCCAGAGGGAAACCTGGAGGCTGGACTACACCCGCGGCCTGCTGACCAACAACCTAAGGGACCGCATGAGTTTCTTCTGGAGCAACCATTTCGTTACCGAAATTGACATTTACGAAGGACCTGCCTTCCTGTATGAATATACCAACTGCCTGCAGCGCAATGCCCTGGGCAATTTCAAGACCTTTGTGAGCGAGATAGGCCTGACCAATGCCATGCTCTTCTACCTGGACGGGGCCTACAACAACGGGCAAAACCCGAATGAGAACTACGCCCGGGAATTATACGAACTCTTTACTCTGGGCGAAGGCAACGGCTACACCGAGGACGATATCATCGAAACGGCCCGTTCCCTCTCTGGGTATACCAACCGGGGCGAAGTCCGGTGGACACCCGTGACCTTTGACCCCACCGAGCACGATACGGGAAGCAAAACGATCCTGGGCCAGACGGGGAACTGGGGGTATGACGACACCATAGACGTGTTATTTGCCCAACGCCCGAATGAGATCGCCGAATTCATCTGCCGCAAACTGTATGAATACTTTGTGCACCCTGATTCCATGGATGCCACGGGCAATGCCCAAACCATTATCTCCGGGATGGCCGCAACCTTCCTGGCCAACAATTTCGAAATTGCACCTGTGCTCTCCCAACTTTTTAAGAGCGAGCACTTTTTTGACGACAATGCCATTGGGGTAATCATCAAAAGCCCATTTGATCTGTACCTCAACTTCATAAACGAATCCAATTTTACCTACACCGACACCACCCTGTCGTTTGCTATGGATTCTTCGGCTTTATTGGGGCAGGAGGTTTTCGACCCCATTGACGTGGCCGGGTGGCAGCGGGACCGGACCTGGATCAATACCAATTTTATTATTGGCCGCTGGCTGACCATGGAGGTACTCATCGAGGGGTTCTTCCAGAACAACCCAGACCAGTTCCGGACCCTTGCCATGGATGCTGTTGGCCCGGCCGACAGCAACACCAGCAACCCGGACACCGTGACCCGTGCCCTGGTGGACAAATTCCTACCCAAAGGACTGCTCACCGAACAGGATTTCCAGAATGCCCTCTCGGTCTTCAAGATTGAGGATGTGCCGGAAAACTACTACGGTTCGGATTACACCCCGGGGGGCCTCGGCCTCTGGATGCTGGCTGTTAGTCCCGAAGTGCCCCAGCAGGTCTTCCTGCTGCTGATGTACCTCTCCCGTCAGCCCGAATTTCAACTCAAATAAAGCCTACGACTATGTGCAACAACCATATCCCCATCCCAAAGAACCACAAAAGTGCCCATGATCTGGAGCACAAAGTATGGAGCCGGCGCTCCTTCCTGCAAGCATTGGGCATTGCCGGGTCAGGGTCAATGATGCTGGGCAGCAACATGCTCACCGCATCGGCCCCATCCCCACTGACCGCGGCAATTGCCAATGCGCCGGGAGACGGTATCCTGATCCTGATCCGCCTCTCCGGGGGGAACGACGGCCTCAGCACCGTGATCCCCATTGAGCAATACGATACCTATGCGAATGCCCGGCCCAATATCTATATCCCGGAGAGCAAGGTCCTGAAACTGACCGATGAATTCGGCATCCCCTCCTACATGCAGTCCCTTGAGGCCATGTGGGGAGACGGGGCCTTTAAGGCCGTACACGGGGTGGGTTACCAGAACCAGAGCCTTTCCCACTTTACCGGGTCGGATATCTATGCGAACACCGACCTGACCACTACCGGGATCTCAGGGGAACCCACAGGCTGGATGGGACGCTATTTCGAAAATTTATACCCGGACTACCTGATGAACCCGCCGGCTGCCCCGGCCGCTATACAGATCGGGCAGTATGGAAACCTGATTTTCCAGGGCGAAGAGACCAACTACGCCTTTGTAACCTCCAACATCGACCAACTGGAGGAAATTGCGCAGACCGGGGTGCAGTACAACCTGGACCCGGCCCTGTTCGGCGACTGTATGTACGGCGACCAGCTTCGCTTCCTCAGAGGCGTTGCCAATACCACCTACGAATATTCCGGACTCATCCACGCGGCCTACGAGCGCGGCCAGAACCAGGTAGAGTACCAGGACAACGGGTTTGCCCGTCAACTGGCTCTGCTGGCCCGCCTCATCAAAGGAAATCTGGGGACGCGCGTTTACATGATTTCCATGGGAGGTTTCGACACCCACGGCAACCAGCCGTTGGCCCATGAGCGGCTGATGTCGAACCTGTCTATTGCCGTCAAGGATTTCTATGACGACCTGGCCTTTACCGAGCAGGACGAAAAGGTCCTGAGTATGACCTTCTCGGAATTCGGACGCCGGATCTTCGAAAACGGTTCCAATGGGACCGACCACGGAAAGGCAGCCCCTACCCTGTTCTTCGGCGCCGGGCTTAACGGCAGTGCCTTTGTAGGGGAACACCCCTCCCTGGACGACCCCAACAGCCGGGGGAACCTTGAATATACCATGGACTTCCGCGACCTCTATGCCACGGTCCTTGCCGAATGGCTCTGCGTGGACATCCCCCTGGTGGAACAGCACCTGCTGGGCCACGCCTACAACCCGGTGAACCTCGGGTTCAACTGTTCAGGCACGGAGTTCCCGGATATCGCCTACAGTGATGATCCGCCCACCCCACCCACCCCCCCAGGAGAAGGCGACGGGGAAAACCCCACCGACGCGATGATCGAGGCTATCGTCCACAGGCCCTATTACCCATCGGACAGCAGCCCGCACATCCACGTGGAAATGCCCTTTACCGGACACATCGATGTGACCCTGTACAACATCCTGGGCCAGAAGGTGGCCACCCTCTTCAACGAGATGGTCTTTGCAGGCAGCCTGGACATCAATGTCCGCGACAGCGTGCCGCGCCACCTGGCTACGGGGAAATATATCTACCGTATTGGGGTGCAGGACCGCTTCCTGGCCAAATCCATCATGGTGGCCTGACCGCGGCCCTGAGTACCGATAATGCCCTCGGACACTGGACGCCCCTGATATTCGTATCTGTCCAGTGTCTCGGGGGCTTTTCTTTTGATGCCGCCTTGCCCCCGGCCCGCATTTTTGGTTATTTTTGTGCCTTAATTCCGCATTCCCGATGCCTGAGGCCCACACCCATTTTGCACGCACGACCATAACGGCTGCCCTCCCGTATACCAACGGCCCCATCCATATTGGCCACCTGGCAGGCGTCTATGTCCCGGCGGATATTTACAGCCGCTACCTCCGCCTGAAGCACCACCCGGTCCTCTTTGTCTGCGGCAGCGACGAACACGGGGTAGCCATCCCCATGAAGGCCAAAAAAGAGGGCGTTAGCCCCCAGGCCCTCATCGATAAGTACCACGGGATCATTAAAAAGTCCTTTGCCGATTTCGGAATTGCATTCGACAACTATTCCCGCACCTCCGCACAAGTCCACCACCAGACCGCTTCGGACTTCTTCAAAACCCTCCATGGGAACGACGATTTCATCGAGGAGGTGAGCGAACAGCTCTACGACCCGGAAGCCCGGCAGTTCCTTGCCGACCGGTTTGTGGTGGGCACCTGCCCCAAATGCGGGCACACAGAAGCCTATGGCGACCAATGTGAAAACTGCGGTTCCTCCCTAAATGCTACGGACCTCATCGGCCCTCGTTCGGTCATCAGCGGGGCAGCCCCCGTGCTGAAAAACACCCGCCACTGGTTCCTCCCCCTGGACCGGTATGAAGGCTTTCTCAAGGACTGGATCCTGGAAGGGCACAAAGAAGACTGGAAACCCAACGTTTACGGGCAATGTAAATCCTGGATCGACGACGGGCTCAAGCCCCGGGCCGTGACCCGCGATCTGGATTGGGGTATCCCGGTCCCACTGGAAGGCGCCGGGGGAAAGGTCCTTTACGTCTGGTTCGATGCCCCTATCGGGTATATTTCCTCCACCAAAGAATGGGCCGCACTGGAAGGCCAGGACTGGAAACCCTGGTGGCAATCCGAAGACACCCGCCTGCTGCACTTTATCGGGAAGGACAACATCGTCTTTCACTGTATCATCTTCCCGACCATGCTTAAAGCCCACGGCGGGTATATCCTCCCGGACAATGTACCGGCCAATGAGTTCCTGAACCTGGAAGGGCAGAAACTCTCCACCTCCCGGAACTGGGCGGTGTGGCTGCACGAATACCTGGAGGAATTCCCAGGCATGCAGGACGTGTTGCGGTACACCCTGACGGCCAATGCCCCGGAAACCAAAGACAACGATTTTACCTGGAAGGATTTCCAGGCGCGCAACAACAACGAACTGGTCGCCATCCTGGGGAATTTCGTCAACCGGGTAACCGTACTGACGCACAAATATCTGGACGGTCAGATTGCAGCACCCGGTACGCTAACCGAAAACGACCGGGTTACCCTGACAGAGATCCGGGAATATCCCGCCAGAATCGGAAACAGCCTGGACCGGTTCCGCTTCCGGGAAGCCTCCCAGGAGTTGATGAACCTGGCCCGCCTGGGCAACAAATACCTGGCGGACGAAGAGCCCTGGAAGGTGGTGAAACAGGCCCCCCAACGGGCCGCCACCATCCTGTATGTGGGCCTGCAGGTAGCCGCAGCCCTGGCTGTGCTCTCGGAACCTTTCCTGCCGTTTACAGCACAAAAACTCCGGGCCATCCTAAACGCAGAAGCCGCTGACGCCCTCCCCGGGTGGGATGCCATCGCCAGCACCGAGGCCCTGCTGCCGGAGGGACATACCATTGGGGAAACCCAATTGCTGTTCCGTAAAATCGAAGATTCTGAAATCCAGGCCCAATTGGACAAACTAGAAGCCACCAAAAAATCGAATGCCATGAGCGAAAGCCAAGCCGCCCCGCAAAAGGACACCATCACGTACGACGACTTCAGTAAACTGGATCTGAGGGTGGGCACCATCCTGGAGGCCGAAAAAATGCCAAAGGCCAAGAAACTCATCGTGATGAAAGTAGATACGGGCATCGACACCCGCACCATCGTTTCCGGGATTGCCGAGCACTTCCAACCGGAACAACTCATTGGCAAACAGGTGACGGTTTTGGTTAACCTGGCACCCCGGCCCCTTCGCGGGGTGGAGAGCCAGGGGATGATCCTGCTGGCCGAAGACAAGGACGGGAAACTGGTCTTTGTGGGCCCGGATGGCACCCCGGTTGCCAACGGTTCTCCCATTACCTGATCCTGCGCGCATCCCGTGCTACGGATCGCCTACCACCCCATCTACAAACATCCCCTTCCGGAGGGGCACCGCTTCCCCATGCAGAAATATGAGCTGCTACCCCAGCAACTCCTGCATGAGGGCACCTGTACCCGCGATAACTTTTTCGAACCCGGCCTCCCGGAGGACCGGGATATCCTGAGGGCACACCAGGCCGAATACTACCAGGCCTTGGGCCAGGGTACCATTCCCGCCAAGGCCATGCGGAAGGTGGGCTTCCCCTGGAGTGCCGCGCTGGTGGAGCGGGAACGTCGTATTGCCAAAGGCACGATAGATGGCTGTCATTTCGCCCTGGAAAACGGCATCTCCATGAATATCGCCGGAGGCACGCACCACGCATACTCAGACCGGGGCGAAGCCTTCTGCATGCTCAATGACCAAGCCATTGGGGCGCATTACCTTCTGGCCGGGAATCTGGCCCAGCGCATCCTGATTCTGGACCTGGACGTACACCAGGGCAACGGCACGGCCGAGATCTTCCAGGACGTACCGCAGGTATTCACGTTTTCCATGCACGGGAAGGCCAACTACCCGTTCCGCAAGGAGGTTTCGGACCGGGATATCGCCCTGGAAAGAGGTACGGACGACGCCGCCTACCTGGGCATCCTTGCCAGGCAGCTCGAATCCCTACTGGAGGAAATCAGGCCGGATTTTGTCTTTTACCTCTGCGGGGTGGATGTGCTGGCCACCGATAAATTAGGTACCCTTGGGCTTACTCCGGAAGGATGCAGGCAGCGGGACCTGATGGTCCTGGAGTGGTGCCACACCCATCAAATCCCGGTGCAGTGCAGTATGGGAGGCGGGTATTCCCCCCAGCTCCGGACCATTGTGGAAGCCCATGCCCAAACCTTCCGCATTGCCCAAAACCTGTATTTCTGATTCCTGCCATTCCGCTTTCAGGGCCTCAGGCAAGTTGCTACTACCCTTCCCGGGATTCGGCTTTTTTTGTATTTTGAGTGCAACAATCAACTGAACATGAACCCTGTATTGCGCCCTCCGGGCCTTGGGTTGTTGCTTTCCCTGGGCCTGCTTTTCCTGTGTTGCCGCCCCGGGGACTCTAAGACCAAGACACCCGATAGCCCCCAAAACACCGGGGCTGCCCGAGTCAAAGTCATTTTCGACACTGACGCCAATAACGAACTGGACGACCAGCACGCCCTGGCCTACCTGCTCTCGAATGCCGATGTTATCGACCTGTTGGGCGTAACCGTTAACGCCACCTATAACGGGGGCGATATTGAAGGCCACCGTGCGGAGGCCGAGCGTATCCTGACCCTATATAACCGCAAGGGGCAAGTTCCCCTCCTCAATGGGGCCAATGCCAACCTGAAGCAGATTTCCCCTACCGGCCCCTCTTACGACGGGAAAGCGGGCGTGGACTTTCTCCTGAAACAAACCAAACAGGACAGCGTGGTGATTATTGCTGTTGGCAAACTCACCACCATTGCCCTGGCGCTGCAAGCAGATCCTTCCTTTGCCGACCGCACGCGGGTGGTCTGGCTCGGTTCCAATTACCCCGAACCCGGGGAATACAACCAGGACAACGACACCACCGCCGTGAATGCCGTCCTGGCCAGCGACATCCCCTTCGAAATGGTCACGGTCCGCTATGGGAAAGCCAGTGGGACCGATGCAGTCAAAGTGACCCAATCGGAAATCAACGCCAAAATGCCCGGGTTGGGGCCCCGGGCTTCAGAACCCATCACAGGAAGGCATGGGGGCCAATACCTGCGTTTTGGGGATTACGCCGTTAGCCTGTTCGAACACATCGACTACCATGGAGACCCGCCATCGAGGCCCCTGTTCGATATGGTGGCCGTTGCCTTGCTGAAAGATCCCCGGTGGGGCCAGGTACGGGAACACCCGGCCCCGGTCCTGATCGATAACCAGTGGGTAGAGCGTCCCGATAACCCAAGGAAAATCCGTATTTGGGAGCACTTCGACCGGGAAGGGCTTCTGGCCGATTTTTACAACCGGATGGCTAACCCCGTATTAGAAGAAAAACCGTAATCTACCGATGGCAAAAGTACTGGTCGTTGGCAGTGCCAATACGGATATGGTGGTTCAAACCAGTCGTTTCCCGGAACCCGGAGAAACCCTGCTTGGGGGTGCCTTCCACATGTTTCCGGGAGGGAAGGGAGCCAACCAGGCCGTGGCTGCAGCACGGATGGGCGCTTCAGTAACTTTCGTCTGTGCCCTGGGCGACGACCTTTTCGGGCGCAACGCCCTGGAGGGGTATTCCCGGGAGGGCATAAACACCTCCTGGGTCCAGACCCTGGAAGGGATGGCCTCAGGAGTGGCACTTATCACCGTGAATGCTTCCGGGGAAAATGAAATTGTGGTGGCCCCCGGTGCCAATTCCGGACTTACCCCCGCCCACCTGGAAGGCCCTTTAACCCAAAAATCCGATTGGGGCGTTGCCCTGACCCAGCTGGAAACCCCCCTGGAGGTGGTCGCATTCCTGGCGAAATCAACCCGGGCTTCCGGGGTCCCTTTAATCCTGAACCCTGCCCCTGCAGCCCCCCTGCCGGACAGCATCCTGGAAGGGTTGTATTGCATTACCCCCAACCAGACGGAAGCAGCAGCGCTTACCGGCCTCACAGCCCGCGAGGCGGGGCAGGCCAAAGCGGCTGCGGCAGCACTGATGGCCAAAGGGGTGCGCAATGTGGTTATCACCCTGGGGAAAGAGGGTTGTTATTATTCAGGTGAAGACGGGGCCTACCACCTGCCTTCGGAAAAGGTGACAGCCGTAGACACAACGGCTGCCGGGGACGTCTTTAACGGGGTCCTGGCCGCAGGTACGGCCGAAGCCCTGCCCTGGAAGGAACGGCTACAGCGCGCCAACCGGGCCGCTGCCCTTTCGGTGTCCCGCCTGGGCGCCCAGAGTTCTGCTCCCTTTAAAAATGAAATATTGTAACCCATGTTTATTATTGATCAATACCCGCTGGCTGTCATTTTTTGTATCGTTACCATGCTGGCATGGGGGTCTTGGGCCAACACCCAGAAACTGGCTTCCCCCACCTGGCGTTTTGAACTTTTTTACTGGGACTATGTTTTCGGCATCCTGATTTTTGCCTTGCTATTCGCGTTAACTGCGGGGAGTATCGGGGTCGAAGGCAGGCCTTTCCTGGAAGACCTGGACCAGGCGAGCCTCGGAAACCTGTCCTATGCCTTCCTGGGCGGGGTCCTTTTTAATGCGGCCAACATCCTCCTGGTAGCAGCCATTACCATAGCGGGGATGTCCGTGGCCTTTCCCGTAGGGATTGGCCTTGCCCTGGCTATTGGGGTGGTGGTCAATTATCTGGACAGCCCGGTGGGAGATGCCGGGCTTTTGTTTACCGGGGTGGCCCTGGTGGCCCTGGCCATCCTGCTCAATGCACGGGCCTACCAGCGTCTGTCCCAAACGCGGAATAAGGTCCCCGCCAAAGGCTTGTTGCTGGCTATTGTGGCCGGGTGCCTTATGGGGTTGTTCTACAAATATGTGGCCCTGTCTATGTTTCCCGATTTCTCCAACCCCCTGCCCGGGAAGCTTAGCCCTTATTCGGCTGTATTTGTATTCGCCAACGGAATCCTGGTGAGCAATTTCGTATTCAACACCCTGCTGATGCGCAAACCCATTGAAGGGGAGCCCCTGAATCTCAAATCCTACCTCCAGGGCCATAGGAAAAACCACGTAATGGGAATATTGGGCGGGGTTATCTGGTGCATCGGCATGTCTTTCAGCATCCTGGCTTCGGATAAAGCCGGGCCGGCCATCTCCTATGGCCTCGGGCAGGGGGCCACAGTGGTAGCCGCCCTGTGGGGCATCTACATCTGGAAGGAGTTCCGGGGGGCGCCAAAGGGGGTCCCTGCCATGCTGAACCTGATGCTCCTGGTCTATGCAGCCGGGTTGTCCCTCATTGTCCTGGCCAGATAAGTTCTTGGCGGATTCCGGTGGCTGTTGTGGCCTAAAAACAAGCGCGTTTTGTACCTTTATGTAAAATTTTACCGATATGCTGAACAAGAAAGTGGAAGCCGCGCTTAACGAACAAATCCGCGTGGAAGCCGAATCCTCCCAGGTATACCTGTCCATGGCCTCCTGGGCGGAGGTCAAAGGTCTCGAGGGTATTGCCCAATTCCTCTATAAACACTCAGACGAAGAGCGGATGCACATGCTTAAGCTGGTCAAATTCGTCAATGAGCGGGGGGGCCACGCCGTGGTCTCGGAACTGAAAGCCCCGGAAACGGAATTCGGCTCCTTCAAGGAACTGTTTGAAAAGCTCTTCAAGCACGAAATCATGGTGTCGGAATGTATCAATAACCTGGTGCACGTGACCCTGGAAGAGCGCGACTACGCCACCCATAACTTCCTGCAGTGGTACGTAGCCGAACAGATTGAGGAAGAAGCCCTGGCCCGGACCATCCTGGACAAGATAAACCTCATCGGAAACGACAAGGGCGGCTTGTACCTCTTCGACCGCGACATCCAGCAAATTTCTGTGGATAGTGCTGCCTCGGGGGAACCGATGGCTTAATGTTAAATCTTATTTAGATTTATTAAAAATTATTTACCTTTGGTAGGAGTACTGCCATGGGTAACAAGAAAAAACAGGAAAAAAAGGCGCGTAAAGCCGAGAAAATAAGGGCCGAAAGGATGCTCCTCCTCTCGGCTACCTGTTGTTCGCCCAAAGGTTGCAAATCCAAGTGCTGCAAGAAGTATCAGAAATGCGAAAGCAAGCGCTGTAAGAAATGTCCTTGTACGGATTTGTTACGGGAATTGCAGCGCCACAATGGGCTTTCCCAGGTGGCCTGACCCGGCTCAATGCCGAACACCATGGCTTGCCCCATTAACCGAATACTCCGGTAGGGTATCCGGCCCGAATTGGGCGTAATAGGCCGCCTGTAACCAATAATAATCCCCATGTTGGCATTCTGACCCGCAAAGCGGGCGGTGGGCCAGGTACACTTCCCTTTTCGCCTGGAGATACCCGTGGTAGGCCACGGGGTTTTCCTGGTAGAGTTTTCGTTCGAAAAAGCGCTGATCCCTCCAATAATCCAGTTCATCGGTTTCCTGACCAAAGTTGAGACTTTGTTCATAAAGCCCATCGGTCTTCCCCATCCGGGCATAGAAATCCGATGGGACCTCCTGGGCCTGAACCCATGCAAGCCCCCCAAGGGCCCAAAGCAATAAGACGGAGGTGGTACGGCGCATGGTTTTCTTTTACTAACAGACGACAAGTCTGTTTAGAAGTTACACCCTGTAGGCCTTTTACCACAAAAAAAGAGGCCAAAAGCCTCTTTTGTCGATTAACGGACCCTGGGTCACTTGCCGAGCAGCAGCAGTTCTGTGCATTTTACCTCCGTTACATACTTCCGCTCCCCGGCATCCGTATCGTAGGACCTGTGGATGAGTTTCCCCTCAAGGGCCACTTCCCTGCCCTTTTTCAGGTACTGTTCCACAATCTCCGCAGTCTTGCCCCAGGCCACCACCTGGTGCCACTGGGTGTCGGTAACTTTCTCCCCTTTCCCATTGCGGTAGGTTTCGTTGGTGGCTACCGAAAACCGGGCCATCTTGTTCCCGGATTCCCATTCGTTCACTTCCGGGTCCTGCCCCAGGTTGCCAATGAGTTGTACTCTGTTTCTCAGTGCATTCATAATCTAATTTTACCACGTTTTGGTCAAATGTAGGTAGGGCGGGCAGCCAAAGTCGTCTGACAAACATTTGTATCCGGATATAAACACTTCCGGGACAGGTACACCCCGAGATGGACACCTCTCGTGTTAACCCGATTTATTCTTATCTTTCTTCTCACCACAAACCAACTGAACATATGAAACTAAAATTCCTGATTCCCATAACCCTCCTTTGGATGGGTGCCGGGCTCCTGGCGCAGGATGCGAGCATCCCGGAGCAGATTGTAAAGGAAGCTACGGAAAACTCCCAATTGGAGCCCCTGGCGCATGAACTCATGGATGTCATCGGGCCCCGGCTCGTGGGCTCGCCCCAGATGCAAAAGGCCCACGACTGGGCTGTGGCACGGTTCCGGGATTGGGGTATCGCTGCCGAGAACCAACCATGGGGCACCTGGCGCGGATGGGAACGCGGTATTTGCCATATAGACCTGGTGGCCCCCAGAGTGGTTACCCTCCACGGAAGGCAACTTGCCTGGAGCCCCCCAACGCCCAAAGGCGGGGTCTCTGCCGGGGTTATCACCCTGCCCGAAGTCGCAGATTCCCTGGCTTTTGCCCGGTGGCTGCCCCAGGTAAAGGGGAAATGGGTGTGCATCTCCATGCCACAACCCACTGGAAGGCCGGATGAGAACTGGGAGGAATTTGCTACCGAAACCTCCTTTTCGCGGATGAAGCAGGAGCGGGAAACCCAGGAAACCGCCTGGAGGCAAAATCTGGAACGAACCGGCTATGACCGCCGGACGCTGAACCCGGCCCTCGAAGCGGCCGGGGCAGTAGGCATACTGCAATCCCGTTGGTCCCAGGCCTTTGGGGCCAATAAAATCTTCAGCGCCAACACTTCGAAAATCCCGGTACTGGACCTCTCCCTGGAAGACTACGGGATGGTCTTCCGCATGGCGGCAAACGGGGATAACCCGGTGATCCGGGCCGTGGCCGAATCGAAAGAACTGGGGCGGGTCCCTACATTCAATACCATCGCCACCATCCCCGGAAGCACCCTCCCGGATGAGTATGTGGTGCTGTCTGCCCACTTCGACTCCTGGGATGGGGGTACCGGGGCTACAGACAATGGGACTGGTACCCTGACCATGATGGAGGCGGCCCGCATCCTTAAAAAAGTGTACCCCAACCCGAAGCGGACCATTATTGTAGGGCTATGGGGCAGCGAAGAACAAGGCCTTAACGGCTCCAGGGCCTACGTGGAAGACCACCCGGAAGTCGTGGAAGGGCTTCAGGCGCTGTTCAACCAGGACAATGGAACAGGGAGGGCCGTACAGCTTTCCGGGCAGGGGTTCCTCCATGCGTATGCCTACCTGGGCCGCTGGCTGGAAGCCGTACCGGACTCCATTACCCGTCACATAGAGACCACCTTCCCCGGGAACCCGGGCCGGGGCGGATCGGACTACGCCGCCTTTGTGGCGATGGGCGCCCCTGCCTTCTCCCTGTTTTCCCTGAGCTGGGATTACTGGAACTACACCTGGCATACCAACCTGGACACCTACGATAAGATCGTGTTTGACGATGTTCGGTCCAATGCCATCCTGACCGCCATCCTCACCTACATGGCCAGCGAGGACCCCGAACGGACCTCAAGGGAAAAGGCGGAACTCGCCACCGACCCCCGGACAGGGGAACAACGCCAATGGCCTTCACCCAGAGCCCCGAACCGCGAGGGCGGGCTCGATTAAACCAACCCGATGAGAACAACACATTTCCTTTTGCTACTGGCGGCACTTGCGATTTCCTGCCGCCAGGCCCAACCTGTTACTGAAACCCAACACCTCCTTTCCGAGGCTCCTCCCGAAAGTGAAGGGATGTCCGGGGAGCGACTGGACCGGATAGGCCGGATGCTGGAGGAATCCATTGCCGAAGGGCAGATTCCCGGGGCTGTCGCCTTAGTTGCCCGAAACGGGAAAATTGTCTACCACAAAGCCTTTGGCCTGGCAGACGCCGAACAGGGTACTGCCTTTGAGACCGACCATATCTTCCGGATTGCCTCCCAGACCAAAGCCATTACCAGCACGGCCGTTATGATGCTATGGGAAGAAGGGCATTTCCGCCTGGACGACCCCATATCCGATTTCATCCCGGAATTTGCACAAACCGGGGTACTGGAACGCTTTAACGAAGCCGACAGCAGCTTTACGGTAACCCCTCTGGAGAACCCCATTACCATCCGACACCTGTTAAGCCATACCTCCGGGATCGGCTATGGGATGATAGACGGGAACCCCAGCATCCGGAAAGCCTTTGCCAAAGCCGGGATAATCGATGCCTTTACTGCCGAAGCCGTGACCCTGGAAGAAAACATCCCGCGGCTCGCTCAGATGCCCCTGCACCACCCTCCGGGAGAGGGCTGGACGTACAGCGAAGGGCTGGATGTCCTGGGCCGCCTGGTGGAAATCGTCTCCGGAATGCCCTTCGATGCCTTCCTGAAAACCCGGATCTTCGACCCCCTGGGTATGGAGGACACCTGGTTTTACCTGCCGGAAGAGAAAGCCGACCGGCTGGTCCCGGTCCAGTACCAGGCCGATGGGCAATGGAAACGCTTCGAAACAGAAGGCTTTGAGATCGATTACCCCATAACCGGAGCCCGTACCTATTTTGCCGGCGGGGCCGGGCTATCCAGTACGGCCCGGGATTATGCCGTTTTCCTGCAGATGATGCTCAACCAGGGCGAATACAACGGCACCCGCCTGTTGAGCCGCACCACCGTCCAAACGCTTCTGGCCAACCAGATCGGGGAGTTCTGGGCAGGCGGGCCCAAGGACTTCGGTCTGGCCTTTGCCGTGGTCAACGCCAACGGCGTGGCATACGGGGGCGAGGGGGGTGAAGGCACGTTCGACTGGGGCGGGTACTTCAATACCGAATATTTTGCCGACCCGGGGGAACAGCTCATCGGAATCCTCATGAAGCAGACCCAGGGGGCCTCGCAGGACGAGACCGACTGGAAATTCCGCCAAATGGTCTTCGCTTCCATAGCCGACTAGTACAAGTCAAACACAAAACCAACACCAAAATACGAGCGCATTGCCATGATGAAACGCATTTTTCTGACCCTGGTGGCTCTCCTGAGCCTTTCCCTGATTGCATATCCCCAACGCCGCAAACAGCAGGCCCCCGAACCCGTCTGGCAGGACAGCCTGCTTTCCGGGCTTAAATGGCGGAACATCGGCCCCTTCCGGGGTGGCCGCAGCGTGGCCGTGTGTGGGGTAACCTCCCAGCCGGGCACGTATTATATGGGGTCCACAGGGGGTGGGCTCTGGAAAACCACGGACGACGGGCTCACCTGGGCCAACGTCTCGGACGGCTTTTTTAAAACAGGGACGGTAGGGGCTATAGACGTAGCTCCTCAGAACCCGAACCTGGTACTGGTCGGCATGGGCGAACACCCTGCCCGGGGGGTCATGACCTCAATGGGGGACGGGGTCTACCTCTCCCGCGACGCCGGCCGCACCTGGTCCTATATCGGCCTGGAAAAAAGTCGGCATATCTCGGATGTCATCATCCACCCAACGGACGAAAACACCTTTTTCGTAGCCGTACAGGGCGCCCAGTACGGCCCCAGCGAAGACCGGGGGATATACCGGACCACAGACGGGGGCACTACCTGGGAAAAAGTGCTGTACACCGACGCTACCACGGGCGCCTCCTCCCTGAGCATGGACCCGGACAACCCATCGGTGCTCTACGCCGCCCTCTGGCAGCACCGGCGGTACCCCTGGACCATGGAATCCGGCGGCCCCCATTCCGGGTTGTACAAGTCCACGGACGGGGGTAGCACCTGGAAGCAAATGAAAGAAGGATTGCCTGAGGCCTTTGGCAAATCCGGGATATCCGCTTCCGGAGCCCTTTCCGACCGGGTCTATGCCGTCCTGGAGGCCGAAGGGGACAAGGCCGGGGTTTACCGCTCCGACGATGGGGGCGAGCACTGGCAACAGGTCAACAAGGACCGAATCAATGTAGCCCGGTCCTGGTACTACATGGAGATTTTTGCAGACCCCGCAGACCCCAACCGGGTCTATGTCCTGAATGCGCCCATGACCCGCTCTATAGACGGGGGGAAAACGTTCCAGACCATCCGCACGCCTCACGGAGACAACCACGACATGTGGATCAACCCGGAGGACAACCGGATAATCATCAACGCCAATGACGGGGGGGCCAACATATCCAACAATGGGGGCATGAGCTGGAGCACCCAGGAAAACCAGCCCACAGCGCAGTTTTACCGCGTGATTACCGATAACCGCTTTCCGTATTATGTCTATGGCGGGCAGCAGGACAATTCCGCCATTGCCATTGCCAGCCGCACCAACGACCAGGGCATCGACTGGAAGGACTGGTATTCCGTGGCCGGGTGCGAGAGCGCCTACCTGGCCTTCGACCCGGACAACCCGGAAGTGGTATACGGCGGGTGCTACCAGGGGATTATCGAACGCTGGCTTGCCGCAAGCCGGGAGGGCAAATCTATCAAGGAATACCCGGAACTGGCCCTGGGTAACGCCCCGGAAGGCTTCCGGTTCCGGTACAACTGGAACGCCCCTATCCTGACGGACCCGCATGACCGCAATACCCTCTACCATGCGGGGAATGTGGTATTCCGCTCCCGCGACGGGGGTCAGAGCTGGGATATCATCAGCCCCGACCTCACCCGGGACGAACCTGAGAAACAAGGCCCGGGCGGGCGGCCTTACACCAACGAGGCTGCCGGAGGGGAAAACTACAATACCATCATGTACCTGTCGGCATCGCCCCACCAGCCCGGCGTGCTCTGGGCCGGAAGCGATGACGGCCTGGTTCACCTGACCCGCAACGGAGGAGAAAGCTGGGAAAATGTAACCCCGGAAAGCATGCCGGAGGGCATCGTAAACAGCATAGAGGTTTCCCCCCACGACCCCGCAACCGCCTATGTGGTCCTGATGCGATACAAGTTCATGGACTTGCAATCTTACGTCTACAAAACCACGGATTACGGACAAAGCTGGAACAGCATTACCCGCGGGCTGGACGACCCCAATGGGTTCGCCCGGGTGGTTCGCGAAGACCGCGTAAGGCCCGGCCTGCTCTATGCCGGGACCGAAACGGGTCTGTATGTCTCGGCAGACGGGGGCAACTTCTGGCAACGCCTGCAGCTGAACCTCCCGATAGTTCCCATAAACGACCTGGGCATTCGCAACCAGGACCTGGTGGCCGCTACTGCGGGCCGGTCCTTCTGGATCCTGGACAACCTGGCACCCCTCCAACACCGATGGGATCCCGGGACCTCCCTCTCCCTGTTGCCCCCTGAAGACACCTACCGCTTTACCGGGGGCTACTCCGAAAACCCGGCACCAGGCCTGGGGCAGAACCCGAAAAGCGGGGTTATCCTGGATTACTTCCTGGGCCAGCCTGCCGATTCGGCCAGCCTGCGCCTGGAAATCCTGGAGGACGGGGAAGTGATCCGCACCTTTAGCCATAAGGCCCCTGAAAACTTTAAATCCTGGCCCGGCGGCCCCTCCAAACCGGAAGTCCTGCCCGCCCGGAAAGGGCATAACCGCTTTGTCTGGGACTTCAGGCGGGAAACCCTCCCTGCGGTCAATGGGGTCTTTGTCTATGGAAGTTATGCGGGCTCCATGGTGGGCCCGGGGACCTATACCGCCCGGATGACGCTGGACAACACCGTAGTGGAGCAACCCTTCCAGGTACTGCCCCACCCGGGCATCACAGCCACCGCCGCAGCCTATGCCGGCCAGGAAGAGGCCCTGAAGAAGATCGAAGGGGCGCTCCGGGATATGCACCAGGCCGTAGAGGCCCTGCGCAAAGTCAAAAACCAGGTGGAGGCCTATGCCGGCCTGCTGAAGGGCAATACCGATGCAGAACCCCTCCTGGAGCAGGGGAAAGCGTTGCTGGAACGCATCGATGCCTGGGAAAACCAACTGATCCAGCCGCGGCAGAAGACCTTCCAGGATGTCATCAATTTCAACAACCGCCTGAATGCGGAACTGATGAACCTGAAGTCCTATGTAGACAGCGCCGAACCGGAGGTGACCCGGGGCGCGAGTGAACGACTGGCGGATTTATTGTCCGAATGGGAAGCCCTGGCCCGCGAACGGGATGCCCTTGTCAACGAGGGAATGCAGGCCTACAACCAGACATATCGGGAACTGGGCTTACCGGCCCTGATAATGGATTAAGTGGCATGCCGTAAGGCCTGATTTGGCATTTCAGCAGGCCGCAGTAGCTTGGGGATTGGTCTGGCAGGGAGGCATGACACCCGCTGTCCGGATCGGTGGCATTTTCAGGTCTGTCAAACCGTAAAAGGGCAGCCTGCGAGATGCCAAATGGGATCATTATTGAATCGTACAGCCATTGAGGGGACATTGTCTGGAATGCCAGAGCGAATTCCGCGGCCGGGCCGACAAGAAATTTTGTTCGGACCCCTGCCGTAACGCCTGGAACAACCGAAAAAACAGGATTAACAACCCATGCATCCGCATAGTCCACCGCGCATTGCGTGAGAATTACCGCATCTTAGAGACATGGGCACGATGTTGCCCCGAAGCGGGCTTACATCGGGAAAAGCTTTTGGCGCTGGGGTTCCGCTTTGAATACTTAACGGCACAAACCTCCTTCCGGGGGCAGGTACAAACCTGGGTCTACGACAGGGCATACTACCGCGACACCGGGTCGCGGTATAAGGCAGTAACCGGAGAGGAACTACAAATGGCCTGCAGGGGCCTATTTCCAGTTATGGGCGCTCAGTTTGAGGGCAGCGACAACAATGTCTTTCCGGCTGATCTGGCCAATGAGCAGGCCGTCCTGCATGACGGGTAAGCGGCGGCGGTTGTTTTTGTGGAAGACCCCGGCGGCATCGAAAATGGTCATATCATGCGGGATGGTCTCCACCTCCTTGGTCATAAAACGCTCCACGCTTTTATCCAGGATGGGTTGGTTGAAGTACCTGCTTTCCGAGATCTGCTTCATGCAATCCGCCTCGGAAACGATGCCCACCAGAAACCCGCTGTCGTCCAATACCGGCCCGCCGGAAATGCGGTGCTTGGCAAAGGCCTCCATTACTTCCAGAATAGACTGTTCCGGGTGGAATGTCACGAGTTTCTTACTCATGTAGTCCGTTACCAGGATGGGGGCATCGTACTCTTTTTTGGACACCTCCTTGGCCCTGCGGCCTTGAAAACTCTTGATTGCCATGGACTTATTTTTTTAGTTGCGGTCTATGTAATATAACATTTTCCACGGATTTGGGTGAAACAATTCGACAAAAAGGGGGTGCGCATCAAATTTTCATACATTTAATTACCCAAAAACCGATATGAAACCCACCACCGCCCTTATTTGTTTTTTCCTGCTGGCCCTGATGGGCGTAACCGCCTTCCGGGCGACCCTGCCCACTTACCGCCCTGACGCGGATGCCCCACAAACCGAATTCGCCACAGACCGTGCCCTGGAGCATGTGCGCAAGATGTCGGAAAAGCCGCATGGGGTAGGGTTTCCGGCCCATTCCGAGGTACGGGAATACGTGGTGGAGTCCCTGGAAGGACTGGGGCTGGAAGTATCCTTGCAGGAGGGCTATACCGCCGGGGACTGGGGAAACCTGAGCCGGGCTGTAAATATCCTGGCGCGTATCCCAGGCAGCAGGGAAGGGAAGGCACTGGTGCTGATGTCCCACTACGACAGCAGCCCCCATTCTTCCTATGGGGCCAGCGATGCCGCGAGCGGGGTGGCTACCATCCTGGAAGGGCTCCGCGCCTATTTGGCGGCCGGAAACACCCCGGAGAACGATATCATTGTCCTGATTACCGACGCGGAGGAACTGGGCCTGAACGGGGCCGACCTTTTTGTGAATAACCACCCTTGGGTACGGGACGTGGGGCTGGTGCTGAATTTTGAAGGACGGGGCAGTGGGGGCCCTGGTTTTATGCTGATAGAAACCAACCGGGGCAATTCGAGGATGATAGCGGAATTCAGCGCTGCCGACGTCACCTACCCGGTTGCCAATTCCCTGGCCTACAGCATCTACAAAATGCTACCCAACGATACGGACCTGACGGTCTTCCGGGAGGATGCGGATATTGAAGGATTCAATTTTGCCTTTATAGACGACCATTTCGATTACCACACGGCCCTGGACCGGGCCGACCGCCTGGACCCGGAAACCCTGGCCCACCAGGGCAGTTACCTGATGCCCCTGCTGGAGCACTTCAGCCGGGCAGACCTGGGCCAGATGAAATCCCTCAACGACGATGTGTATTTCAACCTCCAATACTACGGCCTGGTCTCCTACCCCATGGAGTGGTCCTGGGCCATTTTGGCCCTGGCCACAGCCTTCTTCCTCGTGGTAGTCATCCGGGGGTTGCTGAAAGGACGACTTAAAGGGAAAGCCATCGCCATGGGGTTCCTACCCATGCTCCTGAGCCTGGCCTTCAATGCCCTTACAGGATTTTATTCATGGCCCTTTCTGAAGGCCCTGTACCCGGCCTACGGGGACATCCTGCACGGGTTCACCTATAACGGGCACCTGTATATCGCGGCATGGGCGAGCCTGGCTGTGGGAAGCTCCTTCCTGATTTACCGGGCCTTCGGCAGGCAACACGGGGCTGAAATCCTGGTGGGCCCTGCTTTTTTGTGGCTGGTGGTTTGCGGCGCCCTAACCCACTATCTCCCGGGGGCAGCCTTCTTTATTATTCCCGTCCTGGGGCTGCTGATGGCCCTAATGATCTCTACCGAACAGGAGAATGCCAACCCTTATATCCTGACCGCCCTGGGGCTTCCTGCCCTGTGGATGTTGCTCCCAATGGTTAAGGTATTCCCCGTGGGCCTGGGCTTGAAAATGCTGGTGGCGGCTTCCGTGATGACCACTTTGATCTTTTTCCTGCTCCTGGGGCTCCTGCGCCAATTCCCGCACCAGAAAAGGTGGGGCTGGCTCGGGATATTAGGGTGGGTACTGCTCCTGTTGGCGGCCCATTTCCAGAGTGGCTTCGACGCGGACAAGCCCAAGCCCACCAGCCTGCTGTATGTCTATAACGCAGATACAGGAGAAACTCAGTGGGCTACCTACGAGCAGGTACCTTCCGACTGGACCCGCGCCTACCTGGGGGAAAACCCGGAACCTCCGGCCCCTTCAAAAACCAATACCCTAAGCAGCAAATACGGCACCGGGTTCTCCTATATGGCACCGGCACCTGCAAAGCCCATTGCGGAACCCGGGGTTCGCATCCTCTCCGACACCACTGCCGGAAAGGTCCGACAGGTTACCCTTGAAATCCTGCCCAACAGGGAAGTCAACCGCCTGGAGGTTTTCACACAAGATTCGCTATCGGCTGCCTCGGTAAATGGAATCCCCCTGTCCTCCTATTATCTGGAAAACCGGAGGAACGGTAAACTGGTAACACACTACATCAGCGACAACGAACCTACCCGGCTCTTTTTGGAAACGGCTGCCGGCAGCCCTATGGAGCTCCAGCTCTACGAGGCCTCGAACGCCCTGCTCTCCCACCCGGAGTTCAGCATCCCCCCACGTCCGTCCCACCTGATTCCTATGCCGTTTGTCCTGAACGACGCCATTCTGGTGCTTAAAACCATCCGTCTTGAATAAGTTGGTGGGTGTCATGGGTTGTGGATGGCTGGGGGAGCCCCTGGCGGCGGAATGGGTGCGGCAGGACATACCGGTACGGGGGACCACCACCCGTGTTTCCAAGGCCGAAAACCTGGAATCTCAGGGGATTGACCCCTTTGTTATACGGTTGGGATCGGGAGGGTTTGAGGGCCCCTGGGAAAGCTTTTTTGAGGGACTGGATACCCTGGTATTCAACATTCCCCCAGGGCTCAGACGCAATCCTGAATGCGACTACCCTGCGCGCATCCGCCATTTGTATTCAGCCCTGGAACGGTTTAAAACACCGCGGCTTATCTATGTAAGCAGCACCTCTGTATTTGGCAGCCACCAGGGCCGGGTTGACGAATCCACTACGCCCCAGCCGGACACAGAGAGCGGAAAGCAACTCCTGGAGGCAGAGTCCCTGGTGGGCAGCTTGAAGGACTGCAATGTCCTGACCGTCCGCTTCGGGGGTCTCTTTGGACCCGGCCGCCACCCCGCTGCCTACCTGGCGGGAAGGACCGGCTTGCAGGGAGGAGCAGACCCGGTAAACCTCATCCACCTGGAAGACTGCATGGGCATCCTGCAGGAGGCACTTGGCCACCCTGCCTGGACCGGCGTGGTCCATGGGGTGTATCCGGACCACCCACCCAAAGCGATTTACTATGGGCGGGCAGCACGGGAAATGGGACTTCAGCCCCCTGTTTATAAAGCTTCCGGACCACCTGATTCGGACGCCAAATGCGTCGATAGTAAAGTCTTGTCCGACAAGGGCTATCAATGGCGACATCCGCTGGGATAAGCCCCTGGGGCCTTTGTAAATTCCGCAGGGCAAACCTGTTACCGTTGTCTGGAATCGGAAAAATACCGTAGTTTTGCCCTCCTACCAATGATATGACGATGAAACGATTCACTTTGGCGCTGGTAATGACCCTGGTCGCCGGTTCGCAACTGCAGGCCCAGGATGGCCTGAAGGCCCATTACGAGGCCTATTACCTGCAAATGAAAAAGCAAGGGGATGTCCGAGGGGTCATCAATGCCCTCACCCACCTGAATGTATTGGATCCCTCCGTAGCCCGCAGGGATACCCTGGCGTATGTGTATGCCAACAACGAACAGTATATGCAAGCCCTGAACCTTGTCGGGGTGGAATTCAATGGTAATGATTCGGATATAGCCCTGCAGGTAAAAGCCCTGGCGTTAAAGGCCCTGGAGCAGCCCAACCGGGCCCTGCTACACTTTCAGGAAATGTTCAAGCGCAACCCGAACCCGTACCTGGCCTATGAGATCGCCGACCTGAAAATCCAGGTCGGGGAGAATGCAGGGGCCCTGACGGATATCGAATATGGCGTGGCCAATGCCACCCCGGAAATGAAATACGCGTTTTACGAGCGCCAACAACCTTATGAGGTATCGCTAAAGGCAGCGTTTATACACCTCAGGGGTCTGGCCCAGTACAACATGAATAAGAATAATATCGACAAGGCTATTGCGAGCTTTGACGAAGCCCTTGCCCTGGACCCGAATTTCAACCTGGCCAGCCTGAGCAAGCAGGCCCTGGAGTCCCGAAAAGGGCAAGCCACAGAGAACCAGGATTAAACCCGGGCTACTGCGGGCCTTCCAGCAGTTCCCGGAACCCGAGGGCTACCCCGTTGCTCCATCCGAACCCATCCTGGGTTGGGTACTCCCCACCGCCGGAAAGCAGGGTGGTATCGGCAACGTTGTATTTTTCCATCATCTTGCCGGTATCCCCGTAAACTTTTCGGTTTAGTCGGAGCCATTGCTGCATAATCTGCTGGGCTTCCTGTTCGAAGTCGAAGCGTTGCAGGCCCCTGACAGCCATCCATTGCAGTGGTGCCCACCCGTTGGGTGCATCCCATTGCTGCCCGGAGTCCCTCAGGGTAGTGAGCAACCCACCGGGCTTCAGGAAGTCGGCCATCAGCCGGTCGCGGACGGCAGTAGCCTGCCCTTCGCTGGCCATCCCGAAATACAAGGGGAAAACCCCTGCCAGGGTAAGCTCTCCGGTTAACTGCCCATCGGTAAAATCATAATCCATGAAGAATTCGGTTTGGGGGTCCCACATCCGGTTGCGAATAAATGCGGCCCGTTTCAGGGCGCGATCCTGCAGCTTTTCCGCTTTCTCCTGCTGGCCGTTGCGCAAGTACCCCTCGGCCAGTTGCATTTCCATAAAATGCATCAGGGCATTGAGGTCTACCGGTGCCAGTTCTGTGGTTTGGGTGGAGGCAAATTCCCCTTCCGTTTCATACCAACGCGTGCTGAAGTCCCAGCCTGAAGCGGCCGCCGCCCGCAGATTGGCATAGAGCTCCTGCTTCTCCGCTTCGGAAGCGAGGCCAGAGGCCAGGTGGAAATCCTCGGCATAGGATTCCGGCCTCGGGGTGGTCCCGCTGTCCCAGTAGCGGTTCAGCAATGTATCGCCCCCCATGGATATCACCCGCATGGTGGCCTCCCCGGCCTGCAACCCGTCGGCGCCCTCCATCCAGTAGGCATACTCCTTCTCTATCTGTGGCAGGAACCTTTCGGCTACTGCCGGGTCCTTTTCAGACAATAGATCTACCATCATACTGAAAAACGGGGGTTGGGACCGTGTCAGGTAATAGTCCCGGGTGCCATTGGGGATAAATCCAAGGGTGTCGATCAGGTAGGCAAAGTTATCCAGCATATCCACAGCAAGGTCTTCCCGCCCATCCGAAACCAGGCCAATCATGGTAAAATAACTGTCCCAGTAATAAATCTCCTTGAACCTGCCCCCGGGCACCACATAGGGTTTTGGAAGGGCAATTCTGGAGCTCAGCGGGTTGGGCATATCCGGACCCCGGCGCAACACCTCCCACATGCCGCCTATATGCTCGTGCATGGTGCGTGAGGTATCGGTTTCAAAAGCCTGCTGCTGGGAAGGCTCGGCCGAGAAGTGGGCATCTACAAAGGCTTTCAGGTCGAACCCGGGCTGGCCCTTCTGCTGCAGGTACAGGGCTTCGAGCTCAGAGGCCGGCCGGTCACGCAACAGGTCCACAAAGGTTTTGGAGTCTGCAAAATACTGTTCCAGTTGGATAGCCTTGAAAACCTCCGTCTCATAGAAGGATACAGGGGTGGCCGGGGCTTCGGGCGTGGTGCGGCACTGGGTCAGCAACAAAGCAATCAGGGCCAGTACCGAAAGGACTTGTATACGTTTCATCTGGGTCTAGTTTTTGGGTTGGAGCCCGGTGAGGGACCGAAGGGTGAGGCTGTCTTTTTCACGTTTGAGGGCAACGGCGCCGTCTACCTCCTCATTGGGCATGGTCATGGAAAGCACATAGTGCGCGATGCGCCACCCGTCCTCGGTTTTCACAGCAACCCCGGAGCCCCGGCAGAGTTGCATCCAGGTATCGAGCAATTCATCGAACCACGCCACCTGGCCGGATTCCGAAAGGTAGATATTGCGTTGGACCGCCCTGAAAGACCAGGCGCGTCCCTGGTCGAAATAGGGTTTGGAAAAGGACATAAAGGCATCCTTGTCCCAATTCTCGGAGGCATCGGTTCCAATGAAAACAGAATTGGGGGCCATTAAGCCGAAATAGCCCTGGAAATCGGCATCGGCGGCCGCCTGGTGCCATTGGGTCAGGAGTTGGTCAATGGCTGTCTTCTCCGGGGTTTGGGCGTGTAGCGTCAGGGAAAGGAACAGCGCCACCAGCGCAGCTGCTTTAGTCATCTTCGAAGAGTTTAGGGTCCAGATTACTGTTTACAATGTGGTTCAATTGGTCGCGCAACGCATTGTAGGCCGCTGCCGCTTCCGCGAGCACCGGGCCATAATCGGTCCGGTAATGCAGGGCTGCCTGGGTTTTGAGCAGATAGGTTTTCAGCACCTTCAACCGGCTGCGGACCGAAGGTTGTTCAAATTTGGCAGGGATGGCGGCCGTTTCGATTTCCACAATACGGGCCAGTACCTCCTCGAGTTCCAGTCCGAGTTGCTCGGGGCCTTCGGCGGCCAGGAGGACGTCCATGCGGGCTTCCAGGCTGCCGAATTCCGACCAGGTTTCCGCAATAGCCCGGGCATTGGGGTTAAGCTGCACAGGGTCGGGGAGGGTAACCGGGCTCTGAACCGCATCCTGAGGGGCGTTTTCGGCAGGGGCTTCCCCACCTCCCCCGCAGGCGGATAGGAGGGCAAAAAAAACGGTCGCAACAATGGAATTACGCATAGAGCGAATGTACAAATTTTACAAAGAGTTATCTTTGACTCCGGAGCCGAGAATCCCTCCTTTATGGCAAAAACTATCCTTATCCTTGGCGCTTGCGGCCAGATCGGAACCGAACTGACATTAACCCTGAGAAACCTTCACGGAAGCGAGAGGGTTATTGCCAGCGATATCCGCGAGGGCGGGGAGGAATTGATGGCCTCCGGGCCGTTTGAGAGCCTGGATGCCACAGACCCAAACGCCCTGGAAGATGCCGTCATGCACCACGAAGTGGAGGAAGTCTACCTGATGGCTGCCATGCTGAGCGCCACGGCCGAAAAATTCCCGGACCGGGCCTGGCACCTGAATATGACCTCCTTGTTCAACGTGCTGAAACTCGCAAAGGAAAAGATGATCGACAAGGTCTTCTGGCCCTCAAGCATTGCAGTCTTCGGGCCCAACACCCCCAAGGACCGGACACCCCAGTCTACCATTATGGAACCCAGCACCGTATACGGGATCAGCAAACAGGCCGGGGAGCGGTGGTGTGAATACTACAACCGGAAATTCGGGGTGGACGTCCGCAGCCTGCGCTACCCGGGCCTGATCAGCTGGAAAACAGAACCGGGGGGCGGGACCACAGACTACGCGGTGGAAATCTTCCACCATGCCCTCAAACACAAGTCCTATACCAGCTTCCTCTCAGCCGGCACGGAACTGCCCATGATGTACATGGACGATGCCATCCGCGCGACCATCACCCTGATGCGGGCAAACCCGGAACAGCTACAAGTGCGCTCTTCCTATAACCTGCAGGCCATGAGTTTTACCCCGGACCAGCTCAGCGCTGCCATCCGAAAACATATCCCTGACTTCCGGATCCGTTACGAGCCGGACTACCGCCAGGCTATTGCAGACAGTTGGCCCGGCAGCATAGACGATACGCCCGCCCGGGAGGATTGGGGCTGGGAGCCGCAATTCGGCCTGGAGGAAACCACGGCCATCATGCTCAAAGAACTGGGAAAACGGTCCTGAACCTTACAGGCTGACCTCCCCGGGCTGGAATTTGAGCTTACGCTCGATGGCCCGGATCATGATATCCGCAATATCCTTCCCGGTAGCCTGTTCGATCCCTTCCAAACCAGGAGAAGAGTTCACTTCCAGCAACAGGGGGCCCCGGTTGCTTCGGATGATATCGACCCCTGCGACGGATAGATTCAGGATACGCGCTGCCTTAACTGCCAGTTTACGCTCCTCCGGGGTGATCTTGATCTTTGAGGCCCTGCCCCCCTGGTGGATATTGGCCCGGAATTCGCCCTTTTCGGCCTGGCGCTGCATGGCGGCGACCACCTTGCCATCCACCACAAAACAGCGGATATCCTGGCCGTTGGCCTCCTTGATGAATTCCTGCACCAGGATATTGGTCTGGACGCTTTTAAAGGCGTTAATAACGCTTTCCGCAGCCTTGTTGGTTTCGGCAAGCACTACCCCTTTGCCCTGGGTGCTCTCAAGCAGCTTGATAATTAGCGGCGCCCCGTTGACCATCCGGATCAGGTCCTTGGTATCGTTGGGGGATTTCGCAAAGCCGGTTATGGGGATGTGGATGTCGTGTTTGGAGAAAAGCTGGGAGGCAAAGAGCTTGTCCCGGCTCTGGGTTATGGCCTCCGCAGAGTTCAGGCAATAGACGCCGAGATAGTCGAACTGGCGGATCAGGGCGCACCCATAGAAGGTAACCGCAGGCTTGATCCGCGGTATTACCGCATCGAATTCCCCCAGGATGTTTCCACCCCTGTACCGGATTTCCGGGGCACTGGCATCGAGTTTCATATAGGCCAGTTCCACATTGAGGAAGACGATTTCGTGGCCCCGGGCCTGGGCGGCCTCCACGATGCGTTTATTGGAATACAGGTTGGGGTTGCTGGCCAGCAACGCGATCTTCAGGCCTTCCCGGTCCTTGATGTAACTCGCATACCGCTGCCGGATCTCGGCATCGGAAAAGGCCTGCAGGCCGAAACTGATGGACGGGTCTACCAGGTAGCGCCCGGAGAGGGCTTCCCGGCCCAGGAGCATCCGGTACTCCATGGTATCCCTGCTGGCCAGGGTGAGTTCGATCTCGAACTTGTCCGGACCCAGGGTCACATGGGTGCGGATCACCGGCCGTTCTTCCGATATCCCGATGGAACTCCGGACCACCCTGCGGTCTACCACCCTCGCCTCGCAGGGGATACAGATACTCCGGTTTTCCTGCAGGGGGTTGATTTCAAAATGCACCCATTCCTGGGCATGCCGCATGAAGTAGCGGATATTACTGGCTTGCAAGGAAGAGGTCTTGGCCCCGGAATCGACCCGGGCCTTAACGGCTGGGATCCCAAGGTCTTCAAATACGCACCACTCCTCGCTCCCGGCGATTTTGTTCATTCGCGTTTTAATTTTGGAACTATCTGGTTGGGCGGGCGTCACCGCAAGGGCGGTTGCCCATGGTTCATGGCCCGGTTAGTCTGCAGCAAAAATAGCCCCGGGCTCTGTAAATTGCTTGAATTCCACGAAGTACCCATTTGGATCTTCGACAAAAAAGGATTTGTGGGAACCTGCCTTCTGGCTCAGGAACTGACTGTCTACTGAAAAATGGACCTTATGCCCCTGTAACCGTTCCCTCAGGGCATTCCACTGCGCTTCGCTCACCAGGACCCCGAAATGGAATGCAGGGAGGATGGCGTCCTCAAACTTGTAGGACCGGTAGTGGAACTCGAACGCCCCGGAATTGATAAAGGTGATCTGGTTGCCAAACAGGTCGATATCCACCCATGTTGTAGCGGAGCGGCCCTGTGAGGCGCCCAGCACCTGGGTATAGAAGGCCCTCGTTTTGGAAACGCTGTAGCAGGGCAGGGAAAGGTGGAATGCGGCTTGTTCCATGGCAGGCAGTTTAAAGGCTATTCCTCTTCGGAATCCATGGCAATATCCGGGATGGCGTCGGGGTCGTCGGAATCGTAGTCCGCGTAGTCCTCTTCGTCGTAATTGGCCATGGTTTTTTCGAGTTTCGCGCTGATTTTAACCAGGTATTTGGTATCCGGGGTGGTCACCTCGACGGCCTCCACGCGCTCGCCCACCGCATTGCGGAAGGTGATGATGTCGTCGTCGTCATACCCATCCGGGTACTTCTCCACCAGGAGCTTCAGTACCTCGGGGGTAAGTTTCTTAAAATCTACTATGACGCGCCTTAGATTATCCATATTACATGTTTAAAAGATAGGCAAAAATCAAAGGAGCCACAATGGTTGCATCACTTTCTATGATGAATTTCGGGGTGTCGATCCCGAGTTTGCCCCAGGTGATTTTTTCGTTGGGCACGGCCCCGGAATAGGAGCCGTAGCTGGTGGTACTGTCGCTGATCTGACAGAAATAGCTCCAGAACGGGGTGTCTGTCCGCTCCATGTCCTGGTAGAGCATGGGAACCACGCAGATCGGGAAATCCCCTGCGATACCCCCGCCAATCTGGAAAAAGCCGATGCCTTTTCCGCTATTGGCCGTATACCAGTCTGCCAGGAAGGTCATATACTCGATCCCGGACTTCATGGTAGAAGCCTTCAGCTCGCCCTTCAGGACGTAGGAGGCAAAAATATTCCCCATGGTACTGTCTTCCCACCCCGGGCAAACAATGGGGAGATTTTTTTCTGCCGCGGCATACATCCAGGAATCCTTCAGGTCTATTTCGTAATAGGGTTCCAGTACCCCGGACAACAGCAATTTATACATGAATTCGTGCGGCAGGTACCGCTCGCCTTTGTCGTCGGCCTCCTTCCACAAGTCGAAGATGTGGCGCTGCAATCGCCGGAAGGCTTCTTCCTCCGGGATACACGTATCGGTAACCCGGTTGAGCCCCTGTTCCAGCAAATCCCATTCCTGCTGGGGCGTCAGGTCCCTGTAATTGGGCACGCGTCGGTAGTGGCTGTGGGCCACCAGGTTCATGAGGTCTTCCTCCAGGTTGGCCCCGGTACAGGAAATGATATGCACCTTGTCCTGGCGGATCATCTCGGCGAAGATTTTGCCGAGTTCCGCTGTACTCATGGCCCCGGCCAGGGACACCAGCATCTTGGAACCTTGTTCCAGCTGGGCCTCGTACCCTTTGGCGGCATCAACCAGGGCAGCGGCGTTAAAGTGTTTGTAATAATGGGTAATAAACCCGGAAATGGGTCCCTTAGTAGTCATCGTCATCGAAGTTTGTCGCAAGCCCCGGAACCGATCCGGAATCTGCGGGTTCGTCTTCCTCGGCCTCTTCACCGGAAAATTTATAGGTAAGCATTTTGTAGTACAACTTGGCGGCCAAAAAATCCGGGGCCCGGTTGGCCGGGTTGGGGCAAAGTTCCACCAGGTCGAAGCCCACCACATTCTTCTCCTCGAAGACCCGCCTGAGGAACTCGAGGGTTTCATACCAGAACAGCCCCCCGGGTTCAGGGGTACCGGTAGAAGGCATGATGGATGGGTCCAGGGCATCCAGATCGAAGGTGATAAACACGTTGTCTCCCAACAGGTCTATTACCTTGTCCATCCAGTAATCGTCCGTGGCCATCTCATGGGCGAAAAAGACCTTTTCCTGGTCCATATAGGTCTTTTCGATGGCATCCATACTGCGGATCCCCACCTGTACCAGGTTGGTGGTCTGGGCGGCCTCATGTACGGCACAGGCGTGGTTACAGGCGCTGCCCTCATACTCCTTCCGCAAGTCGGCATGGGCGTCTATCTGAAGGACCGTCAGGTCTTCGAAGCATTCGTTGAAGGCGCGGATGGAACCGATGGAAAGGGAATGCTCCCCCCCGAAAAGGGTTACGAATTTATTGCGCTTGATATACCCCTTAACCGTGCTGTGCACGGCGTCCACCAGGGCCTCCGGGCTGCTGTCTTCCGTGATGGGAGGCGCCAGGTAAATCCCCTGGCGGTAGACTTCGGAATCGGTTTCTATATCGTAGAGCTCCATATTGGCAGAGGCATCCAGGAAAGCCTCGGGTCCTCGGTCTGCACCTTTGCCCCAGGTACTGGTACCATCGTAAGGTACGGGGATCAGAACTACCCCGGCCTTCTCCAGTTGGGCATACCTATCCGGGATGCCCGCATAATTGTTGTTCGGATTCATGAATTCAATGCATTAGGGTTGGCCAATTCATTTTCGGGCATCACCAGGGGTTCTTCCGTTTCGGCATATTCCCCGTCGTACCCCAGTATCCTGAGGTGGTCTTCCGGGCGCTGCTGCCGGCTGAAGAGCCGGTAGGTGATCTGTCCTTCTTCGTCCCGGTCTATCAGCACGTGTTTCGGGTGCGGGATCAGGCAGTGCTGCAACCCCCCAAAGCCCCCGATGGTTTCCTGGTAGGCCCCGGTATGGAAAAAGCCGATGTAAAGCGGCTTGCTCACGTGGTATTTGGGCAGGTATATGGCATTCATATCCTGCTGGCTGTTGTAGTAATCGTCGCTGTCACAGGTAAGCCCCCCCAACAGGACGCGCTCATAGGGGTCATTCCAGCGGTTGATGGGCAGCATGATGAACCGCTTGTTGATGGCCCATGCATCCGGGAGGGTAGTGATAAACGAGCTGTCTATCATGTTCCATTTTTCCCGGTCGTTTTGTTGCTTTTGGTACAGCACCTGGTAAATGGCGCCCCCGCTTTCGCCTACGGTAAAGCTCCCGAATTCGGTAAAGATGTGGGGCGGCGGGATGTTCTCTTCCTCGCATGCCAGGCGTATCTGGTTTACAATCTCGTCTACCATGTACGCGTAATCGTACTCAAAGGCCAGGGAGTTCTTGGTAGGGAAGCCCCCACCGATGTTCAGGCTGTCCAGGGTGGGGCAAATCTTGCGCAGGCGCACATACACCTTAAGACACTTCACCAGCTCGTTCCAGTAATAGGCGTTGTCCCGTATCCCCGTATTGATGAAAAAGTGGAGCATCTTGAGTTCTACCTGCTCCGAATCCCGGATCTGGTTCTCGTAAAAAGGGACGATATCCTTGTACCCGATGCCCAGGCGGGAGGTATAAAATTCGAATTTCGGTTCCTCTTCGGAAGCGATGCGGATCCCCACCTGGAAGGGTTTGTCTATGGCCCCCTCCAAAAGGGACAACTCCTCATAATTGTCGATGATGGGAACACAGTTGTGGTGGCCGCCATTAATCAAACGGGCAATATTGTCGATATACGCCTCCCGTTTGAACCCGTTGCAAATAACATAGGTATCATTATCGATACGGCCTTCCTTTTTCAGGTGCTCCACAATATTGATGTCGAAAGCCGAAGAGGTCTCCATATGGATATCGTTCTTCAGGGCCTCGTCCAGTACATAGCGGAAATGGGAGCTCTTGGTACAATAACAGTAATAGTATTTCCCGGGATAGTCGTATTTGGCCATGGCATCGGCAAACCAGCCCTTGGCCTTGTTGATGTTCTGGGAAATCTTGGGCAGATAGGTAAACTTCATGGGGCTGCCGTAGCGCTCCACCAGGTCATTGAGGGAAACTCCGTTAAACCGGAGCCCGGACTGGTCAAGGTCGAACTCTTCGGTAGGAAAGTAGTACGTCTGATCGATTAGATCGCGGTAAGTAATATTCATGGATGTTGTAATTCAGTGGATCCGTCCGATCCGGTGGCAAAAACAGGGGAAACGCTCCCCGGACTGAGAAGGACACCAGGAGGATACAAATCGCCGCCTGGCAAGGATGGGAAAAGGAATTCCCGGAAAAACAGAAATGCGGAAGTTAGCTTTAAACTCCGGTTGCCTATCCCATAGGCCGCTGACAGGTATGACTTCCTAAATCCTGCCAGCCCGAACATAGAAACACACTTCAAAATGTTCAGCTACGCGCCTGCGGTACATACCGTTTACGCGGGTGCAAATGAAACCTTTTTTTCAAAAAAACAAGCGCGATTGCACATTTTTTTTTAGCCCGCTTCCCAGCGGTGTTTTCTCCTGTTCCCGAACGGAAATATATCGTAAATTCGGGTGGTCCAACTCTTATGTAAATTATGAAATTATTAAATACCAAACCTGCTGCCCTCATACTGGCCCTTCTGACAGCGCCTATTTCCAGCGCACAACTGGAGCCCGGGGTCTATACCGCGAAGGAAACCCTCGATACAGGGGTGCGCCACCACGTCCTGAAAATCTCGGAGGACTACGCCATCTACACCAGTTATGATTCAGACCCGGCCCATTTTATTCAGACCATGGGAGGGTTTTACACCATAGAGGAAGACAGCATGCGGGTAACCCTTGAGTTTAATTCGGATTTCGAAAAAACCGGGGAGCGCCAGCACCATGTCTCCTATGGATTTGTGTCGGGAAACCTGATCTTTAACGGCAATGAAGACCGGCCCTACACCCGGCAGCCCCATTTGTCTCAGGAACTGGACGGGGAATGGCTTTTTGCCACCCGGGGTCCGGACGAGGGACAGGAACGCAGGGGGGATTCCAACCCGCGCAAAACCCTGAAGTTCCTGATGGATGGCCATTTCCAATGGATTGCCTACAATACCGAGACCATGGCCTTTATGGGCACCGGAGGCGGGCGATACGCTGCCATGGACGGGGCCTACACCGAGGTTATCGAATTCTTTTCGAGGGATGACAGCCGGGTAGGGGCAGAACTCAGCTTCCAGTTCGAACGCATGGGGAATGACTGGCACCACAAGGGCAGTAACAGCCGAGGGGAGCCCATGTACGAGATCTGGTCCCTGAGGTAACTGGTCTCAGGACCGGCGGATATCGGATTTACCTCCTGTTTTCTCCACCAACCGGATATTTCGGATTTCGATCCCCTTGTCGAGGGGCTTCAGCATGTCGTAGAGGTTCAGGGCCACAACGCTGGCCCCGTGCATAGCCTCTACCTCCACCCCTGTTTTATAAATCGTAGTGACCCAAACCCGGATGCGGATTTCCAGGCCTTCCATCTGGTAGGTGATCCTGGCTCCCTCAATAGGCAGAGGGTGGCAGTCAGGCAGCAGGTCCGGAGTCTTCTTGATCCCCAAGAGGCCCGCGGCGCGGCTCATTTCAAAAACATCCCCCTTGGGTACCTGGCCGGCTTCAATCGCGGTAACGGTTTTGGAGTCGCTCAGTACCACCAGGGCCTCTGCCACGGCCGTGCGCAGGGTTGCTTTCTTTGCTGTAATATCGACCATAGGATCAGGTATTGACTTTCCAGGTGTAGCCCTGGTCTCCGAAGTGTTCCTTTCCGAATACGGGCAACTCCTTCTTAATTCGTTCCACCACATAGTGCAAAGCCTCAAATACCGGCCCGCGGTGGGCAGAGGATACAAATACAAAAAGGCAGATTTCCCCCGTGGGTACCTCCCCCAGGCTATGGTACACATGCATGCAGCTCAGGTCGAATTTTGAAAAGGTATCTTCCCGGATTTCATACATCTTCTCCAGGGCCATTTCCTCGTAGGCCGTGTAACTTATGGACGTTACCGTTTTACCATCAATCTGGTCTGCCCGTACCTGCCCCAGGAAGATATCGTGGGCGCCTATGCCTGTTTTGCTTTGGTGTTTCGCGATGGATTCCGCGATAAACCCCGGGGTTATAGCCCCGTCCACAAATAGGTTGATCTTTTTCTTTGCCTTCACACGTCTTGCTTTCCCTACGAATTTAGGGAAGTTTTGGAAAAGTATTTTTAAATTCGCACCCCGCTGCGGCCCCGTAGTTCAATGGATAGCCCCGATAGCTATCGGGGGAAGTTTCCTGTCATTTCCTCAGAAAAGTGCCTTACTACGTCTACGTGATACGATCCTTTAAAGACGCTTCCTATTACATCGGCAGCACTTACGATACCCTGAAAAGACTTAAGTGGCACAATGATAAAGACCGCAATCAAGGAAAGTCCCGAAACAAAATTCCCTGGGAATACCACCTGATCCTTGAAGTTAGAAACAAGACCATCGGGCTTAAAATAGAACAACATATCAAGCGGATGAAAAGCCGGCAATATGTTGATAATTTGAAAAAGTATCCCGAAATGCAGAAAAAGCTCATCGACAGATTTGATCAAAAGTCCTTTAACCCATTAGGATAGTCATTAAGAGACAACCACTTTTAAAAAGTATTCATAAATTCGCAAACCCTTTTGTACCGCTTCCAAAAGCTTGGCCCCGTAGTTCAATGGATAGCCCCGATAGCTATCGGGGGAAGTTTCCTTTCATTTCCTGAATAACGTGCCTTACTACGTCTACATGATACGGTCCCTTAAAGACGATTCGTATTACATCGGCAGCACTAGCGATACCCAGAAAAGACTTAAGTGGCACAATGATAAAGGCCTCAATCAAGGTAAGTCCCGAAATAAAATTCCCTGGGAATACTATCTGATCCTTGAAGTTAGAAATAAGACCATCGGGCTTAAAATAGAACAACATATCAAGCGGATGAAAAGCCGGCAATATGTTGATAATTTGAAAAAGTATCCCGAAATGCAGAAAAAACTCATCGACAGATTTGATCAAAAGTCCTTTAACCCATCGGGATAATCATTCAGAGACAACCATTTTTAAAAAGTATTCATAAATTCGCAAACCCTTTTGAACCGCTTCCAAAAGATTGGCCCCGTAGTTCAATGGATAGAATAGAAGTTTCCTAAACTTTAGATCCAAGTTCGATTCTTGGCGGGGCTACAAATAAGCACCCAAACGCCCCGGCACTTGCCGGGGCGTTTTATTTCCGGAGGTTTGCGTGGAAAGCGAGCTTTCCTAAGCAGACCGACGGGAATAAAACCCGGGGTTGCGAAGCAAAACCGTCGTTTGGGTATTTTCAGACTGAGCCCCATTCAAGAACAGCAACCCTGAAGTAGTGCGAAGCGCACTTCAGGGGAAGCTATCTCTTGGCCTACCCCTCCCTAAGCGAGGACGAGAAATAAAACCCGGGGTTACAAAGCAAAACCGGCGTTTGGGTATTTTCAGTCTGTACCCTTCCAAACTCAAAACACTTTTTTATTCCAAAACACAGAAACCTTTTTATCTTTGCACCCCTTGCGGCTCCGTAGTACAATGGATAGTATGTGGGTTTCCGGTACCCAAGATCTAGGTTCGATTCCTAGCGGGGCTACAAATAAGCACCAAAACACCCCGGCAGTTGCCGGGGTGTTTTATTTCCGAAGGTTTGCGTGGAAAGCTCGCTTTCCTAAGCAGACCGACGGGAATAAAACCCGGGGTTGCGAAGCAAGACCGGTGTTTTGGTATTTTCAGACTGAGCCCTCCTTAGGAACACCGACCCTGAAGTAGAGCGGAGCGCACTTCAGGGGAAGGTATCTCCTAGCGGCATCGCCCTGAACAAGGGCTTCCTAGAAATAAAACCCGGGGTTGCGAAGCAAGACCGGTGTTTTGGTATTTTCAGACTGAGCCCTACTGAGCCACGAGCACACTTCCCGGACCACGGTCAGGCTTCTTCCGATTTTCGCTACCTTGGAACGGAATCAACCTTACTACCTTGGAACCTTCCCGGAAGACGCTTTGGATCAAAAGGGCCATAACCCTCATTATTGGTATCCTCATCTGGAACCTGCCGGCACCCTGGAACCTGTCCCCGGAAGCCTGGCACCTTTTCGCCATATTCATTACCGCCATTATCGGGGTGCTCATTGAGGGGCTCTCTATTTTTACCGCCTCCATCCTGGCACTGGTGGCTGTGGTCCTGCTTCGGGTCTTACCGCCGGAAACGGCGTTCTCGGGGTTCTCGGAGAGTTTCATCCTGCTCATCCTGGCTGCATTCCTGGTGGCCAAAGGGGTCATCAAATCCGGATTGGGCAGGCGGATTGCCTTTTTGCTGATCCGTCGTTTCGGGCATTCCACCTTAAACCTGGGGTACTGCGTGGTGGCGACCGACACCCTGCTGGGGCCTGCCATCCCGAGCAATACAGCCCGTTCGGGGATCCTCTACCCCATTACCCACGCCCTGGCCCTCGATACCGGGTCGGAGCCTACCCCGGAGAAACGCCGCAATACCGGGACCTACCTGATGATGACGGCCATTTCGGGGCATACCATCAGCTCTGCCCTCTGGTTTACGGGTATGGCTGCCAACCCGGTAGGGGCTGGCCTGGCCGCCCAATTCGGGGTAACCATGAACTTCGGGAACTGGCTGCTGGTGGCCTCGGTCCCCTGCCTGCTGGCCCTGATCCTGATCCCCCTGGTCCTGTATAAGCGGTTCCCCCCGGAAAGCAAGTACACCCCTCAGGCCCCGGAGGTGGCCCGGAAAGCGCTTCGCGAGATGGGACCCATGAGCCGGCAGGAGTGGATTATGGGAGTCACTTTTTTCGGGATGATCCTGCTTTGGGCCTTCTCCCCCGTCCTGGACATTAACCTGGCCATCGTCGCCTTCCTCGGGCTATCCGTCCTGATCCTGGCCAATGTGTATACTTTGGACGATATCCGCCAGGGTGCAGGGGATGCCCTGGAAACCTATGTCTGGTTTGCCATCCTGTATATGATGAGTACCGCGCTGAACGATATGGGCTTTATGCAGACCCTGGGAGGCCAGATCGCATCCTATATCGGGGGCTTCCACTGGATAACCGTCTATGTCCTCCTAACGGTACTCTATATTCTAATCCATTACCTCTTTGTGAGTCAGACGGCCCATTTGCTGGCGCTGTATGCCGTCTTTTTGCAGGTGGCCGTGGATGCCCAGGTGCCGGCTGCCCTGATGGCCTTTATGCTGTCTTTTGCCACGAATTACTTTGCGGTGGTAACCCCGCAGGCGTCCAGTTCGAATGTTTTGTTTGCGGGAAGCGGTTTTCTCCCCTCTGAGGACATTTACCGGCAGGGTGCCGTTATCACTGTAATGAATACGGTCATTTTCCTGCTTGCCACGCCGTGGATTCTCTGGGCTTCGTCCCTCTAAGTGACAAATTGCTTTAAAGTGGCTACGCAGGCCTACTCGTAAACCTCCACCACCAATTCCACCTCCACGGCAATGTTCCGGGGTAGGGAGCCCATACCCACAGCGGCCCGGGCGTGTTTCCCGTTTTCTCCGAACACCTCAACCATCAGGTCGGAAAACCCGTTGACCACTTCGGGTTGGTTGGTGAACTCCGGGGTGGCATTGACCATCCCCAGCACCTTTACAATCCGTTTTACTTTGCTGAGGTCTCCCAATTCGGCCTTAAGGACCGCCAATTGATTGATGGCCGTAACCCGGGCGGCCTGGTACCCCTCTTCCTGGGTCAGGTCCTGGCCCACCTTCCCGGTAATGTAGGTGCCATCTGCCTGCTTGGGTCCCTTCCCCGCAAGGAAAATGAGGTTGCCGGCGCGTACGGCATTGACGTAATTGGCCACAGGGGTAGCCGCTTCGGGCAATTCTATACCCAACTCCTGTAACCGGGCCTCAGGATTATAGCCGGCAGGCGGGGAATCAACAGGGGCCTCGGTCACCGGACGGTCCAATGGCTGGGCACAGGCCACAACCAGCAGGGCCCACCCAAATAATAAAAGCGATTGGATTTTCATAGGGATATGGTTTCCCTAAAGATACATGCTTTCCGGCAACATTAGTCCTGCAAAGCCGGGTCCCGGAAACTGTCGGAGGAAGGGAGCTGGTCTGCTGTAATCCTCCCGTGCCGGAGCAGGCTCCAAAGGTCCCGGTTTATGATGGCCCCGTAAGACTCCCCGGAAGGGTGCGTCTGGTTCCAAAGTTCCCGGTACATGGTGTTGGCTTTGTCGGCCTGGCCTATCAGCAGGTGGCAATGGGCCCTGTTGCAAAGCACAGCCCGGGGGTGTACCTCAAAAGCTGCCGCCTCGTCCAGTAGGGAGAGGGCCAATTCAGGGTTTCCCGATAAAGTCTCCAGCCAGGCCATGTTGCTCAGGGCCAGGACAAGGCCTTCAACTGCCTGGGGGTGCGCTGTATAGTTCTGTTGAACCCCTCGCCAAATATCCAGAATCCGGGCCTGATAGCCTTTTTTTTCAGCTACCTCAAGGGTGCTGTCAATCTCCTCCATCAAGGCTTGTTGTTCCTTGCGGGCGGCGCGGATAGCAATCCCGGATTCATCAAGGTTGGAGAAATAGGACGTAAGGAGTTCCAGGTCTGCCTTCATATTGCGGATTACCGGACCTCCCTGCAGGGCAGCAAGCCAGCCTTGCAGGGAAGTGGAAAGTTCCATTGCCCGTTCCCGGTACCCACTGAGCTCAGGATCTTCCAAACGTTCCCGGTAGAGTTCGAGCAGGTTCATGGCCGTAGAGCCAAGGTCTGCAGTGAAGGTTCCGGGAGCCGCCTCCTCCAGTTTCCGCCTGGCTTCCAGGGCGTGGTCGAATGCCTGCTCTGCAGCCTGCCAGTTGCGCAATTCGGCCCAGTATACCCCGGCGTTGTGCCAGGCAGTGGCCCTGTAGTGCGAATACTGCTCCGGCTGCTTTGCGCTGAGGTCCTCATAAATGTCGAGTGCCTTCTGGTTATAGTCCAGGGCTTCTTCGAAGTGGCGGAATTTTTCTGCAAGCAAAATTCCCATCCCGGAGTAGGACTGGGCCAGGTAAGGCAGGAATACCTCCGGCCGGTCCGCACTTAGTTCGCCATAGGATTTTATCGCTTCCCGGTAACATTCCGATGCCCTCTCATATTGCTCAGCGTCCCTTTCCGCAAGGGCCAGGTTGTTCCAGGTGGCGGCAAGCATGGGAAGGAAACTTTCCCTGCCGGAACCCGGGTTGGCTTCCAGCAGCTCCTTGTACCTTTCGCATGCACGGGTGTAATGGACGCGTGCATCGAAGGCATTGAACTCCTCCATATACACACCCCCAAGTTGGTAGCGGGCCAGGGCCCTCATTTCCTGGGCCTGCTGCCCAGGTTGGCCGTTGTAAACCTCCAGGGCTGCTTTGTAATCCTTTTTGGCAAAACCGAATTTTTGCAGGGCTTCATAGGTACTGCCCCGCGCCATGAGGGTGTTTCCAAGGTGCATCCGATACTGGTCATTCCCCTTGCCCAAATCGGAATACAGGGCCAACGCCTGGTCAAAACATTCGATGGCCTCCTTTGGCCGGGAAGGGCGGAGGAGTTCCCCCAGGTTGTTACAAGTCGATGCCCGGTAGGCCCGCTCCCCTTCTGCCAGAGAGTCCAGGAGTTCCCGGTAAACGGCTTCTGCTGCTTCCCGGTCCTCCTCCCAGGCCAGCAAATGGGCCAGGGTGGTTGCCACCTGGACGCGGTTTATGGTTTGGGGTTCCTGTAAAAGCAGGTCGCGACAAAAGGACGCTGCCTCTGAAAACCGCCCTTTTTGGGTCAGTGCCTGAATGGTTTCCTGAAATGTTTCCATGGTTTTGTCCAATTAGTTAGCTGCATCGGATACAGCTGCCATACGGCAGCGGCCGACAAATTCCAGTCTCGATAGGGTATCGTACTCCAGCCCGGCATCCCGGGCGGTTTCTTTATGCATATCCATAAGGGTTACCCCCATTTTGCGCAGTTGCCCGGCAGCACTGGCAATGGCCAGGGTGTCTACCCCTTCCCGGGTGGCAACCGCATACTCCCCATGGCAGATGCTCCCGGAAATCACGCCGAAAAAACCGCCAATAAGCATGTCCCCGTCCCAGACTTCCCGCGTAAAGAGCCGGCCCTTTGCCTGCAGGGACATAAAAATCCGGTACATGCGTTCGGACAGCCAGGAAGGGTACATTGCCCCTTCCTTGTTATGGCTTTCCTGGCACAGGCGCAAGAGGGCTTCAGGGGCGTTGTTCCCGGTAGTGGTCCATGGAGATGGGCGGACTGCTTGTTCCAGGTCCACAGCGTCTGTATACAGTACGATCCGAGGGTCCGGACTCCACCAACGCACGTGCTTCATGGGGTGGTGCCAGTAGAAGATGCCGCCCTGGTAGGCCTTAAGCAGCAACGCTTCCGTCATTTGCCCCCCAACAGCCAACAGGCCTTCCGGGTCTGCAAAATGGGCAGGCGGAAAAACGGGGTTTTCTTGTTGGAGTTCGAAATATGGCATGTCTCAGGCCTCCGGGGGTTGAGGCGGTTCCAGTTCATCTAGTTCGCCCAGCTGCCGGAGCACCTCGAAGGTCTTCCTGGCCTCTTCCTCGTTGACCACGGCAATGGCGGCGCCCACGTGGACCATGACGTAATCCTCCACGCGGGCTTCGGGCACCAGGGTCAGGTTTACTTCTTTGACCACGCCGTCGAAAGACACCCGGCCCAGGCGGAAGGTATCGTCCAGGACGGAGGTGATTTCGATGAGTTTACCGGGAATGGACAGACACATGGCCGAAGGTTTCTAAGGGTTGCGTTGGCTCCTGAGCCAGTTGTACCACTGCTCCATGCCCTCGCCCTTCAGGGCGGAAACCTCGAAGAATTTCAGGTCGGGATTCACCTGCAGGGCATAGTTCTTCAAACGCTCCAGGTCGCATTCCAGGTAGGGCAACAGATCCGTTTTGTTGATCAGGCAAATCTGGGAGGTGTGGAACATGTCCGGGTACTTGATGGGTTTGTCCTCCCCTTCCGTAACCGAAATGATCACCACGCGGGCCTGTTCGCCCAGGTTAAACATGGACGGGCAAACCAGGTTGCCCACGTTTTCGATCATCAGCACCCCGTCATTGGCAATATCCAGCTGCCGGACCGCCTCGTAGATCATGTCGCTTTCCAGGTGGCACCCTTTGCCGGTATTGATTTGACGGACCGGCACCTGCAGGGCTGCAATACGCTCGGCATCGTTGGTGGTTTGCTGGTCGCCCTCAATTACGTAGAAGTCCATTTCCTCTCCCAGGTCCCGGAGGGTTCGCTCTAAGAGGGTGGTTTTACCAGACCCCGGGGAACTCACCAGGTTTAACGCCAGGATGTTCCGGGCTTCAAAATAGCCCCGGTTCCGGGCAGCCATCACATCGTTTTCCCGCAGGACATCCTGCTCTACCGCTACCACCCGGCTGCGGACCGTATCCGTTGCATGATGTTCATGGGGGTGCGCATGGGTATGTGCGTGGTGATGGTGGCTATGATCGTGGTCGTGGTGATGATGATCATGGTGGTGGTGATCGTGGTGATGATGGTCGTGACCATGCCCGTGATGGTGATGGTCGTGACTGTGATCGTGATGGTGGTGGGGATGGTTACCCAAATCCGGGCTCAAAATCCGAACCCCGTCTTCCCCGCTTCCGCAACCGCATGTTCCGCACATGATACTACTTTATTAAGGTTTAAACCACTTCCAGCGCCTTAACGCGCAATTCCTTTCCCTTCTCGATAACCTTGAGGTTACTGCTGCACTTGGGGCAGGGCTCGTAGAGCTGCTGCAACCCGAACCGGGTTTGGCAATCCATGCAAAGCGCTTCCCCGCGAATGACGGCTATGCGCTTTTCTGCCTGTTCCAGCACCGTATCTTTCACGGCCACGGGCCAGACAAAATCGAGGGAATCGAAGGCGATCCCGGCCAATTCCCCGATTTCCATCTCGATCACCTCAACACGGCTCGCCCCAGCCTTCCGGGTCTGGTCCTCTGCAATCTTTACAATGCCCATGGCGATGGAGAGTTCGTGCATGTCCCTGGTTTTCAGCAATTGGGATATCTTCCAATAATACAGGTTTCCCCATCCAAAAAACCTGATAAATATCATTTCTCGCCCAGTTAGGTACTCCTACATTTAAGGAATTCACCCTCAAGACATCCTTTAACCAACTGGTAATCAAATGGCTTTTGAAAGAACCCCTCAGGAAACCTATTACGAGAGCATCATCAGGCAAGGCTACTCGCGCAGGGATTTCATGAAATTCGCCACCTACATTGCAGCCTATATGGGTCTGGAGACTTCCATGATCGGGCAGGTGGCAAAATCCCTTGAAACTACGTTCCGGATCCCCGTGATCTGGGAGCACTACCAGGAATGCACCTGCTGCAGCGAATCCTTTATCCGCTCGGACCACCCGATTGTTTCGGACATTATCCTGGACAAAATTTCCCTGGATTACACCCTTACCCTCATGGCAGCCTCCGGCCACCAGGCCGAAGCAGCCAAACACGCCACCATGGAGAAATACAAAGGAGAGTATATCCTTTGTGTTGAAGGGTCTGTCCCGCTGGGGGACGACGGTAACTACTGTTGTATTGCAGGGCGGTCCGCCAAGGAACTGCTACTGGAAGCGGCGGAAGGGGCCAAAGCCATTATTGCATGGGGAAGCTGCGCTTCCAACGGTTGTGTGCAGGCTGCCTACCCGAACCCAACCGAAGCCACCCCCATCCACAAAATCATTAAGGACAAGCCCATCATTAAGGTTCCGGGGTGCCCGCCCATCGGAGAGGTCATGGCGGGGATCATTGTCCACCTGATTACCTTCGACCGCCTGCCGGAACTCGACAACCTGGGACGGCCCAAGGCATTCTACGCCAAGCGGGTGCACGACAGCTGCTACCGCCGGCCATATTACGATGCAGGCCTGTTTGCCGAAACCTTCGACGACGCCAATGCCAAGGAAGGGTATTGCCTTTATAAGGTAGGCTGCCGCGGCCCGATGACCTATAATTCCTGTGGCACCATTAAATGGAACAACGGGGTGAGCTTCCCCATCCAGTCCGGACATGGCTGCATCGGCTGCAGCGAGGAGGACTTCTGGGATAATGGCCCGTTCTACGAACGGCTCACCGGGCTCGCAGGCTTCGGTATCGAGTCCTCCGCAGATACCATCGGCAAGGTGGCCGCCGGCGCCCTGGCCGGGGGTCTGGCCGCCCACGCCATTGCTGCGAATATTTCCAAACGCAAGCAACTCAAGGAAAGTATCAAGCTCGGCAAAGAGAACGAAAAACGCTTTGAATCCTAACACCCGCTAACGCAAAATAAACCACCATGGCCAATAGAATTGTAGTGGACCCCATTACCCGGATAGAAGGCCACCTCCGCATTGAGGTGGAAGTCAAAGATGGGAAAATCACAGACGCCTATAGCTCGAGCCCAATGGTCCGGGGGCTCGAAAATATCGTAAAGGGACGGGACCCGAGGGACGTTTGGGCCTTTGTTCAGCGCGCCTGCGGGGTGTGTACCACTGTCCATGCCCTGGCCTCGGTCCGTTCTGTTGAGGACGCCCTGGGCATCCAGATCCCGCCCAATGCGGAAATGGTCCGCAACATCATGGAGGGTGCCCTTTATATGCACGACCACGTGGTCCACTTCTACCACCTCCACGCCCTGGATTGGGTAGATGTGGTGAATGCCCTCCAGGCCGACCCGGCGGAAACCTCCGCCCTGGCGCAGAGTATCTCCTCCTGGCCGAAAAGCTCCCCCGGGTATTTCTCCGACATCAAGAAACGGATCACCCGGTTCGTAGAGAGCGGACAGCTCGGCATTTTTGCCAATGGCTACTGGGGGCACCCGCAAATGAAGCTCCCGCCGGCGGTAAACCTGCTGGCCGTGGCCCACTATCTGGAAGCCCTGGAATGGCAGAAGGAAATCGTCAAGGTTCACACCATTTTTGGCGGGAAAAACCCCCACCCCAACTACCTGGTAGGCGGGATGGCATGCGCCATCAATACCGAAAGTCCGGGCGGCATAAATGCCGAACGCCTGGCCTATGTGGGTCGCCTGCTGAAAGAGGGGCAACAATTCGTGGAACAAGTCTACCTGCCCGACCTGATGGCCATCGCCTCCTTCTATAAGGATTGGGGGGCTATTGGCAAAGGGTTTGGAAACTATATGTGCTATGGGGACTTCCCCACTAACGGCTATGCCGACGTATCTAGCTTTAAATTCCCGCAGGGCATTATCCTGGACCGCGACCTGAGCAAGGTCTACGATGTAGACCACCGGGGCGGGGACATCGAGGAGTTCGTAAACAACTCCTGGTATGAGGACTACGCCGAGGGGCGCGAAGCCGGGAAACACCCCTGGGACGGGGAGACCAACATCAAATATACCGGACCCAAACCTCCCTACGACTCCCTGGACGTAAGCCAGCCCTACAGCTTTATCAAAACCCCGCGCTGGCAAGGCAAGCCCATGGAAGTGGGTCCGCTAGCCAGACTATTGGTAGGTTATGCACGGGGCAACCAGGAAATCCAGGAACTGGTCAACGGCGCCCTCGCCCAGCTGGATGTGCCGGTAGACGCCCTGTTCTCCACCCTGGGCCGGACTGCGGCCAGAGGCCTGGAAACACGGCTGGTGGCCAACTGGACCATGGAATTCTACAATACCCTGCTCAACAACATCAAAAATGGGGATACGCGCATGGCCAATACCGAGCGGTGGGAACCCGACACCTGGCCGGCAGATGCCAAAGGGGTAGGGTTCAGCGAAGCGCCCCGGGGCTCCCTGGCTCACTGGATCCGCATAGAGGAAGGAAAAACCGCCAATTATCAGTTGGTGGTACCCTCTACCTGGAATGCCTCCCCGAGGGATCCCAAAGGCCAGCGTTCGGCTTACGAGTCCACGCTACTGGACACCCCGGTAGCCGACCCGGAGCTGCCGCTTGAAATTATCCGAACCATTCATTCCTTCGACCCCTGCATTGCCTGTGCGGTGCACCTGTATGATGAGAAGGGAAGGCATATTTCGCAGGTACAGAACCTGTCCAGTTGTGACATCTAAACCCCGGCACTATGGCTTCTAAGAACTATAAACGCGTTTATGTCTGGGAACTCCCGGTGCGCTTTTTCCATTGGATTAACGTACTCTCCATTACGGTCCTGGCAGTTACCGGGTTTATCATCGCAGACCCCCCTGCCCTCATGTCGAGCCGGGAAGCCTCGGAGACTTACCTTTTCGGGACCGTTCGGTTTATCCATTTTGCCGCGGCCTATGTGTTCTTTTTCAATATGATCCTGCGGGTTTACTGGTCCTTTGTGGGCAACCGGTTTTCCCACTGGAAGTCGTTCCTTCCCTTTAGCCGGAAAATGCGCCGCAACATCCTCCATGTCCTGAAAGTGGATATCCTGCTGCGCAACGACAAGGTGGAAGACGTGCGCAACATCAGCGTTGGGCACAATTCCGTTGCCGCCCTGTCCTACCTGGCACTCTTTGCAGTGGGCCTGGTGCAGGTCTTTACCGGTTTCGGGCTGTATTCGGGTTCTTCTGAATGGTGGCTGCCCCAGCTATTTGCCTGGGTGGTCCCGCTGTTCGGGGGCGATTTTATGGTCCGCACCATCCACCATGTGGCTACATGGGTGTTTATCCTCTTTACCCTGGTCCATGTCTACCTGGTGTTCTACCACGACTGGCTGGAAGGCCGGGGCGAGGTATCTTCCATGTTTGGCGGATATAAATTCGTTTGTGAGGAGCGGATCCACAAGGAGGACATCGTGGAATTACAACCTGACAAGGAAAAGGAAACCCCTGCAAAAACCGCAAGCTAGATTATGGATGGAATACCCGACATGCCCGAGGCTGTAAGCAGCGACGCCTATTACTTTGAAAAAGACAAGTCCGGAGCCATCCTGGTCATGGGAGTTGGCAATTACCTGATGGGTGATGAGGGGATTGGTGTCCGCATCATAGAGGCCCTATCGCGTCAGTCGTTGCCACAGTACGTGGACTTACTGGACGGGGGTACGGGCGGGTTCCTGCTGCTGGATCGGTTCCATGCATATGGCACCATCATCTTCGTGGATGCCACTATGGATGGCGAACCTGCGGGGACCACCCAATGGCTTCGCCCGAAATTTGCAAGCGACTTTCCTTCTGCCCTTAGCGTCCACGACCTGGGGCTTAAGGATATGATCGAGGCGGTATACCTGATGGAACACCAGCCGGACTTGTACCTCCTTACCGTATCCATAGACGGGATTACTCCCATGACGGTGGACCTTTCCGATGCCGTAAAGGCCGCCATTCCGACAGCCTCGGAGCAAATCCTGACCTTGGCGCAAAACCTGTTCCACGAAAAACAGGCTGTGTGAACCGCACCTACCGCATTGTGCTCCAGGGCAGGGTGCAAGGGGTGGGGTTCCGGCCGTTTGTTTGCCGGGAGGCATCGCGGCTAGGCCTCTTTGGAACGGTTTCCAATAACGAAGAAGGGGTGCTTATCCTGGCCACCGGGCCGGAAAAGAAACTACAGGAATTTTATACCCAGGTTACCTCCAAGCCCCCTCCCCTGGCACGGATACACCATCACGACTACACCATTTCTGAGATTCATTACAGCGAGGCATTCCGGATTGTTCCTTCCGAAACTAGTGCCCCGCTGAATCTGCAACTCACCCCGGATTTCGCCTTATGCCCGGAGTGTGCGGCCGAATTGCAGGACCCACAAAACCGTCGTTGGGCCTATCCTTTTACCAGCTGCGTGAAATGCGGCCCCCGCTGGTCGGTTACCCGTACCTTTCCTTTCGAACGGGAACACACCAGCATGGAGGCTTTTCCACAATGCCCGGATTGCCTGGCCGAATATACCAACCCCACCCACCGCCGCTTCCATTCCCAAACCAACAGCTGCCCTACTTGCGGTATCGGTTTCCGGCTCCGGAAAGCAGATGGAACCGATTGCGGACTGCAGGGCCTGGCCGTATTCGAGGAAATGGGCAGGCTACTGGAATCGGGGGCCATCCTGGCCATAGAAAACCAGTCGGGCTTCCTGCTGTGTTGCGATGCCGCCCAAGCCCCAACCATCAGGCGCCTTCGGGAGCAAAAACAGCGACCGGTTAAACCCTTTGCCCTGCTCTATCCGTCCCTGGAGCGCCTGGAAGCCGAGCTGTCGCCTTCTCCCCGGGAGTGGGCCGAACTCCTGTCCCCAGAGCACCCCATCGTCCTGCTCTCAACTCATACGTATACCGGGGGTGTTTGCCTGGAGGAGGTGGCCCCCGGGCTCGACCAGCTTGGGGTGATGCTTCCCTACAGCGGGGTTCTGGAATTGCTTTCGAGCACGTTTCCACAGCCTATAATCGCCACCAGCGGGAACCTCCATGGTTCCCCTATCTGCCACAGACCTGATGAAGCGCGGGAAAAACTCCGGGGGGTGGCGGACTATTTCTTTGAGCACGACCTGGAAATCCTCCACCCCCAGGACGATTCGGTGGTTCGGTATACGCCCGGTGGGCAACGTATTATGCTCCGTCGCTCCAGGGGGTTTGCCCCCAACGCCGGGGCTGCACCTGATGGGGCGGAAGGGGCCCGGCTCCTGGCCATGGGGGCAGACCTGAAGAGTACCCTGGCGTACCTGCCCAATGGCTTCCTCTACCTCAGCGAATACCTGGGAAACCTCACTAACTACGAGGTCTACAACCGCTTCTCCCGGGTAGCCTCTGGTTTTACCTCCATATTCAACAGCCTCCCCAAGGCCATCCTAGCCGATGCCCACCCCGGTTACCACAGTACCCATTACGGACAAAAGTGGGCCCAAAAATTGGGGGTTCCCTGCCACCTGGTCCAGCACCACATGGCCCATTTTGCGGCACTTTTGGGCGAACACAACCTCCTGGAGGCTTCTGAGCCTATCCTTGGAGTGGTTTGGGACGGGACGGGGTATGGCACGGACGGACACATCTGGGGAGGGGAGTTTTTCGACTATTCGAGGGGAAAGATGACCCGCCAGGGTCACGTGGAGTACTTTGACTGGCTGGCCGGGGATAAAATGTCCCGGGAACCCAGGCTATCGCTCCTGGCCATTGGGGATCTATCCTGGGATGAAACCAGGCGAAAGTTCCGTGCGGAAGAATGGCAGGTATACCAAAGGCTCCTGCCCAAAAACCGGGTTAAATCCTCTTCGGTGGGTCGGCTGTTCGATGCCGTGGCTTCCCTTACAGGTCTTTGCGACCACAATACCTTCGAAGGGGAAGCTGCAATGAAACTGGAAGCCCAGGCCAGGGCTTTTGACTGGGACAAGGCCACCTGTTACGCTGGTCTGACACCAGAAGGAAATATCCCGGCCAGGGGTTTGCTCACAAGGGTCCTGAAAGACAGGCAGGCCGGGGTGGAAGTCCCCCAGATTATTGGTAACTTTATGTACACCCTGGCCCGAATAGTTTTCGAAAAGGCTACCCGTGGCGGGTATTCCCGGATCGGGTGCAGCGGGGGCGTCTTCCAGAACGCCTTTTTGGTCGAAGCTTTAAGCCGCCTGTGCGAAGGGCGGTTCCAGCTCATCCTGCACCGGGAACTGCCACCCAACGACGAAAATATTGCCTACGGCCAGCTCATGTACCATTTATACTGCAACCGATGAAGCACCTTACCGAATACCGGGACCTGGAAGCCACCCAGAAGGTTATTGCGCAAATCGGGAAAACCGCTACGCGCACCTGGAAGATCATGGAGATCTGCGGTGGTCAGACCCACAGCCTGGTCCGAAACGGCATCCTGCAATTGCTACCGGAGACCATCCAGATGATCCACGGCCCCGGATGCCCGGTTTGCGTAACCCCGGCAGACCTGATAGACCAGGCCGTAGCCCTAATGGAAAAAGGGGTTATCCTGTGTTCCTTCGGCGATATGATCCGGGTGCCCGGCAACCGTATGAGTTTGCTTGAGGCCAAGGCCAACGGAGGTGACCTCCGGGTGCTGTACTCCCCCCTGGAAGCCGTTCGCATTGCCCGCGAAAACCCGGGCCGGGAAGTCGTCTTCTTCGCTGTGGGGTTTGAAACTACCGCTCCGGCCAATGCGCTTTCGGTCCTGCAGGCCAGCAAGGAAGGCTTACAGAATTATTCCATCCTGGTTTCCCATGTGCTGGTCCCCCCGGCCATGGAAGGCATTCTGGACGACCCGTTCTGCCAGATAGACGCCTTCTTAGGCGCGGGCCACGTTTGCGCCATCATGGGTTACCGGGAATACCACCCCATCGCCGCTCGTTTTAAGATCCCCATCGTGGTAACGGGTTTTGAACCCCTGGACCTCGTACAGGGGATTTACCACGCCGTACGGCAGCTGGAAGCCGGGGAATACCGGGTGGAAAACCAGTATACGCGGGCCGTTACGGAAGAAGGAAATACGGCTGCCCAGCAAGTCATCCAACAGGTGTTCCGGGTCTCAGACCGCAAATGGCGCGGCATCGGCACTATCCCAAACAGCGGGTATGCCATGCGACCGGAATTCGCGGCCTTCGACGCAGAACAGAAACTGGACCTCCAACAACCTTCGGAGTCTCGGGAAAACCCCTGCATGGCCGGGGCTATCCTGAAGGGGCAGAAAAAACCCCGGGAGTGCCCGTATTTTGGAAAAGAGTGCACCCCGAGGTCGCCAATGGGCGCCCCCATGGTGTCATCCGAGGGCGCCTGCGCCGCATACTATCATTTTGCCCACCAGTAATTAGCTATGAAAGACCCAACCCTGCCGGAAACCATCCAACTGGGCCACGGAAGTGGCGGAATCATGACCCGCGAACTGCTGGATCAGATTGTATTCGAATATTTTGGCAATCCCCTTCTGGACCGGAAGCACGACGGTGCGGTTCTGGATATTCCCGGGCCTGTGGCTATTTCCACCGATAGCTTTGTGGTTTCTCCCATCTTTTTTCCCGGAGGGGATATCGGCGACCTGGCCATCAACGGGACGGTCAATGACGTGGCCATGTGCGGGGCACGGCCCCGGTACCTGAGCCTGGGCTTTATCCTGGAAGAAGGGCTGCCCCTGGAGGCCTTCCGCAGGGTGGTCCAGTCGGTTCGCAAGGCAGCCGATGCGGCCGGTGTGCAGATCGTAACCGGGGATACCAAGGTGGTGGAAAAAGGCAAAGGGGACCAGATTTTTATCAACACCACCGGGATTGGCACGCTCCACCCTGGGGCAAATATCGGTCTGGAACGGGTAAAGGAAGGGGACTCTCTGCTGCTTAGCGGGCCGCTCGCCGCACACGGGATGGCTATTATGTCCAAGCGGGAAGGGCTGGAATTCGAATCGGAGATTCGCAGCGACACCGCCCCCCTGCACGAGATAATCCTGGCGTTGCTGGACCGCTTCGGGGATAAGGTCCACCTGCTTCGGGACCCTACCCGTGGGGGGCTGGCCAGCGTTTGTTCCGAAATTGCCGGGGACGCCGGGTTGGGAATCTTTTTGGACGAAACCCAAATTCCGGTAGACAGCCAGGTTTCGGCCGCCTGCGAAATTTTAGGGCTCGACCCCCTTTACGTAGCCAACGAAGGGGTGTTCTGCGCCTTTGTGGAACCCGGAATAGCAGCGGAAGCCCTTGCCCTTGTCCAGGACCATAAAAACGGCAGGCAGGCTGCCCTGGTGGGAAACGTGACCGCAGAGCACGTCGGGAAAGTGGTCATGCGCAGCACCATTGGGGGAACGCGAATCGTAACCCCATTACTCGGAGAGCAACTCCCCCGTATTTGCTAATTGATCAGCATCCAGTACACCCCGATTAGCAGGGCAAAAAGCCCGCCGGCAAGGCGAATCCCACGGAAGAACATGGGGTTATGCCAGTTTTTGGCCAGTTCAGACAAGCGCCCCAGCAGCAGGGTAAACAGAGTCATGGCCAGGACGGTGCCCAACCCGAAGCCGCCGATATACGCCGCGGATTCTGCCCGGGTTTCGAACCCGAGCACCGGCAGGAATAACAGGAAGTGGGCAATGCCCGCGAGGCCGTGCAGAAAGCCGATGGAGAAGGTGGCCAACCCCCTGTTGCGCGGCCTTCCCTGATGGGTATGGCTGTGTGCGGGGGATTTCTCGTGGGAATGGGTGTGTTTATGCATATAGGGCGCCCCATCCTGGTGGATGTGCAAATGCGAGTGTTTCCCTTTGCGCACCACCCCGTAGAGCGCCCACAGCCCCACCACCACCAGTACCAGGCCCACCAATTGTTCACTGTACTGGGAAATGGTTTCTACCGGTATCATCTGCCGGAAAAGCATGAATAACAGGCCTATCAGGAGCATCCCCGTAAGGTGCGCCACCCCCCAGTTCAGGCCAATTTTCCAGGCTTTGCGCTTGCTCTCAATGGCAAAGGGGGTGACGGCCGCCAGGTGGTCCGGACCGGATATCACATGCAGGATCGCAGCGAACATTCCCGAAAACAGGGGAAAAATCATATGGCTATGGTATGGATCAACACTAAGGTAAACATTTGGAGCAAAGCGCCAATCCGCAAGGCGCACTATACCTCTTCGTAACGGAACACCTCTTCTATGGTTCTTCCGAACAAGCGGGCAATCCGGAAAGCCGTGGGGAGGCTGGGGTCGAACTTCTCCTTCTCGATGGCGTTGATGGTCTGCCGGGATACCCCTACCGCTTCGGCCAGGTCGCCCTGGGTGAGTTGCTTTTCGGCGCGCAGATCTCGGATGTTATTCTTCATTAGGTCTGTTTTTCGCCCTGTCCTAACAGTAGCGGCGCGTATTTACGATCATACTGATAATGTAGCAGGCCCCGGTAAAGAAAATCAGGATCCCGATTTCCGCATCCCAGGGGATCAGGTTGGTGATGTCCATAACGGAATACCCGATCCCTGCCACCAGGGTCAGGCCCAGGGTAATCCCCATAGATTCCAGCTGGATCTTGCGCTCCAATTCGTCCATCAGCGTCATCAGGTGTTTATAGGTCCAAACCATCCCGATGCCCACCAGAAGATTCAGTGCCAGGAACACCGCGGTTATCCATGGCGTACCCGACCACAGGGATTTATGCCCGAAGACTACCAGGGCTTTCGTGAGGACCCAGAACAAGGTCCACAGGGACAGTTGCCGCAACACGCGCATTCGGCGCATCCTGGATTCATTTTGTGTTGTTTTCATATACGAGATTTTAGGTGAAATTTGTAAAGTTTGTTTGACAAATGTAAACAATATTTAACAAATGTCAAGTGTTGTTTACAAAAAATTCTGGAAAGGGCTTTTCCTTGCCCGAAAAAGGAAGGGTTTTCAGAAGGCAAAAAGGCGACTTAAAGGGGCGAGGTGGTGCTCCCCTCCCCATACTTGTGGAAAAGGTCGGCGAGCTCGGTCATCAAGTGGTCCACAATACGGCGGTCTGCCGCCCCCTTGCGGTGGAGGGCATAGGATATCCGCAGCTGTTCCTCCAGGAAGAAATCCAAGTCGTCTGAGCCATAGGGGTTAAAGGACTTCCAGGAGCGCAGGCCCTCCAGCATCCTGCGGTGGGCCAAAAACCGTTTACGCGCTGCTTCGAGGTCTTCCTGAACTATCCGGTTGGCAGCGTTTTGCGGTTTGGCTGCCTCGGTGTAAAGCTGTTGGTAGGATCGGGCAATACGGCGGTCTGCCTCGAGGGCCTCTGAGATGAGCCGAAAATAGGCCCGGCTTACCAGTTTCGGGTACCGCTCAATAAAGGCAGGGTCCACGTTCTCGTCGGTTATCTGTTCCAGGTCCGGGAGCGCAAAATAGGTAGTCTGCTGAAGGGAGGGTGAAGCGGAAGGCTGGGCGGCGGCAGTCTCCCACTGCTCCGAGGCCACAACGGTGCCCCATGCATCCCCATAGGTATCCTCCTGTTTCCCCCCGGCACAGGAGGTTAACAGCAAAAAGGCTCCCAAAAGGATGGGATAGGTGTAAACAACGGGGATTTTCACGCTTTACGGTTCTCGGAAGGTGAAAAAAGCACTTTTCGCGCGAACCGGAAAATAGCTTTGGCCAATGACCCGATTTCATCGACCAAGCGCCCGCTTTGAGCCTCCGGGAGCCAGGCTTTTACTCCGGGGCCGGGCCGGGATAATACACCGCCCCGACTCCCACGTCCCGAAGGGATGCATTAAAGGCGGGCACGGCATCATTGATAAGCTTCAGAGCCTCAGCCCGGTAGCCCGCCCACTGTCGGTTCAGGGCAGCCACTTTCTCCTTCGTGCCCTGGTTCACGCGGGGAATGCCGCTGTCTGCATGGTTAAAGGCCGTAATGTACTCGGCTGTAAACCCGTTCACAAAATTTTCCACATCGTCATAGGCCTTTGAAAGGCGCTGGACCATGGTCTTATCCCAGGCCTCCAGGGCACCTGAAAGCTCCTTTGCCTCTTCGAACTGGGCTTTATGCCCCATGGCTTCCAGGTGTTTCATCACCTCCTTGAGCCTAAGGTGCATCCCGTGCATGCGGTTCGTGATCTCGGTCATATCCCGGTAGGCAGCCTCTGCCGAGGCCATAAAAGTGTGGTAGTCGGCAAACTGCTCCGGGGTGGTCGGAATCCTCGGGTTGGGCAGGATGGCAGCAGAGGTGCTCAGGGGCTGACCGCCTGCTTCCAGTACCACCGTATAGGTTCCGGGAACAGCCTTGTGGCCCCGGAAACTCCCTTCGATATACACTTCCGGGGCCCCGGGCAGCATGGGGTACCGCAGGTCCCAGACCAATCGGTTCAGGCCTTTTTTGGCAGGCAGCACCCGCTCCCTTGGCGGGGCGCCTTCATATTCCTGGTAGCTGGGATCCGGCTTTGAGCTGTATGTCCTGACCGTGGCCCCGGCTGCATCGCGAATCGTAAGGGTCACTTCGGCAGACTCCGGCAACTCCGGTAATTCATAATAAATCACCATCCCACTGGCGGGATTAACACCCTCCGTATCGGAATACCCTGTGGGGTTGGCCCCGTTCATGCTGCTGTACCAGTTGGGGAAGACAACATCTTCCGGGCGGTACAGTTTTGCCGTTTTTGCCGGGCCTTCGAACTGTCGGATCAGGCCCATATCGTCCAAAATCCAGAAGGACCTCCCCTGGGTAGCCAGGATCAGGTCGCCGTGGCGGATTTGCAGGTCTGTGATGGGAACAATAGGCAGGTTGGAGCGGAAGTGTTCCCAGGATTTCCCCCCGTCGAAGGAGAGGTAAACCCCCAGTTCCGTCCCCGCAATGAGCAGGTCTTTACGTGCGGGGTCCTCACGGACCACCCGGGTATAGGCCCCGTAGGGAATCCCCTGGTCTATGCGGACCCAGGTTTTACCATAGTTGGTACTCTTGTACAGTGCGGGGGCAAAGTCATTGAATTTGTAGCGGGTGGCGGCCAGGTAAAATGTGCCCGGGTCGTGGGGGGAAACCTCGATGGCATTCACCAGGGTCTCGCCCATCCCCTTAGGGGTGATGTCTTCCCAATCCGCCCCGTTGTTCCGGGTAAGGTAGACCTTCCCGTCATCGCTCCCGGTAAGGATAACCCCCGGTTGGTGGGGGGATTCAATGACGTAGGCAATAGTGCCATAATTCTCAGCCCCCACAGCCTCGTTGGTATAGGGCCCGCCCCCGTTGCCCTGCTTTTCGTCCTGGTTCCCGGTCAGGTCCGGGGAGGCCACCTCCCAGGTGAGGCCGTCGTCCCTGGTGCGCAACAGGTACTGGGCGGCGTGGTAATAGGTATTGGGCTCATGCACGGATTTGATGATGGGCGCATTCCAGTTAAACAGGTATTTCATCTCCCGGGCCGGCAGCCCCAGGTACAGGTTGGGTTCTATCATGACCTGGGTGCTCGTCTGGGCCTCCACATCCAGGAGGTCCACGGTGCCGAGGTAACTACCCCCCATCACTTTTACCGGGTTCTTGGCGTCGAAGGCCAGGAAGGCGCTTTCACCCCCGGCGGAAGGTTCCCAGTGCTCCCTCCCGATCCCGGAGGACCCCAGCCCGATGCTGGAGATCTTCACCGAAGAATTATCCTGCTGCCCGCCATAGAGATTATAGGGGAACAGGCTGTCTACGGCCACGCGGTAAAACTGTGCGGTGGGCATCTGGTCCTGGCGGGACCAGTTCTTCCCCCCGTCGAAGGTGATTTCAGCCCCCCCGTCATCGGAAATAACCATGTTGTCGGGGTTGTCAGGGTTAATCCACAGGTCGTGGTAATCCCCATGGTGGGTCTGGATCTCCTCCCAGTTCCGGCCGCCATCGATGGAGCGATATGCCGAAGCGCTCAGTACATATACCGTATGTTCCTCCACCGGGTCCGGGAAAACCTCTATATAATACCAGGCCCGCTGGATAAGCCGGTGGTCCCCGCTTACGCGCTTCCAGTTCGCGCCCCCGTCCGAAGAGGTGAAAAGCCCACCGAGTTCCTTTTGGGAATCGCTTTCCAGAAGGGCGTAAACGCGGTCCGGGTTGGCGCGGGAAACCGCGATGGCCGTTTTCCCCTTCTCCTTGGGGAAGCCATTGTCTATGGGGCTCCAGGTCTCCCCGCCGTCTACAGATTTATAAAACCCACTGCCTTTGCCCCCGCTGATCACCGTCCAGGGTTTCCGCTGGTGCTCCCACATGGCGGCATACATCACCATGGGGTTGTGGTAATCAATCGAAAGGTCGCTGCAACCTGTTCTTTCATTCACAAATAAGGTTTGCTTCCAGGTATGGCCCCCGTCTGTGGACTTATATACCCCGCGCTCCATGCCCGGGCCATGGAGGGCCCCCTGTGCGGCCACCCAGACGATATCAGGGTTGTCCGGATGGATGATGATCCGGGAAATATGCCGGGTGAGTTCCAGGCCCATGTGCTGCCAGGTCTTGCCCCCGTCTGTGGACTTGTACACCCCGTCCCCATACGAGGTCATCACCCCCCTCGGGGCGTGCTCCCCCATCCCCACGTAGACCACGTTGGGATGGCTTTCGGAAACCGAAACCGTCCCCACAGAACCGGTCTTGAAATACCCGTCGGAGACATTCCGCCAGTACTGCCCTGCATCTGTGGTTTTCCAGAGGCCACCGCCGGTTGTTCCCATGTAATAGGTGAGCGGATCCCCCTTAACACCAGAAGATCCGGTGGAACGACCTCCTCGAAAAGGTCCTACATTCCGGTACTTAACGGGTTCCAGATAGGTGTTCAGGTCCTGCGCACAGACAGGAATCGCCAAAACGGAAAGGATGAGGGTAAAGTAAAAGTTACGCATGGGTTGGATTTATATCATCTGCTAAATGTAGGAGATTGGCAACGGAATTAAAACCCCCGGGCCACAAAATTCGCCCCGGTTTTGTACTTTAACGGGATAACCTTAAAACCAATACCCGCCATGGCCCGATCCCGCTACCTTCTTTGTTTATTTCACCTGTTGCTGATTGCCCTGCCTGCACTGCGCGCACAGAACCCCGGCGAATCCCTCGATGCCATGGTCCGCAAAGGCATGGCAGACTGGAAAATCCCGGGAATGGTCACTGCAGTAGTGCAGGACGGAGAGGTGGTCTTTAGTAATGCGTACGGGGTCAGTAACTTGCGATCCGAGGCTGCTGTAGACCGCCAAACGCTTTTCAATATGGGCTCCACCACAAAGGCCGTGGTCTGTATGGCCCTGGGAATCCTGGTGGACCGGGGGCAGCTGCAATGGGAGGACAAGGTGTACCGGCACTTACCCGAATTCCAACTCTCTGACCCATACATTAGGGAGGAAGCCCGCATCAAGGACCTGCTAACCCACAACCTGGGTATTTCCCAGGCAGACCTTATCTGGTTTGCAGACAGCACTTCCACAACCGAGGCCCTGGCCCGTTTCGCCCGGGCCGAAAAAGCCTACCCCACAAGGGGCGGCTACCAGTACAACAACCTGATGTACGCGGTGGCCGGGGAGGTTGTCCACGCAGTTTCCGGAAAACACTGGACCCGCTTTGTCCAGGATGAAATCTTCGCCCCCCTGGAGATGGACCGCACCGTGGCTATGGCCCGGGAGGTACAGAGCGCCGGGAATTGCGCCACGCCATACTACAAGGACCTCGATGGTAGCATCCACCCGGTGCCCCTCAACCAAAGTGACCAGATCGGGGCAGCCGGGATGATCTACACCTGCCTGGAAGATGTGGAACACTACCTGCAGATGCTTACCAGCAATGGTGCCTACAAAGGCAAACAACTCCTGTCCCGCCAAACCTTCGACTATTTGTTCAAACCCCACGCCTTTGTGCCGGAGCGGGACTTTTACCCAACCCGTCAGCTTACCGCGCCCCAATGGCATACCTATGGCCTTGGCTGGTTCCAGCACGACTACAGGGGGCAGAAACTCGATTTCCACACCGGTAGTATAACCGGGCTGGTGGCCATCGCAGGGGTCATGCACCACGCCAAAACAGCCGTGTATGTCATGGCCAACCTCGACCACGCGGAACTGCGCCACGCCATCCTTTACAAGGCCATGGACCTGTGGGCCTTCCAGGACGACAGCCGGGACTGGAACAGCGAAATCCAGAACCTCTATGGCTGGGTGCGGATACAGGCCCAGGAACAGGATCGAAAGATACAAGAGGCAAGGCTTCCCGATACACGTACTACCCTGCCATTAACGGCCTATGCCGGGAGGTATACCCACCCCATGCTGGGCACCCTGGAGGTGCGCCCGGATGGGGAGGGGCTGCTGCTGGATTTCAATGGATATGCCCGCTTCCAGGCCACTCACTGGCACTACGACACCTTCCGGACAACCCCGGAAAACCGCTACCGTATGAAACAGTTTGCCCAGTTCCTTATGGACCCGCAGGGCCAGGTCCGGGCCGTGGAGTTCCTGGGGGAAACCCTGGAGCGAAAGCCGGACTAGGTATCCGGTTCTTATTGCGGAACCGCAATCCGTATGTTCCGGTACTCCACCGGGCCGTGGTCGCCCTGCAGCATGATGGGGCCGGGCGAAGCCTCGTTACTGTCCAGCGCGCCCCCTGTAATACCGGGGATGATCTGGTTGTAGATGATGGTTTTCCCGTTGGCGACCACCGTTACCCGCCGGCCTACCAGGGTAATATCGTATTCCTGCCATTCCCCAGGCTTCCGGGCCGCATTTTCGTTGGGGGTGAGGAAACCATATACCCCTCCCAGGAAATGGGAATTGGGCTCCTTGCCCTGGCTGTCCTCTACCTGCACCTCATAACGGCCGCGCAGGTACACCCCGGAATTGGAATGCTCCGGATACCGGAACTCAATGTGAAGCTTAAAGTCCATAAAGGTCTCGGTGGTCATAAGGTTGGCACCCGAGGCCGGGCTCTTCAGGATCCCGTCCTCCACCACCCACTGGTTGGTCTGGCTCCCGGGGGTAGTGGTCCACCCGTCGAGGCCAGAGGCCGGGATCAGGGAGCGGGGTTCGGTCCAAGCAGCAGGCTCCTCGTGCATCAGCAGGGGGGCACGAACGCCGCGGAAGGCACGCGACATCCCCATATGGTCCAGGATATTTCCTTCCACCGCATCCCCATTGACCGTGCCGGTGAGGTGCATGTATTGGGACCCTATCCACTGAGGCGGGATCGAAAAGGAAAACAGGCCGTCTTTGAGGTGCACTTCGGAAATGGGGCGGGCACTTCCTGCCATACTCACAAAATGACCCACAAGGGCCTTGTTTCCGGATTGCTCCACTTCCAGCCAGGAAGGCAACCACCGGTCCCCATACTGGACTTCCAGGTCCCATCGGCCCAGCAGTTCGTTCCCTTGGGCAGTCATTTGGGCTACCCCTAAAACAACAGTAGCCAGTAAACAGAGGTGAAGGGAAGTACGCATAAGTTCAGACATTTTTTGTTTCGCTTAAATGTAGGGAATATTTGAAAGGGGCGAAATCCTGCGTCCCGCCGCGAATGCGTATTTTAGGCGTTGCATTTTCAGCTTTACCATGATTCAGATTGAACCGGCGCAGGATAATGTTGCCTTCCAAACCATTGCCCGGCTGGCAGACCGGATCTGGCGGGAACACTACATCCCCATCATCGGGAAACCCCAGGTAGATTACATGCTGGAAAAATACCAAAGCGTACCGGCCATTGCAGCGCAGGTGGCCGGAGGCATGGGGTATTACCTGGTCCGCGCTGATGGAGAGCCCGCGGGTTACCTGGCCTTTGAAAAACGGGAGGGCCATTTATTCCTGAGTAAAATCTACGTGGCCCAGGAATTCCGGGGCAAGGGCCTTGGCAGGCATGCCATGGATTTTGTCCGGGCCCGGGCAGCTGCCTGGGGCTGCTCGCATATTGCCCTTACCGTAAACAAGGACAATACCGAGTCTATCCGGGCCTATCTGCGAATGGGTTTTGAACAGGGCCCCGGGACCATTACGGACATCGGGGACGGCTTTATCATGGACGATTACCTGATGACCCTGACCCTCGGATAAGTCCTTTTTTATCTCCTAAAGCAGAACCACTCTGGCAATCCCCTATTCCTGCTTCAGCGTGGGGTATTCCACCCCCAGCTGCTCCAGATAGGTATCGTACCGGGATTCGTCAAAATAAAACGGCTCCAGCTGTGGCCGGTAGGTTTCCATTATGGTGGTGTTGAGTTCCACCGGGGGCGGATCCGATTCCGAGATCATGGGGCGGTAGGTGGTCTCCTTTTTCTGGACATTCTCGAAGTAGTCTTTGGCCTGGGCCACCAGCTGGGGTTGCATCAGGAAATCCAGCACCGTCATGGCCACTACCTTGGCCCCGGCCGTGGCACCCTTGTGGGCAATGGGGGTAGCCATGGCAATGGCATTGGACCAATGGTGCCCCTGCAGGCCCGGGATGTTGGACGGGAAACGCAGGGTTACCGTTGGCACGGTCCAGCTCACATCCCCGATATCATCCGAGCCGCCGCTAACCGGCTGCTCTACCGGAAGGCCGAGTTCCGAAAGCTCGGTAGCCAGGCCGGAGGTGTCTCGGGAACCGACTTCTTTCTGAACAGCCCGGGCGAGCTGCTGGTCGGCATCGGACCACTGGGGCAGGCCCACCGCTTTGATATTCTCGTACATGGTTTCGGCAATCACCTTGTTGAAGTGCCGCGGCCAGGCAGCCCCCAGCACGCGGGAGTGCATTTGCGTATCGGTCATCAGCGCGGCCCCCTCTGCAATGTGGTTGGCGTCTTCATACATTTCCATAATCCCCTCGTAGGTGACATCCCTGAGGTAAAACCAGATGGCTGCCTCGGAAGGTACCACATTGGGCTGGTCCCCGGCGTCGGTGAAGATGGAATGGGACCTTTTGAGCGGATGCAGGTGTTCGCGCTTGTAGTTCCAGCCGATATTCATCAGCTCTGCAGCATCCAGGGCGCTACGGCCCCGCCAGGGGGCACCGGCCGAATGGGCCGCTTCCCCACTAAAACCGTACTCCACCGAAATAAGGCCCGTTCCCCTGGCCTGCCCCCAGGAAACCGACAGGTTGCTGCTCACATGGGTGAAAATACACATGTCTATATCCTCAAAATACCCATCCCGGACAAACCAGGCCTTGGAGCCCAGCAATTCCTCGGCGATACCCGGCCACAACACCAGGGTACCCCCAATGTTCTCGCTTTCCATGATTTCCTGAACCGACAAGGCGGCTGTTACCAGTAGGGGCAATCCCGAGTTATGTCCCTCCCCATGGCCGGGCGCCCCCTCCACGATGGGTTTGTGGTAGGCCACCCCGGGGTACTGGGAAGCCTTGGGGATGCAATCCACATCGCTTCCCAGGGCAATCACCGGGCCTTCGCCCCTGGACCACCTGGCCAGCCAGGCCGTTGGGATTCCGGAAATACCGTAGGTGACCTCAAAGCCCGCTTCCTCCAGGATTTGGGTCAGGTAGGCAGAAGATTCCTTTTCATGGAAGCCCAGCTCAGCAAAGCTGAAGACCTTGTCGATCATCACCTGGGTTTGCTTGTGGCGCTTGGCCACAGCCTCCGAAGCCCGGGCTTTTTGTTTTCGGATACTGGATTTGGCATATGCCTGTTGGGCGCAGATTCCGGAGGGCAGGGCAAGGGCAAAGACCAGCACGGCTGCCATCAGGGGGAAACGGGTTTTCATTTTTATACAGGGTTGGTTACACCAGAAAGGTACAAAATGCACCCATATCCGGAAACAGCGCATTAAACCCATGGCGGAATTCCACGTCTAAGGATCGTCTGTAGGTGTTGTCTGCGCACTTAAAGGCAAAATCATTACCTTTAAGCTTGTTATGCTGCGTGCCTGTTCCATAGTGCTCTCTGCTCTGCTCCTGCTGCAAAGCCTGCACCTGAGTTTTCAGGACCTGGCGCAATTGGACGATTTGCTGGAGCACGCCCGTTACCACAAGGAACAATTCGGGGACAACCTGGTGACCTTCATTTCCAAACATTATGGTGACCTGAAAGAAGACCACAACCAGAACCACCAGGAGGAGCGCGAACAACACGAAAGGCTACCCTTCCAGCAACACCTGCAACTATGTATATCCCCTGTGTTCCTGGTAAAGCACCTCGACCTTGAGCTGCAAACCTCCCAGGAAAGCACGCGCAACAACGACCGGAACTTCCACTATCTCCTTTCCGGCTCTGCAGCCTTCACCCCAGGGGTCTTTCAGCCACCCAGACAGGCGTAGCCTTACTCCTTGCTCGCCTTTTTTTGAACTCGGCAGCCTACCCAGGGCTCCGGGGTATTACCTATTGACACCCAGCATTTATGCTTCAACATATTATCCATTTCAGCCTGCGGAACAAATTCATGATCCTCCTCTTTACAATGGGGTTGGTTCTGTTTGGCCTGTATTCCCTCACGCGGATCTCCATAGGGGCCGTACCCGACGTGACCAACAACCAGGTACAGGTTATTACCACCTCCCGCAACCTCTCCACCCAGGATATGGAGCGGTTTATTACCTACCCTGTGGAACTGGAGATGGCCAACCTGCCAGGGGTTACCGAAATCCGATCCATCTCGAAATTCGGGCTCTCGGTGGTTACCATTGTTTTTGAGGACGACCTGGGCACCTACCTGCCCCGGCAGCTGATTGCCGAAAAAATCGAAGCTGCCAAAGAACAGATCCCTGAAGGGTTTGGCACCCCAAAAATGGGCCCTATCAGCACCGGCCTGGGGGAAATCTACCAGTATATCCTCGATGTGAAACCCGGGTATGAGGACCGGTATACCACCACGGACCTGAGGACCATCCAGGACTGGATCGTAAAACGCCAGCTATCGGGTATCCCCGGGGTGGTGGAAGTCAATACCTGGGGCGGGTACCTGAAGCAATACGAGGTGGCTGTCCGCACAGACCGCCTAACCGCCATGGACGTTACGGTGGGCGACCTGATTACGGCCCTGGAACGCAATAACAGCGTGGCCGGGGGCGGCTATATCGAAAAGGTGAACCAGGCCTACTTTATACGGGGCGAGGGCCTTGTGGGGAACCTGGAGGACATCCGCAATACGGTGGTAAAGGACGTTGACGGGTTACCCGTGTTTGTGCGCGATGTGGCGGAAGTGGGCTTCGGGAGCGCCACCCGTTTCGGGGCCATCACCGGGAATGGGGAAGGGGAAAAAGTCCTGGGGCAGGTTATGATGCTCAAAGGGGCGAGCTCCAATGAAGTCATCGGGGCGGTACAAGAGCGGGTTGCCGCCATTTCCCAAACCCTTCCGGAAGGGGTTTATATCAACGCCTTCCTGGACAGGAGCGAACTGATAAGCCGCACTACTGATACCATAAAGGAAAACCTGCTGCTGGGGTGTCTGATCGTGATTTTTGTGGTGGTCTTATTACTGGGCAACCTGCGCTCGGGCCTGGTGGTGGCTTCCGTGATCCCGCTCTCCCTGCTGATGGGCCTGTCCCTGATGTACCTCTTTGGGGTAGACGCCAACCTGATGAGCCTCGGGGCCATCGATTTCGGTATTATCATCGATGGGGCAGTGATTATTGTGGAATTCATCGCCTACCAGATTTCGGTCAGGATGCAGGGGCAGGACCACCTGTCCCCTTCCGAGTTCAGGGCCATGCGCGACGACATCACCAAGAAGGGCGCGGTCAAAATGATGAATAGTGCCATCTTCGGCCAGCTCATAATCCTGATTGTTTTTATTCCCATCCTGGCCCTGACGGGGGTAGAGGGCAAAATGTTCCGCCCCATGGCCCTGGCCTTTAGTTTTGCCCTGTTGGGAGCCATGGTGCTGTGCTTTACCTATGTCCCTGTAATGGCTTCCATGGTTCTTAGGCCCGTCAAAAACCCGGACAACAACTTTGCCCTTCGACTGGTACGCCGGATCAACGCGCTGTACCGGCCTACCATTACCTGGGCCCTGGGCCATAAACGGACCGTCCTGGGGCTGGCCGCGGCGTTCCTGCTGGGGGCTGTTTTCCTGTTTTCCCGGATGGGAGGGGAATTCATCCCCACCCTGGACGAGGGGGATTTTGTGATACAACCGGTCCTGAAAACGGGTACCAGCCTGGCAGAGACCATTGAAACCACTACCCGGATCGAACGGATCCTGATCGAGAGCTTCCCGGAAGTAGACCAGGTAGTGACGCGGATTGGGGCTGCAGAAGTCCCCACAGACCCTATGAGTATGGAGGAGAGCGACGTGATCATTACCCTGAAGCCCCGGTCCGAATGGGTTTCAGCCCAGACCAAGGACGGGCTGGCTAACCGGTTTAAGGAAGCCTTATCAGTTATTCCCGGCATGGAAGTGGAGTTTACCCAGCCCATAGAGATGCGGTTTAATGAGCTCATTACCGGGGTCCGGGCCGATATCGCCATCAAGGTTTTCGGGGAGGACCTGGGCGTCCTGGCCCGGAAAGGGGAAGAAATCCGGGCCCTAGCCGAAAACGTGCCGGGTGCTGCGGACATCACTGTCGAAAAGGTAGAGGGCCTGCCCCAGGTGAATGTAGCTTATAACCGCACCCGGATTGCGCGCTACGGCCTGCACATCCAGGACATCAACGACATGATTTCCCTGGCCTATGCAGGGCGCACGGTAGGGCAGGTTTTTGAGGGGGAACGGCGCTTTGACCTGGCCATCCGCCTGGACCAGAGCCAGCGCACCCGTCTGGAAGACCTGCGTCAGCTCTACCTCGATTTACCCGGTGGTGGCAAGGTCCCGCTGGGGGAAGTTGCGGAGGTGACCTACCAGGAGGGCGCTGCCAAGATTTCCCGGGACGATACCCGGAGGCGGATCGTGGTAGGCATCAATGTGCGCGACCGGGACCTGCAATCGGTGGTAGATGATATCCAAAGGCTGATCGGGGAACAAGTAAATTTCCCTCCCGGGTATACCGTGACCTATGGCGGGCAGTTCGAGAACTTACAGAGCGCCAAGGAGCGTCTTAAAATCGCCGTCCCCATAGCCCTGATGCTCATATTTGTGCTGCTGTATTTTGCCTTTGGGTCCTTGCGGGAAGCCCTTATGGTTTTCTCGGCCATCCCCCTGGCTGCCGTTGGAGGTGTCCTCATGCTCTGGGTGCGGGGGATGCCGTTTTCCATCTCGGCAGGGGTTGGTTTTATCGCCCTTTTCGGGATTGCCGTGCTCAACGGGATCGTCATGGTAGAGCATTTTAAGGAACTCCGTAAAGAAGGCCAAAAAGACCTTGATGCCCTGGTCCTTCAGGGAGCCTCGGACCGCCTTCGTGCCGTCCTCCTCACGGCCGCGGCGGCAGCACTGGGTTTCCTGCCCATGGCCATTTCATCGAGTGCCGGGGCAGAGGTGCAGCGACCCCTGGCCACTGTGGTCATCGGCGGGCTGGTAAGCGCTACCCTGCTTACCCTGGTGGTCCTGCCGGTGCTCTACACCTTGTTCGGTACAGGAGGCGGGCACCACAAACAATTGTTGAAAAAACGGAGAACACAAGCCCTTACCCTGCTGCTGCTCCTTGGGGGAACCTTCGGTGCAGGAGCCCAGCAACCTCAGGGGCTGGAGCAGTTGCTGGAACTGGCAGACCAGAATAATACCGGCCTGGAGGCCGCCCGCCTCCGGTGGGAAACCGCTGAGGCCTTCAAGGGAACCGCATTGGATTTTGGCAAAACCGAGTTGTTTTTTGGACGGGACCAGAATAACCTGGCCGCAGACCTTCCGTTGGATGTGTACGGGGTCCGACAGGAAATTGCCTTCCCCACAGTCTATGCGGCCCGCAGGCGGAACCTCCGCTATCAGGCAGAAGGGGCCAAAAGCCAATACGATGCCCAGCGCCGGGAATTGCATTACCAGGTGAGCCTCGCGTACAGTTCCTATCTGACTGCCTCGGCCAAAACGCTCATTTATAAACGCCTGGATAGCTTGTACATACAATTTGCAAATGCGGCAGACCGCCGCTTCGATCTCGGGGCAACCAACTACCTGGAGAAGGTCACCGCGCGTTCCAAACAACGCCAGGTACGCCTGCAGCTCGAAGCCTCAATCACACTGGTTTCCCAGCTGGAAACCCGGCTGCAACACCTGATACAGGCAGACAGCGCACTGCAGCTTACCCCGGCAGACCCTGTTCGGTTTACCCCAATGCCCCCCGAACTGGCCTCCACGCCTGAAATGCGCCTGTACGATAGCCGAATCGGCGCAAGCCAGGCGGCACGAAGCGCAGAGGTCAACAGCCTTTTGCCAGACCTCAGCGCCGAGTACTTCTATGGAACCAACTCCGCCATAGAAGGCAACCTGGAGGGCTTTAGTTTCGGCCTGAAAATCCCCTTGCTTTTCGGGGCCCAGGCCTCGAGGATCCGGACGGCCCGCTTAACTGTGCAGGCCCTGTCCGAAGAGCGCAACGACTATGCCCTGCAATTGCGTTCACGACTGGCACAGCTACAGGTGGAGCTGGAACGGCAGCAGGAGGCCTTGGCCTATTACGAAAACGAAGGCAACGCCCTGGCGGAAGCCATTCTGCGCGCCGCAGAAATGAGTTTCCAAAATGGGGAAATCGACTATTTCCAATACATACAGTCCCTGGAGAACGGATACGAAATCCGGCTGGCATACCTGGACCAACTCCACGCTTATAACCAGAGTGTCCTGAACATTAATTTTATTACGTATTAACATGAAACGCACCTCCTTTCGCTTCTTCCTTATCCCAGCCCTGGTCTTCCTGGCCTTCCCCGGGTGCAGGGAAGCCCAGCAGAACCCTTCTGAACCGTCGGAACCTACCGGGCAGGAAGGACTGATCTCCATAGCTCACAATCAGTTCGAAGCCAATAGTATGGTCCTCGGGAAACCGGAACAAAAGGCCTTCCCTCAAACCCTCGAAGTAAGCGGGATCATAGACGTACCCCCGGAGAACCGGGCAGTGGTAAGCGCATTGAACGGCGGCTTTGTAAAAGATATCTCCTTGCTGGTTGGCGACCAGGTACGCAAAGGGCAGCGCATTGTTTCCCTGGAAAGCCCGGAGTTCCTGAAGTTGCAGCAACAGTACCTGGAAGCCTGGGAACAATTGCCCTACCTCAAGGCCGAATACGAGCGGCAGAAAACCATGTTTTCCGAAAACATCACCTCGGAAAAAGTATATCTGCAAGCCGAGAGTCAATACCGGACTACCCTGGCCCAACAGAACAGCCTTAAAAAACAGCTGGAATTGCTCAACATCCCGGCAGGCCGGGTGGAAGCGGGGGAGCTTACTTCGGAAAGCCCGGTTTACGCCCCCATAGCAGGATCCCTCACACGGGTCAATGTGCGTAAGGGAGTCTTTGTTTCCCCGGCAACGGAAATTGCCGAAATTGTCAATAACGACCACCTGCACCTGGAACTCAATGTCTACGAAAAAGACATTTCAAAACTAAAGGTTGGCCAGGAGATACGGTTTCGCCTGCCGGAATACTCCGAGAATACCTATGCGGCACATGTCCACCTGATCGGGGCCGCCATCGATGAGGACCGCACAGTAAAAGTCCACGCCCATCTGGAGGAGGAAGCGCATTCCGGTTTCCTGGTGGGTATGTACGTACGCGCTTCTATTGAAGTAGGGGTAGAAACCGCGGAAGCACCCCAGTGGGCCGTACCCGAATCTGCGGTGGTCACCCAACAGGGGAAGTCCTATATACTACTCCTGCAGGAGCGTACGGATACAGGCTACCTCTTCCGCCAGGCTGCTGTTGAAACCGGTACTCCCCGGGGCGGGTACATCCCGGTTAGCAGCCCCGCGTTGGGTGCGGATACTGAAGTCCTGTTCCGGGGGGCGTTTAACCTGGTGGCACCGGAATAAAGCAACCTAGGGTAGCCTATTGCTACCTAGCCGGTGTCAGGACCAAACGGGCATCGGCATGCCGCTGGACGGAATCGCGGGAATAGTAGAGGGGGAAATACCCATCTGACGCCCAGGTTTCGAACAGGTTCCCATAGTATGGGCTTTCCGGGTTCCCCGATTGTCCGGGGCTGTTAATCCCCAGGGCTTTGTCCCATTCTCCTACCGGGACAATAACCCGGAAGGTAGCCCCGCTGCTCTGGTTCAGGTTGTTCCCGGTGGAACCCGGGGTAAACCCATTTCCACCCCGGGATACGGGGCCGAAATCGAGGCCCTGGGCCGAATCGGCAACCAGGGAGCGGCTAAGCGGGTGCCTTATAGTGATATGCTTCATATCGGGTTGGCCATAGGCCCACTTGGACGGATCCGGGCCCAACTGTTTTTTCAGGAAACTCTCTGCGCGGAGGAAGGCTTCCTGCAGGAAGGCATCCCGAGCAGCCGTACTGCCAAAATGGGGTTCCGGGGACGCTACCCACTGCAGGATACGCTCCAGCTGAAGGGTCTGTATATAAGCCTTGGCGCGGGCCGGTACAAACCGCTCGTGGGCTAGCTCCCTGATGGCATTTTCCCAGGCCACATAAATGCCCGCAGCCACTGCATCCGGGTCCAGGCGGTAATCCCACCCGCTAAGGCGCCTTCGGAGGCTGTCTGCAGCAGGCGGCAACTGTAAGGCCTCCAGGTAGGGCACCAGGGTCCGGGCCGGGAGGGACAGGTAGTCGTTCTGGAGGGCCTTCATCTCCTCCAGGGTAAGCAGGTCTTTTTGCTCCAGTACCTCCTCGATCCGCCTGCCCCGGAACGAATCGGACCAGGTATAGCCAATGGCATCCCAACGGTCGTAGGAAGCCGGGGTAACATTCTGGTTGGCAGTTTCTATATAGCCCGATTCAGGATTATAGGCGGAGGGTTTTTGTTTAATGGGAAGGTAGCCGTCCCACTCAAACCGTCCGTCTCCTGGCACGGGCACCAGTCCGGAAAAACCTTTACGTACAGGCGCTATCCCAACGGCCTGCCACCCGATAGCCCCATCGACGCCTGCCCAAACCATATTCTCCCCCGGGATGTTGCTGTAGCGGCACGCTTCCCGGAATTCCTCCCAGTTCTGTGCCTGGTCCATGCGCAGGGACGCCAGGTAGGGCGCACCCCCAGGTTCCATCCAGGCACACCGCATGGCATAGGCCCGGTGGCGCAGGGTATCCTGAAAAAGTACAGGACCGTGGCGGGTATAGCGCAGGGCTACCGACACCGGGTCCTGGCCCTTAACAGGTATTTCTTCCCGGATGACCTCCATCTCCTCCCAGGCATCCTGGTAGCGGTAGCGATTCGGGTTTTCCGGGTCGGTTTCATACACCAGCAAATCCTCCCCATCGGTCTCGAAAACGGTAAGGCCCCAGGCGCCGTATGGGTTGTGCCCGATGGACACCCCCGGAATCTCGGGTTCTCCCCCACCTATGACATCCCAGCCCGGGGCCGACAGGTGCACCATATACCGAAGGGACGGCACCCGGATACTGCGGTGGGGATCGTTGGCCATCAGGGGTTTCCCATTGGCCATTTTCTCGCCCCGCACCACCCAGTTGTTGCTGCCTATCCCCAGGCTGTCAGGAGGGTTGTTATTGGGAGCAGGAAAGCTAAGGGCCGCCGCCTGGCTACGGTACTCGGGCAAGAGGTCATTTGCCTGGAAAACCACGGATTTGCGGTAGGCGTTATACAACTCCAGAATGTCTTCAGACAAGCCCTCGGCATCGACCCCCCCATGAAGGGTCAGATCGGGTTCCCTGGGGTGGAACCAAAGCAAGGCCTTAACGGAATCTGCCCCGATGGCAGCCACAGCACGCCCAATGGCGAGTTCTTCCTGGCTGTTGCCCAAAAGGCCCTGGTGGCGCGAAATCACCACATCCGGGGTCCAGGGTTCGGGCAGGATTCCCAGGGCGCGGAATTCCAGGGGGAGTTGCTCCGGTTTTTCCCGGGCCTCGGCAATGTAGGCGTTAACCCCGTCGGTATAGGCGCGGATAATTTCCGAGCCCCGGTCGTGGTACTGGTTCAGGTCAGCATCCAGGTCTCCCCGGTATTGGAAAAGCCGGGTGCCGATATCCCGTTTCAACGCCCGTTCCCCGAGGATTTCCGCAACGGTACCGGTGGCCTGGCGGCGCCAGATTTCAAACTGGAACAACCGGTCTTTGGCCGCCAGGTATCCCTGGGCAAAGAACAGATCGTGTTCGTTCTGCGCATAAATATGGTTGATTCCATACGGGTCCCGGTAGACTTCTACGGGCTCGGAGACCCCGGCTAGGGCATGTTCCCCGGAGGAAAGGGGTTGCTGGCGACAGGCCGTCGCCAACAGGCAGCACCCAAGTACTGCCAGAATCGTCTGTTTCATCTGGAGGGTTTCCCCTAAAGGTACGGAATTGGACCAAAGGCTTCCCCTCCCTTCTCTGTATAACGGGACCTTGAGCCCTCCTGCCAGGGCATAATCCGGTAGTAAGCCCTATGCGGGAAGGGACTAAACAAAGAGCAGGACAACTGTAAGCAGGAAGCCGGCGGCCGCAAAATACAGCCCTTTTTTATAGACCGGCGCCCCGGGCATAAACATAAAGAAGGCCGAAACCGAAAAGAACAGCAGGGCCACGCCAAAAAAGATTCCGAGCCAGAATAAAGGGTTACCCGAATGCATCTTATGCAGGTTGTTCATCTTCTCGAGCACCAGCGGGAGGCGCAATTCAGTATACTCGGCTGCTCCCGTTGCCTTGTTGTAACTGCCCCCGTCAAAGTAGACCATATCACCTTCGGTCCTATCGGCCTTAAACCCACGCTTCCTGAGAGCAGCCCCCAGGGCATCGCCTTCCAGGCCTGGCTCCAGGGTCCGGCTCACCGCCACCTCGCTTTTCATGTAATCGGTGTTGCGGAAGGTTAGGACGATGCCGCTAATGGCGTATACGGCCATAATCCCGGCCAGGAAAAAGCCGAGATAGCGGTGGAAGACGCGGAATTGATTGCTGATGTTACGGTTCATGGGATATGGGTTATAAAGGGTTTGTGTTTCTGTATGAGGTCCTCGGACAACAGGTAATTAGAGTCTGCCGGGCACAAAAGGTTTAAACCCCAATCGCATTTTCATTTCCATCACCCTGCCCTTTGACGGAAACCCTCCGGGGTTGTACCTTTAGGGGGTAATGCACAAATCAGATGGAAAACACAAAACCCACTATCCAAATCTCCAAAACCGGAAAGGTTACCGTATTAAACGCCAAAGAAATCCAGCTCCTGGATGCAGACGGGAATGAAATCCCCACCCGCAACCGGTTCTCGCTGTGCAACTGCGGCAAAACCGGGGATGCCCCGTTTTGTGATGGGTCGCACAACGGCTGATCCGGGCTCGCAACCTGGCAGTACCAAACCGGCATGGCGCCGGATTCCTGTCTTCCTTTTTCTGGTGCTGCTCCTGACCGGATGTGCAGGAGAAGCCCCATACGACCTTATCCTGAAAGGAGGTACTATCTATGACGGCAGCGGGGGAGCTCCCGTGGTAGCCGACATCGGAATCCGGGCCGATACGCTTGCTGCCATTGGTGACCTGCAGGGGAAGGCCGCAGAGCGGACCATCGATGTAACCGGCCTTGCGGTTGCCCCGGGTTTTATCGACCTGCACGTCCACCTGGATCCCATTCTATCGCATTCGGATTGCCAAAGCCACCTTCGGCAGGGGGTTACCACCAGCCTGGGGGGTCCGGACGGCACCAGTCCCTGGCCTTTCGGGTCATTTCTGGACAGCCTTGAACAACTTGGGGTTGGGATGAATGTGGCCTACCTGATTGGCCACAATACGGTTCGCCGCAACATTATGGAGCTGGAAAACCGCGCCCCGACCGCCGGCGAACTGGAGCAAATGAAAACCCATGTAGCCCAGGCCATGCAAGAGGGCGCCTTCGGGATCTCAACAGGGCTGAAATACCTCCCCGGGAGTTTCTCCGCAACGGAAGAAGTGGTGGCCCTCTCAGCGGTTGCTGCCCAGGCAGGAGGCATCTATACCTCCCACCTGCGGGAGGAAGGCCTGGACATTTTCCATTCGGTGGAAGAAGCTATCCGCATTTCCAGGGAAGCCGGAATCCGCGTGGTCCTGACCCACCATAAGGTTATCGGGAAGCCCATGTGGGGAAAGAGCGCCCAGACCCTGGCCATGGTCGATGCGGCAGTGGAAGAAGGGCTGGATGTACGCATAGACCAGTACCCTTACAATGCGAGTTATACCGGGATTTCAGTACTGATTCCGGCCTGGGCCCGGGCAGGAGGACAAGAGGCCTTCCTGCAGCGCCTGGATGACCCCATAACCCGGGACAGCATCCAAAGGGGGATCGTCTTTAACATCCTCAACGACCGGGGCGGGGAAGACCTGGAGCGCATCCAGTTTGCCAAAGTCAGTTGGATGCCGGAGCTCGAGGGCAAAACATTGGCCTATTGGTGCCGGCAGCGCGGGTTGGATCCCACCCCTGAAAACGGCGCCTTCCTGGTTTCGGAAGCCCAGGCAAACGGTGGAGCCTCGTGCGTATTTTTTGCCATGGACGAGTCCGACGTGCAGCGCATCATGCAGCACCCCTTAACCATGATCGCCTCGGACGGCCGGCTGGTTTGGCCGGGAGAAGGTCATCCGCACCCCAGATGGTACGGCACCTTCCCCAGGGTCCTGGGCCACTATGTGCGGGACATAAAGCTGCTCTCCCTGGAAGAGGCCATCTATAAAATGACCGCCCTGCCAGCCCGGACCCTGAACCTTGCGGACCGGGGCCTGTTGAAACCCGGGATGAAAGCCGACATTACGGTTTTTGACCCTGCTACCGTTAAGGACCTCGCGACCTTTGAGGCGCCCCACCAATATCCGGAAGGCATCCCCTATGTCCTGGTAAACGGGCAGGTGGCCATCGACCAGGGAAGGTTTATGGACCTTCGCGCGGGGCAGGTCCTGCGCAAACCGGCCGGAAAAGAATAACCCAGACGCATCAAAAAAATAAGCCCCGCGGAACAGAGTCCCGTGGGGCTTAGTGGTATTACACTTCTTTAGCTTAGTCCTGCCCTTTGATGTAGGGGGCACCAGCGTCCTTTAGCTTTTTGGACAGGGCCGGGATCATCTGCCCGGTAATCCGGCTGAGTTCCGGCTGCATTTCCGCTAGCATCTCCCGGGCTATCCCCAGGCTGCGTCTGTGCAGGGGCGTAGGCCCATAGGTGGTAGTCATCCCGCGGAAGGCCGTTGAAAAATGGGATTGGATGGACGGGGGGTTGCGCTCCCCGATCTCTTCCCGGGCGGGGCTGCCCTCGGCCTTGATTTTCAGCGCACGCACTGCTTCTTCCAGTGCGAAAAGGTCGGAAGCCAATCCGGCGGGGGCCGCAGGTGTCCGGGCCAGGGCTTGCTTAAAGCCCTTCAAAGCCGTTTCGGCCTGTTCAAACTGGTCGCGCATCCGCTCCAGTTGGTCCTGAACCTGGGTAAGCTCCCCGCGATAGGCATTATAGCTGTCATAATCCATACCCTTTAACACGCCTTCCCGGATGGGCTTCACCTGGAAGCTTACAGCTTCTCCCATGGGTGTTACCTGTCCGTCCTTTTGCAGGGACATGGAGGCCGTATAGGTCCCCGGGGTTGCCATCGGGCCACGGCTGAACCAGCCGCCGCCGCCGCTGAGTTCCGGATCTATGGCCCCCGTGCTGGCATGGCGCAGGTCCCAGGCCAGGCGATGGGTCCCCTTGGAGGCCTTCTCGCTCAGGTTGCGGATCACGTTGCCACTGGCATCCCGGATGGTAATCCAGACGCGGGCTTCCTGCTCGCTGTTCTCTTTGTCGATACCCTCATATCCGGGGAACGGAATATCCGCCCCGGTCTTATCCGCTTCTTTTTCGGCCTTTTGACGGCGTTCTTTGGCGGTGGTGTAGTCGTCGGAAAGATAATAGGTGAATACCGCGCCGAACTCCGGGTTTTTGGCCAGGTAAAAGTCTGCCCCGGTATTCCCGAGGTTGCTGCGGGGCACATACCATTTGGCGGTCCTGGGGGCAAAGAGTTTTCCCTTTTCCTGTAAGGTTGCCGGGGTAAGCTGGCGCAGGGCGCTGTAGTCGTCCAGGATAAAGAACCCGCGTCCGAAGGAGGCCGCCACCAGGTCGTTCTCCCGCTTCTGGATGGCCAGGTCGCGGAAGCCCATACTGGGGGTGCCGGGCAATTTCTGCCAGTTGGACCCACCGTCTAAGGAAGTGTATACCCCAAATTCGGTGGCCAGGAACAGCAGGTTTTTATTTACGTGGTCCTGCACAATACGCCATAAGAGGGTGCGCTCCGGAAGGCCGGAGGAAAGTGAGGTCCAGGTCTGCCCCCGGTCTGTACTCTTGTACAGGAAGGGCCGGAAATCCCCTTCCTTGTGGTTATCCAGCACTGCGTAGACCGTATTCACGTCGTGGAGGTCCGCTTTGATGTCATTCACAAAGCTCCGGGCCGGAAGGCCCAGGCGCGTCACCGGTATCCGGTTCCAGTTGTCGCCCCCGTCACTGCTCACGGCAATAAAGCCATCGTCCGTGCCCGCGTAGAGCAACCCCTCCTGCACCGGGGATTCGCTCAGGGAGGTAATGGTGTTGTAATTGGACATGGCCCCTACATCCCAGGCATTGTCCCAGGACTGCTGGCGGCCCATAATCGGCAGTTCGATGCGCTCCTCGCTGCGGGTAAGGTCGCCGGAAATAGGAGTCCAGCTGTCGCCCCGGTTCTCGGATTTCCAAACGCGGTAGGAGGCAAAATAGAGCCGGGCCGGGTCGTGGGGCGATACCAGGATGGGGGCATCCCAGTTAAAACGCTCGTGCGGGTCCCCCTTGCCCGCCTGGGGCTGGATAAACACCTGTTCCCCCGTGCTCAGGTCCACGCGGTGCAGCCCGCCCTGTTGAGTCTCGGCATAGATAATGTCGTTGTACTGGGGGTCGGTGGCAGACTGGTGGCCGTCTGCAAAAAGGGTCTTATACCAGTGTTTGTTGGCAATCCCCTCCCGCTCGTCGGTAGCCGATGGCCCGCCTGCGGAACCGTTGTCCTGCGTCCCCCCAAAGACATGGTAGAAGGGCTCGGCGTTGTTCACCGCTACCTTGTAAAACTGGGTCAGGGGCAGGTTTTTATGGTACCTCCAGTTTTCGGCCAGGTCGAAACTCTCGTAGATGCCCGCATCGGTGCCAATCATCAGGTAATTGGGGTCGTCCTTCTTGAAGGCCATGGCGTGGTTGTCGGAGTGCTTTTCCTCCTCCTTGAGCTGGACGAAGGTCTTGCCCCCGTCCTCCGAGGTAAGTACGCGTACATTCATCAGGTACAGCCGGTCGAACTTATGCGGGCTGGCATAGAGCTCCTGGTAATAGTGCGGCCCGGTACCCCCGGAAACCGTATTGGACATCTTTTTCCAGGAGGCCCCCCGGTCTGCAGAGCGGTACACGGCACCGGTTTTACGGTCCAGTTCTATGGCGGCATAGAGCACATCGGGTTGCTGGGGCGAGATAGCCAGGCCTATTTTCCCCATGTTCGATTTGGGCAGGCCGCTGGTGAGTTCCTCCCAGGTCTCCCCCCCGTCGGTGGATTTATGGATCCCGGTCCCCGGGCCCCCGCCCATAAGGGCAGCTACGGTTCGGTGGCGGTCCCAGGTAGCGGCGTACAGAACCTGAGGGTCCCGCGGGTCTATAATAAGGTCGGTTGCCCCCGTCCAGGCATCGTTGCCCAGGACCTGGGTCCAGGTTGCCCCGCCATCGGTGGTTTTGTACACCCCGCGCTGGCCGCCTTTTTTCCAAAGCGGACCCTGCGCAGCCACCCAGACCACGTCGCTGTTATCCGGGTGAACAATAATCCGGGCAATGTGTTCGGTTTCTTTCAGGCCAAGATTCTCCCAGGATTTCCCGCCATCTTTGGACCGGTAAACCCCATCCCCGTAGGCCACGTGGCGCCCGCCCACATCTTCGCCGGAGCCTACCCAGACCGTTGCGGAATTCTGCGGGTCCAGGGTAATGCACCCCGTGGAGTAGGACCCCTGCTGGTCGAACAGGGGCATCCAGGTGGTACCGGCATTTTCGGTTTTCCAAACCCCGCCGGAACCCACCGCCACATACCAGACACTTTCGTTTTCCGGGTCAATGGCGATATCCGCAATTCGTCCCGACAGGAAGGCCGGGCCAATGTTGCGGAATGTAAAGGCTTGCAGTGGCAGTTCGGGGCCCTTGGCAGGGGCATTGCTTTTTCGACGCTGTGCATTGAGAGATGTCCCATCGAAAAGGAACACGGCGCTCAAGGCCAGCAACAAGAGTACTTTTTTCATCGTATGTGTTGGTTTTCGTCTCCTTAAATGTACGGAATAATCTGCCGTTGTGTGCCCATGCGCGTGGCTGGATTTTCCATCCGGAGAAGCCACTTTTGGAAATAAAAAAACCGGCCCCCCTGAGGGGCCGGCACATACGATTCAGGAACGGCAGCTTAGGAAACCGACGTAAGCAATTCCTTGTCGATGACATCCTGCAGGACGTGCTTGGGCAGGGCCCCGGCCTGCATCATAGGCTGTTTCTCCTTTGGGATAAACAGGATGCTCGGGATGCTCCGGATCTGGAAGATGGCCGCCAGCTCCTGCTCCACTTCGGTATCTACCTTGTAGATGACAATCTCCGGGTTTTCGTCGGAGAGTTCCTCCAGGATAGGGGCTACCATTTTGCAAGGGCCGCACCAGTCTGCATAAAAGTCGATAATGGCGGGTTTTTCCCCTTTAAAATTCCATTCCTTTTCTGTGGTATAATCAAAGATCTCCTCCTTGAATTTCTGGGCTGTAAGTTTTACAGTGGGCATAACATTTTTATTTAGGGTGTAAAGGTAGGCATCCTGAGGAGAAGGGTTTGTAACATGGGTTGCATTGCAGTTTTCCCGGATGTTCGCGGTCCGTTTTCTGTCGGGATATTCCCCGGAAAAGGAATAGCAGGCGCGGCCATTCGGATGGTAACCTTATGGGATGGCTCTAATACACCAACTCAAAATCATTCACCCAAAGCTCACTCCCAATGGCCCCGGTAAAGAAATCGCCCAGGGCGCTTGAGGAGAAAACTACAGTGATATGGGTGGGCCGGGCATCCGGGTCTGCCCAGGTTTCCCCGGGTCGGATATTGGCATACTCAAATTCAGGGTCCGATGAGGAAAGCGGTCCGTATTTGACCGGGACCTCCAGGGTCTGCCAGTCTGCCACGGTATCGCCGCTCCGGTACCAGGCCGTACCCACACGGGCTACCTGATCGCCTTCCCTGCGCTCCAGCAGGATGTACAAGTCTGCCTGGTCTCCTCCAGGTAAAGGATTTCCGGAACCGTCCAGGTATTCCGCCCCCGGCAGGTACCGATAGGCCACCCTGAAGGCCGAGGGGCGGCCACTGAACAGGGTGCCAAAATCGATATTGGACCGCGGGTCGGTGGGGTTGGGAAAACCATCTGTAAAAGACCCGGTGTACAGGGTTGCGGCCGCCATCCGGACAAATAAGGGGGCGCGAACGCTCACCATGCGGGCAGCAAAATCGCCATTGCCCAGGTCTTCCGGGGTGGTATTGGCCCCTCCCACTATGGCAAGGCCCGGGTTGGCTGTGTCCCAAATGGTACTTTCCGCATCGGAACCGGGCTGTTGGTACCCCCCGGCATCGTACCAGAGGTCGAAGCCGCTGTTAGCCAGCTGGGGCTGGGGTTCTGCCACGCGTACTGTAACTTCCCATACGGCCTCACTCCCATCCTCTGCAGTAACGGTGTACAAGACAGGTTCCCTGAAATCCTGCACCTCCCCTGCCCGGGGAGATATCCGGGCCAGGTTGGAAATCTCGATGCGCTGTGGTGCCAGGGCAGAGACATCTTCCCCTTCCGCAAAGGGGATGGTAATCCGGAGCTCGTCCTGGGAAATGGTGGTAGGCCCGGCCTGCCCCGGAATTTCAAAGGCTCTTATCTGATTAAACCCGGATAACCCGAACTTATCTTCTTTAATACATCCCTGGAGGAGTATAAGTGCCAGTAGGAGAAAGGGCTTCGCGATGGTTTTTATTCCCGATTTCATTTCCATAACTCAGATTCAAAAATAATAGGCCACGCCCAGGTTCAGGGCGAGCAGGTTGAGTTTCAGGTCTATATTGTTCTCCGTGATCCTGGTCTGGTTGGCCCGGTCATTGTTCACCGTTTCCTTGCTCCATTTGGAAGACAGCCCCACAATCCCCACGGAGGTCTCAAAAGCCCAGTTCCGGTTGAAAAAAATGACAGCCCCCGGTTGTACCCCGAGCCGTAACTGCACATAATTATTCTCGATGCGTTCCACGTCGGAGACCAGGAAGTTCCGCCTTTCGGACTCGCCCAGTGAAATGCGAAGGTCCGACTGCACAAAGACCTGGAATTTCCCGTCACCGAAGGGGATGTATTTACGGATGTTCGGGATAAAAGATATGTCCTGGCCTATGCTGCGGGAGGTGACTTCCTCGGAGTCCTCGTTCAGGAAGGTAATATCCTCACGGTCCCTCCCGTAACTCAGGCCCAGCCCAACAGTGAAGCCGTCCTTCAGGGCATATCCGCCCGAGGCCGTAATCCGGAAATTGACTTTATCCTGGTCTACGACTTGCCGAAGCAATTGGTCCTCATTTTCGGCCTTGCGCTGGTCCAGGGAGAACGAAAGGTTGGAGTACCCCCGGCCAGGGGTGATGATCCATGAATCGGAGGAGCCGTCAGTCCCCGATTGGGCTTTTCCTTCGAATGCAAGGAAAGTCAGAAACAGCAAAAGAAAACTCCGAAGCGGGCGCAGGCCGTGGTGGCTGCAACTTAAAGTTATTGCAAAAGGGTTGCATTGGGCATTGTTTGCCATGGGCTCGATGGTTTTTCAAAAGGCGTCCGGAAAACAGGACGTACTCTTACAGAAAGATACCATCCTCAAGAGCAAAAACACAAGAGGAAACCCTCAATTTTTATGAGAAATGCTGGGAATTAACATTCGGCCAGAGCATATACAAGGTACACCGGCCTTATGTTTTGAGGTGACTCCCTTATTGACCCCCTACCTGTCGGGCGACCGCATCGTAAGCCTCCTGGGTGAGGACCTCTGTCCAGGTTGTTGGGGTGGATCCTCCGTAGATCGCCAGGTAGGTCACGTCGCCTTCCTTAGAGGAGGCGTGCCAATGCTCGGTTTCCTTCGGACAGGTGATCACGTCTCCTTTTTTCATGAGGATAGGCGCTTTCCCCCGCTCCTGGTAATAGCCTGCGCCTTCCACTACGATGAGGACCTGGGGGGTTCCGTGCCAGTGCCAGTCCAGGGTGGAATTGGCCTTAAAGGTGGCCTTGGTGATGTTGTAGCCCAAATCACCATCGGCCCGGACCAGGCCATTGAGCCAGGCTTCGCCAATATAATGGGTATTGGGGGCTTTCATGCCCTCATCCAAATAAGAGGTAACAGTATACGTGTCCGATTGGGAAACCCCGAGGAATGGGATGCTGCACAACAGCAGGAGGATAGAAGTCTTCATAGGATGCGGTGAAAATGTTGAGCGCTAAGTTACGAAGGGATTTTTTCGTAATCCACACTCGCGCGGGCCATTTGGTCTGTTTCCGGGTCCAGGTAGAGTTCCTGCCCCACCAGGAGTTTTACTTTTTTGGTTTCCCTCCCGCCCACCGGGATGGTTGCGAGAATTTCCCCCTTTTGCTGGATCCGGATGGAAAAGGCCACCTCCCCAAGGTTCCTGACAATAGCGTAGCAGTCTTCCCCCGCATAGGGGTTTACAGTGCCATCCTGCCCGGGGCCCTTCCCGGTCATGAGCATACTCTGGTTGGGGTCCAGTTCAAACTCCGTCTGGGCAATCAGATGTATTTGCGCCAGAAGTAGCATCGCACAAAAAAGGCATACCTGTTTCATTACCTCAATTTTCTGAGAAGATCGGCATTACTAAGGAGGCAGCAGTGGAAAATGGGAGGGATTTAACAATTTGACGATACCCGTAGCCCTGGCATGGTTTGTTCATTCCCAACCACAGAGCAAATTCCCGATGCGATTACCGCAAACAAAACCAAATGCCGTTTTAAGCCCGGCTGTCTCCAATCAGATGACCTTTTAAATAAGACGTCAGAATTCGTTAGCTTTAGGAGTGCTTAAGATAGATTCGCCTAACTCAGTATGAATTGGTTTTTATAGAATTTCTTGAAACCCTGTATCAGGAAATCGTCGGATTTCTTGGCATCCGTTCGCTCTGGGAAATTTTAAGTTCCGGCAATTATGAGGCCCTCAGGACTTATGAGGGTGTGGCATCACTCATTTATCCCATCATCCCTTTGCTCATTCTGCTTGAATTTGTACTTGGATGGGTCTATAAAAAGCCACAGACCAAGGTATACAAGGTCAATTTTCTGATCTATGTCTTCAACCGTATCGTAGGCCGCTTCATCGCCATAGGCATGGTCGGTTTTCTCATCGGATGGCTTCAACCCCTCGCACCTTTTCAGACCTCGGGTACCTGGTACTGGTTTGTCTATGGATACATTATTTGGGAATTTGCGCATTTCATCTACCACTATCTGGGACACAAGGTGCGGTTGTTTTGGTGCCTGCATGCCACGCATCACTCTCCCGAAGACATGAATTTGTCGGTAACGCACGCACACTTCTTTCTAGAAGCTCCTTATGCCGATACCATCCGCACCTCTATTTGTATCCTGCTGGGGGTTCGTCCCGAACTACTCTTTTTGATTATGTTCATAGACGGTACCTATGGCGCCTTTATACACGTAGGGGAGAATCTCATCAAGGACGCCCGATTCGGATGGCTGAACCACCTGATCCTGACCCCCTCACATCATAGGGTGCACCATGCCCGAAATCCCTTGTATATGGATACAAACTTTTGCAACCTTTTAAACATATGGGATCGGGTGTTTAAAACCTATCAGGAAGAGGACATGGAGCAAAAGCCCGAATACGGCATTACCCGTAAGATCAATAGCGGAAGTTTTGTAGACGTCTATTTTGGTGAAATCATTGCGTTGGCCAAAGACGTCTGGTACGCTCCGGGAATAGCCAATAAGTTGGCCTACATAGTGATGCCTCCGGGATGGAGCCATGACGGGCATCACAAGACTGCCAAACGCATTCGACAGGATTATATCAAATCCCTGGGTTGATCACTCATCATCTCTGATGGGCTTTTTGCTCCAACCGGACCGAGCGTAAAAAAAACAGTCCGGTGGACTGTTTTAGCGAAGGGGCCAGATGGCGCGGTGGCAGGGTCCTGGTTCGAGCGAAACCAAGACCAAAAAAAACGCCGGCAGGCGCCGGCGTTATGCTCCCCCTCTTGGGCTCGAACCCGGCCGAACGGCCAGCAAAGGTCCGGTGGACCTTTGATAGTGAGGCGCGAGATGGCGCGTTGGCTCGAGACCAAGAGAAATAAAAAAGGCCGGTGAATACCGGCCTATGTTGTAGCTCCCCCTCTTGGGCTCGAACCAAGGACCCTCTGATTAACAGCCTCGGCCAGGGAGGTATTATTAAATACAAAATCCTTCATATAACTCTCACTTTCTGATCATTACATAATATTTGATGTCAATTGGATTCAATTGATATCACCAAATTGTTTGCAAATTGTTTCACTACCTTCTGGTTTGTGAAGACATTTTTAAGCCTTTTACAAGATACGAGAAGGAAGAAAAAGGACGGATCCTATCCCATCGTTTTTCGCCTTACTCACCATCGAAAAACCACTTCGATCACCGCGGGATTTTCAGTACATTCTGCCTATTGGGATGTTCGAAAATCAGAGATCAAAACCTCCTGGCCTGGTTCTCGCCACGTGAGCCGGATAAACAATTTATTGCTCAAGGAGAAAACACGAATGGTGGATGTTTTAAACAAGCTATTCGACCGGGGAGAGTTGGATTATATGTCTATCAATCAGGTGCGCGAACGGATCTCTCGTAGAAAAAATTTTGACTCCTTCCTGGCATTTGGCGAAGAGAAAGTTGAGGAGCTCAATGCCTCGCAACGATTCGGTACTGCCCGGTCCTATGCAGGACTTATTAGGATACTTCGTGTATTTAGCAAGGGAAGGGACATTCGATTTAACGAGATCAATTACGATTTCCTCAAGAAGTTCGAGCAATTCCATCTTTCCAAGGAAGGTAATACACTAAACGGGGTGGCCTCCTATATGCGAGTATTAAAAGCCATTTACAACAAAGGGATCAAGGAAGGGTACATCGAAAGAGAGGCCTACCCATTTTTTCATTACAAGATCCGAATGACTCCAACTGCCAAGCGGGCTTTAGATGCAGAATGTCTTAGCAAGATAATGGCACTCAAAGTAGAAATGGGAACGAAACTCTTCCATTACAGGAATTATTTTTTGATCTCCTTTATGCTCTATGGGATGTCCTTTGTAGATATGTGCTTCCTGAAAATAGAGAATATTGTAGAAGGTCGTATTCTGGTGAGGCGTAAAAAGACCTCGAAACACTACAACATAAAGATTACGGACGCTTTGTGGGAGTTGCTCGAATACTATATCGAAGGAAAATCGGAGAAGGAATTCATCCTTCCCGTAATTAATCGGGCTTCCCTGGAAGATCAGCACAAGGATAACGACTGGGAGCGCCACCGCTACAACAGAGGTTTGAAAGAAATAGCCGCACTGTGTGGGATACGGCATAGACTGACCACCTATGTCTCACGGCACAGCTTTGCGACCCATGCCATGCTTCAAAACATCCCCCTTCAGGCTATTTCAGCGATGCTGGGTCATAGCAAGCTGAATACAACACAAATCTATTTGAAATCACTTCCAACGGACGTTCTGGATGCATAAAATGAAAAGCTGGTGGAGGCAATTTAGACTAAGAGCATTAGTTTTCAACGGTTTGGCTATTCGTAGTGCGGGATTTCATGGCACTTCACTTTCCGGTTACCAATATGTTTGCTAATGTTCTCTAAATATAAATTTAGCACTAAACCCCGGCTTACGTATAGCTATTGTTAGCAATTAATTATACCCCTACTTATGAACTCTTTTAGGTATCTTGTTTTTTCAAGACAGTCCATAGCAAAACTGACATTACCATCGTCAGCAGTGCAAAAAGTTGCTCTGTAGCTGATTTTGCTAGCACATTTCCAACCGTATTTAGGATAAACAGCACCAGAAATGCCCAAAGAGAGAAGTTTACAACTTTCGAAGTAAGAAGCGGTCGTATAAATGATCCTTTTATCATTAGAACTACTGTCAAATAAATGGAAACAATTATCGAAATGCACTCAAGCATATACATTTCACTATCACTACCTAAACTTCCTCCCCATATTATGTCTTGTGGTATGATCTTTAGGAGTACACTTATGTGAAATAGGGTAAGAGGAATTAAGATCGAAAGTAGAAATCGAATAGCTAATTTGGCTTCATAATATGCTTTAACTCATTTTTTATTATCAACGCCTGATCATAGATATAGCTTCATACCCTCCTAAGTAGCTGTTTTTCCCATCTTTTCATAAAGGCGCACTCTTTTTTTTCTTTTGATTCAAACTTTAATTACATTTTTTAAAAATCTCAGTAGAATTGACCCAGTATACTTTGCCTTTCATAACACCCGTCCATCCGCTATTTGATGGATAGCTATATCTTTTGGAAAAGAAAAAATATTTATTGTCGGGTGACATATAAGGACAATAATAAACCCAGTTTTCATCTATAGTTTCACCAAGGTTAAAAACAGTAGGTCTCTGCCACTTGCCATTTTTTTTGAATGAAACTGCAAAGCCCCTTTCATCAGTATAGGTATTAGCAGTGATAAGGAAACTTTCATCTGGTGAAACATAGGTACCTCTTTCTCCTTTATCAGAATTTACTTCTGCGCCAATATTTACTGGTGTATCAAACTTTCCATTTCCTAAGTATTGCGCACGATAAATATCTCTTCCTCCAAAACCACCAGGTCTATCAGATGTAAAGTATAAACTACCGTCTGAAACCACAACAGGGTATGATTCTGCATATTCCTGAGTTGATATAGGCTGTTCAACTTTAGTAGCTAATTGCCATTTCCCATCAACTTTTTGACTTTTATAAATATCAGGTTTAGATTTTTTCAAACGGTCCTCTGGACTTATCCCCAGAAAATACATTGTATTTCCATCTTGGCTGATGGAAGGATCAATGGCAACTGACTCTTTCTCGTGATCAGCAAACATTTGTAAAGGTTTTGGTGAACTCCAATGACCATCAGTGAACTCAGAATGATGGATAACAAATTTCTTATTGATGATTCTTGTGAAAAATACTTCTGTAAAAGAAGTGTTAAACACTGTATTAATTTCAATACTGTCGGTGTTAACAATTGATGATGCAAATACTTTGGGAGTAGATGTAGGAGGTGCTTGATCTAGATACGATTGATTAGAATTAGTTTGCTTACAGCCAAGCAACATTAAATGAAGTCCAATTACGAGCAATAGGAAATGTTTTCTATTCACTTGGTGTTTAAATTGGTTCTGAGGGATTACTACAGGTTAAAAAGTAAGTATTGTTAATTTGAGCATACCATTCTCATGCTCTATAAATGCATTTTCATTCCTTCGTGTGTGGCCTTAAATCCAAGAGATTCATAAAAACGTATGGCATCAGGTCGCTTTTTGTCTGTTGTAAGCTGTAGCACATGGGCACCATTTTCTTTGGCTCTGAAAATAGCCCATTTCAACATCTTAGTACCCAGCCCAGTTCCTCTATAATTTTTATGGATACGTACTGCCTCCATCTGAGCTCGAATTCCGCCCTGATAAGTCAGATACTGTATGAATGAAAGCTGCATGGCACCAATGATCTCACCCTGCTCGTTCTCAACCACTATGAGTTTCTGATTGGAATCCCTATCAATCTTATGGAAAGCCTCAATGTATGAAGAGGGTAGTGGTAGCTGGTAATCTTCCCGGATGCTTCCGAGTTTGTCATCAGCTAGCATTGCTACAATTAGTGGTACATCAATCTCTTTTGCTTTTCTGATCATCATTTGAGCTCTATTATTGAAGTCTGTTTTATAAATAATACTATTTCGATGTGGATAAATCCCGTAGCCCAAAGAGCATAGTGCATGTGCCGTATTTTAGGTGGTTATTCTTTTTTGTAGACACCCCTATAATCACCTTGCTCAAAAATCAATTGGTTCCCATCATCCGAAAAAGTAAACGAGATTGATTCTGCATAAAGTTGTTCTAAAACAAACCTATTATTGCCCCAATAAACTAATGGTGCTTTGAATTCATTTTTTATGAAATTGACTAAAACATTGTTGTCTTGAATGAAAACACATTGATCTTCAGGGTCATTTTCAGAAATATAAACTCCTACAAACTGTGCAACTTCTTCTTCAGAAATGGTGACTTCCTGTTTTCCCAAATAGACTTTCAAGATTTCAGAATATACTTCCTCAATAGGCATGGATGATGCATTTGAGCTTATAGTTAAGGCTACATCAAGATCCATAAAGTAAATGCTATTGGCTGTAAAACCATCGATATTTCCACCATGCCCATACCCAGACTGATCATGTATATGGTATCTGAAAATACCCATACCATGATTGCGAATAATAGTGGTCATTTTCTCTATCGATGCTGAAGAAATTAATTGACCATTCATCAAACTTCTAAAAAAGATGTTTAGATCTGAAGGAGTTGAAAGTAGTGAGCCACTACCCTTAGCGATGGATAAATGAGTTTCAGGGAATAATTTCCATTCTCCATTTTCTGAAGTGTATGAGAAGCTTTCGTTATGATCTGAATGAGTGGTTTTACCCACATAGGTATCTTGAAGCCCAAGCGGTTTGATGATGTTTTTTTCTAATAAGTTTTCGTAGCGATCGTCATAAACGAGCTCAAGCAGTTGTGCAAGTAAAAAGTAATTGGAGTTACTGTACTCGGTATTTTCACCTGGCTCAAAATTTCTATCAAGACTGATTATCACATTCATTAAATCTTTTGAAGATTGATTTTGAGTGCGATTATCCCAAAAATACTGGTCTTTGGTATAGCTCATAATTCCACTTTGATGGTGCAATAAGTGAGCTATAGTGATTTTGTCTCCATCTAATAATGTCGGAAAGAAACTATCAATTGTTTGATCAAGTTGAATTTTGCCATCTTCAATTGCTTTAAAGATAAGGACAGCAGTAAAGACTTTTGTAATTGAGGCAATTCTGTATTTTGTGTTTTTATTCGCTTTTATCTCACTTTCAAGGTCGCTGTAACCTATCGCATTGGAATAGACAACTTCACCATTCTTTGAGAGAGACACACTTCCCATGAATATTTGATCCTTTGCAAGATTTGTCAAAAAACTGTCTATTTCAACCGCGTAGTTATTTCTTGATTGCGTTTCTGTTTTCTGTGGCTTGTCGTTTTCTTTGCAAGAAAACACCAGAGCAAGTGTTACCAGAATTAATATTTTGTTATTCATTTTTTTGAATTGTTTTTACTTTGAAACTCTAATTGTGCTTTTATAGGCTGGAATTCTATCCAATAAATATTTCCCTTGTTTTCATCACCTCTATGGAAAAACAGGTACTTCTGATCGGGAGAAACACTCGGGCACATTTCAGTTAGAGGGGTATTTACTTGAGGTCCCATATTCAATGCTTTCGTCCAGTGACCCTTTCGGTTGAAACTGATGTATAAGTCACTACCACCTTGACCTGAGTCACGTTTTGCATCGTAGATGAGGTAGCTTTCATCAGGTGCTATATAAGAATGGGCTATATATTTGCCCTCAAAGTTGATGGCACTTCCCATTCTTTCAATTGGCTGATACTTTCCTTCTTGATTGATAGACTGATAGATTACCCAGTCTTCAGGTTTGTCTCCTTTTTCTCCGGTAGTGAAGAAGAGATTTCCCTTTTCTGAAGAAGTTAAGTACATAATTACTGACTCATCAATGAATGGGCTTTCTAATGGAACCGGATTACTCCATCCGTTTAGATTCCTCACACTATACCATTGGTGCAGTCCATTAGATGTAGAGGAATCTGGCAGAGGTCGGGTACTTCCAAAAAAGAGTCGCGTTCCCTGAGGGTTGATTTGTGGCTCAAAGTCCCATCCAGATTTAGCCTTAAAAAACACAGGTTCCGGATCTGTCCAATGACCTTCCACCAGTTGCATCGTCATAATCTCATTGTTCGAGTCAGGCTGCCTTCTGGTCCAAAATACTTCGTCCATTGCTGGTGTGAAAGTGATCGCAAACTCAAAGGCATCTGTTGAGATTTTTCCTTCACTAAAAATTACTGCCTCATCATAGGCAGGTGACTGACTAAGCGAAATCAATCTCGACTTTTTTGTAATATGATTGGAACACCAAATAACAATCAATCCGACTGTTAAGAATATAGTAGTTCGAGTAGACAGTCTCGTATTTTTAAGCAGGTTTGTAGATCTCATTTTATTTCAAAAATCAAGTTTATAAGGCTGCTATAAGAACCTATTTTAGGTTATGTACTTTTATGCGGAATGGTTTTAAACCCAGATAAAACAGCATCCCCAGCAAGGTTCCACAATATTGATTGGTTTGATATTCATTTACTTGGCAAACATCATTTAGATTCAATTCCTGTTTCAACTAACTACTGAGCACTAAAAGTGCTACACTGAATTAGCCAAGGAGCTTGGTGATAGCAGAACATTGGTGACTATGATTTTAGGTGGGGGTTTTTTTTGTGATTTATTTTATTCATGTTAATAACCAGCTAATTCAAGAATCTCAGTCGGACTTAATTCACTCAAGGCTAATATACTTTTGCTTGATTTCTCCATTGCTTTTCTGATTATATAATTGCCTGTTCTATAGCCAATGTAGCTTCTACCATCAGGGTGTATTCCCGATACCCATGTCATATAATCGGCTTCTTTTGGCAGTTGTAGGATTTCATCTACCCAAGCATCTGTAACATCGGCAGTAGAGTTCACCACTTCTGACTCTCCTGTATATTCTTCAGCAAAAACTACCGCCAATCCTTCATTTATTGCTGCGATATCTATACCCTGTTCAAATTCATTTTGCTCAATAGACCAGCCTCGTTGAACATGATGTAATTCGTGCCATAGCAAGCTCTTTAAACCATCTTGCCCTGCTTTAACTACCCCTCCAGGATATTGACTTGAAAGATCAACTTGAATTAACGCGTTCATCTTATGCCTTAAAGTCATCCCCGAGACACCTTTGACTATATCCAGATTGTGATCTACTATATTAACTTTATACATAATGGTATCTGGAAGCTTTGTTAATACCATACTCACCTGATTTGTATGTTGAGTTAGTGCTTTTTCTATCACACTTTTCTCTTCTAGTGTTAGTGTTGTATCTGAGGTATATGTAAAAAGAACCGTTTTAACCTCGAGTAATTTTTCTGAGCTATTTGGGTTTAATTGAACATCTATTCCAATAACAAAAAAGGAAAGAATAATTGATGTTATAGCCGTGAATGTGTTCATTAAGTGCCTTATATTCATGATGTTGAGTTTATGGGTGTAGTTTTTAGTCCGAATTAATATTGTACGTTTTAAGTAATTCACAGCTAGCACTCAACTCTTGATAATCGGATAATTGAGTAGTTGAAATGACTAAATACTCTACTTTTCGATCGACATTCTGGAACAGCCTAAAAAGATCAGGCCAACGATTAAGATCATTGCGTCTCTATAGAGTCGGCCTGTTTCTTTAATACATTCCATCGATTTATTACCCCAATTAGCTATGACTATGTCCGTGTGTAGTTGATGTTAGATGCTTTCTGATACGGCTTGATTCCAAACACCAGTATCTAAGGTCTTTTGCACATATTCTTCAAAAGAAGTGGCTCTGCGGCCTAGCACTCTTTTGACATCATTAGACACTGCCTGATTGTCAGGGTTTCCAAGCACCTCTTTAAATAGATAGCCAAAGAGCCATACATAAGAATCCGGAAGGCCTGCAGCTTTCATTCCTGCTTTGAACTCTTCGATAGAGATAGGGATGTATTGGATGTTTCTTCCAATGGCTTGCTCCATTATTTTTACTATCTGGCCAAAGGTTAGTTTTTTGGGGCCGGTCACGGTGATGGTTTCACCGTTGTAGGAATCGTCTACCAGCACCTTCGTCACTACTTCAGCGATATCGTCTGCATCTACAAATGGAATCTCTGCCTCTGGCATAGGTAGCGCTACTTGTCCCGCCAAGACGAAATCAAGAAAAGCTCCTTCGCTAAAATTCTGGTTAAACCATGATGCCCTTACCAGAGTATAGTTAAGCCCCGAATTCGCCACGATTTCTTCACAGGCTTCTGCTACCGTTTCTCCCTTTCCAGATAGCAGCACAACTTTTTCTACACCTGCTTTCAAAGCTGCCTCGGTTAATGCTGTGATGGCTTCTTTGGCGCCAGGAACTGCCAGATCAGGATAATAAACGATGTAGGCACGATCCATTCCTTTAAGGGCAGGCGCAAAAGTGGAGTAGTCTTCCCAATCAAATGCAGGAGTGCCTTTCCTTGACCCTACGGTTACATGGTGGCCTAATTCAGAGAGGCCTTTTACTACTCGGTGACCAGTCTTACCGGTTCCTCCGATTACTAAGATATTGTCTTTCATTTCTATAATTTTGAGTTTAAATCTTTGCTCAAAGCTGCTTCTCTAATTCATGCAGCTTTTTGAGTTTGCTTTTTTTGATGGTGTTCTTAATAAGTCCTATGAACCAAGGGACACCATAGCCATTCTTTGCGAGGTGCTGCCCTCCAAATTGGTAAATTGCCTGGTTGCCTTTGATACCGTGTCCGTCTAGCAATCGGTTGTAGAAATTGAATAGACAGCCGACTAGAATGGCTTCATGCAGCGCATCTTCTGACCAGCCTGCTGCTATTACTTTTTCCACATCGGCTTTGGTGAGTTTGCTTGCGGTCAGGGTTAATTTTTTCAGGTAATGAAAGACCGGCTTTAGTGATTCGTTAATAGGTGCTGAATCGACATCTTCAATCAGCTGTTCTATTACCTGAGGACTGATACCGAATTGCTCAGCTACGGCTTTATGAGAGCCGTGGCAAAATGCACAAGCATTGAGCCCTGAAACATACGCAGCCATTATTTCGCGCTCTGCTTCGGTAAAAGAGGATTTACCTCTCATGATTTCCTGTGACGCTTTATCCATAGGGCCGAGCCTTGGACGATCATTGAAGGTAATATCTGTTATATCGGAGTTTTCGTTGAGATAACTAAAAAAGGCCATTTGATTTGTGATTTAAGGATTAGATTCTTTTACATGAACAAAGAGCGCTACTACCGACAGAAGGAATGAGACTACTGCAAATACTGTCCGAATTAGATGAAGCTTGTTCCAGTTGGTTTCGTAGAACTGTCTGAATTGCGCTATCTGTGAGGCGTTCATTTCTCCAATTTTGAGAACATCTAATTGATCATTGAGTGGTACATTGCCAAGCCCTGTCACTAGTATCGTTCCTGCCATATAGGTTATAGCAGAGGATAGCATAAGTCCGAACACGACTTTGTTAGAATGAAACTCATAAATACTGGCAATGCTTAGCAAAATCACACTACCAAAGAATACAATAAAGAATGCTGGGTTGAGAATTGCCCTGTTGATAGACTGCATAGTTTCTAGGTAGGGTTGATTCCCTATTAGCTTAGTTCCTGGATTCCCGAAACCGACCAGGCGAATAACAAGCCTGCTGAAAGGCCAGTCAGGATTACTGCTCCCAACAAGACCATTGCTTTTAGTGAAATTTCCATATTTATAGTATGTTTTCAGTGAACAGCCATTTTTTCAGCTTGATGAATTCTTCATTGGTCAATTGGATCTCGTTTCCTTTAGGCATTCTCCGTTCGACAAAGACCATCTGATAGATTTTTTTTGCCCTTCTGGATATGTTCTTTTCATTAAAGACCATGAAAGGGTTCTGTTTGCGATGGCAGACATTACATTTCGTATCAAGAATCTTAAATGCTTCTTTTTTTAGCTTTTCGTCCTTATAAGGTAGCTCGCCATGATTCTCATGGATATCTGTTTGGGTATTAAAAGCGCTAATCACAATCAGCGCTGCTGTTATTACTCCTAGCCATGATGTTTAAATGAGTCTTGCTTTCATTTTATTCGTAATTGATTACGAGTGTAAAATTGAAAGTAAGGGAGGGGGTATGCTTGACATTTTGAGCCAAAGCTTTGATACTTTACGCCAAAATGGAGGTGTGAATTAGTTTTTCCGAAATTCGACAGGGGAAAGGCCCTTCCATCGCTTGAATGCACGGTTAAAAGCACTTTGCTCTGAAAAACCAGTTTCGAATGCAATTTCAGCTATACTTCTCGATGATTTTTTCAGCAGATTTGTAGCAACGCTTTCCTGAATCTTTTTGATTAGATCGCGGTAAGAGACTCCAGCTTCAGTTAATCTTCGTGTCAACGTGCGATTGCTCATGCCCATATGTTCGGCAATGTGATGAATGCTTGGGATGCCGCTAGGGAGTGCATCTGTTATCAGCTTCTCTACATCAAAAACCAGTTTATTACCCGCAACCTCAAGTTTATTGGTTTCTTCTTCGACTCGCTCAACGAGAAAACGATTGATACTTGCATCTGCCTTAGCTGTACGGGTTTCCAGGTCAGAAGTCTTGTAAGTAATTGCGTAATGCTGTTGATTAAAAAGTATTGTGCATTGGAATGCTTCTTCATAAGTGCTGAGATCGCTGGGCGGGTTATGCTTAAAAGAAACCTCAATGGGCGAAATATTCGTTTCTGTCATGTCTCTTAATACAACCACAGCAGCAGAAAGGGTAGCTTCATTAGAAAGCTCTAAACCTCTTCGATGTGGCTCGCGTAGTAAGTAAATAGTTGAAATATTTGATTTTTTATCAACTTTAAAAACGTAAGTATTGGAGAGTAATTTGAAATAACGCTCACTTCTATCGAAAATCTCACCTGCCCAGGAACAGGTCCGCCATGAGAGCCCCAGAACACCATAATCTTCAATTTTCATTTGTTGGCCTACTCTAACCGAGAAACCAGGCCCTAGCCTTTCATCGATCATCTCATGGAGTTTAAAAAACTCATCAGCTGGTACAGCTTGAATGTTGTCAATATCAGACATCGGTGTTGGAAGTTCAATGAAATCATTTCTGGTCATGCCTTCAGCGATAGCATGATTAATCACTTTACGATATAGATTGATTGAAATGTATTTCACCTTTTTAGTTACTATGCAAAATATCTAATGAAGTTGACTTTGTCATTATCGCTAACGGTTCGTGTATGATTAGTTGCGGACTATTCCAACGGAAAATGTCCGCCTAGCCCTAAAGATAATTGATGGCAGGAATTTCCACTTGGAAATTCCGACCGCAATTAATTATACACCTTGTTGTACGCAGGTTTTTATTCCGTCAGTTTGAGTTCGAATATTTTGGAATTCCTGTCGGGAAACTTATATTCAGGCGGGATTTGTGACCTGTCCAATTCAAAAAATCCATTCTTTTCGTAAAATCGGTGCGACGCCTTGGCAACTGAAGGTGTGTCCAGCAGAATACTTTTAAATCCGATTTTTTCGGATTCCGACTTTAATTTGTCGAATAGATTTTGAGCAATTTTTAAGTCCGTCCCACGCAGTTCTTTTTTGACGAACATCTTTCTTAAAACCCCAATATTCCCATTCAATTTTTGAAGTCCGATACATCCCACAATTTCACGTTCCAACTCCGCAATCCAAAACCCACCACCTTTATAAAATTCTGCCGTATCAATCAAGTCCCGTTGTTCATTTTCTTAAAACCGAAGTCCAAATTCCCCGTTTTGTATTCCGAGCACGAATTCGCTCAATTCGGCTTGTTGTTCCGACTTGATATTTTTTATCGTCATATTAGGTCAACTTGCGTACAACGTTTCTGTATAGTGCATTATGCACTAAATATCCTTTATAGGCCCAAGATAGTAGATCATGAATTTCCTGGAAGGAATGCTCAGCTACCTGGGAATAAATCTCGGTGGTCTCGCTTTAATTATGTCTTATTACTTCCAGGATTTTTGGAAAGATCTTTCATCTTGTAAACTCAACAATCTTTCAGAATAATGGCCGTAGGAGCCGTAAATGGATAGTGCAACTTGACGCAATTTATTTCTTTGCTTCGCAAAGGGTTCGGAAGAAGCAAGAGGGTAACCGGCTACCGCCGGTTACGATATCATTATCCGCTTATATTCTATCACTTGAAGAATCTCTTGTTTGACTAGTGATTCCATTTTTATGATAAAAACATCCCAACTGATTGATATTCAGTTATGAATTATGATAAAAAAGTGGATTTTGCTCCAAATGATTGCCTAGGCAAGCAGGTAAGTTTTGGTAAGATTTGGTAAGATTTGGGTTAAAAAAGTGCTCTTGAATTGACTCGGGGAATGATACGACAAAGCCTTGGAGAACAAGAAAAAAGGGGTAAAACTGTTAAAATTTGGGGTGTTTGCAAAATGTTTGCAAATGAAAAAAGCTTCAGAAGTCTGAGACTCGCTGAAGCTTTATGTTTACTGGGCTCCCCCTCTTGGGCTCGAACCGGACCGAGCGTTAAAAAACAGTCCGGTGGACTGTTTTAGCGAAGGGGCCAGATGGCGCGGTGGCAGGGTCCTGGTTCGAGCGAAACCAAGACCAAAAAAAACGCCGGC
>NZ_NGNR01000001.1:500368-812267 GCF_002198115.1 Robiginitalea sediminis | reverse complement strand
AAAGGTCCGGTGGACCTTTGATAGTGAGGCGCGAGATGGCGCGTTGGCTCGAGACCAAGAGAAATAAAAAAGGCCGGTGAATACCGGCCTATGTTGCAGCTCCCCCTCTTGGGCTCGAACCAAGGACCCTCTGATTAACAGTCAGATGCTCTAACCAACTGAGCTAAGGAGGAATAGGTCTCAAAACAAGGTTTTAAAACCGTATTTTGAGGACGCAAATATAAGAGTTTCTCAATAATACCCCAATAAAAAATCGGGGAAGTTTTAATTCGTCAGGGCCTTGTAAATATCGTTCCCGTTGGCGAAGAGGATAAGGGCAATCAGCAGGAAAAAGCCCACCATCTGCGCGTATTCCATAAACTTGTCGCTGGGCTTGCGCCCCGAGATCATCTCGTACAGGAGGAACATGACATGCCCCCCGTCCAGGGCCGGGATGGGCAGCAGGTTCAGTACGGCCAGCATGATGGACAAAAAGGCCGTAATATTCCAAAAGCCCTGCCAGCTCCAGAAATCCGGGAAGATGTCGAAGATGGCCTTAAACCCGCCAACGCCTTTGTAGGCACCGGTACTCGGGGTAAAAATCTTCTTCAGTTGCAGCCAGTAGCCCGCAATCTGGGAACCGAACTTGCGCGTCCCCACCGCAAAGCTCTCAAAGAAGCCGTATTCTTTAATAACGGTATCGAAATAGCCCAGTTCTGTATACCGCGCTATGGACCCCCCGTTAAAGACTCCGATCTTGCCTTCGCTGTTCACCTGCAATTCCAGGTCTACCGGAGCGCCGTCGCGCTCCACCTGTACCGGTACACTTTGGCCGCGGTATTGTTTCAGGACCTCGGCCATCTGATCGAAATAGGCCACCTGCTGGCCGCCAACCCGGCGGACCCAATCGCCCTTTTTCAGGCCGGCCCCGGCATTCTGGGAAGAGTCCGGTACCGAATGGACAATAAAGGGCAGCCGCAGTTCAAAAAGGCTGATATCTTCCCCCGTGGAGAGCTGGCCGAGGAAGTCCTCGGGAAGGGTGAGGGTCTGCTCCTGCCCGTCCCGCTCAATGGTGATCTGTTCGGCCGTAATCAGGTTCCGCCGTAAATCGTCGTAATTGTCATAGCGCTCCCCGTCTATGGCGACCAGGTTGTCTCCGGTTCTGACCCCCATTTCCAGAAGGACAGGGTTGGTTACCTGATAGCCCCCTTTGATGCTGGAGGTCGATATGTAGGCATCGCCGTAGAACCAGGAGGCAAAGATGTAGATCAGCAGGGCAACCAGGAAGTTCACGGTAACCCCTCCCAGCATGATGATAAGCCGCTGCCAGGCCGGCTTGGATCGGAATTCCCATGGTTCGGGCGGGCCGGACATCTGCTCGGTGTCCATGCTCTCGTCTATCATCCCGGCAATCTTCACATAACCCCCCAGGGGCAGCCACCCGATACCGTACACGGTTTCCCCGATCTTCTTTTTGAAGAGGGAATACTTTATATCGAAAAACAGGTAGAATTTCTCTACCCGGGTCTTGAAGAGTTTGGCGGGTACAAAATGCCCGAGCTCGTGCAGGACGATGAGCAGGGACAAGCTCAAAAGGAATTGTAGGGCCTGAATAAGGATGGGCGACATAGGCGCTGGGCTGTTTTGAAAACGCACAAAACTACATCATTAGGCCCGCTTTTAAAAAACTATTCGACCCCGGGTACCATCTTTAAGAAAGATTTAGCAGCGCAAGGCCCCATTGGGTTGAAGGGATGGGTGCGGTTGCGTACCTTTGCAAAAACCCTGAGCCGTGCGGTCTTTTTTCGCGAAATACAAGATTTTTGGCCTGACCATGCTCCTGATTTCGGCCGTTATTATCGTGCTGTTTTACAGGGCGCTCCAGCCTAAAAAAACCCTCCCCATATATCAGCCGGCAGACTTTAACCCGGAACTGGTAGACGCCGAGATCAGCCATGTGAAGAAATACCACACGGTGGCGGATTTTTCACTGGTCAACCAGAACGGCGACACCATTACCCAACAGGACTATGCCGGCAAGATTTACATTGCCGATTTCTTCTTTACAACCTGCCCTACCATCTGCCCTACCATGACCCAGAATATGGCCTATATTCAAAGCCAGATCCTGGATGACCCGGAGGTGCTTCTATTGTCCCATTCGGTGACGCCGGGGATCGACTCGGTACCCCGCCTGAAGGCCTACGCCCTGGAAAAGGGGGTGGTCGATGCGAAGTGGAACCTGGTTACCGGGGATAAAAAACAGATCTACGACCTGGCACGCCGGTCTTACATGGCCGTGAAAACCGATGGGGACGGAGGGCCCTTCGATATGATCCACACCGAGAACTTTATCCTGGTAGACCAGCAGAGGCGTATCCGGGGCACCTATGACGGCACCAACCGGGAAGATATGGACCGGTTGCTGGAGGACCTCGCCATCCTGAAGGCCGCCGCCCTGGATTGAGTCAAGTTTTTGGGATTTGGGCCTGCCGAATCGGGTTTTTCGCTTATTTTTGTCATTGCTTATAATCAATCTAAATAAGAATTGAGGTTCACTGTCGCCCATCTGAAACGCGGGGAGCGGGGTATTATCAAGTCCTTCGACCAGGACATCCTGCCCATCAAGCTCCTGGAATTGGGCTGCCTCCCCGGCAACGAAGTGGAACTCATTCAGGAAGCGCCCCTGCGCGACCCCCTCTACATCAACGTAAGCGGTTCGCATATCGCCATCCGGCGGACAGTTGCCCTCCAAATCGAAATTGAACCCATCCAAGGGCATGAGTAAGGATATCAAGGTTGCCTTAATCGGAAATCCCAATACCGGGAAGACCTCGGTTTTCAACCGCCTTACGGGACTGAACCAGAAAGTGGGCAACTACCCGGGCATAACCGTGGAGAAAAAGCAGGGCATCTGCCGGCTCTCCAGAGGGAAGAAAGCGCATATCGTAGACCTCCCGGGCACCTACAGCCTCAACACCACCTCCCTGGACGAGAGTGTGGCCGTGGAGTTGCTGCTCAACCGCAATGCCCCGGATTTCCCGGACCTGGTAGTGGTGGTCAGCGATGTGGAGAACCTCAAGCGCAACCTGCTGCTCTTTACCCAGATCAAGGACCTGCGGCTCCCGGCCGTACTGGTGATCAATATGGCAGACCGCATGAAGCGCAAAGGCATCAGCCTGGACGTGGCTGCCCTGGAGAAAAAACTGCAAACGCGCATAGCCCTGGTGAGTACCCGGAAAAATACCGGGATCGAAACCCTCAAGCAGATCATTGAGGAGTACCGCTGCCTTTCCTGCCAGCCCACCATCGATATAAAGACTATAGACCCGGAGTATTTCCAGCGGCTGGGCAAGGCGTTCCCCAACGAGGACCTGTACAAACTCTGGGTGGTCATTACCCAGGATGTAAACTTTACCCCCCTGCAGAAAAAACTCCCGGGAGGGGAAAAGAGTTTTGAGATCAAATCCCGGCAGGAACTCAAAAAACTGCAGCACAAGGAGACCATCAAACGTTACCAGTTTATAAATGAAATCCTGAAGGAAAGCTATGCCGTAGACCTGAAGGCTGCACGCGGGCTGCGCGCCTCCATAGACAGGGTCCTGACCCACCGCATATTCGGATACCTGATCTTTTTTGTGATCCTTCTTACCATCTTCCAGGCCATTTTCGACTGGAGCAGCGTCCCCATGGATGCTATCGACGCCTTTTTTGCCTCGGCCAGCGAATGGGTGAAAGGGGCGCTTCCCGAGGGCATCCTCACCAACCTGATTGCGGAAGGGATCATTGCGGGGATAGGCGGGATTGTGATTTTCATTCCGCAGATTGCCTTCCTGTTTCTCTTTATCTCCATCCTGGAGGAATCCGGGTACATGAGCCGGGTGGTTTTCCTGATGGACCGCCTGATGCGCCCCTTCGGCCTGAGCGGCAAGAGTGTGGTGCCCCTTATCTCCGGCACGGCCTGCGCCATCCCGGCGGTCATGGCCACCCGGAACATCGAAAGCTGGAAAGAGCGGCTCATCACCATCCTGGTAACCCCGTTTATGACGTGTTCGGCCCGCCTTCCGGTATACCTCATCATCATTTCCCTGGTAATCCCCCAGGGGCGTTTCCTGGGGCTCAGCTTCCAGGCCCTTGCCCTTATGATGCTCTACCTGTTGGGCTTTATGGCGGCCATGGTTTCTGCCTGGGCCCTGAACCGCATCCTAAAGATCCCCACCCGTCGCTTCTTTATGGTGGAGATGCCCAACTATAAACTTCCGCTTTGGAAGAATGTCTTCTACACCGTGGTGGAAAAGACCAAGAGCTTTGTATACGGGGCGGGTAAGATCATCCTGGCTATTTCCATAGTCCTCTGGTTCCTGGGCTCTACCGGCTTCACGGAGGATTACAACAATGCGGAAACCATTGTTTCGGACCGGGTGGCCGGACAAGGGTACACGCAGTACAGCAAAAACTATATCGCTAGCAACCTGGAAGCCTACGAGTCTGCCCTCGAGGCGGAAACCACAGATGCTTCCCGCATAGCGGATTCTCTCGAAGCAAGGCGGGGGGACCTCGAGGCCCGTGCCCTGAGCCAGGAGATTGCCAGCTACCGCCTGGAGCATTCCATCATCGGGAATATGGGCAAGTTTATAGAGCCCCTGGTACAACCCCTGGGATACGATTGGAAGATTGGGATTGCCGTAATTACCTCCTTCGCAGCCCGGGAAGTCTTTGTAGGCACCCTGGCCACTATTTACAGTGTGGGCAGCGACGAGGAAGAGACCATTAAAAACCGGATGGCGGCGGAGATCAACGAAGAAAAGGGAGAACCTCTTTTTAACCTGGCCTCCGGGGTGTCGCTCCTGTTGTTCTATGCCTTTGCCATGCAGTGTATGAGTACCCTGGCCATTGTGAAACGGGAAACGAACAGCTGGAAATGGCCGCTGTTGCAACTGGCCTTTATGAGCACCTTTGCCTATCTGACGGCGTTAGCGGCCTATCAAATCCTGGCATAACCATGGAAGTCTGGCAACACATCATCGCCTACCTGGCCCTTGGGGCAGCCGTCTTCTACCTGGCCCGTAAATTCTTTTTCCCTTCCAAGCCTTCGAAGGGCTGCGGTCCGGACGACTGCGACTGCCACTAATCAGAATAAGGGGGCAAAAAATACATACCCCAACAGGAGCCACCCAATGGCCATCAGCAGCCCTCCCAGGGGTGTTAGGGGGATAAGCACCTTCCATTTCCGCCCCTTGTGCCCGCTGTAGACCAGGCCGTAGATGGAACCTGAAAAGAGCAGGACCCCCAGGATAAGTACCCTCACCACCCAGGTTTCCACCGGGGTGGTAAAACTGAGGTTAAAGGCCACAACAAGCAGCAACAGGGCATGGAGAAACTGGTAACGCACGGCTGTCTCGAAATTTTGCAGGCGTTCTTCAGTAAGCTTCCCTTTTAAGCGATGGGCCCCAAAGGCCCCCAGGATGACCCCGGAAAACCCAAAGAGTACGGCAAAGAACTGGGCCAGTAGGATGGTTTCCATAGGATTTGATTTGTACAGCGTTAAAGTTAATGCGAAACCGGGAGCTTTAGAGGGGTTTGCGTATCTTTCATAAAAATCGAACCCGGCATGAAAACACTACGCATCCCCGGCCTTCTGCTCCTGGCCGGCCTCACGCTGCTCTCCTGTGGCAGCTCCAAAACCACCAGTGCCGACGGGGTATCCGTGCAAGAGCAACTCGACCGGAAAAACAGCAACGTAATCCCCCTGCTTACTCGGATCCGGCGCTTGCCCGGGGTGGCCCTGGAAAATGGGGTGCCCGTCTTTGTGAAAAGCAACAACGCCCTGCAGTCCGGGCGCGTTGGGGAGCCCCTGTACGTCGTAGACGGGCTTATCATGGGCAATTCGTACCGGCAGGTAAAGGACGTGGTTAACCCGGTGGACGTGGAAAGTGTTAAAGGCCTCAGCGGGGCTGAAGCCTCCTTTTACGGCAGCCGGGGCGCAGCCGGGGTCATTGTGATTACCACCCGGAAAGGGGCCTAACCGGAAGCCTTACTCCAGGGGGACCTGGATGATCATATCCTTTTGCAGCTTCAAAACGCAATCCCTGTACCTGGGAGGGCCAAAGGTGCGCGTTCGGGCATTGGAAAACCCGTAGGGCTCCTTGGGCACCCCGATCCAATTGGTATCCAACCGTTCATTGGAGTTGCGGTCGTGGAATATGGCCAGGGCGTACTCCCCGGCCGGCAAGTCTGAAATAGACACTTTCGTGGTCCCCTTTACCGCCTTAACGCTGTCTGTGAAGTATACCTCCCCTTCGTCCAGAAAAGTAGCCTCGCTGTTGTAGACCGCCACCTGGATGAGGCCTTCGGAGGAGTCCACCCCCTCTACCTGGATTTCCAAGGTGTTCTGAGCTGCGGACAACAGGGGTGCCAATAGCAGGATGAGGAGGCAAAGGACTCTCATAGTGGGTTCCGTTTGGGGGCAAAAATAATACTTCCCCTCATCATTGGGATGTGGTTTCCGGGCCGATCCTATCCTGCAACCATTGGTACAGCGCTGCCGTTTCGGTAGAGTCCTTCAGATTGAGGTAGAGTTCCAGGGAATCCCGGTAAACCAGGTGGATTTTCGGGCGACGCAAATCGTCGACAAGTACCAGAACGGGCCGCTCGGGCCGGAGGGAATCCACGAATTTTCCCTTCTCCATGGCCCAGGCCGAAAACCCGTGTTCCCGCTCCATCTGAGGAAGGCGCGCCACCCATTCCAGGGAGCCAATCCCATCTACAGGCAGGTCGGCGACATAAATACCGGAAAGGACCTGGAGCCGATCGGCTTTCAGACGTTTCCAGTTCCGGGAATGGGCCAGGAGGGCCACCAGGCACAACGCCACACTCAGCAGCAGGACCAGGTTCCAGAACCAATGCCGTTTTCTGCGCATTATTCGCCGTTTTTATCGGTGCGGTACTTGTCCAGCCAGGCCACGGTGTGGGCAATCTTGCTGATCAGGTTGCTGGGCCGGCTGGCGATGCCATGGCTGGCCCCGGGGATTTCCACCAAAGCGGTTTCGATTTTCCGGAGTTTCAGGGCATGGTACAACTGCTTGGCCTCGCTCGGGGGGGTGCGCAAATCGTCCATCCCCACCATGACCATGGTCGGGGTCTGGATATTGGCCACCAGGGAGAGGGGGGAAAAACTCCAGTACGCCTCAAAATTCTCCCACGGTTGTCCCGGGAACCGGGTATCGGCGTAGTAGAAATAATTGTCTGCCACCAGGGTTTTACTGATCCAGTTTACTACGGGTTTGGCCACCACGGCGGCCTCAAAGCGGTTGTTCTTGCCAACCATCCAAGCGGTCATTATCCCCCCGGCACTGCCGCCGGTCACAAAAAGCTGGTCTTCGTGGGCAATCCCTTTTCGGATACAGGCATCCACCCCGTCCATAACGTCCTGGTAGTCTTCTCCGGGATAGTTGTGGTACAGCAGGTTTCCGAATTCCTCCCCGTAACTGGTACTGCCCCTGGGGTTGGGGTAAAACACAATATACCCGGCCGAGGCATACAATTGCATCTCGGCGGAAAACCGGTCCCCATAGTTTGAAATGGGCCCACCGTGGTTTTCCACCAGGAAGGGGTATTTCCGGGACGGGTCATACCCGGGCGGATAAACCACCCACCCCTGTATCCGTCGGCCGTCGAAAGTGGATTCGTACCAGAGTTCCTCCACCTGCCCCAATTCGCGGTAATCCAGAAGTCCTGCACTTAGGCGGGTAATGCGGCGCGCCCCCTGCCCGGCCTTGTCTACAACGGCCAGGTCCGAAGGATGCTCGGGCCGGGTTGTGGTATAGGACAGTTTCCCGTTCTGTGATACGCTGAAAGAACCTCCTCCGTAGGGCCTCCCAATAGAAGTTCCCCCCACGTTGCCGGCCAGCTCGGTAACCTTACCGTCCAGGCTCACGTACCCGATCTTAGTATTCCCATTGTTGTCGTACGTGAAATAAAGGCCTTTGCCGCGGGAATCCCAGGCAATGTCGGAAACGCTGCGGTCCAGGTCCGGCGTCAGGACGCGTTTCTCGGAACCGTCGGGGCGCATCAGGCGGAGTTCGGTGACCTGGTAGGTCTGGGTTTTGTCGGTATAGCCAGTATAGGCTACCAGGCTGCCATCCGGGGATACCGCGGGCCCGGAATCCGGCCCCGGGCTGGTGGTCAGTTGCCGGTAGCTGCCATCCCGGGTGGAGACGGCATATACTTCCCTGTTACGGAAGTCGTATTCCCAGTCTTCGTTGCGGTTGCCCGAAAAGTAGATTTCCGAGCCGTCTGCGGACCAGGAAAGGCTGCCCCGGTGGTGGAAATCGCCGGATGAAATCTGTCGGTAGGCCCCACCTTCCGAAGGCATCACAAAGATATGGCTGAACCCGGTGGGAATGTACCCGCGCCCGTCTGCCTCGTGATACAACCGGTCGGTAACCCGGGCCTCTCCTGCCCACTTCGCACCCTTGGGTGCCTTGGGCATTTTGGCCAGGACCGGGGGCGCCTTGGGCACCATCATGGTAAAGGCCAGGTGGCGTCCGTCTGCAGACCAACTGAGGGATGCAGGGCTCTCCGGTAATTGCGAAAGGCGTGCCACCCTCCCGGTAGCCCTCCAGTACATATAGACTTCCGATCCCTCCTCGGTACCCCGGACAAAGGCAAGGCGATCTCCGGAGGGCGACCAGCGCGGGGAGGACTCACTGCCCTCCAGGGGAGTAAGTTTCTGGTGGGAAGTCCCATCGGCATTGATGGTCCATAGGTCTCCTGTGGCGCGGTCCTTCTGGATGTCGAAACGCATCCTCCGGTACACGATCTGGGAACCATCAGGGTTTATCTGCGGGTCCGAGGCGTACTGGAGCTGGAACACATCCAGATATTCGAAGGGGGTCTTCTGACCCTGAAGGGGTAGTGCTGCCACAAAGGCGATCAAGGCGATGAGAACGTTGCGCATAGGGATTCGTTTTACAATTCCTAAAAATACGTTTTCTACCCCTAATTCCGGACAAATACGTCCATGGATGGCCCGATCCTGGAGCCCCAGGGGGAAATGTTGGGAATTAAATGTTATTTTTAAATGATTCCCCCGACCGACTCCGTATCGACTACAACCTTAAAACCTCAGAAAATGAAAAAAGTACTCGTATTGTGTTTGGGACTCGTCACCTTTGGTGCCTGGTCTCAGGAAGCCGTGGTGGTGCCCAGCATCAGCGGTATGCTCGAACAAACCCAGGGGAATATCGTAGCCCTGGCAGAAGCCTTCAGTGAAGACCAGATGAACTGGAGGCCGGCCGAAGGCGTTCGTTCCGTGGGCGAAACCATCCTGCACACGGCTGCCGCCAACTATTACATCGCCATGAAGATGGGCTATACCCTGCCGGAAGGGGTGGATATCATGACCATGGAGTCCATCCAGGGCAAAGAGGCCATAATTGATACCTTCAAACAATCCAGTGCCTTTATCAAGGAAAAAATGGCCATGGTAGAAGCCGGAACCTTTGGCGATGAAGTGGACCTAGGCTTTGCCAAGCCAAACCGCCTGTCTTCCCTGCTGATTATCCTGGAACACAACGGGGAACACAAAGGGCAGTTAATCGCCTATGCAAGGTCTAACGGGGTGGTACCCCCCTGGAGCCAGGGTGGGCAGTAATAACATGAAACCGGCCGGCTGGCCGGTTTTTTTTTATCCCAGGCCCACATCCAGGGTCATCATGATGATAAACCCGCCAATAAAGCCCAGGGTGGCGATATCGGTAAACTTGTCGAGCTGGGTTTCCGGGATAACCTCCTCCACCACCACGAAAATCATGGCGCCGGCCGCAAAGGCTAGGGCATAGGGAAGGATGGGCTGGAAGGTGAGCACCGCCCATGCCCCCAGGACCCCAGCAATGGGTTCCACGATAGCCGAAGCCTGCCCGTACATCCAGCTTTTCCTGCGGCTCAGGCCAAAGCGCCTGAGCGGCATGGCCACAGCAAACCCCTCGGGAAAGTTCTGAAGCCCGATCCCCAGGGCAAGGGCTGCCGCCCCGCCAATGGAAGCTCCTTCGAACCCGGCGGCCACTCCTCCGAAGAGGACCCCTACGGCCAACCCTTCCGGGATGTTGTGAAGGGTAATGGCCAGGGTAAGCAGGGTTGTCCGCCGCCAAGGGGTTTGTAACCCTTCGCTTTCCTTAAAGTTGATGTGGAGGTGGGGCAGAATTTTGTCCAGGCCAAAAATAAACAAGGCCCCAAGCAGGAAGCCCACTGCGGAGGGGATCACTTTGACAAAGCCCTCCCCGGGGCTCATCTCGATTCCCGGGGCCAGCAGGCTCCAGAAACTGGCAGCGACCATTACCCCCCCGGTAAACCCGAGCATCCCGTCCAGCACGGCCCGGTTCATGGTCTTGAAGAAAAATACCAGCCCGGCCCCGGCAGCCGTAAGGCCCCAGGTGAACAGGGTGGCATAAAGGGCGGCCAGGATGGGGTTGATGGATTCCAGGTAGTTTATAACAGCGTCCATAATCAGCGGTTGGGTTTTACAAAGAGGTTGGAGGCAATCTGATGGGAAATCTGCAGGTCCTGCCCGCCCAGACGGATGGCCATGGAGTCGTCGAATTCTTCTTTGGCCGTCACCGATATCTCACTGCCAAGGGCGATCCCGTATTTGTCCAGGAAACGCAGGAAAGGGGATGATGAATCCTTGACCCCTATACAGACTCCGGTATCCCCCGGGCGCAGAGAGGAGAGCAAACGCTTTTCCCTGGCCTTGAATTTTCCGTCCTTATCCGGGATCGGGTCCCCATGGGGGTCAAAATCCGGATAGTCCAAATGGGCATCCAAACGGTCTATGAGCTGTTCGCTCTTAATGTGCTCCAGCTGCTCGGCCACCTCGTGGACCTCATCCCAGGAAAAGTCGAGTTTCTCCACCAGGAAAACCTCCCATAGCCGGTGTTTCCGGATCACCTTCAGGGCACTTTGGGCACCGGATTCAGTCAGGGAGACCCCTTTGTACCGCTGGTAGTCTACCAGCCCCTTCTCTGCAAGGCGTTTGAGCATATCGGTTACCGAAGAGGGCTTGGTTTCCATGTGTTCGGCAATGGCATTAGTTGCAACGGATTGCTGCCCGGCATGGCTCAGGTGGTAGATCCCTTTCAGGTAATTTTCTTCGGATTGCGTCATGACCTGTTGTAGTGGTATCAAAAATACATTTTTATTTATAAAAACATATTTTTAGCTTTGTCTAAATTTATTTTACAGTCTAATGCAATTATGGCGTAGCCTCATCATATTCCTGCTCCCGCTGGTCGCACTGGCACAGCAGACTGCAGTTTCCGGGACCATCCTGGACGAGACCGGGCTACCCCTACCCCTCGCCCATGTAACTGTAATAGGACAGCAGGCGGGAACTACCACAGATTTGGAAGGCAACTATCTGCTGGAGAGCCTCCCCCCGGGAACGCATACGCTTCGGGTTACAGCCATGGGGTACCGCCCCGGAATTTCGGAGTTTCGGTTGCAGCCGGGTGAGACCGCCCGCCTGGACCTACACCTGGAGCCCGCCGTGGAACAACTCAGCGAAACGGTGGTAACCGGCACCATGAAAGCGGTAAACCGGACGGATACCCCGGTCCCTGTAGAGGTCTACAGCCCTACTTTTTTTAAGCGGAACCCCACCGCCAATATTTTCGAGGGGTTGCAAAACGTAAATGGGGTACGGCCCCAGATAAACTGCAACGTCTGCAATACAGGGGATATCCATATCAACGGCCTGGAGGGGCCCTACACCCTGGTACTTATCGATGGGATGCCCATTGTGAGCGGTCTGGGCACGGTCTATGGCCTCAGCGGTATCCCGAACAGCCTCATTGAACAGGTGGAAATTGTAAAGGGACCCGCTTCCAGCCTGTATGGGAGCGAGGCCGTTGGCGGGCTCATCAACGTGATCACCAAAGCCCCTCTCGGGGCACCGGAGTTCTTCTCGGACGGCTTTGTAACCGGATGGGGCGAATACAACCTCGATGCCGGGGGAAAGATCCGGGTAAGTCCCAAATCAGACCTCCTATTGGGTGTCAATTACTTCAATTACGATGTCCCCATAGACAACAACGGGGACAATTTTACGGATGTGACCCTACAGGAACGGATTTCCATCTTCCAGAAATGGCAGGTAAAACGTCCGCAAAACCGCGTTTTACAATGGGCCGGCCGGTTCTTTTACGAAGACCGGTGGGGGGGAGAAATGCAGTGGACACCTGCCAACCGGGGCGGGGACCAGGTCTATGGGGAAAGTATTTACACCCGAAGGTGGGAAGTGCTGGCCCGGTACCAGCTGCCCACGGAGGAACCCCTTATGCTGGCGGTGAGCTACAACGACCACGACCAGAATTCCGTATACGGGGATACCCCGTACCTGGCCCAGCAACGCATCGGCTTCGGGCAGCTCACCTGGGACAAAACCGCAGGCAGGCACGATTTGCTGGCGGGCCTGGCCCTGCGCTACACGTATTACGACGACAACACCCCGGCAACGGCCAATGGGGGGGAAAACAATCCGGACCAGGTCTGGCTACCCGGCATTTTTGTCCAGGACGAGTGGAAGTTCAGCCCCCGTCATTCCCTCCTGTCGGGCCTCCGATACGATTACGACCGGCGCCACGGGTCCGTGGTGACCCCCAGGGTGGCATACCGCTGGAAAACCTCTGAATTCGGGGTACTTCGCCTTAACGCAGGTACCGGCTTCCGGGTGGTTAACCTCTTTACCGAAGACCATGCCGCCCTTACCGGGGCCCGGGACGTGATCATCGAGGAGGACCTGCAACCCGAGCGCTCCTGGAACGCCAACCTGAACTACCTTCAGAAATTCTACACCCGCAGCGGGCACTTCTTTGCCCTGGACGCCTCGGCGTTTTACACCCGCTTTACCAACGCCATTATCCCGGACTACGACAGCAACCCGGATGAAATCCGGTACCGGAACCTGGATGGCAAAGCCGTTTCCATGGGGCTGAGTGCCAACCTGGAGATGGCCCATGCCAGCGGGCTGAGGGTGAGCCTCGGGGCAACCCTTCAGGATGTCAGCAATACGCAGAATGGCCAAAGACAACGGCAAATCCTGACCGAAAACTTTATGGGGACCTGGAGTGTGGGGTATGAAATCCGAGCCCTAAGGCTGGCCGTGGACTATACTGGCAACCTGTACGGGCCCATGCGGCTCCCCCTGCTCGGTGAACTGGACCCCCGGCGGGAATTCAGTCCCGTCTGGAGCCTGCAGAATATCCAGCTCACCTACAAGGGCCTGGGGGGCTTCCAGCTCTACGGGGGGGTGAAAAACCTGCTGGACTGGACCCCCAACCGGGGTAATCCCTTTATCATAGCCCGGGCCAGCGACCCTTTTGACCGTAACGTGACCTTCAATGCCTCGGGAGACCCGGTGGCAACCCCGGATAACCCTTATGCCCTGACCTTCGACCCTTCCTATGTTTACGGGCCCAACCAGGGTATCAGGGCTTTTATAGGCCTCCGGTACCAGGTAGACTAGGTCGTTTCCACCACCCGAATTCGTACCTTTAGCACTTCCCCGACCTGGGGCACTGGCATGAAAGCATACGACTACATTATCATTGGCGGTGGCGCATCCGGGCTGATGCTGGCAGAAGCCATGGGTTCCGACCCCTGGTTCCGCAGCAAGCGCATTGCCCTGATTGAGCAGGAAAAGGAAAAGACCAATGACCGGACCTGGTGTTTCTGGGAAAAAGGCGAAGGCCGCTTCGACCCTATCCTTTTCAGAAGCTGGGACCATGTAACCGTAGGCGGCCCCGGCTTCCGCCGTAAGGCCCACCTGGCGCCCTACCGCTACAAAATGCTGAGGGGTGAGGATTTTTACCGGGAATTCGGGAATCGGATAGCCGGGTGCCCCCATATCGATCGGATTTATGCCCGGGCAGAAACCCTGGAAGAGACGGGAAACCACGCGGTGGTGCATACCTCCCAGGGGAGCTTCCGGGCCCCGATGGTATTCAGTAGCGTCCTGCTGCCCCCGCCGCCAGACCTGATGCAACCCCACCCGGTCCTTCAGCAGCATTTCAAGGGCTGGTTTATCCGTTCCGAGAACCCCGTTTTTGACCCTCAGGCCCCCACCTTTATGGATTTTGACATCGCCCAGGAAGGTCTCACCCGTTTTATGTACGTCCTCCCCTTCAGCCCAACCGAAGCCCTGGTGGAATACACCCTGTTCTCGGAGGACCTGCTCGAGGATGACGCTTATGAAGCCGCCCTGGAAGCGTATATTTCCGGAACGCTTGGGAGTACCGGGTATGACATTCTGGAAACGGAAAAGGGGAGCATCCCCATGACGATCAATGACTTCACTAAAGCCAACAGCGCCCATATCTGCCATATCGGGATTGCAGGCGGCTGGGCCAAACCCAGTACAGGGTATACCTTCAGCAATACAAGCCGCAACATCCCGCGGCTATTGGACAGGATCAAACGCGGGAAGGTGCCAGTCTTGCGACAACCCGGACGCTTCCGGCTCTACGACAGGCTTTTGCTCGATGCCCTTGCTCATGAAAACCACTTGGGCCAGCGCATCTTTTCGGCCCAGCTCGAACGGCTTCCCATCCCCCTGCTGCTTACATTTCTGAATGAGGAATCCTCCTTAATGGGTGACCTGCGGATCATCACCTCGTGCCCGATGGGGCCCTTCCTGAGGGCTTCCTGGCGGGCCCTGTTTAAAAGTCCCTCTTAAGGAGCCAGGACCCGAACTCGTGCAAGGCCGCCTTGGCCTTTGGGTTGCCACTGAGGGCTTCCAGGTCTTGAAAAGCCTGGTCAGTATAGGCCGCAATGCGCTCCCGGGTTTTTTCGTCTGCCCCTGTACTGCGGAATAATTGCAATACCCGTTTCACCTTATCCCCCGGCTGCGAAGGGGTGATGGAATAAAGATCTGTGAGTTCGCGCTGCTGGTCCGGGTTGGCCTCTTCCAGGGCTTTCAGGTAGAGGTAGGTCTTTTTATTTTCGATGATGTCTCCCCCCACCTGTTTGCCGAAACGCTCCGGGTCGCCAAAGGCATCCAAGTAATCGTCCTGGAGTTGGAAGGCCATTCCCAGGGCTATCCCGAAACGGTAAACCGCAGCCTGTTCGGGGGCTTCGGCCCCGCCTACGATAGCTCCCATCTGCAGGGCACAGCCCAGGAGGACTGCCGTTTTTAATTCGATCATCCGCTGGTATTCCGCCAGGGCCACATCGTCCCGGTTCTCGAAATCCATGTCGTACTGCTGACCTTCACAAACCTCCAGGGCAGTGCGGGAAAACAACCGAATCAGCTGCCCGAACTGGGGATCCCCATAGGCCTCCAGCTGTTGGTACGCCAGGATGAGCATGGCATCGCCGGAAAGGATGCCGGTATTGAGGTCCCACCGCTTATGCACGGTTGGTTTCCCGCGTCTTAACGGGGCGGCATCCATAATGTCGTCGTGGATGAGGGAAAAATTGTGGAACACCTCCACCGCGGCTGCGGCCGGGAGGGCTTCCTTGGGGGACGCCCCAAACAGGTCGGCGCTGAGCAGCACCAGGACCGGGCGCATCCGTTTCCCCCCCATCTCCAGGATGTAACGAACCGGTTCGTACAACCCATCCGGTGGGTCCTTAGGAGCAATTGCCCCGAGGTATTCCAGGAACTGTTCCCTGTAAGCAGCAATAGAATCGATCATGCCCCAAATGTACGCCAAACCCGCGTGCTGATACAAGCCCCTTCTCTGCTCCCGGGTCACACCCCCAAGGTTCCAGTCAAAAATGATTGGATGCCGGTATTATCCGCTACTTGTCCCAGGAGGTATTGTGGCAGTGTTAAAAAATCGTAAAACTTAGGAAACTTTTTTTGTTTTTAAAGTTTCCATGCTAATTTTGACGCCCATGAAAACAAAAATCCTGGAAACGGCAACCGAGCTTTTTCTCAACCTGGGCTTCAAAAGCGTCACCATGGATGACCTCTCCGAACATATGGGGATCTCCAAGAAGACCATTTATGCCCACTTCGAGAACAAGACCGATTTGGTAGACCAGTGCACCATGGGCCTGTTCCATACGATATCCCATGGAATAGACTGTATTTGCGACCTGGGCAAGAATCCCATCGAGGAACTCTACGAGATCAAAAAGCTCGCCTACCACTACCTGAAAAACGAAAAAGCTTCCCCCCAGTTCCAGCTCAAGAAATACTACCCTGCCATTTACAACAAGCTTCACCAGAAGCAGTATGAGATTATGAAGGACTGCGTGGTAGAGAATATCCGCAGGGGCATTGAAATGGGTATTTACCGGGAAAACCTGAACGTGGAATTTGTCGCCCTGATTTATTTCACGGGGGTTACCAGCATCAAGGACGAGAGTCTGTTCCCCAAAGCGCGGTTTACCCAGACCGAACTGATGGACATGTACCTGGAATACCACCTTCGGGGTATTGTAACACCTAAAGGAAGGACCATACTAAATAATATCATCAACTCAAATCACGAATAAATGCGTATTACCCTTGCAGGGCTCGCCCTGGCGGCACTGACCCTGGGATATTCCCAGGAGGCCCCCACCCGCTTCAGCCTGGACGAAGCCGTGGCCTACGCCCTGGAACACAACTACACGGCCATCAACGCCAACCGCGACCTGGTGGATGCCCAGAAGCAGAAATGGGAAACCATTGCCACGGGTCTGCCCCAGATCAGTGCGGCCGTCTCCTACCAGGACCAGCTCAAACAGCCCGTATCCCTGATTCCGGCGGAATTCTTCGACGGGGAACCCGGTACTTTCGTACCTGTGGTCTTTGGCCCACCCCGTACCACCTCGGCAACGGCAACCCTTCGCCAGCAGATCTTCGACGGGTCTTACATTGTAGGCGTGCAGGCCACCCAGGCCTTCTTGCGCTACAGCCAGAACAACAAGGAGAAAACGGACCAGGAAGTGCGGAAAACCGTGGTGGAAGCTTACGGGAACACCCTGCTGGCCCGGGAAAGCGTGGCCATCTTGCAGAAAAACATCGCCACGGTGGAAAAAAACCTGTACGAAACCCAGAAACTCTACGAAAACGGGCTGGCCGAGGAGGAGTCCGTGGAGCAGCTGCAGATTACCCTGGCCACCCTCCAGAACCAATACAACAACAGTGAGCGCCTGGTGGAGATCACCCTTCAGATGCTCAATACCCTTATGGGGCTTCCCCTGGAACACCCCACGGAACTCACCCAGACCCTGGACGACCTGGTTGCCCAGCAAACCCGTTTTGAACTCCTGGAGTCTCCCTTCCAGATGGAAAACAACGTGGATTACAAGCTGGTGCAAAACCTCAACGAACAGCGGTATTATGAACTGAAGCTGGCCAAAAGCCGCGCCCTGCCAACCCTCAATGCCTTTATCAATTACGGGCGTACAGGTTTCAGCGACCCCTTTTCGTATTTCGACGACCAGACGCAGAGTTTCGAGTCCTCCATCCTGGGCTTTGACCTGTCTATCCCCATCTTCAGTTCCCTGGGCCGCAGTGCCAGTACCCAGCGGGCCAAGATAGCCCTGGAAAAAGCCAAGACCCAGCTCAAGGAAACCGAGCAGCAACTCGAGCTCCAGGTAAAGCGGGCCCGGACCGACTATACTCTGGCGATAGAAACGTACCAGACCAGCAAGCAGAACCTGGCCCTGGCCGAGCGCATCGAAACCAAAAATGAAATTAAATACGGCGAAGGGCTGGCCACGAGTTTTGAACTCCGCCAGGCACAGACCCAGTTATACACGGCCCAGCAGGAATACCTCCAGGCCATGGTCAATGTGGTGAACCGCAAGACCGAACTGGAGAACATCCTGAACCCGTAACCCCACTTGACAATGACACATTACCATCAATCAACGAATATAATAGCAACCATGAAACGATTTACATTAGTCCTTCCTGCAGCCCTTCTGCTGCTGGCCGGCTGCGGCGAAAAAGCCCCCGGATCGGTAGACGAGCTTATCGCCTCAGGGAACCTGGAAGCCCTCAAGGCCCGTAAAAAGGAGCTCACCGAACAGCAAAGCAGCCTGGGCCGGGAGATCGGCAAGCTGGATTCTGCCCTCAGCGCCATAGCCGGTACCGAAAACATCCCCCTGGTAAGCACCCTGGTGGTGGAAACCGTGCCGTTTGAGCATTACCTGGACCTGCAGGGAGATGTGCAGACCAAACAAAACGTCCTGCTTTTCCCGGAAATGGCAGGGACCCTGGAGCGGGTCCTGGTCCGGGAAGGCGACCGCGTCCGCAAAGGCCAGGTCCTGGCCCGCATAGACGATGGCGGGATGGCCAGCGGCCTGGAGCAGCTGAAAACCCAGGCAGCCCTGGCCGAGACGACCTTCGAGCGCCAAAAGCGCCTCTGGGAACAGAATATCGGATCTGAAATCCAGTACCTGCAGGCCAAGACCAACTACGAAGCAGCCGTGAGTGCCGTGAAGCAGGCCGAGTCCCAATTGGCCAAATCCACCATCCGGGCCACGTTCAACGGGATTGTAGACGAGGTGATGCAGGAAGAGGGCAGTACCCTGAACCCGGCAGCCGGCATGGCCGTCTTCCGCCTGGTTAACCTTTCGGATATGTATGTGGAAGTAGATGTGCCCGAGCGATACCTTGGTAGTGTGCAGACTGGTAAGGATGTGCAGATATACCTGCCAGTACTGGGCGACAGTATCCGGACCAAAGTCCGGCAAACCGGGAACTTCATCAACCCGGCCAACCGTTCGTTCCGGGCGGAAATCCCGGTGCCCAATACCAGTGGCAACGTGAAGCCAAACCTGACCGCCCGGGTCCGGATCAACAACTATACCAACACCGAGGCCCTGGTTATCCCCCCCACGGTGATCTCCGAAAATGCCGAGGGCGAACAATACGTGTACATTGCCTCAGGCGTAACGGCAGAGGGCATGGCCAAGGCCGAAAAACGCGTCATCCAGACCGGGCTCTCCCAGGGCAACAGCGTTGAGGTCCTCAGCGGCCTGGCCCCGGGCGAACAAATTGTAACCGAAGGCGCCCGCCGCATCCGCGAAGGGCAGGAAATCCAAATCCTCAATAAGGCATGAGCAAGCAAAAGCGAAACGCAAACAAGGAATTCAGGCTTGCTTCCTGGGCCATAGACAACCCTTCGGTGATCTATGTAATGATCGGCATCTTTTTCGTGGTGGGGATCAGTGCCTATTTCGGCATGCCCCGGGAAGACTTCCCGGAGGTACAGGAAACCAAGATCTACGTCAGCACCCCTTACCCCGGGAACACGGCGGAAGACATCGAACGCCTTATAACGGACCCCCTGGAGGATCGGCTCAAAAACGTGAGTAACCTGGTGGAACTTACCTCCACCTCCCAGGAGGACTACTCCATGATTGTGGTGGAATTCGACGAAAACATCAGTGTACAGGAGGCCAAGCTGAAGGTACAGGATGAGGTGGATGCCGAAAAGGCCAGCGAGGACTGGCCTATTTTCAACGGGGCCAAGGTAGAGCCGAATGTCTTCGACCTGGTCCTCTCGGAGTCCTTCCCCATCATGAATGTGAACCTCACGGGAGACTACCCCATTGACCAGTTAAAGGCATACGGGGAAATGCTGGAGGATGAAATCGAGGACCTTGAAGAGATCAAGGAGGTCGATATCCGGGGAGCGCAGGAAAAAGAGGTTGAAGTGGCCGTGGACATCTACAAAATGATGGCCGCCAAGGTGAGCTTCGACGATGTGCTGGGCGCCATAGCCAACGGAAATATGACCATGTCTGCCGGAAACCTGAAAGCCGGGGGCCAAAGGCGTACCGTGCGCATCCTGGGGGAAATCGAAAACCCCGGGCAACTCGAGGACTTCGTGGTGAAGTCCGAGAACGGGAATGCCGTGTACCTGAAAGATATTGCCGAGGTCCGTTTCCGGGAGGAAGACAAGACCACCTACGCCCGGGAAAAAGGCGAAAGCGTGGTCATGCTGGACATCAAGAAGCGCTCCGGCATGAACGCCATCACGGCGGCGGACAAAATCCGGGATATCGTGGATAATGCCCGGCAGCAATACCTGCCGCGGGACCTGAATGTCTCAATAGCCAACGATTCCTCCAGCCGTACCCTGAACCAGGTTGATGACCTGGTGAACAATATCATTTTCGGTATCCTGCTGGTGGTAACCGTACTGATGTTCTTCCTCGGCTTCCGCAACGCCCTCTTTGTGGGGTTTGCCATCCCCATGTCTATGTTTATGTCCTTTATGATCCTCTCGGCGCTTGGGTATACGCTCAACACCATGATCCTCTTTGGGTTGGTTATGGGCCTTGGGATGCTGGTAGACAACGGGGTAGTGGTCGTGGAAAACGTCTACCGCCTTATGGACGAGGAAGGCATGGGCCGTATTGAAGCGGCTAAAAAAGGGATTGGTGAAATTGCCATCCCCATCATCATTTCCACAGCCACCACGGTTGCCGCCTTTGTTCCGCTGGGGATGTGGCCCGGCATCATGGGGGAATTCATGATCTTCTTCCCCATCACCCTTTCGGTAGTGCTGGGATCTTCACTCTTTGTGGCCATTTTCATGAACTCCATGCTGGTGTCCAGCTTTATGGAAACCGGGCAGAAGGAACTCACCCGGAAACAGCTCCTGCGCATCACCGCTATCCTGGTGCCCCTGGGCCTGTTTGTTTTCTTTGTGGCCGGCCCTGTGCGGGGTCTGGGAACTCTCCTGGTCGTTACCGCCGGGATGTTCTGGCTCTATAAATACGTCATCAAGAACTCGGCCAACCGCTTCCAGAACAAGACCCTCAAAAAGTTGGAGAATTTCTACGAGAAGCAGCTCCAGCGGGCCCTGCGTGGGAAGAACGTCTACTGGTATTCCGGGGTCATGTTCCTGCTGCTGATCCTGGCCTTTATCGGGTTCGGCGCCTCCCTGGGAAGCCAGCGTACCAAGGTGGAGTTCTTCCCGGACAACACCCCGAATGAAATCTACATCTACATCGAATACCCCCAGGGGACGGCCATTGAAAAAACCAATGCCCTCACCCGGGAAATCGAGCGACGGGTATATGACATTGTAGACTCCGACGCCTATATGCGCGGAGACCGGAACATGCTGCTGGAATCTACGGTTTCCATGGTGGGTCGCGGCTCGGAAAACCCTTTTACCGACGGGGGCTCTACCGCCGAAATGCCGCACCGCGGGAAAATCACCCTCTCCATGCGGGAGTTCAAGTACCGGGGTGGGAAGGACACCGAGCAGTTGCGCGCCGATATTTCGGATGCCCTGGCCGGGGTTTACCCGGGGGTCGAAATCTCGGTCGAGAAGGACCCCATTGGCCCCCCGGCCGGGTACCCCATCAACATAGAACTGGAGGGGAAAAACTACGATACCCTCATCCAGGTGGCCGAGCGCATGCGCACCTTTATCAACCTGCAGAATATTGAAGGCATCGAGGAGCTCAAGATAGACGTCAATAAGAGCAAGCCTTCTATGGAAGTGGTCGTAGACCGCGAGAAAGCGGGTGAACTCGGCGTGGCCGTAGGCCAGGTGGGGATGCAGCTGCGGCGGTCCCTCTTCGGGGACAAAGCCGGCATCTACAAAAAGGATGGGGAAGACTACGACATCAATGTCCGGTTTAACGAGGACCTGCGTTACAACACCAGCGCCCTCTTTAACCAGAATATCATCTTCCGGGATGCCTCCAACGGGCAGATCAAGGAAATTCCGGTTTCCGCGGTGGCCCGACAGCGCAACACCTCGGGCTTCAGCGCTATCAAGCACAAGGATGCCAAGCGCGTGGTTACTGTCTATTCCGGCCTGAAACCCGGCTTTACCGATGCAGGGGCCATTGTGTCCCAGATCCAGGAAGCCATGGCGGATTTCCGCGATATGCCGGCCGGGGTTAAGATAGATTATACCGGGCAGATAGAAGAGCAGAACAAACAGATGCAATTCCTAATGGGGGCCTTCTTTACCGGGCTGGGCCTGATTATGCTGCTGCTGGTCTTCCAGTTTGGCGGGATTTCCAAGCCGGCCATCATTATGACGGCCATCTTCCTGAGCCTTATCGGGGTGTTCGGCGGGCTGATCCTTACCGGGTGGCCCTTTGTGATCATGATGACCATGATGGGGATTATTTCCCTGGCGGGGATTGTGGTGAACAACGGGGTGGTCCTGCTGGATTATACCCAGATCCTCATAGACCGGAAGAAGGTGGCCCTGGGGCTGGACGACCGGGACCTACTGCCCATGTCCGACGTTACTGAAGCCATCGTAAAAGGAGGGAAGGCCCGTCTGCGACCCGTATTGCTTACGGCCATTACCACGGTCCTGGGGCTGATCCCCCTGGCCATTGGCCTGAACATTGATTTCCCGGGACTATTTGCGAATTTCGACCCGGGCATCTATATCGGGGGCGATAACGTGGTCTTCTGGGGACCCCTGGCCTGGACCGTGATCTTTGGCCTTATTGTGGCCACCTTCCTGACCCTGATCATCGTCCCGGTGCTGTTCAACATCACCTACCGGATCAAACGGGCCGTGCGCCGGCGGCGCGAAAAACCGCAACCGCAGCGCGAAGCCCTGGGGCAGGCGGCTTAAAGGCAGGAAATCGTACCGAATCCATTAGGCGGGAAGTTTGCAATTGCGTTGTGAGCTTCCCGCTTTCTAATGTACCTTTGCAGGCATAAAACGCATAAGACATGTACCGATCGCATACCTGTGGGGAACTCAATGAATCGCATATCGGAACCCGCGTCCGCCTGGCCGGGTGGGTGCAGAAAATCCGGGACAAGGGATTTGTGGTATGGATCGACCTCAGGGACCGCTACGGGGTTACCCAATTGGTTTTCGACCAGGAGCGGAGCCCGGAAGCCCTGCTGGAGCAGGCCCGGAATGCCGGGCGGGAGTTTGTGCTGATGGCAGAAGGGGAGGTTATTGAACGGGCGTCCAAAAACCCCAAACTCCCCACCGGGGCCATTGAAGTACTGGTGTCGGAACTGAAGGTGCTGAACCCTTCCCAAACCCCGCCTTTTACGATCGAAGACCAAACCGACGGGGGGGAGGAGCTGCGGATGAAATACCGCTACCTGGATATCCGCCGCAACCCGGTAAAGGAAAAACTCATCTTCCGCTCCCGGGTAGCCATGCAGGTGCGCAACTACCTTTCCGGGCAAGGCTTCATCGAAGTGGAAACCCCCTACCTGATCAAGTCCACGCCAGAAGGCGCGCGCGACTTTGTGGTGCCGAGCCGTCTGCACGACGGGCAATTCTATGCCCTGCCCCAATCGCCCCAAACCTTCAAGCAATTGCTCATGGTAGGCGGGCTGGACAAATACTTCCAGATCGTAAAGTGCTTCCGGGATGAGGACCTCCGCGCAGACCGCCAGCCGGAATTCACGCAAATCGATTGTGAGATGGCCTTCGTGGAACAGGACGATATCCTCGAGGCCTTCGAAGGCCTTACCCGCCACCTGCTCAAAGAAATCAACGGGGTGGAAACCGGTGCCTTCCCCCGCATGACCTACGACGAGGCCATTAGCCGGTACGGGTCTGACAAACCGGACATCCGCTTTGGGATGGAATTCGGGGAACTCAACGCAGTAGCCCAGCACCGGGATTTCAGTGTCTTTAACCAGGCCGAACTGGTGGTGGGGATTGCCGTCCCCGGAGCCGCCTCCTTTACCCGGAAGGAAATTGATGCCCTGGTAGACTGGGTCAAACGGCCGCAGGTGGGAGCCGGAGGGATGGTGTATGTGAAATGTAACGAAGACGGCAGCTACAAATCCTCGGTAGACAAGTTTTATGAGCCCTCCGACCTGGAGGCCTGGGCCAGGGCCACCGGGGCAGCCCCGGGGGACCTGATTTGCATCCTCTCCGGGGATGCCGGACCTACCCGCACCCGCCTGAGCATGCTTCGGATGGAGATGGCCGAACGGTTGGGGCTGCGCAAGGCAGACGAGTTCGCCCCCCTTTGGGTGGTGGATTTCCCCTTGCTGGAATTCGACGAGGAAAGCGGGCGCTACCACGCCATGCACCACCCCTTTACGGCGCCGAAACCCGGGCAGCTGGAACTGCTGGAAACCGACCCGGCTGCGGTACGGGCCAATGCCTACGACCTGGTGCTGAACGGAAATGAGATAGGCGGGGGGTCCATCCGGATCCACGACAAACAGACCCAGGCCGTTATGTTCCGGCACCTGGGCTTTACCGAAGAGCAGGCCCGGGCGCAGTTCGGCTTCCTGATGGATGCCTTCCAGTACGGGGCGCCCCCCCACGGGGGTATCGCCTTCGGGCTGGACCGCCTGGTAGCCATCCTGGGCGGGCAGGAATCGATCCGCGACTTCATCGCCTTCCCGAAGAACAACAGCGGGCGCGATGTGATGATCGATGCCCCCTCGCCCATCGATGAAGAACAACTCGAGGAGCTCCACCTGCAACTCCGGCCTTCGGCCGATTAACGATGGGGGCCCGGCAATTTTTGTACCTTTAAACATAGACTTGCCGATATGGGAAACCAACCCAACAGCCTGCTTACCCGTTTCCTCAAGTGGCGCTACAAGCATATTTCCCATAAGACCTTTACCCACATCGTTAGTGTGGGGCTCGGGCTGCTTGCGGGGCTGGTATCGGTTACCCTCAAGAACACCACGTATTTTATAGAATCGGCCCTGGAGAAGGGGGTGCTTTTCCTCAGCACAGAACTCTATTTCATCCTGCCCATTGTAGGGCTTACCCTGGTGTTCCTCTATGTGAAGTATGTCCACAAGGAGCGCCTGGAGCACGCCATCTCGTCCATCCTCTTTTCCCTGTCCCGGAAAAAGGGGATCATCTCGGCCCGGAAGATCGTGACCCCCCTGGTCACTGCCCCCCTCACCGTAGGTTTCGGGGGTTCCGTGGGATTGCTGGGGCCAGCGGTAGCCAGCGGGGCAGCGCTCAGCTCCAATGTCTCCCGCCTGTTGCACATCAGCTCCAAGGACCGCTCCCTGCTCATCGCCTGCGCCTCCGCAGGCGCCATAGCCTCGGTGTTCCAGGCCCCCATTGCGGCCATCATCTTTGCCGTGGAGGTCTTTAGCCTGGACCTGACCATGCTTTCCATGCTACCCCTGCTGCTGGCTTCCATTTCCGGGGTGCTGACCTCCTATTTCTTCCTGGGGGACGAAACCCTGTTCACCTTTGCCCTGCAGGACAGTTTCGAGGTTACAGACAGTGTGTATTACATCCTCCTGGGGATGGGGACCGCCGTGGCCTCTATCTATTTTTCCAAGATTTACTTTACCATAATGCGGTGGTTCAAGCCGCTGCGAAGCCCGAAATACCGGTTGTTGGTAGGCGGGTTGGCCATAGGGGTGATGCTCTACTTCATCCCACCCCTCTACGGGGAAGGTTTCGGTTTTATCAACAACCTGCTGGAGGGCGACCACCTCAGGGCGCTGGGTGAAACCCCCTTCGATGCCTATGTGGATAATATCTGGGTGGTCATTGGGTTGCTCTTCGGGATAACCCTCTTTAAGGCGGTCGCCATGACCACGACGTTTGCCGCTGGGGGTGCGGGTGGGATCTTCATCCCCACCATGGTCATGGGGAGCGCCCTGGGCAATGTAATGGCCAAGGTGTTGAACAACCTGGGGCTCGGTATTTCCGTGAGTGAATCGAACTTTACCCTGGTGGGCATGGCAGGGTTGATTGCCGGGGTAATCCACGCCCCGCTGACGGCCATCTTCCTCATTGCAGAGATTACCGGGGGCTATGAGCTCTTTGTCCCCCTGATGATTACGGCCGCCATGTCCTACCTCATCACCCGAAACACCATGGAACATACCATCTATACCAAGGAACTCGCACGTATCGGAGCCCTGCTCACGCATAACAAGGACCAGACCGTCCTTACCCTGATGGAACTGGATGAGGTTATCGAAACCGAATTCAAAACGGTATCCCAGGACATGACCCTGGGGGAAATGCTCCACCAGTCCGTAGCCAAAAGCACCCGTAATATCTTTCCAGTGGTCGATGCGGAAGGAAAATTGCAGGGGATTGTACTTTTGGACGATATCCGGGAATTCATGTTCGATATGGAGATGTACGACAAAGTGCGCGTGGGGTCCTTTATGCAAAACCCCCCGGAACAGATCTTTTACGGCCAGGACAATATGAAGCAGGTGATGAAAAAATTCCAGGACAGCGGGGCCTGGAACCTCCCCGTGATCCGCGACGGCAAGTACGCCGGTTTTGTATCCAAATCGAAAATGCTCACCGCCTACCGGCGCAAACTGATAACCTTTACCCCGTAGTTATGAAGAAGGTATCCAGATATGTGGTTGCAGGAATTGTGCTGGCCTCCCTGGGCGCTATTCTCTACGGGTTCTCCATCATGGACGCCGAGAGCGTGCTGGGAAACCAGTATATCGGCTTTGGGGTGGTGGGGCTGTTCCTGCTGGCCATGCCCCTATTCCTCATCACGGAGAGCCGGGGAAAGAAAATGAAGGACTATATGCTCACGGATGAAAACATCCGGAAAATGCGGGAGAAGAAGGAAAATTCTACTGAAAATCAATAAATTCCATCAAATAATCTGCTAACACCTATGGAGCAGTGGATTTTTATTTTAAATTCGTCCTACTATTAATTATTACTTTTTTTTAATGACTGGAACAGTTAAATTTTTCAATGAATCCAAAGGTTTCGGGTTCATTGTAAATGATGCCACCGGAAAGGACATCTTCGTACATGCAACCGCACTTGGCGGGTTGCAATTGAACCAAGGAGACAAAGTAGAATATGAGGAGACCGAAGGTCGTAAAGGAATGGTTGCCGCAAATGTGCAGGTAATCGGATAACGTTATTTTATTTTGAGTTAGGAAAACACCGCCATAGAGCGGTGTTTTTTTTTAGTTGAGGTTTCGCTTTTCAATAAAGAAACGCTTGAGCATCTCAGAAGCTTCTTCCTCCAGGATACCCCCCGCTAGCTGGGTCTTCGGGTGCAGCATGCCCCCGGCCTTGGTAAAGCCTCGCTGGGGGTCGTAGGCCCCGAAAACCACCCGGGAGATCTGGCTCCAGTACAAGGCACCGGCACACATCTGGCAGGGTTCCAGGGTTACATACAGGGTGCAGTTGGTCAGGTACTTCCCCCCAAGGAAATGTGCCGCTGCGGTAATGGCCTGCATTTCGGCATGGGCGGTAACATCGCGCAACTGTTCGGTAAGGTTGTGGGCGCGGGCAATAACCCGGTCCTGTACCACAATCACAGCCCCTACAGGCACTTCCCCTTTTTCGTAGGCCACCTCCGCTTCCTGGAGGGCCTTACGCATAAAAAAACTATCGTCGAGCACGAATTCCACAGCCGTAAAAATACAATTTCTCCCTATTCAGCCTGGGGGTGGAATCTTCCAATTTGCACTACCTTTAACGCGCTTATGGAATTTCTGGCGCACATCCATACCCCAGCAGATCTCCGGAACCTCCCCGAAGCAGCCCTCCCGGAAGTTGCCAAGGAGCTTCGCGAATACATTATCGATATCCTTTCGGTAAAGGCAGGGCATCTCGGGGCCAGCCTTGGGGTGGTGGAGCTCACCCTTGCCCTGCATTACGTGTACAATACGCCGGATGACCGTTTGGTCTGGGATGTGGGCCACCAGGCCTACGGCCATAAAATCCTTACCGGCAGGCGGAAGGATTTTCATACCAACCGCCAATGGGGCGGGCTTTCCGGGTTCCCCAAACGGGAAGAAAGCCCGTATGACCCCTTCGGTACCGGACATTCCTCCACCTCTATTTCCGCCGTCCTGGGGATGGCCATTGCTGCCCGGCTCAGCGGGCAACACAGCCGGAAACACATCGCAGTTATAGGGGATGCCTCCATTGGTGCCGGGATGGCTTTCGAGGCCCTGAACCACGCCGGGGAAACCCAGGCAGACCTGCTGGTGGTCCTCAATGACAACTCCATTGGGATTGACCCCAGTGTTGGGGCCCTCAAGGGCCTGCTGAGTCAGGCCAGGGCCGGGAATACCCAAACGGGCAATCTCTTTGAAGACCTTAATTTCAGGTATAGCGGCCCGGTAGATGGCCACGACCTCCCTGCCCTGTTACAGGCCCTCCGGGAGGCCCACGAACAGGAGGGGCCCAAGCTGCTGCACGTGGTCACGACCAAGGGCAAGGGGCTCCGGAAAGCGGAGGAAAACCAGGTGGTCTACCACGCCCCCGGCTTGTTCGACAAGCTAACCGGGGACCTGCTTCCCCAGGCGCACACCCCGGGGCACGGACCCAGGTACCAGGAAGTATTTGGCCGGACCCTGGTGGAATTAGCGCACCTTAACCGGCGCCTTGTGGGCATCACCCCGGCCATGCCTACCGGGAGTTCCCTGACCTACCTCATGGAAGCCTATCCGGAACGGGCTTTCGATGTAGGCATTGCCGAACAGCACGCCGTAACCCTGGCCGCGGGCATGGCTGCAGACGGGCTGGTCCCCTATTGCGCCATTTACTCCACCTTCCTCCAGCGCGGGTACGACCAGCTCATCCACGATGTGGCCCTCCAGAACCTCCCGGTGATCTTCTGTATAGATCGGGCAGGCCTGGTAGGCCAGGACGGGGCCACCCACCACGGGATTTTCGACATCGCCTACCTCAGGTGCATCCCGAATCTCGTCCTGATGGCACCCATGGACGGGCAGCAGTTGCGCCAGATGCTCTTTTCCGCCCAACAGGAACCCTCGGGCCCTGTGGCCATCCGATACCCCCGCGGCTACTGCATGCAGGAAGACTGGGAAGTCCAGTTTGAGGCCTTCCCCATGGGGAAGGCTCGCAGGCTCAAAGCGGGGAATGCTGTAGCGGTCCTCACCCTGGGGCCCTTGGGCCAGCGCATCGCCGCCCTCCTCCCTGACACCAAACAGCCGGAAGCGTTCGGCCATTACGACATGCGGTTTGTAAAACCCCTGGATCTGGGGGCCCTGAAGGAAATTTCCCAGACCTACAGACAGGTGGTAACCCTGGAGGATGGATGCTTAGAAGGCGGTTTCGGCAGCGCGATACTGGAAAGCCTCCACAGCATGGGGTATGCGGGGAAGGTACACCGGTTGGGAATCCGGGACCACTTCCCTTCCCATGGGACTACCGAAGAATTGTACAGGGCGGAAGGTTTGGACCGGGATTCCCTGATTGATTTCTTAAACGGCTTACTCCATGAATAAAAAATGGATCTTCTGGTCTGCCCTTCTGTGGGTTTGCACCACAGGCTCCCTACGGGCACAGGACAGTATCCCTGCGCTGGAACCGGACACCATCCCGGTAGATACCATGGTCATCCGCGATATTCAGTACCCCATCCGTATTGTTCCCAGGGGCGTGCGGCTTACGGTCCCCCGGATATCCTTTAAAAATACGAAGCCGCTCACCAAACCTTTCAAACGGTTTAAAGTCCCCTCCTTCTGGGACACGACCAACGAATTGGACTTGCAGTTTTCCGAGGTGGCCTTCGTAAACTGGAATGCCGGGGGCGAGAACGCCGTATCGGCCAACGGACGGCTGTACTTTGGCCGGAACTACAAGTTCGGGCTCTTCCAGTGGGATAACGACCTGGAGATGCGCTTTGGGTGGAATGCCCAGGAAGGGCGGAAATGGCGAAAAACCGACGATGCCATCCGCCTGAGCAGCACCATCGGGTACCGCCGCGACAGCCTCACCCATTGGTTTTATTCAGTAAAGCTGAATTTCAACACCCAGTTCGCCGACGGGTTTAAATACCCGGACCGCTCCCGCGCCATCTCCCGCTTTATGGCCCCGGGATACCTGTTCTTCGGGGCAGGAACCTCCTATATCATCGAAGAAAAAAAATTCAACCTCTACATGTCCCCCGTTACCTTTAAGGGGACTTTTGTGCTGGACCAGGAACTGGCAGACCGGGGTGCCTTCGGGGTGGAGAAAGCGGTGTTGGACGCCGACGGCAACGTGATTACCGAAGGGCAGAACCTCTTCGCGGAAATGGGCCTGTTGGTCACCCATAAATGGGAACTGCCCCTGGCCAAAAACATTACCCTGAACCACAACCTCACCCTGTTTGCCGACTACCTCAGGATTGTGTGGAACGTGGACGTAGACTGGCAGCTGAAGTTCAATTTTAAAGTGAACGAGTACATCAGTGCCAACCTCATGGGCCACCTGATCTACGACGACGACATCCTCTTCGACAGGGAGGTAGCCCCGGACGGCACTGTCCTCAATGGGGGATCCCCCCGGACCCAATTCCGACAGCAGCTGGGGATTGGAATAAATTATAAGTTCTGAGTTTCTTTTTTGGCTCACCGCGACTGGCGTCGCGGTTCGCTTTTATTCCTCTTTCTTTTGCTGGCCCAAAAGAAAGAGGGAAAGAAAAAGGCCTTTTTTCGAAGCATTCGATGCGATTTTTGCTATCGCAAAACCGCGGCTGTCGCTGGTCGCTCCATGCTTTCCATCTGCTTCGCAGATCGCATATCCGCTTGCGCCACCGCTATCGCTACCATGCTTCGAGGCACTCACCCAATGCCGGCGCAGCCAGCAATCCCTTTTTGGAAGCAAAGGGAGGCCAGGGCGTTAAGATTTGGCGAAGCCTTGGAGGCAAATTAGTCCTGGCCTCACGGTTGGAATGCGCAAGCATTTCAATTGCCTCCCAAAAAGTGCCCTTTCTTTTGGTTCGTTTTCTTTGGGCAAGCAAAGAAAATGAACATAAAAAGCGAGCCGCAACGCAGTTGCGGTTTGCTCAAAGCTGTTTCCCTGTAATCTTATTATGTAAATGCACGGCAGCCCCGTCCGAAAGAGATGAGACATAAGATGCAGCCGCCAGGAGGCATTCGTATACCGTATTGTGGGATTGCTCCCGGGTAGCGGCCGGCAGCAGGCGCAGGACCAGCTTGTCGTAGGCAGAGCCGCTGCCTTTGAACTGGGCCACCAGAGCCGCTGCAACCACCTCGAGGATATCCGAGAGGATACGGTAGCCGGCAACTTCCTTCTCTACGACCTCCTGAGAGCGGTAGATACGTTCCACGCTTACCTTGAGGATGTCTTCGATCTGGGCCTGGAAGCGGCTCTTATCCAGCAGGGCGACGGTGAACTCCCCGGCGCGGATGGCCTCCTCTTCCTCCATAAAGACCCGTACGGCATCCTGCACCAGGGTTCCTATGGCTATGGCCCGCAGATAGCCCAGGCGGTCACTCATCGATGGGATGGCCCTGTATTTAGCCGTATCGATGCGGTCCTGAACCAGTTTAATGAGGAACTCCAGGGCGTATTCCTCCGGGATGAGCCCCAGGTTGATCCCGTCCTCAAAATCGATAATGGTGTAGCAGATGTCATCCGCAGCCTCCACCAGGTAGGTAAGCGGGTGGCGGCAATACCCGGCCTCCGAACCAAAAGACATGGGAATAAGGCCCAACTCCCCGGCAATTTCCGCGAAGGTGGTCCGGTCTGCCTGGAAAAAGCCGTACTTCTTAACGGCGATATGCCCGGAAGGTTTATACGGCAGGGATTCTTTGGGATACTTCATAAAGGCCCCGAGGGTGGCGTAACTCAGGCGAAGCCCCCCCGGCACACCCTCCCGGTCTGCCGTAAGCAGGTGGAAACCATGGGCATTGCCCTCGAAGCGCAGCAGGTCTTCGAATTCCTTTTCCGAAAGGTCCCTGGCATACTCCCGGCCGGGGCCGTGGCTGAAGAAGGTCCCGATGGCCTTTTCACCACTGTGACCAAAGGGCGGGTTCCCAATATCGTGTGCCAGGGCCGCTGCGGCAACAATGGCCCCGAAATCGTTAAACCCGTACCCGTGGGTCTGCTTCAGGTAGGGGTGCTTTTCCAGGATAGCAGCGCCGGCCAGACGGCCCAGGCTACGACCCACCACGGAGACCTCCAGGCTGTGGGTAAGGCGGGTATGCACAAAATCGGTTTTGGAAAGCGGGATCACCTGGGTTTTATCCTGCAGGCTTCTGAAATAAGGGGAAAAGATAATCCGGTCATAATCGACCTCAAACCCGAGGCGTACCTCATCCTGTTCCTTGCGCAACCTTTTATGGGTATCTCCCTGTCTTTTAAGGGATAACAATTGCTCCCAGTGCATCATAAGCGTGGTAAAAGCCGCAAGATACCACTTTTTTGAGCGGTGCCCGAAGGGGGTTTCCTACGGGTTAACATTGGGTTAATCTGTTAACACTTACCTAACCATATCGCAAAAAAGGTTTAATGCGAAGCTAACCCCAACCTTACAAGGGCTGGCGTTCTTTGCGGCGGTACTAAGTATAGTTATTTCTTTATTAATGAGACATTTATTTTTTGGCCTGATGGCCATCTTTTGCACTTCACTGGCAGCGCAATCCACAGGAAGCGTCGCCGGGAAGGTAACGGATCGGGAATACAACGACGATCCGCTGCCTTTTGCCAACGTTCTGATCAAAGGCACCACAACAGGAACCACTACAGATTTTGATGGCTTGTATGAAATAGGCAACCTGGATCCGGGGACCTATACTGTCGTTTTCAGTTATCTGGGTTATGAGACTGTTGAAATCCCAAATGTTACCATTGAAGCAGGTAAAATCACTGAAATTAACGTTCCGATGTCTGCCAGCCAGGGGGTTGCCCTGGATGAGGTGGTAGTAACCACCGTGGCCAGGAAAGACTCTGAAGTAGCCCTGTTGCTGGATCAGAAATCGGCCGTTTTAATCCGGGAAAGTATTGGCTCTCAGCAATTGGGCAGGATCGGGGTTACCGATGTTGCTACAGCCACGACCAAAATCTCCGGGGTAACAGCCAGTGAAGCTTCCGGTGATATCTATGTCCGGGGTCTGGGGGACCGATACCTGTCTACCACCCTGAATGGACTACCTGTTCCTTCAGACGATGTTGACCGGAAGAATATTGATCTGGGCCTTTTCCCGACCCGTGTTATTCAAAACGTGAGTATTGGTAAAACCTATTCCGTTCAGAACTCTGCGGACCAGGCATCAGGAACGGTAAATATCGCATCCCGCGAACTCGTTGGCGCTTCGGAACTCAGTATAGGAGTTCGGGGTGGTGTCAATACCAATGTTGCTCAAAGCGGGGTATATGACAACTTCAAGAGCTCCCCGGCCAGCGCCCGGGCACCTCTGGGCTTTTATAGCAACAGCCGCACAACCCAGGAACTCATCACCCAGCAGGGTTGGAATACGCGTCAGGAAGAGAACCCGCTGGACTATTCCGTGAATCTGGTTGCGGGAAAGAAAATAGCAGACCGCCTGTCTGTGCTTTTCACAGGCTCTCAAAGCCGCTCTTACGATTACGGTCAGGGGATTTTCTACCAGTACCGCTCCAACTTTGTGGATGATACCATTACCGACGCCACCAACTGGAGGAAGCGGGAGGTAACTTCCGGGTTGCTCGATCTGGTATACTTTATCAATGAAAACAACAAACTCAAGAGCTCTACCATCTTCCTGAACACCTTTACAGAGGAACTCTATGAAGGAGGGCGCAATGGAGAGGGATTCATTTTTGAGGAAACCGACCTGGACGAGGGCCTTGCCCAATTCGTCAGGGACCAGAATATAAAACAAACCCAGATCCTGATTTCGCAGTTGCTGGGCTCCCATAAACTTACCCAGAAAAACACCATTCAATGGGCTTTGGGCTACAACCAGGTAAATGCAGACGAGCCCAACAGGATCCGTAATGAGGTTAACTTCGACCCGGCAAACCCGAGTTTTGTTCAATTGGGCCGCACCGGCGGTTTCCAGCAACGGAAATCCAGCCAGGTGATTGAGGATGTGGAATACAACGGGTATCTCAAAGACATCATAGACATCATTCAGGAAGAAGACAAGTCCTTCCGGGCCGAGGTAGGTGTAAATTACCGAAATAAAGAACGGGATTTCGAATCCATTTTTGTCGGTGTGGAAGAGCGCACCACCAATGCGATCAACCCTTCCTCCATTGACAATATCGGGGCCATTTTCCAACCGGGCAACTTCGACTCCGGTGTGTTGCAGTTCAACCTGCTGCAGCCCGATCTCTACAACGGTCAACTGGAATCCATGGCAGCCTTTGCGGACTTTAACGTACGCATCAACAAATGGAACTTCAATGCCGGATTGCGTTTCCAGAAGGACCAGATAGATGTAGGGTTCGACGTTGGGAACTTCCCCGGACGTATTGGCGAAACCAACAAAGAGTACAGCAACCTGTACCCCAGCGCGAATATCCGCTATGCCCTGAACGACAAGCAGGCCCTGAGGTTTGCTATCAGCAATACCATTACCCTGCCCGAATTCAAGGAAATTGCACCCTTCGAATATGTATCCCAGGTGGGCCAGGTAACACGGGGGAACCCCGACTTGGAGGCATCACGTGCTCTCAACTATGACCTCAAGTGGGAGTATTTCCCCTCTTCCGGGGAATTGATTTCCGTAGCTGCCTTTTACAAGGATATTTCAGACCCCATCAACCGGGTACAGGACCGGGGGTCTGCCGGGGTGTTCTCGTATTTTAACTCAGGAGACAAAGCCGAGGTCTTCGGTTTCGAGGCCGAAGCCAAGGTAGATCTTCTCACTGCCCCGGAAAATGCAGATGGCGTCCGGGAAGGATCTGGGGTTAGCATGGTCTTCAACGCAACACGGATGTGGCATTCCCAGGACCTCAAGGAGGTGCGGGATGAGAATGGGAACTTTGTACGGACCTTCCGCTATAAGGGTCTTACCGAAGAAGGCCTGCAGGGCGCTTCCGACTGGATCTTCAACGCCAGCCTGAACTATACCATTGAAGGGGATAACCCGTTCACTGCCACGCTTACCGCGAACTACGCTTCTGATAAAATCTTTTCCCTGGGAGCTCCGGAAATCCAGAGCCAGGCAGATACCTTTTATAACGATGCCATTGTCGAAAACGGTTTTGTAGTACTCGACGCCGTCTTGACAAAGGAAATCGGAGAACATTGGAGAATAAGGTTGTTAGGGCGCAACCTTCTTACACCGACAATTGAAAGGACCCAGCTGGTCCGCCCTAGTACCACCAATATAGAGACAGAAGAAACTGTCCGTAGCTATACTTCTGGAGCACAGATCAGCTTGGGTCTCAATTACAGTTTTTAACCCGTGAAATAACGCGAACTCTCTAAATCCCAAAATTATGAAGACCACTTTTTTTAGAAATGCACTTATCGCTTCAATGCTGGCCCTCTTCGTGGCAGCCTGTAGCGACGACGACGGACCCGACGGACCGGACAACCCGGGGCCCACTGCCTCCTGTACCGATGGTATCCAAAACGGTGACGAGACCGGTATCGATTGTGGCGGTTCCTGTTCTGCCTGCCCTGAGCCGGAAGGCACAGACCTGCAAGGCAGCCTGACCGAAGACCGCACCCTGGATCCTTCCGAAATCTACAACCTCAAAGGGACCCTCAGTGTTGAAGCCGGGGTAACCCTGACCATCCCTGCCGGGACTACCATAGTTTCCGATTCCGGGACGGACAAATACATCGTTGTCCAGAAAGGTGGTTCCATTGATATCCAGGGAACAGCTGCTTCGCCTGTAGTTATGACCTCTGCCAACCAGACTCCCGGAGACTGGGGAGGCCTGGTGATTGCCGGTAATGCCTCCACTACCGAAGGTGTAGATGCCATTGCAGAAGTAGGTGGTATCGTATACGGTGGCACTAACGATGCAGACGATTCCGGTTCCATCTCCTACCTGATTATAAACTACGCCGGTGCCCAAATCAACGCCGAGTCCCAGTATAACGGCCTTTCTCTCTACGCGGTTGGTTCTGGTACTACGATCGAAAACGTAGCTATCCTCAACGGTACAGACGACGGGGTTGAATTCTTCGGCGGTACTGTAAGCGCTTCCAATTTCTACCTGGAAAATAACGAGGACGACGCAGTAGACTGGACTGAAGGATGGAATGGTACCCTCACCAACACTTACGTTCTGCATACCATCGACGGCTTCTCCACTGCCGTAGAGGCCGATGGTATTAACGCGAACCCCAGCCTGGTGAACTTCACCGCTGTTTCTACCGAAGGTGGTACCGCCCTCCAATTCAAAAAAGAGTCTGGTGCCACTATTACCGGTCTTTCACTGACCGGGTATGAAACTTCTGTGGAAATGCGCGATGGCGGACCCCTTGCCAACGTTCAAATCGATGGTGCCGACGCAGACCCGGCTCTGACCTACCTGGCCGACGCCACTGTTGACATTGCCCTTTTCGCTTGGGTTGATACCGATGTTGCCGTAGAATCACAGGACATCCAGGGCGTTATCGACACCGACATGATGCTGGACGACAGCATCATTTATCGCCTCAAAGGAAGCCTTAGCGTGGAAAACGGTGCTACCCTCACTATTCCTGCTGGTACCCTGATCATCGCGGATGCTGCTGCCGGTCAGGCAACCGAAACCTATATCGTAGTTAAGAAAGGTTCCAAAATCGATATTCAGGGAACTGCTGAGGACCCGGTCATCATGACCTCTTCCGGCCAGCAACCTGGCGATTGGGGAGGCCTTGTAATCCTTGGAGATGCGACTACTTCAGAAGGTGTTGACGCCATTGCCGAAGTAGGTGGTTTCGTTTATGGAGGTACCAATGACGCCGATAACAGCGGAAATATCAACTACCTGGTCATCAATTATGCCGGTGCCCAAATCAACTCCGAGTCTCAGTACAACGGACTTTCGCTCTACGCCGTTGGTTCCGGTACTACCATCAGCAATGTGGCTATCCTCAATGGTACAGACGACGGTGTTGAATTCTTTGGTGGTACGGTTAGTGCTTCCAACTTCTACCTGGAAAACAACGAAGACGACGCTGTAGACTGGACCGAAGGCTGGAATGGTACACTTACCAAAACCTATGTATTGCACAGCATCGACGGTTTCTCCACCGCCATTGAGGCCGATGGTGTAGATGCCGCCGTGGCCGTTCCCACCCTGGTAGATTTCACTGCTGTATCCTCTACCGGAGGTACTGCGCTGCAGTTCAAGAAAACCACAGGTGCTGTTTTTACCAACATCAACCTTTCCGGATACGCCACCAACGTGGATATGCGCGATGCCGGACCGGTAAGTAACATCTCTGTAGATGGTACAGCCATGACCACCGTAGACGACGATGTCTTCAATGGTACTGCTGTAGACCCTGCAGACTTTAGCTGGGCCACCGGAAACTAAGCCCGGTTTTAAACACTAACTAAGGAAAGTCCTGCCGGGTTGGCAGGACTTTCTTGTTATGTTCGCATTTAAATTTTCAACCCATGCTAGGGAATCCCATTCATAACCTTATTTTAACATCCCCGTACGGATATAGTTTGATTTTTGTGTTTATATGACGCTAATGGCTGATAATCTCTATGTATTTATGATCGTTGCCCTGGCTGTCCTGGCCATTACCGACCTGGTAGTGGGGGTCAGCAACGACGCGGTCAACTTCCTGAACTCCGCCATCGGCTCCAAGGCCATCTCATTCCGCACCATTATGGTAGTGGCAAGTGTCGGCATCGCTTTTGGGGCGATGTCCTCCAGCGGGATGATGGAAGTGGCGCGAAAGGGCATCTTCAATCCCGAACACTTCGTATTTGCGGAGATCATGATCATATTTATGGCGGTCATGATCACAGATATCCTGCTGCTGGACTTCTTCAATACCATGGGGCTTCCCACTTCCACTACTGTCTCCATAGTGTTCGAATTACTCGGTGCGGCGGTGGCCATCTCCATCATCAAAATCCTCGATAGCGATTCCGGATTGCTCGCCTTGGGGCAGTATATCAATACGGAGAAAGCCACAGAGATCATCCTTGGGATCCTGCTTTCCGTGGCTATCGCCTTTACCATAGGCGCCCTGGTACAGTTTGTCTCCCGCCTCTTCCTCTCCTTCCGGTTCGAACGGCGACCTTCCTGGATGGGCGCGATTTTCGGCGGCCTGGCCATAACGGCTATTATCTATTTCATCCTGGTGAAGGGGCTGAAAAGCGCTGCCTTGTTCCAGGGGTTTCTCAATACTGCTGTTTCAGAAAACCCGAATTTGTTTCTCCTGGCCAATGCCGTAATCTGGACGTTCATTTCCTGGGTGGTTATGCGGTTTCTGAAATGGAATATTTACAAACTGATCATTATCCTGGGGACTTTTGCTCTGGCTATGGCCTTTGCCGGTAATGACCTGGTTAACTTTATCGGGGTTCCGATTGCCGCCTACCAGTCCTTCCTGGACTGGCAAACCTCAGGCAGCCTGGCTACGGAATATACCATGGAAAGCCTGGCATCCACGGTACAGACGCCAAGCCTGTTGCTTCTTGCCTCAGGCCTTATCATGGTCATTACCCTTTGGTTTTCTTCCAAAGCCCGCGCTGTGGTTAAAACCAGCGTAGACCTATCCCGACAGGATGAGGGGGAAGAGCGCTTTGCCCCCAATTACCTCTCGCGCCGGATAGTCAAATACACGATTCAGGCGGCAGATAACTTTATAAGTATCATCCCACCTGCTATTCAGAAACGAATAGATACCCAGTTCGACAAGCCATATGTCTATATCCCGAAAAGCCGGGCGCAGGACCTGCCGGCATTCGACCTGGTGCGGGCATCCGTAAACCTGATGGTTGCCAGTGTTTTGATTTCTATCGCCACCTCTATGAAACTCCCGCTGTCTACCACCTATGTTACCTTTATGGTGGCCATGGGGTCCTCCCTGGCAGACCGCGCCTGGGGGCCCGAGAGCGCGGTGTACCGGGTAGCTGGAGTACTGAATGTAATAGGCGGTTGGTTCTTTACTGCATTCAGTGCTTTTGTCAGTGCTGCGGTTATCGCCTATATCATCCACCTGGGGGGTATCTGGGCCGTAGGCATCCTGCTGGTGCTGGCGTTCCTGTTGATCGGTAGGAACTACCTCTCCCACAACCGCAAGATGCAGGAAACCATACGGGAGGAAAAACTTCAGAAAGCCGAAAGCCGTTCCATCCTGGAACTGATTGATGAGAATGCCGACAATGTTGCCCTTACTATGAAACGGGCCAATAAAATCTATACCTCTACGGTCGATGGCCTGGCCAAACACGATATTGAAAGGCTTCGAAAAAGTAAAAGGGGTATCGCCAAACTGGAGTCGGAGATCGAAGAGCTTAAAGGCAACATCTTCTATTTTATTAGGAACCTGGACGAATCCAGTATCGGGGTCAGTAATTTCTATATCTCCATCCTGAATTACCTGGAGGATATGGCCCAATCCCTGGAGTACATTTCCAAGGTCAGCTACAAGCACGTGAACAACAACCACAAAAAGCTCCGATTTAACCAAATCAAGGACCTCAAGGAAATTGACGTGCAGGTGGAGGATTTATTCAACAAGATCCAGAAAATCTTTGAGACCAAACATTTTGAAGGTCTTACACCATTGATCGTGAATAAACAGGAACTCTTTGACGAAATCAATGAAAAGATTGAAAAGCAGGTTACCCGGACGCGACTGGACGAATCGAGCCCCAAGAACACGGCCCTGTACTTCAGCTTGTTGTCCGAGACCAAAGACCTGTTAACGGCCACCATTAACCTGTTGGAAATCTACAACCAGCACACCCGCCCGGCCATCTACTAACAAAAAAAGCCCCCGAAGTTCGGGGGCTTTCTTTTTAAAGACTTTTAATTTTATCTGTTAATGGCAACAGCCTCCCCGTTATTCCATTGGGTAACGGATGCGATTTGGTTGTTGTTGTAATCCACTTCCTTCAGGCCTTCACCACTCCAGAAGAACCACTTACCGGATTTCTTTCCTTCAACGTACTGCCCCATGGCAATCTTGCGGCCCTGCACATCGTACATTTTCCACTCCCCATGCAGCTGTCCATTCAGGAAATACCCAACTTGGGCCACTTCACCATTTTCATGGAAGTAGGTAGCCTTTACACTTTTCCCTTCCTTCTCCACCACCGGCTCAGAAGTTTGAGCCTGCAGACCAAATCCTATCATCAAAGCTATAAAGCCAAAAACTACTCTCATAATATAACCGTTTAATGGGGTTAATCCTTTACATTAACGTAACAAATATACATATATTTTACGTTTATGTTAAGCTGAAGTAACTTTTTGTTTACATTAAGTTTACATTGAACTTCTTTTTAATTGTTTATCAAGTGTTTAGAAGCTTGTCTAACGTAAACTTTAACACTTCTTGCTGCGGCTCAGGTCATTTTAGCGAAGAAATACAGGCGCTTACCGATTAACCCCTACCTTTACCTAATCACTAAAATCCTGCCTGGCCATGATCTCGGAATGGGTCGCGAAACCCTTGTTATTGCTCGCTTTTACGCAGTTGCTTAGCCCTGCCACGCCTTTGTCGGCCCAGACCCCCACTGCCGCCGAAATCCTGGAGCGCAGCATCGACTACCACGACCCCGAAAGGCTCTGGGGGCGCTTTAAGGGTACCCTCACCGTGGTGGCGGAATACCCGGAGCGCCAGCCCCGGGTAAGCACCATTGCCATGGACCAGCCCGGGGACACCTTCCGGATTATCATGGTGCAGGACGGGGTGGAAAAGGCCCTCAGCCTCCAGCAAGGGGTGTGCAGCCTCTCCTTCCAGGGCTCGGAAACCTTCAGCGCCGCCATCGCGGAAAAGGAACGGCTCACCTGCGAACGGGCACAGATGTGGCGGGATTATTATTCTTACCTCTACGGCCTGCCGATGAAACTCCAGGACCCCGGCACCATCCTCAGCCCGGTTGTACAGGAAGTGGATTTCCACGGCAAACGCGCTCTGGTACTGGAAGTACGGTACGACCCGGAAACCGGCTCCGACCTCTGGTATTTCTATCTGGACCCGGAAACCTACGCCTTGCAGGCCTACCAGTTTTACCACGACAAAGCCGCCAACGACGGGGAATACATCTTACTGGAGGGCGAGATCCAGGCAGGAACCATACGGATACCCCAGAACCGGAGTTGGTTCACCAATAGGGAAGGGCGTTTCCTGGGAAAGGACTTGTTGCGCAAGGCCACCCTGATGGATGAATAGGGTGTTACCCTACCGGTAGAAATTCATCTCATCCAGATAGGTCCAGACCCGCTCCGGGAGCAGGGGCCGGATGTTCTTCCCCTCCTTGTGTTCCCTCCGGATAAAGGTGGATGAAATCTCCATGATGGGGGCGTCAATCCTGTGGATGTGCGGGTGGTCCTCAAATACCTCCGGGACGGTATGGTCCGACACCCGTGGGTAGACGTAGAGGTGGTGGTGCTCCAGGATGGCTTCGTAGTTTTTCCATTTGTGGAAGCCCTTTAAATTATCTTCGCCCATAATCAGGGCAAATTCCCGCTGGTCCCCATACTTCTCGTACAGGTGGGTGAGGGTATCGATGGTGTAGTTGGGTTGGGGCAGGGAAAACTCCACGTCGCTGGCCTTCAGCTTCGGGTAGGGTTCCACTGCTTCCCGGACCATCTGTAGCCTGTGGTGGTTATCCAAAAGGCTTTGCTTCGTCTTAAAAGGGCTTTTGGGAGTAACTACCATCCAGATTTCCTCCAGGTCCGAAAACTCGGCCATGTGGTTGGCGATAACCAGGTGCCCGATATGGATGGGGTTAAAGGTGCCGAAAAAAAGACCAGTGCGCTTCATCCCGGGTCGGATTCAGGAGGGTTGGCCTTCTTCCCCGGGCTGGGGAGCTGCAACATACTCGGCCACCAGGTTGTAGGCCTCCTGCAGGGCCGTGTCCAGGTCGTAATTCCTGATGATGGTATCGAATTGAGGGGCTGTGGCCAACTCTACGGAGGCCTTGGCAATGCGCATATTGATCTTGTCCTCGCTTTCCGTACTCCTTTTTTTCAGGCGGATCTTGAGTTCATCCACACTGGGCGGCTTGACGAAAACCGCCAGGGTGCGGTCCGGGAATTTTCGCTTGATGCGCAACCCGCCCGCCACGTCAATATCAAAAATCACATGCTTCCCTTCGGCCCAGAGCCGCTCCACCTCACTTTTGAGGGTTCCGTAGAAATTGTCCCGGTATACTTCCTCCCATTCCAGGAAATCGCCGTTCTTGATATGCTGCTTGAACTCCGAGATGGTCATGAAATAATAATGCTCCCCATGCTTCTCCCGGGGGCGCCTCGGACGCGAGGTGGCCGAAACAGAAAAAGCGAGGTTCAGCTCCGGCTTACTGAGCAGGTGGCGCACAATAGTGGTCTTCCCGCTTCCTGAGGGGGCCGAAAAAACGATAAGTTTCCCTTCTGCCATACTCAAAGGACATTGAGGATTTGTTCCTTGATCTTCTCCAGGTCGTCTTTCATCTGTACTACCACCCGCTGCATAGCCGCATCGTTGGCTTTGGAGCCCATGGTGTTGATCTCCCGCCCCATTTCCTGGGTGATGAAGCCCAGCTTCTTGCCGTTCGATTCCGGGGCGCCCATGGTTTGTTCAAAATGGTCGAGGTGCTTTCCGAGTCGCACCTTCTCTTCGGTAATGTCGTATTTCTCGAGGTAGTAGATCAGTTCCTGCTCAAAGCGGTTGGCATCCACATTCTCCTTCAGTTCTGCCACTGCCCTTTCCAGGCGCTCTCGGACGGCGCTCAGGCGGTCCTTGTCCAGGGCCTCCACCTCCTGCAGGTTTGCCCTCAGGGCCGCCAGCCTGCTGGTGAATTCCGATTCCAGGGCCTGGCCTTCTTCCTCCCGGAATGCCTGCAGGTGCCTCAGGGCTTCCTCCAGGGCCTTTTCCACGGCTTTATACTCTTCCGGGTCCAGCTCCTCCCGCTCGGTTTTCAGGGCATCTGGCAGGCGCAGGGCCATCTCCAGCAGGTGCGCGGGCTCGCCCGCTGCAATCCCCCGCAATTGCTCCATATACTTTCGCACTACCCCTTCATTTACCTCGGCGGTGGTCTGGTCTCCCGTCCATTCCACAAACAAGCTGAAATCGATTTTCCCGCGGTTGAGGCTACGGGCAATCGCGTTTCGAAAATCCAGCTCCTTCTCGCGGTAGGTCTGCGGGACACGGGCGTTGATGTCCAGGTTTTTGCTGTTGAGGGATTTTACCTCCACCGTAATCTTTTTCCCTGGGAGCTGCACGATGTGCTTCCCATAGCCCGTCATCGATTGGATCATAGCTGTGTCTTCGCTTTGGCCAAAGGTAGTAAAATTGAAGGGGACACAAACCGCATACAAAGCCCCAAAATAGGGGTTGTTACGAGATGTAAACCCGATGAATGAAGTCCCCGTTAGTCTTCCAGAAAAACGAAACCTACTCCTTCGGGCATAGATTCCAGGGTGGTATAGGACTCCTTTTGAGGATAGGAGTTGCCTTCTTTGTCCGTAAACACCTCCTCGATTTCATATTTCACAATATTCCATCCCTTCTTGAGATTCACCTGATATGTGGTGGATTTGCGATACGTGTCTTCCTGGTTCATCGCATACGATTCTGAGGTACAAGTGCCAACAGCCGACGCTTCGTTGTCCACATAATACCATCCCAAAGCATAGCCGGGTTTAAATTTATAGGGCTGCAGTCCTTCGGCAAACTCCTGGGAACTCGCAATAAGCAGATATCCATATCGCTTTCGTTCTTCCATATTGACAAGCAGAAAGCCCATGGCGCCGCCAAGCCCGGTGATCAACTCTTCCGACCCTGAGAGATTCAGCTCTGCGCCCTGTCCTCCACAGGCGAAACGCTCCCCAACAGTGGGGATTGAAGCCGTCCATCCGTTCGAGGAATCCGACTCTGAAGCTTCCAACTGTGCCTTGATTTCGCTGAGCGCATCGGCTTTTAGTGGGATTTCAATATTCCCATCGGCGTCGAAGGTGCCCACAACTTCCGGTGGACCCATAGACATGACCCCTACTTGCCCCGAACCGTTAGCCCAGTTTGGGATACTCCCCGTTATGACGTCCTGAGCATTTCCGTAAATGCCCAGGAAACCGGCGATTACCAAAAAAACAAAGTTTCTCATACTTCAGAATGTATTAGTCCAAACAACGAGAGCGCTTAGAGTTCCCGCACCCAGATATTCCGGTAGCTTACCCGGCTGTTGTCGCCGTGGTCCTGGAGGATCAGCGGCCCTTTCCCATGGGGCGGGTTCTTGGGCCATCCTATATACGGCGTGGTCCCCTTGAGTTCCACATGGTCCTGCACCAATACCCCGTTATGGATGACGGTGAGGGTGCCGGATTTGATTTTCGCCCCGGCATCGTTGAATTCGGGCATATGGTAAATGATGTCGTAGGTGTTCCATTCCCCGGTGGGAACCGAAGCCTTCGCCAGGGGGATGTGCTGTTTATACACCGATGCGACCTGTCCGTTCACGTAGGTTGGGTTGTCATTGTTATCCAGCACCTGCACCTCGTAGAGCCCATTCAGGAATATTCCACTGTTGGCCCGGCTTTGGTTTCCGCCTTGCACTTCCGCCGGGGAGCGCCATTCAATATGCAGTTGTACGCTTCCGAAATTTTGGCGGGTTTGGATATCGCCCGTTTTGTCCTTAACGGTCATACTGCCGTCCGGGTTCAGGTGCCAGACCACTTCACTGCTGTCGCGGGTCATGATCCACTCGCTGAAACCGCTCCCGTCGAAAAGGACAATAGCGTCGCTGGGAGCGCCGTCCTGCCCAAAGGGGTCCACGGTTGGGGGTACCGGCTCATATAATTCGGTTTCCTCGGGCTTGGTGGGCTCTTCCCCCTGGTATTCCTCATGGACAATGCCCACGGGCGCCTCCTCCGAGGCAGGCTCCGGATCGGCCGGGGCCTGGGGTTTGCAGGAAACGGCTGCCACCAGTACGCAAAGGGTTATTAGGTACTTATACATGTCTTATAGCGGTTTGAGTTTGATATTCCGATACGCCACCACGTCCCCGTGGTCCTGCAGGCCGATTTTACCGGTGGGGTATTTTCCGAAACCTTCCCACCCGGCAAACTTCGAACCTGCCACCATGGTGTCCCAGGCTTCGTTGCCCAGGGGGAAACGCACAATTTCGGTACCGTTGAGCACTACTTTGCCTTCCTGGGCGGCATAATTGACCGTTATCTCCATGAGGTTCCACTCGCCTACCGGTTTGGTAACATCCGCAGAAGGGGCCACCATATCGTAGAGGGCTCCGGCCTGGTGGGTGGTACCAGCCTTTGCGTCTGGGTGTTTTTCATTGTCGAGCACCTGGATTTCGGGTCCGGTCACGTAGGGCTGTCCATACTGTTCCAGTTCTTCAACCCCCCAGAAGACCCCACTGTTACCGCCTTCGCTAATGCGCCATTCCAGGGAGAGGACAAAGTTGCTGAACCTCCCTTCGGTCACCAGATTATAGTTGGCCCCTTCAGGGCGTTCCGCAGGAGGGGTAAAGACCATGGCGCCGTCCTCGATGGTCCAGGCCCCGGGCATACCGTTCTGGTTATACCCTTTCCAGCCTTCGAAGGAAGACCCGTCAAAAAGGGAAATCCAGTCGGAAACGGCCTCCGCCTCAGGTTCCATTTGTGTCATTTCACTTGCCTTTTCGCCTTCTTTGGGCGCGTCCTTGCAACCCCATTGCAGGGTTATGCATGCTGCCAGCGGCAGCGCTATCCAAAATGTTCTCATATCAGGAGTTTAGTCCGAGTATTTTACGAAGCATGTTTTTATCTATGGCGCCTCCGGCAAAATCGTCGAAGGTTTTCTCGGTGGCCTCAATAATGTGGTCCTGGATAAAAACAGCACCTTCCCTGGCACCTTGTTCCGGGCTCTTGATGCAGCACTCCCATTCGAGGACCGCCCAAACGTCGCACCCGTACTGCGTGAGTTTGGAAAAGATAGTGCCGAAATCGATCTGGCCGTCCCCGGGGGAGCGATAGCGGCCGGCACGGTCGCCCCAGTCGTTATATCCGCCAAAGGCACCCTTCTTCCCTGTGGGGTTGAACTCGGAATCCTTCACGTGGAATGCCTTGATAAACTCGTGGTAATGGTCTATGTATTCGATATAATCCAGCTGCTGGAGGACAAAATGGCTGGGGTCGTAGAGGATATTCACCCTGGGGTGTTTGCCGGTAGCTTCCAGGAAACGTTCGAAGGTATCCCCGTCGTGGAGGTCTTCCCCCGGGTGGATTTCATAGCATACATCCACCCCTTCCTTATCGAAATGGTCCAGGATGGGTTTCCAGCGGCATGCCAGTTCCTCAAAGCCCATTTCCACCAACCCGGGCGGGCGTTGCGGCCAGGGGTGGAAGGTATGCCAGAGCAGGGCACCGGAAAACGTAGCATGGGCATTCAGTCCCAGCCGGCGGCTTGCCGTGGCAGCCTTTTTCATCACATCCACAGCCCACTCGGTGCGGGCTTTGGGGTTGTTCTTGTAGGCATCTGGCGCAAAGTTGTCGAACATCAGGTCGTAGGCAGGGTGTACGGCCACCAACTGCCCTTGCAGGTGGGTGGAAAGTTCGGTGATTTCCAAGCCGTAAGACTGTATTTTTCCCTTTAGTTCGTCGCAGTAGTCCTGGCTTTCTGCGGCCTTGTCCAGGTCTATCAGGAAAGACTCCCAGGTGGGGATCTGTATCCCTTTGTACCCGAGGTCTGCAGCCCACTGGCACATGCCTTCCAGACTGTTGAACGGCGCTTTGCTGTCTACGAATTGGGCCAGGAAAATAGCCGGGCCTTTAATTGTTTTCATTCCCATTTTGGTTTTGGCGTTTGATCTGAAATATACCTGTAGGAATAACAGGTCTGCTAATAGGTTTTCCAGGGTGCCTTCCACCTGCCTTATTGGCCAAAAACCCCTATATTTAGGATCGGCTATTGCTGCAGGCATTTTTTTGCGGCACCGCCTATAAAGATAGGAAAACCCCTGAATAAACACGCCGGTTATGGATACACCTACGGATACCTACGACGCCATTGTGGTGGGATCGGGCATTAGTGGCGGCTGGGCCGCCAAAGAACTCTGCGAAGCCGGCCTGAAAACCCTGGTTCTGGAAAGGGGGCGGATGGTGAAGCACCTGGAAGATTACCCGACAGCCAACCTGGACGACTGGGACCTGCCCAACCGCAACCGCATGAGCCGGGAACAGCAGGAGCAATACCACAAACAGCTCCGGGTGGGGTGGGCTCCGCGCCCGGACGTGGCCCACTTCTTTGTAAACGATTTGGAACACCCCTATCAGGAAACCAAGAGGTTCGACTGGATCCGGGGGTATCAGGTAGGGGGCAGGTCCCTGACCTGGGGAAGGCAAAGCTACCGGTGGAGCGACCTGGACTTTGAAGCCAACCTGAAGGACGGGATTGGAGTGGACTGGCCCGTACGCTATGCAGATATCGCCCCTTGGTACGACAAGGTGGAAACCTATATTGGCGTGAGCGGGGAAGCCATCGGCCTGCCCCACCTGCCAGACGGTAAATTCCAGCCCCCCATGGGGCTTAACTGCCCTGAAAAAGACCTGCAGCAAGCCCTTTCGGAAAAATTCGAAGACGGCCGGCTGCTGACCATTGGCCGGGCCGCGCATATTACCGACCACAGCGCCACCCACGAGGGGCGCAGCCCCTGTCAATTCCGCAACAGGTGCTGGCGCGGCTGCCCCTTCGGAGGGTATTTCAGCAGTAATTCGGCCACCTTGCCGGCGGCAGAACGCACCGGAAACCTCACCCTGCGCCCGGATTCCATAGTGCACGAAATCATTTATGACCCCGCCAGCGGCCTGGCCTCCGGGGTACGGGTCATAGACCGGGTAACCCACGAAAAACACACCTTTCATGCCCGGGTCATTTTCCTCTGTGCCTCCGCCATGGCCTCCGTGGGCATCCTATTGCAATCGAAAAGCGACCGGTTCCCCAATGGCATCGGCAACAACCACGACCGCCTGGGGCGGCATATCATGGATCACCACTACCAGCTGGGGGCAACAGCCCGGGTAGAAGGGCACCTGGACAAGTATTATAAAGGCCGCAGGCCCAATGGGTTTTACATCCCCCGCTTTGTAAACCTGGACGCCTCCGGCGAGAAAAAGGACTACATCCGCGGTTTTGGCTACCAGGGATCGGCCAGCCGGGAAGACTGGACCGCCGCCATTGCCGAAATGGGATATGGGGCAGACCTGAAAGAAGCCCTTCTGCGACCGGGTGGGTGGACCATTGGGGCCACCGGTTTCGGGGAAATGCTCCCGTACTACGACAACCAGGTACGCCTCAGTACAACCGAGGTAGACCAGTGGGGCCTTCCCCAACTCGATTTCGATGTGGAATTCAAAGAGAACGAATACCGGATGCGGGAAGATATCCTCAGGCAGATCGTGCGGATGTTCGAAGCCGCCGGGTTTAAAGACATACAAACCTATGAACGGGAAACCGGCCCGGGGCTGGGGATACACGAAATGGGCGGCGCCTGCATGGGCCGTGACCCTAAAACCTCGGTGGTTAATGCAAACAACCAGGTCCACGACGCCCCAAATGTTTATGTGACCGACGGGGCATTTATGACCTCGGCCAGCTGCGTAAACCCCTCCCTGACCTATATGGCCTTTACCGCCCGGGCCGCAAACCACGCGGCCGCACAATTTAAAGCCGGGGCTTTTCGTTAATCCCAAAGCAGACTATGAAGAACAAATCCGCAAAACGCCTTTGGGGGGACTACCTGGACCACCACCTGGAATACGCCTTTGTGCCTGAGCCCAGGGTGGAACACTTCGGAGATACCCCGGAAATTGCCAATACCTGCCTGGACCTGGTTCTGGCCGGCAAGAAACGTGCAACCTCCCCCTCCCTTCTCGGGCTTCAGTGCCGCAACGAGCCCTTGCCCAGGATCGGCGACTTCACGGTGCTTACCAATTGGGAAGGAGAGGCCAAATGCATCGTCCGGACGGTAGCCGTTCGGCTGAAACCCTTTTTCAGCATCTCTTCGTCTTACGCCAAACTGGAAGGGGAAGGCGACGGCAGCCTGGACTACTGGAAAAAAGCACACTGGGAATACTATACCCGGGAGCTGGAACCTTTTGGGCGCGTCCCGCGGGACAGTATGATTGTAGTTTGCGAGGTCTTCGACAAGGTGTACGAGGCGAAAGACTGAGTTGGAGTTGGGGCTGCATTTGCCTATGAAAGTTTTTTTCAGGGATGCCTCCCCCCGGGGGGCTGCGCCACCCCCCCACCAGCAAGATAAATCCCTTCCCTGCAGGATCCCATCAGGCTGTCGCAAAAACCCGCTCCCATTACGGTATTTACCGTTCGCCAGCTAAATCCCCATGATCATAGGGCTTACCTTATTTAAAATCAGCAGTTCCCGAAACCAAAAAACCCGGCCTCAGGCCGGGTTTTTCTCTTTCTTCCAGGTAGATCAATCCAGGTCTACCCAGGTATTCCCAGCCTTGTGGGAAGCCACGGTAGCCTCGATAAAGTTAAGGCCCCGAACCCCATCCAGCATGGTTGGGAACTCCCCGTCGTTGAATTTCTCCCCCCGGATGGCCCTTGCGGCTCCGCGATAGATATTACCCATGGCGTCGAAAATCCCTTCCGGGTGCCCTGGGGGGAGTTTCGTCCCGTCCAGAGAGAGCTCGGAATTGTAGGCATGCCCGGGCTTATAGACCTGCAGCGGTTCGGTATCGCTCAATACATAAAGGAAGTTGGGGCGTTCCTGTTCCCAACGGAAACCGGCCTTTTCCCCGTAAATGGTAATGGCCAGGCCATTCTCTTCCCCTGTAGCGACCTGGCTGGCCCGGATCACCCCTTTAACATGCTTGTCCATACGGATCAGGACGGTTCCATCCACATCCATAACGTTGTCTTCATAGAGGTAATTAAAGTCGCATAACAGGGATTTCACCTTCAGGCCCGTGGTAAATTCCACCATATTGAAGGCGTGGACCCCGATATCGCCCATACAGGAGCTGATGCCCGCCTTTTTCGGGTCGAGCCTCCATACGGAACTGCGCTTTTCCTTGTCGTGGATGATGGGGTTGATCCAACCCTGGTAATACCGGGCATCTACCTTATGGATTTTACCGAGGAACCCGGCTTTGATCATCTCCCGCATCTGGCGAACCATCGGGTAGCCCGTATAGGTATGCGTCACGGCAAATACCTTCCCGGAAGACTTATGCAGCGCTTGCAGCGTTTTAGCCTCCTCGTAGGTGGTCGTCATCGGTTTCTCGCAGATCACGTGGAACCCATTTTCCAGCAGGGCCTTAGCCATGGGGAAATGGAGGAAGTTGGGGGTTTGGATGGAACACACCTGCATCCGCTCTGCTTCTGGGAGTTTCATCTCCCCTGCGATAAGGGCGTCCAGGTCCGGGTAAATCCGATCTGTGGCAATGCCCAGTTCTCTGGCAAAAGCCAGGCTGTCATCCAGGTTTGGATTAAATACGGCCCCTACGATTTCATAACTGTCATACATGTGGGCGGCCACCCGGTGCAGGACACCGATAAGGGAATCGCCCCCGCCTCCTAATATTCCTAATCTGATTTTTTGCGGCATGGATCTCTATCTGTTTTAATGGTGTTAATCGTGTGTAATACGTTTTTCTTCAAGCTTGTTTCGCATGGCAAAGAGGATGCCGAAGAGGACGATAAGGATCACCGGCAACCACATGATATTGCCCAGGGTAGCCTGGCCGGCCACAAGGTCCGCTGCCTGTTCGCTAACCCCGGATTCCAGGGCATCGGCACGTTCTGTATCCAACATGCGCCCGATCATCGGGAGGGACACCCCGGTTATGAGCATCCCGAAACCTCCTATGATGGACATCCCGAGAGCCCCTGTCTTATGGGTATACTCGCTCACAAAGCCCACCATGGTTGGCCAGAAATACATCACCCCAAGGGAGAAGAGGATGGCCGCAACATATACCATTCCGCCGGTTGCCTGCGACAACAGGAAAAGGGCCAGGGTGGCAATAATGGAGGAAATGAGCAGTACTCCGATAGGGTTGAGCTTGTGGATGATGGGCCCTGCAAAGTAGCGCCCCACAGCCATCAGGCCGGTCACAATAGCGAGGATGATCAGCGGGGGTGCCCCGGCCTCGCCCAGCAGGCGCTCAATAAATTGCCCGGTACCGAGTTCGGTGGTGGCTGTAAGCCCCATACAGATAAGCATAAAGATGAAAAGGGGGCTGAACATCGATTTGATATTCATGCCGAGATCGGATTCGATGTTTTCGGCCTTCGGGAATTTCTGCCCCAGGATCAGGTACCCGTAAATCAGGGTGGGGATTATCATGATGGCAATCTGCAACTGCCAGGACCAACCCAGGTTACCCAGGAACTGCCCCAGCAGGGCCCCGATCACGATCCCCCCTGGGAACCACACGTGAAACCGGTTGAGCATGGTCGTCCGGTCCTTCGTATACATATCCGCAATGAGCGGGTTGCAGGCGGCTTCCACTGCCCCGTTGGCCAGCCCGACAAAGAAAGTGGACACCAGCAGGGGTACAAAGCTCTTGGCTATAATGGTAAGGACCAACCCGAGGAGGTGGCAGATAAAGGCCACCCATAAGATAGGCTTGGGTCCAACTTTCGGGTAGATCAGCCCGCCGATGATCATAGCCACGGGAAACCCGTAAAAGGCCATGGAGTTCATCCAGCCCAATTGGGTGTCGTTAAACCCGAAATCTACATTGAGCTCCTCCATAATCCCTGCCCGTAAGGCAAAGGTCATGGCCGTTACGACCAGAGCTACGCAACTGGCCAGGAAGAGCCTGTTTTTGTTGATGTCTTTCATAGTGGATGTTTGTTTAGTTGAAGGGTTAAGATATAAATTAAGTCTGATAGTTTACTTTCTCGTTGCGGAAGAAACCGATGAACAGCAACAGCACCAGATAGGAGAACCCGGCCGGGTACAACCAAATCTCCTTCCAGGCGTGCCCCCCTTCGGTAACATAGGCATCTACGATAAGCCCGGAGACCTTATAGCCAATCAGCATCCCTACCCCATAGGTAGCAAGCGTGATCAGGCCTTGTGCTGCACTGCGAATCTTTTCCCCCGCCTTAACGTCGGTGTAAATCTGCCCGGAGACAAAGAAGAAATCGTAACAGATTCCGTGGAGGACAATCCCCGTAAAAAGCATCCATATTCCCGACCCGGCATCGCCATAGGCAAAAAGGGTATAGCGCAGGCCCCAGGCCAGCATCCCGGCAACCAGGGTCCACTTCAGGCCAAATCCGTTGAGGAAAATGGGAAGCAGTAACATAAACAAGACCTCGGAAATCTGCCCAAAAGTCATGTTGCCCGCAGCATTTTCCATACCCACCTCATTGAGGAAGGGGTTGGCAAAACTGTAGTAGAAGGCCAGGGGAATACAAATCAGCACGCTCGATAGCAGGAAAACCAGGTAATTCCTCCCCTTTAGCAGGCGCAGGGCATCGAGGCCCACCACTTTGGCCAGAGTAATGCGTTCCCCTTTTGACCCCGGTGGGGTGTTGGGAAGTGTAAAACTGAATACCCCCAGCAGGAGGGAAGAACCCCCGGCCAGGATAAAGGTATAACTCAGCAATTCCCGGGACTCCCATTGGAGTACATACCCGATAAGCATCCCGGCAGCTATCCAGCCGATGGTCCCCCAGAGGCGGACGCGGGCGAACTGGCGGGAAGGGTCCTCCATCTGGTTAAAGGCGACGCTGTTTGCCAGGGCCAGGGTTGGCATATACAGGATCATATAAACCAACAATAATGGGTAAAAGGCTTGGAAATTTTGGGAGGTTCCTATAAAATACAACAGGGCTGCACCGCCCAGGTGAATCAGTCCCAGCAGCCGCTGGGCGGCAAAATACCGGTCTGCAATGAGGCCCACTACAAAAGGTGCAATAATGGCCCCCCAGGCCTGGGTCATATAGGCTGTTCCTATTTCATCCCCCCCGGAGCCGAGGGCAGATCCCATATAGGTGCCCATGGTGACAAACCAGCTGCCCCAGACAAAAAATTCCAGGAACATCATTACCGAAAGCTGTATTCTGGTCTTACCGGTCATCGGGCTTCAGGATCTTTTGTAAAAAATATAATCTGACGCCGGGGGTTCGGCCCCGTTTGCTCTGAGGTCGGCAGCGATTTGGGCCCGGTGGTGGGTAGAGTGGTTGATGACCTGGAAAAGGATGTCCTTAAGGCTGTTGGCATAGGTGCGCCCCTCAATATTCTCATAGGAAATACGCGCCTCCAGCTGGTCTGCATTGGTAATGATTTCGAAGGTGGTGCGCTGGTTTTCGTAATGCAGGTCTTCCCAGCGCTCAAACGCCTGCAGTTCCCAGACACCGAATTGGGCCTCCTGGCCCAGGATGCGGGCATTCCAGATATGGTGGGCATTGAGCATATGCGAAAACAGCGATGCCGTACGCTCCGGGATCACATCCAGCGACCCGCATACCGCTATAAGCTGTTTGTTGCAATAGAAGTTATAATCAAACAACTGTTGGAAAAAAGCCTTCATTTCCCCCAAAACTTAGGTCATCTTTCCGGCCACGCTAAGGAGCAGGTCGCGCGTTGCCAGGATACCCGCTTCCTCGCCCAGGTCGTTTCCTTCATATTCCACGCCGACATAGCCGGTATACCCGGCATCTTTCACGATCTGCATCATCTTCTGATAGTCGATCTGGGTTTCATTACCCGCCGCATCGAAGTCGTGGGCTTTGGCGCTTACCGCCTTGGCATAGGGCATCAGTTCGGTAACGCCCTGATAGATGTCGTACATTTCCGCACACCCGGATCCGTAATCTGCCGGGTCGTTGCGGCGGATACAGAAATTGCCAAAGTCCGGAAGGGTCCCGCAGTTGTCCATCCCAACCCCGGCCATGACCTCGGCCAGCAGCTTCCCATTGGAGGACAGGCCTCCGTGGTTTTCTACCAGGATGTTGATGTTCTTATCCGCGGCATAGGTGGCGAGCTGGGTGAGGCCATCTATGGAGTTCGGAATCCAGGCCTCAGGTTCGGTACTTCCGGCCAGGTTTACCCGGATGGAGTGGCACCCCATCGCAGCAGCAGCGTCTACCCATTTATGGTGGTTCTCAACGGCCGCCTTGCGGGCTTCGGCATCGGAAGTGGCCAGGTCGCCCTGCCCGTCTATCATGATAAGCAGGTTGGTCATCCCGTGTTTTTGTGCTTCGCTGTTGCACTTGTCTACAAATTCCTGCATGGCCTCCGGGCTGTACCCGGCCGGTTCCAGGGTAGAGCGATACAACTGGCTCACGTATTCCAGGCCTTCAAACCCCCATCCCTTAGCCTTTTCTGCAAAGGTGTACGGGTCGGTTCCTTCCTGAAAAATCATCCGGTGTATGGACCATTGGGCCAGTGAAAGCTTAAAAAACGGAGCTATTGCCGCTGCCGGTGCTTCAGCTTCCTGGGTTTTTGTGGATTTGTCTTTGCAGGCCGCGATCCCAAGAATGGAAAAAGCAGCTCCGGCACGAGCGCTCTGGTGAATAAAGGTTCTTCTTTTCACGATCAGGTGTTTATTTTACATTTAAATAATTCGGGCAAGGGTTTTCCCCGCTTTATTCTGTCTTTGGTTAAGCGCTTAGGTATCATTGCATTATCCGCGGGAAACCTTCGGAAACCGTACGAAAACAGTAGGTTTGGAGCCGTTTAAATGTAGAAAATTAATTTAATATTTAATACTTTTAGAAACTAAACAATTCACTAGATGAGTAAGTTCTACTACAATGAAGAACAGGATACCTACGATGCTATTGTCGTAGGGAGTGGCATTAGCGGCGGATGGGCGGCGAAGGAGCTGTGCGAAGGCGGCCTGAAAACCCTCGTGCTGGAACGGGGCCGGATGGTCAAGCATATTGAGGATTACCCCACTGCCAACCTGGATGACTGGGATTTTCCCCACAATGGCGAATTGCCCCGGGAAGAAGCAGCCAAGCAGCACAAGCAGGCACGGACGGGATATACCGTTCGCGCGCAACACAATTTCTGGTTTGTAGACGACCTGGAACACCCCTATAACGAAACCAAGCGCTTCGACTGGATGCGCGGCTACCACGTGGGAGGACGGTCCATCATGTGGGGGCGCCACAGCTACCGCTGGAGCGATATCGATTTTGAAGCCAACAAAATGGACGGTTTCGGCGTAGACTGGCCCGTAAGATACAAGGACATTGCCCCCTGGTACGACAAGGTAGAGTCCTATATAGGGGTAACCGGAGAAACATTGGGCCTCCCTCAACTCCCCGACGGGATTTTCGAGCCCATGATGGAACTCAATTGTCTGGAGCAGCATATCCGGGAACAACTGATGGAAGCCTACCAGGGAGACCGTATCATGACGGCAGGCCGGGTAGCACACATCAACAGCGACAAACCATTTGAAGGACGAACCCGCTGCCAGTACCGCAACCGCTGTATCCGGGGATGCCCTTTTGGCGGATACTTCAGCAGCAACTCCTCTACCCTCCCCGCTGCCGAGCGCACCGGGAACCTGACCCTTCGCCCGGACAGCATCGTCCATGAGGTCACGTACGACCCGGATACCCAGAAAGCTACCGGGGTAAAGGTCATAGACCGGATTACAGGCGAGGCCTATGAATTCAGGGCCAAGGTTATTTTCCTCTGCGCCTCGGCCATCGCATCTACTTCCATCCTGATGCAATCCAAATCGGATCGCTTTCCGGAAGGTATGGGCAATGACTCGGACCAACTGGGGCGCAACATCATGGACCACCACCTCAATGTGGGGGCCTCCGGGAAATTTGACGGGTTCCAGGACATGTATTATAAAGGGCGCAAACCCAATGGCATCTACCTGCCCAGGTTCCGGAACCTCGGCGGCAGCACCAATGTCAGCGAATTTGTAAGGGGCTACGGATATCAGGGCGGTGCCAGCCGCGGTAACTGGGAAGAATCGATTTCGGAGCTCTCCCACGGAAAGGACCTGAAGGAAGCCATCCTGAAACCCGGTGGATGGACCTTTGGCATGGGTGGTTTCGGGGAAATGCTCCCCTACGAGGACAACCGCATGACCCTGGATTACGACAATAAGGACAAATGGGGGCTACCTACAGTCACCTTCGATGCCGAGTACAAGGAAAACGAGCTCAACATGCGGAAGGATATGATGAACCAGGCTGCAGAAATGCTCGAAAAAGCCGGCTTGCGGGATGTTACCCCCTTCGATGGGAACAGTGCCCCGGGCCTCGGCATCCACGAAATGGGGACTGCCCGTATGGGCCGCGACCCCAAAACCTCGGTGTTGAATGGCTATAACCAGATCCACGCCGTGAAGAATGTGTACGTAACCGATGGGGCCTTTATGACGTCCGCCTCGTGCGTTAACCCATCCCTCACCTATATGGCCTTTACCGCAAGGGCGGCCAACCACGCAATAGAAGAACTTAAAAAAGGAAACATATAATGGAGCGTAGAAAAGTATTAAAGCAAATGGGGTGGGCCATGGGCCTTACCGTTGCCACCCCTTCCATACTGAGCCTGTTACAGAGTTGCCAGCAAGAAGGGGCTCCCCAATGGACCCCCGTATTCTTTTCTGAGGAGCAGGGAGGCGCGCTAATGACCCTGGTAGACCTGATTATTCCGCGGACGGATACCCCTTCGGCATCGGACGTTCAGGTGCACAGTTTCCTGGATTTGTACATGAACGAAGTGTCTTCAAAAGAAGAACAGGCCCTTATGAGCATGGCCTTTACGTCCTTCTTGAACAAGGCACTGACCGATTCCGGCAAAGAAGCCGTGGCAGACCTCGGGCCTGAAGACCTGGAGCCCGTCCTGGCCGCTGCCCTGGCCAAGAAATCCCCGGAGGAGGAAGAGGCGGCCAACCAGGCTATGGCTGCTTATTTCCAGGCCGCAGAGGCCGGGGAGGCTGCAATCCTCGACGAAGGCGTTGCCCGGAGCATGTTTGCCAACAACCTGAGGGGTGCCGTAATCTGGGCGTATAAAACCTCCGAGACCATAGGGGAAGAAGTACTGGCCTACCTTCCGGTACCGGGACAGTATGTTCCTTGTGCCAGCGTTGAAGAACTAACAGGCGGAAAAGCCTGGTCCATCTAAATCCCCAATGGCTTGAAACGCAGGACCTTTGTCAGGAATTCAGGGCTGGCGGCTGCCTTTGCCGCCTCGGGCACCTGGTCCTTTGGCCATGCAGCAGTACAGCAACCCCCTTTCGGGATGAAGTTCGCCCCTCACTTGGGGATGTTCCGGCACCTGGCAGGGGATGACCCTTTGGACCAGCTCCGCTTTATGGCGGACCAGGGCTTCCAGGCCTTCGAAGACAACGGGATGGGCGGGAGACCCGTGGAATTACAAGAAGCCATGGCCGCTGTCATGCAAGAGCGCGGTCTGGAAATGGGTGTTTTTGTTGCCCACACCATCTCCTGGAACGAGCCTGGCCTCGCTTCCGGCGACCCGTCAGTACTTGAAAGCTTCCTCGATGAGATCCGGGCCTCTGTAGCCGTGGCCCAACGCGTTGGTTCCAAATGGATGACAGTGGTACCGGGCCACCAGGACCTGAGACAGTCAATAGGCCGGCAGACAGCACATGTTACCGAAGCCCTGAAACAGGCCGCCGCTATCCTGGAACCCCATGGCCTGGTAATGGTCCTGGAACCCCTGAATTTCAGGGACCACCCCGGGCTCTTCCTGACGCGTTCCGACCAGGCTTACGCCCTTTGCAAAGCGGTGGACTCCCCATCCTGCAAAATCCTTTTCGACATTTACCACCAGCAGATCCAGGAGGGTAACCTAATCCCGAATATTGAGGCCTTCTGGGATGAAATTGCCTATTTCCAGATCGGGGACAACCCGGGCCGGAAAGAACCCACCACCGGGGAGATCAACTATAAGAACGTGTTCCGTATGATCAAGGCCAAAGGGTTCGGAGGAATCCTGGGGATGGAGCACGGGAATTCCAAGCCCGACAAAGCGGGGGAACAAGCCGTCATTGCGGCCTACCGCGCGGTTGACCCTTAGCATTTCATCGAAAAGCCGGCAAATCAGTAGGTTATTGGGCGGATAAAACATACATTTCATCGTTGTTTTATGCCCCAAATCTTAAAACCTCATGGAATCCTACTTATTTGTTTTGCTGCTATACGCAGCGGCCAACCTCGCCGTCTACCTCTTATACCGCCGGTATCGCTCTCGTCTGTTACCCCCATTTCCCCAGGAGGAATAGCGCACCACATGACGCTGTGAAGGAATTTTCTTCCTGATTCGGTAATCCAAAAGCCCGGTGCCACACGTATATAAGAAAAGTGGCTTCGAGCAATGGAAAACCATTTTATTATTTTGGCTTGTTACCTCGTCCTTTTTGTGGTGATGCGCACCCTTGCGCAGCCTTTTCTGAAAGACTGAGGCCCTTATCCTAACAAACTGCTTCCGGCACCCTCTGCTCAGCCGGAAAGTTTGTTTTTGCCGTTTTTACAACTCCCATCCCAAAAAAATTTACCCCGGCACGCCTGAGGCAAGTACCGGGGTAACACTATTGAAAATAAACACTATCCTCTCAACGAGGGTAAAGGCCGGGTTACGGCCAAACTTAAGAGCCGCACATCAGGCAGTCATCATCCGGCTTGCCGGACGCCGCCTTGGCCTGGGCAATGAGTTGCTTCATCTCCTCCGGGGACATGGGTTCTACGTTCACATCCTGCTGTACAGGGGTCGTCTCCACCTTCAGGTTCTGGGCAGAGCTGGCAGCAGTCACAGCAGCTACTTCGGCACTCTGGGCGACTTCTGCTTCCGGCTGCTCCTTTTTCTTGGAATTGTCCAGGGTAAACTTAATGGCATCTACCGCAGATTTCGTCCTCAGGTAATACATTCCTGTCTTCAGGCCACTTTTCCAGGCATAGAAATGCATGGAAGTCAACTTGGCGTAATTGGCATTCTCCATAAACAGGTTCAGGGACTGGCTCTGGTCTATGAAATACCCCCGGTGGCGGCTCATATCGATGATGTCTTTCATGCTGAGCTCCCATACGGTCCGATACAGTTCCTTAATATCTTCGGGAATGGCATCTATATTCTGGATAGAGCCGTTTGCCCGCATCAGCTCCTGCTTCATCTCCTCGTTCCAAAGCCCGAGGCGCACCAGGTCTTCCAGCAGATGCTTGTTCACGACGATAAACTCACCGGACAGGACCCGGCGGGTATAGATGTTGGAGGTATAGGGCTCGAAGCACTCATTGTTCCCAAGGATCTGGGAGGTAGAGGCCGTGGGCATCGGGGCTACCAACAAACTGTTGCGTACCCCGTGTTTCTTAATGCTCTTCCTGAGTTTATCCCAGTCCCAGCGTCCGGAGAGTTCTTCATCCTTAATGCCCCAAAGGTTGTGCTGGAACAGCCCTTCTGAAATAGGGCTTCCTTTGAAAGATGAGTAGGCGCCCTCTTCTTTGGCCAGCTCCATGGATGCGGTGGCCGCGGCAAAATAAAGGGTTTCGAAAATCTCCTGGTTCAGTTGCTTGGCCTCGTCCGAGGTAAAGGGAAGCCTGAGCATGATAAAAGTGTCGGCCAGGCCTTGTACCCCAAGACCTACCGGACGGTGCCGCATATTGGAGTTTTCCGCCTCTTTTACCGGGTAGAAGTTCCGGTCTATCACCCGGTTGAGGTTCCGGGTCACGCGTTTGGTTACCTTAAAGAGCTCCTTGTGGTCGAAGGTACCGTTTTTCACAAACATGGGCAGCGCGATGGAAGCGAGGTTGCAAACGGCAATCTCATCCTTGGAGGTGTATTCCAGGATTTCGGTACAGAGGTTGGAGGAGCGGATGGTCCCCAGGTTCTTCTGGTTGCTCTTCCGGTTCGCTGCATCCTTGTAGAGCATATAGGGCGTCCCGGTTTCGATCTGAGATTCAAGGATTTTCTCCCAGAGTTCGCGGGCCTTGATGGTCTTCCGTCCTTTCCCCTCCTCTTCGTATTTCAGGTAGAGGGATTCGAAGGCCTCGCTGTGGTTGTCATAGAGCCCCGGGCACTCGTTGGGGCACATCAGGGTCCACATCTCATCGGCCTCCACCCGTTTCATAAACAGGTCCGGAATCCACATGGCGTAGAACAGGTCGCGCGCCCGCATTTCTTCCTTCCCGTGGTTCTTTTTCAAGTCCAGGAATTCGAAGATGTCGGCATGCCAGGGTTCCAGGTAAATCGCGAAACTTCCTTTCCGCTTCCCTCCGCCCTGGTCTACATATCGGGCCGTATCATTGAAAACCCGCAGCATGGGCACCAGTCCGTTGGAAGTACCATTAGTGCCCGCTATATAGGATCCCGTAGCCCTTACATTGTGGACAGACAGCCCAATACCCCCTGCGGATTGGGAGATTTTGGCCGTTTGCTTCAAGGTATCGTATATGCCGTCTATACTGTCCTCTTGCATAGTCAGCAGGAAGCAGGAAGACATCTGGGGCTTCGGGGTACCGGAATTAAACAGGGTAGGGGTGGCGTGGGTGAAGTATTTTTTAGACATGAGTTCGTAGGTCTCCCGGACCGATGCCAAATCGTCCAGGTGGATCCCTACGGCTACCCGCATCAGCATGTGCTGGGGGCGCTCGGCGATATTCCCGTTAATCTTCAGCAGGTATGAGCGCTCGAGGGTTTTGAACCCGAAGTAGTCGTAGCCAAAGTCGCGGTTGTAGATGATCATGGAATCCAGCTCGTCGGCATTGGCTTCCACTACCTTCCAAACCTCATCGGAAAGGAGGGGTGCCTTTTTCCCGGTACGCGGGTTCACATACTCGTAGAGGTCCTTCATGGTCTCAGAGAAGGACTTCTTGGTATTCTTGTGCAGGTTGGAAACCGAAATCCGCGCGGCGAGTTTGGCGTAATCCGGGTGGCTGGTGGTAAGGGTAGCCGCAATTTCGGCCGCCAGGTTGTCCAATTCGGAAGTGGTAACGCCATCGTACAGGCCCTCAATGACGCGCATGGCCACCTTTACCGGATCGACCAGGTCGTTTAACCCGTAACACAATTTACGGACACGGGCGGTGATCTTGTCGAACATTACCGGTTCCTTTCTCCCATCTCTTTTTAGTACGAACATGTTTTAGCTGCTATTGAATTATACGTTGGTTGTGGTAGAACCTTCCCTTTGAAAAGCACCCCGGAAGGGGCCTGCCCCGGAGCGCAAAGGAGGGTTGGTTGCGAACGGATCAGAAATCGGCGTCGAAGCTGATTTTTTCCCCGCTGGAGTGTTGGTCTTTATTCATTACCCCGGCCTTCTGGTATTCCGACACCCGCTTCTCGAAGAAGTTGGTCTTGCCCTGAAGGTTGATCATATCCATGAAGTCGAAGGGATTGGTGGCGTTGTATACCTTCTCGCACCCCAGTTCCACCAGCAGGCGGTCGGTCACGAACTCCAGGTATTGGGTCATGAGCTTTGCGTTCATGCCGATGAGGCTAACGGGCAGGGACTCTGTGATAAACTCGCGCTCAATATCGAGGGCATTGGTGAGGATCTTGGTAATGCGGTCCTTGGGCACCTTGTTTACCAGGTGGTGGTTATGCAGGTGGACGGCAAAGTCGCAATGCATCCCCTCATCGCGGGATATGAGTTCATTGGAAAAAGTAAGGCCGGGCATCAGGCCGCGTTTCTTAAGCCAGAAGATGGAGCAAAAGGCCCCGGAAAAGAAGATACCCTCCACCGCCGCAAAAGCGATAAGGCGGTCTGCAAAGCTGGGCGATTCCACCCACTTGAGGGCCCAATCTGCCTTCTTTTTGATGGCTTCGAAGTTCTCAATGGCCTTAAAAAGGGTATTTTTCTCCTTTTCGTCCTTCACATAGGTATCGATTAACAGAGAGTAGGTCTCCGAGTGGATGTTCTCCATCATAATCTGGAACCCGTAAAAGAACTTTGCCTCGGTGTATTGCACTTCGCTGACGAAGTTCTCGGCCAGGTTTTCGTTCACGATACCATCCGATGCGGCAAAAAAGGCCAGGATGTGTTTGATAAAATAGCGCTCGTCGTCGTTGAGCTTATTGTTCCAGTCGGTAAGGTCCTGCTGAAGGTCAATCTCCTCTGCTGTCCAAAAACAAGCTTCCTGTTTCTTGTACCAATCCCAGATATCGTGACGTTCAATTGGGAAAAGGACGAATCGATCCTTGTTTTCTTTCAAAATAGGTTCTTCAGCAACGGACATAGTTCTGGTGATTTTAAGTATTAAAGTAACGTGAAAAATTTCCTGCGATCAGGGACTAACAAAGATTGAAAAACAACTTCAATTTATAAAGGCTGTTCAGGCACGCACGCTTCAAAGTTTTTAACACAAACTGTTGAAATCTAAGCTAACGGGCCGCAGTACGGACGATGCGGATGCTGAAAAAAACAACGGAATTTTTGGCTCCCTGGAAGACATTAAACAAAAAACCGAACAGTATGGAAATACCTACTGTTCGGTCTGTTTGCTGGTTGTAAAATGTCAAACCGTACGGCCCCTAGGCGTAGTCTATTGGATGTGTCTCCCGGATGTCAATCTAGGTAGTTCCCCCGAAACCTAAAATCGAACCTTTACCCCTGGCCAGAAACTGGCCCGGGCAATGCCAGGATAACAATACGCCCAACGTAGCTGTTACTCTCATAACAAACGCTTGAGGCCGTACTTTACGTTTGACACTATTTCAAAAGGTCGCCTGAAAGCGGCCTGAACTCGATTGCAGCAAACGGGCATGGAAGCTTCCTTCCAGACGCATCTGCTGACCACTGTGATCTTTTAACATTAAATCCATATCCCCGGCTACTTCCAGTTCAGAAACGTGCCGGATGGAGATCCCACCGGATTCCGTAAGGAAAAGGGACCCTTCGGACCCCGCCAGGTCTGCATAGCCATAAACCGATTCGGAAGGCTTCAGAAAACTCTTGTCTGCACTGGCTACGCGGTATTCTTCCACCCCAATGGGTGTCCGGTCTGCTCCTAAAGGTATCATAAAACCGATGCCCCGACCGTCGCTGTCCTCCGGGCTGATAAAATGCAGCTTGAAAACCGGAGAGGAGTAGCCTCCTATCTCGGGTTCGCTGATCTCAAAAAAGACATAGCCTTCTATACTGGTGGTTTCTCCTGCGACCTCCGAGGTAACCCGGTACGTGCCCTTTTCTGCACCACCGGAATAGGCAGGACTTCCGGGCAGCGTATAGGAAACCGCCACCACCAGTACGAATACTGCCGAAAGCAAAAGCCCCGCTCTGAGATATTGTTTACGCCTGCGCTGCATTAGTGACGATTCTTTTCCTTTTGGACGACGGCCTCAAGGGCAATCAACTCCTGGTCGCCATTGGTGTTGAGAGCCGCCTCCGGAGTAGCCCTGTACCCTTCTGTCCCCGCCGGCACAAAAGCCCCGGTAGCCATAGCTACCCATAAGGCAACGAGTAAGGCGAGAAAATAAAACACACATCGTTTCATAACTGGGTACGGATAAAATCCATAGCCAAAGTATGCCCGCTGTAGTAGGGGTCAAGGCCAAATTGTATAATCGGCATGAAATCCTGTATAATCGGCATAACGCTTTTTTTCCAGGAAAACGAATACACTTGGTTTAATTTCAGCACTTTACGGTTTTCAGGCGTTGCGCAAGCCCCCTCTGCTCCCTGTATATCCCAAGCCAGCTTTAGGCCAATCCATACCATCCATAACGGAAATCGGGCTACGCGCACAACTTCGGCATGTAAACGGTATGGTCCCGTATATTTTTATTTTCTTTGATGTATTACATTGTATATCCCGATGTTAGAGGCTGTAATTGTCGACGATGAAGAGAAAGCGCTGCAAAGCCTGAAATGGGAACTGACCCACTTCTCCAATGAGATCTCGGTGGTTGCCATGTTCACCGACCCCTTTGAAGCGCTTGGCTATCTGGATAAAAACCAACCGGACTGCGTTTTCCTGGATATCGAAATGCCCGCCATGGACGGGTTCCAGTTTATCCAGAAAATGCAAAACAAGGAAATCGCTGTGGTTATTACCACGGCGTACAACCAGTACGCCATCAAGGCCCTGAAGAACGAGGCTATCGATTACCTGCTAAAGCCCATAGACTCGGACGACCTGAACGAGACCATCGCCAAAATCCGCAAACACGCGGCCCGGCAGATAACCGCCGATAAGCTGGAGCGGCTCCTGCTAAGCAGGAATGCCAAATCCGCCAACCGCAGGATTACCCTCAATACAGACGGAAAACTGATGTTCCTGGATAATGATGATATCCTCTATGCCGAATCGGACGGGAATTACAGCACGGTGTACCTGGCCGACGGCCAAAAGATTGTCCTTACCAAAAAATTAAAGGAAGTGGGTGAAATCCTGCCCTCGGACACCTTCTTCAGGATTCATAATTCGTATATTATCAACCTGAATAAAATCAGGGAATTCCTGAAAACGGACGGGTATGTCATCCTGAAATCGAATCACAAGATTCCGGTTTCCCGTCAGAAGAAATCGGATTTTCTGGACCTGATGTAAGCCCCTTTTCCTTAATGGCCCGCGTATTCTTCTCCTTTTTCGTACTGGCACTATGGTGCAGTCCGTTGGTATTAGAGGCCCAGGTCACCATTGCGGATTCCTTCAAGGATGTGGCGCGGGACCTGGTAGCCCAGGCACCCACAGATATCCGGAAAATTGAGGAAGCCCTGGAACCCTATTCCGGGGATACCCTCCTGCTGTCCTATTTTATCCGCCAATGCGAACTGAAGGCCTACCGGGAAGGGCTGGCCTATGCATACCTGAAGTATGGCGCGCGCTTACGGGAAACCTCCGAGGCCGAGCAGGCGGAGGGATATTACAACAAAGCCCTTCAGCAGGCTAAGGCATCAGAAAACCGGTTATTACAGGTACTGATCCACAATCAACTCGGAGTCTTATTCTTGAGCTCCGAGGAAATAAAAGCTGCCCTGGACAACTTTCAAACGGCCCAGAACCTTGCCGAATCTTTTCCCGAACCCGACAGGGTCCTGCAAACCCAGATCAATATCGCCATCAACGGGATTGGGAACATCTACCGCCTTCTGGAGCAATACGAGCTGGCCATTACCCATTTCGAACAATCCCTTCATCTTGATACCGAGCTCGGCAACCTCGAAGGTCAGGCCATCAACCACCAGAACCTTGCCGAATGCTACGAGGCACTGGGGCTGCTGGTAGATGCCACGAACCACTATGAGAAATCTCTGGAAGTCAATGAGGTTGTTGGGTCGGACCGGATCGAGGTGGTTAACAAATACGGCATGGCCCATGTCCTTGCCCATGAGGAGCGGGAGTGGGAGGCAATGGTTCTCCTTACGGAGGCCCTCCCCAAAGCCCTTAAATTAAACGACCCCGAAGTTTTATCATCTGTCTATATCCAGATGGGGTGGGCCCAAAGCAGGCTCAAAGATTTTTCAGGCGCAAGGGCAAATCTTATTGAAGGGCTTAGGATTTCGGAGGAAAGAGGGCTACAGAGCAACATCCACCAGGGGAATACCTTTCTGCACGATATCTACGAGGCAGAAGGCAACTACCAGCAGGCCCTGGAATATTACAAGAAGGCGCAAAGTGCCCGGAGGATGATCTCCAACGACCTCAACCGCCGGTACGTCTTCGAATCCATTTCCCGCTCCCAAGAGGAACGCAGGCAGAGCCAGGTGGAACTGATCTCGGCGGAGAATGAAATCATCAAAATGGAATTGCGCCGCAACCGCACTACCCTGCTCGTAGGCGCGCTGCTTCTGACCCTCTTCATCCTGATCCTGTATATCCTTTACCGGCAGTACCAGCTCAACAGCGAGAAAAAGGTCCTTACCCTCGAGCAAAGCATGCTCCGCAGTCAGATGAACCCGCATTTCCTGTTCAATTCGCTAAACTCCATTAAGTTGTACATCATCAACAACGAACAGAAGAATGCGGTCCACTACCTGAATAAATTTTCCAAACTGGTGCGCAAAATCCTGGAAGCCTCTGCCATGCGGGAGATCCCCCTGAGCGAAGAACTCGAAACCGTGGAACTGTACCTGAATATCGAGAATATCCGTTTCAATAATGAAATTGACTTTTCGATAAACGTAGATCCTGAAATAAACACAGAACTGGTGCGCATCCCTTCGCTTATCCTCCAGCCTTTTCTTGAAAATGCACTCTGGCATGGATTGTCCTCAAAAGAGGGGGCCAAAATCCTCCGACTGAATGTAGGACAAGCTGCCCCGGGCTATATCGAGATTACCATCACGGATAATGGGATTGGCAGGGACGCGGCCCACACCCTAAAGGAACGACGCGTGCTCAAGCGCAAATCCCTGGGCCTTGAAATCACCAAAGAGCGGATGGCCAACTTCTCAAAGGACTACCAGAACACCTACCAGATGACCATGGAAGACCTTTTCGATGAAGAGGGCAACCCGGCCGGCACGCAGGTGCGTTTGCAGATTCCTACGGTTTGAGATAGGCCTTGGCCGCCTCTTCCAGTTCCTGGTACCACTCCTCCCCGAATTTCCGGATCAGGGCCTCGCGCACAAACCGGTACACAGGTACTTTGAGGGTTTCCCCCAGGCTGCAGGCAGGGCTGCAGATATGCCAGCGGTGATAGTTTACGGCGGTCAGGGAGGTGTAATGCCTGACGCGAACCGGGTAGAGATGGCAGGAAACCGGCTTTTTCCAACCGATGGCTCCGGCATTGTAAGCCGCCTCGATACCGCAGAGGGCTTTGCCATCCTCGAAGATCGTGTAGGCGCACTCCTTCCCGTTTACCAGGGGGGTTTCCCAATCGCCGTCCGAGCCTTTTATAAAGGTGCCCTGCTCCTGAATAGCCTGTACCCCTTCCGGGCGCAAAAAGGGTTTAATATCCTGGAAATGGGTATCGAGGATTTCGGTCTCGGAAGCCTCAAGGGGTGCCCCGGCATTCCCGTCTACGCAGCATGCCCCCTTACAGGCATTCAAATCACATACAAAAGCCTCCTCGAGGATTTCCTCCGAAACAACTGTCTTCCCGAGTTCGAACATAGGTGCGGTTCTTGGGTCCAAAGATATCGCATTGCAGCGGATTTTATGCCCGGCCGCCTCCTGCGTATCCTGTAGATGCCATACCTTTGCGGCAGAAATTCCTGAATTATGGAACTGAATTTCCGCGAGATTGCCTCCGCAACCATGATCCTCTTTGCCGTTATCGACATCGTGGGGGGTATCCCTGTTGTGATTTCGCTTCGGAGCAAGGTGGGCCACATCCAATCGGAAAAGGCCTCCATCGTGGCCGCCGGGATCATGCTTGCCTTCCTTTTCCTAGGGGATAAAATCCTTAAACTAATTGGGATTGATGTAAATTCCTTTGCCGTGGCCGGTTCCTTTGTGCTCTTCTTCCTGGCCATTGAAATGATCCTGGGGATTACCCTCTACAAGGACGACGAGCCCCATTCGGCATCCATCGTACCCCTGGCCTTCCCCCTTATTGCCGGGGCAGGCACCCTCACCGCCCTGCTTTCGCTGCGTGCCGAATACCAGGTGGTCAATATTGCCATTGCCATTGTCATCAATATTATCATTGTCTACATCGTACTTAAAACCTCCACCCGCATTGAGCGGTTCCTGGGCCCCAGCGGGCTTAGCATCATCCGCAAAGTATTCGGGATAGTCCTTATGGCCATCGCCGTTAAGCTGTTCGCATCGAATATTCAGGGGTTGTTTGCCGGGTAGACCAAACGCATTTGCCATGAACAAAATCCTCCTTACCATCCTCGTCCTCGCATGCCTTGGGCTTATGGCCTATAACGCCACCATGCTGGACCTGCAAAACCCATTCCAGGGAGATAGTATGATTGCGCTGATCGGCATCATGGCCGCCCTTTGTGCCCTGGTGCTACTGATCATTTTTCAGACTTCACGAAAAATTCAGAAGAAAATAGAGGACGACTAAAGTCCGGGGTCTTCAGTTACCTGGGGCTCATCCAACTCCAGTACTTTAATGAGCATGTTGTCGTAAGGCGCCAGAATCTGCGCCTTCAGGTCAGGTGAGAAGAGTTGTTCGGCGATTCCCGCCTTGATGTACGCTTTCAGGCGCTCCTCGTAATCGTAGTAGTTCATATTCAGGTTAAACCGCGTAAGGAACCCCACCAGGCGGTCGAACAGAATATCATCCACCTGGTACTCCCGGTAAAAGCGGGCCGCATCGTACCCTTCAAAGAGGGTGCGGTCCTCCTCCAGATAATTGAAAACAAAACTCGAGAAATACCCCCTGTTGTCCAGGGCCGAAATGGCCTCCTCTTCGTTGCTGCCTATGGGCACAAAAACATCCGGGATAATACCCCCTCCCCCATAAACGGTTTTACCCCCCGGGGTTTTGAATTTCAGGGAATCGGCTACCCGGATACTGTCTACCGAGCTGAGTTCCCCGGAGTGGAACCGCCTCGTATACTGTTCGTAATAGTCCTCGCTCCCATTGCTGTAATTGCGCTGGATGGACCTGCCCGTGGGAGTGTAATATCGGGAAACGGTGAGCCGGACGGCCGACCCATCTCCGAGGTCCATTTCCCGTTGCACCAGGCCTTTTCCGAAGGAACGGCGGCCCACTATGGTCCCGATATCGTTGTCCTGCAGGGCCCCGGCGATGATCTCGGAGGCCGATGCGGAACGCTCGTTAATGAGGACATAGACCGGGCGGTTCTCAAAGCGGCCCCGGGCCGTGGCATAGGTAGAGTCTACCTGGCCCTTTTTATTCCGGGTAAAGAGGATGAGTTTTCCTTTGGGCAGGAATGCATCGGCTATATGTTCCGCAACATTCAGGTACCCCCCGGGGTTGTCCCTGAGGTCCAGGGTGAGTTTTTCGGCCCCGCGGGCCAGTAAATCCCTGAGGGCTTCCCGGAATTCATCGTGCGTAGACTCCGCAAAACGGTTCATCCGTACATAGCCCATGTCCGGGGTAAGCATGTAATAGGCGTCTATGCTTCGGATGGGAACATGGTCGCGCCGCAGATCCACTTTGAAGGTGCGGTCTTCGGTACGTCTGTAAACGGTGAGGGTTACGGAAGATCCTTCCTGCCCTTTCAGGCGGGATACGATATCGGAATCGGCCAGTTGCTTGCTGTGGAGGGTATCGTTGTCTGCCATCAGGATTTTGTCCCCGGGCATAAGCCCTGCCCTGGCGCTTGGCCCGCCGCGGATGGTCCGGGTAACGGTAATCGTGTCGCGATATTTATAGAAATTGATTCCGATGCCCACAAAATCCCCTTTCATGTTCTCGGAGACCCGCTTCATTTCAGACTTCGGGATATAGACCGAATGGGGGTCCAGTTTGTCCAGGATATTATTGACGGTAATATCCACAATGCTGTCTGTATCCACTTCGTCTACATATTCGTAGTCGATGTAGTCGATAAGGCGGTTGAGCTTGTCCTTTTTGGAATTGGTGGTGAAGAGCCGCTCCGGGGTATCGTTAAAGTGCAGCTTGCCCCCAATGAAAATTCCGAGGGCAAGGGCAAGGGCCACGATGGCCGGACCTATATAATAGCTTCTCTTCAAGTTAGTCTTCGCTTATGGCTACGGAAGAATCGATTACCGGCATATGGGTGAGCTCCACCCCGGCACGCGCCAGGAACTCCAGCCCGGACCCGTCCTTGTACGCCTTTTGGTACACCACCCGCCGGATGCCGGACTGGTGGATGAGTTTACTGCATTCCCGGCAGGGGGAAAGCGTGATATAGAGCGTGGCTCCCTGGCAGGACTGGGTGCTGGAAGCCACCTTGGAAATGGCATTGGCCTCTGCGTGGAGGACATACCACTTGGTGTACCCTGCATCGTCCTCGCAATAATTCTCAAAGCCCGTTGGGGTTCCGTTATACCCGTCTGAGATGATCATCCGGTCCTTAACGATAATGGCCCCGACCTGTTTGCGCTTGCAATAGGATAGTTTGCCCCATTCGTGGGCCATCCTCAGATAGGCCTTATCGTATTTTTCCTGTTTCCGTTGCTTCACTTGGTATTCGTTGATCCCGGTTCCCTTTCCGAACCGTCCAAGCACGAATATACCGGCTTTCGGGACGCCCTACAACCTGTAGACGGTTAATTTTTAGTGAAAATCAGAAGGGCCAGGCCCTGAAAATCAGCATAAGGGAAACAGCCATAATCCCAGCGCTGCCTATCCGGATAAACCCTTTTCGGGAAACCCCCAACCGGTCCAGTACCAGGTAGGATAAGGTTAAAACAACCACCAGCACAAGTAACTGGGCTGCTTCAATCCCCATGGCAAATCCGAAAAGGGGGCCGGCTTTCTCCGTTTCCCCGGACATAAGCATCCTGAAGTAATTGGAAAACCCCAGGCCGTGGATCAGCCCGAAAAGGCCCGTGGAAACCAGGTGTGTCCGGAACGCTGCATCCTGCTGTGCCGAAGGGGCGGTAAGAAAGAGGTTGAACAAGGCGGTAAGGAAAATGGTCACCGGGATCAGGAACTCCACAATACCTGAATCTACCTGGACTACCTCAAAAGCGGCCAGCCCAAGGGAGAGGCAATGCGCTGCCGTAAAGAGGGTTGCCAGCCAGAATACCCGTTTCCACTGCCCCCACCCGAAAGGCAATGCCAGGGCAATAAGGAAGAGGACGTGGTCGTAGCCCTGGGGGTCCAGGACATGCAGCAGTCCCAATTCGCCATAAAACCCGAAATTCTCCATAGATCGATCCGTTTGTAAAAAACTAAAGCCCCCGTTCCCTTTGAATGGTTTCGTAGGCCTTTTGCACCTCTTTGAATTTTTCCTCGGCACCCTTCCTGATAGCCTCATCTTCCGTATTCACACGGTCCGGGTGGTACTTTTTAGCCATGGTGCGATACGCCTTCTTCACCTCTTCGTCCGATGCGCTGCGCGGGATTTCCAAAATGGTATAGGCCGTATCCGCAGAACGGACAAACATCGCCTTGATACTCTCAAAATCGGAAGCCCCCAGGCGGAGGTATCCGGCTATCTCGCGGATTTTTTCCACCTCTGCCTTGCCCACGGAACCATCGGCCCCGGCAATCCCGAACAGGAAATGCACCAGCTGCAGCCGTACCTCATAGCGCGTTCGTTCATTGAGATAGGCGCAAATCCGCCGGGCGGAAATCTCGCGTTTTTTGATTACCTCGTTAAAGGTCCGGAAGATGGCATTGGCCTTCTCCTTTCCATAGGTGCTTAAAAAATACCGGCGGACGTAGTCCAGCTCCTGCTGGCTTACGTTGCCGTCTGCCTTAATAACGATGGAACAAAGCGAAAGCAGGTTGAGCTCGAAATCGGCAGGGGACACATGGGGACGCGAAAAATCCCGGAACACAGTCTTGCTGCCGGTGTTCATCCCATCGGCCAGGCTCCCCAGCAAAAACCCTAGAATAGCCCCCGGCAAGCGCAGAAACATATACCCAAGAAAGGCCCCGAACCACTTCAGCATCCTGAAATTTTTGCCAAAGATACTGCTTTGGGCCCGATCTGTGGGCGGGGTGGGTCCTGCCTCAGGCTATGGTGGTATCCTTCGCTTTTTATACCTTTGCGCAAACCATTAAAAGAAGTGCTATGTATCCTGCGGAATTGGTAAAACCTATGCGTGAAGATCTGGCGATGGCCGGATTCGAGGAACTCTTCACGGCAGAAGCTGTAGAAGCAGCCATAAATCAACCCGGCACCATCCTGGTGGTGGTCAACTCGGTTTGCGGGTGTGCGGCAGCCAATGCGAGGCCGGCAGCCAAACTGAGCCTGCGGAACGGGAAAACCCCGGATCGCCTTATCACGGTATTTGCCGGCGTAGACCGGGAAGCCGTAGATGCGGCGCGCAACCTCATGGTCCCCTTCCCTCCTTCTTCCCCCAGCATGGGGCTGTTTAAGGACGGGGAACTGGTCCACATGATTGAACGCCACCATATTGAAGGCCGGCCGGCCGAGATGATTGCCGAAAACCTCATCCAGGCCTACGACGAGTTCTGTTAACCGTTTCCTGTTTTCATTTCCTTTAAAAAAACCGCTGGATGCAGCGGTTTTTTATTTTTGCACTATGGCACGCCTGCTCGCATATCCGCTTACGGCACTCTACCTCCTGTGTTTCGGGCTGGTCCTGGTGGTATTCCATGCCGTGCAATGGATATGCCTGAACCTGCTGGGGTATGAAGCCCATAAAAGGAGTGTGAGTCTGCTAAACCTCTGCATTATGAGATGTACCCACCTGCTGGGGACGCGATACTCCATCCGCTACACCACCCCCCTGCCGGAACACGGGCCGCTGATCCTGGTGACCAACCACCAGAGTATGTACGATATTCCGCCTATTATCTGGTATTTCCGGAAATACCACCCGAAATTCGTCAGTAAAAAGGAATTGGGGAAAGGGATCCCCAGTGTATCGTACAACCTGCGGCACGGGGGCTCTGCCCTTATCGACAGGCGCGACCGGAAACAGGCCTACGCAGCCCTAAGCGCCCTGGGGGCATATATTGAACGCCATGGCCGCAGCGCCGTCATTTTCCCGGAAGGCACCCGGTCCAAAACCGGCCAGCCAAAGCCCTTTAAAACCTATGGGCTGCAGGTCCTCATGGAGCATGCCCCCTCGGCATGGGTGGTACCTGTGACCATTAACAATTCCTGGAAACTCTTCCGGTACGGGTCCTTTCCTAACGGGCTTGGGGTACATGTAAAATACCTGGTGCACGCTCCCATCCGGGTACGCGACATGGACGAAGCTGCCCTGGCAGACATGGAGAAAACCATCACACAAGCCGTAAACTACCCCGAATGACCGATAGCGAGATTGTAGAGAAGACCATTGCTTTTGTAAAAGAACAATTCGTAGGAGCCGAAGGGGGGCACGACTGGTTCCACACCCAGCGGGTGTTTAACAATACCCTGCGGATTGCACGGGACGAAAAGGTCGATCTGCTGGTGGTAAGCCTGGCAGCGCTGCTCCACGATATTGCGGATGCCAAATTCCATAACGGGGACGAAAGCGTTGGCCCGGCCAGGGCCGAGGCCTTTCTGAAAACCCTGCCGGTACCCGGGCGGGTACGGCAACACGTGGTGGACATTATCCGGCACATTTCCTTTAAGAACAGCCTGGAAGGACCTCCCTCCTTCGAGTCCGACGAACTCTTTGTGGTCCGGGATGCAGACCGCCTGGATGCCATCGGGGCTATCGGGATTGCCCGGGCTTTTAACTATGGCGGCTTTCGCAACCGTCCATTACACGACCCGGATATCCCGCCCCAGACGGACCTGACCAAAGAAGCCTACAAAAAATCGGAGGGGCCCACCCTGAACCATTTCTACGAGAAACTCTTGCTCCTCAAGGACCGGATGCATACCCAAACCGGGAAAGAACTGGCCCGGGAACGCCATGCTTTTATGCTGCAGTACCTGGAGCATTTCTATGCGGAATGGAACGGACGGGCCTGACCCGATCCGGTTGTTTTCCCTCATTTCGGGCCTGTCGTTACTTCCCGGGAATTCGTATCTTCCTGGGCGAACCAAACCCGGAAATCCATGCAAAGAAGAACCTTTATGCAACGCACGGCAGCCGCATCGGCAGCCTTCTCCATTGTACCTTCCTACGTACTGGGCAAAAAACACGTGGCCCCCAGCGACACCCTCTATATTGCCGCCTTTGGTGTGGGCGGAAGGGGCGCCGGTGTTATGCGCGGCCTGGACGACACCGGGAAGGTGAAGTACGTAGCGTTCTGCGATGTAGACGACCGACGGGCTGCGGACACCTACAAGGCCTACCCGGATGTAAAGCGATACAAGGATTTCCGCAAGGTCTTTCAAAACCATCTGAAGGATATCGATGCCATTATGGTGGCCACCCCGGACCACACCCACGCAGCCATCTCCCTCCCGTTTATGCGGGAGAAAAAACACGCCTACGTGGAAAAGCCGCTTACCCACAACATCAGGGAAGCGCGCCTTATGACCCGCGTAGCAGAAGAAATGGGCATTGTGACCCAGATGGGCAACCAGGGGGCTTCCAGCGACGGGAGCCGTCAGGCCCGCGAATGGGTCGATGCCGGCCTGCTGGGTGAAGTGTACAAGGTAGATTGCTGGACCAACCGCCCGGTCTGGCCACAGGGCATCCCCCTGCCAACCGAAAAGCACCCGGTGCCGCCGGAGGTGGACTGGGACCTATGGCTGGGCCCGGCCGCCATGCGCGATTACAACGATGCCTACCTCCCCTTTAAATGGCGCGGATGGTGGGATTTTGGCACCGGCGCCCTGGGCGATATGGGCTGCCACATCATGGAAACCCCCTTTAGCGTCCTGGACCTGGGGTACCCCACCGAAGCCGAGGCCAGCTGTACCACCAACTGGGTGGGAGATTTTGTAGAAGCAGACTACAGCGCCTCCTGCCCCTCCTCCTCTATCGTAAGGTTGAAGTTCGACACGCCTGCCCATGGCGAGATTGAGCTGAACTGGTACGACGGGGGGCTTAAACCAGACCTCCCGGATGAACTCAAGGACGGCGAAACCATTGGGGACAATGGCGGGGGAAGCATCTTTTATGGCACCCGGGGCATCCTGGTTGCCGATACCTACTCCCGCAATGCGCGGTTGCTGCCCTCCGAACTCATGGGGCTGATGAACCCGCCTGAGCCTACCCTGCCCCGGATTGAAGGCGGTACGGGTGGCCACCAGAAGAATTGGGTAGACGCCTGTATGGGCAATGGCACCCCCTCTTCACCCTTCTCCCGTGCCGGGAAACTCACCGAGTCCGTGCTTATGGGGAACCTGGCCATTCGGGCATACCAGCACAAGGTGCAGCGAATAAACGAGCGCAACGGACGGCCGTACTTCGAATACCCGGGCCGGAAAAAGATCATGTGGGACGGCGCAAATATGCGCGTCACCAACTTCGACCTTGGGAACGAATGGGTACAAGGGTCCTACCGTAAAGGCTGGGAACTCGGCTAAACTGTTCTAAAACAAGGCGTACTGGCCCGTCTTCCAGGCGGCGTGCTGGGTAGTGTTTAACTCGGGCATTGCTCTGTCCTTAAAGAACCTTTGTCTGGCCAGCGCAGCCATCTGCCGGATTTGTTCGGATACCGGACCCTCACCCTTTATCCGCACCCCAAAGCGACTGTAGTGAAGGTTACCGCCGTGGCAGGCCCTAACCTGCGACAGGATTCTGGCAGCCCGGTCCGGCATGGTGCGTTCCAGCCACTGGGCAAACAAGGGACCAATGGCCCCGTTGAGCCGTACTACGGTGTAGGCAAAGGAGCGTGCCCCCCGCTCCGAAGCAGCCCTGGCGAGGTCCAGGAGTTCATGGCTGTTTAACCCCGGGATGATGGGGGCCAGCATGGCGCTTACCGGGATGCCTTCTGCAGAAAGGGCCTCGATGGTCTTTAACCTTTTGGCCGCGCTGGCCGTTCGCGGTTCCAACATGCCCCGCAGCGGTTCCTGCAGGGTGGTCAGGGAAATGTGCACCGCAACCAGGTTATGGCGGTGGAGTTCCCGGAGCAGGTCCAGGTCGCGGAGTACCAGGGCATTTTTGGTAATGATCCCAACGGGGTGCCGGTAGCGCAGAAACACTTCAAGGCAGGCCCGGGTAAGCCGGAATTTGCGCTCCAGAGGCTGGTAGCAGTCTGTATTGCCGGATAGCACAATGGGCACGGCCTTCCATTTGGGTTTCCTCAGAAAGGCCTCCAGGAGCTCCGGGGCCCGTTCCTTTACGAGGATTTTCGATTCGAAATCGAGCCCCGCCCCGTAGCCCCAGTATTCGTGGGTATTCCGGGCATAGCAGTAAACGCAGCCATGTTCGCAGCCCTGGTATGGGTTCATGCTGTAGGGCATGCGCACATCCGGGCTCTCCACCTTGTTTACAATGGTTTTGGGAAAGACGCGGGTCACCTGGGTAGTCGGTTGCAGGTCCTCTTCTTCCCTGCTGCAGTGTTCCAGGAATTCGGGAAGCCATTCGTGGGTATGGGCCTCAAAGCGGTTCGGGACCTGGCTTTGCGCCCCCCTTCCTTTCAGGTGCCTTGGGTTGGATTTGGACATTGAAAATAGGAATTTATCCAAATATATGGATATTATCCTATTTTTGAAGTGACTATCCCTGGATATGCACCGAGACCAGCTGCTTCTTAGTTCCCCTTTTGGCGTAGAAGTAGAGGGTGTCGTCCGACTCCAGAACCAGGGGCTTGGAGACCATCAGGGGCAGCCGGGCCTCTTCCTGGTCTATAATTTTCTCGTAACTGAGCTTGCCCGCGGGGTCCAGGCGAATCAGGAAGACATTGCGGTTCCGGCCCAGACCCTGGCGGAAAATCAGGCGCTCATTGTTGAGCAGTTGGGGGTTGTCCGATGCCGTACTGATGAAGAAGTATGTATTGCCATTTTTGGTATACGCGCTGTAGGAAGCGTACGCCCCATCGTTCTGGGTCACCTCGGTTTTGTTGATATTCCGGGCCCAGACCAGCCCCCCCTGAGGGTCGAGTTTTACACTCACGATATCATTGTGGTGGAAGCGCTCGATCTGCACACGGCCCCCACTGGCGTTCATTTCAATACTGCGGGTCACGAAATACTCTTCCGCATTGAAAAGCAGGGCACCCGAAGCGTCAAAGCGCACATCCTTAAAGATGAGGTTCTTGACCACTTTCTCTTCCTCGGTCCCGAATTTGTCGAACATAAACTGCTCTGAAAACGGGTTGTATCGGATGGGACCTGCCTCGAGGGTCTCAGGGTCCACCTCAAAATACTGCAGCCCGTTGTAGCGGTTGTCCTTACGGTCTGCATAAAACCCGGCGCATACCAGTTTATCTCCCTTCCAGATGGGCTTGAGAGCCTCGGCAAATTTGCCCGGCTCATCGTAGCTGGCCGATAGGGCTCCCGCAGAAGAGAGCTTCACAAGTTCGTACTGAAACCGGCGCTCCTCGGCCTTGAACCGCCGCTTTTTGAAATAGGCCTTCCCGATGAGGTAGGCTGCCGAAAAATCCGGTGACATCTGCAACCCCTCAAAGGCGTAGTTCTTCTCCTCTATCTCCGCGGAGAAGTCCGTGTCGAGAATGGGGCTGAGGTTATAATTGTAGACCAGGATACGGTGGCGGTTGTCTTTGCCCTTCTTGTAATGGAGGCTGATGGCGAACGCCCGTTTGTCGCGGTCGAAGAGGACCGTGGTGGAAAAGCCCGAGTTAAAATTCCGGTTGTAGTAATTCTTATCCAGGGGGTTCTCAACATAGACCGATGGGATGGTCACCAATTCCCGCCTGCTGAACTCAAATCCTCCAATGGGGCTACCATGGACCGAATAGGTGTAGCTCAGCCGTTCGGGATCATACTCCAGGAACAAAAGATATAGTTGGCCGTTTGCCGTGAACCCATCCACAAACTCCCCATCCCGGAACTTGTAATTGTATTCATCTATCAGTTCAAGATCGCTGTTGTAGCGTTCTATAAAATAGCCTTTTGGCTTAAGGATAAGCCCGGTGTAATACGCCCGCACCAAAAGGATATTTCCGGAACCCGCTTCTGAGAAGGTCATGAGGTTGGAATACCTATACCGATCGTTATATTTTTCGCCGAACTGATAGTCCACGGGCATCTCCTGCCCATGAACGGCGAGCGCCAGGAAGAAAGCACCGCAAAACCGGAGCACGTGTTTCATAATGGATCCTTTGAAGTCAGCGACCCGGAAAATCGGGCTTCCGCTTCTCCAGGAAAGCCTGGGTGCCCTCCTTGAAGTCGTCTGTCCCGAAGCACTTGCCAAAATGTTCAATTTCGGCCTTATACCCGGCGTCGCTACTCCTTAAACCCGCATTTATGGCTTTTATTGCATGCGCGATGGCGGTTGGGGCGTTTTTCGCAATGCGCTCCGCCATCTTCAGGCAATAGGCATCGAGGTCCTCAAGGGCTGTTACATGGTTGACCAGACCGTACTCCTGGGCGCGCTCCGCCTCGATCATCCCCGCTGTAAAAATCAGTTCCATGGCGCGCCCCTTCCCGATGAGCTGGGGCAGGCGCTGGGTCCCCCCGTAGCCAGGGATAAGGCCCAGGGATACCTCAGGCAGGCCCAGGCGGGCATTATGGCTGGCCACCCGGATGTGGCAGGCCATGGCGAGTTCCAGGCCGCCGCCCAAGGCGTACCCATTGATGGCGGCAATGACTGGCGTACTGAGCTGTTCCACAAAGTCGAAGAGTTCCTCCTGGCCAACGGCTGCGAGCTTCTTGCCTTCCTTGGTGGAAAACGAGGCAAATTCAGCGATGTCGGCCCCTGCCACAAAGGCCTTCGGGCCGCTGCCGCGGAGGACAATGGCGCGCACTTCCGAATCCGCGTCCAGGTCCGCAAAAACCTGGTGCAATTCCGAAATGGTCTCCCGGTTAAGGGCATTTAATTTCTTGGGGCGGTCAATTAACACCTGGGCCACGGCCCCTTTCAGCTTGACTTTTACGTTTTTGAGTTTCATCGGTTATGCTTTGGTTTGGATTCGCGGCAGGCGAACAGTAAAGACCGTCCCCTTGCCCTGCTGGGAGGTAAAGGTAATGGAACCCCCGTAGGTCTCCACTATGGTTTTCACCATGCCCAGGCCCAGGCCCATCCCGCTGGATTTGGTCGTGAATTTCGGCTCAAAAATCTTGTCTCGGTTGGCATCCGCAATGCCTACCCCATTGTCTGCCACCATGATCTTTACCCATTGGGGCTCCCCTGCTACGGAAACCAGGATGCGGGGGTGTTCCACATCGGGAACCGCCTGGATGGCATTCTTCACCAGGTTGGTCACCACCCGGATGAGCTGGGTACGGTCCATTTTGGCGACGAGTTCCTCGGTATCGGTCATGAAATGGATGTAGGGCTCGTTAAAAATGTCCAGAGCCAGCTTTACGATTTCGGGCACATTGAGCGTTTCATTCTGCTGGGCGGGCATCTTGGCAAAGTTGGAGAAGGCCGAAGCAATACTGCTCAGGGTGTCTACCTGCTGGATGAGGGTTTTGGCAAACTCGGTAACCTTGGCACGGACCTCCGGGTCCTCCGGGTCGAATTTCCGCTCGAAACTCTGTACGCTCAGCCGCATGGGGGTTAACGGGTTTTTGATCTCATGGGCCACCTGCTTGGCCATTTCGCGCCAGGCTTGTTCCCGCTCGCCCCGGGCCAGTTTGGCCGCGCTCAGCTCCAATTCATCTATCATCCCGTTATAAGCCGCAATCAGCCCGGCGATTTCCTGGCTGGGGTCCTCCAAAAAGATTTTTTCATTGGTCCGGGCCAGACGCGTCTGGGTGAGTTTTTCCGAAATGGTTTTTAAAGACCGGGTGATATACTTGGAGATAAAGTAGGCCAGGGCAATGGCGCTGAGGAGCATGAGCAGATAAACGCCCCCCAGGCGGAAAAGGAACTCCTGCAATTCCATATCGTAAAAGGAATTCTCCTCGAAATACGGCAGGTGGAGGATGCCTATAGGCTTGAATTTCCCATCCAGGATGTAGGTATACGAGGCCTGGTAATGGTCCCCCGCCGCGGCGCTGGCCTCTACGTAGCGCTTATCTATACTGCCGCGCAGGGCATTGAGGACATGGGGCTCCAGGCAGAGTGACACCGAATCGTTGTCGAACTTGGGCCGGGAGCTCTTGAGCAGCTGCCCATCCAGGTCGTACAGGTTGAAATTGGCATTTTCAATGATGGCAATCCGGTAGATCTCGTCCTTGAAAATGAGCGCCAGGTTTTCGGTGGTTACCGGATACGTGGTGCGCTGAAGGGTAAAGGTAATGGCCTGGCGGATCTGCTCCTCCTTCCGTTCCAGGCGGTTGTCGTGATAGTCCCGGGACTGCTCCCGGTATTGGTACACAGTAACCCCGGCAATCAGCACCGAAGCGATCAGCACCAGGAGGATCATGGAGATAAAGATCCTCGACCGCAATGACATCTTCTTGAACAAGGGGACTGCGTTTACCTTCTAAAGATAGCAATAATCGCACCAAACCCTTGGTGCGTGCCGATTACCAAAAGGGCAAAATTTAATTAGAATGAAAAGCGGGTCAGGAATCGGCTTCTTCCCGTTCGCGGACCATCTTGTAGACCTTAATGCCTAGCATGATCAGTGCCGCGAGGACCACCATCCCCACCAGGCCGTAGATCCAATCGATAGCATTCTTGAGGATGGCCAGGAAGACTACCGCAAACAGAATCATAGTTGCCCCTTCATTCCAGATGCGCATATACTGGGACGTGTATTTGTAAGCCTCCCGCTGGAATTCCAGATACATCAGGTGCATGACCAGGTGGTAGACTATAAGGAGCACCACAAACCCGAGTTTGACCCACATCCATGGCTGGTACAGCCAATCCGGCATGATATGCAGCAGCATAAGGGCAGTCAGGGTACAGAGCACGGCAGAGGGCCAGGTGATGATATTCCACAGCCGCCGTTCCATGATGCGGAACTGGGAGGCCAGGGCATCGGCCGCCGCTTTGGGCTTGTCCTTGGACTCGATGTGGTAGATAAAAAGGCGGGGCATATAAAAGAGCCCTGCAAACCAGGTGATCACAAAAATCAGGTGCAGGGATTTGATGTAGTTGTAGTATTCAGCCATGGGATTTGAATTTCACTCCAAACATACGTTTTCTGCGCCTGTCAAAAAATGCCTTTTGTCAGGTTCCTTGCTCCATGCTGGCTTTAGGTCGTACCGCGAACCAGAGATGCGTCAGGCCAAAAGCCACAAGCGCGGGCAGGAGCCACCCCATCTGGTACCCCGCCAGGGGGATTGCCGATAGGGCCGGGGGGAGGTTTCCTCCCTCCCAAAGGCCCAGGCTTCCCAGGAAGTCCGGCAGGCTGAAAAGCAAGGTAACCCCGCAGACCACCCGCATGGCAAAAGCCGGGGCCCACGTCGGTGGAATCACATTCATAAAGATCAGCACGATGGTCAGGGGATACACCAGCATGAGTACGGGCAAGGCTACCGCTATAATCAGGCCAACCGGCAGTTGGCCCATCACCACCCCGGCCAGGCAACCCAGGATGGCCGTCACGAGATAGGCCTTTTGGGAACCGCCGAAACGATCCTTGATAAAGTCCGAAGCCCCGGTCACTATCCCTACTGCCGTGGTAAAACAGGCAAGCCCGATCAGGATGCTCAGGAAAACCTGCCCCCCAGGGCCTAGGGCCCGGACGGAAAGTGCCCGAAGCAACCCGGTCCGGGTTATCCCTGCCTCGGCCTCCCCAAACATGAGCGCTCCTGAATAGATCAAACCAGCATAGAGGAGCATCAGGGCCAGGGCAGCCAGGAAGCCGGCCCCCGCAATGGTTCGGAATCGCTCCTTAAAGTCCAGGCCAGGGGCCTCCAGATTAAGGGAAATAAGGATAACCCCACCTATGACCACGGCGCCAATGGCATCGAAGGTTTGGTATCCTTCCAGGATTCCGGCACTTACCGAATTCTCGAAAGTAGAAGGCCCCAGGGCACCGCCGTGGTACAGGGTGATACTCCCGATTAGCAGGAGGAGTACCGCCAGGATAACCGGGGTAAGCCATTTCCCGATAAGGGAACTCACCTTGGAGCGGTTAATGACAAACAGTAATACAAGGCCGAAATACCCCAGGCTTGTCGCAACAGGCGGGAGGTTAAAGAAGGGGGCTATGGCCATTTCATGAGTCACCGAGGCTGTCCGGGGGGCCGGGAGGCCCAGGGCAATCCCATAGATCAGGTAACAGTACACCAGGCTGAGGGCGGGGGAGGCCTTTTTGGCAAAGTCGAACATGGTACCCTGCAGGCGCGCATGGGCCAGAATCCCAAGCATCGGTATAAGCACGGCCGAAATGGTAAACCCCAGGCCCACCAGCCACCACTCCGGGCCCGCCAGGAATCCGATTTGGGGGGGAAGGATGAGGTTGCCCGCCCCGAAAAAGAGCGAAAAAAGCGCCAGCCCCAGAATCCAAACCAATCGTTTTTTAAACACCTGCAACGGGTTAATGCCATCCCTTGTCTGCAAGGGCGCGCTGGCTCCGGGTCCTCCTTGCGGCAACCCCTTTTGCACCAGTGGTCGAAAAAATATAAAAAATCAACCGCTTTGCCCAATAAATCTGACACCCATGGCGTTAGGTCATAAACGTTTCGGATTGCCTATTGATTAAACCCCAACTCTTGCCGACCCCCTCCGGCAGTTTCCCAGAGCCGGCCAGCAGTGAGCCCCAAGAAAAACCTACCCAGCATGAAAAAAATGTTCTGCACCCTATTCGGCCATCACTTCGCAGTTTCCAAAAGAGTTACCTCCCATATTAAGGAATACTCCTGCGTCCATTGCGGAAAACAAGTCACCACAGATGTGAGTGGCAACCTCAGCTCCCTGACTCCCGAGCTGCGGGAAATCAACAAAACCCTGGAGTATATCTACCGCAAAAAACATCTGTCTGCACCCCAGCAGCAGGTAGCCTGATTCCCCCTAACCCTCCTGGGAAAAAGCATTCCAGCCCCTCGCCTGCAGGGGGATGGCAGCGCCACCACGCGTAATGAGGTGGCACCCGGACTCCGCCTCTGTCATATGGCCTATGACACTGAGGTTGGGGTTTCCTTTTATCTTGGGGAAGTCCTCCTGACGGATGGTGAACAAGAGCTCGTAATCCTCCCCCCCGCTTAACGCCACCGTAGTACTGTCCAACCCAAATTCCTCACAAACCGAAATCACCGTGGGGTCCAGTGGGATTTTCTCTTCGTACAGGGCACACCCAACCTTCCCGGATTTAGACAGGTGCAATACCTCGGAAGACAACCCGTCACTGATGTCGATCATGGCCGTAGGCGTTACTTCGAGCTTTTCGAGCAGCTCCACCACATCGGTACGGGCCTCGGGTTTGAGCTGGCGTTCCACAATGTAGGAATACGGCTCCAGGTCAGGGCGGTGGTTAGGGTTGGCCCGGAAGACTTCCTGTTCGCGCCTAAGGACCTGCAACCCCATGTATGCCCCTGCCAGGTCACCGCTCACCACCAACAGGTCGTTGGGGGAAGCCCCGCTGCGCAGGACCGGGGCACCTACCCGTGTGGCCCCTATTACCGTGACGCTGATGATAAGCCCTTTGTTGGAGGAAGTGGTGTCACCTCCCACGAGGTCTACCCCGTATACTTCACAGGCACGACCAATACCCTTGTAGAGTTCCTCCAGGGCCTCCAGGGGAAAGCGGTTGGAAACAGCTATGGAAACCAGGATTTGTGCCGGCTTCATATTCATGGCGCAGATGTCGCTCAGGTTCACCACCACGGCCTTATACCCCAGGTGTGCCAGGGGGGTGTAGGCCAGATCGAAATGCACGCCTTCCACAAGCAGGTCGGTAGACCAGGCCAGGTCTGCCTGCCCGTGACGCAGTACGGCGGCATCGTCGCCCACGCCGGTTCGCGAACTCGGGTGGATGGGTTTCAGGTGGCGGGTCAGGTGGTCTATCAGGCCAAATTCACCCAAAGATTCAAGGTCGGTGCGCTGCTGGTCTTTATTCTCAAACATACCGCAAAAGTAAGGCGTAACGTTATTAAGATGTATATTTAAAGAAAAAGTGCATGAAACGGAACTGGCCAAAAGCCTTTTGGGCATTGGTTCTCGCGGGGATGGCTGTGTTGGCCTCCTGTTCGAAGGCCGATGATGCTCCCCCCCCTTCCAACCCCCAGAACCAAAATCCGAATACACCGCCTACGGGAGGGGGTGACGGGGAAACGCCCCCTGCCTTCAGTAACGCGGTACCCTGCGAAAATGGCCTGGCCGGGCCGTACCCCTGCTCCGGGTTCGACCTGGTGGGGCGCTTCAGCCTGGAGCAGCTTGGGGGAGCCGCGGCCAACGATATCTGGGGGTGGGCCGATCCGCAATCGGGAACCGAATACGCCCTGGTGGGCCTGGACAATGGCACAGCCTTCATTTCCCTGGAGGACCCGGAGGCACCCCTCTTGCTGGGGACCCTGCCCACGGAAACCACAGCCAGCATCTGGCGGGACGTAAAGGTCTATGCCAACCATGCGTACATTGTTTCAGAAGCCGGAGGTCATGGCATGCAGGTGTTCGATCTGCAGCAGCTCCGCTCCGTGGCCAACCCCCCTGTGACCTTTTCCCCCACTGCCGTCTATACCGGCTTCGGCAACGCGCACAACATCGTCATCAATGAAAATACCGGCTTTGCTTATGCCGTGGGGACGGGGACCTTCCAGGGCGGGCCGCATTTCATCGACCTCTCCTCCCCGGCCAGCCCTCAGGCAGCAGGTGGGTATGCCGCCTCCGGCTACTCCCACGACGCCCAGGTGGTGACCTACTCCGGGCCCGATACGGATTACACCGGCCGTGAGATTTACATCGGCGCCAACGAGAACGAAGTAACCCTCATAGATGTTACCGACAAGGCAAACCCCACCCGGATAAGCGGGCTCAACTACCCGAACCTGGGGTATACGCACCAGGGCTGGTTTACAGAAGACCAGCGCTATTTTCTTTTGGGAGATGAGTTGGACGAAATCCAGTTCGGCCTGCCTTCCCGAACCCTTGTATTCGACCTTGCCGACCTGGACAATCCTGTGTTGAGCTTTACCTATAACGGCCCTACCGCGGCCATAGACCACAACGGCTACGTACAGGGCGACCGGTTTTACCTGGCCAATTACACGGCCGGGCTTCGTGTAGTGGACCTCTCCGGGATCGGAGGTCAGGCGCTTACGGAAAGCGGCTATTTCGACACCTTCCCAGCCTCGAATGCTACGGAATTCGACGGGGTCTGGAGCATTTACCCCTTCCTGGAAAGCGGGCTTATCCTGATTAACGACATCAGCAACGGATTTTTTGTCGTAAGGCCTTCCCCATGAAATTTCAAGACATCCATAGTTTCAGCCGCCTTCCCCGCATCCTGCTTGGCGGGTGGCTCCTGGCCGCTGCCCTGGCCTGTGAAAAGGACCCCCCGGAACCAGACCCGGGGCCGGAGCCTTTCGGGGGGACCCTGGAATGGGTCCGCACATATGGGGGGAGCGGGTCCGAATCGGCCCGGTCGGTGATCGCCACCCAGGATGGCGGCTTTGCCGTGCTTGGGTTTACCGAAAGCACCGATGGGGACCTGAACGGAAAACCCCTGGCGGTGAATGACTACTGGCTTATGAAATTCGATGCCGCGGCAAACCTGGAATGGAGCCGGACCTACGGAGGTAGCAAGGACGACCGCGGCCAGGCAGTGATCCAGACCTCCGATGGCGGCTATGCCCTTACCGGTTACGCCATGAGCGACGACGGGGACGGCAGCAACAACGAGGGGTTCCACGACAATTGGGTGCTCCGGCTGGACGCTGGGGGTAATATTCTCTGGGAGCGGAGTTTCGGCTTTTCGGGCCACGACCACTCCTATGACCTGGTGGAAACCCCGGACGGGGGCCTGGTCTTTATCGGGTTCCTGGACCTGACTGCAGCCCGGGCAGACGGGTTTACAGACAAGGGGACCACGAGCACCTACCACGGGGTGGGTGAGTTCTGGTGTACTAAGGTGAGTGCCTCCGGGGAACTGCTCTGGCGATTCTATTTCGGGGGCTCCAACAACGACCGGGCCCATGCCGTTGCAGCCTCCCCGGATGGGGGATTTGTGATGGCGGGGTTCTCCGAAAGCGGGGATTTCGACATTTCTGACCCCAAGGGCAGCTACGATTTCTGGGTGGTCAAGGTAGATGGCATGGGCCGTCTGGTATGGGAGCGCAACCTGGGGGGCAGCGGGATCGATACGGCCGCAGACCTGGTTGCCGACCCCAACGGCGGGTACCTGGTAGCCGGGCATAGTTTCAGTGCAGACGGGGAGGTGAGCAACCCATTGGGCGAGGCTGATATCTGGGTAGTCAGATTGAGCGAATCCGGAACGCTGAAATGGGAACAAAGCTATGGCGGGCCGGCCTTCGACGCCGCCGAAAGCATACGCCGCGCCCCGGACGGCACCTACTTCATTTCCGGGACTACCCGAAGCCAAACGTCTACCCTGGGCAATTCGGGCGAAAACGACTTGTTACTACTACATATCGGCCCGGGAGGCGAAAACCTGGGTATGGTCACCTACGGAGGGCCGGGAATCGACCTCGGGTTCGATGCCTTTCCCATGGCCGATGGGTCCGTATTGCTCGCCGGGGAATTGGCCGAGCCGGGCGGGGCGGGAACGGCTTCATCGGGAATGACCGACCTGGTGCTGCTCAAGTACCGGTAAGCCAGGGCAATGGCGTATAGATACCCCCAATGGCCCTATGCGTTATAATAATGTTAGGAATTGCGGTGGAATGCCCCATTGTCCCTATATTTGTGAACTATTTAGAATAAATCCATTTTAAAATGATCAAGGTGTCCGATACAGCCCGCCAGCGCGTGACGGCGCTGATGCAGGAGGAAGGCTTCGACGCCGCCACGGATTACATCCGGGTGGGCGTTAAAAGCGGCGGGTGCAGTGGGTTGTCCTACGAGATGCGTTTCGACCGCGAGGTTGCGGAGAACGACAAGGTGTTCGAGGACAATGCCGTCCGCATCATTGTGGATAAGAAGAGTTTCCTCTACCTGGTAGGGACCACCCTGGAATATTCGGGGGGCCTCAACGGGAAGGGGTTCGTCTTCAACAACCCAAATGCCCAGCGCACCTGCGGCTGCGGGGAGAGTTTTTCACTCTGATTGATTTTATAACGCATTTGCCATGGCTTATACCGAAGAGGAATTAAAGAAGGAACTGGAAACCAAGGAATACGAATATGGTTTCTATACCGATATCGAATCCGATACCCTGCCCAACGGCCTGAACGAGGAAATCGTCGTTGCCATTTCCCGTAAAAAGGAAGAGCCGCAGTGGATGACGGACTGGCGCCTGGAATCCTTCCGTATCTGGAAGGAAATGGAGGAGCCGGACTGGGCCAATGTCTCGTATAAGAAACCAGATTTCCAGGCCATCTCCTACTATTCCGCCCCCAACAAGAAACCCAAGTACAACAGCCTGGACGAGGTAGACCCGGAACTGCTCGAGACTTTCAAAAAGCTCGGCATCCCCATGGAAGAACAGAAGAAGCTGGCCGGGGTAGCCGTGGATTTTGTCATGGACTCGGTATCGGTTGCCACTACCTTCAAGAAAACCCTGGCGGAAAAGGGGATTATTTTCTGCTCCATTTCCGAAGCCATCCGGGAACACCCGGAGCTGGTACGCAAATACCTGGGAACTGTAGTGCCCCAGAAAGACAACTTTTACGCGGCCCTGAATTCCGCGGTATTCTCAGACGGCTCGTTCTGTTACATCCCCAAAGGGGTCCGCTGCCCCATGGAGCTCTCCACCTATTTCCGGATCAACCAGGCCGGGACCGGGCAGTTCGAGCGCACGCTGGTCGTGGCAGACAAGGGCAGCTATGTGAGCTACCTGGAAGGGTGTACCGCCCCTTCGCGGGATGAGAATCAACTACACGCTGCCGTGGTGGAACTCATCGCTCTGGACGATGCCGAAATCAAATATTCCACCGTACAAAACTGGTTCCCCGGAGACAAGGACGGCCATGGCGGGGTGTACAACTTTGTGACCAAAAGGGGCCTCTGCGAAACCAATGCCAAGATTTCCTGGACGCAGGTGGAAACCGGTTCCGCCGTTACCTGGAAATACCCGTCCTGTGTCCTGAAAGGGGATAACTCCATAGGGGAGTTTTATTCCATCGCCGTAACCAACAACCACCAACAGGCCGATACGGGCACCAAAATGATCCACCTGGGGAAAAACACGCGCAGCACGATCATATCCAAGGGGATCTCGGCCGGAAAATCCCAGAACAGTTACAGGGGCCTGGTACAGGTAGGCAGCCGGGCGGAAAATGCACGGAATTTCTCCCAGTGCGATTCCCTGCTGATGGGCAACCAGTGCGGTGCGCATACCTTCCCGTACATCGAGGCCCGCAACAAGACGGCTCAGATCGAACACGAGGCAACCACCAGTAAGATCGGGGAAGACCAGATCTTCTATTGCAACCAAAGGGGGATCGATACCGAAAAGGCCATTGCCCTGATCGTGAACGGCTTTAGTAAGGAAGTCCTGAACAAGCTGCCAATGGAATTCGCGGTGGAAGCCCAGAAATTATTGGAAATAAGCCTGGAGGGCTCTGTAGGATAAGGCAGATGAAAAGACCCTTTTACATAGCCTTAGTGCTGGCAACCCTGATCTCCCTTGCCGGGTGTAAAGAGAAGCAGCAGGCCGAAGTAGCGGAAGCCCAGCAGGTCATGGCCCCTGATATCCGCCTTTATACCCTGGATGGGGGCACGGTTATGGTCAACAATTTGGAACTGTTTGCCCAGGATTCCGTCTACCGAGGGCAGACCGCTGAGTTTGCAGACGCCTATTATGTAGTGGTGCACCCCAAGGGGACCCTGATGTGGGACGCCGGCCTCTCTCAGGGCCTGGTGGGCATGCCTGAACCCTATACCTCACCGGACGGCAACTTTTCTGTTTCCCGCCCCGATTCATTGGCGACCCAACTGGCAGCTATCGGGATGACGCCGGCAGACATCGATTTCCTGTCACTTTCCCATACGCATTTTGACCACAGCGGCCATGCCGAAGCCCTGCCCGGAGCCACCTGGCTGGTGCAGGAATCCGAATACGCCTGGATTTCCAGCCCGGAAATGGAAGCCGCCCAACCGGATATGTTCCATGCCGTGAACGACATTGAAAAGGTCAAGCAGATTTCCGGGGACTACGATGTTTTTGGAGACGGGACGGTGGTGATCAAATATATGCCGGGCCATACCCCTGGGCATTGTGCCCTGTTCCTGGACCTGCCACAGCATGGCCCCCTGTTGCTGAGCGGCGATTTGTACCACCTGGAACTGAACCGCCTCAACAAGCGCGTACCGATTTTTAATTCCGATGTAAAACAAACCCTGGCCAGCATGCGGGCCTTTGAAGCGTTTGCCGACTCCACTGGCGCCCGCGTCTACCTGCAGCACAGCCGGGACGATTTTAATACAATGCCTCAGGCACCCAATTACCTAAAATAATGTCTATGCTTAAGATACAGAACCTGCACGCCGGTGTGGAGAACAAAAAAATCCTCAAAGGAATCAACCTGGAGGTAAAGCCGGGTGAAGTGCACGCCATTATGGGCCCCAACGGTTCGGGCAAGAGTACCCTGGCTTCCGTGATTGCCGGGAAGGAAGACTTCGAAGTAACCCGAGGGAAAATCCTGTTCCAGGGCGAGGACCTGGACGATATGGCTCCGGAAGACCGGGCCCACCTGGGGATTTTCCTCTCCTTCCAGTACCCTGTGGAAATCCCGGGAGTATCGGTGACCAACTTTGTGAAGACATCCATTAATGAAACGCGCAAGGCACAAGGCCTGGGCGATATGCCTGCCAACCAGATGCTGAAGCTGATCCGCGAAAAGGCGGCCCTGCTGGAAATAGACCGCAAGTTCCTCTCCCGTTCCCTGAACGAAGGTTTCTCCGGGGGCGAGAAAAAACGGAATGAGATTTTCCAGATGGCCATGCTGGAGCCCAAACTCGCCATCCTGGACGAAACCGACTCCGGCCTGGACATCGATGCCCTCCGCGTAGTGGCCAACGGGGTAAACCGGCTTAAGTCCGAAGACAACGCCTTTGTGGTGATTACCCACTACCAGCGCCTTCTGGATTACATCGTCCCGGATTTTGTCCACGTGATCCACGATGGGAAAATCGTTAAGTCCGGAGACAAGGAACTGGCCCTGGAGCTGGAAGAAAAAGGATACGACTGGATCAAACAGGAAACCGTAGTCTAACGGAAAAGGCATTATCCCCATGGAATTAAAGGAAAAACTCATCGCCTCCTTTATGGCATTCGAAAACCAGGTGGACCTGGATGACCCCGTGCACGAAATGCGCTCGGAGGCCCTTAAGAATTTCGAAGCCAAAGGGTTCCCGCACCGGAAGATGGAGGCCTGGAAATACACCTCCCTTGCCGGGTTGCAGAACGTAGACTTCAGCCTGTTCCCCAAGGCCGACAGCGACCTGGAATACCGGGATGTGAAAGCCTATTTCCTGCACGAGATAGATACCTATAAAATCGTGTTTATTGACGGGATTTACAGCTCCTACCTCTCCGAAACCACGCACGACGGGGTAGATATCTGCCTGATGAGTTCGGCCCTTTCCAAACCGATGTACCGCCCCATTATTGACGTGTACTTCAATAAGGTGGCCTCCCGGGAAGATTCCCTGACCAGCCTCAACACCGCCTTTACGCGGGAAGGTGCCTACATCTACATCCCCAAACACAAGGCCCCCCGCAAGCCTGTGGAAATCATCCATTTTTCCACCGGGAATGAGGCGGCCCAGATGCTGCAGCCCCGCAACCTGATCATTGTGGAGGAAAACGCCGAGTTGCAGGTCATCGAAAGGCACCAGAGCCTGACCTCAAACGAGGTGCTTACCAATGCGGTAACCGAAATTTTTGCCGGGAAAAATGCTATTGTGGACTACTACAAGGTGCAAAACGATGCCAGTACAGCCTCACTTATCGACAACACCTACATAGACCAGAAGGCAAATAGCCAGGTAAGTGTACACACCTTCTCTTTTGGTGGGAAACTCACCCGAAACAACCTGAATTTCTACCAGGACGGCGAACGCATCCAATCTACCCTGAAAGGGGTGACCATCCTGGGCGAAAAGCAACATGTGGACCACCATACCCTGGTGCACCACCAGCAGCCCAATTGCGAAAGCCACCAGGATTACAAGGGTATTTTCGGCTCCCGCTCCACGGGTGTTTTCAACGGGAAGATCATTGTAGACCAGTTGGCCCAGAAAACCAATGCCTTCCAGCAGAACAACAACCTGCTGATCTCAGACAAGGCCGAGGTCAACACCAAACCCCAGCTGGAGATTTTCGCAGACGACGTCCGCTGTTCCCATGGCTGTACCATTGGCCAGTTAGACAAAGATGCCTTGTTCTACCTGCGCAGCCGCGGCATCCCTGAAAAGGAAGCCTCTGCCCTGCTCATGTATGCCTTTGCAAACAACGTGCTGGAAAGCGTGCGCATCCCGGAAGTGAAAGCCCGTATCAACAAACTTATCGCCCAGAAACTCGGGGTGGATATCGGCTTCGATCTGTAGGGAGGGACAGCATAAAGTTTTCCTAATTAACAATTTATAAGGCCCTTCCCAACGGAAGGGCTTTTAGTTTCAGGGTGCTAAAACACTCAAACCAGCTCCTTATGAAACGTTATTTCTTCCTGTTCTTCCTCTTTGTTTTTGGTTTAATGGTCCGGGCCCAGGAAAGGGACTGGAGCGTAGAAGCCTACTACCCGGTTTCCATAGGGGAGTCCTTCGGGTCTTCCAACGAAGGCCTGCTGGGCCTTGGGGTTAAATACCGATTTGCAGAGTGGGGCAAAGCCCGGGTGGGGGTTGCCCTGGACGGGGTATGGTTCGCCACCACCTTCATCAACGACAGCGACCCCATACAGGAAGAAAAGTACCGGGATTTCTTCCTCCAGCCCCGGCTCTTTGCCGAATTGCCCCTTACTTCTAGTGAAAAGCTATGGCTTACCGGCAACCTGGGGTGGAGCTTTAACCGGTCCACCCGCGACCCTGCTTTCTTCGACACAAATGGGCGTGTTCAGGGCAAAGACCTCAACAATGGTCCTTCACTTGGCCTTGGTCTCAGGTACGATTTTGCGCCCCGGTGGTTCCTCGGTGCCGACACCCAATGGATCTTCCTTTCCGGCGACTCCCCCAGCCGGACCGTAGGCCTGGGTAAGATTGGGGTAGGCTTCCGGTTCTGATGCGGTAAAACCGCTCAGAAACTCCCAGTCCCTTAGGCTTTTTTCCCGCGCCTTCGGTATCTTTGCACCCTATGGAGACCACCGCTTTTGACGTCAGCAAAATCCGAAACGATTTTCCCATCCTCTCCCGGGAGGTAAACGGGCAACCCCTGCTTTACCTGGACAATGCGGCCACCTCCCAGACCCCCCAACAGGTAATTGACGCCATTGTGGATTATTATTCGCGCTACAACGCCAACATCCACCGGGGGGTGCATACCCTTTCCCAGGAAGCCACCGATGCCTACGAGAAAGCCCGCGTAAAAATCCAGAAGCACTTCAATGCCGCGAAGCCTTACGAGATTATCATGACTTCCGGTACCACCCACGGGATTAACCTGGTCGCCCAGGGCTTTACCGCTTTTCTGGCCGAAGGGGATGACATCTGGGTTTCGGCCATGGAACACCATTCCAATATCGTCCCCTGGCAAATGCTGTGCGAACGCACCGGTGCCCGGCTCCGGGTTATCCCCATGGACCAGAAGGGGGAACTGCAGTTGCAGCCTTTCCTGGATGGGCTTTCGCCCAAGACAAAGCTGGTCTTCTGCAACCACGTCTCCAATGCCCTGGGGACGGTAAACCCCATTAAAGCCATCATCGAAGTGGCCCATGGAGTTGGTGCGGCCGTCCTCATAGACGGCGCCCAGGCTGCCCCCCATATTGCGGCGGACCTGCAGGCCCTGGATGTGGACTTTTACACCGTATCCGCCCATAAACTGTGTGGCCCCACCGGAGTAGGCGCCCTGTACGGGAAAGAGGAATGGCTGGAGAAACTGCCGCCCTACCAGGGCGGGGGCGAAATGATCGAAACCGTGAGCTTCGAGAAGACCACCTATGCCGGGCTGCCCCACAAATTTGAGGCAGGCACCCCGAACATCTGTGGCGGGATTGCCTTTGGGGCAGCCCTGGATTATCTCAACGGGATTGGCATGGAGAAGATCGCCGCCTACGAGAAGGAACTGCTGGAATATGCCACTGCAGCCCTGGAGCGCATCCCGGGGATGCAGATCTACGGACAGGCCCGGGAGAAGACCTCGGTGATCTCCTTTAACCTGGAGGGGATTCACCCTTACGATGTGGGTACCCTGCTGGACAAGATGGGGATTGCCGTGCGCACCGGGCACCACTGTGCCCAGCCGATTATGGATTTTTACGGCATCCCGGGGACCGTAAGGGCCAGTTTTTCCTTCTACAACACCTTCCAGGAGGCAGACCGCCTGGCCGCCGGGGTCGAAAAGGCCCGGATGATGCTTTCATAAGGTGGGACAATAGCCTATTTTTAGCCGTATTGGCCCGGATCCGGATTGAATCCGAGCCTATATTATCGTATTTTTGCGTGTATGGAACAGCAGGATATTGCGAGCATCCAGGAAGATATCGTGGGGGAATTCTCCATGTTCGACGATTGGATGCAGCGCTACGAGTATATGATCGAATTGGGGAAGTCCCTCCCCAAAATAGAAGACCAGTACAAAACGGACGACCATCTCATTAAGGGGTGCCAGAGCAAGGTATGGGTACATGCCGAGCTCCAGGACGGGAAACTGGTCTTTACGGCAGACAGCGATGCCATCATCACCAAGGGGATTATCGGCATCCTGATCCGCGCCTTCAGCCACCAGAAACCGGCCGACATCATTGCGGCCAAAACCGATTTCATAGATGAAATAGGGCTGAAGGAGCACTTGTCGCCCACGCGGGCCAATGGCCTGGTGAGCATGATCAAGCAGCTGAAGCTCTATGCCGTGGCCTACGAAACCCAGCTGGAATCCTAGCCGTCTCAACGTTTTAGCAATGGAGGAAAAAACAAATATAGATACGCGGGAACTGGGCGAACACATCGTCCGGGTCCTCAAGACCATATACGACCCGGAAATCCCGGTAGATATTTACGAACTGGGCCTGATCTACGACGTTTTCGTCAATGAGGACCGGGACGTCAAGATCCTCATGACCCTTACCTCCCCCAACTGCCCGGTAGCGGAAAGCCTGCCCATGGAAGTGGAGGAAAAGGTCAAGTCCCTGGACCAGGTCAATGGGGCAGAGGTGGAGATTACCTTCGACCCGCCCTGGACCCAGGAGCTCATGAGTGAAGAGGCAAAACTCGAACTCGGACTGCTCTGAAACCCTTGGCCATGGAAGGAGAAATTGTCAACCGCGTTTCCAAAAGCCCCCTGGTTACCCTTAACCTGGAGGACTTTTACCCCAGGGGACCCCGTCATGGCATAGATATCAGCCAGTGGCTGGACCAGGGCCTCATCCTTCGGGAAAAACCCTTTAGGGACGCCCTGGCCCAGTATGACTGGTCCGCCTACCAGGACGGGTATGTCCACTTGTTTTGCGCAAGCGACGCCATTGTCCCCTCCTGGGCTTATATGTTGATAAGTATGCATTTAGGGCCCTATGCACGGAAGGTGGTAGTGGGGTCGCGGCAATTGCTCGACACCGTCCTCCTTGAAGAAGCCATACAAGCCCTTGACCTGGAGCCCTTCCGGGACAAGCCCGTTATCATCAAGGGCTGCAGCCAGGTCCCCGTACCCGAGTCAGCATATGTGGGCGCCCTTTCCCGACTCATGGGGGAGGCCCGCTCCATTCAATTCGGCGAAGCCTGTTCCTCCGTTCCCCTGTACAAGAGGAAATAGTGTTAATAACCATGCCTGTTTATAAACAATAACTACATTTGTTGTTCATAACTTAAACACTATCAAACCATGAGAAAGATTGTACTGGGGGTCTTTTGCCTCCTGCTGGCCGGGGTAGCCCAGGCCCAAACGGAAGCCGAACTGAAGGCGGCACTGGCCGAAACAAAGGACTCCATTAAAGCCATCCAGGGGCGTGCCGATGCCATTCAGGGGCAGATCGATGCCCTGCCAGGGTGGAAAGTCGGGGCCTTCGGGGTCATCGGGGGGAGCCTGTCGAACTTCAGCAACTGGTATGCCCAGGGCCTGCCAAACAACTCCTCCGGGACAATCGGTTTTACCGTTAACGCCTTTGCCAACCTCAAGCAGGAAAAGTTTTTCTGGAGAAACGCGGCCAATGTTAACCTGAGCTGGGTGAAACTGGACGACAAGGACGACCCCACGGATAATGACAGCTTCCGCGAGGCTGTGGACGTTTTTAACCTCAGCTCCCTCTACGGTCGGAAACTCAGCGAGAAATTTGCCATCTCCGCCCTGGGGGAATACCGCTCCACCCTTTTGAACAACTTCAATAATCCGGGGTATCTCGACCTTGGTGTGGGGGGTACCTGGACGCCTATTGAAAATCTTATTGTGGTGATCCACCCGCTCAACTACAACTTTGTGTTCTCGGATGAAGAAGACATCTTCGAGTCTTCCATGGGTGCTAAAATTGTGGCCGACTACACCCGCGATATCGGAGCCATCGCCTTTAAATCGAACCTCTCGGCCTTTATGAGCTACAAGAGCGGCGATTTGAGCAACTGGACCTGGATCAACTCTTTCAGCTATACCCTTTGGAGTAAAATCGGGGTTGGTTTCGACTTTGGCCTGCGCAGCAACAAACAAGAGGCGCTGAACTATGCCATCAATACCCTGGGAGACACCGGGGCTACCTTCGACAACATCGACAACGACCTGCAGACCTACTGGACCCTCGGGTTAAGCTATAAATTCTAAGCCCCAGGAACGAGGCTAAAAGAAAAAAGCCCTGGCGTTTACGCCGGGGCTTTTTTGTTGGGGTAGGTTCATACCATCTGGTTACGTAGCAATCGTTGCTGGTACGATCCGGAATAAACACTATCACTTAAACACAGCATAAAGATAGTAGGATATCCGCATTTAACCGCAAAAAATGTGGCTAATTTGCCTCAGGATGTGGTAAGAACGACGAGGTGTCCGATTTCATCGACGAAAGCCTCAGCCTAGCTTTCCCCTCCCCCGCTATAGGCATCCAGGTTTTCCGGATACAGGAAATTATTATAGGGAAAACGGGTCACGTGGATGTCGCGAACGGCCTGGTAGACGCGTTGTCGGAACGCTTCGAGATTTTCCTTTTTCAGGGCCGAAATAAAGATGGCTTCCCCGGATACCCGTTGCATCCAGGTTTGTTCCCACTCCTCAATGGAATAATGCCGGGTAGTCCGCGGGGTAACCAGGTCGTCCTCCTCGAGTTCCTCCGGCCGGTACAGGTCAATCTTGTTGAACACCATCAGGGTTTGTTTGTCCGTGCATCCGATTTCGGACAGGATCTGGTTCACCGATGCAATGTGGTCCTCAAAACTGGGGTGGGAAATATCCACTACATGGAGCAGCAGGTCTGCCTCCCGGACCTCATCCAGGGTGCTTTTAAAACTCTCCACCAACTGGGTGGGCAGCTTGCGGATAAACCCTACGGTGTCGCTCAGCAGGAATGGGAGGTTGCCCAGCACCACCTTCCGCACGGTGGTATCCAGGGTGGCAAAGAGCTTGTTTTCGGCAAAGACCTCGCTTTTGCTGATGACGTTCATCAGGGTAGACTTACCCACGTTGGTGTATCCCACAAGGGCCACCCGCACCAGGGCACCCCGGTTGCCACGCTGGGTTTCCATCTGGCGGTCTATCTTGGCCAGGCGCTTTTTGAGCAGGGCAATCCGGTCCCGGACAATCCGGCGGTCGGTTTCGATTTCCGTCTCCCCCGGGCCGCGCATCCCGATACCCCCGCGTTGGCGCTCCAGGTGGGTCCAGAGCCCCGTGAGCCTCGGGAGGAGGTATTCGTACTGGGCCAGTTCCACCTGGGTCCTGGCATAGTGGGTAGAGGCACGCTGAGCAAAAATATCTAGGATCAGGCCGGTACGATCCAGGATCTTGCACCGCAGCTGTTTTTCGATGTTGCGCTGCTGCACAGGGGAAAGTTCGTCATCGAAGATCACAGAGCCCACTTCGTGCTCCTTTACGTATGCCTGTACCTCCTCGAGTTTCCCGCTACCGATAAAGGTCTTGGGGTTGGGCACATCGATACGCTGCACATAGCGCTTGATGACCTCCCCCCCGGCCGTGTAGGTCAGGAATTCAAGTTCGTCCAGGTATTCCTGTACTTTTTCTTCCGGCTGCTCCCGGGTGATGACCCCGATGAGCACGGTTTTTTCATACGATATGTCGGTTTTCTCCAGCATAGGCAAATCTCACCCTGCAAAGCTACGCAATCGGCGCGAAGTCTTTTTTGTATTTTGAACCGCAATACGACCCCTTTATATGGCCAAGAACCCCAAACAGCCCCTGGAAGCGTGCACGGTAGGATTCTACAACCTGGAAAACCTCTTCGACACCCGAAATGACCCCACCCTGCTGGATGACGATTTTACCCCGGGGGGCTTCAAGCGCTGGACCCCGGAGCGCTATGAGAACAAACTGCGAAAGCTCGGGAAGGCCATCGGGCAAATGGGCAGGGGCAGGCCCCTGGACCTCCCGGTACTTCTGGGCATGGCCGAAGTGGAAAACGAATCCGTGCTGGACGACCTCCTGTCTACCGACACCCTGAAGGGCAGCGGCCTGGAATATGTCCACTTCGACTCCCCGGACGAGCGGGGTATTGACACCGCCCTGTGTTACCACCGGGAGCATTTTGAACCGGAAGGGCAGGAGGTGATCCCCTTGCTGGTGTACGAGCCGGACGGGCAGCGGGACTTTACGCGGGACATCCTCCATGTGCATGGCTGGATCAATGGAGAGCATGTTCACATCTTTGTGAACCACTGGCCCTCCCGTCGCGACGGGGACTCGGAAACCGCCCACAAGCGCATGACCGCAGCACAGACCGTCCGGGACCGGATATGGGAAATCCGCAGCGAAAACCCGGAGGCCAATACCATCGTGATGGGGGACTTCAACGACGACCCCCATTCGGAAAGCCTGAAACACCTCGAGGAATCCGCAGCCCTGCACAACCCCATGCAGCAGCTCTTCCGCCCGGACCGGGGCTCGGCCAAATACCGGGACACCTGGATGCTCTTCGACCAGATCCTCCTCTCCCATACCTTTTTAAATTACCAGCCCGGGACGCACCGCTTCTCCCATGCCGATATCTTCGACCCGGAATTCCTGCAGGAATGGAACGAGCCCTACAAGGGAAAACCCTTCCGGACCTATGTAGGCCGGAACTACCTGGGCGGGTATTCGGACCATTTCCCGGTGTATGTGCACTTGGAGCGGGAGGGGTGAATTCAGCCCTGTAACCCGCTATCCAAAAGATACACCCTTATCCCCTCCGGGGTCGTACGCCATAAATCAACAAATAAGCAATCATCCAGAATTCCCCGAGGGTGGCGGGAATGGTCAGGAAATTCAAAAAGGGATGTTTGATCCCGGCATAATAAATGAAAGTACTAAGGATATAACCCACTCCTCCCAGGATCAGGGTTTGACCCAACCACAAAGGCATCCTCTTGGAGGTAATAATAACATGGCCCATAGGGATGAGCCAAAGCCCGAAGAAAATCCCTCCTATGGCCCATGAATGGGAAATGAAGTTCATCAAAAGTTCGATAGGCAGTAATTTGTCGGCATAGGACAACGATTCGGAATTTGCTATGGCGATGGCAGACGCCATGGAAATAGCGCTGAAAAGAATAACAATGGCGTTGACGGTACCCCAAATTCCAACGGCCCAGGCCTGCCAACCCCCAAGGCTCCTGAATAACCTGTAGAACGAAAACGCGGCCAGGGCTTGAGACAAGACAATCAGGATTTCGCACATCAGGCGCAGGCTGGGAAGCGTTCCGGAACCTGAAAGGTTGGAGAGTGTTTGTCCCGGATCCCCTGAAACATACACCTGGGGGTGGAGTACGATAAACCCAAGAATCCCGGAAACCGCGAGTAATAAATACCAGGCTCCCGCTATTCTGGCTGTCCTGACCAAGGGTCGCTGTAGGTGTTGTTCATCCATAGTCTTAAAAGCTTTTTGGTTCTTAGGTGATTTGTCTGTTGGCTGGCTTCCCTGTCGCGTTTAATCGTTGGTTTTGGGTTCGCCATGAAAACGGTCCCGTCACGACGCGAGCCCTGTTACACTGCAGTAATCTGAGCGCGCCCAATACGCTATTATCCCGGGGAAATCCGGTCCGTGAACCCCTTGATCCCGTAGCGCCTCCTTTTAGGCGAGGGGAATCCCGGGCACTGGTATTTTCTCGGATTTATTGCGGTTTCGAATATTCGATCAATTCCTCCTCGTAATGAAAATCATCCTGGACCTGGGTGAGTTTTATGAAGCTCTTGACGGCTGGGGCGTATAACCAAACCTCATCCGTCTCTGCACTATACCCTCTGGAATTTGTGATGGTCCCCTTGTATTGAATGGTGTACGCCATAAAGGTTCCCGCCTCTACCGTCTCTTCTTTGAAGGATACCACTTCAGCATCCTGGCTTTGGGTCCCTGTTGTGCCGTCCTGACTGGTCCAATTCACCTCATACTTCCATTTTTTACCCGCTTCAAGTGGCCAGTCATACTTTGGGGTTTCACTCTCATCGGGCTTTACGATATCGGCCACAGGAATAGTATCTGTGCCTATGATCATCCCCAATTTGCCGTCTGCGCTGACTATTTTCCGGGTATCTTCCCCTTCTGAGCGCACTTCTCCGGAGGTGGTGACGCCCTTGTATTTCCAAACCCATTTTTCGCCTACTTCATAATCGGCCAGAGTGGGTTGCAGGGCGACATCCGAATTTCCAGGGCTGTTACAGGCGCCCATAAGGGCTAACACGAAACCAAATACGAGTTGTCTCTTCATTCTATTTTCTGATGATGTTGATGTCTTTATCGGGAAGTAATACCGGGGGGTGTCCAATCGATGTCCAATCCAGACATCTTCCCGGATGGGTACGACCATAGGACTGATAGCAGGTGGGTTTGTTACAGAATAGCCGGATCCAATTTCCTTTTTATCTGCCCTAAATGGGGGTTTGGTGTAACGCGTTCTGTCCGATAAAGTAGTCCCCCGCATAAAAAAAGAACAGCGGTTCAGAGACGAACCGCTGTTTCCCGAACAAAAACAGAAAGCGCCTGCTAGGATTGCATTTTTTTGAGTTTTCTTCTTAACCTGAAAGCATAGAAGGCAGGGACAAGGGCTATCGCGATACCCATCAGCAGGCCCTTTAAAACGAATTTCAGGGTTTGGTTTGAATCGATATCATGCCTGTGGTTCCAGAACTCGACAATTTTGCCATCCTCGAATCGCAAGACATTGATAATAGCGATCGGATTCTTTCCGATCAAAAGCCTGCCGAGGATGGTCGTGGGCTCATAGCCTGCAATCCATCGGGTAGCCACCAAATCCCCTTCCGCCATTTGAAAATCGAACTCGGGTTTGAGGGTACCATTGGCCCAGAAAAAATCGGCAATATTCTTTTGTTCTACGGCATTTTCAGTGACTCCCTTTCTGTCGCCTATATCGTGGACCGTATAGGTGTCGGCAACATACTTGCGGTAATTCCCGGTATTGTTCCTGAACCATAGGTCCTTATAAAAATTCCTGGCAATTTCCTTGTTGCGCTCGGTTTGTGGGACCAGTGAATCCTGAGAAACGGCCAGGGCATGGGTACAGAGACAACACAATAAAATGAAGAGCGGTTTATACATGATCTTTGAATTTTATAATCCAAAGATGCACAAGCGAATAGCCAGAGGTTTAATGGAAAAAGCCGGATCCGTAGTGCAGAAAGCCGGATTTCATAAGGAAGACGGAAGTTTCCCGTAAAACCGCTTAAATGCAGCGGTGAAATTAGAAGGATGGGAATAGCCGAGTGTATAGCTCAATTCGGACACCGTCTGCTTTTTATTCATGAGTTCTTCCCGGGCATACTCCATTCTAATCCGGTTTCGGTATTGAAGGGGTGCCAGGCCAAAAACCATTTTAAAGGATTCCTTGAACTTTGTAATTCCCATATGTGCCTCTTTAGACAGTTCTTCCAGAGAGGGTATCGGTCCGGCAAGGGGGTCTCTTAAAACTGTAGAAATCTCCATAATACGCTGGAGATCTTCCGGATGGAGTTTATCAATGCCAATCGGTTTTTGATGTTTCGACAACTTCTCGAAAAAGTGGCTGAGGAAGTTCAGCAGGTGTGCATGACAGGAAAGCTTATTGTCCATGGTGTTCACGATATGAACCAATAGGGCACTGAGCTCCTCGTCTATATCCTCATAGGCGATATGCCGGTTCAGATCTATGGATTCCCTCAGCCCGGGCAAATAGGCTTTAATAAGGTCCTTCTGAAACCGAATGGATAGTACTTCGGTTTCGATTCCCGGGGGAATTACCGTATTCATTTCCAGGCCCGGCCCACAGAATAATATACCAATGGGTAGATTTCGTTGAAAATAAATGGTGTCTGTGCCAATTCGCTTTTGCTGGCTAAACCGGGAGAGGTTAATGTGTATCAGCAACCACTTCGAATCCGGGGGGTTGGTGGTGTGCATCTCCAGGGGTTCCCTGAATTGGGTCGACCCGAAATGATAGAGTTCCAAATTGCCAGGGAACTCGACATAAATGCACCTGGCGTTATTCGTGCCAACATTAGGATCTACTACAAACCCGTTCTCCAGTTCCTGACCCCCCATCTTGTCTTTGAACTGGAGATTTACATTCTCGGATATGCAGATGTCGATTTTCATTGGCTAAAAGCAGAACCTTTACTAGGGGTTTATACACGAATATTTGATTGGCCCCGGTATTCAGATGTAAGATAAAGATTATTAGACATGGACGATCTGTCCTTGGCCCAAGAGCTCCTCCCCACGGAACCTCAGGAATATCTGGGCCGTGGTAACCACGTCGAGTTCGCAGTACTTCACAATGCGCTCCATATCCCCCTCCTCATAATATACCGATCGGATTTTGCTGCCGTCCAGGTCCTCCTTGGGCGAGGGGATGCCCAGGATATGGGCCAGCAGCCGCAGGGAGGTGTAGTGTTTGAAGTCCCCGAATTTCCAGAGCTCCATGGTATCCAGGTGGGGTACTTCCCAGGGCTTTTTGCCAAAGAGGTTCAGCTTGTCCGGCAGGGGGATGCCATGGATGATCATCCGCCGGGCCAGGTAGGGGAAGTCGAATTCCTTGCCGTTGTGGGCGCACAGCATCCGGTTGCGGCGTCCGAAGTACCCACCCAATAGTTTGCTGAACTCCGAAAGCAGTTCGGGCTCCGTCCCTGTAAAACTGCGCAGGCGGAACAGCCGTTCCCCGGGCTGGAAGTAGCCGGCCGATATGCAGATGACCTTCCCGAACTCGGCCCAGATGCCAGCCCTTTCGTAGAACTCCTCCCCGGTGAATTCCTCCTTGCGCTGGAATCGGGTTTTCTGTTCCCACAACTCCCGGGCCTCCTCGGATAGTTCCGAATAGGACGCCTGCTCCGGCACCGTTTCGATGTCCAGGAACAAGATGTTTTCAAGTGGGATCCGCTGCAGCATATGCCGGGGGTTTGGACCCGAAAAAATACAAAGATTCTGAAGTTTCCCAGCAGTAATTCAGGCCAAATCGGCGTTTGAAACCCGCAAGGTCCTTAAAAACCCCATTCCGACCACCAGGTCGGTTTCCGCCGGGGCGGACCCTAGACCCACGAGCGCTATCTATGGGAAAAGCGCCCCTTGTTCCCGGTAAAATGCGCAATTCTGAGAAAAAGAGGGGCTAAAAGGTATGTTTCCCGACCGCCTGGTCGGTTCCGGAACCGAACAACGATTGCTGGGGCGTGGGGCTCTCGTGGTTCAACAACCATTTTTTCCGATGTATGCCCCCGGCGTATCCGGTCATGGACCCATCGGACCCGATAATACGGTGGCAGGGGATAACAATCCAAAGGGGGTTCCGCCCATTGGCCGACGCTACCGCCCGAATCGCCTTTACATCGCCCAGCTTTTTGGTCAGTTCCAGATAGGAGAGGGTATGGCCATAGGGCACCTTGCGCAGCTCCTGCCAGACGCGCTGCTGGAAGGGTGTGCCTTCGGGCCGGATGGGGAAATCGAAGCGCTGGCGTTCCCCCCTGAAATACTCCTGCAACTGGATGCAGGCCTGGGCAAGCACCTCCGGTACCACCTCCTGCTCCAGGTGGCCATCGCTTACCGAGATGGAACATACCCCGCTCTCATCCCCTCGGAGGGTGGCGGTTCCCAGGGGGGTCCGGATGCGGGCCTCTTCCATGTTATTCGATTATCCCGGTTCTCTTGGCGCGGTCTTCCCACCGCTTACGGGCCACCGCCTGCAGGTCGGCAACGTTGTCGCTCTCGTCCATGATTTCCAGGCCCAGAAGGGTTTCTATGACATCCTCCATGGTAACCAGCCCGCTCACCGAGCCGTATTCGTCCACCACCAGGGCCACGTGTTCTCGTTTGCTGATGAGGGTGTCGAAAAGTTGGGGGATGGGGGTATCCCGGCGGGTTACCAGCAGGTCCCGGCGGATTTCGGACAGGGGGGAATCCCCGTTGTCATTGATCATTTCCTCCAGGACATTATCCTTAAGGACGAAGCCGGTGATTTGGTCTTCCTGGTCCTGGTACACGGGGATACGCGAAAAGCGAAGTCTGGGGTTTTCCTCGAAGAACTCCGCGATGGTCTGGTCTTCCGGGGCGATTTTCATCACGGCCCGGGGGGTCATGATATCTTTAACCCGGATCTCATAGAATTTCAGCAGGTTCTTGATAACCTTAGATTCAGATTCCTCGAAAACCCCTTCTTCATGGGCCACATCGGCCATGGCCGTAAACTCCTCCCGGCTGAGGACGCTGTGGGCGTGCCCCTTTCCGATGAGGCGGGTGAATAATTGCAACATCCACATAAGGCCGGTAACCCGCAACAGCCAGACCATCCCGTTTAGGATACGCGTAGAAGGGTTGGCCAATTTCTTCCAGTAGGTGGCCCCCAGGGTTTTCGGGATGATTTCCGATGCTACCAGGATAAGGATGGTCATCAGCGTGGATACCACCCCCACCATCAGGTCTTCGGTAAAAGGAAGGCCGAAGATATCGTGCTGGGCCTGGCCATAACTCTCAGCATAGGCGGCTTTGGCCTGTACCCCCACCAGGATGGCCCCTACCGTATGTGCCACGGTATTGAGGGTCAGGATGGCAATTAGGGGTTTGTCCACATCCTTCTTGAGGTTCTCCAGGGCTTCGGCCCAGTGTTTCCCATTTTTCTTATTGACGTTGATAAACGAAGGGGTTACCGAAAGCAATACAGCCTCCAGAATGGAGCAGAGGAAAGAGAAGAAAATGGAGATAAAGGCGTAAAAGAGAAGTAAGCCCATGTAAGTCGATTGTTGAAGACTAAGTTACAATAAATTCCATTCGACACCGATCAGGGTTTGGGAATAAGCGCCTGATAGAAAAGCTCATGCAGGCGGCTGCGCAGGTTTTCTTCATAGAGTTTACGATGTTCCCTGCTGGGATAGACCCGGTTGGAAAGAAAAATAAATACCAATTGGTACTCGGGATCTGCCCAGACAAAAGTACCCGTAAACCCGCTGTGGCCGAAACTCTTTGGGCTGGCCCCGGGTGCCGGGTAGGCTTCCTCCAGGCCTAGGCTGGTGTTGTCCAGGAGCGGTTTGTCGAAGCCAAGGCCCCTGCGGTTCTCGTTTTCCGGAAACTGAACCCTTATAAACTCTGCCACTACCGCCGAATCCAGGACCTGCCTGCCCTTATACCGGCCATAATCCGCATAACACTGCATGAGCACCGCCAGGTTGTCCGCGGTTCCGAAAAGCCCTGCATTTCCGGAAATACCCCCCATCAGGGAGGCGTTCTCATCGTGCACCCAACCCTGGGTAAGGGTTTTGCGGTACAGGGTATCTACCTCCGTGGGGACGATCCGCGCCCCCGGGCGGTTCAGTCGCGGCAGGAAAACCAGGTCTTCCAGCCCCATGGGGTCGTATACCTCTTTGCGCAGGAAAGGCGCAAAAGCCGTGCCTGTAAGGTCCTCCACTACTTGTGGAAACAGCAGAAAAGTCAATCCGGAATACCGATAGGTTTTTTCTTCGGACACCTCAGACCTGTTGGCTTTCCGGTAGATTTTACGGACAAACCTGTCCCGGACGTACAGGTTGTCATACGCTCTTAGAGAATACCGCCTATGGGGCGTTTCTCGGACAAACCGCTTTTTGAGATCGCCCTTACGGAGGACATCGGTCAGGTAAACAATATAGGGTTGCAGCCCGGCCTGGTGGGCCAGGATTTCCCTGAGGGTGAGCTCCCGTTTATCCCGTCTGCGCCTCCAGGGCTTCCAGTAGTCCGCCATGGGGGCATCCAGGTCTACCAACCCCGCCTCTGCCAGTTTCATAACGGCCGGCAGGGCAGCTGCAATCTTGGTGACCGATGCCAGGTCGTACATATCGGTGGGGGCCACGGCCTCCAGGCTATCGTATGTGTGGAATCCGTAGGCCCGGTGGAAGACCTTCCTGCCCTGGTAGGCGACCAGGAGCTGGGCCCCGGGAAACGCCTCTTCCCGTATGCCGAGTTGCATGAGGGAATCCACCTGCCGGTAGAGGGCTGCAGAATCGAGCTGCATCTCCCGAAAAGAGGTCCATTCCAGGGCTCCGGAAGGTTCCGTAGCCTCCCGGATTCCCGGATCCTGTTGGGATGCAACTACATTTATACCAAGTAGTACAAATAAAGCTAAACGAGAAGTCGACCCTGTTAAGAACCTATAAATCAATTTGCAAGAAACCTTTGGAAGCATCTGCCAATGGGTTAGCCCAATAGGGAAACGGCGTCCCGGGCGAAGTAACTGGCGATTAAGTCCGCCCCGGCCCGCTTAATGGAGAGCAGTTGTTCCATCATGACCGCATCGTGGTCCAGCCAGCCTTTTTCGGCGGCGGCCTTAAGCATGGCATATTCCCCGGATACCTGGTATACCGCTACGGGCACATCGAAGGCATCCCGGACCTCCCGGACAATATCAAGGTAGCAGAGCCCGGGCTTAACCATAACGATATCGGCCCCCTCGGCAATGTCCATTTCGGTTTCCCGCAGGGCTTCGATGCGGTTGGCCGGGTCCATCTGGTAGGTCTTCTTGTCTGCAGGCACCTGCTCTGCGGCAACCGGGGCCGAATCCAGTGCATCCCTGAACGGCCCGTAAAAGGCGCTGGCGTATTTGGCACTGTAGCTCATGATCCCGGTATCCGTATACCCGGCGGCATCGAGCCCCTGGCGGATGACCTGAATGCGACCGTCCATCATGTCGCTTGGCGCAACCATATCGGCACCCGCCTGGGCGTGGGAAACAGACATCTCTGCCAGGACCTCAGCCGTGGCATCGTTTAGGATTTTCCCATGGGCTACTATCCCATCATGGCCATAAGCCGAGAACGGGTCCAGGGCCACATCGGTCATGACCCACATCCCCGGGCAGGCCTCCTTTACGGTACGGACGGCCCGCTGCATGAGCCCGTCCGGGTTCAGGGCTTCCGCTCCGGCGTTGTCCTTAAGGCTGTCGGCCACTTTTACAAAGAGCAGGACAGACTTCAGGCCCATGCCCCAGAGTGATTTAACCTCCGCGGCCAGGGTGTCCAGGCTCAGGCGGTAGTACCCCGGCATGGAGGGGATTTCATCACGCAACCGTTTGCCTTCGGCCACAAAGAGCGGCACGATGAAGTCGTCCGGGGTCAGGGTGGTTTCGCGCACCATGGCCCGGATGGAGGGGTGGGTTCTGAGTCTTCGGTTCCTTCTAAGCAAATCCATATCGGGTAGTTGTCATTCCGGGAGGTAGATCTCCCCTTTCATGTAAGTTATGGCACGGCCTGCAATGCCCACGCGCTGCCCGCGATCCTGGCACTGCAGCTCCCCTCCCCTGCGGGAAAGTTGTCGGGCCAGCAGGGTTTCCTTGCCCAGTTCTTCGGACCAATACGGGATTAGCAGGGTATGGGCCGATCCGGTAACCGGGTCCTCGGGCACCCCGCAGCGGGGAGCAAAAAATCGGGAGACAAAGTCGGCTTCCACCCCGGGGGCCGTTACAATAACACCCCGGCAATCGATTTTTCCCAGGCTGTAGTGGTCCGGGTCCAGGCTTTCTATGGTTTCCTGGTCGGGATAGACCAGCATATAATCGGTTAACCCCTTGTAACAGGCGTCGGGCATTTTGCCCAAAGCTGCAGCCAGGCCCTGTGGCATTTTGGCTTCCCTGGGCCGTTCGGCCGGAAAGTCCAGTTCCAGCCATTCCCCTTTGCGGCGAACGCGGAGGGCTCCCCGTTCCCGGCTCTGAAAACGCAGTTCCTGCGCCTGGGGCTCCCGGGTTTCGAAGAGCACATGGGCGGTGGCCAGGGTCGCGTGGCCGCAGAGGGCCACTTCATTTTCGGGAGTAAACCAGCGGATGGCGTAGGTGGACTCCCCTTCGGGCACGGCAAACGCCGTTTCAGAGAGGTTGTTTTCCGATGCGATGGCCTGCATCAGGGATACCGGCAGCCATTGCTCCAGAATGCACACCGCTGCCGGGTTGCCGCGGAACAGTTCGGAGGCAAATGCATCTACCTGATAAATTTCTTGTGTCTTCATAAGGTGTCAATCCCACCCAAATGTACGATTTATTCGCGCTGCCGCAGCGTTCCAGCTATCGGGTGCCCGAAAGCGGTAGCCCACAAAAAACTGGAGGTAATAGATCCGGTCGTCTAACCTCAGGTCGCGGCCGGCGGCGTGTTCGTAAAAGGTATATTGCCCGCCCACCCCGGCAAAAAACGTATCGGTGTTATAGGCCAGGGTTGCCCGGAACTGGGTTTCCCATAGCCAGTAGCTGGTGGTTTCCGGGCCGGAATCCAGGAAACTGATGCCCAGGCCCGTGGTGTTCCCCGCGGAGAGCATCCACCGCTCGTGGAGGACCCAGTTGTAGTGATACCCCGGGCCAATGCCAATATCGAAAGTATGCAGGGTATCCTCCCCCTCCCCGAGGTTGGCCCGGTAGCGGGTATAGTAGGCCAGCAGCCGGGGCACAAAACTCCCGGCGCTCTGCAGTTGCCACTCGTTCTGCCCAAAAAGGGAACGGAAGGAGAATTTGGGGTTCACCACATAGGAGGTACTCCCACCCACCTTCCGGGTCCCGAAAGAGGGAAAGTAAAAGGTTGTCCCGTCCAGGTCTGCGCGGAACCCCTCCTGGTCCAGGTAGGTAAAGGTCTGCATCCATTTCCCGGCATAAATCCGGAAATCCATATTGAAAAGGCGGCTGCCTTCCAGCTCCCGGTCCGGGTTAAGCCACCCGGGCGAAAAACCAAAGCCCAATTCCAGTGCCCGGAACTGCAGGGAAGTCTGGAAGTGGGTACTCCGGATCGGGTTAAGGGTATAGCGTATATCATTTCCCAGATCCCTGAATACAAAGCTGTTACCGGTTAAGGTAGCCGAGGTCCTGAGGGTAAGGGCTTCGGGATAGGTTTTAAAGTACCGAGTGGTATCAAGATCGGATTGCCCTATGGCAAGGGCTGGAAAAAGGAACCATATATATCTTACCCAGCGACCCATTCCCTGGGGTTTTGAAGGACCTCTACCAGTTGGGCTTCCCGGGAACCCGGCTCGGGATGGTGGTCATACTGCCATTGTACCACAGGCGGGAGGCTCATCAGGATGCTTTCAATCCTGCCCTGGGTTCGCAGGCCAAAAAGAGTCCCCTTATCGTGGACCAGGTTGAATTCCACATAGCGCCCGCGGCGGATTTCCTGCCACGCCCGCTCTGCCTCCCCATACGTAAGGGCCTTGCGCGCCTTAACAATGGGCAGGTAGGCCTCCAGGAAGGAATCTCCCACCCCGGTCACAAAGGCGTACCAGTCCGCTGCACTGCGCCCTTCTTCCGGCCTCAGGTAGTCAAAAAAGAGGCCGCCAACGCCCCGGGCTTCCCCCCGGTGGTGGTTCCAGAAATACCCGTCGCACTTTTCCTTGTAGCGCGCATAAAAATCCGGGTGGTGGGCATCGCATGCCCGCTTGCATACCTGGTGGAAGTGGCTCGCATCCGCTTCAAAGAGGTAATATGGGGTTAAATCCTGCCCCCCGCCAAACCACTGGTCGGCCACCTGTCCATCCGGGCCATACAATTCAAAATACCGCCAATTGGCGTGTACGGTAGGCACCATGGGGCTGCGCGGGTGCAGCACCAGGCTCAACCCGCAGGCGTAAAACTCCGAAGGCCCCACGCCAAAATACTTCTGCATGCTTTCGGGCAGGGTCCCGTGGACCGCCGAGATATTTACCCCCCCTTTTTCGAAGACATCGCCGTTTTCTATGACGCGGGTGCGGCCCCCACCCCCTCCCGGGCGTTCCCAGAGGTCTTCGCGGAAGGCGGCTTTCCCGTCCTCGGTTTCCAGGGCTCCGGTAATCCGGTCCTGCAGTTCGCAGATATAGGCGTAGAACTTATCCTTCATATTCCTGTACGGCCCGGATAAAGGCCCCGGCATTTTCCAGGGGAATATTGGGCAGGATCCCGTGCCCCAGGTTGGCAATATAGCGGTCCTTGCCAAAACCGCGAATCATCTCATGCACCATTTTCCGGATGGTTTCCGGGGGCGACAGCAGGCGGGACGGGTCAAAATTCCCCTGCAGGGTAATCTTCCCCCCGCTCAGTTTGCGGGCCACCTGGGGGGAAACCGTCCAGTCTACCCCAAGGGCGGAAGCCCCGCTGGCAGCCATTTCCTCCAGGGCAAACCAGCACCCTTTGGCAAATACAATAACCGGAGCATGGTCCTTAAGGGCATCCACGATCTGCTGCATATAGGTCCAGGAGAATTCCCGGTAATCCTCGGGGGAAAGCATCCCGCCCCAGGAATCGAAGAGCTGTACCGCGTGTACCCCTGCACGTACCTTCGCTTTGAGGTAGGCAATGGTGGTGTCCGTGATTTTTTGCAACAGCGCATGGGCCGTTTCCGGCTCCGTAAAACAAAGGGCCTTGGCCGTGTCAAAATTCTTGCTGCCCTGTCCCTGTACGCAATAGCAGAAAATAGTCCAGGGGGCTCCGGCAAACCCAATTAGGGGGACCTGCCCGTCCAATTTGTCGAGGGTCATCCGGATAGCCTCCATCACATAGCCCAACCGCTCCTCCGGGTCCGGCACGCCCACGCGAGCCACATCCTGGGCTGTTCGGACCGGCTGCGGGAGCCAGGGTCCCACCCCGGGTTTCATTTGCACCTCGATATCCATGGCCTGCGGGACCACCAGAATATCGCTGAAGAGGATGGCCGCATCCATCCCATAGCGGCGGATGGGTTGAACGGTAATTTCAGAGGCCAGTTCCGGGGTCTCACAGCGTGTGAAAAAATCATACTGCTCGCGCAATTCGATAAATTCCGGTAGGTAGCGGCCCGCCTGCCGCATCATCCAGACGGGAGGGCGGGAAACGCTTTCGCCCCTGAGGGCGCGTAAGAAGAGGTCATTTTTGGGTGGTGTCATTCCTGGGCTATGGTTTCGTTGATAAGGGTTTGCAAGACAGCCTCCACCTCCGGGGTGGGGGCCATGGCAATCCGATCGGTATATTTTTTAGCTTCTCCCGCAGTGGTGGGGCCTATACACACGGCAAGGGCTCCCCCAAGGCTATTCTGCCCCACATAGGCCTGCACCCCGCTGGGGCTGAAAAACAGGACGGCATCGAAGGGGGTGTCAAACTTCTGCAGATTCAGATCCGTGGCATAGACTTCCTTCTCCCGGTAGGCCCGCCCGGACTTCGCAAGCGCTTCCGGCAGGGTATCGAGCCTGCGGTTCCCGCTGAAAAAGACAATATTCTGATGGGTATTTTTTTCGATGACGCAGGCCGCAAGCGCCTCGGCATCGAGGAAAACGGCTTTTACATCCTGCCCGGCCGCTTCAAGGGCCCGGGCCGTTTTCCGCCCCACGCAACACACCTGGTAGCGCTCCCGCGCAACCCCTTCCGGGAAACAGGCGCGCACGGTATTCCCGCTGGTGAACACCAGCAAATCATTGGGCGCCCAATCCACCTCCACCGGGTGCAGTTGCACCCTAAGCGCATCGTACTCTTCCAGGGAGAAAGTGTCCACAGGCAGCATCCGGCGCTGGGCTTCGGTGAGGGTTTTGGTACTGAGGACCCGTATCATCGGGAGAGGGTTTTACGGATGGTTTGCATCAGGGCGTCGCCTCCCCGCTCCAGGACTTCCCGGGCGCAGTTGCGACCGAAACCTTCGGGGTCTTTCCCATCCGAAGTGCGCTCCACCCGTATTTCCTGGGAACCATCCAGGGCAAACAGGCCTCCTGTAAAGGACATTTTCCCTTTTTCCATCCGGGCCAGGGCACCTATAGGCGCGGTACAGCCCCCTTCCAGTTCCCGTAAAAAGGCCCGTTCGGCCCGCACACAGCTATCGGTTTGGGCATGGTGCAGAAATGCGGTTTGCGCCGCTGCCTCTTGGTCGCCCTCCCGGGCTACCACCAGCATAGCCCCCTGGGCCGGGGCCGGGACCATCCAGTCCAGGACGGTGTGCTGCTCGGGCAGCAGCCCGATGCGTTCCAGGCCGGCCGCCGCAAAAATGGCAGCGTTCCATTCGGACTCGTCCAGCTTCCGCAGCCGGGTATTGACATTGCCTCTTAGGTCTACCACTTCGTGCAGGGGGTAGCGGCGCAGCCATTGGGCTTTACGCCTCAGGCTCCCGGTCGCGATAATCCCCTCTTCATTCAGAAAATCCAGGCCCTTATGGACCAGGATGTCCTTGGGGTTCGCCCGCTTGAGCACTGCAACGGGCACGATCCCCTTGGGCAACGCCGTAGGGACGTCCTTCATGGAGTGGACGGCCAGGTCGATGTCGCCCCGCAGCAGGGCCACATCCAGGGTCTTGGTGAAAATTCCGGTAATGCCCAGTTCGTAAAGGGGTTTGTCCAGGATCAGGTCCCCGGTGGACTTAACAGGGGAGAGTTCCGCCTGCACGCCTTCGGCCTTCAAAAGGCCCATAACGGTCTGGGCCTGCCACAGGGCCAGTTCACTGTCGCGCGTGCCAATGCGCAGCGGTTTGCTCATGATTGGTGGGTTTCTAGCTGGAAGACCCGGCTAATGAGGTCCAGGTATTCCTCGGTGTCAATATCGGAATCCTTCAGGTGGTTCGCAAACTGACGTGTAATCTTGTTGATGACGCGGTCGGTAACAGCATCGGCCTGGCCCATGTCGAAGCCCTCTATTTTTTTGGATTGGAAATCCAGCTCTTCCTCCTTCATGGTCTGGAGCTTGCGTTTTAACGCCCGGAGGATGGGGGCAAAACGCCGGCTTTCCAGCCACTGGCTGAATTCCTCCCGCACTTCGGAGATAATCGCCTCGGCCTGGGGGATAAATGCCTCCCGCTGGCGAAGGGTCTGGTCCGTAATGCGGGAGAGCTGGTCCAGGTCCACCAGGGTAGTCCCCTCGAGCTGGCCCACGGCCGGTTCCACGTTGGCGGGGATCGATAAATCCAACACCCACCGGGGCTTGTCCGGGGCGATATCCGCAGCTTTCAAAGTAGGGGTTGGCGCCCCGGTGGCCACCACGATGACATCGGCGGCTGCCACCTCGGCCTGCAGGTCTTCCACCGGGCGTACCTCCAGGCGGAGTTTGCTGCCCAGGGCCTCGGCCCGTTCCAGGGTCCGGTTGATGAGGGTGATGCCGCTGTGCCCGGTATGCTTGACCAGGTTCTGGCAGGTGTTGCGGCCTATTTTCCCGGTGCCGTAGAGCAGGATGCGCTTCTGGGAAATCTCTGGCACCCGTGCCAGGAGGTATTGCACCGAGGCAAAGGCCACGGAGGTAGCCCCGCTGGAGAGGCCGGTTTCATTCTTGATGCGTTTGCTGGCCTGGATGATGGCGTTGGTGAGCCGTTCCAGAAAGGGGTTGGTCAGGCCCTTCTCCCGGGACTGGACGAAGGCTTTTTTCAGCTGGCTAATGATCTCGAAGTCCCCCAGGATCTGGCTGTCGAGCCCCGACCCCACCCGGAACAGGTGGGCAATGGCGTCCTGGTTCTCGTACACATACCCCACCGTATGGAATTCCGCCTCGGTCCCGGCACTGTGGGCACACAGCAAGCGGACGAGGTGTTGGGGCGTTTCGGCAAAACCGTGGAGCTCGGTGCGGTTGCAGGTGCTGGTGACCAGCAGCCCATCGATGCCTTCAGACAGGGCCTGGTCCAGCAAGGTCTCCCCGGCCTCGGGAAGCAATGCGAACTTCCCCCGGGTTTCTACATCGGCCTTTTCATAATTCAACCCGACCGTGATGAAGCGGCTATGCCTGGAAATATGGTACTTCTTCATGGAGACGCACAAAAGTAAGGGGATTCCCCGGCCAAAAATAACGCCAGAAGGTCTATTAATACCGTTTCGGGTATTCCGGGCACTTGTTTTGCGCCAAACCGGAGAATTCCAGTACTTTTGCAGGAAATACGGGTCTTTTAGGATTCTCTATTTAGACCTGTTCTAAATAATTTGTCTACTTCTTGACATGAAAACCCCAGACAAAAATATCGCCAGCGGTTCATATCACATCCATTTGGTGGAACCGGATTTCAGCCTGTTGCGGGTGGAAAACCCATCGGAACAGGTCATGCGTGCCCGGCATCCGGTACCCAAAGGCTTGCTCCAGATCCACTGCTGCCTCCGGGGCCGGGTGCAGTTTCGCTACAACGGCGGGCATTACATCATGGAACTCGGGGCCGAACACGCCCAGGTCCTCTACAACCCCACCGCAGAACTCCCCCTGGAAACCGACCTGGACCCCGGTACGCGCATGCTGTCTTTGCTGATCCCCATCCGCGCCTTCCACGCCCTTTTCTCGGAAGAGGCCGATGTCATCCCCTTTCTGAACCCGGATTATTCGGACAAAAAATACTACCAGCAACACCCCGTTTCCCCTTCCCTGGCCCTGGTACTGAGCCAACTGTGGAATGCCAACCTCCACCCCTCGGTGCAGCTGCTCTACGAAAAGGCCAAGGTCTATGAATGGCTCTCCCTCTATTTCAACCGGAATGCAGACCCCCAGGATGAGCAATGCCCCTTCCTGGAAGATGAGGAAAGCCTGCGCCGCATCCGCCAGGCCAAGGAAATCGTCATCGAACGCATGGCGGAGCCCCCCAGCCTCAAGGAACTGGCCCTGGAAATCGGGCTACCCCTGAAAAAACTCAAGGAAGGGTTCAAACAGATCTACGGGGACTCGGTCTACAGCTTCCTTTTCGACCACAAGATGGAATACGCCCGGAAAATGCTGGAGAGCGGGAAGTACAACGTAAATGAAGTGGGGTTAAAAGTGGGATACAGCACCGCCAGCCATTTTATCGCGGCCTTCCGCAAGAAATACCACACCACCCCCAAGAAATACCTGATGTCCCTCGCACAGCAGGGGCGGTAGCCCTTACGGGTTCAGGGGGCGGGCCACAATAATCCCCACATTGCGCTTTACCCCCTGCAGGTAGTCTGCCAGGGGCTTCTCGCTGATGACCACTTCTCCTACGGTGGAGGCGTGGAGCAGGTGGATGCGCCCGCTGTCCATCCGGACAGCCAGGCCTGTATGAGTCACGTCCAGGCCTTCGATGTCGGTGGCCAGGGCAATAATGTCCCCATCCTGCAAAAGGGATTCCCGCTGGGCCACTTCTTCCCGGGGCAGGATACAGAGGGGGGCGCCGGAAAGTTCCTTTTCAATGTCCCGGAGTTTTTTAAAGTTGGCATCCGAGGCCAGAAAGGGATAGAGCTCCCGGTGGGTCCCCATAAAGTCGATTTTCTTGTAGACGGTAACCCCGTAAAGCTCTTCGGTAATGTTACGCACCAGCCCCTTGTCCTGGTTGTCGCGGATCCACTCGGTAAAGTAATGCAACCGGGAAGCATACCCGTCCAGCTTGCCCTTGCGGTAGCGCACCTGTTCGAGCAGTTGCAGGTAGCGGTCCCAGTCCCACTGCCCTTCTCCGGCGAGGCGGCCCATGACCAGGGCGTTTTCCACGAAGGTGGTACAATCCAGCCCCCGCAGGTTTACCACCAGCATCTCCTTCTCCCCAATCTCCAGGGTCTTGCCCACATAGGGGGTTCCCAGCAGGGCTTTCCCTACCTGCACCATGGCCGGGCCCATGGCCGAATCCGGGGCATTTTCCACAGCCGTCCCCAGACTTTCAAATAAGGCCTGGTCCTGGGTATCGTAATGCAGGAGCCGGTGCTGGGCGCTCAGGCCCGTGACGACGAGGAAGAAGAAAATGAAGAGATGACGCATGCGGCAATTTTTATCTAAAGGTACATCAGCCCCGGGGATCTTGTGTTGCCTCTGGGTTATGATTCTGCAGGAACTGTACCCGGGTGCGGGCCAGGCTCAGGTAGCGGATGGAGCGTTGGGTGTCGTCCTGTAAAATCTCTTGCAGCATAGGGTGCGAATTCCTATGGGAAACTATGAAATTTAAGGGCCAAAGCCAATGCTGTGGCCCGAATTGTTTTTATTTATGGCGGCATTTGCAATTGATGCGGGCCCGCAGGGGGGAGATTCCCCGGCAACCTGTATTTTTGCACAACCGCAAACAACCTCACCGGCTAAACCCTCGCAGATGAAAGGCGTATTACTGGTTAACCTGGGCTCCCCGGACAGCCCCACCCCGAAAGACGTAAAACCCTACCTGGACGAGTTCCTGATGGACGAGCGGGTCATTGACGCCCCGAAATGGCTCAGGACCTTTCTGGTCCGCGGGATCATCCTAAATACCCGGCCCAAGAAATCGGCCAAAGCCTACTCCAAAATCTGGTGGGAAGAGGGCTCGCCCCTGATTGTCCTCTCCGAGCGGTTCCGCGAAAAGGTGCAGGCCCAGACCGAGCTCCCGGTGGCCCTGGGGATGCGCTATGGTTCCGGCAGTATTGCCGAGGGGATGGCGGAGCTGCAGGCCAAGGGCGTTACCGAGGTCCTGCTGGTGCCCCTCTACCCCCATTACGCCATGAGTTCCTACGAGACGGTGGTGGTCAAGGCCCTGGAGGTCCAAGAGGCCCAGTTCCCGCAGATGCAGGTCACCACCATGCCCGCCTTCTACCGCAACCCGGAGTACATCGAAACCCTGTCCCGCTCCATTGCGGAAGGGTTGGAAAACTTCGAATACGACCATATCCTGTTCTCCTACCACGGGGTGCCGGAGCGCCACATCCGCAAATCGGACCCCACCCGCTTCCACTGCAAAATAGACGGGAAGTGCTGCTCCGTTAACTCGGTGGCCCACCATACCTGCTACCGCCACCAGTGCTACGACACCACGGAGCTGGTGAAAAAAGCCCTGAACCTGCCGGAAGACAAGGTGAGCACCTCCTTCCAAAGCCGCCTGGCCGGAGACCCGTGGCTGAAGCCCTATACCGATTACGAGCTGGAGCGCTTTGCCAAAGAAGGCAAAAAACGCCTGGTGGTCATTACCCCCGCCTTTGTGAGCGACTGCCTGGAAACCCTCGAGGAAATCGCCATGGAGGGCAAGGAGGAATTCCTGGAAGCCGGGGGCACCGACTACATCCACATCCCCTGCCTGAACGACCGGGACGACTGGGTATCGCTCATGGCCCGTTGGGTAAATGATTGGGCAGAAGAAGGAAAGTTGCCTGTATAAATCCTCTTGATTATCCCAGCCTGAAACTTCTTTTCCAAGGAGTTGCTCGCCGGCGTGGCGCGCCGGCTCGCTTTTCTATTGCCACTTTTTCTGGCGATAAAAAGTGGCCAAAAATCGCTTTCGGCTCAGTTCTGCCCCTTGAAATCTACGTCAGTTGCGCCGCCCGCCGCTTAGACTCCGCATCCTCCGGCTGCTCCGTAAGCGGCTCTCCTTCGTCGGCCGCACGCCTTCCTCGATTTACTACGGTTCAGAACTTATGCCGAGGTTTTGCTTACGCCACCGCTATCGCTGCCATGCTTCGAAAAATATACCCAATGCCGGCAAAGCCGGCATACCCCCGAGATTCAGCGTAAGGTTTTGGAAGCGTAAAGAAAGTGGGAAGCCTTGGACCGCTTTTAGCTTCCAAAGCCTGGTTTTGCAGTGTGAGCTGCAAAAACGCCTAAGCGAGGGCGCCGTTTTCTTTGCTTCGTTTCTTTTGGGCGAACAAAAGAAATGAAGAAAAGCGAGGCGGCATGCAATGCCGGCGAGCTATCACTTTCCTTTTTTGGCTGAACGCCTCCCAATTCTTTATCTTTAATCCCCTCTTCAAAACCCTCCCTCATGAATCGCATTTGCCTTCTTCTCGTTTCCCTTTTCGCAAGCTTTCAACTCCAAGCCCAGGACCGGATCACCGGGGCCCTTAATGCCACGCGGTCCGAAGTAATTGCCCAGCACGGGATGGTGGCCACCAGCCACCCCCTCGCTACGCAGGTTGGGCTGGATATCCTGAAAAAGGGCGGGTCGGCTATCGATGCTGCCATTGCCGCCAACGCGGCCCTGGGCCTTATGGAGCCTACCGGGTGCGGCATTGGGGGCGACTTGTTTGCCATCGTCTGGGATGCCAAGACCCAGCAGCTCTATGGGCTCAATGCCAGTGGGCGTTCGCCCAAAAGCCTGACGCTGGACTACTTTAAGAAAGAGGGAATGACGGAAATCCCCTCTCACGGGCCCCTGCCTGTGAGCGTACCCGGGGCGGTGAGCGGCTGGTTCGAGCTGCACGGTAAATTCGGGACGATGCCCATGGCGGAACTATTGGCCCCGGCCATCGACTATGCCGAGAATGGCTTTCCCCTGACCCAGCTCATTGCCTGGTATATGCAAAATACGGTGCCCTTCTTCATGCGACAGGGCTTCCCGAATATCAAAGAGACCTATATCGACCAAAACGGCGGGAAGCTGCCCAACGAGGGGGAAATCTATAAAAACCCCTTCCTGGCGAACACCTACCGGGCCATCGCCAAAGGGGGGCGGGATGCCTTCTATAAGGGGAAAATCGCCAAGACCATCGCCGACTTTATCCAGGCCCAGGGGGGCTTCCTCTCCCAGGAGGACCTGGCCAGCCATACGGCCGAATGGGTGACGCCGGTTTCCGTGAATTACCGGGGGTACGACGTCTGGGAACTCCCCCCCAACGGGCAGGGGATCGCCGCCCTGCAGATGCTGCAAATCCTGGAAGGGTACGACTTTTCCAACATCGAATTTGGCAGTGCGGAGCACCTCCATTTGTTTACCGAGGCCAAGAAACTCGCCTTTGAGGACCGGGCCAAATACTATGCAGATATGGATTTCGCCAAGGTCCCCATGGAAACCCTCCTTTCGGACACTTATGCGGACAACCGCCGCCAGCAGATCCGGGAGTGGGCCGGGGAGTACCAGGCCGGGGAAATCTCCGCCGGGGAAACCATCTACATGACGACTGCCGACCAGTATGGGAATATGGTCTCCCTGATCCAGAGCAATTACCGGGGGATGGGCTCCGGCATGGCGCCTCCCGGGCTCGGCTTTATGCTGCAGGACCGGGGGGAACTCTTCAGCCTTACCGAAGGCCAGGCCAATACGTATGAACCCGGCAAGCGTCCCTTCCACACCATCATCCCGGCCTTTATCACCAAGGACGGGACACCCTGGGTGAGCTTCGGGGTCATGGGCGGGGACTTTCAGCCCCAGGGCCACAGCCAGATCGTTATGAACCTCATCGACTTCGGCATGAACCTGCAGGAAGCCGGGGACGCCCCCCGTTGGGACCACACCGGCGGCTCCAGCCCCACCGGCGAGCGCGGGGGCCGGGGCATCGTCCGGGTCGAATCCGGCATCCCCTATGAAACCGTCCGCGGTTTGATGGACCGCCGCCACACCGTCCAATTCACCCGTGGATCCTACGGCGGGTACCAGGCCATAATGTGGGATGCCAAAAACAAGGTCTACCGTGGGGCTTCCGAGAGCCGGAAGGATGGGCAAGCGGCGGGCTATTAGGTTCCTCCGGAGGTTTAGTTCGCCGTGACACGTCACGGCTCACTTTTTATTCCCTTTCTTTTGCTGGTCCAAAAGAAAGGGAGAAAGAAAAAGACCTTTTTTCGAAGCATTCGATGCGATTTTTGCGGCCGCAAAACCGCGGCTGGCGCTGGTCGCTCCACGCTTTCCATTTGCTTCGCAAATCGCGATTCCGCTTACACCACCGCTATCGCTACCATGCTTCTAGAACCTTCCCCAATGCCGGCGCAGCCGGCAACCCCCCGAGGTGCAGCGTAAGGCTTTGGAAGCGTTAAGAAAGCAGGAAACCTTGGACTGCTTTTAGCTTCCAAAGCCTGGTTTTGCAGCAAAGGCTGCAAAAACGCCTAAGCGAGGGCGCCGTTTTCTTTGCTTCGTTTCTTTTGGGCGAGCAAAAGAAATGAAGAAAAGCGAGGCGGCATGCAATGCCGACGAGCCCTACTCTCTCTTTCAAGATAAAAACTACGTTAAAGTTCTGTCTATCTCCTTCTTCAAAAAATACCCCGTAACCACAGTAGCGAGCACATCTGCAATCGCAAAACTGGTCCACACCCCGATTTCGCCAAAGAAGTACGGCAGGGCCAGGATGAGGGGGATAAAGAAAAAACCCTGGCGGGTGAGGGTGAGCAGCAGGGCCGGGATGGCCTTGCCGATGGCCTGGAAATAGGCGGCGCCTATGAGCTGGATGGCAATGATGGGGGTGGCGGCAAAGACCCACCGCATGGCCGATGGGGTATGGGCCAGGACAAAGGCATTGTTGGCGGCTTCCTCCGGCGACATGTCTGGCCGGTCGCTCAGGAAGAGGCCTGCAATCTCCGCCGGAAAGGCCATGAGCACCACAAAGACCAGGGTGGCCACCAGGGCGGCGTATTTGATCGCGGTGTATATGGACTCCTTAACACGAGCATACTTATGGGCGCCGTAGTTGAAGCCCGCTATAGGCAGGAACCCCTGAGTAACCCCGAAGACGGGGAAGAGGGCGAACATGAGCATGCGACCTATGATGGCATAAACCGCCACCATGGGCTCCCCGCCCAATTCGAATAAGATGTTGTTAAGGATGAGATAGGTAACGGAGGTAACGGCCTGCCGCGCCAGGGTCACAAAGCCCAGCCCCCCGATTTCTTTCAAAATACCACCGTGCAGGGCCAGGTGGTGCCACCCGATTTTCAGCTCGGAATTTTTGGAAAAGAAGAACCAGAGGATGTAGAGAAAACACACCAGATAGCTCCCGGTGGTGGCCCAGGCGGCCCCGTGCATCCCCCAGTCGAAGACGTAGATAAACAGGTAGTCCAGCACCAGGTTCCCTACCGAAGGGATGATCATGGCGATCATGGCAAACTTGGGCTTGCCTTCTGCCCGGATAACCGTGTTGCCCATCATGCAGAGCGCCAGAAAGGGCACCCCGTACAGCACAATGGTATAGTACACCTTAGCCGGGGCAAAGATCCCCCCTTTGCCCCCGAAGGCCGGGATAAGCCCATCCACAAACCACAGCCCCAGCACCACCATGGATACGGTAATGAGGATGGTCAGGCTTATCTGGTTCCCGAAGGTTTTAAGCGCCTTTTCATCTTGGTTGGCCCCCAGGGCCCTGGAGATCACGCTACTTCCACCAATCCCGATGGCCATCCCCAGTGCCGCAATAAAAAACGAAACCGGCAGCACCACGTTGATGGCTGCAATGGCGATGGACCCGATCCAGTTCCCCACAAAAATGGTGTCTACCAGGATATTCAGGCTCATCACCAAAATGCCGATGGCCGCGGGCACCGCCTGCCGCACCAGCAGTGGCCCGATGGGCTCCGTTCCGAGTTGGTCTGAGGTTACTTTTGCCATGGATGGCGGCTAACGCCGCTTATTACGTCCCTCAAAGGTAGGGGTTCCATGGGTGAGAAAGAATGGAAAGAGAAGTAAAACTTTTGCGTATCCCGGAGGAACCCATAGTGCGCCACAGTTCTCAGAATTAACTACCTTAAACCTGTGAAAATCCTCCTCACCTCCATCGGCACCCGCGGCGACATGGAACCTTTTCTGGCCATTGCCGATATGCTGAAAGCCGCAGGGCATGAAACCGTTTGTCTGTTCCCGGAACAGTTCCGGCCCCTGGCCGAGGACGGGGGCCACACCTTTGAATCCCTGGGCCCGGAGTTTATGGACCTATTGGAAAGCCCCCTGGGCAAGATTGTGATGGGGGGAAGCGGCACCACCTGGCAGAAGGTCCGCTCGTATGCGAAAATGGCTAAGGTCTTTGCTCCCACGCGCAAGGTGCTGGCCGAGCGGCAGGCCGCCTGTATGGAGCGGCAACAGCCGGACAGGGTGGTCCACCATGCCAAGACCGTTTACAGCTTTGTCTGGGGGATGCTCAACCCCGGGAAGGTCACCCTGGTAAGCCCGGTGCCTTACATGCTCCACCCCACAGACCACCACAGCCACATCGCCTTTAACAAAAACTGGGGCAGGCGCCTGAACCGCGCCTCCTTTGGGCTGGCGAATTTCGGGTTGGTGAAGTCAATCCAATCCGACACCAAACGCATCGCGCTCCCGCTGAAATTGACCAGCAAAAATATTAAGGAAGTACTCCGCACCCAGCCTGCCATTTATACGATTTCCCCCGGGCTGTTTGCCCGCCCGCCCTACTGGGGAAGTCATGTACAGGTACTGGGCTACCAGGAGCGCAACAAGACCCTGAACTGGACCCCGGAGCCGGAGTTGGAGGCCTTTCTGGCCCGCCACTCCAGGGTTCTGCTCTTTACCTTTGGCAGCATGGTAAACCCGGACCCGGAGGGAAAAACCACCATCGTCCTGAAAACTCTGGAAGTCCTGGGAATCCCCACTATTATTAACACCGCTGGGGGAGGGCTGGTGCAGCCCGAACACTATAATACCGATCAGTTTTATTTTGTGGAAGGCATCCCCTACGACTGGGTACTGCCCCGCGTATATGCCATGGTCCACCACGGGGGCTCCGGCACCACCCACCTGGGCATTAAGTATGGCTGTGCCAGTATGATTGTCCCCCACATCATCGACCAGTTTATGTGGAACCGATTGCTGGCTGAAAAAGGCGTAGGTCCGAGAGGCCCCGGCATCACCAAAGTATCCGAAGCACGCCTGCGGCCGCTTATCCAGGATTTATGGGAGAACCCCGCCTACAAAAAACAGGCTGAAGCCCTGGCAGCGGAAATGGCCGGGGAGGACTTTGGGAAACAGATTGTAGACCGAATCATTAAAGTCTAATAGCTCACCGAGGTTGCACCTCGGTTCGCTTTATTATTGCCACTTTTTCCGGCGATAAAAAGTGGCCAAAAATCGCTTTCGGCTCAGTTCTGCCCCTTGAAATCTACGTCAGTTGTGCTGCCCGCCGCTTAAACTCCGCAACCTACGGTTGCTCCGTAAACGGCTCTCCTTCGTCGGCCGCACGCCTTCCTCGATTTACTACGTTCCAGAACTTATGCCGAGGTTTGAAAATACCTCGAAGCATGGTAGCCATAGCAGTGGCGCCAGCGTAATCTCTACCATGCTTGGGGCATCTTAACCCATGCCGGCGAAGCTGGCACCACCCCTTTTCGGCAGCAAAGGAAGGGAAGGGCGTTAGGATTCGGCGAAGCCCTGGAGGCGAATTAGCCCTGACCTTCCGGTTGGAATGCGAGAGCATTCCAATTGCCTCCCGAAAAGGTGCCCTTTCTTTTGGTTCGTTTTCTTTGGGCAAGCAAAGAAAATGAACAACGTTTGTGCGCTTTGGTAAAGCGTGATTTACTCTCCTCTCCTGGCGGCAACGCCGTCTTTGTGGCCACAACTATGATACGCATCATACGCCGCATAGGCTGCAGCATCGGCGCGTTTGTGGGCCTGGCGGGCGGCAAAGAGGGCCCGGCGCATGTAGTAGTGGACGTCGCCCAGGTTGCGGGCGGAAGAGGCTTTTTTGGCGTTGGTGTAGATCTCGTCGGCCAGGTCCCGGGCGTCAATGGCGGCGCTTTCGGCGTTTACCGAGTGGCTGATGACGGCATCGGTGCCACAGAGCTGGGCCCGGTGCTGGGCTTCGGCAGCCAGAGTAACGGCTTCCTGGGCAGCACTAAGGGCTTCCCCGGCCAGGAATTCGGCTTTTTTGGCGCTCTTGCGGCCTTCGGAGTACTTGGCGGCAAAGGCGGCCGCCTCGGCGTGGATTTTCAGGGAATCTGCCAGCTGGCTTACGCGCAGCTCGTAGTCCTTTACATCGGTGATTTCGCTCTTAAAGACTTCGCACTGGGCCTGGGCCACTCCGGCCCCCAGCAACACAAAGAAAACACCCGCCAAACGGGCCTTGATCACATTCGGGATTTCCATAACAACACTACAGTAGGTTCTTTCAGATTTGGGGTCTGAGCGATTGGGTTATGGGTATAACGCTGAAATGGGGTGGGGGATTGTGGGGGGAGGGCAATTCTTTACCCAAATAGCCTACTTAATACCATTTAGGAAAACCTCCATCTCCGCTTCCGACTTGGCGCTTAAATAATCCCTGGCGAAGAGTACGTTCCAATACAGGGGTCCGGAAACATCATCCTTGAGCTCTGGCCTGGAGTTGGTTCGCTCCAGATGTAACAGCAGTTCATTCAAGGCTTTTAAAACCCCATCCTTCGTCCAGGCCTCGATGTGTTGGGTCATCACAATGCGTTTGTCCTGATAGTCCCATTCCACAACGCGGATGTTGATTTGTTCCGATTTTTTCGTGGTTGTAGCCACGCAAAAAACCTCCGGTTTCCCGCAGCGGTAGAGGTACCGGCCAAAGCCGCAAATCTCCAGGCTTATCACCTCTTCTTCCTTGAGGTTACTCTCTTCCTTAAGCTCCCGCTTGGCGTGTATTTTACAGTAATCCTTAAAGCGAATATCGGACCCCCAATTGGCGTCGATATCGAAGGAGCCGGACCCTGCTGGGGCCAGCCTTCCGGTACTTTCGTTGCTCCGTTGGCCTTGCTTGAGGTACACGATTTTTTTATCGGAAGTAAAGAGCAACGCACTCGCGCCCAACTGGTTGGACAAACCCGATTCCGAAAGGGGTTTTACCTTTCTGTCCATCAGGAATTCCTCGCTTCGAAGATCCAGCAATAGGCTTCCATTTTTATAGACCATATAATTGGCCAGGGTATTGGAGAGCCGGTCCCGGAAATAGCTGGATTTTTGGAGGATGATGTCCCTCCCCTCCTGGATGCATGCCAGATCCAGTTCCGTCTTCATCCGCACCTTGGGGCTGTCGAAGGTTTCCTTATTAGCTCCTATCATCTTTAAAATGAAATAGGGCAAATTCTCCTTGATGGCATTGTGCACCTCATAGCGCTTGTTTTCCCATACAATGCGGTTTTCGCTCGTTTCCAAAAGCAGGTTAACCTGAGGATTGTAGAGGATGGATTGTACACCATCCCGACTGCTGGATAGATGCCAATCGTGGATTTGGTCGGTCCCTTCTAAATCCACATCCTTCTTTTCAATCAAGTTTAATTTTTTTGGATCGTAGTCATTTCGATAATTTTCAACGAATTTGAAAAAAAGGATTGTTGAGAGAATAAGACCTGCTAAAAACAGTGCAAATGAAAGGGCCTTTTGAGGCGTGGTTAAGGAGAATTCTTCCCAAAGAACCCATCCGATGATCCCCCCGACTATCATGGCCAGGTTTACAAATCCAATAAGGAAAAAATGCTTTAACCAGACCATTCGGTCAAACTTCCCCTTTACTTTCTTGCGGAAGAGTTCGAAGGTGTATTTGATATTGTTCAGGACTTCGAGCATGGTTGCACGGGAAAGATGACCTTGGTCTGTTTTCGCTAAAAGTAGCGTATTCGCGCGATACTATTTTCCTAGATCTCCCCTTCGGGAAGATAGCATATGCAGCTGCAACGTGAATCCAAGAGCGAATTTTCCTATCTTGTAGAGGTTCGTCTAGTTCCCCCAACCAAAAACAACCAACCACCATGTCTTCTAAACCGGGGGAAGATTCGGCCTTTTTCAATGTGCACACGCACATCTTTACTAAGGACCATGTTCCGGAACACATCGCGCGGCAATTTGTGCCCTGGCCGTTTTACAAGTGGATTAAAACGAGTTGGTTTGCCGAAAACCTAAAAGGGTTATATCAACATCCGGCCGATTATTTTACCTACACCCAAAGAAACCGAAGGTGGCGGGTATACCTGGCAAAAATCCGGGTAGTGCGAAATCCCATTTTGCGCTTCGGGAAGAACCTCATCCGTATCCTGGCCTGGGCCCTTTTTTTCTATTACTCCTATGCGTTTGTAAAGCCCTGGATCTCTAACACAGGGGTAAATGAACTCGTTGGAGGTGTTTTCAGCTTTGTGGAACCCTACCTCTACCAATTCGAAAACAGGTGGAATCTGTTTTTAATCCTTCTGGCGCTTTCCCTGATCTTTGACTTTATACGGGTTGGGCTGGGAAAGATTGGCCTCGTACTGCTGAAACGTCTTGTAGGGAAAGAGCGGATTGCCTTCATTTTGCGCTATCAGGAGATTATCCGCTTTGCCAACTACGAAAATCAGGGGAGTATTTTTGGAAGGCTTAAAGGACAGTACCCCCCGGATACCAAGTTTGTGGTACTTCCTATGGATATGGAATTTATGGAGGCCGGCCCGGTAAGAGAATCCTACCTGGAGCAGATGAATGCCCTGCTAAAACTACGAGCATCCCATAAAGAGACCTTATTCCCTTTCGTGTTTGTGGACCCCCGGCGGATTGCAACACAAGATCAGGAGCAGCCCTTCTTCGACTTCGATGCCACAAATCCGGAAAAGATCGAGCTAAAAGCGTGCATGCTCAAAACCTATTTGGAAGGTGGTGCGGTAGGCATCAAAATCTATCCGGCCTTAGGGTACTATCCCTTCGACAGGGAACTACTGCCGCTTTGGCTTTACTGTGCCCAGAATAGCATCCCTATAACCACGCATTGCTCGGTTGGGCCCATCTTTTATAGAGGCCCCAAAAAGAAAGAATGGGACCGACACCCCATCTTCGAAGAAGCTATTTGCAAGGATTGTAATAATGGTGACGCCAAGATGGAGCAGTTGCGCCTTCAGCAAGTCAAAAACAAAGACTTCCAGGCCAACTTCACCCACCCCTTGAACTATTGCTGCCTGTTGATGCCTGAATTTTTAATGCGGGTCCTGAACGTCTATGCAGACCCTAAATTGAACGCCCTTTTTGGTTATGCCGATGGGAAGCTGGAACGGGATTTATCCCACTTGAAGATCAACTTTGCACATTATGGCGGATCCGAAAACTGGGATGATTTCCTGGAAAAGGACCGGCAGCGAGAAGCCAACGAAGTGCTTTCCGATCCACAGCAAGGACTCCAATTAAGGGCAGATCTCTTGAATTATTCCAAACGCTATAATCATTGGCATTATACGGACTGGTTTAGCCTGATTACGTCTATGATTATCGAGTTCGAAAATATTTATTCCGACATCAGTTATACGGCCCACAACAATCAGTACCTCAGTCTGCTCTCCGAATTATTATCCCGGCCCAAAATCCAGGACCGGGTGCTCTTTGGGACGGACTTTTATGTGGTGCGGAACCATAAGACCGAGAAGGCGTATTGGATTGATATGAAGAATCTATTGCCTAACGATATTTGGAAACAAATATCCATTTATAATCCATCCAGCTTCTTGAATTTGACATAACTGGTTTATTAAATACCATAACTACAAACCCTTTTATGATGAAAAATAGAATCCTAATCCCTATTTGTTTTCTTTTCCTACTAACCCTTAGCGGATGTTTTATTGGTCGGCTTTTTCAGGATACCACAGTTAAAAGATATCGAACTGTAAAGCATAAAAGGAGTGACTCTAAACTAGTGGACATTTCAGTGTTTAGTTTCAAAGTTCAAAATCCCAAGCCAGAAGACAAAAGCAAGAATTTATGGGACTTAAAGGGAGAAGGCCAGGCCAAGCTTCTGGAAATTCTGGACAAAAAGAATGAATCTTCTGATGCGTTTCTTAAAGCCTTAGAAAAGGAATATTTAAAGCCAAAGAATAGCTTGATAAAGGATTATAGTACTCAAAATCTACGACTGGTGCTGTCTATTTCCAAAAAAAGGAATTATGAAAAGATCGGTGAAGAATTTTCGCTGGCAGACCGTATTGAGTATTTGAATATTGTGATTAAGAACACACATAGCGGAATTCATTTCACGAAATGGAACAAATTTGAAACGGAATATGGAACCCTAAATATTGGCGATGTAACCTTTAATGAATCTGTAACGCTTTCTGGAGGTTTGAATGCTTCACGAACTACCTCTAGAGCAAATTCAACTGCTGGCGAATCCGATTCGTCATCCAGCGGAGTAACTGCCGTGGTTACCCCGAGTGCAACAGTATCCGGCACTAATGGAATACAAGAGGTACAAAAACTTGGGTATCGCTACCTGGCTTTAAACGGGAAAATTAATAACGACACTTTGCTTCTTGAACAAGAAGGAATACGGGACATCGATTTAGCCGGGAACATAATTCTTGATGTTCAGATTAAATTCGATCGCTTGAGCATTGAAAAATTTTTTCAACTACAGGGCTTCGAAAGCACAAATTCATCTGGACAAAAAGTAAACAAAATTGAGGTGAGGTTACCTGAATACAGAAATCTTGAAAAGTCTATTGTTGCATTAGAGAAAGAAATCAGACTGCCCATTGAATATAGCTACATCTATAGGCATGTTTCAAATACCAAAGGAGCCAAAACTTTTTATGAATGGGATGATTGTGTGGAATACCTTGAAGGTTCAGCTAAAATTCCCGATATTCTAATTATGAAACAAGAGGATTATTTGCCTCAGATCTATTATGCGGGCATAGAAAACACTCCAAAGAATACTATAGGACTCTTTTTTAAAGATCAACTCAGCGGAGACTTTGACAACATTCAATCCTTGAGTGCTTCCGAATTGGGTGCTTTTGTAAAATACTTACAGCGGAAATCCATTGAAATGAATGGTGATGCAATAAAGGAGCCGATTAAATTCGAAAACTATGCTTTGGTTTCACAGGAGGAGAAGTTTTGGGGAACTAAGGAGTCAGTGATTCCCTTGACTTGGGAACATATTAAGGAGAAAAGAGATAAAATTTATATCCACTATGCCTTTGATTTTGATCAAAACCCAAGCAACCTGGTTCCGATGTTTTGAAAACCCCTAAAAAAATTATCCAGATTCCTTTAGGTTAAATTGGCGGCAGACCCAATTCTTGCAAATACTTATTATGTTCTGCTTTACTCTGAGCAATGCGCTTTTCAATATCAATTAATTTCTGATTTACCTCTTGAAGATCTATTTGCTTTTCAGGTTCAGCGGTACTGACGTAACGAGAGATATTCAGATTGTAACCATTCTTTTTGATCTCATCCATTGAGATCCTTTTAGAGTAACGATCCTCTTCTTTACGGAATTGATAGGTTTCTACAATTTTCTCTATATCATTTTCAGGCCCGTCATATTTATCATCCCGCAAAGTATTTTGACGTTTACCTTTCAAATAATGCTCGCTTGCATTTATGATTAATACATCGTCTTCTTTTTTACACTTCTTAAGTACTACTATACAAACAGGAATACCAGTAGAATAGAACAAGTTGGCTGGCAATCCAATCACTGCATCTATGTGATTGTCTTTAAGCAGCTTGGTTCTGATTTTCTCTTCTTGGCCCCCGCGAAATAGTACACCATGAGGCAGAATTATGGCCATTGTGCCTTCATTGCTCAAAAAGTGAAAGCCATGCAACAAGAAAGCAAAATCCGCAGCAGATTTTGGTGCTAAACCATAGCTTTTGAATCGGAAATCTTCTCCCATAGCCTCATTGGGCTCCCAGCGCAAGCTAAAGGGTGGATTTGCAACAATCGCATCAAATTCTATTTTCTTGGAAGGGTTCATTTCATTCAAAATGTCCCATTGATTTTTTAAGGTGTCACCATGGAAAATTTCAAACTCGGTGTCTTTGATGCCGTGCAAAAGCATGTTCATCCTTGCCAGGTTGTAGGTTGTGATGTTATTCTCCTGACCATAAATCTTACCAATCGTGCCTTTTTTATCAGTTTGCTTTTCAAGTTGAGTTTTAACATTCAAAAGCAATGAACCCGATCCGCAAGCAAAGTCTAAAACTTTGTCCAGTTTTTGTTTTGGACCTGAGGAAGGATCTTGGCTATCGAGAGTTACGATTTTGGAAAGTATGGTTGAAATCTGCTGCGGGGTATAAAACTCACCTGCTTTTTTTCCTGAACCTGCGGCAAACTGTCCAATTAAATATTCATAAGCATCTCCAAGCGTATCGGTGTCGGTGGAAAATTTCGAGATTCCTGTAGCAATTTTGCTAATAATTTTGCAAAGCCTTTTATTTCTCTCGCTGTGTGTTCGGCCAAGCTTTTCAGAATCTAGGTTAATTTCTGAAAATAGACCTTGAAAAGAATTCTCAAAGGATTCGTTCTCAATGTATCGAAAACCTTCAGACAAAACCCTGAGTAAATCTTGACTTTGGGTACGTGCTAACTCAGTAATGTGACTCCACAAATGCTCTGGTTTGATAACAAAATGGACTTTTCTGCGCATTTGTTTTTCAAACTCAGAAATATCAAATGGGTTGTTCCCATACCAAATACTAAGTGGAGATACTTGAACAATTATCTCCTCTGTTTCATTTGTGTCTTCATTGAATACGCGTTGTTTCTTCTCTTTGGGTAATGGGTAGTCTGATCCCAATTCCTTTTTAGCAGATTCTTCGTAATTGGCTGATAGATAGCGCAAAAACAAAAATGAAAGCATGTAATCACGGAATGAATCCGCATTCATTGCTCCACGCAAATCATCGGCAATTTTCCACAAAGTGGCACCTAGTTTATCTTGATTTTTCTGTGTCATATAAGTTTATGTTCTGGCTTAAACAATTTCTCAATTGCTTGAAATATCTCGGTTATAATCTCTTTATCCTTGTCATTTAAGAATGATGCTTTTTGATTGTAATACTCATGGGTTCTTGAGTTAATGACGTCTGTTTTCTCCTTTACATCTGATATACCCATCTTTTCTAAGGAATAGCTAAACCTTGGTTTGCCAAGAAAAGAACCAACAGTTTCTAACAACTGTCGAGTCAATGGAAAGTGGGAATAGTCAAGAGTGTCATTTTTGATTGCTTCGCTAAGTATATCTGCTAGCAACAAGTGATAAAAGAAGCTTCCCTTTTTAACCGACTTCAGTTTGTAGTCATCTTCGCTTTTCTCTAGTATTCGAAGGATATAATTATTCTTTTCTTCTCCCTTTTCATTTTTTACCTTGAACAAGGAACAATTATCGGCACTCCTTACCCAACTAGTTAAGGTATTGAACAAGCCAGCATGATGAGTTGTAAGTACAATTTTTGTGCTCGCAACTTTCTCCTTGAATAAGTCTAGAATTAATCGTGCTGTGTTAAATATGTTCTTGTCATCCAAACTGGAAACAGGATCATCTATAAAAATGTAATCCTTTTGATTTTCCACCAATTCATTTACTTCAAAAAGTGTCAGGAACCAACACCAAATAAAAATTCGTTCTTCACCCCTTGATATTTTGACATTAGTGTCTTCATCTTCGGGATAAAAGAAAGAAACAGATTTCCAACCTTTTTGAGGATTGTCATCCTTTACTAGATTAAATCTAAAGTCAAACTTTGTTGAGTAGTATTTGAGTTTGTTTTGAACATCAAGTTCCGTACCCATATATTGATGAAAGTCGCTAAGAGTGCTTGGCTTTATCAGAAGCTCTACTGCTTCATTATCCCAAGTGAAAAGGTCTTCACTGTAAGCGTTAAAGTACACTCCCCGATGTGAACCATCTTTTCTTTTTAAAGAATCCTTAAGATTAACGGATAAACGTGTTTTACCCGTTCCATTAAATGCATAAACCAAATGTATGTTCTCTGGTGCTTGAATGATAGTTGCTGTAACTTCTTGAAGCGTCATAATCACGTCAGTTTGATTTTTGGAAATAATCCTTGCATCAATCCCTTCTTATGTTCTTGCAATTCATCAATTTTCTTTTGCTGAGTAATTAGAAGCTCATCTAAAGCTGATAATGTAGAAGCGATTTTATCTTGCTCAGGAGGAGGAGGAATAAGGAAAGTAAATTCTCTGATTTGCTTTTGAGAAAGCATAGGAACAGCTGAAGATGTGCTGTTACGCATCACTTCTGCTTGAACTCGATTACCAATGAGGATGTAGTATAAAAACTTTGCGCTACATGTTATATCTCTCAAAAGCACCATGCTAGGATTTATGGTTGCCTTTCCAATTTCTTGATCAATGATTGCACAATCACCTAGAGTACCCCGTTGCGAAAAGATTATATGATTCATTTGGACCATAATTTCTGGGGACTCAAAATATTTCTCCCAACTGAGATAAGTTCGGTCAGATAGATCAAGTAATTGGTTTTGAATATTCTTACCACCAAGCACTAAAGCTCCTTCTCCTTCTTTTACTAAATCATTCTTCGTATATCCACGATATCCAATCCGTCCCTTAACCAGACAATTATCTTCTACAGTGGATGGTTCCCACTCCCCATCATTTTCAAACTCCGGAAAACGAACCTTTGGAAAGGTCTCGCCTTCCTGAGGGAATAGGTTTTGTAGCAAGCCCCTTTTGTGGTCTTTAAGTGCGTCCAGCTTATCGTTATGGGCGGCTATCAGCTCATCTAAAGAAGAAAGGCAGGAAACGATTTTTTGTTGTTCTGATGGTGAAGGAATATTTGTTTTAAGCGTCTTTAATTGGCGTGAATACAGATGTATAACAGAGATTCCTTGCGCATTCCGAGCTATTTCTTTTTTCTTGACACCATTTAGATAATAAGCCAGAAATACACCATTGATTTGTGGCCTAATAATATTTATATCACTCCCCAGAGCTATCCCATCTTTAAGAACACAAGAAGCTGTTGCAATATCGATTTGTGTTTCGCCTGAGGCCGGAATAAGGACATCATTTACTTCACTCAATACTAGATCACTTGGATCTAGATTTGTGTATGATACTACATCCCTTATAATTTCATTGTACTGGGTATATAATTCACCATATCTAATGCATGGTGTATTTCCATTTTCAAATATGTCTGATTTTGATATTCCTTTACCTTTTGAAAAAGTCGCAATATTTGCTAAGGTATCTTCTACCCAATCCCCATCATCTATAAACTCAGGAAATCGAAGTTCGGGTTTTAGTAGATATTTGATTTGATCGCTCATCTAAGCAATATTGAATTTCGGGAATAAGCCTTGCATCAATCCCTTTTTTTGTTGCTGCAATTGCTCAATAATATCTTGCTGGGCAATAATAAGCTCATCCACTGCCGAAAAACAGGAAGCGATTTTTTGTTGTTCTTTCGGTTTAGGAAGTTGAAGGTGGAACTTTCTTTGAGTTGTAATCGGCACTTGATTTCTAGTCGATTGTGACATCACTCTTTTATACTGAGCAACAAAAAATGGGCTTTCTAATGCATACCTTAAGAAGTCATTAATTAATGATTCATTATCACATCGGTAATAAGTTACTGTTGTACTAAGAATTACAAAAGGTAGGTCTGTAATAAGTTTTGCAACTGGACCAACTGTCGCATTATGAGCAAAAAGTACATCACCGTTTTTAGCTACTCCTTTTTTAAATTTCTTGGCTTTTTCAAGAGGTAAATGCTTACAGTACCTAAAGTCTACCGTCCCACTTATTAAGTCATTAGCAGTGAGATACGGCACACCATCTTCACTAAATTCATCTGCCCTTGGATATAATGCTCCATGATTTCCATCTAAATGACTGATAATTATTTTGTTATCTAATAAGTTCTGTATACTACTTTCAATCCACTCCCCATCCCCTTCAAACTCAGGAAAGCGTACCTTAGGCACGGTTTCGCCTTCTTGGGGGAAAAGGTTTTGCAGCAAGCTTTTTTTGTGGTCTTTGAGGGCGTCTAGCCTATCATTGTGAGCGGTTATCAACTCATCTAAAGAAGAAAGACAAGAGGCGATTTTTTGTTGTTCGCCTGGATTTGTGACAAAAGGTATCTTAAGGCTCAGTAAAGTTCCTTTTTGAATATTCGGCAACCCAGAGCCGACCCTTAGTCCCATTATTCTCGATTCATTTGCTTTCAGTAATTGATAGAAGAATTCCAAAAAAGTCGACTTTTTCAAGTCAATTTTATAACAGTGCCCACCTAGCCAAAACTTTGTAGTCATATAGCTCACAAATCCACAAGAATTCCCCCCTTCACTTATAGTTATGGTATTAGCTCCTGTATTGAACTTATCGGTAAATCCAGAAGGCGTAATCCCACCGTTGAGGCAAGGGTAAGTCCCTGATTCGGATAATTGAAGTCTGTTTAATTGCTTGCCTTTAATAACGTCCGCCACGTCTTCAAGATTCACATTTTGCCAACTTCCAAACTTCTCAAATTCAGGAAAACGTAACTCAGGTATCAATTTCATCTCCTTACTCATAAGCGGCTAATCCTGATATTTCACGCCCTTGGGCTAGTTTTTTTAATTGGGGCACCAAGTCTTCCATCAAGGCCAGTTCTTTGGTCCGGCGTTCTTTCCAACTCAATTCCAGTGGCTCCAGCAGATCGGTGAGTTTTTCACCGTCAAAAATCATTCGGCTCATGATCTTCTCTACAAATATTTTGAGATCTGCGGTTTGCAAGCCATGTTTGTTTGCTATGGCTCCCAGTTCTTTGTCGTACTTCTCTACTTTGTAGGTTTCAAAGTTTTGTTTCAGCTCTTCAGCCGTTTGCCCTTTCGTCCAATCTACCTGCTCAATAAAATCGGTCAGATCCTCTTCTTCATCCATCAGGTTGGCGTTGGATTTAAGCAAGCTTATCACCTGATATTTGGTCATTTTCTGTTTTGAAGGCTTCTTTTGGGTGCTGTCTGCAATCAGACTCATAATGTAATCATAATCAATTACCGCAGAGGCAAAGAGTACGAATTCAAAATCCAATTGCTGAATGTCGTCAGGAGCATCATCTCCTTCTTTTTGTTGAATTTCACGAAGTTGTTTGGCGGTTTCTAAGTAAGAGCTTCGGAACTCCTGAAGCGTATCCTTTGGCAAAATCGCTTCAATCTGCTCTTGCTGCCGTTCATCTAAATCCGTGTATTGGTCGAGTTGGGTTTTGAGGCGCTGTACTTCTTTGAAGTTTTTTACAAAGGCAATGCGAGCGGCATCGCCCTTTAGATTGTAGACGTCTTGTGGTTTATTTACAAGATTATGCTCCTGCATAAACGCCCCGAGTTTTGCTACCGCTTCCTGGTATTTGTCAATCACTACAGGAGCAGGATCTACCATCCAAATTTCCTTGGCTTGGCCGCTTTCTTCTCCAGAGAATAGGGTTATAGCCTGGTTTACGGCTTCTTTTTGCGAACGGAAATCCAAAATATTGCCGTAAGGCTTGGTATCGTTTAGTACACGGTTCGTACGTGAAAAGGCCTGAATCAGTCCGTGGTATTTCAAGTTCTTATCCACATACAAGGTGTTCAGGTACTTACTGTCAAAACCGGTGAGAAGCATATCCACCACAATGGTGATGTCGATCTTGTTCTTGTGCGGATAGTCCTTGTTGCTGTACTTCTGATTTTTAATGCGACTTTGCACATCCTGATAGTACAGGTCAAAATTGTTGATGTCGTGATTGGTGTCGAATTGCTTATTGTAGTCCGCAATGATTTCCTTCAAAGCTGCTTTTTTTTCTGCAGGATTTTGCTTATTGTCTTCTTTTTCCTGTGGTAAATCTTCCTGAATCTGCTGAACGTCTTTATTACCTTCGGCAGGCGGTGAAAAAACACAGGCTATATTCAGCTTTTGGAAATTTTCATCGTTTAGCAGTCGATCATTTTGCCACTTATGGATTAAATCATAATACGCGATGGCATCATTAATTGAGGCCGTTGCGAATAGTGCATTGAACCGTTTGCTATTGGTGGCTTGGTTATGTACATCTATTATTTTTTCGACAACACCAACTTTATGAACATCCCCCCCAATTTTATATACGCCTTTCGGTTTATAGTAATCAATATGAAAGCGCAATACATTTTTGTCTTCGATAGCATGTGTTATGGTATATTTTGGCAACTCATGCTGAAAAATACTTTTGGTTGTTTTTAGCGTTTTTTCTTCTCCATTCACTACATAGTACGTCGCATTTTCTTCAAAAATCGGAGTACCCGTAAATCCAAAAAGCTGGGCATTCGGGAAGAATTCTTTTATGGCTTTGTGGTTCTCTCCAAACTGAGAACGGTGGCATTCATCAAATATGAAAACCACACGTTTCTTACTCAATGGCTCGAGCCGTTCTTTATAATTCCTCTTGTTAGTCCCATCTAAAGCCAAGCCCAGTTTTTGAATTGTAGTGACAATTACTTTGTCGGCATAATCTGTAGAAAGTAGTCTCCGCACCAAGGTTTCGGTATTGGTGTTCTCTTCCACACTGCCTTCCTGAAATTTGTTGAACTCTTCTCGGGTTTGGCGATCTAGATCTTTTCTGTCTACAACAAACAAACACTTTTCAATGTCCGGGTTGTCCTTAAGGAGCGTTGAAGCTTTGAAAGAAGTCAAAGTTTTTCCACTTCCCGTGGTATGCCAGATATAACCATTGCCGCGATTCTGCCTTACACAGGCGTCTATAGCCTGCACGGCATAGATTTGATAAGGACGCATCACCAAAAGCTTTTGTTCCGTTTCAACCAACACCATATACTTGCTAACCATCTCCCCCAAGGTGCACTTTCTGAGGAAGTGCTCTGTGAAATCGACAAGGTGCTTTATTTTTTTGTTATTCTTATCCGCTAAATGGTAAACCGGCAGGAATTGCTCGTCTGCATTGAATTGAAAATGTTGTTTCTTATTGTTTGCGAAATAGATAGTATTAGTTCGGTTACTAACTATAAACAACTGCATATAGCACATCAATGAATTACCATAGCCATTGCCAGGTTCGTTTTTATAGTCCACTATTTGCTGCATGGCCTTACGTGGAGAAATATCGAGACGCTTCAGCTCTATCTGCACAATTGGCAAGCCATTAATTAGAAGGATAATATCGTATCTCTGGTTACTGTTTTCCGTGTTCATTCGCAACTGATTAATGACTTCATAGTCATTTTTACACCAGTCCTTATGGTTCACCAAAGTGTAATGCAAAGGCGTTCCGTCTTCACGTTGAAAATACTGTTGTTCCCGAAGCTTTTTAGACGCTTTGAATACATCGGGTTCAATAATTTGTTCACGTAACCGGATAAACTCGCTATCTGACAAACGCACCCGATTGAGTGCCTCAAATTTGGTTCTGAAATTTTGCTCCAATGCTTTTCTATCCGTTATGTCTGGGCGATACGCATATTTCAACCCTTGAAGCTGTTCTATTAATTGAGTTTCTATTTGAGATTCCTTTGTCATGAAGTTGTTAAATCAGAAGCTTGCCTTCTATACATAAATGGCTACCCCACTAAGTTAATACACGTAGCTATACTTCCCATAGAATTAAAAAGACCAGACATCACTGGCCCTTTACACTAGATATGTTGACATAATAGGCGTCAATTCTATTTTTCTCTGAAAATACCGTTTAAAATGTACCCCACTAACAGGTTTCTGAAACTCCCTAAACCTCTTTCACAAAATCTGATTTTCATAGCTTACATATTACAGTTATTTCCAGAGCTGTTAATTTTTCCAAGTCCTTATGGTGTTCAAAATATACAACGATTCTGGTGGAGCCCCACTGAGGAAACCCGTAAGGAATCTTGTATTAAAAATTTTAGATTGATTTTAATTAGATGGGGTTCTTCAACCAATTATTTTGGATGTATCTAAATATTGTGAGTTTGAGCGCTTAGGGCAAGAAGTTTCAATCCGTAAACGCTCCACCACCATTTTAGCAAGGAAATTCTCCAATCGAATGCAGTGTTTATAAACTGAATAAGCAAGCGATTCAGAACATCTGTCAACCGGGAGAACTTAAGTACATGATTTATATCATGATACGAATCGGTTGGTGGATTTATTTTGCATAAGAATCAAGTATCGGCCTATTAACTTCTTACCATTGAATGACTCCGATTATTTTGATTTTCCGCTCAACTCTCAACAATCTGCAGCGTTTGAGAGAATAATCGCCTTTGTCCAAAACCCAACATCTAAAATATTCATATTAAAAGGACATGCCGGCACTGGTAAAACATTACTTATAAAGGGGCTTGCAAAATATTTAGAAAATAATGACTTGAAGTATTCATTACTCGCTTCAACTGGTAGGGCTTCAAAAATTCTAACAAATACTACTGGAATTCCATCAAATACTATACATAGTAATATCTATACTTTTAATGAACTTGATGAAGATCTTCAGAAGATTTCCGAACTCCAGGATGATTTTGCTGTCGATGATAAGGGCCAAGTTAAATTGCTTTTTGGGCTAAAGCCGTCTCTTTCCAATTCAGTCAGAGTTTATGTAGTTGATGAATCTTCTATGATTTCTGATAGTGCAGAAGGAAATAATTCCTTTGCACTATTTGGGTCAGGTAGACTGCTAAAAGATCTTCTTGCGTTTGATCAATATGGGAAATTTATTTTTGTAGGTGATCCATGCCAATTGCCTCCGATTAATCAAACTATCTCTCCAGCACTCGATACTTCTTATTTCTGCTCCCAATTAGGGGTTGAAGCAGAAGAATATGAACTAACAACCATAGTCCGTCAATCACCAGAAAATGGGATAGTTTCAGCGGCTTTAAGACTTCGTCAACTTTATTATAAAAACCCCAAAGTCAAGTGGGCTAAACTCCCCGTTAAAGGATATGATGATATTGTGTTGTGCTCTTCTCATTTGGAATTGATTCATAATTATTCAAATATCTTATCAAAAGAAAATTTCGATGAAGGCGTATTGATTTGCCAAACTAATCGTAAATGTTTGGAAATCAATAAGGCATTAAAAGTCGCCTTGAAGAAAGAACCAAATAAATTAGAAGTAGGGGACCTATTAATGGTAACCCAAAATAATTTTACTACAGGTCTAGTTAATGGAGATCAGGTGTTAGTCAAATCAATTGGTTCAAAGGAGTATAGATGTGGTCTTAGTTTTCTAAAAATAAAGGTTGAGGAACTCTCTTCTGGCGCACAATATTCTTTGGTGCTAATTGAGGACATCCTGTTTTCGAATAGAACAAATCTTCCAGAGAATGACCATAAAAAATTGCTTATTGATTTTTACCTAAGAATGAAAGATTTGGGAATCAAACAAGACAGCGAGTCATTTAAGCAGCATATGTATACCGATCCTTATTTGAATGCTTTAAAAGCTGTCTTTGGCTTTGCGATTACCTGTCATAAGAGTCAAGGTGGAGAATGGGATAATGTCTATTTATACCTGGATAACAAGGTCCATGGAATTCCTAAACCTGGAATTTATCAATGGTGGTATACAGCGACCACTCGAGCAAAAAGCAAGTTGATTTTGATCAATGATTGGTTTCTAAACTAAATGATTTTTTAATGGAATTTATACGGCAAAATATCGCTAGAAAAATAAAGTTTTTAACTCTAAGCGGTAACATTGAGGAGCTTAGGACAGTCTATCAATCCTACTTTGAGTATCTAATGACCTATACTTTGGGATATTTATGGCAAAAGAATTTTGAAAAATTAGACAGTGAAACTAAAGAATATATAATTGGTTTAATTCAAAAGCCTTCTATTGGGGATATTGAAAACGCCTGTAGAAAATTAGACATGAATAAAGAAATATTTGTTGACAAAAGCTTGTCAAGAAAGTTTTCGAACTATCCTAATTTTCGCAATGAGCGTTTTGGCCATGGATATACCTATTCAGATGAAACTACTTCATTGGTAGACAGACTTAAAGAGTTTTGTTCTGTTATAACATCTAATAACCATCCTATTTTCAGTGCTGAAATTGATCTTATTCGAGTCGAAGGAATAAAAGATGGTTGGTTTTATGGCACTTCTTTCAAATGTAATGGGGCAGATTATTTACCCTGGAAACATAAAGCAGAAGGGAATTCCTTTGAGTTAAAGAATGTATACGGTTACTATTCTGGCAACCAGTATTTTAGAATCTCTCCTTTTGTTGAGATTATAGATGAGAATTCATTTTTCATCTTTAGTTCGATTAAAGAACCCTTAACTGGAAAGGCAAAATATAATAGGCTGCTAAAAACTGAAATACGCTATTTAGAAAACGAAATATTCTGTGAAATTGATATTGAAGGTGACGAGAACAAAAAGAAAACAATTAATGGGACCATCATTAATCACTATAAACCGAACTACAATAAATTTATTGAAAACACAGTAAAAGAAAACGTTCAACGATTCCTTTCAAAGGGTAAGCATTCTGTTACTGCTACAATTTGGGGTCATGGTGGTGTTGGTAAAACAGCTACAATTCAAAAAGTCTGCGAAGAATTATCTAAAAGTTCCTATAGAGTTTTTGATTATATAGTTTTTACTACTGCTAAGGACAGGTTTTACAATTATTTGACTGGCCATATTGAGCATTTAGATGAAAGAGTTAATTCATATGAGGAACTTATTAAAACAATCAACCTAATAACTAATAATAGCCCTGATTTTGATCCTGATTCAGTAGTCAATTTAAATCATCGTCTGCTAATTGTTATTGATGACTTCGAAACTTTCCCCGAGGAGGAAAAAAACAGAATAATATCCTTTATAAAAAGATTAGATGTTAATCGGCACCGCGTGATAATTACAACGCGGGCTAATATTGTAATTGGTGAAGAAATTCTGTCGAATGAATTAGATGAAAATGAGACTTTCGAATTTCTCAAACAGGCGTATAACAACGAAGTAGACTCCTCAACCCCTTTCGATATTTTTCTTGATGAATTCAATATAGATGATATTAAAAGAAAAGTGCATGACATAACAAATGGCAGACCTCTCTTCATATATCAATTGTCGTATATAATTGCTCAGAAAGGCTCCCTTTCAGATGCATTAAAAGTCGAAATAAAGAGCTCTTCACAGGCCGTCTCTTTCCTATATGGTAGAATTTTTGATTACCTAACTCCTTTGGCTCAAAAAATATTCACAACTATAGGTCTCCTCGTTGATGAGAATGATTTAGGAAATGTTATTAAGAAGATAGCTTATATCCTTAACTACGAAGACAAACAGGAAGAATTTAAGGATTCAATTGATGAATTAATCAAACTGAAGGTTATTGAAATAAAAGAGGATGGTTTCTTCTACGTTTATTCCAAGGAGATTTTACCTATAATGAGATTGAAGTTTGACGAATTACCTCATAACGAAAAAGGAAATAGAAATAAACGCTTATTACAAATAAGCAGAGATAAGAAATTAGATACTGAACAAGCACTTTTGCAAAATGCAAATAAGAATAGATACTCTAAAAATGAGGAAGAGGTAATTAGTTCATATAAGCAAATTCTTAATAGACAGTCCTCACCTCAAGAAATAAGGATTCAGGCGATTTTGAATTTAGCCTCTTATCTAGTTTTGGATAGAGGTAAAAAGGAAACTGCAATACAATATCTAGAAGAGTATTATCCAAAATTTAAAAGTGATGGCCAATTCATCAAAATGATTTCATCCTATTATTGGTCAATGGGAAATCGGTCATTCAAAGATAAATCTATCCGGATTTTAGCGGATTATGCCACTACTAACATAGATCTAAGTAAAGAAATAAACTTGGAATTATTGGGATTACTTGTGACATACAAGTCTATTTATACAATAGACCTAAAAGAAGAGTTAAAGACTGATTTAAATTTTGGCGATATTACTAGACAAGAATTTTCAAGAAAAAACGAATCCATAAAACAAGATTTGAAGAACATTCTTCAGCATCATGGCAACCGATTATTTAACTATGTAAGTTCAATTAAGCTAGAGAATATTTCTTCCGGGTCCAGACAAAATATTATTACCGCATTCTACCAATTAACTGAAATCTTTGTTCGATTAAATCAGTATGATAGAGCAAAAGAGGTTTGTCAAATGGCTTTAGAAAGGTTTCCAACAAATCATCATCGATTGTTCAATTCAAAATTAAATCGCATAAACTCATACGACTACTCTTCAAAAAAAAACTCATCCAACTATCGAGAAAGGAACAAAAGACTTACAGAATTTGGATCTAAATTAAAGGATGCAATTAGTAATCGTAAAAAAAATTGAGGGGAAACTGATAGCTTAACTTTTCGGAAATCTCATAAATTGAACTTCTATGAGAATCATTAACAAGTCCTATCATATTAATATTCAAAAAGCAACTTATCTTTCATTGAAAACTCCTTTAAGCTAGTTTGCTTGATATATATTTTGACTTTTCTATTTTCAAAATTGAATTACTGATTCTTCTCTGCTTCCTCAAACTGAGCATTTCCGTTAATCTTTGGGAAGTTTGGCATCACAAATCGTAGGCGCCAAAATTAGTAGTCCAGCAACATAGCTGTTCTTCTACTCGATGGTCTGCTTGGTTTCTAATCAAAACGCCTAATGAGACTCCTGATACTCGGCTTCGCCTCGGTTTCGGAATGACATACCAGGCAAACCCCCTATCTTAGAGGAATGAAACAATCCCCCGTTTTATTCCTCTTTTTTTTGCCGGTACTGCTGGTGCTGGCGGGCTGCTCGCGTCAGGCAGCGGAGGAACCCCCGAAAGACCTGAAGGATGCCGCCCTGGTGGCCTACCTGGAAGCATATGCAGACAAGGAAGCCCCGGTGGCGGACAAGCTGGCGCGGAGCCGGGCGGTCCTGGGGCGGCCGGAATCCTTACCGGACACCCTTTACCTGAAACTCCTGGGCCAGCGGGCCGGGTTGCACCGAACCAATCGGGAAATGGACAGCGCGGTGCACTACTCCCAGGTGCAGCTGCAGGAGGCGGGCCGCCTGCAGGATTCGGTCTATATGGCCGAGGCGCATTTCCGGCTGGGTTTCTACCACCGCAGTATGGACCAGTACGATGCATCGCAACGGCACTACTACCAGGCGGTGGAGGCCTACAAGGCCCTGGGGGACAGCCTCAATGCCGGGGCCAAGCTCCTGAACCTGGCCAACCTGCTCAATGCCCTGGGCAACTATACGGATGCGGAAAACACGGCCGTGGAAGGGCTGCAGTACCTGGAAGGCTCGGACCGGGACGATTTTAAGGCCGGGCTCTACAACGCCCTGGCCACCGCCACCAAGGAACTCGGGAATTACGAAGATGCCGTGGCCTGGTACGGGCGGGCCCTGGAGCTGGCCGAGAACCCGGTAACCCGCATCAACGTGCAGAACAATATCGCCATTACCCGCCTCTGGCAGGGGCGGCCGCAAGACGCCCTGGAGGTCCTTTCGGGCTTGGTGGGGGATTCCGCCCTGGCGGGAAACCCGAGGACCCAAGCGCGGGTGCTGGACTACCTGGGGCTGGCCCAGAGCCGCCTAGGGCAGGACGAGGCCCTGGGCAACCTGCAGGAGGCCCTGCGGATCCGGCAGGAAATAGCGTATACCAACGGGGAATTCATCAGCTACCAGCACCTGGCGGAACATTTCCGGGACCGGGACCCGCAACGGGCCCGGGAGCTGGCGGAAAAGGCCTATGACCTGTCGCAGGTACTGGGCAACCCGGATGACCGTCTCAGCAGCCTGGCCCTGCTGGTGGAAACCACCCCCAACCCCAGGGCCTACGCCCTGGAATACAAACGACTCTCGGACAGCATCCAGCAATACCGGCAGCGGGCCAAGGACCAGTTTGCCAAGATCCGCTACGAGAGTGAAAAGAACCTGAGGAACTACCTCATCGCCAAAGAAGAAGCTTCCCAAAGTGCCCTGAGCTACCAGCGGGCGCGGTTCCGGAACATTGTGATGCTCTTGGTGCTGGGGGTGCTGGTACTGGGCGGGTACTTCCTGTTCCGTTTCCTGCGCTTCCGCCACCGCAAGCGGGAACTGCAGGCGGTGTACCAGACCGAAAAGCGGATTTCCAAAAAAGTCCACGACGAGCTGGCCAACGATATTTTCAACCTGCTTAACCAGGCTTCCTCCAAAACCGTTTCAGAGCTGGCGGAAGACACCGCCTTTGTGGACGGGCTGGACCACGTGTACCAGAAATCCCGCTCCATCTCCAGAGACAGCGGGGCCATCCCCACCGGGAAGGCCTTTAAGGAGGTGCTGAAGACACTTATTCGGTCCTATTCCACCGGGTCGGTACGTGTCATTACCAAGGGCATGGACGGGATAAACTGGGACCGGTTGGGGGAGGAACGGCAGGTGGGCCTATACCGCGCCATACAGGAATTGCTTGTAAATATGAAAAAGCACAGCCAGGCCAGCCTGGTGCTGCTGGACTTTCTCGCAGAGCGGAAAAAACTGCGGGTTACCTATAAGGACAATGGAGTGGGAATGAGAGAATCGGAACTTTTTTCGGCCGGAGGCATCCGGAATACGGAAAACCGCATTGAAGCCCTTGGGGGTTCCTTTACCTTTGTTAAAAGTGGGGCAAAAGGCACCGAATTTTCGGTGCAGCTCCCCTATTAAACCCAAAACAACATGTTCAAAAAGGTCTTGGTTGCTGAGGATATAGACTCCATCAACATTGGCCTTACCCGTGCGTTGAACAAGGCATTTTCCTTTTCGGTAGACCACGCCAAATACTGCGACGTGGCCCACCTGAAAATCCTGAAAGCTTTCCTGGACAAGGAACCGTACGACTTACTCATTACGGACCTTTCTTTTAAATCCAACGGGCGGGAAGAGCGGATTACCTCCGGCGACGCCCTCATCCGCGAAGCCAAAGCCACCCAACCGGAATTAAAAACCATTATCTACTCCATAGAAGACCGCCCCTTTAAGCTGAAGGAGTTCTTCAAAGACCTGCAGGTAGACGGCTATGTGCTGAAAGGCCGCAACAGCTCCAGCGAAATGGTCGATGCCATCAAGGCCATCTACTCAGGCGAAACCTATATGTCCGGGGAGCTCATGCAGAGCATTAACCAGAGCCCCACCCTGGAAATAGACGCCTTCGACATCCAGCTCATGCAGGAACTGGCCGAGGGCTACTCCCAAGCCGAAATTTCAGAGCGCTTCAAGGCACACGGGTACCACCCGTCCTCCCTGAGCAGCATCGAAAAGCGCATCAACAAACTCAAGGATTACTTCATGGCCCGCAACACCACCCATTTGGTGGCCCTGGCCAAGGATATGGGGTTGTTGTAGGAGTAGGCCTCCGAAAGAATCTTACGAGAATGAATTAGATGAGAATCTCAAAAATATTCTCATCCAAATTATTAGTTAAACCAAAACAACCTCCCAATGAAAAAAGCACTTATTGTACTAACGGTCATTCTTTATTTAGTCCCCCAAAACACAAAAGCACAAGATGACGCGGCGGCAATTGCCGCAGTTGCGGGTGGTGTTCTAGCTATTGGAGTTGGTGTTGCAGCTGTTGAACAAATGAAAGAGCAGGCTGAATTAAGAGCTACAGAATGGCTTCTTATTAATCATCCTGAGTTCACTAAATTCTCTCTTAAAACTCTTGACTTTGACGGCAAGAAAGTGAAAGACATGTCGGCCACTTCTTTGATTACCTGGAAAATTCAAGAGTTCGATATTGATGACGATGAACCTGTTTTAGGAAAGAAATGGGTGCTTTTTGGGTTTACAAGCTTTGGTTGGATCAATGAGTATGGGATAGATTTTAGTAAAGTCAGATGGTTCCTAATCGATTCAGAGGAATGGATGAAAATGATGATTGCCTATACCAAAGTAGCTTCCGGACAAGCAAATGAAAATCTTATTCGAGAATCACTACTAACGGGAAAGGTGGTGAATAGAGGGGTAAAATCTAAGAACGCCGATATCGATTTTTATAAAATTGATGGAGATATGTATCTCGTAACAGATTATTCTCCTGAAATGAGATTTATTTATAACGAACGTTCGCTGGGAATTTACCTAAACGAGACCATGAACCTAATTCAAATTGGTCGTGGAGATTTAATTAAAATTCACGAATTCTTTTTTGAACAATAGGAACCAAAATTGTTCGGTTAAAATGCCCTTTTTTGATTCGTCAAAACTCCCGATACGCCCCACTCAAATACTGGTTCGCCTCGGCTTCCGCAAACTGTGCCTTTTCCGCATCCCAATGCAGGGTCTGGCCGGGGAAACGGCCGGCGATAACCCCTAGCAGGATGGTTTCGGTAAGGCGGGCAGCATAGCTAAAGGGGGCCGAGCACTCGCCCTTGCCCAGGCAGGCATCCACAAACTGGTGGTAGTGCTTGGGGCTTTCCGTGGCGTAATTGCGCACGGGGGTGCCCAGGTTGTATTTCTCCACATCCATGGGCACGTACTGCCCGTCTACGATGAGCTTGGGCTCCAGCATAAAGTGCGGGAGGTAGAGCTTCCCTTTTTCGCCCATAAACATCGCCCCCTGGTCGTGGAGGGCTTCGCCTCCAGGTAATTCCAGGTCCGGATGGGGCGCCGGGGCGCCGGGGCCGTCGGACCAGATCCAGGTGAGCTTTTCGGCTGTGTACGGCGTGCCGGGGAACTCATAAGTGACCACATTGTTTTCCGGGAAGCCAAAGCCCGTAGGGGGGCGGCAGTCCGTCTTAATGGTATAGGGCACGTCCAGCTCCAGGGCGTTGTAGGGGGTGTCGAAAATATGCACGCCCATGTCGCCCAGGGTGCCGCAGCCGTAATCCATTATTTTCCGCCAGTTGGTGGGATGGTAGTAGCCATCCTTATAGGGCCGCTCCGGGGAGGTGCCCAGCCACAAATTCCAGTCTAACGTCTCCGGCACGGGGTCCGACCCCTCGGGGGCCGGCCCGTTGTACCCCCAGGTTTTGGGGCTCCAGGCGCGGACGGTATGCACCTTCCCGATAATCCCATCGCGGATGAGCAGGGTGCCCAGCATATAGTCGTAGAAGGAGTGCACCTGTATGCCCATCTGGGTCACCAGATTTTTTTCTTCGGCCAGTTTTTTCATGGCGCGGGATTCCGATACGTAGTGCGTAAGCGGCTTTTGGCAGTACACCGGCTTGTCCATTTCCATAGCCATAAGCGAGGCCGGGGCATGGGTATGGTCCGGGGTGGCCACAATGACCGCATCGATCTCGTCTTTCATCTCCCGCAGCATGATCCGGTAGTCCTTGAAGGTCTTGGCGCCGGGGTGGGCGGCCAGGGCCTTGTCGATGCCCACCTGGTCCACATCGCAGAGGGCTACGACGTCCACCTGCGGGTGGGAGGCAATGTCCCGCAAATCTTCCAACCCCTGGTAGCCCAGGCCAATGTGGGCCGTGCGCAGGCGGTCTGCCGGGCCCAGGTTTTTAAGGTTCTGCAAAAAGGAGGGGGCCAGGGCCACGCCAAGGGCGCCCAGGCTGCTTTTCTTGATAAAATCCCGTTTGTTCATATCGGATGGGTTCGGTTACAGTTTGCGAATTTTAATGTTTCTAAACCAGATGGGGCTGGCATGGTCCTGAAGGGCAATATAGCCTGTTTTGTGGATGCCGTAGTCCGGGCTGGTCTTCCATTTGTCGGAGTTCTTCTGGGCCTCCCAGGCTTCGTCCCAGGGCACAAAGGAGAGCAGGAGTTTGCCGTTCAGCCAGTGCTCTACCTTCTCCGGGGTAAAGACGATTTTCGAAGAGTTCCACTCCCCTACCGGGTGCAGGATTTTCCCCGGGTCCGGCGGGTGCATAGCATAGTCCGCCCCGGTGCTTTGCAGCGGCTTCAGCTCACCCGGGTTTTCCGTATACCCCAGGCTCAGGTTATACTCGGTAATATCGTGGATGCGGGCGTAGTTCTCATCGTCAATGAGCTGGTACTCCGGGGCCACCTGCGGGATGCTCTCATACCCCTCTTTCACATGGTAGAAAATCCCGCTGTTCCCGCCTTCCGGCAGCTTCCATTCCAAATACAGCTCGAAGTTTTCAAACTCCTCCGCCCCGTAAATAATGTCCACCCCGCCGGTGTAGTCCTGCTCCAGGCCCAGCTCGGTATCGAACGCCAGCGTCCCGTCCTGTATTGTCCACCCAGGTGGCAGGCTGTCCATGTTATAGCCGCGCCATCCGTCGAGGGAGGTTCCATCGAAAAGCATTTGCCATTCGGCCGGTTCTTCCGTGGCTACCGCGGGTTCAGCGGGCTGTTCTTTGGGTTCGTTTTTACAGGAAATCAGGAGCGCTAAAAGCGAAAGAAAAAGAAGGGGGGTTTTCATTTAGGTTGGTTTGATTCCCTAAAGTACGAATTAGTCTTTGAAGTTAAAGGCTCATCGCGACGGCGTCGCGGTTCGCTTTTATTCCTCTTTCTTTTGCTGGTCCAAAAGAAAGAGGGAAAGAAAAGGACCTTTTTTCGAAGCATTCGATGCGATTTTTGCCGTCGCAAAACCGCGGCTGTCGCTGGTCGCTCCATGCTTTCCATCTGCTTCGCAGATCGCATATCCGCTTGCGCCACCGCTATCGCTACCATGCTTCGAGGTATTCCTAAAACTCGGCATAAGTTCTGAATCGTAGCAAATCGAGGAAGGCGTGCGGCCGACGAAGGAGAGCCGTAAATAGAGCAGCCAGCAAACTCCTTTTTGGCAGCAAAGGGAGGCCAGGGCGTTAAGATTTGGCGAAGCCTTGGAGACAAATTAGTCCTGGCCTACCGGTTGGAATGCGGAAGCATTTCAATTGCCTCCCAAAAAGTGCCCTTTCTTTTGGTTCGTTTTCTTTGGGCAAGCAAAGAAAATGAACAGTTAAAGTTTTGGACCAGTAAAAGAAAGTGGAATCCTGTGAGCCGCGACGCAGTTGCGGCGAACTAATCTTCCTTCAGGATTTGAAGAACCTCCCCCATATCTAAGGCCTCAACCCTCCCTCGATGTCCCGTCATCGTCTCTGCCGCAGTGAGCGAATTCCAAATCGCCTCTTCCGTGGCCTCAATGGCGGCCAGGAATAACGGAGACATAAAGTCATTATGAACCGTGGTTATGGTGGAAGTCATCCCCTCCGGGGTGTAGGGGATGCGGTTTTCTTCGGCCGTGGAAACGGCAATGACGTAGTCGCCGCTGCCATTGCTGGCAATGCCTCCGGTGCGGGCCAGGCCCAGCATGCAGCGCTTGGCCAGGCGCTTGAGGTTGCGGGCATCCAGGGGGGCGTCGGTGATCACCACCATCATGCAGGAGCCGTCCGTGTCGTACTGGTAATTGCGGGGGATAATGCCGAGGGCCTTGGCAAGGTTTTTTCCGTTCAAGGTAAGGACCCCGCCGAAATTGGATTGCACCAGGACCCCTACGGTGTAGCCGTTGTCTTTTTTCGGGATGACCCGGGATGCTGTACCGATACCACCCTTGAAGGCGAAGGCGCGCGTGCCGGTGCCGGCCCCCACGTTGCCTTCGGGGACGGGCCCGCCGGAGGCGCTAGCGATGGCCTCCAGGACGTGGGCTTCGCACACATGCCTGCCCCGGATGTCGTTCAAATACCCGTCATTGGTTTCCCCCACTACCGCGTTTACAGAGCGGACCTCTTCATTGCCCGTCTGGTTCAGGGTATAGGAAACAACCGCATCGATTGCAGTGGCCACACTCAGGGTATTGGTCAGGACAATGGGGGTTTCCAGGGTGCCGAGCTCTTCCACCTGGGAGTACCCCGCAAGCTTCCCAAACCCGTTGCCGATATAGATGGCAGCCGGCACTTTCTGCTGGAAAATATTCCCGCTGTGCGGCAAAATGGCGGTCACCCCGGTGCGGATGCTGTCTCCTTCTATGAGGGTGGTGTGCCCCACAGTAACCCCGGGCACATCGGTAATGGCGTTGTGGGTCCCGGGGCGGAGGACGCCCAGGTCTATACCGTAGTCGCGCAGGCGGGTCTGGGCAGATGCAGTAGCCATAAGGCAGATCAGGATTAAGGTGGGTAGTGGTTTCATTTCAGGTTTTAAGGTAGCGATTCTTAGATGATTGGGGGGTGCAGGGGGGTGGGGTATTTTGGATGTGGGCGGGGGGTGGGGGCGCGTCCGCGGTTTTTTTAAGAAGAATTCGAAAGCATCCCAGAGAGCAGCTCCCGGAATAGCTTCGCCCCGACCATGGCCGTCATACCGTTGATGTCCCTTTCCGGGTTGTATTCCACAATGTCGGCCCCTACAATAGGCGCCTTTACCGATTGCAGGATATGCAGGAGTTCCCGGGTGGTGAGCCCTCCGGGTTCGTGGTGAGAGACCCCGGGCGCAAAGGCGGGGTCCAGCGCATCCAGGTCCACCGAGATGTACAGGGGTTTCTCAAAAACAGGGAAGCGCCCCAGGTCCAGGTGGCGCATTTCCACCACCTCCACCCCGTATTTTGCAGCCTGGTCGCGCTGGTGGGTATTCAGCGTCCGCACTCCGACCTGCACCAACCGGCTGGCCAAACCGTCCTGCATGATGCGGGCAAAAGGGCAGGCATGGGAATGGGGATCCCCTTCGAAGGAATCGTACAGGTCCGCATGGGCATCGATGTGTAAGATTTCCACGGGGCCATGCGCCTGGTGGATGGCTTTTAAAATGGGATAGCTGACCGAGTGGTCCCCTCCAAAGCTGATGAGCCCGGAGGCCCCTTCCAGGTTGGCCCGGGTGATGGGTTCAATGTCCAGGTAATGGGCGGGCTTGAAATCCCCTTTGTCTTCAAACACCTTTGGTCCCACCTCAAGACCGGACTCCGAATAGTAGTTGGCCGAGGCACTGTGGTAGGCCGCACGGAGTGCCGGAGGGGCTTTGGCCGGCCCCTGCAAAAAGGAAGATTTTTCATCGAAAAGGATACCCTGCAGGTGTATCATAAATGCTTGAAGTTAAACGCCCGTTATTCCCAGACCATCGTATTCACTTCCCCGGCCTCCAGCCACATGGCTGCAGCCCGGTCCCCAAATTGCACCCCGATCTGCCGGCGCTCTTCCGATTGGTTCTGAAGCAGCGCCACCAGGTGGCCTTCCGGGGTGCGGTAGGCCACATTGCCGATGCCGTCCAATTGTCCGGAGCCGATGCGCACCGAGCCCCTTGGGATAAACTTCGAATTCTGGGCCACGATGTAGTAGGCCGGGTTCCGGGTCACGGCATCTCCCTGTAGGGTCACCCCGCCCAGGCAGCGGTCGCACCCGCCCCGGTCCGTATGCGGGTCCTGGTTTTCGTCTGCCGCCAGGTTCCATTGCAGCACGATCTTGCTCCAATTATTGGGCGCCCCGATCATCAGTTGGGAGATGTGCCAGCTGAAGTCCCCGGCAAAGTCGCCCGGGGCCCCGATCCACTGCTCCGTAAAATAGAGGTGCTTGTCCGGGTGTTTTTGGTGAACGGTACTTAAGGCATCGATAGTACCCCCATAAAGGTGGAAGGCCGAGCCGTCAATATATTGTGCGGCCTCCGGATCGTCCAGGATGGTAATGGGGTATTCGGGCTTATCCGCGTTGTGGTCGTACACGACGATTTTCGTGTCGATCCCCGCCTGACGGAAGGCCGGGCCCAGGTGGTTTTTCACAAAATCGGCCTGGTCTTCGGCCAGCATCAGCAGGCTGGGGTTGTTCCCCGGGTGCAGGGGTTCGTTCTGCACAGTAATGGCATCGATCCGGATGCCATGGGCTGCCATGCCTTCGATGTATTTCACGAAGTACCGGGCATAGGCCGGGTAGAATTCGGGCAACAGGCTGCCGCCCCGGGTATCTCCATTGTCCTTCATCCAGGCCGGGGGTGACCAGGGGGACCCCATCAGCAAAATGTCGGGCTGGATAGCCAGGATTTCCTTCAACGTGGGGATCAAATACAGCGTATCGTAGCCCAGGGAGAAATGCTCCAGTTCCGGGTCTGTTTCGCCCGGGGGCAGGTCGTCATAAGACCAGGGATGCTCATCCAGGTCCGAGCCCCCCACGCTCAGGCGCAGGTAGCTGATGCCAATGTCCTCCGGCCCGTCCCCGAACAATTCCTGCAGGAGGGCAGCCCGGGCAGGGGCACTCATCCGCTGCAGGTTCAGGGCACTCCCCCCGGTAAGGGTAAAGCCAAACCCATCCATGGTCTGGTAGGTGGCGGCCGTATCCAGTACAATAGTTTGAGGAGCGGCCATGGGGGCCTCCAGGGTCAGGGTATCCGGCTGCAACAGCAGTTGTTTGTCCAGGGTGGTGCGGTAGCGGACCACGGTGCCTTCCGGTTCGGCCGGGGCCTGGTAGGCGGCAACCCCTAAAAGCAGGAGGAAGAAATATCGGAATGTCATAGGACGGGGATTAGGTCGTTTAGGCAGGTGTACATATTAGTTAGGTTCATAGCGGACATCCAGTTGCTGCACCTTGGGGTCTTTTTCCGGGGTGAGCGTATAGAAAACTGAAATTTTCCCATTGGCGGCCACCATCTCAAACCGGCCCCGAAGCTGGTTTTGGGGGTCGATGGGTTCCACCGACGCGATTTCCCCGGCCTGTTCCAGGATGTCCTGGATTTCGGCCCGGCGGATCTCCCGGGAATGGTCCATAAAAAAGTTCTCGGCCATCAGTTCCGCCTCCAGGGTTTCATCCCCCGTGCGGACCCATTCCGCCACTTGGCGGGTGCGCGTTTCCAGGATGTCGGAAACGGGCAGTTCGCGGGGCTGAAGCTCTAGTTTGTCAAACAGCAGCTGATAGAGGGAGCGCAAGGGCCAGGGCGAGGTATAGGTCAGGTTGCCAAAGGCCATAAGGCCCACCCCATATTCGGGGAAAAACACATAATTGCTCCCGAAACCCGGGAGGGCGCCCCCGTGAGATACCTGCCGCACCCCATTGCAGAAGGTGGTGCTTCCCAGGCCATACCCATAGCCGGACAGTACCGCGCAGGGCTCGCTGTTCCAATCCCGCCCCTCGGCGTACAGGCGTGGGTAACGGGGCTGGTGCATTTCCCTGAGGCTGCTCCGCCCGATGGGGCCTGTCTCCTCCCCGCTCCGCGGCGGCCAGGCCGATAGGTGCAGGCTTACGTATTTGCTGAAGTCCTCGATGCTGGTAATAAGCCCCCCCATGGCACCGTAAGATCCGTCGTGCAGCATGGGCTCGGGCTTCCACTGCTCCTCCTCCCAACGGTACCCGTGGGCCAATATTTCTGCGGGCACATTGTCATATTCCCAATAGGTGTTTTCCATACCCAGGGGCTTAAAAATCTGCTCCCGGATATACGTCTGGTACGGCTGGCCGGATACCCGGGAAATGATCAGCCCCAACAGGGCATACCCGGTATTGCTATACTCGTATTCGAAGGAGGCCGTATTGCTGAAGGAAACCCCGCCGGACATGAATTCGGTGAGCATCTGCTCCGGTTCATCCAGCTGCCGGTCCCCCCAGGGGTTGTCCTCCGGGAAGCCGGCCGTCATGGTCAGCAGGTTCTCGATGGTAATGGGCGGGGCATCCGAAGTCAGGTATTCCAGCCCGGCCATTTCAGGGATGTATTCCTCGGCCGGGTCGCTCAGGCGGAGCTTGCCTTCATCCCGGAGTTTTACAATGGCCATGGCCGTAAAGCTCTTGCTCATGGAGGCAATCCGGAAGGCCGATTCTGTGGTTGCAGGGCGCTCGGCCTCCAAATCCAGGACCCCGGCAGAGGAGGCCAGGACCAACTCGCCGTCTACCACCACCCCATAGGCGATGCCGGGGATGTGCTCCTCTTCCATGTGTTGCACCATCAGTTGGTGGAGGGTATCGGCTATCCCCCGGATTTTCTCCGCCCGGTCGTCAGTCTTAAAACGCGCTGGGCGGTAATTCTGGGAAGCGGGGTGCTGTACCTGGGCAGGGGTGGTATCTGCCTGGGTTTGGGGTTCGGTCTTGCAGGAGAGCAGGCTGGCCAGCAGGAAGGCTGGCACCAGGAAGGCGGTAATGCGTTTCATCGGTTCGGGTTTGAAGGGAAAAGGTACGAATTCGGGAGGGAAAACCTGAGGGTGGGTTTTGGCCCTGCTTGCCCGTTGCAGGGGCCAGGGGTATTTTGGAATTGGGCGGGCGGGTGGGCCCCCTAAAAGGAACCGCCCCCCTACTTCCCCTTCACAAACAACCTCAGATAAAACAACACCAACAGCATCAGCCACCCCACGGGATAGGGCGCAATCAGCAGGGACCACCCGTAGCCCAGGCTGCTTTCCCCGCCGAAGCCTCCCAAGGCAGAGAGGGCCCAGAGCGCCGCAACCCCAACAAGGATCAGGATAGCGGCCATGCGGTAATACCGCGCATGGGGGTCCCGGAAGAGGCGGGTCACCACGGCCAGGACCACACTGCCCAGCCCTACAAGGATACTGCCCTCCAAGGGGTCCAGGGTTCCAAGCAGTACAAGGACAACCCCGGCAATAAAACCGATCTGGAGTTTGCGTTCGCGTGTCATGCCCTAAAGATAGGCAATGGAAAAGACCTGCTTAATCGGGGTTTACCCGGTAGGTAATGCGGCGGTTGGTAATCACGGAGGCCACCACGTTGAGGGTTACGGTACCGGTGGCGCACATTTTGCTGGTGTCCTGAAAGGCAATAAAACACAGCGAGGGGAGGGAAGAGCCACTGTTGTCCATAAACCGGCCGATGGTAATGTCGTCTGCCTGGGAAACATCCAGGGGGGATCGGGGCGGGGCCACATTGAAAACGGTGGTGGTGCCGTTGGCGGTGTAGGTTACATCCCCCGTAAGTTCATCGTACTCCACGCTGTAGAGGTTGCTGCCGGGCAGGAAGTTCCCGAGGCTCTGGGTGTAGGTGGTAAGCGTCCCGGTAACCCCGTCTATGACCTCCACCTGTACCCCAAGGGTATTCCCGCCAATGTGGTAGATCCTGAAATTGTCTGCTGTCACGATATCGGCTACGCTCTCCTGGTCCCGGTATTCGAAGGAAACCCGGAAACTGCTGAAGCCAAAAATATTCCCGGTATTGGGCACCCTGACATCGATCCCCACGCCTCCGCCAGCCCCGCTGCCAATGCGGATCCCGCAATCGGTCTGGACGGCATTGTTATGCACCCGGGTAGCATCCGGGCCCACGGTAGCGGTTTCCAGGGCGGGGGTGTCGAAATCGAATTGGGAGACCACCGGCCTGGGGGCTCCGTCGTCGCAAACCTCGTATTGAAAACTGTCGGAGCCGGTGTATCCGGTATTCGGAGTATAGGTGAAACTTCCGTCTGAATTTAGCATCAGGGAGCCATTGGCAGGACCTGAAACCGGGGTAGTCCCCACGGTAAGTACAGTCCCGGGGTTGGCATCGGTGTCGTTGGCCAGTACCCCGTTGGCCGCGGTAACAGCCAAAGGCAAATTGTACCATGCCGAATAGGTGTCCGGCTGGGCAACGGGTGCTACATTCTGGCTCCTGGCCTGAACACAGAAAAAGCAGGTGGCCAAAAGCAGTACAGGTACCAGGGTGCGATTAGGAGTCTGGACGCGCTGCTGCATATTTCAAAACTAAACGGATGGGGGCGGCCCTGATAATTTTTGTGGTAAGCCGCCCCAAAGTTGTGGTGAATGCCGTCTCCAGGCCGAAGGCAACCCAACCAAAATAGGGTTTAGCCGTTTTTGGCCCGGTAGGAAACCCAAACTATTTGTATCTTCAACAGCTGACTAATTCGAATTACTGCTGACATGAAAACATCTATGTTGAGGGCGGGACTCCTCCTGCTTTTCATTGGCCTATTGCCCTGGAACGGGGAAAGCCAGAGACGCAACCGAAACACAACCACCAACACCTTCGACCAAAGCCTGTATTCCTCCCTGGAATACCGCCTGGTAGGGCCCTTCCGGGGCGGGCGTTCGGCTGCGGTAACCGGGGTGCCCGGGCAACCCAACCTGTTTTACTTCGGCGCCACCGGGGGCGGGGTATGGCGCACCCAGGACGGGGGCCGAACCTGGAAGAACATCTCCGACGGGTATTTCGGCGGGAGCATCGGGGCCGTGGAAGTGGCCAAGAGCGACCCCAACGTCATCTACGTGGGCGGGGGTGAAAAGACCGTCCGGGGGAACGTCTCCAGCGGGTATGGCGTATGGAAAAGCGAGGACGCCGGGAAAACCTGGCAGGCGGCCGGGCTGGAAAAATCGCGCCACATCCCCAGGCTCAAAGTCCACCCTACCGACCACAATACGGTTTTTGCGGCCGTTTTGGGGAACATCTACAAACCCACCCAGGAGCGGGGCATCTATAAAAGTACCGACGGGGGCAAGACCTGGCGGCAGGTCCACTATGTAAACGACCAGGCCGGGGCGGTAGACCTTACCTTCGACCCTACCAACCCGCGCATCCTCTACGCCAGTACCTGGAGGGTACAGCGCACCCCCTACAGCCTCAGCAGCGGGGGCGAGGGTTCGGCCCTCTGGAAGTCTACGGACAGCGGGGAGACCTGGACGGAGATCTCCAAAAACAAAGGCTTCCCGGAAGGCACCCTCGGGATTATAGGGGTAACGGTTTCCCCCGTAAACCCCCAGCGCGTATGGGCCATTGTGGAAAATAAAGACAAGGGCGGGCTTTACCGCTCCGAAGACGGCGGGAAAACCTGGGCCCAGGTCAACAGCGAGCGCAAGCTGCGCCAGCGGGCCTGGTACTACACCCGGGTCTATGCAGACACCCAGGACGAAGATGTGGTGTACGTACTGAATGTACGGTACCACAAATCCTCCGACGGAGGCAAGACCTTTGATACCTTCAACGCCCCCCACGGCGACCACCACGACCTGTGGATTGCCCCGGAAGACCCCCAGCGCATGATTATCGGGGACGACGGCGGGGCCCAGATCTCCTACGACGGAGGCACCACCTGGAGCACCTATTACAACCAGCCCACGGCCCAGTTTTACCGGGTAACCACAGACAACGCCTTCCCTTACCGCATTTATGTGGCCCAGCAGGACAACTCCACGGTGCGCATCCGCCACCGCTCCGACGGGTATGGTATTGGGGATGAGGACTGGGAGGAAACAGCAGGGGGCGAATCGGCCCACATTGCCGTAGACCCGGAGAACGACGACATCGTATACGGGGGCAGCTACGGCGGCTTCCTCACCCGGGTAAACCACGATGCCGGGACAGTTCGCGCCATCAACGTCTGGCCGGACAACCCCATGGGGTATGGGGCCGAGGGGATGAAGTACCGCTTCCAGTGGAACTTCCCCATTATTTTCTCCCGCCACAACCCCAAGAAGCTCTACACCTTCTCCAACCACGTGCACATGAGCACGAACGAAGGGCAGAGCTGGGAGCTGCTGAGCCCGGACCTGACCCGCAACGACCCCGACAAACTGGTTTCCAGCGGCGGGCCCATCACCCAGGACAACACCGGGGTAGAATACTACTGTACCATTTTTGCAGCCAATGAAAGTCCGCTGCGCGAAGGTCTCATGTGGGTGGGAAGCGATGACGGCCTCCTCCACCTGACCCGTAACGGCGGGGAGAGCTGGGAAAATGTGACCCCTTCCGGGATGCCGGAGTGGAGCATGATCAACAGCGTGGAACCGTCGGCCTTCGACGAAGGCACCTGCTATGTGGCAGCCACCCGCTACAAGCTCGGGGACTTCCAGCCCTACCTCTACAAAACCACGGATTACGGGCAGACCTGGCAAAAAATAACGAACGGTATAGATGGGGAGCACTTTACCCGCGTCGTCCGGGAAGACCCGAAACGCAAGGGCCTGCTCTATGCCGGTACGGAGACGGGCATGTACATTTCCTTCGACGACGGGGCTTCCTGGAAACCCTTCCAGCTGAACCTGCCCATTGTGCCCATCACAGACCTGGCCATTAAGGACAACAACCTGATTGTGGCTACCCAGGGGCGCAGCCTGTGGATTATAGACGACTTAACCGTGCTTCACCAACTGGATAACACCACCCGAAGTGCCGATGCCGTCCTCTACCAGCCCAAGGACGCCTACCGCACCAAAGGCGGGGCGCGCAGCACCCCTTCCCTCACGGAGGGGCAGAACCACCCGGCAGGGGTGGTGACGCACTTCTACCTGAAGGATTTCAGCGAGAAGGACAGTGTGGCGCTTACCTACACCAAGGGCGCGGATACCCTGGCCCATTTCAGCACCTATGCCGAAGACAAGGACATGAAGCTGTCCGTTAAAAAAGGTGGCAACACCCATGTGTGGGATACCCGCGGTAAGGAAGCCAGGCGCCTGCCCGGCATGATCCTCTGGTGGGCCAACCTGAATGGACCCAAGGCGGTCCCAGGGGACTACCAGGTCCACCTGACCACCGCTTCCGGGACCCAGTCCGAGCGCTTTAAAATCCTGCCGGACCCCAGGGCAGAGGTAAGCGTAGCCGACATGCAGAAGCAACACGATTTTATCACGGATGTCAATGCCACGGTAGACCGGGCCCACGAGTCCATTGAAAAGATCCGCAAGGTAAACGAGCAGCTCGATGCCTTTATGAAGCAGTACAAGGACAATACCGCCACCGAAGCGCTGGTGGAGAAAGCCAAGGCCATGAAGGAAGGCTTCGGGGAAATCGAGAAGGCCCTGTACCAGACCCAGAACCGGAGCAACCAGGACCCGCTGAACTTCCCGATCCGGCTGACCAACAAGCTGGGGCACCTCAACTCCCTGGTAGGCCTGGACGACTTCCCGCCCACAGCCCAGGACATCGCGGTTAAAAACGAACTTACGGCAGCCATCAATACCCAGCTGGAAGCCTTCGACAAAATGGTCGATGAAGAAATTGCCGCCTTCAACAAGGCCTTTAACGACCTGAACCTAAACTACCTCTTTATAGAAGAGTAGTTGTTTTTTGAATTACGCACGAAAAACCCCGGCTATTCAGCCGGGGTTTTTAATTTACAAGCACCAAATTCCAAATTCCAAGTTTGTTGGTAAAGTTGGAATTTAGGTTTTGGAATTTGGAATTTAACCCTGATTCATCAGGGTTTCAATCTCCTCCGCCTCAATGGGTATATCCGCCATCAGGTTTACAGGCGCCCCGGTTTCCTGGATCACCACGTCGTCTTCCAGGCGGATGCCGAAGCCTTCCGCCGGGATGTAGATCCCCGGCTCCACGGTGAAAACCATATTGGGTTTCATCGGGGTTTTCAAGGCCCCGTAGTCGTGGGTGTCCAGGCCCAGGTGGTGGCTGGTCCCGTGCATGAAGTATTTCTTATAGGCCGGCCACTCCGGGTCCTCGTTCTGGACGTCTGCCTTGTCCAGCAGGCCCAGGTCCAGGAGTTCGGAGGTCATGATCTTGCCCACTTCCTTGTGGTATTCCGCCCAGAGGGTACCGGGCACCAGCATTTGAGTGGCCAGGTTCTTTACCTTTAATACCGCTTGGTATACTTGTTTCTGACGGTCGGTAAACCGCCCGCTAACGGGGATGGTCCGGGTCATGTCGCTGGAATAATTCGCATACTCCGCCCCCACGTCCATCAGGATAAGGTCCCCCGCCTGGCATTGTTGGTTGTTTTCGATATAGTGGAGCACGTTGGCGTTGTTGCCCGAAGCGATAATGGGCGTATAGGCAAACCCTTTGGAGCGGTTGCGGATAAACTCATGGAGGTACTCCGCCTCAATTTCGTATTCCCAAACCCCGGGTTTTACAAAGCCCAGGACGCGGCGGAACCCCTTCTCAGTAATCCCGCAGGCGGTGCGAAGCTGCTCGATTTCTTCGGGCTCCTTCACCCCCCGGATCTCCTGCAGAATCGGGTTGCTCTTGGCCACCCTGTGGGCCGGGTATTCCTGTTTGCACTTTTTGATAAACCGCGCTTCCCGGGTTTCGGTCTCCACGGCCTGGCGGTAGTGCTCGTTGGTGTTGAAATAGATGGTTTCCGCCTCGGTCATCAGGTCGAAGAAGACCTTGTCGAAGTCCTGCAACCAGTACACGGTCCGGATCCCGGAAACGGCAAAGGCCTCTTCCTTGGTGAGTTTCGCCCCTTCCCAAACGGCAATGTGGTCGTTGGTTTCCCTCACAAAAAGGACTTCCCGGTGTTTGGGGTTGGTCGCCCCCGGGAACAGCAGCAGGATGGATTCCTCCTGGTCCACCCCGCTGAGGTAGAAAATATCCGGGGCCTGCTGGAAGGGCATAGTGCTGTCTGCCCCAATGGGATAGATGTCATTGGAGTTGAAAACGGCAAGGCTTCCGGGCACCATGCGCTCGGCAAATTTGCGGCGGTTGCGGACAAAGAGGTCCGAAGGGATGGGGTCGTATTTCATGGGATTATGCTTTCTTCAAAGGTAGGGATTCGGCATAAAAAAAGGGGACTTAAAAAGCCCCCGGAGGTATGTAGGTTGGTTAGATATCAACGTGTAAATGCGCCTTTCAGGGCTCCGATCACGGCCATTACCGCGCCCCCGCCTACGCCGCCGCCGGCAACGCTCCCAAGGATACCGGAAACGTCCATCGCGCCTGCGTCTGCCCCGCCCAGGCCCAACATGCCCAGGAGCCAGCCGCCTACACCCCCACCGACAATTCCGGCCAGGGAATTTCCAAGCGTGCCCAACGATAGATTTTTCAATATCTTTCCGGCTACATTGCCGCCAACGGCACCGGAAATCAACTGGATAATCAATGGTAGATACTCTTCCATACGTCTTGTTGTTTTTAAAACCGGAAATAAATTAACACTATTTTAAGGAACTGCGCAATCTTTTTCTGAAAATACTGAGCATTGCGCAATTCAACAGGCTTTAAACCCATACCCATGAAACACGTTTTACTTTCCCTTTTCAGCCTTGCCCTTACCACTGGGCTCTGGGCCCAGACCCCGCCCACCTCTGCCGGCACCGTCCGCAAAGCGCTGGACGAGAAGGCTCAAATGGCCGGGCGCTCCCTGGTTAAAAACCTGCGCCTGTCCAATATCGGCCCCAGCATCATGAGCGGCCGCGTGGTGGACCTGGCCGTGAACCCGGACAGGCCGGAGGAGTTTTTTGTAGCCTACGCTTCCGGGGGTCTCTGGCACACCCAAAACAACGGCACGAGTTTTACCCCTGTCATGGACCAGACCCCGACCCAGAACCTGGGGGCAGTGACGGTACACTGGCCCAGCGGAACAGTTTGGGCCGGCACGGGGGAGAACAATGCCTCCCGCTCCTCCTATGCGGGCATCGGGATGTACAAAAGCACCGACCTCGGCAAGACCTGGTCCTTTATGGGCCTGCCGGACTCCCACCACATCGGCCGGATCGTAATCCACCCGGATAACCCGGACGTGGTGGTGGCAGCGGTGGCCGGGCACTTATATTCCCCGAATGAGGAGCGGGGGGTATACCGCACCATGGACGGGGGCCAGACCTGGCAGCGCACCCTCTACATCGATGCCAACACCGGGGGGATAGACCTGGTAGCCGCGCCCGGAAGGCCGGATATCCTCTATGCCTCGGTTTGGGAGCGGGACCGCAAGGCATGGAACTTTACGGGGAACGGACAGGGCTCCGGCATTTATAAAAGTATCGACGGGGGCATTACCTGGAACCGCGTCAGCGAGGCCGGTTCCGGGTTCCCGACCGGGCCCGGGGTAGGCCGGATTGGCCTGGCAGCCTTCGATGCCAATACGGTATACGCCGTGCTGGACAACCAGGATCGCCGCCCCAAGGAAGGGGGTGACGCCGCTGAAGGCCTCACCAAGGAGGAGTTTAAAAAGATGTCCAATAAGGCCTTCCTGGACCTGGACAACGGCAAGCTGGCGGAATACCTGCGCAGCAACCGCTTCCCCCGGGAGTATTCGGCCACAGGGGTAAAAGACATGGTGCGCTCGGGCAAGGTGAAACCCGCCGACCTGGCCACCTACCTGGAAGACGCCAATTCCCTACTGTTCGACACCCCGGTGATTGGGGCGGAAGTCTATCGCTCTGACGACGGCGGGCGCAGCTGGGCCAAAACGCACGAGGGGTACATAGACGACCTGTACTACAGCTACGGATATTACTTCGGGCAAATCGAGGTGGCGGCCTACGACAAGGACCAGATCTATATTGCCGGGGTGCCCCAGCTCTATTCCAAAGACGGGGGGAAGACCTTTAAAGCCATAGACGGGGACAACGTGCACTCGGACCACCATGCCCTCTGGATCAACCCGGACCAGCCCGGCCACCTGATCAACGGCAATGACGGCGGGATCAACATCACCTACGATTACGGGGCGCACTGGATCAAGAACAACGCCCCGGAAGTGGGGCAGTTCTACGCCATAGAAGTAGACAACCAGGAGCCCTACCACGTATACGGCGGCCTGCAGGACAACGGGGTTTGGGAGGGCCCGCACACGGCCGAGGAATCCAGCGCCTGGCACGATACGGGAGATTACCCCTGGAAGCGCCTGTTGGGCGGCGACGGGATGCAGGTGGAAGTGGACCCCCGCAACGCCAATGTGGTTTACACCGGGTTCCAGTTCGGGAATTACTTCCGCATTGAGCGCGATACGGAAAAACGCACGCCCATACAGCCCAAGCACACCCTGGGGGAAGCCCCCTACCGCTTTAACTGGCAGACCCCCATCCTGCTCTCGCCCCACAATGCAGACATCCTGTACCTGGGGGGCAACAAACTACACCGCTCCATGGACCGGGGCGATACATGGGCGGCCATTTCCGATGACCTTACCCGGGGCGGGAAAAAGGGGAATGTGGCCTATGGCACTCTTACCACCCTCTCGGAATCCCCCTTCCAGTTTGGTCTACTCTACACCGGCTCGGACGATGGCCTGGTGTATGTAAGCCAGAACGGGGGCGGGTCCTGGGAGCGCATTTCCGATGGCTTTCCGGGGGAACTCTGGGTAAGCCGCGTGGTCGCTTCGGCCCATAAAAAGGAACGGGTGTACGCAGCGCTCAACGGTTACCGCTGGGACGATTTCACCCCCTACATCTACGTGAGCGAGGACTATGGAAAAACCTGGTCCTCCCTTGCAGGTGGCATCCCGCATTCGCCCGTAAATGTGGTGCTGGAAGACCCTAAAAATGAAAACCTGCTCTACGCCGGCACAGACAATGGCCTGTATGTCTCCCTGGACCGGGGCAAAAGCTGGCAGCTCATGGAAAACGGGATGCCCCCTGTGGCGGTCCACGACCTGGTGGTACAACCCCAGGCAGGGCACCTGCTGGTGGGCACCCACGGGAGGAGTATCTACAAGGCCGATGTAAATGCCCTGCAGCAAACCTCGGCCCAGGACCTCGACAAAGACATCCGGGTCTATGCCCTGGAGAACCTGCGGCATTCGGGTCGCTGGGGCAGGTCATGGTCTTCCTGGAGCGAGGCGTACACCCCGGGCCTGGACGTCACCTTCTACAGCCGCAGCAGGGGCACGGTATCGGCCCGGGTCAAAACCGCGGATGGGATTACGGTCAGCGAGACGCAGATGCAGGCAGAGCCGGGCTTCAACATCCTCTCCTACGATGTGGCCTTCTCCAAAAGTGGCCAGGCCGAATACCTGAAAAAGTACAAAACCAAGCTCGAAGAGGCGGACAACGGCAAGACCTATTTGCCCAAAGGGGCCTACCAGGTGGAGCTCTCCCTGGGCAGTGCTGTGGAACACGCAGATTTCAAAATAGAATAAGATGGAACTCAGCCTGAGCATCCCGGCCCTGCTGTTCCCGGCCATTTCCCTGAGCATGCTGGCCTACAACGCCCGCTACCTGGCCATCGCGGCCCTTATCCGCGAATTGCACAGGGAGTTCCGGCAAACCCAGGCCACCCCCCTGGAACAGCAGATCCAATCCCTGACCCGACGCCTGCAGATCATCAAGGACATGCAATCGACCTCCATTGCCAGTTTCCTGCTGGCGGCGGTAAGCATGTTCCTGATCTATGTGGAACTCCGGATGTGGGCCAATGGGGTGTTCGGGCTCAGCCTGATCTTCCTGATGGTGTCCCTGGTGTTGTCCTTCTGGGAAGTCAGGCTCTCCACGAGGGCCCTGGGTATCCAGTTGCGGGACCTGGGTTCGTGAGCAAACCCGGCGTTTAACACATTTTTAGCAGCGGGTTTCAGGGGGATTTTCGATCTTCCCGCCCCAATCGATCCCAATGTCCAAAACGAATAAGAGTTCATCCGGTTCCAGGCAGCGCCAGGCATACCTGCTGCGGGTCTTCCGTAAAATCCACCGGTGGACCGGGGCCCTTTTGTTCATCTTCTTTTTTGCCATTGCGGTAACCGGCGGGTTGCTGGGGTGGAAGAAAAACACCGGGGACCTCATCCTGCCCAAGACCCGTACCGGAACACAAACAGACTTGCGCCAGTGGAAGCCCCTGCACAAACTCTATGCGGCAGCCGAGGCCTATTACACCGAACACTATCCGGCAGAGGCCTACGCCCTGGACCGGTTAGAAGCTGACCCGGACAAAGGCGTGCTGAAAGTGGTCTTTACCCCCGGGTTTGTCGGGATACAGGTCGATGGGGGCAGCGGGGAAATCCTCCATGCCGGCAAGCGCAACAGCGATTTGTTTGAAAACCTGCACGACGGCTCCTACGTAGATGATCTACTCGGGTGGGGCGGGGTTTTTAAACTCCTATATACCTCCCTGATGTCCCTGGCCCTGGTCCTGTTTACCATTACCGGATTCTGGCTCTGGTACGGCCCGAAACGGCTCCGCCGCCAGCGAAAGGGCTAGACGCTTCATTTTCTAAATGTTCAGGAATGCCCGATGTGGAACAAGGCATCGCCCTGGTTGACCACCGCCTGGTGGTTTAAGGCAAGGATAACCCCGTCATAAGGGGCCCGTATCTTTTTCTCCCGCTGGGCATAGGTGTCGGTCACCATCCCCAGGGTGGCGCCTTTGGAAACCTGGCTGCCGTTAATCACCTCGGGGATGAACATCCCCGCCATAGGGGAGCGCAGCCACCGCCGTTGCGCCACGTGGACCGAGGGGTATCGCTCAGCATAGAGCGCGGGTACAGCATGGATCATCTCCAGGTGCCGCATGAGCTGGAGGATGCCCTGTACGCCTTCCCGGATGGCCTGCTCGTCGAAGCGCTTGCTCTCCCCGGCCTCATAGATAATGGTGGGTTTCCCCATGTCGTGGGCCGCCTTGCGGAAGGACCCCCGTATGAGCTTGGACCCGAAATACAGGGGGGCGCCAAAAGCTTCTGCCAGGCTTTGGCTCTGCGGGTCCCCGGGCGTATAGCGGACCTGGGGGTAATTGCTGCGCTGGGCCCCGCCCGTGTGCAGGTCCACAGCCAGGTCCATCTGCCGCATGACCTGCTCCTGGTAGTGGTAAGCCATCCGTTTGGCCAGGGAGCCCTTTTCACTTCCCGGGAAACTCCGGTTGACGTCTTTGCCGTCTGGCATGTCCCGGGAAAAATGGATAAACCCGTAGATGTTCAGTACCGGGACGGCCATAACCGCACCCCGGGTCACCCGGAACAGGTTTTTCTGGAGCATCCGGCGTACCACCTCCACCCCGTTGATTTCATCGCCGTGCAACCCGGCCTGAACCAGCAGGACCGGCCCGGGGTTTTCGGCATTGAAGACGTATACCGGGATGTCGATAAGGGTCCCGGTGGGCAGGCGCCCGATGGGGATTTCCACACGCTTGCGTTCCCCGGGAAGGATGGGGGTCCCGGATATTTCCAGGGTGTTATTTCCTTTTTCTGTGGGCATGTTCCTCCGCGTATTTGATGATGGCTTCCGCCACATTGACCCCTGTGGCGGCTTCAATGCCCTGTAGCCCGGGGGAGGCATTGACCTCCAGGAGTTTTGGGCCGGTTTGCGACCGGATCAGGTCCACCCCGGCAACCCCCAGGCTCAGGTGGCGGGCCGCCTCCAGGGCAATGGCTTCCTCCTTCGGGCTGAGGGATACGGCCTGGGCCGTCCCGCCCCGGTGGACGTTGGCCCGAAAATCCCCTTCCACGCCCTGCCGTTTCATAGCAGCCACCACCCGGTTGCCTACCACCAGGATACGGATGTCTTCGCCCGCCGCCTCCCGGATGAATTCCTGGACCAGGATGCCGGCGTCCATTTTATAGAAGGTATCGATCAGGGACCGGGCGGACGCCTGGGACTCGGCCAGGATGACGCCCAGACCCTGGGTGCCTTCCTGCAGCTTGACCACCACAGGCGGTCCGCCCAGCAACTCCAGCTGGTCTGCAATGGTTTCGGGATCGATGGAAAACAGTGTTTTGGGGATGGGGATGCCCTTGCGGGCCATGATTTGCAGGGTCCGGGCCTTGTTGCGGGCCCGGGCGATCCCCAGGGAACGGGCCGTGCTGAAAACCCCGTGGTTCTCGAACTGCTTGACCACCGCCGCCCCATGCCGGGTGAGCTTGGCCCCGATGCGCGGGATCACCAGGTCGAAGGACCGGGAGATATCCTCCCCCTCGTACAGGATACCCGCCCCTTCCCATCCCAAAAGGACGGAACAGCGCGAATGGTCTACCTGTTCGGCATAGTGGCCGCGCTTTCGGGCCTCTTCCACCAGGCGCTGGGTGGAATACACCGAAAGGCTTACCGAAAGGATACCGATGTCGAGCGATTTCATGGGCCGGGTTCTGGCCCCCAATATCGTGGAAAATCGGGGAATCCCCTAACCGATGGCAGCCACTGCGCAGGTAGAATTCTTAAAACCGTTCTAAATGTGGGCAGCCCCCGGCCGAAAGTTTGTTAAAACGCCGTTCAGCACGTATTTTTGTAGGGCTTTAAAATAAACCAACTCCTTATGAGCGGATTCGCATCCTCATCTATTGCCCGAAAGGTCGTGATGGCCCTTTCCGGGCTTTTCCTGGTGCTCTTCCTTTTGCTTCACGTCACCATCAACTTTACCTCGGTGGTGAGCCCGGACACCTTCAATACCATGTCCCATTTTATGGGCTACAATGGAATCGTGCAGTTTATCATGCAACCCATCCTCATTGCCGGGGTCATTGTGCACTTTGTGATGGGCTTTGTCCTGGAGGTGCGCAACAGCAAGGCGCGGGCCGTGAAGTACGTGCAGTACAAGGGCAGCGCCAACGCGCCCTGGGTATCCCGGAACATGATTATCTCCGGCTTAGTGATCCTGGCCTTCCTGGGGCTCCACTTCTACGATTTCTGGGTGCATGAAATCGCCTACAAGTACGTGGAAGCCAACCCGCAGGACCCCACCCGCTACTATGCGGAAACCGTCGAAAAATTCGAGCCGTTCTGGCGGACCGCCATCTACGTGGTTTCCTTTGTGCTGCTGGCCCTGCACCTCTGGCATGGGTTTGCCTCCTCGTTCCAGTCCATGGGACTGAACAACAAATACAGCCCGGGCATCCGCAACTTCACCCGGCTCTACGCCATCGTGGTGCCGTTGCTCTTTATTTTTATCGCCCTCTACCATCATTTTAATCCGATAACGCATTAATTATGGGAATCCTGGATTCTAAGGTCCCCTCCGGCCCGCTGGCCGAGAAATGGACCAAGCATAAAAACGACATCAACCTGGTGAGCCCTGCCAACAAGCGGAACATCGACATTATCGTAGTCGGCACCGGGCTTGCCGGAGGATCGGCTGCGGCAACCCTGGCCGAACTGGGGTACAATGTGAAAACCTTCTGCTACCAGGACTCCCCACGGCGGGCGCACAGTATTGCTGCCCAGGGGGGAATCAATGCCGCCAAGAACTATCAGGGGGATGGAGACAGCCCTTACCGGCTGTTCTACGACACCGTAAAAGGGGGTGACTACCGCTCCCGCGAAGCCAACGTGTACCGCCTGGCCGAGGAGTCTGTGAATATCATCGACCAGTGTGTGGCCCAGGGGGTGCCCTTCGCCCGCGAATACGGAGGGCTGCTGGACAACCGCTCTTTCGGGGGGGTACTGGTATCCCGTACCTTCTACGCCAAGGGGCAAACCGGGCAACAGCTCCTGCTGGGTGCCTATGCGGCCATGAACCGGCAGATCAACCGGGGGAAAATCAAAGCCTACAACCGGCATGAAATGCTGGACCTGGTACTGGTAGACGGCAAGGCGCGCGGGATTATTGCCCGCGACCTGGTTACCGGGGAAATCGAAAGGCATTCCGCTCATGCGGTAATCCTGGCCACCGGGGGGTATGGAAACGTATTTTTCCTCTCCACCAACGCCATGGGAAGCAATGTGACTGCAGCCTGGCGGGCCCACCGCCGCGGCGCGTTCTTCGCCAACCCCTGCTTTACGCAAATCCACCCCACCTGTATCCCGGTTTCCGGAGAACACCAGTCCAAACTCACCCTGATGTCCGAATCCCTCCGGAATGACGGCCGGATCTGGGTGCCCAAAAAACTGGAGGACGCCAAAGCCATACGGGAAGGGAAACTCAAACCCACCCAGCTGGCCGAAGAAGACCGCGATTACTACCTGGAGCGGCGCTACCCGGCCTTCGGGAACCTGGTTCCCCGGGATGTTGCCTCCCGCGCAGCCAAAGAGCGTTGCGATGCCGGCTTTGGGGTGAACAAGACAGGGGAGGCCGTATACCTGGACTTTGCCGCTGCCATCCAGCGCTACGGGAAAGAGAAAGCCCTCACCTCCGGGATGAAGGATGCCGATGCGGAAACCATCACCCGCCTAGGCGAAGAGGTAGTCGCCGCCAAATACGGCAACCTGTTCCAGATGTACGAGAAAATCGTAGACGAGAACCCGTATAAGACCCCGATGATGATTTACCCCGCCGTCCACTACACCATGGGCGGGCTCTGGGTAGACTACAACCTGCAAACCACCATCCCGGGCTGCTACTGCGCCGGGGAAGCCAATTTCTCCGACCACGGGGCCAACCGCCTGGGAGCCTCAGCCCTGATGCAGGGGCTGGCCGATGGCTACTTTGTCCTGCCCTATACCATTGGGGATTACCTGGCCGACGATATCCGTACCGGACCCATCCCCACAGACAGCGAAGCTTTCGACAAAGCTGAAGCGGAAGTGCGGGAGCGGATGGAGAAACTCGTCAACAATAAAGGCTCCAAACCGGTAGACTACTTCCACAAAAAGCTCGGGAAGATCATGTGGAACAAGTGCGGGATGTCCCGGAACGAAAAAGAGCTGAAGGAAGCTATCGAAGAGATTGCCCAGCTGCGCGAGGAGTTCTACCGCGAGGTCTCCATCCCTGGGGGCATGGACGAAATGAACCCGGAACTCGAGAAGGCCGGTCGCGTGGCCGATTTCCTCGAACTCGGGGAGCTCTTTGCCAAGGACGCCCTGCACCGCAATGAATCCTGCGGCGGGCACTTCCGGGAGGAATACCAGACCCCCGAGGGCGAAGCGCTCCGGGACGACGAGAATTTCACCTACGTAGCGGCGTGGGAATACAAGGGGGAACCCAAAGATGCCGTGCTGCACAAGGAAGACCTGAAATTCGAAAACATTGAACTGAAAACCAGAAGCTACAAATAATAAAGCCTATGAAGCTTTTACTTAAAATTTGGCGCCAGAAGGATGCAAAGTCCCCGGGCAAAATGGTAGAGTACCCCATCGACGGGGTTGAGGGGGACATGTCCTTTCTGGAAATGCTGGACGTACTGAATATGCAATTGGTGGAAAAAGGCGAAGACCCCGTAGTTTTCGACCACGACTGCCGGGAAGGGATCTGCGGGAGCTGCTCCCTGATGATCAACGGGGAGCCCCACGGGCCGGACCGCCTGATCACCACCTGCCAGCTGCACATGCGCAAATTCAGCGACGGCGACACCATTGTCATAGAACCCTTCCGGGCAACAGCTTTCCCGGTGATCAAGGACCTGATGGTAGACCGGTCGTCCTTCGACCGCATCCAGCAGGCCGGTGGGTATATCTCGGTGAACACCTCCGGGAACACCGTGGACGCCAACGCCATCCCTATTGAGAAAGAGGCCGCAGACGATGCCTTCAATGCCGCTGCCTGTATTGGTTGCGGGGCTTGTGTGGCGGCCTGTAAAAACGCCAGTGCCATGCTCTTTACCTCGGCCAAGGTATCCCAGTTTGCCCTGTTGCCCCAGGGCCGCGTGGAGGCCACCGAGCGGGTACTGAATATGGTCCGCCAGATGGACCTGGAAGGTTTTGGGAACTGTACCAATACCGGGGCCTGTGAGATTGAATGTCCCAAGGGGATTTCCCTGGAGAACATCGCCCGGATGAACCGGGAGTACCTCATGGCTGCCACCAAGGGCTAAGACCGCTTTATATAATAGATAAACCCCTGCCGGAATCGGTGGGGGTTTCTTATTTTTATAGGAAAGTCATCGGCCTGTGATACCCCCTATTGCGTCTAAACTCCCACAGTGGGAACCTTCCATTTTCGATACCATGAACCAGGTAGCCCGACAGACCGGGGCCATCAACCTGGCACAGGGCTACCCGGATTTCGGCACGGACCCGGAGCTGGTCCGCCTCATGCAGGAAGCCCTGCAGGAGGGCCATAACCAGTATGCCCCCATGGCCGGGTTGTTTTCCCTGCGGGAAGCCATCGCAGCCAAGACACGGGACCTCTATGGGGCCCATTATGACCCCGAAACGGAAATTACCCTAACCAACGGGGCCACCCAGGCCATTTTTACGGCCATTGCAGCCACCATTCGGGAAGGGGACGAGGTCATCGTCTTTAAACCGGCCTACGACTGTTACGAGCCGGCCGTAAAGGCCCATGGCGGGGTACCGGTTCTCCTGCAACTCCAGGGACCGCAGTTCCGCATCGATTGGGAGGGGCTGCAAGAGGCCATCGGGCCGCGTACAAGGATGCTGATCCTCAACAGCCCCCACAACCCCAGCGGGACCGTCCTGGGGGAAGCGGACCTGAAACGCCTGGAAGAATTGCTGGCCCCTACCGAGATCCTGGTCTTAAGCGACGAGGCCTACGAGCACCTGGTTTTTGACGGGCAAGAGCACCAGAGCTTTTGCAAATTCCCAGGTCTGAAGGACCGGAGCTTTATCTGTGCTTCCTTCGGGAAAACCTTCCACGTTACCGGCTGGAAATTGGGTTATTGCATGGCCCCGGAACCGCTGATGCGGGAATTCCGCAAGCTCCACGAGTACATTGTCTTCTCGGTGAACCACCCGGCCCAGCGGGCCGTATACCGTTATATGGAAGACCCGCAGCGCTACCTGAACCTGGGTGCTTTTTTCCAGGAAAAAAGGGATGCCTTTCTGCAGGCCCTGGAAGGCTCGAGGTTCCGGTTCCGACCCGCGGCAGGCACGTATTTCCAACTCCTGGAGTACAGTGGGATTTCAGATGAACCCGATACGGTATTTGCGCGAAGGCTGGCCCGGGAACACGGGGTTGCAGCCATCCCCATCTCGGTGTTCAACCTCAACCGGGAAGACCACCGCCAACTGCGCTTTTGCTTCGCCAAATCCGGGGAGACCCTGGAAAAGGCGGCGGCAATCCTGAGGAACCTCTAGCGCATGGCGTCAAAGACCTGCGCTACAAAAGACCCGATCTGGGACGGCTCCAGCCACCGCAGCACCATGACCACGTCCTGCTCGGGGGCTACCACAATGAAATTCCCGCCAAAACCGGCGGCATAATAGACACTCTCGGGCACGCCTTCCCATTGCCGGGGTCCGGCCTGGTTAAGCCACCACATGTGCCCGTAATTCGGGTTGGGGGCAGACGGGGTGGTAGCCTCCCGGATCCACGCCTCGCTGAGCAATTCCTTCCCGTCCCATTTCCCGTTGGAAAGAAACAACAGCCCGAAACGCGCCATGTCCTCTGCACTGATAAAAATCCCGGCCCCGGAATGCCCGCCTCCGGTAACCGACTGGACCTTGTAGCCGTCGATAACCGTCCAGGCATGGTCATAGCCATACCACCTCCAGGTGGTGGACGCCCCAATGGGGTCCATGATATCGGATTTCAGAACTGCCGGTAATGGGGCCCGCCACAAGTGGGTGAGCGAGTAGGCCAGCACGTTGACCCGAACATCGTTGTACTCCATAACGGTCCCGGGTTCTATAAGTTTCCGGTTGCGCCAGTCGTCTATCCCCCCTTCGTTGGGTGGGCGGTCCGCCCAATCGTGCAGGCCCCAGAGGGTACCGGACCAATCGGAGTTCTGCTGCAACAGGTGTGCCCAGGTGATCTTCCCGTTGTGCTCCCCCTCAAAGGTGCCGTCCCAGATGGTTTCCCCCACCCTGGAATCCGTACCGGGGATCATCCCCCGGTCTACAGCGAGGCCGGCAACGGTGGAGAGGAAGCTCTTGGTTACACTGAAGGTCATATCGACCCGTCGGGTGTCTCCCCAGGAGGCCACCAGGTACCCGTTTTTAAGGATCATGCCGGCAGGGCCGCCCCGTTTCTTGACCGGGCCGAGGATTTCATGGTAGGGCTCCCGCCTGAAACCTTCCAGGATGGCCTGCCTGAGGTCCCTGGACCCGGTGTATTCATTCCCTTCGGCAAAAGCAACGGCTTCTTGCAGGGCCTCTGCATCCCAGCCATAGGTTTCGGGGGCCCGGGTTTCCCAGGCGGCCCCGAAAGACGGGTAATACCAATTTTGGGCCAACAGGCCGGAAGTGCTGAGGAGGGCAAGGCAAAACAAAGCCAGTATGCGTGTTCTCATAGGGTTGGGTTTTGGGGGTTAGAGGTCCAGTCGCATCATCCAGTCCATCTGCCGGTCCGAGCCGATATAGTAGGGATGCTTATCAAAAATAACAAAACCATGGCTGCGGTAAAACGCAATGGCCCGGGTGTTTTTTTCCCAGACACCCAGCCAGAGGTAGGCCTTACCCTCCCCTTTGGCCATCTGCTTTACCTGCTGCAGCATCCAGGCGCCCAGGCCCCTGCCCTGGAATCGGGTGCGCACGTAAATCCGCTCCAATTCCATCCCGCTCGCTTCCTGGAGTTCGGTCTGGTCCTTCCCGGTATTGATCTTGAAATAGCCCGCCAGGGCCTCCCCTACCATAAGGAAATAAAAGCGCATACCGGGACGCGCTAATTCGGCGCTCAATTGTTGGGTATTAAAGGCCTTTTCGAGGTAGGCGTCAAAATCCTGCGGATCATTATCTGCGGCGAAGGCATCGGTAAAGGTCTCGATGGAAAGCTCCCGTAGCGAATCTACGGCTTCGGGCTCGCACCTTCTGAGGCTGGGGGGTTGCTCCATAGCCTAAAGGTAGGGAACAATGAAATACGGGCATAAAAAAAGCCCCTCCGGGGAGGGGCCTCCTAAGACATGTAAACGACTAAAGCATAAACAATTTCTTTGCCAGGCGAAGCATACCACTGATAAAGTCGTTGTGGTAGACCTGGACTTCCTTTTGCTTCGGCATTTGATTCACTTGCGATTCCATAGCTCGATTTGGTTTGTGGGATGTTCGAAAACTGCGGTCTGAAACCGTCGCCCTAATATAGAAAGCACAAGGGAAAAAACCTGAGGAATGTTGTGAATTCCAGGGCTTTTGTGGTCAAACCCCGGATGTTTTTTGCGACATCGACGAACGGATGTCAGGGCTTTGGGATCAAAGCGCCATTTCCGGCACGGAATCCGGCACCACCAGCCGGCCTTCGGTGGCCTCCTGAATGGCCGCAACCGATACTCCGGGTGCCCGCTCCAGGAGCAGGAAGCCTTCAGGGGTTACCTCAAGTACAGCCAGATTGGTCACTATTTTTTTGACGCATCCCACCCCGGTAAGGGGCAGGGTACACCGGCTCAGCAGTTTGGACTCCCCGGCCTTGTTGGTGTGCATCATGGCAACGATGATATTTTCCGCAGAAGCTACCAGATCCATAGCACCGCCCATCCCCTTGACCATCTTCCCGGGGATTTTCCAGTTGGCGATGTCCCCGTTATCGGCCACCTCCATAGCCCCTAAAATGGTAAGGTCTACATGCCTTCCCCGGATCATGGAAAAACTTAAGGCGGAATCGAAAAAGGAAGCCCCGGGCAAAGTTGTAATGGTTTGTTTGCCTGCATTGATCAGGTCCGGGTCCTCCTCTCCCTCCCAGGGGAAGGGCCCCATGCCGAGCACCCCGTTTTCGCTCTGGAATTCCACCGAAATATCGTCCCGCACGAAATTGGCTACCAGGGTGGGAATCCCAATACCCAGGTTTACGTAATATCCGTCCTGGACTTCCTTGGCGATGCGTTTGGCGATTCCGTTTTTATCGAGCATGGTTTGAATTTGCTAATGTGAAAATGTGCTAATGTGCTAATTCTATAGGTTCAATTCCGTTTACTGGTACTTATAATACTTGCCAGGATTTTTTGTATTTCGATCAACTCGGATAATAAATCTTTGTTTGGTTTAGGGTAGGCCTTTAAAGCAGCACATAACTTTAGCCAATACTTTGTTTCTTCGCTTTCCTTAGATGCTATTTTCAATTTGTGGATGAAGTCCTGCTTACTCTCTGCGCTCTGAGATTCAAAAACATTGGCCCCGATAGATGTGCCGCTTTTGAATAATTGAACGCTCATCTCATACTTGCCGGCATTTCTAAGAGCTTCTGTAAACGGAATTAATTCCAAAGAAAATTTGAAAACCTTTTCAACGATCACATTCTGATTCCGGGAGCTCATAGAACATCAAAGCCATTAGCCCCTTAAGATGTAATAACATAATGCAACTTCCCATCACCTTCATGGCGCAGATCGATACTAATTAGCACATTTGCACATTTGCACATTTGCACATTAAGTTCTCTGGCGCACCGTCCGCTGCTCAATCCTTTTCTCATATCCATCCCCCTGGAAGATCCGTTGGATAAAAATCCCGGGGATGTGGATTTGGTTGGGGTCCAGGGCTCCTGCCGGGAGTAGTTCTTCCACCTCGGCCACGGTAACCTTCGCCGCCCCGCACATACAGGGGTTAAAGTTCCGGGCAGTCCCCTTGAAAATGAGGTTTCCGGCCTCGTCCCCCTTCCACGCCTTAACAAAAGAGAAATCGGCCTTGAAGGCCTCCTCCATCACGTACATCTTGCCGTTGAACTCCCGGGTTTCCTTGCCTTCGGCTACCTCGGTCCCATACCCGGCCGGGGTGAAGAATGCCGGGATCCCGGCCTGGGCGGCACGGCATTTTTCGGCTAAAGTCCCCTGGGGGGTCAGGGTCACCTGCAGCTCGCCGCTGAGCATCTGCCTCTCAAATTCGTCGTTTTCCCCCACATAGGAGGAAATCATATGCCGGACCTGCCGTTGCTGCAACAACAGGCCCAGGCCAAAGTCGTCTACCCCGGCGTTATTGCTGATGCAGGTGAGGTCCCGGACTCCGAGCCGCACCAGTTCGGAAATGGCGTTTTCGGGAATGCCGCAAAGCCCGAAGCCCCCTAACATAAGGGTCATCCCGTCGGACACCCCTTGCAGGGCTTCCCGTGCATTAGCTACTGTTTTCCGTATCATATTGGTGTTGCTTCCCTGAAGTTACGAAGCCGGAATCGGATTTAAAAATCGATATCGTCCAAATCGTCTTCCAGGTCGTCGATTTCCTCTTCCTCCTCCACGGGCTTGTTGCAATCCACCCGGATACTGAGTTCCTCAGGGGCTTCGAAGTCCTCCGTAGAGACCTCCAGGTCCGGGTTGGCGTAATTGGCCTTCATGTAGAGGCCCCAGATGGGAAGGGCCATGGAAGCGCCCTGTCCGTAGAGGATACTGCGGAAGTGGGTGGCGCGGTCCTCCCCGCCTACCCAAACCCCGGTTACCAGGTTGGGCACCATTCCGATAAACCACCCGTCACTCTGGTTCTGGGTCGTCCCGGTTTTTCCGGCGATGGGGTTTTCAAAGGAATAGGGATACCCGGTAATGATCTCCTTGTAAACGGTGTTGTTCACATTGAAGGAATGGCGCAACCGGGTACCGGACCCGCCCTCGGTAACCCCTTTAAGGAGGTCCACCATGGCATAGGCCACATCCTGGCTCAGGACGTCCTTGGTCTCCGGGGTGTATTCATAGAGCACGGTCCCATTGCGGTCCTCGATCCGGGTAACCATGACCGGTTTAACATACACGCCCTGGTTGGCAAAGGCCCCGTAGGCGCCTACCATCTCATAGACGTTGAAGTCCGGGGTACCCAAGGCTATGGAGGGTACTTCCGGGATTTCCCGGGTCAGCCCCAGGTTTTTCACAATGGACACAACGGGCTTGGGCCCTACCTCATCTATCAGCTGGGCCGTAACGGTGTTCACCGAATTGGCCAGGGCTGCCTTGAGGGTATAGCTTTTACCGGAATACTTCCCATCGGAGTTCTTGGGGCACCAGGGTTCCGGGTTGCCGTGCTTTTCGGCCTCGATGCAGTATTGGGTATCCGGCAATTCGTCGCAGGGGGAGCGGCGCAACTGGTCAATGGCGGCCGCATAGACGAAAGGCTTAAAGGTGGAGCCTGCCTGGCGGGCGCCCTGGATGACGTTGTCGTACTGAAAATGGCGGTAGTTGATCCCGCCCACCCAGGCCTTTACATGGCCGGTCTGGGGCTCCATGGACATCATGGCCGCCCGCAGGAAGGTCTTGTAGTAACGGATGGAGTCCATGGGGGTCATGACCGTGTCCTTCTCGTACGTAGGAGCGGCCGTCCAGTCGAAGACGGTCATCTCGGTTTTCTGGTTGAAGGAACTGCGGATTTCCTCTTCGGAGTAGCCGTCCCGCTTCATTACCCGCCAGCGCTCGGAGTTCTTCATGGCCCGCTCCATGATGGTACGGATTTCCTCAGATTCCAATTCCAGGAAAGGGGTCGTAGGGTTTCGTTCCGGGGTATTCTGGACGAAAAACTCCGCCTGCAGGCGTTTCATGTGCTCGTAAACGGCGGCTTCGGCGTTGGCCTGCATGCGGGAATCGATGGTGGTATATACCTTAAGCCCATCCAGGTAGATGTTCCACTTGTCCCGTTCCCCTTCCAGGGCCGGTTTGGGGTTCTTCTCGATCCAATCCTTGAGCCAGCCCTGCAGGTACATCCGGAAATAAGGGGCCGGGCCCTGGCTGTGGGTTTCCGGGTTGTAGTTGATGTCCATATCCAGGGCCGTAAGGGAGTCACGGTCTGCCGTGGTGAGGTAGCCGTACTTCTCCATCTGGGCTAGGACGGTGTTGCGCCGGTTCAAAACGAGTTCTTCCCGTCTGAGCGGGTTGTAGAGGGAGGAGTTTTTAAGCATCCCCACCAAAACGGCAGATTCCTCTGTCTTGAGGTCGCGCGGTTCCTTCCCGAAATAGATCCGGGCCGCGGAGCGGATGCCGTCCGCGTTGTGCCCAAAATCGTAAATGTTCAGGTACATGGCAATGATCTCGTCCTTGGTGTAGTTCCTTTCCAGGCGGGTAGCAATGACCCATTCCTTGATCTTTTGGGTGACGGCTTCCATCAGGTTGCGCGAACGCACCCCCACAAAAAGTTGCCGTGCCAACTGTTGGGAAATGGTACTGGCTCCACCGCGCTGGCCCAAAAAAACAAAGGCCCGCAGGGTGCCCCGTGCATCGATACCCGAGTGTTCGTAATAGCGCGCGTCTTCGGTGGCGATAAGCGCATTGACCAGGTTCTCCGGCAATTCGCCAAAGGGGACGTCCGTCCGGTTTTCTTCCAGGTATATTTTCCCAAGGGTTTTACCGTCCGAGGCCAGGATTTCAGTGGCCAGGTTGGTTTGGGGGTTCTCCAGGCGCTCGAAGGTGGGCATTTCGCCAAAGGCACCCCAGGAGGCCAGGAGGAAAACGGCTGCAAGCAACAGGACCCCTGTGGCAAACAGGATCCAGAACCACTTGATAAACGGCCAGAATGAGGTCTTTTGTTTTTTCTTGACGGTTCGCTTTGCCATAGAATTACTCTTGATTCAATTCCAGTTGCAGCCCCACATCGAGTACGCCCGGGAGGGTTTCCAAACCTTCCACGCTGCCATTTCGCCTCATGGCGTGGGAAATGCGTACCGTATATACGCCATTAACGGGAAAAACGACGTCTTTGATATATCCCAATTTGTTTTCCACCACGCTCCCGGTGCCGGAACCCATCCAGTTCCCGGCAGGATCCGCCATTTCGTATTCCAGGGTGTCGCGCTGGGACTCTCCGTCCGGGCCGGTGCGTTCAGCAATGAGAAACAGGTTGCTGTAGGGGTAGGCATTGTCGTTGCGCAACAGGATAAAGGCGCTGTAATGTGCCAGGGTATCTGCGGGTTCAAACTGGAATTCCATTATTTGGTCCCGGTGCCAGCTGCCCGAATCCGTGCTCTGGTACTGGGCATATTCGACACCCTTCGTGCAGCCCATACCGATCAGTACAATAAAGAATCCTGTCAGTAGCCTACCCATTGTTTACTCTTCCTTTGGAGCGGTTTTTCCGCTTGTTTCGGTTTTTGTTGCGGCGTCGGCCCTTCTTTGGCCGGTCGAACCGGGTGAGGCTGTCCTGGCCTACCGGGTTCTCGAAGGTAAGGTCGTCCTGCTGGAAGTTACGGGAGGCGACTTCCTCCAGGCTGCTGACCTTTTCCTTTTTAGCGTTCTTTTCGAGGATTTCCAGGACTTGTTCCTTGGTGAGGGTATGCCAGTTGCTGGGGTCATCCTTGTAGGAGAACCAAAGTACCCCTTTGAAAATATCGCTTTTCTGGCAGAAGGCCACCCCTTTTTCGGTATGTAGCCGGGTATCGGTGGGCGGAAAGTCCTTCAAAGCATCCAGGTAGGTGTCCAGTTCGTAGTTCAGGCAGCACTTGAGCTTGCCGCACTGCCCGGCGAGTTTCTGGGGGTTAAGGGCCAATTGCTGGTAGCGGGCTGCAGCCGTGCTCACCGAGCGGAAATCTGTAAGCCAGGTAGAGCAGCACAATTCCCGTCCGCAGGAGCCTATGCCCCCCAGCCTTTGGGCTTCCTGCCGGTAGCCTATCTGCCGCATTTCGATCCGGATACCGAAGGCTTTGGCCATATCCTTGATGAGCTGGCGGAAATCCACCCGGTCTTCGGCCGTATAATAGAAGGTCGCCTTGGAGCCATCCCCCTGGAATTCCACATCGGAAATCTTCATGTCCAGGCCCAGGATAATCGCCATTTCGCGCGAGCGCTTCTTGATTTCCTCCTCCTGGCCGCGGCACTTTTGCCACTTGTCGATATCCCGTTGGGTAGCTTTGCGATAAATCTTGGGAAGGTTGGCTTCCGGGGATTCCTTTTTCCTGCGCATCTGCACCCGAACCAGCTCCCCGGTTAGGGTTACAATGCCCACATCGTGACCGGATTTGGCCTGGGTGGCCACCACGTCGCCTATGGAGAGGGTAAGCCCCTCTGAATTCCGGTAAAATTCCTTTCTGCTGTTCTTAAACCTGACCTCAACCGCGTCGAAAGCCTGTTGTCCGGCGGGAAGGGACATATTGGAAAGCCAGTCGAAGACGGTGAGCTTGTTGCATCCGTCCGAACCACAGGTTCCATTGTTCCTACACCCGCGCGGCTGTCCATCCGAACCGGTTGAACAACTGCTACACCCCATCCTTTATATGTTGATTCCAAGCCAATTGCAGTAACAATGGCCGGAATTGGGTTCATACTTGATTTCTCCCGTAAATATAGGACAATTTCGGCACTGCAAGGACGCTGTGCCAAAAAGGAAGTCGGGGGCCTGACGGGAACGGCTAGTGCACCTGCCCGGCAACCGGCTGCTCCGGGGCCTTCTTGAACTTCAGCACCTCAGAACGCCCTTTTTTGAAAATCAGGTTGCTCTTCTGTTTGCCTTTGCGGAGCTTTTTCTGCTCTTCCTGCGGAAGGGCAACAACCTCTTTGCAGGCATCCGAACAACAGTGGTCCATTTCCCTGGCGCAATCCTCGCACTGAATAAACAACAGGTGGCAACCTTCATTGGCGCAATTAACGTGTGTGTCGCAGGGGTTACCGCACTGGTGGCAATGGGCTATGACCTCGTCCGAAATACGTTCGGCCCGGCGGCGGTCGAAAACGAAATTCTTGCCGCGGAATTTATTTTCCAGTTCCTTGGCCCGTACCTGCCGGGTATACTCGATAATCCCGCCCTCCAGCTGGTACACCTGGGTAAAGCCTTTGTGCTTGTAGTAGGCACTTGCTTTTTCGCAGCGGATCCCGCCGGTGCAGTACATGACCAGTTTCTTGGTCTCCTTGAAATCGCTTAGGGCCTCCTCAATCTGGTCGAGGGAATCCCGGAAGGTATCCACATCCGGGGTGATGGCGGACTCGAAATGCCCGATTTCACTCTCGTAGTGGTTCCGCATATCCACCACAATGGCATCGGGGTCCTCTATCAGGGCATTGAATTGTTCGGCGTTGACATGGATTCCCTTGTTGGTAACATCAAACGCATCGTCGTTAAGCCCATCCGCCACAATCTTGTGACGCACCTTGACCTTGAGTTTAAGGAAGGATTTGTTGTCCTGTTCCACCGCGATATTCAGCCGCACCCCATTGAGGAAGGTGATGCTGTCCAGATGGGCCTTGAAGGCGTGGAAATTCTCTGCCGGAACGGAGAGTTGGGCGTTGATGCCCTCTCGGGCTACATAAATCCGGCCCAGGACGTCCAGTGCGTCCCAGTGAATAAACAGGTAGTCTCTGAATAGTTGAGGGTTTCCGATGCGCGCATACTGATAGAAAGAGATCGTAAGCCGGTCTTTCCCGGCCTCGTCCAATAGGGCTTCCCTTTCCTTTGCGCTTAACGTATTGTACAGTTGCATGCTATACCAATGTGTTAGACAAAAGAATATTGAGGTGCAAATGTATGCAAAGCTTTGGAATACAGGCAAAAAAAGAGCCCCGATATGAGAATCGGGGCTCGAAGGACCGCACTTAAACTTTCTCCTTCATAGCAATTTAGTGAAATCAAAATGCGGTTTAGTACCGTATACTTGCGTCCTTTCTGACGGATGTCAATGGTTAGATGCAACTGCAGCCAAAAGGTTGCTTGGCCATTGTGATTCTAGCAAAAGAAATGGTAATTTAGCCTTCCTAATTTAAAGCCGGTACACCGATGAGCAGCGAAAAAGACGCGAAACTTAAAGCCCTGAAACTCACCCTGGACAAACTCGACAAAACCTACGGCAAGGGCGCCGTTATGAAACTGGGGGACGATGTGGTTCAGGATGTGGAAGTGATTCCCTCCGGGTCCCTTGGGCTGGATATTGCTCTGGGCGTTGGCGGGTACCCGCGGGGCCGGGTCATTGAAATCTACGGGCCGGAATCTTCCGGGAAAACCACCCTCACCCTCCATGCCATTGCGGAAGCTCAGAAAGCCGGCGGTATTGCCGCCTTCATCGATGCCGAGCACGCCTTCGACCGTTTCTATGCCCAGAAACTGGGTGTGGATATCGACAACCTGATTATTTCCCAACCCGACCACGGGGAACAGGCCTTGGAGATAGCCGATAACCTCATCCGCTCCGGTGCCATTGACATTGTGATCATAGATTCCGTAGCGGCCCTTACTCCCAAAAGCGAGATTGAAGGGGAGATGGGGGATTCCAAAGTGGGCCTTCATGCCCGTCTGATGTCCCAGGCCCTCAGGAAGCTCACCGGGTCCATAAGCAAAACCCATTGTACGGTTATCTTCATTAACCAGCTGCGGGAAAAGATCGGGGTCATGTTCGGCAACCCGGAAACCACTACCGGGGGTAATGCCTTGAAATTCTATTCCTCCGTACGACTGGACATCCGGCGATCTACCCAGATCAAGGATACAGACGGAAACGTTCAGGGGAACAAAACCCGGGTTAAGGTGGTCAAAAACAAAGTGGCCCCGCCCTTTAAAACTGCTGAATTCGACATTATGTACGGGGAAGGGATCTCCAAAATCGGGGAAATCCTCGACCTGGGTGTGAACTATGAAATCATAAAAAAGAGTGGTTCCTGGTTCAGCTATGGCGACACCAAACTCGGTCAGGGACGCGATGCAGTAAAGGCGCTGCTGCTGGACAACCCGGAACTCCTCGATGAGCTCGAGGGGAAAATCAAGGAAGCTATCGCGGCCCTTGGGGCATAAGACCCCAGTTTCATAAGGTTTTTAAGCAACCTTTGGCGGTGGATGGCATCTTATGGTAACGACTAAACCGATGCCGATATGAAACTGATCAGAGGTTTTTCCGTTTTTGTGCTCTTGCTCCTGAGTTTTGGGTGCGATGTGAACGATGACGAGGTAAACTACCATTTCGTAACGCTCAACATTGTAGACGCCCAACTGCCGGAAGCGTTCCGGCTCAACGAGACCTACGAGGTCCGGGTTACCTATCAGGTGCCCAATGGGTGCACTTCCTTTGAAGGGTTCGACATCATTTCGGAGAGCTATACCACCCGGCGGGTGGTAGCCATTGGCATCGAAGTCGATGACAGGGCCTGTACGCAAGCCCTCCAAGAGGTCGAGACGAGCTTCCAATTCATTTGCCTGTATAATCAACCCTACCTTTTCCGCTTCTTCACGGGGATGGATGAGGCCGGGGAACCGCAATACCTCGAAGTGGAAGTGCCTGTCGAATAAGCTGCTTATTCGATCAGCGTACGCTCTTTGTAATCCAACCGACACTTTTGACCGAAGAAGAATTAATAAAAAAGTGCAAAAAAGGGAACCGGGCTGCCCAGGAGTTCCTCTACCGCAAGTACAGTGCGGTACTCTTCGGTATTTGCCTGAAGTACTCCCGAAACCGGACGGAGGCAGAGGACAACCTCCACGACAGCTTTGTGACGATCTTCGACAAGATCCACCAGTTCCGGGCGGCAGGTTCTTTCGAAGGGTGGTTAAAACGGGTAGCCGTCAATACGGTATTGCAGAAATACCGAAGGGAGGAACCCCTGACCCTGATCACCGAGGTGCTGGCCGAAAAAGAGGAGGTGTCCGATGATCCGGAAACCGAGGTGCCCCTGGCTACACTGCTCAGGTGTGTGCAGGAGCTGCCCAATAAATACCGGCTGACCTTCAATATGTATGTGTTGGATGGCTACAGCCATAAGGAAATTAGCCGGGCCCTGGGCACCTCAGAAGGGACGTCCAAGTCCAACCTGGCAAGGGCAAAAGCCCTGTTGCGGGAGAAATTAAAGAATATCAATATACACATTGCCTAACCCTATACACATGGACCAAAAGCAATCAGACAAGTATTTCAGGGAGCGCCTGGGGAATTTTACCCAGGAGCCGGCCCCGGAGGTCTGGGACCGGATCCGAAACACCCTGGACGGGAAGAAAAAAAGACGCCTGATACCCCTATGGTGGTATGCAGGTGGGGCAGCAGCCATCCTGCTATTGGGGCTGCTGATGTTTAATCCATTTGGGGAGCCCTCCCTGGAAACACCCCAGGTAACCGATACGCAGACGCAGGAGCAAACCCCGGCCCAGAGCCCGGCAACCATACCAGCTCCTGCCGAAGGTATTTCGGCCAACCCTGAAAAGGAAGTCGCGGAGCCAACCCAACTACCCGGGAATGAAAAGCTAAAGGGTAACCAGGACGCACTGGCCCGGACCAGCCCTGCTTCCAAGAGCTCTAATGAGGCCAAGCCCTCCCCGTCAGTGGATCAGTTGGCCGAAAACCAATCTGAAGGCAACCCGGCTGCCAGCCCCGTAGGGAATCCGGACCCAGGTCTAGAAAATACCATTCGGAATAAAGAGGGCGTCGCATCCTCGGTTCAAGGCGGGCAGGTTACCTCCCCCAACCCTGCAAACACAGGGATAGCGGCCGCTGAACCCAATGAAATCGACAAAACCCTACCTCCAGCAGAAGAGGATCAAACGGAAGGGAAATCCCTCTTTGAAGCCATTGAGGAACAGGAAGCGCTTGCGGAGGCCACTCCTTCCAGGGGCAAATGGAGTATAGGCCCCAGTGTTGCCCCGGTATACTTCAACAGTTTCGGAGATGGTTCCCCTATTTCGGCCAACTTTGTGCCCAACAGCAAGTCCGGGACCGTCAACATGAGTTACGGGTTGGATGTAGCCTATTCGGTCAATAAGCGCCTGAGTGTGCGCTCCGGGGTACATCGGGTAGACTTTGGTTACAATACCAACGAGGTGTCTTTTACCTCCACCCTGGCTGCCGCCCCATCATCCCTGATCCGCACCATTAGTTATTCGGAGAATTCCAAGAACCTGGTGGTCCATTCAACCGCAGGAAACAGTGACGCCCTGCCCAACCAGAATGCTACGGACGTGGCTGCCCCCAGTCCGGAACGGCAGGGGCGGATGGTCCAGCAATTCGGGTACCTGGAAGTGCCGTTGGAAGTCGCCTACCGCCTGGTAGACAAGCGTTGGGGGGTAAACCTCATCGGCGGGGTAAGTTCCCTTTTCCTGGTGGACAACTCCGTTAGCCTGGATTCGGATGGGGCTGTAACCCAGGTAGGGGAGGCCACCAACATGAATGCACTCAATTTCAGTACCAACCTGGGAGTTGGCCTATACTACGACCTGCGCCCCAGCATCCAGTTGCGCATGCAGCCCATGTTTAAGTACCACCTGAACACCTTTACGGAAACAGCAGGGAGCTTCCAGCCGTATTCCCTGGGGCTTTACAGCGGGTTGAGCTTCCGGTTCTAATAAATCATCAGGTTTCAGGGGGCTTCTGCAGGGCCCCGGCTCAGGTGGTCATACAGCAGGCCCCAGACCTGGTCCCTGAGTTTCAGGCGGTCCTTTTCCGTGTAGCTGGAAGTGTCTATAAAAGGTAGTACCCGCACCCGAAGCGGCCCGGGGGACCCGGCAAAAAATCGGAAGGGAAAGCGCTTCTTGCAATCGTAAAAGACCATGGGGACAATGGGAATCCCATGGTTAATTGCCATCCGGAACGCCCCTTCTTTAAACGAATCGAGCACCACGGATTCATCGGGAACCCCGCCCTCGGGGAAAATACAGATGCCCAACCCGTCCTTAAGGCGGGAATCGGCCCTCCTGTAAACCGCTGAACGGCTGCGGGCATCGGACCGGTCCACCAGAATGGATACCCGCTTGTAGAAAAACCCGAAGATGGGGATGCGCACCAACTCCTTCTTTCCCACAAACACAAAGGGCGTGCGGCTTACCCGAAGCATCAGCATAATATCCAGCATACTGGTGTGGTTGGCCACCAGCATATAGCTCTGCCCCTTTTGCATCCTGGCCTCGTAGTGTACCCTGGGGAAGCACCCCATGCCATAGAGGATGGGAGCTGCCCAAAGATTTCGGGCCAGCCAGAAAAATTGGGCATAGGTCCGCTGGGAAAGGGTGGAAAGGATCAGAAAAGGTGCAAAAACCAGGATGGGCACGGCCACCAGGATATAGAACCATATCCGCCATAACCCCTGTGCTGCTTTTACCAGTATCCTCATTACGAGGTCAAAAGTAAGGAAATCGGCCTTTCAACCGCCGCGGATATTGGGGATTTCCCCTGGTCCGATTACCTTTGCCTTTTAAGCCTGAAGACCTATGCCACGCATCCTCACCGGAATCCAAAGCACCGGCACGCCTCACCTGGGGAATATCCTGGGTGCCATCCAGCCCGCCATTGCCATGGCGGCAGAGCCGGATAACGATTCCTTCCTGTTTATTGCGGATATGCACTCCCTGACCCAGATCAAGGACGGGGAAACCCTTCGCAACAACACCTACGCCACAGCGGCTACCTGGCTGGCCTTCGGGCTCGACATCGAGAAGACCGTCTTTTACCGCCAAAGCGATGTCCCGCAGGTAACCGAACTGGCCTGGTACCTGAGCTGTTTTTTTCCCTACCAGCGCCTTACCCTGGCCCACTCCTTTAAGGACAAGGCAGACCGGCTTGAGGATGTCAACGCAGGCCTTTTTACCTATCCCATGCTGATGGCAGCAGACATCCTGTTGTACGATGCCGAATATGTCCCGGTCGGGAAAGACCAGCTGCAGCACCTGGAGATGACACGGGACGTGGCCATGCGGTTCCATGCGAAGTTGGGCGAAACCTTTGTACTCCCGGAAGCCCGCGTGCAGGAAGGGACCATGTACATTCCCGGAACGGACGGGCAGAAAATGAGCAAGAGCAAGGACAACACCATCGATATCTTCCTGACGGATAAAGCCCTGAAGAAACAAATTATGGGCATCGTCACAGACAGCACGCCCCTGGAAGACCCCAAGGACCCCGATGCGGATACCGTATTCGCCTTGTATAGTATCCTGGCAGGCCCGGAACAGGTTACCGCTATGCGAAACAACTACCTGGGTGGGAATTACGGGTATGGCCACGCCAAAAAGGCCCTGTATGAATGTGTCCTTGAGACCTTCGGGGAGGCCAGGGAACGCTTCCACTATTATATGTCCCACAAGGAAGAGATAGACGCGGCCCTGGAGGTCGGGGCAACCCGGGCAGCTGCCGTAGCAGATGGGGTGCTGGAGCGCGTGAGGGCCAAACTCGGCTACTAACCCCCAAACCGACCGCCGGGTCGGATCCCCCGATTTTTTCCAACAGGCATAAACCCGGCATCTGGGGTCGAAATACCCCTTATGGCAGGGGAACCGCCTCAATTATGAGAAATTTCCCGATTAGTGGAACCCAAACCAACCGATGGGTCGGTTTTCTCAAGCCTGTTTTCCAAACCGATTTCCCGGATATGCGCGAACAGCGCCCTTCCATTCCATGGAAAACAAGACTCGGGCGGCTTCGGAAATGGCGAGCCCGCATTGGATGGCTATCTCATCTAGGTGTAGGGGGCTTCCAGAGGAAAGAACCTCCCATACCTTTTCTTCCTTTTCTGTAAAGGAAAACGCCTTTGCCGTTTTTGGCTTTGGTGCTGTTGACGCCCTGGCATCTGTCCACTGCATGGCCGCAGCAAGCTGCTGGGGGCAGGTGACCAATTCCGCCTTTTGGGACCGGACCAGGGCATTGCATCCGGCGCTCATGGGGTCACCGGCCCGGCCCGGTACAGCAAAGACCTGCCGGTCATACCCGAAGGCGAGGTCTGCCGTAATGAGGCTACCCCCTTTTTCCGGCGATTCCACCACCAGGGTGGCCGGGGTTAACCCGGCGATCACCCGGTTCCGCCTGCGGAACAAGCCCGGATGGGGCAGGGTACCCATGGGGAACTCCGAAAGGAAGCCTCCCCGCTCAAGGATTTGGTCCTTATAGCGTTGGTGTGCCCTGGGGTAAACCCTGTCCAGCCCATGGGCCACACAGGCCACGGTCTCCAGGCCGAGGGCAGCCGCCTTCAGGTGGGCACAGATATCCACCCCATAAGCAAAACCGCTTATAATTTGAACGTCCATAGGTGCCAAGCCCGAAATAAAGCTATCGCAGACCATCCTGCCATAGGCAGTCATGCGTCGGGTCCCGACAACGGACAGTGCAGTCCCGCCGGCATTAAAACCGATGCGTCCCTGACTGAATAGCAGCAGGGGATAGTCTGCACACTCCAGTAAGAGTTGCGGATAGGCGGGGCTGGTATACGGAAGTCCGGATATCCCCAGCTTATCCATAGCGTCTCGTTCGCGTAAGGCGCGCTCCAGGTACTGCGGATTATAAAGGTGCTCCCGGAGCGTGGCGGGCAGCTGAAAGCCCTTTGGAAGCGCTTTATCGGCGAAAACCGCCTTTGGGCTGCCGGTAAGGGCAATTAGGGTGCGGGCCCTTACGGGCCCAAGGCCGGGAATAAATTGCATTCTTATAAGGGCAACTAGCTCATTTTCGGTCATTTGGCCAAATATTCTCCGGAGTAAACCGTTATAATTGTTGAAAAAAGCTGCCGGCCTGCATTGCCTGAAGTGTTATATTTTTCCATCTTTGTGGTATGTCCACAGCCGAATACATCGATGCCTTGCTGTACCGCTATCAGTGTGTGGTAGTCCCTTCTTTTGGTGCATTCCTGACCCAAATAAAGCCGGCTTACCTGCAAAAGGAGAGCAGGACCTTCTATCCGCCCTCAAAAGCGCTGTCTTTCAACAGCCAGCTCCAGGGCAACGACGGGCTTCTGGTGAACCACATCGCCCAGGCGGAGGATAAAAGTTTCGAGGAAATCCTGGATCGGCTCTCGGAAGAAGTGCGCCAATGGAACAGGACCCTGCGGACAGCAGGGGAATTGGAACTCCCTCCCCTGGGGGTTTTCAAAAAAGATGCCGGGGGCAGGCTCCATTTTAACCCCAGGGAAAAATCAAATTACCTCACCGCTTCCTTCGGGCTGTCTCCAGTACTGGCCAGCCCTGTGATCCGGGAAACCCTTAAGGAGGAGGTAGAAGCCCTGGAACAGCGCATCCCGTTCAGTATTACCCCGGAAGAGCGCAGCACGCCGGGTATCCGGCCCTACTTGAAATACGCTGCGGTTATCCTTTTGGCCCTTTCTGCCGGAATTAGCGGCTATTCCTTTTACCAGCAACAACAGGCCCTGGAAAACAAAGTTTGGGCAGACACCCAGAAACGGGTTACCCGGAACATTCAGGAAGCCACCTTCTTTAGTTCCGAACCTATAGAATTGCCGGCAGTGACCCTGGAAATCCAGAAAAAGTCCCAGAAAATGCACCATATCATTGCAGGTGCTTTCCGGATCCGAGAAAACGCGGACAAAAAAATCCGACAACTCCAGCAAAAAGGGTACCAGGCCCGGTATATCGGGTTAAATGCCTATGGGTTACACCAGGTGGCTTACGGAAGCTACGCAAACGCCGATGAGGCCCTGGAAGCCCTTCGCCAAATCAAGCGCACCATTTCCCCGGATGCCTGGCTGCTTTCCCAGAAGTAACCCTTCTCTTCCCCGGTTACCCCGACTGGCCTATCTTTGCAGAAAATCACATCCATGAAAGCCAAAACGCCCAGTGAATCCCGAACCGTGATGACGGATCTGGTGTTGCCCAGCGAAACCAACCCCCTTAACAACCTGTTCGGGGGAGAGCTCCTGGCGCGAATGGACCGAGCCGCCAGCATTGCGGCAAGGCGCCACAGCCGGAGGATTACCGTTACGGCCTCCGTTAACCATGTGGCCTTCAACCGTTCGGTCCCCCTGGGGAGCGTAGTCACCGTGGAAGCAGCCCTTTCCCGGGCGTTCCGCACCTCTATGGAGGTTTTCATCGATGTTTGGATCGAAGACCGCTTCAGCGGGGAGCGCACCAAAGCCAACGAGGCCATTTATACCTTTGTGGCCGTAGACGATACAGGGATCCCTACCGAAGTCCCCCCCATCCGACCAGAAACCAAATTGGAACAGGAGCGGTACGAAGCCGCCCTGAGGCGCAAACAGCTGAGCCTGGTGTTGGCAGGGAAAATGAAACCCCACGACGCCACCGAGCTTAAAGCGCTTTTTATGGGCGATGCCTAAAAGTCGAAAATGTCCGGGTCCGGCCCGAACCGCTGATGCCGGTCCAGGGCGTCGATAGCGGCCATATCCCCCTGGGAAATTTCAAAATCGAAAAGGTCCGCATTGGAGCGGATGCGCGTTTCTTTGGAGGATTTAGGAATGGTGGCCACGCCCTTCTGTAAATTCCACCGCAAGACCAGCTGGGCAATACTTTTCCCGTAGGTGCCGGCAATTCGTTTTAGTTCCGGTAGCTGGAAAACATTCCCCTGCATCAGGGGAGACCAGGCCTGGTATTGAATCTGTTGGCTCTTGCAGAAATCCAGGAGGTCCTGCTGAACCAGATACGGATGGAATTCCATCTGGTTTACCATAGGGCGGATACGTGCCCCCTCCAGCAAGTCCTCCAGCTGGTGCCTTAAAAAATTGCTGATCCCAATGGCCCGGACCTTTCCCTGTTCGTAAAGGGTTTCAAGGGCCCTCCAGGTATCCTTGTACTTTCCGGCCACCGGCCAGTGCACCAGGTATAAGTCCATAACGTCCAACCCCAGGAGCGCCATACTCCGTTCAAACGCCTGCAGGGTGGTGTCATACCCCTGGTCCGAATTCCAGACCTTACTGGTGACAAATACCTCCTCCCGGGGCAGCCCGCTATGGCGGACAGCGCGACCCACCCCGGCTTCGTTCCCATAAAAGCTGGCAGTGTCAATATTGCGGTAGCCGGTTTCGAGTGCCCAATGCACCGCCTGTTCCACTTCCTTGCCTTCTTCCGAAAGGTAAACGCCCAGGCCCAGATAGGGCATCTGTACCCCATTGTGCAAGGTAAATGTGCCCTGGATGTTTGTAATCATACTATTTGGTATTTTTTATAGACGATAGATCCACTCTTCCGGATTCAGACGGGTGGCATCCCGATACAGGTAAAACTTGAGTTGGGTCAGGCCGTTCGACCGATTGGTATATATTTCTCCCAATTCGTCCTTGGCCTTTACCTTATCTCCCTTACGCACAAAGAGTTCCGAGAGGTTGTAATACGTACTGATGTAATTCCCGTGCTTGATCTGCACCCCTTTATTTCCGCCGGGTACCGCGAGGATGGCAATCACCTCCCCATCGAATACAGCACGGGCCCGCGCTCCCTGGTCCGTGGCTATTATCACCCCATTGCTCTGATGTTTGATCCCGGGGTAGACCGCATCGGCATACACCCCGTACCCCTGTTTCTTGACACCCTTCTCCACAGGCCAGATGAGCCGCCCTTTATTAGAGGAGAAATTATCGGCCAGTGCACTGGCCTCAGGAGTGAGCGCAAAACGGCTGGCAGAACCTCCGGTGGCCCGGGATTCGCGGTTGGAAGCGGCGATGGCGGTGCGGATGAGCCTGTCTATCTGCCTGTCTATAGCCTGTGCTTCCCGCCGCTTGGCCTCTATCTCGGCCACGTAGCCGCTTTCATTCTGCCGGATGGTTTTAAGCAGGTCCTTTTGTTTCTGCACCTCCGAGAGCAATTGGTCCCGTACCCTTCGGTTCTGGGAAATGAGCAGTTCCTTTTCCTTCCGCTGGCGCGTTAGGTCCTGGTTGAGCTGGGCCAGCTCCTCGGTTTTGGCCTGGATTTCCCTCCCCTGCCTGGCGCGGAATTGGGTATACTGTTTCATATACTGCATCCGCTTAAAGGCCTGGTACCAGCTGGTGGAAGACAAGAGGAACAACAGCCGGTGCTGTTTGGACCGGTTGGCATAGGACTTCCGGATCATCCGGGCATAGTCGTCCTTCAGGTCCTCCAGATCTTCACGAAGTTTGCTGATGCTGCGGATGTTGGTGTTGATTTGACGGTTAAGCAGGTTGGATTGCTGGTTGGTGATACGGATGAGTTGTTGCTGCCTGTTGATTTTCTGGTCCAGGGCTTCCATCTGGTCCAGCACACTCCCCTTTTGTTCCCGCTGGCCGAGCAACAACCTGTTGATCTCCCGTATCTCGCCCTCCAGTTGCTCCTTGCGGGCTTCCAGGGCCTTCTGCTCCTCCGACTGCGCATAACCTCCCGTGGCGGCCATCAGGGCCATGCCAAGGACGATACCCACCAAATAGGTTTTTGCCGAATTCACTTTGCCGTTATGGGATTATATCCTTTGGGGATTTTGTAGGGGAAGCGCAGTTCCTTGTTTAACTCCACCTGCTTGTAGGTAATTCCAATATCGATCCGCTGGTCCTCATCTATGGCAGCAATGTGGACCTGGTCCGGCACAATTTCCCCCTGCACCTTCTGGTAAGTGGAATACCGGACCTCCATAAGCCGTTTGTTTTGCGGTTGCGAGAGTTGTTGGGATGCCAGGCGGAAATAGCTGGGCTCAATTTCGAAGAACAGCTTGTAGAGGCGTGCCTGGGCCCGGGGTTTTAATTCGTAGGCCGCTTCGCTGAAGCCCAAATCGTATTTCTCCTCCCGCAGGTCTACCACGGCCTGCCCCAGCAAGAGGTTCTGCAATTTCTGGAAATCGATATCGGACCCCAACAGTTCGGAGAGATAGGTAAAATCCCCATCGAAAAATTCATTCTCCAGCTTGTTGTAGAAGGAAACCCGCGTAGGGGTAATCAACACCTTTGCCACCCCAAGCGGGGCGCTCATCCAGATGACTTCATCCTTCTTCATCCGGAAACTCACCGTGACACTCTGGCTGGAATGCCCGTCGCTGTAATCGATGCCCAGCCTTCCCTGAAGGGTTTCGAAGCGCGTACCGGCAGAGATGTGGTTGCGGATCACATTTCGGGCGGTAAGGCGCGTGTCTATTTTGGCCCCTCCCAGTACCTTGGTGGTCCGGCAGGAGACCGCGGCAGCCAGAATGAGCAGTACCATGGCATATGTGCGGATACGAGCCATTATAATCCTGTTTTCCTTTTTGCTGCGTACTCCGCCGCTTTTTTCTCATGGCCCAACGTCCGGTGGGCGCGTTCCAGGGAGGTGTAAATACGGGTAGCCCAAGGACCACTCTCCAAGAGCAACATCTCGGCCATTTCCAGTTCCACCACCGCTTCGGCAGCAGCCCCCTTTTCCAACAAGGCCTTCCCCTTGAAATAAAACACCTGGGGCTGCAGCGGATAAAGGATAGTCGCTTCGGAAGCAGCCGCCAGCAAATCATTCCATTGGGCCGAAGCTTCCATTTCCTCCATGCGAATCATCAGCACTTCGGCACTATTGGCTTCAGGTGTCTGGATTACAGCCGATGCAGGGCTTTCCGGGTGGGGTGTCGTGGCGTTTTCCAGCCTGAGCGCAAGCTGTCGCATGGCCAGGACCCGGCCGGTATCCGGCAGGCTCTGCAGATATTCCAGGGCCTTGCCGCCTTCTTCCTGCTCCAGGTGCCACCTGCCCAGGTTGTACCGGACCGTTTCGAGGCTCCCGGGGAAGCCCCCTACGTTTTCCGTGGATTTATACTGGGCGCGAAGGATCTCCATGAGGGTTTTGATGTACCAGTATTGCTCCGGGTTTCGTACTACCGCGGCAAGGGCGTATTCCTCTGCTGCCGCATAGGCTTTTTCCTGAGCCATCACCACGGCCAGTTCATGGTCTATCACCGGGTTCTCCGGGTCCATTTCCCTGCATTTGAGAAGCAGGGCTCGGGCCCGGTCGTAGTTCTCAATGGCCTTTTGTTTCAGGGCTTCAAAAAAAGTCTCCTGGAAGGTGTCGGTATACGCCTCGGTAAAGAGGTCGGCACTGGGTTCGTCCTGGCCCAAAAGGACCGGACCCGCACTCATGCAGGTCATCCAAGCCAGAATTGCCAGTTTATACGCCTTCATAATCGGATTTTCACTATCCCCTGCCGGTGCTGCCAAACCCGCCTGCACCGCGCTCGGTCTCCGTAAGGGCCTGGGTATCTTCCCAGCTAATGCGGGTATAGGGAGCCACCACCATCTGAGCAATGCGGTCGCCCTGTGAAATAGTAACCGTTTCCTTGGAGAGGTTCACAAGAATCACACCAATTTCTCCCCGGTAGTCTGCATCAATAGTCCCGGGGCTGTTCAGTACCGTGAGCCCCTGCTTGGCTGCAAGGCCGCTGCGGGGCCTGACCTGGGCCTCATAACCCTCTGGGAGTTCAATAAATAAACCGGTTGGTATAATAGCTCGTTCCAGCGGGGCAAGGGCCACAGGGGCTTCCAATTGCGCACGCAGGTCCATCCCTGCAGCGTGAGGTGTTTGGTACGTGGGCAACGCATTGTCCGATCGATTGATCACTTTTACCTTCGTCATCTTCCTATCAGTTTGAATAACAAGTCCTTTTCGAGCCGGTACAACAAAGCCAAAAATACGAAAAGAAGCAGGAGGCCTATATATAAGTTACTGTTAAATACATAGAAGGAAAGGGTGGAAAACAAGAGGGAAACCCCCAGGTAAAACCCGATTTTCCGCATGTTATACGGAATGGGATAGTGTTTGCGCCCAAACCAATAGGACAAGACCATCATACTGCCATAGGCCGCCAGGGTGGCCCAGGCCGAGGCGTAATAGCCGTACAACGGGATGAACAACACATTGATGGTAATCGTCAGAACCGCTCCTACAATGGAAATAGCGGCCCCGTACCGTGTTCTGTCCGTAATCTTATACCAGACCGAGAGGTTGTGGTAAATCCCCAGGAAGAAACTGGCCAGCAGTACAATAGGGACCACTTCCATGGCTTCCCAGTACGCCTCATTCCGGACAAAGAGGAACTTCAATACATCGGCAAAGACCACCACCGCGAGCAATATAACGCTCCCCAGGACCACAAAATAATTGGTGATCTGCGCATAGGCCCGCTTGGGGTTGTCGGAACTGGCATGGCTGAAAAAGAAGGGCTCTATCCCCAGCCGGAATGCCGTGGCAAAAAGGGTCATGAACATGGCCAGCTTATAGCAGGCCGCGTACTTCCCTACCTCCGCCTTCGCGCTCTCCTCAGAAAGGGGTAACAACTCAGATAACAGGTACTTGTCAAAAACCTCGTTGATGGTAAAGGCAATCCCTGCCACCATAACGGGCAATCCATACCGCAGCATGCGCCTGAGCAGGGCCCGGTCCAGGTCCCACCGGAGCTGCAGGTAATTCCCGCTTAGGATCAGCAGGGTAATGGCACTGGCAATAAGGTTGGCGATCAGGATATACGAAATCTGGAAATCAGAGATATAGAGCCGACCCCAGATGCCTTCGGCGTCCTGTTCGGCCAGCTTGGGCAGGGCCAGCAAAAAGAAAAGGTTGAAGGAAATGTTGGTCACCACATTGGCGATCTTGATAAACGCGTATACCCCAGGTTTCTCCATGGCCCTTAGGCGGGCAAAAGGCACGATGACCAGCGCGTCCAGACTCAGGATGATGATGAAATACCAGAAGTAGGAGGTGTCGATATTCATCAGGGCTGCCAGGGGTGTGCGCAACAGGGCGCCAACCAGGAAGAAAGCCAGGGTGGAGCAAATCAGGGAAATCAGCGCCGTGGAAAGCACTGTCTCCTTGTTCTCCTCCCGGGAGTAAAACCGGAAAAAGGCGGTCTCCATCCCGTAGGCCAGAATCACATTAAAAATGGCGAAAGCCGTGAAAATAAGGGTGAGTTCTCCGTACCCCCCTGGCGGCATGACCCCGGTATAAAGGGGGACCAGCAGGAAGGACAGCATACGGGGTAAGACTGTGGCCAGCCCGTATATAAAGGTTTGCTTAAAGAGTTTCTGGAAAAGCCTCAAAGAGCAGCGCGTTAACAATGCCTAAATTAGGGAATTCACCAACGCGCACAAAGTTACTCTTGCGGTCTTCCCTGCATGGCCTTTACGGGCTTCTCTTTTATGCCGGTTATCCGGTAATAAAACTGCTTTCCGTCTGCCTTTCGAACATAGGCCAAAACAGCCTGGTCCCGTTCCAGTTTAAATGGGATGGGGGACTGGTCTTCCAGGGGCAGGGGCGGTTGGTTGCCCACCTCACGACTGGCATCGGCGTGCATGACCCGGTCGGGTTTCTCGGGGGATATGCGGCTATAGGAGGCCACCAGCCACATCCCCGTTTCACTGTCGCGGATTTCAGGCACCAGGGCCCTTCCGCGGAAGTACAGGGTATCCGGCCGGAAGGCCTCAGGGTCTTCCGGGGCCCACCGCATCCGCAATTCTGTCCCGGCACCCGAGGCTTCCCGGCCTCCGAGCCAATCCTGTACAGAGGGCTCCGAAATCCGGAACGGAGGGGTATCCGTAAACTGGCGCTGGGAAGCGCATCCCATGGCCCCGAGGACCATCAGGGCCAGGCCTATTCGTACTCCTTTGGATGCTTTCATAAGGCTATCGTGCTTGGTTCAAAGATACACATCCAAAATTGATGCCAAGCGCGGCTCAAGGGAACAATCCCCTATTGTTTTTATGCTGCCTCCGCATCGTCGGGTGCGGGGCGCAGGTAGTGCAACAGGCGAAACTCCCGCCTGACCTGGGAGGCAATCAGCCAGAACAATCCCAGGGCAAACACCGCCCCGGAAACGAGGATATAGGTATAAAAGCCCGGGGAGAGGCTGGCCTTGAAATCCGGCAACAACATCGCAAACCCCAACCCGTACAGGACCAGCACCACGGGTGTGAGCACCAGGTGTACCCATCTGCGGTGGCGGTAATACCCAAAGAGCCTTTCCTGAAAAGCAGCTGTGGGCAGGGTGGGGTCCATGCGCCTGAGGCGCCGGCGGCCATAGAGCTCCAGCGCAATCCGAACCAGCAGGCTGCCTGTCATTAGCCCCATAGCCAGGACCACCACCCCGCTGGAAAAAGCCTGGAGGTAACTGAAAAATCCGATTACTCCAAGGACTGTCGCACCCAGAATCCAGGAGGTCGTACGGGCTTCCCGCTTCAGGTACTTCAGCCTTCCCCGGACCTCCCGGGTTCCCAGCTCAGGGATCTCCGGGCCCTTCTGGCCCTGCCATTCCGATTGTAAATCATCAAAGAGACTCATCTTTCAATAGTTTCAACAGTTCATTCTTAATACGGTGTACCCGGGTACGTACCGCGGCATGAGAAAGCCCTGTAATGGAAGCGATTTCCTGTTGGGGAACCCCTTCCAGCTCCAGCAGGGCTATGGTCCGGTTTGTGGGCCGCAACCCGTCTATGGCCCTGTACAGTGACGCAATTCGGTCCGGATGTTCCCGTTTCCCCGGGTCCGACTCCTCCGGTGCCGGGACGGGAACACCTTCCAGGCCAACCGTTTTCATCCCGCGCCTGGCGTTGCGCAATTCAACCAGGCAGGTGTTCACGGCAATCCTGAAAATCCAGGTGCTTAGCTTGCTCTCCCCCCTGAAAGCATCCAGGTTTTGCCAAACCCGGATGAAGACTTCCTGCGCCATGTCCTGCGCCCAATTCGCATTTCCGCCGGCGTAACCCAGGCAAATCCGGCGTACCCTGGGGTAGTGCTCCCTGTAAATGGATTCGAATGCTTCGGATTCGGGCATGGCTTAGTTCAGGATATCGCGTAAGGTACGCACAAACCACTCCGGTTGGTCATACATGATAAAATGGCCGGCATCGGGTGCAAAATCCAGGGTATAGTCCTCAAGCCCCTCAAACTGGGCCACGTAGTTTTTCCGGGCTACCTCCTCCCCGAAAGGCCGGGAGGCCGCCAGGATGTATACCGGGGCCCCTATCTGGTTCAGATCCGGGCGCAAATCCAGTTTCAGGAGGTCCGTATACCCATAGACATAGGTTTTCCGGTCTGCTTCCAGGATCCACCGGGCAATCTGTTGCTGGTGGGCCAGGTCAGCGGCCATGCCGGCAGCCATGCCGGTTGCCATGGCTTCGAAGGCACTCGGGGCCATCTCCAGCATTTGTTTATTCCACGGGCTTTCATAGGCGATTTTGGCGCTGTCATAGTTGGGGATCATCAGGGCGCCCATGGCAGGCAAGCCATCGACCACTACAATACTTTTCAGATTCAACTCCCGGGAAGTCCCCAGCCAAAGGGCTAGGGTCCCGCCCATGCTGTGGCCCACCAGACGGGCCTTTGTCAATCCGCGGGCAATAAGGTAGTCTTCCAGCTCCTCCCGTACACGGGGCAGCCAGGGGAATTCTATGGGCGGTGCCCCCCCGAACCCCGCATAGGTTACGATATGGCACTGGTAATCCCGCTCCAGTTCCCTGACGGTCTCTTCCCAGACGGCCCCCGGGCAGCTGAATCCCGGAAGTAAAAGCACCGGATCCCCCGTCCCCCGGACTTCTACATGGATAGCCGCAGGGGCGTCCTGAGCGCGCAGGCCAGGATTAATAAACAGAAGGGATACGAAAATCAGAATACGTTTCATTGTTTTGTGTTTTGCCCTTATGATACCGAATTGCCAAAATGTTACACGCATAAAAAAACCCCGGCAAGTGCCGGGGTTCTCATATTTCGGTTATGGAAATATCAGGTGTTGGCCAAAGCTTCGGCCCCGCCTACAATCTCCAGAATCTCATTGGTAATAGCGGCCTGACGTGCCTTGTTATAGGTCAGGGTAAGCTGGTCGCGCAGCTCTGCGGCGTTGTCCGTGGCCTTGTGCATGGCCGTCATCCGGGCACCGTGTTCGCTGGCAAAGGAATCCCGGATGGCCTTAAAGAGCTGGGTCTTCAGGGATTTCGGGATCAACTGCTCCACTATTTCGGCCTCGGAAGGTTCAAAAATGTAATCGCCAGCCATCTCAGCGGCTTCCTCCGCAGGTTGTATGGGCAGGAACTGCTCGGTCATCACAATCTGGGTGGCAGCGTTCTTAAACTTGTTGTACACCAGTTCAATCCGGTCGTACTCCCCGTCTTCAAAACGCTTCATCAATTCTTCCGCAATGGCTGCCACGGCTTCGAAAGTAAGGTCGTCAAAGACCCTGCTGTGGTCCGAAACAATGGTGTGGCGCTTGCGCAGGATGTCGGCTGCCTTTTTCCCGATGGTCACAAAGTCCACCTGCTGGTTGCCGTACTTCCCCTGCAACAGGGAAACGCTCTGCTTGATGATATTCGCGTTGAATGCCCCGCAAAGTCCCCGGTTGGAACTTATGGAGACCACCAGGACCTTTTTCACCTCCCTGACTTCGGAATAACGGCTCCCGCCGTCTACGTCCAGGTTGGCGCTCAGGCTCTGCAGCAGCTCGGTGAGCTTATCTGCGTAAGGCCTCATGGCCGTAATGGCATCCTGGGCCTTTTTCAGTTTGGCGGCAGACACCATTTTCATGGCGGAAGTGATCTGCATAGTAGATTTCACCGATGAAATCCTGCTGCGTATCTCTTTTAGGTTTGCCATAGTTGAGCGTGCTTAAAAGGGCGGGACGGGCCCGCCCGGATCTTGAGTTGTCTTAGGCTTTGTACTTGGCCGAAAGGTCCTTGCAGACAGCTGTAAGGGTATCGGTAATCTCATCGGTGAGTTTTCCGGCCTTCAGCGCGTCGAGGACGTCGCGGTGCTTGGCGTTCAGGAATTCCAGGTAATCCCTTTCGAATTCCTTCACTTTTTCTACCGGCACATCGCGTACCAGGTTCTTGGTCCCGGCAAAGATGATGGCGATCTGCTCCTCTACAGTAAAGGGGTCTCCCTGTGCCTGTTTGAGGATTTCCACGTTGCGGCGACCTTTCTCAATGACGTTGAGGGTAGCGGCGTCGAGGTCGGAACCAAATTTGGCGAAAGCCTCAAGCTCGCGGAACTGTGCCTGGTCCAGCTTCAGGGTACCGGCCACCTTCTTCATGGACTTGATCTGGGCAGAGCCCCCAACACGGGATACGGAGATCCCCACGTTGATCGCAGGGCGAACCCCCTGGTTGAACAAATCCTGCTCCAGGAAGATCTGCCCGTCGGTAATGGAAATTACGTTGGTCGGGATATAGGCAGAAACGTCCCCCGCCTGGGTTTCGATAATGGGGAGTGCCGTCAGGGATCCACCTCCTTTTACCTTGGATTTAAGCGATTCCGGAAGGTCGTTCATATTCTTGGCCACGGAGTCGTCGTTGATGACCTTGGCGGCGCGCTCCAGCAAACGGGAGTGCAGGTAGAATACGTCCCCGGGGTAGGCCTCGCGTCCGGGCGGACGACGCAGCAGCAGGGAAACCTCGCGGTAGGCAACGGCCTGTTTGGACAGGTCGTCGTAGATAATCAGGGCCGGACGGCCGGTATCGCGGAAATACTCCCCGATGGCAGCCCCGGCAAAGGGAGCATATACCTGCATGGGCGCAGGGTCGGAGGCATTTGCCGCAACAATAGTGGTATACGCCAGGGCACCTTTATCTTCCAGGGTCTTGGCAATGGCCGCTACCGTAGAGGCTTTTTGCCCTACCGCGACATAAATACAGTAAACGGGCTCTCCGGCATCGAAGAACTCCTTCTGGTTGATGATGGTATCGATACAAACGGTAGTCTTCCCCGTCTGGCGGTCGCCAATCACGAGCTCCCGCTGGCCACGTCCGATCGGGATCATGGCATCTATCGCCTTAACCCCCGTTTGCAGGGGCTCGTTTACCGGCTGGCGGTAAATTACCCCAGGGGCTTTGCGCTCCAGCGGCATTTCGTACAGCTCGCCGGAAAGGGCACCTTTTCCGTCGATGGGGTTTCCGAGGGTGTCTACCACACGTCCCACGATTCCCTCACCAACCTTGATGGAGGCAATGCGCTGGGTCCGCTTCACAGTAGCTCCTTCCATTACTTCTTTGGAAGGTCCGAGGAGTACTACCCCCACGTTGTCTTCCTCGAGGTTCAACACGATCCCTTCCAGGCCGCCGTCGAATTCGACAAGCTCCCCGTACTGGGCATTGGAGAGGCCGTAAACGCGGGCAATACCGTCACCTACCTGCAGTACGGTTCCCACCTCGTCCAGGGTGGCGGTAGCCTCAAACCCGGATAATTGCTTCTTTAAAATTGCTGATACCTCAGCGGCTTTGATTCCTGCCATTTTCTATCGTATAAAGGGCGGACCCGCTGCTTCTGCGGGCCTGGGTTGATATTTATTTCCGAATGAGTTCTCGTTTCAGGTTGGCCAGCTTGCTGTCTAGGCTGGCATTGTATTCCAGGTCTCCTACCCGGAGGACAAATCCTCCGATCAGGTTGGGGTCTACCTGGTTCTCGATGGTCACTTCCTTGCCGGTAATGGCCTTGAGCTGCTTGAGGATTTTGGCCTCCAGGTCTGCCGTTAGCGGGACGGCTGTAAGCACGGTGGCCACATCCTGGCCCTTCAGCTCCTCGTACAGGAACAGGTACCGCTCGGCAACCAAATCCAGCAAACCAATCCGCTTGTTTTCCGCCAGGAGGCCGAAAAGCTGCTTGCTGATTTTGGAGGTCTCCTTAAAAATGGCATCCAGGGCGGCCTTCTTCTCCGATCCTTGAATGACCGGGCTGTTCAGCATGGCCCCAAGCTCCGGGTTTTCCGAAATGGTCTCGCGGATCAGGCGCATGTCCTTTTCCACCTGCCCCTCCTGCTTTTGCTCCAGGGCAAAGTCCATGACGGCCCTGGCGTACCTGGCAGCTGCTCTGACTTCACTCATCGATTAGCGCAGTTTAATGTCGCTCACCAACTGGTCAACGAGCTTGAGTTGCTTGTTCTTGTCGCTGAGCTGGTCCCGAAGTACCTTCTCGGCAATTTCCACGGAGAGTTCTGCCACCTGGCTCTTAATATCGGCAATGGCGGCTTTTTTCTCGCCTTCAATGCTCTGCTGGGCCTGGGCTACGATCTTCTCGCCTTCCGCCTGGGCCTGGGCCTTGGCATCGGCAATCATCTTCTCCTTGATCTCACGGGCTTCCTTCAGCATGGCCTCGCGCTCGGCACGGGCCTCCTGCAGCAGCTTTTCACTGTCTGCCGTTACATTCTGCATCTCCTTTTTGGCATCCTCGGCTGCGGCCAGGGCATTGCGGATCCCTTCTTCCCGCTGCTCAACAGCTTTGAGGATAGGTTTCCATGCAAATTTGCGCAGCAAGAGCAGCAGCAGGATGAACAGTATGATTTGCCAGAAGAATAGGCCGGCTGAAAACTCGTTGATTAATTTGTCCATTGTTCTTTTGTTTTGTTGGATTCCAGGAACAAGGGCAGCCCGGACCAACCGTCAGGGCCGCCTTTGTACATGGGTGGTTTATCCGGCGAAAATCGCGGCGAAACCAATACCTTCAATAAGCGCCGCTGCAATCAGCATCGCTGTTTGAATTTTACCGTAGGCTTCGGGCTGACGGGCAATGGCCTCCATGGCACGTCCACCGATCATACCGATACCGATACCGGCACCGATCACGGCCAAACCTGCACCTACTACACTTGGAATTTCCATAAAACAGGTATTAAAGGATTAAACAAATACAATTATAAATGCGCCAGTTCCGCATCTTCCTCGTGCTCGTGACCGTGGTCGTGCTCCTCGGAGGCAAACCCGAAATACAGGGCGGAAAGCATGGTAAAGATATAGGCCTGTAACAGGGCTACCAGAACTTCTATCAATGAGATGGCGAAGCTGAGCCCGAAGGACAACGGCCCGCCTACCCAGCTTTTAAAGATGAATATCAGCCCGATGAGGCTCATCAGAACCACGTGTCCGGCCGTCATGTTCGCGTACAAACGGATCAGCAGGGCAAAAGGCTTGATAAAGATTCCCAGGATTTCGATGGGCACCAGGATGATGTAAATAATGATCTTCCCAAACCAGGGCATGCCGTCCCCCAGCGGGTCAAAGATGTGCTTCCAGTAGTCCTTGGTCCCGGTAAAAGTGGTCAGCAGGAAAACCAGCACGGCCAGGGCCGTGGTTACCGCAATATTCCCCGTGACATTTACCCCCAGGGGCGTAAGGCCAAACATGTTCAAAAACCAGATGAAGAAGAAAACCGTAAGCAAAAAGGGCATGTACTTCTTATACTTCTTCTCCCCGATGTTGGCGATGGCGATATCGTCCCGGATGTAGAGCACAATGGGCTCAAAAAAGCGCCCGATTCCCTTGGGCACAGCGCCATGGCGCGCATAGCTCCTGGCCAGGCTGCTGAAAATCCAGAACAACAACAGGCCGGTTACCAGCATCATAAAAACGCTTTTGGAAATGGAAAAGTCCAGCGGCTTGGCATTGGTCGGGTGGTGCTCTTCATCGAAGGTGAGCTCCCCCTGGGCATTGGTCTTGTAAATTTTGCTGTGGTAGAGCATATAGTGGTTCCCGTCTACCTCCGCCACGGTTTCCCCGTGGTGGAATTTGGAAGAGGAGAATACTTTGAGCCCATTGTCCCAGAGGATAACCGGGAGCGGGAATCCTACATGGTGCATTTCCCCAGCCTCATCGGTATACGAATAGAGGTTGAAATCGTGGGAATCCTGCAGGTGGTGCTCGATAAATGCGTTTATCTCGGCCTTAATCCCTTCAGGGGAATCGCCCTGCGCCTCCGGGCTTTCTTTGGCAAATACCCCGGCGGAGAGGAAAAGGAAGGAAAATGCCAGGATTTTGCTCACAAAGGTCAATCGCATATTGCTCAATTCTTGGGGTCGCTAAAAATCGGTGCAAATGTAAGTCATTCCCTCAAAAAGAAAAAAGCATTTAAACTTTATTTTAAGGCGTTTAGGCTTGAATTACGGGGCCTGCTCCGCTTCCAGATTGTGGAGCATGCGGCTGGTGAAATAGGTCTCCAGGACCAGGGCGGTAAAGTACGGGATGAAAAAGGAAAGGAATTCGGCTCGTGAAAGGTCCCCGTCGGCGTTGTAGGCCGGGAAGAAAAAAAGGAAGAAAATGGCGAATTTAAGCAGGCTGCCCCCAATAAATAAAAAGCCGATCTGGTAACGGGCCCGCTTGCGGACCCCGTAGAGGATCGCCACAATCCCCAGGGCGAGGAGGTAATTAGCAGCATACGCTTCTGTCAGGAGGTTAGCCAGGGGCGGGGCTCCTGAAGCCTTCCTGATAAGGGCATGAGCGGCAAAAACAAGGCCCATCCCAAGGGTAAGGGCAACAGTATAGCGTAGGAAAAAGCCGGGGCGTTTCATCAGTACCGGATGCGTCGGATTTGGCGCAGGACCACCCACAGGGATACCCCAACCCCAACAAGGGTACAGAGGGCAGTAAAGAGGCGCTTTTCCATCTGGAAATGGGCGTCGAGCCACATCCCACCCCTGGCAGCGAGGTAAATGATCACCCCCATTTCTATCGCAATGCCGGACAACGCGGCAAGGTTCCGCAGGGGGCGTTTAACCGGGTCCCGTTCAGGAGGTTTTAGCACGTTCGCCCTTGTTAGCCTGGCCGTTCATAGCGGTTTTCATGTCCGGAGAACCCGTGCCGGCACCCATGCTCCCCTTGCCCCCCATGTTGCAAGAAGCATTGAAGGTGGCCCCTGGCTCCACAGACAGCTTGGAGACACTGACAGTGCCTTCAATAACAGCCGTGTTTTTGAGGGCTAATAAGTCGGAGACGATGAGCTCGCCGTTGAAGCTGCCTTCGATGTCGGCATTGACGCATTCCACCTTCCCGTGGATATACCCTTCTTTGCCGATGACCACCTTCCCGGAAGTCTTGACGTTGCCATCGAGTTTCCCGTCTATGCGGAAATCCGCCTCGGAGATGATGTCTCCCTTTATCTTGGTGTTTTTCTCTATCCTGTTGGGTTGTCCGCCGATGTCGCTCATAGTCTTAGGTTTTTTGTTGTCTGAAAACATGGTGATTAGGGTTTTGGGGGTTGCACCTCTGCCAGGTACTCGTTGAGATTCTTGTGGATTTGGACCACTTTGTAATTGGAGGATAAAATTACAAAATTCTCATTGTCAATACGGTAATCCTTATTGTTTTTAAGGAGTTCCACATAGCCCAGGGCAAAATCGCGGGAGCGGAACCCGTGGACCACCACAAACTGGTCTTCCAGGTTGTAGATGTCCCGGGAAACCCGGTTGGCGTACCTGAGGTCTGCTATGGATTTTTCCAGGCGCTCCAGAAGCTTCAGGGCTTGTTGCTCCTGGTGGCGTTTAAAGGGGAAAACAACCTTCCAGTTCTGGGTACCCGGGGCACTGAGGGTGTTGGTGAATTCCCGGGATTCCATCTGGGGCAGCTGCTGCTCCACAATTTCCTGCGCCTGCTTGCCCTCCGAGGTATTCGGATAGTTCAGGGCGAGGTAATTCAGGGCCTCCCTGAAGTCCTCATACCCCTGCAGCCGCCCAATGGCGTTGGCCTTCAGCAACTCCAGCTTAGGTACAAGCGGGTCTCCCGGAAGCTGTTTGATGGCCGCTTCCGAGCCCGTAATGACCTCCAGGTACTTTTGCTCGCGAAAAGCGCGGAAAAGGGCTGCATACTGGCCCTCCGGGCTGTCTTCACCCTGGGCCAGGGCGATGTCCGGGTTGGTTAGGATGGCCGCATAGCGCGATTGCGGGTGGTTTTGGATGATATCCTCCCGCATGGCCTCCATAAGCGGGCTGCCTTCGGCTTCATAAATCTTGTAGAGGTTGTATTTGGAAGGCAGTACCAGGCGCTCTTCCGGGGAGTTGCGCAGCACCCCTTCGAGCTTCCCTGCTGCCAGCAGGGGCTCCTTGAACTTCTCCTTGTATATAAGCCCCAATTGGTAGTTGGCAAAATTGCGCTCGCCCCTGAGGCTGTCGATCACCAGGCTGTCTGTGGGGATCCGGCTCAGGTAATAGTCCAGGTTGAACTTTTCGTCCTCCGGCACACCATCGGCACCCTGGGCGGCCAGGGCGGCAGGGTCTGCAGCATCCGGGGTGTCCAGGATGCGCGACTTGTTGCTCCAGCGCCAGTTGTCCTCCAGCTCCCGGTTCCCCCACCGATCGGTAAAGGCCGCTTTGCCGTAGCCGAGGCTGGTAATATTGTAGAAATAGAATTTCCCCTGGTTAGCCTTGCCTCCCTTGGTTTGGGAGAAGGCATTAAACCCGGCCTCGGCCCGCTGCTCCCGCGCATCGGCCTCGGCCTGGGCAATGGCCCTGAGCGAATCGATATGGGCCTGGAAATAGATCTGCCGCTCCACCGGTGCCATTTCAAAAAGCCCGATAACGCTGTCTGCATACTGCACAATCTCCTCGTAGGCGATCACATCATCCAAGTTATCCCTTTTTTTGCGGATGGCCCTGAAATTCCTGGTATTCTCCTCCAGGTTCAGAAGCACGCTGTCGTAGTAGGCCCCGGCCTGACGGTAGGCATTTTCGTCGAAATAGTGATTGGCCAGATCCTCGTAATTCAGGGCATTGATGACGCGGTCTCCCTGGGTTGCCCGTATGGAACGATTGTAGTAATCCAGAGCAAGGCTGTCACTCTCGATTTCCTTATGGAAGGCTGCCAGTTGCCGGTAGATCTTGTCCAGGAAGGGGCGGTTCTCCCGGTTGGTTTCAAGTTCAGTGAGGTACTCCAGCAGGAACTCCCTGTTTTCCGGGGTAACCCCCATGTTCTGAATTTTCTTCAGGTGGGCATTGACCCAGTAGACCCTGGGGATCTTCCGGTTCATGGCTATGATCTTGTCGAACGCCAGGTTGGCACTGTCGCGAAAGCCCAGGCGGTTATAGAGCTGGCCGGCGATAAACCGGTAACGGGCCCGTTCCTCATTTTTCCGGGTATAGGCCGAAGCCACTTTCAGATGCTGCAGGGCAGTGTCCGGGGCATTGAGGTCTATATAGGCCTGGGCCATGATGGCCCTCGCGTCTGCATACTCCTGGTCCTTCAGGTCCTCGTAACGGAACAGGCGTTTGAGGTTTTTAATGGCCAGTTCCTGGTACCCCAGGCGGATATTGGTTTTCTCCCTCCAGATGGCGGCCTCATTGAGCTTGTCGCTCTGGTCGTATTTCCTGAGTACATAGTTGAAGGCCTCCAGGGCCGGGATGTAGCGCTCATCGAAGTAACGGGCCTTGCCCAGCAGCAGGAAGGCTTCATCGGTCTGGGGGTTTCGCTCCCGGTCCTCGATGTCCATACTGTGCTTCTGTATGGCTTTGGCGGCCTTTTCTTCGGCCCGGACAAAGTTGGGGTTGTTGTCCTCGGAATCCAGCTTCACTTCCCCGGATACCTCCAGGCGCTCCACAGGAAGGAGTTCCCAGTAATTGTCCCGGTAAGTGGCATTGAGCTGTTCCCTGCCCTCGTCAAAGGCCAGGTTCCCGTTGTAGAGGACATTGTATTTGGTATTCAGGGCATGCCAATTGCGGTTCACAAAGGCATCTTTTTTGGTGGAACACCCCACCACAAATGCAGACAGCCCCAATACCAGAATTAGAAATGCGCTTCGAAGCTTCAAAATTCCAGGTATTCGTCTGTATTCTAAACTGCAATTAGGGGCTTTTAGTATACCGGGGCACCACAAAAATCAGGCACTGCCACACCTTGGCAGAAAGCGCTGCGCAGAAGGCCGCCCTGCAGTTTGGAAAATCCGGGAGCGGAAAGGGCTCAGGCCAGCTGGTTTTCGAAGAAATCCTCGAGCTCGCGCAAGGTTTCCGGGGTGGTTTTGATATCGCGGACCACCTCTCCCTTCTGAAGGACCACAATCCGCTCACAAACCTCGGTAACATGGATCAGGTCGTGGCTCGAGACCAGGACGGTTACTTCGCGCTGGTCTGCGAGTTCCTTGATCACTTTCTTCAACCGGATCTGGGTGGTGGGGTCCAGGTTGGCGAAAGGCTCATCGAGGATAACCACTTCGGGGCTTCCTATAAGGGACGCCACAATCCCAACCTTTTTCTGGTTCCCCTTGGAGAGGTCACGCAGGTATTTCTTCTGGGCCAGGATTTCCCCGTGGAAGAAATCTTCAAAATTGGCCAGCAGGGCATCCACGTCGGCGCGGCTCTGGCCGCGAAGTTCCCCGATGAAATAGAAATACTCCTCCGGGGTGAGGTATCCGATCAGGAAACTCTCATCTATAAATGCCGAGGTAAACGGTTTCCAGGCCTCGCTGGTGCGGACCTCAACCCCCTGGTTGGTGATTTTTCCGGAAGTAGGCTCAATCAGGTCCAGCAATAGGCTGAATAGGGTGGTTTTCCCCGCCCCGTTATTGCCCACCAGGCCAAAGCTCTGGCCTTTCGGGATTTCCAGGTTATCGATGTTGAGCACCGTTTGGGTGCCGTAGGTTTTTGAAAGGTTTTCTGCAAGGATCATAACGCGTGCCGTTTATGCTCCCTTCTGTTTGTAGGCCAGAAGGGTCTTGTATTTTTCTTTTTTGTAAATCTTCTCAATGAGCTGGAATACCCGGTCTTTAAAGGAAAAGCCAAGGATGCCAAACAGGGCCACCAGCAGGTACCCCGCCGTTTCGTTCCAAAGCCAGTCCCCCAGCAGATAGACCAGGATGGGCAGCAAAAGCTTGGGCAGGATCAGCAGCAGGGTTTTGCCGTTGAAGGCCTGCTTGTCTCCAAAGGCCTTTTTATTGGACCCCAGGTCTATGGGCGTTTTGATATAGGCACCGCCCCAGAGGACCAGGTAGGAATTAATCCCCAGGTTGTAGATGGCGCCCACAATAATAGCCAGGTAGGCCTTCCACCCGAAATACAGGTAAAATACCGCCAGGACCGTGCTGACCAAGGTGGCGATAACGATGAGCCACCATTTGGAGTTCAGGTATTCCCGGTAGCGGATGTTCTGGCTCATCATGAGGGGGTAATAGGCGCTGTCCCAACTGGGGACATACTGCCCGAAGGTGAACAGGAAACCCCCGGAAACAAAAATACCGGCAAAGACCTGCATGGCAGGGTTATCATAAGCCTCCACGGACCCCGTAAAAAAGAAGAAGCCATAGAACAGGAACAGGAAACTCACCAAAACCGTGGTCCGGGAGCGCTTATTCCGTTTGATCAGCTTGATATCGTTCTTGAGGAACGTCCCCATATTCCCGAATCGGTTCAACCAGGTATAGTCCTCGGTGCGGCCTACCTCCTGTTTGGTGGAAAGCCCTGCGTCGAGGTACAGATGTTTTTTGAAGTACCGGAAGGCCGAAACGGCAGCCACAACCAATAGGACCCATGGCAGGAGCGCCGTCCAGGGCTGGTCGTAGAAAAGGTCGAAAACAGGGGCCGTATAGGCCGTAACATCGAACCATCCATAATACTGGGCGACCCCGAGCAGGGCAAGGACCAGGATTAAGGGGTAGAAGATACGGTCTACATTATTAATCAGGATATTCAGAAAATTATTGGCAAAGATCAGGGCAAAACACGCCAGGTGCCACCCGAGCACCGAAAGCACCGGATAACCCTTCACCAGAAGGACAATGGAAAAGGGGATAAAGAAAAAGGCGTGGCTGATGTTGAAAAACGACAACAGGGTTTTTCCCAGGGAGTACCGGACCACTTCCGACTTTTTGAATGGCAGGTACAGCAGGGGTCGGATATTCATCACCGGCATCTTCTGAAGCATGTACCTGAGATACAGGTCAAAGGCCAGGTAATAAATCATAAACCGGTTGACCACGCGCAGGGGGTCTCCCAGGCCCGCCTTTTCGATGATGAAATAGGAGCCCACCCCAAGGCTGAGGAAGACCAGCAGGAAATAAATAGCCCCCAGGGCCATTAGGATTTTAAACCAGATTTCGGTCTTAAAAGAGGCAGACCGGACAAAGGACTTCCATTGAAGCCGGATGAAATGCCTGAACATGGGTTGGTAGCTTTGTTCGTGACGTTAGTTGCAAATATCGGGGTTTTGTTACACCAACAACATAAAATGGGCCTATACACCGTCCGAAAAGGACTGTTTCCGTAATTTTGCGCAAAAAATTTGCCCATGTCAGATTTCTTTCCGCTTACCCTTAACAACGTCCGTAACCTTACCCCAGACGCGGTGGAACTCTGCCTGAGCGTCCCCGATAACCTGAAGGAAACCTTTGCCTTTAAGGCAGGCCAGTATATTACCTTCCGACACACGGTTGGGGGCACGGAGCTCCGCAGGGCCTATTCCATTGCTTCTGCCCCGGGCAGTTCCCAGCTTTGTGTTGGTGTCAAAAAGGTGGATGGCGGCCGGTTTTCGGTCTTTGCCAACGAGGCGCTGCAGGAAGGGGATACCCTGGAGGTGATGCCTCCCCAGGGCAGGTTTGTCTTTGATCCGGCAACTAACCAGAATATCCTGGCGGTGGCCGCCGGAAGCGGGATTACCCCTATGATGAGTATTATCAGGGCGGCACTGGAACAAAACCAGAGCTCCCGGGTGGTCCTCCTGTTTGGGAACCGATCGGCGCGGGAGGCCATGTACCTGGAAGAAATCCGGGAGTTATCTCAAAAATATACCGATAGGTTTACTTACTATTTTACCTTTAGCCGCGAGCAGGAGGCCGATGCCCTATTCGGACGGATCGAAAAAAGTACCTTGAATTTCATCCTGAAGAACAAACACGTTTCGGAGACCTTCGACCGCTACTATCTGTGCGGTCCACAGGAAATGATCGAGATGTGCGAAGTGGCGCTGGGGGAAAACGGGGTGGCACCGGAGGCTATCCTGCATGAACTCTTTACGGAGCCCGATGGGGAGAGTGCCGTAGAGGGCTTGGCCGAAGGCCAGTCCCAGGTGGAGATTGTGCTGGACGAACAGACCTTCACCCTTACGATGAGCCAGAAAGATGTGATTCTGGATGCGGCGCTCAAAAACAAGATAGATGCCCCCTACAGCTGCCAGGGCGGGGTCTGTAGTACATGTATTGCCCGGGTAACCGAGGGCAGCGCTAAAATGGCGAAGAACCAGATCCTGACGGATTCCGAAATTGAAGAAGGTTTTGTCCTGACCTGCCAGGCACACCCCACCTCAGCCGTAGTTAAGGTGGATTACGACGACGTCTGACCCGTCAGCTTTACCGGGTAAGGGCGTCGAGTTTCCGGGAGGCGTGGGCGTAGCCAATCTCGTAGGCTTCCTCAATGCCCTTTTTGTCCAGGACCCCGATTTTCTCCAGCTCCGACGGCTCGAAAATCAGGTCGCAACTATGGATTTTATCCCGGTTAATGGCATACATCATCAGCCCCGTAGTCCTGTTGGTGAGCTGTATGGATGACCCTATTTCCCTCCTGGAAATCCGGGTAATGACGGAAACATTGCTCCCGATCACATAGTCTACCTGGGGTTGGATGGGCTCCAGTGGAAAGTTATTCATAATGCCCCCATCGGCGTAGAGTTCCCCGTCTATGGAAACCGGACTGAAAATGGGAGGAAGGGCTGCAGATGCCAACAAGGCCGGAATCAGCTCTCCCTCATAGAAGAACCGCTCCTCCCCCTTTAGAAGGTTTGTGGCCGCTACATAAAGTGGGCGCTTAAGCGCATCGAAGCGGTTTTCGGGCCAGTATTTGGTGAAAACATTTTTATACCTTTCAGTATCAAAGAAACCCGGCTTGCTGAAGCTGAAAAAATTATAGCGGAAAATAGGGGTTTGCTTAAAAAAAGAGAGCATCTGCTCCGTATCTGCCCCACTGGCGTACAAAGCGCCAACCAAGGCCCCTACGCTACTGCCGGAAACCCAATGCGGTTGAATATCTGCCTCGTGCAGGGCTTTAAGCATGCCAATATGGGCCATTCCCCGTACCCCTCCCCCTGAGAGGACCAATCCAACTTTATGCATCGGTGGAAACTCCATACAAATGGCTTTGATGCAAAGATATAAAGCCGGCCATCCCGGCAAACCCGGTCTGAATTTTAATTTTGGAGCCCTTTTGTACCTACCGTGTAGCAAACTGACTGGTTTGTTGCCGTTGTTTTCATTAGCGAATATGGGGCCGAATGGGGAGGTGAACGCGTTTTTTGCCCTTTTTGCGGATACCCTGGGCGAAAAGCCGGCTGTTCTCTTCTTGCTAAACCGACTTTGCAGTCGGAACTGGGGAGTTAGGTCAATGCTTTGTTAAAACCACCCCAAAAGTGTAATGGGCGGCGGGCCGACCCGACCAATAGGGGGGTCAAAAAGGTATTGGCAAGGGAAAACCTAAGCCTTAACTTGGCACCTTAAACCCGGATGGCAGCGGCTATGCCATCCCAATAGTTATAACCCTTATGGCGACACCCTATTACGACCCCGCAGACCTGCGGAAATTTGGCAAAATCACCGAGTGGAGCGAAGAACTCGGCACCCGGTTTTTTGAGTACTACAACAAGGTTTTCGAAGAGGGGGCCCTCAGTGCGCGGGAAAAGTCCCTTATAGCCCTGGCGGTTGCCCATGTGGTTAAATGCCCCTATTGCATCGATGCCTACACCAAAGACGGCCTGCAACGCGGCATTACCAAAGAGGAAATGATGGAGGCCGTCCACGCAGGTGCCGCCATAGAAAGCGGGGCTACCCTAGTGCACGGCGTACAGATGATGAATAAATACAATAAACTTTCCATGTAACCCGCAAGGGCTGGCAACACCATTTTCCCTATGGCAACCAAATCGCTGAAAGCGCGTAATAATACCCTGGCCTCGACCGCCTACCAACTCGACATTTTAAACGGCGGACTGTTCGCAGACGGGGAGTTACCCCGGTTCGAGCAGCAATTGCAGGATTCCGGAATAGGGCCGCTGCGGCCCCGGGAGCTCGAAATCCTCCAGCTCAACCTAGGGTATATGTGCAACCAGGTATGCGAGCATTGCCATGTGGATGCCGGGCCGGACCGCAAGGAGATCATGACGCGGGAAACCATGGCGCAATGCCTCCGCGTGCTTAGGGAAACCGGGGCCCATACCCTGGACCTCACCGGCGGGGCCCCTGAAATGAATCCCGACTTCCGTTGGTTTGTGGAGGAGGCCTCACAGATCGGGGTGGAGGACTTTATTGTCCGCTCCAACCTGACCATCCTCAGGGCAAACAAAAAGTTCCACGACCTGCCGGATTTCTTTGCACGGCACAACATCCATGTAGTTTCCTCCCTGCCCCATTATACCCGGGGAAAAACGGACAAGCAGCGCGGTAGTGGGGTATTCGATGCCTCCATCCAGGCCCTGAAAGATTTAAACGCGGTGGGGTACGGGATGCCCGGGAGCCCTTTGCGCCTGGACCTGGTCTACAACCCCGCAGGGGCTTTTCTCCCGGCAGACCAGCAGGCGCTGGAGCAGGACTTTAAAAAGGTCCTGGAAGCCGATTTTGGCATTCGCTTCCACAATTTGTTTACCATTACCAACCTGCCCATCTCCCGCTTTCTCGACTACCTCATCGCTTCCGAGAACTACGAGGACTATATGACGGCACTGGTCGATGCCTTTAACCCGGCGGCGGCGCGTAACGTGATGTGTACCAATACCCTTTCGGTTAGCTGGGATGGATGGCTGTACGACTGCGATTTCAACCAGATGCTCGGGCTGAAGGTAGATACCCCTATAACCCATATTTCGGAATACCGCCACGAAGTACTCCTGGACCGTAATATTGTGGTAAACCAGCATTGTTATGGGTGTACGGCAGGAGCAGGAAGCAGCTGCCAGGGTGCGGTTTCCTGATCTTTTGGCGGGTTTCTGCCTACCGCCCCTTACGATTCATCCGCTTTTTTGTGACGTTAAACCGACCAGGCGGTCGGTTATTTTCAGGACCCGGTATGCATTTGGTCGGAAAATGGGTCTGTGGTCGATTTTTTTGTAGGGTTTATCTTAAAATCCAGATGCTGCCATCATCCTGGAGGTTCTTTGTACAGACCGATCCGTCGGTTGCCCCAAATCAGAAAAATCATGGACAAGAACCTCAAACGCATGGCTACCATGCACCGCATGCAGATGACCGGACTGGAATTGTTTTACCGCCAGGGCTATTACAATACCAGTATAGACGACATCCTGAAATCCCTGGACCTTTCCAAAGGCGCCTTTTACTATCACTTTCAGTCGAAGGAGGAATTCTTTATCAGCATTGTGCAGAACCTGGTATTCCGCAAGGTGTACAGCATGCTCATAGAACCGGTGGAAGGGAAGAACAACCCCTTGCACGCCATAGAAGTGTGCCTGGACGACGCCCTGGAAACCGCCGAGCACAACCATATGGATTTTGGTTTCGTACTCGCGAATTTTATGAATGAGTTCAATGGCCGCAACCCTGAAATCATGAAATACCTGACCGATATCTGCAAGGTATGGGAGGTTAACCTGGTAACAGCCCTTCAACGCGGCAAAACCGATGGCTTTGTGGAGCGGCATATCGACAGCGAAGGGGTGGCCGCCTACATCATCAGTTCTTATTTCGGCATCCGCACGCTAATGGTTGGCGGGAATCGCAAAATGATGCGCTACCATTATATCCAGCAACTCCGGAATTACTTCCGCTCCCTTTCCCCGGTGGTTATTGCCTGACGCATGCTACCTCCAGGATCTTGCTCACAACCGTTCCCGGAGGAATGCTCTCCATGACCCGATCATAGCCGTCAGGGACCTTATTGCCATAGACGGACGTAGGAATTTTGGGGAAGGTTTCCCTGTCGGACAAAAGCGAGTGGGATGGAGGCTGTCCGTAGGGGGCAAATCCCAGAAAGGGGTGGGTAACCCCCCATAGGGAAACCACAGGAACCCCGTATAGTGCTGCCAGGTGGCCATTACCACTGTCCATAGAAACCATCAGGTCCAGATTCGAAATAATCCCGAGTTCCCCGGTAAGGGAAGCCTTTCCGGCCAGCGATACACAGGACCCATAGGTCGCTTCCCACTGCCCGAGTACCTCTGCCTCCGCCTGGCCCCCTCCAAAAAGAAACAACCGAACCCCGGGTTGGGCATCCAATTCCCGCAGGACCTGTTCCATCAGGGAAACAGGGTAAACTTTTCCTTCATGGGCGGCAAACGGGGCAATCCCGATCCGCTTGAGCGAACCACTCCCCATCAGTTCCCTGAGGTTTTCCGGCCAGGGTTCACGGGGCAGTACATCTTCCGGCGTCAATTGGAGCGGGTATCCCAGCGCCCGAAAGACATCAGCATAGCGCTCATGGGTGGGTTTCAGCGCCTTCCAGGTTTTATTTGCCGGTTGGGTGAGGCGACGTTTCTCAGGCCTTCCCTTGTCGATACGGACTACCCGGACGCCATTGATTCGAAACAACAGCCCCAGGATTCGGGTGCGAAGCACGTTATGCAGGTCGGCTACGGCGTGGGGCCGGTAGCGCTTCAGGAAGCTGTACAGCTTAAACAAGCCTGGTAGTCCCCGGTACAGCCCTTTGGTATCTGCGGGAAGTACTTCCGCATTCGGGATTTTCCGGAATATATCGGCATATTGGGGTTTTGTAACGAGGGTAAGGCGCACCCCGGGAAACTGACGCCTTAAGGCGAGAAGAGTGTGCAGCGTCATGGCCACATCCCCCATGGCGGACAGCCTCAGGACCAGCAGGGTCTGCTCATTGGCGCTTTTCACGCAGCACGGGGTTTAGCTCCTCGTCGTTGTACATCTTCATCTGCTTGTAGACCTTCATGTATTTCCGACCCGAGGCAATATCGTCCAGGAGCTGGTCAATAGCCGCGGAGAGGTCCTTTCGCTGCTCCTTCAGGACCTCAAGCTTGGCCTGGCAGGCCTTTCGGTGGTCCTCCGTGGCATCCGCCCTGGAAGCCTCCTCCTCCATGTGGTAGATCTTCAGGGCCAGGATAGACAAACGGTCAATGGCCCAGGCCGGGCTTTCCGTATTGATGGTGGCCTCTTCGAGCACCTGTACCGATTGGTATTTTTTAAGGAAGTAACTGTCGATATATTCCACCAGGTCCGTCCTGTCCTGGTTGCTCGCATCGATTTTCCGTTTGAGCACCAGGGCCGATTCCGGATCTATATGCGGGTCGCGTATCAGGTCCTCATAATGCCACTGGACGGTATCAATCCAATTCTTGCGGTACAGCAAATGCGCCACTTCATCCTTGGGATAGGGGTTGACCACGGGCTGATCTACACGATCTATTTCATGGTATTTAAGGATGCTTTCCCAGAAAATCCCAAAGGCGAATTCACTAAACATGATACCGGAGTGTTTCCGGCAAAGATACCGCTTATTTCAGAATCCCATCTGCCACCATAAGAAGCAAAGGCGCCAGCACGAGGGCAGAAAGCACTCCTTCCCTCCATTTATCCCTGCCAATGACGTCCACAAAGTTGGAAAGCAACACTACCCCGGGCAAGAGCGTGAGGATTTCCACATGGGAGCCTCCCCCCTGGTGCAGGAATACTACTGCCAGGATAAGGGCCAGCGTCATGAGGATAAGCCGTGTCATAATGAGGCGGCCGTGGCCGCTTTTGCGCTGCCGCACCAGGGCAAATGCCCCTGCCAGGAAGGTCAGCAGGCCAAAGGTCAGCAACCGCAACCCCCCGTCCCATGCGAAAAAATCCGGGGCCATGCGAATCTGGCCGTAACTGAAGTGGGGCCGGGCAAAATCCAGAGCGCCGGTTTGCAAGGAAACGGCTAGGGCTATCAGCGAAAAGACCGCCAGGGCAGCCAGGGGCATCAACCAGGTTTTCAGGGACCGGGGCTCAAAGACATAAATAAAGGCCCATACCAGGACTACCAATAGAACCGCCCATTCTACGAACAGGCTTGCCACCAGAAACCACAGGGTGGCATCGAAGGCTTTGTAGCGGGTTTCCCGTAGTGATCGCAGGCTTACAAGCCTGCGCATACCCAACAGGATGAAAAAGGCGGCAAACAGGGCGTCCGGATTAAGCATGGCCTTGGGAAACACGGGCGTCCAAACCGCAAAAAACAGGATGGCAAAGGAGTGGGGGCCTGTTAGCTGGTTGCGCTGCACCACAAAATTCAGCACAAAGACACTGAGCAAAAGGACGATAAGACCCATAAGGGCTACCCAGAGGGGATGCTCTCCGGCTTCTTCCCGGAAGCGGGTGAGTCGGAGTGCCCAGAATACCGCAAAAAGGAAGGACAGGACCAGGATGTAGTTAATGGGTTTGGTTTTGCCAAAAACGCTTGAAATCATCGCTGGTTTTCGTATGTTTGCAACGTAAATATAGGGACTATGAGAGCTTTTTTTGAAGGGATAGAGGACTTATTCGTCAATTTCCTGTTTGCCCCTTACGACTTCTTCCGCTTCATGGAAAACTGGTGGACCGCCAATGTGGTAAACTGGCTTTTTGTCATTATCGGAGCTATCGCCATGGTATACTGGCTCATGCAGCTGCGCATTTTCGACGCCAGTGGCGAAGAAGACCACAGCGTTACAGCCCACTCCTACCTGTAACCCCTTTTCTTTACGCCTTTACAGGTCAAAACCGATATCTTTCCGGTACCCGGCTCCCTGAAATTCAATCCGGGCTATCCGCTCATAGGATTTTTCGAGCGCCTTCCTGAAGTCCTCCCCAAATGAGGTTACTGCCAGGACCCGTCCGCCACTGGTAATGACCCGGCCTTCCCCGTCGCCCTTAGTACCGGCGTGGAATACCACGGAATCGGAGGGGTGTTCCAGCCCGCTTATGGGAAATCCTTTTTCATAGGAACCGGGGTAGCCCCCGGAGACCATCACCACGGTTGCAGCACTCTCCGGCCTTATGTCCAGGTGCACTTCCGAAAGGCGGCCCTGGGCCGTAGCCTGCATAAGCTCAAGGAAGTCCGAATCGATCCTCGGGACAACCACCTCGGTTTCCGGGTCGCCCATCCGTACATTGTATTCAATCACATAGGGGTCTTCCCCCACGCGGATAAGCCCCAGGAAAATAAAGCCCACAAAGGGGATGCCTTCAGATTTTAACCCCCCGATTGTCGGGATAATAATCCGCTCTTCCACCTTTTCCATGAGCCCGGGGTCTGCAAAGGGCACAGGGGAAACCGCGCCCATACCACCCGTATTCAGGCCTGTATCTCCTTCCCCAATCCGCTTATAGTCCTTGGCCGTGGGCAGGATTTTGTAGGAGTTTCCGTCCGTAAGCACAAAACAGCTCAATTCAATACCGGAAAGGAATTCCTCGATAACCACCCGGGCACTGGCCTCGCCGAATTTCGCCTCCAGCAGCATGGCCTGCAGTTCTTCCCGGGCCGCTTCCAGGCTGTCCAGGATCAGCACCCCTTTGCCTGCGGCAAGCCCATCGGCTTTCAGGACATAAGGTGGGGAAAGGGTCTCCAGAAACGCGTAACCCGCTTCCAACTCCTCCGGCCCAAAACTCTGATAAGCTGCCGTGGGAATCCCGTGGCGCTGCATAAAGGCCTTGGCGAAGGCCTTACTGCCTTCCAGCTGTGCGGCCTCCTTTGAGGGGCCTACAATGCCAATGTGGGAGAGTTCCGGACGCGACGTAAAGTAATCCCGGATTCCCAGGACCAGGGGCACTTCAGGCCCGACGATAATCAAATCTATTTGGTGCCGGATGGCTGCGGAGGCAATCCCTTCGAAGTCCTCGACGCCCAGGGGCAGGTTGGTGGCCAGCCCGGCCGTCCCCGCATTGCCGGGAGCGGCATAAATGGTGTTCACCCCAGGGCTTTGTTGAAGTTTCCAGACCAGGGCGTGTTCCCGTCCCCCGGATCCCAATACGAGTACGTTCATAAAAGTGGCATTTCGGCAAAAATAGGGTTTGATGCCGAAATACGCAGGGTCAAAGTCAAAAGATCAGCGGCGGTTGACCTTGGAAAAATCGCGGTGTTCCTTTTTGTCCAGTTCTTCCCGGGAGAGGGTTTTGAAGTATTCGAAAGTCTTGCGCATCCCCTCCTCGCGGCCCACCTTGGGTTCCCACCCCAGAATTTCCTTGGCCTTGGAGATGTCAGGCTGACGCTGCATAGGATCGTCCTTAGGCAGGGGTTTGTACACGATTTTCTGGTCGGTGCCTGTCAGTTTTATGATTTCCTCGGCGAAATCCCTGATGGTGATTTCATGGGGATTCCCCACGTTAACCGGAAGGGCGTAGTCCGAAAGCAACAAGCGGTAAATCCCCTCAACCTGATCGTCCACATAACAGAAGGAGCGGGTTTGGGAACCGTCACCGAAAACCGTGAGGTCTTCCCCGCGGAGGGCCTGCCCCATGAAAGCAGGGATCACCCGGCCGTCGTTCAGGCGCATCCGGGGGCCGTAAGTGTTAAATATCCGGACAATCCGGGTCTCCAGGCCGTGAAACCTGTGGTACGCCATGGTAATGGACTCCTGGAAGCGCTTGGCCTCGTCATATACCCCCCTGGGGCCTATGGTGTTTACGTTACCGTAATACTCCTCGGTCTGGGGGTGAACCAACGGGTCGCCGTAGACCTCCGAGGTGGAGGCAATCAGGATCCGCGCCTTCTTTTCCTTGGCAAGGCCCAGGAGGTTATGCGTCCCCAGGGCACCTACCTTCAGGGTTTGAATCGGGATCTTCAGGTAGTCTATGGGGCTTGCCGGGCTTGCAAAATGGAGGATATAATCCAGGTGGCCGGGCACATAGACAAACTTGGTCACATCGTGGTGGTAGAACTCAAAATGTTCCAGTTTGAAGAGGTGTTCAATATTCTTCAGGTCGCCAGTAATCAGGTTGTCCATCCCGATAACGTGGTATCCTTCCCGAATAAACCGATCGCACAAATGGGACCCCAGAAAACCAGCAGCGCCGGTTATTAAAATTCGCTTCACAGCCGTTAGGTTTTAATTTTTAGTTCCGCCCTATGGAGGTATAGTCAAAGCCTTCTTTGCGGATTTCCCCTACGTCGTATAGGTTACGCCCGTCGAAGATGACCGGTTCCTTCAGGAGCTCCTTCATGAGGGTGAAATTCGGGTTGCGGAACACCCCCCATTCCGTACAAATTACAAGGGCGTCGGCATCCTCGAGGGCTCCGTACATGCCAGGAGCGAAGGAAATAGCATCCCCCAGCCTGCGCCGCACATTGTCCATGGCTTCGGGGTCGAAGGCCGTTACCTGGGCGCCTGCCGCGAGCAGCTCGTCTATAATATAGAGGGACGGGGCCTCGCGGATATCGTCTGTCTCCGGCTTAAAGGCCAGACCCCACAGGGCGAACCGCTTCCCGCTGAGGTCTTCGCCGAAATGGCTCTTGATCTTGGGGATCAGGGCCGTTTTTTGTTTCTGGTTGACCTGGATAACCGAATCCAGGATCTGGAAATTGTATCCGGAGTCCTTCCCGGACTTGTGCAGGGCCTTTACATCTTTGGGGAAACAAGACCCTCCATAACCAATCCCGGGGAAGAGGAAGCGCTTGCCGATACGGGAATCCGTACCCATCCCGATCCGAACCTTGTCCACATCGGCGCCCACGCGCTCGCAGAAATTCGCAATCTCGTTCATGAACGTGATCTTGGTCGCCAGAAAGGCATTGGCGGCATACTTGGTGAGCTCAGCCGATTTCTCGTCCATGATAATCACCGGGTTACCTGATCGCACAAAGGGCTTGTAGAGCTTTTCCATCATTTTGGTGGCGCGCTCCGAGCTGGAACCAACCACAATCCGCTCAGGCTTCAGGAAGTCGTCTACTGCGAAACCTTCCCGGAGGAATTCCGGGTTGGATACCACGTCAAAATCGCATTTGGCATGCTTGGCGATCGCAGCATGAACCTTGTCGGAAGTTCCCACAGGAACCGTACTCTTGTCGACTATAACTTTATAGTCCTTAATGCGCTTTCCGATGTCGTCGGCCACTCCAAGGACGTATTTAAGGTCTGCGGACCCGTCTTCATCCTCCGGGGTTGGAAGGGCCAAGAAAATAATATCTCCGTGCTCGAGGCCTTCATCCAGGGAGGTGGTAAAAGTGAGCCGGCCAGCCTTGATGTTGCGCTCGAAGAGCACGTCCAGGTGGGGCTCATAAATGGGCACTTCCCCTTCCTGCATGCGCTTGACCTTGTTTTCGTCTATGTCCACGCAAACCACTTCGTTACCGGTTTCAGCCAGACAGGTTCCCGTTACTAGGCCCACATATCCGGTTCCAACAACAGTTATGTTCATGTAAGAATTTTTTGATTTTTTATCCTAAGAATTTCTAGCGGCAATGTTACGAATTGTAAGAGTGCTCCTCAAAAAGATTTGGACTAAAGACTCTTTTACCGGGGTGAATTCACCAAAAGGGCCGTATCCCCCGCTTCAGGTCAATAGGCTTTATCCTCGCCCTTGAAGACATTCAGCACGGTCTGGACGATAATTTTCAGGTCCAGCAGGAAAGACCAGTTTTCGATATAAAAGATGTCGAACTTGATCCGGTTCTGGATGTCCCGGTCTTTTTTTACTTCCCCCCTGTACCCCCGCACCTGCGCCAGGCCGGTAATCCCGGGCTTGACAAAATGCCGGACCATATACTTATCCACCCGCCCGGCATACTCGTCCGTATGCTTGAGCATATGGGGCCTTGGGCCCACCACGGACATGTTTCCGAAAAGGACATTGTAAAACTGGGGCAATTCGTCAATACTGGTTTTGCGGATGAATTTTCCTATAGTAGTAACCCGCATGTCGTTCTTTCCGGCCTGAATGTGGTCGGCATCCTTATTCATCGCCATGGAGCGGAACTTATAACAGTAAAACGCCCGGTTGTCCAGGCCGGAACGCTTCTGTACAAAAAAGATAGGACCTTTGGATTCCAGGCGGATCAGCAGGGCCAGCAAGGGAACCACCCAGATGAGCAGGCCAAAGATTACCGCCAGGCTGAAAAGTACGTCGAAGCTGCGCTTGATAAAGGCATTGATGGGGTTGTGCAGCGGGATTTCCCGGAGGGAGATTATCGGGAGGTAATCGTAATACTCAAAGGTGAGTTTTTTGCTGAAGATGTTCTTGTTGTCCGGAAGGAACTTAAGGGTTTTCAGGTTGTTGTCCGAAAAGTTGATAAAGTCTATGATCTCCCTGTTCGACAATTCCGAAATGGAACAATAAATCTCATCGATCCTTTCGGAAAGGATATAATCAAAACAGGCGGAAAGGCTGAAATCGTCTTCCTTGGCGCAAAACCGGCGGACAAACTCAAACCCGTATTCCTTTCGTTCCCGGAACACGTCTATGAGCTGGTTGGTTTTCTTGTTGTTCCCTATAACCACTACCCGCCTGACGCTGGACCGCACCCGTTCGCGAAGCTCCATAAGCAGGTAATACACCAGGAACTTCAGGACGGAGACAATCATAAAGACCAAGCCCACGTACTGCGCCAGGGCAAGCCGGCTCATGTTGGGTTGTTTGAAGAACCCGATAAAAGCGTAGGTAAACAAGAAATACAGGGCAAATTGTGTGACCAGCAACCGCAGGATGTGCGTGACCTTGGAATACCGGTATACCACATAGAACTTTACCCAAAGGGAAATCGCAATCCAGGCCACGCTGATATAAGCGTGAAACAAGATAACCGCTTCCAGGTTAATGGGAAGTACGTAAGCGATGGAATTGATAATAAGCAGGTCCGCAAACAGTGCCAGGGGCGAAATAAAGTCAGAGTATTTTGAAGTTTGCAGGGCCATGGATATGCAAGGTTGCCGGCCCTGGGAATACCATAATGGGGGTAACATTCAGGTAAGCTCCCAGGGCTGCGGATGCTATCAAAAATAGGTGTTATTTTTTGAACATGTTCCGGGCCAGCAGAAACAGAAACTTGGTGTTGGTGTAGAAATAGCGCCTGAACATCCTGCGGGGTTCCTTGTACAGGCGGTAAAGCCATTCCAGGCCTAAGCCAATCATCCACCGGGGGGCTCTGCGGATGGCGCCCACATAGGTGGGCAAGGCCCCCCCGATCCCAAACATCATGCCCCTGACCTCCCCGGTGTGGGCGTGCATCCATTTCTCCTGTTTGGGGCAACCCAGGGCTACAAAAACGACCTGCGTGCCCGACTCGTTTAGGCGTTGTACATAGGAGGCGTTGTCCCAGGGCTTTCCAAAAGGCGGGGAAATCAGGTGGGTTAGGGTAATTCTCGGGAGTTCGGCTTCGATTTTGGCCCGGGTCTGTTCCAGGATTTCATCGGTGGAGCCTATGATGGCGACCTTGTAGCCGCGCTGGTTACACACCTGCAGGAAGTTCGGCAGGAAATCCATGCCCGCTATGCGCTCCTGGGCCATACCATGGAGCCACTTAAAACTCTTGGCAACGGGAAACCCGTCGGGGAAGGCATAGGTCGCACTGTTGACCACGGAGGCAAAAGCCGGGTCGTCATAAGCCTCAATAAGCATGTGTACATTGCAGAAACACGCGTAACCAGGGCGCTGGTTGTCGATATCTGCCACCAGTGCATCTATCTGGGAAGCAGCCTTTCCTGCATTCACGTCAATACTGATAATCCGTTTTTTCATTCCCCTATTTCTCTGATAGTACCTCTCGGTATATTTGCAACAATGCCTTTAAATTCTGACGGTGGGTGTATTTGGATTCGTAGGTGGCCCTGGCAGCCTTTCCTAGGGCCTCCGCATTAGTTTGTTCGAAGGCAGTCACTGCCTCCCGAAGGGCCTTAGGGTTTCCGGTTTCGAACAACAGGCCGGTTTGGCCCGGGGTAACGATCTGGGAAAGGTTGTCATTATCCGAGGCGATAACGGGTGTGGCCGCAGAAAATGCCTCCAAAATCGTATTGGGCAGCCCCTCCAGGCAAAGGGAGGGAAAAACCAAAGCCCGGGATCGCCTGAGCAACCCTCCTATGGCCTCTCGTGGCTGCGCCCCTAAAAACCGGATATTGGACCCCGCATTGCGCTTAATCCGCTCTTCCAGCGGTCCGGTGCCCACCAGGGTAAGCGAGGTGCCGGGCATGGCGTTGAAAGCCTCTACCAGGACCTCAACTCCCTTCTCTTCGGATAGCCTGCCTACATATAAATAGCCCTTTCGGGGTTCTGTTTCTGCCGGCTGATGCCCCAGGAGGTCCCCGGTACTGTTTGGTTTCACCACGATGGCTTCCTGTGGTACTCCAAGTGAAGAGTTGGCAAAAATCGTTTGGATATAAGGGGTCAATACCAAGAACCTATCTACCCGGGACCTCCAGGTACCGGAAAGGTTGGATATACCGAGCATAGCAGACAGGACAAGACTCTTGGGGACCGAATCCTGAAAACACCCATGCAGAACCCCGTGGACGGGAAATTTCAACCCAACACATTTGGTGCAGGTGCGCCCGTTTCTCAGCAGGAGGGCTCCCGGGCAGATAAGCCTGAAATTATGGAGGGTCATGACCACAGGGATCCCGAGGTCCTTGGCAGCCTTGAGTACGGAGGGGGATGCCTGGTAGAACAGGTTGTGCACATGGACTACTTCCGGGCGGAACGCCTCCATTTCGGCATACGCCAGGGAATAGGACTCCCCGTTAAAGAGGACCTTGCCAAGGCGGATTGTTTCATTTTCGAAGCGCAGCTGGCGGATCTGGACCCCAGCTTCCCGCAGCAACTGAAACTCCGAATCCACCACGGAATCCTCCCCCCCGGCATACCGGTAAGCGTTATGTATTTGAAGTACCCTCATCGTTCAGGTGCAAATACAACAAAAAAGAATTGAAAAAGGCAAAAAGGAGCACAATGGCATTCCGGTTAAAATGAGATTCCGTGAGGCCTGTAAGGAATATCATCAGGATAAAGATATAGTAAAGCCCGGCTTTTTTTCCACGCAAGAGAACCAACGGGTATCCTATAGCCAAAAGCAACAGCAAGACCCCTACCGCCCCGGTTGCAATACCGGTTTGCAGGAATAGATTATGAGCGTTGAAATTATTGCCCTTCAACAACAGCGGCTGATACCGGTGCTCCCGGTAACAGCGGTTCATGACCTGTTGCTGGTCCCCGTACCCCACACCAACCCAGGGGTTTTCCCTGAGCGTATGCCAGGCGCAATCCCAGATCAGTTCCCGGAAGCCCCGGCCGCCCCAGACCTCGGTTACTTCATATTGGTTCCCGTAGTTTACGGCTTCCCTGAACTTCTCCACCAGCGCCCGGTTGAGGACCAGAACAAGGACCGAAACCCCAAACAAACCCACCAAAAACCAACGTGCTACGGGCCCCAGACGCTTGCGCCCCAAGAGCAACAACCCGGCCAAAACCAGAAAGGTTACCCCAATGGACGTCCGGCTGCCCAACATGAGCAGTGTAATGACGAGAACGGCACATATCGCCGGCACCCATAAACGTATCCAAGAAGGAAGTGCTTCCGGCCTGAAGATCCCCAGGTACAACAGCAGGACAGATGCCGTCCCCACATAAAGCGAAAACCCCAGGTAATGGAAGCCGATTAGCGCCGAGGCCAGGTTTTCCTGATAGACGCTCCCCATGGACCACCCATTCTGATAGAAGGCGGCTGCAAAGGAAAACAGGGACAGTGCGGCAACCGATACGGCAAAATATCCTATAAGCCTGCCGGCTTCTTTCCAGGTAGGCTTTTCCAGGATGCCCAAGGCCAGATACAGGCCCGGGACCAGCCCAAGGAGTAAGGCCTTATTGAGCCCCGAGGCCACATCAGTGCTCCAGGCAAGGGAAACAAAATGGAAAAACACAAACCCGTTCATCGCAAAAAAACGAAGCGCCCCGGCCCTGGAAAACCTGCGGGGGCGCTGGAGGAAGTGCCACAACCCAAGGGCCAGGATCAACCCCATGAAAAGATTGGGGAGAAAGGGCCCGAAGGGCAATACCAGCACAAAGGCGGCATACAGGGTGGGGCGAAACCGGGTAAGGTCAATCGCCATGGGAAATGGTTTGAACCTCCTGCCGACGGTCAAACTCGGAGAGTTTAAACATAATGACGATAGGAAAGATGATTTCAGGATACTCCAGATAATTCTGCACCCCCAGGAGGATCAAGGTGTAATACCCCATAAACGTCAGGAATTCCCGCTTCTCCGCATCGGGCTCCTGTTTGCGAATGCGGCGGATCCTGCCGAAAAATAATAGCAGGTAGCCCCCTCCCAGAAAGAAACCGTACTCCAGCAACACCGCGACCACGGAAGAAAAAGTCTGGTTCCGGGTCCCGTCGTTATAGGGTTTGGCGAGCAGCTCCCGGTTAAGCAGGGGAAAAATGTCCTCCTCGTGGTACGGGGTGCGAAGCTGCACGTGTTCCCTTACCCACTGGTTCTGGATAAAATCCCCGTTGAGGTAAAAGGCAATCCTGGAATTGTACCCGCCTGGGGCGGCTCCGATCCAAAACACCCTGGGGTCCGTCGTCAATCGTTTGGCGGAACCGTCCAGGAAAGTGATAAACCGCGGGGTCTGGGTAATTTCCATCCGGGAGGCGCGAGCGAGTTCCTCCTCGTAATCGTAGGAATCGAACACCAGCAGGGCGCGCTCAATATTGGTTTTGATATACTCCAGGTTCCGGGCATTGAAACTGTTGATCAGCGCCAGAACCACCCCCGCACTAAGCACCATCACCAGCAACATTTTCCAATACCGCAGGATTCGGGTGGCATATAAAAGCAGCAAGGAGGCTACAAATACCATCAGCCCCAGGCCATAGAACCCGAATACCCCACAAATAAGGAAAAACGCAAAGGACCAGTATTTTCTGCGGCTTAGGCAGTATACGCTCACCCCTAAATTCACCACCGATAGGGTATGCGACCCAAGCCCCGCCTGCCCGTAAAAGCCCGTAAAGGCGTCGTCGTAGTTCATGACCCCCGGGTCTATAATCAGCTGGGAGTAGATTATGGCACTGATATTTACGATGACCAAAACAGTTATGACCATCTGCATGAATTTGGGAAAGTAGGGTTGCGAAACCGAACTTTCCCACTGTACCACCGACCCGGTAAGGAGCAGGAATACAGGCACTATCAGATAGACCGAAAGCGCGTAGTTCAGGTAATACCCCCCTGCCAGGGCAGCGGATAATAACCCAATAAGCATAAACACGGCAGCAAAAAGCAGGGTGGTAGCCCGGTACTTCAGTTTCAGGATATACGCCAGGACAAAGGCCAGTATCGGATAGAATACAATCAGCAACTCCCGCAAGAACGTGAACGACATCAATGCGATAAGCATCAGGGTCCACACCAATATTTTCTCGCGGGATAAAATCATGACGTTACCAGTTCATGTCTTCTTCGTAACCCAGGTCTATCAGGAGGTTTCCGGTTTGTTCCTTAAAATACTCCTTTTCTGCAGGTCCGAAGTAATTTTTCCAATCCCCGGCAATCCCCTTTCGTAAAAAACTGCTTTTGTTCTCCTCCCCTTTCTTCCGTTTGGCCTGGTTCTCGAAAGAGAATTTTTGTACTGTTGCCCGCAGCTTTTCATCGTCTACCCGGGCAACCCCCAGATGGTCCTGCAACAGGGCCTTCATGGCCTTAAAAGTGTCTTCCAGCAGGTCTTCGTAGCGGATCATGTAGATGTTGCCTCTGCCCTTCTGCATTTCCGCGTGCCAGGCACTGTTGTAGGAGGCCCAGTTTCCCATAAAGGTGAATTGCTGCCACTTACTGGGCCTGGAGGTAAAGGCATATTCGATAAACGCCTTCATGTTTCCGGCAACATCTTCGAAGTCGGCAAAGCCGGTCTGTTTGCGGTGGTAATGGACATCCTTGGGGTTGAGGCGGTTTTTTTCGTTCCAAATGAGTTGGTGGAAATACAGGGAAACCATGACGTCCCTCCCGTCCCGGACCAGATAAACAATCTTCTTATTTTGAGGGATGCGTCCTGTTGGCAGGTAATGGCTATGGAATACGGACTTGCCCCACACCGGCATTCGGTTCCGGGGGAAAGGCAGCTCCAGATAGTCTGCAATAAGCTGCCCCAGCCAGGTCCCGCCGGATTTGGGGTATTCGACAAGGAGGACCGACCCGTTTTTGCGCGTGATGGTGTTTACCATCAGCAACCGGGTAGCTTGTTCCATTTTGCTTTTTATGGTGCGTAAGGTCATGTCTTAAGAATTCCAATGGTTTAAATCGCGCCCCAGAAGGCCCTGTAGTTTTTCTATGTCCGGCTGGAGTTGCTTCCGGATAAGGGCGCGCGCCTCGGTGAGGTCTGGCCCGGACTGCGGACGTTCCTTGGTTTTACTGGTGACCAGGTTAAGGAAAAAGATTTTCAGCCGGTACTTCCGGTCGTAGGGCAGGATCTTGTCCAGGACATTTTTGACCAGGAACTTTTTGATGCCGGACTGGCTGTAAAGGGCATTCCGGATCCAGGCAAAGCGAACGCTGCCCGTCTTGTTCAGGGACCTCAGGTTGGGCTCAAAGGAGGGGTCGAGGCCCAAAAAGGCATAGGTTTTGGCAATCACCTCAGACGGATTGGAGCGAATATCCTCATAGAGGAAGATCAGTACCTGAGACTCCGGATAGTAGTTGTAAAGGCGGGAGATCTGTTCATAGTATTTCCCGTGGTCCACGTAGGTGTTGTTCGAAAGGGTTCTGAGGTCTCCCGTGGCAATGCGTTCCGGCTCCCGGTTCACGGCCTCTATGAGAGGCAAATCCTCCATATTGCGCTTTACCGCAAAATTGTAGGCCGAGATAGCCCGTTCCACCGGGTTGCGTAACACCAAAAGCAGTTTGGCTTGGGGGTTGCACTGCGCCATGCGCTTTATGGAATGTTCGAAGTAAATGATATTGGCGCTGCCGTTCAGGATAATACGCTGCCCCCCGAACTCCCTTCGGTAGACCTCATCCAGAAAAGAAGTGCCTTTTGCGTAGAGGGTATCGTCGATGAAAAAAGGGGTGTCCTTCATGGAAAATGGGGCGCATACATCAGGGTGCTGACCGATCCAGTCGTACAACGAGGTGGTCGCCGATTTTTGGACGCCAATCAGAAAGGCATTGGGAATTAATTCAGGCATCGTCGTTTTGTTTTATGCTCCTGGCCGCCCGTACAGAAAGGTGGCTGGTCAGGCCCAGTTTCTTTTTGACATAATAGGCCCCCATGATATTCCAACATACCAGGCTGGCAAAAGTAGCAAAGGCCACTCCTTCGATGCCAAACCTGCCGACCAGGGTGAAATTCAGGACCAGGTTCAGGACCAGGCCTACGGCCATGATCCGAAAATGGAAATGCTGGTGGTTGGTCATCTGCAGGATGTTGCCGACAGAACCGCAAATACAACTGATGGCCTGGCCGGTCCCCAGTAAAAGCAACACCCCCGCCCCTGCAAGATACTCCGGCCCGAAAAAACCCAGGATGAGGTCGGACCCCGCCCACAGTACAAATAAGGTAAAGATCGCAATGGCAGAGCTGACCCCTACGGCATAGTTGAGGAGCTTTTGCAGCGGCCGCAGGTTATCCTTGTCGTAGAGGGAGACAATTTTGGGGGCTAAAATGGAATTGATGGCGTCCAGGTTAAACGATACCAACAGGGCCAGTTTGGCACTGACGTCGTAGACGGCCACAGCGGACTCCTCCAGATAGGCGCCAACGAAAAAACGGTCTACCCAAACCAGGAGGATAGCCACGATAGAGGTGTATAATATGGGGCGTGAACTCAGGGCGAACGGGCGAAAGACATCTTTGGGAACACGGCTCAGGGTGAATCCGAAAACCCGGAAGGCAAAATACGCGCAACTGAGGAGCAACAGGGCAATGGCCAGGAAATGTACCAGGATTGGGATAGTCTCCCCCATGTCATCCAGCAACCAGATGGCCAGGGCCAAAAGGCCCAGGCTCAGGAAAAACCTGCCAAAGGCCGTATAGAATGAAAACAGGGTATTCTTCCTCAGGCCTCGAAACAGGCCGTTGAAGATGAAAACTAAGGACCACAAAGGAAAGGTAAGGGCGGTCCAGAAGAGGAATTCCGTGAACTGCGGGCGTTTGAAGATATGTATGCCAATCGCTTCGCGAAACAGGAGAATCACCCCGGCAATCAGGCTGGAAAAGAGCAGGCTGCGCAGCAATGCACGGGAGAGCAGCCCGGAGAGCAACTCCTTCCCGGAACCGGCCTCAGCCACATAGCGCGTCAGGGTGACATCGTATCCGAGTTTGCCCACGATGGAAATGACCGTAAAAATGGTAAACCCCAGAACCACCATACTGTAAACCGGGCTGCCGAAATACTTGATGACTACCAGGGTAAAAGCATACCCCAGGATAAGGGCGGCAATGCGAAAAAAAATGAAAACGCCCGCCTTCCTGGTAAGTTCCTTCTGGTCCTGGCCGGTAACGAGGCTTTTTGGAAATCGCAGTTTCTGCATAGGCGGTTCTCCCGGTGTAACGGGGGGTCGTGCTTTAATCTACCTGAGTTCTATCGCCATAGTGTCTACGGCCAATGTAAAAAGTCGTTTCTTCTCGGGGTTCACCAACCCGTACCTCAACATTTCAAATCGATCCCGGTCCGTTATGAGCGTCCCTTCAAACACCAGGAGTCCGTTTTTGGGATATACCTGGCGGGTGGTAAGGCCCGAAAAGGCCCCGGAGCCCTCCCGGGCCTTCCTGGGGTAGAAATGCAAATAGAAATAGTGCCCACTGGAGTAGGCTTCCGGGTTCTCCGCCTCCAGGTACACCCGCACGGTGTAGCCCTTTTCGCCCTTCAAAGGCTCTGTCCGGATATCCCAAAGCACAAGCCCCAGGGAATCATTGATGTATTTCAAATCCAGGACTCGGTTGCCCGCCTCCCTTTCCAGCCACTGGGTATCTGTAGGGCGGCAAGCTAAAACCAGGCCCATGCACATTCCCGAAAGAACCAAAATTCGGATGGTACGCGCTCTAAAGCCCTCTGTATTCCTGAAACCAATCCCTTCCCTGGGCATTCGGCGGGTGTTAGGTTATCTTGACTTGCTTAAGGCCGCCCTGGTGTTTTAAAAACCACTGATAGGTGTCCCGTATACCTGCTTCCAGTTCTATCCTGGCCTTCCAGCCGGCCTGCTCCAGGCGGGAGACATCCATAAGTTTACGCGGGGTACCGTCGGGTTTGCCCGAATCCCATAGTATCTCCCCTTTGTGACCGGTCACTTTTTGGATTACCCCAGCCAGCTCCCGTATGGTCAGGTCCGTTCCGGTCCCGACATTATACAAGTGCTCCGGCAATTCGTTTTCTACTGCAAAAACCACCGCTTCTGCCATATCGTCCACGTGGAGGAATTCCCTCATGGGGGATCCGGACCCCCAGAGTTCTACCGGCCTGTCTCCATCCCGGCTGGCCTCGTGAAACTTTCGCAGCATCGCTGGAAGGACGTGGGATGTCTTCAGATCGAAATTGTCGAAGGGACCATACAGGTTGGTCGGCATCAGGCTCACATAGTAATGCCCGAATTGTTTTCGAACGGCTTCGCACAGTTTTACCCCAGCGATTTTGGCGATGGCATACCACTGGTTGGTGGGCTCCAGCGGCCCGGTGAGCAGGTAGTCCTCCTTGAGGGGCTGAGGTGCCATTTTCGGGTAAATACAGGAGCTCCCGAGAAAAACAAACCGTTGCACCCCGGCCGAAAGTGCCCCCTGGATGAGGTTGTTCTGGATGCTCAGGTTTTCCATCAGGAACTGATAGGGGTAGGTGTCATTGGCCAGGATTCCCCCAACGCGCGCGGCAGCATCGATAACCACATCCGGTTTTTCGGAAGCGAGAAAGGTATAAACATCCGCCTGGTTGCGCAGGTCCAGTTCCGCACTGCTGCGCCCTACCAGACGGGTATACCCCTTCTTCTGAAGCGCCCGCCAAATAGCCGACCCAACCATCCCCCGGTGACCGGCAATGTAGATTTTATCGGCCTTATCCATCTTTTATTCGAAATAGTTCATTATGGTGTAGCCCCCGTCCTTGAGGTACTGTTCGCGCTTCATGAGCTTGAGGTCGGACGACATCATGTCGGCCACCAACTGCTCCAGGTCGTACTGGGGTACCCAGCCCAATTTGGTGCGGGCCTTAGTGGCATCCCCAATTAGCAGGTCCACCTCTGTAGGGCGGAAGTATTTGGGGTCCACGCTCAGGACTTCCTTGCCTACCGGCAGCTGATACTCCGGCTGGCTGCACGACTTGATAAAGGCTTTCTCTGCTACGCCTTCCCCCTTAAACTCCAGCTCGATCCCGACCTGCCTGAAACTCATCCGAACAAAATCCCGGACCGAGGTGGTTTTCCCCGTTGCGATGACCCAGTCTTCCGGCTCGTCGGCCTGAAGAATCATCCACATCATGCGCACGTAATCCTTGGCATGGCCCCAATCCCTCTGGGCGTCGAGATTCCCCAGGTAAAATCTGTCCTGCAAGCCCATAGCAATCCGGGAAACCGCCCTTGTGATCTTCCGGGTTACAAAGGTTTCCCCTCGTATGGGCGACTCGTGGTTGAAAAGGATACCGTTGCAGGCGTACATGCCATAGGCTTCCCGGTAATTGACTGTAATCCAGTAGGCGTACATCTTGGCAACGGCATACGGGCTTCGCGGATAGAACGGAGTCGTTTCGGTCTGTGGTACCTCCTGGACCTTTCCATACAACTCGGAGGTTGAAGCCTGGTAGATCCGCGTCTTCTCCGAAAGTCCCAGCAGCCGAACGGCGTCTAGTATCCTAAGGGTGCCAATACCATCTGCGTTGGCGGTGTATTCAGGTGTCTGGAAAGAGACATGCACATGGCTCATAGCGGCCAGGTTGTAGATTTCATCCGGTTGGATTTCCTGGATGAGCCGGATCAGGTTTGTACTGTCGGTCATATCCCCGTAATGCAGAAAGTAATTGCGGTTTTCTACATGAGGGTCCTGGTAAAGGTGGTCAATCCGGTCGGTATTGAATAAAGAGGACCGGCGTTTAATGCCGTGTACTTCATACCCTTTCTTCAACAAAAACTCGCTCAGATAGGCCCCGTCCTGACCGGTAACCCCTGTGATCAATGCTACTTTTCCCATGTATTGGAGTCGTTTGATTTCTAAGGTAAAAGGATGCTATGCCTGGGTCTTCTGGCAAAACTACGATAATTATCCGCCCTTAAAAGCCTGCCCGGTTCTAATTTCCCGATCTCCGAGAGGATACGGGAAGCAAAGTCGTACCAGGTCATGGCCTCGCCATCTGTGTAATGGACAATCCCGGATGGTGGTGGATCCCCTTCTACTACCTGCCACAAATAGGCGGACAGGTGGTCGGCAAGGGTAGGGCAGCCCGTTTGCTGGTCGGTAACGGATATCGGTTCCCCACGGGCTGCTTTTCCGGCAATAGTGAGGTAGAAATTGGGGCCGTATTTCCTGGAATAGAGCCAGGAGGTCCGGACAATGAGATAGCGGTCCGCCTGACGTTGCACCTCCTGTTCGCCCTCCCATTTGGACCTGCCATAGACATTTATGGGGCTTGGGGTGTCCTGTGGCGTGTATCCTTCCTTCTTCCGACCATCGAAGACATAATCGGTGGATAGCTGCAACATAAACGCGTTGTTCTCGGCGCATGCCCTGGCCAGGTTGGCTGCCCCCAGGGCATTAACGGCCATAGCCGCTTCAGGGTTCCTTTCGGCCTCATCCACCCGGGTATACGCGGCACAATTAATACAATACTCCGGGCGTATTTCATCAAATACGGCATTAACCTGATCCGCGTCTGTTATGTCCAGTTCTTCTTTTGTGAAAAAGCGGGCCGCTATCCTGGGAAAGTCCATGGAAAGATCCCTCAAGGTCTGGCCCAGCTGGCCCCCGGCCCCGGTTACGACCACTTTCTTCATAGGTCTGCCTGATTATAGCCGGGCAACCCCTTGTCCTTTTCGGAAAGGATAATGGAGTCGTGCGGAACCCCCCAGTCAATAGCCAGGCTGGCGTCATCGTAACGAATGCCCGCTTCGGCCCCGGGGGCATAGTAGGCGTCGCACTTGTAGGAAAAAAGGGTGTCGTCTTCCAGGGAAAGAAACCCATGGGCCATCCCCTTGGGGATAAAGACCGCCAGGTGGTTGCGGTCCGATAATTCTATGGAAAAATAGTGGCCCACAGTAGGGCTCCCGGGTCTTAGGTCCACCACCACATCGCGAACCCTGCCTTTTAACACCCGCACCAGTTTGGCCTGTGCATCCGGCCCTTTTTGGTAGTGCAGCCCCCGCAACACATGCTTTTTGGAAACCGAGAGGTTGTCCTGGACAAAATCCGGACAGCCCCCAGGTAAGGCCTGCAACGATTTCCGGTTGAAGGATTCCAGGAACACCCCCCGCGCATCCTCATGGACGTCGGGATGGATCAGGAAGCATCCGGGAAGCGGAGTCTGTTCTATTCTGGGCATAGGATTCAGGATTCAATGAGGCGTAGCAGATATTCTCCGTAGCCGCTTTTTAACAGGGGTTCGGCCAGAGCCCTCAACTGGGCTTCATCGATATACCCCATCTCAAAAGCCACCTCCTCTATAGCGCCAATCTTCAGGCCCTGGCGGCTTTCGATGACCTCCACGAACTGGGAAGCCTGCATGAGGGCGTCAATGGTCCCGGTGTCCAGCCAGGCCGTCCCACGGTCCAGGACCCGGACCTGGAGTTTCCCGGCTTGGAGGTACGCCTTGTTGATATCTGTGATTTCGAGCTCGCCACGGGCACTTGGGGCTATCTGGTCGGCCAGGCGTACTACCTCATTGTCGTAAAAGTAAATGCCCGGGACTGCCAGGTTGGAGGTAGGTCTGGAGGGTTTTTCCTCCATGGACACCACCCGTCCTTCCTGGTCCAGGTTTACCACCCCATAACGCTCCGGGTTCTGGACATGGTAGGCAAAGATTACCCCGCCTTCCGGGTCGCAGGCTTCCCGGAGGGTGTTGGCCAGGCCGGCACCGTAAAACAGGTTGTCGCCCAGGATAAGCGCCACTTTGTCCGCCCCGATAAAATCCCGCCCAATCCGGAAGGCCTCAGCTATGCCTCCGGGACGGTCCTGGGTGGCGTACTGAAAGCTGCACCCCAATTGGCTGCCATCCGAGAGGAGTTTTTGGAACAAGGGATGGTCTTCCGGGGTGGTAATGATCAGGATATCCCGGATGCCGGCGCTCATAAGGGTTGCCAGCGGGTAATAGATCATAGGCTTATCGTAGACCGGCATCAATTGCTTGCTTATGGCCCTTGTTAGCGGATATAGGCGTGTCCCCGATCCTCCTGCCAGGATGATACCCTTCATATTATGCCTTTTTGAATTTTTGCAAATACCATGTTATGGTCCTGTCCATCCCCTCCTGAAATCCGGTCCGGGGCGCCCACCCCAATTGGGAATGCAGCTTACCCGCATCTACGGCATAACGCCTGTCGTGCCCCAGCCTGTCGGTTACCAGGCGCATCTGGTTGTAATAAGGGGCGCCGTCTGCGCGCGGAGCTAGTTTGTCAAGGCGTTTACAAATATAACGGACCAGGTCCAGGTTGGCCCATTCGTTGTTGCCGCCTATCACATATTGCTCCCCCGCGGCAGCCTTTTCCAGGCAAACCAGTAGGGCCTCGCAGTGGTCTTCCACATAGAGCCAGTCCCGGACGTTAGTACCGTCTCCGTACACCGGGATCTCCTGGCCCGAAAGGGCCTTCCGGATGATGGTGGGGATAAACTTTTCCGCGTGCTGGTATGGCCCGTAGTTATTGGAGCAATTTGTGATGACCACATCCATGCCGTAGGTGTGGAAATAGCTTCGTGCCAGGTGGTCCGACCCTGCTTTGGAAGCGCTGTATGGGCTGTTGGGGCGGTAGGGGCTCTCTTCGTTGAATTTCCCGCTTTCCCCCAGGGAACCGTAAACCTCGTCTGTGGATATGTGGAGAAATCGGCCGCCGCCAGCAACTTGGTCATTCAACCAATGCCTGCGACAGGTCTCCAGGAGGGTGAAAGTACCTACCAGGTTGGTCTGGATAAAAGCGGCCGGGGCCGAAATACTATTGTCTACGTGGGATTCTGCCGCGAAATGCACCACGGCATCGAAGCGGTAATGGTCAAAAAGGTCTTCCAGGAATTCCCGGTCGGCAATATCGCCCTTGGCAAAGGTATAGCGGGAGGAGGTGTTAAACATTTCCAGGGCCTCCGGGTTGCTGGCATAGGTGAGTTTGTCCAGGTTTACCACCTGCCATTCGGGCCGGGTTTCCAGGATATAACGTATGAAATTGGAGCCGATGAACCCCGCACCCCCGGTAACAAGTATCGTCTTAATATCGACAGATTCCGGCATTTCAGTCCTTTAATTCCCGGGCCTTGCTGTTGATATAGCGCAGGAAGTCCCCTGCGAAGAACAGCAAAAGCAGCAGAAGGGGTATCTGGAACAGATAGGATTCTGTCAGGCTTTTGCGCACAGGCTGCACTTTTCCGAAATTCAGGATCTCCACTGGGCTTGTTTCCCGCACGAGGTTATAGCGCAACATTTCATTGTCCCGCTGCAGACCACTTTTGATCTGGATCAGGGAGGCAGGGTCCATGGCCTGCCCTGCGTCCAGCAGGAGTTGCCCGCTTGCAAGGGCTGAAGCCCGCCCGAGCTCCTCTGTATAGTTATTCAGAAGGGAGTCTATTTGCACGATGAGGGCCTCGTTGGAAGCAATACGGTCCATACTGTTCTCGCGACTCCTCCCGATCAGCTGGGAGAAATACGGGTTGGAGTTGATGTAGGCTACCAGCTTTTCAACGACATACGGGCCCATTTCCGGGTCTTCGAAGGTAAACGTGAGCCGGTGGTTAAGCGCCGATTTCTCCAGGATCTCCTCCTGGATGACTTCCCGGATGGTAGCGTCTTCCTTAAACCGGTCCAGCAGTTCGAGGTACTTCAGGTAATCCTTGTTCCTAAGGGTCTCGGTGTCTTGCGAAACCGGTCCGATTTCAACACTAAGTTCCGGAAGCGGCTGGGTTTCCACCCCTGCCGAGGCAAAGAAGGCCTGGTTGCCCGAATTGAGGTTTGCTTCCATTTCGGCCACGGCGTCATACAGGTAATTCTTGCTTTTCATGTTGGGCTGTACAATGACTTCCACCTTGTACTCCTTCCCCTTCCACTGGGAAAGCCCCCATCCTGCAGCGATCCCTGCCACAATAAGTATGGCAAGGAAAACCGCTCGCTTTTTAAGATAGACAAACCCCTTGAGGACGCCGTTAAAAATACTGTCCAGACCCCCTCGGATCAGGGCGGCCAGTTGCTGCAGGTCTACGCCTTCGGTCGTGTCTTTTGCCATAAGGTTAGGTGTTAAATATCTGTTCTAAAATCTTATCCGTTATCAGGTAGGTCGGTTTCACCCCTGCGGCCCCAAGCCCCCCGGATGCCAGGGTATGCCCTGTTTTCAGCGGGTTGTCCGAGGCGTAATAGGCATAGCGGATCCGCACGTTTTCGGCAATGCTTTTCCGGATCCGGGAAGCCGACTGGATGGCCTTCTGGTAATGTGCCCCTTCCATTTCCAGGCCGATGACATTCCAGGTGGAATTCTGGAAGAAGGTCAGGATGTCCTTATTCTGCAGGGAGGTGCCCAAGACGGTCACCATAGTGCCTTCATAAACATCCAGGCCATAACCCTCAAAATCGGCCTTGCAAAGCTCGTTCTTAAAAGGGTAGTTATCTGCCGTCCCTTCGAAAATATGGGCCGAAGGGATCATCAGGTCCCCCTTGTCTCCCTGCAGGATTCCTGCTTTCCCCATAATGGAAATGGACTGAATATCCAGGTATTTCAGGGAGCCCTTTAGCTTAATGGGCTTCAGCAATTCGTCGGCGCATTCGTAGGCCTGTTCGCCAAAGGCGTAGTCCATAACCAGGATGACCGGTTTGGCCGCCTTGAATTCCGGGGGGAGGTCATAACAGCACGCAGAATTGGTGATGGCGCCCATATCGAAAACCTGAACATCTATATTGGCTCCGGAGGTGTCATCGATCTGGATCATGCCGTTTTTGGCCGCGAAGGCGGTTACCTTCTTTCGGAGTGCCTCATTCTCCGGCCGGCTCAGGGCTTCGAATATTTCCAGGGGCCCCGCCTTGGGAAATTCCTTCTTCAGGGCTGTGGGGGCAAAAAGCGTGTTGAGCACGCTGTGCATGTTAGAGCTGATCACATGGATGGGGCGGTCCAGGAGTTTATGCCTGTTTAGGGTTTCCTTGATGGTAGTGGCCCACCGATCCCCGTGGATATGGTGGCCCAGCCGCTCGCGCAGCAGGCTGCTGAAGGTAATGGTCCGCTTGTCGCGGGCCGTATGCTCCTCAATGGCCAGGCGCCCCAGCCAGTAGATGATTTTCAGGAAGCGTTCCGGGTCCTGTTTGGTGGCCAGTTTCTTGTGAACGTCGATAATATCCACGAAGGAGTGCCCGAGGATATTGGCGGTATGGATAAGGGCCACCTCCCGCTCGGACTGGGTAAGTTTATCCTTATTTACGGCCGCCTCCAGTTTTCGCCAGTCGCGGATGGTGGTTTGTTTCTCCTCATCGATAAGGACCTTCCGTCCTATTTTATCCGATTCGATGAAAAGGAAGGTCAGATGGGTGAGGATATCGTAAATATCCGAACGGCCCCGGGTGATCTCGATGTTCATCTGCTCCGAGTCTATCCGGTAGCAGTTCCGCCTCCTTTTTGGGGGTACAATTGCCTTGAAATGGGATTTGCTGTACCCTTCATCGGAAGTGAGGTTGATGAACTTGCACTGTTCGATGCCCTGGGGGAGGCGCTCCAGGACATAGATGAGGCCTTCGAGTTCTGCCTTATCCTCGGCGATGGAGCCATAGATTTCCGGGCGCAGCTGCAAAAGGGCGTTCCTGAGGGTTTCGCCCGAGACCCCCATAGGCTTGTAAAAGCCACGGTTAAGCAGGTGGCGCATGGTAATGTACATGCGCTCGATGGCATTGGTGGATTCCTGGGAGCGGGTTGTTTCCATGATAGGCTGTATGGCACAAAAATACACTTAATTTTCCTACGCCCGCCCAGGGTGACATCAGGGTTTGTGCTGGAAGGGAGCCAGCCCTTCGGCCAGTTTTCTGTCGTTGGAAAGGCGTTGCACCTTGTTCTGCCCGCCGAGCTTCCCCACGGATTTCATATACTCCCTGAAGCCCCCTTTCGCAACATGGCGGATTTTGAGACGTTGCAGCACCCTGCCCTCTATAAGGTCGAAGTAATAGGAATTCTGCCCCTGTAAGGCCTGGTCCAGGGTTTTGACAAAGGCCTCCATATCCCTGGGTAGGGCCTCGAACTCCACCCACCATTCGTGGTAGGGCAACCCGCCCTCCGGGGGGCTGATCATGGGGGCAACCGTGAATTCATTTACCTGCCCGCCACACCGCCCCAGGGCATCCTGCATGGCGTATTCCACCTCCTTGGCAATAACGTGTTCCCCAAATGCGGAAATAAAGTGCTTGATCCGGCCGGTTACAATAACCCGGTAGGGGTCCAGGGAGGTAAAGGCCACCGTATCCCCCAGGTTGTACCCCCAAAGGCCGGCATTGGTAGAGAGGATCATGACGTAATTCACCCCCAGCTCCACCTGCCCGATGGTCAGGCGCTCCTGGTCCGGGTCGTGGAATTCGTCGGCCCGGATAAACTCGTAGAAAATCCCCGAATCCAGCAGCAAAAGCAGCCCGCGGTCGTCCTGCCGGTCCTGGTAGGCAAAAAACCCCTCGCTGGCCGGGAAGAGCTCGATACTATCCACTTTCCGGCCGATTAATTCCTCAAACTTGGCGCGGTAGGGCTCGTAGTTCACACCCCCGTAGATGAAAAGCTCAAACTGGGGAAAGAGCTGTCCCACCGGTTTTCCGCTCCGCTGTACCAGCCTTTCGAAATACATCTGTACCCAGGACGGGATGCCCGCAATTACCGACATGGGTTTTTCGAGGGTTTCCTCTACAATGCGGTCTACTTTTTCTTCCCAGTCCTCAATACAGTTGGTCTCCCAGCTGGGAAGCCGGTTCTTCTGGAGATAACCCGGAACATAGTGGGCCGATATCCCGGAGAGGCGACCTACCTTGATCCCGTTTTTATCAGTGAGTTCCGGACTGCCCTGCAGGAAGATCATTTTCCCGACCACAAAAGCGGTATTCCCGGTCTGGTGGATATAGGCCAGGATGGCATTTCTGGATGCCCTGACCTGCTCGCGAATGGCGCCGCGGGTAAGCGGGATGTACTTGGCGCCGGAAGTGGTTCCTGAAGTTTTGGCCATATACAAGGGCTTTCCGGGCCACAACACATCCGGCTGGCCTTCCAGGATCCGCTCCACATAGGGCTTGAGGTCCTCATAATCCCGCACGGGGACCCGGGCCACGTAATCTGCATGGTCTTGGATCTCTGAAAACCGGTGGTCTTTCCCAAAAGCGGTCCTGCTCCCTTGCCGGATGAGGTCTCTGAAGACCCACTGTTGGGCCTGCACCGGCCGGTGCATCCATCGGGAGGCCTTCCAATGCACAAAGCGGGCAAAAACCCGGGCTGCCAACTGCTTAAAGGTCATTCGGCAATATCTACGTAATTAAGAGGGTTTACCGGGCGGCCATCCTTCCAAAGTTCGAAGTGCAGGTGGGGGCCTGTGGTCAGTTCCCCGGTATTGCCCACGGAAGCCACAACTTCTCCGGCGCGCACCACATCCCCCTGTGCCTTGGAAAGGGAACCGTTGTGTTTATACACCGAAGTAAGCCCTTCCTTGTGTTCAATGATAATAACATATCCGGTAGCTGCCGTCCATTCGGCGAAAATAACCGTGCCGTTTGCTACGGCCTTGATAGGGGTATCCCTTGGAGCCACAATGTCGATGGCAAAGTGGCGGGAATCCGGGTCGTATTGCTGGGTCACCGGGCCGCTTAAAGGGGAATACAACAACTTGCTTCCGTCTGCAGCGGGGGTTTCGAAAAGATTGTATTTGTCCTCCAGGGCCACCTGGGCCCGGAGCAGGCTGTCTTCGCGGATGGGACTGAGGTCAATGCCGGCAGGGTCCAGCTTAAAGGTCTCAAACATAGAATCCGTTGGGATGGAATCGGTGCCCACATCGCCCCTGAGAACACTTCGGATGTTATTTAAATACCTGTTGGTATAATCGAGGACGCCCACCAGGGAATCCGTTTTGTAGGTAAGTTCCGTGGCCTGCCGCTTCAGGGCTGTGGAGGAATATCCGGGGATGTATTCCCTGAGGGGGGTAAAAGCAATAAGCAAGGTGGTGAGCCCAATGAGCCCGATAACGGCCAGGGACCCGGTCACAAATACATTGAGCCGGCTCAGCTTAAAGGAGATTTTCTCCTCAAAGGTGCTTTCGTTGAGGATAACCAGCCTGTATTTGTGGAGGAGTTTCCTCTTGATTTCCTTCCTGCGTTTTTCTTGCTTGGCCATGATCGGTTTATGCCGGGGAGCCCGTTTTTTGCCCCTGATTCGATTTACCCGGGCAAACAGCCCGGACTTGGACCGTCTAAAATACATCTTATACCACAATAAAAGGGGCTGCAAAATGTTTTTTCCTTACATTTACACTAGTTAAACAGAGTTGGAATGAATGCACTTACAATTTTCCTCGCTATTGGCCCCTGGCAGATTGCGATTATCGTGATGGTGGTATTGTTGCTGTTCGGAGGTAAGAAAATACCGGAACTGATGCGCGGCTTGGGCAGTGGAATCAAGGAGTTCAAAGATGCCTCCCGCGAAGATGACAAATTAGAAGAGAAAAAGGACTGATCCCGGTCCTTTCATTTGCAATAAAGCACCCTTGTGGTGCTTTTTTTATACTTATTGGTATTGTAGGGCTGAACCTTTGATGCCGGCTGATTTCAGGGTATCACAGGGGGTTGAAAACCACAAGATAAAGCCGTACATATCGATTTTACCCCCTTTCACAACAAAAAATAACGCCCCCGGCACATTAGGGTTACTTTCGAAAACAGGATGACGCGGGAACACCCGTCAGCCTGCACAACCGTACGATCCTAATGAACCCAACCTTCAAATCACTAGTACTCTTCCTGTGTGCTCTTGCTTCCTGGTCCCTGATGGCGCAAACCGACCTGAGTTCGGCTGTAGCATCGGCCGGGACAAGCCTTGCAAGGCCGGCCCAAAGCATGGGCCTGTCCGATTCCGAAGCGTTTCAGCAGGCTGCGCGCGCGCGTGGCATTGGTGTCAGAACCCTGGATGCCGTAACCGAGCTTGACCCTGGCTATTACCTTGTGGCCGGGGTTTTCTCCAAACGCAAAAACATCAGGCGCATGGAGCGCAAGCTTCGCAAGGACGGCCTGGAGCCTGGGAACTTTGTCAATCCTGAGAACGAGCTGTTCTATATCTACGTTAACCGGTATACCAGTCCCGTAACGGCACTGGATGCTGCCGCTACGGAGGTACACGGCAAATACTCGGGAGACTTGTGGATCCTGGTAGTGGAAGGCGATGCAATGCCCCAAACCACAGTAGACCCCCAAGAAACAGACCGGCCAGCAGAATCCTCAGCGCAATTGTCCGATAGCGAAAGCCCGGATAAGCTGATCCGGAAAGCAGACGTGTATTACGATAAGCTTTGGTTCGCAGAGGCGGCAGACCTGTACGAAACAGCCCTGAGGCGTTCGCCTGAAAATGCATCGGCCAGGGTAATCAAACGCCTGGCAGACTCGCATTACTTCAACACCGATATGGAACGGGCCTTGTACTGGTACGACCAACTCTACCAGATGGAGGCAGACCAGATGTCCGCCGAGAACCTGTTCCGATATGCCCACTCCCTGAAAGGAAATGGCAAGTACAGCCGGGCCAGACGTTTTATGCGCCTGTACGACCGCAAGGCAGCCGCCTCGGCCCGCCCGGGAATGGCACAGATTGAGGAGCGGGAGACAGTGCTGGACAATATCCTTAGCGCTGCGGATGGGTTTACCATCAAAAACCTCTCGGTAAATTCGCGATACTCCGATTTTGCCCCCATGTTTTACGGGGAAGACAAGGTGGTTTACGCGTCTTCTGTAGACTCTGCATTTTTTCATACCCGTCGGTATAAATGGAATGATCAACCGTACCTGGATCTCTATATTGCACGCGTTAATGAGGAGGCCGAAGACCTGACAGGGGCTGTAAAATTCTCCAAGACCCTGAACACCAAATATCATGAGGCCGGGGTAACTTTCTCCCCGGACGGGCAGACTATCTATTTTACGCGTAACAACTACGGAAAAAAGCTTCGCAGGGATAAAAACGGGGTGAACCACCTGAAACTCTACATGTCCCGCAAAGTCAACGGGGAGTGGACCGAGGCGGTGGAACTCCCATTTAACGGGGAACACTACTCTACCGGCCACCCGGCCCTGAGCCCCGACGGCAAACAGTTGTATTTTGTTTCGGACATGCCGGGAAGCATCGGAGACACCGACATTTTTGTGGTGGATGTCCTGGGGGACGGTCAGTTTTCAGAGCCCAGGAACCTGGGGCCGGAAATCAATACGGAACAAAAGGAGATGTTCCCTTTTATCACAGACAAAACCTTGTATTTCTCCTCCAACGGCCATGTGGGCCTTGGCGGCCTGGACGTCTATGAAGTGTCCTTCGATGAAGAAAACGAAAACGGGTTTTTAGAGGTCAGAAACGTTGGCAAGCCCATCAACAGTAGCAAGGACGATTTCTCCTTTATTATGGACCCGGAAACCCAGAAAGGGTATTTCGCCTCCAACCGAAGGGGAGGGAAAGGCGACGACGACCTGTATTCCTTTCAGCGCCTGATCCCGGAAGAAGCCAACGAAAATGCTATTGCGGGCGTGGTAACCGACCTGGTTACGGGAGATTACATCCCCAATGCCATGGTGGCCTTACTGGATGAAAACAACGTTAAACTCAAAGAGGTCCTCACCGACGAACAAGGCGGTTTTGTCTTTGAAGAACTGCAGGGCAATACCCGCTATAAAATCGGGGTAAACAAAGAAGCCTATCGCGAAGCAGACCTGGTGGTGGAAACCCTGGACAACCAACAGGTTATGGCCGAGGTTTCCCTGAGAAAACTGGAGGAACGCATTATTGTGGAGAATGGTATCCGGAAGCTTAAAACGGAAAACATCTACTTCGACTTCGACAAATTTGGCATCCGCGCAGATGCCGCCCGCGAACTCGATAAACTGGTGGCTACCCTGAACGAATACCCGGATATGGTGATCGCCATTGAATCCCACACCGACTCCCGGGGTCCGAAAGCCTATAACAAATACCTCTCGGACAAGAGGGCCAAGGCTACGCGTCAGTACCTCATCAGCCAGGGGATTGACCCCAACAGGATCCAGAGTGCTGTGGGCTATGGGGAAGAACGCCTGCTGAACAACTGCGACGGCAGTGTCCGTTGCTCGCGGGAGCAGCACCAGGCCAACCGTAGGTCCGAGTTTATCATTGTAAGCATGTAGTCCACAGGCCGCAGCCTTGGTTGCGGCCTGAAGACTCCCCGGATCCGGTTACACCACAAAATGCCCTCCGGTCACAACAAATATACCCTTTAGACATACGTAACATGCTGATTTTCTGGTTATACCAAAAACTTCAGCCATGAACACACTTCTACTTATCCGCACCCTCTACCAGGATGCCTTCCATTCCATCCGGTCCTTCCTGGTCCGTAATGTGTACAAACTCCTATTCTGGTTCTGTTTCGGGTGCTACCTGATTGTCCTCTATGCCTTTATTTACAGGGTTGCCACGGGGTTTGCCTTCGACTAGCGGCCTTCTGGCAGGCACCTGATACTTTTTCACAGGTAGGTGACCCCCCGGATGCGTTCAGCCAAAATTTTAGCCGTTTGTCCGATACTTTGGGGGTTTCTCCCGGATTTTAACCAATTTCGGTAGTCCCAAATCGGTGATTGCTATGGAAAAAAGCAGTGATGCAGCAGCATCCAAAACCTGGAGCCCTGGCAACAGACTCCGGTTGATCCTCAAGAAAAACTTCCGGTTGTTTTCCTGGCTTGGACTGGGGGTTTGGCTCCTGACCATGTATGCCCTGTTACATGTGCTTCGCACGGGGTTCTAGCCGGCCCAAACACCAGAAAGTATAAGCCCCGCCATAAGCGGGGCTTTTTTTGTTTTATTGCTCAGGTTATGGGACAGAGGCTTGGGCCGCCGGGGGTTGGAAACGCACCGTCCTGAGGATCGCCTCCAGCTCGAACATATAATCCCGCTTGTTGGTGGCCGGGGCAAAGGTAAACCCCTCCAGCACCAGCAGCCGGTCGTGCTCCTTGTCGTTGATAATATAGGTAAGAAACGGGCCGGCCATGGGGTAGTTCACGATTTCCCAGATCCCCCGGACCTCAACCGCCTTCTTTCCGGCTATTTCGGTGGGGATCACATAGGGTGCAAAAGCCTTTTCCGTTCCCATATAGGTGATTTTATCGGGCACATCCGGGCCCGGGATATACTGCTTCCCGATAGAGTCGCGCATATGGATGATATCCCACACCAGGGTGGAGTCTACCTCGAAATGGTTTCCCGGCATTTCATACGCCACGATATTCATACTGCCTTTTTGGATTTCCCGGTCTATCCAGACAAAATTATCCTCCTGCTTACTCACCTTGTAGATGGATGGCAGGCGCATGGTTACGCCGAATTTGTCCTGCATAACGGTTTCCTTGCTCAGGGAGCGCAGAAAACGCTCCTGCGCCTCCCCGATCTCCATCTGGCGGATGGAATCCATAATCTGGCCCGCATGGGCTTCTATGGAGGCGATAAGGGCAGCGTCCGTGGCCCCTTTGATGACCCCAACTTTCTGGGGGGTGGCGTAGAGGTCATTCTGTACCTGGGCCCCTTCCACACTGTCCTTGGAAACGTATAAAACGGCCCGCCGGTGCCGGGTAGTCCCGCGGAACACCGAAGGGGGCATGTGCTCCAGGCTGAAATGGGGCTCGTCCCAGGTTAGGCCAATAAGGGGGGCCGCAAAATACTCCCGGACTTTATCGCCCACAGCCCCTTCCCAGAGGTCGTTGTCCATGACAACAGCCACCGTATTGATGGCCCCCAGCGACTGGGGTTTATACTTCTTCGCGGGCTTCTCCTGACAAGCCCCCAAAACCAATACACTCAGCAACATTAAACAAATCCTTCTCATTTCGATATGGTTTAAGATGAACAATTACTACATAGCTTCAGCCGTGTTCCCGGCTGCAAGGTATTCCCGCGAATATTGTTCCATTCCCGCAAATTCTCAATGGAAACTCCCGGATATTTCCGGGAAATGGTCCAGAGGGAATCTCCCTGCTGCACCACATGCACCCGGGGCTGTGACCCCCTGGCAGCTGTATTTTGGGGCTCCTCTGGGGACTTAGTGGCCGGGGCTACGGGTTTACGCGGATATATGGTAAGGCGCTGGCCCACGCGCAGCTGGTCTGTACGCAAGCCGTTCCAGCGCTTGATCTGGCTGACCCCGACCCCATACCTTTCGGCAATCTTCCCGAGGTAATCCCCGCTGCGTACCCGGTAACGCACGCGGTCTTCCGCCGTAACCAGTTCCGGTAGAGGTTTCTCGGCCGCTGCCAGTTCCCGTTTCGCCCAGGTGTATATGGAATCTTCCTGGGCCACAAACCGCCCCAGGGCCCTGACCGGTAACCGCAGGGCGTACTCTTTCCCGTTTACCTTGGGAATGATATTGAGCTTGTATGCCGGGTTGAGCATTTCCAGTTCCTCTTTGGAAACCCCTGTGTACTTGGTAATCTGGTCGAAGGTGAGCATCTCCCGAACCAGGATGGTGTCGGTCTCAAAGTAGGGGCGCTCCGCTTTCCTGGCCTGCAGGCCATGCTCGGAAGCGTATTCGAAAATGTACATGGTGGCATAAAACGCAGGGACATAGCCTGCGGTTTCCCGAGGCAGGAAGGGGCGTATATTCCAGTAATTGGTGTGCCCCCCTGAGCGTCGGATGGCCTTGTTGACATTCCCGGGGCCAGAGTTGTACGCGGCCAGGGCCAGATCCCAGTCCCCGAAAATCTCATACAACTTGGAGAGGTACTGGCAAGCTGCCTCGGTGGCGCGGAGCGGGTCACTCCGCTCATCCACGTAGCTGCTTACATCCAGCTTATACATCCGTCCGGTCCCGAACATGAATTGCCAGAGCCCGGTTGCCCCAACCCGGGATTTGGCCCGGGGGTTGAGCGCGGACTCCACAATGGCCAGGTACTTGATTTCCAGCGGGAGGTCGTATTTGTCCAGGGCCTCCTCGAACATGGGAAAGTAAAACTGGCTGGCGGTGAGCATCCGCTCCATCAGGTCCCTCCGGGTAGTCAGGAAGGTCCGGATTACCCGTTCCAGGGATGGGTTGTAGTGGATGTTGAACGGGGTGTTCTGGTCCATGCGGACCAGGCGCTCCTTCAATACTTCGGTGTCCGGGAAATCCCCGATTGCAGGCAGACTGTCCGGAAAGTCGGCTGTGAGGACCTCCTGCAGGGACTCGAATTGCCCGGCTGCCCGGGACAATTCCACCAGCCAAAGGCTGTCATAGGTTGCCGGGAGCTCCATATCGCGGACAGACGAACTGTCTGCCGGCTTTACGAACAGGGTTGGGTTGTCTGCAAGGCCCGATACCTCGAAGGCTGCCGCCTGCGTTGTGGTACTGTCCTGCATCGAACCTTCCTCCGATTGTCCATGCGCCAGGTGCCCGAAAAACAGGCTTGTGCCAAGGGCGGCACAATAGGCAAAGTGCTTCTTCATTGGATGTCAGGATATTGCTGCGTGGGGAGCAAAAACGAAAATCGTATTTTTTTCTCTAAGAACGAAATTTTCGTTCCTAAAGTGCCCCGTGGAATCCTGCGGTTACCCTTCCTGGATGGCTGCAATACCGGGCAGCGTCCTGCCCTCGAGGCTTTCCAGCATAGCCCCTCCCCCTGTGGAAACATAGCTAACCTTGTCCTCAAAGCCGAATTGCTTTACGGCAGCAACGGAATCTCCTCCCCCTACCAGGGAAAAGGCCCCGAGGCTTGTGGCTTCGGCTACGCAGTTGCCAACGGCAATGGTGCCCTTGGCAAAAGAAGGCATCTCAAAAACCCCGACAGGTCCGTTCCACAGTATGGTGCGGGATTGCAGTATAACAGCCTTAAAGGCTTCGAGGGTTTGCGGCCCCGCATCCAATCCCTGCCAGCCGTCTTCTATGGCATTGGCGGGCATAATCCGGGTTTGGGCTTCGTTGTCGAATGCATCGGCTGCCACTACATCGGTAGGCAGGTGCACCTGCACGCCTTTGGCCCTGGCCTGCTCCAGGATGGAAAGGGCCAGGTCCGTTTTATCCGGCTCGCAAATGGAATCGCCCACGGTTCCGCCCTGTGCCTTGACGAAGGTATAGGTCATGCCCCCACCTATAATCAGGTGGTCAATCTTGTCCAGGATATTCTCGATAATGGTGATTTTGGAGCTCACCTTGGCCCCCCCAAGGATGGCTGTCACCGGTTTTTCCCCGGTTTCCATAACAGTTTGGATAGCGTCTATTTCCCGCGCGAGCAGGTACCCGAAACACTTGCGCCCCGGAAAATGGGAGGCCACAATAGTCGTGGAAGCGTGCGGGCGGTGGGCCGTCCCGAAAGCGTCATTGACGTAGATATCGCCCCACTGGGCCAATTGCTGGGCAAAGGCTGCATCCCCCGCCTCTTCCTCGGCATGGAACCTTAGGTTTTCCAGCAGGAGGATTTCCCCGGATTGAAGTTGCTCCACAGCTTCGGCCACCTGGGGGCCCACGCATTCCGGCACAAACTTGACCTGCACGCCGATGATCTCGGAAACCGTATCTACAATGTGGGAAAGGGACATATCCGGGTTGGCTTTTCCTTTGGGCCTTCCCAGGTGGCTCATCAGAATCGCACTTCCCCCGTCCTCCAGGATCTTGATGATGGTAGGCTTGGCCGCTTCAATTCGGTTGGTATCTGTCACTTCGAAGGCGTCATTCAGGGGGACATTGAAATCGACCCGGATCAGCGCCTTCTTATCTTCAAAATTAAAGTCGTCTATAGTCATGTGTCTCGGTTTAAAGCGATCCCAAAAATAACCAATATTCCCAAGGGTTTGCCCGCCATGGGCAAATTTGAATGGCGACGGTCAAAACCACTATCTTTGGAGGGATGCGATTCTCCGACATTTTAGGCCTGAGCCACCTGAAATCCCACCTTACCTCCAGTGCGGATGCCGGGCGTATTCCCCATGCGCAGCTCTTTGTGGGGCCCGAAGGGTGCGGGACACTTCCCATGGCCATTGCCTATGCCCGCTACTTGTTGTGCGGGCCGGACGCAGGCGCGGCTGATTGTCATACCAAATGCGACAGCCTGATGCACCCGGACCTGCATTTTGCCTTCCCGGTTTCCAATTCGGATACGGTAAAAAGCCATGCGGTAAGCGACAACTACCTTGGCCAATGGCGCACCTTTCTGAAGTCGCAGCCCTATGGCAACCTGTTTGACTGGTACCGCACCATTGGCATTGAAAAAAAGCAAGGCCAGATCGGGGTGGACGAGGCCCAGGATATTTCCCGCAAACTCAGCCTTAAATCCTATGAAGGCGGCTATAAAGTCCTTATCATCTGGATGGCAGAGCGCATGAATACCCCTGCTGCAAACAAATTGCTCAAACTCGTAGAGGAACCCCCCTCCAGGACGGTCCTTATCATGGTGGCGGAAGATGAGGAACAACTCCTGCAGACCATCCGCAGTCGCTGCCAGGTCCTCCATTTTCCCAGGCTGCCCGAGGCGGTGATTGCCGAGGCCCTGGTAGAAAAGGGGTGCAAACGGGAGGAAGCCATGCAGATCGCACAGGAAGCTAACGGCAACTTTAACAAGGCCCTGGATTTAATGGTCCGGGATTCCGAAGACCTGGTTTTTGAGCGTTGGTTTGTACAGTGGACGCGCACGGCCTTCCGGGCGAAAGGGAATAAAGGCGCCGTTCACGAACTTATTCTCTGGAGCGATGAGGTGGCCAAGACCGGGCGGGAGACCCAGAAGAAATTCCTGCAATACTGCCTGGCGCTCATGCGGCAGGCCCTCTTGCTGAATTACCGGGCAGAGCCCTTGGTGTTTATGAAGACCCATACAGACGGCTTTGACCTGAGGAAGTTTGCCCCCTTCGTACACGAAAACAACATCCAACCCATTGTCCGGGAATTGGAGTCCGCCATGTACCACATAGAGCGCAACGGCAATGCCCGCATTATTTTCACGGACTTATCCATTAAACTCACCCGCCTGCTTCACACCCGGGCGGCCTAACCTGACCTCATATGGACGCATTGATATCCCAAAGCCCCATCCTGATTCTGCTCGCCTTTGTGGTAATCACCTTCCTGCAAAGCGGGATTGATAAGGTGTTGGATTGGAAAGGAAACCTCAGCTGGCTAACCGGTCATTTTGCAAAAACCGCCTTTGGAGGCATTGTCCCCTTCCTGCTGGCGGTCATTACCATAATGGAACTGGCCTCGGGAGTTTTGGCTCTGGCGGGCATCATTGAGATCCTGTTGTCCGGAGCCTACACCTTTGCATTTTTGGGTGCCCTTGGGGCTGCCACCAGCCTTCTGTTCCTGCTACTGGGCCAGCGGGTGGCCAAGGATTACGAAGGGGCGCGGACCATTGTGGTCTACCTGATCCCCACGGTTATACTACTGGTGCTGATAGCGGCATAAAAAAACCCGGCCATGCGGCCGGGTTTAGACTAAACCAAAAATAAGGGGTTACTGCTTTTTGTATTCGTCGTTGAGCATTTTCAGAACCTCCTCGGTAATATCTTTGCTGTCTTCGCCAAAGAGCACGCTACTCCCATCTCCGGCAGCCAGGATGTAGGTGTACCCTTTCTCCTCCCCGAACTTCGCAACCGTCTCCTTTACATGGGTAATAAGGCTGTCGCTTTTAAGCTGGCCCATGCGCTGCATCTGCTGCTCCTCCTGCTGGAGTTGCTGGCCCACCATTTGGGCACGCTGTTGGAGGGCATTCATCTCCTCCTGGGCGCTTTGCTGGGACATGCTGCGCGCCCGGTTCTGCATCTCCTGGGCTTCCATTTGGAAAACCTGGGAAATACTATCCCGCTTCCGCGCGTAGTTTTCCGCCTTTATCTGGTAGCCGGATTCAAGATCCTTCTTGCGTTGGTACCCATCCATCAGGGTGGCGTAGTCTACGTGAGCGATCTTGTTCTGCTCACAGCTCGCCAGAAGGATGGCCCCCGCGAGAATCACTAGTTTTTTCATGGTTTCTATCAATTAATGGTGGCAAAGTTAGAAAAGCAATTTGGTTCGCTCTAATTTTCTTTAGACCAACATATTTCGCAATAGAGCCTTCCTATTGCAATTAAAGATTCCGATATGTTTTTTCTATATATATTGACGCCATTTAAGCCCTTCTGCGGGCGCCTTTGAGGCGGAAGGCCTACTGGTCCCGAAAAGAATTAAACGTCCTTCTTCGGGTCTTTATAGGCGCCATTGCGGCCTATGCTTCCCGTTTGCGAAAATAGTATGTAACCGATGAGGGTTGGCGGGTAAAGACTGCCGCCAAATTGGAAAGGAGTCCAATTGCAAAACCCTTGACTGCCGCCAACCGACTTCCCTTGTAACGTTCCGATAGCCAGGACACATAAAAGGCATCTAACCAGAGCGGACGCATGCTCACCTGTACCAGCCCAAAGGGCTCCAGAGTGCGTCGGATACCTTCGGGCGAAAAATGCCAAAGGTGTCTGGGGGTGTCATATGCCGCCCAGAACGAGCCATAAATCCTGGCGTCCAGTGAGCGGTAATTGGGTACGGCTATTACCGCCAGTCCGGAATCCGTTAAGTGGGACTCCAACCAGCCGAGTTGTCCGTCCAGGTCCTGTACATGTTCCAGTACATGCCAGAGGGTGATGCAGTCAAATTGCTGGTCGGGCAACTGGGAAACAGCGGACGTTACATTAAGCCCCTTCTCCTTGCAACGTTTACGGGCAGCAGCGTTGGGTTCTACTCCCCATACCTTCCAGCCAGAACGTTTCGAAGCTTCCATAAACGCACCCGTGCCCGCACCTATGTCTAAGAGTGCTCCTTTCCGCGCACCCAAGGCGTGTATCCCTCTTAACTTGCTTTTGAGGTTATACTGCTTGGCCCATCTGTAGATCCGGTCCATAATTCCATTGCCGCCATCCGTATGGGAGATATAGGCGTCGGATTGGTAGTAGGTGTCCAGCTCATTCGGGACGGGCCGGGTTGCCAATACTCCTTCCCGCTCACTTTCCACAATGTTGAATGCCTCCTGGGTTACCATAAAATCTTGAGTGGCAACCAGGACCTTTATGGAATCTGACATGGTTTATACTGGATTGTTTTGCCAATTGTTTTCCGAAACCTCCCGGAATGTTCCACGTGGAACCTAGCGGCCCAGGTATACTAAAAGAACACTAATATCACTGGGGGAGATCCCACTAATCCGGGACGCCTGGGAAATAGTTGCGGGCTGGATCTTGCCTAACTTCTCGCGCGCTTCGAAGGAAAGCGACTTAACCTGCGTATAATCGAATCCTTCAGGAATGCGGACGTTTTCCAGTCGTTGCAGCTTATCGGCATTGGCCTTTTCCTTTTCTATATATCCCGCATACTTTACCTCAATCTCGGCTTGCTCCAACACCTCATTCCCTAGTTTGTGCTCCTGAAGATATTCCTTAACTACCGATAAACGATTCATCTCGTGCATCCCTATACTTGGCCTGGAAAAAACCTTAAAAAGCTTATCCGCCTGAGAAACCGTGTTGGAGCCCACCTCCTCCAGAATAGGGTTGACTTCAGCGGGATCAAAACTGGTACTTCGGAAAAAAGATACCAAGGCTTCGCTTTCCCTTACTTTTCGTTCTACCTTGGACAGACGCTCTCCGGAGGCTAGGCCTAAACGATACCCCTTTTCGGTTAAACGAATGTCCGCATTGTCCTGCCTCAATAACGTTCTGTACTCTGCCCTTGAAGTGAACATGCGGTAAGGCTCCTCAGTGCCTTTGGTAATTAAGTCATCAATAAGGACGCCTATATACGCTTCATCCCTGCGCAAGACAAAGGGCTCGGATTCCCGCAGTTTCAGGTGGGCATTTATCCCCGCCATCAATCCCTGAGAAGCCGCTTCTTCATATCCCGTGGTGCCATTAATCTGCCCGGCAAAGTATAGGTTATCCACCAATTTGGTCTCCAGGGTATGTTGCAATTGTGTCGGAGGGAAATAGTCATACTCAATGGCATAGCCAGGCCTGAAAAACTTTACATTCTCAAAACCCGCAACAGAACGAAGCGCTATGAACTGGACATCCTCCGGAAGGGAGGTGCTAAAGCCATTCACATAAACCTCTACCGTATTCCACCCTTCAGGCTCTACAAATATCTGATGCCGGTCTTTATCCTTAAACCGGTTAATCTTATCTTCTATAGAAGGACAGTATCTAGGGCCGATACTTTTTATACTGCCATTAAACATGGGCGACCTATCGAATCCTTCCCGTAGCAGGTCGTGAACTTCCGGACTCGTATACGTCATAAAACAATCCCGCTGTTTCTCCAGCGCCGGGGTATCGAGATATGAGAATCTGCCAGGGTTATCGTCCCCCGGCTGAGGAATCATTTGGGAATAATCTAAACTCCGCCCATCTACCCTGGGAGGCGTTCCGGTCTTCATCCTACCCGCATCGAAACCAATGGCAGACAACTGCTCTGTAATCCCTGTTGAAGCTTTTTCTCCAGCACGGCCTCCTCCAAAGTTTTTATCGCCAATATGGATTAATCCATTGAGGAAGGTGCCGTTGGTCAATACTACAGCGCGCGCCTTAATCTCCAATCCCAGCGCCGTACGAACCCCTACAGCCTGATTATTATGGATAAGGATCTCAGTTACCATCTCCTGATAAAAATCAAGATTCGGGGTAGCCTCCAACATCAGCCGCCACTCCTCTGCAAACCGAAGACGATCATTCTGTGCCCTTGGGCTCCACATAGCTGGCCCTTTGGACTTATTTAACATCTTGAATTGTATAGCAGACCGGTCGGTTACTATGCCGCTATAGCCCCCCAGGGCGTCAATTTCACGCACAATCTGACCCTTGGCAATTCCCCCCATAGCCGGGTTACAGGACATTTGCCCTATAGTCTGCAGGTTCATGGTGACCAAAAGGGTTTTCGAACCCATATTAGCCGCAGCGGCAGCCGCTTCACAACCCGCATGACCGCCTCCTACAACAATAACATCATACTCTTCTAAAAACATCTCAATGTTTCACGTGGAACATTTCCATTGCCATGGATTCCTTATCGCGCATATCCTGTTGATCCTCGGGCTCCTTGTCCTTCCACCCCAGGCAATGCAGCAATCCATGGACCATCACACGTCTAAGTTCATCTTCGAAAGCGACCCCATATTCCCCAGCATTATCCCTTACCCGTTCAATGGAAATATAAATGTCGGCACTGACCTCATCGGTCTCCCCTAACTCAAAAGTTATGATGTCCGTATAATAATCATGGCCTAAAAACTGCACATTAATCTCCCGCAAGGCTTCATCATCCAAAAAAACATAATTGATATCCCCAGGGGATACTCCCTCTCCCTCACATACACGAATAATCCATTCGGTATATTTATCTGCTTCGGGTAATTCAAAATCAATCTCGCTGTGGAAGGCTATCATTTTCCTTAAAATACGCCTTGGTCTTGTTTCGGTAAAGGCGGCGCAAAGGTAACACTTGTTTGTTCAAATCTTCTAACTCCTCCCGATAATCCCCTTCTCCTTTAGGGATAGAAAACAACGGGTTAACAAATCGTGTTTCATTGGACTGGCTTTCCCTTTCCTCCTTTTCCCCTTGCTTTAGAGCCGCATTTTCCAGCCGCATCAGCTGTTGTTGTATCCTATTGAGTCGGTCTGCGGTTCTTTCCGTAATACCGGTACGCAAGAGTTCCTCCTCAAACCTTTCCATTTCACGGGCAATCTGTCGTGCCAATTCCTTATCGGAAGCATTGATCATGTCCTGTAACTCACGTTCCAATTGGTTTCGAATCTTCTGCTGTTGTTTGTAGATTTCAAAAATTTCTCCGAAATCCATTTCTTGTCCTGAGGCCCCATTATTTCCTTTTCCGTCGCCGTTACCTCCACCGGAGGACCCTTCTCCTTCTCCCTCCTTTTGTCCTTCACTACCGCCTTCGCCTTGATTGCCCTGGCCACCTTCCTCTCCTTCCTGCCCATTCTGGCCGGATTGTCCCTTTTGTCCTTCCTCGCCGGATTTTCCTTCTTTTCCTCCTTCTTGCCCACTTTGTCCTTGTTTGCCGGAATTCCCCTGCATCTGCTTCTTTAATTGTTCCTGGCTCATAATGATGTCCTGAAGTTGGGAATCGGAACCCTGTCCGTCCCCTTTGCCAGGTTGCATGGATTGCTGCATGTTCTCTAAGATATCGGCTAGCAAAGCCGAAAGGTCATTGGATGCCGTTACTACATATTGGGCATAGGACGCCCCGCGATACCACTGGTTTTCACTCAGGCTTTCAAGGCCCTTCTCTATATTGTAATAGGCATCCGTGATCTTTTCATTGACCACCTCTCCTATTTCCGGCTTTCTCAAGGACAAGGCAAACAAGCTGTCGTCTACATGTCTGAACAAAGCCTCCAACTCCTTTTGCTTGCGGATGTCACCAGAAAGGGCCAGGGTGCCTTCACCCCTTTGTTGAATGGCATTGAATAGCATTTCCTGCTGGAACGAAAACACTACAAGGTTGTCCAGGATTTGTCGCAGCATCTCCGCGTCTTCAGCGGTATCTCCACTCATGCCGCCGCCGCCAGAAGCACTTTCCCCAAGCTCCCTGGACAGCTCGCTCATTTTCCTGGCAGCATTTCGTTGCTTCCTGTTAGTGGAACCTTCTGATGACATCCCATTCTCTTCACTAGGCGTACCCTTCTTTATCTCCTGGAGTGCCCCTTCCTGTAAATCCAGGATATCATTCTCCTTTTTTGTATCCCGTTTCCAGGGCATTGGCTTTCGTAGTTTGCCATTTGCTTCCTGCAACTCCTGAAGCTCATTCTGCATTTTTTGCATTCGCTCCTTTAAGTCCTGTTGTTCCAGAATTTCCTGGTCTCCGTCTGAATTATTTATCTGTCCCAAGGTATCCTGGTCCTTAGACAGTTCATCCAGTTTACGGGCAAGTTCCTTCGATTTCTCCGTAACGTAATACCGTTTGGTCAGTTCCAGGATCTGCTCCATACTCCGCCTGTTGCTTTCCTGCTTCCTTCCCATCTCTTCGATGCGCTCCTGCAAGGCCTCACGGTCGAGCTTATCCAGCACCTTCTGCAATTCCTCCATCAAGGCTGCGTTCTTCCGCGCTTCCAGCTCCTGTCGCTCCAGCCGTTCCTCCAACAGGTCCCTGAACGGGTCATTTTCCTTCTCCTCCTTGAGGCTTTCATTGAGTTCCCGGCTGAATTTCTCCATCTGCTGCTCCTGTTGCAATTGCCGGTCCAGGTTCTGCCTGAGCTCTTGTTGGTCATTGTAATTCAGCTCCTTCTTTTCCATCCCGGAATTTTGGAGTTCCTCCAACTCCCGGTCCAGCTCCCGCTGCTTCTCCAATTCCCCCCCGAGCTTATCGATTACGGATTTACGGGCCTTTAATTTTTCCTCTTTGAGCGCCTCCTCCGTAAGCACTTCCAGGGTAAAGACCCGGCTATTGCGCGTTTTACCGCCCCGCAAACCGTCATTGTCTGTAGCCGCAAACTGTATCTGGTAGGTTTTACCTTCCTCTAAGTTTAAGCCTGAAGGGAAGGTGTATTGGAATTCCCCAAATAAACCTCCAATGCCCGGTATTTGAAGTTTCTGCACGGCTTCGGGATCTTCCGTTGGGTACGCCCATACCTCTACTCGGGAAATCCCATAATCGTCCGATACCGTGCCCGTGAAATACGCGATGTTTGGTTCCAGGGTGTCCCGCAGTATCCCTGCCTGGATTTCCGGATATTCGTCCCGAATAACATCCACCCTATATTGCAAACGGTCATAATCCCGTACGTCCTCGTTACTTGTGGTAAGGGTATAAGCCAAGGGCCGTGATGCCCTCCTGGTAAATGTAAACTCGCCATCTTCACCCCCAATATTCAGGGTGTCTCTCTGGTCCGTGTACCTCAGCGTATCGGTATGCACCGCAGTAAGGCGCCATTGGATCCGGGTGCCTTCCGGCACTACGGCATTACCGGTTCCTTTTACGGTCTCCGGGCCCCTTTGCAAATAGGCAGGATATTCCAGCAGCATTTCGAACCGATCCACTACGGGAACGCGAATGGCGCGGAGCTCATACACCCGGGAAGCGACATCCCCCCAACGGAACTGCAGGGACATATCCTTCAGCGGTGGGCGCAGGGTGTAGGTAAATTCGGTTAATCGATCTTCCATCAGTACGGGAGAGCCATCTATCAGGACCTCTATCCCTTCCGGCTGTACAGGCCCCTCTGTAGTGACCCTCAGGGTAACCGTTTCATTCTCCAAAGACCGAAGAACCTCGGCATTAAGCAGCCGGAAGCTGAATGGAGCCGGGGGTTCATAGGCCGTTTTATAGTCTACCACCCGCCTGTAAGACTGCCACCAGTCCAGTCCAGCGCCACTGACCCAAAGAAGCAGGAGCATGCCAAGGGGGACAGCCACATACCGGGCATAACGCAGGGCTCCGGCCAGTGGGGCTGCCTGTACAAAGGGAATATCTTTAAGGGCGTTAGACCGCTGCGCAATACTGGCCAGCAGCAATTCCGACTTCTCCGGGCTTTCAGAGAGCTCCAGCAGGTTCAATAACCGGTCTCCCACCTCGGGGAAATGCGTTCCGATAAGCCTCGAAGCCTCCTTATGGGAAAGCCCCTTCCTCAAGCGCAATAGCCGAAGCGCCGGGAGGGCGATGTATCGGATAAGTAAATACGCCTCCAGCAGTACAAGCCCCCAGAAAAGCAGCATACGCAAACCCGTGCCCGACCAAAGCAGGTACTCCAGGCCCGCCACACCCAAGAGCAACACCCCGCCGAAAAACAGGAAGAGAAAGAAGCCCTTGAGTACCTGGCGCAGGTAAAACCTCGTAAGGAACTGCTCCAGCTTAATGCGGATGTGTTCGAATCGGTCCAAATTGCCGTATCTTTTCTACCAAGATACTGACTCGGGAATAAACCCCGGGTGAAATTCCTGTTAAAAGCCATATGTCTGACCTGAAGTACCTTGCCGCCTATTCCATTCCGGCAACTGCCCTTTTGGCGCTTACCCTTGGCGGGGCGTGGAGTTTCCTTACCCCTGTTTACGCTTTTGTCTGCATCCCCCTCCTGGAGGTCCTTTTGCCTGAAAACCAGGCCAACATTGAGGGTGCCAAAAAGCATAAAGCCGCGGTTAACCCGGTGTTTGACTGGATGTTGTACCTGAATGTCCCCATTGTTTACGGGGTAATGGCCTATGGCTTGCTGGCCATTACCCGCGCGCCCGTTACCTGGGTAGAGTGGGTGGGGTGTGCCCTTAGCGCAGGTATTGTGCTGGGTGTTAACGGGATTAATGTGGGCCATGAACTGGGACACCGGAAATCCCGAAGAGAGCGCCTTCTGGGGAAGCTCCTGTTGCTCCCCAGCTTTTATTCCCATTTTTATATCGAACACAACCTGGGCCACCACGTGCATGCCGCGACCCCGGAAGACCCGGCCACGGCAAAATACAACCAGAGCCTTTACGGGTTTTGGGCCCAGACCCTTCCCGGGCAATACCGCAATGCCTGGATTTTGCAGCAAAAAGCCCTGGAGCGGGAGGGGAAGCCCTTCCTTTCCCTGTACAACGACATGCTGTGGGGACATTTGGGGCAGGCTGCCTACCTGTTGGGCCTGTATCTTGCTTTTGGGCCTGGCGGGGTCCTCTTTGCCCTTGCTGCCGGCCTTACGGGAGTCCTCCTTCTGGAAACCGTGAATTATATCGAGCACTACGGCCTGTTGCGCCTGAAAACTGCTTCCGGACGTTATGAACGGGTGCGGGAGGTGCATTCCTGGAACAGCAACCACATCATGGGGCGGATCGTCCTTTATGAACTAACACGACATTCCGACCACCACTATAAATCCAGCAAGAAATACCAGTTGTTGGACTACCACGACACCTCCCCCGAAATGCCCTTCGGCTACCCCACCTCCATGGTCCTGGCATTGGTTCCGCCCCTGTGGTTCCGCATTATGAACAAAAGGGTGCCGGAGCCCATGCGCCCCAACGAGTAAGCTTGCCACTTCAGCCAAGTAGGCTATCTTTGCCCTGCATCTCAATGCTATGGAAAACAACGTTCGCGTCCGGTTTGCGCCCAGCCCAACAGGCCCCCTGCACATAGGAGGGGTCCGAACAGCCCTGTTCAACTACCTTTTTGCCAAAAAACATGGGGGCACTTTCGTCCTCCGGATCGAGGATACCGACCAGAACCGGTTTGTGCCCGGGGCAGAGGACTATATTGTGGAAGCCCTGGAATGGTTGGGCATCCCCTTTGACGAAGGCCACGGGAAGGAAGGCCCTTTCGGTCCATACCGCCAAAGCGAACGCAAAGAAATCTACCAGCAATACGCCGCCGAATTGGTTCAGAAGGGCTGGGCGTATTACGCATTCGACACGCCCGAGGCCCTGGACGCTCACAGGACAGACCACGAAGCCCGGGGAAAGACCTTTATCTACAACTGGCATAACCGGGAAAAACTCGTTAACAGCCTAACCCTGGAGCCGGAGGAGGTCCAACGGCGCATCGATGCCGGGGAGGCCTATGTTGTCCGGTTTAAATGGCCTGTAGACGAGGTGCTGGTCCTGCATGACCTTATCCGCGGCCAGATCCGCATAGATGCCAACCTGCTGGACGATAAAATCCTGTTCAAAAGCGACGGGATGCCCACCTACCACCTGGCCAATATTGTAGACGACCACCTAATGCAAATCAGCCATGTGATCCGGGGGGAGGAATGGCTCCCCTCCCTGGCCCTCCACGTGGAACTCTATAAAGCCTTCGGCTGGGAGCCCCCGCAATTCGCCCACCTGCCGCTAATCCTGAAGCCCACGGGCAAGGGAAAACTCAGCAAGCGGGACGGGGAAAAACTCGGCTTTCCCGTTTTTCCGCTTTCCTGGAACGAAAGTACCGGATACCGGGAAGCGGGCTTTTTGCCCGAAGCCGTCCTGAATTTCCTGGCCATGCTGGGGTGGAACCCGGGAACCGAGCAGGAACTATTCAGCAAAGCGGAGCTTATTGAAGCCTTCGACCTGGAGCGGGTCCAGAAATCCGGGGCGCGTTTCGACCCGGATAAAAACAAGTGGTTCAACCACCATTACCTGCAACAAAAAGAACTCAAGGACCTGGTAACCCCTTTCCGCAAGGAGCTTGAAGCGCGACTCGGAAACACCGATGCCTATCCGGACCATGTGTTGGAGCAAGCCCTGGGCATGATCCGGGAACGGGCTTCCTTTTTAAGCGAAGCCTGCGACCTGGCCCTCTTCCTGTTCCGCGCCCCGGAATCCTATGAGGAAAAAGCCGTGCGCAAACAGTGGAAGGAGGAAACCCCTGCCCGCCTGGAGGCACTCGGCGCCCTGCTGTCCGCAATGGAGGACTTTTCCAGCGCGGCTACCGAAGCCGGGGTAAAGGCCTGGATAGCGGAAAGCGGACTGTCCTTTGGGCAGGTCATGCCCCCGTTGCGCCTGGTCCTGGTTGGCGCCCTGCAGGGGCCGCACCTGTTCGATATCATGGCCTTTATCGGAAAGGAGGAAACCCTGAACCGAATCTCCCACGCCATCGCAACTCTTCCATAAGGGTATTGTTGTAACATTTTGCCGGATTTCCCGACCAATAGGGTAGCTTTCGTATCTTCATTTCAACTTTAAACACTACACCTATGGGAACCCCGTTTTTCTGGATCCCGATCTTAATGATCGGGTTCGTTATCCTGCTGAGCTCTTTTTTTGTGGTTAAACAGCAAACCGCTGCCGTCGTGGAGCGATTCGGTCGCTTCCAGAGCATCCGCAACTCCGGTTTGCAAATGAAAATCCCGCTGGTAGACCGGATTTCCGGGAAACTCAGCCTGAAAATCCAGCAGCTCGATGTAATTGTGGAAACCAAAACTCTGGACGACGTGTTCGTGAAGCTGAAGGTTTCCGTCCAGTATGTGGTCATTAAGGACAAGGTTTACGAGGCCTTCTACAAACTGGAATACCCGCACGAGCAGATCACCTCCTACGTTTTCGATGTGGTCCGGGCCGAAGTCCCGAAAATGAAACTGGACGACGTCTTTGTGAAGAAGGACGACATCGCCATTGCCGTAAAAACCGAATTACAGGATGCCATGCTGGATTATGGTTATGACATTATTAAGACCCTGGTAACCGATATCGACCCGGATGCCCAGGTGAAGGCAGCCATGAACCGGATTAACGCCTCGGAGCGGGAGAAGATCGCCGCCCAGTTTGAGGGGGACGCCGCCCGTATCCTGATTGTGGAAAAGGCAAAGGCCGAAGCGGAAAGCAAACGCCTGCAAGGGCAGGGTATTGCCGACCAGCGCCGGGAAATTGCCCGGGGCCTGGAAGAGTCCGTGGAAGTCCTCAACAAGGTGGGGATCAATTCCCAGGAAGCCTCGGCGCTAATTGTCGTAACCCAGCACTACGACACCCTGCAGGCCATTGGGGAGGAAACCAATACCAACCTGATCCTGCTTCCCAACTCGCCCCAGGCGGGGAGCGACATGCTCAACAATATGGTGGCTTCCTTTACGGCGAGCAACCAGATTGGGGAAGCTATGAAGCGGCAGAATAAAAACAAGGAAGAGTAAACACGCCCTTCTCAAAACCGAACCCCCGGACATTTCCGGGGGTTTTTTATTGCCCTTTCCTGGGGAAGCTGGATGGGAAAACTGCCCTTGTGGGAAATTTCACCTGTTTCTGCATGGGAGCGCCTTGAAGGAACGAAAAGTGCTTGTGCCCTGCAGTACCCCTCCAAAAACGAAAAAAGGCCTTAAACAGGCCTATTTTCAATGCATTTTAATGCAATATATCGATTGGTATATTGATTCTGATAGAAATCTTCTATTCCTCCTTTTGTTCGATCTTCGCCCAGGTATCCCGGAGGGTTACTGTTCGGTTAAAGACCAGGTTGCCGGGGGTGCTGTCCGGGTCCACACAGAAATACCCCATCCGCTGGAACTGGAACCGGTCTCCGGGTTGGGCCTCCTTCAGGCCGGGTTCCATCCATGCGCTGATGACCTGGAGGGAATCCGGGTTGATAAAGTCCAGGAAGCCTTTGTCCTTATGCTGGTCCGGGGTGGCGTCGGTAAAGAGCCTGTCATAGACACGCACCTCCGCCTGGAAGGCGTGGTCGGCCGAGACCCAATGAAGGGTCCCCTTAACCTTGCGCTGGCTTTCCTCCGTCCCGCTGCCACTGCGGCTCAAATCGTCGTACGTGCAGTGGATTTCCTGAATTTCGCCCTTCTCGTCCTTGACCACGCTTTCGGCCTTTATGATGTAGGCATTCTTCAGGCGAACTTCGCCTCCTAGCTTCAACCGGAAAAACTTCCGGTTAGCCTCCTCCCTGAAGTCTTCCCGTTCTATGTACAGCTCCCGGGAAAACGGAATAGTGCGCGAGCCGGCCTCGGGGTCTTCCGGGTTGTTTTCCGCTTCCAGCCATTCTTCCTTCCCTTCCGGGTAATTGGTTATGACCAGCTTTACGGGGTCCAGGACCGCCATAACCCGGGGGGCCACCTTGTTGAGGTGCTCCCGCATATGAAAATCCAACACCGAGACGTCCACTACATTTTCCCTTTTGGCAATCCCGATGGTATCTGCGAAATTCCGGATGGCCTCAGGGGTACAACCCCGGCGTCGAAGCCCCGAAATGGTGGGCATCCGGGGGTCGTCCCACCCGTTTACGTGTCCTTCATTTACCAGCTGTAGCAGCTTGCGTTTGCTCACTACGGTATGGCTCAGGTTCCTGCGGGCAAATTCCCGCTGCTTCGGCCTTAAGGTATCCGCACTTACGACCTGGTCCAGGAACCAATCGTACAATTCCCGGTGGGGCAGGAACTCCAGGGTACACAGGGAGTGGGAAATTTGCTCGATATAATCGCTCTCCCCATGGGTCCAATCGTACATCGGATAAATACACCAATCGGTACCTGTGCGGTGGTGCGCCTTGTGCAGGATGCGGTACATGACCGGGTCGCGCATGAGCATATTGGGGTGGGCCATGTCGATCTTGGCCCGCAAAACATGAGCGCCTTCGGGGAATTCCCCGTTCTTCATCTTCTCAAAAAGTTCGAGATTCTCAGATACCGATCGGTCTCTAAAAGGACTATTGGTGCCGGGCTCGGTAGGGGTGCCCTTCTGCTGGGCCATGGCTTCGGAGCCCTGGCTGTCCACATAGGCCTTCCCGTTTTCGATGAGAGTTACCGCCCAGTCGTGCAGTTGCTGGAAATAATCGGAGGCATAGCACTCCTGGTCCCACTCGAAGCCCAGCCACGAAACGTCTCGCTTAATAGCATCCACATACTCCTGCTCCTCCTTGGTGGGGTTGGTATCGTCGAAGCGCAGATTAACGGGCGCATTATACCGCAACCCGAGCCCAAAATTCAGGCAAATTGAGCTGGCATGACCTACATGGAGATACCCATTGGGTTCAGGCGGAAAACGGAACCGGAGCTGGTCCTTTCCGTAGCCTGTTTTCAGGTCATCCTCAATGATGTGTTCTATGAAATTCAGCGATCTGGAAGCTTCTTTCATCCTTCAAAATTATGGCCGTAAAGGTAGTCAAAATGCCGTTTATCCGGACAATGAGGTATTTCATCCATACAAAAGGAGGCATTTCACAACATATTTAATCGGCGCGACAACAATAAATTCAATATGGCCGGGCTTCAGGGCATATTTGTTTTGATATGGACGCGGACTTCCAAAGCGAATGAGCGGCAAATTTTCCCGGGTTTCCGGGGGATGTCATTCCGGGAGGTCCAAATCCAAGTAGGGCAAACAACAGATGTTAACGCTTAAAAAAGTACCCGACATGGACCAAAAATTACGCCTTGCCACAGCCCTACTGTGCGGACTGTTGTGGATCCACTCCGGATCCGCTCAGGTATTGAATGCCCCCGAGGCAGCCCCCAACCAGACACCCCCCGCGGGATCTACTCCCTGGTCTGCTGCCTGTGCTTCCGGCAGCTTCAACGACTATTGGGTGAATTTCACCTGGAGCCCGCCCCTGGTCAATGCAGACAACGAATTCATCCTGGAGCTCTCAGATGCCTCAGGGAATTTTGGCAGCCCCGTGGAACTGGCCCGGGATGGCTCCAAAAACACCAACTTCGACTTTTATTTCCAATTTACCCTGCCTTCCAACACCCGGGGAGAGGGATACCGGCTCCGCGTGCGGAGTACCAGCCCGGCACAGACCAGCCCGGCTTCCGCTGCCTACCCCATGTACTACCTGGACGTAAACAGCGGTATTACCATCCGTCCTCAAGGACAGGCCGATTTCGGGGATGGCACCGCCGAGGTGTGCGATGGAAACTCCATCACCCTGGAAGTCTACAACCTTCCTAATGCGAATACCTATCAGTATAATTGGTACCGTTCCGGCACCCTGCTGGCCGATAAAGGCCCGTCTATCTCGGTGACCCAAGGCGGGATGTACAATGCTGAAATCGATTACGGTGCCTGTTCCGGCTCCGGAAACACCCTTTCCAACCTTATAGACGTCACTACAGGGGTAAGCCTGGGGATTGCCATCAACCCCCCGGCCAAGACCGCCCTATGTGCTGGCGAAACCCTGGTTCTGGAAGCCAATATTTCAGGACAGGGCCTGACCTACACCTGGTTTAAGGACGGCAGTCCGGTAACGACCCCTACTGTGGACGATTCCGATTTTGTGGTGGATGCCTCAACGGCCGGCTTCGAAGGCGATTACCAGGTGGAAATCTTTGGCCCGGGAGCCTGTGTGGAGCAATCTGCCCCCGTAGCCATTACCAACGCCGGAAACTTTACGGTTAACCGGGACAACCCCGCTTCTGTAGTAGTATTGCCGGGAAGGACCGCCGTACTTAGCGTCAGTACTGCAGCTTCTGGTGTAACCTACCAATGGTTCCGCAATGGTACTCCGGTAAGTGGTGCCACCAACAGTACTTTAACGGTTAGCGACAGCGAAACCGGCACCTATTTTGCGAGAGTCTCCCTGACCGGCGGGGCCTGCGCCTCTACTTCTGTAGATTCCGAACCCGTTTCGGTAGTGGCCCCGGCATCCCTGGAAATGGATATTGCCTACAACGGTTCCTATTCAGACTGCTCCAATACGAGTGTGGTCCTGGAAGTAACCGGAATCCGGGCCATAGACGGCACCGGAAACGCCACCGATGTGACTTCCGACCTTATGGCGGGGATGAGCTTTCAGTGGTTCCTTGACGGTAATCCGGTGGGCGGGGCAACAGCCTCCTCCATCAGCCTCGCGGATATAGCCGAAAACGGAGACTACCATGTGGAGGCCAGCATCTCGACGTACAACGCAAACTCTAATACCCTAGGCGTTCGCCTGCGGGTGGATGAAACCCTGGCGATAAACAGCACCGACACCACAGTGTGCGGGCCGGCTGAACCTGTAACCCTCAGCACGGGAACAGACCTCAGTGGACTCACCTACGATTGGTACCGCGACGGGGTGAACCTCAACCGGGCTACTGCCAGTATTGATGTCAGCACTCCGGGGGTTTACCAGTTAGTGATCCAGCGTAATGGCTGCCCGGTGCCTTCCAATGAGGTAACCCTCTCCAGCCTGGACGAGGACCTGATTACCCTGGACCAGGGCAACGATATCCGGATCCCCGAGGGAACTTCCCGGACCGTAAATGCCTCCGGGGGAGAGACCTACCGCTGGTATGACAGTAACAATACCCAACTCAGTACGGCCTCTTCCTTCTCCTTTACAGAAGAAGGGCAGTACCTGCTGATCGCCACCATAGGCGGGTGCGAAGTGGCCCGCGCCATTACCGTAAGCTACCTGGACACCTTCCGTGTGCCCAACGTGATTTCTGTAAACGGCGATGGCATCAACGACCAGTGGATTATCCCGAACACCTATTCCGGGAAGGCAGATGTGCTGGTTACCATTTACAACGACAAAGGGGAGGAAGTTTTTAACGAAGCCAATTATCAGAATAACTGGCCCGCTTCCGCCTCGAGCTTCCCAGCTCAGAATATGGTGTTTTACTATAAAATAAGAAGTGGCGGGAAGGTCCTTAAACAAGGGACTATAACCGTGATACGCTAACCTGAACGATGAAACGCAAATTACTGTTCTTGTTGATTTTGTGCGCCCTGGTACCGCAATTGCGGGCCCAGGAAGATAACCCGTTTATCGCCTACGACGTACCCTCCCAGAACCTGTTAAAGTTCAACCGGTTCCTGATTAACCCCACCTTTTCCACGGTACGGGAGGACAAATCCTACATTAATTTGCTTCACAGAAACCAAGCGGTATCTTTTGACGATAACAACCAAATGTACTTTTTGAGCTACAGTGGCCGGATCGGTGACCGTTCCGGCCTCGGGCTCAGCCTGTACACCCAGCGGGAAGGGACGCTCAGCAACTACGGGGTCCTGGCCAACTATGCCTACGGGGTGAAACTTAGCGACAAGAGTAATTTCACCTTTGGTGCCAACCTGTCCTATTACAATAGCGGGTTTGATGAAAGCCGGGCCAACCCGGTGGAGGTAGACCCTTTCCTGAGCGGGTTCCAGGACAGCTCTTTCCTGACTTTCCAGCCCGGGTTTAACATCTCTTACGGGGCCTTCGATTTTGGCCTCTATGCCGAGAACCTTATCGATTACAACCTGAAAACCAGCGAGGCTATTACCAGCTTTAAGGACAAAACCTTTTCCGGCCACCTGCAATACACCCACCAGTTCGAGAACGAGGCGGGGATTTTTGAAGGCGGGCGCCTCATGCCCCTGGCCCGGGCGCGCAAAGTGGGGGAGGACGACTTTGTTCTGGGCGGAAACCTCATCCTGGACCTGCCTAAAATCGGATGGCTTCAAGGGGGATATGACAGTTTCTACGGGGCCTCAGCGGGGATCGGGTTTAACCTGAACCGCCGCCTTTCCATCGGGTATACCATGGAAAAAGGCCTTACTGACACCTTCGACAACTTCGGGGTGACCCACGAGATTTCCTTTGCCTACTCCTTTACCCCGAACCTTACGGAGGACCGGGTAATGCTGGAGGAGGGTTACTCGGAATCCCTGGTACAATCAGATCCGGAATCCGAGGGCGAAACCCCTACGGAGAAAGATGCCGAAATAGCCGAGCTTAAGCGCCGGCTGGCGGAGAACGACGCCATTCTGGCTGAACTTATGTTCCGTCAGGATTCCATGGAGCAGGGCCGTCAGCGCGATCTGGAGAAACGCTTCGAAATGGTGATGCGGATGGTCCGCCAGGAAACCGGCGGCAACCGCCCGGACCTGGAGGAGCAGGCGCGACAGGTATACTTCCTCAACAACCAGAAGGAAGCCCTGGCAGCGACAGACACTGCTAAAAAACCAATTGGTATAGACGCCGCGCGAGAAGTGGCCGAAGCCAAGCCAGCGCCCGCATCTCCGGTGGTTGCGGATAAGGTTGCCGTCGAAAAAACGGTTGCGGCCACCGCAGAAGAAACAGCAGTTCAAACCGCACCGGCCCATGTGGACCGCACCGAGGTTGCAGAAGTGAAACAACGCAAATTCAGGGACCTGGAAGGCGTAGCCGACGGGTATTACCTGGTGGCGAATGTGTACAAGGGCACTAAATACATGGAGGCCTTTATGGAGGACCTGGGCCAAAGCGGCATCCAGGCCGGATATATCGACAACCCGAACAACGGCATGAAATACGTGTACCTGGAGCGGTTCGATACCTGGCGAGACGCGGAAAATGCCGTCCGCAGCGGGCTCGAGGGGCAGTATGCAGGTAAAATGTGGGTGATGAACGTGGCCAACCGCTACTCCAATGAAGCCTATGCCGCCAATACGGACAAGCTCCGCGAATCCTCCAAGCGCTACGAGCGCGATGTGCTGCAGAAAAATGTGGTGGTCCGCGACAATGTTGCCCCTACTCCCGTGGAATACGGGCAGGTGGGCGATGGCGGTGCCACCAATTACTACCTCATCGTCAATGTATTCGCCAACCCCAACAACGCCAACCGGTTTGTGCGCTTCCTCAACGCACAGGGGCTGAGCGCCAGCTACTTTGTAAACCCGGAAAACAACTATCGCTACGTATATCTGAAGCGCCACGACAACTGGAACAGCGCCCTGATATCCTATTACTCCAAACTGAACAACACGTATGAAGAGAAGATGTGGATCATGCGTGTAACGCCTAACCTAATCGCATAGATGAGACCTGCCCCCCTCAGAAAATTGCTCTGGGCCTTCCTGCTGTTTGCACTCGCAGGGGGATACGCCCAGGAATACAACTCCTTTGACGTCCGCTACCAGGCCAACCTCAAGGGGGACCTTACCTTTATTGCCAACAACATCGTTAACCGCCAAACGGGCAGTCTGGACCCGGAAGATCCCTACAATGCAACGGGAAACTCCTCCACCTACAACGACTGGCTCAACATGCAGTATATCGATGTGGACTCGGACCCGACCACCTTCAGTTCGAGCTCTGCAACCTTTGCTTTCCAGGAAGCCAGTTGTAACCTGATCCGCTATGCAGGCCTGTACTGGTCTGCCACCTATCCCAGCGAACAAGCCGGGCAGGCGGTTGGGACCAACCGTCAGAGCGATTTTAACCAGGTTAAACTCCGTGTACCCGGGGGCTCCTATGTGGATATTACGGCAGACGAGGTTATTTATGACGGGTTTACCAGCTCCGAAACCTCCATGCGGCAAAACAGCCCGTATGCCTGCTATGCAGACGTTACGGCCCTGCTTACCGCCCTTCCCGATCCCTCCGGGGAATATACCGTGGCCAACATCCGTTCGGTTACCGGTTCGCTCTCTCCCGGCGGGGGTGCTGCCGGCGGATGGACCCTTGTGATTGTCTACGAAAACCCCACCCTTTCCGGAAAACTCATCACCACCTTCGACGGGTTCGCACGCGTGCGCAGCGCCAACCCGAATGTGGACATCAACTACAGCGGTTTTAACACCATCCCTGTGGGGCCCGTGCGCGCCAATATTGGCGTGGCCGCCCTGGAAGGCGACAACCGTATTACCGGGGACCGCCTGCGTATCCGCGCCGCGAGCAACGGCTCTTTTACCACCATAAGCGACCCGGCCAACCCTTCCAGCAACTTTTTCAACAGCAACATCAGCCAGGACGGCAGCATTGTCACCACCCGGAACCCCAACAGTGTGAACACCCTGGGGTATGACACCGACATGTTCCTCTTGAACAACCCGCTGAACAACGTCATCCCCAACAACGAAACAGCGGCTACCTTTCGTTTTACCTCCAATGGAGACCAGTATTACCCGTTTTTCAATTCCTTCAACGTTGAGATTATTGAACCCAACATTGTCCTGGAGAAAAAGGTGGAGGATATTGCCGGGAATGACATCACCGGGGCAGGGGTAAACCTGGGCCAGTTGCTGGACTATGTCCTGTCTTTCCAGAACATCGGGAATGACGACGGAACGGCCTACACCATCCGGGACGTACTTCCCCTGAATGTGACCCTGGACGAGCTCAACCTGGACCTCCCAACGGGAGTAACCTATACCTACGATTCGGCAACCCGGGAAGTGGTTTTCAACATCCCGGACAACCTCATTGAAGAGGGGGACCCGGTATACGAAATCCGGATGCGGGTACAGGTTGCGGAAAACTGTTTCGACTTTATCGATGCCTGTACCGACCTGATCCAGAACCTGGCCTACTCCACGTACCAGGGGGTAATCAACAACAACCAGATTACAGACGACCCCAGTGTTTCGGATTTTGATACCTGCGGTTTTGTGACCCCGGGTGCCACCAACTTCCTGCTGGACGACCTGGAAAACTGTGACTTTTACCGCACTGTGCAGCTCTGTGGAAACGATGTGGTCCTGGATGCCGGGGACAATTTCGACAGCTATATCTGGTACCTGGACAACAACGGGGACGGGCTTATCGATGCCGGCGACACGGTGATTACCGACGGGGACCCGGACAACGACCCCAGCACGCTGCTGGTTACCGAAACCGGGCAGTACATCGTAGACAAAATCGTGGCCGACCCCTGTAAAGGGTTCGAGGAAATCATCGAGGTGGTCCTGCCGGGCCAGACCCAGGTGAACCCCATCATTACTTTAATCAACGACCCGAGCAACACCGTAGACGGGGAAGTGGTTACCTGCCCCAACGACGGGGATCTGCTGCCCAAGGTGTTCCTTTGCGGGCTCAACGATACCGAGCTCATCGAGATCAATATCCCGGATGCCACCAGCATTGTCTGGGAGCGCCTGGACGAGGGCAGCTGTTCCGACGCCGGAGACGACTGTGCCAATAAAAATTCCGCCTGTACCTGGAACCAGGTAGACACAGGCAATGACTTCCTGGCCGCCGATGCGGGGGAATACCGGGTGGTGATCAACTACCAGAATGGTTGTTTTACCCGCTTCTATTTCAACATTTTTAAGAACCCGCTCAACCCCCAGTACACCTCCCGCGACATTATCTGTGCCTCCCCCGGGAATATCACGGTAACCAACATGCCGGCAGACTACGAATACCAGCTGCTGGATGCCGTATCAGGGAACGTATTGGTGCCCTACAGCGCCGGGAACGGGCCCAGCTTCGACATCGCCAGCAACGGGGCTTACACCGTGGCTATGCGCCAGGTGGGCGTGGTAGACGGATGCGAGTTTTTTGTTAGCGATATCGGGATCCTGACCCGCGATTTCCAGGTGGATGTGACTCCTCAGGATGTGGATTGCAACGGCCTGGGCGCTATCGCGATTTCCGTTCTGGACGTGGAGCCGCAATACTATTACGAAATCTCCCAGGGCGGGACCGTGGTGGACACCTTCGGCCCCAGCATGGACAACAATTACACCTTCGACAACCTCAATGCGGGCACCTACGATGTTCGCGTGACTACCGACGACGGGTGTCTGCACACCGAACAGGTGATAATCCTGGACCAGTCCGACCTGGAACTCGAAGCGCGCATATCCCAGCACATTACCTGCCGGGAAGGAAACATCCAGATGTCTTCGACCGGGGGGCAAACCCCGCACACCTATGCCATTTGGGAATATACAGACGAAGGTGGGGTCACCCAGATCTCATACCCGGACCCCGCGTCCATCCCATCCTCCGAATTCCAGACCAGCCAGATCTTCGACATCCTCGACCCGGGAACCTACCTCTTTGTGGTGGTGGACCGCAATAACTGTTTTGCCATTTCCAACCCCGTGGAAATCGAATTCAGGCCTTCGGCCGAGTTTGACCCCACCACGGTTCTGGATGCACTCTGTTTCGGGGATGCCTCCGGAAGCATCCAATTCAACCTGCTGGACGACAATGGGTACCAGCTCACCTATTACCTTTTTAACGGCGCAGGGTTTGACGAAAACAACTACGACTATGCCAATGCGTTGGCTACCAATACCTCCGGGAACTTCCCGGGGCTGCCTGCGGGGGATTATGCCATTGTCATCAACCAGCGCAAGGGAAGCGCTTCCTGTGACTACTTCGAATACCAGACGATTTCCGGGCCCGCAGCGGGCCTTGCGGCAGATGCCGCCCTCACCCAGGCATACACCTGTCTGCAGGATGGAATAATCCAGGCCCAGAATGTAGCCGGCGGAACAGCCCCTTACGAATACAGCATTGATGGGCTTGCCTTCGGGGCCTCCGACACCTTCACCGGGCTAACGGCCGGGAACTATACCATTACCGTGCGCGATGCCAACGGGTGTACAGTGCAAACTGCGCCCATCGCCATCGACCCGCTCAACCTGCCGGATGACCTCAGCTTCACAACTACGGCCCTGACGTGCCCGGCCCAAACTACAGATGTCACCGCCACTGTGTCCAATGGCACTGCGCCGTTTACCATAGAAATCATCGCGCCTGCCCCCATTGCCGCAGACGCGACGGCCGGGAACAGCGCCACCTTTAACGGCCTGGCACCCGACACCTACACCTTCCGCGTCACCGACGCCAATGGGTGTACCTACCAGGAAAACCTGACCATCAACCCCATTACCCCCATTACGGTTAGCGGGCAGCAAATAAGCCCGGTAACCTGTTTCGGGGATGCCGACGGGGAGGCCCTTTTCAGTATTTCCGGGTTTGCCACCTCCTACGATTATAACATTACCGGACCGGCAGGGTTCTCCGGGACCGGGGAAACCAATGCTTCCATCTCCCTGACCGGCCTCGCTGCCGGCACTTATGATATTACGGTTACCGATACGGATACCAATTGCAGCGACTCCGCCTCTGTAACCATAGAAGAACCCCTGGCTGCCATGACACTGGCGGTTACAACCACCCAGCCTACCTGTCTGGCCCCCGGTACCATCGTGTTGTCTGCCGCTGACGGATGGGGCGGGTATTCCTATACCCTGACTTACCCGGACGCCACCGCGGTGACCAATGGCAGCGGGACCTTTACCGGCCTTGTGCTCCCAGGGGACTACACCGCCACAGTAACCGATGCCAACGGTTGTGTAGCCACCTCAGTGGTTACCCTGGTTGCAGCGGTTCCCCCGGTGCTGGACCTGACCGCCAACGACATTTGCTACGACGATGCCACAGGGCTCATCCTGACCGCAACGGTTACTTCCGGGGGCGACGGGAACTTCCTCTACCGCATCAACAACGGAGCATACGGGCCTTCCAACGTATTTTCCGGCCTGGGCCCGGGAACCTATACCGTGGATGTGATTGACGGCAACGACTGTACGGACACGGCCACCATCACGGTAGACCCGGAGCTGACCCTTTCTGCCACCGCAGACCCCATTACAGCGTGCGCCACCGACACCGATGTCGTGATTACCGCAGCCGGAGGGGATGGTAGTTTTGTTTACGCCGTGGTAGCTGACGGGGTAGCTCCTGTCCCTGCCGATTTCGGGGCTTCCAATACCATTACCGTTACCGGACCCGGCGATTACGATGTATATGTGCGCGACAACAACGGCGCGGCCGGCTATTGCGAGGCGGCCCTGGACCTGACCATTGCCCAGGACCCACCTCTCACCCTTGTGCCTACTGTTACCGACGTGCTTTGCTTTGGAGACAGCTCTGGTGCTATTTCCATAGCAGCGGGCGGCGGCAATGCCCCCTATCTTTACAGCATCAACGACGGGGCGACCTACCAAACAACCCCCAACTTTGTGAACCTGCCGGCCGGCACGTACAACCTCCGGATCCAGGATGCGGAAGGGTGTGAAGCCACCGATGTGGTAACCATTAACGAGCCTGCGGCCCTGGTGGCCGAAGCGGCCATTACCCAGGCCTTCACCTGCCTGCAGCTGGGCGAGATCACTGTAGGAGGCGTAACCCCCACCAGTGGCGGATCCGGCTCTTACCAGTACAGCCTCAGCGGCGGTGCCTGGAGCGCCCCTACAGCCGGGGGAATCGTGTACTCCGGTCTTACCGATGGGACTTATACCATCCGGGTGCGGGATGCCAATGCGGTAGGCTGTGTCCTTACCCTGCCTGCATTGATCCTCGACCCCCTTCCTGCAGAACCGGTCCTGAGCACAAGTGTAGCCTATAATTGCGATGGTACGGGCGATATTACCGTCCTTCCGGCAGACCCGTCCTACACCTATTCCCTGGACGGCGGCGCCTTCCAGGCCTCCAATGCCTTCACAGGGGTTGCCCCGGGCAACCACCTGGTTACCGTAAACTACGGGAGCGATTGTACCACGAATATTGCCGTAAACGTAGCGACAGGTCTGGCCTTCGGTGCCTCCCTGACAAGTCAGAGCAACCTGCTTTGCAACGCAGACAGTTCCGGGGAACTGGTTTTTGAAGTCGAAAATTTCGACAATGTGAACGGGTTCGAATACCAGGTGAACGGCGGTGGCTTCTCGACCCCCCAGACCAGCAGCCCCATCACCCTCAGCGGCCTGGCAGCCGGCCCGTATACCATTGAGGTGCGCGATGTGCTGGACCCCAGCTGTGCCATTACCCTGAATGCAACCCTTACCGAACCTGCGGCCCTGGTCGCTTCGGCAACCATAACGGATGAAATCAGTTGTACCAATGCCGGTGCAACCATTACGGCATCTGCGGTTGGCGGCACCGCTGCTTACCAGTACCAGCTGGAGGACAACCTGGGCGGGGTCATTACCGCCTACCAGGGCAGTGCGGTCTTTACCGCTGTTCCGGCAGGGGACTACATCGTGCGGGTACGCGACGCCAACGGGTGCGACGACCCCATTGATGTGGCCATTACCATTGCACCGCCCCAGACCCTGACCTTTACCGCCCAGCCTACGGCCTGTTACAGCGGGAACAACGACGGGGAAATCCTGGTTACCGTTACCGACGGAAACGGGGGCTACCTGTTCAACATCGATGGCGGACCCTGGCTTACCCCAAGCCCGGTTACCGCTACCACCTACACCTTTGGCAACCTCAGTGCCGGAACCTACGACATCAATGTACGTGATGCCTATGGGTGTGTGGGCACGCCCATTACCGTAACCATAAACCCGCAACTCCTGGCCAGCGCGGTGCTGACAGCCGATCTGACCTGTCTGGCCCCGGCCACCATAGACGTCAATGCGTCCGGAGCCTCCGGCACCTACTCCTATGAGTGGTCCGACGATGCCGGAACCACCTGGAATACGACCGGATTTGCCGGAAATACCTTCAGCACGAATACCGACGGCACCTATGTGTTCCGGGTCACCGACACCACAGCCCCCACGGCATGTGTGGTAACCACCGGCCCGGTTGTGGTTTCCCCCACCGAAACCCCTGTGATAACCTCCGTTACCCCTACAGACATCCTCTGTAACGGCGACCTGACCGGAATGCTGGACGTGGTCATCGACACCTCAGTAGGCTTCGGGCCCTATGTGGTGAACGTTGTGGAAACCTCCGGCCCCACCAACTACGGGACCCAGACCACCGGCCTTCCGGCTGGGAATTACGAGGTGACCGTTACCGACGCCAAGGGTTGTGTGTCTGCACCCTTCCCGGTAACCATCAGCCAACCGGACCCCATCAACTATACCATTAACCTGACCCCCATTACCTGTAACCCGGTATCCGGGACAGACCCGGGATCCATCTCCGTGGAAAACCTGACCGGGGGCACAGCGGAATACACCTACTACCTGACTGGGAACAACGGGTATTCAGCTTCCTATACCACCACAGCCGGGGGCGAAGACCATACCTTCAGCATCCTGGAATTCGGGATCTACGAGGTGGATGTAGTGGATGCCAACGGGTGTTCCCTGCTGACCACCAACATCATCGCCTCCCCGCCGGACGACCTCGATATTGACGTAAGCACCGCCACGGTAGATTGTGCCGTTGGAGGAACCGCCATTGTAACGGTATCTTCCGTAGTGGGCTCCGGAAACTATGAGTTCGCCATCCTGGACAGCTACACCGTGCCGTATTCCGGCAGCTACCAGGGGCCGGATATCCTGGGCGGAGACACTGCGACTTTTACCGGGCTTACCGCCGGGATCACCTATACGTTTGTGGTACACGACCTGACCACCAACTGTTACTATTTCGAGACGGCTGCTGCGCCCATTAACAGCCCGTCCAACATGACCGTGAGCTCCATGCTCCCCAGGAACATCACCTGTACCGGGGCAGCCGATGGCAGCATCACCTTCGACATCGACAATTTCGATGCCGGGGCCACAGCTGTGGACTACCAGGTATTCAACTTCCAGTCTAATGCTCCGGTAGCCCCCGTGGTTTCCGGAACCATCCCGGTAAACCCCCCGGCAGGGCCTGTTACCCTGACCAACCTGGGTCCGCTGGACCAGGGGGTATACTATGTCCTGCTCACCGAGGTAGGCGGGGCCTTTAACGGGTGTTCTATTGCCACCCCGGACTTTACCATAACTCAGTCTACCAACCTGCTCCAGGTTACAGCGGATTCTCCCCAGAATGACAACTGTAACCCCAATGCGGGCATTATTACGGCCACGGCCCAGTTCGGGACCCCGCCCTATACCTTTCAGTACCTGCCCGATACCGCCCCGGCCCCTGTTGCTTCAGACCTGGGATGGATCAGCAATACCACTGCCAACGTGGAAGCCGGAGACTACATCGTATACGTAAAGGACGCCAACGACTGTATCCAGTCCGACCCCGTTACCGTGGGGCTCGACCCCCGTCCTGAAATTGCGCTTTCCGTGGTGGATGAGTGTGTGGCCGAAGGCACCTTTGAGGTCCTGGTCACCCTAACCTCTGCAGGTATGCCTCCATACCAGATAAGCGTGAACGGAGGGGCCTGGCAACCCGTTACATTCAACGGGCTCAACCAGTACACCGTTACCGGACTGAGTTCCGGAGCGGGGCAGTCCATCGCCGTACGCGGCGTACATGGCTGTGCCGATACCGACCCCTTCAGCATAGAGCCGCCCCTGCAGTTCAATGCCGGCCTGACCACCCTGTTGGATTGTGAACCCGCGCCCAACAACAACGCGGAAATCACCATTGACGTAACTTCCGGATCCGGAAGCTATGACTACGAGGTTTCCGGCCCCGTTAACCAGGCGCGTGGCGCCCTGCCTTCCAACCCCTACATCTGGGACCAGGCCAGCGCCCCGGGCACCTACACCATAACCATTTACGACACCAGCACCTCGGTCCCCAACTGTTTGGGCACCATAGATGTGGAAGTGCCCCCGGCCGTGTTGCCCCAGTTTACCGAAGCACACACTGACGTGACCTGTAACGGGGACTCCGACGGGACCATCCAGCTGTTCCAGACCGATACCGGCATCAACCCGCTGACCTATAGCATCAGCCCTGTGGCGGGGACCTTCAATGCTGCGACAGACACCTTCGAAAACCTGCCGGCAGGCACCTACGACATCACCGCTACCGGGACCAATGGGTGTACCGCAGTTATTACCGGGATCGTCATTGCCGAACCCAACCCGATTGCTGTACCAGCCCCTGCCGTTACCCCATTTGCCTGCCCCACCGGCAACAACCCCAGCCTGGCGACCATCACCGTCAACGCAGCGGGCATAACCGGCGGAAGCGGCGTATACACGGTGTACGAATTCATCAACGACCAGGGAACCCCCTCCACAGCCGATGACCTTGTGGTCCAGAGCGGGAACAACCCCCTGTACACCGAAACCACCACGGCCGGTGGCAGCTACATCATCAATGTCTATGACAGCAATGGCTGTGTTGGCAGCACAACAGCCATAATCCCGGCCTATGACGAGCTGCTTACCCTTACCGCGGCTATTACCAACCCCTTGAGCTGCGTACCGGGTGCAGACGGTGAAATTACCCTCACCGCCACATCCACTACCGGCAATACGGCCCTGTTCGAATACAGCATCGACAACGGCGCCACCTGGCAGCCCTCCAATGTGTTCGGCGGCCTTAGTGCAGGGACCTATTCCTTCCTGGTCCGCCATACCGGCACCGGGTGTGAACTCAGCGTGGTAGAATCCCTCACAGACCCCAACACCTTCGATATTGCCGTGGATATCCTCCAGGACGTAACCTGTTTCGGCACCCAGTCCGGCCAGGTAACCCTGGAGCTGGTAGACGCCACTTACGCAGGTGGGTTCGACTGGACCATTTACGACACCAACGGGACCCCTGCCAACACTGCAGACGACGTGGTGGTGGTTAGTGGCAACAGCCCCACCAACGGGCCAACGGCTGCCATCCCGCTCTTTGCAGGGGAATACCTGGTGGAAATGACCCAGACGGGTGCGCCCCAGTGTGCCCAGACCGAGCTGTTCAATATTGCCGGGCCTCCCGCTGCCCTTAGCGCCAGCGTGGAAGTGAACCCGATTACCTGCGCCGGCATGGATGGCAGCATCGAAATCTATAACGTCCAGGGCGGATGGGGCGGCTATGCCTACTATGTGGGTACCTCCGCGCCTTCCGGTCCTGGCGACTTTACCGGTTCGCCCCTCTTCGCAAACCTGGGGGCGGGCACCTATGAGGCATGGATTATCGATGCCCAGGGATGCCAGGAAATGATCCTGAACAATATCGTTCTGGCCGACCCAGCCCCGATTACCGCAACCCTCCAGATCAACCAGGAAAACTGTACCAACCTGGAAGGCGAAATCGAAGTGGTGGGTGTTAGCGGCGGCCAGGGCAGCAACTATACGTACCAGCTCATCCTCAACGGCAGCAATTATGGGGCTTCCCAAAGCGGCCCCGTTTTCAGCAACCTCGGAGGCGGCTCCTACGAAGTCCGGATTACCGACCAATGGGGCTGTAGCGTTGTGGTAGGCCCGGAAGTTCTCTATGATGAAATGACCCTGGTGGGTACGGTAGACAAGCCCCTGGATTGTACCGTTACCCCGGATGGTGAAATCACCATTACCACCACTGGCGGCTCCGGGAATTTCGATTATACCGTAACCTTCCCGGATGGGACCACCACCGCCAGCAATAATACCGGCGTCTTTACCGGACTGAGCCAGGCCGGGACCTACACCTTTGTGGTGAGCGACCTGGATACCACTCCGAACTGTACCGAGACCCTGGCGGTTGCCCTGGCGGCCCCCACCCCGGTAACGCTCAACCCGTCTACAGTAACCGATGTAAGCTGTAACGGCGGCAGCGACGGCAGCATCCGCGTTAACCTGCAGGCCTCGGCTCCGGGCGTCAATGACAACCCGCCCTACACTTATATCCTGTACCAGGGAGGCGTACCTATCGCCGGGCCGCAATCCAGCCCGCTCTTCGACGGACTCTCTGCAGGAAACTATGTAGTGGAAGCCATTTCTGCCCTGTCCTGTACGGCTACCGAAAACGTTACCATTACAGAGCCCACCCTGCTGACCCTTACGGCTGCAGCAACGGCCTTTGCCTGTGCGCCAGACAATACAGTAAGCACCTCCCTGATAACCGCCACGGTACCTGTGGGGGCAGGAACAGCGCCTTACCTGTACAGCCTGGACGGGTCCAACTACCAGACGGCCAACACCTTTAATGTGGCCGATACCGGTATGACCCAGAACCTCACCGTCTATGTACGCGACGCCAACGGTTGTGTGGCAACAGCCCCTGTGACCCTGGAACCGATCAATGCCTTTACGGCTGCGGTAAGCCAGAATGCCGCCATTACCTGCCTGAACCCCGAAGAGGTTCTGGTAACAGTAACTGACGACGGCAACCCGGCCAATAGCTATACCTTCGAACTCCTGCCTGTGGGTAACCCGGACGGGGCCTTAGTGGCCACCCCCACGAACACCACAGCGGTTTTTGAACTCACCGTGCCCGGCAGCTATGTCTTCCGGATCACAGACAATGCCACAGGTTGCTACACCACCACCCTGCCGTACGATGTAGCTCCCTACGACCTGATTCAGGCGGTGGCGAGCCCGGTTAGCCCGGTTACCTGCTTTGGCGGGGCCGATGGCGCCCTCTCAATTAACATCAGCGGGTACACCGGCACCTACGATTACGAAGTATTCCAGGCCTCCGGGGTTACTACCGGAATCACCGGAAGCGCTTCCACAGCCACTAACCCCATAACGGTTAACGGACTGAGCGGCGGCAACTACTTTGTCCGGATTACCGAAACCGCGACCCCGTTCTGTGCCGAAGACAGCAACACCATTACCATCGTATCCCCGGATATGCCGCTGACGGCAGTTGTGGCCCAGATGGCCGATGTAACCTGTTCCAACGACCAGGGAGAAATCCAGATTACCCCTGCCGGCGGATTCGGCCCGTACGATATCGTACTGACCAACACCACCACAGGCCAGGCCTACACAGCCACCAATGTGGGGGCGTACCTTTTCACCGGCCTGGCCGAGGGCGCCTATACTGTTGTGGTGACCGATGCGGCAGGTTGTGTGCTGAACGATGCCATCAACCTGGTCCAACCGGTTCCGGTTAGCGCGGATATTACCGCAGCGCCTGCCGTGCTGGCCTGCTACGGAGACACCAACGGGGTGGTTACGGCCATCAGCGTTGCCGGCGGGTCCGGAAACTACCAGTACCAGCTCAATTACTACGATGCCAGCGGAACCGTGATCGAATTCACCTCAGGTGCCCAAAGCAGCCCTGTATTTACAGGCCTTGGCTCCGGCATCTACAGCATTACCGTTACGGACGGCTGGAGCTGCGATGTGGAAACCGTTCAGGTAACCATCAGCGAACCCTCGGAAGTGGAGAGCAACCTGGTACAGACTGCCATGCTTACCTGTACCACCAATGCCGAAATGATCCTGACCGCAAGCGGCGGAACGGCACCCTATGAATTCTCCGCTGACGGTCTCAGCTATACCCCCATGTCCGGTGGCGATACCCATACCTTCAGCGTAACCGATGGCGTCTATCAGTACTATGTGCGGGATGCCCAGGGATGTGAGGCCAACCTCTCGAACCAGGTCAGCATTGAAGCAGTACCCCCGCTTACCATCGACATAGACGACAGTGCGGCAATCATCAATTGTACCGGCGAGATGACCGCTTCCCTTGTGGCCACGGCTACAGGAGGGCTCGGAAACTACCAGTATGAACTCTTCGGGGATGCAGCCCTGTCCAACCTCCTTGCCGGGCCCCAGGCCGGTGGCACCTTCGCCTCCCTGGGCGTGGGCAGCTACTGGATCCGCGTAACCAGCCAGGACTGTGAGGCCGTGACTTCCGAGATCATCATCACCGAACCGGTGCCCTTGCAGATCGACCGGGAGGAATTCACCGATGTAACCTGTGCGGGCGAAGACGACGGAACCATTACCGTTGAGGTTTCAGGGGGAACGGGCAACATCCTGTACGCCATTAGCCCGAACCTCGACCAGTTCGACGACGAAAACGTCTTCACCGAGTTGGCGGCCGGGGTATACGATGTCATTGCCCAGGACGAAAACGGGTGTTTCATCACCTTCCAGTTCACCATCTCGGAGCCCATGCCGCTCCAGGTAGATTACGTCTCCACCCCGGAAGTTTGCGCCGGTAGCGCAGACGGGGCCATAGACATTACCATCAGCGGCGGCACCGCGCCTTACCGCACGGCTTTCAACTCCAACCAGGATGCCGATTTCGTACCCGGACAGACCAGCTTCCCGGACCTGGCAGCCGGAACCTACGTGATCTTCATCCGGGATGCCCAGGATTGCGAAACCAATGTTATTGTAGAAGTGATGCCCGGGGTTAACCTCAACGCTGTGGTAACGCCTGTCTACGAGTGTACCGACACCCTTCCGGACAATTACCTGGAGGTGGTCCTGGAAGACCCGTCTGTAAGCGACCAGGTCATGTACGCCCTGGATTCCACCGATCCGTCGGCCATGCAGCTGGATGCGGACTTCAGCAATCTGGCCCCCGGACCGCACTTCCTGGCCATTTCCCACGCCAACGGATGTGTGCAGACCATCGACTTTGAGATCGATAGCTTCGAGCCCCTTACCCTGGTGCTGGAGCAGCGGAACATCAACGAGATCACGGCCATTGCCGAAGGCGGTTCCCCGGAATACACCTTCCTGTTCAACGGGGACGACAACGGCTCGGACAACACCTACTATATCACCGAAACCGGAACGTATACCGTCCAGGTGGTAGACCAGCTTGGGTGTGTGGCCGAGGCGCAGATCTTCATGGAGTTCATAGACATCGAATTCCCGAACTATTTCACCCCGGACGGCGATGGAAACAACGACTTATGGATGCCAGACAACACGGAAGGCTTCCCGGAAATACTAATCAAAATTTACGATCGTTATGGTAGAGTAGTCGACGAGCTTTCATACGGCTCCCAGGGATGGGACGGTATGTACGACGGCAGGGAACTGCCTACCGGAGACTACTGGTATGTAGTGAAACTCAACGGGGAACGCGACCAGCGCGAATTCGTAGGACATTTCACCCTCTACCGCTAACCGATACACCATGCGCAGGAAACTCATTTTCTTTTGGATCATGCTGGCAGCGTTCCGCCTGGGCGCCCAGGAGTTGAACTCTCCCCAGCTTTCCCAGTACCTGGCGGACAACCCCTTTGTGCTGGCGCCCACCTATGCGGGTATCGGTGACCACGTAAAGGTGCGCCTGAACGGCCTCAGCCAGTGGGTTGGGATCAAGGACGCCCCCCAAACGCAATCCCTGGCCGCAGATGCGCGGATCGGGAACCGCTCCGGCCTGGGAATATTCCTCTACAATGACCGAAACGGGTATACACGCCAGCAGGGGGCACGCCTCTCTTTTGCGCACCACCTTACCCTGGACCGGTACGAAGACGAATTCCTGTCTTTCGGGATTTCCTACAACTTTAACCAGTTCCGGATCGATATTGAAGAATTCCGGGAAGCAGACGGCAGCCCGTTTATAGACCCCAGTGTTACCGACGACCGCTCAACGAGCAACCACAACTTCGACGTGGGGGTTATGTACCGCTACAATAAGTTCTATGTAAGTGTAAACGCTTCCAACCTGTTAGACAAGGACCTGGCGAGCTTTAATCCGGTCTTTGAGCCCAACCACCTCAGGAACTATTATGTCTACACCGGCTTCCGGTACTCGAAAAACAAGAACAGCCGCCTGGAAATTGAGCCATCCGTATTGTATAAGCTCTTTGAAAGCGACGGACGGTCCGAAACAGACCTCAACGTAAAGCTCAGGCTTTACGATTTCGAAGATTACTACTACGGTGGGGTCAACTACCGTTTCCTGAACGATCAGATCGGACGGCCGCTCTATATCGCTCCTTTTGTAGGTTTCAAAAAGAGCAATTTCTACTTCGGGTATTCCGTACAGGTGATTCTGAACGATATCCTGGCCTACAGCTACGGGACCCACGTGGTTACCGTGGGCATGGACCTCTTCCAGGGGCTCAGCAACTGCCGCTGCACCTATTGACCGGGAAGGTTCAATTTGCATAGCTTTGCAGCAAAACATCGCCCATGGGGATTATCCGGCTTGAAAACGTGCGGCTTTACGGGTTTCACGGCTGCCTGAAAGAAGAAGAAAAGATTGGATCCGATTACCGGGTAGACCTGGAAGTTCATGCTGACCTGCAAAAGGCAAGTGCATCGGACCACCTGGAAGACACGGTAGACTACGTGCAGCTCCAGACCATCATCCGGGAGGAAATGGCCCGGCGCACCAAACTCATCGAAACGGTGGCCGCCCGTATCCTGGACCGTATCCTGGAGGAACAGCGGGCTGTTACCCAGGCCAGGGTTGCCGTATCCAAGATCAACCCACCCATTGGGGGAGATGTACAGCAGGTAACCGTAGAACTGTCCAAAAACAGGAACTGAGTTTTCTGTTGGATGGAAAAAACACTAACTTTGCCATCCCTTAAGGCATCGTGGCCGAGTGGCTAGGCACAGCTCTGCAAAAGCTTGTACAGCGGTTCGAATCCGCTCGATGCCTCAGAAGGAAGAAACCCCGGGAAATTTCCCGGGGTTTTTTTATTCGCGCATCATTTCAATACCCTGTTCAATGGACCACCGCTCCTTGGGAAGGAACCCTTCCACAATCAGGACAATGCCGCAAATAACCAGGATGATGCCCAGAATTTTTTTGGCCCAGTAGATGCGCCTGCGCGTGAGTTTGCTGCGCAGTTGCTTGGCCAGGATAATCTTCACAATATCGGTGATGAGATAGGTGGCCAGCATGGCCCCGAAAAAAGTAATAAGGCGGTTGGGCTCGTTCTCCAGGCTGGGACCCACAATTATGATAATCCCCAGCCAGAACACCAGAACGCCTATATTGATGAAATTCAACAGGAAGCCCTTTACCATAAGCCCCAGGTAATCCGTCCCACGGGTCACAAAATGGGGTTTTTTTTCCTTGAAGTCCGAACGGAATACCGTCGTCATCCCGTAAACCAGCAGGATGACCCCCCCAAAGACATACAAACCGGGTTGGTTGCTGAGGTTTTCCAGGAGTTGAAAACTACTGAAATAGGCAATAAGGATAAAAAGCACATCGGCAAGGACTACACCCAAATCCAAACTTAATCCTGCACGGAAGCCTTTGGTGGCGCTGGTTTCGAGCAGTACAAAGAAAACAGGGCCGATCATGAAGCTCAACAAAAACCCCAGTGGTATTGCCGCCTGTATGTCGTCCCAAATCACCCTTACATGCGTTTTATGGTTCCTCCGAACACCGTTTTCTCGTCCATTTTTGCCGGGTTCCCGTAGACAAAGACTTTGCCGCCTGCCTTAACCGAAGCCTGCACGTAATCCGAGGCGTGGATTTCTGCTGTAGAACCGGCATTGACATTCACGGTACAGAGGCCTGTTCGGAATTCCTTCCCGTGGTAGATCCCCCCGGTATTGATCTGTACATCCTGGTTTTTAGAGGTTCCTGATGCACTAATAATACCCCCGGTAACGGCTTTGACCAGGAACTGGGTGACCTCCGCTTTTACACGGACCTCGCCCCCTTCCTGGGCCTTTACTTCCAAAACATCCTGCCGGATAACCGACTCGGTCTGAATCAGCGCGTCTTCGTTAACGTCTATTATTTTAGGGGCACGGGTGTAATACACATCCACAAAGGTTTGGTAACCACTGAAAATCCGGGTGATTTCCATCCTGATTTTCAATACCCCACCGGTATTGACAACAGCTACCTTGTCGGTATCCTGGCCGCGGACTACCGCTTCATCTTTATCCGCAGGAATAAGCTTGACCGATATTCCGTCAAAGACCTTGATTTCGTTATAGGAGTCGAGGGTATGGGTAATGGTACCGGATTGGGACGTTGCCCTGGCCCCGCCAACCAACAGGAGTAATGCTACGACAAACCTTGTCTTGTTACCACCCATACGAATACATTGTCAGTGTTGCCAGTACCCCTAGCGTTTACCGATAAGGGTAAAATCCAGGTGTCTTTTGATCAGGTCGGTGTGCTTGACCATAACCCGGACTTCATCTCCCAATTGATAGACCTGGCCCTTTCGTTCGCCAACCAGGGCATACTGCCTTTCATCAAAGGTATAATAATCATCCTTTAAATCCCGGATCCGGATCATCCCTTCACACTTGTTTTCGACGATCTCCACATAAATACCCCATTCAGTCACCCCGGAAATAACCCCGTCGAACTCTTTGTCCCGGTGGTCTTCCATGAATTTGATCTGCATATACTTCACCGAATCCCGTTCGGCATTGGCCGCCAGATTCTCCCGTTCGGAGGAATGCTTGGCCTGTTCCTGGTAAGGCCCGGCTGCCGGGGTTTTCCCTCCACTCAGATAATGATCCAGCAAGCGGTGGACCATAACATCCGGATACCTCCTGATAGGAGAGGTGAAATGGGTGTAATATTTAAAGGCAAGCCCGTAATGCCCGATATTATCCGTACTGTAAACCGCCTTGCTCATACTGCGGATGGCCAGGGTGTCTACCAGGTTTTGTTCTTTGCGGCCCTTTACGTCCTCCAGCAACTGGTTCAGGGACTGGCTCAGGGCCTTTTCGCTCCGGAAATCCAGGTTGTGTCCAAATCGTTTGACAATCCCGTTGAGGGCCATTAGTTTATCCTCATCCGGCCGGTCGTGGATCCGGTAAATAAAGGTTTTCTCCGGTTGTTGCTTCCCGATGAATTCCGCCACTTTCCGGTTGGCGAGCAACATAAATTCCTCGATGAGCTTATTGGCATCCTTGCTTTCCTTGAAGAAAACCCCAATGGGTTCGTTGTCTTCGTCCAGGTTAAATTTCACTTCTACCTTGTCGAAGGAAATTGCCCCGTAGTCCATGCGTTTCTTCCGCATGATCTTGGCGAGTTTATCCAGGGTCGTTATCGCATCCACAATTTCCTCCTGAACGGTGTAAGCCCCTTCGCGTATGGAAACGGAATCCGGTATTTCTCCTTTCCCCGTTTCGATGATATGCTGGGCTTCCTCGTAGGCAAAACGCTCATCCGAGTGAATAGCCGTGCGCCCAAACCACTGATTTTTAACCTTGGCATGCTGGTCCAGCACAAAAACTGCGGAAAAGGTGTACTTGTCTTCCCGGGGCCGGAGGGAACAGGCATTATTGGAGAGGATTTCCGGGAGCATGGGCACCACGCGGTCCACCAGGTAAACAGAGGTAGCGCGGTTATAGGCTTCCTCCTCCAAAAGGGTCCCGGGCTGCACGTAATGGGATACATCGGCAATATGGATGCCTACCTCAATATCCCCACCTTCCAATCTCCGGAAAGAAAGGGCGTCGTCAAAATCCTTGGCATCCTTTGGGTCTATGGTAAAAGTCAGGACATCCCTGAAATCCCGACGCTTTTCAACCTCTTCTTCGCGTATCCGCGTATCGAGATTATTGGCATCTGCCTCTACCTCCGGCGGAAAGGCAAGAGGCAGGCCGTATTCGGCCAGAATGGAATGGATTTCGGTATCGTGTTCCCCGGGTATCCCGAGGACTTCCACCACACGGCCAAAGGGAGAATCTGCATCCTCCGGCCAGCTGACCAACTCCACGATTACCTTTTCGTGCTCCTTCGCCCCGGAAAGGTCCTTCAGGGAGACGAAAATATCGGTGTACATCCGGGAGTCTGTTGGCCGGACAAATGCAAAGGATTTATACGTATCCACCACCCCTACAAAGGAGGTTTTCCTGCGCTTTACGATCCGCGTAATTTTACCTTCTGGCCTGCTCTGGCGCCGCTTCTGGAACAACTGTACCTCTACGGTATCCCCGTGGAAGGCGCGGTTCAGGTTCGGGTAGCTCACAAAAATATCGTCGTCCAGTTCTTCGGTTCCGATATAGGCATTCCCCTGGGAATTCATATCGACCGTCCCCACATACGTAGTAGGGACAAAAATGGCCTTGTATTTCCCTCTGGAGGTCTCTTCTATCCGCTTTTTCTGGGTAAGTTGCCCCAGGCGTTTGATAAGCAGATTGCGCTCTTCCGGGGTAGAGAGTTGCAGCTGAGCTGCTATTTGTTTGTAATTGAAGCTTTTGCGGGGTTCTTTTTCGAGTACGCTAAATATTCCCTTGGTAACTTCATTGGTCAGGTGATTCTTCGCCCGCTTCTTCTTCTTCGACATTAAGGATCGACTTTCACGCAAAATTACGAATTATATCGGTAGGGTTATGGTTCCTGCCAGTGTACCGCCTGTACACTGTAAACAATTATCAATCATATTTCATTTTTTCTTTTTTCAAATCTTTAAAAAATAGGGATAATGATAGGGTGTTGATAGGGTGTAGAACTATTTGAATTCTGGTTTGCTTATTCAGATATTAAGAAATTGTAAACACAATGTTAGTGCTACTCCAACTTCATTTCCTGAATGTTAGGATTTATATTAACGATTAACGGAAGTGGTTATAAACCGAAATATGGGAAAACTTTCACCTATTATGACTGTTTATTTCAGGGTTGAATTGTGGGATGAGTTCTTCAAAAATGCTGATAATTTAGTCTTGATTGTTAGGTATGGAATCTGTAATGCGATTTTTAGGTCGATTTTCAAAATAGGGTTATCATTATTTTCAAGCATTTTCTCAACAGCTTCTTCACCTGAGTGTACAACTTTTTAACCAGGTGTTTATCCCGCGTTACGTTTACGTAATACCGTATCTGCCAGGGGGTGGAAATCAAAGGGTTTTGTACCTTTACCAGGTATTCCTCAAATGACTTTACCATGAAAATAGCTATTGGAAATGACCACGCCGGTACCGACTATAAACTGGCTATTGTAGGCCTGTTGAAATCCATGGATATAGAAGTAAGCAATTACGGTACCGATGGTACCGATGCGGTGGACTATGCGGATTTTATCCACCCGGTTGCTAAAGAGGTAGCCACAGGCGAGGCCGATTGGGGCATTATCATCTGCGGAAGCGGAAACGGGGCTGCTATGACGGCAAACAAACACCAGGAGATCCGTGCTGCCCTTTGCTGGAACAAGGAGATCGTATCCCTGGCCAGGGAGCATAACAACGCCAATATACTAAGCCTGCCGGCGCGGTTTATCGCCATCCCCCAGGCCCTTGAAATGGTTCGTACATTCCTGAACACCCCTTTCGAAGGCGGGAGGCACCAGCGCCGGATAGACAAAATTCCATGTTACTAACCTTGCGGTAATGCCGCTGCCGGGGGACTATGGCACAGCACCACCATCATCATCACCATAAGGAAGTTCAGGGTCGGAACCTGCTGCTGACCATCCTGCTGAATATCCTTATCACTGCTGCCCAGGTGGTAGGGGGTATCATTTCTGGCAGCTTAGCCCTGCTTTCGGATGCCCTCCACAACTTCAGCGATGTCTTATCGTTGGTCATCAGTTATGTGGCCAACCGCCTGGGCAGAAAAGAGGCTTCCTCCAACCGGACTTTCGGATATAAGCGCGCTGAGATTATTGCGGCATTTGTAAACTCGGCCTCCTTATTAGTGGTAGCTATTCTTCTCATTAAAGAAGCAGTGGAGCGCTTTCTGGAGCCTGAAACGGTCGGGTCTGGTATTGTGATAAGCCTGTCTCTGCTGGGTATCGCCGCAAACGGTTTCAGTGTCTGGTTGCTTAGGAGTACAGCCAAAGGCAATATGAATATGCGTTCGGCTTACCTGCATTTATTTACTGACATGCTCGCCTCCGTAGCCGTCCTGGTTGGGGGTATCCTGATGTATTTTTTTGGCTGGTATTGGATCGATCCGCTGTTAACCGTCCTTATCGGGCTATACCTGATCTATATGGGATACGACCTGCTGCGCTCCTCAACCCGGGTGTTGATGCTTTTTACCCCGGATAGTATTAAGGTTAAGGAAATTGTGGCCGCCATCAGCTCCCTGGAATCCATTAAAAACGTACACCACGTACACATCTGGCAACTCAATGAGGATGAGGTACACCTCGAAGCCCATATTGACTTCAAAAAAGATATCCGGTTATCGGAATTCGATGCCATCTTGTTGCAGATTGAGGATAAGGTGTACCATGAATTCGGGATCAACCATGTCAATATCCAGCCGGAATTCGGAAAATGCGACAGTAAACAGATAATTGTCCAGGATTGATATGGAAATTCGGATCCGCACCTTTGAGGCCTTAACCCCATCTGAGCTCTACGATTTGCTGCAACTTCGCAGTGCTGTTTTTGTGGTGGAGCAAGAGTGTATTTATCTGGATCCTGATGGGAAGGACCTGGAAGCCCTGCACATCCTGGGATATCGGGAAGGGGAACTCGCGGCTTATACCCGCGCCTTTCCCCCGGGCGCCTATATGGAACAGGCCAGTATTGGCCGCGTTTCTGTCCGGGAGTCACACCGGGGGTTGGGGTTGGCCAAGGAAATCATGCGCGCCACCATGGAGGCCGTCGAAAAGAGATTTGGCACTACAGAGATTGCCCTTTCCGCCCAATCCTACCTAAGACGGTTTTACGCGGAATTGGGTTTCCGGGCCGTAGGAGAGGAGTACCTGGAAGATGGGATCCCGCACATTAAAATGATACGGCAGAAGCCTTCTTAATTGATCTTAATAGGCTCTTTATTCCCAAGGTTAAGTTCCTGCAACAGAGTGTTGGTAAACTTGTAATGCCCTCGGAAGGTGATGATGCGGAACCGGTCCGACTTCAAGCGGCTGAGGGTGTCCAGAAAAAGCCATTTCGACTTCAGTTTTTTAGGCGCGTCCGATTTCAGGCTTAAGTCAAACAGGTATTTCCGCCCATTTTTGGTGGCGGTAATATCCGGGGTCACCGGGTTTCCTGTACTTTTTTTGATAAAGGATTTCGGGGTCTCATAGCCTTCCATATCGGCTTTGATATTCTGGAAGCCCCGGGCCTGCAAATGTTCGATCGACTTTTCGAGTAACTCCTGGTTTTCTTGTTTTTCCGGTTTTATCATAGTGAAATAATATAACCAAAAAATTGGGAATTCCAAAAATTACCCCAGGATTAACATAAGATTAATCGATTTAAAACCAGTCGGTTACTTACAGGTAAATGGTCTTTCCTCTTCGGGCCGAGGCATCGGCTGCCAGCACTATTTTAAGGCTGTTCACCGCATCGGTAAGGTGGTCCTCCATGTCCAGGTCCTCCCTGATGGCCCGGAGGAACAGCTGTTGTTCCAAAAGGCAGAGCCCGTCGTGGTCGGGCTCATCGGCCGTACTGACGATTTCATCCTCCCGGCTGAAATGCCCGGACCCGTCCAGCGCGCTGTGGTGCAACCGGAGGCTCCCCGTTTTGGAGTGGCCCTCAATATCGTCGGAGTCGCCTTTTTCCGAGTCCTGTATGGAAACACAGCCTTTAGGGCCGATAACATCCTTTACAAAAAAGGCTGTTTCGCTCATCATGGGTCCCCACCCGGCCTCGTACCACCCTACGGAGCCGTCTTCGAAACGCACCTGCAACTGCCCATAGTTGTACATCTCCGTGTCTATTTCTTCGGAGAGCCGCGCCCCAATGGCGCTTACGCTAACCGGCCTGGACCGGGTCATCAGGCACATGATATCCACATAATGTACCCCGCAGTCTACTATAGGAGACATTGAGCGCATCAGTTGTTTATGGGTATACCACTGCTGGCCCGAGCTCTGCTGGTTCAGGTTCATGCGCATCACCAGGGGCTTGCCCAGCCCCCGCGCGAGTTCCACGAATTTTTCCCAGGCCGGGTGCACCCTCAGGATATACCCAACCACCATTTTCAGGCCTTTGTTTCGGGCCAGGTCTACCAGGTGCTGGGAGGCCTCCACGGTCAGGGCCAGGGGTTTCTCCACAAACACGTGGCAGCCATGGTTTAAGGCTTCTTCCACCAAAACCTCATGGGTGTCCGGGTAGGTGTTTACCGAAACGGCATCTACCGGGCCGCCGGCAAGGGCCTCGCTGAGGGTAGGGAAGGTGGGGTATCCGCCCAGTTCTTTCGAAAGGCGCTCCCGGCTTTCGGGTTGGCGGCTTACCAGGCCTGCGATTTCAAATCCTTCCAGTTGGTGGTAGGCCCGGGCATGGCTGGTCCCCATATTCCCGCATCCTACGACGACTACTTTTATTGGCTTTTTCATGGTTCAGGGATACTAAATGCAACAATCGTATTTCCGGCAGGGGTGCCCAGTTTTTCGCCCCCGCAAGCCAGGGCAATATAGGTTTTTCCTCCTGCGGCGTACAGGGCCGGGGTGGCAAAGGAGGCCGCCGGGAGTTCCACCTCCCAGAGCAACTGCCCGGTGTGCCGGTTAAAGGCGCGGAAAAACCCGTCCTTGGTGGCTGCAATAAACAACAGGCCGTTTTCGGTTATGACCGGGCCCCCGTAGTTCTCGCACCCAGTGGGAGGGTGCCCTTCGGCTTTCAGCTCAGGGGTGTCCCCGAGAGTGGTGCTCCAGAGGTATTCCCCAGAGTTGAGGTCTATGGCATGAAGGGTCCCCCAAGGAGGGTCTATGCCAGGAAGGCCATTGGCATCCAAAAACTTGTGATACCCCGTGTGCTGGTAGGGCAGGGGCGGGAGGCTGCTTCCTTCCCCGGAGCTTTCAGCTACCTCCTTCTTGTCTTCCTGCTCTAGCAAAAAGGCAATAAGGGCCTCCTTGTCTGCTTCGTTTATTTGAGGGAAGCCTGGCATCATTCCCTTGCCCCTGGTAATCTGCTCCCCAATTTGTTCCGGGGTGAATTTTCCGCCCAGCCCCAGGAGGGAGGGGTACCCGCTGGCCTGCATCCCGCTTCGGTCTGCCTGGTGGCAAATGGCACAGTAGGTCTGGTAGGCCTGCTCGCCCCGGGGCAGATCCGCAGTTTGTGCAGGGGTCTGCCGCATCTGCAGGATCCAGGCCATTTCATTGGAATTGACATAGAGGATTCCGCGCTCCGGATCTGCCCCGGCTCCGCCCCATTCGGCAGCCCCGTCGTATCCGGGCAGGAGGAATACCGGGTCCAGCCCCGGGGGGGCGTATTGGCGTTTATCGGCCTGCTCCATAAGCGCCAGCAGGGAGTCCTGGTCCGGCGCATAGGGGCTGATGTCTTCCGGACCCATGTTCTGGGATTGGCGGGCAAAGGGCGCCGGTTTAACCGGAAGTGGTTGGGTGGGCCAGGCCGATTCCCCAGCAAGCGTCGAAGCCGGCACGGGTCGCTCTTCTATCTCGAATAAAGGCTCCCCGGTTTCCCGGTGAAAAACGTACACATAACCTTGTTTGGTGACCTGGGCCACGGCCGGGATTTTCCGACCACTGCGCTCCACGGTTATCAGGTTGGGGGGAGCAGGGGGGTCCCGGTCCCAGATGTCGTGGTGGGTAAATTGAAAATGCCATTTTAGGCTGCCTGTATTCGCATCCAGGGCCAGGAGGGTATTGGCATAGAGGTTCTGGCCGTTGCGGACCCCCCCATAGAAGTCCGGGGCGGCAGATCCGGTGGGCACAAACAGGAGTTCCCGCTCCGGGTCTACCGCCATCCCGGCCCAGTTGTTGGCCGCCCCCACCAGGGGGTTGTTCCGAACATCTGTGGTGCCCCAGGTCTCGCTCCCGGGCTGCCCAACACCCGGAAGAGTATGGAAGACCCACTCCAGGGCGCCGGTGCGTACATTAAAGGCCATTATATCGCCGGGAGGCGCCCCCGTACTTTCCGATACCCGCAGCGGCATAATGATCAGGTCTTTGAAAATGGTCCCCGGCGTATTGGAAATCACGAACTTCTCCCGGGCCGATTCCGGCAGGCCGGAACGAAGGTCAATTTTGCCGTGATCCCCGAAGGTGGAGATGGGCTTGCCGGTACCGGCGTCCAGCGCCCACAGGTCCGACCCCATGGTGTAGAAAATACGCCGGTCTTCCCCATCCCTCCAATAGCTCACGCCCCTGCTGGTGGAGTGCCACACCTTAAGGCTGTTCCCAAAGACCCAGAGCGGTTCCCCTGTGCGCGCATCCAGGGCAAAGGCACGTAGCGCAGCAGTTACCCCGTACAACACAGTATCGACCACCAGGGGGCTCATCTGCATTTGCCCGAAGTCCGGGCTCTGGTAGGTCCAGGCCACTTCCAGGCGGGTCACGTTTTCAGGGGTAATCCCGTCGAGGGTGCTGAAATGGCTGCGCCCGTCGTCCCCCAGGTAACTGGACCAGGTAACATAGGCATCGGACCCGGAACGTTGGCTTTCGGAATTGGGCGAACAGGACACCAACACCAGTGCGGGAATGGCCAAAAACCAAATACGGGAATGAAGGAGGGTCATTGGGCGGCTATTTTCCCTAAATGTATGGATTTTGCCGCTACAGCCCGAAGAGCCGGCTTCCGATCTGGCGCACCCCCTCGCGGTAAGCGCCCCCAAAGAGGTTCAGATGGACCAAAAGGTAGTATAACTGATAGGCGGGCAAACGCTCTTCCAGGCCGGGTTGGGCCGGAAGGACCTCGTGGTAGCCCTGGTAGAAGTCCGGTGGAAACCCGCCAAAGAGCCTGGTCATGGCGAGGTCCACTTCCGAATGCCCGGCATAAACAGCGGGGTCAATCAGGACCGCATCCCCTTGTTCGGAAAACAGGAAATTACCAGCCCAGAGGTCACCGTGGAGCAGGGAAGGCCGCACCTCTGCCGTATGCCCTTCCAGCCAGCGGACAACATGCTCCGGCCCCGGAAGGTCGCCGGTGCCGAGGAGCCCTTGGGCAAGTGCACTGTGGTACTGGGGCATCAGCCGCTTGTGGGTATAGAACCGGGCCCAGTTTTGCTGCGGACCGTTCTCCTGGAGGAGGGGACCTATATACGTGTTCCGCTCCCATCCGAAGGCGGCGGCCTCTTCTGAATGCAGGGCGGCGAGTCTGCGGCCGAAATCCCTGAACTCCGCAGCACTTCCCTGGCGGGAAGGGATAAATTCCAGGAACAGGCCCCAGCCCCCCTCCAGGGGGTGCAGGCCTACTATTTCGGGTGTCCGGATGATTCCACTCCGCCCCAGGGCCAGTAGCCCGTCTTTCTCAGCTTCCAGGGCTTGCCTCGCATTAGTTCCCTCCAACACTTTCAGGAAACAGGTGCCTTTGGTCGTCTCAACCCGAAAGGCCTGCGCGATATCGCCCCCGCTTACCCTACGAATCGCTTTTACGGGGTACCCCAAAGCCTCGGCCACAGGGCCGTTTAGCTGCGCGGCATCCATTCAGAGGGAGAAAGTTTGACCCCGGCGCGCTACGTGGTACCCCGCCTGTTCTGTTTGGCGTGTTTCAGGGCTGGAGGCATCGAGCAGGGGGTTGGTGTGATTCATGTGGATAAAATAGACCTTTGCCTTTTCCCCGGGGGGCAGGTCCTGCAAAAGGGATTGGGTTTCGGTTACCAGGGGGTGGGGGATTTCGGAGATATCCCGGTAGCCCACTTCGACGGCATCGTAAAAGGTGGCGTCTAAAAATGCGTAGTCTACTTCGGCAAGGATGGCGGACAGGGATTCCCCCCACCGTTCCCATTTGTCGATATCCGGGATGAAGAGGGCGCTTTTGGAAGGGCCCCGTATCAGGAACCCCGCCGTTTCCGAATACTCGTCCCGGTGCGGCACGGCAATGGCCTCCACCTGGATATCCGGCCCAAGGGCAATGGGATTTTTCAGACCCAGGGGGCGCAGGGCGATATTTCCCAGGGAAACCAGCTGCCCCCACGGGCCGTTTTCCCGAAGGTAGCTTTCCATCCTGGGGAGCGCATATACCGGTACGCCCGGGGCATTAAGCGCCTCCCTTCCGAGGAACTGCAGGCCGGCGTAGTGGCCAATATGCGCATGGGTCAGAAAAATACCCGCGGGCAGGGGCGTCCCTGAGTATTCCCGTAAGTCACGCAGTTGGGCGCCTATGTCCGGGGTAGCTTCGAAAAGGTAGGTTTGCCCCTGGCCGTGGTCTACGAGCCCAAGGGAAACCACGCGGCGGTCGTCGGCCTTGGCCGGGGTAAGTCCGGCGCAACACTCACGGACACACCCAATATGGGGCGAGCCCCCGTCCTGCACGTTTCCGAGGACCACCAGGGATACCCCGGGGTCTTTTTGGGCCGAGAGCCCGAACCCGAGCAGTAAAGCAGTTAAAAGGGCGGAGAGGGTCCGCCTACTGTAGGATTTTGGCATATTGCTGGGGGTTTCCTAGCAGTTCCCGGGCGGTGAGGATGGCCGGGTCCCGGCTGAGCAGGGATTCATAGAGCCCTTCCCGGTAGTGGTATCGGGTAATGATTTCATCTTCCAGTTCCCTCGAAATTTCAGTGGAATAGGTCTGCAACGCCTCTGTTTTGCGCTTTTCGATTTGCAGGAGCAACTTGCGGAAATCCTGTTCTACAGCCTCGTTAAAGACAAGGGATTCCCGGGCTGTAAGGGCCTGGCGCAGGGCGGTTTCGGTCTTGGTTTCGAAATTGAAATCGCTCTGGCCTACAAAGGCCACAAAGTCGTTGTACTGTTCAGGACTCAGCTCGAAGGAGTCCGGATTTTCCAGGGTGTTGTTGTAGTAAAAACGGGTGGCGTAGTCGAAGACCACATGGTTGTCCACCAGGGCCCGGGTAAGGTCATTGGCCTGCATTTCCGCGATCTCGACATCCGGAACCACCCCGCCCCCGTCTGTGACCTTCCGGCCATTTCGGGTGCGGAATTCCTGGTAATCCGTATTTCGTACCGCCTTCCCGCTTTCGTCCCGGTTCCAGTAGTCCAGGGCCTGGATGCAGCGTCCGGAAGGGGTGTAGTAACGGCTTATGGTTACTTTGAGCTGGGTGCCATAGGTAAGCTTCAGGGGCCGTTGCACCAGGCCTTTACCGAAGCTGCGCGCGCCGATGACCACGGCCCGGTCCAGGTCCTGCAGGCTCCCGGAGACGATTTCGCTTGCCGAAGCGCTGCGGCCATTGACCAGGACTACGAGCGGGATTTCCGTGTCTTCGGCCTGGTTTCGGGTCTTGTAGGTTTGATTGAATTTCTTCACCTTGGATTTGGTGGTTACAATCAGCTCCCCTTTGGGAACAAACAGGTTGGTCACATTCACAGCTTCGCTCAACAGCCCGCCCGGGTTGTTGCGCAAATCCAGAATAATGCGCTCGGCTCCCTGCCCTTTCAAATCCTGAAGGGCTTCACGGGTCTGTGCCGAGGCCTTGGAGTTAAAGCGGGACAGCACGATATACCCAGTTTTGGCGTCGGCCATGCGGTAAAAGGGAACGGCGTCCACCTCAATCCCGGAGCGGGAGACCTCCGCAGTGCGCACCTCCCCCTGCCGGCGGTAGGTAACGGCAACCTTCGAATCCGAAGCTCCTTTGAGCAGCTCCACGGCGTCATCCCTGAAATCGGCCACATCCACATCCCCGATACGGATGATCTCATCGCCTGCTTTCAGGCCGGCCAGGTCCGCCGGATACCCCTTGTAGGGCTCTACAACCACCAGGCGGTCGTCGTAGGACCGCACCAGGGCGCCTATGCCGGAGTACTCCCCGGCGTTGCTGATTTTGTAAGCCTCCACATCCTGTTCATTGAGGAACACCGTGTAGGGGTCCAGCTCCGAAAGCATGTTTTTTATGGCAGTATCCATGAGGGCTGCCGGGTTGGTTTCATCCACGTAGTTCATGTTCAGCTCCTTGAACAGGGTGGTGAAAATCTCGATTTGTTTGGCAACCTCAAAAAAGTCGGTTTTAAAGGCAGTGGTCCCTGCAAAAATGAGGAGTGCGGCCACGGGCACCAGCACTCTAGTCTTCAACAGCTTCTTCATACGATTCAATTTTTCCCAGCACTTCCCGCATGCGCTTTTCAACAATCCGGGACTCGGGCAGCTCTTTTCCAAGGTATAAAAATACCAACGCATACTGTCCTTTCGTATTGTTAAAAAGCCGGCCCTTCTCCTTGCGGTACGCCTCCCGCATGATGCGTTTGATCCTGTTCCGGTCGGTGGCGTTCCTGAATTTCCGTTTCGGAACGGCAAAGCCGGCCTGGCAGCGTACCCCAGGGGGCATTTCCGCAGGGAGGAAGCTCAGTCTTAAGGGATAGGCCTTAACGGTTTTCCCCTCGAGGAATGCCGCCTCCCACAATGCTTTGTGGGTGAGCTTTTCAGATTTGGGGAAGCGCATGGAGTCCATGCCCAAAAATAGCAATATTTCCAGGGCACAAGCGGGTGATAATTATCATATTAAACCGTCTGGTGAGGATGTAAATTGCCCATTACGGGTCCGGTGGGTAACCGGTGCCACCTCTAAAACCGCAGTTACATGGGAACCATGGCAGTTAAACCGTTAGACGGGCAGGAGGAGCGCGAGCGCTATTTCCACCGCCTTCTGACGGATATTGCGGCCCTCGAGCAAATGCTGGAGCAAGGCCTTATTGACCGGAGCCAGATGCACATAGGGGCCGAACAGGAGTTCTGCCTGGTTACCGACCACTGGGAACCCTCCACCCAGGCCGTGGAAGTGCTCAAGGACATCGAGGACCCACATTTCACCTCCGAGCTTACCCGCTACAACCTTGAAGCCAACCTGGACCCCCTACCCCTTAAGGGGACCTGTTTCAGCCAGATGCACGAGCAACTCAACCGCCTGCTTAATTATGCCCAGTCGGTGGCGGAGAAACACCGGAACAACATTGTACTTACCGGGATTCTGCCCACTATAGGAACCCGCCACCTTTCCGACGACTATATGACCCCGGCCAACCGGTACAAGACCCTTAACAACGCCATCAAGAAGGTGCGGGAGGCAGATGTGGAAGTCAAGATTAAAGGGGTCGATGAGGTTAACCTGCACCACGATTCCATTATGTACGAGGGGTGCAACACCAGTTTCCAGGCCCATTTGCAGATAGACCCGGATACCTTTGCAGACACCTATAACTGGGCCCAGGCCATTTCGGGCCCTGTCCTGAGCATCAGCACCAATTCCCCCATGCTCATGGGGCGGGAGCTCTGGGAGGAGACCCGGATCGCCCTCTTTACCCAAAGTGTGGATACACGCCGCAGCACCTTCCTGCTCAACGAGCGGGAGCCGCGGGTGGGTTTTGGAACAGCATGGGCTTCGGGCACGGCCGCAGACTTTTTCAAAAAATCCATCGTGCGCTTCCGGAGCCTGATCTCCACGGATTTCGAAGACCAAAACAGTTTGGAGCAACTCCAGGCGGGGGAGACCCCCAAACTGGAAGCCCTGAACCTGCACAATGGGACGGTCTACCCATGGAACCGGCTCTGCTACGGACGCGGCAATGGGGTTCCCCACCTGCGTATTGAGAACCGATACCTGCCTTCAGGACCCACAACTTCAGACGAAATAGCCAACATGATGCTGTGGGTGGGCATTATGTACGGCCGGCCCAAAGCCTGGGAAGACATTGCCGGCAAGATGGATTTCAGGGATGCCAAAAAGAACTTTTTCAATGCGGCCCGCTACGGGATGGGGGCACAGTTCCACTGGGACGGTAAAATTGTTCCGGCCCGGGAGCTGTTACTCGACTTCTTCCTGCCCATGGCCTACCAGGGACTGGACCGGGCCGGGGTAGACCGGAAGGATGCCGAACGCTACCTGAAGGTTATTGAAAACCGCATCCGGAGCCACAACGGCTCGGAATGGATGGTACAGACCTACCGCCAACTGCGTCGCGACCTCAACGCCCCGGAGGCGCTCCGGAAACTCACCTGTTGCCTATTCGAGCGGGCTTTTAAGGGCTATCCCGTAGATGCCTGGAAAAACACCTGTCGCGGGCAATCCCCGGACCACCTGAAGGCCCCGCGGGTCTCCGACCTGATGAGCACGCGCATCGTCACGGCCCAGGAAGAGGACAGTGCGGCCCTGGTAGTGGCCATCATGAAATGGAACCACTTCCACCACCTGCCTGTTCTGGACACGCGAAACCGCCTCACCGGCCTGCTCAGTTGGGCCGATGTTTCCGAAATATCCGAGAAACCCGAAATCTATCACACCGGTATCCGGGACCTGATGCGGTCCGACCCGATTACCATCGGGAGGGACGCTTCTGCCGAAGAAGCCCGCAGCCTTATGCAAGCCCACGGGATCAGCTCGCTTCCGGTTTTGGAAGGAGACACCCTGGTGGGAATCCTCACGACGAATGACTTTACGTAGCGATACCGCAACGACTCCAAGCACAACCCGGGCCCCCGGCGCCCTGGACCGGCTCATAGGGCGCTTCCAATCCGGAAAACCCGGGCCCACCTTGGTATGTTTCGGCGGCATTCACGGGAATGAACCCGCCGGGGTACAAGCCCTTGAGGCTGTTTGTGAGTCCCTGGAAAAGCAGGACATGAAACCGGAACAGGGCACGTTTATCGCCCTGCGCGGCAACCTGCCGGGGCTCCTGCACAAGGTGCGCTACATCGACCAGGACCTGAACCGTATCTGGAGGAGGGACACCATGGAATGGATCCGCAGTAAGCCCGCTCCGGAGCGGAACCGCGAAGAGAATGAACTGGTGGAATTGTACGAATGGGTCTGGGAAATACTGGAGCAACACCAGCCCCCCTTCTATTTCATAGACCTGCACACCACCTCAAGCGAAACCCTCCCGTTTATTACCATTAACGATGCGGTGATCAACCGGAAGTTTTCCAGTCTGTTTCCCGTGCCGGTCATCCTCGGGATCGAAGAGTACCTGGAGGGCCCATTGCTGAGCTATATCAACGAATTGGGGTACGTCTCCCTGGGTTTTGAATCCGGCCAGCACGACGACCCGGAAGCCGTCCGCTGCGCAGAGGATTTCCTTTGGCTGTCCCTGGCATACAGCGGCCTGTGGCCCGAAGAAGCCTTTCCGGAGCTGGGGCAGCGCCTCATCCGCCTGCGGGAAGCGGCAGAAGGAGACCACCATTTCTACGAAGTCTTCCACCGCCATGGCCTGGAAGACGCCTCCGGCTTCCGCATGGTCCGGGGCTTTAAGAGTTTTCAGAAGGTAGACAAGGGCAAGCTCCTGGCCCACGACCAGGGCCAGCCGGTGTACATGCGGAAAAAGGGGATGCTTTTTATGCCGCTTTACCAGAAACAGGGCGAAGAGGGGTTCTTCCTCATCCGCAGGACGCCTTCCTGGGCCCTGAGGTTCTCCGCATGGCTCCGCCGGTTCCGCTTCCAGGATATCCTGGTAGCCCTTCCCGGGGTAAAATGGGCGTCAAAGGGCAGCGATACCCTCCTGGTGGATTTGCGCATCGCTCGCTTCTTCAGCAAGCCGATATTCCATCTCCTGGGCTTCCGCAGCCGCAGGAAAGACCGCACCCACCTGGTGCTGACCAACCGCGAGCGCGCGGCCCGCAACCCGGATTACCAGGGGCTGTTCTGGTTTGAGCGTAGGTCTACCCGCCCGGACTAATCCTGGGCCTGCCAGGAATTGTTTTCCAGGGCGATGTCTGCCATAAGGCCGGAGGGGTCTATCACCACCGCCTGGACCTGTTCCAGGGGCACATCCATCTCAAAGGTGTACGCAGGCTGGGCCCAGGGCCAGTCTTCCAGAACCGTCCGCGGGATTCCCGCATAGGGATTGGCTTTCTCCCCCCGCATCATCCTCAGGGGCATGTAGTAGCTTTGGCGGGTACCGTCCTTAAGCACAACCAGGACATCCACAGGCATGGGCATCAGCCCGATCCGCTCCAGGGAAACCTGGGTTTTACCCCCGGAATCGGCCACGCTTTTTACCGCGTAATCGATAGTGTTGGTGGTCTGGGCCCAGTCGGTCAGGTACCAGTGTAGCTGCATGCCGCTTACTTTCTCCGCTGTCCGGATGATGTCGTTGGGTACGGGGTGTTTAAACCGGAAATCCTGATAGTACCGGCGGATGGTCTTCATCAGGTCTTCCTGCCCGATGACATACCCCAGCTGAGCGAGGAAAACCGCGCCCTTACTGTAGGCAGAAATCCCGTAACCGGTGTTAAAGGCATACCGGTCTGCGTGGGTGGTGAGGGGTTGTTCCCGCCCGGACTGGGCCAGCCGCCTGTATCCGGTGTAGGAGCCCTGGAACGGGTTTTCCCGCTGGCGCTCCATGATGGCGTCCATACAGAGTGCGGAGATAAAGGAGGTGAACCCTTCATCCATCCATTCGTGTTTGGACTCGTTGGTAGCCAGCACGTGCTGGAACCAGGAGTGGGCCATTTCGTGGACCATAACCCCAACCAGGCTTTCAAAGGACCGTTCCCCGGTAATGAGGGTGCTCATGGCATACTCCATGCCGCCGTCTCCCCCCTGTACCACGGAGTATTGTTCATAGGGGTAGGGTCCGATATTGCGGTTGAAAAAGTCAAGTGCTGCAGCCGTTTTTTCCTGCAGGTTTTTCCAGTTTTCCAACAGCTCCGGCTTGTCCTTGTAATAGAAGTGCAGGGTTGTGCCCGAGGGGGTTTCCAGGGTGTCGTGCCGGTATTCCGGGTCTGCCGCCCACATAAAGTCGTGGACCTTTGGGGCCTTGAAATGCCAGGTCAGAGTCTGGCCCCTGGGGCGTTTGACCTCCGATCCCGGGGCCTCGTACCCGTGCCCGATTTCCTGGGGGTTCTGCAGGTATCCCGTGCCGCCCACCACGTAGTCTTTGTCTAGGGTGAGTTTCAATTCGAAATCGGCCCACACGCCGTGGAATTCGCGGGCAATGTAGGGGTCTGCGTGCCAGCCTTCAAAATCGTATTCCGCCATTTTCGGGTACCACTGGCTCATCGAAAGGGCTACCCCTTCCCGGTTGTTGCGGCCCGAACGGCGGATTTGCAGGGGCACCTGCCCCTGGAAGGCCATATCGAACTGGGTTTTTCCCCCGGGAAGGATGGGGGAGGCCAGGTCTACCACCAGGACCGTACCCTCGAGGGCATGGCGCACGGCCTTTCCGTCCTGGGTGAGGGAAGTGGCCCGGAGGAATCCTATTTCATCTTCATCCAGGTCGGCAATGCGGCTTTTGCCGTTTTCGGTCATCCGGCCGTCCGGGTCCTCAATGCTCTGCAGGCGGAGATCCATTTCGCTCCCCGGCTGGAAAGCGTTGAAGTACATATGGTAAAACACGCGGGTAAGGGTGTCCGGGGAATGGTTGGTGTAAACCAGCTTTTGGTTCCCGGAGTACCGAAACGTCTCCACATCCATGTCCACCTCCATGTAGTAGTCGGCGTGTTGTTGCCAGTAGGTGTTGTTCCCCTGGGAAACGGCCTGAAAGCCGGCCAGCAGGCAAATCAAGAATAGCTGTCGCATCTCAAAAACAGATTTTAAGGTTCGAGGGTTCCTTTATCCCATTTTTCGGCCATAATCAGGGCGTTGTACAGGTTGGCGATCCGTCCGGATTTCGAAACCTCGCTAAAGGCCTTGGTATTGTTGGCATCCCCGCCCAGGACCACGTTGGGCCTGACCGCAAGGCCAGACTGCAGGATGATTTTTTTCACCTGCGAAGCTGTCAGGGAAGGGTACAGGGACCGGACCATGGCTGCAACCCCGCTCACTGCCGGAGCTGCCATGGAGGTGCCGCCCTGCAATTTGTACTCGTTTCCGGGCATGGTGGAATAAATCTGCCCGCCGGGAGCAAAAATATCCACATTGGAAGTCCCGTAATTGGAGAAGGAAGAGACCATCCGGGAGCCGTAGGCGGCATCCAGGGAGCCAACCGTAATAACATTGTCGGCTATTTCAGGGCCAGTGCCTTTCTGGTCGTTGGGGAAATTGGGGTTTTCCGGCCGGTCCAGGTCCAGCCCGTCATTTCCTGCAGCATGGATGATAAGCACATCCTTTTCCGCAGCATACCGGATGGCATCGTAAACCCATTCGGCATTGGGCGAGAAGGACTTGCCAAAGCTGGCATTGATGATCTTTGCCCCGTTGTCTGCGGCATACCGGATGGCCAGGGCCACGTCTTTGTCGTACTCATCCCCGTCCGGCACCATCCGCACGCTCATGATCTGAACATTCTGGGCGACCCCATCCATCCCGACACCATTGCCCCTTACGGCAGCAATAATACCGGCTACGTGGGTGCCGTGGGATTCATCTTCAGCCCGGATTCGCGGATTCCCGTTTCCATAATCCGTATCCGTGAGGTCATAGGGGTTGTCCCCAACACTTTCCCTGCCATTGAACTCCAGGTTGAGGTGGTAGTTGAGCTGGTTGGTGAAATAGGTCACGCCTTCGGTCAGTTCTTCCAGGACCTCCGGGATGCTGTCTGCATAGGCATACATCTGCCCCAGGATCCCCACACTCTGTTGCAGCTGGGGGTCGGAGGTTTTGATGGCGCGGAGCTCTTCCTCCGTGTAGGTTTCCTTACCGAGGTGCGCTTTTACCGCAGCATCGGCATTGCGGACCGCCTGCAGGATTTGCTCGTACTGCTGTTTGTTGGAGGCCGCTTCGGCGGCATCCTTCTCCAGGTTTGCCCGGGCGCGTTGCTGCAGGCTCGCATCTCCCAGGCCCAGGCGCAGGATCCGGGCCATTTCCAGTTGTTCGTGGTAGGACTCGCCCAGGAAGTTATACCCGTGGATATCGTCCACAAACCCATTGCCATCGTCGTCCTTCCCATTGCCGGGCTTCTCCCCTTTATTGGTCCATAGCACAGCTTTCAGGTCTTCGTGTTCCAGGTCGATCCCGGAATCCAATACGGCTACGACTACGGTTTTCCCCTTGCGGTTGCCCACCACTTCCTTGTAGGCGCGGTCTACGCTCATGCCGGGGATGGTGTCCTGCCGCAGGTCGGCATGTTGCCAGCGCTGCTGTTCGGCCTCCGTGAGTTCCGTTATTTTCAGCGGGACGCTGTCGATGTTTTCAATGGGGGTGCTCACCAGCTGGGTGGCACCGCAGCCGCTCAGGACCAGGGATAGGGGCAGGCCCCAGAAGGCCGCCCTGCGAAAGGAATATGCTCTCATTTTGTCAGGTTAATATGGATAAAGGCCCCGGCGTGCGGGGCAGTAAAGGTTTCAAAACAACCGCGGTCCGCCAGGGTGACGTATACCGTCTTCCCGTCGGGCCCGCCAAAGGTAAGGTTACTAGGCTTTTTCCCCGTTAACGGGTATTCCCGCAGCAATTCCCCCTCGGGGCTCACTAAGGCTATAGTGCCCTTGTCGTATCGGGCAATGTAGATATTTCCTTCTATGTCGCAGCGCATGCCGTCCATCCCGAAATCGGGAAATTGGATGAGCAGCTCCCGCTTACCCAGGCGCCCGTCGGCCTGCACCCCATACCGCCAGACGCTGCGCTGCACCGATTCGTTTACATACAGGTACGTGCCATCCGGGCTCAGGGTAATCCCGTTGGTGGTCCCTATATCTGCCTCAAGCAGCTCCACCTGTCGCTCCGGGGTCACCCGCCAGAGGTTCCCGGTACTTTCGGCCCAGTTGGGGTCGCTGAGGTAGATCGTTCCATCGGCCCGGATACACAGGTCGTTGGGCTGGTTCATCCGGGCATCTTCGGCCCATACCTCCAGGGCTCCGCCCGATGCGGGTTTCCGGTACACCTTGTGGCCCATGTAATCCGCGATATACATATTCCCCCCGGCATCGAACTGTATACCGTTACCAATACTGCCTTCCGGGAGGCGGAGGTAGAGGGTGGCCTCTCCATCCGGGGATACGCGCCCAACAGTTCCTTCTTCGGCAAAATTGACGGCATAGATGTTGCCGTCGGCGTCTGTGGCCGGCCCTTCTATACCCGGGGTAAAGGTGCCTTCCGGGAGGAGGTCCCGGCTTTGTTGCGCCTCCCCGGCACAGCCCAGCACCAGAAGCAACCCGAGGGCAAGGGGGGTTACGGTATTATGAAAACCACTCATCGAATTCGAAACGTTCATCGAGCCGTACGCCTTTTTCGGTATGCTTCAGGGTACAGCAGGGGTTATGGGCATCGTGTTCCAAAAACAGCACAAAGTACTCGCTGGCCGCCCGGTTCAGGAAGGCCTCCTTCTCCCCCAGGGTCAGCAGGGGGCGGGTGTCGTACCCCATCACGTAGGGCAGCGGGATATGGCCAACGGTAGGCAGTAAATCTGCCATAAATACGACTGTTTTTCCTTTATAGCGGATATGCGGGATCATCTGCTTGTCGGTGTGTCCGTCTGCAAAGAGAATCCCGAAACCCAGGGGGGAATCCTCCTGGTAGGGTTTCCCCTCCCTCGGGACAAATCGCAGTTGTCCGCTTTCTTCCATGGGCAGGATGTTTTCTTTCAGGAAAGAGGCCTTCTCCCGGGCATTTGGGTTGGTGGCCCACTCCCAGTGCTCCTGGTTGGACCAGAAAACGGCATTCGGGAAGGCCGGTTCATAGCCGGTGCGGGCTGCATTCCACCGGATACTCCCCCCGCAATGGTCAAAGTGCAGGTGGGTGAGGAAGACGTCGGTAATGTCGTCCCGGTGGAACCCTGCCTGCCGCAGGGACTTATCCAGGGTGTGTTCGCCCCAGGGATAATAATAGCCGAAAAACTTTTCGCTTTGCTTGTCCCCCATCCCGGCATCGATCAGGATAAGCCGGTTGCCGTCTTCTATGAGCAGGGAGCGGGCCGCCAGGTCAATCATGTTGTTCGCATCGGCCGGGTTGGTCCGGGACCACAGGCTTTTGGGAACGACGCCGAACATGGCTCCGCCGTCCAGCTTGAAGTTTCCGGTCTCGATGGGGTAAAGCGTCATGGATTGAATTAGCCGCATGCAAATTACGAATTGTCCGGACGACCCGGGAGCCGATTAACAAAGTTTTTGGTGGAGGCGCCTTAAAACCGGGCCGCCTTTCCTGCTTTCCGGCCCGTTTCCTGGCAAAAGGGGCAAACTAAGGGCGGTTGCAGGGTGCCCGATCCGGTCATTTGTTTATTTTTGGGAACTATGCCCTTTGAAAAGCAGCGGCTATGTTAGAACTGGCGGGAATCATAATACTTGGCATCTTTGCCCAATGGCTGGCCTGGAGGCTCAAACTCCCGGCCATCCTGCCGCTCATCCTGATCGGGCTGCTGGTAGGCCCGGTATCGACCCTTTATACCGAAGACGGGACCAAACTCATAGAGCCTATCTGGAACGGGAGCAAAGGCTTGTTTCCCGGGGAGGGCCTGTATTATTTTGTTTCCCTGGCTATTAGCATTATCCTCTTTGAAGGCGGCCTCACCCTGAAGCGTTCCGAGGTCTCGAATGTGGGCCCTGCCATTACCAAGCTTATCACGCTGGGCACGGTGGTTACGTTTTTCTGTGCCGGGGTGGCAGCCCATTTTATCTTCGGGCTCAGCTGGCAGATGTCTTTCCTGTTCAGCGCGCTGATCATCGTTACCGGCCCCACGGTTATAACCCCCATCCTCCGCAATATCCCCCTGAAAAAGGATGTCTCTGCCATCCTGAAATGGGAGGGCATCCTGATTGACCCCATCGGCGCCCTGGTGGCGGTACTGGTTTTTGAATTCATCAGTGTTGGGGAAGGCCAGGCCTACACCAAAACGGCGCTCATCGAATTCGGGAAGATCCTGCTTTTCGGCTTTACCTTCGGCTTCACCTTTGCGCACGGGCTCGCCTTTGCCATAAAGAAGAACCTGATCCCCCATTACCTGCTCAACGTGGTGTCGCTTTCGGTGGTTCTGCTGGTTTTTGTAGAATCGGACCTCTTTGCCCACGAATCCGGCCTGCTGGCAGTGGTGGTCATGGGCCTGGTGATGGGTAACATGGACCTGCCAAACATTAAGGAGCTGCTGTATTTCAAGGAGTCCCTCAGCGTCCTGCTTATCTCCATCCTCTTTATTTTGCTCGCCGCCAACATCAACCTGGAGGATATGCAGCTGATGTATACCTGGCAGACGGCCCTGCTGTTCGGGATTATTGTCTTCATCATCAGGCCTATAGGGGTGTTTCTCAGTACCTATGGCTCGGACCTGAAGCGCAATGAGAAACTGTTTATCAGCTGGGTGGGCCCCCGCGGGATTGTTGCCGCGGGGATTGCCTCCCTGTTCGGCTCCAAACTCCTGGCGCGCGGGGAGCCGGGGGCGGAGTACATCACCCCCCTGGTCTTCACCATTGTGCTGGGAACGGTCCTGCTCAACGCCACCACGGCCCGGCCCTTTGCACGGATGGTGGGCGTATTCCTCAAGAAGTCGGAGGGCATCCTGATTATAGGCGCCTCCAAAGCTTCCCGCCTCATTGCCCAGTACCTGCAACGTAACGACCGCCATGTGGTGGTGATAGACAACAACCCCACCAATATCGAAAAGGCCAAAAGCCTGGGCCTGGAGGCCTTCACGGCCAACATCTTTTCCGATACCCTTACGGATAACCTGGAACTGACCGATGTGGGCTACCTCATCGCTATGACCCCCAATGCGGACATCAACAAGTACGCCATCGATAAGTTCAGGGACCAGTTCGGGGAAAACGGGTCGTTCCGGATTGTGGACCCGGACGAGGTGGGGGACGAGGAATCCAGGGAAAGACACGAACTGTTTTCCCAGAAAGACGATTTTGTGACCCTTATGGAAGCCGTCCGGAAGAATCCCGCCATCCACGAAATAGAAGTTCGCGACTCCAGCCAGCTCAACGCTTTCCTCAGGCGCATAGATGGGCAGGAGTTCAGCTGCCCCCTCTTTATCAAGGACCCGGAAGGGGAGTTGCACATCATCCCCTCTTATATGCGCACCAATGGCGTTATCGAAGAAGGCTTCAAACTGGTGTATATGGGGGAGGAACTGGACGCCAAACAGGGGTCCGGCCAGGTGGTAACCCTTTACGGAAAACCAGGAGCTAGCCTTTAAAGGCTTCGGCCCGGTGCACGGTCACGACAATATCCTTCTCTTCCAATGGGTAACCCGACCCGGCAAGCAGCCTGAAAAAAGGGATGGCAGCCTCCCGGCGGATCTTCTCGGCCAGGAGCTCAGGGTCTACCCCTCCGCTTTCCTGATGCCAGATAAAGATGGAATTCTGAACCACCTGGACAATGCGGTGGCGGGCGGTAAAATGGGCAATATGGGGCGTCATGTGAAGGCCGGGGGTTAGGCCTCAAAAGTAAGAAAAACCTGCCAGCCCCACCTGTTAAAATCCCACAGAAAAGCCCGGATCTAGTCGTTCAGTTTCAGCACCGCCATAAAGGCCTGCTGGGGGATTTCCACATTGCCCACCTGGCGCATGCGTTTTTTCCCTTTTTTCTGTTTTTCCAACAGTTTCCGTTTTCGGGAAATATCTCCCCCGTAACACTTGGCCGTCACATCCTTGCGGAGGGCCTTGATGGTCTCCCGGGATATGATCTTGGCGCCGATAGCCGCCTGGATGGGGATATCGAATTGCTGGCGCGGGATGAGCTCCTTAAGCTTCTCGCACATTTTCTTCCCGATGTGCTGGGCGTTGTCGAAGTGCACCAGGGCGGAGAGGGCATCCACCATTTGTCCGTTGAGCAGGATATCTACCCGTACCAGTTTGGAGGTGCGCATGCCAATGGGGCTGTAGTCGAAGGAGGCGTAACCGCGGGAAACGGTTTTGAGTCGGTCGTAGAAGTCGAAGACGATCTCCGCCAGGGGCATGTCGAAACTCAGTTCTACCCGGTCCTGCGTCAGGTAGGTCTGGTTGGTAATCTGCCCGCGTTTGTCAATGCACAAAGACATGACGTTGCCTACGTAATCGGCCTTGGTAATGATCGTAGCTTTTATGTAGGGCTCCTCCACCCGGCTCAGGGTGGAAGGGTCCGGCAGGTCCGAGGGGTTGTTGACCACCACCGGGGTCTCCGGGTCCTTGGCGGTATAGGCCAGGTAGCTCACGTTGGGGACGGTGGTAATGACCGTCATATCGAACTCCCGCTCCAGGCGCTCCTGTATGATCTCCATGTGGAGCATCCCCAGGAAGCCGCACCGGAACCCGAAGCCGAGGGCGGCGCTGCTTTCGGCGGTAAAGACCAGGGAAGCGTCGTTGAGCTGGAGTTTTTCCATGGAGGAGCGCAATTCCTCAAAGTCCTCGGTGTCTACCGGGTAGATCCCCGCGAAAACCATTGGCTTGACGTCCTCGAAGCCCGCAATGGCCTCCTGGGTGGGGTTCTGGGCATCGGTAATGGTGTCCCCCACCTTCACCTCCCGCGCATCCTTGATGCCCGTGATGAGGTAGCCTACGTCCCCCGTTCCGATTTCGTTTTTGGGCTGTTGCCGCAGTTTCAGGGTGCCCACCTCGTCGGCATAGTATTTCCGGCCTGTGGCCACGAATTTAATATGCTGCCCTTTGCGGATTTTTCCATTGATGACCCGGAAATAGGTCTCCACCCCTCGAAAAGGGTTATAGACGGAGTCGAAGACCAGTGCCTGCAGCGGAGCCTCCGGGTTGCCCTTGGGGGCGGGGATGCGATCAATGATGGCCGCCAGGATGATATCTACCCCCAGGCCGGTCTTGGCGCTGGCCGGGATAACCTCTTCGGGTTTGCAGCCCAACAGGTCTACGATGTCGTCCGTTACTTCCTCGGGGTTGGCACTGGGCAGGTCTACCTTGTTGAGCACCGGGATGATCTCCAGGTCGTTCTCCAGGGCCAGGTAGAGGTTGGAGATGGTCTGGGCCTGGATGCTCTGGGCGGCGTCCACCACCAGCAGCGCCCCTTCGCAGGCCGCGATGGACCGGGACACCTCGTAGCTGAAATCCACGTGGCCCGGGGTGTCGATCAGGTTCAGGATATAGGTTTCCCCCTGATAGACATACTCCATCTGGATAGCGTGGCTCTTGATGGTAATGCCGCGCTCGCGCTCCAGGTCCATGCTATCCAGGAGCTGGTCCTGCTTCTCGCGTTCGGTTACCGAACCGGTATGGTCCAGCAGCCTGTCGGCCAGGGTACTCTTCCCGTGGTCGATGTGGGCGATGATGCAGAAGTTCCGGATATGCTTCATGGTGCGATTAAATTGGGCGCAAAGATACGCGATATGCGTATCAATCCTGCCACTCGGCTATAAACAAATTCGTGTCGCGAGTGCCGCCATTGTTGCGGTTGCTGGAAAAGATCAGGTGCTTGCCGTCGTTGGAGAACACCGGGAAGGCGTCAAATGTCTTCCCGTGGGTCACCCGCTGCAGCCCGGTCCCGTCCGTATTGATCATGTACAGGTTGAAGGGGAAGCCGCCGTCTGCCTCAAAATTACTGGCAAACAGCACCCTGTCCCCGTCCGGGTGGAAAAAGGGGCACCAGTTGGCGTTGCCCAGGAAGGTGAGCTGGCGCAGGTCCGACCCGTCGGCATTGCAGATAAACAGCTCCATATTGGTGGGTTGTACCAGGCCATCTGCCAGCAGGTTTTTGTATTCCTCAATTTCGGCTTCGGTTTTCGGGCGGGACGCACGGAAGATGATCTGGCTGCCGTCCGGGGAGAAGAAGGCACCCCCGTCATAGCCGAGTTCGTCCGTAATCTGCGTTACCCCGGAGCCGTCCAGGTTCATGGTGTAGAGCTCCAGGTCTCCGCTGCGGTCTGAGGTAAACACGATTTTGTCACCTTTCGGCGAAACCGTGGCCTCGGCGTCGTAGCCCGGCTCGTCTGTGAGCTGGGCGGTGATGTTCCCTTCGAGGTCTGCCACAAAAATGTCGAAGGAATCGTAAACCGGCCACACGTATTTCCCGTTCATGCGCAGGGGCACTTCGGGGCAGAGGCTGTCCCGCAGGTGGGTGGAGGCATACAGCACATGCTCGTTATCCGGAAGGAAATACCCGCAGGTGGTGCGCCCCAGGCCGGTACTGGCCATGGGGGGCATGTGGTCCTGGAAGGTCTCGTTTACCCCCATGATAAACATCTGGTCGCATTCCAGCCCCCATTTGGCATAGTTGGATTGAAAAATGAGTTTGCTGTCGTCAAAGCTCCAGTATGCTTCGGCATTGTCCCCCCCAAAGGTGACCTGCCGGATGGATTTGAAATGGGTTTCCCCGGGGTAGATCAGGGTATCCGAACTCATGGCCATGGGGTTATCGCCTGCAACGGCAGGTTCGGTGCCCTTGGGCTCCTGTTTGCAACTGGCCAGGACAACAAGGGCCAGCAAAAGGACTGAGATTCTCATAGGTTGTGTAATTTTGAACAAAAATAGAAGGAAAGCCATGAAGTATTATAATCTTTTTGCGGGAATTCTGCTGCTGGCAGCGGCCTGTAAGATCGAAGCGCCCCGGGAGGTAACCCTTCAGGAGGACGTTCGTATCCTCGCTTCCGATTCGTTGATGGGGCGTGAAACCGGCACCGAGGGCGCCCTTATGGCGGCGGAATACCTGGAGGGCCGGTTTAAAGCCCTCGGCCTTGTCCCGGCCGGGGCAGACCAGACCTACCGGCAGTCCTTTACCTTCCAGCCCCGCAAGGACCCGCATGCCGAAGTCGCTTTCGGAGCCACGGGAGACAGCAGTATCGCCGGGGTCAATATCGTGGGCCTCCTCGACAATGGCGGTGCCCGTACCGTGGTGATTGGTGCCCATTACGACCACCTCGGGATGGGGGGCGAAGGCTCCCTCCACCGGGGCGAACCAGCCATCCACAACGGGGCCGACGACAATGCCAGCGGGGTTGCGGTCCTGCTGCAGCTGGCCCAGCGCCTGTCGGCTTGGCCCGAGGCCCGGGACAACTACCTTTTTATTTCGTTCTCCGGGGAGGAGATGGGCCTGTTGGGCTCCAACTACTTCGCCAAGAACCCGACCCTGGGCCTGGACCAGGTGCCCTATATGCTCAACTTCGATATGGTGGGCCGCCTCCGCCAGGACAGCACGCTCTCCATAAGCGGCACCGGCACCAGCCCTATCTGGAACCAGGTCCTGAACTCCCAGAACCCCGGGTTTAATCTCGTGCTGAAGGAGTCCGGGGTGGGCCCTTCCGACCACACTTCATTTTACCTCCAGGATATCCCGGTACTGCATTTTTTCACCGGGCAGCACGAGGACTACCACCGCCCTTCGGATGATGCCGAAACGCTTAACTACCAGGGCATGGAGCAGATAACCGATTACCTTTTTAACGTGGTCCGGGCCATGGAAGCCCAGCAGGAGGTAGCCTTCCGCAAAACCAAAAACGAGAGCGAGGAGGTGCCCCGGTTTAAAGTGGCCCTGGGTGTTGTGCCGGATTACCTCTTCGGCGGGGAGGGCATGCGCATAGATGGGGTGAGCGAAGACAAAGCGGCTCAGAAGGCCGGCCTGCAGAAAGGGGATATCGTCATCCAGCTGGGCGACAGCACCGTTACCGACATGATGAGCTACATGAGGGCCCTTTCGGCCTTTGCTCCGGGCGATTCCACCACCGTGGTGGTCAAACGGGGAGCCGAAACGGTGCGCACTGCGGTTTCCTTTTGATTTTATACTTTTGCCCTCCAAACCCTAACACCCTGTAAATGGTTAAGATAGGTGCCGTTGAATTGCCGGATTTCCCTTTGCTCCTGGCGCCCATGGAGGATGTCAGCGACCCGCCATTCCGAACCTTGTGCAAGGAACAGGGGGCAGACCTGATGTACACGGAGTTCATCTCCTCGGAGGGCCTGATCCGCGATGCGGCCAAGAGCGTGATCAAGCTGGACATTTATGAAAAGGAGCGCCCCATCGGGATACAGATCTTCGGGGCCGAAATGGACTCTATGCTACAGGCCATCGATATTGTCACGGCCACGGGTCCGGACATCATCGACATCAACTTTGGCTGCCCGGTCAAGAAAGTGGTCTGCAAGAACGCCGGGGCCGGCATCCTCAGGGACATCCCCCTGATGGTAAAGCTCACCGAGGCCATGGTGAAAAGGACCCACCTGCCGGTCACCGTTAAGACCCGCCTGGGCTGGGACCACAATTCCATCCGGATCGTGGAGGTGGCCGAACGCCTGCAGGATGTGGGCATCCAGGCAATCTCCATCCACGGGCGCACCCGGGTGCAGATGTATAAGGGCCATGCAGACTGGAAGCCCATCGCGGAGGTGAAAAACAACCCCAGGATGCACATCCCGGTCTTTGGCAATGGCGATGTGGACACCCCGGAGGCAGCCGTCCGCATGCGGGACGCGTATGGCCTGGACGGGGCCATGATTGGCAGGGCATCCATTGGGTATCCCTGGTTTTTCCGGGAGGTGAAACACTTTATTGCGACAGGGGAGCACCTGCCTCCACCGGACATGGCTACCCGGGTGGAAGCAGCACGCCGCCACCTGCAAATGGCCATCGACTGGAAGGGGGAGAAGCTCGGGGTCCTGGAAACCCGTCGCCACTACAGCAACTACTTCAAGGGAATCCCCAACTTTAAACCGTACCGGAGCAAAATGGTGACCAGCGACGAGGCTTCGGAAGTCTTTGCCGCCATGGACGAGGCCCTGGAGGCTTTTGCCGACTATGCCTTTGCTTAAAGGTCCAGGCGTTTTTTGCTGATGCGGTTGCTGGCAATCCTGGAGGCAATCACCCCGAGGACAAAGATGGTCACCAGCACCAACAGGACATTGCCCCACCTGAATTCTACCGGATACGCCAGGGAAGGCGTTATTTTCAACCACCCGAATGCGAGTTGGGAGGCGATAAGCCCGCCGCCGATGAGCACCCCAATGGCCCCGCCCGACGCGGTAACCAGCAGCCCCTGCAGGAAGTAGATCCGCCGCAGCTGCTCTACGGTAAGCCCAAGGGCGTAAAGGGTGCGGATGTGCAGCTGCTTGTCCAGGATCATCATGATTATGGCCCCTACCACATTGAAGAGGGCAATGATCAGCACCAGGGTGAAAATCAGGTAGGTAGCCAGGTTTTCGGTATTGAGCATCCGGTACAGGGTCTGGTTGAGTTCCCTGCGGTTGCGCAGCAGCGCCTGCTCCCCGAGGATCTCCCCTAGGGCCGCCCGCACGGTTTTTTCGTCTGCGCCCTCCTGCAGCCTGAAACTGATGCCGCTAACCCGGGTACTGTCCCGCTCCAGCATGGCCTGTACCAGGGGGAGGCTGGCAAAGACGTATTTTTTGTCGAGGTTTTCTTCGATCTGGTATACCCCGCTAAGCACCGCAGGCAGCTGGTTGTAGGGCGTGTCCCCAAGGCCCTGGGGGGAGAGGCCCCCATCCCCGGGTTTCGGCGCGAGGACCATCAGGGGGCTGCGGTAGTTCTGTACGGAGAGGTTCAGTTGGTTGGCAATGGCGATTCCGGCCACTGCCTGTTGGTTGTCCAGGTCCCATAAGCCTATGTAGATGGTGCTGTCTATGCCCGTGGTCTGGTTGTAGGTCCCATCCACCCCTTTAATGTAAGCAATCATGCTCTTCTGCTGGTGGGTCAGGTATACCCGCTCCTCGAGTTCCCGAGAAAAGGAGGCCAACCCCGGGACTTCTTTGAGTTGCTCCAGGGTCTCCCCTGTTACGGAAAAAGTTTTCCCCGCCGCGGCAACGGCCTTTAAATCCGGGTCGAAGGTATTGCTGAAGGTCAGGCTGAAAGACTTCAGGCCGGCAAAGCCCGAGAGCACAATAAAGAGCGCCGCGGCCCCGATGACCGTTACGGCAAAGGTGACGGCGTTAATGATATTGACAGCGTTGTGGCTGCTTTTGGACCGGATATACCTGCGGGCGATGTAGAGCGCGACATTCAACCCTCAGGACTTTTTGCGGCGCACCAGCAGGTCGCGGTTTTCAATGGGGTTTTCCCCGCCTTTCAGTGATTTTTCGATCTGTTCGATGTATTCCAGGGAGTCGTCCAGGAAAAAGGCCAGTTCGGGTACCCGGCGCAGCTGGTGGCGGGTGCGGCGCGCCAGCTCGTGGCGGATCTGCGGGCCGGCAGCCATAATCCCGTTAAGCAGGGGCATAGCCTCCTTTACCGGAAAAACGCTTACATAAACCCGCGCGATGGACAGGTCTGTAGTGACGTAGACTTTGGTAACGGACAGGATGACCCCGCCCATGCCGCTGTCGGTTACCGCGCGTTGGAGGATGTCTGCCAGGTCCTGCTGGATTATCCCGGCAATTTTTCGTTGTCGTTGGGTTTCCACGCCCCAAAAATACGCACAAAAGGCGTACTTTCGTCAGGAGAAGCCTAGAGCCATGCGGAAAATCGAACACCTCGGAATCGCGGTACGGGACCTGGAGGCCTCCAATGCCCTGTTTGAAAAGCTGTTGGGTACCCCTGCCTACAAGATGGAAGAAGTGGCCTCGGAAGGGGTCAGGACCTCCTTTTTCAAGAGCGGCCCCAACAAGATTGAGTTGCTGGAAGCCACAAACCCGGACAGCCCCATCGCCAAGTACCTGGAGCGGAAAGGGGAGGGCATCCACCACATCGCCTTCGACGTGGAAGACATCCATGCCGAGATGGCCCGGCTGAAAGCAGAGGGGTTTATCCTGCTCAACGAAACCCCCAAACGCGGGGCAGACAACAAACTTGTGGCCTTCCTCCACCCGAAGAGCTCGGGCGGCGTGCTGGTGGAACTCTGCCAGGAAGCCCCCGCAGAATAGCATCCAGGCAGTTGCAGCGCTAGCAAAATAGTGCTAATTTTGCCTGCTCCAAAACCCACATCCGCTACTTGGAATTTGGATTTTGGAATTTTAACATTGATTCGCTTCAGCGAATCCGGGTCCTATAGCTCAGTTGGTTAGAGCATCTGACTCATAATCAGAGGGTCCCTGGTTCGAGCCCAGGTGGGACCACATCAAGCGCAAAACCCCGCACAAACGTGCGGGGTTTTTTTGTGCTGGGAAGAAAACGAAGCTTGCTTCTTTTTTCTGACAGGCGCAAAAAAACTCGGTTCGCGACAGCGAAGCGGAGGTTTTGCATTTGCAGGAGCGGTGACTCTCTGGTCGGTGCGCCGCATGGCGCGCC
>NZ_NGNR01000001.1:500125-500362 GCF_002198115.1 Robiginitalea sediminis | reverse complement strand
AAGCTTGCTTCTTTTTTCTGACAGGCGCAAAAAAACTCGGTTCGCGACAGCGAAGCGGAGGTTTTGCATTTGCAGGAGCGGTGACTCTCTGGTCGGTGCGCCGCATGGCGCGCCAACCCAGGTGGGGAAACATGGTTTACCAAGCTTGCTTCTTTTTTCTGACAGGCGCAAAAAAACTCGGTTCGCGACAGCGAAGCGGAGGTTTTGCATTTGCAGGAGCGGTGACTCTCTGGTCGG
>NZ_NGNR01000001.1:0-500023 GCF_002198115.1 Robiginitalea sediminis | reverse complement strand
GGAAAAACATGGTTTACCAAGCTTACTTGAGCGCGCAAGCGGAATAAAAAAGCCAACAGCCTGCGAGTAGCAGGCTGGGGATTCTATTTGCAGGAGCGGCGACTCTCTGGTCGGTGCGCCGCATGGCGCGCCAACCCGGGTGGAAAAACATGGTTTACCAAGCTTACTTGAGCGCGCAAGCGGAATAAAAAAGCCAACAGCCTGCGAGTAGCAGGCTGGGGATTCTATTTGCAGGAGNGACTCTCTGGTCGGTGCGCCGCATGGCGCGCCAACCCGGGTGGAAAAACATGGTTTACCAAGCTTACTTGAGCGCGCAAGCGGAATAAAAAAGCCAACAGCCTGCGAGTAGCAGGCTGGGGATTCTATTTGCAGGAGTGGTGACTCTCTGGTCCATTCGCTATAGGCGAATGAATCCAGGTGATCAACGGATGCACTCCTGCGAGATTTCCCCAACTTGGCCAGCGCACCACCTGGCTCCTCGCCCCGATAACTATCGGGGGTCCACCGGACCTTTTGCAGGCGCTAGACCCAGGCGGAACCAAATAAAAAACCCCTGCACAACTGCAGGGGTTTACCTACGAATTCCCTATGGAACTAGCGCATCCCTTTTCTGAAGCCATACATTTCTGGCCGGCGAAATTTCATTAGTTAACCTGAGCAGCGCACCCACCCACTTTTTTTGTACTTTTCTTTCATGCGAAACCATCTGCTACTCCAGGTTGTGGCATTCCTGCTTACTGCCCCTGCTTGCGCACAGGAACTGAGCCTCCCGGCTTCCGGGCGCTGGATCCTCGGCCCCTATGAAGAACGAACTGCCTCCTTAGCTGCGGGGGACCTGGACGGGGATTCCGATGCAGACCTGGTGGTGGCCAACGGGCGGCACTGGCCGGGCCAGAACCGCATCTTTGTCAACAACGGGCGCGGGGTCTTCACCGTTGAGCGCCCCCTGGGCACAGACCGGGCGACCTCCTATGCTGCCGAAATGGCCGATTTGGATGGGGACGGGGACCTGGATATTGCCGTGGGGAACGATATGGCTCCCAACGCGCTCTTCCTGAACCAAGGTGACGGTTCCTTTATCAAGGGCCCGTCCTTCGGCGAGGCATACGCGCCTACCCGAAATATAACTCTGGCCGATCTGGACGCAGACGGGGACGTGGATATCCTGATCACCAACCGGGGGGCGCCCAATGAGATCTGCATTAACGCCGGGGATGGGACCTTCCCTACAGCAATTGCATTCGGCAACCGGGAAGATTCCACTATAGATGTGGAAGTGGCCGACATGAACGGGGATGGCGCCCCGGACCTTATTTTGGCCAACAGGGATGCCCAGCCCAATTTCGTGTATCTGAATGACGGGAATTTGGGGTTCGGGGAAAAAATCCCCTTTGGGAGCGGGGCAGATGATACGCGCTCGGTATGTATTGCAGATGTAAACCAGGACGGTCTCCCGGATATCCTGACCGCGAATATCGGGGCTCCGAATGCCATCTATTTCGGGGACCGGGTCAGCCCGTTTACTAAAAGCGCGGTTTTTGATTCCCAGGCTTCCGATAGTTTTGCCATAGCAGTGGCCGACCTGGACCGGGACGGGGATGCCGATATCATCGTTGGGAATTCCGGCAGCCCCAACGCTGTTTTCCTGAATTCGGAAAAGGGACAGCGCTGGGACATGCACCTGTTGGCAGAAGAGGCATCCGACACCTACGACATCATTGTGGCCGACTTCAACGGGGACGGATGGCCGGATGTGGCCGAGGCGAATTCCGACGGGGTCAACCGGTACTACCTGAACCGCAGTGCACAAAACACGTCAAATAAATGACCTATGAACCATTGGATTAAAACGCTGAATGCAGTGAAGGGCGTCATGCTGCTAACTGCTTTGCTCACTGGTCTTGGGGGTATGGCCCAGGCCGAACCCCTCGAGCTGACCTATCTGGGAACGGCGGGCTGGAAAATTACGGACGGGGACTTTACGGTCCTGGTAGACCCGTATATCTCCCGGGTCAAACTGGATGGTGGCCCCGGCACCAGCCCTGAGGATACCCGGCCTGTGGTGAGTCGTTCCGATTACTTTGTGTCCGACACTCTCCTGATCGACAGTCTGGTTACCGAGGTCGATTTCATCTTCGTACACCACGCCCATTTCGACCATTTGGCCGATGTCCCCTACATCGCCCGAAAAACCGGGGCCCCTGTCATCGGGACCGAGACCGCCTGCAACATCCTTAGGGCCTACGGCATCCCGGACGAACAGTTGTATCCCGTCCGGGGCGGGGAGGATTATCAATTTGAGCAATTTTCCGTTAGGGTCATCCCCTCCATCCACTCGGCCCTGAACAATAAGCACTACCTGGACTCCAGGACCTATACGGAGGTGCCCGAAGCCCCCCTCAGGGTTTCGGAGTTTATCGAGGGCGGCTCCCTGATGTTCCTGGTCCGGTTTTCCGGACACGAAGTCCTGACCATGGGGTCCATGAACTTTGTGGAACGGGAATTGGAAGGCCTGCGGCCGGACATCCTCCTGGCGGGGGTAAACCAATCCCAGCTGGGGCTCTACAATTACAACGAGCGCCTGCTGAAGGTTACGAATTACCCCAGGGTGGTCATCCCGACCCATTGGGACAATTTTCGCCTGCCTTACCGCTTTTCTCAGCAGGATGCCGTGACCCTCAAACTGCTTCCCTTCAAAGAAGATGTAGCCCGGATTTCCCCTCAAACGCAGGTCATCATCCCCACTCACCTGGGGACCATCTCGGTAGAGTAGGCAGCGATCCGGGGGCCAGGCCACGCCCTGCCCGTGCTCCCTTCTGAAAACCGTATCTTGGGAAATAACCTAAAACCACCATTGTGAGCAGCGGCAATACTTCCCGTTCCTGGATCGACATTTTAACAGAGCTGGTCGAGGTCTTTTTCAAAAGTGTCCGGAAGGAAAAACAAGGGCGCACCTGGCACCAGCATGTGGTGCCCCATGAGGAAGGCTGGGCTGTGCGGCGGGAAGGCAATACGCGCATTACCTCCAGGCACCGGCGCCAGGACACCGCCATCCGGAAAGCCAGACAGATAGCCCGAAGGCACAAGGCCGATGTCATTATCCACCGGGCCGACGGGACCATACGGGATCGGATTTCGTTCGAGGCGTAAAGAGTATAGCTCTGGGAAAGGACCTGGCTTAGGAAAACCCGCCAGAATGGATAAAGAAAGCTGTCATTCCATGATTTTCAGGGGCGTGTTCATCCAATAATCCTGAAAATCTGACGGCATAACCAGCGGTTGGTTCCTGGAGATAGGGGCATTTTTATTCATGACCTGATCCGGATCAACAGGTGTATGGGCCTCCGGGCTAATTCTTTGCGTAAAGAATTCCCGATACTGGTGGAATTGCTCGCTTTTGTACTGATGAAGTTCATTGCCTTTGCGGTCGTAGATTCCGGAAAAGTTAAACTCCAGGACATCAGGGGAAAAGTATGCGCTTTCATCGTAGCTGGTGGTCAATTCATGGGCCATTTGGACAAAGTCGTCCGGATCGGGGAACAGGTGATACCGGTCCTTTATTCGCACGACCTGATCGAGCTTTAACCGTTTCCGCTTAAACTTTACCACAAAATTGCTGACGGTTTTATCCACCAGAAGGACTGGGTCATTGCTGAATTCCGCAATGAAGCATTTATTCTCAAAATCCAGGGTTATATCCTTGACGTAAAAAGGCGCCCTCCGCAGGGTGAATACGTTGTGGAAAGAAATGTAGTTGGGGTACATTCTGCCTCCCTCTTCATTATATTCGATGGCAACCTCATAGAGTAAATCCGCTGCGGATTCTTTTGGTTCCCGGGAGGATTTCCCCCCTGTTTCGTCAAACACCTTGTACACCAGTTTATGAATGGCGTAGGAGTCCTGTGAAATATACAGACTGCCCTCTGCACGGAATTTGTGATCAATCTTGTTCTTGGACATGGGGTACGGGTCAATTGTGGGCCGGCTTTTCTCCAGGCTAATGACAAACATGCGCTTACCATTGACTAGCGCGTCGTTTTTCCTCGAGACGCTATGATTTGGAAGCAGGTCTTTCTCGAACCTGTTCACAAACGAAAAGGTGTTGATGCGGTAATTGCGGATGGCATCGTGAATGCGCAGGATATTCCATTCATTGCCCCCATAGCCATACAGGTATGCATTTTGGATAATCTTGTCCCTTGACGCATAGTTATAAGGCTTTTCAGCCAATGTGTCCCGCCTGAATTGGGTATTTTCCCTGTAATCGTAAAGTTGAACCTGTGTGCCTTCGAAATCGTTCGTTCCGAAGCCCATATCCGTTACCCTTAACAGGGCTTCGTTGAGGTTGACATATTCCCGGCCTTTTTGTTGGTAATCCCGGTAATATCCTACATAGGCAAACGGCTCAACCGGATAGTTCTCCGGGATTTTCTCAATGGCCCGCTTAACAATCCTGCGGGGCGAAGGAGGTCTTTTTCTTTTACCCAAAACCACAGCTTCTTCCAACAACAGGGGCTGGGGAGTCAGTGTTACCCGATTTGGTCCGGCAGAGGTAAGATCGGAAAAGCGGACTTCCCTGTTTTGGTAGCCCAGGCAAGAAATAATGAGGATCTCTTCCAATTCCCGGAAGCGCAGCGGAATCCTGAAACCCCCATCCGGGTTGGTGATTACCCCCAATGCCCGGTCTTTTAGCCGTACCGTTGCAAACGCCACCGGCTCTTGGGTGTTGAGATCGACAACCGAACCCTGCACAAATTCCCCGGCCTGGCCCTGAAGGCAAACCGATTGAATACAGAAAAGCAACAAGCAAATACCACCGCGGAGAGCCATAAGCTTAAAGTACATTCTATACCTAAATTAAGCAAGGCGATGGCTGGCCATTCACCCCATTAGGCCTTTTCGGGAGGGGAATTTCTGCCATTAAAACCGGAGGGCCCTGGGGTATGGAATCAATTCTGAACGCGCTTAATGAGCCCTACTTCGGGCTCTCACTACCCACTCTATCCCAAAAAGCGGGATCCACACTTTTGATATGCAGGTCGCGCTGCGGGAAGGGGATGGAGATGTTATGGGCCACCAGGGTGTCGTGCACGGCGAAAATAATTTCGCTGCGGATCCGCATCCACTCCTCGAAATTGGCGGTCCAGAACAGCAACCGGAATTCCAGGGCGCTGTCTGCCATGGCGTTGAACAATACCAGGGGTTCCGGGTCTGGTTTGATGTCCGGGTGTTTGTCGATGACCTCCCGGAGCAGCTTTTTGACCAGGTGTACATCGGAGCCGTAGGCCACCCCCGAAATAATTTCGATGCGCCTGGACTTATCCGAGAGGGTCCAGTCTACGACTTCCTTGGATATCAGCTGTCCGTTGGGGACAATTACTTCGGCCCCGTCGAAGGTTTTGATGTGACTCGAGCGGATCCCCATTGAAGTGACCTTCCCGGTCAGGTTGCCCACTTCTATAACGTCCCCAATCTGCACTTCCCGTTCGAAAAGGAGGATGACCCCGGAAACCAGGTTGTTGAAGATGTTCTGCAACCCGAAACCAATCCCCACGCTGAAGGCGCTGAAGATAATGGTGAGCTGGTCCAGCGGCATCCCGATGGAGCGGACAGCCATCAGCAGGCCCAGGGTGATCAGGGAAAACTGGGTGATGGCCGTAATCATCCTCGGAATGCCCTTTTTCAGGTCGAGGCGTTCCAGCAGGTCTTCCCGGAGGATAATTTTCACCACGCGGGAAAGGACAATGGAAAACCAGATGATAAAAATAAAGAGGACCACCTTGCCCAGGGTAAAGGACATGGAACCCACGCCCAGTTCCCTTGTGAACAGGCTTCCAATAGCATCGTATACGACATTTTTGATATAAAATATCCGCAGGATGGCGTCCAGCCAGAAAACCGTCACCCCAACTATCGCGATGCGGGTGGTTATTTCCTTGAGGTATTCCTCGTTTTCCCGCACGGTATTAAAGCGTTCCATGTAATCGCTCGAAATGAGGTGTTGTACCCCCCCAATCAGGATAACGGCGCAGATGTACAACACCAGGCCCGTGAGGGCATTGGTGATAAAGGACTCCATGGCGACCTGTGCAAAACTGAGAAAACCGAAGACGTTTGCCAGGATGCCCACGGAAACCAGGATCAGGTGAAGGACCACCAGAAACCGCACAAAACGAGTAAGAGTCCGGTTGGGCAGGACCGTAATCTCCGGGCGTTTGTAGAGGCGAAACAGAAACGCAATTTCCAAAAGGCCCAGCCCCAGCAGCACAAAGCGAAACAGTACAGACTCTGCCGGGATAATCCGTATCCCGATCAGCAGGAAGATAAACCCGGCAAATGCCCAGAGGTGATTGTGTGCCTTCCGGTCCGAAAGGTGGAACGCCAGGTCCAGCAAGGGGAGGAGCATCAGCAGGATGGTGATATCCAACAGCAGGGGCGGCCGGTCTGTGAAAAAGGCGACCGAGAAGAATACGGCAAAAAGGGCACCGGCGGCCAGGGGCCTTCCGAGGATGGTCCGGACTTTGGCCTGGTAGTAGCTGGGCGAAGCATGCCGGATGTGTTTGAGTTGCGCCCGCATCCAGAAAAACAGCGCCATGACCCCGGCAATAAAGATCAGGTAGGCGATATAAGTGGGTTTGCGCTGCGAAAAATAGAAGGACAGGGCGCGCCATTCGGCCCCGATATTCTTCGAGACCTGGCCCACAATACCTTTGCCGAATGCTTCCTGAAACGGGATTTCGAATAGCGAGGGGGCGTTCCGGGTGTAGATCAGGGAGGTCTTTTCCAGCAGGGCCTGCTGGATACGGTCCAGGAGCAGGTCTATTTTGGCGTCCCGGATGATGGTCTGGTTCAGGGGTTCGGCTAACTTCCCGGTGCGGACCATGATTTCACTCGCGGTACTGTCCAGCAGCCCGAGGGTGCCGTCTATGGTTTCGGAGATATGGGCAAAGGCATCGGAGGAATCCCTGAGGACCTGGGTGCGCCGCCAGTCCCGGATTTCGGACTCCAGCCTGCCGTGCTTTTCCTGCAGCCCGCTGATTAGGCCTGAAAGCTCTTTCTTCCGGTTCTTGATATGGGTGCTGGCACTATGCCAGTAATTCCGTTCGTTGGTCAAAAAGCGCTTGGCTTTCCGCCGGTAATCCACGCCTTCGGTAAGCGCAAAGGCACTGTCGATGATCGCCATAATGGAATCGTTCCGGCGGTTTTCCCGTTCGATCAGATCAAGGGACAGCAGGGCGGATGCCATCTGTATGGCCCGCACCCGGGCTTCCCCGGAGGCAATAAGCACCTCATTTAGCGGGATTCCGCCTGGCAAGGCCAGGGTGTCGGCCGCTACGGCAGTAGAATCCTGCTGCGCCAGGCATCTGCCGGTACCGGAAATGAGCAGGAATAAAAACGAAAGTAGGGCTGCAAAGCCCGGTTTTGCCCCTCTGGAATTCATTTTGAAGATGATGGTTGGACTTCCAAAATAGATAAAATACTCCAGAAAAGGGAATGGGAGGACTCCCGGGAAGGCATTTACCAGTGCAAGGTGCTATTCCCGCACATTCACATTGATGACCTTGTCTGCCTTCAGTAGGAGTTTATGGCTGCCGCTGGAAAGGTTGGTCAGGTATACCTTCTTGTTGACCTTGTGATAGCGCTCCGTAAGGCGGTTTACCGCTTCTATGGCCGACATATCGGCAATGCGGCTTTCCCGGAAGTCGATGATGACCTCCTCGGGGTCCCCGGCTACATCGAATTTTTCGTGGAAGGTCTTGATGGAACCGAAGAACAGGGGCCCGTAAATCTCATAGTGTTTCACACCGTTCTCGTCTGTGCGCTTGCGGGCGCGGATGCGCCTGGCGTTGTCCCAGGCAAAGACCAGGGCTGCAATGACCACCCCGATGAGCACGGCCAGGGCCAGGTTGTGCAGCAGGACGGTAACGCCCATCACCAGCAGCATGACGATAATGTCCGACAGGGGGTACTTGTTGAAAATCCGGACGCTTACCCATTCGAAGGTCCCTATGGAAACCATTATCATCAGGCCGGTGAGGGCCGCCATGGGGAGCTGTTCGATCAAGGAAGACCCGAACATGATAAACCCGAGCAGGGCCACGGAGGCCACAATCCCGGAAAGCCTCGCCCGCGCCCCGTTGGAGATGTTGATCAGGGATTGCCCGATCATGGCGCACCCGCCCATGCCGGAGAACAACCCGGAGGTGACGTTGGCAATACCCTGGGCCACGGCCTCCTTGTTGGTGCGCCCGCGGCTTTCGGTAATTTCGTCTATCAGCTCCAGGGTTAGGAGGCTCTCGATAAGTCCCACCCCGGCCACGATGGCCGAATAGGGAAAGATGATCCCCAGGGTTTCCCAGGTGAAGGGAAAATCCGGGATATGGAAGGGCGGGAACCCCCCGTTGATGGAGGCGATGTCCCCTACGGTCTTGGTGTCGAGCCCCAGGGCCGTTACCAGCAGGAAGATCGCGATAATGGCAGCCAGGGAGGCCGGGAAGGCCTTGGTCAGGCGGGGGAGGCCCCAGATGATCCCCATGGTGAGCAGTACAAGACCCAGCAGCATGTAGAGCGGGACTCCTGTAAGCCATGCCCCGGAGGCATCCTTAAACTGGTCCAGCTGGGAGAGGAAGATAATAATCGCCAACCCGTTCACAAACCCATATACCACCGGCAGGGGAACCAGGCGCATCAGCTTCCCCAGGCGCAGGAGCCCGGCCAGGATTTGGAGCAGGCCTGCCAGGACCACCGCCCCGAAGACGTACTCCACCCCATGGGATTGGGCCAGGGAAACAATCACGACGGCCACCGCGCCGGTAGCCCCGGAAATCATACCCGGACGCCCGCCCAGCAGGGAGGTGACCAGGCCCATGGTAAAGGCCGCATAGAGACCCACCAGGGGCGCCAGCCCGGCAATAAGGGCAAAGGCCACGGCTTCCGGCACCAGGGCAATGGCCACGGTAAGCCCGGACAGGATTTCGGTTTTATAATCGACGGCCTGTTTAAAGTCGAAGAGGCGGAAAATCTGCTTCAAGGAAATGGGTTTGCGCTTAGGAGATACAGGCCAAGCCTGCCAACCTCCCGGGTTAAAGGGCGCAAAAGTACGGTTTTTAGTGGGAAGGGGGGTTTAAATCACCCTCCGGGAGCCGGGCCCACTTACTCCCGATGGTGCTTCCCAACCGGGTTCAGGGAATTGACCACCCCGGATTGAATGGCCTTCCAGATAAAGTTGCCCAGGCCTTTATATGGGACCCGTTCGGTTTCCATGGTGCCCACCACGGTTCTGCCCCGCCGGTTGGGGTTGGAGTGTTTGACCAGGGCGTTTACGGCCCAGGACAGCGTTTTTTTGGTCTCGTGGTCCTGGTTTAGGAAGGTCACATCCAAATCCGTGTATAACATGGTGAGCTCGCCATGGAGATGGTGGGTATTGCCACTGGCCCGGAATTCCATACCATTGAGGGTGCCCCCTGTAAACCGCATATTCATGGCGGGGTAAACAGTTGGGTTGAGGTTTGCGAGCCTGGAGCTTCCCCGCGTACTCCCGGAAAGGTGCACGGCGGTGGAGCCGTAGGGCAGGTCTACCCGAAGGGATACGGGGATGGCTCCCAAAAGATTTGTATTAAGGGATAGCCTCAGGGGGTCGGGATTTTCCGCGGCCAGCTCTGCAGTGTGGATATTGAGGAACTCTCCCTGAAAGTCCTGGAAATCCACAGAAACCTGCTGTTCGGTATCGGGAAGGCTCTCGGCATAACGCAGGTAGGCATTGGTAAGCAGCAGGCTGTCTACCTGTACGGGAAAACGCAGCTTCTCCAGGGCCTGTACGGGTAGGTTTGCGTGTTTTCCGGTATCGTAGGGCAGGGATTTATCCCTGAAAATCTCGGCCTTTAAACTGTCCAGGGCAATGGTGTTGATGTGCAGACTGCCCTGGGTAAAAAGCGGCAGCAGCCGCACCTCCCGCATTTCCATCCGGTTAAAGCCAACCGTATACCGTTCGTAGCTATAGCGGTAAGCGCTTGCCAGGGTGTCCGGGCCCACGGCCGGGGCGTAGGAAAACTGGTTTATTTGCAGGTTGCGCGCCGCGGCATCGTATCGCAGCTGGTCGAAGCCTACTGCATAAAGCCCGTCTGACACCACATACTGTTGCCTGCCCATCTCGAAGGCCATATTCGAAATATCCGGGATAAAGGTTGGGTTGTCTTTAACCGCCTGCCGAAGCCCGACACCTTCGAGCCGCACCTGATCCCCCCGAAAATAGGCCACAGTGTCCAAGGCCTCCGGGCCAAGCACCAACAAGCCGAAGGATTCCATTTCAAAAGCCCCCAGGGAAACGCCGGTAAGGCCCGGGAGCTGGAGGGAGTCCGGGAGCATGGGGTGGCTTGCAGGGGGAGTATGTTGGTCATGGCGGGTAACCCGGGGCATTTTCTTCAGGGTAATCTGCACGGAATCCAGGCGGATCTGGTGCACCTCAATGGCTTTGTTCCAAAGGAAATTGGATAACCCTATTCCGTGGATGGTTGCGCGGTTAACCTTCAGGTTCCGGAAGGCATGGGCAGCGGTATCCGAAACAGGACTTGCGCTTAGGTTGTGTAAGGTGAATTTCTGGGAAAAGACATCCAGGTCCAGGTCCTCATAGGAGAGGGACATTCCCCCGGAGGCGTTTTGGGAACGCACTTTTTCCCGAAGGTAATCTTCCAGGGCGGATTCGCACAAGGGGTTCACCCCCAGCCAACCCACCAGGACCAGTACGGTCGGGAGAATCCAAAAAAGGTGTCGTTTATGTCGTTTCACATGTGTAGGCCAGAAAGGCACGAAAAGATACCCTTTTTCCGTTTATCGAAAAAGAGGTATTGCTATAGTCCGCAACCCGAAGATGTTTCGTACTTGACTATAAGGGCAGATCCGGGCAGCCCCAAACCCCGGACGCCCTGCGCGGCATTTACGCGGATCACCAAAAAAAATTGGATCATGAACAAAAGAACCTACATGCCTTTTGTGGCACTTGCAATGGGCCTTGCCCTGGCCTGCTCCCCGGAGCCCTTGGATGAGTCCAACCCGGACCCTGTTACTGCTAACACCCCGGATACTTCCCCGGAGGATACGGAAGAGCCCGCCCCGGACCCGGAAGGGGAAGCCCCCGATACCGGCACCGATACGTGTTCCCCATCTTCCTTTGTATTTGAAGAAGAGGAGGGCGTGATCCTGGCCGAAATGGAAAACGGGGTCTTTACAGATGCCTGGCAAAAAGGGGCGGCTCAGCCCGATGCCCTGGGCGAGGGGTACCTGGTCTGGACGGGCAATCAGTACCTGAATGCTCCCGGGCAGGGCCTTATCGCGTTCAAGCTGGATATCCGCCGGACCGGCACCTACGTGTTCAGCTGGCGTTCTGCCGTAACCCTTGGCAACAATGGGACGGAGCACAATGATACCTGGCTGCGGTTCCCCGATGCAGCGGAGTTTTACGGGGAACGCAATACAGGGGTGGTCTATCCGAAGGGGAGCGGGAAAAGCCCTAACCCCAACGGCAGCAGTGCCGAGGGGTGGTTTAAGATCTACCGCAGCGGGAGCGACCTCGGGTTTAAATGGCAGGCGTATACCTCAGATCACGACCCGCACCTGATTTATGTGCGTTTCGATACCCCGGGCACTTATACTATGGAAGTTTCGGCGCGGTCTACGGGCCATGCCATAGACCGGTTTGCCCTGGTGCATACCGATGCCGACTTCGACAGTGCGATTGCCGGGGAACCCACCCCCGTCCGCTGCGGGGAGTAGGGGCTACCGGGCCAGGGAATTGTAGTGTTCGTACCGCTCGAAGATCTGGCGGACGTACCGGTAGGGCTCTTCACCCCTCACATAGCCGTGTCGGACCATTTCTTTCTGGTAGTTCTCAGGGGATTTTAATGCCAGCAGCATGCTGTCTACGTTCTGGTCCCAGGTATTGCGGTCCAGACCCTTTGCCGCAGCGAGGTTGCGGGCGTCTTCCACGTGGTTGTAGCCACAGTTGTAGGCCGCCAGGGTAAACTTGATGCGTTGGAGGGAATCCTGTACTTCCCCGAACCGGCTGTAAAGCTGCCTGAGGTAGCGGGTGCCACCGTTCAGGCTTTGGAGGGCGTCTGCCCTATCTGAGATCCCGAGTTCCTCCGCGGTTTCCGGCATGAGCTGCATGAGCCCCAGGGCCCCGGTCCAGGACGTGGCTTCCGGGTTAAACCGGGATTCCTGATACACTACGGAAGCAAGGAGTTTCCAGTCCCAGCCCAATTCCCGGGCCTCCGCTTTGATCTCGGCATCGTAGGGGCTTATCTGCCCCTTGTTGAGGCTGTAGAACGGGCTTTTCACCCGCCGGGAAAAACTCCTGCGGTTCCGGAAGTATTTGTTGTAGATGACATAATAGTCGTCCCGTTTCTTTTCCCAGGCAATCCAGTCGTTAATGGCGCTGCGAAGGGCCGGTGCCTGACGGGAAACGGCCCACCCGATGCGCTGGGAGAAGCTCACAGGCACCGATACGTCTAAAATGGGATAATGGGAAGCGTTGATTCGGGCCAGGTTGCGGTCTGCCAGGGTGTATTTGATTTTTTGGTCTACTACCATCTTGATGATTTCATCGGTGGAATAACGGCCCCTTAGGGTGTCGATATAGATCGCCCCCCCTATTTCCCGGGACAGGTTTTCCAGGCGTGCCAGGTAGGAAGAATTCCTCCTGACACTAACGGTGTCGCCAATGAGTTCCACGGGGTCCTGGACCAGGCGGGCGCGGATCTGGTCCAGGGTGAGGGAACGCCAGTTGTCCGGTTTGCGCTGAACCAGCATTTGCTTGGTGAGGTACAGGTAATCGGTAAAGGCAACCCGCTCCTGGCGTTTGGCCGTAATGGCCATGCCGTGTGCCACGAGGTCCACCTCGCCTTTTTCCAGGATATCGAGCATCTCGTCCAGGTTGTCTGCAATTTGGAGTTCCAGCTCCAGGTCCAAATGGTCCGCCAGGCGGGTGAGCATCTCGTATTCGTACCCCATGGTCTGGCCCTTGTACAGGAAATAGCTGGTGGCACTGTAGGCGATCAGCGCCCGGAGTTTACCCGATTTCCGGATGGTTTCCAGGTCGCGTACCTGCCCTTGCAGGGGCTCTTCCAGAGGAACAGGACCTGAATGGCGGCAACCCGAGGCCCAAAGGGAACAGGCCAGGATAAAACACAGGAAATTGCGGGGAATCACGGCTATCGGATAAGGGTTTTGGGTTCCTGCGGAACCAGGTCCTACACTGCCTCAGGGCAATGCGGCGCCCATGGCCACCACCAGGTTTCTGGCGGCCTCCTGGATGATGTCCTTAATGTACAATTCATACGCGAGAATGGCCAGGGTGGAACCGAAAATGGCGAAAAGAGCTGCGGAGAGCCTGCCGAGATAAAGCTTCATTTCGGGATTCATAACCGGTTTGGGTTTGGTTGTTCCCGTTAATATCGCAAATTCCGGCGGAATTAACAAAATTTTAAGGATTCTGTGCGCGGGGAAACCGCAGGAGAGCACACAAAAAACAAGCGGGCAGGGAGTTTTCCTGCCCGCCGTTTTGTTAGTCCTGAGTGGTGTCCCGGGCATTCCCCCCAAAGGATTTATCCGGGAAGGGCGGCGGTGGGGGCACCTCCCTGGGGTCCTTCCGGATCTCTTCCTTGAGGACTTCGAGAGCCCGGTCCAGTTGGGCGTCAGCGCCATTGAAGGTGGCGTGGGGCAGGTTGTCTACCTCGATGTCCGGTTCAAAACCGTGCCCTTCTATAAGCCACTCCCCGTTGTCCCCGTAAACCCCCATCATGGGAGCCCGGGCCAGGCCATTATCGCTGAGGCGGTTCACGCTGCTCAGCCAGATTTCGCCCCCCCAGGTGCGCATGCCGATGGTCACCCCCAGGCCCAGTTTCCGGAAGCCGTCGGCAAAGGCTTCCCCGTCCGAATAGGTGTTTTCGTTCACCAGGACCACCATATGCCCGCGGAAGGCGTACTGCATGTTCCAGCTGGGTTGCCCGTTTCGGGTAGCCCAGTACATCCAGGTTTTACGCATGAGCTTTTCCAGGATAAAGCTGTCGATATTCCCCCCGAAATTGTACCGCACATCCACAATAAGGCCCTTGCGGTCGAATACGGGGTAGAACTCCCGGTAGAAATCGCTGAGGTCGTTGCCCCCCATGGCCCTCAGGTGCAGGTAGCCGATATCCCCTCCCGAGGCGTTTTCCACCTTCATCCGGTTGCCGTATTCCCAGTCGCGGTAGCGGAGGTTGTAGTCGCTTCCTATGGGGGTTACGATGATATCGCGGCTCCCCGTACTGCCCGCAAGGCCGAGGCGCACCTGCCTGCCTTCCTGGTTGCGTATGAGCGCCCCCAGGTCGGTGGCCGAAAGGGCAGCTATCCCGTTCACATGGGTTATGACATCCCCTTCCCGAACCTCCAGGTAGGGGTCGTCCAGGGGCGAGCGCTCGTGGGGGTAGTCCGGGTCGGCCCGGTATATTTTGGAGATCCGGTACCCGCCGGCGGAAGCGTCCCGCTCAAAAACCCCGCCCAGGCAGGCCACATCAATATCGGCATCGTCCTCGCGCATATCGCCCCCGCGCACGCTGGTGTGCAGGGCGGAGAGTTCGCCCACAAACCGTCCGATCAAATCCGAGAGTTCCTGCCGGGTGGTGACCCGGGAAACCAGGGGGAGGTATTTGTCGTGCATGGCATCCCAATCCACCCCGTGCATGCCCGGGTCGTAAAAATAATCCCGTTCCATCCGCCAGGCATCGGTGAACATCTGTTTCCATTCCGCGGCAGGATCGATGGGGAATTTCCAGTCCTTGAGCGATATCTGGCTATCCGAAAGGTCCTTCACCTCGGAGCCCCCGGCCTCCACCATATAAAAGGAATTCCCTTTGCGCAGCAGGATCTTTTTCCCGTTGGCGGTCAGCTCAAAGCTGCGGATGTCCTTGGCCACAGTCTTGAATTCCGGGTCCTTCCCATCCAGTTTCAGGGCCACCAGTTCGGTTTTGGAATCCAAACCGGTATCTTCCCGCTCCACGTAGAGGTAGTCTTCATTCAGGGCCAGGTTGCTGTAGTTCCCTGCCGGTACGGGCACTTCTTCCAGTCTCCTGGCAATGCCATCCCTCTCGACGACAACCGATACGGCGGCTTTGGCATCCCCTTTCTTTCCGGCCGTCTCGGCCGCCAGTTCGTCTGCAGGGCGGAAGGGCGAACGCGCTCCTTTCTTAAGCCCGATGTGGTAGATTTTAAATTTCCGGTCGAAGTAGGGTTCCGGTTGCCGGCTTCCCCAGGGAGAACGCACCAGGGAGGTAAAGCTCCGGTCTGAGAGGAAGTACAGGAAGGCCCCGTCCCGGCTCCACTGGGGGCTCATACTGTTGGCCCGGTCTGTGGTCAGGTAGGTCAGGTCGCTGCCATTGGCGCGGCAGATGGCAATGCGCACCATCTGGTTCCGGGCTGCCTCGTGGAAGGCCAGCCACTGGCTGTCCGGGGACCACGCCATACCCCCCACATACTCGTCTATTTGGGAAACCCGGGTGCTGTTTCCGGTTGCCAGGTCCAGAATGTACAGGTGCTGGCGCAGGTCCGTATAGGCCAGCTTTTTCCCGTCCGGGGATGGGACCCCGCCAAAGCGGAGGATTTCCCCGTCTGAGGTGAGGGACTTCTCGGGGCCTATCCCGGTCGCGGGCAGGGCAACAAATTCGAATTCCCCGCTTTCATCCGAGAGGGCGTATACGCTTTTCCCGTCGTGCGACAGGACGGCATCGCGGTAGCGGACCCCGCTTTTTCCCGTAAAGGCCACCTGCCTGCCTTTCTCTGCCGGGACCACAAAAACGCGGCCCCTAGCTGTAACAACCATATTCTTCCCTTCGGGGCCGGGACTGGCATGGGTAATGTACCGGGCCGGGTTTTCCTCCCATTTTTCACGCAGCTGATCCAGGTCGGAAGACAGGCGGATCTCCACCTTCCGGTCGGAACCGGCCCCGATGTCATACAGCATAATGTCCGCCCCCCTTTGGTACACGATGCGCCCGCCCTGCTGGCGTGCGTAGCGGATATCGAAATACCTGTGGCGGGTGTGTTGTTGCAGGTCGTTCCCGTCCGGGTCGGAAGACCACAGATTCATGGTGCCGTCCCGGTCCGTGATGAAATAGACGCGCCCCTGGTACCACATGGGGTGGTGGCTTTCGCCCGTGTAGCCGCTTGTGACGCGGATAGCCTCCGCCTCCCCGCGGGTGTATTTCCAGATTTGCCTTGCGGTACCCCCTTTATAGCGCTTGGTTACATTCCGGTGGTAGGCCGGCCGCACGAAATAAACCGTTTCCCCGGAGTCGTCGAAGGAAGCTTCGCTGGCCTGGCTCAGTGGGATACGGGTTTTGGTTTTGTCGGACGGGTTCAGCGAGACCAGTTGCAGGTCCGGCACCCCGGAATAGGCCCGCGTCTGGTAGACCAGGTGGCCGCTGGGGTCCCAGGCGCTAACCAGGGAAGGGTCGCTCTCGAAGGTCCACCGGACCGGCAACCCGCCGGAAACGGGCATGGTGTATACCTCGGTAGGGCCTTCATAGCTCGCGGAGAAAGCCAGGGTTTTCCCGTCGGGCGAAAAAGCCGCATGGGTTTCCTCTTCGGCATGGCTGGTGAGCCGGCGCGCCAGCCCCCCGGAAACGGGAACCAGCCACAGATCGCCCTCAGCGGTAAAGACAATCTGGTTGCCGTGGATGTCCGGGTAACGGTAATACCCTTCGAATCCCTGGGCGAGGGCCCCGGAGAGGGAAAGGAAAAAAAGGAGTAGCGCAGCTACAGTGGTTAATGGCTTGGGAAGTCGGGTGTGTTCGATCATGGGTTACAAGTGCTGGTCAGAGGTTTAAAGATACCAAAATCCCGCGCCGGGAGGACCCCGGAGGCGGATTGTAACAAAAGTCACAAAGGTCGCCGTCCCGATTCGGTATCTTTGGGCGTAAATTCACAACAGAATGATTGGCAAAGGCAGCAAACTCTACAGTATCCTGTTTTTGAAATGCCCCAGGTGTCACCAGGGGGCATTCCTGGAAAGCCACCCCTATGACCTGGGCCAGATGAACAAGGTGCGGGAGACCTGCCCGAAGTGTGCCCTGAAGTACCGCATTGAGCCCAGTTTCTACTACGGATCCATGTACGTCTCCTATGCCGTTGGGGTTGCCGTGGGCGTCGCGGTCTATATGCTTATCCTTATCTTTGGGTTAGACCTTGGGGTAGGGGCCATTTTCGGGTCTATTGTAGGGGTGCTCGTCCTCCTGATGCCCTGGATCGGGGCCGTTTCAAAGTCCATCTGGGCCAACTTCTTTTTCAAATACGACCGGGAGATCGCCAACCAAGTCAAATAGTCGCTATGATTCAGGAACTCAGGGAAAGCTACGGAAACCAATTCGAAGAAGGCCTGCTGGCCGAAATTGCCCAGGTTGGGACATTCAGGGAAGTGCCGGCCGGACACAAGCTCATGGAGATCGGAGAGTATATTAAGGGCATGCCCCTGCTGATCTCCGGAGTGATCAAGATTCTCCGGGAGGACTCGGAAGGGGATGAGCTGTTGCTGTACTACCTGGAACAGGGAGACACCTGTTCCATGACCATGAGCTGCTGTATGGGGCAGAGCCGCAGTGAAATCCGCGCCATTGCCGAAACTGACGCCCGCCTGATCATGATCCCGATCCGCAAAATGGAGGAGTGGACGGCCAAGTACCGGAGTTGGCGCAACTTTGTTTTTGAGAGCTACAACAACCGTCTGAACGAAATGCTCCAAACCATAGACAGCATTGCCTTTATGAATATGGACGAGCGGCTGGTCAAGTACCTTAAGGACAAGGCCCGGGTCAATGAGGACAACACTATCCGCAACACCCACCAGGAAATCGCCTATGACCTGCACAGCTCGCGGGTGGTGATTTCCCGACTGCTCAAGAAACTGGAGCAGATGGGCAAGATTGAGCTGCACCGCAACTACATCCAAATCCTGGACCTGTGAAACGCTACCTCCCCATCCTGGAATGGCTTCCCTCTTATAAGAAGGCGTACCTCGGGGGCGATCTCGGCGCTGGGCTAACCGTGGGGATCATGCTTATCCCCCAGGGGATGGCCTATGCCATGATTGCCGGTTTGCCGCCCGTATTCGGGCTCTATGCCGCCCTGGTCCCCCAGATCATCTACGCCCTAACCGGGACCTCCCGCCAGCTGGCCGTGGGCCCGGTGGCCATGGATTCCCTCCTGGTGGCTTCTGGCCTGGGCGCCCTCGCACTTTCCGGGATAGAGGAATACATTGCCATGGCCGTCTTCCTGGCCCTGTTTATGGGAGGCATACAGCTGGCCTTCGGACTTTTGCGGATGGGTTTCCTGGTGAACTTCCTTTCGCGTCCGGTGATCAGTGGATTTACCTCGGCCGCGGCCATAATCATCGGCCTGAGCCAGCTCAAACACCTGCTGGGCACCGACATTGCCGGCAGCAACAGAATCCAGGAATTGCTGGTTAACGCAGCAGCTACCCTGGGCGATACCCACCTGCTTACCCTGGGGATAGGTATCGTGGGGATTGTGCTCATCAAAGGATTGAAGAAAGTGGCCCCTAAGGTGCCTGCAGCCCTGGTTGCTGTGGTTTTGGGCACCGTGGCGGTTTCTGTTTTTGGCTGGCAGGAGCTCGGCGTCAGGATTGTGGGGGAGGTCCCGGGCGGCTTGCCCTCCTTCCGGATTCCCGAAGTAAACCCGGACCGCATTTCCGAACTCTTCCCCATAGCCATTGCCCTGGCATTAATTGCCTTTATGGAAGCCATCTCAGTGGCTAAGGCCGTGGAGGAAAAACGGGGGGAAAACCGGGTGGATGCCAACCAGGAACTCATCGCCCTCGGGATGTCGAATATTGTGGGGTCCCTTTTCCAGAGCTACCCTACCACAGGGGGCTTTTCCCGCACTGCCGTTAACGACCAGGCCGGGGCCCGTACCGGGATGGCCGCTGTTTTCAGCAGCCTGGTAGTGGGGTTAACCCTGCTCTTCCTAACCCCGGCGTTCTACTACCTGCCCAATGCCGTCCTGGCTTCCATTATCATGGTGGCCGTCTTTGGCCTGATAGACCTGGAGTATCCGCGCCAGCTCTGGAAGAACCGTAAGGACGAATTTGTCCTTTTGGTGGCCACCTTCCTGTTGACCCTTGGGGTGGGCATCAAGGAAGGCATTCTGCTGGGCGTCCTTTTTTCCCTTCTGTTGCTGGTATACCGGATTTCCAAACCGCACATTGCGGTATTGGGGCGTATCCGGGGCACCGACTATTTCAAGAATGTAAACCGCTTTGGGGAGGACATCGAGGAATTCCCGGAATTTGTGATCCTGCGCTTCGACGGCCAGCTCTTTTTTGGCAATAAGGACTATTTCCGGACCCAGCTGCGCAGGGAGATGGCCAAAAAGGGTACAGGGCTGCGCTACGTCGTATTAAACGCGGAGGCCATCAACTATATAGACAGTTCTGCCGTGTTTATGCTCAAGGCCCTGGTCAAGGAACTCCGCACCGAAGGGATCCGTTTCCTGGTAGCAGGAGCCATTGGCCCTACCCGAGACATCATCCACAGCAGCGGGCTGATAGACGAGATAGGGGCAGACAACCTGTTTGTCCGCACCTACGAAGCCTATGAGCATTGCGTGGCCGACTCCAAAAAGTCCGATGTGGAGCACCGGATCTCCACCCAGACAGCCCGGGGCTTAGTGTAACCTAAGTTACTGAAGGCCCGGAAACTACCTGTTATTTTAGAGGCAACATAAAATCTAACCTTATGAAAGTAGAACAAATCTATACCGGATGCCTGGCACACGCCGCTTACTATATTGAAAGTAAGGGGGAGGCTGCCGTATTCGACCCGCTGCGCGAAGTGCAGCCCTATATCGATCGGGCCCAGATCGATAATGCCGAAATCAAGTACGTTTTTGAAACCCACTTCCACGCCGATTTCGTGAGCGGCCACCTGGACCTTCGCAAGAAGACGGGTGCCGAGATTGTATTCGGACCCATTGCCAAACCGGGGTACGAGGCCTTGGTCGCAGAAGATGGGCAGGTCTTCCAGGTGGGCGATTACAAGGTAAAGGTGATCCATACCCCCGGCCATACCATGGAAAGCACCACCTATCTGCTTATTGACGACAAAGGGAAGGAACACGGGATCATTACCGGCGACACCCTCTTCATTGGGGATGTGGGCCGCCCGGACCTGGCCCAGCACGTGGTCTCCGACCTTACCGAGGAGAAGCTCGCCGGCCACCTCTTCGATTCCCTTCGCAATAAGATCATGCCGCTTTCCGACGACCTTATCGTATACCCGAACCACGGGGCAGGCTCTGCCTGTGGCAAAATGATGAGCAAGGAAACCACCGACACCCTGGGCAACCAGAAGAAAGTGAATTACGCGCTGAGGGCCGATATGACCAAGGAAGAATTCATAAAGGAACTCCTGACCGGGCTTACCACGCCTCCCGGGTACTTCCCCCAGAATGTCCTGATGAACATCAAAGGGTACGAATCCCTGGATGAAATTATGGAACGGGGCACCCAGCCGCTGGACCCTGCAGCTTTCGAAGCCGCAGCTGAGGAGAGCGGGGCCCTGGTCCTGGACACCCGGGATGCAGAGGAATTCGCCAAAGGGTTTGTCCCCAATAGCATCAATATTGGCCTTGAGGGTAATTTTGCCCAGTGGGTGGGGGAAATGATCCCCGATGTACAACATCCTATCCTGCTCATTACCGACGCCGGCAAAGAAGAGGAAGCGGTAACGCGCCTCTCCCGCGTTGGGTACGACAATACCCTGGGATACCTCCGGGGTGGTTTTGAGAACTGGGCGAAGTCCGGTAAGGATGTGGAACAGACCGGACGGATTACCGTGGCGGAACTCGAGAAGCAGGTGAAGGACGGAAAGGCTCCTCTTGTAATTGATGTGCGCAAGAAAAGCGAATTCGATTCGGAACACCTCATCGACGCGGCAAACATCCCCCTCAATGAAATCAACCAGCATCTGGCGGAATTTCCGAAAGACAAACCCTTTGTCCTGCATTGCCAGGGCGGGTACCGGAGTATGATTGCCGCCTCCATCCTGAAGCAAAGGGGGTGGGACAACTTTGTGGATGTCATTGGCGGTTTCGACGAGATCAAGGAATCGGGTCTTGAGAAATCCGACTACGTATGCCCCACTACCCTGTTATAGGGCAGTGACCAACGCTTTGAAACCCCGGCCGTTAACGGCCGGGGTTTTTTGGTTGTGTAACCGGAGTTACTGTGGGGGCTGCGTCCCGGCGGTATTTTTGACCAAAAGATGCAACTATGACTATTGAGCAGATTTATACCGGCTGCCTGGCACAGGGAGCCTATTACATAGAGAGTAAGGGAGAAGCCGCCATTATTGACCCCTTACGGGAGGTTGGGCCCTATATTAAACGGGCACGCCAGGATGGGGCAAAGATTAAATACATCTTTGAAACCCACTTCCACGCCGATTTCGTGAGCGGCCACCTGACCCTTTCGGACAAAACCGGGGCGCCCATTGTCTATGGCCCCCTGGCCAACCCCAAGTTCGATGCCATAATCGCCACCGACGGGCAGGAATTCCCCCTGGGAGACCTGACTATTGTGGCCCTTCACACCCCCGGGCACACCATGGAAAGCACCACCTACCTGCTTCGGGACAAGAATGGTAAGGACCACGCTATCTTTAGCGGGGACACCCTGTTTCTCGGCGATGTAGGCCGCCCGGACCTGGCCCAGAAGGCAGCGGACATGACCCAGGAGCAACTGGCCTCCACCCTGTACGACAGCCTCAGGAACAAGATCATGCCCCTCTCAGACGAGGTGGTGGTTTACCCGGCCCACGGAGCCGGATCTGCCTGCGGTAAGAATATGATGAAGGAAACGGTGGACACCCTGGGACACCAGAAGGAAACCAATTACGCCCTGCGGGCAGACATGACCCGGGAGGAGTTTATCGCTGAGGTTACCGAAGGGCTGTTGCCTCCGCCCAAATACTTCCCGCTAAACGTAAAAATGAACAAGGAGGGGTATGAGCACGTGGATGCCGTCCTGGAGCGCGGCACACGCCCCCTGAGCCCACGGGCCTTTGAGGCAGCTGCCAACGAGGCCGGTGCGCTCATCCTGGATGTGCGCAATGAGGAAGACTTTGTAAAAGGCCATATCCCCCGTTCCATCTTTATTGGCCTGGATGGCAGTTTTGCCCCCTGGGTAGGGGCCCTGGTGGCCGATACCGAACAACCCATCCTGCTGGTAGCCCCTCAGGGGCGGGAAGAAGAGGCTGTGATCCGCCTTTCCCGGGTGGGCTTCGACAATACGCTGGGGTATCTGGAGGGCGGTTTTGACGCCTGGAAATTGGGGTCCCTGGAGTACGATACCGTCAGCTCGGTTTCAGCTGACCGCCTGAAGGATCGTATGGCCGAGGAAGAAGAAGAGCTGAAGGTGTTTGATGTGCGAAAAGAGAGCGAATACCTTTCCGAACATTTGGTAGACGCCGAGAACACCCCCCTGGATTTCCTCAACAACCACCTGGCGGAGTTTCCGGCCGAAGAGGTCTTTTACCTGCATTGCGCCGGAGGCTACCGGTCTGTGATTGCCGCTTCTATTCTGAAGAGTCGCGGGATCCACAACCTGGTGAATATCCTGGGAGGTTTCGACGCCATCAAGGAAGCTGGCCTTCCCGTAACGGATTACGTTTGCCCGTCTACCCTGTAGGCGGAAATGTTAAAAATCGCAAAAAAGAAGGCTTTGTAACATCGGTTACTGACTGGCGGCTACAGGCGTTCTATTTTTGAGTATATCATCCGGGGGAGCCCACTGACGAAGGGATGAAAATCCCGGGCCTGCCCGGAGGAAATGGTTGAGTTGATTGTTTTTAGTGAGGAGAGCGGCCCCAATACGGGCCGCTTTCTTTTTATCACCCCCTTGGATGCCCACGCTTTAAACGGGTTGTCCCTGTAAAACCACCTGGAATGAAAAAGACCGTATTTCTCTTGGCCCTGGCACTTGTCCTGGCCCAGTGTAAGGAGACCCCCAAACCCGAACCCGCTCCGGAAGCCGAAACGGCGATAGGGCGTGAAGATGCCGGCAAAATGGCCATGGAGACCCAGGTAGCCCTGGGGTCCACGCTGCAGCAAATAATAGCAGCATCGGGCCCGGAAGGAGCCATAGACTTTTGTAAGGTTCGCGCACTACCCATCACCGACAGTGTTGCCCAAAAGCACGGCGTGGCCATCCGCCGGGTCACCGACAGGGCCCGGAACCCTGAAAATATAGCCAGCGAGGCCGAGATTGCCCTTATGGCGCAATTGCGCCAGGAAGGGGCCGATATGGAAACCCTCCTGGAAATTACCGAAGGGAGCCAGACCCATTACTACTTCCCCATCCAGACCGCAGACCTTTGCATGAAATGCCACGGGACGCCCGGGGCCGATATCCCGGAAGGGGTATTGCGCATTTTAGCAGACCGCTATCCGGCCGATGAGGCCGTCGGGTACCAGCCCGGCCAACTGCGCGGGTTGTGGAAGGTTTCGGTACCTTCGGACCAATAATCAGTAAGCGTATGCGAGTTCTCGGAATGATCGGGGGCACTTCCTGGCATGCCACGGAGGCCTATTACCGGATGATAAACGAAGGGGTGGCCCGCCATATCGGGACCCAGGGCAACCCGGAACTGGTCCTGCACAGTATTAACATAGAGGTCATGCGATCCCAGGACGGGGACCGAATCCGCGCCAAATACCTCGAGGTGGCGCGGCTGTTGGAACAGCATGGGGCCCAGGGGATTGTCATCTGTGCCAACACCCCCCATATGGTATACCAGCACGTCCAGCCCCGCATCGGGATCCCCATCCTGCACATTGCGGATGCAACCGGGCGTGCGGCGGCTTCCAGGGGGCTCAAAACCCTGGGGCTGTTGGGGAACAAGCCAACGATGACCGGCGATTTTATCCCCGGCCGGCTCCAGACTGAATTCGGGATTGAAACCCTTATCCCGGAGGAGCCTTCCATCCCCAAATCCCATTACTTTATCTCCCGGGAACTGACGCACGGGAAGTTTACCGAGGAGGCCAGGCAGTTTTACAAAGCCCAGATTGGCCTGCTGCGGGACCGGGGGGCCGATGGGATTATCCTGGGATGCACGGAACTGCCCCTGCTTATTCGGGAAGAGGATGTGGATGTCCCTCTTTTGGCTACCACAGACCTGCATGCCGAAATGGCTGTCGATTTTATCCTGGAAAGGGACTAGCGTTATGAAGAACAAGATCAAATCGGTCCTGGCGGCCTTGGGCCTCTTCGGGGCTACCGCCGCACAGGCCCAGGAGGTGGGCAACCCGCTCTTCGGCACCCTTCTGGACACCCTCCTCTCACATATGGTCCCGGAAACCGATGTTCCGGCCGCAAGGCAGCTTCAGGGAGCGTATTACCTGGATGCCCGGGAATGGGAGGAATTCCAGGTGAGCCATATTCCCGAAGCCCGGTGGGTGGGCTACAAATCCTTTGACCTTACCCGTTTGGAGGGCATCCCGAAAGACCAGCCCATAGTGGTCTACTGTTCGGTAGGGTACCGCAGCGAGCGTATTGCCCGACGCCTGGAACAGGAGGGTTATTCCCGCGTGTACAACCTCTACGGGGGGATTTTTGAATGGGTAAACCAGGGCAACCCGGTACGGGATGCTTCCGGGCCTACAACCCGGACCCACGCCTACAGCGCCGCCTGGTCTGTCTGGTTACAGGCCGGGGAAAAGGTCTATTGAGCCCTATCCATCCTTGGGCTTGGAAAAACCGTAGATATTCTGGTGAAGGAAGTCCTGGGGGAAGTCCTCGTCGCCAGGGAAACCAAGTGGGATGGTCCCGCTGTCTTCCGGGATGTAATTTTTACCGAAGATGTAGTCCCAGATACTCAGGCTAATCCCGAAATTGACCCCGTAACTGCCTTTGGGCAGGTGGTATGCATGGTGGTAGAGGTGCATCACCGGATTGTTCAGCAGGTATTTCAGCGGGCCATAGGTCAGCTTGATGTTGGAATGGTTCAGGTGGCCGATGGCGATGGCGGCAAAGTGCACGATATACGCCTGTTCCGGCTCGAACCCGCCCAGGATCATCACCCCAAACGTCTTCAGGGGTTTGTACAGCACATTCTCCATCCAGTGGTAGCGCAGGTGCGCCGCAAAGCCCATCTCCTTAACGCTGTGGTGCACCTTGTGGAACTGCCACAGCACCGGCCATTTGTGCAGGAGGATATGGGTAAACCACTGTACAAAGTCCAGCACAATGAAGAATGCGAGCAGCTGCAGCCAGGCAGGCCAGGCAGCGATGTCCACTATGGCCAGGCTTTTTGCCGTAATGCCGAGTTCCCCGAAGGCGAGTTGCAGCATCCGGTAAACCCCGCTGATCACGATGGCGAAGAGGAAGAAATTGAAGAACATGTAAAAGGCATCCAGCCAGAAATCCCTCCGGAAGATAGACTGGTTCTTACGCCAGGGGAAGAGGATTTCCAACCCCCAAACCACCAGGGAAATAAGCACCAGACCCCAGAAGTAATTCGTATACCAGGGCACCTCAAAAAGGATGGACTTCCAGGTCCAGTTCAGGGTCCCCATAAATGCGTTGCCAAAGGCTTCCAAATACTTTTCCATAACTACTTAAACATTTTTGTCACACTATCTATTTCAATCGGGGCGCCTTCCGTAGCGCTCCACTCCAACCAGGAACCGTCATAATTCCGGACGCTTGGGTACCCCAGAAGTTGCGTCAGCACAAAACTGGTGTGAGCCGAACGCACCCCGGAATGGCAGTACGCCACCACCCTTGCAGAGTCCGGGTGGCCGGCAAAGGCAAACCGGGCTTTGAGCTCCCTGGTGCTCCTGAATTTTTTGTCTCCATGGTAATTCGTGGCCCCGGCCCAGTCCCTGTTGGTGCTGGTAGGGATCCGTCCGGCTGCCGCGGCCCCTGCTTTCTGCCGGAGCCCGCTGTACTCTTCCGCCGAGCGGGAATCGATGACGATAAACCCTGGGGTTCCCAGGTTCTGGTGCAGTTCTTCCTTGCCGATTCGTAACCCGGGGTTCCCGGACCCTTCAAACCGGAATTGGGAAGCGGGCCGCGGCGGATAGTCCGCCGTCAGTGCCCCGCCTGCCTCCTGCCAGGCATGCAGGCCTCCGTTAAGCAGCCTGACTTTGCCGTGGCCATAGACCTGAAGGACCCACCAGAGCCGGGCCGCGTCACAGCAGGCCTGGTCGTCGTAAACCAGGAGGGTGTCTGCCGGGTGGATGCCCAGGCGGGAAAAGAGGGCCTCCATTTCAGGGGCGGATGCCATCATGCCCGGGATTGGGCTTTCGGCCGCTTCGATATCGGAGCGCCACATAGGGATGGCTCCGGGGATGTGCCCCTTGTCGAAGTCCTCCCGTTTGCGGAAGTCGACCACCACTATATGTTCCTTTCCCAGAAGGGATTGCAGTTGGCTGGCCTCCACGAGGGCTTCGGGCACGGCGTAGGCCTCAGGCCCGGAAACGGCCTGTGGCTCTGTACCCGGTTCCGGTCCTGAAGGACCTTTGCAGGCCAAAGTGAACGCGGCGAGCAGCCCTATGCTAATTCTCCAGAACATACCATTCTATATCTTGAAGGTTTTGCCTCCGCCCTTTCTTTTCCGGGGCGTAGTAGGTGGCCAGGTAGTTCAGGATAATTTCTTCGTTCTTGCCCAGGTCCCAGAGGTTCTGGGTCTGTTGCATCCACCGGATGGTGGCTTCCCAGCTCTCCCGGGACATGCGGTTCTGGGTCACCAGCAGGGCCGAGTGGCAGTTGGTGCAGTTGTTTACCACAGTCATATAGCCTTCTTCCGCCACAAAGCCCGTGCGGACGTGAATCCCGTCCTCCACCTTGTCAAAATCGTCCTCCGCAGGCGGGGCGGCTTGCTGTTGTGCCAGTTCCGGTTCGGAACGGAAGGCCGTCATGCCGGGGTCTATCATGACATACAGCAACACGGCTGCAATGACCAGGAAAAACCCGAAGATCATGGCCAGCAAGCCCGATACTGCCCGGGCGCTTTTATGAAAATCGTGTTCGGGCTCCATCAGGTGATTTTTAGGGCGATTCGGTGGCAGGCGTTGTTCAGGTACCCTTTGGGGTTCCAACCCGGGAGTACCATGGGTTGTGCCTTGCCGTTGCTATCGGTGGCCCGCACCCACAGTTCGTAGTAGCCTTTCTTGGGGAAGGAAGCGGTGCCTGAAAAATGTTGCCAGGCCAGGCGGTTTGCCGGTTGCTCCAGATTGCAGGACTTCCAGGTGCTGCCAAAGTCTATGGAATAATCCACCCGCGACACTTGCAGGTCCCCGGCCCAGGCATGCCCCCGGAAGGACAGGCTGCGGCCCAGGGGCAGGGTTGCCCCTGTTTTGGGAGAGGTAATCAAGGATTTAACGGGCATGGATTCTATGATGCACATATCCTCATCGGCAACTTTTTCTCCGGGAGCAACCGTTTCGCAGGGGACGCGATAGGAAGACCCGGTCATTTTTTCACCGTCGTGGACCCGGTCCCGCACGCTGATCCCGGTGAGCCATTTCCCAGAGGTGGAGGCAGGCCAGCCGCCGACCACCAGGCGCAACGGGTGCCCGTGGGCCAGCGGGATGTCCTCCCCGTTCATTTTAAAGGCGAGGAGGGTTTCCTCCTGCATGGCCTTGTCTATGGGAATGCCCCGGGAGATGGGTTCCTTGGTGGGGTCGCCGCTGAGGTGGGTGTCCGCCGCATGGTAGCCAATATACACCGCGTTGGCGGTGATGCCCACATCCTTCAGGACGTCGCTCAGGCGCACCCCGGTCCACTCGGCGCAGGAAACAGCCCCTACCGTCCATTGGTTGCCCTTGGCAGGCGGGTCAAATTCGCTCCGCCCGTTCCCCCCACACTCCAGGGTGAGCTGGTAGGTGTGTTGTGGAAATCGGGATTTGAGATCATTCAGGGTATAGGTCTTCGGGCTCCGAACCGCTTCCCCGTCGAAGGTGAGGGTCCAGTTGGCCACGTCTATGGATTCCGGGATTTTTCCGTTGTTCCTGATAAACATAAACCGGTTGGGCGTAATGGGGTCATCCAGCAGGTGTGCCAGGGCCTCCATGTTCCAGGGTTTGTCGTTCAGGACCACCATTTGGGGGTCTTTGCCGAACATCTTAAAGGGGTCCGGGTCCTGCAACCCCAGCAGGGGCAGGCCTTCCGGGAGGCGGTTGCCGAAGACAATCTCGGCGCCCAGTAGGGCGCTGAGCGCACCCAGCCCGGATCTCTGAACGAATTTGCGTCTTTCCATTCCTTAAAGGTTATACGTGGTAGAAGGTTTTAAACATAGTGCTTTTCAGCAATTGAATTTGTAACCAATGTTACAAACCGGAATATTTGCTGCGCCCGGGGAAAGGGAAACCCCTCTGGCCCCATCCGCAGCGAAAAAGGTGCAACCCCCTAATTTTATTGACATCGGTGCCATTGTAACCATTGTTACAAAGTATTGGTTTCAGGTTGTGTAATTTAGTGGAGTTCTAAAAACACCTAACGATGGATACTCATTATGAAGTTTTAATTATCGGAGGGGGAACAGGTGGCATCATGACCGCCGCGAACCTTCTGAATGCGGATAAAAAGATGAAAGTGGGCATTGTAGAGCCTGCAGACACCCATTATTACCAACCGGCCTGGACCCTGGTGGGCGCCGGCACATTCAACTTCGATAAAACCGCCCGCCCGATGGCCTCTGTAATGCCCAAGGGCGCTACCTGGATCAAGGATGCCGCCACCGGGTTCGATCCGGAGAAAAATACCGTAAGCACCGCTTCCAGCGGGGACCTCACCTACGATTATCTCGTGGTGGCCCCGGGCCTGGTCTACGATATGAGCCTGGTACCCGGCCTCGGGGCCGTTTTGGACAAAGATGTGGTTTGCAGCAATTACACCGACCCGGTTCATACCTGGAACCTGTTGAAGAACTTCAAAGGGGGGACTGCCCTTTTCACCCAGCCCACCACCCCGATCAAATGCGGAGGAGCCCCTCAGAAAATCATGTACCTGGCCGAAAGCTATTTCCGCAAATCCGGGGTACGCGATAAAACCGAAGTGGTGTTTGCCACGCCCGGCACAGTTATTTTCGGGGTGCCTGAAATTAAAAAAACCCTCCTGGATGTGGTAGACCGCAAGGACATCAACCTGCGGTTCGGGTATAAACTGGTCAAGATAGACGGGCCCAACCGCATTGCGTGGTATGAGTTCGCCGACCACATGCATGAGCACAACCACAAAGACATCAAGACCGAAACCGATGGGAACCTCACGGGGATCCACTACGATTTCCTGCACACAGCCCCTCCTTCCGTGGCCCCGGACTGTGTCCGTAACTCCCCCCTGGTAAACGAATCCAAATGGGTGGATGTGGATAAACACACCCTGCAGCATACCAAATACCCGAACGTTTTCAGCCTGGGCGATGTAGCCGGGTTGCCCACTGCCAAAACCGGTGCGGCCATCCGTAAGCAGGTTCCCGTGGTCGTGGATAATATCCAGCTCCTTCGCTCCCGCAATATCCTGGGCACCAAGGCCTATAACGGGTACTCTTCCTGCCCGCTTGTTACCGATTACGGGAAAATGGTCCTGGCCGAATTCGATTACGACAACACTTTCACCCCGGACCCCAAGCTGAAGATGATGATGATCTCGGATTCTTCCAAGGAACTCTGGAGGTTGTGGATGCTCAAGAAATACGGACTGCCCTACCTGTATTGGAACAAGATGCTGAAAGGCAAGGATGTCTGAGCAAGGGCACGGATAAAACCAACCGGGCGGGGGGAGCTCCCCCCGCCTTTATAATCAACCCAATTTAATCCCATCGAAATGGAATGGATTTATGAACCCTGGCCGTGGTATGTTTCCGGCGCGGCCATTGCCTTTGTCATGCTGCTGTTGTTGCTGGTAGGCAAGAACTTCGGAATGTCTTCCAACCTCAGGACCCTTTGCACCATCTGCGGGGCAGACAAGCAATCGGAATTCTTTAAGTTCGACTGGAAGAGCCAGAAATGGAACCTCATTGTGGTGGCCGGCGCCATCATCGGGGGGTTTCTCGCTTCAACCTTCCTTACTGCAGACGCAGCGGTACATATAAACCCAAACACCGTGCAGGAACTGCAGGGCCTGGGGTTTGAAAGTGCCGGGGCGGCATACCTGCCCACGGAATTGTACGCAACCGAGAGCCTGACCAACTGGAAAAGTATTGGCCTGATTGCCCTTGGGGGCTTTTTGGTGGGCTTCGGAGCCCGCTATGCCGGGGGATGCACGTCCGGACACGCCATCTCCGGCCTCAGTAACCTGCAATGGCCGTCCCTGGTTGCCGTTATCGGGTTTTTTGCCGGCGGTATGATCATGATTTATTTGTTATTCCCCCTAATCTTCTCCTAATGCGCAGTCTTAGTTATTTGCTGATAGGGATCCTTTTCGGGATCACCATGTTCAAATCGGAAGCCGCTTCCTGGTTCCGGATTTACGAAATGTTCAAATTTGACGCCTTCCACATGTATGGCATCATCGGGACCGCAGTAGGGCTTGGGGTGATTATTGTGGCGGCCATCAAACGGTTTAAGATCAAATCCTTTTACGGAGAACCCATTGTCTTTGAACCCAAGGATAAAAGTATTCCCAGGTATGCCATTGGCGGCCTGCTCTTTGGGCTGGGATGGGGTCTGGCTGGGGCCTGTCCCGGCCCGATGTTTACCCTGGTGGGGGCGGGATATGTTTCCATCCTGGTGGTGATTGTTGCCGCCATCCTGGGCACCTTTGTCTACGGCCTGCTCCGGGATAAACTGCCGCACTAAGGCGAAAAATGGGCTTTACCGTCTGGCAGCGAGCCAGGCATTCCCTATCTTGTAGGGGTTAACCCTAACCCTTTGTACATGAAACGGAATGCCTGGCTTTGTTTTACCATGGTGCTGGGGGGAATGGCCATGGCCATGGCCCAGCCCGCCTCCCCCTACAGCAGGGAAACCCACGTAGTGGGCACAGATACCCTGAGGTACCGGAAATTGTTGCCTGAAGGCTTTGACCCTGCCCAAAAGTACCCCCTGGTCCTCTTCCTCCACGGAGGAGGGGAACGCGGCTCAGACAACGAGCGCCAGCTGGTGTATGGCAGCGGGCTGTTTATGCAGCCGCTTTGGCGCCGGGCCTATCCGGCCATCGTGCTTTTCCCCCAATGTGCGGAAGGCGACTATTGGGCGCAGGTGGCCATAGACCGGTCTTCCTACCCTATAGGTCTCGACTTCCAATATGATAAGGGCCCGACCCGGTCCCTGGACCTGGTCATTAACCTGCTGGAGTCCTACGGGGAGTCTCCCTATGTGGACCCTCAGCGGATCTACGTGATGGGGTTGTCCATGGGGGGGATGGGCACCTTCGAACTGCTTCACCGCAAGCCGGATTTGTTTGCCGCCGCCATACCTATTTGCGGGGCCGGGGTTCCCGAGACTGTTTCCGGCTATGCCCGGAAGGTCCCCCTCTGGGTCTTCCACGGGGCTGTGGACCAGGTGGTGGCCCCGGACCATTCCCTGGAGATGGTAAATGCCCTTTTTGAGGCCGGCGCCCGCCCAGGGTTCACCCTCTACCACCAGGTCAACCACAACAGTTGGGACTATGCCCTGGCCGAGCCGGAGCTTTTGCCCTGGCTTTTTTCACATCGGAAACAAGACGCGAAATGACCATGAAGAACATATGGCGTTACAGGACCGCTGCCCTGGTATTACTGGTGCTGCCATTTATAGCCGTATCCCAGGAGCTGCAGGTGATGTCTTACAACATCCGGTTCGACAACCCCGCAGACGGGGAAAATGCCTGGGGGAACCGAAAGGCCCACCTGGTTTCCCAGATCGCCTATCATGCCCCGGACTTGGTAGGGACCCAGGAGGGGCTGGCCCACCAGCTGGCGGATATCGCCAGCGGGCTACCGCAGTATGCCTACTTTGGCAAGGGTCGTGATGCCGGCGAGAACGAGGGGGAATACTCGGCAATTTTTTACAGGACCGATCGGCTGGAACTACTCTCGGAGGGGACGTTCTGGCTTTCACAAACCCCGGAGATCCCTTCCCGCGGGTGGGATGCAGCTCTGAACCGCATCTGCACCTACGGCTTCTTCCGGCACCGGGCGTCCGGGCGTCGTTTCCTTATGTTCAACACCCATTTTGACCATATCGGCCAGGAGGCCCGGCGGGAAAGCGTACAGCTGATCCGATCAAAAATCAAAGAGATAAATAGGGAGGGGTTCCCGGTCATCCTTACCGGAGACCTGAACCTAGAGCCGGAGACGGAGCCCATCCAAATCCTGTCCGGGTCTATGACAGACGCCTTTATGGCTGCAGGGGCAGCGGCTTATGGGCCGGCGGGGACCTTTAACGGGTTCGACTGTACTTCCCCGGCCACCCGGAGGATCGACTATATCTTTATCAGTGGGGACCGGCTCAGCGTTTCCCGGTTCGCCACCCTGAGCGAAACCCGGGAAAAAGGCTATCCTTCGGACCATTTTCCGGTACTGGCTACCCTGGTACTGCTGCCCTAGCGCAGCAACATAAGGACCGCTCCCAGTGCCGTAAGCACCAGGATAAGGCGCCTGAAGAACTGTTCGCGGATGCAGCGCACCAGCCAGATGCCTGTGAGCAACCCCAGCAGCAGTGCCGGAAGGAGGTAGAGGTTGATGTGGAGCACCTCCAAATCGATGGTTTCCCAAACGAAAATATGGAACGGGAGCTTAAAGACGTTGATGATCAGGAAAAGCCATGCCGCGGTCCCGATAAAGGCGTTTTTGGGCAGTCGCATGGCCAGGAAATAAATATTGGAGAAGGCGCCCGCGAGATTGCCCACCATGGTGGTAAACCCCGCAAGTGTCCCCACAAACCCGGCGAAGGCCCAGTGCCCCGGTACCCGCTGGCTTTTGCGCAGGTCCCACCAGGCCATCATGGCCACGCTGATAAGGATAATCCCCGCCATAGCCCACTTGAAAACGGATTCGGGCAGGTCCTTGCCCGTCCAGACCCCGATGAGGATCCCCAGGATCATCCAGGGCAGGAACTTCCAGATATACCTCCACTGGGCGTGGCGGTGGTAATACACTACGGCGAAGATGTCCCCGAAAACCAGAAGGGGGACCAGCAACCCCGTAGATTGACGGGCCCCGAGGGCAAGGGCCATAAGGGTTACGGAGAGGACGGCAGTACCTTTGATCCCGGACTTGGATAGCCCTTGAATAAAAGCCGCCCCCAGCGCGAGCAACCAGGCGGTCAGGGAGAGTTCGGCAAAGGAAAGGGCAGCGGGCATAGGCGTTCCAAAGGTATCTTAAAATAAATTATCTTTAGTGCCTAAGCCAACCAAACCATGGAACTCAGTACCCTCGACTACGCCCTGATTATAGGGTTTTTCAGCATTGTATTACTCATCGGGATCATGGTCTCCCGCCAATCCGGCAAGAATACCACCGAGTACTTCCTCTCGGGCCGGAGCATGCCGTGGTGGCTGTTGGGGTTTTCCATGGTGGCTACTACCTTTTCCACAGACACCCCAAACCTGGTCACCGATATCGTCCGCAGCAACGGGGTAGCCGGGAACTGGGTCTGGTGGGCCTTTCTGCTTACCGGCCTGCTCACGGTATTTGTCTATGCCAAACTCTGGAGGCGCTCCGACGTGGCCACCGATATGGAATTTTACGACCTGCGGTACGGGGGGAAGCCCGCCCATTTCCTGCGCGGGTTCAGGTCTGTATACCTCGGAATCGTCTTTAACATTATGGCCATGTCTGCCGTAACCCTGGCGGCCATCAAAATCGGGCAGGTCATGTTGGGGCTCTCACCGGTGGAAACCGTTCTTATCGGTGGGGTGATCACCGTGATATTCAGCGCCGTGGGCGGGTTTCGCGGGGTAGTCTATACGGACTTCGTCCTGTTTTTCGTAGCCATTGCCGGCGCGGTGGGGGCGGCCATATATCTGGTAAACCTCCCGGAGGTAGGGGGGGTCCGCGAGCTAATCAGCCATGCCAATGTAAAGGGAAAACTCTCCATATTACCGGACTTTAGCGATACCGAAGCGCTGATAGGGTTGCTGATTATTCCCCTGGCTGTCCAATGGTGGAGTGCCTGGTACCCGGGGGGGGAACCCGGGGGCGGGGGGTATATTGCCCAGCGGATGCTGGCGGCCAAAAATGAAAGCCATGCCATAGGGGCGACCTTCTTCTTCAATATCATGCACTACGCCCTGAGACCCTGGCCCTGGATCCTGGTGGCCCTGGCCTCCCTGGTCATCTACCCGGACGTGGCCAGCATCCACGAGGCGTTCCCCAACGTGGAAGCCAGCAAGCTTGGGAACGACCTGGCCTATTCCGCCATGCTAACCAAACTGCCCAGCGGCTTGCTGGGTATTGTGCTCGCATCCCTGGGTGCGGCCTATATGTCTACCATATCCACTCATCTGAACTGGGGGTCTTCCTATGTGGTAAACGACTTTTACAAGCAGCAGATCCGGAAGGAGGCTTCCGAAAAGGAGCTCGTTGCCGTAGGGCGGATAACAACCGTAGTCCTGATGATCTTCAGCGCCTTGCTGGCCCTGGTGCTGCAAAACGCCCTGCAACTCTTCGATATAATTCTCATGTTCGGGGCGGGGACGGGCCTTATCTTTATCCTTCGCTGGTTCTGGTGGCGGATCAATGCCTGGAGCGAGATTTCCGCCATGTTCGTTTCCGGGATTGTCTCCCTGCTCTTTAACCTGACCGATGTCGGGACCCAATTGTTTGGGGGTACAGATACGGCAGGGCAGGCCATAGAAGGGGTGTTGCCCGGCTGGAGCCGCTTTCCCATGGTGGTCCTGATAACCACCGTGGTCTGGGTGGTCGTTACGTTTGTGACGCCCCCGGAAACCACTGGAACCCTCAGGCGGTTTTACAAGAAAACCCGCCCCGGCGGCCCGGGTTGGCGCAAGATTGTGGAGGAAGCCCGGGAGGACCAGGTGGAACTCGATGAGCCCGACGCCAAATGGACGGTGCCCTACGGGGTCCTGGCCATGCTCATCGGCTGTGTGCTGGTCTACGGCGCCATGTTTGCCACCGGCAACTGGATCTACGGCAACTATGGCCTGGCCACGGGGCTTACCGTAGCCGTTGTTATTGCGGGTATCCTGCTGAAAAGGGTTTGGAACGAAATCAAAGGAGACATACTATAACCATATGAAACAACGCATCCTATCCGTCGACATCTTCCGGGGTCTTACCATTGCCCTGATGATTCTGGTGAACACCCCCGGCACCTGGCGGGCTGTATACGCGCCCTTCCTCCATGCGGAATGGCACGGATACACCCCCACGGACCTAGTGTTCCCTTTTTTCCTGTTTATCGTAGGGACATCCATTGTTTTTGCCTATCGAAACAAACAGCCCGATGCCTCCACGTACAAGAAAATCGGGGTCCGCGTGCTCAAGCTCATCGGCCTGGGGATTTTCCTGGGAGCCTTTACCGTGAAGTGGCCGTTTTTTGAGCCATTCAGCGAAATCCGGTTCCCCGGGGTCCTGCAGCGCATCGGGGTGGTTTTCGGAATCGCTGCCCTGCTGTATCTCCACACCAACTGGAAAACCCTGCTGGGCATTGCCATTACCCTCCTGCTCGGGTACTGGGTCTGGATGGGCTTTATCCCACTGGACGGGCAGGCCCCGACCTTCGAGCGGGCAGCCAATAACTGGGCCAACTACATAGATTTGAATGTCTTCGGCACCCATATGTACAAGGACGATTACGACCCGGAAGGGCTATTGAGCACCCTGCCTTCCATCGTCACTTCCATCCTGGGCATATTCACGGGGATGCTGCTGGTGTCGGAAACCAAGGATAAGCTGCGCAAGATGCTGCTCATGGGGGTTGGGCTCCTGGTGCTGGGCACCCTTTGGGATTTTGTATTCCCCATTAACAAGGCGCTTTGGACCAGCAGTTTTGTGCTGGTAACTGCCGGTTGGGCCAACCTTGTCCTGGGCCTGATCTACTACATTACCGACGTAAAAGGAATATCTTTTGGCAGCATTTTCCGGTACGCCGGGTCCAACGCCATCACGGTATATTTCCTCTCCAGTTTTGTCACCAGCCTGTTTTACCAGATCCAGGTAGGGGAGGGCCAAAGCATCCACGGGTGGCTGTTCAACACCCTTTATGTCCATGACTTTATGGCACTGGAGCTTTCCTCCCTGCTATACGCCCTCTCGGTGATGGGCTTTTACCTGCTGGTAGGCTGGTGGATGTACCGCAAAGGCATTTTTATCAAGGTGTAGGTAGGTGGGGCGCCACCAGGGCAGCCACGTATTTCCCGATCATATCGAATTCCAGGTTTACCGGGTCCCCAACCTGGTAGTGCCCGAAGCGGGTGTGCTCGTAGGTGTATGGGATGATGGCCACACTAAAGCGCCCGGTTTGGGAGTCTACCACCGTCAGGCTTACCCCGTCTACGGTAATGGAGCCTTTCGGGATGGTGCGGTTCCCTCCCGCAGCATCGTATTCGAAATGGAAGGCCCAGCTGCCGTTTTCTTCATCGATTTGCACACAGGTCGCGGTTTGGTCCACATGCCCCTGAACCAGGTGCCCATCGAGCCGAGCGCCCATGACCATGGCCCGTTCCAGGTTTACCTTGCTGCCCATGGTGAGTGTTCCGAGATTGGAGCGTTTGAGGGTTTCGGCCACAGCCGTTACGGTGTAGGTGTCCCCCTCGATGCCCACCACGGTTAAACAAACCCCGTTGTGTGCCAGGCTCTGGTCTATTTTCAGTTCGTTTGCCAGGGCGGATTTTACCCGGATGTGCAGGTTGGTGCCTTCCCGGTCCAGGCGCACCACCTCTCCCATCGATTCGATTATGCCGGTAAACATGGTATAGTGAATTTAAGTACTTTTATGCCGAATTAAGCCCTACAAAGGTACGTATTCATGCAGGAAGAAAACCATAAGCCCAAACTGGGCATTTCCATAGGAGACCTGGGGGGGATTGGGTGTGAAATTATCCTGAAAACCTTCGAAGACAGCCGGATGCTGGACTTCTGCACCCCGGTGATCTTCGCTTCGGGCAAGACCCTTTCCCACTTCATGCAGCAGCTGGGTATCAGCTTCAAGTTCCAGGGGGTCCAGGAGGCCTCGGCTGCCATCCCCGGGAAGGTGAATGTGGTGAATATATGGAAGGACCACCCGCTTATCGAAGTAGGGAAGGCCACCGAGCAGGGAGGCGCCTATGCCATTAAATCCCTTAAAGCCGCTGTCCGGTCTTTGAAAGACGGCGATATCGACGTGCTGGTAACGGCCCCCATCAACAAGAAAAATGTACAGAGCAAGGATTTCACCTTTCCCGGGCATACGGATTACCTGGCTCAGGAACTGGGCGGGGAGAGCCTGATGTTTATGGTTTGCGAAGACCTCAGGGTAGGCCTTCTGACCGACCATGTGCCCGTGAAGGATGCCCCCGGGCTTATCACCCAGAAGCGGATTGCATCCAAGCTCAAAGCCATGGAGGACTCCCTTGTGCGGGATTTTGGGGTGCGCAAGCCTCGTATCGCCGTACTTGGGATAAATCCGCACAGCGGGGACGAGGGCGTCATAGGCCGGGAAGACGAAGAGGTCCTGAAGCCAGCCCTGGCCAAACTCGCGGCCGAAGGCCACCTGGTATTCGGGCCTTATGCGGCAGACACCTTCTTTGCCTCGGACAACTACCGGAATTTCGATGCTGTCCTGGCGGGGTACCACGACCAGGGCCTCATCCCCTTTAAGACCCTGGCCTTCGGGAAGGGCGTGAATTTTACAGCCGGGCTTTCCCGGGTGCGCACCTCCCCGGACCACGGAACGGCCTACGACATTGCCGGCAAGGGAGTAGCAGACCCCTCTTCCTTTACCGAAGCGGTTTTTACCGCCCTGGAGATCTTCAGCCACCGCAGCGAGTTCGAGGAGCTCTCGAGCAACCCGCTGCAGAAGCAGCGACTCAAGCGCGGGGGAAAGGGTAAGAATAGGGAGAAATAGTTTTCTGAATTATTGGGGTTTAGCAAAAAAAAGGTATCTTTGCGGGCCCTAAGCGAAAGGATTGAAGGATGAAGATTAAGGATTTTGATATTCCTTTTTCAGGTTTGAAGCTGGGGAAGCATCAGTTTGAATATCATATTGATGCTGCGTTCTTTGAGGTTTTCGGGTATGAGGAATTCAACGGGGCCAACCTTGAAGTGGCCGTTGTCCTGGATAAGATGAACACCATGCTGGAGCTCGAAATGAGCGCAAAGGGCACTGTAAATGTAGCCTGCGACCTCACCAACGAGCCTTTCGACCAGCCGGTAGCCGGTTCTTTGGACCTTGTCGTGAAGTTTGGGGAAGCCTATAACGATGAGAACGACGAGGTACTGGTACTCCCCCACGGGGAACACCAGCTGAACATTGCCCAGTATATCTATGAGATGCTGGTGCTGGCCGTCCCTTCTAGGCGCATCCACCCCGGGGTAGCCGACGGATCGCTGAAAAGCGATGTCCTCGAGCGGCTCCAACAGCTGCAGCCCAAAGCCGGAGAATCAGAAACGGACACAACGGATCCCCGATGGGACGCCTTACGAAATTTACTAACGGACAAAAAACAATAGAGCATGGCACATCCTAAACGCAAAACCTCCAAGACGCGCAGGGACAAGCGGCGCACGCATTATAAGGCTGCTGCCCCCACGCTTGCCAAGGATCCCGCAACCGGGGAAGTGCACCTGTTCCACAGGGCGCATTGGCACGAGGGGAAACTGTACTACAGGGGCCAGGTCCTGGTCGACAAGACCGGAGAGGCCGCGGTCTAACCCGACGCACACCGAACCAAACTCCCGCCGCTGTTGTGGGAGTTTTTTTATGGCCTGTTTCCAGCAGGCCTGGGATTTTTGGGAAGAATGTGCCAAATAATCCTTAATTTTCACCAATTTTGAGGCCTTTTTGCAGGTTTCTGCACCAAAACGAACGACGTAATGAGTAGTATTACGGCAGCGATTACCGCTGTAGGGGCATATGTTCCGGACTACAAACTGACCAATTCCATTCTGGAAACCATGGTAGATACCACGGACGAATGGATAACCACGCGCACCGGCATCAAGGAGCGCCGCATCCTTAAAGACGAGGGGAAGGGGACCTCCTACCTCGCTATCAAGGCGGCGGAAGACCTGCTGCGCAAGCGCAACCTGGACCCCGCGGAAATCGACCTGGTTTTGGTGGGAACGGCCACTCCTGACATGCCGGTTGCTTCAACCGCCGTCTATGTGGCTGCCGAGATTGGTGCGGTCAATGCCTTTGCCTACGACATGCAGGCGGCCTGTTCCAACTTCCTCTATGGCATGTCTTCGGCCGCCCGGTATATCGAATCCGGCCGGTACAAAAAGGTATTGCTCATTGGGGCAGACAAGATGTCTTCCATAATCGACTATAAAGACCGGACCACCTGTATTATTTTCGGGGACGGTGCCGGCGCCGTGCTTTTTGAGCCCTCCGAGGAGGGGTATGGCCTGCAGGACGAGTACCTGCGCTCCGACGGAAAAGGCCGCGAATTCCTGAAAATTGAAGCCGGGGGCAGCATCCTGCCCGCTTCCGAGGAAACGGTACGGGATAAGAAGCACTTCGTGTACCAGGACGGGAAATCCGTTTTCAAGTTTGCCGTGAGCAACATGGCCGATGTGGCCGCCAAGATCATGGAGCGCAATAACCTGGACCACGACGATGTGAACTGGCTGGTCCCCCACCAGGCCAACAAGCGGATTATCGACGCCACAGCAAACCGTATGGGGCTGGAACATTCCAAAGTAATGATGAATATTGAGCAGTACGGCAATACCACTTCGGCTACCTTGCCACTGCTCCTCCACGATTATGAGAAACAACTCAAGAAAGGAGATAAACTTGTTTTTGCCGCATTTGGCGGTGGGTTTACCTGGGGAGCCATTTACCTCACCTGGGCCTATGATTCTTAACTGACAACATCAAACTAAAGCGAGACCCATGGATATTAAAGAAATTCAGAGCCTGATCAAATTCGTGGCCAAGTCCGGAGCCAGCGAAGTGAAGCTGGAAACGGAGGACCTCAAGATCACTATCCGCACGGGAGGTACAGGCAGGGAAGGCGAGACCACCATCGTCCAGCACGTTCCCGTGGCGCAGGGGATGCCTGCCGCCGCACCCATGCCCCAGGCGCCTGCCGCCCCGGCCCCGGAAGCGGCTGCTCCCAAAAAAGAGGAGGAAGATTCCAAGTACATCACCATCAAGTCTCCCATTATCGGGACCTTCTACCGCAAGCCCGCCCCGGACAAACCTTCTTTCGTGGAAGTTGGGGACACCATCGCCAAGGGAGACGTACTTTGTGTTATAGAGGCCATGAAGCTCTTTAACGACATCGAATCCGAAGTTTCCGGCAAGGTGGTAAAAGTCCTGGTAGAGGACTCTTCACCGGTGGAATTCGACCAGCCCCTTTTCCTGATCGACCCGTCCTAGGCTTCGCGCCTGCGGGACCCGTCCCTTCGGGAATAGATTGTATCACAACAGCCAAGACACGCATCATGTTCAAGAAAATACTGATCGCCAACCGGGGCGAAATCGCTTTGCGCATCATTAGGACCTGTAAGGAGATGGGCATCAAGACCGTTGCCGTTTACTCCAAGGCAGACGAGGAAAGCCTGCACGTGCGTTTTGCAGACGAAGCCGTATGTATCGGACCGGCGCCCAGCAACCAATCCTACCTGAAGATCCCCAACATTATCGCTGCCGCGGAAATCACCAATGCGGATGCCATCCACCCGGGGTACGGTTTTCTCTCCGAGAACGCGAAGTTCTCCAGGATCTGTGCCGAACACGACATCAAGTTCATCGGGGCTACTGGCGACCAGATTGAGCGTATGGGGGACAAGGCCACGGCCAAAGCTACCATGAAGGAAGCAGGCGTTCCCACCATCCCCGGCTCCGATGGCCTGCTCAAAGACCTGGACCACGCCCGGAAAGTGGCCAAGAAAATGGGGTACCCGGTCATGATTAAGGCAACTGCGGGAGGTGGCGGAAAGGGTATGCGCGCCATCTGGAAAGAGGAAGATCTGGCCAGGAATTTCGAGAGTGCGGTCAAGGAAGCCGAGGCCGCTTTTGGCAACGGGGGGATGTATATGGAAAAGCTTATCGAGGAACCCCGCCATATCGAAATCCAGGTTATCGGAGACCAGTTCGGGAAGGCTTGTCACCTTTCCGAGCGCGATTGTTCCATCCAGCGACGCCACCAGAAACTCACCGAGGAAACGCCTTCCCCCTTTATGACGGACAAGCTCCGGGATGAAATGGGCAAGGCTGCGGTAAAGGCGGCGGAGTACATCAAGTACGAGGGTGCAGGGACTGTGGAATTCCTGGTGGACAAGCACCGGAATTTCTACTTTATGGAGATGAACACCCGGATACAGGTAGAACACCCGATTACCGAACAGGTGATAGACTACGACCTGATCCGCGAACAAATCCTTGTAGCCGGAGGCGTCCCTATTTCCGGGAAGAACTATACGCCTAACCTGCATTCCATCGAGTGCCGTATTAACGCCGAGGACCCGTATAACGATTTCCGTCCCTCCCCGGGAAGGATCACCACCCTGCATACACCAGGGGGTCATGGGGTGCGGCTCGATACGCATGTCTACAGCGGATATGTGATCCCCCCCAACTACGACTCCATGATTGCCAAGCTCATCACTACGGCCCAGACCCGGGAGGAGGCCATCAACAAGATGAAGCGGGCCCTGGACGAGTTCGTTATTGAGGGGATCAAGACCACCATCCCCTTCCACCGGCAGCTCATGGAGCACCCGGACTATCTCGCGGGGAACTATACCACCAAGTTTATGGAGGACTTTGAGCTGAAGCCCGAGGCCGAAGCCTAGCCTGTATTTCACCCTTTATGGAGCTCAGCCACTGGGAATACGCATCCTGGTTTTCCGATGTCGACTACTGTGTGGTGGGCAGCGGGATAACGGGCCTCTCTTGTGCCCTGGAGCTCAAAAGGAAGGATCCCGGCGCCCGCGTCCTGGTCCTGGAGCGGGGGGTCCTGCCCCAGGGTGCGAGCACCAAAAATGCCGGATTTGCCTGTTTCGGCAGCCTTACCGAGATTCTGGAGGACCTCCAATCCCATTCCGAAGACGAAGTAGCTACCCTTGTGGCCCAGCGCTACCGGGGTATCCGCCTGTTGCGGGAACGACTTGGGGATGCGGCCCTGGGGTATCAGCAGCTGGGGGGCTATGAAGTATTTCCAGAGGGCGGGAAGGCCCAGCAGGAAGCCGCCCTGGACCAGATGTCCCGGATTAATACCCTGCTAAAGCCCGTTTTCGGGGCAGATGCCTTCGAAACCCGGCCCAATTCCTTTGGTATGGCCGGGATCATGCCGCAGCTCGTGCTCCAGCCCCACGAGGGCCAGATCGATACCGGGAAGACCATGAAGGCCCTCCTGTCCCTCCTCAGACGAGAAGGAGTAGAGGTTCTGAGCGGCCTGGAGGTTTTGGCTTTTGAGGATGCCGGGAACGCGGTACAGGTGCAAACCCCCGGGTTTTCCTTCCAGACCCGCCAGCTCCTGTTGGCCACCAATGGCTTTGCAGGGGAAATGGCCTCCCTCGAACTGAAGCCTGCTCGGGCACAGGTCCTGATTACCCGCCCCATGCCCAACCTGAAAATTCGCGGGTGTTTCCACCTGGATGCGGGGTATTATTACTTCCGCAATGTAGGAGATCGCGTCCTCTTTGGCGGGGGGCGGAACCTGGACAAGGAAGGGGAAACCACCACCAATTTCGGGCAGACGACGCTGATCCAGCAGCGCCTGGAGGAACTCCTCGAAACCGTAATCCTCCCGGACCAGAACCCCATTGTGGAGCGCCGCTGGAGCGGCATCATGGGGGTGGGGCCCCAGAAGCGCCCCATCATCAGTAGGCTCTCGGCCCGTGTAAGCTGCGGCGTCCGGCTTGGGGGCATGGGGGTTGCCATAGGCAGCGAAGTGGGCACACAACTCGCCGCACTGGCCCTGGAAGAGGCCTGAGGTTTGGCATAACCCGTCAAATTCCGGATATTACAGGGGCACTACTGACTCAACCCCGACCCCTATGGAACTCCTGTACCTCCTCCTGGCCGTTGTCGTAATCATCGTCCTGACCACCAAACTCCGGTTGCACCCTTTCCTTGCCCTGTTGGGGGTTTCCCTTTGCTATGGGATCCTATCGGGGATGGAGCCCCGGGCGCTTATCCTGGCTGTAAATGAGGGGTTTGGAGGTACCCTGGGTAAAATCGGGCTCATAATTGTCCTTGGGGTGATCATAGGGGCCTTCCTGGAGCACAGTGGTGGGGCACGGACCCTGGCCTCCACGGTGCTGCGCTGGATTGGAAGCCGTCGCATCCCTCTGGCCATGGGAGTCCTGGGGTATGTGGTCTCCATCCCCGTGTTCTGCGACAGCGGGTTTATGTTGCTCGATCCCCTTGCCAAAAGTCTGAGCCGCAAGGCAGGCATCAGTTTGGCAGGGGCAGCTATTGCCCTGGGCCTGGGCCTTATGGTTTCCCACACCCTGGTTCCGCCCACCCCCGGGCCCATAGCGGCTGCCGGCATCCTGGGGGCAGACCTGGGCCTGGTAATCCTCTACGCTTTCCCGATAAGCCTCCTCGCCCTGATAGCAGGGGTTTTGTTTGCCAGCAGGTACGCCCAGCGCACCCCCCTGGATGCAGGAAAGGAGGCTGCTGAAGTACCTTCATCCCATCCGGCACACCGCCCTCCGGGGTTTTTGAAATCCGTCCTGCCCATTGTGGTCCCTATCCTGCTGATCGTATTGAAATCTGCCCTGGTCCGGGATACCGAGATTACAGGGATAATCGCACTGGTCGATTTTCTCGGGGAGCCGGTAATTGCCCTGCTCATCGGGATGATGCTCTCCTTGTTGCTTCCGGCCCGTTTGTCTTCGGAAATGCTCTCCTCAGGAGGCTGGGTCGGGAAGGCCATTATGAGTGCGGCTTCCATCCTCCTCATAACCGGTGCCGGCGGTATTTTCGGCACGGTCTTGCAACGCTCGGGCATTGCCGAGACCCTGGGCCAGAGCCTGGCACAGTACGAACTGGGAATCTGGCTCCCCTTCCTGTTGGCTGCCGCGCTGAAAACCGCCCAGGGATCCTCTACAGTGGCCCTGATCACAGCTGCTTCCATCCTGCTGCCCCTGATGCCCGCCCTGGGCCTGGATACCGATACCGGAAAGGCCCTGGCTGTAGTAGCCCTAGGTGCCGGGTCTTCGGTATTTTCCCATGCAAACGACAGTTTTTTCTGGGTGGTGACCCAAATGAGCGGGATGGATGTGAAAACGGGGTACCGGCTTTTTGGCAGCGGCACCATGCTCATTGGGCTTACGGCTGCTACCGGCGTTTGGCTCTGTTCGCTCCTGCTGGGGTAGCAGGTCAGATTGGCAGGCGCTTGTTGATGGTTTCCAGGGATACGTTCAGGAACACCTTCTTACCGGCCTTCAGGGGGGCGCTATGGTAGAAATAGACGTCACTGCCACCATCCTCTAACCGCCCCTGGATCCGAAAATGCGTGCCCAGGAAATAGGACTGGAGGACTTCTGCTCCAAATCCGGATTTTTCAGAGACCTTGAGTTCGTGGGCATAGACCACGATCCGATGGGTGGTAGTCGCGTAGGATTTCAGTACCTGTACCGGGATGAGGTTGGCATCGCCCAACAGGGAAGCAGTATAGTGCCTTGCCGGCTGCTGGAACATCTCCTGGGCAGGCCTCAGGTCCAGTATCTTCCCGGCCTTGAGGACCATGATCCGGTCGGCAAAGGGCAGCACATCATTGTAATCGTGGGAGGCGCAAATGCAACTAATGCCTTCCTTCCGGAGCCAGCCAAAGAGGTCTTGCCGCATCTGGTTTTTACGGAAGTGGTCCATGTGGCTGAAGGGCTCGTCCAGCAAAAGCAGCTCCGGTTTCTGTGCCAGGACCCGGGCCAGGGCTACCCGTTGTTGTTCGCCCCCGCTCAGGAACCGGACCTGCCGGTCCCGGTAAGGAGCCAGGTCCATGACCTCCAGAAGTTCTTCCGCACGCCGGTCTGATGCCTCCGGCTCATTCAGGCTGAGGTGTTTTCGGATGTTCTCTGAGACACTCAGAAAGGGCATCAGGTCGAAATCCTGCGCCAGGTACTTCATAAAAGGGGCCCCGGGGAGCAGGTTGAAGGCGGGCCCCAGGATGGCGTGGTCTTTCCAGCGGATGCTGCCCTGTTCAAATGGGAGTTCCCCATGGATGAGTTTCAGAAGCGTACTTTTCCCGCATCCGCTTTCGCCCATCACGGCCAGGTGCTCCCCTGCCTCCAGATGGAACTGTATGTCCTCCAGGACCGGGGCATTGTCGTAACCGAATGAAACCTGGTCTACCTGTAGCATAGGATATAAAATCGGTCTCTGCTGAAACGGATTTGGGGGGATCAGTCTTTAAATTCCTTCAGCGCTGCCGGGTTCGGGAGTTGTTCGAATCCCATATTGTAAAAAGTGAACCCAAAGAGATCCGCATACTGTTCAATGGTCTTGCTAATTGGGGTTCCCGCCCCGTGGCCCGCATTGGTTTCAATTCGGATCAGCACCGGGCTGTCTCCACCGTGTTTTTCCTGCAGGGTGGCGGCAAACTTAAAACTGTGGGCCGGTACGACGCGGTCGTCATGGTCCGCAGTGGTCACCAGGGTGGCGGGGTAGGCCGTCCCTTCCTTCAGATTGTGCAGGGGGGAATACCCCTTCAGGTATTCGAACATTTCCGGGCTGTCTTCAGAGGTGCCGTAGTCGTAGGACCATCCGGCCCCAGCAGTAAAGGTGTGGTAGCGCAGCATATCCAGGACCCCTACAGCCGGCAGGGCTACCCGCATCAGGTCCGGCCGCTGCGTCATTACCGCGCCCACCAGCAGCCCGCCGTTGGATCCGCCGCGGATGGCCAGGTACTCGGAAGAGGTGTACCCCTGTTCAATCAGGTATTCTGCTGCAGCGATGAAATCGTCGAAGACGTTTTGTTTTTGCATCTGGGTGCCGGCGTCGTGCCATTTCTTCCCGTATTCGCCCCCGCCCCGGATATTCGGGACGGCATAGATGCCGCCCTGCTCCAGCCACACGGCGTTGGAGGTGCTGAAACTCGGGGTGAGACTCACGTTAAAGCCCCCGTACCCGTAAAGGATGGTGGGGTTTTTGCCATTGCGCTCTACCCCTTTTTTATAGGTGATGATCATGGGGATGCGGGTCCCGTCTTTAGAGGTATAGAAGACCTGTTCGGAGACATAGGCTTCCGCATCGAAATCGATCTCCGGTTTCCAGTACAGCTCGTACTGCCCGGTTTCCACGTTGTATTTATAGGAGGAGCCTGGGGTGCTGTAGTTCGTGAAATAGAAGTAAAATTCCTTCTCTTCTTTCTTGCCCCCGAAGCCGTTAGCACTGCCCACGCCCGGCAGGGGTACCTCGCGGACCAGGTTGCCGTCGTAATCGTACTGCAAGACCTTGGAGATGGCATCTACCATGTATTCGGCAAAAAAGTATCCGCCCCCGGTGCCCGGGCTCAGCACGTGCTCGGTTTCCGGGATAAAGTCCACCCAGTGCTCAGGCTCCGGTTGTGAGGCATCAGCCGTTACGATTTTTTGGTTCGGGGCATCCATGTTGGTGACGATGTAGAGTTTGGATCCCACATTGTCTATGATATAACTGTCGGATTCCTCATGGTCTACAATGGGGACAAAGCCTTTTTCCGGGGCATTGAGGTCCATCAGCAGGAGTTTGTTGCCCGAGGTGGTGTTGGAGGCAGACAGGACCAGGTACTGCTGGTCTTCGGTAACCCGGGCCCCTACATAACGGTGCTTTTCCGATTCCGTTCCGCCATAGACCAACTGGTCCTGGGCCTGGGGCAGCCCCAAGCGGTGGAAATACACCTTATGCTGGTCGGTTTTGGCAGAGAGTTCGCTGCCTTTGGGTTTGTCGTAGCTGGAGTAATAGAAGCCTTCGTTTCCTTTCCAGGAAATGCCGCTGAATTTTACATCTACCAGGGTGTCTTCCACAATTTCGCGGCTCCCGGCATCCATCACAATAATCTTACGCCAGTCGCTCCCCCCTTCGGAAATGGAATAGGCCACCATGCTCCCGTCTTTGGTGAAGCTCAGGCCCGCCAGGGACGTCGTGCCATCCTCCGAAAAGGTGTTCGGGTCCAGGAATACCTCCTCCGGGCTGTCCTCAGAGGCTTTCCGATAGAGCACATACTGGTTCTGCAGCCCGTCGTTTTTATAGAAATATGTGTAACCACCCTCTTTAAACGGGGTGCCCAACTTTTCGTAATTCCAAAGGGTTTCCAGCCTTTTGCGAAGGTCCTCCCGGTAGGGGATTCGGTCCAGAAACCCAAAGGTAACGGCGTTCTGGCTGCGTACCCAGGCCTCGGTTTCCGGGCTGCGGTCGTCTTCGAGCCAGCGGTAGGGGTCGGGAACCTCCTGACCGAAATAGGTGTCTGCAGTATCTACTTTAGCCGTTTCGGGGTAGGCAATATCCATGGGTTGGGAATTTTGATTCATACAGGCCGACAGGATCAGTGCCGGGCCGGCCAGAAGAAAAAGGCGCTTCATGATTCGGACATTTTAGTCCGTCAAAAATACGACAAAAACAGCCGCCGGATGTCCGGCGGCTGCTCATGGATTGGATTGGGAAACTCAGACCAGGTTCTGGGCCAGCAGGTATTCCGCGATCTGGATGGCGTTGGTGGCCGCTCCCTTGCGGAGGTTATCTGCCACGATCCACAGGTTCAGGGAATTGCGTTGCGTTTCGTCCCGGCGGATACGCCCTACAAAGACCTCGTCCCGGTCATGGGCCGTTACCGGCATGGGGTACAGGTTTTCCGAAGGGTTGTCCTGCAGGACAACCCCCGGTGTCCCTGCCAGGATGTCCCGGACTTCTGCCAGGTCGAAATCGTTGTGGAATTCGATATTGACCGATTCCGAGTGCCCCCCTGAAGTGGGGATGCGCACCGCGGTTGCGGTAACCGAAAAGGTGCGGTCGTCCAGGATTTTCTGGGGCTCACGGGCCAGTTTCATTTCCTCCTTGGTGTAGCCGTTTTCCAGGAATACGTCGCAATGGGGCAGGGCATTGCGGTTAATGGGGTGGGGGTAGGCACGCTCGCCTTCTACCCCGGCAATTTCATTGTCCAGTTGCCGGACCGCCTTAACCCCTGTGCCTGAAACGGATTGATAGGTGGAGACCACTACCCGCTTCATCTGGTATTTCCGGTGCAGGGGTGCCAGGACCATCACCAGCTGGATGGTAGAGCAATTGGGGTTGGCGATGATTTTGTCGTCCCTGCCCAGGGTGTGGGCGTTAATCTCCGGGACCACGAGCTTTTTGTCAGGGTCCATCCGCCAGGCCGATGAATTATCGATAACCGTGGTACCGACAGCGGCGAATTTCGGCGCCCATTCCAGGGAGGTGTCGCCCCCCGCCGAAAAAATGGCGATGTCCGGACGGCGGGATACTGCCTCCTCCAGGCCAATCACTGCAATCTCCTCCCCGCGGAACGGAAGGGTTTTGCCCACAGAGCGTTCGGAAGCGACCAACAATAGCTCGTCCATAGGGAAATCGCGTTCCTCAAGGACTCTTAACATTACGGCGCCTACCATCCCGGTGGCACCTACCACGGCAACTTTCATAGGTGTAATTTAAGGGGGTAAAGGTAAGCCCGCCCCGGGTTTCGGACAAGCCGAAAGGCAACAATACTTATAAATTCAACAAATTGTAATATTTATAACAAACACTAAAAAAGAACCGCCCTGGTTGGGCCAGGACGGTTTTAGGGTTAAACGTAGTGGTGTAGCGGTTCCCGGACCACTAGCCGGGCGAATTTTTACTTCTTCAGCAGGTCGCGGATTTCTGCGAGCAATTCCTCCTGGGTAGGGCCCTTGGGCGGTTCCGGGGCCGGTTCTTCTTTCTTGCGCACCTTGTTGTACGACTTGACAATCATAAACAGGACAAAGCCCACAATGACAAGGTTGATCAGGGAATTGATCCAGGCGCCATAACGGACGGCACTTTCCGGGGTTTCCACAGTCCCGTCTGCAGCTACCACAGCCTCGGAAAGGACAAGTTTCATATCGGCAAAATCCATTCCTCCGGCAAAATAGCCCACGATGGGCATCATGATGTCGTTGACAAAACCGTTCACCACAAGGCCAACAGCGCCGGCCAGGATTACGGCAACGGCAAGGTCAATAACATTGCCGGTCATGATAAAGTTCTTGAATTCTTTAAGCATTGGTTTTAGCGTTTAATGGTTATTAACCCCCAATGTAGGAAAAAAGCCTGAATCTTGTCTATGCCTATTCGGGGATAATCTCCCGGGGTACCCTGCGGGACAAGCCGGAGAGCAGTTCATAGGAGATGGTCCCTGCCCCGGCAGCAAACGCCTCTGCGGAACGGACATCCCCGAAGAATTCTACTTCATCCCCCTCCCTGCAGGAGATCCCGGTAACATCCACCATGGTCATATCCATACAGACATTGCCCAGAATCGGGGCGGTTTTTCCACCTATCAGGACCTGACCGGCTCCCTGGCCATAGATCCGGCCGATACCGTCTGCATGGCCTATCGGCAGGGTGGCGGTCCTTCGGGCCTCTCCGGCCTGGAACCCTTTGTTGTACCCCACCCATTCCCCGGGTGCCACGTCGTGGATTTGCGAAATACGGGTTAACAGACGGGCCACCGGCCTGAGACGGGCATCGGTTTTCGGGTCGTTGGAATAGCCGTAAAGGCCAATACCGCACCGCACCATATCCCATTGCGACTCCGGGTAATTCAGCACCCCCGAGGTATTGAGCAGGTGGAAGAACGGGGCCCCCGGCACTTCCGACCGCACCGCTGAAACGATCTCTTCGAACGCCTGAATCTGCCCCCGTGTAAAGTCGGCCTCCCCGGGGTCGTCCGAGGCGGCCAGGTGGGAAAATACAGAACGGACTATCAGGTTACGGGACCCGCGCAGGGTCTCGGCCAGGGCTGGCAGGTCTTCGGCCTTGAAACCCAAACGGTTCAGGCCGGTGTTGAACTTCAGGTGCACCGGGTAGTCTTCCTGCCCCGAAGCAGCTGCCACTTGCAGGAAGCGCTCCAGGATACGCGGGCTGTAGAGGCTGGGCTCCAGGCAGTGTGGAATCAGGGTGCCCAGGTCCCCGGGTTGCGGGTGCAGTACCAGGATGGGAAGGCGGATTCCCTGTTGCCGGAGATAGACCCCTTCGTCCGTAAAGGCCACCCCCAGGTAGTCGGCCCCCAGGGCTTCCAGTTTGCGGGCAATAGCCGCAGCATCGCTCCCGTACCCGTAGGCTTTGACCACGCCAAGAAAGCGGGTTTCCGGACGGATGCGGGCGCGGAGTTCCCGGTAGTTGTGTGCCAGTGCGCCGAGATGTATTTCCAGTACCGTACCCCGGCTTTCAGGCATCTTTCGCTTTTTTGGGAGGGATGATTTCGGCCCCGTCTACCTCCAGGTCCCTGATTTTATCCGTGAGTTGCGCCTTGTAGAAAGCTGCCCGGCTGAGGGGTTCGTATTGGTCTGTCTCTCCCAGGAGTACCAGGCGCTCGTTCCGGGATTTCCGAAAGCTGTAATGGGCCAGGTTGCCCGTACGTGTGCAGATGGCGTGTACCTTGGTGACGTACTCGGCTGTGGCCATCAGGGCAGGCATGGGCCCGAAGGGATTGCCCTTGAAATCCATGTCGAGGCCGGCAACCACCACCCGGATACCCCTGTTGGCCAGGTCGTTGCAGACCGTTACGATCTCGTCGTCGAAAAACTGGGCCTCGTCTATTCCCACCACGTGGCAGTCGTCTGCCAGGAGCCGGATATTGGCAGCTGCGGGAACCGGGGTGGAGCGAATCTCGTTTTCGTCGTGCGACACCACCATTTCCTCGTGGTAGCGGGTGTCTACCATGGGCTTGAAGATCTCTACCTTCTGCCGGGCAAACTGCGCCCGGCGCAAGCGGCGGATCAGCTCTTCGGTTTTTCCCGAAAACATGGACCCGCAGATCACTTCGATCCATCCGAACTGTTCTTCGTGGTTAACAGTGTTTTCGAGAAACATTTTGTAAATTTAGACGAAAGTAAGGCCGATTCCCGTTATCGGTATACGGCCTTGTAAAAGTATTAAAAAACCAAGCCTTCTCCCGAGGGTTCATCCAAAAATGCCATGAAACAGAAGTTGAAAGAGGAACTGGTTAAGCTGTCCCAGGACATCCTATCCGGTAAGGGGTTGACAGAGCTGCCGGATTTGCACCATCGGGCCCGCCTGCTGTATGAGAAATTAACAGTGCTGACGTTCATTGAAGAGAAACTCAACGACGTGGAACTGGATGTGACCAAGAGTGTTGTGGCCTCCAAATTTGAGCATATGGCCACCGCTGTGCTGAGGGAAAACAAACAGGTGCCGGAATCGAACCCCCACGAAGAGGATATTATCGTGCCGGGGATCGATACCATCAAACACATGGTTTCTGAAATGCCCGGGGGGGAGGAGCTCGAGGAAGTGCTGAGCCGGCTTATCGGGAACACGGAGTTCATCAAGAGCCAGCGGGACGTTGCGGCCCCCAAGGTGGAGCCGGCAGTGAAGGGCGCTACGGCAAAATCGCTAAACGACACCCTTACGACCCGGGAGCTCACCGTGGGCCTGAACGACCGCCTGGCATTTGTAAAACACCTCTTCGATGAGCAGGCAGATGCCTTCGGTGAGGTGGTGGGCGACCTCAACGGGATGGACTCCCTGGAGCAGTCCGTAGCCTACATCGAAAAGCAGGTCAAACCAAAATACAACTGGGAAGGCAAGGAAGCCTATCAGCAGCGGTTTATGGAGCTTATTGAGCGCCGTTTCTCCTGAGCCTTCACCTTATAAGAATGAGGAGGCCGATTTCCCTTACCGGGATCGGCCTTATTTTTTAGCCTATGGAGCGAGGAAAACTCTACCTGGTACCCACCCCTATCGGAAACCTTTCGGACATCACCCTCCGAGCCCTGGAAGTGCTTCGGGAAGCCGACGTAATCCTGGCCGAGGACACCCGAACCAGCGGGAAACTGCTCAAGCACTACCAGGTGGGGACCCCCATGCGCTCCTTCCACATGCACAACGAACATAAGGTGGTAGACCAGGTGGTGGGGGAGTTGGCTGCGGGGGCCACCCTGGCCCTTATCTCCGATGCCGGGACGCCCGGCATTTCAGACCCCGGGTTTTTGCTGGTGCGCGAGTGCCTTAAAAGCGGGGTGGCCGTGGAGTGCCTTCCCGGGGCAACGGCCCTTATCCCGGCCCTTGTCAACAGTGGTCTGCCTTCGGACCGTTTTGTCTTTGAAGGGTTCCTCCCGGTCAAAAAAGGCCGGAAAACCCGCCTGGATCAACTGGCAGGGGAAACCAGGACCATGGTGTTCTATGAATCCCCGCACAAACTCCTCAAGACCCTGGAGCACTTTATCGAAGTGTTTGGCCCGGAGCGCCAGGTTTCCGTGAGCCGGGAACTCACCAAACTCTATGAGGAAACCATACGGGGAAGCCTGGAAGAAGTCTTAAAACACTTTAAAGGGCGTGCCCCCAAAGGCGAGTTGGTGGTGGTCCTGGCAGGGGCCTAGCCCCCCGTTTTTACCATCCTGTTTTTTACATTTAAAATTGGTGTATTTTGCTGGGGTACAGAACCTATCGCAGATGAAAACCCCATTCCTTTTGCTATTGGCCTGCCTGAGCCTGGCACCGGTAGCCCGGCCCCAGTCTGAAGCGACCCCCCTGGTAGACAGTGTTCCCATGGCCCATGCCTTGCCGGGCACTATTTCCCATTACTGGTTGCGGATTGGGCAGGACACCCAGGGCAGGCCCGAAAGCGTGCCTGTTATCCTGGTTCGTGGAGTAAAACCCGGCCCGGTATTGGGGGTTGTGGCCGCCACCCATGGGAATGAACTCAATGGCATCCGGGTGATACAGGAACTGGCTGCAACCCTGGACCCGAAAAACCTTTCGGGTACGGTACTCGCGGTCCCGGGGATGAACCCCGGGGGTATTGCCCGTCACCAGAGAGAGCACCCGGACGGGACGGACCTCAACAGGGCTTTCCCGGGTAAGGGAAACGGGAACCGGTCCCAGCAAACGGCCTATACCCTGACCACTGCTTTGCTGCCCCACCTGGATTATCTGGCGGACCTGCACACGGCGAGTTTCGGGCGGGAAAACACCCTGTATCTGCGCGCCGACCTGGCACATGACACGCTGGCCCGGGTCGCTGTGTCCTTTGGCGCCGATATTGTCCTCAACAGTAAGGAGGCATCTGCGGGGACCCAAACGGGCGGGACTTTCCGGGCTGCGGCAGCGGCCCGCGGCATCCCGGGATTTACTGTGGAACTCGGGGACCCGCAGGTCTTTCAGCCGGACATGATCCGGAGGGGTGCGGCAGGCCTCTTGCAGGCGATGCGCATCCTGGATATGCTCCCAGGCGTTTTGGAGGAGGCACCCCAACCCATTGTTTGCATCCGCTCGTATTGGATCTATACCGACCAGGGTGGGATGCTGGAAGTCCTGGCCCCTCTGGGGGAGCGACTTACCCAGGGCGAACCTATTGCTGTCTTACGCGACCCCTTCGGCCGGGAGATTCGCCGGTATACTGCCCCCCAGGCCGGGGTGGTGATTGGTCGCTCCACGAACCCTGCGGCGGAAAACGGCGCGCGCATCCTGCACCTGGGTATTGAAGCCCCGGGCGACCAACCATGATCCCCTGGGTTGTTTTCCTGCTTACCGTGCTGGTGGTCATGTGGTTGGAGCGCCTGCCCCAACCCTGGCTCAGGCGGGTATTTAACTGGATTCCTGCCATTTTGCTTGCCTATCTCCTGCCTGCAGTCCTTTGCGGTTTCATGGGTTGGGACTTTTCACAAGACGGGATCCACGATTGGAGCCGGAAGGTTTTTATCCCCCTGGCCATCGTCATGGTAATGGGCAGCCTGTCGGTGGGGAAGCTCAGGGTAGTAGGATGGCGGCCGGTGGCCCTCTTTTTTTCGGGCTCTGCCTGGATTGCCCTTTTTCCCATTTTGGTCCTGGGGGCTATGGCGCTGTTCGCTCCCCAGGCCCGGCTATTTTCAGATCCGGAGTACTGGTTGGGGGTCCCGCCTGTAGTCGGCAGCTGGATAGGCGGGAGTACCAGCCAGCTGGTGCTCAAAGAACTCTCGGGATGCCCGGAAGCGGTCTTTTTGTCGGTCCTGGTCCTCGATGCCCTTTTGGTGAACCTGTGGACCATCCTTATGTTCCAGGGGATCCGCCGTAGTGATGTCCTCAACCGGTGGCTGCGGATTTCCGATTCGGCCCCTCCCCCGGAAATAGAAGAGGAGGAAGGTGCCTCGGCCAACCAGGTACTCACCTTCCTGATGGCGGCGGGCATTATCCTGGCTGCCCAGGTCCTGTCGGACCGGTTTGCCCTGCAGGTGGTGGCCCTCTCCGTAGCCGGGTTCCTTTTGGGGCACTTTGTTAAAGGATGGGACAGGGGCTTTGCCCTCCGCGTGGGGGGTGTGGCCATCCTCTGCGTCATGGCTATCTTGGGTTTCCGCCTTCGGCTGGAATCCCTTCGGTTTGAAGCTGGGTTCCTGGTTTTTCTTTCGGTCTGGCTGGTGAGCCACTTCCTGGTGATGCTGGGAGTTGCTCGCCTGTTGCGCCTGCACGTAGCCTGGGTTCCCATTGCCAGTATGGCTAATGTGGGCGGCATTGCCACAGCCCCGGCAGTAACGGCTGCCTACAGGCGGGAATGGATGCCGCATGCCGTCCTGCTGGCCATCCTTAGCATGGCTACCGGGACGTTCTGGGGGATGCTGACCCTGGAGGCCATGAGATGGTTGTTATAGGCTCTTAGCCGCTGTGTTTACCTTTTTCCCACCCGTATTTGCCGAGGTATTTTTCCCCGCTTTCCACGGCACCTGCTTCTATGTGGGTCCCCATGGAGTCGTTCCAGCGGTTCAGGTACCCGAAAAGGGATATCACCCCAAGCATTTCCACAATTTCCCCTTCGTCCCAGTGTTGATACAGCCGGGCTTTGATCTGCTCATCCACGGCGTTGGGTACCTGGGAAGCCGCCAGGGAAAAATCCAGGGCTGCCCTTTCGGCTTCTGAGAACGCCGGGTGGGTTCTGTATTCCCAAATGTTATCCAGTTGTTCTGCCTCGGCCCCGTATCTCTCGGCGGCCCGGATGGCGTGTGCCTGGCAATACCGGCACCCCGTTGCGTTGCTGCTTACCCAGGCAATCATACGTTTCAGGGCTGAGGTTACCCTTCCCTCGTTGGCCATTACAGCTTTGTTCAGGTTGATAAAGGCCTTCGATATGGCCGGCCTGCGCTGCATGGTCAGCACAGAGTTGGGGCAGAACCCCAGGGTTTCATTAAAGAAGGTTGCCAGTTGGGCGGTTTCAGGGTCTGCATTGGGGTCTAGTGGGTCTACCAGGGCCATAATAGGTTGAATTTATTGTACTTTTGACGGGCATAAGAAACAAAATTTATGGCAGCCACCAATGAGATCTCCCTGCGCTGGCTGGGGAATATGGCTTTTGAAAGCACCAACCCCTCCGGAAAGACGTTCCGGATAGATGCAAGCCCCGAGGATGGGGGCGAAGGGGACGGACTCCGGCCAAAGGCCCTGATGCTTAGCTCCCTTGCGGGGTGTTCTGCCCTCGATATTGCCTCGATGATCCGAAAAATGAAATTGGAGGTATCGGATTTCAGGGTGGAACTAACCGGAACCCTTTCCGAATCCCAACCCCAAACCTATACCCATGTGCGGGTCGCCTACCATTTTGCGGGGGTTGACCTGAACGAAGCCAAACTGCAGCGGGCCGTAAACCTCTCTGTGGAGAAATACTGCGGGGTGATCCGCATGTTCCGCGACTTTGCCGAATTGGAGTTCGAAACCTATTTCCACCAGGAGTAACCTCCTCCCCTGCAGCCATCTTTCCGCCTACACCCTTACCTTTGTGCCATGCAATGGATTTACAGGCCAGAACCTGAGCAATCGGCAGTAACCGAACTGGCCACGGCATTACAAGTACCGCCTTTAGTCGCGCGGTTGCTGGTGCAGCGCGGCATCTCCTCTTTCGAGCAGGCCCGGTTGTTTTTCAGGCCCGCCCTGGAGGACCTGCACAACCCCTTCCTGATGCGGGACATGGACGCCGCCGTAACCCGGGTGGAAGCCGCCCTGGACCAGGGGGAGCGCATCCTGGTTTTTGGGGATTACGATGTGGATGGGACCACGGCCGTGGCCTTAATGGCCAGTTACCTGCAAACCCGGGGGGGCGCTGTGGCCACCTATATCCCGGACCGGTATACCGAAGGCTATGGCCTCTCACAGGCGGGGATCGATTTTGCCGCAGACAACGAAATGGGTCTTATCATAGCCCTGGACTGTGGGGTAAAGGCCCTGGACCATGCACGCTATGCCGCGTCCAGAAGCATTGACCTGATTATCTGCGACCACCACAGGCCTGGCCCAGAACTCCCGGATGCCATAGCAGTCCTGGACCCGAAGCGTGAAGACTGCCCGTACCCCTATAAGGAACTTTGCGGGTGCGGGGTAGGATTTAAACTGATCCAGGCCCTGGAAAGCCGGGCCGGGGGAGACCTGCAGGGGTTGAAGCCGTACCTGGACCTGGTGGCTACGGCCATTGGGGCCGATATCGTCCCCATTACCGGGGAAAACCGGATCCTGGCGTATTACGGATTGGAGGTGATCAATTCCCACCCCAGGCCGGGTATCCGCGCCATGCTCCAGTCCCGCGATAAACACCGCTATGAAGTCTCGGACCTCGTTTTCCATATCGCCCCCAGAATCAATGCCGCCGGGCGTATGCGCCATGGGGAGGATGCCGTATGCCTACTTATGGAAACCGATGTGCGGAAAGCGCAGCAGCAGGCAGCTGCTATCGACACCTTAAACGCTTCCCGCAGGGAAATGGAACAAACCATCACGGAAGAGGCCCTGGCCCTGATCCAGGCGGAAGGCGTGCAGGACAGAAGTGCCACGGTAGTTTGCCGGGACCACTGGCACAAAGGGGTTATCGGAATTGTCGCCTCCCGCCTGATAGAAGCCCATTACCGGCCCACCCTGGTGCTGACCCGAAGCGGCGGGAAGCTGGCCGGGTCTGCACGTTCGGTACGCGGGTTTGACGTCTACGCAGCCTTGGAGGCCTGCTCGGATTGCCTGGAGCAATTCGGGGGGCACACCTATGCAGCAGGGCTTACTCTCGAGCCCTCCCGCTACGAAGAGTTTAAGGCCCGTTTCGAAGCAGAGGTGGCCGCAACCATTGCCCCGGAATCCCTGTTGCCGCAACTCCAGATCGACATGCCGCTGAACCTGGCGCAGGCCACCCCCAAGTTCCTGCGAATCCTCAGGCAGTTTGCCCCGTTTGGCCCGGGGAACCCCAACCCCGTTTTCAGTGCGGGCCCCTTGCATGACACCGGATATGCCCGGGCAGTAGGGTCTGACGGGGCACATTTAAAACTGGCGGTTACCCAGGATGACGCCGGGCCTTTCGGGGGAATCGGCTTTGGCCTGGCCAGCCAGTTGGAGTATATCAAAAGGGGCCATGCCTTCGAAGCGGCATTCTCCCTGGAAGAGAACCACTGGCAGGGCAGAAAGGAAATCCAGCTGAAGGTGAAGGATATCCGCCCGGTTTCGGACGACTAGGGCTTCAGGGTATCCAGGCTGAAGGTATCCCCGTCGAAGCTGCCATAGGTAAAATGGCTAATCCAATCCCCCGTGTTGTAGTAGGTGGAGGAATCCGATAAGGGGATTTCCAGGGGCAGGTGCCTGTGGCCAAATACGAAATAGTCGTAATGTTGTTGCTCCAGCTTTCTTTTCGCGTATTGTACCAGCCATTCATTTTCCTCACCTAAAAAGCGGACATCGTCGTCCCCGGAGATCATCCGGTTTTTTACGGAAAAGTAGTGCCCCAGGCGGACGCCGATATCTGGGTGCAGCCATCGGAAAAACCACTTGGCCACAGGGTTTGTAAAGACTTTTTTCATCCGCTTAAAACCCTTGTCCCCGGGTCCCAGGCCATCGCCATGGCCAATGAAAAAGGTCTTCCCCCCAAGCTCGAAGACCTGGGGCTTATGGTATACGGGAATCCCCAGTTCTTCCTGGAAGTACCCGTGCATCCAGAGGTCGTGGTTCCCCACAAAATAATAGACCGGCACCCCGGAGTCGGCCAGACGGGCCAGGGCCCCAAGGGTCCTGGTAAAGCCTTTGGGCACTACCGTTTTGTATTCGAACCAGAAATCGAAGAGGTCCCCCAATAAAAAAATAGCCGCAGCTTCATTTTCTATGGCTTCCAGCCATTTCACGAATTTCTTTTCCCGCGGCAGGCTAAGGGTCTGGTTCGGCGCCCCCAGGTGGTTGTCGCTGGCGAAGAAGACTTTTTTGCCTGGTGGGATTTCAATTCGGTTCATGCGGGCAGGAATCAGGGGTTGTCACTGGCGTGCCACTCGGCGTAAGCCGTCCCCGTTTCCCGGAGTCGGATGGAATGGAGTTGGATGTGGCCCGGCAGGCGCCCTTTAATGCGCTCGGCAAAATCGATGACCATATTCTCGCTGGTTGGCTGGTAATCGGCCAGGATAACCTTGTGCCCTTCCTTTTCCAGGGTACGGGCCAGGGCCACATGAGGGGTCGTTCCATTGAAAACCGTAGCGTGGTCGAAGGGGTCTACAATCTCCTCTTTCACAATGGCCTTCAGGTCTCCGAAATCTACCACCATTCCCAGTTTTTTGTGCCCTTCCTGGCTTATTGGGGTCCCGATAACGGTAACCGAGAGGTGGTAGCTGTGCCCGTGCACATTGCGGCACTTGCCGTCGTACCCGAAAAGGGCATGCCCGGTCTCGAAAGTGAATTCTTTGGTAATGCGAATTTTGGACATAGGTAATGCTATCCCTGCAAAAGTAGAAATTATGTCGGAGGTAGGGGTTTTTGGATTACTTTTAGCCGCTTTTTTTACGATTGCATGTCCGAGGAACTTTTTGAGCAGGTGGGCTTTACGCCCGATGCTCAGTTCGAAAAGATCATTTCGGATTTGATGGACCGGCAGTATAGTGTAGTGCCGGGATATCTTTCCGAAACCCTGACCGAAGCCTTGCGGAGCTTACTTACAGCCCGCTATGAGCAGGACCAGTTCAAGAAGGCCGCCATTGGGAACCATCTCAATGAGCAGGTCCGTTCCGGGATTCGGGGGGATTTCATCCACTGGCTCAACCGCAGCGATTTGCAAGCACCGGAACAGGCCTTTTTTACCGAGATTGACCGGTTGTCAGCATACCTGAACCGCACGTGTTTTATGGGTATTGCAGGGGCTGAGTTCCACTATGCGCTTTACCCTCCTCAGACATGCTATAAAAGGCATCTGGATGTCTTTCGCAACGACGACCGCCGCAGGCTCTCGGTCATCACCTACCTGAACCCCCCGGACTGGACCCGGGAGGATGGGGGGCAGTTGGTCATTTACCGACAGGAAGGACAGGAAGAAACAGCCATTGAAATAGACCCGCTTCCCGGGCAGTTGGTCTTGCTGGAAAGCCATACCCTGGAACATGAGGTAAAGCCCTCCAGACGCCCCAGGTTGAGCCTCACGGGGTGGCTGAAGACCCACTAAGCGGTTGCGTTACTTTTTGGACTTGAAGGCCTTGAGTTTTTCCTGGGTTTGAGGGCTCAAAGCCAGTTTTCCCGTTTGTTCTGCCCTTTCGAAAAGAAGGGTGTCCCACCCTTGGGTTCCTTCCCAAAGGGCTGCCTTGAGTTGGTGCAGGGCTTCCGGGGCGTAGGTGGCCAGTTCCAGGGCGAAGGCTTCCCCTTCCTTTACCAGTTCTTTCTGGGATTCAAAAACGCGGGCATACAACCCTTTTTCCCTGGCCCAATAGGCGCTCTTCCATTCCCGGGGCGCCAGGGCCAATTCGGCCAGGCCACTTGCCCCGGCTTTGCGTTCCACGGCAGGGGCAATCACCAACGGGGCAATGCCAATCCCCAACTCGGAGAGGCGCACCGAGGCAGCTTCGGAAGCCAGGGCATAGTCCGAGGCAGCAATAAGGCCTACGCCCCCGCCAACGGCTTTGCCCTGTACCAGGGTTACTATAGGTTTTCCGCAGGATTTCATAGCGAGGATCACCCGGGCAAACCCACTGAAGAATTCCCGGCTCTGCTGGGCTGTGCTCACGGCCAGCAATTCGTCGAAAGAAGCACCGGCACAAAAGGCCCGATCCCCTTCCGAACGGAGTAGGATTACCGCAATGTCCGGGTTTTCGCCCAATGCCTTTAATTCGCGTTCCAACCTGCCCAGCAGGTCCGAATTCATCGCATTGCTGGAGGGGTGGCCGAATTCAAGGATCGCCAGGGCGCCTTCAATCCGGGTATAGAGACTGCCTTGTGGTCGGGTGGTGGGCATGCTTTTTTTCCAAAGTTATGCCTTTTGCAAGAGGGGGCGAAATCTGGACCTGAAGTTCCACACCAGGGCACCACCGCGGATTGCCATCCACACCGTAAAGGCCGCCCAGACCCCGTAGAGCTTCCAGTCCAAATAAACGCCCAGGTAAAGCACGGGGAGGAACCCCAGAAAGGTTGCGGCCAGCAGCACGTTGCGCAACAACCGCATCTTCCCCATACCCTTGTACAGCCCATCGTAGATAAAGGCGATGGCATTGACGGGCATTCCCAGGATAACCACAAAGAAAATCCCGTAAAATGCCTCGAGTACCGCAGGGTCGGAAGAGAACAACCTCCCAATGGAATAATAGAAAAGGGCTCCGGCCCCCATGAGGACGGCGCAGACTACCCACCCAAAGCGCAGCGTTTTGCGTGCCAGGTTCCAGAGTTGATCGTAGTCCCTGGCCCCCAGGAACCGCCCCCCGAGGATCTTCCCTGCGGCAGAATACCCATCGATGAAGAAGGCGGCAAACAGCCACAGGTTTACGGCAATGGTATGGGCCCCTATATAGCGATCCCCCATGGCAGTGGCTTCGCGTACAGCAAAAAGCAAGGCAACATTAAGGGATAGGGTCCTGACAAACAGGTTGAGGACCATCCCGACCAACCGGCGCATTTCCGGATGGAAGGGCAGGGTTAAGCGCAATGGGATATCTGTGTTTTTCACCAACAGGACAACAGCCATGACCGCCATACAGCCCTGGGCAATCAGGCTGGCCCAGGCTGCGCCTTCCAAATACATGGCTGGCAGGAACCCATCGACCCCGTAAACCAATGCAAAATCCAGGACGATGTTGATCACCGTTCCCGTCAGGGCAATGGACATGGGCCAAAGGGTGTTTTGCAGCCCCTGGAATACCCCCATCACGGCAAAGGTGAACAGGGTAAGGGGGAACCCCCAAACCCGGATCCCATAGTAGGAAATACAATATTCCAGTATGGTCCCGCTGGCATTGAGCCACTGAAAAATTTGGCTGCTGAAGGGGAGTGTAGCCAACAGGATGAGCACGCTCAGGCTTATGTTCAGGTAAATGGCTTGGGCAGGGAGGCTCCTGATGTCTTCGCGTTTTCCCGCGCCAAGGTACTGTGAGACAATCGCGGAAATGGCGGAACGGGTTTGTCCCAGGATCCAGATCAGCATCGAGAGGAAGGAACCCACAATGCCTGCGGCGGCTAGCGATTCCAGGCCGTTTTCCGGGATATTGCCCACTATGGCCGTGTCGGTGATGCTCAAGACCGGTTCGGCGATTCCCGCAAAAATGGCAGGGATGGCCAACCGGTTAATCGCTTTGGTGCTGGGGGGGTTACTCACGCCTTAAGGGGTTACAATTCGTTCGTAGCAGTAAAAGGGGTATGGGCTCTGGAGTGGAAAATAGACGGCTCCTAAACGGGTGTACCCCCGTTGCTCGTAGAAATGCTGATTGCGGCTATTTCGGCTGAAGGTATCCAGGCGGATGGACACAGCCCCTTCCGCAGCAGCGCGGGTTTCTGCGAAATCCATCAGTGCCTGCGCGATGCCCCTGCCCTGGAAGGCCGGGTCTACCGCTAACCGGTGGATATAACGGTTAGCCCGGTTCTCCGTAAGCCACCTGACGTGCTGGTACTCTTCGTCCATTTGTGAAGACAACACGACGGTCCCGATAACCTGCCCCTCCTGTTCGTAGACCCATAGTTCCCCCCGCTTAATGTCCTGGGCAAAGGCATAGCGGGAAGGGTATTCCGGGGTCCACTGGAAGATGCCCCTTGCCCTCATAGCCGCTCCGCATGCCTGCGTAAAATCGAGAATGCGTGGGATTTCATTTACCTTTGCGGCACGGATCATAGGACTGGCGCATTTTTGCGTAAATTTAGATAATAATCCATACCAGCCTTCTTATGAAAAACATACTTGTTCCTGTCGGAAACCCCGAGCACGCCCATGAAACCCTGCAATATGCGGTAGATTTTGCATCGGCTTTCGGGGCTGGGATTTATGTAATGGAAGTCCTTAACGTCGGTTCCCGGGCCGGGGATTTGAAGAATATCAAGGAAAAGTTTATCGAGAGCAGCCAGGAGCGCCTCAGGGAGGTTATTGCCGGGGTAGACCCGGGGAAGGTGGAGATCAAGATTGCCACTTACACAGGTGACATTGTGGATGGCCTTAAGGAACTGGAGAAGGAACTAGGGATAGACCTCATTATTATGGCCCCCAGGAGTGTGGAGATCGATGAGGAACTTTACCTGGGGAACACATCCGGAAAGATTATCAAACGGACGGATATCCCTACCCTGATCGTCCCCAGGGGGGTGCGATTTGAGCCCTACACCTCAATCCTGACGGCGTTCAGGTCTGGAATCCTGAAGCGGAAACGAATCCTTAACCCCCTGATGCAGATCCAGCGTAAGTTTGGTTCCAAGGTTAACCTGCTTATGGTCAAGACGCCGAATTACACGGATGATGACCTTAAAATAGATACAGCCCTTATGGATATGGCCTCTCAGGTGACCATGACCGAACAGGCCAGCACCTATCTGGGGGTGTTGGAGCACTTCCAATCCCATAAACCGGATTTACTTTGCGTTTTCCGGCGTAAGAGGGGTTTCTTTTCCACCCTTTGGGAGAAGAACACCATCCGCAAATCGGAGTTTTCGGTTCGGATTCCGGTGCTTGTACTTAGTGTGAAGAAGTACTGATCGCCCTTTGCAGGATAAGGGATTATCTTGCTTTCGGGGGGTAGCTTCCCCCATGGGGGGATGGCATAAGGCACTTCAAGTGATGGTGTAATGCATGGAAATACTGAGGGAATAAGGAGATTGATATAACCTGAGTCGCTTTGCAGCTCCGGTTAACTCCAGTCCTGCAAATGCAAGGTGAAGAAATTGCTTCGCTTAAGCTCAGGCGCTCAAAACAAAAAAACGTCGGAAACGGTGACCGGAGTCGCTTCGCAGCTCCGGTGAACTCCAGTCCTGCAAATGCAATTTTCATTGCCTTTTCCTTGCCTTTAGGCATGGGCGCCTTAGAAAACAAAAAACCGCTCGAGTGATACTCGGCGGTTTTTCTTGTTTCTAATTCGCGCAATGAAAATTGCGCTTGATCAGTGGAGAATACCGGAGTCGAACCGGTGACCTCTTGCATGCCATGCAAGCGCTCTAGCCAGCTGAGCTAATCCCCCAGAAACTAGACGGCAAATTTACGGATTTTATGCAAATACCAAAAAATACAGAAGCATTTTTGTGAGGTGTTTTTCCGGACTGTCGGCCATGTAGTATCTTGTAGGATTAAGAATCAATTTGAGTTTATGGAAGCATTGAAGGATAAGGTGGCCTATATCACAGGAGGGTCCAAGGGCATCGGATATGGTATCGCTCGTGTATTGCTGGACCGGGGGATGCGGGTGGCAATCAGCGGGCGCAATGAAGCGGGGGTAAAGGCCGCTGTAGACTCCCTGGACCGGGAGCGCGCCATGGGCGTGGTCTCGGACGTGACACAACTGGAAGATGAAATGGAGGCGGTTAAGGCCATTCTGTACCGGTGGGGGCAGCTCGATGTTGTTATAGCCAATGCTGGGGTGGGGCATTTCGCCCCGGTTGACGCCTTATCGGAAAAGCAATGGGGGGAGATGATCGGCACTAACCTTACAGGGGTATTCCATACGCTTAAAGCGACTTTGCCGGCTTTAAAGGAGTCGAGGGGGTACTATATCACAGTGGCCAGCCTGGCAGGCACCAATTTTTTTGCCTCCGGCGCAGGGTACAATGCAACCAAGTTCGGGGTGGTTGGCTTCACCCAGGCGGCCATGCTGGACCTTCGCCCTTATGACATCAAAGTGTCCACCATTATGCCGGGCTCTGTGGCTTCCCATTTTAACAATAACGAACCCGGAGAGAAGGATGCATGGAAGATTCAGCCTGAGGATATAGGAGAATTAGTCTGGGATTTACTGAAAATGCACCCGCGTACCCTGCCCAGCAAGATCGAAGTGCGCCCCACCCGTCCGGACAGGAAATAACCTGCCTCAGGGTTCCGGGGTAGCCAGTATCAGCTCAGGGGAATAGATTTCGGCAATCAGGTTTTGGAGTACCTCTTCAAAGGCCTTGACCTGCTCGGGCCCCAGGGCTTCATCCGGTTTTTTACCGCCTGCCCGCACCCCAAACCACTGCCTTCCCAGACTCAGGTTGCGAAAGGAGACAATGCCTGCCCTGTATGGGAATACCGGGTTGTCCCGGCTGTAGAGCCAGGCGTAACACAACAGCTGAAAAGCCTTGGAGCGCTTGGGGTCCGATACCACCTCCTCCATGTTGCAGGTGCGGAGGTCGGCTGGGCTTACGGCGCCACTCTTGTAATCGATAATCCGGACCTCCCCATCCACAGATTCAATGCGGTCTATGGTTCCTTTAAGGTATACTTCTTTGCCCAGGGCAGGGATCAGGAGGGGTTTTTTCAGTTCTGCCTCAACATCCAGGACACGGACTTCATGGTGTTTCACTAGATGCAGCTCCTGCTTTAGGAATTGGTTGGCCTGCTGTTGCAATACCTTAAGGGCGATCAGGTTTTTCCCCTGAGCAGCGGCCCCCTTAAGCAACTGATCGGACAGGGCAGCTTCCAGGTATCCCGGGGCTTTTCTTAGCATCTCCTCCACCGCAGGGACATCCAGGACTTTCGACTTCCAGGGCAGGAAAAGCGCCTCCAGTGCCTGGTGCAGGACGTTTCCGAAGGTGTTGGCGGCGAGGTGCTCTTCCAGGATTTCGGATTCAGAAATCCGAAGGACGTTTCTTTTGTAGAATTCCAGGGGGTCGAGGATAAAACGGGAGAGCGAGGTTGGGGAAAACCCGGACTCACCCATCTCTGCCAGGCGCGCCATGAGCCCCTGGTCTTTAGGTATTTGAAGGGGTTCAGCTGGGGGAGTAGCCAGTTCCGGGACCCCTGTGGTTTCCTGAACATAGCGGGATAAAACGGGATCGGTCCGGAGTTGTTCAATAAAACGACTCGGTTCCCCTCCCTCCAGTACATCCGGCTCCGTATTATAACAGATATAGACCTCTTTGGCGCGTTGCAGCAGCCGGTAGAAGTGATAGGTGTACACGGCATCTTTTTCCTTGTAGGTAGGCAGGCCAAAGGTCTTCTTTACCTCAAAGGGGATAAAGGATCCATGGGCCTTCCCGGAAGGGAGGATGCCTTCATTTACATGGGTCAGGATAACGGTTTCAAAATCCAGATTCCGGCTTTCGAGCATTCCCATAATCTGCAACCCGTCCAGGGGCTCCCCCTGGAAGTCTACTTGCTGGTCCGAGAGGATCTGTTCAAATAACAGTTGGAGGGCCTGCAGGCTCCCGATATACGGATGCTTGCTGCAGAGGCCTTCTAGTTGGTTAAACAGCGTAAAAAAGTGACGGAGATATTCCAGGCCTTCCCGGTCTGAATCTTTTTGATATACGACTTTCAGGGCCAGGATCAAACGCCTTGAAGCCTTAATACAGTCCATTGGAGAGGGATGTTCCAGCCCGAAAAGTACCTCTGAGACCGAAGTCGGGACTCCCATGTCCTCCAGTTTGGCTGTGCTGGTGCGGAAGATATTTTCCTCAAGGGCTCTGGCCCGGGCTTGCCCGGGTTGGAATCCGCAAGCAGCAAACCATTTGCGAAGAAAAGGATTGGAAAGCAGCTCCAATACGGGGTGTATACTCCACCCCCGTTCATTAACTGTAGACCACAGTTCGAATAACTGCCGGAAGAGCTGAGCCAGGGGGCTGTTTTTTATGGGATATCCCATGGTGATATTTACAGATGGGATTTCTTCCGGGATGCTGTGCAACAGCGGTCCCAGGAGGGTTTCATCTCCCAGAACCACGGCAGTCCGGTTCAGGCGTCCAGGGTCCTGGCGTTGTATATCGGTTAAGATCTTGCCACAATACCGGGCCTGAGCCACGGCCTTTGGTAAACCAATCAGGCGGATTTTCTTTTCCTGGCTCAGATAGGACCCGGATCCTTTCAATTCCCCGGCAAGGGCTGGCCATTCCTTCTGGTACCGGCGCATGAAGTGCCCGGCGTCGTGAACAGGGTCTTCCAGATAGTGGGAATCGGCATCCCAGTATACGGATCCCATTCCCTGCTCCAGTATCTGCTGAATAAGGCGGTTTTCAGCCGTATTCAAGGCATTGAAACCCAAAAAGACATAATGGTGCGGGTGGTCGCGGAGGAACTCAGGGAGGGTCTCTAACGCTTTCCGGTATACCTGTCCCTGATATCCCATCCCGGTTTCTGCCAGGGACTCCCTGAAACGGTAGTAAATGTCCTGCAGGGATTTCCAGAAGGCGGTCCTGCGCTCTATCATGTCGGTGGTTTCCCCATCCGGCAGCCAGTTTCGGAGTTCCTTCAGGGCGGCCAGGTGTTCGAAAAGTGCTTCCGCGTCTACCAGATAGCGGTCTGTTTCATTGAAATCCTGCAGCAGAGTGGGGGCCCATTTGGCAAAATCATAAAAGGATTCCTTTTCGCCTCCCGGGGTGTCCAGGTAGGCTTCGTAGAGGTGGAAGACTGCATGCAGGGGTGGGACATAGCGCATTCCTGCAATGTGGGAGACCAGGGATTCAATGCTCCAGATCTCGGGGGCCAGGAGCGCTTTACCTGCCTTTTGCGCCATAGCATGGCGCAGGAAAAAGCCAGCCCGTTTGCTGGGCAGGACAAACGAGACTTTTTCCGGATGGGCTTTCCAGTCCGGGTATGCATCCAGAACAGAATTCAGGAAGGACTCCATGAGCTAAAAATAAAAAAGCCCCGGCAATTCTGCCGGGGCTTTCTTCAAGGAAAGAGTGTTATCCTTATTATTTGATCAGGTTGATCTCTACGCGACGGTTTTGAGTACGTCCGGCGCGGGTGTTGTTAGAGGCAATCGGGCGGTCTTCACCGTAACCGATGGCTTGCAACCTGGAAGCGTCAACTCCTTCTTCGATCAGGAAGTCGCGAACAGCGTTGGCACGTTGCTCAGACAGACGTTGGTTAGTAGCGTTGCTACCTTGGCTGTCGGTATGGCCTTCCACAGTGAAACGAGCGGTCGGGTATTCGTTCAGGATACGGATGATATCTACGAATACGCGGGTAGTTTCAGGTTTCAGAGAAGCTTTACCAGTGTCGAACAGGATGGTGCGAGCGTAGTCGTTCAGTTGTTTCTGAACTTCTTCAGTTACTTCCGGGCAACCGTTGTTGGCTACGGTACCGGCTACGTCAGGACACTGATCGTCTTTGTCAAGTACGCCGTCTCCGTCGCTGTCCGGCCAGGGGCAACCATTGTTTTCAGCAGGACCGGCTTCGCTCGGGCACTCGTCGTCTTTATCGGCTACACCGTCGCCATCGGCATCGGGGCATCCGGAAAGAGCAGCCAGACCAGCTTCGTTCGGGCAGGCATCGTCTTTGTCGGCAACACCGTCTCCATCAGAATCGGGGCATCCGTTCATTTCTTTGGATCCGGGCTCGTTCGGGCAGCTGTCCTTGGAATCTTCGATACCATCGCCGTCGGCATCAGGACAACCGTTGAAAGCTTCCAGACCGGCAACTTCCGGGCAGGCATCGTCTTTGTCGTAGATGCCGTCACCATCGGTATCAGTTCCTCCGAAGCGGATGGAAATACCGGCAAGGTGTTGGAAGTGACGCACTCCGTAATCTTCGAAGGCGTGCTTGTATTGAGTTTGTACAGTAAGGCCGATGAAGTCGGTAAACCAGTAGTTCAGCCCGATACCACCGTTAACGGTTCCGGCACCGATCTCGTCTACCCAGGTGTAACCACCACCGAACTCAACAAAAGGATCCAGTTTGGTTCCTTTCAGAAGGTTGTACTTGATGGTACCGTCAACAGCGTAGTGAGACAGGTCATCTACTTCAACGTCTCCCAGTTTGGAGATGCGGTTCAGAGATCCGCGGACTCCAACGGAGAATCCGTCGCCTACGTAACGGGAAAGGGATACATAGGAAATGGAGGGGAGGATGTTCCAGTGGTCGTTCACATTGAAGTACTCACTGAAAAGCGTTCCCGTCGGATAAGAGGCGTTAGAAGCATTGGTAGGGTAAACGTCAATGGCGTTTACACCAAGGCTCACTTGCCAGGGATTGTTTTCGTCCTGAGCTTGAATGTTGTTAAACCCAAGAACAAGCAGGCCAACAACCAATATTCTGCTAAGCTGTTTCATGTCCAAATTTTTAAGTTTAAGTGTTTATCAGAGGCAAATGTAAGTTGTTAAATATTATTAACAAAATCAAAACTCCATTTTTTTCGACGCTCAAAGGCCCGGATTCCGGGGCTTATATCACATCCAGGGCCCTTCCGACTTCCTTAAATGCAGCGATGGCCTTGTCCAGGTGTTCCCGGGTGTGGGCGGCCGACAACTGCACGCGGATGCGGGCCTTGCCCTTGGGGACTACCGGATAGAAGAACCCGATCACGTAAATCCCCTTATCCAGGAGCCTGCGGGCCATTTCCTGGGAGAGTTTGGCATCGTACAGCATTACCGGTACAATGGCCGAGTCCCCGTCGATAATATCGAACCCTGCCGCCTTCATCTCCGTTTTGAAGTAGGCGGTATTCTCATCCAGACGCGCCTTCAGGGAACGGTCGCGCCCCAGCAATTCAAAGACCTTTATGGAGGCCCCCACAATGGCCGGGGCCAGACTATTGGAAAACAGGTACGGCCGGGAGCGCTGCCGCAGCATTTCGATGATTTCCTTTTTCCCGGTGGTATACCCTCCCATTGCGCCGCCCAGGGCTTTGCCCAAGGTGCCTGTAATAATGTCGATGCGGCCCAGCACCCCCTTCTCTTCCAGGGTACCGATGCCTGTTTCCCCGATAAAACCGGTGGCGTGGCACTCGTCTATCATCACCAGGGCATCGTAGGCCTCGGCCAGGTCGCAGATCGCGTCCAGGGGGGCGACCAACCCGTCCATGGAGAAAACCCCGTCGGTCACAATGACTTTAAAGCGGGCCCCGTCTTCATTGGCTTTCTTGAGTTGGGCTTCCAGGTCTGCCATATCGGCATTTTTATACCGGTATCGCATGGCCTTGCACAACCGGACCCCGTCTATGATGGAGGCGTGGTTGAGTTCGTCTGAGATTATCGCGTCCTGAGGGCCCAGCAGGGGTTCAAAAACACCCCCGTTGGCGTCAAAGGCCGCTGCGTAGAGGATGGTGTCTTCGGTCCCGTAGAACCCGGCAATGGTCTGCTCGAGTTTTTTATGGATATCCTGGGTACCGCAGATAAACCGGACGGAAGACATGCCGAATCCGTGGCTGTCCAGGGTGTCCTTGGCGGCCTGGACGACTTCGGGGTGGGAGGAGAGTCCCAGATAGTTATTCGCGCAGAAATTGAGAACTTCCTGCCCGGTAGAGACCCGGATCACCGGCCCCTGGGGGGAAGTGATAATGCGTTCTTCCTTGAAGAGCCCGGCTTCCCGGATGTCTTCCAGTTCTTTTTCCAAATGCGATTTAATACTTCCGTACATATCCGTTATTGATAGGTGTTAAAGATAATCAAGGTTTACGCCTGTGGGATCGATATAAATGAGGATGCCACTTGCACGGCCCAATCCCAATTGGGAAACCTCCCGGACATACCGGGCCAGTTGTTCCCTGTGCTCGGGGCGAGGCCCTCCGGTCTTGTAATCCAGGACCACGGCTTCCCCCTGGATCAGGACCAGGCGGTCGGGGCGTAAAATTAGCCCATTTTCCGCGATTATATCGCGTTCGGCATAGCAGGTTGCCATAGGCCCGAAATAGGATTTCAGGTCGGGGTGTTCCGTTACGCGTTTCAAGATGGTGGTTACCGGTTCCAGCTCTGTAAGCTCCAGCATCCCTTCCTCCACCAGTTGGGCAACTACCCCCGGTACGTCCTGGTAAACGGTAACCCGGCTCAGGGCCAGGTGGATGAGGTTTCCATAACTGATGGCACTGCCCGCTTCGGTTTCCCAAAGACTGGCTGCCCGGGTAACCAGGTTCAGGCGTTTGCGGCCAGGCGGGCCAGGCGTTAGCGACAAAGTCTCCCGACCCATGGTAACGGTCGGGCGGGGTCCCGGCTGCAGTTGCCCGAAGGTGTATACCTGCCGGCCGGCTTCCCATAGCCCTGCCGCTTCCAGGTAGGATTGGTACAATGATCCGTAATCGGACATCGGACTGCTGGCGCTTCGGCTGCGTTGGCGGGTAAAGACATAGAGGGCTTCGGCGGCCCGGGTCTGGGCCACATAAAGGACGTTGAAGGCATCGAGTTCCAGCCGCTCCCGTTCCTGCAGATAGGCTTCCCTGGCTTCGGGGCCGTACCGCTCCATCTCTTGCCGTTTGGAGAGTTGCAAGTAAGGGAAACCGGCGAATTCCGGGGCCGGAACCTCCAACCACACCTTCGGCCGCTGTTCAAAATAGATCTGGGTGTCGGCAAAGGGGTAGATCACCACTGGAAATTCCAGCCCTTTGGCTTTATGGATGGTCATAAGCCTAACTGCCTGCTGCCCCTCGGGGGCTGCAACACTCAACTTGTCTTCATGGGTTTCCCAGTATTCCAGGAATCGGGCAATGGAAGGGTCGTGGCGCTGGCCTACCTCATGGGCCAAATCCAGCAGGTACAGCAGGTACCCGTCGCCCTCCCCGCATAAGCCAAAGGCCCGGATGGCTTCTTCCAGGATGTCGTAGACAGCCCAGGTCCTTGCCGGCTCTACCGGAAAGCCAAATTCTTCCACGAACGCCTGGAAACGGACCAGAGCTTCGGTGGTTGCTGTATGGAAATCCTCCCTTCCGCCATACAGGAACCGGAGCATGGCGTATTGGTGGTTTTTGTCACCGCTTTCATGCAGGTATCGGAGCAGGTCTGTGAGAAAGCCCACCCCGGGATGGTTTTTTAGCAGGAGGGTTTCGGAGGACATAATGGGGATTCCCGCGCGGACAAGGCCTTCGGACACCGCAATGCCCTCATCGCCCTTTCGGGTCAGGATGCATATGGCTGCAGGGCTGTAGCCGGACCCCAACAGTTCCACGACTTGTGTCACGGCTTTTTCGGTGTATGCCGCCCTGAGGTCGGCAACATCCGCTTCCAGGAATTCGAGGTGTACAAGCCCTGCTTCCTGGGATTCCGGTTTCTGCTCACCACCCTTTTCAAAGAGCTTTTGGTAGGCCTCGTTCGCGAGGTGTTTGGAGTGGTGCAGGAAAAAGGCGTTGTTAAAGTCAACAATCGTTTGGCGGCTGCGGAAATTCCTGGGCAACGGGATGTGTTCTGCGGGTACAGAAAAGGGCTGCTCCCTGTGGTTGGAAAGGTCCAGGAACTGTTCGGCCTTTCCGCCCCGCCAGCGATAAATGGCCTGTTTGGCATCGCCCACCAGGATCAGGGAGCCTTGTCTGCCCTGTTCGTCCAGGCTTTCCAGGGCGTTCCCGATAAGGGGGATTAGGTTTTTCCATTGCAATTCCGAGGTATCCTGGAATTCATCTATAAAATAATGGCGGAATTTCTCGCCCAGCCGTTCATAGATATAGGGGGCGGGCTGCCCGGCAATTTCCGCAGCGATAATGGCATTGAAACGGGCCACCGGGAGCAGGCTTTCTTCCTCCTGGATCCGTTTCAATTCGGCCTGCAACAAGCCCAGGACGGTAAACGGGGCCATGTTGGAAGAGACATTGCTCAGAAAGGCGCATTTGGACAGGGTTTCTAAAATATGGGACAGCCCTTGGGCCAGCTCGACATGCAACCCGTCCATGAGGGTTTTACGGCCTGCGTCCAGATTAGAAGGGTATAGGGGCCGATCTGCAAATTCCTCCTGCCATTTCAGAGGGCGGTTAGGCATCTCAAAATGCCCGCTCAGAATTTTTTCCAGGAATTTTGGGAAAAACCCGCGATAAAAATCTTTTTCACCGAGCTGGTGGCGGTCCAGCAGGGCTGCCATCTCCCGGGCGATCTCCAGGATGGATTCCTCGTAGCCCTTGCGCTTTTCTTCCAGGGACTTCCTCAGGGCAGCATAGTCGCGGATGCCTTTGCCCGCCAGGGCGTCCAGGTAGCGGAAGTTATTTTCGTTAAACAGGAGGCTGCCCGTTTCCCGGAGGTCGAAGGCAATGTCCCAATGGCGGTCCTCGGCCGATTTTTCGAGTGCGAAGTCAATCAGCGCCCCGGTCAGTTCCGGATCGTCTCCTGTTTTTCGGATGAGCGCCTCTACCGCCTGGCTCAACAGGGAGTCCGTATCGATCTCTGCTTCGAAATGGGCAGGGAGGCGAAGGTCCTGGGCAAAGGTCCGCAGGATTCGGTGGTTAAAGCGGTCAATGGTCGAAATATCGAAAAAGGCGTAGTTGTGCAGGATTTCCTTAAGGACTTCGGCACATCGCGCTTTAAGGGCAGGGGCCTCCATGCCCAGGGCCTCCTGTAATTTGGCAAAAAGGCTGGGGAGCTCCGCATCTTCCGGAAGCTCGGAGAAGGTCCTCAGGCTGCTCAGGATCCGCTGTTTGAGTTCGGCAACCGCCTTATTGGTAAAGGTAATGGCGAGCATGTGCCGGAAGCTCCTGCGGCCTCCGGGTTTAAGCAATAATTTCAGGTACTCCAGGGTAAGGGTGTAGGTCTTTCCCGAACCGGCGGAAGCATCGTAAATTCTAAAAGCAGAAGTTTCCGTGGCCATTAGGTGCAAATTACACAATATCGGGGGGTTCTTAACAATTAATTAGCGCCTTATGTTTGTTAAAATCCTTATTTTTGATGAACACTTTTTGCTAACTATAATTCCTATACTCTATGTCTTTTCAACTACCGAATTTACCATATGCATACGACGCCCTGGAGCCGCATATCGATGCGCGCACCATGGAGATCCACCATACCAAACACCACAACGGGTACACCAACAACCTGAATGCCGCTATTTCAGGTACAGACCTGGAGGGCAAGTCCATTGAGGCCATCCTATCCGGCCTGGACATGAATAATATGGCGGTTCGTAACAACGGTGGGGGGTACTACAACCACTGCCTCTTCTGGGAAGTAATGGGACCCAGTGGCGGAGGCACCCCTTCAGGGGCGCTTGCCGATGCCATCTCAGCTGCCTATGGCTCTTTCGACGCCTTTAAGGAGGCATTCAGCAAGGCTGCTGCTACCCGCTTTGGTTCCGGATGGGCCTGGCTGTGTGTGCATAAAGGCGGTAAAGTGGAAATCTGCTCCACCGCGAACCAGGACAACCCCCTGATGCCCGGCATAGGCTGCGGCGGAACCCCCATTCTGGGGATCGACGTTTGGGAACACGCCTACTACCTGAACTACCAGAACCGCCGTCCGGATTATATCGGCGCCTTCTACAATGTGATTAACTGGGATAAGGTGTCCGAGCTTTTCGAGGCGAACAAATAGTCATTGAAACTATAAGGAGAATAGCCCTGCTTTAGGCGGGGCTTTTTTTTGGATGTTATCCAATAGAAAAGGGCAGAGAAGACTCTGCCCTTTTCATCCCAAATCTTACCATAAACTTAACCTACTTATGCTATGGCAAGACTAAATTACTGGTATTAAGAGAAATAACAAAAGATTTTGACGATTTTTTAGGAGGCGGGAAGGATCAAGTGTCGCTTTCTGGGCCCATACAGGCAGGATATCAAGGCGTTAAACCTCCCGGAAAAAATAAAAAGGCAAGGTGTTACCCTTGCCTTTTCCCCAAATCTTACCATGAACTTAACCTACTTATGCTATGGTGATCCAAAAATAGGCCGGAGTTCCGGGTTGCGCTTTCGATTTTGGACAAACGCCTGAGAAAACCGTTGAACTGCCCTTGGCGCCGTATAGTTCCTACGCAAAGAGAGAAGAGGATGAAGGGGTTGTGGGAACTTTCTCAGGGATTAGGACAAATAAAAAAGGTGGAGAAACTCCACCTTTTTTGCCCCAAATCTTACCATGAACTTAACCTACTTATGCTATGGCAATCCTAAAGTAGTGGGGTTCTGTCCGCTCCATGGATAAATACGGTAAAATGCACGTTTTATCGATGAAATGCACAAAAAGTGGTAGTTCATCGAGGATTGGCCTAATAGGCGCGTTCGTTCTTTCCCTCATAAAAGTTGACGAACGACCGGTTTACGACCCGGTTGCCCCCCGGGGTGGGATAGTCTCCGGTGAAGTACCAGTCCCCGAGGTTTTTCGGGCAGGCCAGGTGAAGGTTGCTGATGGTCTGGTAAATGATTTGGACCTCCGCCTTGATATCCGGAGGGCTCAGCAGGACCGCGATCTTTTCGGAGATCTGTGCGGCTGTAAAGGGGCGGTAGAATGCCTTTACATGGTTCTCGGTGTTTTCCAGCTTTCCTGAAGCCAGGGAGGCCTTGCATTTCTGGTAAATCTCCTCAATAATGTGTTCGGTGCCGTGGTCTTTATGGAGTTCCAGGGCCGCCCGGAATGCGATAAAGTCCTCCAGCTTGGCCATGTCGATCCCGTAGCAGTCCGGGTACCGGATTTGGGGAGCCGAGGAAATCACGATGATCTTTTTGGGATTCAACCGGTCCAGAATGCGAAGGATACTCTTTTTCAGAGTAGTTCCCCGAACAATACTGTCGTCTATAATAGCCAGGTAATCCCCGGGGTTCACCGAGCCGTAAGAAATGTCGTAGACGTGGGCCACCAGATCGTCCCGGCTGCTGTCCTGGGTGATAAAGGTCCGGAGTTTGGCATCTTTAATAGCGACTTTCTCGATCCGGGGGCGTACGTCCAGGATGTCGTTCAGGGCTTCCCGGCTGATATTGGACCCCAGGGCCAGAATTTGTTCCTCCTTCTTATTGTTAAGGTAATTCTGGGCTTCCCGCAACATCCCGAGGAAAGAGGTTTCGGCTGTATTGGGGATATAGGAAAACACCGTATTGCGCAGGTCGTGGTCTATGGCCTCCAGGATTTGAGGAAACAGCAGCTTTCCGAGCATTTTCCGCTCTTCGTAGATTTCCTTGTCGTTGCCCCTGGAGAAATAAATGCGTTCAAAAGAACAGGCCTTCCGCGCTTCGGGTTTGCGGATTTCCCGGATTTCTTCCTGCCCGTCCTTCTTTATAATGATGGCATGCCCCGGCGGGAGTTCATGCACCTCCTCATAGGAGGTATTGAACACCGTCTGAATGGCCGGGCGTTCGGAAGCCACAACCACTACTTCATCATCTTTGTAATAATATGCAGGGCGGATCCCCGAAGGATCGCGCAGGACAAAGGCGTCCCCATGACCTAGCAGGCCGGCCATGGCGTAGCCTCCATCCCAGTTTTTGGAGGATTTCCTCAGGATTTTGGCCAGGTTAAGCCGTTGCGCAATAAGGGGGGAGGCTTCCATTTTATTAAAGCCTTCCTTTTTGATTTGTTTGTAGAGTTTGGCAACGGCATCGTCCAGGAAGTGCCCGATTTTTTCCATTACCGTGATGGTGTCGGCCAATTCCTTCGGGTGCTGGCCCAGGTGAACCAGGTTCTCGAAGAGTTCGGTAACATTGGTCATGTTGAAATTGCCGGCCACAATGAGGTTGCGGTGCATCCAGTTGTTCTGCCGAAGGAAGGGGTGGACACTTTCAATACTGTTCTTACCGAAAGTGCCATAGCGCACATGGCCCAGGAGCAATTCCCCAACATAGGGGATGTTCCGTTTTTGCCAGGCCACATCATCCACTTTATCCGGGTGTTCCCGCAGGGATTCGTTTATCCGGTCGTTGATGCGCTCGAAGATGTCCTGTATGGGCTGGGAGAGGTTGGAGCGGACCCGGCTCATATACCGCTCGCCGGGCTTCATGTCCAGCTTGATACTGGCAAAACCGGCGCCATCCTGCCCCCGGTTGTGCTGCTTCTCCATCATGAGGTACATCTTGTTTACCCCATAAAAAGCCGTACCGTATTTTTCCTGATAGTATTCGAGGGGTTTGAGGAGACGAATGAGGGAAATCCCGCATTCGTGTTTGATGGCGTCGCTCATGCCGGCAAAATTATAAAAACTACCTGGGAAAACCGCTTATTCAACTTCGATATCGAATTGGGTTAATTCCCTGAATTGCTGCAGTCGTGCAGAGAGCTCCCCGGGCTGCACCTCCAGAAGACGTTCCGTTCCGAAGCGCTCCACGCTGAAGGACGCCAGATTGGACCCATGTATCACGGCGTTTTTCATGTTTTCGAAGCTCAGGTTCCCGGACTCGGCCAGGTACCCGGCAAACCCTCCTGCAAAGGTGTCCCCGGCCCCGGTGGGGTCAAAAACCTCTTCCAGAGGGAGGGCAGGGGCAAAGAAAATACGGTCTTCGTGGAAGAGCAGGGCCCCGTTCTCACCCTTTTTGATAACCACATAATCCGGCCCCATGGCACTGATCATACCGGCGGCTTTCACCAGGGAATACTGCCCGCTCATTTGCCGGGCCTCCTCATCGTTGATGGTAATCACGTCAATCTCGCGGATTACGTCCATCAGGGAATCCCAGGTGTGGTCCATCCAGTAATTCATGGTATCCAGGACGGTGAGCTTGGGCCGGGTGCGCATCTGCCGGATGACATCCATCTGGATCTCCGGGTGCAGGTTGCCCAGCATCAGGACATCCGGGTTGCGAAACCCCTCGGGGACTACCGGGTTAAAATCGGCCAGGACATTCAATTCGGTAGCCAGGGTATCCCGTCGGTTCAGGTCGTTGTGGTAGCGCCCGCTCCAGAAAAATGTTTTTCCGCCGGGCACCACTTCTATTCCGGAAGTGTCGATGCCCTTTTGCTGCAACAGCTCGGTGTAGGCTTCCGGGAAATCGTCCCCCACCACGGAAACGATCCCGGTTTTGGTTTTGTAGAGAGCCGCAGCCAGGCTAATAAAGGTCGCTGCCCCCCCTAATATTTTGTCGGTTTTTCCGAATGGGGTTTCAATGGCATCGAAAGCCACGGTCCCCACAACTAAAAGTTTTCCCATGTATCCGCCTGGAGTTTGCGGCAAAGATACGCCTTCTGCGCACGATACACCAACGGATGATCCCGTCTTACTTCCTCCCGAAATCCGCCGGTATTTCCCCCCATGCCTTGGTTTCCCATTTCACTACCGGGGTGGTGTAGGGGTGCTCGCGCAACCACTGTTCGGCCCGGTCTATTAGTTCAAAGAGGGCGTCGTTTTTTTCGTTTTCCTCCAGTTTGGTGTTGCATTTTTTCTTGCGGACCCAACTCATGGCTGTCCGGGAGTCAGTATAAATAATCCGGTCACTGCCGTGCTTTTTTAAATAGGCCAGCCCGTGTACAATGGCTAAAAATTCCCCAATGTTGTTGGTGCCCTCCTCGAAAGGGCCCTGGTGGAAGAGTCGCTTGCCCGTCCGGGTATCTACACCCTGGTATTCCATTTTACCAGGGTTCCCGCTGGAGGCCGCATCAACCGAAATAGAATTCATATTCGGGGAGCCCAGGCGTGCCAGGGATGCCTCGGCAGCGGATTTGGCGCGCTTTTTAGCGGCCAGGGCAGCCCCGTAGCCCATGCGATAGGCTTTCTGGGCCTCCTCCCGGTCTGCAAAACCCATATACTGGGCCCCTTTAAAACCCCCTATCTCTTTTTTGCAGGCTTCCCATCCTTTATAGACCCCTGGGGTTTTCCCCTTCCAGACGGTGTAGTATTTTTTTTTCTCAGCCATCCTCAAGATTAAGGAGTTCTTCGATAACCCTGGGGAAGTGCGCGTACTCCAGCTCGTGCACGTTCGCCGCTACATCTTCCGGAGTATGTTCCGGGGTAACCGCCGTGCGGGCCTGAAAAATAATAGCCCCTTCATCGTAGGCCTCATTCACAAAATGGATGGTGATCCCCGTTTCGGCTTCCTTGTTTTCGACCACTGCCTGGTGCACATGCATTCCATACATCCCTTTTCCCCCGTATTTAGGCAACAGGGCCGGGTGGATGTTTACAATGCGTTCCGGGTAGGCCTCCACCATGGCATCGGGGATTTTCCAGAGGAATCCGGCCAGGACAATCAGGTCGGGTTCCAGGCCGGCCAGCAGGGCCAGCAGTCCTTCCGGGTTATGGAAAGCGGGTCGGTTGAAGCAGTACAGGGGGAGCCCCAGGCGCTTGCATCGGTCTATGACCCCGGCCTTGGTGTTATTGCAGAGCACACCGCTAATGGCCACCCGGGCATCTTCTGCGAAATGTGCAGCAATACGCTCTACATTGCTGCCCGATCCGGAAGCGAACAAAACCAGCTTCCTGAGCGGCGGATTGTCCGTTTTCAAGGTATTTGCCATGGAACAAATGTACTATTGCCACTATATTTAGAGGTATAGAAAGCTACATTTTATCGGTATTTCGTGTATTTAACCCAAAGTTTTATATTTTTGCCAACAATTCAAATTTAAAACCAAACGATATGTCAGACATTGCATCAAGAGTAAAGGCTATCATCGTTGATAAACTCGGTGTTGACGAAAACGAGGTGGTTGCTGAAGCGAGCTTTACCAACGACCTGGGTGCAGATTCCTTGGATACTGTAGAGTTGATCATGGAATTTGAAAAAGAATTCGATATACAGATCCCTGACGATCAGGCTGAAAATATTGCTACTGTTGGCCAGGCTATTAGCTACATAGAGGAGGCCAAGTAAGTACATGATATACTTTTTCCTAAAGTCAAATTATCCATGCACCGCAGGGCTGCATGGATAATTTTTTTTAATTTACGCATGGGATAAGTAGCTGCCAAATAGTTTCATTGTATGGAATTAAAAAGAGTAGTAGTAACCGGGCTTGGAGCCCTCACACCCATAGGCAACACAAAGGATGCTTACTGGGAAGGGCTGAAGAACGGCAAGAGCGGATGTGCTCCCATCACCTATTTCGATACCGAGAAGTTCAAGACTAAGTTTGCCTGCGAACTCAAAGGGTACGACCCCAACGATTTTTTCGACAGGAAGGAAGCGCGCAAACTGGACCGTTTTGCCCAGTATGCCCTGGTCTCTTCCGATGAGGCTATCGCCGATTCCGGGCTGGACCTCGAGCAGATCGACAAATTCCGCGTTGGGGTGATCTGGGGCGCAGGTATCGGAGGCCTGGAGACCTTCCAGACGGAGGTCCTCAACTTTGCGGCAGGGGATGGTACCCCCCGTTTCAATCCGTTTTTTATCCCGAAGATGATTGCCGACATCGCCCCCGGGAACATCAGTATCAAACACGGTTTCATGGGACCGAACTACACCACCGTTTCGGCTTGTGCCAGTTCTGCCAATGCCCTGATAGACGCCCTGAACTATATCCGCCTCGGGCATTGCGATGTAGTGGTCACGGGCGGGAGCGAAGCCGCCGTAACCATTGCCGGGATGGGCGGGTTTAATGCCATGCATGCCCTTTCCACCCGGAACGAAAGCCCTGAAACTGCTTCCCGCCCCTTCGACGCCACCCGCGACGGGTTTGTGCTGGGGGAAGGTGCAGGAGCCCTCATCCTCGAAGAATACGAGCACGCTAAAGCAAGGGGAGCCAAAATTTATGCCGAAGTAGCCGGAGGAGGCCTTTCCTCCGATGCCTATCATATGACGGCCCCCCACCCGGATGGGATCGGGGTGGTCCGGGTGATGGAGAACTGCCTGCGGGATGCCGGGGTAAAACCCGAGGAGGTCGATGCGATCAACACCCACGGAACGTCGACCCCCCTTGGCGACGTGGCCGAACTCAAAGCGATTTCCAAGGTGTTCGGGAACCATGCCCCCAATATCAATATCAACTCCACCAAGTCCATGACGGGTCACCTGTTGGGGGCGGCCGGGGCTATTGAGGCCATTGCCTCCATCCTGGCTATGGAGCACGGGATTGTTCCGCCCACCATCAACCACACTGAGGTGGATGAAAACATCGATCCTTCGCTGAATTTAACGCTAAACAAGGCACAGAAACGGGATGTGCGCGTGGCAATGAGCAATACCTTCGGCTTCGGAGGGCACAATGCCTGTGTACTTTTCAAGAAAATAAGCTGATTCCCGTATGACCTTCCCAGGAAATATCTTCAATTCCCATCCTAAGGAGGATGGGGATTTTTTTTTGGGGATTACAAAAATACTGGGGTTTAAGCCCAAGAACCTCGACATCTACAAGCGGGCATTCCTGCACCGCTCTGCCAACCAGAAGGACAAAAAGGGGAACCCCATGAATTACGAACGCCTGGAATTCCTGGGCGATTCCATGCTGGGGACCATCATCTCCAAACACCTCTACAAGGAAGTGCCGGCCGGAGATGAAGGCTACCTGACCAAAATGAGGTCTAAAATCGTGAGCCGCAAGCACCTGAACGAACTCGGCAAGGACCTGGGCCTCCTGAAATTCGTGGAAAGCCGCATCCCGAAATCGCATTTCGGCGAGAACATCCACGGGAATGTGTTCGAGGCTCTCATTGGGGCCATTTACCTGGACCGCGGGTACAAGTACTGCGAGAAGTTTATCCAGAGCAGGGTCATTGAGCCCTATGTGGATATCGAACAACTGGAAGGGCAGGTCATCAGCTACAAAAGCCTGGTCATCGAGTGGTGCCAGAAGGAAAAGAAGGAGTTCCACTTCGATGTATACGAGGATACTGGCAACGACCCCGTGAAGCACTTTGCCGTAAAACTCCGCATCAATGGCCGAATAATGGCCAAGGCCCGGGCCACCTCCAAAAAGAAAGCAGAGGAAAAGGCCTCCAAAAGGGCGTTCTATGCCCTGCAGGGCAAGATGGGCTAAACTGTGATCCAGGACTTCCCAAGGAAGCGGGAATACCCGCAATACCGGCTTCCAGTAGGTGGATTCGGCTATAACCGTTATATTTACGGCTCGTTTGAACTCGGCAATGGGCAGCAGGCATAGTATATGGGAGGATCTTCTGGAGGATACTTCCTTCGGATTGATTGCCATTCACAGTTCGCTGGAGGATTACGCCCTTGCCTATGCGCTGAACGCGCACTGCGGGATTCGCCTTAAGCGGATGCACGATGATTTGCTCCTGGGGGAGTCTGCGGCTTTTTCCGTATACCAGTGGAAGGACCAGAAGCACTTCAGGGACTGGACGCTGATGGTAAACCCGGGAACGGTCGAAGAAGCCGCATCGGACGGGGGTGGGTTGTTTTCCAGTACACCCTCCAGCAGACGGGTTTATCTGATCCCGGAACGCAAGGAGGTGGACTTCTTCCTGAAGATAGACGGAGGGGAGCCAGAAGAGCCCATACTACCGAAGGTTCTTGCCGTCCCGAAGGTGCAAACCGCCTACCGCCTGGAGGCAGCCGAACTTAAATCCAAACACAATCTAATTTTCTAAAAACAATATGCCAAACCAGAAAAAGACAAAGATTGTCGCCACCTTGGGGCCGGCTACCAGCAGTAAGGACACCTTGCGGGAAATGGTAAAGGCCGGGGTGGATGTCTTTCGGATCAATTTTTCCCACGCCAACTACGACGATGTGGCCCAGCGCGTTGCCATGATCCGTGAATTAAGCGAGGAACTGGGTATCCACACGGCTATCCTTGCAGACTTGCAGGGCCCCAAACTGCGGGTTGGGGTCATGTCCGGGGAGGTCGTGGTTGCCCCGGGAGATGAGATTACCTTCCGCACCGGGAAACCCTTTGAAGGGAACGACAAGGAAGTCTACATGAACTACAAGAACTTCCCCAAGGATGTTAACCCGGGGGAACGGATCCTGCTGGACGACGGGAAGCTGATCTTCGAGATCCTGGAAACCAACGGCAAGGACAGTGTGAAGGCCAAGGTTGTGCAGGGCGGCCCCCTCAAATCCAAGAAAGGGGTAAACCTGCCCAATACCAATATCTCCCTGCCGGCCCTTACCGAAAAGGATATCAAGGACGCCATCTTTGCCATTTCCCAGGATGTGGACTGGATTGCCCTTTCTTTTGTGCGTCACAGCCAGGACCTGATAGACCTCCAACAGCTCATCGAGGAGCATGCCAAGCACAAGATCCCGATCATTGCCAAGATCGAGAAGCCGGAGGCCGTGGAGAATATCGACAAGATTGTCGCGTACTGCGACGGGCTTATGGTGGCCCGGGGCGACCTTGGGGTGGAAGTGCCCGCAGAGGAAGTCCCCCTTATCCAGAAGCGCCTGGTGCTAAGGGCCAAAAAAGCGCGTATCCCGGTCATTATTGCCACCCAGATGATGGAGACAATGATTACCAGCCTGACGCCCACGCGTGCAGAGGTAAACGATGTGGCCAACTCCGTGATGGACGGGGCAGATGCGGTAATGCTATCCGGGGAGACCTCCGTTGGGAATTACCCGGTACAGGTTATTCAGAAGATGACCAGCATCCTCAAGAGCGTGGAGGGGTCCGAACTTATCAAAGTACCCCACGAGCCCCCTCAGATCCGCACCAAGCGCTATATTACCAAGGCGGTTTGTTTCCATGCCGCCCTTATGGCCAATGAGATCAAGGCCAAGGCGATTTCCACCCTTACCAACAGTGGGTATACGGCCTTCCAGATTTCGGCCTGGCGCCCCAGTGCGCATATCCTGGTCTTCACCTCCAACAAGAAGATCCTCTCCCAACTCAATTTGCTCTGGGGGGTAAAGGCTTTCTATTACGACCGTTTTGTCTCCACGGACGAAACCATAGAAGACGTAAACAAAATTGCCTGCCAGAAGGGCTTCCTGGAAGCCGGCGATATGCTCATTAGCCTGGCAGCTATGCCCATTAAGGACAAGGGGATGGTCAACACCCTGAGGGTGACCCAGATCGAATCCTGCAATTTCTAAAAGTCAAATTGCAATTGGACCGAAACCGAATCCGCCTGGGGTTCGGTTTTCTTTTTTTCGGTGTTGAGGTTGGAGAGGGAAATCCCCAGCAGGCGGACGGATTCCTGCAGGGGCTCCTGGTAGAGCAGGGACCTGGCCGTTTCCAGGATCAGGCCCGCATCGGACACATAGTACTCCAGGGTACGGCTGCGGGTGTGCAGCCTGAAGTCGCTGTATTTGATTTTCAGGGTAATGGTTTTCCCGGCCCGGCCCTTTTTACGGAGCCTGTTTTGCAGCTCCCCGGCGATGTGCTCAAGCTTTTCCAGCATAAAGACTTCGCTGCTGAGGTTTTCCGAAAAGGTGCGTTCTGCACCCACGGACTTTGGGGTACGGCTGGGCTGCACCGGGCTGTTATGGATGCCGCGGACAATGTCGTAATAGTGCTTCCCGCTTTTCCCGAAATTTTCGGCCAGGAAGGCTTCCGACCGGGCTGCCAGGTCCTCCCCGGTAAAGATGCCCAGGCGGTTCATCTTGGCGGCCGTTACCTTTCCTACTCCATGGAACTTGCGTATGTCCAGGCTCAGCAGAAAGGCCTCCACTTCTTCCGGCGGGATGGTTTTCTGCCCATTGGGCTTGTTCATATCGCTGGCAACCTTGGCTACAAACTTGTTGATGGAAATCCCTGCCGAAGCTGTTAGCCCCGTTTTTTCCAGGATCTTACGGCGGATATCCCGGGCGATCAGCGTTGCGGAGGGCTTCCCTTTTTTATTTACGGTAACATCGAGGTAGGCTTCATCCAGGGAGAGGGGCTCCACCAGGTCCGTGTATTCGCAAAAGATCTCCCGGATTTGCAGGGAAACTTCCCGGTACCGGTCAAACCGGGGTGCCACAAAGATGAGATCCGGGCACTGCCGCCGCGCCAGGGCCCCGCTCATGGCAGAGCGCACCCCGAACTTCCTGGCTTCGTAACTTGCGGCCGCCACCACCCCCCGTTTGGACCCTCCCCCTACGGCCACCGGTTTCCCGGCGAGTTCTGGGTGGTCGTGCTGCTCCACCGAAGCGAAGAAGGCGTCCATGTCCACATGGATGATCTTTCGGATTTCCCGCATTTCCATAGTCAAATTTAGGGTATATTTAGGCCGCCCGGACCATCCGGGAAACAGGTACCTATGATTGAGATTGAGCGAAAGTTCCTTGTGCGCAACCGCTCCTACCGGGAAGCCGCGGTGCAGCACTGGGAAATGATCCAGGGGTTTTTGAGCACCAACCCGGACCGGGTGGTGCGCATCCGCCGCTGTGGCAACCAGGCCTGGATCACCATCAAGGGTTGCTCCGATGCCGGGGGGACTACCCGCCAGGAATGGGAGTACGCCATTTCCCCGGAAGACGCTACCGAAATGCTGGAGATCTGCTTGCCCAGTGTGATCCGCAAAATCCGCTACGAGGTGCCGGTGGGCCACCACATATTTGAAGTAGATGAGTTCCAGGACGACAACCAGGGCCTGATCCTGGCCGAGGTGGAGCTGCAGGAGGAGGGAGAGTCCTTTCCCAGGCCGGCCTGGCTGGGGGAAGAAGTAACCGGCAAGCCCGAATACTACAATTCACAGCTCAGTAAAAATCCGTTTAAAACATGGAACTAAAAACGATATTGCGCACCCTTATCCTGGTTGCCGGGATGCTGGCAGCCGGATGTGCCTCCAGGGAGGAGGCCCAAAACCCTGCAGGAGAGGAGCCCATTGTGCCGGAAAAGTCGCAGGCAGAGCTGCGCCGGGAATTGGAGCAACGGGGGTTCCAGATATTCGACTATGTGGACCAGGCAACGGGAGACACGGTGCTGATGCAGCAGTACTTCATCGCCTTTTTGAAACGCGGGCCGGTCCGTTCACAGAATAAGGAGGAGGCAGACAGCCTGCAGCGCCTCCACCTGGAACACCTCGGGCGCATGTACGAGGAAGGTTACGCCGATATCTCCGGGCCTTTTGGAGACGATGGCGACATCCGGGGGATTACCATCTACAATGTCCCTACCCTGGAAATGGCAGACAGCCTGGCCAACATGGACCCTTCTGTAAAAGCTGGCCGGCTGGCCATCGAGGTACACCCGTGGTGGGCCGCAAAAGGGTTTCCGCTGCGTTAGCGGCTGCTCTTGAATTGTTTCAGGAAGCGAACGTCATTTTCGCTCAGGAGACGGATATCCGGAATTTGGTAGAGTAGCAGTGCAATGCGGTCTATCCCCATTCCAAAAGCAAAGCCGGAATATTCCGCGGGGTCTATCCCGCAATTCTTCAGCACGTTGGGGTCTACCATCCCACAGCCCATAATTTCGAGCCATCCCGTACCCTTGGTGATCTTGTAGTCGGTTTCCGTCTCCAGCCCCCAGTAGACATCCACTTCCGCACTGGGTTCGGTAAAGGGGAAGTAGGAGGGGCGCAGGCGGATGCGCGATTTACCAAAAAGGGCTTTGGTAAAGTATTGCAGGGTCTGCTTCAGGTCAGCAAAGGAAACGCCCTTATCGATATAAAGCCCTTCTACCTGGTGGAAAAAGCAATGGGAGCGGGCCGAAATGGCCTCGTTCCGGTATACCCGCCCCGGGGAAATGGTCCGGATGGGCGGTTTGTGCTGCTCCATATAGCGGACCTGTACCGAGGAAGTATGGGTGCGCAGAAGGATATCCGGGTCCGTCTGGATAAAGAAGGTATCCTGCATGTCCCTGGCCGGGTGGTATTCCGGCAGGTTCAGGGCGGTGAAATTATGCCAGTCGTCTTCGATTTCCGGGCCTTCCGATACGGTGAAACCGATCCGTGAGAAAATGGATATGATCTCGTCCCGCACTACGGAAATGGGATGGCGCGACCCCAGGGGCAGCGGCTCCCCGGGCCGGGTTAAATCGCCATAGCGGGCCTGCTGGCTGGTTTGGGATTCCAACTTGCTTTTCAGGGTTTCCCACTTTTCGTTGGCTGCATTTTTCAGGGTGTTGACCGTTTGGCCGAATTCCCTTTTTTCCTCTTTGGGCACGTCCTTAAGGGCTGCAAAGAACGTATTGAGCAGGCCTTTCTTGCCCAGGTATTTGATCCTGAAGGCCTCGAGGGCTTCCGCCGAGTCGGCTTCGAAGGTGGTTACTTCCTCCAGGTGTTTTTTCAGTTCTTCGATCATGGTATCCAATCATCGCCCCTGCGGGGAATCCGCGCTCTGGGCGGGAACAAAGGTACGCATTTCTTTCAACCGCAGGGGTGTTTGCGCCTTACAGGACAGTGTCGCCTATGTGCTCCACTACCCATTCGGTACAGGCCCTGAAATTCGGGAAAATATGTTCGTGGGGAACCAGATCCGGGATAATGTCGATGCGCTCCATCATATACCTGGGTTGGTCCAGGACATTGACGAAGAGGGGCGTTACATTTTTCTTGCGAAGGGCCTGCAGGACATCTTCCATGGCATAGAGACCGGATTGGTCCATATACTGCATTCGCCCCAGCCGGATAATAACCGCACGGGCCGTATCCGGGATTTGTTCGGCCAGTTGCTGGAACTCACTGGTGGTACCGAAGAATAACGGGCCTTTGATGTGTTTGATGAAGACTTCCTGCTGCAGGTTCTGGGGAAAGTTCTTTTCGTCTGGCCAGGCCTTTTCCCGAAGTAAGGGTTTTACATCGGAGCGCTGCCCGGTGAGTTGCCCGATCTGTTTCATAAACATCAGGGAGGCGATGACCAGGCCTATTCCCACGGCGTAAACCAGGTTCCAGAAGGTGGATAGCACCAGGACCACGATCATGATCAGGACTTCCGAACTGAGCCGTACGGGCCCCAGGGAGATATCCCTCGGGAGGCTGGGGATGGCCCGTAACCCCTTATAGTCCATCACATTGATGCCTACTGTGATCAGGATTCCTGCCAGCACAGCAGCCGGGATTTTGGAGGCCACCGGGCCCAGGGCCAACAGGATCACCAATAGGATGACCCCGGCAATCATGCCCGAAAGCCGTGTTTTGCCACCGGAGTTGATGTTCACCACGGTACGGATGGTAGCCCCGGCACCGGGAATGCCCCCGAAAATAGCGGCGATGCTATTCCCTATCCCCTGGCCCACGAGTTCTTTGTTGGGTTTATGTTTGGTCTTGGTCATGTTGTCTGCAACCACAGAGGTCAGCAGGGAATCGATGGCCCCGAGTAGGGACAGGGTCAGGGCCGTAAAGATATAAGGGCTGATCTGGTCCAGCCGAAATCCCGTAAAGATTTCCAGGTTGGGAATGGGGAACCCTTCCGGGATTTGCTCGATGGGGCGGTAATTGAGGTTGGCGGCATAGGCAACCCCTGAAACCAGGAGCAGGGCCACCAGGGTACTGGGAACCGCTGTGGTAATGCGCTTAAAACCGTAGATGATGGCAATGGTGGCCAGGCACAGCAGAAGCTCAAGGTATTGGATCTGACCCACTGCCCGGCGCAGAACGCGGAAGGTGCCCATAACCCCGGAGGCTTCCTTGGCGGCCAGGGTTCCGGATTCCTTCAGGATGGCCTCCGGGGTGATTTCGTGAGATCGGTTGATGGTTTCCTGGAAGTCTTCCAAAACGAGGATGCCTTCTCCGGCCTCCTCCCGTAGGATGTTTTCCAGGATGAGTTCCTCGGCCTGCGGTTTAAACAGGGCTACATACTCCGCATCTTCCTTGGGGTAGTACCCGATGGCCGGAAGGATCTGGGTCACGATGATGATAACCCCAATGGCTGTCATAAACCCGGATACCACCGGGTAGGGGATGTAGCGGATGTACCGCCCCAGCCCCATAAGGCCCAGGCCAACCTGCATCAGCCCGGCCAGAAGGAATACCGTGAGTATGGCGGGGAGGGCTTTCTCCACGCTGCCGTCGTTTACGGCAATGATACTGCCTATAACCACCATGCTTACTGCCGTCATAGGTGCGGTAGGCCCCGAGATTTGCGTGGGGGTCCCGCCGAAAAGGGCGGCGAAAAAGCTGATGAAGATGGCCCCGTAAAGCCCGGCGCTTGGCCCCAAACCCGAACTCACCCCGAAGGCCAGGGCCAGGGGTAGGGCTACGATTCCTGCGGTAAGGCCGCCAAAGAGGTCGCCCCGGAAGTGGGCGAATAGGGATTTCATCCTTGAACCGTTTTCTGTATCCGGGGTGAAGATAGTACAAAAAGGGAAAGGCCGGGGTACCTGCCCCCCCCGACCTTTGCTCCTTTTTTCGGGTGGTGTACCCTATTTTAAAAAGCGGACTTCCCCGGTGGAGATGTCGTACATCGCGCCTACAATGCCTATTTCTCCATCCCGCTCCATTTCACACAGGATCTTGCTCTGCGAGCGGATATTCTCCAGGGCCATGCGAACGTTTTCCTCGGCCACTGCGTCTACGAACTGCAGGTTTTTGGAGGTCCTTTCCGATTCTTCCCTGGGCTCTTTTACCGCTGCCACTGCGGGTTCAATCTTGTTGATCAGGGTAGTCAGGTGTCCGAGGCGCGCATGGTCGCAGGCGCCTTTAACCGCGCCGCAACTGGTATGGCCCAACACCAGCAATAACCGGGTTCCCGCCAGCTTGCAGGCAAACTCCATACTCCCGAGGATGTCCTGGTTGATGAAGTTACCGGCTATGCGGATGCTGAAGATATCCCCCAGGCCCTGGTCGAAGACCAATTCGGCCGAAACGCGGGAGTCGATGCAACTCAGGACGGTGGCAAACGGAAACTGCCCGTCCTTGGTGTCGTTGACCTGCTCCAGCAGGTTCCGGTTCGCCTTCAGGTTTTGCTGGAACCGGAGGTTGCCCTTCTTAAGGAATTGCAGGGCTTTCTGCGGCGTCATGGACGCCTGGGTTTCTGCGTTGTGTGCTTTCATGGGTCAGGCTGTTTTTTTACGGAGTTTGAAAAAGGCTACAAAACTCTCCGGGTTGACCACCTCGCCCCGTTCGGAGATGAGGTGGATTTCAATGTTCCTGGCCTTTGCCTTATAGGCGAAGTCGTCCAGGATTTCAATAATGTCGTTATCCAGGTACCGGGTTTTTCGAACATCCAATTCAAGATAGGTATTTTCCGGTAGTTGGTCGAGCTCCTTCAGGATGGCCCCCTTGTTGAAAAACGTGACTTCTTCGGCCAGGGTCATCAGGATTTTGTGCTTGCCGTTGCTCTTGTCCTGGATGTGGAGGAAATGGGAATTCTGATAGCTTTTGATGAGGATAACAATAATGCCAACCCCAAGGCCCAGGCCAATCCCCACCAGCAAGTCTGTAAAGATGATCCCCAAAACGGTAACGATAAAGGGTACAAACTGTTTCCAGCCCTTATGGTACATCTCCTTGAACAGTGTGGGCTTGGCGAGCTTAAAACCTACTATAAATAGGATGGCAGCCAAAACCGACAAGGGAATCATATTGAGCAGGCGGGGGATCAGGATCACGGAGAACAGGAGGAAAAACCCGTGGATGATGGCAGACATCTTGGTTTTCCCGCCGGATTGAATGTTGGCCGAACTCCTCACGATGACCTGGGTAATAGGCAACCCGCCAACAAAACCGGAAATCATGTTTCCGGCCCCCTGGGCGAGTAACTCCCGGTTGGTGGGGGTCACGCGGCGCTCCGGGTCCAGCTTGTCCGTGGCTTCCACACAAAGCAGGGTTTCCAGGCTGGCTACCAGGGCAATGGTAAAGGCGGTGATCCAGATTTCGGTTTGCGTAATAACCGCGAAGTTCGGGAAGCTGAATTGCGCCAAAAACGAGGCGCTGTCTTCCGGGACCGGCACGCTTACCAGGTGTTCCGGGGAGATACCCAGCACGGCATGACCGCGGGTGGTGGCGTAGAACACAATCCCGACTATTACGGCTACCAGGGGTCCCTGGATCAGCTGGAAAATCTTCGCTTTTTTGGAGAGCACCTTATCCCACAAAATGAGAATGGTAAGGCCTACAAGGGCTACCAGGGTGGCACCCGGGGAGATATTGTTCAGGGTAAGGAGGATTTCCGAAAACGTGTTCTGGCCATCGACCTGGAAGAAGGCAAAATCCCCTTCCGGATCGGCATCGTACCCGAAGAAGTGCGGGATTTGTTTCAGGATAATGATAATCCCGATCCCCGTAAGCATCCCTTTAATGACGGATGATGGGAAATAGTAGCCGATAACCCCGGCTTTGAGTACCCCGAAGAGCATTTGGATGGCACCCCCCAGGACCACGGCTACCAGGAAGTTCTCCCAGCCCCCAAGGGCTCCAATGGCAGTGAGGACGATGGCAGCCAGCCCCGCAGCAGGGCCGCTTACCCCTATTTGCGAGCCGCTGAGCGACCCAACAACGACCCCCCCGATAATCCCGGCTATAAGGCCGGAAAATAAGGGTGCGCCACTGGCCAGGGCAATTCCGAGGCAAAGGGGCAGGGCTACAAAAAAGACGACGATACTGGCAGGCAGGTCCTGCCGTATGGATTTAAACATAACAAAGGAAAATGTGGCGCATGGGCGCCAGTTAGTTTACAAAAAGGAAAGGATGTCTATGGGTTATGACGTGGCCTGTTCAGGAGGGGGTACCCTGACTTCCATGGCATGGGAAGCCAAATGGCTGTCTGCGGTAAAGGGGGTATCCGGCTTCCGGGTCCAGAGGCCTGAAACCCCGGGAGACGCTTCGGAAAAGACGATTTTCTCCTCCCATTTGTCTGGCCCGGATGGCTCACCAGGCTCTTCTTCGCCCGTATTGAGGGCTATGCCCACAGGTTCTTCCTGCATGGCATACCACAATGCCGGGGGGGCAACGATCAGAAAAACCCATAACAAGGTCAGGGACACTAAGACAGGTCGGAGGTCCATTTTTCAATTGGCTTGGCTTAAATATAGCCAAAACCGCTTAAAGGAGCATTAAAAGTCCTTGAGGAGCCTGAGGTTGTCTCCTTGTGTCCACCCGGTTTGGCCGTCTGCAATCCGAAGCCTGACCCAGCTGTCCAGGCTGTCCAGCACCTGTACCTTGGTGCCTTCGTGCAATTCAAATACCGTCTCGGACCGGGGGTTGGGTTCTGTTTTAACCGACAGGGACTCGGAGAAGATAATGGCAGGTTGGTCCCGTTGGTACTCACGGTAATTCAGGAAGGCAAAGGTAGTGGCGGCCATCGCCAGCAGGAGGGCTGCCAGGGCGCCAATCAGGGAAATGCGTTTTTTGTTGGGTTGGTCCAGCAGGTAATAGAGCAGGGACCCTACTACAAAAAGAAACATCAGGACTATCCCGAAAAAGGCCCACCGATCCATAGTAAGCATATGCAGGACAGCGTCGTAGGCACGCCGGAGGTCTGTCCGGGGCATGGGCTCGATGTCGTCCAGGGTCATATTCTGCGCAAACCCCAGGTTGTTCCGGATTTCGGTATCGTTGGGGTCCAGGAGCAGGGCTTTTTCGTAATAATAAATACTCGGGGCAATGCGGCCGAGTTTGTAGTGCGCATTCCCGAGGTTGAAATACAGGGCGGAGGAATGCAGGTCTTCTTCCAGGATGGATTCGTAAAGGTCAATAGCCTCCTGGTAATCGCCTTCATTGTAGGCGTCGGTAGCCCTGGAAAACAGGCTATCTGCAGGGGCCTGACCAAACAGGAGCCTGGTGCCCAGCGCGAAAAGCAGAAAGAAAAACAAGAACTGCTTCATCTTATAGGGCTTTGTCTAATGCGGTTATCACTTCGCTGGCCTTTTCGTAATCCTGTTGCATACGCGCCACGGAGAACGGGCTGTAACGGGCCATTTCACAGCTCACAAGCAACTCCGTGAAGTACCCGATGTCTTCCTGGGAGATTCCCCTGGAGACCAGCAGTTCCCGGATTTTGTCCTTGCTGAATTCCGAGGTTTCGATCTTGAGCTTTGCTTTCAGGTAGTTGTGCAGGGCTTTTTCCAGGGCAATGTAGAACTCCTCCTTTTCCCCCAGGACCTTTTTGGCCCGGAACAGGTATTTGCGGGCCAGCTTGTTGGCGCGCCGGACCTTGGTGCCCTCTATATCCTGGTCCTTTTTATCCTTCCGCCTGCGCGCAAAGACTACCAATGGGATCAGCAGCAGCGGGGTAAACAACAGGGCCCAGTGCCTGCCTGTACCGAAAAACGGCACCCATGCCCTGGGGCCGAGGTTTGGTTCCAGTTTGATAAAGTGGAATTGGTCCCCTCTGGAAACCGGGATTTTGCGTTCTGCCGTGGCCGGGGAAGCCGATGGCATGTTAGCCGAGGGTCCCTCGAGGACATCGATCATTATTTCCTCGGAAGTGATGCTGCGGTAGGTTTCCGCCTTGGGGTCGAAGTAGGAAAACCGGATTTCCGGGATGGGGTATTTCCCCTGGAAGGAGGGGACAATGGTATAGGTCTCGGTTACGCTGCCTTGCATCCCGGCCAGGGTGGTACGGACATCTTCCGAGAATTCCGGTTCGTAAACCTCCAGGGCACTAGGCAGGTTCAGTTCCGGGAGCTGGAAAAGCTTCAGGTTTCCTTTTCCCGATACGCTAACGCGGGCCTGCAAGGACTCGGAGGCGTTAAGGGCGTCCTTGGTGGTTTCCACCTTGAAGTCGAATTCGCCGACAGCACCGCTAAACCCTTCGGGCTGCCCCTCCAGGGGCAGGGGTTTAACGCGGATGCTGCGCTTGCCCGCCGAGACGGTTTTGTGGGTGGTGGTGTAGATCCGGTTCCCGAAAAAGTCCCGGCGGTCCGTGGGGATTTCCAGGGATACGTCCAGGGCGAGGGGTTCTATTTCCAGCTCCCCGCTCTTTTGGGGGTAGAGCACCACTCGTTTGAGCACCACATACCGGTAGGGCTGGCCATTATACGAGCCGTTTTCCACATTGTATTTGCTGAATGGGATTTCCTGGCTCCAGAAATCGTTGTATTTGGGGTTGTCAAGCGGTCTGAAATTAGAGACGCCCACCGCCGAGCTGAAATACAATTTGTACACCACGCTTATGGGCTCGTTCATGAAGGGGTCCATTTTCGAAACCTCGGCTACCAGGTGGAGGTTCTTATCCGCTATGTCGTCCGGGGAAGGGGCGCCATTAGGGGTATCCACGGCCTCGGTCACCGAAACTTCTGCGGGGATGGTCTTATACGTTTCCCCTGAGATATCAATACTGGCCTGCCCGATGCGGAAGTTGCCCTTTGCCGTAGGGGCCAGGATATAGGAATAGGTTTTGGAGTATTTGCGCACGCCGTTGATCCAGCTGGAACTGATGGCCTGGGAGGGGCCCATCAGCACCCGGAACCCTTCGAAATCCGGGGGGATAAAGTTATCCCCATCCTGGTTCATGATAAAATCGGCCCGGAGGCGCTCGTTTACCCCTAGCTGGTTTTTACTCAATTTCAGCTCGAAGGTAACCCCCTCCTCATCCTGGGCGCGAGTGGCACCCGGAAGCAGCAGGCACAAAGCCAGAACCATATGGAGGAAAGCGTGTTTCACTACCAGTCTTTTTCGGTTTTAACAGGTACCCCCTTTACTTTTTGGGCATCGATTTTCTCCTTTACCTTTTTCTCTTCATTCTCCATGGCCTGCAGCAAATTCTGGATTTGCTGAGGGGATAGCTGGTTGGGTTGTTGCTGCTGGGGCTCATTCTGTTCGGGTTTGCGGTCCTGCTCTTCCTTCTGGTCGCCTTCCCCTTGCTGGTTCTCCTCTTTTTCATCGGAGTCTCCCTGCTGGTCCTGCTGGTCGTCATTTTCCCCTTCCTGCTCGCTCTGGTCCTGGTTTTCCTGTTCCTGATCCTGCTGGTCCTGCTCCTGTTGGTCTTCCTGGTTATCCTGGTTATCCTGGTTTTGCTGGTCGTTCTTCAGCATTTCCTTGGCCAGGGCCAGGTTGTAGCGCGTCTCTTCGTCCGTGGGGTCGTTTCGCAGGGCTTCCTTATAGGCCTCAACGGCCTTCTGATAGTCCTTCTGTTTCATATAGACGTTCCCCATATTGTGGTACGCTTTGTGTTTTCCGGGCTTGGCTTCGGCCCGTTCCCCGGCTTCCTTATACCGGCCGAAGGCTTCCCCGAAACTCTCCTTTTCGTAATAGGCGTTGCCCAGATTGTAAGGGGCGGCGGCATTTTTATCGCTGCGCGCAATGGCTTTCCGGTAATTGGCCTCGGCATCCACAAAGGCATCTTCGGCCAGTTGGTCGTTGGCCTCGGCCGTAAGCTGTCTGGAGGCCCGGAGTGCCTTTTGCTCTTCCTTCTGGGCTTCCTGCCCCAAGAGGGTTACGGCCGGGATAAAGAATAGTATGATGCAGGTCCAGCGGTTCATGCCCTAAGCAGCTTTTTTCTCGTTAAACAAATCCAGTTTGCGAAGCCATGCCGTCTTGCGCTCCAGGACAAAGATATCCAGCAACAGCAGCAGGATGGCACCTCCCAAAAACCACTGGAACTGATCCTTGAATTCGGCGAATTGCTTGGCTTCAAATTCCATTTTGTCCATTTCCTGGAGGATTTGAGTAATGGAGGAAACGGCCTCGGAAGTGTTCGCCCCGCTGAGGTATTCCCCATCCCCCTCCGATGCGATTTCCCACAGGATATCCTCGTTGAGTTTGGTAATGACCACTTCCCCTTCCTGGTCCCTCTTCAGGCTTTCCAGGACCCCGTTGCGCTTGATGGGGATTGGCCCGCCCTTGGCGCTGCCCACCCCTATGGTAAAGATGCGGATGCCCTGTTCCCGGGCTGCTTCCAGGGCGCTGCCCAGGGAGCCTTCCGAATGGTCTTCCCCGTCCGAAATGATAAAAAGGACCCGGTTGGTCTGCTCTTCGTCGTCGTAGTAGGTAGTGGCCAGTTCAATGGCTTCCCCGATGGCCGTCCCCTGGGAGGAGAGCATATCGGTGTTCATGCTTTGCAGGAACATTTTTGCCGCCCCATAGTCTGTGGTGATGGGCAGCTGCGGATATGCCTGGGCCGCATAGGCGATGATGCCCACCCGGTCGCTGGCCAGGTTGTTGATGATCTCCGATACCAGGCGCTTGCCCTTTTCCAGGCGGTTGGGGGCGATGTCCTCCGCCAGCATGCTCTTGGAAACATCTACCGCAAAGACGATGTCTACCCCCTCCCGTTTGACCGTTTCCAGCTTGGTCCCCATTTTGGGATTTACAAGCCCCACCACCAACAGGGCAATGGCCCCCAGAAAAAGGATGAGTTTGATCTGCGGTTTGAAAAGGGAACGGTCCGGGGCCAGCTTCCGGAGCAACCGGCCATCGGCAAACCTGCGCTGGGTGCGTTTTTTCCAGAAGTGGTGCAGCAGGTACAGCAGAAGCAGGGCTGGGATAACCAGCAACAGGTACAAATATGTTTTTTCGTCCAGCTGTATCATGTCTTGATCAGATAAAACTGCGGAACAGGGTATACCTCAGGAGCCATTCCAGGAGCAACAGGCCTCCGGCAAGGAGCACCCAGGGCCGGAACTTCTCCTCGTACCGGTAATACTTGAATTCCTCAATTTCCGTTTTTTCCAGCTTGTTGATCTCATCGTAGATCTCCTGGAGTTTTTCATTGTCTGTGGCCCGGAAATACTGCCCCCCCGTAGCTTGGGCGATGTCTTCCAAAAGGGCTTCGTCTATTTCTACCTGCCGCATGCCGTAGCGGAAGGAGCCATCCGGGTTATAGCCTATAGGGGAAAGGGCATTCCCGTTGGTGCCCAGGCCAATGGTATAGGTCTTGATGTCGTATTCCAGGGCCAGGTCCGCGGCGGTTTGGGGCTCGATAAAGCCGGCATTGTTTACCCCGTCCGTAAGCAGGATAATGACCTTGGATACCGCCTGGCTTTCCTTCAGGCGGTTTACGGCCGTTGCCAGCCCCATCCCGATGGCAGTGCCGTCGTTGAGCTGCCCATAGGTGATTTCCTTCATGGCAGACAGGACAATGGACTTGTCGCTGGTTATGGGGGTTTTGGTATAGCTTTCCCCGGCGTAAGCTACCAGGCCAATGCGGTCATTGGGCCTTTGACGGATGAACTCCCCGGCAACCTCCTTCAGGGCCGAGAGGCGGTTGGGTTTCAGGTCCCGCGCCAGCATACTGGAGGAGACGTCTATGGCCATGACAATGTCGATGCCCTTGGTAGTCTTGGTTCGGGTGGAGACATCCTGGGTCTGCGGGCGCGCCATGGCGGTAATGACAGCGGCAAGGGCCAGGAGCCTCAGGGCAAAAGGAAGGGGGTAGAGCCGGTCCAGCAGGCCCCGGGCCCCAAAACCAGTAAGGCTGGACATGCGCAGGTGCGCACTCTGTTTGTTGCGTTTGATCAGGTACCACGCCAGTGCCACCGGCAGGGCCAGCAGCAGCCAGAAATACTCAGGGTTGGCGAATGTGATGTTGTTCCCGATCATACGGTTGTTTTTACATCGAGGGTTTGCAGGATGCGCTGCACGATGGCTTCGGCGTAGGCATCCCCTTCTTCCCAGGACAGGACTACCTGCTGCAGGAAGCCCTTGCCCCCGAATAACAGGATTTGGTAGGCGCCGTCCAAGCTGTCCCCGGAATCCGGGACGGCAAAACGGGCACTGCCGTAAACTTTGATACCCTCTACTCCGGAGGCGGTAGTGAAGGAATCCTGTTTGGTGATGATATTGCGGGCCCCGGACTGCTCGAAGCGGGCGAGCACGGCTTCAATACTGCCTTCTATGTCGGGCTCGGCTTCCGGGTCGGTCAGTACGGTGGAGCTGACCATGACCGATAGCCTGGCGCCGGGGTTGTCGTACCCGAAGATATGCATGTCTGCAATACTGGCGCGCATTTCCGGTGGGATCGTGATTTCCTTCCTGAGCAGGACCTGTGGGGTTTCTACCAGGATTGGAGGGTAGCCATAGGAGCTGGAAATCCATTCCCCTTCCAGGAGGGATTTGGTCGGGGTCCCGAAAACAGACTCCCGCACCCGGTCTACTCCGAAATAGGCCACGGAAGCGCCGGAACCTACCAAGAGGAGGATGCCTGCTGCAGCCGCTGCCAGCCGGATTCGTTTGCGGCGTTGCAGTGCGCGTTGGGCTTCCTTGTAGGCCTCTTGTTCCATTAGTTCCTCCTCTGTGGGCGGGGGGATGGCGTCGTGTGTTTTCACTACGATAAGTTCCACAGCCTTGCGGTCCTCCTCGGCCCTGGAGGTGGCGGGTTTGGACTTGGCGAACTTAACCAGGTCCGCCGTTTCCAGGATGGTCCTGAACTGGGACAGGGTTTCCGGGTCGAGGTTCAGCTGCCCGGCGTCCCGGAGCATCTCCAGCTTGGTGATGAGTTCGGAGGTAGTGCTCTCCAGGGCACTCACATGGATTTCATCCTCCAGGTATAACCGAACGATGTTGGTCAGTTCGGTATAATAGGCCTTGAATTCGTCCTGGATGAGGTACCGGGAGTCCTCCAATTGCCGCAACTGGTGCAACGCCCTTTCAAAAGGCGGCAACAAAGCTTCCTGCTCGGATTCCGAAAGGGGTTTACGGCGCCAGAAAAACCAATAGAAAAGCCCCCCGGCAAAAAGCAGGGCGAGGACTACCCACCCCAGGATGCGCAGCCACCCCCAGGAAGAGGCTTCCACATCCTCCAGGGGTTTGATATCGTACATTTTCTGGGTAACCGTGTCTACCGGGATGGTAGCTACTGACACAAACAGGGAGTCGGTGAAATAGCCGCGCCCGTCCACTTCGATACGTTGGCTGGGCAGCAGGAAATACCCCGAATCGAACTGGGTCAGGGCATAGGTTTTGAGCAACCGCATCCGGTGGTCTTCCCGGGTGGTGTCGGTGGGCAGGGCCTCTACGGTTTCCAGGGGGGAAAAGGTCTGCCCCTCTGGGAATATGACGTTTGCGGCAGAGTCCGCTTCGACCTCCACGGTAAACCGGATCTGCTCCCCGATTCGGATGGCGGCAGTATCTACAGCGCTGCGGATTACCGGACCCTCCTGGGCCATGGCGCCAAAAAGGCAAAGGAGCCACAGGGCCGAAGCCAGCCCCCAGGTAATCCCGATATGTTGCCTTTTCGTGTTCATTCCCATCAGGCCCTTTGTTTGAAAAAGCCCAGCAATTTTTTTACATAGCTTTCGTCCACCCGGCAATCGAGGGACCCGCAGCCTGCGCGTTTAAAGGTTTCGTGGTAATACCGGATGCGTTCCCTGTAGTGGTCGGCATAGCGTTGGCGCAAGGCCCTGGACTGGGTGTTGACCATCCGCATTTGACCGGTTTCTGCGTCCTGCATGCGTACCAGCCCCAGGTTTGGAATCTCTGCTTCCACAGGGTCGTAAACCCGGATGCCGGTCAGGTCGTGTTTCTTCCCGGTTATCCGGAGGGTATGTTCGTAATCTGCCGCCATGAAATCCGAAAGCACAAAAACAATGGCCTTTTTCTTCATGACATTGGAGAGGTACTTCAGGGCCTCGGACAGATCGGTCTTATGGCTTTTGGGCTCAAATTCCAGGAGTTCCCGGATGATACGAAGTACGTGGCTTTTCCCCTTTTTCGGAGGGATAAACAACTCCACCTCATCCGAAAACAGGATAAGTCCCACCTTGTCGTTGTTCTGCAAGGCAGAGAACGCCAGGGTTGCCGAGATCTCGGTGAGAACCTCGCGTTTAAACTGCTCTACCGTGCCGAAAAACTCCGAACCGCTGACGTCTACCAGCAGCATCATGGTGAGTTCCCGCTCCTCCTCGAACACTTTCACAAACGGCTCGTTGTAGCGGGCGGTAACGTTCCAGTCTATGGCCCGTACATCGTCTCCGTACTGGTATTGCCGCACTTCGCTGAAGGTCATGCCGCGCCCTTTGAAGGTGGAGTGGTACTCCCCCCCGAAAATGTGATCGGAAAGACGGCGGGTCTTAATCTCGATCTTGCGAACTTTCTTTAAAAGCGCTTTGGTATCCATAACGGGTCAGGGCCTTGAAAGCAGGTTCCGGAATCCGAAAAAACAGGGGGCCAATGAGCAATCCCTAGGGGACTTCCACCTGGTTTACGATGCGGTTAATGAGTTCCTCCGAGGTGACGTTTTCCGCTTCGGCCTCATAGGTAATCCCAATCCGGTGACGGAGCACGTCGTGGACAATGGCCCGGACGTCTTCCGGAATCACATAGCCCCGGCGTTTGATAAAGGCATAGCACTTGGCTGCCGTGGCCATGTTGATACTGCCCCGGGGAGATGCCCCGAAGCTGATCAGCGGTTTAATTTCGGAGAGGCCGTACTTTTCCGGGTAACGCGTGGCAAAGACGATGTCGAGGATGTACTTCTCGATCTTCTCATCCATGTAGACCCCCCGGACGGCTTCCTGCGCTGTCAGTATTTGTTTTAGGCTCACCACCGGGTTGATGGCCGGTTTTTCGCCTTTCAGGTTCTGGCGGATGATGAGCTGTTCCTCGGTCATCTTCGGGTAGTCGATGATGGTCTTTAGCATAAAACGGTCCACCTGGGCTTCAGGGAGGGGGTATGTACCCTCCTGTTCCACCGGGTTCTGGGTAGCCATAACCAGGAAGGGTTCGTCCAGCCCGAAGGTTTCATCCCCGATGGTTACCTGCCGTTCCTGCATCGCTTCCAGCAGGGCCGACTGCACCTTGGCAGGGGCCCGGTTGATCTCATCGGCCAGGATAAAATTGGCGAAAATGGGCCCGCGCTTGATGGAGAAATCGTTCTCCTTGATGTTGTAGATCAGGGTTCCGATCACATCGGCAGGCAACAGGTCCGGGGTAAACTGTATGCGGGAAAAGCTCCCTTTTACGGCCTGGGCAAGGCTTTTGATGGCCAGGGTCTTGGCCAGCCCGGGAACGCCTTCCAGCAGGATATGTCCCTGCCCCAGCAATCCGATGAGCAATCGCTCTACCATGTAGCGCTGTCCTATAATGGCCTTGTCCATTTCTCGGATCAGCAGGTCAATAAAGGCACTTTGCTCGGCTATTTTTTCATTTACAGCGCTAATGTCCACTGCACGGGTTTCTTCCATCCCAAAAGCTTTAGTAATTGTTTGTCGATAAGCCTGTTTAGTTGCAAGCCGCAAATTGAAAATTTATTTACGATTGCCCTGTTAACGATTGGTTAAAAATACCGCAAAACCCCCAGTTTTATGATGGTTTTAAGGGATTTTATTTCTACATTCACAAGCCTATGCAGACGCCCGTTAACCCCTCCCGAATCATTGCCGGAACCATGACCTGGGGGCGGTGGGGAAGGGAGCTGGATACCCCGGCCATGGCAGGGCTCATAGATCACTGCCTGGATATCGGAATCCGCACCTTCGACCACGCCGATATTTACGGTGGATACACCACCGAAGCCGCCTTCGGGACTGCCCTGAAGGAAAGTGGCGCAGCCCGGGAAAACCTCGAGCTGATCAGCAAATGCGGCATACAGTACCTCTGTGAGTCCAGGCCAAACCGGGTGAAACATTACCAGTACGACAAGGCCTATATTGTCTGGTCTGCGGAGCAATCCCTCAAAAACCTGAAAACGGAGTACCTGGACCTGCTGCTGTTGCACAGGCCCAGCCCGCTCATGCACCCTGCCGAAGTTGCCGAGGCCTTTGCCGTACTTCGGGAGTCGGGGAAGGTACGGGCTTTCGGGGTTTCGAATTTCACCCCTTCCCAGGTAGCCCTGATCAGTGCTGCGGCCGAGGTTTCCGCCCATCAGTTTGAGTGTTCCCTGACGGCCCGTGAAGCCCTGTACAACGGCGTTCTGGACGATTGCCTGCAACACGGCCGGATGGCGATGGCCTGGAGCCCGCTTGGCTCCTACTTCCGCGGGGAGGACCCGGCCCGGGAACGAATTGCCGGCTGTTTGGAAGGGCTAACCCGGCGTTACGGGGCGAGTGAAAACCAGCTCTTGCTGGCCTGGCTTATGCAGCACCCTGCCGGAATCCGCCCCGTGGTGGGGACCACCCGCCCGGAGCGCCTGAAAGAATCCCTGGAGGCCTGCAACCTGGAGCTGGAATTGGAGGACTGGTTCGAGCTCCTCGTGGCCGCCCAGGGCCATAAAGTACCCTGAAGTAAACCAAAAGGAAGACATGGATAAAGTTGTATTGATTACCGGAGCCACCAGTGGGATTGGCCGCGCCACCGTAAACCGGCTGGCCGGGGAGGGTTACCGGATTATCGCCTGCGGCAGGAGGGAAGACCGCCTTTCAGAATTGCGTGACACATGGGGTGATGCCCTGCATACCCTGGTCTTCGACGTGCGCAACAAGGAGGCTGTCGCGGCTGCCATAAACGGGTTGCCAGAGGCTTTCAGGCCCGTGGATATCCTGGTCAACAACGCCGGAAACGCCCATGGTCTGGACCCCATTCAATCCGGGTCCCTGGAGGACTGGGATGCCATGATGGACATTAACGTCAAAGGCCTCCTTTACGTCACCCATGCCGTCCTGCCTATGATGCTGGAGTCCGGGGCAGGCCACATTATCAACATCGGGTCCACGGCAGGGAAGGAGGTATATCCGAAGGGCAATGTCTACTGCGCGAGCAAACACGCCGTGGATGCGCTCAACCAGGCCATGCGGATAGACCTCAATGAAGCGGGGATCCGGGTAGGGGCCGTCAACCCGGGCCTGGTGGAAACCGAGTTCAGCGAGGTGCGGTTTAAAGGGGACACGGATCGTGCCGCCGGGGTGTACCAGGGGTTCCAACCCCTGAAACCCGAAGACATCGCAGACCTCATTTCGTTTGCCATCAGCCGCCCGCCCCATGTGAACATCGCGGACCTGGTGGTCATGCCCACCGCCCAGGCCAGTAGTACCATCGTACGTAGAAAGTCATGATCAACAAGCGCCTTCTGATTAAGACCCTGTTGGCGCATAACGACGAGAACAGTTTCTACGACAAAAAGCGCTTCATCGATATTGGTCACAAGGAAGGGAAGGCCAAGTTTTTGAAACACGTCTGCGCCCTTTCCAACAGCAACCCGGCCAACCGCTCCTACATTGTGGTGGGAGTGGAGGATGCCAACAACGAAATCACAGGCGTGGACTTCTTCGACGACAGCAAGATCCAGAATCTGGTTAATGCCTATCTGGATGCTCCCCCTCGGATTGCCTACGAGAACGTCCAGTTCCCCAACCTGCCAGAGGGCAAGGTGGTGGGTCTGGTGACCATCCGGTCTTCGGGCCGGCTTTGCTCCCTCCGCAAGAACATCTGGAAATACTATGGGGGGATGGTTTTTTTCCGGGAAGGGAGCATCAGCAAACCCCGGAAGGACAACCTCGAACTCGCAGATGTGAATTCGGAAGTGGTGGCCCGCATCGAACAGCACGCCCGCAACAACATCGAACTCACCCTGGATGGGGTCATCGATTTTATCAACATCCGCCATGCGGACCTGCCGAGTTTCTACCGGGTGTTTAAAGAGCAGTTCGTGGTGTGCTGGGCCGGCAACCGGAAGGTGGTCCGGGAACATGAGTACTTCTCCCGGGTCGATATCGAACTGATCAACGAGCAGGTCAAACTCTTTTATTCCGCCCTCGATGAGGTGGCCATCAGCTTCGATGCGGATTCCTTCAACATTGTGGAATACGTCTACCTGGGCCTGGAGAACCAGAAGCACTACTACCCCCTGGAGAAGGTAGCCATCCGCTTCCAGGAAAACGGGGATTACCAGATAGAGAGCGACCTGGTTTTTGAGCCTCCCCAATACGACCGGAAGACCTTACACCACATCCTCAACGCCTGCACCGCCATTTGGGCGAAACTCAGCCGGGGGATCCCGTTAACCCCTGCGGAGGAACGGGACCTGCCACAAATACCTTCCCTCTTGCTGATCTGTTACCTGAATGGTTTTGAGAAATCGAGGGATGAACTCCTGGCTGCCCGCTCCTGGCTCAAAACCAGGCATGAGGCCTCCTATATTTCCCTAAAGGAATCCCTGCGCATCCTGAGAAAAGTGCGTTACAACTGACTTTTGGAGAGCCAAATCAGGGCGTAAGGCGGGACTTCGAGGAGCCCGCTGCCCACCTTCCCCCGGGTGTCCCGGGCCAGGTTGTGGTAGGTGCCATCCTGCACATACCCCAGGCGCTGTAGCCAGCTGGCATTCAATACCTCCACCGAAGAAGCGAAGTTGGCCACGACCAGGAGGCCGTCGTCCTTGCCGCGTCTTTCAAAGACAAACAGGTGTTCATTTCCCGGGTCGTGCAGCAAGGCTTCGCCGGCCCCGTCTAGGGCGCGGATCTCCCTGCGCAACCCGATCATTCGGGAGAGGGATTCGAAAATGCGGGTTGCCGGGAGGGAGGCCTCCCCCAGGCGCCGGACGGTTTTCCAGTCGTGGAGGGGACGGTTGAGCCACCGGCTGTCTTCGGCCATGGCAGGGTCATCCAGGTAGGAGTAATCGTTTGGCATCCCGATCTCGTCCCCGGCATAAACCAGGGGCAGGCCCGGGGCCGCCAGGATGATGCCGTAGAGCATCAGGAGTTTATCTACAGCCGTGTCAATGGCCTCGGGGTCCGAGGCTTCCAGGGCCTTCTCAAGCCCCAGGAGGGAGGCGGCACTTCCGGTAATGCGGCCGTCGCCCGTGAAGGGGTTGAACATAAAAACAGCTCCCTTGGCAGGAGACCAGTCCAGGCGCTGGCAGTAGTAATCGACCAGGAATTTCCGGTGCATGCCGGGGTCCCACCCAAGGGCTGCAATATGGGCATTGTCGAACCCCAGGCCAATGTCGTCGTGGCAACGGATATAGTTGATCCAGCTCCCGGAGGCCGGTTTTTCCGGGATATGCCTCAGGCTTCTGTAGAGCAGGCCAGTTTTGGTTGTGGCAACCGCATCCCAGAGGCAGGCCATAAAGGTGGCGTGGTAGGCCAGTTCGCAGGAATTGCCCTTTAAGGGTCCTTCCCCGAAATACCGGACAATTTCATGCGGGGCCACAATGGCTTCCGCCAGCAGGGCAACCCCCGGGGCCACCACCTGAAGGCAAAGGCGGAAGAGGCTGATGAGCTGGTGTGCCTCCGGCAGGTTCTGGGAATCGGTGCCCAGTTTTTTCCACAGGAAGGCCAGGGCGTCGAAACGCACGACATCTACTCCCATGTTGGCCAGGTGGATCAGATTTCCCAGCATTTCCAGGAAAACCTCCGGGTTGGTGTAGTTCAGGTCCCATTGGTAGGAATTGAAAACGGTCATCACCCACCGGTCCATTTCCGGGATGTAGGTAAAATTCCCCGGGGAGGTTTCCGGGAAAATTTCAGGGAGGTTCGCCTCAAAGGCGTCCGGAACAGTACGGTCCGGATAGGTGTAATAGTATTGCTGAAACCGGGCTTCCCCTGCCTTGGCCCGTTGCGCCCAGGAGAATTCGTCCGAGGTGTGGTTTACCACAAAATCGAGCATGAGGCAGATCCCGTTTTCCCGGAAGGTGGCTGAAAGCCTGGCGAAGTCTTTGTCCGTGCCGTAGCGCGGGTCTATCTCGGTATAACTGTTAACCGCGTACCCCCCGTCGTTGGGCCCTTTGGGTCTTTTGGTCAGGGGCATCAGGTGCAGGAAGTTCACCCCCAGTTTTTGGAAATAGGGGAGTTTTTGCTCGAGGGTCTTCAGGTCCCCGCAGAACCGGTCTACGTAGAGCTGCATCCCCACCCACCGGCTGGACTGGTACCAGTGGCCTTCCGCAAGGCGGTCCAGGTCCTGGTCCTGCAGGTCTGTAGTACGCTCCTTAAACCACCCCGGCAATTTACCCAGGAGTCGTTTAAAGGCATCGGCCTGGTCCGGGTAGAGGCTGAAAAAAAGGTCCTGGATCAGCGTTAGGTTGGCAGCCAGCCGCTGTTCAAAAAGGGCCTTTCGGGTACCCCCGGAGCGGTCTCCGAGCCTGGACCCGGCCAGCAGGCGGTGTAGCTCGTACTGGTTCATGCCAGGGCTTGCTGGAGTTTGTCCCGGTCCGGGAGGGATTCAATTGCCCCGAAGCCCGTGGTGGTGAGGGCCCCGGCAGCATTGGCGATGCGAATCATCCCGGCAAGGGTTTCGAACTGGTCTTTTGCCGCAAAGGGGTCTTCCAGGGAGGCGAGTTGCCAGAGCAGGCAACCGATAAAGGCATCACCCGCCCCGGTGGTATCTACGGGGGATACGGAAATACTCGGGATGGTTTGCTGCCTTCCCGGGATACTCAGGAGTGTGCCGGCCTTGCCCAGGGTAACCACGATGATTTCTGCCCCAGTATTATGGAGGATTTCGCAGGCCTCGGAAGGGTCTTCTGCCCCGGCCAGCAGCTGGGCCTCCTCCAGGCTGAATTTACACAGGTTGGCCTTCTCGATAAACGGCTGGCATTTCTTTACAAAGACAGACTCCTTCTTTTTCCAGAGGTCCTGGCGGAAATTGGGGTCGAAGCTGATAAAGGACCGGCTTGTCAGCCCATCGAAAAAATAATGGCCGTAGGCCGATTCCAGCGGCCCGCCCAACAGGGCGGTGGCAGCCCCCAGGTGGATCATATTCCCTTTGAATTCGGCTTTGATGGCCGGGAGGTATTTTAATTCGCGGTCTGCCCCCCTGCTGAAAACGAAATCCCGCTCCCCGTCCTGCGCAATGGACACAAAGGCCAGGGTGGTAAAGGTATCGCTGCGCTGCAGGTGACGCGTATCCACGCCCTGGTCCATAAGGGTCTGGCAGAGGAAATTCCCAAAGGGGTCTTCCCCTACGCACCCTATAAAGGCACTGGACCCGCCCAGCTTGGAAATGGCACAGGCCACATTGGCCGGTGCGCCACCAGCCTTCCGGGTGAATTGGTGGGCTTCGGAGAGGTTGTTGCCCTGGTTTTCCGCCACAAAATCGATGAGCAATTCCCCAATGCAAAATACGTTCCTCATGGTATCTCCCGTCCCGCCTTTAGGGTATGCCTGCGGGATTACGGACCCGAAATGTACTCCAATTTGGGGGTACAGACCAAAAAATAGGGGATTAATTGGCGGTGGGGCTTTTCAGAATGCACAGGGGGTAGTACCTTGTAGGGGAAATTGCCTTTACCCCTGTTGGCAACTGCAAGCAAAGGGCATCCCTTGGCCTGGCCTGCAGGCAAACCAGTTCAGAACCCTTAAACCCGAATTGAAATGGGCCTTTTTGACGAAATCAAGAAAAAACTAAGCCACGAATTCATCGATATTGTAGAGTGGCTGGACCAAAGTAACGACACCATTGTGCACCGCTTTGAGCGGTACCAGAACGAGATTAAAAACGGGGCCAAATTAGTGGTCCGCGAAGGGCAGCAGGCCGTTTTTGTCAACGAGGGGCAACTGGCGGATGTCTTTACCCCTGGCACGTACGAGCTTACGACCAAAAACCTTCCGATCCTGGCCACCCTGAAGGGGTGGAAATATGGGTTCAACAGCCCATTTAAGGCAGAGGTCTACTTTGTAAATACCCGCTTGTTTACCGATGAGAAATGGGGTACCAAAAACCCGGTAATGCTGAGCGACAGCCGTTTTGGCCTTACCGAGATCAGAGCCTTTGGCACCTACAGTTACCGGATTTCGGACCCAGGCACCTTCGTGGTCAATATTGTGGGAACAGACGGGAATTTTACCAATTACGAGGTAAATGAACACCTGAAAAGTCTCATTGTAACCCGTTTTACCGACACCGTGGGCGAGGCCAACCTCCCCCTGGAGCTTTACGCGGCCAACACCACGGAATTGTCCGAAACCTGCCGGGAGGTCATGAGTCCGGAATTTGGTCGGGTGGGGATAGAACTCGAGAAATTCTACATCGAGAATGTTTCCATGCCCGAGGAGCTCAAAAAGGAAATTTTCGAATACAGCCGGCTCGATAAGCTGGACATGTCCAAACTGGCCCAGTTCAAAGCCGCCAAGGCCATGGAGGCAGCCGCTTCCAACGAAGGGGGCACCGCCGGTGCCGGCATGGGCATGGGTATGGGCTTTGTCCTGGCGCAGCAGATGGGCAGTATGATGGCCCAGCCGCAGGCAGCGGCCCAGGCTGCTCCGGCATCCCCGCCCGTCCCGGTGGCCGTGTCCTATTTCTATGCCGTTGGGGGCCAGCAACAGGGCCCGGTGCCATTCGACCGCCTGAAGGAGCTGTTTGCGGCCCGATCCATCAATCGGGATACCCTGATCTGGAAGCAGGGCCTGGACGGGTGGACGCCCCTGAGCGAAGTGGCAGAACTTAAGTCCTTCCTGGGCGGGAATACCCCTCCGCCCCTGCCGGGCGCCTGATTACTGCTGGCAGGGAAAACCGCCAGGCGGCGGCCCTGAACGAATATGGATACCATTACCCAATCGGAAAAGCGGAAAGCCTGTGCCAAATGTGGCGCGGAACTCCTGTACAAACCCGGATCGGACCAGCTCAGGTGCGAATACTGTGGGTATGAGGCCTATATAGAACCCGCGCGCAAGAGCTTTGAGGAACTGGAGTTGGAGCATTACCTGGACCTGACCGGGAACCATGTCCATACCGACACCATAGACCTGCTACACTGCGAGAATTGCGGGGCTAACCAACATGTACAGGAGCGGTATAAATCCCTAAGCTGTGGGTACTGTGGGGAACCGCTCATCCGCGAGGATGTCTTCCGGGAAGGGTGGATCCAACCTGGCGCCGTGGCGCCTTTCGAACTGGATCACGACAAGGCGCGCGCCATTTTCCGGACCTGGGTACGCAAGCTTTGGTTTGCCCCCGGCAAGCTTAAAAGAGCCGCCCTGGACCCCGAAGGCATGCATGGGCTGTATCTGCCCTACTGGACCTTCGATGCCCGGATGGCCGCCCGGTATTCGGGCCAGAGGGGCGACTATTACTACGAAACCGAGCGCTACCGTACGGAAAAGGGGATGCAGACCCGCCAGGTGCGCAAAACCAGGTGGCGCCCGGCCAGTGGGGAAGTTTCAGGATTTGTGGACGACATCCTGATTCCGGCTTCCCACCGAAAGGCCGATCCCCTTCCTTCAGGGGTCAGCCATTGGAATCTCAAGGCGTTAAAACCTTTCCAGACGGACTACCTGGCCGGCTATACCACTGAAAAATATACCCTCTCTTTAAAGGACGGACACCAGCAGTCCTTCGCCAAGGCCAGGGAAATTGCCCATACCTGGATCCGCAGGGATATCGGCGGGGATGAGCAGCGCATCCTCCAGGCGGATATCCGCCTGTCCGGGGAGACCTTCAAACACATTTTGCTGCCGGTGTACATCAGCAGTTACAAGTACCGGGGCAGGGACTACCGCTTTTACATTAACGGGCAGACCGGAAGTATTCATGGCAGCCGGCCGTATTCTGCCTGGAAAATCATCTTGTTTGTCCTTGCGATCTTTGCTGGGATAGCACTTATAAGTCTGCTGGCAAAATGAGGACGATTGTTATTGGCGATATCCACGGCGGATTAAAGGCCCTGAAGCTGCTCCTGGACGAGGTAGGCCCGGAGCCGGGGGACCGGCTGGTGTTCCTGGGGGACTATGTGGATGGGTGGAGCGAGGCTGCCGGGACGGTTGCATTCCTTATGGAGTTGGAGAGGCAGCACGATTGTGTTTTTTTGAGGGGCAACCACGACGACCTTTGCCTGGATTGGCTGCGCGACGGAAAGGCACCGGACCTTTGGCTGCATTCCGGGGGGGTGGCCACCCAGTTATCCTACAAAGGCCTGGGCGGGAAAACCCGGGAGGCGCACATCCGGTTTCTGGAACAAACCCGGGACTACCTGCTGGACGAAGACCGTCGCCTGTACCTCCACGCCGGGTTCACCAACCAGCGCGGGGTGGAACACGAGTATTTCAGCAAGAACTTTTATTGGGACCGGACCCTCTGGGAAACAGCCCTGGCCCTGAACCCGGAACTGACCGAGGACCAGCCCACTTACCCGAGGCGGCTACGGGTGTACCGGGAGATCTTTATAGGACACACCCCGGTTACGCGGATTGGAAAGACCGCGCCCTACCGGGCTGCCAATGTTTGGAATATCGATACCGGCGCGGCATTCCGGGGGCCCCTTTCCGCCATGGATGTTACCGAGGGGCAGGTATGGCAAAGCCCCCCGGTACATGAATTATACCCAGGGGAACAGGGCCGGAACTAACCCGCTTTTCAGAGCTTACCGTGGTTGTGTTCGTCCTGCCAGCGCACCAGGTCTGCCCATTTACCTTCATAGGCCATTCGAGCCTGCATGGGCCAGGAAGATGGGTCGTGCACCTTGAAACGGTCCCCTCCTGAATCCAGTACCGCCTGGCATTTGGAAACCGGGGTGTCCGACAGGGCTTTCCAGGTTCGGATATCGTAATTGTGGAATAAGCCCTCGATCTTAGGGCCGATCCCCTCTACGATTTTCAGGTCATTTTCCTTGATGCGCTTTCCGAAAGCGGCCTTGGCAGCATTCGCATCGAAGGGGATTTCGTGGGAGGCTTCTACCTCAGATTCTGCTTCGGAGAGGCGGCCCCGGCATGTCTCGAGGTCCTTTTCCAGGCGGCCTGCCTTCTCTTTTTCCCGTTCGAGCTCGGAGGCAATACCGGCACTTTTATCGCCGCTTCGGCCCCAGAAATAGCCAATGATCAGACATACAATCCCAACCAGGAGTAAGAGTACCCAATGGAGGGTGGTGAAGGAGCTTAAATCCATATCGGTGAGGTTTAGTGGTTATTTGCGCCTGCCCCCTACGGCCATGGAAACAAAGGGCAACCGGGGCTGGCCAAGGGAAAAGGTATTAAAAAAATCCCAGCAATTCCGGGATTTCAAATGGATTTTACGACCTCAGCCGGGGAATGACACCGCTGCCAGTTATACACTTTTTGGCACCAGTTATACAATTGCCATTAAAAGGAAGCATGGAGAAGGGTATTTTAGAGTGTCTCGACAAAGGCCCTGCTTCTCCCTACAAGGTTACGGCATTGAGGCAGGGCCTGTATTCAAACAGAAATTGTTTTGGATTAGTTTGGTTAGTTTGGAATCCGCCCCGTCAGCACCTTAATACGGGGCGGATTTATTCCTGCAATTTATGTGCGCCCCCGCGTGTTACCTTGGGGGCAAAACATGTAAAAATGAAACGCCTTTTACTCCTGCTTCAAACCGGGTTAATTGCCCTTGCAAGACTCTTGTTGCTGGGTCTGCAGCGCCTCTGGGAGGGAAGCTGGTCTCCCGAACCCCGGGAGGCAGTGCCCTCAGAGCCTAAAGGTCAAACTTGATCCCCTGGGCCAGCGGCAGTTCCGTGGTGTAGTTGATGGTATTGGTCTGACGGCGCATGTAGACCTTCCAGGCGTCGGAGCCGGACTCGCGCCCGCCCCCGGTCTCTTTTTCACCTCCGAAAGCGCCTCCGATTTCCGCCCCGGAGGTTCCGATATTCACATTGGCAATACCGCAGTCGCTGCCGGCAGCCGAAAGGAATAGCTCGGCCTCCCGCAGGTTGGTGGTCATAATGGCCGAAGACAGGCCTTGTTTTACCCCATTCTGCAGGGCAATTGCCTCGGAGACGTCCCCGCTGTACCGCAACAGGTACAGGATGGGGGCGAAGGTTTCTTCCTGAACAATTTCGAAGGTATTGCGCGCCTCAGCAATGGCCGGCTTTACATAGCAGCCGCTTTCGAAGCCCGGGCCATCCAGGACCCCACCGGGCACCAGGACCTTACCGCCTTCCTCCACTACTTTCTCCAGGGCCTTCTGGTACATAGCCACTGCCTGCTTATCGATCAGGGGCCCCACGTGGTTCTTTTCGTCCAGGGGGTTGCCGATGCGCAGCTGCCCGTAGGCTTTGACCAGGGCATCCCTGACCTCGTCGTACACCGAGTCGTGCACAATGAGGCGTCGGGTAGAGGTGCACCGTTGCCCGCAAGTGCCTACCGCCCCAAAAAGGGCCCCGATGACGGTCATTTTGATATCGGCATCCGGGGTAACAATTATGGCGTTGTTCCCCCCGAGTTCGAGCAGGGAACGACCCAGGCGGGCGGCAACGGCCTGGGCAACGATTTTACCCATTCGGATGGAGCCCGTGGCAGAGACCAGCGGTACACGGGGGTCTGCCGTCATCATTTCGCCCACGCGATAATCCCCGTTCACCAGGCAGGAGATGCCTTCGGGTAACCCGTTTTCGCGGAATACGGCCGCAGCGATATTCTGGCACGCGATGCCGCAGAGGGGCGCCTTTTCTGAAGGTTTCCAGATACAGACATCCCCGCAAACCCAGGCCAGGGCCGTATTCCAGGACCAAACGGCCACGGGGAAGTTAAAGGCTGAGATAATGCCTACAATCCCCAGGGGGTGGTACTGCTCGTACATCCGGTGGCCAGGCCTTTCGGAGTGCATGGTTAGGCCGTGAAGCTGGCGGCTTAGCCCAACGGCAAAGTCGCATATATCGATCATTTCCTGTACTTCCCCAAGGCCTTCCTGGTAGGATTTGCCCATTTCATAGGACACCAGTTTGCCCAGGGGTTCTTTCAGTTCCCGCAGCCGGTCCCCAAATTGCCGGACGATCTCTCCCCGTTTCGGGGCAGGGGTGGTCCTCCAGGTCTCAAAGGCCTGGGAGGCGGCCTGCACTACCCGCTGGTAATCTTCTGCGGTAGTGGTCCGGACACTTCCTATCAACGCCCCGTCTACCGGGGAGTACGATTCCACGAGCGGGCCGGACCCAAAGGCGTCCGATCCGGTGGATGTCCCGGGGTTTTCGGCCTTAACGCCTAATTGCTTCAATGCCTTTTCAATTCCAAAATCTACGGCAACCTCTGTCATTTCTAACTTTTTAAGTCTTTCTTGTTAAATCTGTGACAAAATTACGAAATCTCCTCCCCCTTCCCATGCCCCAGGCCATAATTCTTATGGGTGAAGGGCCAGGTAGAGCAGGAGCAGGGCTACAAGGGCCGGTAACCCTTGTACAAAAAAGATTTTCCGGTGCGCACTCCACCCCCCATAAATGCCGGCCAGGGCCACGCAGCACAGGAAGAACGCAGCCACGTTGCTGCTCCACAGTGGGTCTTCTATCAGCAGCGACCAAAGCAGGCCGCCCGCAAGGAACCCATTGTACAGGCCCTGGTTGGCAGCCAGTTTCCGGGTGGGTTCAAACAGCGTTTTCGGCAGCATACTAAAGACCCGGGGGCCGCGGGAGGTCCAGGCAAACATTTCCAACCAGAGGAAATAGAGGTGTTCCAATGCGATGATGCCAATGAGCACCTGTGCCATGAGCCGCATCCCTATTCGGGGTTATCGGCGACAAACCGCGGGTCAGCCTCCATGACGGTTCCGCATTTTGAACACGTCCTCAGGGCTTCCGAGCCGTAGAATTTTTCAAAATGCGCCAGGAAATCCTTTTCGATATCGCGCAGCGGGAATCTGGCTTCGTACAACTTGTTGTTGCAGGAATCGCAGAACCACATAAGGCCGTCCTCAGCGTCGAGGCCATCGCGCCTGCGTTCTACAACAAGACCTATTGAACCTTCCAGTCGTTCCGGGGAGTGCGGGATGCCCGCGGGATGCAGGTACATGTCGCCCGGCCCTAGCCGAAAGGTCTTTTTGCGCCCATCCTCCTGGATATGGACCCGGATTTCGCCTTCCAACTGGTAAAAGAGTTCTTCGGTTTCGTTGTAGTGATAGTCCTTACGAGCATTGGGGCCTGCAACCACCATCACGATATAGTCCTCCGATTCGGTATAGAGATTTTTGTTCCCTACCGGGGGTTTGAGTTTATCCCGGTTTTTTTCCAACCAGGCATGCAGGTTAAAGGGAGGGGCTACAGCCATAGCAAACAGTTTTCATTCCTTTCGGGAAAGGTACGAAAAGCGTTGGGATAGGCCCAATGCAGCCCCCGGGCGAAAGCGGTTATTTAAGGTAGAACAACTGGGTGAAGAACAGGCTGCCGTCCGGCGCTTTTTTCACGCTGATGGCCGTGTGCGAAAAGGTGCCTTCAATGGTTTTGCGGTGCGATTCGCTCTGTAACCATCCTTGCAGGGCAGATTCCGCATCCGGATAGTCCTTGGCCACATTTTCGGCCACAGCCTTGGCATCTGCCTCACGGGTGATATCCTGGGCGCGGGCACTGAAGTTATAGTGGCTGATTTCTCCCGAGGCGATCATATAATCCGTGTGGGCGTTGGCGTAAGAATAGGCCACCGGGCTAAAGGACAGGGGTTGGTGCCCCTGTTGGGCGCGGTATTCATTGACCATTTGTAAAAGGGCCTGTTCTACGGCGGGGACATTTTCTGCCTCCGGGGCAGGGACAGACTCGATGGCTTCCTTGCTGCACGAGGATGCAAAGGCCACAACTAGCACCAAAATGGCTGCTTGCAGAATTCGTTTCATGGGGTGTTCTCGTTGCAAGCAGGTCAGGCGGAAAGATTGGGGGATCTTTTCGTCCCGGCTTCTCAGCCAGGAGGGTAATATTAAGGAAATATGTCGCCCGGGTCAGGCAATGGGGCGTTTTTTTCGACCATTTGCCAATTCTCTCGGGGAACAGTCATTTTCTGAGGATGAATGCCTTAGGGGTCAGGGGCTTGGCCGCTCCACGACCCAATGGAAAACCAGGTAGCCGAAGTTGCGGATAAGCGGGTACAACTCCGAATTCTCAAGGGTAGCGTCGTCCACCAGGCCTATATTGGCATTCAGGTGGTCGAAAAATATCAGCAGGGCTGCCAGGATAACCCCTGCCTTAAGCAGGCCGAAGGCCCCGCCGGCAATGGTGTTGACAATTCCCAACATGGCAAAATCCGCAATCCGGGTCAGGAATTTGCCCAATAGGTGTACGGCCAGGACAATGGCGCAGAAAGTGATGATCAGGGCGGCGATTTTGATGTACCGGGGGTCCCATTCCAACCGCTCGCCCAGGTAGTCCCCGGCAACGTAGGAAAAGTGGATGGCCCCATAGATTCCGGCTACCAGGGCGATGACCGAGGCGAGTTCCAGCAGCAGGCCGTTTTTCAACCCCTTGAAAAGGCCATAGGCCAGGAGCAACCCCAGGATGATGTCGAGTAGTACCACAACAGGCTTTTGGCAAATATAGCCTATTGATTTGTACCTTAGCGGACCGCTAAACCAAACCAAAAGACACTTCGGATATGGCCCGGGATGAACAGCTAAAGGAGCGATGGGAACTCCTGGTTCGGAAACTCTCCGACCAGTTTGCGGAAGGGGCGCCCCTGGACCTGGACGCTATCATTTACCTGATAGGCGTACAGGAGCTCGGGCAGCTGCACCGAACGTTTAAGAAAGACGAGAAGGTAAACCTCATGCACATCGCCATCTGCCGGTTGCTGGAGCCCTACGGGTATTACCGTTTCGATTACTTCGATGCCGACGGGTGGCCGCATTATACCCTGGAGGAGCCCCTGCCTACCCTGAAAGCAGGGGAACAGGCAGTGCTCATGAAGGAGGCCATTGTGGGGTATTTCCTCGAAAAACAGTATCTGCAATGATGCCCGACCCGCCCTACTATGCCGTAATCTTCACTTCGGTGCGGACCGAAACCGATGAAGGGTACGCCCGGATGGCCGATGCCATGATGGACCTCGCCTCCCGGCAGCCCGGGTATCTGGGGGTGGAACACGCCAGGGAGGAGGTAGGGATTACCGTGAGCTACTGGGATTCCCTTCAGGCCATCGCGGCCTGGAAAGAGCAGGCAGACCACCAGCTGGCCCAAAAATGGGGCAGGGACAAGTGGTACAGCCAGTACAGCATCCGTATTTGCAGGGTGGAACGGGCCTACCACTTCGAACGCGGGGAATAGCCCCCTTGCTGCCCGGGAATTCCGCTGTATTTTTGAAAAAAAAACGGAATTGCCATGACGGAACCCCAGCCTTTCTCCGGCCGGAACAGGAAAGAACAGCTAGCACAAGTACAAGACCAGGCCTTCGATCTTATCGTAATAGGGGGAGGCATTACCGGGGCCGGGATTGCCCTGGATGCCAGTGCCAGGGGTCTTAAGACCCTCTTGCTGGAAAAGGGCGATTTTGCCTCGGGCACCAGCAGTAAATCCACCAAGCTCATCCACGGGGGGTTGCGCTACCTCAAGCAATTCGATTTCTGGCTGGTCAAGGAAGTGGGTTCCGAAAGGGCGATCGTCCACAAGCTGGCTCCCCACCTGGTACTGCCCGAGAAGATGCTGCTGCCCCTTATCGAAGGGGGGTCCTACGGCAAGTGGCTTACCTCCATCGGCCTCAAGGTATACGACATCCTGGCCCAGGTAACGGGGGAAGACAAGCGGCAGATGCTCGAAAAAAAGGAAGCCCTTGGCCGGGAACCCCTGCTGCCCAAGAAGCTCCTGAAGGGGGCCGGGTATTATGCCGAGTACCGCACGGACGATGCACGACTTACTATTGAAAACATCAAGACGGCCCTGGGGTATGGGGCTACAGCCCTGAATTACCTGCAGGTGGACGATTTCAGCTATGACACTTCCGGCCGGGTATCCGGGGTTCTGGGCACCGACCTGGTTTCGGGCGGGCAGCACGCCTTTCGGGCTGCCTACGTCATCAATGCCGCCGGACCCTGGGTAGACGAGTTGCGCAGCGCCAACAAGAGCAGGACGGGCAAACGCCTGCACCTCACCAAGGGGGTACACCTGGTCTTCCCCTATGAAAAACTCCCGGTGCGCCAGAGTGTTTATTTCGATGTCCCGGACGGCCGGATGATCTTTGCCATCCCCAGGGGGCGGGTCACCTACGTAGGCACCACCGATACCAACTACGACGGCGATAAGGACCAGGTACACACGGACCTTGCCGATGCCATCTACCTCATTTCGGCCGTCAACAATATGTTCCCTTCCATAGAACTGGAACTCTCCGACGTGGAGTCTTCCTGGGCAGGCCTGCGCCCCCTGATCCACGAGGAGGGCAAGTCTGCCTCCGAGCTCTCCCGCAAGGATGAGATCTTTACTTCAGACTCCGGACTCATAAGTATTGCAGGGGGCAAGCTTACCGGGTACAGGAAAATGGCGGAACGGGCTGTTAACCGCGTGGTTAAGGAGATGGAGGAGGCGCACAGCCGGGAGGTTGGCGCTTGTATTACCGACCAGATCCCCCTATGCGGCAATGATTTCAAGAAGTTCAAAGCGGTTGGGAAGTATATCGACCAGGTAGCCGAACGCCTCCAGCCCCACGGGTTAGAGCGGCAGGCAGCCTGGTACCTGGTGACTACTTACGGCAAGCAGACGGAGGTCATTCTCGGGACTTTCGATGGGCTTACCGATGCGGATTCCGAGCGGCGCCTGGTGAAGGCAGAACTGCAGTTTGGCCTGGACTATGAAATGGTACACACCCCCATGGATTTCTTTATCCAGCGGACGGGTCGCCTGTACTTCGATATTCACAGCGTGCGCCGCCACCTGAAGGCGGTTGCGGACTACTGCGCAGCGGCTACCGGTGCCGGTGCCGAAGTTAAAAACGCGTGGTTGGAGGAGATGGAAGCTACCCTTGAGGCGCATTCCCGTTTTTCCCTGGAGCCCTAACTGAGCTTATCGGCCAGTTCCGCAAAGACCTTTTTGGCATTCCTGCCCTGGTAGAGCACCTTGTAGACCGCATCTATGATGGGGGTTTTAACCTTCTTCTCGAAGCCTTCTTTGATCTCATAGGCGCTCTTGGCGGCATAATACCCCTCGGCAACCATGTTCATCTCCATCATGGCGCTTTTAACGGTGTACCCCTTGCCGATCATATTCCCGAACATGCGGTTGCGGCTGTATACCGAGTAACCGGTAACCAGTAAATCCCCCAGATAGGCCGAATGGTTGATGTTGCGGTCTATATTAAACTTGCGTTTGGTGTACCGTTTCATCTCCCTGATGGCGTTGCTCATCAGGACCGACTGGAAGTTGTCTCCGTACCCCAGGCCGTGTGCGATCCCGGCAGCAATGGCATAGATGTTCTTGAGCATGGCGGCGTATTCCGTGCCGATGATGTCCTTGCTCACCTTGGTTTTGATATAGGGGCTGCTGAGGGCCTGTGCCACTTTCTGGGCCAGGCCGCGGTCCGAACAGGCAATGGTCAGGTAGGAGAGTTTTTCCTGGGCTACTTCCTCGGCGTGGCAGGGGCCGGTAATAACCCCGATTTTTTTGTACGGGATGTTGTATTTCTCGTGGAAATGCTCCCCGACGATTCGCCCGGATTCGGGCACAATGCCCTTGATGGCGGAGAAGATCGCCTTCCCTTCGAAGGATTCGCTAACCTTGCTCAGTTCGGTTTCCAGGAAGGCCGAGGGGATGGCAAAAATCAGGATGTCTGCCTCCCGGATCGCCTTATCCGGATCTGTGGTCAGGTCCAGGCAGGCGGTGTCGAAAGTGACCGAGCTGAGGTAATTGGGGTTGTGCCCGTGGGTACGGATATGCGCTACGGCCTCTTCGTTTCGCATATACCACAATACCCCCGAATGGTTCTCGCAGAGCATCTTGACAATGGCGGTAGCCCAGCTCCCGCCCCCGAGTACGGCAAACCGAGTGGCTTTCTTCACGTAGGTGGTTTTGGGCAAAAGTACTAAAATTCGCGACCGCCCCGGTGCCCTATCCGGGCATGGCTTCCCACTTTGGCATGTCTCTTGTATAGGAGTAGGGACAAACCAAAACCTGTCTGTCATGAGAACCAAAGCCATTCCTTTTGTCCTCTTCGTGATGTCCCTCTTTCTGGGTTCCTGCTATGCAGAGCTTTGGGTAGAGGACGATTTTGTAGCTGAAACACCCTGGCAGACAGCCGATGTCCTGGAGTCCTATGACCTGTGGTATGTAGACATCCACCAGACCCGGGGCCAAGGCGAGGTCCCTTTTCTGCAGATGGCCTTTACCCTGAGTTTCGACCGTGGCGTGCTGCGGGCGAACAACAACCTGGTGGGTATCGGTAAAACGGGGGGCGGCCTTGGGGTGGCCGTGGGTTCCTATGCGCCCTTAAGCGGGGCTGTGGAAGTGGTACACCAGTTGGATGGGCTCTGGGAGCTGGAGGTGTATGTGGAAGGCCCCAATGCCATTGAGCTCTACGACCCCCTGTCCGACACCTCCTATTACCTGCGGGGCTATGACCGCCACCTGTTCGACTACGACAGCCTGTTTTACGACAATATCCACTATTTCCTGCAGGAGTATGCGGCCTGGGAACGGATAGCCGTCCATACTGAGGGGCGCTCCAATGCCTTCGACCAGGAGCGGTATCTGGCGTTTTTCGCCTCCGCTGGCCGGGATGCCTTCCGCTCCTCTACGGATCCCGGGGGGCTACCCCTGGGAGATATCTACTGGGATTACCAGGGGGCCTACCGGATTTACGACGTGCCCGGGGAACCCGAAATGAAAACCATCACCCTGGAGTATCAGGGTCTAGGGGACGATTACTTTGAACTCTATGTGGCGGACGATGCCACGGTGGAACTCTACCACCCGGACAGCGGCACCCTGTACGTCTTTGGTGGGCGTGGTTACCAGGCCTACCTGAAGGACGGGGCAGGGGCAGGAACCAAACGGGAGGCCCGGAAACTGTCATCCATGTCTGTAGCGCGCCGGCGCCCGCTATAAGCTAGGTCGCCCGGGACTTTTTCCGGAAGCGGGAGGGGTTTTCCCCGGTGATGTTCCTGAAGATGCGGTTAAAATAGGAGAGGCTTTCAAAACCACAGGAAAAACAGGCTTCGCTTACCGAATGGCCGGTAAGGAGCATGCGGCGGGCATGGGCAATGCGGTACTGGTTTAAGAAGGTAACAAAGGTGCTCCCGGTCTCCTTCTTGAAGTAGCGGCAAAACGCCTCACGGCTCAGGTGGCACTGCGCAGCCACTTCCCCCAAGGAGATCCGGGAGGCATACCGCTGCTCGATAAAGGCGTGGATCGATCTCAGGCGCTGCTGGTCCCGCTGTTTAAACCGGTTGATATACGGGCTTTTGTGGAGGAGCTCAAACTCGGTGCTCTGGGAGAGCTGATGCAGGGTTTGCAGGATGTCGGTAAAACGCGAAAAGGGGTCCATGGCGTGCCATTGCTTCATGGCATGCCCTACCTTTTCCCGCGTGATTCCATGGAAGGCAATCCCGTACTGGGAGGTTTGGAGCAAGGTCCGCAGCCGCCCCATCTCAGGGTAGGCATCCAGGACCGTGTTCTTAAATTCCGGTTTAATATGAAGCACCTCGTGGGTATAATCCCCTTTAACGCCGTAGTCGAAATTCAGGTGCGGGATGTTGGAGCCTATCAGGACGAGGTCTGCCCCGGAGTAGGTGGAGATGTGGTTCCCCACATGGCGGGTGGCACTGGCGCCTTCAATGTAGACCAGTTCGTATTCCGGATGGAAATGCCAGTAAAACAGGTCGCCCAATCTGGGGCTGTGCAGGAGCCTGAAGGGGGAGGGGGAGTCCCCATCGATAGATTCGAGCTGTACTTTCATCCTGATAATTTACCTATATTATCTATTTATGATGTAATACTCACTGGAAATATCAATATAATACAAATACTTGTCAATATTACGGTGGCGGCATCGTTTATATCCATGTACTTTGGGTTGAAAATAACAGCACCGTGAAACCAACGACTAAAGTAGAAATGGGCAACAAGGCCCATGAGGCTATCCCGGGCAACCCGTCTACCGCCACCAGCAGCAAAAAGAAACTCAACGACCGCAGCAATGGGGTGCCCTTGCGCGTCTTGTCCGAAGAAGACTGGGCGTTTTGGAAACACAATGGGTATATCGTCATCAAAAATGCCGTCCCCAAGGCCCAGGCAATGGCCACGGCGGACTTCCTCTGGGAATTCGAGGAGAAGGACCCCGGAAACCCGGAAACCTGGTACGCCCCCCCGAGGGCGGAGATGCAGATGAAGGAGCTCACCGGGACGGGGATGGTGGAAGTATACAACCACCAACTGCTCTGGGACAACCGCCAGACACAACGGGTATACGATGCCTTTGTGGATATCTGGGGTACCGAAAAACTGTGGGTCACCATAGACCGGGCCAACCTGAATTTCCCCCAGCGCCCGGGGTTCGAGCAAAAGGGGTTCATCCACTGGGATTACGACCCGGAAACCCGGCCGGAAAATGTGCAGGGGGTACTGGCCCTTGCCGACCAGACCGACGAGAATATGGGAGGGTTCCAGTGCATCCCGTGGCTTTACCGGAACTACGATACCTGGAAACAATCCCAGCCGGAGGACCGGGACCGGTTTCAGCCGGATATTACCGGATTGGAAGACAAACTGGTTAAAGTAAAGATGGAGGCCGGGGACTTACTGATCTTCAACAGCACCCAACCCCACGGGATCCGACCAAACCGTTCTGCCAACAAGGTGCGCATGGCCCAGTATATTTCCATGATGCCGGCAGAACCCGAAAACCAGCCCCTGCTACAATGGAGGCTCCATTCCTGGAAAAACCGGGTGGCCCCGGAAGGGTATGCCTTTCCGGGTGACCCCAGGAACTGGGAGCAAACCAAATATCAGACGGCAGCGCTCAGCCCCTTGGGCAAGAAATTACTGGGGGCAGACCCCTGGTAGCCTAGAGGGTCCGCAGGTACTCCGCCACGGCCCGTGCTTCTTCCTCGGTGAGGTTCTGGTTGAGCATGATGGCGTTGTTGTATTCCTTCAGCAGGGCCTGTGCGATGGGGTCTTCCTTGAGCATCCGGTCCGGGTTGAGGATCATGTTCATGACCCACGCCGGGCTCCGGCGCTCGTAAACCCCTTTCAGGGCCGGGCCAATCATCCGCTGCTCGGCCTGGTGGCAGGCCACACAGATGGTGGAGTATTTTGCCTCGCCCTGTGCGGCGAGTTCGGCGTCGATTTCATCCGGGAAGGTAAGCTCCTTAATGGGCCCCACCCCGTTATTGCTGAGGTCCACCGGGACGCCCTCGGAGGCCTTTGCAGCAGGGGCCTCTTTTTTGGTGCGGTTCATTTCAAAACCGCCGTCGTTCTTTTCCTCTTTTTTCTCGCCACAGCTTATTACCAGTACCGCGGCAGCTACCATTGTCCAGAATTGCTTCATCGTTTACCAAATTAAGAGCACTAAGATAAGAAATAGCGCTTTAAGAAAGACCCTCCAGAAATTCCACTGCCCGGAGTTCATTATAATAGCGGTTATCCCGGGTGTAGAACCCCACATGCCCCCCGTATTCGGGCATTTCCAGGGACAGGTAGGGGTGGGCCTCGCAACGCTCCCTGGGGTAACACTCCGGGCCCAGGAAGGAATCGTTCCTGGCGTTTAACAGCAGGGAGGGAGTGGTAATCCCATCCAGGAATTGCAGGGCACTGCACTGGCGGTAATAATCCAGGGCGTCCCGGAACCCGTGGGCCACACTGGTATAGCGGTCGTCAAAATCTTTCAGGGTTTTGATTTGCCCGATTTCCGCCAGGGAGATGCGCTCCGGGAAGCGCTTGTTTTTCTGCTTTAGTTTGTCCTTCAGGTTTACCAGGAACCTGCGAGCATACAGGGCATTGTTGGCCTTGTTGAGTTGTTCCAGGGAATCGCGGAGCTGCACCGGGACCGAAACCGCAACCGCCCCGCGGATGTATGCCGCTTCCGGGTTGCCTTCCCCCAGGAATTTCAGGGTGAGGTTGCCCCCAAGGCTGAACCCTTTCAGGAAAAGGGGGACGCCGGGAAATTTCCCGGCAAGGTACCGCACCACTTCTTTGAGGTCCTCGGTAGCCCCGGAGTGGTACGAGCGGTACAGCCGGTTGGGCTCCCCGCTGCACCCCCTGAAGTTTACCGAACAAACCCGGTAACCGGCGGCGGCAAACAAGGCGGCGCTGCCCTGCATATACGGACGCCTGGCGTTGCCCTCCAGGCCGTGGAGCAGGATCAGGATCCGCATGGGTTTGTTTTCCGGACCGGCCCAGTCCAGGTCCAGGAAGTCCCCGTCCGGCAGCTCCAGGCGTTCCCGCTGGAAAACCACGGGGGGAGGCTTGCGCACCAGGGCCGAATAAATAGTGGAAATATGGCCGTTTTTAAAGGGCCAGGGCGGGCGGTAAGCCGATGGGATCAGGGCCATGTCTCGAGGCTCTTTCAGCCCTTTTGATAGTGTTCCAACAGGCCGGCCTGTTCCCGGAGGGCGCCCAGGAATTCTTCCCGGAGGCGGCCGATGAGGGTTTCGGCCGGCAGGACATCGGAAATGCTGGCCACGCCCTGCCCGGCAGACCAGATGGTTTTCCAGGCCTTGGCCTCGGTATCCAGTTCCTTTCCGAAATCGATTTTGGTCCCCCGCTTCAGGTCCTCTTCGGTAAGGCCCGCAGCCCGCAGGCTCGGGCCCAGGAAATTGGCTGGAACCCCTGAAATGGCAGCGGTATAGACGATATCCCCGGCTCCCGCATCGATGATCATCTGCCTGTAGGCCTCGGGTGCCCGGCTTTCGGTGGTGTTGATAAAGCGCGTGCCCATGTATGCCAGATCTGCCCCCATCTGGATAGCGGCGGCAATGTCCCGGCCGGTACTGATGCAGCCCGAAAGCAGGAGGGTCTTATCGAAGAAGGAGCGGACTTCGGCAATCAGGGACATCGGGTGGTGCGTGCCTGCGTGCCCGCCGGCCCCGGCCGTGACCAGGATAAGTCCATCCACCCCGGCTTCCGCCGCTTTTTCGGCATGCCTGCGTTTGATGATGTCGTGGAAAATAACCCCCCCGTAGCTGTGGACGGCATCCACTACCTCGGAGACGGCCCCCAGGGAGGTGATGATGAGCGGTACCCGGTGCTTGATGCAGAGTCTGAGGTCCGCCTCCAGGCGGGGGTTGGTAGGGTGTACAATGAGGTTGACCCCGAAAGGGGCGGCCTTTTTTCCGGTCTCCTTCTCGAAGGCCTCCAGGGCGGTGCGGATTTCGACAAGCCACTCCTCAAAACCCTCGCTGGTGCGCTGGTTCAGGGCGGGAAAAGTCCCGACAATGCCGTTTTTACAACATTCGATAACCAGCTGCGGGTTGGAAATCAGGAACATGGGCGCAGCCACCACAGGCAGGGAGAGGTCTTGGATAAAAGGCGCTTTCTGGCTCATAAATACGATATATCCGCTAAAAGTAAGGATAAATTAAAGCCCGTTGAAGTGGCAGGTTTCAAAACCGTTATAAATTTGCCCACGAGTAAAAAAGCCTTAGATGTACCTGAAAGAATTTGAAGTGCGCTGGAGCGACCTGGACGCCAACCGTCACCTGGCCAACAGTGCCTATATCAATTTTATGAGCCATACCCGCATGGCCTACCTCACCGAACACGGTTTCGGGCATAAGAATATGGTTAAATACCACATTGGCCCGGTGGTCTTTTACGAGCATATGTATTATTTCCGCGAAATCCTCCCCGGGGTTCCGGTGCGGGTCTCTCTGGAGATTAAAGGCCTGAGCCCGGACGGGATGTTTTTCGAATTCCACCATAATTTCTACGATCCGAAGGGCAGGCACCTGGCCCATTGCGAGATGATGGGCGGGTGGATAGACCTGGAAAGCCGGAAACTGACCGGCCTGCCCGAGGCTTTGTTAAGCGGGTTCGAATCCCTGGAAAAAGCAGAAGGGTTTCGCCACCTGACCCGGGAGGACACCCGCAAACACTTCAAGCGGCCGAACGACCTGGCTTAGGCCTCCTGCTGGCCAGGTAAACCCCGGCGAGGACCAGGATGGTAGCCAGGGCATTGAGCAACCCGAAACGATCCTTGCCCGACCCTACGGCAAAGGCAATTCCTATTACCGGCTGGGCGTAGATAAAGGCGCTTACGGTGGATGCTTTTAACTGAGTGAGCGCAAAAGCGTTACAGAGATAGGTGAGGAAGGTGGTGCCCACCACCACGAACAAGATGGCGCCATAGCCCTTCAGCGGGATTTCGGCCCAGGGGATTTCCAGCACCTCGGGCAGGGTGATGGGAAGGTTTACCACCAGGGCGATGGTAAAAAGCCACTTTAACAGCACCAGGGGGTGGTATTTTTCGATTAGTTTCTTGGCGGTAATCAGGTACAATCCGTAAAAGGTGGCGTTCACAATAAAGAGGACATTGCCCATGGGGATGTTGGGGGCATTCATCCCTGTGGTCTCATTCATAAAGATGAGTGCCAGGGCTCCCAGCATCCCCAGACCGATCCCCAGGGCTTTACGCCAGGTGACCTGTTCGCGGATCAGCAGGAAGGAAAGGATAACCACTATAATGGGCGTGGTGGTCACCAGCACGGAACTGTTGACCGGGGTGGAGAGTTCCAGGCCCTTAAAAAAGGCCAGCATATTGATTACCATCCCGAATATGGCGCAGAGCACCAACCTGAGGTAATCCCGTTTTTCGATCCGCTGGCGGGGGGCAAATACAGAACAGGCCCACAACAGGAGGGTGGCCCCTGTTACCCGGAGCAGGATAAACCCGAACGGCTGCACGTAGTGGGGCATGACCCCCTTGGCAATGGTGTGGTTCAGGCCATAGATGGTGGTGGCGGTGAGGGCCGCCAGGATGGCAAGGGTGCGCCGGCTCAAGAAGTCATGGCTTCGGCTGCCGCAGCAACGGTTTTTTTCGCATTCCCGATGTAAACGGCATCACCCCATACCACTACGGGGCGTTTCAGGAAGGTGTAATGTTCCAGCAACAGGTCGCGGTAATCCGCTTCGGCCAGGGATTTTTCGTGCAGGCCGCGCTGGCGGAAGAGCCGGGCCCGTTTGCTGAACAGGGCCTCATAGCTCCCGGCCCTTTCCTTCAGGGCATCCAGTTGGGCTGCATTGAGGGGGCTTTCTTTGATGTCCTGCAGGGTTACTTCGGGCCCCGGGTTGAGTTCGCCCAGGATGCGCCGGCATGTGTCGCAGGTACTCAGGTGGTAGATTTTCTTCATATTCGGGGGGGTTATCGGCTCCGGGGCTGTAGTGTTAACTTTTGTTTGCTTCAGGGAGGTAATCCGAGACCAGGAACGGGGCAGCCACGGCAAAGGGGATGATCACTTCCAGGGGGCCATCGGCATAGGAGGCTACTTCGTACGGGTTGTAGTGCAATAAGACCCCTTCCGGACTGAACCCCATATTTTCGGGAAGCTCGAAGCGGTTTTCCGGGAACATGAACCCGGTGCTATTGATGTCGCTGGCTGGGCTTATACCATAGGTGGTGCGGAAGGCCTCCTCGGCAACCCGTCGGAACCCTTCCCGGTCTGCCAACAGGCTTTCTGCCTCCAGTTCCCTGCCCCGGACCTTGTCGAAATTCAGCAGGTGCATGCTCGAATACCCGTGGGCGCCCCCTGTAAAGATATAGCCGTCCATGGCCAGGGTCAGCAGGGTACTGCTTTCGTAGCGGACCAGGCTTTCAATTTCGGCCTCCCAGCCGATGCGTTCGTCCGGGAAGTCCCGTAGGAGTTTGCGGTATCCGGCGCCGAAAGCGTCGATAGCCTCTTCTATGCTGGCCGCATCGTTCTTGTCGTCGTAGTCAAGCCACTGGATGATCTCCTCTTCTTGGGACCGCTGCACCACCGCAGCCAGGGGGTCATCTTCCGGCCCTGCGGGGATTGCAATTAATACGGAAGGGCATGCCTCGCATTGGGGGCCCTGGTATTCCCGGGGTTGCCATTCGATGGTTTCAGCATCTCCGCACCTGCCGGCCAGGACCAGCAGCACAATCCAAATAATCCGATTCATGTAGGGACAGGTTGATCTACCCCAAAGGTACGATTTTGGATTTCGCGGGCACCTATCCCGCGACTCAATTTAGGGTGGTGTGGCCCAGGTCAGAAAATGGTAGCTTTGTGACATCCATACCCTGCAACTATGAAGGAAGATATGAAATTCAATACCCTTGCCATCCACGGGGGGCAGGAGCCCGACAAGGCCTACGGCGCCGTAATGCCGCCCATTTATCAAACCTCAACCTATGCCCAGACTTCCCCCGGCAGGCATAAGGGCTATGAGTATTCCCGGAGTGGAAACCCCACCCGCCATGCCCTGGAGCAGGCCCTGGCGAGTATCGAGAAGGGAAGTTTCGGAATGGCGTTCGCCAGCGGGTTGGCCGCCATGGATGCCGTGATCAAGTTGCTCGGCCCAGGCGATGAGGTTATCGCCACCCACGACCTGTATGGGGGGAGCTACAGGCTTTTCCGCAAAGTCTTCGAGCCCCTGGGCATCCGGTTCCGGTTTACCGATATGCGAAGCGTGGAAGGAGTTGCGGCCCTTATAGGGCAAAATACCCGGTTGATCTGGGTGGAAACCCCTACCAACCCCATGATGAACATTGTCGATATCCGGGCCCTGGCTGCCCTGGCTAAAACGCACGGGGTGCTCCTGGCGGTGGACAATACATTTGCGACCCCCTACCTGCAGCAACCCCTCCAGCTCGGGGCCGATATCGTCATGCACTCTGCCACCAAATACCTCGGGGGGCATTCCGACGTGGTTGCCGGGGCCCTGGCGGTCCGGGACCCCGACCTGGCCCAGCGCCTGTATTTCATCCAGAATGCGAGCGGGGCGGTTTGCGGGCCCATGGACAGTTTCCTGGTGCTTCGGGGGATCAAGACCCTGGCCGTTCGCATGCAGCGGCATTGCGAAAACGGGGAGGCCATCGCCCGGCACCTGCGCGAGCACCCCGCCGTTGAGGCCGTATTCTGGCCGGGGTTCGAAGACCACCCCAACCACCAGGTGGCGGCCTCCCAGATGAAAGGGTTCGGGGCCATGATCTCCTTCAGGCCCAAGGGGGCGCGCTATGCCGATGCGGTTCGTTTTGTAGAATCCCTGCAGGTATTTACCCTGGCCGAGTCCCTGGGCGGCGTGGAAAGCCTGGCCGGCCACCCGGCCAGCATGACCCATGCCAGTATTCCGAAAGCGGAACGGGAAAAAAGCGGGGTTACCGATGCCCTTATCCGCCTGAGCGTGGGGATTGAAGACATCGATGATTTGAAAGCCGACCTGGACCGCGCCCTCGACGGGCTGGGGGGTTGATTGAAATATCTGTATTCCGGCCCCGGATTCGGCAACCTATTTTATCAAATTTTCAAAATACTATAGTTCAGATTTAGGAAAACCTATAATTTTGCGCTCATACTCATAATCTTTTAATCCAGAGTTCGCAATATGTCCGATATCCATGCAAAAATTGAAGCCTTTATGGACGAGGTTAAGGCCCGCAATGGCCATGAGCCCGAGTTCATCCAGGCGGTGCAGGAGGTAGCCGATACGGTTATCCCATACATTGCACAGAACGAAATCTACAACGGGAAGAACATCCTGCTGCGGATGGTCGAGCCCGAACGGCTTATATCCTTCCGGGTCGCCTGGGTGGACGACAAGGGGGAGATCCATGTTAACCGCGGGTACCGTATCCAGATGAACTCTGCCATTGGTCCCTACAAGGGCGGGCTCCGGTTCCACCCCACGGTAAACGCAAGCATCCTGAAATTCCTCGCCTTTGAACAAGTCTTCAAGAACAGCCTTACCACCCTGCCCATGGGCGGCGGGAAAGGCGGTTCGGATTTCGACCCCAAAGGCAAATCCGACGATGAGGTCATGCGTTTCTGCCATGCCTTTATGACGGAACTCTGCCGGCATATTGGCCCCAACACGGACGTGCCGGCCGGCGATATTGGCGTAGGGGCACGGGAAATCGGGTTCCTCTTTGGCATGTACAAGAAAATCCGCAATGAATTCACCGGCGTGTTAACCGGGAAAGGCCTCTCCTGGGGAGGGTCCAAGATCCGCCCGGAGGCTACCGGCTACGGCACGGTGTATTTCGCCGAGAACATGCTCAAGACCCGCGGCCAGGAAGTTGAAGGCAAGGCCGTGGTGATCTCGGGCTCCGGAAACGTGGCCCAGTATGCGGCAGAAAAGGTACTCCAACTGGGAGGCAAGGTGCTTACCCTGTCCGATTCAGGGGGGTACATCCACGACCCCAATGGAATCGACGAGAAGAAACTGGCCTGGGTCATGGACCTGAAGAACAACCGCCGCGGCCGCATCTCCGAATATGTGGAGCAGTTTGCGGGGGCTACCTACCACAAGGGGGAAACTCCGTGGGGCGTTCCCTGCGATATTGCCCTGCCGTGTGCCACCCAGAATGAATTGAACGGGGACGATGCGGCCAAGCTCATCGGGAACGGGTGTATCTGTGTGGCCGAAGGCGCCAACATGCCCTCCACCCCGGAGGCCATCCACGCCTTCCACGATGCCCAGATGCTCTTTGCCCCCGGCAAGGCGTCCAACGCCGGCGGGGTAGCCACATCGGGCCTGGAAATGTCACAGAACTCCCTGCGCATCAGCTGGACCCGCGAGGAGGTAGACCAGAGGTTGCGCAGCATCATGTCTGACATCCACGACTCCTGCCGGGAATACGGCATGGAATCCGAGGATTACTGCAACTACGTGCGCGGCGCCAACATTGCCGGCTTTGTAAAGGTGGCAGATGCCATGCTCGCCCAGGGCGTCATCTGACCCCTGTGCCTCAACTAAGTAAATCCCCGGCCCGCCAAGGACCGGGGATTTTTTATTGGAGTATCTTTGGAGGGTAACCCTCGCCAATTCATGCCCGCCTCTACCCCAGCCATTGTCCTTTCGGGAATCCGGTACGGAGACACCAGCCTTATTGTGAAGGTTTACACCCGGGAATTCGGGCTGCAGACCTACATGGTCCGCGGGGTGCTCAGCCGCAGGAAAGGCAAGGTGAAGGCCGGGCATTTTCAGCCCCTTACCCAGCTGGAGATTACCGGGAGCGTCCCGCCGTCCGGAAAAATGGGGCACCTTCGGGATGCTGCTATTGCCTACCCGTACGCCACCCTCCAATCCGACATCCGCAAGAGCAGCCTGGCCCTGTTCCTCTCCGAGGTCCTCGCGCAGGCCATACGGGAAGAAAGCCCAAACCATGCTCTGTTCGAGTATCTGGAAAGCGCCCTCCAATGGCTGGACCACCAGGAGCACGTCGCCAATTTCCACCTTCGGTTTTTGCTGGGTCTTACCCGCTACCTGGGGTTTTACCCGGACCAAACCGATAACGGGGCCCCGTATTTTGACCTGGTGGAGGGGGCTTTTACGCACAGGCTCCCGTTAAACCCTGTCCTGAGCGGGGAGGTGCTGGCAGATTTTAACATTATTTTAGGCACGAATTTTGATGAACTCCACGGTGTAAAAATGACACAAAAAAGGAGGCGCGCGCTGCTGAAAGCCCTGGTACAGTATTTTCAAATACATTTGCACGGCTTTAAGGAGCCCAGGTCTCTGGGGGTATTGGATGAAGTTTTTTCGTAACCTGAGTTTACTGCTGTTCTTGTGGGTCCTGCCCGGTGTGGCGGGCGCCCAGACCATCCTTGTGGTGGATGCCGAGACCGGGGAGCGTATCCCGGATGTGGCCGTCTTCAACGAAGACCGGACCGCCTCTGCCCTTTCGGATGACAACGGGGTTGCAGACCTTTCCGCCTTTACAAGGAGGGAACGGATCTTTTTCCGCCACCTGGGATACTTCCCCATTGAGCGGACCAAGGCAGGGGTCTTGAGAAACGGGGGCAGGGTGCTGCTGGAGCCCCGGACCGAGCAATTGCAGGAAGTGGTTATGTCCGTATCGAAGTGGGAGCAGCAGAAGAAGGATGTACCGCACCGGATCGAGACCGTCCGGGCGGCCGATATCATCCTTGCCCAGCCCCAAACCTCTGCAGACCTGTTGCAGCAGTCCGGGAAAGTCTTTGTCCAGAAAAGCCAGTATGGTGGGGGAAGCCCCATGATTCGCGGGTTTGCCACTAACCGTGTGCTGCTTTCGGTGGACGGGGTGCGGATGAACAACGCCATCTTCAGGGGCGGTAACCTGCAAAACGTCATTTCCATCGACCCGCTTTCAGTGGCCCGCACCGAAATCCTGTTCGGGCCGGGCTCGGTCATTTATGGCAGCGATGCCATTGGGGGGGTCATGCAGTTTTACACCAAGGCGCCCCGGACCTCGGAGACAGATAGTTTGCGCGTTTCCGGAAATGCCCTGTTACGCACGGCAACGGCATCTGCAGAGCGCACCGTTCATGCGGAAGTGGAGCTCGGGTGGCAGAAATGGGCCTCCCTGAGCAGTATCTCCTTTAACCGGTTCGGGGACCTGCAGATGGGCTCCCACGGGCCCGAGGCCTACCTCAGGCCCCGGTATATCGCCACCTCCAACGGGATTGACCGGATTGTGGAAAATAGCGACCCCAAAAAGCAGGTGCCCACGGGGTACGACCAGCTCAGCTTCATGCAGAAATGGATTTACCGCCCGGGCAAACAATGGGCCTTCGACCTGGGGCTGCACTACTCCGAAACCTCCGAGTATTCCCGTTACGACCGTCTGATCCGCCCGGCCGACAATGCCGCCGGCCTGCGCTCCTCGGAATGGTATTACGGCCCCCAGAAGTGGTTTATGGGGCATTTGCGCGCCCGCCACCAGGGAGGAAGCTCCTTTTACGAAGGCCTGGAGATGGGGGTGGCCTACCAGTTTTTTGAAGAGAGCCGGAACGACCGGAATTTCCAGGCCCCCACCTTGTTCCAGACCCGGGAGCGGGTAGGCGCCCTTTCCCTGAACCTCGATTTCGAGACGCGGAAAATGGGAGATACCCGGTTGTACTATGGCCTGGAGTATATCGCCAACCAGGTGGCTTCCACAGGGTCTGAGCGCAACGTGACAACGGGGGAAACCCAGGCAGGCCCTTCCCGGTACCCGGACGGGTCGCAGTGGCACAGTGCCGCTGCCTATGTGAGTGCCACCCACCGCTACCGCCCCAACATTACATTTCTGGGGGGGCTCCGCTACAGCCATACATGGATCAATGCCGATTTTGACACCACCTTTTACCCCTTCCCTTTTTCAGAAGCCATGCTGGACAACGGGGCCCTTACCGGCAGCCTGGGGCTGAGCTGGTTCCCGGCGAAGAACACCCAGGTTACCCTCAACGGATCTACCGGGTTCCGGGCGCCCAATATCGACGATATCGGAAAGGTATTCGATTCGGAGCCGGGCTCCGTGGTGGTGCCCAACCCTAACCTGGAACCGGAATACGCCTACAATGCCGAGGTGGGTTTCCGTCAGAATATCCGGGATAAATGGGTCCTTAAGGTCTCGGCGTACTACACCTATCTGGTGGATGCCCTGGTGCGCCGCGATTTCACCTTTAACGGGGAAAACACCCTGGAATACAACGGGGAACTGAGCAATGTACAGGCCATTCAAAATGCGGCCAAGGCCTATGTCTATGGGTTTGAATTTGGAGTGGACGCCGTGCTTACCGAAAGCCTGAGCCTGGGCGGCAACCTGACCCTGACGGAGGGGATCGAGGAGGACGATGAAGGGAACGATTCCCCGGCCCGCCATGCTGCGCCTACCTTTGCCGACCTCCACCTGAAGTGGAACCGGTACCCGTGGAAGGCAGACTTCTTTCTGAATTACAACGGGGAAATACCCTATCGGGACCTGGCATTTTCCGAGCGGAGCAAGGACTATATTTACCTGAAGGACGCCAACGGGAACCCGTATTCCCCTTCCTGGTATACCCTTAATTTCAGGTCTTCCTACACCTTCAGTTCCTTTCTGGAGCTCACCCTGGCCGCCGAAAACCTCACCGACCAGCGGTACCGCCCGTACTCCTCCGGGATAGCCGCTGCAGGCTTCAACCTCATAGCCGGGCTACGGCTTCAGTTCTGAGCGGCAGGCGGCTCGCGCATCCCCTTTTTTCAGGCCGAAATACGGCGAAACCCAAAACCCCTTCCGGAGGCAGGCAGATTACAGTTAAAATCACTAATTTTGCGCACTTTAACAGCGCGACTGTTAACCGAAGCTACCGATGAAGTTCAGAGAATACAAACAACTCGACCTGCCCGGTTTGGCCGGGGAAATCCTCGATTTCTGGAAGGAGGCGCAGATCTTTGAGAAAAGCGTTCAGAACCGGAACGGGGGAACGCCTTATGTCTTTTACGAAGGCCCGCCTTCTGCCAATGGCCGGCCCGGGATCCACCATGTGATCTCCAGGACCATTAAGGATATCTTCCCCAGGTACAAAACCATGAAAGGGTTCCAGGTAAAGCGCAAGGCCGGGTGGGATACCCACGGCCTGCCGGTGGAACTCGGGGTGGAGAAGGAGCTCGGGATTACCAAAGAAGACATAGGCACTAAGATCAGCATTGCCGAATATAACGAAGCCTGTAAAAAGGCGGTGATGCGGTACACGGATGTGTGGAACGACATGACCGAAAAGGTGGGCTACTGGGTAGATATGGATGACCCCTACATCACCTACAAGCCCAAGTACATGGAAACGGTCTGGTGGCTGCTGAAGCAGATCTACGACAAGGGACTGCTGTACAAGGGGTACACCATACAGCCCTATTCCCCCAAAGCGGGGACGGGCCTGAGTTCCCACGAGCTCAACCAGCCCGGAACTTACCAGGATGTGACCGATACTACGGTTACTGCCCAGTTCGAAGCCCTGGCCGACACCCTCCCGGCTGCGTTCCGCACAGACGGACCTCCGGTATACCTGCTGGCCTGGACCACGACCCCCTGGACCCTGCCATCCAATACCGCCCTGACTGTAGGCCCGGACATCGATTACGTCCTGGTGGAGACCTATAACCAATACACCCATGCCCCAGTACGGGTAGTACTGGCCAAAGCCCTGGTGGAAAAACAGTTTTCCGGCCGTTTTGAAGCGGTGGAAGCTGATGCCCCCTGGCCCGCCTACGATGCCTCTTCCAAAAAAGTGCCCTACCGGGTTGTGGGGCAGTGCAAGGGGTCCGACCTGTTGGGGATCCGTTACCGGCAGTTGCTGGAATATGCCTTGCCCTATGAAAACCCGCAGGACGCCTTCCGCGTGATTGGAGGCGACTTTGTGACCACGGAAGACGGTACGGGTATTGTCCATACGGCTCCGACCTTCGGGGCAGACGATATGCAGGTGGCCCGGGCCTCAACACCCCCGGTACCGCCCATGCTGGTCCTGGACGAAAACGACAACCCGGTGCCCCTGGTGGACCTGCAGGGCCGTTTCCGCCCGGAGATGAAGGAACTGGCCGGAAAATACGTGAAGAATGAATACTACGGCGAGGGCGAAGCGCCTGAAAGATCTGTAGACGTGGAAATCGCCATCCGTCTGAAAGAGGAGAACAAGGCGTTCCGCGTGGAAAAATATACCCACAGCTACCCCAACTGCTGGCGGACCGACAAGCCCATCCTCTACTACCCCCTCGATTCCTGGTTTATCCGGGTAACAGAGGTCCGGGACCGGATGTTTGCCCTCAACCAGGAAATCAACTGGAAGCCCAAGTCTACAGGAGAGGGCCGGTTTGGCAATTGGCTTGCCTCGGCCAACGACTGGAACCTTTCCCGCTCGCGGTACTGGGGGATCCCCCTGCCGGTATGGAGGACCGAAGACGGGCGTGAGGAACGGATCATAGGATCGGTGGCAGAGCTCAAGGAAGCTATGGCACAGGCGGTGGAAGCCGGGTTTATGGAGGCCGACCTGTTCGGGGATTTTGTGCCCGGCGATATGAGCGAGGCCAATTATGACAAAATAGACCTGCACAAGAATATCGTGGACCGTATTGTCCTGGTGTCGCCTTCCGGGCAGCCCATGCGGCGCGAAGCAGACCTCATTGACGTCTGGTTCGACAGCGGGTCCATGCCCTATGCCCAATGGCACTATCCGTTCGAGAACAAGGCGCTGATCGATTCCGGGGAAGGCTTCCCCGCCGATTTTATCGCGGAAGGGGTAGACCAGACGCGGGGGTGGTTTTATACCCTCCACGCCATCGGCACCATGGTCTTCGATTCTGTGGCGTACCGCAACGTGGTATCCAACGGCCTGGTGCTGGACCGGGAAGGCAAGAAAATGTCCAAGCGGCTGGGCAATGCCGTAGATCCCTTCGAGACCATGGAAACCCATGGAGCAGATGCCACCCGATGGTACCTGATCTCCAATGCGAACCCCTGGGATAACCTGAAGTTCGACATGGACGGGGTAGTTGAGGTTAAAAGGAAGTTCTTCGGCACCCTCTATAACACCTATTCCTTTTTTGCGCTTTACGCCAACATAGACGGGTTTGCCTACAAGGAAGCCGAGGTGCCCCTGGCCAGCCGTCCGGAGATAGACCGCTGGATCCTCTCCGAACTCAACAGCCTTATCGGCCGGGTAGACGCTGCTTATGCAGATTACGAGCCCACCCGCGCCGCTCGTGCCATTTCGGATTTTGTACAGGAACACCTCAGCAACTGGTATGTCCGCCTGTGCCGCCGTCGCTTCTGGAAAGGGGACTACGGCCCGGACAAGATTTCGGCCTACCAGACCCTGTTTACCTGCCTGAAGACTGTGGCGGAGCTCGGCGCCCCCATTGCCCCCTTCTTTATGGACCGCCTTTATAAGGACCTTATGGCGGGCACTGTGCTGGAGCAGGCCGAAAGTGTCCACCTTACAGATTTTCCCAAGGCACAGGAAGGCCTGATAGACCTGGCCCTGGAACGGCGCATGGAAAAAGCCCAGACCATTTCCTCCCTGGTTTTGTCTATCCGCCAGAAGGAAAAGATCAAAGTGCGCCAACCCCTCAAAAAGGTTATGGTGCCGGTGCTGGATGCCAGGGAACACGAGGAGATCGAAGCGGTCTCCGACCTGATCCGTTCGGAGGTGAATGTGAAGGAACTCGAATTGCTGGACGATGCTTCAGGCATCCTGGTCAAGAGCATCAAACCCAACTTTAAAACCCTGGGTCCCAAGTACGGCAAGGATATGAAGGCCATTGCGGCTGCCGTTGCGGGGATGCAGCAGGAGGACATCCAGAAAATGGAACGGGAAGGCGAATTCGAGCTCCATTTGGAAAATAAAAGCCTTATTTTACAGTTAGAAGACGTAGTGATCAGCTCCCAGGACATTGAGGGGTGGCTGGTCGCTTCTTCCGGGGCCATTACAGTAGCCCTGGATATCACCATAGACGAGGATCTCAGAAGCGAAGGAATTGCACGGGAACTCGTCAACCGGATACAGAACCTGCGTAAGGAATCCGGATTCGAAGTGACCGACAAGATCGACATTACCTTTTTAAAGAACGAAACAGTTGAACAGGCGGTACAGCGCAATTTGCAGTACATAAAAACCGAAACCCTGACCGCGGGGCTCCAGTTCCGCGAATCACTTGAAGATGGCACGGACATTGCGTTTGACGACATCCAGACCAGACTGTTCATCCAAAAACACTAAAGACTATGGGAGAAGATGTGAAAGTACGCTATTCGGATAAGGACCTCGAGGAGTTCCGCGTACTGATAGAAAACAAGATTGAGAAAGCCAAGAACGACCTGGAGCTGCTCAAAAGCGCCTATATGAACGACGGCAACAACGGTACCGACGATACCTCGCCCACTTTCAAGGCGTTTGAGGAAGGTTCGGAGACCATGAGCAAGGAAGCCAATACCCAATTGGCCATCCGCCAGGAAAAGTTTATCCGCGACCTGAAGAATGCCCTGTTGCGGATCGAAAACAAGACCTACGGCATTTGCCGGGTAACCGGGAAACTCATCAACAAGGAACGCCTGAAGCTCGTCCCGCACGCCACCCTTAGCATTGAGGCTAAGAATATGCAGAAGTAAGCTGTTCGGAACCCCCGGACCTCTGATGCGCGGTATCCCGCTTTTGGCCTCCCTGGGAGTGGCCCTCCTTACTGCAACCCCCCTTCTGGCCCAGAAGCGGGTCAGCAAAACATTGCTCCAGCCCCATATTTCTTCCATAGTCATCGATGGGCAGCAGTGTTTTGATATTCGGGTGGAGGCCGTGCCCTCGGATCAGGTCGTTGTCCGGGCCGAAATGGAAGGGGAGTACCAGGGCGATGTCCTGGTGCAGACCGAAACTCTTGGCAATACCCTTCATATAAGCACCGTGCCATCCCCGGCCTTCCAATGGCCCAACGACAAACTGGGCGCCCACAAAGTCCTTTCCATCCGCCTGCATGTAAGCCTTCCGGAGTTCCAGCAGGTCCGGATCAACGGAGCATTCGCCACCCTCGGCACGCAGGGGCGGTTTAGACAGGTGGACATCCACCTGCAGGACGGGCAGTGCGAATTGCGCCACCAGTCCGAAACTACCCGGGTGACCACGGATGCCGCCGATATTTATGCCTGGGTATCCGAGGGCGTCGTAGAGACCTCTTCCCGACACGGCAGGGTAGAGGTGGACTCCCTTCCGCCAGGGGATAGCAGGCTAAGCCTGCGTACCAGGCATGGCGACATAACGGTGCGTCGGCCATCCTAATCGGACCCAGGCTGCCGCTCCTTTGGCAGATTATCCCTATTTTTGGCCGGTTCAATCCAAGCATATGCGCATCCGCCAACCCCTGATCCTGATTGTCCTGATCCTCCTGGCAGACCAGATCAGCAAGATCTACGTCAAAACCCATTTCGAACTGGAGGAATCGGTGGAGGTCTTCTCCTGGTTCAAGATCTATTTTATCGAGAACGAGGGGGCCGCATGGGGGACCAAACTCAGCGACCTGCTCCCGCTGGGGGAGCGGACGGCCAAATTGCTGCTCACCCTGTTCAGGATGGTGGCCATTGGGGGGATCGGGTACTGGTTATGGGATATCCTGCGCAAAGGCTACAACAGAACCCTTATCCTTGCCGTGTGCCTCATTTTTGCCGGGGCCGTTGGCAATATTATCGATTCCATCTTCTATGGGGTACTCTTCGACCACAGTTACCACCAGGTGGCCACCTTCCTCCCGGAAGAGCCCTATGACAGCCTGTTTTACGGGAAAGTGGTGGATATGCTTTACTTCCCGCTTATAGACAGCCACTGGCCCGAGTGGGTCCCGGGTATTGGGGGGAATTCCTTCCGGTTTTTTGCTCCTGTATTCAACCTCGCCGATACGGCGATAAGCACCGGGGTGGGGATTTTACTGGTCTTCAACAAGCGCGCTTTCGAGAAGCCCGGTCAGGAGAACGCATAGGCCTGCTCCGGGGTGATGCAGTAGTCCATGGGGACATCCCCGGGGTGTAACCCTTCGATGTGTTCTACGGGGCCAAAAAGGGAGAGCCCAACCCGTATGGCACCGGCGCGCGCCTGTTCCAGAAACCGGTCGTAATACCCGCCTCCATACCCTACGCGATACCCCTGCAGGTCGAACGCCAGCAAGGGGATGAAAATGACTTCCGGGATTTCCGGGGAAACGGGGTTGCCCCCGGAGGGTTCCGGAATGCCCCAGGCATTGATTATCAGTCGTGTTTCCGGGGTAAGAGAAAAATGTTCCAGGGTCCTCCCGGGGGCCATCCGCGGGACTATGAGCTGTTTGCCGCGTTCCTGTAGGAGGGAAATCAGAAAGCGCGTGTCTACCTCTTTTTTCTCGGAGATACTCAGAAAAATATGGAAGACCTCGGCATGCCAGATGGGCAGGTTGAGCGCACCTAGTGCAATAGCATGGCTGCCGTTCTGGATGTCTGATTCGGTAAGGGAATTCCGGAGCTTCTGAAAATGGAGACGCAGTTCTTCCTTCCGCATTCAGGAGGAGGATTTAAGGCAGGAAAAAAGCAGGGGGAATCCGCCTTGTTAATCCTTGGCGGAAACCGCAAAGTACACCTTGAAAAAGAGCATCAAGATGAGGTACATCCCCAGAGTGATCAGATAATTGTCCATTGCAAAGCCCAGTAATACAGTTACAAAGTAATTAAAAAACCCCTAACTCCCACCACCAACGGTATTAAAAAATCGATGAAATGCACATTTTTAGCATTTCGTTAACCTTTTTCCCTGTTTGGTGAAACAAAATAAAGACCATTTGTGTATTGTAAACACTTGAAATTCAATTTATAAGAGCCGCTTAGAAGTTATTGTTCCCGTAAAGCTACTTTTCCTGAGTGCAAAAACCTTGCAGTTCGTCGACACTTCTGCCGACACAGACAGGGTCTGGTCGGATTGAGGAAAGCAACGGCCCCCACTGCTGGATGCCATGTATGGGAGATGCAATCCAAACCCTATCTTTGACATCTATGGCAGGCCAGACGACCCCGGTTCCGATAGAAGTACAGCTGAAAACCCTTCCGGGGTCGCCGGGGGTATACCAGTTTTTCGACGAGGACGGGAAGATGCTCTACGTGGGGAAGGCCAAGAACCTCAAAAAACGCGTGAGCTCGTATTTCAATAAGAAGCACGAACACGGGAAAACGCGGGTCATGGTACGGAAGATCCGCAATATCCGGCATATCGTGGTGGCCACCGAATCCGATGCCCTCCTGCTGGAGAACAACCTGATCAAGGAACACCAACCCCGGTATAACGTCCTGTTGCGGGACGACAAGTCCTATCCCTGGATCTGCATCAAGAACGAACGCTTTCCCAGGGTATTCCCCACCCGCAAGCGCATCCGCGACGGGTCCCAGTACTTTGGCCCCTATACGTCCATGAAAACCGTCCGGGCCCTGCTGGACCTCATCAAAAGTGTTTACCCCCTGCGCACCTGCAACTACGATCTCTCCGAAGAAAAGATCCAGGCCGGCAAATACAAACGTTGCCTGGAGTACCACCTGGGCAATTGCCTGGGGCCCTGTGAAGGGTTGCAGGAAGAGGCGTCCTATGCCCGTCAGATCGAAGATATCCGGAGTATTATCAAGGGGGATTTCAAGGCGTCACTCCGCTACTTCAAAACCCGGATGGAACACCTCGCCTCGGAGATGCGTTTTGAGGAGGCCCAGCAGATGAAGGAGAAAATCGAAACCCTGGAGCATTACCAGTCCAGGTCTACGGTGGTAAACCCGCGTATCAGCGATGTGGATGTCTTTACCATTGTCTCCGACCCCACCCACGCCTACGTGAATTACCTGCAGATCTCCCATGGGTCTATCGTGAGGTCCCACACCCAGGAGATCAAAAAGAAACTCGATGAACCGGACGCCGACCTCCTGGCCCTGGCGGTAGTGGGCCTGCGGGAGCGGTTCGAATCCGACGCCAGGGAGGTCTACCTGCCCTATGCCGTTTCCCTCCCGGAGGATGTCCGGGTCACGGTCCCAAAGGTGGGGGATAAACGGAAAATCCTGGACCTCTCCGAGCGGAACGCCAGGTTTTTCAGGCAGGAGCGCTTCAACCAGATCCGCATTACCGACCCGGACCGGCACGAAAAGCGGCTGATGGCCCAGATGAAGACAGACCTCCGGCTATCGGCAGAACCCCGCCACATTGAATGTTTCGACAACTCCAATATACAGGGGAGTAACCCGGTGGCAGCCTGCGTGGTATTCCGCAATGGCCGCCCCGCCAAGAAGGAATACCGGCATTTCAACATCAAGACCGTGGAGGGGCCGGACGATTTTGCCTCTATGACGGAGGTGGTCCACCGTCGCTACCGGCGGATGCTCGATGAAGGGGAGGACCTGCCGCAACTCATCGTCATAGATGGGGGGAAAGGCCAGCTCTCGGCCGCCCTGAAAAGCCTCGACACCCTGGGCCTTCGCGGGAAAGTGGCTATTATCGGCATCGCCAAGCGCCTGGAGGAAATCTACTTTCCGGGCGATTCCATCCCCCTGTACCTCGACAAGAAATCGGAAACCCTGAGGGTGATCCAGCAACTTCGGAACGAAGCGCACCGGTTTGGCATTACCTTCCACCGCAACAAGCGGAGTAAAGCGGCCATCAGCTCGGTCCTGGAAGGGATAGACGGTATTGGCGAAAAAACGGCCCGGGACCTGCTGCGGGCTTTCAAATCGGTTAAGCGGATCCGGGAGGCTTCCCTCGAAGCCCTGGGCGAGGTCGTAGGCCCTTCAAAAGCCCGTAAAGTTTATGATAGTTTGCGCGAATGAAGTACCTTCACGGTATGCGCCCCTTCCTGACTTTTGTTCTGCTCTTGTCGTTGTTCCATGTGGTCCGCCCCCAGGAACAACAAGGGGGACATGAACTCAAGGTAGGACTGGTTTTGAGTGGCGGCGGCGCCAAGGGGCTGGCCCATATCGGCGCCCTTAAAGTCATAGAAGAGGCCGGGGTGCGCATCGATTATATTGGCGGCACCAGTATGGGGGCTATAGTAGGAGCGCTGTATGCCTCCGGATACTCCGCCGGCCAGCTGGACTCCCTCTTCCGGGAAACGGATTTTACCGAACTCATCCAGGACAACCTCCCCCGCGGGGCCAAGACCTTTTATGAGAAAGAAGATTCCGAGCGGTATGCCCTAACCCTTCCTTTCAACGGGTTCCGGGTAACCTTCCCCCAGGCCATTTCCGGGGGGCAGAATATCTACAACGAACTGGTTCGCGCCCTGTACCACGTGAAGGACATCAGCGATTTCAACGAGCTCCCCATCCCGTTTTTCTGCGTGGCAACCGACGTGGAGACCGGGGAGGAAATCCGCCTGGACAAGGGCTATCTGCCCGAAGCCATCATGGCCAGCGGGACCTTTCCCTCCTTGTTTGAGCCTTCGGAGGTGGACGGGCGCATCCTCATAGATGGGGGGGTGCTGAATAACTACCCGGTAGATGAGGTGCGGGCCATGGGGGCCGACCTGGTCATCGGGGTCGATGTGCAGCACGGGCTGCGGGACCGGGAATCCCTGATGTCTGCCACGGAAATCCTGCTGCAGATCAACAATTACAGGACAGTGGGCCAGATGGCGGTGAAATCCCAGCGCACCGACATCTACATCAAACCGGATATGGAGCCCTATTCGGTCATAGACTTCAACCTCCTGGACAGCATTATTGCCACGGGGGAGCGGGCCGCCATGCAGCAGCTGAGGCCCCTGCGGGAAGCCGCCATGAAACAGGGGCGGAAGCCCGCGCGAAGACCTCGTATTCCTACGGTCGATTCCCTGGCCATAAACCGCCTGCTCATCCAGGGAAACAACTCCTACAGCCGCGGATACGTAAAGGGAAAACTGCGGTTTGACCTGGCAGAGCGTATCCCGTTTTCCAAGCTCCGGCAGGGGATCAGCAACCTGGCTGCCACGGGGAACTTCAAAACCATCCGCTATGAACTCCTCTCCAACGGCCTGGGCCAGGACCTGGTCCTGAAACTGCAGGAGAACCCCACCCGGAGGTTTATCCGGATTGGCGCCCATTATGACGACCTCTATAAATCCGGTGCCCTGATCAACATCACCCAAAAGCATTTCCTGACCAATGACGATGTGGCTTCCTTCGACCTGGTGCTGGGCGACCACATCCGATATAATGCAGAGTACTACATCGACAAGGGGTCGTACTGGAGTTTCGGGATCAATTCCCGGTTCAACAGTTTCGACTACGATGTGAACTACGGGGTTATCCGTTCTAATTTCGATGTGGCAGACGACCCCAACATCAATGCCATTAACCTCGATGTCAGTGACCTCACCAACCAGATATACCTGCAAACCGTCCTGCGGGAGGAGTTTGCCTTCGGCCTCGGGGTAGAGCATAAACTGCTGAAATACAGCACCCGTACCTTAAACGAGGTAGGAAGCCCGGAAGCCGCGTTCGGGGGGGATGGCACCCGGACGTTTTTTGAGAACAGCCACTACTTCAGCACCTACGGGACCCTTACCCTGGACACTTACGACGACAGGTACCTGCCCAGTCGGGGCCTGCTCTTCGACGGGGTGTTTAACCTCTACCTGCTCTCATCGGATTTCAACGACAACTTCAGGGAATTTGCCGTGGCCAGGGCCCGGATGGGGGCGGCCTTCCCCCTTACCCATAACCTGAGCCTCAACCTGGAGACCTCCGGGGGGTTCAAACTGGGGACGGCGCCGGTAACCTCCTTCGATTTTGTGCTGGGGGGCTATGGGAGCCAGCTGATCAACAATTTTGTACCCTTCCTGGGCTACGATTTCCTGGCCCTGCCGGGGAACAGCTTTGTGAAGGCCGACGCCCGTTTCGACCTGGAATTTGCCCCCAAGAACCATCTGTTGCTGGCGGCCAATTTTGCCAATGTGGAAGACGACTTGTTCCGTACAGGCGAGTGGTTTACCGAACCGGATTATGCGGGTTACGGAGTGGGCTATGCCTGGGAGTCGTTTTTCGGACCCCTGCAACTCCTGTATTCCTGGTCTCCCGACGGGGGGAGCGGAAGGGTGTTTGTGAGCCTGGGCTATTGGTTCTAGGCCTTTTTTAAAGCGTAGGCCGGTTGGCCGGCTTCCCGCTTTTTTGCGATATTTGCAGAAAGCAGTGGTATGAAATTCAGCACGATGGATATCGGGTCCCACCTCAGGGCCATGTGGTAAGGCAGGCCCTCCCGGACCCAGACCCTTACCAATATGTTCCATTCGTAACTTTTATTTTCATGACACCAACAGATAATACTTCCCTGAAACTCCCAAAAGAAAACCCTTCCGCCGAGGATTTCCTCCCCTTGCTGGGGACCGACCACGTAGAGCTTTACGTGGGCAATGCCAAGCAGGCGGCGCACTATTATATGGCTGCCTGGGGCTTCCAGCCCGAGGCCTATGCCGGCCTGGAAACCGGTCTCAAGGACCGGGTATCCTATGTGCTGCGGCAGGATAAAATCCGTCTGGTACTCACGTCTCCCCTGAAACCGGGAGGGGACATCAACCGGCATATCGAACAGCACGGAGACGGGGTTAAAGTCATCGCCCTATGGGTAGACGACGCCACCCGGAGTTTTGAGGAAACCGTAAAACGGGGTGCCAAGCCCCACACCGAGCCCCACACCCTGGAGGACGCCCACGGGAAAGTGGTGCTTTCGGCCATCCACACCTACGGGGAAACCCTTCATCTTTTTGTAGAGCGTTCGCAGTACAGCGGGACCTTTATGCCGGGGTTCCGGCCCTGGAACCCCCATTACCGCCCAGCTTCGGTGGGGCTGAAATACATCGACCACATGGTGGGCAATGTCGGGTGGAACGAAATGAACAAATGGTGCGAGTTCTACGCCAAGGTGATGGGCTTTGCCCAGCTGGTCTCCTTCGACGATAAGGATATTTCCACAGAATATACCGCCCTGATGAGCAAGGTGATGAGCAATGGCAACGGCCGCATCAAATTCCCCATCAACGAGCCAGCCGAAGGGCGCAAGAAGTCGCAGATCGAGGAGTATATCGAATTCTACAACGGGGCAGGGGTGCAGCACCTGGCCCTGGCAACGGACAACATCATCGAGACCGTTACGGCCCTCAGGGACCGGGGGGTGGAATTCCTGACCGTTCCGGCCACCTACTACGAGGATGTCCTGGACCGGGTAGGGGAAATAGACGAAGACCTGGCCCCCTTGAGGGACCTGGGCATCCTCATAGACCGGGACGACGAAGGCTACCTCCTGCAGATTTTCACCAAACCCATCCTGGACCGCCCCACCCTCTTTATCGAGATTATCCAGCGCAAAGGAGCAAAATCCTTTGGCAAGGGGAACTTCAAAGCCCTTTTCGAGGCCATAGAACGGGAGCAGGCTTCCCGGGGAACCCTCTGATTTTTCTTAGGGAAATCCCAAAATGGCACCGGAATAGATAAAGTATTGTTAAGAGGCGAGTTAAAATGCGTTAAAGGCCTACCGGGGGCCGCGGCCTTGTACTACATTTGATGGTGTAAGGGGTGGTTCCCTTATAGCTTTAAGTATTGGTTTTTCATAATTTAAAGTTTGGTTGGTTATTTAGGAAAAGCCCTGGTCGCTAGATCGGGGCTTTTTTTGTAGCGCGAAGGCCCCGGCAGTAACAGTATACAATACTTTGGTACAAATTGTGTTTAAGATATTGTGAAACCGGCCAACGGCCTTGTTTAGTTTGTACTTTTACCCTGAACCCTACGACTATGAAATCGGTCCGGCTCTTACTTCTGATAGCCCTGCTGGGAACCTCCCCGGCCATGGCACAGTATTATGAAGAGGCGCCGGCCCCGCGGAAGGTGCAGCAGGCCTTCAAGCCCGGGGAATGGCTCAAGTTCCGGATCCACTACGGTATTTTAAATGCCAGCTATGCCACACTCCACCTGACTTCGGACACCATCCAGGGGGTACCCGTTTACCACGTGGTGGGCAGGGGGCGGACCACCGGGTTTGCCAGTATTTTTTTCAAGGTAGACGATACGTACGAAAGTTATTTCAGCAAGAAGGACGGCAGGCCGTACCGGTTTATCCGCAACATCTCGGAAGGCGGGTATACCAAGGACATGGAGATCGACTTCGACCACGGGACCGGCCGGGCAGTCCTCCACGACAAGAAAAAGGGGGAGGAGATGTCCTTCGACATCAATGGTACCGTCCAGGACCTGGTATCCGGGTTTTATTACCTCAGAAACTACTACGATGTGGACGATCTGGTGGAGGGGGAAAGCATTGAGCTGAATATGCTCTACGACGATGACGGTATTTTCCGCTTCCGACTCAAATACCTGGGCACCGAAGTCCTGAAGACCAAATTCGGGAAGGTGGAATGCCTGAAATTCCGCCCCTATGTGCAGTCCGGGAGGGTTTTTAAAGAGCAGGAAAGTTTATCTTTGTGGGTGTCCAACGATAAGAACAAGATCCCCATACGGATAGAAGCAGACCTTGCCGTGGGGTCTATCAAGGCAGATCTGGACGGGTTTAACAGCCTCAGGAACCAGTTTGCCATTATCATGGACTGAGGGGCCGCATGAAAAACAAGGAGCACATCGATTCCCAGATAGAAAAGCTGGAGGCCAAATACAAGGATTCCGGCCAGGACCTGGGCTCCTACCTGGACGGGCTGCTCTACCAACGCTACCTCACCTACTGGGATTATATCCACCTTGATACCCTGCTGAGCCTGCAGGTGCCCCGCACCCATTTCCCCGATGAGGAGATCTTCATCATGTACCACCAGATTACCGAACTCTACTTTAAGCTTATCCTGCACGAGCAGAAGCAGATTGTGGACGACAAGTCTCAGGCGGTGGATTTCTTCGTGGAGAAGCTCAACCGGATCAACAACTATTACAAGGCCCTGATCTCCTCCTTCAGCATTATGGTGAGGGGGATGCAGCGGGAACAGTTCCTGAGGTACCGCATGGCGCTTTTGCCGGCCAGCGGCTTCCAGTCTGCCCAGTACCGCATGATCGAGATCTATGCCACCCCCCTGGAATTGCTGGTGCACGCAGACGAGCGGGACCGCTTTGGCCCCAATGACCCCATTGAGACCCTCTACGAGCACATTTACTGGAAGCGGGGGGCTACGGACAAGGCCACTGGGGAGAAAACTTTGACCCTGAAACAATTCGAATACCGGTACACCCCGAGGTTTATCCGGATTGCCCGGGCCCTTGAGGGCAGTACGATTTATCACAAATATTTAAATTTGCCACCATCGGACCGCAGCAACAGCACCCTGGTGAAGGCGCTGCAGCAGATGGACATCAATGCCAATGTGCTCTGGCCGCTGATGCACCTGGGGTCGGCACACCGCTACCTGAACCGGGAATCGGAAACCATTGAGGCAACCGGGGGGACCAACTGGAAGACCTACCTGCCGCCCAGTTTCCAGAAGGTGGTGTTCTTCCCGCAGGTCCACGATAAAGAAACTTTGGAGAACTGGGGCAAACAGTGGGTGGACCACCAGCTGAACCCCGAAAAACATATCTGATCCATGACGCGTACCTTCCTGGGCATCCTCGTACTTGCCCTCTGGCTGACTTCCTGCAAAAGGGTGGAACCCGATATGCCTGCGGACCAGGAAACCGCAGGGGATGAAATTGCCCAGGCAGAACCGCGGATCGAGTACGGCTTTAACCTGGACGAATTCGAGGTGGTAAACGATACCGTCCGAAGGGGCGATAGCTTTGGGGAGCTCATGATCAAAAACAAGGTGGAATACCCTAAGATTGCCACCATCGCAGAGCGCTTCCGCGATACCTTCGACGTGCGCCGCATCCGGGTGGGGAAGCCCTACATCATCCTTAAATCGAAGGATACGGCCCAGGCCGCCCAGGTGTTTATATACCAGAACGACCCCATTAACTATACCGTGGTGGATTTCCGGGACTCGGCCAAGGCTTACCGCAAGAAAAGGGACATTGTGCTGCGGGAACGGGAAATTGGCGGGGTGATCCCGGAAGGGGGTTCTCTCTCCCAGGTCATAGACGAGCAGGGGGTAGACTATCAGGTCACCCTGGACCTTTCCCAGGTGTATGCCTGGACCGTGGATTTCTCCAAGCTCGATGCCGGGGATAAATTCCGGATCATCTTCGACGAAAAATACATTGCGGACAGTCTTTATGCCGGGGCAGGACCGATTAAGGCGGCCTATTTTGAACACCGGGGGCAGGAATTGTATGCCTTTGCCTACCACAACGATTCTTTGAACATCCGGGAATATTACGACGACCAGGCCGAAAACCTCAGGAGGACCTTCCTCAGTATGCCTATCCGGTTCGGGCGCCTCTCCTCCCGCTATAACCTCAAACGCCGCATCCGCTATTACGGCTACAAGGTCCGCCCCCACAAGGGAACCGACTACGCAGCGCCCATTGGCACCCCCATCCTGGCCACGGCAGACGGGGTGGTTACCGAATCGACCCGCCGGGGGGGCAACGGCAAGTACGTGAAGATCCGCCACAACGGCACCTACAGCACCCAGTACCTCCACATGAAGGCCCAGAATGTGAAAAAGGGCGACTTTGTCCGCCAGGGCGACGTGATCGGGTGGATTGGGATGACCGGAAACACCGGGGGCCCGCACGTGTGTTACCGGTTCTGGAAAAATGGCCGCCAGGTGGACCCCTTAAAGGAGGACCTGCCCAAGGCAGAGCCCCTGGCCGAGCACAAGCAACCGGAATACTTTGACTATATCCGGCCCTTAAAAGAACAACTCGAGTGCATTGTCCTCCCCGAAACGGGGGAGCAGACCGAAGAGCTCATCACTTACAACTCCTCCGAGAATGCCCCTGACTCATACTGATCCGTCCCAAACCGGGGCCTGGAAGAAACTTCGCGAACACTATAACCAAACCAGAGGACGCCACCTCCGTGACCTTTTCTCCGAAGACCCGGGCCGAGCCGGGCGCTTCAGCATTGAGTGGGAGGGCATGCTGGTGGATTACTCCAAAAACCTGTTGGACGACCGTACCCTGGAACTCCTGCTGGAACTGGCCGGGGAAGCCGGCCTTGAAAGTGCCATGGACGCCTATTTTGGCGGGGAGGCCATCAACCAGACCGAAGGCCGTGCCGTTTTGCACACCGCCCTGAGGGCTTCTTCCCAAACACCCCTGAAGGTAGATGGAGTCGATATCCGCAAGGAAGTATCCGAGGTAAAGGCGCAGATCAAGGCGTTTGCCGATGCCGTTATCGGGGGTGCCAAAAAGGGTTATACCGGGAAGGCCTTCACCGATGTGGTGAATATCGGGATAGGCGGCTCCGACCTGGGCCCTGTAATGGTCACCGAAGCCCTGAAGTATTACGGAAACCACCTGCGTCTGCACTTTGTGAGCAACGTGGACGGGGACCATGTGCACCAGGCTCTGCGGGACCTCAACCCGGAGACCACCCTCTTTATAATCGTATCCAAGAGCTTTACCACCCAGGAAACCCTGGCCAACGCCTTAACGGCCCGCAAGTGGTTCCTGGAGCAGGCCACCGAGGCCGATGTGGCCCTCCACTTTGCAGCGGTCTCCACCAACCAGGAAAAAATAGACGCCTTTGGCATAGCCCCGGACCATGTCTTTACCATGTGGGACTGGGTAGGCGGCCGGTTCTCCCTCTGGAGCGCCGTGGGCCTCTCCATAGCCCTGGCGGTAGGCTACGACCATTTTGAACGCCTGCTGGGCGGTGCGGCAGCCATGGACACCCACTTCCGGGAAACCCCATGGGAACGCAATATCCCCGTGGTGCTGGCACTGATCAGCATTTGGTACAACAACTTCCACGGGGCCGAAACCGAGGCCATTATTCCCTATACCCAGTACCTGCACCGTTTGCCCGCCTACCTCCAACAGGGCATTATGGAAAGCAACGGGAAATGCGTGGACCGCAACGGGAAACGGGTAGGGTACCAGACGGGTACCATTATCTGGGGAGAGCCCGGGACCAATTCCCAGCATGCCTTCTTCCAGCTCATCCACCAGGGCACCAAGCTGATCCCCGCCGATTTTATAGGGTTCAGGAAGCCCCTGTTCGGCGACATGGACCACCACCGCAAGCTCATGGCCAATTTCTTCGCCCAGACCGAAGCCCTGATGAACGGGAAGACGGCCGGGGAAGTACGCCGGGAGCTGGAGGCCAAGGGGATGGACAGCGCTGCCCTGGAAGCCCTGCTCCCCTTTAAGGTCTTTGAGGGGAACAAACCCACCAATACCCTCCTTATGGAGCAGTTGACCCCGGAAAGCCTGGGGGCCCTTGTCGCCATGTACGAGCATAAGATCTTTGTGCAGGGGATTCTCTGGAACATCTTCAGTTACGACCAGTGGGGCGTGGAGCTCGGCAAGCAATTGGCCAATACCATCCTCGATGAAATGGAAGGTGCTGAAATCGGCAAACACGACGCCTCCACCCTTCGTCTTTTGCAGAATTTTAAGAAATAGCCTGCAGGATTCGCAAAACCGACTCCCAGACTGTATAAGTCCCTGCCCGCCAGTAGGTTTTTTAGCATTTCAGTGTTAAATTTACGCCGCGGAATTTTAACATTCCCTTAATGCGTAAGTGGCATTTCTACGCCACTTTTGCACCACTATTGCAAACCTAAATAACACGTGAACATGAAAAAATTAGTCTTAAGCTTACTCCTGGTTTTTTCCGCCTCCCTGGCGATGGCCCAAGGGGTAACCACCTCCGCGGTTAGCGGTCAGGTAACGGACCAGAATGGAGAGCCCCTCGGAGGTGCTTCCGTTGTGGCCGTACACGTCCCAACGGGTACCACCTACGGGGCCGCAACGGATTTCGACGGTTTCTACCGTATTTCCGGTATGCGTGCCGGGGGTCCCTTCCGCATTACCTTCTCTTACATCGGTTTTGAAGAAAATGTAAAAAGCGATGTATATCTCACCCTGGGGCGTACTTCCCAGTTCAACGTTGCCCTTTCCGAGTCTGCCACCGCCCTCGATGAGGTTGTGGTAACGGCCACCTCCACCGGCGTTTTCGGTGCGAACAAAACCGGTACGGAAACCACGATTTCCCAGCGCGAGGTACAAACTGTCCCGGCAGCGTCCCGCTCCATTGCGGATTTCGTGCGGATCACTCCCCAGGCCCAGGTTACTGAGGGTAACGACGGATTCAGTATCTCCCTGGCCGGTCAGAACAACCGCTACAACGCCATCTACATTGACGGTGCGGTAAACAACGACGTATTTGGTTTGGCCGGCTCCGGTACCAACGGGGGTCAGACCGGGGTTAACCCGCTTTCTGTGGATGCGATTGAGACCTTCCAGATCAACATTGCACCCTTCGACGTGCGCCAGTCCGGTTTCTCCGGAGGTTCCATCAACGCCATTACCCGTTCCGGATCCAACAACTGGGAAGGTTCTGCCTACAGCTTCGTACGGAACGAAAGCCTGGCGGGAAAAACCCCGCCCAGCCTGGTAGGAGACGATGAAGAGCGCGAGAAACTCGCAGACTTCAGCGCCCTGACCTATGGTGCCCGTATCGGCGGCCCCATTATCAAGGACAAGCTGTTCTTCTTCTTCAACTACGAGCGTCAGGAAGACGAAACCCCCCAGCCGTTCAACTTCAGCAACTACAGCGGGCGTTCTTCCCTGGCAGACCTGCAGAACCTGAGCAACTTCCTTAATACCACCTACGGGTACAACCCGGGCATCTTCGACAACAACACCCGGACCCTGGAAAGTAACCGGATCACCGCTAAGATCGACTGGAACATCAACCAGGACCACAAGCTGTCTTTCCGCTACGGTTACACCGATGCAGACAACCTGGAAGCCCGGAACTCCGGAAACCGCTTCATCGGGTTTATCAATGGTTCCGAGGCCTTTGTGTCCAAGACCAGCTCTTTTGCCCTGGAACTCAACTCCCGTTTCGGAAACAAGTTTGCCAATAACCTGGTAGTGGGGTATACCCGCGTTCGCGACGACCGCGACCCGGCCGGCGACCCGTTCCCGACAGTAGACATCCAGGACGGAGGGGGAACCCTCTCCTTTGGTGCTGAGCCCTTCTCCACAGCCAACCTGCTGGACCAGGACGTTTTCACCATTACCGACAACTTCGAGATCTACGCCGGGCGCCACACTGTGACCCTGGGTACCAACCTCGAGTTCGCCAAAATCAAAAACCTCTTCTTTGCCTTTAACTATGGGGATTACACCTTCGAAGACCAGTTTGACGACCAGGGGAACCTGCTCTCTTCCGGTCTGAACCAGTTCCTCACCGGGCAGGATGCCGACGTATACCAGCACGGATATTCTCTGGTGGGTACTGGCGTGACCGGCGATGAGTCTGCCGGTGCTTCCGAATTCGACACCTTCCAGGCCGGTTTCTACATCCAGGACGAGGTCCAGGTTTCCGACGACTTCCGCCTGAGCATGGGTGCCCGTATCGACGTTCCCTACTGGAGCGACGGAGTGGAGAATGAGGATTTTAACACCCGTACCATTCCGATCCTGGAGGCTGCCGGCAAGGACCTGCAGGGCGCCCGCGTTGGGCAGGGGATCGACCCGACCCCCATGTTCGCCCCACGTCTCGGATTCAACTGGGACGTTAACGGCAACAGCACCACCCAGATCCGTGGTGGTATTGGGGTATTCACCTCCCGCCTGCCCCTGGTATGGCCCGGTGGAACCTACAACAACAACGGGGTAACCGGTGGCTTTATGTTCCGCTTCGGCCAACCCTTTGAGCCGAATGTACAGAACCAGTTCGAGGATCCGGCCCCGGGAAGCGGCGGAACCGGTGGTAACGTAGACCTCATTGCCAAGGACTTCAAACTCCCGCAGGTAGTGAAGTACAACATCGCCATCGACCAGAAGCTCCCCATCTGGAACCTGATCGGTACTGTAGACTTCCTCTACACCGATGTGATTACCGATGTGTACTACCAGAACCTGAACATAGGAAGACCTGTAGGTTTCTACGAAGGTGCGGACAACCGTCCGTTCTACGACCGCCGTACGGTTATCGACGATACGTACCAGGGGGTTTACCTGGCCTCTAACACCGGTGGCGGGTACTCCCGCAACCTGACCTTCACCCTGCGCAAGCCGTTTGAAAATGGCTTTGCCGGGTCGGTTTCCTATACCTACGGGGATTCCTTCAAGATTTTCGACGGAACCTCCTCTCAGAACAGCTCCCAGTGGCGGAATATGCAAACCGTAAACGGTAAGAACTCCAACCTTCCCGTTACCCGTTCCGATTTTGCCCTGGGCAACCGGATCACGGCCAACGTTTCCTACGAAATTCCGTGGAGCGACAACGTGAAGACCACCATTGGCCTGTTCTACGAAGGATACCAGAGCGGTCCTTACAGCTTTACCTATAACGAAGGACGTGACCTGCTCAACGACGACTCCCGCGACAACGCCCTGATTTTCATCCCGGCGCGTGAGGCAGACATCGTACTGGTAGGGGACGACCCCGCCGCCGAATGGCAGCGTCTGGAGACCTTTATCAACAGCATCGACTACCTGCGCGAAAACCGCGGAGAGTATGCCGAGCGCAACGCCGTACGCGGTCCGTGGAGCCACATCGTGGACCTGAAGCTGCTGCAGGATTTCAGCCTGAACTTTGCAGGCAAGAAACACACCTTCCAGCTTTCTGCCGACGTCTTCAACTTCACCAACCTGCTGAACAAGGATTGGGGCAAGCGGACCTTTATCCGCAGCAACGTATCCCCGCTGACTACTATTTCCACCGGAGATACCCCCACCTTCGAGGTGAACGATGCGGTTGTGAACCCCGACGGTACCCCCAACATCGAAGAACTGGACGACTTTGGTCTGGCCTCTTCCCGTTGGCAAGCCCAGATCGGTCTGCGCTACATTTTCAACTAAGCGCTTCCGAATTACAGAAAGGACCCCGGCCCAGCGGCCGGGGTTTTTTTATGCCAAAAAGGGTTACCTTTAGCAAAAACAATACTCCATGGAAATCCTGCGTACCGTTCACTCCTATATGGCCTACGTGGCCCTGGCCTTCCTTATTCTGGCCGTGGTTAACGCCTTTGCGGGTCTGGCAGCCAAACGGGTGTTCAATATGCACCGCGACCTGCGCCTGAGCCTCTTTGCGCTCATTTTAAGCCACCTCCAGCTGGTAGTGGGGCTAATCCTTTATTTTGTCTCTGCCAGTGGCTTTAATGCACTTAGCAACGTGGGGATCGGCAACCTGAATTCCGCCGCCCGCCTGCTGGCCCTGGAGCACCCGCTTATCAACATCATTGCCATTGCCCTGATTACCGTGGGCTGGAGCCGCCACAAAAGGTTTATGGAGGGCGACAAGAAGTTCAAGAGCATCGGGATCTTCTACGGGATAGGCCTGGTGCTGATCCTCAGCCGCATCCCCTGGAACCTTTGGTTTGATTAATTAAAACTCCGATATGAAACGCATCTTCCTCCCCCTGTTCCTGATGGGGCTTATGGCCGCCTACGCCCAGGAAACCGAATTATTCAACGGCAGCAACCTCGATGGCTGGACCGTTTACGGCACCGAAAAATGGTACGTGGAAGACGGCCTGCTGGTATGCGAAAGCGGCCCGGACAAGGGCTATGGCTACCTGGCCACCAATGCGCATTACAAGGATTTTGAACTCACCCTGGAATTCCTGCAGGAGGCCGACGGCAACAGCGGGGTTTTTATCCGCTCTACGGTAGAGGGGACCAAAGTAAGCGGCTGGCAGGTGGAAGTGGCCCCGCCCGGGAGTGACACCGGGGGCATCTACGAATCCTATGGCCGCGGGTGGCTCATCAAGCCCGAAGCCGGGAAGCCCGATGTAAAAATGGGCCAATGGAACACCATGAAAATCCGCGTATCCGGAGATACGGTTACCTCCTACCTGAACGGGGTGGAGATGGTGACCCTCACCGATGAGAAAATCGGGGCCGGGGAAGGCTCCATTGCCCTGCAGATCCACGATGGGGGCGGTATTAAGGTGAAGTGGCGGAACATCCGCGTGGTTACTCCGATGTAGGCCCTGCAGGCTTAATCAAAAATGCATATACCGGGAAGTGGTCGCTGTACCCGCCCAGATAAACCCCTCCGGCATAGGTCCGTAAAGGGTAGCCCCTGTATGGTCCGTCTGGTGTTATCAGGTACCCGGGCCGGAATATTCCGGCCTTCCAGAAACGATACTCTGCTTTTTCCATTAACCAGTTGTGTCCTACCAGGATCTGGTCAAATAGGCTCCACTGGTCCCGGTAGGCCAGGGAACCTTCCCCGGAACGGTACCAGTTTTCCATAGGATTATACAGGAGGTTTTTCGGGATGCTGTCTGCAATTGCCGTAGTCCCCAGGCCAAATCTCAGGCTGGCATCCGGGGGGTTGTCATTGTAATCCCCCATAGAAAGGAACCGCGCCCCCGGGTCCTCCCTTAGGATGGAATCCAGGATGCGGCGCTGCAGGGCAGCTGCCTGTTTCCGGTAAGGGGCGCTGGCCAGCTCCCCCCCGCTGCGCGAAGGCCAGTGGTTTACCGAGAGGTACACGGGATCCCCATCCAGAGTTCCGTGCACCACGAGTTGGTCCCGGGTGTATTTCCGGTTGTTTTCGGTGTCCCGGAGCACCAGCCGCCTGCTTTGGGCATCCAGGACGCTAAAGCTGTTCCGGTTGTACAGGAGGGCTACGTCTATCCCCCGGTGGTCCGGGGAATCGAAATGGACGATACCGTATGGGATTTCCCGCAGGGGGTCCTGAAGGAGCAGGTCCTCTATAACGCCGCTGTTCTCTACTTCGCAAAGGCCTATCAGGTCCGGACTCCTGCCCGACTCCTCCTTGCCGATGGCCTCCAGCACAGTTGCCAGGTTCAGGAGTTTCGCTTCGTACCGCTCCCGGGTCCATCCTTTCCCGCCCCCGGGGGTGTATTCCTCATCGAATACAAGGGTGTCATTTACCGTGTCGAAGAGGTTCTCGACATTGTAGAAAGCAACCGTTCGGACCTGGTACCTGCCGGGAGGGGGTTGGCTAAGTTCAGGTGTATTACACCCCGTAAACAGACACGGGACAAAGGCAAAGGGTATCCATTTCCAGGTCATGGCGCAAAAGTAGCCTTGACTCCTGCATGCGCCGTGCAGGGTATGGCCTTAGGTTTGCCGGATGCCATACACCACCGCTCCATTCCATTTGCAGTTCCTGCCCATTTGTCTGCTGGCCGTGTTCCTGTCGGGATTCAATCGGCTGCAGGGCCAGCAGTGCCAAGTCAGCGGAAGGGCCATGGATGCCCAGCACCGGTCGCCCCTGGCCGGGGTCCTGATCTATGCGGTTGGCAGTCCGGATTCGGTGCGATCCCGGCAAGATGGGCATTTTGTCCTTGCTGTGGGGCGCAAGGTTCAGGAAATCCGAATGGAGGCCGACGGGTATGCATCCAGGCGTTTCCCCATTGATTTTCACGCGGGTGATAGTCTTGCCCTTGGAGAGGTAGGGATGCGGCCCAGGACTGCAGAACCCGAACGGGACTTTATCGTCATTGGAGAGGCCTCGGAAACCGAAGGGGAGTCCCGGGACCAGGCATCCGGTTTGCTGACAGCCTCCCGGGACCACTTCCTAAGCAGGGCAGCATTCGACTTTAGTGCCGGGTTTTTCCGTCCCCGCGGCCTGGCATCTTCTGAAACACAGGTTTATTTTAATGGCATACCGGTAAACAGCGACCTGGACCGCCGCCCAATGTGGCGGCTGTGGAGCGGCCTTACCGATATCGCCCGCCGCCCCGAAACGTATGTGGGCAGGGCTTTTTCCGCCCATGGGTTTGGAAGTCCCGGCGGTACTGTGGCCATTGAAGCCATGCCATCGTCCCTCCGGCCCGGAAGCCGCGCCACCCTTTCGGCCAGTAGCCGCAGTTATGCGATGCGGCAGATGTGGACGCACAATTCCGGCCCGAATCCCAAAGGCCTTGGGTATCTGGTATCCCTTTCGCACAGGTGGGGGAACACGGGGTATGTCCAGGGGACGCCCTACAGGTCTGTAGCCGGTTATGGCGTCCTGGAATGGAAGATTTCCCGGGGGCTTTCTGCCTGGCTTTCTGCGGTTGTGAGCCGGACCAGGCGGGGGCGTTCGGCAGCACTTACCCAGGAGGCAGCAAAGCTCCTGGGGCATCGGTATAACCCGTATTGGGGCAAGGATGAAGGCAGGGTTCGCAATGCAAGGGAGCAGTGGGATATGGAACCCTTTATCACTGCGGGGATACGGAAGCAAGGGGAGCGCTTTCAATGGCGGCTTAGCAGCGGATACCACTGGGGAAGGCGCACGTCCACACGCCTGGCCTATTTCAACGCCCCTAACCCAGACCCTGTGGCCTACCGGAATATGCCATCCTATTACTACAATGCGCCTATCGGCCCCAATTTCGAGAATGTGGCCCGTGCTGCTGCATCCCTCCGGCGCAACCCCCAGATAGATTGGGGAGCATTGCGAAGGGCAAACATGGCCGCCCCGGGCGGTGAGGCGCGCTATGTGCTGAGCGGGGACGAACAACAGTCCGGGCGATGGGTATTGCGGGCTTCGGGCCGTTATCGGTGGAATTCGGGCTGGCACCTGGACGCGGCTGCACAGGCCCATGGCACACAGGTGCACCATGGGGCCCGCGTCCTGGATTTGCTCGGGGCACAATCCATTTCCGATACCGATCCGTTTACCGGCACCCGAAATGATATGGAGGGATCAGGTGGAAAAGGACCGGGGGATATCTGGGGGTATTCGTATTCCCTTCTCTCAAAGGGTTGGGAGGTTTTTGCGCAAGCGGGGCTTGCAGCCGGACCCTGGGATGCGGGCCTGGCCCTGCGCTATGGCCATCGGCGGTTTATGCGTATGGGCCATTTCAGGAATGCTCGCTATCCGGACGAATCCCTCGGGGAAAGTCCCTGGGATTTGTATTCTGAAGCAGGTATTAAGGGTTTCCTGGGCTACCGGTATTCCGGCCGTCTTTGGGTGCGGGCCTATTTTGGGATGGAGACCCGGGCCCCCGGGCTACAGGAGGTCTTCACCGATCCGCGGGAGCACAGCCGGATATTTCCGGACCCCAACCCCCCTTCCGCCTCCGGGGGTTCCCTCACCCTTTATGGGCGATACCCCCGGACAACGGTCCGGATAAGCGCCTATTACAACCGGTTCTCAGGAGGGCGGTCCTTGCGCTCCTATTTTACAGAAACGGCCTATGGCGCTGCCTTTATCCGGGAAATTGCAGGGCAAATTGGCCAGCGGCACCTTGGCCTGGAAGGTGGGATAGTGTACCAGGCCAGCCCGGTGGTTAACCTGAATCTCGCCGGTGCCTTCGGGGTAATGCAGTACTGGGGAAACCCGAGGCTCTGGTTACAGGCGTATCCCGGGGGGGATCGCGCCCAGGGGTTTCCGCCGGATGGATTGCTGGATGCCGGGCGGGCAGCGCTGGGCGGAAGCCCCTATCCGTCGGGGCCGCAATGCTCCATTGCGGTTGGCGCAGGTTACCGGGACCCGACTTACTGGTGGCTCGACCTCAGGGCCATTTATTTGGGCGGACAGTATGCAAGCCCAGCCTTTTTGCGCCATACCCAGGGGTTTGAAGGCCTCCAGGAGGCGCCGGAAATAAATCCGGCCGATGACGGGCCCCACTCCCTGGGCGCTTCCAGGAAACCGCTGGCTTTGCCGGGGTATTACCTGCTGAACCTGAGCCTGGGCAAATCCTGGCTTATCGGCAAACACTATATAAGCGGGTTTCTGGGGCTGAACAATTTGTTCAATAACCGGTATCGGACGGGGGGATACCAGCAGGGCAGGCTGGCCACCTATCAGGAATACAGGACGGACCTGAGAAGCGGGCATCCTTCCTTTGGGCCCCGGTATTGGAGGGGATATGGCAGAACCTTTTATCTGAATATAGCATGGAGTTTTTAAAGCAGCGCCTGGGGCGCACTTGGTTTTCCGGGATGTTTATTTTGAGTATGGTCGCTCTGGCCTGTTCTCCGAACGAAACACAGGACCCGCCTGGGGATCCCTGTAAGAACGAAGGCCTGGAATTTATGGAGATGGCGCAACTGGATCTGTTCCTGGACGGAGGCTTGCACGAATTCTCGGAGGCGCGCTATCTGGAAGGATATGTGACCGCCACCGGCCAGGGCGGGAATATTTTCGGGAGCCTGTACCTACAGGACCGATTGGAATCCCCAACGCGCGGTCTGGAAATCAAAACGGACCTGTTGAACGCGTTTACCTATTTCCCGGAGGGCTCCCGGGTCCACATCCTCTTGTCGGGCCTTTTCCTGGGGCGCAGTGGTGCCGGGTGGGCCCTGGGCAGCCGAAGGGACATCTTTGGGAATCCCGTCCTGGACCGCCTTCCGGCCCAGGCAACCCTTGAGCACATTGTCCTGAGTTGCGAACCGGGGGGTGAAATTGCTCCATTGCCGGTACGGGCGGATTCCCTGCGGGAAAGCCACCTGCATACCCTAGTCCGGATCCCTGATCTGGAAGTGGCCGCGGAACACCCCGTGCCCACCTTTGCGCTGGAGGGAGAAGAAACCCTGGTCCCCCTTGTTGGGTGTGAAGGTACAGGGATTGAGCTGGTCAATAGCGGGTTTTCAGACTTCCAGGCCGAAAACCTCCCGGAGGGCAGCGGTACGGCCACCGGCATCCTGGTTGGTCGCAAAGGGGACTTTCAACTGTTGTTGCGCCGGGCTGAGGATCTCGACCTTTCCGGCCTTACCTGCGAAGAACGCTATCCGCCCATGCGTTCGGACAGCATCCTGATATCCGAACTGGCAGACCCGGATAATGAGGCGGGTGCCCGCTTCCTGGAGCTCTACAACGCCGGGAAAACAGCTTTAAACCTCAGGGGTTGGAAACTCCAGCGGTATACCAACGGCAATAGCAGCCCGGGCATGGAGGCAGACCTCACAGGACTGGAACTGGATGGAGGTGCAACCCTGGTTTTTTCGGCAAACCCCGGGGTATTCCAGGCCGTCTACGGGTTTGCGCCCGATGTGGAATTGCGCGCCAATGGCCCGGCAGACTCCAACGGGGACGACAATATCCTGCTGGTGGATCCTTTTGGAACAGTGGTCGATATTTTCGGGATCCCCGGGGAAGATGGCAGTGGCACCAGCCACGAATTTGAGGACGGCCGGGCGCTTAGGAGGCCAGAGGTGGCTCGGGCCTCTGACATATTTCAACCTTCCCAATGGCAGGTCTGGAACGATACCGGCGCCTCCGGGACCCTGCGCCAGCCCATGCTGGCGCCGGCAGATTTCACCCCGGGGCAGCACCCGGAACCGCTTCAGCCGGAGTAGGACTTGCGCAAAGCAGACCGAAGTTTTCCGTACCTTTGAAGGTATGAACGCCAACGCCTTTTTCGAACTCATCCGCGAGGGCAACCTCTTCGGGGTCAGGCAGGCCCTGGAGCAGGACCCCAGACTCCTCTCCGCCCGCGACCCCCGGGGGTCTACCCCCCTGGTGCTGGCGGCCTATTACAACCACAGTGAAATCGTAAAATTCCTGCTGGAACAGGGTGCCCCGGTAGACGAAACGGACGCCACCGGGAACACCGCGCTAATGGGTGCGTGTTTCAAGGGGTACGCAGAATCGGCCCAGGTGCTGATCGATGCGGGGGCCAACGTAGATGCGGTAAGCCCCATGGGGGGCACCTGCCTGATCTTTGCGGTTACCTTTGGCCGCACGGAAATTGTACGCCTGCTGCTCAATGCCGGCGCCGATACCACGGCCTGCGACGCCCGGGGCCAGACGGCCCTCTACCATGCCAAGTCTCAGGGCAATGCCGACATGATCTCCCTGCTGGAATCCTGACCCTATGACCCTTACCGTTGCCCTGGTCCAAACCACCCTTGCCTGGGAAGACCCTGTAGCCAACCGGGAACACCTGGACGGCCTCCTGGGACAAATAGCCCCGGGTACCGACCTTATCGTCCTGCCCGAGATGTTTACCAGCGGTTTTACGATGGAACCCCGCAACATCCCGCCCGAGGAAGCGGAAAAATCCCTGGACTGGATGGCCCGGTGGGCCCGGAAAACGGATGCCGCCATCGCGGGCAGCCTGGTCTGGCCGGAGGGTGAGCTGTTTTACAACCGCTTCTTCCTTGTGGAGCCCGACGGGACCTGCCACAGCTACGACAAGCGGCATACCTTTACCCTGGCGGGTGAGGACAAGGTCTATACCCGCGGCAACCGCCAGGTAATTGTCCCCTTCAGGGGGTTTCAGTGCTGCCTGCAAATCTGCTATGACCTTCGCTTCCCGGTCTGGAGCCGCAACATCCAGGATTACGATGTGCTGATTTATGTGGCCAACTGGCCGGTAGCCCGTATTTCGGCCTGGGACACCCTTTTAAAGGCCAGGGCTATTGAGAATATGGCGTATGTGGTGGGAGTGAACCGCGTTGGCACCGACCCGAAACTTGAATATTCCGGCCATTCGGCCGTGTACGACCCCCTTGGGGCTTCCCTGGCCTATCTGGAAGGGGAATCGGGCATCTTGCATGCAGAGCTTTCCAAGGCCCACCTGGAGGATACCCGCCGGCAGTTGCGTTTCCTGGAGGACCGGGACCGCTTTACTCCCGGATGGTAAAGGTGCGCACGTCTTCCCAGTTGGCCCGCATTTCTATGGGGGCAGGGAAGTGGATGACCCGCTCCGGCTGTCGCTGTTCCAGGAATTTACCCGTATCCCATTTCCCGTTTCCGTTGGCATCCAGGATGATCCGGAACCGGTACGTCCCGGGGTTCAGCCAAGGGAATTCCAGCGTCTGGGGTTCGGAAAGGGCCACGCGCCGTATCAGGCGGTCCCGCTGGTCGATGAGCTCTGCCACCACCGGGTAGGTCACAGCCCCTTCCAGGTTCATCTTCAGGGTGCCGAACTCGTCCGGGGCCCCTGTACTCCACCGGGTCTGCAGGCTGTCGTTGGTCCCCATGAAAAAATCCGTCATCGCCCCGGGGAACACTTCCAGGCGGTAGGTTTGGTTGGGGGCTTTCTCAAAATCCAGGTTGATCCGGTAGGATAGAGAATCGGACCGCAGGGAGAAGGGTACGGGGACGGTATCCTGGTCTACCAGCCGGAACATGGCGGTATCTACCGAAACCAGCGGCAGGGTCGCTTCGAAATACACCGAGTCCAGGGGTGTGAGCGAACCCGTTGGCGACCAGGAGATCCTCAGGGTGTCGGCTGCCTGGCCGGAGATGGGCTTAACGGTAAAGGTATCCCGCTGCTGTTCGCGCTCCGGGTGGGTCAGGACAAACCTGAGCGAGTCCGCTTCGAAGGGGCTCATCCAAAGGGTCAGGCTGTCTTTTCCGGGTTCCCGGACCAGGGCGGTCCGGACCGAATCGGGCAGAGGGGTCAGTGGCTCCACCAAAGGGGCTACCCCCCCGGTAAACCCGAAAAGGATGCGGTTGGAGGCGGCAAAGGAGGGGGTGCGGACCCCGTATTCCGGGATTTCCCGGAACAGGCGCAGCACATAGGTGGAATCGGTGGGAAGGGTTATGGTGTCTGCCACAAACCCGATTTTGTCGGCATTCGGGGTAAAGGTATTGTCCTTCCCCTCGTCCTTGAGGGCTATCAGCCGGTACTGGCCGGGCTTCAGGTTGCTGAGCTGGAAGACCACGGCGCTGTCCAGGGTATTGGTCAGGTAATAGGGGGGCTCCTGGTAAACAGTAGAGTCCGTATAGGTGCTGTCCAGCTCGTACAGCATTACGCTGATAAAGGGGTCGGCCGTGCGGTTGTACCCATCGGCCACAGCCCCCTGAAGGCTCAGGGAATCCAGGAAATCTCCGGTGGAGAAAACATAGGTCAGCAGCGGGTAAGGATTCCCCTCATTGTGGTCTACCACGCTTTGCCCGAAGTTGAGCGTATAGGTGGTATTTTCCAGGAGGGTGTCCACAATGTCGATCTGGATGTATTTGCTCGCTCCGCCCAACGGGCTGATTTCCGGGGGGTATTTCATGGGGGGCGAAATGATGAGCTGGTTCTGGACGTCTTCCAGGCGGATGTACTCATCGAAGTACAGCCGGATGCGCGATGCCGAAAAGCCCGTGGTCCTGTTTTCGGGCTCCGCCCGCAGCAATACCGGGGGGGTCACATCCTTGGGGCCCCCGCTGGGAGACCCGCGCCGCCCGCACTGGGCCAGGGCCACCAGCAGGCAGAGGGCAAAAGCCGCCGTGGGCAGGCGTCGAAGAAGGTTCATAGGCCAGGGATCTGAGCCACAAAGAAACGATATAATTTACAGATCGGGAAACTACGGTACGGCCGCGAGGGCGGCGATGTAAAGGGATATTCCGCCCTCGGCTTCAAACGCCTGGCAACAGGCGCGAAGGGTGGCCCCCGTAGTGATCACATCGTCTACCAGCAGGACGCGGGCCCCCCGTGGCAACTCCCTGCCGCGAAGCCGGAAGACCCCGGTTGTCCCCGCATGCCTCCCCCGCCGCCCTTTGCGGGTCTGGGTGCGCCGGAAACGTTCCCGTACCAACAGCCCGGGGGCATAGTGCCCCCCGGTGGTCCCGGCCAGGGCCCTGGCCATCCCATGGCACTGGTTGTACCCCCTGTGGAGCAGGCGGCGCCAGTGCAGGGGAACGGGGACAATAAAATCGAATGAGGGGCAAAAAGGGTCCCGCAAAAGGGCCTCACCCATCCAGGCCCCGAAAGCCCTGCCAATGCCCTCCCGTTCCTGGTATTTGAGCTGGTGGACCAGGTGCTGCACCATGCCCCCGGCTTTATACTGCAGCAGGGCCCAGGCTTTTTTTACGGCTTCTTCCCCGTAAAATATGCGGTCTACGGGGTTTTCTTCCCCAAAAGAGTACTCGGTGAGCGGCAAATCGTGCCGACAAAATGCACAAAGCAGGGATTCTCCCCGATATAAGTGGGCATTACATCCAAAACAGAGGGCGGGCAACAGGAAGTTGTTGGCCCCATTTAGTATTTTTGAAACCTTGGAATACACCGAATCCGCATTTCATACGTTAACCTACAAAGGAGGCTTCCCCAAATGACTTTTCAGGATACCAAGTTTAACTTCAAGATCATTTTGGCCGCTCTCATTGCGGTGATCATCGGCATCCTGATTGCGTTCTACTACAGCTATGCCCAGTCCCGAACCGAGATTTCCTACCTGGAGCAGGAACGGGAGCTCCTTATGAAGGACCTCACCCTGATGCGCACCGAGGTAGACCGGCTCTCGGCCCTGAACGAGGTCAACGAAATTGAACTGGAAGACAGCCGGGACCGCGTCCAGCAGCTCATGGACTCCGTGGGCCAACTCAACTACGACATTGCCAAGCTGCGCGAATTTCGGCGCGAACTCCGCAAATTGGAATCACGGTACGACAGTATAAAACTGCGCAACAACTACCTGCAATACAACAACAGTGTCCTGGCAGACCGGTACGAGGAAGCCCGCGACCTCATTGAGGAATTGCGGGGCCGCAGCAATACCCTGGCCGAGGCCGAGGCGTTGCAGCGCGAGAAAATCCGCGAACTGAGCCAGGAGCTCAAGCGCAAGAGCTACCTGAAGTTGCAGGACCCCGAAGGCAGCGGCTTCCGCATGCGCTCGGAGCGGCCTATCCGGACCAACAAGGCCTCTACCATCGAAAAGCTCCGGGGGTGCGTCACGGTTATGGGCAACCCTAATGTGGTCTCGGAAGAGAAGGTGCTCTACCTGCAATTCCTGGGTCCCAACATGCAGGTTATCGAAGACAATGCCACCATTGTTTCGGTCAACGGCAATATCTACAGCAAGCGGGCCGAACTCATCTTCCTGGGCGAGGAAATGAAAATCTGCGACTTCATTACCGTACCGGAAGGCTCCCTGCAACCGGGCATCTATACCCTCAATGTTTTCGAGGATGAGAAACTCCTCGCCACCACGGAATTTCAGCTGAAATAATCATCGGCCTTTTTCCCTGAATATTCTATTTTTGCCCAATGGCAAAGCAAGAAGACGATTTCAGGAAAGTAATATCGCACGCGAAGGAATACGGGTATGTAGTCCAGTCCAGCGAGATTTATGACGGTTTGAGCGCCGTTTACGATTACGCCCAGAACGGGGCGGAACTCAAGAAAAACATCCGGGAATACTGGTGGAAGGCCATGGTGCAGCTCAACGAGAACATCGTGGGCATAGACGCCGCTATTTTTATGCACCCCACCACCTGGAAGGCCTCCGGGCACGTAGATGCCTTCAACGACCCCCTGATCGACAATAAGGACTCCAAAAAGCGCTACCGGGCAGACGTCCTGGTAGAGGACCACGTGGCCAAGATCGAGGCCAAGATAGAGAAGGAAGTGGCCAAGGCGGCCAAGCGCTTCGGCGATGCCTTCGACCAGGACCAGTTTATGGCTACCAACCCGAGGGTGCTGAAGTACCAGGAAGAGTCCCAGGCCATTATCCAGCGCCTGGCCCGTTCCCTTGAAAAGGAGGACCTGGCCGATGTAAAGGCCCTTATCGAGGAACTCGAGATTGTATGTCCCCTTTCCGGATCCCGCAACTGGACGGATGTCAAGCAGTTCAACCTTATGTTCGGCACCAAGCTGGGCGCCAGTGCAGACACCGCCATGGACCTGTACCTCAGGCCGGAGACCGCCCAGGGGATTTTCGTGAACTTCCTCAATGTGCAGAAATCCGGACGGATGAAAATCCCATTCGGGATCGCACAGGTAGGGAAGGCCTTCCGGAATGAAATTGTAGCCCGGCAGTTTATTTTCCGCATGCGGGAATTCGAGCAGATGGAGATGCAGTTCTTTATCCGCCCCGGCAGCCAGAAGGAGTGGTACGAGCACTGGAAGGAGGCCCGGATGAAATGGCACCTGTCCTTGGGGATGGGGCCGGAGAACTACCGCTTCCACGACCACGAAAAACTCGCCCACTATGCCGATGCCGCGGCCGATATCGAATTCCGCTTCCCCTTTGGTTTCAAGGAACTGGAGGGCATCCATTCCCGTACCGACTTCGACCTGGGCAACCACGAGAAATACTCCGGAAAGAAACTGCAGTATTTCGACCCGGAACTCGAGGAGCATTATGTGCCGTACGTGGTGGAGACTTCCATTGGCCTGGACCGGATGTTCCTGGCGATCTTCTCCCACGCCTTGCAGGAAGAGACCCTGGAGGACGGCAGTAGCCGGACCGTCTTGCGGTTGCCGGCCGTACTGGCACCCACCAAAGCAGCCATCCTGCCGTTAATCAAGCGCGATGGGTTGCCGGAGCTGGCCCACGAAATCGTGGACCTGCTCAAGTGGGATTTCAATGTGCAGTACGACGAAAAGGATGCTGTAGGCCGCCGCTACCGCCGCCAGGATGCCGCCGGCACCCCTTTCTGCATTACGGTAGACCACCAGAGTCTGGAAGACCGCACCGTGACGCTCCGCTATCGGGATACCATGGAGCAAAAGCGCGTTTCCATAGATGCCCTCGCCGCCCATATCCACCAGGAAGTGGATATGAAGCAATGGCTGCAGCGGATGGAGCAGCCTGCCTAAAGGGCCCAGAGCAGCAGCAGGCCGGTGTAGTAATTCCGGTTATTGCCGGGGTAGAAGTACCGCGGCTGGGCGCCCCCGAAACTCCCGGCATTGATCAGGACCGAGCTGGCGTAATTCGCGTTGGCCAGGTTGTTGATGCCCAACTGGAATTCGGCAGTTAGTTTTCCCGTCAGCGCCCTTCGATACCCCCATTGCATACTCAGCAGCTGGTAGGGATCGCTGTAGACCGAGGCGTCGTCCCGCAGGGGTATGGGGTCCACATACTGGTAGGTTGTGTTCCAGTACATACCGCCCTGGCTCCGAAGGCGCACCCCCCCGTATACCCTGTGGCGTGGGACCCCGGTAAGGGGGTTCCCGGAATAATTGTTATCCCCGTCCACAAATTCCCTGAAACTATGGTCGCTCAGGGAATAGGAGAGGTATGGGGCCAGGTTCCAGCGGCCTATGGGCCATTGGTATTCCGCTAGGAGTTCCAGCCCCTGGTGGCGGGTGCGGCCGGCATTGCGCCCCACAAACTGGTCGTCTCCCACCCGTTCGGCTACCAGCAGGTCCCGGATCTCCATCCGGTACAGGGAGCCCGAAACCCTCAAGCGCCCTTCAACCGCCAGCCATTGCCCCCCGGCCTCGTAATTGACCCCTTTTTCCTGCCCGATTTCCGGGTTTACTAGCCCGTCCGGGGTCAGGGTTTCCTCCAGCCCCGGGTTGCTGAAGCCCCGGCTGACATTCAGGTAGAGGGAGGAGCCCCCCGGGGCCTCATATCTCAGGTCGAAACTGGGTAGCAGTACCGGGTCGAAGTCCCTTTTCCCGGAACGGTTATCCGTCCCGGTCCGGAAGAGGTCGCGGTAATCGTACCGGGTATGGTTCAGGGACAGGCCGGCGCGTGCTGTAAGGCGGGGTGCCACGGGCCAGCTCAAACTGGCAAAAGCAAAAAACTGGTTGCGGAATTCCTTGTTGCGCGAGAGTTGGTCCCCCTGCAGGCTGCCGTTCCCGTTGTTGTCCTCATAGCGGTTCTCGTACGTGCTCCACTGGTAGCGGTCCCGGTAGAGTTCCCCTCCCCATTCCGCCTGTGCCCCCGCAGGGCTCAGCGGAAGGCGGAACACGGTTCGGAGGCCATACCCGAAGGTGGTTTCGTCCAGAATGTTGAAGGGCCGCGGCTCATAGTGGTCCAGGTAGGTGGCAAAAAGGCTGGTGGTATTTTCCAGGGCCTTGCCCAGCTTCATGCGGTTGGCCAGGCCGAAAAGACTGTAGCGGTTGGCTTCATAGCCTTTGGCTGCAGCCCAGGTAAAGGCGGCTTTGGTGGGCTCCGTTTCAAAATCGGTCCGGTTCAGGGAACTCGGGATTTCGGCCCGGTAATCGATATAATTGGCCAGGAGAGAGAGCTGGTGGTCCTCGGAAAAAGACTGGGTAATCCCTACCAGGACTCCATCCCGGTCGAAGGCGTTGTTCTCCCGGTATCCCTGGGTGGTCAGTTTGTTGTAGCGCACCTCCGCGCTGAGGTTTCCGTCCTGGTGTTCCAGGGCCAGGTTGGTCTTAAACATCCCGTAAGAACCCGTGGTGGTCCTGCTCCTCAAAAAGGTGCCATCCTGGATGGGACGGTCGCTTTCCAGCAACAGGGCACCGCCCAATGCAGCCCCGTAAGCCCCGGATTTAGGCCCTTTTACCACGCGGATGGCATAGAGGTCCTCCAGGTCGTAGGCTTCCAGTGCCGATACCCCCGTGCCGTTGGTTACCGGGATGTCGTTAAAGTACATCCTCAGCTTGTCCGTGCCGAACGGGGTCCGGGCCCCTACCCCCCGGATGGTGATGCGGTTGGTGTTCAGGGCGCCGGAGAGCATATAGAGGCCGGGCACCTGGTTCAGGGTCCCGGCGAAGTCTACCGGGTTTTGCAGGCGGATGGCCTGTTCTGTGAGGGTTTCGACGGGCACCAGGCCCAGGGCAGAAGACGGGTCGCGTTCCAGGCTGAGGACCACTTCGTCCAGGCCAATGATACTGTCCTTGGGAGTTTGCTGGGATAGGGCCGGGTAAAGCCAGAAAAGCAGGGGGAAAATGAGGCAGATGCGTTTCACGTACCAGGGATTAAAACCGTAAAGATAAGGGTAAAATTAGGCTGCCCGCGGAACGCTGTTTTCACGACTCCCGGGCAATGGTTATTTTTGCGGGAAACCCGCCCGCATTGAAGATTGCATCCTATAACGTTAACGGTATCCGCGCCGCCATAAGGAAAGGCTTCCTGCAATGGCTGGTGCAGACCGGGCCGGACGTGATCTGCCTGCAGGAGATCAAGGCGCAGGAAGACCAGCTGGACCTGGAAGCATTCCACAAGGCCGGGTACCCCTACCATTACTGGTACCCCGCCCAGAAAAAGGGATACAGCGGGGTGGCCATCCTCTCCCGCCAGCGCCCGGACCACGTGGAATTCGGGACCGGGATAGGCTATATGGACGAGGAAGGGCGCAACCTGAGGGCCGATTTCGGGGGCGTTTCGGTCATGAGCCTCTACCTGCCTTCCGGAACCAACATAGCCCGCCTGGAGCATAAAATCCGGTACATGGCGGATTTCCAACAGTACGTGAACCGGTTAAAGGCAGAGAAGCCGGAACTGGTCATTTTGGGGGACTACAACATCTGCCACAGGGCCATCGATATCCACGACCCGGTCCGCAATAAGAATGTATCCGGCTTCCTCCCCGTAGAACGGGAATGGATCAGCAACTTCATAGACAGCGGTTTTATAGACAGCTTCCGGTACTTTAACCCGGACCCGCACCACTATACCTGGTGGACCTACCGGGCGGGTGCCCGGGCAAAGAACAAGGGCTGGCGCCTGGATTACGGCATGGTCTCCACCCCCCTGGAACCCCGGCTGAAACGCTCGGTGATCCTCCCCAGTGCCATGCACAGCGACCATTGCCCCATCCTTTTAGAACTCAGCGAATCGTAACGCATATCCAAACCATCCATGAAATACACTACGCTCCCGAATACCGACATAAAGGTTAGCAAGATCTGCCTGGGCACCATGACCTGGGGCCGCCAGAATACCGAGGCCGAAGGGCACCAGCAAATGGACTACGCCGTAGCGCAGGGCATCAACTTCTTCGATACGGCAGAGTTATACCCCATTCCACCCCATGCGGATTTCCACTCGCTCACAGAGGAATACATTGGCAAATGGTTCAAGAAAACCGGAAAACGCAGCGAAATTGTCCTGGCCACCAAAATTGCCGGGAAGGCCCCATTTACCAAATACATCCGGACTACGGGCTTCAGCCCGGAGTCCATCCGGGAGGCTGTGGAGGGAAGCCTGCGCCGCCTGCAGACGGACTATATCGACCTCTACCAGCTGCACTGGCCGGAACGCAACACGAATTATTTCGGGAAAAGGGGGTATGAACACCGGTCGGACGACCATTGGGAGGACAATATCCACCAGGTGCTCGAGACCCTGGCAGACCTTATCGGCCAGGGGAAGATCCGCCAGGTAGGCCTTTCCAACGAAACCCCATGGGGGACCATGCGCTACCTGGAGGAGGCCAAGGTGCATGCCGGGCTGCCCCGGATGATCACCATCCAGAACCCGTACAGTTTGCTCAACCGGACCTTCGAGGTGGGCCTGGCCGAAGTCTCACACCGCGCTAAAATCGGGTTATTAGCCTATTCACCCCTCGGTTTCGGAGTGCTCAGCGGGAAATACCTGGGGGGCCGCAGCCCGGAGAAGGCCCGCATTACCCTTTTTCCAAATTACAAGCGCTACAGCAGCGAAACGGCAACGGCAGCTACCCAGGCGTACAAGGATATTGCGGACCGGCACGGGTTTTCCCTGGCACAGATGTCCCTGGCCTTTGTCACCTCCAGGCCCTTTCTGACCAGCAACATTATCGGGGCCACCTCCATGGAGCAGTTACAGGAGAATATCGGCAGCATCGACCTGGAGCTTTCTACAGAGGTTCTGCAGGAATTGGAGGCTGTGCATGAGCAATATCCTAATCCGGCGCCCTGATTAATGTGCTAATGTGCTAATTTGAAAATTTGAAAATGATCACTTTTGCCCATTAACCCATTAGCACATTAGCACATTAACATACCGGTTCATTTACCCATTGAATATCATCCAAAAAGCCGCCGCAACAAGTCCTCCACTTTGCCCACCCGGACAATCTCTATGCCCGGTTTCTTTAGGCTGGTTTTGGCATGGGAGGAAATAAAGATCCGGGTAAAGCCCAGCTTTTGGGCTTCCCCTATGCGCTGGTCTATTCGCGGGACCGGGCGGATTTCGCCGGCCAGCCCCACTTCTCCTGCAAAGCAGGCGCCCCGCTCCAGGGCGATGTCTGAGGTGCTGGAGAGGATGGCGGCCAATACGGCCAGGTCTATGGCCGGGTCGTCTACATGGATCCCCCCTGTAATATTCAGGAAGACATCTTTGGCGGCCAGCTTAAAGCCGGCCCGTTTTTCCAGGACTGCCAGCAGCATGTTCAGGCGCCTGGGCGGGAAGCCCGTGGCCGAGCGCTGGGGGGTGCCATATACGGCCGTACTCACCAGGGCCTGGATTTCGATCAGCAGGGGGCGGATGCCCTCCACGGTGGCTGCAATGGCGGTCCCGCTCAAGGCCTCGGTGCCCTTGGAAATCAGGATTTCCGAGGGGTTGGCTACCGGATGGAGCCCATCCCCCTTCATTTCGTAAATCCCCAGTTCGGAAGTGGACCCGAAGCGGTTTTTAAGGCTGCGTACAATGCGGAAGAGGTGGTTGCGGTCGCCCTCAAACTGCAGGACCGTATCTACCATGTGCTCCAGGATCTTGGGCCCGGCAATGGTGCCGTCCTTGGTGATATGCCCGATCAGGATCACGGGGATGTTGGAGACCTTGGCAAATTTGATCAGTTCTGCCGTGCATTCCCGGATCTGGGAGATGCTTCCGGCCCCGGCTTCCAGGTAGTCTGAGTGCAGGGTCTGGATGCTGTCTACCACCACCAGCCCGGGCTTTACAGCCTCAATTTGCTGGAAAATCCTGCTGGTGTTGGTCTCCGTAAGGATGTAGCAGGCTTCGGCCCCGGGGGCAATCCGCTGGGCGCGCATTGCAATCTGCCGCTGGCTTTCCTCCCCGGACACATAAAGGGTGGTAAAGTCCTGCTTCAGGGCCAGTTGGAGCATCAGCGTGCTTTTGCCAATCCCGGGCTCCCCGCCCAGCAGGGTCAGCGACCCGGGCACGAGCCCGCCCCCCAGCACGCGGTCCAGTTCCGCGTCCCCCAGGGGTACCCGCATTTCTGCTTCGGACCGGATTTGGCCCACCGGGAGCGGTTTGCTTGCTTTTCTGGGGGTATCAGCGCTTTGCCAGCCCGCGGTTTTCGGGGCTTCCAGGACTTCCTCGGCCAGGGTGTTCCAGGATTTGCAGGAGGTGCATTGCCCCTGCCATTTGGCAAATTGGGCACCGCAGTTCTGGCAGAAATAAGCCGTTTTGGTCTTGGCCATAGCGAAGGAAGGACTTTGGCCTAAAGATACGCGCTCCTGCGCAATGGGCAAGCGGGGATACGCCTGTGGGTCAGAACCCGAAGTCCGCCTTCAGGGCATCCATTTTCTCCAGGGCCATCTCCTTGGTCAGGAAGTCGATTTCCTCCATCCCGAAGGCCTTTTCGAAGGTGCGGAGGGCTTTCTTGGGTTCCCCGAGTTCCTCGTAGTACTCCCCTTCGAAATAAAAGCCGAGCATGGTTTCCGGGAAGGCCTCCTTGCAGAGGTCCGACAGGGGTTTAAGGGATTCGAAGTCGCCCTTTTTCCTGCACCCGGCATAGATGGCCAGTACATCGTCCAGGTCCACGCTTTTGCGGAAGCCGAAAAGGGATTCGATGGTGTTGTAGCGGTTTTCCAGGTAGCTGAAGACCGGTTCTTCCGAAGTCAGGATGTTTTCCCGGTATTCCCGGGGGCTGATGGGCTTAAACAGGGAAAAGGTGCGGTCCCAGGCCTGGCTGATGCCATAGGCGCCAATGGAGATGTCGTCGGCCTCCGGGTATAGGTCAAAATAGTAGTGAAGCCCTTCCCGCTTGATCTGTCCGATCCCGGCATCCATGGCTTTGATGCGTTCCAGGTCTTTGCCGGGGGCCCCTTCCGCAATGAGGTGATAGAAGATTTGCTGGTCCAGTTCGGCAAGCCGCATGGGTACGCGTGTTTCCATTTCCGGGGCCAGGAAGGGGGAGATGCTGATAAACCCATGGAAGAGCGAGGCTTCTTTGAAGAGGTAAAAGTTGCCGAAATTGGCCGTGATGTCGTACCCCACAATCATTTTAAAGGGCGCCACATTATAGGCGCTTACCATGTAAGGGATCAGTTCCAGCCCGATGAATTCGTAAAAGGCCTTGCCCTTGTCCGAAGGCAGGCCGCTGTCTTCTTCAAAGGCACAATCGTACCAGCGCAGGTCGTCCTTTTCCTGGTGGATCCCCACGATAAGGGTCTCGGGCATCCCCTGGTATTTGCTGTGGTATTTGGAGACGGCCACCACCTGGTCGAAGAGGCGTTCGGCATCGAGGACAATCACCAGGGGGTACTGTTTGTCCGGGGTGTAGGATTCCGGGATATAGTAGCTCACATCCCGTCGCTCCTGCAGTTTGAAGGATTCAAAAATTTCCTGTTTGACCTGGGCCGCAAGGGGCAGCAGGCAGAAAAATGCCGCCATGGCGGCCAAAAGACGTTTCATAGGACTGGTTTTGCGCTTGGTGCAGGGCTTATTCGGCCCTGTTCCATAACGGCAGCAACAGGAAAGATATTGCACCGAAAACGAAGACCATCAGGGTCTGGGCAATCCACATGATCCACCCGAAGGCATCCCCGGAAACCGCACTGATCCCGAAGAGCCCCAGGCTCTGGCTTACTGCAATGGGGTACAGGCCCAGGCCTCCGGGGGTGGCCGTCATGGCAAAAGCCCCGGCCACAAAGGCCACCAGCAACTGGCCCGGATCCAGGGATACCGTTTCCGGGACGGTGTACTTCACGACCCAGAACATGGCGAAATACGCTCCCCAGATAAAGACAGTATGGCCCAAAAAGGCCCATTTCCGTCGGATTTTGAAGACACTGAGGACCCCTTCCAGCAGGCCGCGGATAAACCCGCGCATTTTCAGGGCCAGGGGGGAATCCGACATCCGGAGGAAGGCGCGGAGGATAAAAAGCCCGGCAATGCCCCCAACGAGCAGGACCAGGCTGCCGGTAAGGCCAAGGCCCTGCTCGGAGAGGAACCCGGAAATGATATCGGTCTGGGCAACCAGGGTGATCAGGATGACCAGGAAAAGCATGATCAGGTCTATGATCCGCTCGGTGACGATGGTCCCGAACCCCTTCTGGAAGGGGACGCCTTCGTAAGTGGCCAGGGCAGTGGCCCGCAGGAATTCCCCGGAGCGGGGGATGCCCAGGTTGGCCAGGTATGCCATCAGGATAATGAGGATGTTATTGCGGATTCGCGGGCGGTACCCCATCGGCTCCAGCAGGTAATTCCACCGGATGGCCCGGCTGATATGGCTCAGGATGCCAATCAGGATGGAAATGCCCACCCAGAACAAATTGGCTTCCCGGATATAGCGGACGATCTCACCCCTATCCTCCGGAGAGGTCATCTGGTAGGAATATCCGATGAGGAAAAGCCCAAGGGCAATGGGCAGGACAATCTTAAGCGCTTTTTTAAGGCCGGGCTTCAAGGTTATCGGAGCAGGTTGGTGGCTTCGTCGGGGAACACCAGGGCCGGGTTGAAGCTTCGGGCTTCCTCCACTTCCATCCAGGCATAGGTAATCAGGATCAGGATGTCACCCACTGCCACCTTGCGGGCCGCCGCCCCGTTAAGGGTGACTTCCCCACTTCCCCGGGGTCCGGGGATGGCATAGGTTTCCAGGCGCTCACCGTTATTGTTGTTAACGACTTGCACCTTTTCCCCCTGGATGATATTGGCTGCGTCCATCAGGTCTTCGTCTATGGTAATGGAACCGATGTAATTCAGGTCGGCTCCCGTTACCCGGACGCGGTGAATCTTGGACTTGACGACTTCAATTTTCATGGGGCAAAGATACTTAATTAAGGGCGATGTTGTCGATGAGCCGGACCCCACCCAGGTAGGCTGCGGCAAAGGCGCGGTATTTTTTCCCTTTCCCCTTGCGCATTACTGGCCTGAGGGTATCTGCATTGGCAATTTCAATGTACTCCAGTTTAAACTCCGGATGATCGGCAAAGGCCGCCCGTACAAATTCCTTTACCTGGGTAGCACTTTTCGTGCCAAACATCGCTTTGGCACGCTGCAGGGTTTTGTAAAGGAAGGGGGCCTGGGCGCGTAAGGGGGCCGACAGGCGTGCATTGCGGGAACTCATGGCCAGGCCGTCGGCTTCCCGCACAATTGGGCAGGGGATAATAGCCACGGGTAACTTCCTGTTTTCTACAAGTTTGCGGATAATCTGCAATTGCTGGTAATCCTTCTCCCCGAAGTAGGCACGGGTGGGTTCTGCCAGGCGGAGCAGGGCTTCCACAATGGTCCCGACCCCGTCAAAGTGTCCGGTGCGGTGGGCGCCTTCCATCACCTGGTCCAACCCGTCGAAGTTGTACCGCTGCGAATCTACGCGGTCCGGATACATTTCATCTACCTCCGGGGCAAAAACCACAAGGGGTTTTCCCAGGGTTTCCAGGGCCTCCATATCCCGTTCCAGGCCCCTTGGGTAGTTACTGAGGTCTTCCGGGTTGTCGAACTGGGTAGGATTGATAAAAATACTGACGATAACCACCTCATTTTCAGAGAGTGCCCGTTTAACCAGCTCCAGGTGCCCGGAGTGGAGGGCCCCCATAGTGGGCACCAGCCCCACGGTCTTCCCTGAAAGGCGTGCTTCCTTGCGGAAATTCCGTAGTCCGGATTTGGTTTTCAATAGCTGCATAGGCCCCTCAAATGGGGTGCAAACTTACTATAATTACGGCTATTCTGCATAATTTTTGTAATTTTGCGGCTACGTTTCCTCGCGAATCAAATACCGCGCTTTATGAATGGTAAAAAGATATTGTTTGTATCTTCTGAATTAGTGCCCTACTTACCCGAGAACGAGGTTTCCCTGATGTCTTACGAAGCACCCCGGATGGTCAACAGCAAAGGCGGCCAGATCCGGATATTCATGCCGCGCTACGGGAACATCAACGAGCGGCGGCACCAATTGCACGAGGTCATCCGCCTTTCCGGTATGAACCTGGTGATCAACGATATGGACATGCCTCTGATTATCAAGGTGGCCTCTATTCCCAAGGAGCGCATTCAGGTGTACTTTATAGACAACGAGGAATACTTCAAACGTAAAGCCACGTTTGCGGATTCGGACGGCAACCTCTTTCCGGACAACGACGAGAGGGCCATTTTCTTTGCCAAGGGGGTGGTGGAAACGGTCAAGAAACTGAACTGGTCACCGGACATTATCCATGTCCATGGCTGGATGGCATCCCTGCTGCCCCTGTATCTGAGGGAGTACTACGCAGATGAGCCCTTGTTTGCAGACAGTAAAATCGTCACCTCCGTCTACGGCCGGAGTTTCGAAGGAAGCCTCAACCCGGAACTCGGCGCCAAAATAGCCTTCGACAATATCTCCGAGGCACAGGTGGAGTCCCTGAAAACCCCGTCCTACAATAATTTGTTAAAAGTGGCCATGGATTATTCGGACGCCGTTATCTTAGCCGCCGAAGATATTCCCCAGGACCTGGGGGATTACATTGCCAAGCTCGATAAACCGGTATTGCCCTATGTGCCCTTCCAGGAGTTCGAGGAGGCATACACCAATTTCTACAATACCGAAGTCCTAAAATAGGTAGCGGATATGAAGCGACTGTTGTTCTCCGTAGTTGCGGGGTTGTGTTTGATTGCCGGTGCGGTATCCTGCGAAGAAGATCCGCTTACCCTCGGTCAGGGCGTCATCGGCGGGAAGCCCTTTGGCACAGGGAAGGCCACTTACGAGGTCTTTGCCTACAACAGAAAAATCGATGCCGTACCCACCAACCGCCTCCCCGTATACCAGTTAGGGGTGTTCAACGACCCGGTTTACGGGCCTACCGAGGGCCGCATTACGGCACAGCTGAGCCTTTCCACCGGTCAGAATCCGACCTTTGGGGTTTATTCCCAGTTCCGGGAGGATACCGATGCCAATGCCATAGTGGAGAACGAACGGGTTACTTCCGTGAAGCTATACCTCCCTTATTTCTTCGACAATGGTGCAGACTCTGACCTGGACGGGGTTATCGATGCCGAAGAACCCGGTTTTGAGGACGACCCCAACAACGATTCGGACAATGACGGCCTCACCAATAACCAGGAACGCGTTGGGGGCACGGACCCGCTTAACCCCGACACCGACAACGACGGCCTTCTGGACGGGGAGGACCCCCAGACCGCCAACAACATTTTTCCCATTACGCGGGATTTGGACAGTATTTACGGCAACCGGGAACAGACCTTCACCCTCAAGGTGGAGCGCTCCACGTATTTCCTGAGCGAACTGGACCCCGGCTCCGGATTTTCGGAGGCCCAACCCAATTATTCCAATCTTCAGATCGCCCCGGATTTTGTCGATGAGGTGCTCTTTGAGGGGCCGGTAACGATTTCCAACCAGGAGATCCTCACCTTCGAGGAAGACGACCCGGATACCGAGGAGGACGAATCCCAGACCGTTGTGGACGACCGGAGGGCGCCTGGCATCCTGGTGGAACTGGACCCCGACTTCTTCCAGGAAAACTTCCTGGACCTGGAAGGGCAGCTGGAGTTGCTGAGCAATGCCAATTTCCAGAACTTCCTGCGCGGGATACACCTTTCCATCACCCCGGCGGCCGGGGAGGAAATGATGCTTCTGCTGGACCTGACCCAGGCCCGCGTTACCGTGGAATACGATTACGACACCACCTCGGATGAGGGGGTGGCCTCTTCCCAGTACGAACTTTTACTGCTTACCGGAGGCGGGACCCAGGAAATCCTGGGGAATGCCCTGAATACGCTCAATAGCGATCCCTACCCGGCATCCGTATCGGAGCAGATCAGCACCGGGCAGAATGCCTCGCGGATTTATCTCAAGGGGGGTAGCGGCACTTATGCGGAACTGGACCTTTTCGACCAGCTGGGAGGCGGGGAGATTATCAACCAGATCAAACAGGAGAACTGGATTATCAACGCGGCATACCTCACCTTTTACGTAGACCAGGAAGCCATGCCCGTGGGCAGGGACGAACCCCCCAGGCTCTATGTCTACAACGCCGAGACCAACCAGCCCTTGTACAACTTGCTTACGGAGACCAACACGGCCAACGACCCCTTCGGGGCCTTTCTGAATTACGACGGTTTCCTGCAGAAGGACGGACCGGTTGGTGAAAAGTATACCGTGAACATTACCGAGCACATCAATAACATCGTAATCCGGGATTCGGTCAACGCCCGCCTGGGCCTGATGACCACCCCGGACCTCAGGCTGGCAGGAGCGGAAGGCGCTCTGGTCTCCGATGGCGAAGGCCCTGAGAAGGAACTCCCGATCAGCAGTGCGCTTAGCCCGCTGGGGACCGTTCTGGTGGGCAGCAATGTAGACCCCTCAGACCCGAGGCGGTTGCAGCTGGAGATATACTACACCGTTATTGACCCCTGAATATACCAGACACAGAGATTTTTCGTTATTCAACAGGTAGAATCAGGTGCTGCGGTTTCTTGTAGTACCTTTATCTGGACAATCGACCCATTTTTGAATTCCATTTTTTGAGTTATGTGCGGAATAGTAGGATATATCGGGAACCGCAACGCGTACCCAATCATTATCAAGGGCTTACAGCGTTTGGAATACCGGGGGTATGACAGTGCCGGCGTAGCGCTCTACGACGACGGCAATATCAATGTTTCCAGGACTCCGGGGAAGGTGGATGACCTCAGGGCCATCGCTGCCAGCGAAATGACCCTGGACGGTACCCTTGGCATCGGGCATACCCGCTGGGCTACCCACGGGGAACCCAATAAGCGCAACGCCCACCCGCACCTTTCCAATTCCGGAGACCTTGTGATTATCCACAACGGGATTATCGAGAATTACGAATCCATCAAAAAAGAGCTTATCCAGCGTGGGTACGTCTTCCATTCCGATACGGACACCGAGGTCCTGGTCAACCTTATCGAGGAGGTTAAAAAGAAGGAAAACGTCAAGCTTGGGAAGGCGGTTCAGATTGCGCTTAACCAGGTCATCGGGGCTTATGCCATAGCGGTGTTCGACCGCACCAAACCCGATGAGATCGTAGTGGCCAAGCTGGGCTCCCCCCTGGCCATCGGCATCGGCGAGGACGAGTTCTTTATCGCCTCGGATGCCTCCCCCTTTATCGAATACACCAATAATGCCGTATACCTCGAAGACGAGGAGATGGCGATCATACGGCGGGGCAAGGAAATAAAGCTTCGCAAGATCAAGGACGACCGCGTGGCCTACCCCATGGTGCAGGAGTTGCAACTGAACCTGGAGGCTATCGAGAAAAACGGCTTCGAGCACTTTATGCTCAAGGAGATTTACGAGCAGCCCCACGCCATCAGGGACACCTTCCGGGGTCGTCTCAGGGCAGACCAGGGCCTGGTAAAAATGGCTGGCGTGGACCAGCACCTGGAGCGTTTCCGCAATGCCAACCGCATCATTATTGTGGCCTGTGGCACCTCATGGCATGCAGGCCTTGTGGCCGAATATATCTTCGAGGACCTTGCCCGTATCCCTGTCGAGGTAGAGTACGCCTCCGAGTTCCGCTACCGAAACCCGGTGATTACGGATAAGGATGTGGTCATAGCCATTTCCCAGTCGGGGGAAACGGCAGATACCCTGGCTGCGATCAAATTGGCGAAATCCCATGGGGCCTTCGTTTTCGGGGTCTGCAATGTGGTGGGTTCTTCCATTGCCCGGGAAACCGATGCCGGGGCCTACACCCATGCGGGACCGGAAATCGGGGTGGCGTCTACCAAGGCCTTTACCACCCAGATTACCGTTCTTACCCTCCTGGCACTCAAGCTCGCCAAGGAGGCGGGAACCATATCGGAATCCCATTTCCGCAACATGCTAACCGAAATCGAGGCCATTCCCGGAAAGGTGGAACGCGTGCTGGAGTCCAACCCGGAGGTAGAACATATCGCCCGTGCCTATAAAGACTCCACAAACTGCCTGTACCTGGGGCGCGGGTATAACTTCCCCGTAGCCCTGGAAGGTGCGCTCAAGCTGAAGGAAATCAGCTATATCCACGCCGAAGGATATCCTGCGGCCGAGATGAAACACGGCCCTATTGCCCTCATAGACGAACACATGCCCGTCTTTGTGATTGCCACCCGCAAAGGCCACTACGAAAAGGTGGTCAGCAATATCCAGGAGATCAAGTCCAGGAAGGGTAAAATCATCGCCGTGGTCACCGAGGGTGACGAGCAGGTACGGGAACTGGCGGACCACGTGGTGGAAATCCCGGAAACCTCGGAATGCCTCTCCCCCTTGCTGACAACCATTCCCCTACAGCTGTTGTCTTACCACATCGCCGTCATGCGCGGATGCAATGTGGACCAGCCGCGCAACCTGGCAAAATCGGTTACGGTAGAGTAGTCCCGGTCACTTCCGCAATAGCTGTACTCCCAGGCTGCGGCTCCGGCCATCGTTTGTGGGCCTGGGTAGGCCATTTCTGACGGGACCCCCGAAGCCACTGCAACCCCCTGTTTTTGAAGAATTCACAATATCCCGGTCGGAAAAATCCGAACCCAGGTATTATGCATGCATCATTTTATGGAATTATGATTCTGCATCTGAAAAAATTGGTATCTTGCCCTACGACCGAATAACGCAAACTAAGCCATGCAAATGAGATCACTACTACTTTCTATGATGCTCCTGTTAGGCGCAGGGGCATTTGCGCAAACCACCATTTCGGGTACCGTTACGGATGCGAATGGAGAGCCGGTCCCGGGGGCGAATATCGTCATCGTGGGGAAGGCTGTCGGGGCCACTGCGGATTTTGACGGGAATTTCACCCTGGAGACTTCCGAGACTCCTCCCTTCCAACTCCGCGTTACCAGTATCGGATATGCTGAAACCCTTGTGGAGGTTGCCTCCAGCGGGCAATCCTTCAGCATTGTCCTGAACGAGGCACAGACCTTCCTGGACGAAGTGGTAATATCCGCATCCCGTACCCCGGAACGGATCTTCGAATCGCCGGTATCGGTAGAGCGCTTTGGCCTCAAAGAAATCCAGTCTACCTCGGCTCCTTCCTTTTATGAAGGGCTTCAGAACCTCAAGGGGGTAGACATCAACACCAACAGTCTTACGTTCAACTCCATCAACACCCGTGGTTTTGCCACCTTCGCCAATACGCGCTTTATGCAGCTGGTAGACGGAATGGACAATACGGCCCCGGGTCTCAACTTCGTGTTGGGTAACCTGGTGGGGATGTCGGAGTTGGAAGTACAGAGCGTGGAAATCCTGCCGGGAGCATCCTCCGCCCTCTATGGGGCTGGGGCCTTCAACGGGATCCTGTTTATGAACAGCAAGAACCCCTTCGATTACCAGGGCATCAGCGCGTACTTCAAAACCGGATACACCTCCCAGGAGGCCGCCGGGGACAACCAGTATTACGATATCGGGATCCGTGCTGCCCATGCCTTTTCAGACAAACTCGCGGTGAAGGCCAATTTCTCCTTCCTGCAGGGGGAAGACTGGCATGCCACGAGCGAACTGGACCTGCTCAACCCGGGTGCAGACCGCTCCAACCCCGCCTACGACGGCCTGAATGTCTATGGGGATGAGGTAAGCACGGTGCTGAATTTCGACGCCCTTGCAGGGTTGCCCTCCGGGACCGTAGGTTCTGCCACGGTTTCCCGTACGGGGTATCAGGAGCGGGAGCTCACCAACTACAACGCCCAGAGTGTCAAAACCGATTTCTCGGTGTACTACCGCCCATGGGCCAACGATTTTGAAATCATCTACAACGGACGTGTGGGTCGCGGGAATACCATTTACCAGGGTGCCAACCGCTACTCCATCCAGAATTTCATCCTGCAACAACACCGCATCGAAGTCCGCAACAACAACTTCTTTGTGAGGGGATATATCACCTCGGAAAATGCCGGGGATTCCTACGACACCCGCTTTGCAGCCATCAACATCAACCGCAGCTGGAAATCGGATACACAATGGTTTACCGATTATGCCCAGACCTATATCGGCGCCCGCCTGGGGGTTGGTACAGGCCAGCAACTGGATGAGGCAACGGCCCATGCCCTGGCCCGCCAGGCAGCCGACACCGGCCGACTGGTTCCCGGGACACCGGGCTTCCAAAGGGCTTTCAACCGGGTAACCTCCGATGGAGACCTTACCACCGGGGCGAAGTTCATCGACAACACCAAGTTCCGCCATGTGGATGCCAACTACAATTTCAGCCACCTCACTTCAGAGGTAGCCGATATCCAGATTGGGGGCTCCTTCCGCGAGTACGAACTGAATTCCAGCGGGACCATCTTTACGGATTTTGACGGTCCTATTACCTACAAAGAGTACGGGGCCTACCTGCAAGTTCAGAAAAAATTGCTGGATGAGCGCCTGAAATTCACCGGCTCTGTCCGTTACGACAAGAACGAGTTCTTCGATGGGTTCTTCTCACCCAGGCTTTCCCTCCTGGGGATTTTCGGCGAGAAGCGCAACCACAACCTGCGCGTTTCCGTGCAGCAAGGTTTCCGCAACCCGACCACCCAGGACCTGTTTATCGGCCTGAATGCAGGCCGTGCCATCCTGGTGGGCGCAGCCCCGGATAACCTCGACCGGGACGTGCGCACCTTCGACCTGAGCACCAACGGCCAGGCCCTTACGGGCAATGCCACGGCACAAGTGGTGGGCCGGGCGGCATACGAGAATGCCTTCTCCCTGGCATCTGTTCAGACCGGTGCTCCCCAGGCTGTGGAAACGCCTTTGGTACAGCCGGAGGAAATCACGGCCTTCGAAGCCGGTTACCGCGCCCAGTTCGGGAAGGTAGCCATCGACATTAGCGGGTACTTCAACCAGTACACCAACTTTATTTCCAACAGCACCGTGGTGGTTCCCTTCTACGGACAGGCCGGAGACGGAGCCCTTTCCCTGCTGGCCCTTCAGAACGGGGATTTCTTTGCCTACCAGACCTACACCAACTCTCCGGTGGATATCGAATCTTACGGAATTACGGCTGGGGTAGACGCCAAGATCCTGGGGAACTTCGATATTGGGGTGAACTACACCTACGCCGAGCAGGATTTTGACCAGGCGGCTTTCCCGGATTTCCGGACCAGCTTCAACACCCCTAACCACAAGGTGAAGGCTTCTTTCGGAAATACCGAGCTCTTCAAGAACTTCGGGTTCAACGTGAACTACCGCTGGAGCGATTCCTACCTGTGGCAGAATACCTTTGCCGACGGGATTATCGATTCCTATAGCGTTCTGGATGCCCAGATCAACTATTCTGCACCCTCCATCAAGTCTGTATTCAAGGCCGGGGGCTCCAACATCCTTGGGGATGAGTACTTCTCAGCCGTGGGTACAGGTGCCGTAGGTTCCATCTTCTACGTATCCTGGACCATCAACCCCTAACGGGAGATACCAACAAACTAAAAGCGCCGGGTTTCCGGCGCTTTTTTTTTGATTGCACTCCCGCAATTCCCGGCCGATCGCATATTAGCGCGGGCTGCCGCCAGGCCTGCTTTGTCAGCAGGGCATAAGAGCTGCCGCTGCTTCGGGTTTGCAGCACAACCCGGGTCAAATCTGCAGATTTCGACCTTTGTCAAAAAAGTCGGAATAAGTTCTTTAAAATCACAAGTATCCGTTCCTTTTTAGAAGGGAAAACCCTATCTTTGCAGCCGAAAAAACAGAGCCCATTTTTCATTAGAAGCTTAAAAACGATATAATGGCAAATCAAGCAGGCAAAATTTCCCAGATCATCGGACCGGTAATCGACGTGGTATTCCCTTCCGGATCCGAACTCCCCAAAATTTACGATTCTATGGAGGTTAAGCGCGAAGACGGTTCCGTGTTGGTACTGGAAGTGCAATCCCATATCGGTGAAAACGCCGTTCGCTCCATCTCCATGGACTCTACCGACGGTTTGAGTCGGGGGACTGAGGTAACCGCCACAGGTGCCGCCATCCAAATGCCTATTGGCGAGGAGGTTTACGGACGCCTGTTCAACGTAATCGGAGATGCCATCGACGGTTTGGGCAACCTGCCCAAGGCTGGGGACAATGGCCTTCCCATCCACAGGGAAGCCCCTAAATTCGAAGACCTTTCCACCTCCACCGAAGTACTCTTTACCGGGATTAAGGTGATCGACCTGATTGAGCCTTATGCCAAGGGGGGTAAGATCGGCCTTTTCGGAGGTGCCGGGGTTGGGAAAACGGTACTGATCCAGGAGCTGATCAACAACATTGCAAAAGGACACGGCGGTCTTTCCGTATTTGCCGGGGTTGGCGAACGCACCCGGGAAGGAAACGACCTGCTGCGCGAAATGCTGGAATCTGGGATTATCAAATACGGGGAAGACTTCCTGCACTCCATGGAGGAAGGCGGTTGGGACCTGAGCAAAGTAGATAAGAAGGCTATGAAGGAGTCCAAAGCCACCTTTGTCTTCGGCCAGATGAACGAACCCCCCGGAGCCCGTGCCCGTGTGGCGCTTTCCGGACTCACCATTGCCGAGTACTTCCGCGACGGTGCCGGAGACGGCCAGGGCAAGGACGTTCTGTTCTTCGTGGACAACATCTTCCGCTTTACCCAGGCAGGTTCCGAAGTATCGGCCCTTCTGGGGCGTATGCCTTCTGCGGTGGGGTACCAGCCTACCCTGGCTACCGAAATGGGGGCCATGCAGGAGCGGATCACCTCTACCAAACGCGGTTCCATTACCTCTGTACAAGCGGTTTACGTACCTGCGGATGACCTTACTGACCCGGCGCCTGCAACCACCTTTGCCCACCTGGACGCCACCACTGTACTTTCCCGGAAAATTGCCGAGCTTGGAATCTACCCGGCGGTGGACCCGCTGGATTCCACTTCCCGGATCCTTACCGAGGACATCCTGGGGAAAGAGCACTACGGCTGCGCCCAGCGAGTAAAAGAGCTGCTGCAACGCTACAAGGAGCTGCAGGATATTATCGCCATCCTCGGGATGGAGGAACTCTCCGAAGAGGACAAACTTGCGGTAGCCCGCGCCCGCCGCGTGCAGCGTTTCCTGTCCCAGCCCTTCCACGTGGCCGAACAGTTTACAGGTATCCCCGGGGTATTTGTAGACATCAAGGACACCATTAAAGGATTCAATATGATCATGGACGGCGAGCTGGATCACCTGCCCGAGTCTGCGTTCAACCTGAAAGGGACCATTGAGGAGGCTATCGAAGCCGGTGAGAAAATGCTTGCCGAGGCGTAATAACCCGGAGCTATTTCAGAAATCAGCAGTATGATGTACTTAGAGATTGTTTCGCCCGAAGCCACCTTGTTCTCAGGGGAAGTTACCTCGGTAACCGTTCCCGGGATCAATGGGGAATTCCAGATGCTCAAAGACCACGCACCCATCGTATCCCTCCTGCAGGCAGGGTGGGTGAAGTTCGACGGGAACTTTGAAATTGACGAGGATTATGCCGGCTATTTCAAGAAATCCCCGGACGGTAAAACGGCCCTGGAGATCAATAGCGGGACCATCGAACTGAAGCATAACAAGGTTATCGTCCTGGCGGATTAACCCGCTGCTTAAACCCATCAAGACCCCGGCCCGGCCGGGGTTTTTTTATGGCCGGATAATAACCTGCCAGGTCGTGTTGTCTTCCGTGTGAGTATCCAGGAGCCGGAAGCCGATCGCGAGGTGGGCTTCCATGGACCGCAGGTTATCAGCGGCTACTTCGGTAATGATGGGCAGGGGCTGGCATTGCTGCTGCAGGCTGGCATACAAAGCCCTGAAATGCCCTTGCCTCCTGGCTTTTTTCGCAATGCAAATCTGCCCCATAATCCGGTAGTCCTGGGAAGAATCTAACAGCTGGCGGATACGCTCAAACATGGGAGCCAGAGCCGGTACTTCCTGCTGCAGGGCAGGGTGCAGGCAGAGGGCGTACCCAATTACCTCCTTCTCTTGTACGGCTACCATTTGCGGGCAGGCCTCCTGCATGCGCCTTAGCAGGGGCAAGGAATGCCGGAGGGTTACAAAGCCTTCGGACCTGCATTCGCCAGGGGTCAGGCCACCCCGGAGATTGGCTTTCTGGAGGGAGAGGATTTGCCGGAGTTCTTCCGGCCCCCTGGCCGGGCGGTACGTCGTTTCCGGTTCTGGCATAACAGTGCAGTTCGCTATCCCAATATAGCGCAATCATGGTGGATGTGCTACTTTTGCGCTATGGATCAGTTCCCCGAAAAACTCAGGGCCATGCTGAACAGGCGTCGGGAAGAAGACAGCCTCAGGACCCTTTCCGCCCCCTCGGACCTGGCAGACTTTTCTTCCAACGATTACCTGGGCCTGGCACAGCTGCCCCCGGCCCCCGAAGTTGGGGCTTCGGGGAGTGCCGGATCGCGCCTGATCCGCGGAAACCACCAGGGCTATCCCGAAGCCGAAGCCGTGGTGGCCCGGTTCCACCAAGCGGAAAGTGCACTGGTGTATACCTCGGGATACGACGCTAACCTGGGGCTCCTCTCGAGCGTAGCCCTCCGGTCGGATGTCCTTTTTTACGATGCCCTTTCCCATGCCAGCATCCGCGACGGAGTCCGCCTGAGCCAGGCGCGCTCCTTTTCCTTCGAACACAATAATATCCCGGCTCTGGAAAAAAGGTATCGGCAGGTTTTCAGGCAGGGGAGGCCCGAGGGGTGCGAGGTATATGTCGTTTCGGAAAGCGTATTTTCCATGGAAGGCGACCTGGCCCCTGTGGAAGCCCTGCTGGAGTTCTGCCGTTCCTATAAGTGCAGGCTGATCCTGGATGAGGCCCATGCGGTAGGAGTCCTGGGGCCCGGCGGGCGGGGCCTGGCGTCAAATCTGGGTACAGAGGGGGAACTCTTTGCCCGGGTAGTGACCTTTGGCAAGGCCCTGGGTTGCCACGGGGCGGCAGTGCTGGGAGGGTCTTCCTTAAGGGAATATCTGGTGAATTTCAGCCGCAGCCTTATCTATACCACGGCCCTCCCGCCTGGGAGCCTTGCGCAGATCGGCAGGGCATATGCTCTTTTGGAATCCATGGAGGGCCAGAAGCGTATGGAAGCCCTCCAGGCCAATATCCGCACCATGGCCCTCGGGATAGAGGCGGCGGGGTTACAGAAACGGTTTACAGGAGGCGCTTCGGCCGTGTTTGGTTTTACCGTTGGGGGCAACCGGCCTACGCGGCGCCTGGCCCGGGAGATGGCGGGCAGAGGGTTCGACATCAGGCCCATCCTGTCGCCCACCGTACCCACGGGGCGGGAATGCCTCCGGATTTGCCTGCACAGCTATAACACCCCGGCAGAAATCCAAGAGGTTTTGCGTATTTTGGAAACACGAGTAAACCAATCGGCAAATGAACAGTAAGTTTTGTGTAATTGGCGCGTTCGACTACCTGACCGATGCCGAGCTCCTGCGGACCCGCCTGGAGGCCGAGGGTATCGAGGTCTTCCTGAAGGATGCCAACGTCATGCAGGCGGAACCCTTTATCTCATCTGCAATAGGGGGGGTGAAGGTCATGGTCCCCCTGGCGGACCGGGAGCGGGCCGAGGCCATTTACAATCAGGTCCGGGGCTATGCTGTGGACAATGCAGGAAACCTGTTGGTTTGCCCCAATTGCAAGGCGAAGCGGATGGAGAGGTTTTACAAGCGGGACCGCTTGTGGTTTAGGTTGTTCCCCTTCCTGGAACCGGCCAAATACAAGTGCCTGCAATGCGGGATGATAACGCGCCAGCAACCATGAAAACCCTCTTTGTAACTGGTATTTCCACAGAGGTGGGAAAGACCGTGGCAGCTGCCATTTTGGTCGAAGCCCTGGGGGCAGATTACTGGAAACCGGTTCAGGCCGGGGACCTGGATCATTCCGACAGCCATAAGGTGGCCGGGCTGGTACGGCACCCGGACAGTGTGATCCACCCCAATGCCTATGCCCTGAATACCCCCATGAGCCCCCATGCGGCAGCGGAGATAGACGGGCTTCGGATAGCACTCGATGCCATTCGGCCGCCGGAAACGGGAAATACCCTTGTAATTGAAGGGGCGGGGGGGCTGCTGGTACCCCTCAACGATTCGGATACCATTGCGGAACTCATCCGGCCTGAATACAGGGTGGTAGTGGTATCCCGGCATTACCTGGGGAGCATCAACCACACCCTGTTAACCGTAGAGGCCCTCCGTAGCAGGGGCATTCGTCCTGCGCTGCTTTTCAATGGGGAAGAGCACCCCTCTACAGAATCCATTATCCAGAAGCGTACGGGGTGTCCCGTTCTGGGCCGTATTCGCCCCCTGGACCCGGTAAATCCGGAAACGGTCCGGGAGGAGGCCCTGCGGCTGCGGCCTGCCCTACTCTCCTGGCTTTCGTGAATGCACTACGGCCTGGTCTACCACCTCCATGATTTCGTATTGAGTTTCCAGGACGTTTTCCATATAGGCGTTCTCCTCCACGTGGCTTTTGTCGAAAATACGCCGGTTCAGGCGCGTGACTACTATGGGGGGGCGGACACTATCCATCAGAAAATGTAATTCCTCCATGGCGGTAGCCCTGGGGGCATTGTAGTAGGGGAACATTTCGTCCTTGCAGAGGTTGCTGGGGTGGGTGGCCGCTTTGGAAGGGGGGTACCGGTCCAGTACCCAGTAGCCAATGTGGTATTCCAGAAAGAGGATGTTTTCGGTGTTTGCACCGGCTTTCCTGAGGTAGTCCGGCACACTGTAGCCCTCCCCGTTAAACCAGGTGCCTCGCGCCATCCGGTACCGAATGATATGGACGTATTCCAGGTAGCTTTCCACGGGGAGCAGCAGGGCCAGCCCCAGGACGGCTCGCAGGACCCACTTCTGAGGTTTGTACGCCTGCAGCAAAGCGGCCAGTAATACCAGCAGGGGCGGGTAGACCTGTATGAGGTAATGGGAATTGACACGCCCGGCCTTCAGGAAGGAAAGCACAACTCCCAACACCACCAGGGCCATCACGGCCAGGCCAGGGTCCGACCACGACAGGCGGCGGGAGGCAAAGGCCCAGATCAGGAAGGCAGCCAGCAGGCCGTTAAACCCCAACAGGGCAAACAGGGAGGAGCCCTTGCCTTCTGTATACCCCAGGGGGGCAAGGATTACCGAATCCCACCAAAGGGATGCCTGGTCGGTCCAGAGGTAAGGGAGCAGCGTGGCCCCCACCACGAGGATCCCGGGCAGCACCAGGGCAAGGCTGCGGCCAAGTATTGAAGGTATGGGGTTGTTGCGCCACCAATACACCAAAAGCCACAGGCCGGTGCCCAGCAAGGCAAAGGCAATGTTGATCTTGATCATAAGGGCCACCCCGAACAGGGTTCCGGCCAGGAGGTAATCTCCCATGCCCCGTTCCCGTACCAGGAAATAACACCCGGCCATAAGGCTGCCCATAAGCAGGTGTTCGGACATCACCCCCTGTATACTCCCGAAGAGACTGAGCAGATAGATGCAGAGTCCCCCGGCAACCAGGGCCTGCCGCCCGGGAGCATATTTCAGGGCCAGTTTGTACACGAACCAGGCGGTAAGGGCAACCACCAGGGCGCCTATAAGCCGCAGTACGAGCATGTTTTTACCAAACAGGGCAATGACCCCGGTGTAGAACAAAAAGGTCAGGGGAGGCTTTACGTCCCACAAAAAGGTATAGGGGAGGTGTCCGTCCACCCAGGCCTGGCCCATCAGGATAAAGGTGCTTTCATCCCGGTCCACATAGTCCCGGAAAAAGAAGGGCAGGCGCAGGAGAACACTCACAAGGGTGTAGAGGGCAAGGACCCGGCCAGGGGTCAGCATCCCCAGGGCCCCCAGTTGGTTTTCCTGCCTACCGGCGACTTTTTTCACCATGGATTTTTTCGGTATTTTCCCATCTTTGCAAGATATGAAAAGGTCCGAATCTGCCGGGAAGGCCCCCATGGAAAATCTGAGCGAACGAGACAGCAGGCATATCTGGCACCCCCTGACCCAGCATAAGCACCACCCCCATGCCCTGCCCATAGAAAGGGCCAGCGGGGCCTACCTCTACGACACCTCCGGGAAGGCCTATATAGACGGGATTTCTTCCTGGTATACATGTATTTACGGCCATTGCCACCCCTATATCACCGGTCGGGTTGCGGCCCGTATGCAACAGCTGGACCAGGTGGTTTTCGCCGGCCTTACACACCAGCCGGCGGTTTCCCTGGCCGAATCGCTTATTGAGATACTGCCCGATAATCAGGAAAAGGTGTTCTTCTCGGACAACGGTTCCACCGCGGTGGAGGTGGCCCTGAAAATGGCCCTACAATACCATTTTAACCAGGGGCGAAAAAAGGACCTCCTGCTGGCCTTTGAATCCGGGTTTCATGGCGATACTTTCGGGGCGCTCTCCGTCTCGGGCCTTTCGGTATACAACGGACCCTTCGACGGCATGGCCCTCGAGGTCTTCCGCATCCCCCCTCCCGTGGAGGCCGATCCGCAGCAGACCCTGGCACAGCTGGGCAAGTGGGTCGATACAGGGCGGGTAGCGGCCTTTATCTATGAACCCCTGGTGCAGGGGGCGGCCGCCATGAAAACCCACCACCCGGAAGGCCTGGACCGGATTCTCGGATTCTTGCGCACCCGGGGGGTATTGCTTGTTGCCGATGAGGTGATGACCGGATTCGGGAAGACCGGCACCTGTTTTGCCTCGGAACAGCTCCGGGTGAAGCCAGACCTGATATGCCTTTCCAAAGCCCTCTCTGCCGGGCTGCTGCCTCTGGCCGTTACCACCTGTACCCAGGAGGTTTACGATGCCTTTTATGCCGATGAGGTGGCCAAGGGCTTTTTCCATGGTCATACCTATACCGCTAACCCCCTGGCCTGCGAGGCCGCGCTGGCGGCACTGGAACTCTATCAGTCTTCTGAAATCCAGGATGGCCTGAAACGGGTAATGGAAAGCCACCGGGAATTTGCCGCCCGCATGGAAGGCCACCCCATGGTAGCGGAGATTCGCCATATAGGGGCCATCCTGGCCCTTGACATCCGCATCGGCGCAGAGCGCTATGGCGATTTAAGGCAGCAACTCTATCAGCGCGGGTTGGAAAACGGCGTTTACCTGAGGCCGCTGGGCCGGACCCTTTATACCCTGCCCCCGTATGTCATTTCTCAGGAGGCGCTGGGGCAGATTTACAGCACCATGGAATCACTGCTGGATTACTGTTCCGGTTTGGGCTGATTCCTCCAGGGCTTCATAGCGCGCCGGTGCCGCGTACCTATCCTGAGCAGGTCCCACCAAAGGCGGAACCCGTAGGTAATCCGGACCTTGGATTCCCCCTGGTCGATCCATCGGCGGACCGGGATTTCCCGCATCAGGGCTTCCCCTTTTTCCGGCCCATATTCAGACAAGATCCGGCTGAAAAGCTCCACATCGAAGAGCCAGCGGGAAACAAAGGGTTCCCCGAACAGTAGGGGCGCCAGCTCCGAGCGGAAAACCTTACACCCGCATTGGGTGTCGTAGACCTTCAGGTTCAGGATATTGGATATAGCCGTGGCTATGACCCGCCCGACGAAAAACCGCATAAAGGTGCGCTCAATTTCAGAGCCGACAATAAGAATCCGGGAGGCAAAAAGGAAGCTTTTTTCCTCCAGGGACGGGAGGTAGGAGTAGCACTCCTCCAGAGAGGTAGCCAGGTCGGCGTCCAGATAGGCCAGGGCAGGGGCAAGGTTGTGTTGGTGGGCGTAGAGGACCCCATGCCGAACGGCACCTGCCTTTCCGGTGTTGGAGGGGTTGGTACATACGGCTACCTGCCCGGGGAATTCAGCCCGGAACCCTTCCAGCAATTCCGGGGTCCGGTCTGTGGAGGCATCGTCCACGAAACAGATAAAGGCGTCCGGGTGCTGACTTAAGAACCCCCTGAACCGATCGGGGTACAGGCGGCCGTACTCGTTGTAGCAGGGGATGACGATAGCCAGGGAAGGAGTAGACATAGGTGCCGGGGTGTTTCGGGACCCCACGGTAAAAATACGATTTTAACGATTCCCGCCCGGGGTATGGCCTCCCTCCCAAATGAAAACCCGTAGTTTTGCCAAAAATCGCTCCCGATGAAGATTTCCATCCGTTCCCTGGCCTCGCTGAGCGCTTTGGGCGATGAGCAGGATGCCTCCCGGTTTTATTCGGATCCGCAGTCCCGGTTAACCCTTAGGGAATCCGGCGGGCAAAGGTGGTGGGCCGGGGCAATCCCGGAGCCCCTCAAGGAGCAGCTGCGGGCCTCCCTGGAATCCTATGGCCGCCTGGACGACACTGTTTTGTACGCCCTATGGGTTTCCCGAAAGGCGTTGCAGGCCGCCCGCTGGGCGCCGGATATGCGCATAGGGGTTAACCTGGGGTCCTCGCGCGGGGCTACCGGCCTGTGGGAAAGCCACCATGGGGAACTGCTTCGCTCCGGATCAGTAAACAGCCATGCCTCCCCCAGTACCACCCTGGGCAATATCGCTTCCTGGGTAGCCCACGACCTAGGGACCCTTGGCCCGGCCATTTCCCATTCCATCACCTGTTCCACGGCCCTGCACGCCCTGCTGAACGGATGCGCCTGGATCCGTTCCGGGATGGCCGACGGCTTTTTGGTTGGGGGGGCCGAGGCCCCGCTGACCGATTTTACCTTTAAACAAATGGCGGCCCTTAAGATTTACAGCCAGGAGGCTGCGCCTTATCCCTGCCGTGCCCTGGACCCCCGGAAGGAATCCAACACCATGGTCCTGGGGGAAGGCGCCGGGGTGGTGGCCCTGGAAGGGGGCGCCCATGAAGATGCCCTGGCCGTGATAGCGGGGGTTGGGTACGCCACGGAGCCGCTAACCCATGCCGTCTCGCTGTCTGCCGATGCCGGTTGCCTGCAACGCTCCATGACCATGGCCCTTGGAGAAACCATGCCATCTGATGTGGACGCCATTGTGCTGCATGCCCCGGGAACGCGCCTGGGGGACCGGGCAGAGCTCCGTGCGGTGGAACAGGTATTCCGGGGGGCTATGCCTGCCCTGACCTCCAACAAATGGAAAATTGGGCATACCCTTGGCGCCTCCGGCCTTTTAAGCCTGGAGCTTGCCCTTTATATGCTGGAGCGGCAGGAAATCCCGGCTTTGCCCTACCTGGGCCAGGAGGCTGAGTCCCGGCCCATCCGGCGTGTAATGGTCAATGCCGTGGGCTTTGGCGGCAATGCGGTGAGTGTACTGTTGGAGCGCCCCGGGGAAGGGCACTAAATTGGGGATTGTGCATTCTCCTGCAATGGCCTATTTTTGAAGTAGATCATCAAAGAACGAATCTATGAGTGATATCCGTAATGACTGGACCCGGGAGGAAATCCTGGACGTGTACAACCTTCCGATCATGGAGCTGCTCTACCGGGCGGCCTCCGTTCACCGGAAGTATCACGACCCGAACACGGTACAGGTATCTACCCTGTTGTCTATCAAGACGGGAGGCTGCCCTGAAGATTGCGGCTACTGCCCTCAGGCGGCCCGGTACCACACCGATATAGAAGGCAACGACCTGATGAGTGTTTCCCAGGTAAAGGCCCAGGCATTGCGCGCCAAGGCCTCCGGCAGCTCCCGCGTATGCATGGGCGCTGCATGGCGGAATGTGAAGGACGGCCCGGAGTTTGACCAGGTGCTCGAGATGGTGCGGACCATTAACAAACTGGACATGGAAGTCTGCTGCACCCTGGGCATGCTGACCGAAAACCAGGCCCGCAGACTGGCCGAGGCCGGCCTTTATGCCTATAATCACAACCTGGACACATCTGAGGATTACTACAAGGACGTGATTTCCACACGGGCCTACCAGGACCGGTTGGAAACCATCGGCAATGTCCGGAAGACCAATGTGACGGTCTGCAGCGGTGGGATTATCGGGATGGGAGAGGCCGCAGAAGACCGGGCCGGGATGCTGGTAGCGCTCAGTACCCTTAGTCCGCAGCCGGAATCTGTGCCCATCAATGCCCTGGTAGCCGTGCCGGGCACCCCTATGGAAGAGATGGAGCCCGTTTCCATCTGGGAAATGGTCCGGATGGTAGCCACTACCCGAATCGTTATGCCCCAGACCCAGGTGCGCCTCTCGGCAGGCCGCACCGGGATGACGCGGGAAGGACAGGCCCTCTGCTTCTTTGCCGGGGCCAATAGTATCTTTGCCGGAGACAAACTCCTGACCACTCCCAACCCGGATGTAAACGAGGATATGGAGATGTTTCGCGAGTTAGGGCTAACCCCCCAGCAGCCCTTTGCCAAGAAGGCCCAGCCGGAAACGGTCGAAGCCGGGGCCTCCCAGTGGGAAGCCCTGGGCGAGAAGCCGCGCTGGAGCCGCCCGGGACACAAGATCCCCCGCAACGAACGCGCCAGGGGGAAGTAGGCCGCACCACGCGAAATCCGCTTCCCGGCGCTTAGCGAAACGCAACGGACTTAAAAATCACCTGCCCCGTGTATTTACAAGATGTTCCAAGGGTCCCCCGTATTTCCAAAGAGGCGTTTCTGGAATCCTACTTCCGGAAGCAGCAACCCGTGGTTATCGAAGAGGCTATAGCGGATTGGCCGGCCTATTCCAAGTGGAACCTGGAGTATATGCGGAAGGTGGCCGGCGATAAGATCGTCCCGCTCTACGACGACCGGCCCGTGGACTACAACGACGGGTTTAACGAGCCCCATGCGAAAATGCGCATGTCCGAATACATCGATCTCCTGCTGAAGGAACCCACCCGCTACCGCATTTTCCTATGGAATATCCTCAAGGAAGTACCGGAGTTGCAGGCGGATTTCGAATACCCGGACTTCGGGTTGCGGCTTATGAAAAGCCTGCCCATGCTCTTTTTCGGGGGAAGAGATTCCTACACCTTCATGCACTACGATATAGACCTGGCCAATATCTTTCACTTCCACTTCGAAGGGGAGAAGGAATGCATCCTGTTTTCCCAGACCGAGAACCGGTATCTCTACAAGATCCCCCATTCACTCATCACCCACGAGTCTATAGACTTTGCTGCCCCAGACTTTGAAAAGTGGCCCGCCCTTCGGCATGTAAGCGGCTATCGCGCCCGGCTCAACCATGGGGAGGTCCTCTATATCCCGGAAGGGTACTGGCACTATATGCGGTATATAACCCCGGGGTTCTCCATGAGCCTCAGGGGCCTTGCGCGTAACCCCAGACACCTGAGCAAGGCGCTGTACAATATTTTTATCATGCGGCACTACGATAACCTCATGCGCCGAATCCGCGGTCAGCGCTGGATCGATTGGAAAAATGAGGAGGCCATTGTGCGGACCCACCGCAACCTCAAGGCCTAACCACCCGGGAAATGTTCCCGTAGTGCCCCGTAAATCCGGTCTTTTTCCCACCCCCGGTAATAGAGGTAATGAAAGAGTTTCTGCCGGGCTTTTTCCCGGTCCTCCTCTTTCAGGGTGTCGGCCTTCCGGGCTGCGACCTCCTGGAAACGGCGGGCGTACTCGTCTTCTGAAATAGCGTCCAGGCTCCGGGAAATCAGGTTTTCGGAAACCCCCTTGTTGCGCAGTTCAGCCGATAGGCGGAGGGGTCCCCAGCCTTTCTGCCGGAATTTCCCCCTGACGAAGGCCAGGGCAAAGCGCGTTTCGTTGAGGAATTCGTGCTGTATGAGGTGTACTACAATCTGGTCAATGGCTTCGGGAATCATCCGCATCCGCCGCAATTGTTCCACCACTTCGCTATGGCAGCGTTCCTGGTAGGCACAGTAGCGTTCCAGTTTGCGGGTGGCCTCTTCTACCGTATAGGCCTTATAGCCAAACCGGTTCATGGGAGGTATTCGAATTCGAGGATGCCTTCCTGGGAGGTAACCGTAAAGGTGCCCGGACCGGTTTCCTGCAGTTGTCCGCTTATAATTTCCAGACGGTCCGCCCCGGATGCCGGTACCGGCGAAATCAGGGTCCAACCCGGGTTGGATTGTTCCACACGAAGGTGAATCCGCCCATTGGCTTTTTTGGTATAGTGTACCGAAACGGAATTGCCTGCAATGCCCACGTGTTCCAGGCTGGCTGTATTCCAGGCGGTGGGCATTTGGGGGGCAATGCGGATTTCCTTCCGTGCGGCCATAGGAGAAATCCCGAAAAACTGCTCCACAATCGGGACTGCAAAGCTGTAGAGGTTCCACGCCTGGACTATCATGCCGTAATCCGGCGATACTTCGTACATACTCCCGGGCAGGGCATAGCTGAAACTGCGGGTCATTCTTTTCAAGTAGTCCAGGGCCATGTCCGGCCGACCGTAGTTGTTTTCGGCCACGGCCTGCACCCCGGTAGGGAGGGTCATCACCGCCCCGGTATAGGAGAAGACCTTGCTCCCCTGGAAAGAGCCTTCGTCCGTCCCCGCGCTTTCGTCCCGGTCTATCCCGGTAACAAACATGCCGAAGGGATTGGTGTATTTTCGGGCGGTTTCCAGGGCCCGGATGGCTTTGGCCGAATCCGCAATCCCCATTTCCATGGGGGTGTTCACCACCCAGTTATGGTGGACCACAAAGGGCCTGAGACCCTCCTGTGGGTTGGCCAGGATGGCCTTGCGCGTCTGTTCCAGCTCGGCCACTGCCCAGGGCTTGTTGAGGGTATCCGCCCGCACAATCGCATCTTCGATTAGATGCAACGCTTGCTGGTCCGTTCCCATAAAATCGGCATAGGACCCAAATTCTTCCGACCAGAATTCGTCATTGATTTTGCGGGCCAGTTCCATGGCCTTGGCCAGGTAGTCTTCCGAGGCCTGCGTATCCCCAAGTTCCCGTGCTATGAGGCTGGCATGCATAAAAGCCGCCTGGGTATAGGCGGCCACATCGATCATCTCGCTGTCCAGGCCGTGGATTTCCATCATCCCAAACCCATCCGGGAAACCGTTCGCGTTGGCGTCGTTGGTTTTCATCAGCCACGCCAGGCCTTTTTGAATTGTAGGGTAGTATTTTTTGAGGAACTCCTTGTCCCCATTCCACCGGTACACATGCCAGATGAGGGAGGCAAACTGAGGGGTCTCATTAATATTCCCGGGGTTAAAGACCGCCCCGTTGGTAGACATCTCATGGAGGATGCGCCCGTTCCCGTTTACGGCCCGGGAGACGCTGTCCAGCAGGTGGATGGTTTGGTAGACCACCTCGTCCTGCCCCACGGCCATATACCCCCTTAGCGCGTATTCGCTGTCCACCCCAAACCACCAGGGGTAATCAGGGATGCCGGCGGTAATGCCCGTCCCAATGCCCGGTACGGTCTGGATCATCCAGTCCGCATTGTATTTGAGCCATTCAAAAGTCTGCTGCAGGGCCGAATCCGGGATGGTCAGTTTGGAGCGTTCCGCCAGGGCCGCGTACCGGTCGCGTTTAGCGGCCAGATAAGTGTCGGCATTTGCCAACAAATCGGAATAGGTATTTTTGGCCGCTTCTTCGGAATGGGATGAGCCGACTATAACAAAGCGAAGAAATTCTGTTCCGCCCGGTTCAATTTCTATAGGATACATGAGTTCTGAAGATGTCCCATTGCCCCTGTAAAAAGGTTTTGATCCTCCTGTATCGGACGGGCCCCGCTCAGAACCGAACATTACCCACCAGGGGTTGTCCTTGTCCTTTACTACCCATGCCTTGTTTATGGAATCGTATTGCGCCAGGTCTTTTGCATCTGCCATCCCGGTTCGTTCTCCAAGCCAGGTAGGCCTCAAGTCGGAATGTCCGATAAAATCAAAATCGAATTTTAGTAGATTCTGCTTTTGATTCCGAAATTCAAATTCTACTACAACCCCTTCCATCCCATCAGGGGCAAACTGTAATCGGGAGACTTCAAGGCCTAGCGAATCCAGGGAAAAATCGTGCCGATTGGCCATGGGATAATTCGCGAAACGGGTTGCATTCTTTAAAATAACAGATGTATCACCAAAGTCTACCATGGCGCTAAACCCATCCATCAGCTTTATGGGATGCGCCCAGATGCCCCCCATCTCCCCTTTAATGTGCCACCCCAGTTCCGGGAAGCTGCCGTCTTGGTGGCCCACCATATAGGCACGGTCGCCCGGGGTAACAAAAGGGCTGGCCAGGTATTGGGGCCGCCCTTCCAGGAATGGGGTACCCGCCAGGGTCGCGGCCATGCCTTCCGGTTGTGTGGTGCCGGGTTGGCTGCAGCCGGCCAGGGTGAGAATTGCGGTTAGAAGTAGGAACGCATTGCGGGGATACATAACAAGAAGCATTTGTACGGTCTAAAATAAAGAATTCAGGCAGAAGGATGTGGCAGGATTCGTGCCGGAACCAGGGCAAAAAAAAACAGCCACCCGGTTGGGGGTGGCTGTTTCTTATTCTGAGACCAGGTCTTTTCCTTCTTTGTCCTGGAACCGGTATTCGAGATACGTGTACGCATCCCGCGGTTGTATTTTGACCCATTTCTTGTGTTCTAGGAACCACTTGGATCGGATAGAGGGAAACCCTTTGGTCAGGTATGCTGCAATAAACGGATGGGTATTCAGCACTATGTGCTTGATTTTTCCATTGCGTTTGACAATTTGCTCCAATTCGTGGTTGATCTTTTCAATCATCACGATGGGGGCTTCTACTTCCTGTCCGCTGCCGCTGGGGTTCTCTTCGGTGGTCTTGATATTGACCTCCGGCCGAACCCGCTGGCGGGTGATCTGGACGAGCCCGAATTTACTCGGGGGAAGGATTTTGTGCTTGGCCCGGTCGTCCTCCATCTCGTTTCTGAGATGGTTGAACAACTTTTTGCGGTGCTCCGGCCGCACCATGTCGATGAAGTCTATCACAATGATGCCGCCCATGTCTCTCAGACGCAGTTGGCGTGCGATTTCCGAAGCTGCCAGCAAATTCACTTCCAGGGCGGTGTCTTCCTGGTTTTTGGCCCGGGTGGAACGGTTCCCGCTGTTCACGTCTATGACGTGCAGCGCCTCTGTGTGTTCGATCACCAGGTAGGCGCCTTTGCTCATGGAGGCCGTCCGGCCAAAAGAGGTTTTGATCTGCCGCTCTATCCCGAATTTTTCAAAAATCGGGACGGAAGAGTTGTACAGTTTTACAATGGATTCCTTTTCCGGGGCAATTTCATGCAGATAGTCCTTGATCTGGTTGTAGAGCGTTTCATCGTCCACATGTATGCCGGTAAATGTATCATTGAATACATCGCGGATGATGGAAGATGCCCGGTTGAGTTCTACCAGGACCTTGGAAGGGGTAGACGCCCTGTTCAATTTTTTGCACATCGATACCCATTTGGATACCAGATTCTGCAGATCCTTGTCGAGTTCCGCAACTTTTTTGCCTTCTGCAACGGTGCGAATGATCACGCCAAACCCTTTGGGCTTGATGCTTTGGACCAATCGCTTGAGCCGGCTTTTTTCCTCTTTGCTCCCTATTTTCTGGGACACGGATACCCGGTCGGAGAAAGGGACCAGGATGAGGTAGCGCCCAGCTATGGAAATTTCAGAGCTGATGCGCGGGCCTTTGGTGGAAATCGGTTCTTTCACGATTTGCACCAACAGGGCCTGGTTCGGCTTGATAACATCTTTGATGCTACCGTTCTTGTCGATGTCTTTTTCGAAGGGAAAGTCCTTGAGCGTATAGTCCCGCATCCGGCCGGAACGGGCTCTCTTGAGAAATTTGAGAAGGCTTTGCAGTTGCGGGCCGAGGTCGTGGTAATGCAAAAAAGCATCTTTCTCGTACCCCACATCAACGAAGGCCGCATTCAGGCCGGAAACCGGCTTGCGTATTTTGGCCAGAAGCACATCTCCCACATTGAATTTGTGGTCGTTCTCGTCTTGGTGCAGCTCAATGAGTTTTCCATCCTTAAGAAGGGCAAAATCGACGGAATCGGTGTTGGATCTTACGATTAACTCTCTGTTCACCTGATTCGATTTTGCTTCACACCCGGCATGCGGGCATGAATGGATTAAACAATATATGTACAGGTTACTATCGTAAACCCGTCGAAATCCTACTTGAGAATTCCTATGTCAATGAACGTATAAAAGGAAAAAAAGTAGTGCGAAGACTACTTTTTCTTGTGGCGGTTCGCTCTTCTGCGCTTCTTGCGCTTGTGCGTTGCTACCTTATGTCTTTTTCGTTTTTTACCACTCGGCATAGCTCGTAATTAACGGTTATTATTTCACCTGCACGTTACTCTTAACTCCTTCCACAAAAACTTTGGCGGGTTTAAATGCAGGGATGTTATGAGCAGGTATCTTGATAGTAGTATTCTTAGAGATATTCCGTCCGGTTTTCTCGGCCCGGGTTTTGATGATGAAGCTACCAAAACCACGCAAATAGACATTGTCTCCATTCTCCAAGGATGCCTTTACCTCCTCCATAAAACTCTCCACGGTGGCTTGAACATCTCCCTTTTCCATTCCCAGTTTTTCTGAGATTTTCGATACGATATCTGCTTTGGTCATTGTATTATTATTATCTGTAGGTTTTCAGGGTTGCAAATATATAAATATTATTCAATCTTTTGGCTGCCCGGAGATTTTTAACTGCTTAAAAGCCTTAGTTTTGCAAGCCCATTGAAATCCCATGGATTTTTCCGCCATCCTCTTACAATGGTATGACACCCACAAGCGCGATTTGCCCTGGAGGGGCAGCCGGGACCCGTACGTGGTCTGGCTCTCCGAAATCATCCTCCAACAGACCCGTGTAGCCCAGGGCACCCCATATTTTCTGCGTTTCCTAAGCGCCTACCCCAGGGTAGAAGATCTGGCAGCTGCTTCTGAGGAGGAGGTTCTGAAACTCTGGCAGGGCCTGGGGTACTATTCCCGGGCGCGCAACCTCCACCAGACCGCCCGGGAGGTGGCCGGGGTGCACGGCGGCCGGTTCCCCAATACCTATAAAGCACTCCTTACCTTAAAAGGTATAGGGCCCTATACGGCTGCAGCCATCGCCTCTGTCTGCTTTGACGAGGTGGTGCCCGTGGTAGACGGGAACGTATTCCGCGTGTTAAGCCGGGTATTTGGGGTGGAGACCTATATCAATATCCCGGCCGGACAGCGGGAGTTCCGCGAACTGGCAGCAGCCCTTATCCGCAGTGACCGGCCCGGCGATTTCAACCAGGCCCTGATGGAATTCGGGGCCGTGCATTGCCAGCCCAAGGCCCCGGATTGTGACCGCTGTCCTTTCTCTTCAGCCTGTAAGGCCCTGGCCGGGGGCCGGGTCCTGCAGTTGCCCGCCAAACAGAAGGGCAAAGCAGCGCGCCAAAGGAGGCTGCACTACCTGGTGCCGTTGGGGCCGGACCTCGCCACCTTTTTGCACCGGCGGACCGGGCGGGGTATCTGGCAGGGCCTCTACCAGTTTCCCCTGCTGGAGTCTGAGGAAGACCCGGGGGAGGAGGATATCCGCCAGTGTCTGGAAGCCCACCTGGGCATGCCGCCGGGGCGTATGGATATCCGTTGCTTTAACCCGGAGCCCATCGTGCACAAATTGTCGCACCAGCACCTGATAACCACCTTCTGGATGGTGGGGCTCGAGGACCTGGGCAGCGTCGGGATCCCCTATAATGAGTGGGAGGCTTACCCGGTGCCGGTGTTGATATCCAAATTCATGGAAACAGTCAAAAATTCGTACTTTTGACCTTAATACAACGGATATGAGCGGTACATTAAATAAGGTGATGCTGATAGGGCATTTGGGAGACGAGGTGAAGCTCCATTATTTTGAAGGCGGCAACTGTATCGGGAGGTTTCCCATTGCCACCAATGAGTCCTATACCAACCGGCAAACCGGGGAGAAGGTCACCAATACGGAATGGCACAACATTGTGGTGCGGAACAAGGCCGCTGAAATCTGTGAGAAATACCTGAAAAAAGGTGACCTGATCTATGTGGAAGGACGCCTGAAGACCCGCCAGTGGCAAGGGGAGGACGGCGCTACCCGGTATACCACCGAGGTGCAGGTTACGGACTTTACCTTCCTCTCGCCCAAAGGGGAGGCCGATGCCCGGGGGGGCGAAATGCAACAACAGAGACAAAACCCTCCGGCTGCAGGAAACCCCCAGTACTCGGATAAACCCGCCCAGGGGGTGGAGGCCGAGGAAGAAGACGACCTCCCGTTCTGATGGAATCAAACTGACTGCGCTTGGACCCGGAGCCCCTTTTTTTGGTATTGCCCCTGCTCGCCTGGAATGGGATCCTGACCCTCAAGACCCTTTTCCTGGTCCTGCTGCTCCTGGGATCTGCGCTCATTTCAGGGTCTGAGGTTGCTTTTTTCGGGCTGTCCCAGACGGAACTCAACGACCTGCGCGACAACGGGGGCACCCCCGGGGCCATTATCAACCGCCTGCTCCAGAAACCCAAGAAACTCCTGGCAACCATCCTGGTGGCCAACAATGCCATAAACATTGGCATAGTACTGTTGTTTACAGACATGGGGGAAACCCTCTTTGCCCGGGTGGACCAGGTCTATTTTGGCTTCCTTTCCCTGCGTTTTGTGGTGGAGATCGTGCTTGCCACCTTCCTGATCCTGCTTTTCGGGGAAATCCTACCGAAGGTCTATGCCAACCGGAACCGCATCCCTTTTCTGAGGCGGATGGCCTACCCGTTTAAAGCCCTCGATGTAGTTTTCACACCGCTTACAGCGCCTATGCGGGCAGGTACCCTCCTGCTCTACAGGCGCCTCGGGAAACAGAAGTCCAGCCTGAGCGTAGACCACCTTTCGCAGGCCCTGGAGCTCACTTCGGAGGGGGATACCACCAAGGAGGAACAGAAAATACTGGAGGGCATTGTTTCGTTCGGCAACACCGATACCAAGCAGGTCATGCGGCCGCGCATGGATATTTTTGCCCTTCCCGAGGATCTGAAATTCCCCGAAGTCCTGGAGGAAATCAAGAAAAACGGCTACTCCCGCATCCCGGTTTACAGCGAAAATGTAGACAAGGTCGTGGGGGTGCTCTATGTAAAGGACCTCCTGCCGTACCTGGACCGGAAGGTCTTTAACTGGACGTCCCTGATCCGGGAGCCCTTTTTTGTCCCGGAGAACAAGAAGCTGGACGATTTGCTGCTGGAATTCCAGAACAAGAAAAACCACCTGGCCATTGTGGTAGACGAGTTTGGCGGTACTTCTGGGATCGTGACCCTGGAGGACGTTATCGAAGAGATCGTAGGGGATATCAGCGATGAATTCGACGACGAGGACCTGGTGTATTCCAAGCTGGACGACCATACCTATGTATTTGAGGGAAAGACCAACCTGAAGGATTTCTACCGGGTAGCCCGAATCCACGATGAGTCGGTTTTCGAATCCCATAAGGGAGAGGCGGAAACCATTGCGGGTTTTGTACTGGAGGTAGCGGGCAGCTTTCCCAGGCGGGGGGAAGTCGTCCCTTTTGAGGGGTATGAATTTGTGGTGGAAAGCCTGGACCGCAAGCGCCTGAAACAGATAAAAATCGCATTGCCCCATGAGCATTAGAACAACGCTTACAGCCCTTGTGGCTGCCATTCTGCTGGGAAGCTGCGGGGAGGACCCGGTCCCGAAGCCCAAGGCCATGCTGCGCCTGGACTATCCGGTACACGCTTATAAGGTGCTGGATGCAGATTGCCCGTACACCTTCGAATTTAACCGCCTGGCTGCACAGTCGGAAGAATCCGGATGCAACCTGGTCCTGGATTACAAACCCATGAAGGGCTCCATCTATATTACCTACAAACCAGTGGAAGGCAACCTGAAGGAACTCCTTTCGGATGCCCAGAAGCTATCTTATGAGCACGTGGTTAAGGCAGACAACATCCTGGAGCAACCCTATGTGGACCCCGATAACGGGGTATATGGTATGTTTTACGAAGTAAAGGGCGATGCCGCATCCCAAAGCCAGTTTTACGTAACAGACAGCACCCGCCATTTTGTTACCGGCTCGCTGTACTTTTATGCGAAGCCCAATTACGATTCCATCCTGCCGGCGGCAGTGTATCTGCAAAACGATATCCGGAGGCTTATGGAGAGTCTCCGCTGGAAATAGCGCATTACTATGGCTCACCCCGCACTTACCCCTGAAGGACTCCGTCTCTGCCGTGAGATGATCGCACCCCACGTGCACCGGACCCCGGTGCTGCGTTCCCGCCTGCTCGACCAGCTTTCCGGGGCGCGGTTATCCTTTAAGTGCGAGAATTTCCAGAGGGGAGGGTCCTATAAGATACGCGGGGCTACCCATGCGTTGTTGCAGTTACAGGCCCAGGGGGACGTCCCGGCCGTGGTTACGCATTCCTCCGGGAACTTTGCACAGGCCTTATCCCTGGCTGCCCATTCCCTGGGTATCCCGGCCCATATTGTGATGCCCACCAATGCGCCTGCGGTAAAGCGGGAGGGCGTACGCACCTATGGAGGGATCATTACCGAATGCGCCCCCACCCTGGAAGCGCGGGAGGCGGCTGCGGAACAAATTGCCCGGGAGACCGGGGCCCTGTTTATACACCCTTCGAACGACCCGATGGTTATGCTGGGCCAGGGGTCTGCTTGTGCAGAGCTGCTGGAGGAGGTCCCCGGCCTGGATTGCGTGGTAGCCCCGGTGGGGGGCGGCGGCCTGTTGGGGGGCACGGCCCTGGCAACGGCCTTTATGGCGCCCGGGTGCGAGCCTGTTGGGGGGGAGCCCTTTGCGGTAGACGATGCCTACCGGTCCCTGCAGAGTGGAAAAATCGAAGGCAATACAGGCGGGTATACGGTTGCCGACGGCCTGCGTACGGTATTGGGCAGTCATACCTTCCCGGTCATCCAAAAGCACGTCAGGACGATTATCCGGGTAGAAGAAGGGGAGATCGTAGCCGCCATGCGGCTGGTGTGGGAACGGATGAAAATCGTGATTGAACCCTCCAGCGCAGTTGCCTTTGCAGCTGTCCTGAAATCCCCGGAGCGTTTTGCGGGGCTGCAAACCGGGATTCTGGTCTCCGGGGGAAATGTAGACCTGGGGAACCTGCCCTTTTAATCCTGCGCTTGTTTTTTCAGTAATTCCCGGGCGCGTTCTATGCTGCCCATTACTTCGTCCCGCATGGCCTTAACCTTGATTTCTTCCTCTTCCAGCCACTCTTTTTTCTGGGAAGTAAGGGGTTTGCCCTCCATGATTTCCTCGTAGGTGAATCGGTCCCCGAAACCTTGCATCCAGTCCATCATGCTCTTGTAAGACGCCTGAAGGTCTTCCATGGCCGCCTGGTAGGGCTTGCCCGCTTCGGTGCTGTCTGCCAGCGGTTTTAGCAGGCCCACGAGCTGCCCGATGGTCTTCATTTCGGGCATGACCTCATCGTGGATGGCGATTACGGTTTCCATGCGGGTTTCCCCTGCATCCGGTGCATCCGTAGCCTTGTCCTTGCAAGATATGCCAGATGCTAAAAGGGTTGCTAAAAACAGGTTGCGGAGGAGATGGGGATATTTCATCGGGAAATACGAATGATTATACCCTCAAAAATAGCAACTTTGCGCGAAAGAAACCATGAGCGAACGCAACAGAAGGTGGGTTTATTTGCTGGTTCTTTCCCTGATTTGGGGGAGTTCTTATATCCTTATTAAAAAAGGGCTGGAGGGGTTCACGCCCCTACAGCTGGGGAGTATCCGGATCACGATGGCAGCAGCGATGCTTTTGGGTATCGGTTGGCGCTCCCTAAGGACCATTGGCCCGGGGCAGTGGAAATGGGTAGCCCTCAGCGGGGTAGTGGGAAGCCTGGTGCCTATGTACCTCTTTGCCTTTGCAGAAACCGAGATCGATAGCGGTATTACCGCTGTCCTCAATTCCCTGGTTCCCATCTTCACGATTTTTGTAGGCTATTTCGCCTTCGGGATACCCTTTACCAGGAACCAGGTTGCCGGGGTGGGCCTGGGCCTTGCGGGCGCCCTGGTGCTCATCCTGCTCGGGGCGGGCATAAACCCGGGCAGGGATTACAGCTATGCCCTGCTGGTGGTGCTGGCTTCCCTGGGGTATGCCTGCAATGCCAATATCATCAAAAGCAAACTCTCCGGTGTAAGTCCCATGGGGATTGCCGTCGGGAATTTTGTGTGTATCCTCCCGGTGGCCCTGGTTATGTTGATTGTTTCCAGTTCGCTTTCGGTGGGAGTCCGCCAGGCCCCGACCTTTGTTCCGGCCCTGGGGTATGTTTTTGTGCTCTGCCTTTTTGGAACCTGTGTGGCCAAGGTCATGTTCAACCGGCTTATCCAGATATCAACCCCTGTATTTTCGGTATCGGTTACCTACCTGATCCCGGTAGTAGGTATCCTCTGGGGGGTCCTGGACGGGGAACGGTTTTCCGTGGGGCAGCTGGGCGCTGCAGGACTTATCCTGGGCGGAATATACCTGGTCAACAAACAAAAAAGGCACCCCAAAAGGAGTGCCTTCCCTGAAAATGCTATGGCAAATCAGTCAAAATCCGATTCCTGAACCTGGTAGTTGACCACTGCCTCCAGGAGTTTGCTTTCAATTTGCTGCGGGCCCATAGACTGGGTCTTTAAGGACGGGAACTTAATGCCGTCCACCTCCTGGTACTCCTTGATATAGACCTCCTGGTTCTGGGTTTGTCCGTTCATATTGATCACGGAAGCTTCCTTAACCTTCAACCCGGTTTCCACGTCGAAAAAGTAGGTGGCCTGAACGGTTTCCCCGGGCACCTCAATGCGGTAGGCAGGCCTGCCGTCTACCTCCTCGGTCCCGGTTAGGCGTGCCCCTGGGTTTGCTGCCACGGACTGCTCCGGGAAAATACCCATAACCTGTTGCATGTCCTTCTGCATTTGTTCGGGCAGCGGGATTTTATTGTTGCCCTGCTTCATGTACAGCTCGTCGCCCTTGGCCACTACCCCCATCATCGGGGCATCGTTCATGTACGTGGTTTGGGCGTAGCGGTCTGCGGTCCGCAGTTCCTCGATCTTGATGGTTGTGCCCATGGCAGAGCCTTCATAGACGAGTTTCAGCGATTGGATCTTTCCGATTTGTTCCGTCCCTCCAATGGCCTGGAAATACTTCCCAATGACGTCCTGAACAGTTAGGCCCTCGGGGACAGCTGCGTTGTAATCCGGTTTCTCAGCCGGTTCCACCATTTTATCGTAGTACTTGATGGGTACAGCCTTCCCATTGAAGCTGAGTTTCTCGAGGTTTTCCAGGACTTCGCTACCTTTTCCGGCCACCACTACCCGCGCCTTGTCCGTACTGAAGTACTTCTGGGCTGCCTGCTGGATATCCTCCTTGGTAAGGGCGTTGAGGCGCTCCAGGTAGGTTTTGTAATAATCCGAGGGAAGGTCCTGGGTTTCGATATTCAAGGCATACCGTGCCACGGTGGAAGGTTGTTCCAGAGCAAGAACAAAACTACCGGTGTACTTGGCCTTGGCAATTTCCAGTTCCTTGTCGGAAACCGGTTCGGTGCGCATGCGGTCTATTTCCTTCAGGATTTCCACCACCGCGCTGTCTGTCACCATGTTGCGCACGCTGGCCGTGGCACTGAAGCGGGAGGGTCCGTATTTGTCGTTGCCAATCCGGGAATAGGACCCGTAGGTATAGCCTTTATCTTCCCTGAGATTCAGGAAAAGCCGGGCTTCTGCGCCCCCGCCCAGGATCCGGTTCGCCACCAGGGCCGCCAGGTAGTCGGGGTCGTTCATCTGCAGATCCACCAGGTTTTGGACGGCAATTTCACTCTGTACCGCATTGGGCATATCCACGAAACCGACCTGGGTATACTGGGCATCGGCAGGATCCTCGTAGGAGAGGGAAGGGGGAGAAGCCTTGGTCCATGGAGTAAAGTATTCGTTAGCCAACTCCTCCACCTGTCCGAAGGTAACATCCCCAATGACCACCAGATAGGCATTGGCGGGTACAAAATAGTTCCGGTAGAATTCCTCTACATCTAAAAGGGATACGTTCTTTACGGTCTCTTCGGTGGTAAACTCCCCGAACGGGTGAGTTTTCCCATAGGCCAGGGCCCGTTGTGCCCTGCCTGCAATGGAGGAAACGTCCTTTTCCTCTGTTTTGAGGGCCGTAAGGAGCTTTTCCTTTTCCTTGTCGAATTCCTCCTGGGTGAAATTAGGGTTGATGGCGGCATCTGCCATCAGTTCCAGGATTCGGGGAAAATACTTGCTAAGCGATTGTGCAAAGGCGCTTTGGGAGCCAAAGTTTATACTGGCGCCCAGGAAATCCACTTCTTCGTTGAAGTCATCCATGGAGATGCTCTTGGAGCCTTTCCCAAGCAGGCTTCCGGTCAGGGAAGACACGCCGGCTTTATCCCCTTCCAGAATAGGAGGGTTGTCTATGGTCAGCTGTATGGATACCCGGGGCAGTTTGTGGTTTTCCACCACCAGGACCGTGAGGCCGTTTTTGAGTTCAAACCGCTGGGCTTCTTCCAGGTTAATCTCCGGGGCCGGTGCCGGTTGCGGCATCTGGGAGCGGTCTATCTGTGCCTGCATCCCAAAAGCGATCAGGCCAATCAGTAGTGTGAGTATAACGGATTTCTTCATCTTAGTTGTCTTGAGCTTCTTCGGGGAGGTAATCGATGACCACCCGCTGGTTCGGTTTCAGGTACTTTTCGGCCACCTCGCGGATTTCCTCGCGGGTGATGGAGCGGTAGATCTCAATTTCCTTATTGATAAGTTCTGTATCCCCATACAGCATATAATTCCGGGCCAGGGAATTGGCAATGCCCTGGATGCTGGAATTGGAGTTCACAAAGCGGTTTTCGAACTTGTTCTGCAACTTGGTATAGTCGCGTTCCGTAATGAGTTCGCTACGCACCAGGGCTATTTCCTCCTCCATTTCGGAAACCAAAGTGTCCAGGGGCGTACTGCCCACCGGAAGGGCAAAGACAATGTACATCCCGTAATCTTCCTGGCCGATATTAAAGGCCCCCACCTGGAGGGCTTGTTTCTGGTCGTCTACCATCTTCTTGTAGAGCTTTGAGCTGCGCCCGTCGCTGAGGTAGGAGGAAATCATGTCCAGGACGTAGGCATCCCGCTCGCGGAACCCCGGTGTCCGGTAGGCCACAATGGAGGCAGGGATCTGGATATTCTTGTCGTAGGCCTTGCTACGCACCTCCTCGGTGATGGGTTCTTCCGTGGGGAATTCCCGGACAATGTCTGCACCCCGGGGAATGCTGCCGAAATAATCGGCTACCATTTTTTTGGTTTTTTCCGCGTCGATATCCCCGGCTACCACCAAAACGGCATTGTTGGGGACGTAATACTTCTGGTTATAGGCGATCACGTCTTCGAGCGTGGCAGCATCCAGGTCTTCCATATACCCGATATTCGGATCCTTGTAGGGGTGCACCTTGAAGAGGTTCTTCCCGAGGACGGGCAGGATCTGGCCGTACGGAGAGTTGTCGTAGCGCAGTCGCTTTTCCTCCTTGACCACTTCCTGCTGGGTATCTACCCCTTCCTGGTTGATGACCGGGTGGAGCATGCGCTCGGACTCCATCCACAACCCCAGTTCCAGGTGGTTGGACGGAAACACCTCGTAGTAATACGTGCGGTCCTGGGAGGTGTTGGCGTTATTCTGCCCCCCATGGGAGGAGACAATTTCGAACCATTTCCCTTTTTCGATGTTTTGGGTGCCCTCAAAGAGCAGGTGTTCGAAGAGGTGGGCGAAACCGGTTCGCCCTTCCGTACGGTCCTTGCCCCCTACATGGTACATGACCGAGGTCACCACCACAGGGGCCGAATTGTCCTGGTGCAGGATCACGTGCAGGCCGTTCTCCAGGTCGTACTCCTGGTAGGCAACTTCCTGGGCCGAAACCAGGGCAGATGCAGCCAGCATCAATCCGAAAATGGAATACTTTTTCATGGTTAATGTTTTGTGTTTCTGTTGAATTCCCCTTAAAGGGGTGTTATGCGCTCCCTAAAATAAGGTCATTTCCACAATCCGCCGGCCGCCTCCGGCCCTTTAACAAATCTTTAAAAATAATTCCCTGTAAATCCTTAAATTATAGGGAATCCCATAAATCCCACTCATGAAAACCTATGCCCTTCCCATAAGGTACGGGGTTGCCACCAGCGGCAGCCTTATTGCCTATTTCCTGTTACTGTCCCTATTCGGGCTGCACACCAACGTTTTCTACAGTCTGTTTAATGGTGTTATCACCGGTTTCGGTATTTATGAGGCCATCAAAGCCTTCAGGATGCAGACGGGCAACGGGTTTGGCTACGGGTCCGGATTTATGGCCGGGATGGTCACCGGAGGGGTGGCAACAGCGGTTTTCACGGTCTTCTTTGCCCTTTACAGTACAGAGATCAATGCGGAATTCCTTCCTGCACTTTCCACCGTATTCTTCGAGGATTTCCAGAATTTCGAAGGGATCGTCTTCCTGACAGTAGCCATTATGGGGCTTGCAACTACCCTGGTGCTGACCCTCGCTTTTATGCAGCTTTTGAAGCCATCGGCCAGCCCCCGTAAAAAGGCCTAAAATATCCTGCAACGGCCTTGCCAATTGAGAATTAAGGTTTATATTTGCACCCGCCTTTCCGGCTACTGGAATATTGAGCCAGACGGGGGGCAGTTCAAAAACGATTTTAAGAACCAAGGCTATGTATGCAATTGTAGAGATAGCAGGGCAGCAATTCAAAGTTGCGAAAGACCAGAAGGTTTTCGTCAACCGCCTCAAATCGGAGGAAGGCCAAAAGGTGACTTTTGACCAGGTACTCCTCATTGGAGACGGCGATGCGGTAACCGTTGGCGCCCCGGCTATAGACGGTGCCGCCGTTGAAGCGAAAGTGGTGAAGCACCTGAAGGGCGATAAGGTTATCGTCTTTAAAAAGAAACGCAGGAAGGGATACCGTGTAAAGAACGGACACCGGCAACCGCTCACCCAGTTGGTGATTGAGGGGATTGTGGCCAAAGGCGCCAAGAAGGCCGCCCCTGCTAAAACCGAATCCAAACCAGCCAAGGCCGAGAAGGCTGCTCCGAAGAAGCAAGAGGCGGCTGCCCCGGCAGCCAAGCCCAAAGCCGCTGAAGACCTGAGCAGCAAAACCGTGGCCGAGCTTAAGGACATGGCAAAGGATAAGGGCATCACCGGCTACTCTTCCATGAAGAAAGCCGAACTCATCGAAGCCCTCGGAGGAAAATAAATGGTGTAACCGGGAACTGGGTTCCCGTCAAAACGATTAAATCATGGCACACAAAAAAGGGGTTGGTAGCTCCAAGAACGGAAGGGAATCGGAATCTAAACGCCTTGGCGTTAAGATTTTCGGTGGCCAGAAAGCCGTAGCCGGGAACATCATTGTTCGCCAGCGCGGTACCAAGCACAATGCCGGAGAAAACGTATATGTGGGGAAAGACCACACCCTCCACGCTAAAGTGGATGGGATTGTCCGCTTCGACAAGAAAAGCGGTGGCAAGTCCTTTGTCTCCATAGAGCCTTTCGAAGCGTAAGAACTTTCGGATTACACACCTGAAAGCCCCCCACCCGGACTACCGGATGGGGGGCTTTCTTTTTTCAGGTGTTGAAAAGGTTGCGGATAATGTGTACATTCAGGACAGTAACACTAAAATCCGTTTCCAATGAAAAAATCATTTATGGCCCTTGTTATGGCGGGGGCGCTCACCTTCAGCAGCTGCCTGGGATCCTTCCGGGCTTTTAATAACCTGAAAGACTGGAACCAAACCGTATCCGACAGCAAATTTGTAAATAACCTCGTCTTCTGGGGGCTGAACATTATTCCCGTATACGGGCTGTTCTTCCTGGGCGACACGTTGATATTCAACGTGATCGAATTCTGGTCCGGCTCCAACCCCATAGCCATGCGCGACGGGGAATCGGAAACCCAGATGGTGGAACACGAGGGGAATACCTACGAGCTTACCGCCACCAAAAACCGCATGGCCATTGTGGTTGTGGATGGTCCCAAGAAGGGCAATAAGCTGGAAATGTTCTACCGGCCCGATGAAAAATCCTGGAACGCCATCCGTCCTAATGGGGAAATTATCCCGCTTTCACGAATGGAGGAAGGCTTCTATATCGTGTATATGCCCAACGGGCAGGAGGTGGAAATCCGCAACGACCTGACCCCGGAGCAAGGGCTCGCCCTACTTGGCGAATACAGGGATTGCTACAATATGGAGGGCATGCTGGCCGAGGCCCGCTAAACCCTAAACCCTGAAACAAAAAACCCCCGGAAGAAATTCCGGGGGTTTTTTTATTTGGCGATGCCGGTTAATAGCGGTAATACTCCGGCTTGAAGGGTCCTTTGACGTCCACCCCAATATACTTTGCCTGCTCCGGCCGCAGGGGGGTGAGCTCCGCCCCTAGGCGAGCCAGGTGAAGGGCAGCTACCTTTTCGTCCAGGTGTTTCGGCAGGGTATACACCTGGTTCTCGTACTGGTCGTGGTTGTTCCAGAGTTCGATCTGAGCCAGGGTCTGATTGGTGAAACTGTTGCTCATTACAAAGCTCGGGTGGCCGGTGGCACACCCCAGGTTTACCAGGCGTCCTTCGGCCAGGACAATAATGTCTTTCCCGTCCAGGGTGTACTGGTCTACCTGCGGCTTGATCTCAACCCGGGTGTCGCCGAAGTGGGTATTGAGCCAGGCCATATCGATCTCATTGTCGAAGTGACCGATGTTGCAGACAATGGCCTTGTCTTTCATGGCACGGAAGTGCTCCTCCCGGATGATATCCTTGTTCCCCGTGGCCGTGATAAGGATATCCATATTCCCAACCACGTTTTCCATCTGCTTTACTTCGTATCCGTCCATACAGGCCTGAAGGGCGCAGATGGGGTCTATTTCCGTGACGGTTACAATGGCTCCCGCCCCCCGGAAAGAGGCTGCAGTTCCTTTGCCTACGTCCCCGTAGCCGGCAACCAGGACGCGTTTTCCGGCAAGCATGGTATCCGTGGCGCGGCGGATGGCATCCACGGCGCTTTCCTTGCACCCGTACTTGTTGTCGAATTTCGATTTGGTCACCGAATCATTCACATTAATGGCCGGCATGGGCAGGGTTCCGTTTTTGAAACGCTCATAGAGGCGGTGTACCCCGGTGGTAGTTTCCTCCGAGAGCCCTCGGATTCCGCTGGTGAGCTCCGGGTACCGGTCCAGCACCATGTTGGTGAGGTCTCCCCCGTCGTCCAGGATCATATTCAGCGGCTTGCGCGCCTCGCCAAAGAAGAGGGTTTGTTCTATGCACCAGTCGAATTCCTCCTCGCTCATCCCTTTCCAGGCATACACCGGGATACCGGCCGCTGCTATAGCGGCTGCGGCGTGGTCCTGGGTGGAGAAGATATTGCAGGAGCTCCAGGTCACCTCCGCCCCAAGGGCTACGAGGGTTTCAATCAGGACCGCGGTCTGGATGGTCATATGCAGGCAACCGGCAATGCGGGCACCCTTAAGCGGCTGGGATGGGCCGTATTCCTCGCGCAGGGCCATGAGTCCGGGCATTTCAGCTTCTGCCAGGCGGATTTCCTTCCGGCCCCAGTCTGCCAGGGCAATGTCTTTTACTTTGTAGGGGAGGTATTCGATACTCTTGGTATTCATATTCCTTGTAATTAGCATTTTTTTTGGTTGCGGCCCCTGTCGTGCTCAATGGCCCGGGGGAAAGTGCCTCTTAAATTTGTACCTTGCCCGGGCGGGTTGCCGCAATTTTTGCAAAGGTACATCATCTGATTCGAACTCATGCCGCTTTTCAAGTCTTTGGAAGCCCATCCGGGATGCCGAATACTGGTCTGGAAAATCACCGAACCGGAGGCTGCGCTGGCCCATGGGATAGCCCTCCGCCCACAATGTACGGAGCGCCTGGAGGGCATGCGTTCTGAAATCCACCGCAGGGGTTTTTTGAGTATCCGCCACTTACTGGCCGAGGCCGGGTATACGGATTTCGATCTCACCTACGACGCTGCCGGAAAACCGCACCTGGCCGACGGGTGTTCCATCTCCATTACCCATTCCTTCGGGTTTTCAGGGATTATCGTATCGAAGGAGGCCGAGGTGGGCATCGATATCGAGATGCAACGGGACAAGATACTCCGCATAGCGCATAAGTTTACCCCGCTTCGGGAATACCGCTCCCTGGCCAACGACGAGGCCATTATCCGCAAGCTCACCATGGTGTGGGGGGCCAAGGAGTCCATTTACAAAGTGCTTTCAACCCCCGGGCTGAGTTTCCTCAACCATATAGACATAGACGATTTCGATATGGATTCCGGGCAGAGCACCGGGACGGCCCTCTATCAGGGCATGCGGGCCGATTTTCGCACCTACTTCCTGGAATTCGAAGGGTATACCTGTGCCTACGCCATCCGGCAATAGGCGGCAAAGGGCCCGTGCCGTATTGGCCGAAAACCCATTACTGCCTACCTTTGGGCATCTAAATGAACCCCGATGAAGGTATCCGTAGAACTCACCCTCAGCCCCCTGCAGGACCAGTATGAACCCGAAATCATCCGCTTTATCAAAGCCCTGCGCGCATCGGGCCTTACGGTTTTGGAGAACCCCATGAGCACCCAGGTATTCGGGGAGTACCGGGAGGTGATGCAGCTACTGCAGGACGAGATGGAGCGCAGCTTGCAGGCGGTGGGCCAGGCGGTATTCTTTATTAAGCTGGTCAAAACGGACCGCAGCGACTATGAGCCCCATTTTTGATTTTTTCCTGGACCCGTACCGGGACCGCCCTGCCGCGCTAATAGCCCTGGAAGCTATTGCCTTTGTTTTTGGGATAGCCAGTGTGGTCTACGCCAAGAGGGAGCATATCTGGGTGTATCCCACCGGGCTTATTGCCACGGTGATCACCATGTATATTTTTCTCCGTGACGAACTCCTGGGCGATATGATGCTCAACCTGTATTATTCCCTCATGAGCATCTACGGGTGGTGGAACTGGTCGCGGCGTAGGGAAGGGGCGCCCGTGGTGCGTGTCTCCCGCACCAACAGGAGGGAGAAGGGCATTGGGGTACTGTTGTTCCTCCTTACCGTGGCGGTAACTTATGGGGTTTACCGGGCTTTTGGGACGCAAACCGACTGGACCAACTACACCGATATGGTCACTTCCGGGATCTTTTTTACGGCCATGTGGTATATGGCAACTAAGAAAATCGAGAACTGGACCCTGTGGATTCTGGCAGACGTAATTACCGTACCCCTGTACGCCTACAGGGGGTGGGGGATGCTTTCCCTGCAATACCTGATATTCACCATCCTGGCCATTCAAGGATACTTCGCATGGAAGAAGCTCTTAAACAACAGCCTTCAGACCTCCTGAAGGTGGTGCTTTTCGGCCCTGAATCTACTGGGAAGTCTACCCTGGCAGCAGATCTGGCGGCCCATTACCAAACCCTTTGGGTGCCGGAATACGCCCGGGAATACCTGCAGGAAAAATGGGACAGGGAAGGCCTGGTCTGCCAGCCCGAAGACCTGCTGCCCATAGCCCGGGGCCAAATGCAGCAGGAGAACCTGCTCGCCGCACGGGCCAACCGGGTCCTGATCTGCGATACGGACCTGTTGGTAACCAAGGTGTATTCGGAAGCCTATTACCAGGGCTTTGTGGACCCCGTGCTGGAGTACCATGCCCTGGAGAACACCTACGACCTCTACCTGCTGACCGATATTGACGTACCCTGGGTAGCAGACGACCTGCGGGACCGCCCGGAACAGCGGGAAGAGATGTTTGCCTATTTCCGGGAGGCCCTCCTTAAAACTGGTCGCAGATTCGTAATTTTAAGCGGTAGCCGGGAGGAGCGGCTCCAAAAAGCCGTCCGGCACATAGACAACCTATTAGCAATGAGCATGTTTAGCACCGAAGATCTGAGGTTTATGGAAGCACGGGGGATGTCCCCGGAAAAAATACAGGACCAGGTGGAGACGTTCCGGGAGGGAATCCCCCATGTCCACCTGAGCAAAGCCGCGGTGGTAACCGATGGCATCCTGCGTCTGGACCCCGGCCTGCAGGACCATTACCTGAAGCGCTACCGGGAGGCCAGGACAGGGAAACAGGTGGTGAAGTTCATCCCGGCATCCGGGGCGGCATCCCGCATGTTTAAGGCCCTGTTCCATTTCCTGGAGCATTTCGACCCGGGTCGGGTCACCCTGGAGACCTACTTGCAAGACCCGGAAAACGCTTCCATAAAGGCGTTCCACTCCCGATTGCAGGAGTTCTCCTTTTACGAGTTGGTCATGGGGCGCATTGGGGGCAAGGACCTGCCGGAGGGCCACGTGCTGTATCGTTTTGTGGAGGAGCTCCTTTCTGAGGACGGCCTCAATTACGGGTTTTATCCCAAGGGACTTCTGCCCTTCCACAGGTATGGAGACCACCTGGCTACCCCTTTTGAGGAACACCTCTTTGAGGGGGCGGCTTATGCGGCAGGCGAAGATGAAGCCCGCCTGCACTTTACGATTTCCCCCCAGCACCAGGAACTCTTCCGGGAGGAATTCGAACGGGTTAAGGACAGCACCGGGAAGGCAACGGGCTGCCGGTTCCGGGTGGGGTTCTCCTTCCAGAAACCGTCCACCGACACCCTGGCGGTTACCCCGGAGAACGAGCCTTTCAGGGATAACGACGGCCAGCTGCTCTTCCGGCCGGGGGGGCATGGCGCCCTCATTGAGAACCTGAACGAGCAGGATGCCGACATCCTTTTTATCAAGAATATCGACAATGTGGTTACCCGCGGTTCCCTGGAGGAGGTTTCCCGTTGGAAGGAAATCCTGGGAGGGGTGCTCCTCGAAGTTCAGGAGGAAGCATTCCGCTACTCCCGCATGCTGCAGGAGGGGAGCCTGGACCACGACTTGCTGGTCAGGGTCCGCACCTTCCTTCAGGAAAAACTCAATGTGCGCTTCCAACCTTCATACGACAGTCTGAGTATAGACGACCAGGTAGCGGTCCTCAAGGACAAGCTCGACCGCCCTATCCGCGTTTGCGGGATGGTTAAAAACGAAGGGGAGCCCGGGGGAGGCCCGTTCTGGATTACCGACGCTTCCGGGAACGAGTCCCTGCAGATTGTGGAATCGGCTCAGGCAGACCTTTCGGATCCTGCCCAGGAACGGATTTTCAGGGAATCCACCCACTTTAACCCGGTAGACCTGGTTTGCGGGGTCCGCGATGCCTACGGGCGTAAGTTCAACCTGATGAACTACATCGACACCAAACAGGGTTTCATTACGGGGAAGACCTATGAAGGAAGGCCCCTTAAAGCGCTGGAACTCCCCGGGCTTTGGAACGGGGCCATGGCATTCTGGAACACGCTCTTTGTGGAAGTCCCGGTCAGTACCTTCAACCCGGTTAAGACCGTAAACGACCTGCTGAAACCGGCCCACAGCGGTAAACCCTGACGCCCTTTCCGCAATGTCTACCGGATACTGTTCCCACATCCCGGAGGGCAGAAGTGACCTACTTATGTGCCTTGTGACTAAAAGCGCGGAACGCTGATTGGCACATAAACTACCGTCTTTGTTTTGCTCTGTTTTGGCTGCGCTTTTGTGCGGGGATTTTATGGCGTAATTTTAATTTCCTCCCTATCTTTGCCCTGTCTCATAAGGGGTGCTTCGCATTGGAAAGCCGCTGTGGCGGCTTGGTTTTGCGGGGCTGAGATTATACCCGATGAACCTGGGCAGGTAATGCTGCCAAGGGAAGTCCGGATAGGACCTGCGTCAGGCGCAGGCAATCGGAAAAGGAGGCCGTCGGCGCTGGGCCGCAGACTTCTTCCAAACCAAGTGGCAAAGGGCCGCAAAAATCAAGTGTAACCAGAATAATGACCCCTTTTATTCGTAATCTATTTACGAATGAAACGCATCTATTCTACAGTAGCCATTCTTGGGCTGGCTTTGCAACTACAAGCCCAGGACCAACCGCAGGACAGTACAACCGCAGATGAAATCCGCCTCGATGAGGTCCTGGTGTCTGCTCTGCGCGCCGGGCAACAAACCCCGGTTAGTTTCAGCAACCTCAAAGCCGAACGGGTCCGCAGCAGGAACCTCGGGCAGGACATCCCCATCCTCATGAATTTCATGCCGTCGGTGGTCACTACCTCCGATGCCGGGGCGGGGATCGGATATACCGGTATCCGTGTCCGCGGGAGCGACGCTACCCGGGTCAACGTAACCATTAACGGCATCCCGTATAACGATGCCGAGTCCCAGGGGACTTTCTGGGTCAATATGCCGGATTTTGCCTCCTCCACCCAGAGCCTGCAGCTGCAGCGGGGGGTGGGGACATCCACAAACGGCGCCGGCGCCTTCGGAGCCAGCCTTAACCTGCTCACCGACGCTGTATCGGAGGAAGCCTTTGCCGAACTTGCAGCCAGTGCGGGAAGTTTCGCTACCCACAAAGCCACCCTTAAGTTTAGTACGGGCCTCATGGGCGACGGGTTTGAACTGAGCGGGCGACTTTCGCGTATCGCCTCGGACGGGTATATAGACCGGGCGTCTTCGGACCTGGATTCCTATTTCCTGCAGGGGGCATATCGGGATGGGAATACCCTGGTAAAGGCCCTGCTATTCGGGGGCCATGAAATCACCTACCAGTCCTGGTATGGCTTCGACCCGGCCATCCTTGGCGCCATAGGGGTGGATGCCAACCTGGAGACCAACCGGAGGTATAACGTGGCCGGAATCCAGTTCGACGACAATGGCACTTTCGAAGGCTTTTACGAAAACCAGGTCGACAATTACAAACAGGACCATTTCCAGTTGCACTGGAGCGAGGGCTGGTCTGCAGACCTGAGGACCAATATTGCGGTACATTACACCCGCGGCCGGGGCTTTTTTGAGGAGTACGTAGACGACTGGTATTACACCAATGTCTTCTTTGCCCCGGATTCACAGTTGTCCTTCCTGGGCCAGGACCCGGTGGTGGTAGACGGGCAGGAGCGGAGTTCCACGGATTACATCCGCCGGCGCTGGCTGGATAACGATTTTTACGGGACCGTATTTTCGGCCCAGTACCAGAAGAACAAGTTGGGCCTGACCCTCGGGGGAGGATGGAATACCTACCGGGGTGACCATTTCGGGGAAGTGATATGGGCGCGCTACGCCCCTGGCCTGGAGCGGGGAGACCGCTACTATGAAGACGATTCCACCAAGGATGACGGGAACCTTTTCCTGAAGGCCGACTACCAGTGGGGCGACAACTGGCGGCTTTTTGCGGATTTGCAGTACCGTGGCGTCCGGTACCAGGCCAATGGGCGGGAGACCGGCCTGGTAGACGACCGCTTTCGTTTTTTCAACCCCAAGGCGGGGATCACCTATACCCTGGACCCGGGTCAGAACCTCTATTTCTCCTATGCGGTCGCCAACCGGGAACCCAACCGGAACGACTATGAAAACGGCAACCCCCGCCCGGAGCGGTTGCACGATTTCGAACTGGGCTGGCGCCTGCAGCGCCCCGGGGTTTCCTTTAACGCCAACCTTTACTATATGAGGTATAAGGACCAGTTGGTCCTTACCGGGGAGTTAAACGACGTGGGGGCACCCCTGCGCGCCAATGTGGGCGATTCCTTCCGCACGGGTCTGGAACTGGATGCCAGCGTGAAACTGACGAACCGGTGGTACTGGCAGCCCAACCTTTCCCTGAGCATCAACCGAAACGTGGATTTTTTCTTCCGGCGCGACGGGGAACTCCGGAATCTCGGCAATACAGAGATCGCCTATTCCCCCGGGGTTGTTGGGGCAAGCCGGCTGGTATACCGGCCCACGGAATCCCTGCAGGCAGCCCTGCTAACCAAGTATGTGGGCGCGCAGTACATGAGCAATATCGAGGCGGAATTATCCCGGCTGGAGGCCTATTGGCAAACGGACCTGAACCTGCAGTACACCCTGCCGGCCAGGGGCTGGTGGCCGCGTACAGAGCTCAATCTGCTGGTGAATAACCTATTTGACGCCCTGTATAGTTCCAATGGTTATTTCTATACCTTCGACGATGATTTCTCCAACCCGGGGGTTATTACTACCGTGGAGGGGGTGGGGTATTACCCGCAGGCCGGCATCCATTTCCTGGCCGGGGCCACCTTCACCTTTTAAGGGAAAGGGAGCGTCAATTGGATACGGTAATCACGTTTCCGTTTTGGGAAGCCCGGTATTCCAGCATGTCGAAGTAACGCTCCCCGTCGTTTGGCCGGTTGAGCAATTGCCCGGTAAAGAGGCTGTATTCGTATCCCTCGCAGGCGCATCGGGCCAGTTGCCCCTCCATTTCCATAGTGGAACAGCTATTGGGCGGATGGTTGGGGCAGCTGGCTTCGAAGGCGCGGAAGCCCGTCCCGGTATTGGTGATGAAAAAACCGCGGATCCCGGAACCCGAACTGTTCACGTAAACCGAATTACTGATAAAGTTCAGGGGGCTGTACAGGGGCAGGTTCAGGTTGATGTCGAAGCGGAAACCAATTTCCTGCAGGTAGGGGTTCCGGTTGGAAGGGTCGTTGCTGCACGCCATCGGCGCGAGCAGGCCCAGGCCCACAATAAGCATTCTTAATCCCTTCATAACAAGAGGCGTGTACCACAAAAATGTGCAAAAATTGCCTATATTTGTCTTAAATCCTCTAAATAACTTACCATTCGCGTAAGTATTGCGGGGGATTTTCTATTTAATAAACCTACAGCTATGAGCAAGGTATCCTATTATACGGCAGAAGGATTGAAGAAGTTGAAGGATGAGCTGAACCACCTCAGGGACGTGGAACGCCCCAAGGCGTCGGAAGCCATTGCCGAGGCGCGGGACAAGGGAGACCTGTCCGAGAACGCCGAATACGATGCCGCCAAGGAGGCTCAGGGCTTGCTGGAAATGAAAATCGCAAAGCTGGAAGAACTGGTGGCCAATGCCCGCCTGATAGACGAATCCCAGCTGGACACCTCCAAGGCACTGGTGCTCTCCACCGTTACCCTGAAAAACACCAAAACCGGACAGAAGCTTACCTATACGCTGGTTGCGGAGAGCGAAGCCGACCTGAAAAGCGGCAAGATTTCTGTAACCTCCCCCATAGGGAAGGGCCTGCTCGGGAAGCAGGTTGGCGATATCGCGGAAATCCAGGTACCCAACGGGACCATGGCTTTCGAAATCCTGGACATAACCCGATAACAAAACGACCCCCTCCAAGAGTTCCGGGGTTTGCAAATTTGAATTAATATTTAGATATTTATCTAAATATATAAACATTGAATGCCCTCTTCAAATCCCTGAGCGACCCCACCCGGCGTGAGATCCTGCAGCTCCTTAAGGACACAGACCTTACGGCAGGTGATATTGCCTCGCATTTCGACATCTCCAAGCCGAGCATCTCCCACCACTTAGACCTGCTTAAACGTTCCGGGTTGGTGTCGGTCCGCAGGGATGGGCAATTTCTCTACTATTCGATCAACACCACCATTTTGGAAGACCTCATGCAGTGGGTCATGAACCTTAAACACTAAAACCATGAAGACATCCTTTCGTTCGGAACTGCCGCTTTTGTTGTTAGTAGCGGTGCCTTTTGTGTACCTCTGGACCATCTGGAATGACCTCCCGGATACTGTACCCCTGCATTGGAATGTAGAGGGGGAGGTAGACCGTGTGGGTTCCAAAAAGGAGCTATGGCTCATCCCCGTGGTCACTACCCTGATGATCTATCTTATTTTGCTGGCAGTACCTGCCATAGACCCCAAGCGGAAAATCCAGGAGATGGGGGCCAAGTACCAGCAACTGAAATTTGCCCTGGTCACCTTTATGTCTGGCCTGGCCCTGGTGGTCCTATACATGGTTAAGGAAGGGGGAGAGGGGTCTGCGCGGCTCATCTTTGTCCTGGTAGGGTTGCTCTTCGCCGCCCTTGGGAATTATATGAAAACCGTAAAGCCCAATTACTTTATCGGGTTCCGCACCCCCTGGACCCTGGAGAACAACACCATCTGGGAAAAAACCCATAGAATGGGCGGGATGCTCTGGTTTGTAGGGGGCTTGCTTATGGTCCTCATTTCCTTCCTGATGCAGGGGCGGACCCACTTCTATATTTTTATGGGGATAACCCTGGTCATCAGTATCATTCCGGCCATCTATTCCTACCTGCTCTTTCGGAGGGAAGGTTGAGGGCGTAAGGGCCTACTTTGTATCTTTAGGGTAAAAAGAACAGATGGCCAGTATATTCACTCGGATTATCCAGGGGGAGATCCCCTGCTACAAGATTGCAGAGGACGCAGACAACTTCGCATTCCTGGACATCAACCCCAACAGTGCCGGGCATACCCTCTGTGTGCCCAAGCAGGAAGTGGATAAAATCACGGACCTGGACCCGGAGGCCTACGACAGCCTGATGCGGTTTTCCCGCAGGGTGGCGGTGGCTATCGATGAAGCGGTGGATTGCCTGAGGGTGGGGTTCACGGTTATCGGCCTGGAAGTTCCCCATGTGCATGTACACCTGATTCCCCTCAACAGCATGGCAGACGCTACCTTCCAGAAAAAGGAGAAACTGAGCCCGGAGGTGTTTGAAGCGATTGCCGGGAAGATCCGCGCTAAGCTGTAAGCAGTCCGGAGAGGTAGAGGTACACCAGGCTGCCTGCCAGGGCCAGGACGAGGATAGCCACCAGATAAAACAGGGGCTTCAGGCGCACGCCCGGGCGTTCGGGTTGTACGAGTTTTTCGTAGTATTCCACACTCCTTTCAATGTCCTCCGTCCAGGTTACGGGGTAGATGAGGTTCTGGCACGTATTGCAGCGCAATTCGCGGGTAACTCCCCGGTACACCTTATGCATAAAACGGGTTTCCCGGTGCTGCTGGGTAAAGCTCAGGGTCATATCCTGATTAAAACATTCCGGGCAATTGTTACTGAGGGGCGCCTCGCGCAGGATTTTGGCTCGAATTCCTTTCATGGTGTGTTGTTCGTCCGCAAGGAGATTTGCATCACGGTGCCTTCCCTTCCCGAGGTGAGCACCCGTACCTTGCCGTTATGGTATTCTTCCACAATCCGCCGTACCAGCGATAAACCGAGGCCCCACCCCCTTTTTTTGGTGGTGTACCCAGGGTCGAAAATACGGGCCCAGTTCTTTTTAGGGATGCCCTGGCCCGTGTCCGAGATCAATACCCGAACCCAGGGGCCGTCTGGAATGATTTCAATACTAATCTGCCCCTTGCCCTTCATGGCATCGATACCATTGCGGACCAGGTTTTCGATGGTCCAGTTGTAGAGGCTTTGGTTGAGCAGTACCTCAATGGGTTTTTCCGGGGCATGGAAGCTGAAATGGATGAGCTTGGAACTCCGTATTTTGAGGTAGTCCACGGCGCTCCTCGTCTCCGCCACCAGGTCGTGGGCTTCCAGCTTCGGGAGGGAGCCAATCTGGGAAAACCGTTCGGTGATGGTTTGCAAGCGCCCGATGTCCTTTTCGATTTCCGTGGTGATTTTCGGGTTTAGGGCTTCAGATTTAAGCAGTTCGTTCCACCCCAGCAGGGAGGTAAGCGGGGTGCCTATCTGATGGGCGGTTTCCTTGGCCATCCCGGCCCAGAGTTTATTCTGCTCGGAGGCCTTGTTGGTTTTGAAAAAGAAAAAGATAACCGCCCCAAAAAGGAAAATAATAAGCAACAAGGCAATGGGGTAGTACTTGAGTTTGTTGAGAACTTCGGAATCCCCGTAGTAAAGCGTGGCCAGGGTTTCCCCCTGGTAGTCTATGGCAATGGGCGTATTCTGGGACCGGAACGAGGCAATCAGGGCTTCCACTTTAGCCTTGTCTGCGGGGTCTATCTCGGGCAGGTTGTTTATTTTGAAGGAACCATCCGCATTAACCAGGATCATGGGGGTACTGCTGTTGTTTTGAAGGACCAGCAGGGTAAGGTTGCCCAGGTCCTGGTCTTCCGAGGTACGCAGTAATTCGGACTGGGCCGTGGCCCAAATTTCCATTTTGTTGCGCTCCTCCTCCTTGAATTTCCGGAAAAAGCTATTGGTATTCCAGAGGATCAGGCTTACGATCACAAAGGAGGTAAGCAGCAAAAAGGCATTAGAGAATTTCTTGGGTGGATTCAGTCGCATACCCCTTGGGCTGGTCTTGCTAAGATAACTGAAAATAGGCGGAATTGTTGTGGGACGTGGCCCCATTTGCCTATGGCCCCGCCCTTATTTTTGCTACCTTTGCCGGTATGGGACAAGAGATGCTCACCTTGCTGCCGTCGGAGATGGAAACCCCGGAATTACACGGGTTTTTGCTGGGGGCCATAGGACCCAGGCCCATCGCCTTTGCCAGTACGGTAGATGCCGCCGGCACGCCCAACCTCTCCCCCTTCAGTTTTTTCAATGTCTTCAGTGCCAACCCGCCGGTGCTGATCTTTTCACCCGCCCGACGGGTCCGGGACAATACTGAGAAGCACACCCTGGAAAACGTTCGGGAGGTCCCCGAAGTCGTGATCAATACTGTTTCCTACGCCATGGTGCAGCAGATGTCCCTCTCCAGCACGGAATACCCCAGGGGCGTTAATGAGTTTGTCAAGGCCGGGTTTGGGATGGAGCCCTCCCGGAAAGTGCGGCCATTCCGGGTTTCGGGGGCGCCTGCACAGTTCGAATGCGAGGTCACGGAGATCCGACCCCTGGGCCAGCAGGGCGGTGCCGGAAACCTGGTTTTTTGCCAGGTGGTGGCCCTTCATCTGGACCGGGCGGTCCTGGATGCAGAGGGCAGGCCGGACCCGGCTAAACAGGACCTGGTGGCGCGTATGGGCGGGGACTGGTACAGCCGGTCGGCTTCGGGCCTGTTTGAGGTGCCCAAGCCCCTGCGCAACCTGGGTATCGGGATGGACCTCATGCCTGAAGGCATCCGGAGCAGTACCATCCTTACAGGGAATGACCTGGGGCTGCTCGGGAATGTGGAGGCCTTACCCCAGACCGAAGAAGTAGCGGCTTTCCTGGAATCGGCCCCGGAGGCAAGCGCCTTGCTGGAGGGCGGAAGCACCGAGAAGGTACACCAGGCAGCGCGCCGCTATTTAGCGGGGAATGACGTATCTTCTGCCTGGAAAATACTGCTGGCCTGGGAGCACCGGTAAGATCCGAACCGCAACAAAAGCCAAACCAATAGATCATTTTTAATTTACCCCATGGAAATTCAAGGAACACTTAAGAAAATCGACGCAACAAAAACATACGGCAGCAACGGCTTCCGCAAAAGGGAAGTGGTCCTGACCACTGAGGACCAGTACCCGCAGTTTCTGCTGATAGAGTTTGTTCAGGATAAGACCGACCTGCTCGATGCCTATCAGGTAGGACAGAAGGTAAAAATCAGTATCGACCTCAGGGGCCGGGAATGGACCAGTCCGCAAGGAGAGGTCAAGTACTTTAATTCCATACAGGGCTGGCGCATTGAGTCGCTGGAAGCCGGGCAGGAAAACGCCAGCATGCCGCCCGTACCCCCTATGGAAGCGTTTGAGCCCGCAGAGGACCTCAAGGAAGAGGACTACGACGACCTGCCCTTTTAACCCTTAGGGGGAGGGCCTTACGCCATATTCCACAATTATGGGATTGGGAAACACCGTTCTGACAGGCTTCAGGCGCATCCTGCCGTCCCCCTTTATCATCGCCTTGTTGCTTACCGGCCTTACCATGGTCCTGGCCTGGGCGTTCGGTGATTACCCCTCCGGGGCATCTTCCTGGAAGCAGGTTTTGCGCGCCTGGGAAAGCGGGGTATGGAACCCGGGCCTGCTGGTATTTGCCTACCAGATGATGCTTATCCTGGTCCTGGGGCATGTCGTGGTATTGAGCAAGCCTATGGAACGGCTTATGGTGCGCATTACTTCCCTGGCCAGGGACGGGGCTTCGGCCGCGTTACTCGTGGCATCCGCTACTGTTGCGGTGGCGTTTTTCAATTGGGGTCTGGCCCTGATTTTCGGGGCCATCCTGGCCCGCAAGGTGGGGGAACACGCCCAGAAAAATGGGATCCCGATTAATTACCCCCTCATCGGGGCCTGCGGATACCTCGGGTTGATGACCTGCAACGGCGGCATAAGTAGTTCGGCTGCCATCAAGGCTTCTGAACCGGGCCATATTCCCCTCCTGCTCAAGGACGTGGTACCCCAGGAAGTGCTTGCAACCTTTCCCTCCAGCATCCCTACCTCCCAAACCATCTTTTTTGGCTCCAACCTGCTGCTGTTTGCCATCCTGTTGGTGGGGTTGGGTACTATTGCCTGGTACCTGGGTAAAAAAACCCCGGAGCGCGCTCCCCTGCTGCCAGAAACAGACGGGATGCAGGAGGTGGAAACGGAGTTACAGGGGGCCGAACGCCTGGATCAGTCCCCATGGGTGGCCCGGATTTTTGCCGCGGTGATTTTTACGGCATTCATACTTCAGTACACCCCCAGGTTGCTTCGCTTCGACCTCACTCCAGACATGCTTAACTTTTTTATGCTGGGACTCGGGGTGCTGCTCCATGGAAGTATTGGACGCTTTGGCAGGGCTATTGGCGCTGCCATTGGGGGCACATCGGGTATCCTGATTCAATTCCCCCTCTATTTTGGGATAATGGGGATTATGGCAGACAGCGGGCTCATACAGATGGTGTCCGATTTTTTTGTGGCTATAGGGACCCCCACGAGTTTTCCGTTGTATACCTTCTTCAGCGCGGGGATGGTCAATTTATTTATCCCCAGCGGCGGGGGCCAGTGGGCCGTACAGGGTCCCGTTATCCTCCAGGCCGCCATGGACCTCGGGGTTTCCCCGGCCAAGGCCCTTATGGCCCTGGCATATGGCGACCAACTTACCAATATGATGCAGCCCTTCTGGGCGCTCCCCCTTTTGGGGATCACGGGCCTTAAGGCGCGGGAAATCCTGCCGTATTCCCTTGTTTTTATGGTTTTTGGAGGGGTAACCTTCCTTCTGGGTTTGCTTTTTTGGTAGGGCAGCCCCTATTTTTAGTCTAAAAGACCAATGTCCCAGTCCCGTTATCCCATACCCTTTCTTTCGGAGGCCCTTGTTTTTCCCCCCGCAGAGGGGGCAGGGCCCGAAGGCCTGGTAGCGGCCGGGGGTGACCTCAGCCCGGAACGGCTGCTGCTGGCCTACCGTTCCGGCATTTTTCCCTGGTTTAATGAGGACGCGCTTATTTTATGGTGGAGCCCGGACCCCAGGATGGTCCTTTTCCCTTCGGAACTCCGCATTTCCAAAAGCATGAAGAAAGTCCTTGCTTCCGGCATGTTCCGGGTGACCCGTAACAAGGCCTTTGAGCAGGTTATAGACGCCTGCGCACAGATTCCCCGGAAAGAAGGGCTTGGTACCTGGATTACGCCAGGCATGCGCCAGGCGTACCTGGAGCTCTACCGTCAGGGCCATGCCGTTTCCTACGAGGTATGGCAGGAGGGAGAGCTGGTGGGCGGCTTGTATGGCGTGGACCTGGGGAACGTCTTTTGCGGGGAGAGTATGTTCAGCCGGGTTTCGAACTCCTCCAAGGCGGCGTTCATTCGTATGGTTCAGGACTTGAAGCAGCAGGGCTATGCCCTGGTCGATTGCCAGGTGCATACCCCTCACCTGGAGAGTCTGGGGGCCCGGGAGATCCCGCGGGCCCATTTTCTGAGGATTTTAAAGGGTAAGGACCAGGGAAGTGAGCCATAGCAGGACTTTCCGGGTTTGGGTGTTCAGTGCTTCCCAACGGTATTCCCCCCCAATTTGCAGCCGGGTGTTTCCGGAAATCTGATAGCCCAGCAAGCCGGTTAGGCGAAGGTCCCATTGAGGGGCTCTGGAACGCCCCAGACTTAGCAGGGGTTCCCCCTGACCTATCAGGTAAAATTCACGCACATCTGCCTTTTCGCCCTGTAGGGGAAGGTCTGCCGAGAGCCTGTACCGGAGGCGGTGGACGGTATTAGCCTGAAAAATGCGCTGTTCCCACCGCGCCCTTTGCCCCAGGCGAACCGGACCGAAACTGCGGCGGAAATCCAATTGCTCGGTAACCCTCAGTTCGTTGCCGGAGCCGGGTTGGAAAGGGTCCCGAAACCGATACATCACCCCCAGGGCCACACCGGAATTCCCCAGCCAGGTATAGCTGGTATATACCGAGAGATCTGCCTGCCGGGTTTGGGTAAAGGATTCTCCATCCCTGACCAGGAAATGCCGGCTTCGGATGGAGGCATTCTGTTTCAGGTGAGGGCCCACGCGGTAGTTCAGGGCCACGCTGGGCTCGGCAAATACGGTAAGGCCTTCCTGGCCTAAACCGTAAATGCCCCAAAGCAAGAACAGCAGGGGAAGCCACCTAATACAAGACATGGTCGTAATTTGGCGGCAGGGATTTTCGCTTTAATAGAAACCCTCCTTCGCTGTCGAAGAGGTATTCGTATTGCCCGGGGCCTTCGGGTGTCCTTGCCTGTACGATCAGTTCGTAGCGGATCTGCGGCAGCAGGAGGTTCTGGAAAGCGTTTTTAAGGGTTGAAGGCACATCCGGGAAGGCACTGCGCGGATATTGCTGCTGGATGCGCCGGACGCGGTATTTTGGGTACAGGGTGTTTAAATGTTCCAGGATCCTGCCCCAGCTTTCGTTAGGGATATCTATGGGGCGGACCTCGATCTCGACATCTTCCAGCTGGCCTTGCGGGGTGAATTCAACGCTGTAGTTCAGGCGGACTTTACGGAATTTCATCTCGTAGCTACTGCGGCTGCTGTCTATTTCCCGGTAGAACCGCAACCGCCGGACATCTTCCAGGAAAGGGGCCATTTCCTCCAGGGCAGCAGACGGGAATTGCTCCTGACGGATGCGGTATTCGCGCTCGTACTTGACCTGGGAGAACAGGGCGGTTCCGGTGAACAGGAGCAAGAGGGTAAGCAGGGTTTTACAAGTCCGCATAGCGAAAGCAACTCATTTCATGATCGTTCACCATCCCCGTGGCCTGCATGTGCGCATACACCACAGTACTGCCCACAAACTTAAAGCCGTGCTGCTTCAGGTCTTTGCTAATGCGGTCCGAAAGCGGGGTAGTGGCCGGGGCTGTTTTGTAATCGGCTACCTGGTTTCGGATGGTCTCTCCCTGGGTAAACTCCCAGAAATAGTTGCAGAAGGAGCCATGGCTTTCCCTCACTTTCAGGTATGCCTGGGCGTTGGATACGGCTGCCCGCACCTTCAGGCGGTTGCGGATAATACCCGGGTTCCGGAGCAGGCTTTGGATTTTCGACTCGTCGTAGGCGGCTACTTTCTCGAAGTCGAAGCCGTCGAAGGCCTCGCGGAAATGGGGCCTTTTCTTTAGGACCGTTATCCAACTTAACCCTGCCTGGAAGGTTTCCAGGATCAGGAATTCGAACATCCGAAGGTCGTCCCGCACGGGGACACCCCATTCCGTATCGTGGTAGGCTTCGTAAACCGGGTCACCCACGCACCATCCGCATCTGTGTAGCTCCATGCCTTAAAGGTACGGCATCGGCAGAGCCGGGGCAACTATCTGGAGGGCTCCAGTTCGCCCGCCTGCATGGCTTCCGGCCAATAGGCGGCCACAGTGCTGAAATTCCGGAAAAACTTGGCGCCGTCCTTCCGGCGGAGGATAACCACCTGACGGTCTCCTTTGCGCTCCACCCGGTCTACCACCACGTGCAGGCCGTCGGCGAGGTTCATGTTGGCAATACCACCCCGCTTAATGATAAAATTCTTCCTTGGAAAGAGGATGTGCTGGAAGTCGCCATCCGGTTTTTCAATCTGGAATTCCGCGCCTTCGCTTACGGTAACAGCTTGGTCCTGAGCAGAAAGAATCAGACCTGTCATTGCGAATACGGCAAAAAATATCTTTTTCATGGTTGTTATTTTAAGGATATGGGATTATATGCTTCAATTATTACGAATATACAAAATATCCTTCGATTTCAGGAATATCACTATCGTTAAATAATAGTTAAACACTTTATAAATGATAGTAACACTATTATATTTGCGAAAATATCTATCATGGAGCGTTTAATACGTAACCTGAAAATCGCGATCAACCCAAAGGTCTTTGTTAAGGATCCGGAGTCTTCCGATCTGGGAAAGCGGCTGGTCGAGCATGGGATCGGCCTTATCGACGCCCACGGCTTTGAGAATTTTACGTTCAAAAAGCTGGGGGAGCAGGTAGGTTCCAACGAGAGCTCGGTATACCGGTATTTTGAGAACAAGCATAAATTCCTGCTCTATCTCTCTTCCTGGTACTGGGGTTGGATGGAGTACCGCCTGGTACTGAACACCCTTGGGATTGCAGACGCTGAGGAGAAGCTTAGCAAGGCCCTGGAGATCCTCACTCAGCCCGTAGAGTTGGATATGGCCTTTGAACACATAGACGAGGTGGCCCTCAACCGGATTATGGTCAATGAGCACTCCAAGCCCTTTCTGACCAAATCTGTAGACCGGGAAAACCGGGAAGGCTATTTTGAGCCATACAAGAGGCTTGTGGAACGGCTCGCAGAGATGATCCGTGCCGTGGACGGGGATTATGGGTTTTCCCTGAGTCTGGCCAGCACGGTTTTGGAGGGGTCTCTCCACCAGCATTTCCTGGACGTGCACTTCCCGTCCCTTACCAATTGTAAAAAGCCCGAAACCATCACCCGTTTTTTCAAGCAGCTCGTTAGCGCTGCCTTAAACCAAGCTTCCTGATGACAAAACAAATACTAACTACCTGGCAGCGTCTGATGGGGTTGCTCACCCTCGAGAAAAAAGACGTCCTCCAGGTCTTTTACTATGCCATTTTTGCGGGGTTGGTGAACCTCTCCCTGCCCTTGGGGATCCAGGCGATCATAAACCTGATACAGGGTGCCCAGGTCAGTACATCCTGGGTTATCCTGGTTATCCTGGTAACCCTTGGGGTAGCCTTTGTGGGGGTACTGCAGCTGATGCAGATCCGGATTATTGAGAACCTGCAGCAAAAGATATTCACCCGGGCCTCCTTCGAATTCAGCTACCGCTTCCCCAAGATCCGGATGCGGGAACTGGTGAACTACTACCCGCCGGAGCTGGCCAACCGCTTTTTCGATACCCTTACGGTACAGAAATCCCTGGCCAAAATCCTGGTGGATTTCCCAGCGGCCCTGTTGCAAATCATTTTCGGGTTGCTCCTGCTGTCTTTTTATCACCCGTTTTTCATAATCTACGGCCTGTTGCTGTTGCTGCTGATCTATGTGGTTTTCAAGTACACCGCCCAGCGGGGCCTGGAAACATCCCTGGAGGAGTCCAAGTACAAATACAAAGTGGCCCACTGGATACAGGAAGTGGCGCGTACCATCATCAGCTTTAAACTTTCCGGGAAGACCTCCCATGCCCTGAACAAGAACGATGCCCTTGTAAGCTCCTATCTGGATGCCCGGGAGAGCCACTTCAAGGTACTGGTTATCCAGTTTATCCAGATGATAGGCTTCAAGGTGCTGGTAACAGCCGGTCTTTTGCTCATAGGGGGGCTGCTGGTTCTGAACCAGGAAATGAACATCGGGCAATTTGTCGCTGCCGAGATTATCATCCTGTTGGTGATCAGTTCGGTGGAGAAGCTAATCCTGGGCCTGGAAACCTTCTATGACCTCCTTACCTCCCTGGAGAAACTCGGGCAGGTGGTAGACAAGGAGCTCGAACCGCTCAGCGGGGAGAAGCCCTTTAAAGAGGATGAAGGATTCCATGTGGAGGTCAAGGACCTGACCTACCGGGTTCCGGGCACGCAGAAGCCAATCCTGGAAGGGGTAAATCTCAAGGTGACCCCGACCTGTACGGTCCTCCTGCAGGGCCCATCCGGTTCGGGGAAATCGACCCTTTTGCGCCTTATGGCGGGGATCCTCGAACCGGACGAGGGGCAGATTTTTGTCAACAACGTAGCCCTGAGTGGAGTACACCTGAATTATTACCGCTCCCACCTGGGCAAGTCCATGCCAGAGGAATCCCCCTTCGAAGGGACCATTTTGGACAACCTGACCTTTGGGGATGCCTCAGTGACCCTCGAACAGGTATACTGGGCCCTGGAGAAAACCAAGCTGATCTCCTTTGTAAAGGAGCAGCCCATGGGGTTAAAGACCATCCTCTACCCGGAAGGGCAGCAGATCCCCTATACGGTGAGCAAGAAACTGGTCCTGGCCCGGAGTATCCTGCGCAAGCCCAGGTTGCTGTTGCTGAAGGACCCCCTGGACCATTTCAAGGCAGACGAGGCGGCGGAGGTGATGGATTTCCTCACCGACCCTGCCAACGGCTGGGCCCTGGTAGTAGTGAGCCAGAACGAGCGCTGGGCGAACAAGTGCGGCCGGGTAGTCTATATGGAGAACGGGAAGATTGTAAAAGAGAAATAAGATGCTCAATATATCGCCAAATAAACTCAATGAGAAGGTAGACCTGGGCAGGTTCCAGGCGGCCAAGAAAGTGTTCCACCGGAGGCACTACAAGCACTTCAACCGGTTCCTGCTGGCGTTTGCGGGTATCGGGCTCATTGTGCTGTTCCTGCCCTGGACCCAGAATATTTCCGGAGACGGGTACCTGACTACCCTTCAGCCGGAACAGCGCCCCCAGACCATACAATCCCCCATCCCGGGGCGTATCGAGAAGTGGTTTGTGCGCGAGGGGGACCTGGTACAGGCCGGGGATACCATCCTTTTTATGTCCGAGGTCAAGAATGAGTATTTCGACCCCAGACTGCTGGAGCGCACCCAGCAGCAGGTCCGGGCGAAAAGCAGGGCAGTAGAGTCCTACCAGGACAAAGTGGTGGCACTCAGCACGCAGATCAGCGCCCTGAACAATGAGCGGGAGCTGAAACTGGCCCAGGCGCGGAACAAGTTGCAGCAGGCCCGGCTCAAGGTACAGGCAGACAGCATTGACCTGGAAGCGGCCAGGACCAACATTGCAATCGCCGAGCGGCAATACAACCGGACCAGCCAGTTGGAACAGGAAGGACTCAAGGCCGTTACCGACGTGGAAGAAAAAAGACTCAAACTGCAGGAGGCTCAGGCAAAACTCATCTCCCAGGAGGCCAAATTGCTTGCCAGCAAGACGGATATCATAAATGCCGAAGTGGAAATCAACCGGGTACAGGCGGAGTATACCGACAAGATTTCCAAAGCGCGTTCGGACCGTTCCACGGCGGAATCCGACCAGTTCGATTCGGAGGCCCAGGTCACCAAACTGGAAAATGAATATGCCAATTATGAGCGGCGGAGGGATCTGCACTATGTGCGGGCCCCGCAAACCGGCTACGTGAACAAAGCCATCCGCGCTGGGATAGGGGAGACCTTCAAGGAGGGGGATGAACTGGTCAGCATCATGCCTACCAAGTACGATATGGCGGTGGAGACCTATGTGGAACCAATTGACCTGCCCTTGGTCCACATAGGCGAAAAAGTGCGTATCCAGTTCGACGGATGGCCTGCCATTATTTTCAGCGGATGGCCCAATGTCTCCTACGGAACCTATGGGGGCACGGTAGTGGCCATAGAGACCTTTATCAGCCCCAACGGGAAGTACCGCATCCTGCTGGCCCCGGATCCGGAGGACCACCCATGGCCCACGGAATTGCGGGTGGGCTCCGGTGCGAGCACCATCGCGCTGCTGGAGGACGTACCTATCTGGTTTGAACTCTGGCGGCAGCTGAACGGCTTCCCCCCGAACTACTATAACCCCCAAAACGGTGGTGATACCGCTTCCAAGAAATAGTATGAGACAGGTATTTGTCATTTTACTGGCCTTTGGCACATGGCTGCTGCCTGCGCAACAGGAGGGTACGGAGGTCCTGGGGTTCCAGGAGTATATGGCCTTTGTGAAGCAGTTCCACCCCATAGCCAAGCAGGCCAACCTGACCCTCACTCTGGCCGAGGCCAACCTGCTCAAATCCCGGGGCGGGTTCGACCCCAAGCTGGAGGTGGATTATGACCGCAAGCGCTTTAAGGGGACGGAGTATTACGACCGCCTCAATGCCGCCTTTAAAATCCCGACCTGGTACGGGATTGAACTGAAGGGGCAGTTTGAGCAGAACGAGGGGGACTTCCTGAACCCGACCGAGACCGTGCCCTCAGACGGACTCTACAGTGCCGGGGTATCGGTTTCCCTTGCGCGCGGGCTTTGGATAGACGAGCGCATGGCCACCCTGCGCCGGGCCCGGTTTTTTGCCCGCCAGGGCCAGGCAGACCGCGATTTGCTGGTCAACCAGATCCTGTACGATGCAGCCGCCGCCTATTTCGACTGGCTGCAGGCCTACAGTGATTACCTGGTCTTTGAGCAATTCCGGGACAATGCCCGCCTGCGGTTTGAGGGGATTCGCCAAAGCGCCCTGGCCGGGGACCGGGCGGCCATCGATACGGTGGAGGCGCGCATAGCCGTGCAGAACCGGGAATTGAGTCTGGAACAGGCCGGGGTACAGTACCGCAAGGCCTCCCTGGACCTGGCTGCCTTTCTCTGGATGGAGGACAATGTCCCCGTAGAGCTGCAGGAAGGGGTCCTCCCGGACCTGGAGCCCTCGGCCGAGGTGGCCCGCACCTTGCAGATCGAAGGCTGGCTCATGGACAGCCTGGCCCTGGAGGCGCACCCCAAGCTGCGCTCCCTGGAGTTCAAGATACAGGGCCTGGAGGTGGACAAACGCCTTAAGGTGAACCAGCTCTTGCCCCAGATAGACGTGGAATACAATTTCCTGACCGAGACCCCGGAGTTTATACGGTCTTTTGAGACCCAGGAGTACAAAGGGGGGATTACCTTTCGCATGCCGCTATTCCTGCGGAAGGAACGGGGTGCCCTGAGGATGGCGCGGGCCAAATTGCAGGAAGCCCAGTTCGAGCGGGACAACGCCCGGGTGAGTATCCGAAACAAGATTGCCGGGATATTCAACGAGCTGGAGTCCTTCGATCGGCAGAACCTGCTCATCGGGCAGATTGTCCAGGACTATGAGCGCATGTTGCAGGCCGAAGAGCGCAAATTCAGTTTCGGGGAGAGTTCTATCTTTCTGATCAATACCCGCGAAAGGAGCCTGATAGACGCCCGGCTCAAGGCAAATGCAGTCCAGAACAAGTATCTGATGACCCAGGCAGGCCTCTTCCAGGTCCTGGGCATTAACCCTGAATTTACCCCGGATACCGTACCGTAATACCTGGGGTTGGGGTGTAAGGGTTACGCCCGGGTTCCTACTAAGGGGAACTCCGGTAACCCGGTAAGCCACAAAACGATGCAAAAAGAAAGCATGGAATTGCATACCCAGATCAGAAGCGCCCTGAAAAAAAGCACGGACTATGCCGCCTATAGGGAAGCTATGGCGCAACAGGTCCGGGAAGGCCGCACTTCTGGTCTGAACCAGGACGAGTCCCTTGTGGGATATACCCGGCTGAACCACCAGCGTATGAAGCGGTGGGAGAAGCGTTTTCGTCCGGACGAGGCCGTTGCCAGGAAATTACGCGACCTCCAAAGCCGGATGATTTGGCTCGTGCTCACCGAATCCTGGTGCGGAGACGCAGCCCCGGTGTTGCCTGTAATGCGCGCCTTCGAACTCCAGAGCCCCAACCTCTCGCTGCGCATTGCTGGGCGGGATGACCACCCGGAACTCATGGACCGCTTTCGCACAGACGGTGCCCTGGCCATCCCCAAGCTTCTGGTGCTGGATGCGGCTTCCCTGGAAGTGGTCGGTCAGTGGGGGCCCAGGCCGGAGGAACCCATGCAGATGGTGCGGGCTTACAAGGCCGAACACGGGGGTTTGAGCGCCGAATTCAGGGAGTCGCTCCAGCAGTGGTATAATACCGACGGCGGAAGTGCTATTGCACGGGAACTGGAAGCGTTACTTGCTTTGAAAGAGGTAGGTGATAGTCCCTTTCTGGGTACTTCTCGATGAAGGGTTGAAGCGGGCCTTTAGGGCATAGGCAATGGCGTTTTCCACCAGGCAGCCGTTGGAGGTGCCGGAACTTTTGGCGTTGAAATCGGCCTGGATCACATATCCCAGGGCATCTACCTCGATATTGATCACCACTTTGCCTCCCTCTATACAGGTATAGATGGGCGGGGGTAATTCATGGGCATTCCGCTCCACCAGGGAGTAGGAGATGGAGGTACGCCGGTCCTTGAGGACATTGGTGTATTCCTTTTTTTCGGCCTCCTGCTGGTCCAGCTGCTCTTTGAGCTCTTCCCGTTTGCGTGCCAGTTCCTTCAGGTGTTCCGCGTAGTCCCCGTTGTCTGCGTAGGGTTCCCCGGCTTCCTGATTTTCGAGGGCTTCCCGTTCCTGCAGGAGTTCTTCTAGGGTTTTCAGAGGCTCCGGGTCCCCGTATTGGGGCTTAGCCGTTTCGTTAAGGGCCATGTGGGAGCGCACCGGGTCCGATTCGGAAACCTCCTCCTCCGGGAGCTCCATCAGTTCCGGCAGGTCTTCTTCCTCAAGGCTCATCTCAATGACATATTCCTCCTCCAGGGTTGCCCCCAGGTGGATATTGAACAGGGTCAGCACCACGATCCCCAGGGTGGAGGCGGTAATGATAAGCGATAACTGACTTCGGTTCAGGTGCATAGAGCAATAACAGTCAAATCCTGGTTTTAGTATATGCGTCCCCCACCCATACCTGAAAGGAAGTTATACTTCAAAGCCCGCTTCCCGGAACAGGGCCTTCAGATCATCGGGGGTTAGCGCATTATCTACGCAAAAACCGCCTGTTTTGGTTCTTTTAAGGGCCGAGAGATAGGCGCCACACCCCAGGGCCTGCCCCATATCGTGGGCCAGGGAGCGGATGTAAGTGCCCTTGCTGCAGGACACGGTAAAGGCTACTTCAGCCCCTTCCATCCGGTCTATATCCAAGCGGCTGATTTGTACCACCCGTTCGGGTATTTCCACCTCCTGCCCTTTGCGGGCATACTCATAAAGGCGCTTTCCGTCCTTTTTAATGGCAGAGAATACCGGCGGTTTCTGGCGAATTTCCCCGGTGAAAGCTTTGGCCACCGCTTCCACTTGCTCCCGGGTGATGCCCGCCGTGCTTCCGAAGGGTTCCGGTTCAGTTTCCAGGTCGTAGGAAGGGGTGGTGTAGCCCAGCACCATGGTGGCCTGGTACTCTTTTTCGAGGCCCTGTAGTTCCGAAATGCGTTTGGTAGCTTTTCCGGTGCAAAGCAACAATAACCCGGTGGCCAGGGGGTCCAGGGTACCGGCGTGACCCACCTTGATCTTCTTCAGGCCAAACGCGCGGCGGATGGTCCACTTCACGGCATTCAACGCCTGAAAACTGGACCACCCCAGGGGTTTGTCTATGAGCAGGATCTGCCCTTCCAGAAATGCTTCGCGGGTGAGTTCCAAAACAGGATGGGTTGGGCTACGGGGCCAGCCAGATTCCGGCGGCAATGGCCAGCAGGCCCACCAGCAGGCAATATACTGCAAAAATGGAGAGTTTGCTGTTGCGCACCAGGCGGATCATCCAGGTACAGGCCAGCAAACCCGCTGCGAAGGCCGCAAGGAAGCCGGCGCCCATGGCCCAGAAATTCTCGCTCTCCAGGGTGAGCTCCCCGCTGAAAATATCTTTGGCCATCTTGCCGAAAATAAGGGGGACCACCATCAGGAAAGAGAACCGGGCCGCCTTTCGTTTATCTACGCCCAGCAGGACCGAGGTTGCTATGGTGGCCCCGCTCCGGGAAATCCCGGGCAACATGGCAATGGCCTGTGCCCCTCCTATAATAAGGGAGTCCCAGAAGGAAACGGGCCGGTGGGTATCGCGGGCCCGGTCTGCCAGGAACAGCAGCAGGGCCGTTACCAGCAGCATGGCCCCGACAAATGTGATGTTGCCCCCGAAAAATTGTTCCAGTTCCGATTCAAAGAAAAGCCCTATAACTACAGCCGGGACCATGGATATAACGATCTTCAGGGAAAACCGGGATTCTTCATTGTTCCGGAATTTCAGGAGTCCTTCGAGGATTTCCCAAACGTCTTTGCGGAAAACCACGATGGTGCTCAGGGCTGTGGCAAAGTGCAGTACCACGGTAAACAAGAGGCTCTCTTCGGGTACTGAGGTGTCGCCCAAAAGGGCTTTACCCAATTCCAGGTGCCCGCTGGAAGATACCGGCAGGAATTCGGTCAGGCCCTGGATAATACCCAGCAGGATGGCGTCTATCAGGTCCAAGGGCTGTTATTTTTTCTTCGGGTGGGTCAGGATGGCATAGACCTCCAGCCCCAGGCCAATGAGTACCAGGGTTGGGGCCAGGCGGATGCGGCGGAAGCTGTAGATTTCCGGGTTGAAGACCGCCTGGTCGTCACTTCCCCCACCGGCCATCAGGATATACCCCAGGGAAATGAGCACCAGGCCGGCAAACATAAAAAGGTAGTTGCGTTTCTGGAAGATGAACTCCCGGTTGCTGCGCGGGGCGCCCCCCTGTACTTTCTTCTTGCTCATGTTTCAAAGGTACTATTTTTTCGGCCGCCGGGGGCGGCTCTGCGCCCTGCTAGTAGTACAGGTCGTCTGTGCGGAGGTTTAAAAAGCGCTGGGTGGCAAAAAACGTACTGATGCCTGAAATGAGGACCCCCAAAACAAAAACCGAGGCGAATACGGCTATCAGGGTAAGGAGGTCTTCCATAAGCCCCAGGTCCGGGAAATTGACATCCAGGTAGAACAGCAGGCCGTAGAGGGCTGCCAGGGCTATGAGGGCACCCAGCACCCCCAGTTTGATATTGGTCCAGATAAAGGGCCTTCGGATAAAGGATTTAGTGGCCCCGACCATTTGCATGGTTTTAATAATAAAACGCTTCGAATAGATGGAAAGCCGGATGGAACTGTTGATAAGCAGCACGGCTATCAGGGTAAAAACGCCAGAGGCAATCAGGATCCCCAGCCCTATTCGCTGTACGTTTTCCGTAAGCAGGGCTATGGTGGGCCGGTCGTAGCTCACTTCTTCCACAAACTCCCGGGTTTCGATGTCAGTGGCGATGGAGTCTATCTGGACGGGGGACACATAAGCGGCGTTGAGCTGCAGGTCAATGGAATTCTTTAAGGGGTTGTACCCCAGGAATTCCAGGAAATTCTCGCCGATTTCCGCACTGTGCTGTTCGGCGGCCTCCTCCTTGGAAACGTAAAGGGCATTCTTGGTATACGGGGCCATGACCAGGCTTTTCTGAAGCTGGTCTATTTCCACCTGCCTGGCCGTGTCCTTGAAAAACACCGAGAGGGTCACCTGCTCCTTGAAATGGTCTGCCAGCTTGCGGGTGTTTAGCACCAAAAGCCCCAGCACCCCCAGGAGCAGGAGTACCAGTGCAATACTGAGGGTGACGGAAAAATAAGAGGAGATCAGCTTCCTCCTTTGGTACCGCTCAAAAGATTTGCTCATAGTTGCTTACAGACGGCAGGAGTTCAGGTGTAAAAATAGGAAAGTAAATGGATTCCGTTTATTTTTGCAGCGTTAAATGCCCGGGGGGTCCGCCCCCGGTGCCTGCAGCCGGAAAACATGTTTTACGATCACAAGGAAATAGAGGCCAGGTGGCAACGCTTCTGGGCCGAAAATCAAACATTCAGGGCGGTCTACCCGTCGGAGAAACCCAAGTATTACGCCCTAACCATGTTCCCGTACCCGTCTGGGGCCGGGCTTCATGTGGGCCACCCGCTGGGGTATATCGCCTGCGATATCTATGCCCGTTTTAAGCGCCACCAGGGCTACAACGTCCTGCAGCCCATGGGGTACGACTCTTTCGGGTTGCCGGCAGAGCAATACGCCATCCAGACCGGCCAGCACCCGGCGGTGACTACCGAGGCGAACATCAGCCGGTACCGGGAACAACTGGACGCCATCGGTTTCTCTTACGATTGGTCCCGGGAGGTACGTACTTCCAGGCCCCGATACTACCGGTGGACCCAATGGGTTTTCATGCAGCTCTTCGACTCCTGGTACAATAGGGAGGCAGACCGGGCGGAACCGGTAAGTACGCTTGTGGAGCGGTTCGAGGCCTCAGGAAACCAAGGGGTTCGGGCTGCCTGCGATGCGGACACCCCCGAATTCAGTGCCGGACAATGGAAGGCCTTTTCCGCCGCCGAAAAACAACGGATGTTGCTTAAATACCGCCTCACTTACCTGGCCGAAGCCGAGGTAAACTGGTGCCCGGAACTGGGCACGGTCCTGGCAAATGACGAGGTGGTGAACGGGGTGTCAGAGCGTGGTGGTTTCCCGGTGGTGCGCAAGAAGATGACCCAGTGGAGCATGCGGATTACCGCCTATGCCCAGCGCCTGCTGGACGGGTTGCAGGGCATAGACTGGCCCCAGCCACTTAAGGATGCTCAAACCAATTGGATTGGCCGCTCCCAGGGGGCTTCAGTGACCTTTAAAACACAGCCTGGCCCGGGGCAGGAAGCCTTCGATATCGAGGTCTTTACCACCCGCCCGGACACCATTTTCGGGGTGAGTTTCATGACCCTGGCCCCGGAGCACGAGCTGGTAGGCAAGATTACCACCCCAGAGCAAAAGGACGAGGTGGAGGCCTATGTGGTCGCTACTGCCCGCCGCTCGGAACGGGAACGGATGGCCGACGTGAAAACCGTGTCAGGCGCCTTTACAGGAGCTTACGCCACCCACCCCCTTACCGGGGAGGCCGTGCCGGTCTGGATCGGGGACTACGTCCTGGCCGGGTACGGTACGGGAGCGGTAATGTCTGTTCCATGCGGGGACCAGCGCGATTACGACTTCGCCCGCCATTTCGGGATCCCCATCCCCAATATCTTCGAAGGGGTATCTGTGGAGGAGGAGGCCTATGAAGACAAACAAAATGCGGTAATCGCCAACTCCGGCTTTATCAGCGGCCTGGGTCAGAAGGAAGCTGCCATGAAGGTTATAGAAGCCCTTGAGGCCAAAGGCCTGGGCAAGGGTACGATTAATTACCGCCTGCGCGATGCGGTCTTCAGCCGCCAGCGCTACTGGGGGGAGCCGTTCCCGGTGTATTACGACGCCGAAGGCCTGCCCCACCTGATCCCGGAGCACTGCCTCCCGCTGGAACTGCCGGGGGTGGAAAAATACCTACCCACGGAAACGGGGGAACCGCCCCTGGGCAACGCCACCCGCTGGGCGTGGGATACCGAGGCGGAAACCGTTACCGAGAACGCCCGCATAGACCACAAGACCGTCTTCCCCCTGGAGCTCAACACCATGCCCGGGTGGGCTGGGAGTTCCCAATACTTTAACCGGTATATGGACCCGGACAACGAGCAGGCCCTGGTTTCCTCTGAGGCCATTGGCTACTGGAAGGACGTGGATGTCTACATAGGCGGCAGCGAACACGCCACGGGGCATTTGCTCTACTCCCGCTTCTGGCAGAAATTCATGTACGACCGCGGCTGGGTGCCCACGGACGAATATGCCCGCAAACTCATCAACCAGGGGATGATCCTGGGGACCAGTGCATTTATCCACAGGAAGGCCGGCACCCAGATCTACCTGAGCAGTGGCCTGGCCAAAGGGGAACAGACCGAACCCATCCGGGTAGATGCCAACCTGGTTAACGCCTCGGACGAGATAGACCCCGAAGCCATCCGGAAATGGCAGCCCCAGTTCGCAGAAGCCGAGTTCCGTACCGAAGGCGGGGTGTTCAAAGTGGACCGGGAGGTCGAGAAAATGTCCAAGTCCAAGTACAACGTGGTCAACCCGGACCAGATCTGCGAGGAGTATGGGGCCGATGCCTTGCGCCTCTACGAGATGTTCCTGGGGCCGCTGGAACAGTCCAAACCCTGGAACACAGCCGGCCTTAGCGGGGTATACGGGTTCCTGAAAAAACTCTGGAAACTTTACCACCAGGGGCCTGACCGCAGCTTTGAAGTCCTGGAGGGCGAACCCTCTGCCCAGAACCTCAAGACCCTGCATAAGACCATTAAAAAAGTAACGGAGGATATTCAGGCCTTTTCCTTTAATACCTCGGTGTCTTCTTTTATGATCTGCGTGAATGAGCTCACCGCACAGCATTGCCGCGAGCGGGCCGTATTGGAGCCCCTGGCCATCCTAATTGAGCCCTATGCCCCCCACATGGCGGAGGAGCTCTGGCATAAACTCGGACACACCACCTCTATTGCCCATGTCCCGTACCCGGAGTTCAACCCGGCTTTTCTGGTGGAAAGCACCAAGGAGTACCCCATTTCCTTTAACGGAAAGGTGCGCTTCACCATGGAACTGCCCCTGGACCTATCCAAAGAGGACATCGAGGCAGCCGTCCTGGCAGACTCCCGGACCGGGGAGCAACTCCAGGGGCGTCCACCCAAAAAGGTTATTGTAGTACCGGGGCGGATTGTGAATATTGTGGGATAGGACACCTTGTAACCGTTTTTAAAAGGGGGCGTTTTGGCCCCCTTTTTTTGGTGGATAAAATGTTGAAAACTATAAATTGAAGAAGTCATACCCCCAAAAAGAAGGGGGTAGTTTTGTATAAAAGATTATTTTTGTCCCATCACCCCCTCATTTCATCGACTTTTTCGTATCGAATCGATATTTCACACCATTTTAGCAACCAAACAGTAAACAACCGGATATGGTCATTGGAATTCCCAAAGAAATCAAGAACAATGAGAGCCGTGTAGGGATGACCCCTGCAGGGGTTTTTGAACTGGTGCAGCAAGGGCACACGGTACACGTACAATCGGGTGCGGGAGAAGGCAGCGGCTTCCAGGACGCCGATTACAAAAAGGCGGGGGCCCACATCCTGGATACCATCGGGCAGGTTTATGCCCTCAGCGAGATGATTGTGAAGGTAAAGGAACCGATAGAAGAGGAGTACCACCTGGTGCAGAAGGGCCAGATCCTCTTCACCTACTTCCATTTTGCCTCCAGTGAATCCCTTACCCGGGCCATGATAGACCGCAAGGGGGTTTGCATCGCCTACGAAACCGTGGAGGACGCCGATGGCAGCCTGCCCCTGCTTACCCCCATGTCTGAGGTAGCCGGGCGCATGGCCATCCAGCAAGGGGCCAAGTACCTGGAAAAACCCAAAAAAGGGAAGGGTGTATTGCTCGGGGGAGTCCCCGGGGTACCCCCCGGCAGGGTTCTGGTTCTCGGGGCCGGGACAGTGGGCATCCAGGCAGCCAAAATGGCAGCAGGGCTCGGGGCCCATGTGACCATTATGGACGTAAACATGAAACGCCTCCGCTACGTCAACGATGTAATGCCCAACCACGTGGTTACCGAATATTCCAACGAATACAACCTGCGGAAGCACCTGCGCACCCACGACCTGGTGGTAGGCGGGGTCCTCCTGAAAGGAGCCCGTGCCCCGAAACTCATCCGCAGGGACATGCTGAAGCTGATGCACCCCGGTGCGGTTATCGTGGATGTGGCCGTAGACCAGGGCGGATGCGTGGAAACCTCGCGCCCCACCACCCACGAAGACCCCATCTTTATTATTGACGACGTAGTGCATTACTGCGTGGCCAATATGCCCGGGGCCGTTCCCTATACCTCCACCAAGGCGCTTACCAATGTTACCCTCCCGTACGTCCTGGACCTGGCCAACAAGGGCTGGGAGCGGGCCTGTGCGGAAGATGCTTCCCTGGCACGGGGGCTGAATATCGTTAAAGGCGAAATCGTATACCGCGAAATTGCCGAAGCCTTCGACCTGGTCGAAAATACGACGGTCTGACCGGCAATACTGTCAGGTTTCCAGCCCTTACACCCCACATTTCAAAATCCGGCCGCTCTGGCCGGATTTTTGCTATACATGCCGTACATTTAATTCAAAAGTTATTGCCTTATGATGGGATATTATATACTGATTGGAGCCATAGCCCTGGTGAGCTGGCTGGTGAGTGCACGCCTCAAAAGCAAGTTCCGCCACTACTCCAAGGTGCATTTGCAAAATGGCATGAGCGGGGCCGAGATTGCAGAGAAAATGCTGCAGGACCACGGCATCCGCGACGTTAAGGTGGTGAGTACGGCCGGGATGCTTACCGACCACTACAACCCGAAGAACAAGACGGTAAACCTCAGTGAAGGGGTCTACCACCAGCGCAATGCGGCTGCGGCAGCCGTAGCTGCCCACGAGTGCGGCCACGCCGTGCAACATGCCCAGGCCTATGAGTGGCTTACCATGCGCTCCAAACTGGTGCCGGTGGTTAGTGTGACCTCCGGGCTTTCTATGTGGGTGGTAGTCGGCGGGCTGGTCCTTGGGGCTGCTTCCGGTGCGGGGCTTGGGTTCTGGGTGGCTGTGGCGGGCCTTGTAATGATGGGCTTTGCCACTCTCTTTAGTTTTATCACCCTGCCCGTGGAGTACGACGCCAGCAACCGGGCCCTGGCCTGGCTGAAGCGCCGGAATATGGTGACGCCACAGGAATATAAAGGGTCCGAAGATGCCCTGAAATGGGCTGCCAGGACCTACGTAGTAGCCGCTATCGGCTCCCTGGCCTCCCTGGTATACTGGGGGTTGCAGGTCTTTGGCGGCAGGGACTAACCGGGTGGCCTACAGGGCAATCTGCCTGTCTATTTGCTGATCCAGCGAAATGAAGGTTTCCGTGCGGGAAACCCCTTCAATTTGCTGGATTTTTTTGTTGAGCAGGAACATCAGGTGTTCGTTGTCTTTGCAGAGGACTTTCACAAGGATGGACCAGTTGCCCGTGGTGTAGTGGCATTCCAGCACTTCCGGGATCTGTTCCAGGGCTTTCACGGCCTGGGGGTTGCTCATGGCCTTGTCCAGGAAAATGCCGACGTAAGCCATGGTGGTATATCCCAACGCTTTGGGGTTAAGCACGAATTTGGATCCGGCCAGCAGGCCCGATTTTTCCAGTTTCCGGAGGCGTTGGTGGATGGCTGCCCCGGAAATACCGATATGTCGTGCAATTTCCAGGATGGGTTTGCGAGCGTCCTCCATGAGGTACCTCAGGATTTTTTTGTCGATCCCGTCTATCTGGACGTTGCCCTTGTTTGCTTTCATACCCGTATTCTCCCGCTAAAGATAGCACAATCCGTCAGATGCTCAAGAGGCTACCGAGTCTGGGTTGTAGCCCAGGTAGGGGACTTCGTATTCGCGGAAGGCGATACCGTTTTCCGCCAGGGTTTTCAGGACGGGTTCGTAGATTTCGGCCTGTATGGGGATCTGTACCCCGGGTTTTTTCACCTGCTGGTTGAGAATGAGCAGGGCCCCCATGGCCACGGGCAGCCCAACCGTTTTGGCCATTGCCGTGAGGCGCTGGTTTTCCCCAACGACCACCATGTTCGAATCCAGCTGGTACTTTTTCCCGTCCAGCAGGTACCCGAATTTGTGGTACATCACGATCATATCCCGGTCCTCGGGGCTGAGCATCCAGCTGGCTTCCAGGATTTCCTGAAGCACTTGTGCCGGGCTGGCATTGGGGGTCTGAATTTTACGGTTGGCGTCAAAGAGCTTCAGCTCCAGCAGTTTCCCCCAGATGATGTCGTCCTGGTCTATCTTCAGGTAGTGGCGCAGCTTGAGTTCCACCGAGTCGGTTGGGGAGTAGGGCAGGAAGAGGTTGACGAACTCCCGGTAGGACATGCCTTTGGAATTGGCAATCCGGTAGCTGTCGTCTGTCATGCCCAACTGGACAAAAATATTCCACGCCCGTGAAAACCCGACCCGTCGCATGGTGCCGCGGTACAGGGTTAGTGCGTTCTCCAACCCGTAGGCCAGCCGGTAGCTCAGGGAGTCCCGGTTGGCATACGCCTCAAAGGTGCCGTATCCCTGGATTTCCAGGAACTCGGTGCGGCGGAAGAGTTTATGGTAGGGGATGTATTTATAGGTCCCTTCCTGAATGAATTTGGCAGCCCCTCCCTGACCGGCCAGGACCACGTTCCTGGGGTTCCAGGTAAACTTGTAGTTCCACAGGTTGTTGTCGCTTTCCGGCGCCAAAAGGCCCCCGGTAAAGGATTCGAAGAGCAGCATTTTCCCGCCCCGGGCCTTGATGCGGTCTATGACCTGCATAGCACTCATATGGTCTATGCCCGGGTCCAGCCCGATCTCGTTCATAAAGACCAGCCCCTTGTCCCGTACTTCCTGGTCAAGGGCGCGCATCCCCTCGCTGATATACGAGGCTGTTACCAGGTTTTTACCAAAGGCGAGGCAATCTTTTGCCACTTCCAGGTGGAGGGAAGGGGGGAGCATGGAAATAACCAGGCGAGCCTCCTTTACAGCGGCCCTGCGGGCCTGTTCATCGGAGATGTCCAATGACCGTACCCGGCACCTTTCGTGGCGGGCAATGGTTTCGGGCAGGTGGTCTACGGTCTTGTCTGCAATTTCCACCTCCAGGTCCTCGGCCTGGGCCTGCTCCAACAGGTAATGCAACAAATAGGCGGCGGACTTTCCTGCCCCGATCACCAGAATACGTCTCGGCATAGTACTTTTGGTTTGGTAAACACGAAGGTATCAATTGTTACATTTGTAAAAAAATATTGCATGAGAGTTATGAACAAAACAATATGGATGACCGGCGCCCTCTTCGGGCTACTCGCCGTGGTCCTCGGCGCAATGGGTGCCCATGCCCTGAAAGACGCCCTCCCAACGGAGGCCCTGGAGAGCTTCCGAACCGGGGTGCAATACCAGATGTACCATGCCCTGTTCCTCCTTTTCCTGGGCGCGCAAAAGGACCTTCGGCTTCAGGATACCAGGATCATTTTCCGGCTCATTACGGCCGGGGTCCTCTGTTTCTCTTTTTCCATATACGCCCTTAGCACCCAGTCCCTCACCGGTTTGGATTTCAGTTCAATAGCCTTGATCACTCCGGTAGGGGGCGCCCTGTTGATTTCCGGATGGCTCTGGCTGCTTTATCGTGTTTTTAGGCCATTGACCTAACAAATTGCTGGATATGGCCATCAACAGGCGAAATTTTATGACCTTTGCACCACAAAAATCACCATAGTATGAGTTCATCCGCTTCGGATACGAAAACGATTTCGCTGGAATCCTACGGGATTGTATCGGACAAGGTACGTTACCAGCTTTCCGCAGACGAATTGCATGAAATAACTATTGAAAAGGGAATGGGCCGGGAGGCGGATTCCGGCGCTTTGGCGGTGAACACCGGGGAGTTTACGGGACGTTCCCCCCAGGACCGCTTCATCGTTAAAGACGCCATTACCGAGGACAAGGTCTGGTGGGGCCCGGTGAATATCCCTTTTGAGCCGGAAGCCTTCGACCGCCTCTACGACAAGGTGGTGGCTTACCTGGGCGGACGGGAGCTGTTTGTGCGCGATTGTTTTGCCTGCGCAGACCCGAATTACCGCATGGGTATACGGGTGATCAATGAGTACCCCTGGTCCAACCTGTTTGCCTACAATATGTTCATCAGGCCAACGGAGCGCGAACTCGAAGGTTTCGACGCCGAATGGACCGTGATCAACGCCCCGGGCTTCCACGCCAACCCGGAGGTGGACGGTACCCGCCAGCACAATTTCGCCATCCTGAACTTTACGCGGAAAATCGCACTCATTGGGGGTACGGGATATACCGGGGAAATCAAGAAGGGTATTTTTTCGGCTTTGAACTTTATCCTCCCTGTTTTTGAGAACACCCTGCCGATGCACTGCTCTGCCAATGTAGGGGAGAACGGGGAAACCGCCATTTTCTTCGGGCTTTCGGGCACGGGTAAGACCACGCTTTCCACCGACCCCAACCGGGAACTCATAGGCGACGACGAACACGGCTGGACGGCAGAAAATACCGTCTTTAATTTTGAAGGGGGCTGCTACGCCAAAGTCATAAACCTCAGTGCCGAAAACGAACCTGAGATTTACGGGGCCATCCGAAAGGGTGCCATCCTCGAAAATGTTATTCTGGACACCAAAGGAGCGGTCGATTTTGCAGATACCACTATTACGCAGAATACCCGGGTGAGTTATCCGCTCTACCATATTGAGAACCGCCGGGAGCCGTCCATTGGGCAGAACCCCAAGCATATCTTTTTTTTAACCGCCGATGCCTTTGGGGTCTTGCCTCCCATTTCCAGGCTTACCCCCAGTCAGGCGGCATATCACTTTATATCCGGATACACGGCCAAGGTGGCGGGTACGGAAGCCGGGGTAGATGAGCCAGTCCCTTCCTTTTCCGCCTGCTTTGGAGCCCCCTTTATGCCCCTTCACCCAACCGTCTATGCCGAGATGCTGAGCCGGAAAATGAAAGAAGCCGGGACCAACGTCTGGCTGGTGAATACCGGGTGGACCGGAGGTCCTTATGGGGTTGGAACGCGGATGAAGCTCCAGTATACCCGGGCCATGATCCATGCCGCCCTCAGTGGCCAGCTGGGCTTGTACACCTACGACACCTACCACATCCATTCGGTGTTCGGGGTAGCGCAACCCAGGGAGTGCCCTGGGGTGCCCACACGCGTACTGAGCCCGAGGGCTACCTGGAATAATGACGAGGCCTACTACAAAACAGCTTTTAAGCTGAGCAATGCCTTCCGGGAAAACTTTAAAAAGTTCGAAGCCAACGCCAGCGAGGAAATCCGGCGGGGCGGCCCGCAGCGCTACGCCTTCTGATATAAAAAAAGCCTCCCACTTGGGGAGGCTTTTTTTTAACCCTTTAAAGGGCTTATTTCTTATTGACCTGGTTGATGTATTTCTGCAATGCCATGGTCATGGAAGGGGTCTCCGGCGTAGGGGCCTGAATGTCGATCCGCAGCCCGGCTTCGGTAGCGGCATTTACCGTGGAATTGCCGAAGACGGCAATACGGGTGTTGTTTTGCTCGAAGTCCGGGAAGTTTTTCAGCAGGGACTCGATGCCTGAAGGGCTGAAGAATACCAGGATGTCGTAGTAAACATCCCTGAGGTCGGAAAGGTCGCTGATAACGGTTTTGTAGAAAATACCGCGCGTCCAGCGGATACCCGCCTTTTCCAGTGTTTCGGGCACCTGGGGCTTCAGCACGTCCGAAGAGGGCAGCAGGTACTCCTCATCCTTGTATTTCTTGAAAAGGGGCGCCAGGTCTATAAAGTTGCGCTTCCCCACATAGATTTTCCGCTTGCGGTACACGACGTATTTCTGCAGGTAGTAGGCCACCGCTTCGGACTGGCAGAAATATTTCATGGTATCCGGCACCTTGAAGCGCATCTCCTCTGCAATCCGGAAGAAGTGGTCTACCGAGTTGCGGCTGGTCAGGATGATGGCGGTGAATTTGGCGAGATCGATCTTTTGCTGGCGCACCGTTTTGGCATCAACGCCTTCCACGTGGATAAACGGCCTGAAGTCTACCTTGACCTTCTCCTTTTCGATGAGCCGGAGATAAGGGCTGTTTTCCATTTTTGGCTCCGGCTGCGAGACCAGAATCGTCTTTACCTTCATACTATCAAGCGTTTACCAAGTTTGTTACGATCAGAACTGGAGCAATTTCAAGTGCGCAAAGGTACAAAATAAAATAGAAAAACTGGGCCGAGATCACTTTTTGATGAATTTTCAGGATGTTCGCCCAACCCGTGATATTCACGGCAAACAGGAGGATAACCCCTATCAGTACCAGTGCTTTTGAACCCGGGAACAGGTAAGTCAGCAGGAGGTTCACCGGGAAGAGAACCAGGGTGCTGTAATTCAGGTACGACCATTTCTGGAAAACCAGATAGGAAATCATTTTGGTATTGTCGAAAAGGTACCCGCAGGCCAACTGCAGCAGGAGTTTGGCAAGGGTGAAACCCAGAAGGGCCCCGAAAAGGATAAAAAACAGGACCAAAGGGTCCCACTGCCCGGAATCGGGGACCAGGGCCTGCAGGGCAAAGTACCCGAACAGGCTGAGGTTGAGCCACTGAAACAGGCTTAGGGAAAGGTGGAACCCGCTTAGGAGCTTCCCCTTTTTATTATTCAGGATGATATATTTATTGTTAAAGGGAAGGATAACAAAGGTCAGGAAGCGGCTGTAGAACAAGCCTTTCGCAAAAACCAGCAAAAGCAGGCCCAGCAGGAAGATTGCGCTAATCCAGTCTGTAGATTCGATATATCTGGCTACAGCCTCCATTATTCAGCTATTTTCTGGGGGATACCATTGAGCCCCCAATTAAAACCCTTCTTGCTGACCACGGCCCTAAGGTAGCGGGTGTCTTGCCCGGATGCCGGTTTTCTGAATGTGAACCGGAGGGTATCCCCGGGGTTCAGGAGCCCAGTGGGAATGGGACCTTCCGGGGTAATGGGCTGCACCTTTTGCACTTCTTTGTAGGCATCCAGCAGGGCGATGCCAAACCGCAGTGAATCCAGGGGTACGGGTTCCGGGTACGGATTGATAAGCGAAAACGTATAGGTGCCGTCCTGTGGTGCAGGCGCTTCAGGGAGGATTTGGGCCCGAAGTTGCCGATAACTGGTAAAGGGATCCATGATATTGCCATAGCGGAGCCGGCCCCGGGCATCGGTATAGGAGCGTTCCCCCGAGGTGGCCACCTTTGGGATAAACAAGACCTTCCGGCCTTGCATCCAGGCCTCGGACCCGTCTATGGAATACTGGTTTTTTCGGTAGTACACGTTGTTGAGGCTGAAAGAGGGCCTGCCGCTGTAGAACCCATACATGGAGGCCAGCCGGTAGGAGTTTTCAAAGACAACCTCGGCGTCGCCTGCCACTTCGGACAAGCGCACTACCCAGGCTTTGTTCCCATGTGCCTCGAAGTAAACCGGGAAAAGGGGAGGGTAAGCCAGCCCCAGGCGGAGCCACCCCAGCACCACCAGGTTGGCAATGGCCGCGCGTTTAATCCATTTGCTCCAACCGGGTTGCCGGGCCAGGGCCTGGCCTACGATCAGGGCCAATGGGATGCAGGTCACAATGAGCCACTGGGTCTGTACGCGGCGCTGGAAACTCGAAATCAGGAAAAAGAGCAACACCCCCCAGGCGAGGTATTGCAAGGCCTTCTCAAAGCGGTCTGCAGGCCTGAAACGGAACAGGGCCAGGTACACCCACGGAAAAGTAAGGCCAAAAAGGGCGAGCAGGTTTACAAGATACCCGGCTGTGAACTTGGTGAAATTATAGGGTTGGTTGGGGCGTTCGAATAGGTGGTAGCGCACCGAGACAAAGTCGTGGTCGAACAACCAGTACAGGTGGGGGGCATAGGCAACCAGGGAAATGCCCACTGCCGCCCAGGCCCAGGGGTTGCGCAGCAGGCGGGGGTTGGATGCCAGGGTAAAGAGGATCACAAGGGCGGCGTGGTACTTGCTGTACATCAGGGCTGCCATGACCAGCCCCAGCAACAGGAACCAACGCGAGGGTGCCTGCAGGAACCTGCGGTAGGTCCACAGGAAAAGGGCTGTAAAAAAGAGCAGGGGGGTATCCGGCAAACTCAGGAACCCATATGCGTGCATCAGAACAATGGAGACCAGCCACAACAATAAGGGCCAGGGGTGTTTGTTTTTGGCGGGGTGGTCGGTCAGGCGCCACAGCAGAAGCAGTGTGCCCGTTCCGGCCAGGCAGCTCAGCAGGCGGACGCCCAATTCCCCGGGAAAAACCTGGATGCCGGCCCAGATCATCCAGGCCACCATGGGCGGGTGGTCGAAGTACCCCCAGGCCGGGTTCTGGGCATAGTACCAGTAGTAGGCCTCGTCGTACAGGAGTCCGGTGAAATAGGCCTGGAAGAGGTTCAGCAGCAGCAAGCACCCGAGCGCAAGTAACAGGACCCGGGGAAGTTGTTGTCTCATAGGTACCGGCGTTGGGCCAAAGGTACAAAAAAGGGGTATTCCCGGAGTTACAAAATTGGGCAGGAGGCCTGCAAAAGGGCTTAAAAGTGGTATTTTTGCCCCTAAACCCGAAACTATGGCAGAAGGACTGGTAATCATCCCTACCTTTAATGAGATCGAAAACATCGAGGCGATTATTCGCGCCGTTTTTGACCTGCCACGGGCATACGACGTCCTGATTGTAGACGATGATTCCCCGGACGGCACCGGAAACCGGGTAGCCCAGCTCCAGGATGAATTCCCCGGGAGGCTCCACCTGGAGCGCCGGCAGGGAAAAACCGGGTTGGGGACGGCGTACATCCACGGGTTTAAATGGGCCCTGGAACGGGATTATCCCTTTATTTTTGAGATGGATGCGGATTTTTCCCACGACCCCACAGACCTGCCACGCCTGCACCGGGCCTGCCTGAATGGGGCCGATATGTCCATCGGGTCGCGCTATAAAAAAGGGGTGAATGTCGTGAACTGGCCCCTGCACCGGGTATTGCTCTCCTACGGGGCCTCTATCTATGTCAAGATTGTAACGGGCATGCGCGTGCACGACCCCACTGCGGGCTTTGTTTGCTATAACCGGAAGGTGCTGGAAGCCATAGACCTGGACCAGGTTCGGTTTGTGGGGTATGCCTTCCAGATTGAGATGAAGTACCGGGCCTATAAAAAGGGATTCCGGCTGGACGAGGTTTCCATCGTTTTCACAGACCGGGAAAAGGGGCAGTCCAAAATGAGTAAGACCATCATCTGGGAGGCCGTTTTCGGGGTGATGGGGATGAAGTTCCGCAGCCTATTAAAAAAAAATGGATTTTAAAATGAAACGTACACTACTTAAAAATGCCCTTTTGGTCAACGAAGGGAGAACCGAGGCCGCAGACCTGCTTATCGAGGACCGTTTTATTAGCCGGATAGACCGGGACATTTCCGACCCAGGCGCGATGGTCCTGGACCTGGAGGGGCACTACCTCCTGCCGGGCCTCATAGACGACCAGGTCCATTTCAGGGAGCCGGGGCTTACCCATAAGGGCGATATCCGCTCTGAAAGCCGCGCAGCAGTGGCCGGGGGTGTTACATCTTTTATGGAACAGCCCAACACCAAGCCTCAGACCACTACCATTGAGCGGCTCGAGGAGAAGTTTGCCATGGGCGCCCGGTCCTCGTTTGCCAATTATGCCTTTCCCTTTGGGGGCACCAATGACAACCTGGAAGAGATCAAACGACTGGACCCCCGTGCTACCTCCAATATTAAACTCTTCCTGGGATCCTCCACGGGGGATATGCTGGTAGACGACCAGCAGGTACTTGAACGGATCTTCCGCAGTACCCCCTTAGTGATCTGCGCCCACTGTGAGGATGAGCAGACCATCCGCGCCAATACGGAGCGCTTCAAGGCGGAATACGGGACGGATATCCCCATGCACCTGCACCCGATCATCCGCAGTGCGGAGGCCTGCTACCTCTCTTCCAGCCGGGCCATTGCCCTGGCTGAGGAAACCGGGGCCCGCCTGCATGTCTTCCACCTCTCCACCGGGGTGGAAACCTCCTTGTTGCGCAACGATATTCCCCTGGCAGAAAAGAAGATTACAGCCGAAGCCTGTGTCCACCACCTCTGGTTCTCCGATGCGGACTACCAGGACAAGGGCAGCCGCATTAAGTGGAATCCCGCGGTCAAGACCGCAGAAGACCGCAGTGCGCTTTGGGAGGCGGTCCTGGACGACCGCATCGACGTCCTGGCTACGGACCACGCTCCCCATACCCTGGAAGAAAAGGCAAACCCTTACCTGGAGTGCCCCTCCGGAGGGCCACTGGTACAGCATGTGTTGCCCGCCCTGCTGGAAAAGCACCTGGACGGGGTACTGCCTGTGGAGCGGCTCGTGGAAAAAATGTGCCACAACCCGGCCATTCTCTTCGACATCGACAGGCGCGGCTACCTCAGGGAGGGGTATTACGCAGACCTGGTGGCCGTGCGTACGGACCTGCCCTGGACCGTGGAACCCGCCAACATCCTGTACAAGTGCGGCTGGTCCCCCTTTGAGGGACAGCGTTTCCGTTCCCGGGTAATGCATACCTTTGTCAATGGCCACCTGGCCTACAGCCAGGGCACGCTCTCGGACGAGAGCCATGCCATGAGACTCGAATTCGACCGCTGATGCGATACCTGATAGCCATAGGGACCTTATTGATCTTCGTTTCCTGTGGGGAGAAGCTGATGGAGCCCCCACAGGACCTCATTCCCAATGCGCAGATGACCGATATCCTCTTCGACCTTTCGGTCATGGATGCCATCGAGGGGAATTACCCCAACGTCCTGGAGCAAAACGATATCCGGGTTATGCCCTTTATCTATGAGAAGTACGGCATAGACAGTCTCCAGTTTGCCCAGAGCGACCTCTATTATGCTTCCAACCCGGTGGAATACCAACAGATTTACGAGGCCCTGGAGGCGCGCATCCTGAAATACAAGGACAGTATTACGGAGGTCATCCGGGGTGGCCGGTCGGCTTCGGACCAGCAGGAGGAAAACCCGCCTCAGGAGTAGTCAGCCTACGGGCCTGTCTTTTTTGAATGCCGTTGCGCAGGCCGCTATGACCTCCTCCATAGGTTGAAAAGAGTACCCCAGGGCTTCCCTGACTTTTTTATTACCATATCTGCCAGGTCCTCCCATGTGGCGGGCCATACCCCGGCTGAGTTGACGCGGGCTGCCCGTGAGGCGATGCCGGGCCCAATCCAGCCGCCATAACAACTCCAGGTGCCACCGGTGCAGCGGCCGGGAAGGGGGGCGCACCCCCAGGTTGCGGGCAATGGTTACCAAAACGGATCGATAGCTAAGGTTTTCGCTTACCAGCAGGAAGCGCTGCCGGTACATTTTTTTTTGAACCAGGGCCAGGATGCAGCGGACGGTGTCATCCAGGCCTATAAATCCCGTACCCCCAGGGGGGTAATACCGAAGGCCGCCGGCAACGCGGCTAAAGAAGCGCCCGCTCCCCTCATCCCAGTTCCCGGGCCCGAAGATGACCCCCGGGTTTACAATAAGAGTCTGCAGGCCCTCCTGGCTGCCGCGCCAGACCTCCATTTCCCCCAGGTATTTGCTGGTGGCATACCCGTTGGTGCGCGCAGGGTCCCAGGTGTCGGATTCGGTAAGGACTTCGGCCGTACCGTCTACCGTGGCAATGGAACTGACATGGCAGAAGGCCTCCACCTTGGCATACAGGGCCGTGTTGACCATGTTGCGCGTGCCTTCCCAATTGGTTTTCAGCAGGGCCGCCTCCTGGGATGGGTCGAAGCTGACCAGGGCGGCACAGTGGAATACGGTTTGGATCCCGGTCAGGGCGGTTTCCAGGAAGGGCAGGTCCAGGATATCGCCATGCACCCATTCCAGGCGGGAAAGTAAGGCAGCATTTGCAGGGTTTGCATCCAGCCAACGCTGCACGGTTTGTTCCCTTCGCCCGTCATGGCGATATACCGCCCGGACGGTTGCCCCGGAGCGGAGTAACTCCAGGGTGAGGTGGCTGCCCAGCAAGCCCGTTGCGCCCGTTACCAGTTCCATGGCCCAAAAGTAGCGATTCTGGGAATGATATGGCCCGTGGGGCCTCCCGAAGCGGACGATTTCTGTATCTTTGCTGGGCTTTAAAATGAGGTTATGGTTTCCAATTTTGTTTCAGAACTGACCTGGAGGGGGATGTTGCACGATATCATGCCCGGCACGGAAGAGCACCTGCTCAGCGGGATGCACTCGGCCTATGTGGGGATAGACCCCACGGCGGATTCCCTCCATATCGGGCACCTGGTAGGCGTGATGATGCTGCGCCATTTCCAGCTGGCCGGGCACCGGCCCATCGCCCTTGTAGGCGGGGCTACGGGAATGATCGGGGACCCCTCGGGCAAATCGGCCGAGCGGAACCTGTTGGATGAAACCACCCTCCGCATGAACGAGGAAGCCATAAAGGGGCAACTGGCCCGCTTCCTGGACTTTGAGAGCGATGCCCCCAACGCAGCCCTGTTGGTAAACAACTACGATTGGATGAAGCCCCTGAGTTTCCTGGATTTTATCCGGGACATCGGGAAGCATATCACCGTGAACTACATGATGGCCAAGGACTCCGTCCGCAAGCGGTTGTCGGAGGATTCCGCCGAGGGGATGTCCTTTACCGAGTTCTCCTACCAGCTGGTTCAGGGATACGATTTCCTGCACCTCTACCGCACCCACGACTGCACCCTTCAGATGGGAGGGAGCGACCAGTGGGGGAACATCACCACCGGGACGGAGCTCATCCGGAGGATCGATTCCGGGAAGGGTTATGCCCTGACCTGCCCGCTCATTACCAAGGCCGACGGCACGAAATTCGGGAAGACAGAAAGTGGCAACATCTGGCTGGATGCCCACCGGACCTCACCCTACAAGTTTTACCAATACTGGCTCAATACCTCGGACGAGGACGCCGAGAAGTATATCAAGATTTTCACCTTCCTGGGACGGGAGGAGATTGAGTCTTTGGTGGCATCCCACAGGGATGCCCCCCACCAGCGCGCCCTGCAGCGGCGCCTGGCCATGGAAATTACCACCATGGTCCACTCCCGGGAGGACTATGAGCGGGCGGAGGCCGCCAGTACCATCCTCTTCGGGAAGGCTACGGCCGAAGCCCTCAAGGGCCTGGATCAGGACACCTTTATGGAGGTCTTCGAGGGGGTGCCCCAGGCCAGTCTTAGCCGGTTGGAACTGGACGGGGGTATGGACATGATTGCCGCCCTGTCTGCCAAGACGGGGTTCCTAAAATCCAATGGCGAAGCCCGCCGGGAGCTCGGCCAGAATGCCATTTCAGTAAACAAGACCAAGGTTGATGAAGCCTACACGCTTACGGCAAGCGACCTGATCAGCGACCGCTTTGTACTCCTGCAAAGGGGTAAAAAGAACTACTTCGTCCTCGTATTCGAGTAGGCCGTCTCATCCCTTCGGCTGCGGGAGTTACAGCATCAGCAGGTTGCACCCGCGGATATCCGAATGGTCGAATCTTCCCAATACTTCGAAATGGCCATTGGCGGTCTTCTTCCCCAGGTCCTGTGTGGCAATAAAACTGCAGGAATACTTGTTGGCGAGGTCAATGATATCTATCCCGCCCGTTTTGCCGTCCGGGACCAGGGATAACGGGTCTTCGGTGTCCCGTATGCGAACCTGCATCCACGGGGGGGTACGGAAGAGCCCCCTGCCCTGGGAATACGCCTGGGAAAGCAGTTCGGTCATACCGTATTCGGAGTGGATGGCTTCCACGCCCAGCCCGGAGCACAGCCTCTCGTGCAGGGCCTCCCGGACCAGTTCCTGGCCCCGACCCTTCATCCCTCCGGTTTCCATGACCACCGTATGGTGGAGTTTCATGGGGAAAGAACGGGCCAGGTCCAGCAGGGCGTAGGAAACGCCAATAAGGAGCACGTTCTGGCCTGCCCCGTCGGCTTTTAAGAGGATATCGGCAGCCCGCTTGGGCTCGGCCGGCAGATACCCGCTCATAGGGTTCGCAGACTGGCGGATGAGGTGGTCTGCCATATAGATCAGGGAGGAGCCCGGTTGTTGCTGGTAGGAGGGAAGCAGCGCCAGGATACACCAATCCGACGGGTTGCCGTAGAACGCCTTAAAACCCTGGGTAAAACTCTGTTGGTATAGGCTGAGGTCGGCCACGAGGTGCCGGCTGCGGGTCATCCCCGTGGTGCCACTGCTCTGAAAGACGGTTTCCGGTTGTTTCCCCTGGGCCAGGATCTCTCTGGACTTAAACATGGAAATGGGCAAAAACGGAATGTCTTCTATGCTCCTTACCCGGGCCGGGGACCGCTTCAGGTGGTCACAGAATTCCCGGTATACCGGTACTTCCCGGTATTGCAGGGCAAAGGTCTCCAGGGCCAGATCCCGGAATGTTGCGGGGGAGTCTATATCGAATATAGGTTGGGGTTCCATGCCACAGTCTTGGCGCAAAAATAGCCAAATAGGGGCGAAGGTAGACGGGTCTGGTTAGCGTACCACGAGTTTGCGCGTAACCCGGTTGGCCCCTTGTTCTATCTGCACCATGTAGACACCGGGTACCAATGGGTGGATGGGCAGGGAATTATCCTGGAGCCTGCGCTGCAGGACCACCTTCCCGAACAGGTCGTAAATGCGGATGGTTTTGGGAGCATTAGTTCCGCCGGAGATGAATACGACGTCGCCGCTGGCGGGGTTGGGGCTCAGGGTAAATGAAGCCTCCCTGGCACCCGGGGCGGGGTCCGCCTGCTGGGCCGAGAGCACAAAGGTCCCCATCGCAAAAAGCAAGAGGTAGAGGTACTTCATTCAGGGTATTGATTTGGGATCAACACCTTAAAATTAGTACACGCCTTCGGGGAATGGGAGTATTTGTTGTGAAACTTCGGAAAATGTAGGTAAGGGTTCAGGCACTGTGCCGTTCACCGATATTTCCTGCATTTTGTCGAATGGAATCCTTAGCGGACGATCAGCTTGCGGGTGGCAACCTTGTCTTTTTCGAAGACCTGAATGAGGTAAACCCCGGCATCCAGCCCGGTAATATTCAGCTCCGTCCCCATAAGGGTCGTTTCCAGGACCGGGGTTCCGAGCACGTCGTAGATGCGGATGTTTTTAGGGGCATTATTCGCCGTTACAATCTGGACTTTGCCCGCTGTGGCAGGGTTGGGAAAGAGTTTGAAGCCTTCAATTTCCCCCCGGTCCGGTTGGCTTTGAGCAAAACCGGCTGAAACCATAAAGAAGAAAAGCAGGGTGTATAAGTGCTTCATACTGAACTCCTCACAAACGACGTGCCACAAAGATATAATTTTTGGCCGCCCAACGCAGGTGGCTGTCGGAAAATTCCCGAATTTTCGATGAAATGCAAAATGTGGGAATAAGCCGCTCTGCAAGATTATCAAATCGTTATGCATTTTAAATTCAGGTTAAGGAAAAATGCCCCTTGCGGTTTTTCTGTATTTTTGAAAGGATCAACCTTTAAAACCCCCTTTTCATGAAGAATCAGGATATCAAGATTCTACTGGTCGATGACGAACCGGATATTCTGGAAATCCTCAAATACAACCTCACTTCCGAAGGGTACCAGGTATTTACTGCCAAGAACGGCGCAGAAGGGGTGGAGAAGGCCATCAAGAAGCAACCCCACCTGATCATCCTGGACGTGATGATGCCAGAGATGGACGGGATAGAGGCATGTGAGGCCATTCGCGGTACCCGGGGGCTGGAGAATACCATCATCACTTTCCTGACCGCGCGCAGCGAGGATTATTCCCAGGTTGCAGGTTTCGACGCCGGGGCGGACGATTACATTACCAAACCCATCAAACCCAAGGTGTTGCTGAGCAAGGTCAAGGCCCTGCTCAGGCGCTACCGCCGCGATGGGGATGCCCCGGAGGATGTGCTCAAGGTGGGCAAACTCGTCATCAACCGGGAGGAGTACAAAGTGATCAACAAGGGGGAGGAACTCATCCTGCCCCGGAAGGAATTCGAGCTGCTGGCCCTGCTGGCCTCCAAACCCGACAAGGTATTCAAACGCGAAGTGATCCTCGACAAGGTCTGGGGACAGGAAGTAGTGGTTGGAGGCCGCACCATAGATGTGCATATCCGGAAATTGCGGGAGAAAATCGGGGAGGACCATTTTAAGACCGTCAAAGGGGTAGGTTATAAATTCGTCCAGTAATGCCGGCGCAAATCCGCAAATCCTATCGTTTTGCGCTGCGTTCTGCCACCCTGATTGCTGTATTTTTGGGGTCGGCCTTCCTCCTATGGATGCTCCTTGAAGGGGTGCTGCTCCAGTACTGGTATGCCGCCGTGGGCATGGTGGCCCTGACCTTCGGGATCGCCTTCCTGATCATCCAGGTACGGGCCGAAAAGTTTATTTACCGCCGCATCAAGCAGATTTACGACGATGTGGCCCTTCTGGAGTCTTCTTCCCTGGCTTCGGCCCCCATTACCACGGACATGAAAACCCTCACCGAGGAGATCGAGAAATTCGCCCAGGGCAAAAAAGTGGAGATCGACACCCTTCGCATCCGGGAGGAGTATCGGAAGGAGTTCCTCGGCAATGTTTCCCACGAGCTTAAAACCCCCCTCTTTACGGTGCAAGGGTATATCCATACCCTGCTGGACGGCGCCCTGGAAGATAAACGGGTGCGTCGGAAATACCTGCAGCGGGCCGCCAAGGGGGTGGAACGCCTCATTTATATCATCAAGGACCTGGACCTGATTACCAAGCTGGAAATAGGAGACATGCACCTGGAACAGGAGGCCTTCGACATGATTGAACTCATCCGAAACGTCTTCGACCTCCTGGAAATGAAAGCCTCCAAAAAAGGAATTTCCCTGGTCTTCGACATGGATTACAAGGAGCCCGTTATGGTCTATGCCGACCGGGAAAAAATCCAGCAGGTGCTGACCAATCTGGTAGTGAATTCCATCAAATACGGCCATGAGGACGGCACCACGGAGGTAAGCGTGGAGAACCTGATCAAGAACAAGGTCATCGTCCGCGTTACCGATAACGGCGAGGGGATTGCCGAGCAACACCTCACCCGCCTTTTCGAGCGCTTCTACAGGGTAGATAAAAGCGGTAGCCGCAAAGAAGGGGGGAGCGGTTTGGGCCTGTCCATCGTAAAACATATCATAGAGGCCCATAACGAAAAGATCTACGTGGAAAGCGTGGTCGATGTGGGCAGCGAGTTCTCCTTTACCCTGGAAAAAGCCCCCGCCGCCTGATAGGAGCGGGCCTTCCCGGCAGCAGTATTTTCATACTTTTGCACGGAACTAACCGCTTAACAGATGGGCAGCAAGAACAAACTCCGCCGGTTCAGGGACAATGAAGCCTTTCCGAATGTCATCCAGCCCCCAAGGCAGGAAGTCCTGGAACGCACCTTTCCCTTACGGGGCAGGTGGCAGGACCATTTTGGCAATGCCAACCCCATTGTACTGGAATTGGGGTGCGGCAAGGGGGATTATACCCTCGCCCTTGCACGGCGCAACCCGGGGGTGAACTACCTCGGGGTAGACATCAAAGGGGCCCGGATCTGGAGGGGTGCCAAAACAGCCCTGGAAGAACCCCTGCCCAATGCGGCGTTTCTAAGGACCCATATTGAACTCATAGACCGGGTTTTTGCCCCTGGGGAAGTGGCGGAAATCTGGATTACCTTCCCGGACCCCCAGATCAAATACAAGCGTACCAAGCACCGGATGACCAACGCCGTTTTCCTGGAGCGGTACCGCACCATCCTGGCTCCCGGGGGAAAGGTCCACCTGAAGACAGACAGCGAGTTCATGCACGGCTATACCCTGGGCCTGCTCCAGGGCCTCGGCCTGCCCATTTTCTATGCCAACCACGACATTTACCGCCTGGAGGGCGCCCCGCCGGAAGTAACCCAGATCCAGACATTTTACGAAAAACAGTATCTTGAAATGGGGAAGGCCATCACCTATCTCAGTTTCAGCCCGCATACAAAATGACCCATTTGCTCACGTTGTTTTTTGCCACTTTTTCCGCGGCGTTTATGGCTACAGTGCCACCAGGGCTGCTCAACATGAATGCGGCCAAGGTGAGTGTGGAAAAGGGTAAAGCGAACGGGATCATCTTCAGCCTGGGGGTTTCCACCATGATAGTCCTGCAGGCCTATGTGGCGGTCCTCATCTCCAAATTCCTCTTCCGACACCCGGAAGTCATTGTCTGGATTCAGAAAGCGGCCATTGCCGTTTTTGCCTTTTTCGCCATTTACTTCTTTACCCTGGCGCGCAAACAGAAGCAGAAACCCCGGCAGGTCATTGCTGTAAGCCGTAAAAACAGCTTTTTCAAGGGGATGTTCCTGGCGGCCCTGAATTTCCTGACCATACCCTACTACAGCGCCCTGAATGCCATGTGGAACGCTTCGGGGTGGATCCAGTTCGAATTCTGGGACATCGCGGTCTTTATCCTTTCGGCCGGGTGCGGGAGTTTCGCGGTCCTGTATCTCTATACCGTGTATTTCAACAAACTGGAACCCGGCAACAGTGCTTTTTCCAGGAACTCCAATTATATCCTGAGCGTACTGATGCTGATCCTTCTGGTGATCACCTTAATCCGAATTTACTATACCTGACCCTATGGACCCCCAAGGCGATTTTTTCGAAAGAGTATATGAGGTGGTGCGGCAGGTACCCTATGGTCGGGTCACCTCGTACGGTGCCATTGCCCGGTATCTGGGCACTGCCCGGAGCGCCCGGGTGGTGGGGTGGGCCATGAACCAGAGCCACGGCCTGGAGGATCTGCCGGCCCACCGCGTGGTAAACCGCATGGGGTTGCTTACCGGGAAGCACCACTTTGGCGGGACCCGTCTTATGGAACAACTCCTGGAAAATGAAGGGGTCCGGGTATCCGATAACCGGGTGGTCGATTTCGAGGCCCTTTTCTGGGATCCGGCCCGGGAATTGTAGATGATAAAGAACTGCTAATCTTCCCTTTGCTTTTTTCCCAATTCAAACGGGTGCCGTATCTTTGCTATTTAAAGCGAATCTGAATAAAAGCAATGGCGGTGAAACTGGATAAAAAGCAGGTGCTGAAGGCCTTGGAAACCATAAGCGTCCCCGGAGAGGGCGCCAATATGGTAGATAGCGGGGCCGTAACCAATGTGCAGGTCTTCGGAGACGAGGTCGTGGTAGACCTTACGGTGAAGAACCCAAGCTTGCAAGCCCGGAAAAAGGCGGAGGTCAGTATCCTGAAGACCATCCACGACCTGGTCTATGAAAAGGCCAAGATTACCGTGAATATCAAGGTCGACGCCCCGGCAAAACCCAGTGCCAACCTCATTAAGGGCCAGCCCATTGCCGGCATCCAGAACATCATCGCGGTGGCCAGTGGAAAAGGCGGTGTGGGGAAATCCACCGTTACCTCCAACCTGGCGGTAACCCTGGCCAACATGGGCTTTAAGGTCGGGATCCTCGATGCGGATATCTACGGGCCCTCCATCCCCATTATGTTCGACGTGGCTTCCCAGAAACCCCTGGCCGTGGAAGTGGACGGGAAATCCCGGATGAAACCCGTGGAAAATTACGGGGTAAAGATCCTCTCCATAGGATTCTTTACGGCGCCCGAACAAGCCGTGATCTGGCGTGGGCCCATGGCCGCTAAGGCCTTGAACCAAATGATTTTTGACGCCCATTGGGGTGAACTCGATTTCCTGTTGGTAGACCTGCCCCCCGGCACCGGGGACATCCACCTGAGCATCATGCAATCCATGCCCGTAACGGGTGCGGTAGTGGTGAGCACTCCCCAGCAGATCGCCCTGGCTGATGCCAGGAAGGGGGTAGCCATGTTCCAGCAGGAAGCCATACAGGTGCCTGTTTTGGGGGTGGTCGAGAATATGGCCTACTTTACCCCTGAGGAACTTCCCGACAACCGGTATTACCTCTTCGGGAAGCACGGAGCCCGCAACCTGGCCGAGGACCTGGACATCCCCTTCCTGGGCGAAATCCCCCTGGTACAAGGCATCCGGGAGGCCTCGGACGTAGGCCGCCCGGCAGCTATGCAGGACGGGACCCCTACCCAAGAGGCCCTGGAGGAGGTTACGCGTAACGTAGTCAGGGAACTGGTAGCCCGCAATGAATCTCTGCCCCCCACCGAAGCCATCAAGATCACAACGATGGCAGGGTGTTCGGCAGTAAAAAAGTAATGGTTATGACAGCGCAGGAATTACAAACCAAGGTAGAGGACGCCCTTCAGGAAATCCGTCCGTTCCTCCAGAGCGACGGAGGCGATATTTCCCTGGTATCCATCGATGACGGCAAGACGGTACGGGTACGCCTCGAGGGGACCTGTGTAGGCTGTTCGGTAAACCAGATGACGCTTAAAAGCGGCGTGGAAATGACCATCAAAAAGCACGCCCCCCAAATTGAACAGGTCGTCAATGTCAGTTAAGACCTGTTATTTCCTTCTTACAACCAGCCAGTATTAAGACATTATCCGAATGATTAAAACGGACATCTTGATCATAGGAGCAGGCCCCACGGGGCTTTTTGCCGTTTTCGAGGCTGGCTTGCTCCAATTGCGCTGTCACCTGATTGACGCCCTTCCCCAGCCGGGAGGCCAACTGGCTGAAATCTACCCCAAGAAACCCATCTACGACATCCCGGGTTTTCCCGAAGTCCTGGCCGGGGAATTGGTGGATAACCTCATGGAGCAGATTCGTCCGTTCCAGCCCGGTTTTACCCTGGGGGAACGGGCAGAAACCATAGAACCCCAGGAGGACGGGACCTTTATTGTCACAACCAGCGAAGGCACCAGGCATAAGGCTCCGGTCGTGGCCATAGCAGGAGGGTTGGGCAGTTTTGAGCCCAGAAAGCCCCTGCTGGATAATCTAGAAACCTACGAGGGCAAAGGCGTGGCCTACATGATCCGCAACCCGGAGGAGTATGCGGGCAAGAAAGTGGTCATTGCCGGTGGGGGCGATTCTGCCCTGGACTGGAGCATCTACCTGGCCGAAATAGCCGAATCGGTAATACTGGTACACCGCAGAAACGAATTCCGGGGGGCACTGGATTCGGTCGAAAAAGTACAGCAACTCAAACGGAAGGGGCAGATCCAGCTGGTTACCCCTGCAGAGGTGGTCTCCCTCTCGGGCAACGGCCGCCTGGAAGCCCTCGGCATCCGGATGGCAGGGGAAGACCCTCGGGAACTCCACTTGGAAACCGACGCCTTTATCCCCCTTTTTGGGCTCTCCCCCAAGTTGGGGCCTATCGCTGAATGGGGGCTTGAGATCGAGAAAAATGCCATCCGGGTAGACAACACCCTGGATTACCAGACCAACATCCCCGGCATCTACGCCATTGGGGATGTGAATACCTATCCGGGGAAACTCAAACTGATTCTGTGCGGCTTCCACGAGGCTACCCTGATGTGCCAGAGTGCTTACCAGCGAATATACCCGGAACGCAGGTATGTGATGAAGTATACCACCGTGGGCGGGATCCACGGTTTCGACGGCAGTAAGCGGGAGGCCCCCAAGGCCGTGGTAAAACCCATTGACTAAAACGGAAAAAGGCACGTATGACTATGCGCGACATCCAGGTGACCATTATTGACCGCCAGGGAAAACCCCACCAGATAGAGGCTCCCACGGACCTCAACATGAACCTTATGGAACTGGTCCGGGCCTATGAACTGGCCCCGGAAGGCACCATTGGGGTGTGTGGCGGGATGGCCATGTGCGCCAGTTGCCAGTGCTACGTACTTAGCCCCCATCAGTTGCCGGACAAATCCGACGAGGAGGAGGCCATGCTGTCCGAGGCGTTTTTCGTAAACGACAAGAGCCGGCTGGGTTGCCAGATCCACCTTACCGATAAACTCAACGGCCTGCAGGTGGAATTGGCCCCTGAAGGATCCTAGCTAAAAACGGACCCCATACTGAATTTCAGGTTTCAGGCGAGGACCTGTTCCCGTCTGAGGAACGTGTCCAGGCTGTCTGCGATGTCGAAGCAGCGCGAGAGCTCCGAGGGTTCGTTGTGGAACCGGGACTCGTCCTTGTGTGCGTTGCACTGGAACCCTGAAAGGTGTACTTCCTCAAAGTGCCGGTTTATGGCCTTGCACTGCTGGTACATCCCGTCAATGGAGGCTTCTTCCTCCGGGCTAACCGAATGCAGCATCAGGTACCCTTTCAGGTAGTGTTCAATGGCGGCGTGGGCATTGCTGCAGACCAGGGCGCGGACTACATCCTCTTCGGGTCTGCAGAGTTCGTCGTTGGCTTCCCGTAATTTCCGGATGGCCATCTCGAACATTTTGCGGGCTTGCTCTTTCATGGTCAATGCGTTTTAGACCCCGGGCCGGCTGGCCGGCCCGGGGGGCTTTTTGCCGGGTTACATATTTCTGAATAAATCGAGGCGTTCCCAACGGGTATCCACCTCTTCCTGGGCTTCTTTCAGCAGGGCTTCCCCAACGGCGGCATTTTCCTTGACCACCCGTTTGAAGCGCGTTTCGATATACATAAACTCGTCTACCGGGACGCTGGGCTGTTGGGAGTCCAGTTTAAACTTCTTGCCTTTCGGCTTGGAAGGATCGAAGCGGAAGAGCGGCCAGTAGCCGGTTTCTACCGCTTTCTGCTGGTGCATGGCTCCGTCCTTCAGGTCATACCCGTGTTCCCCGCAGTGAGAGTACGCTACGATAAGGGACGGGCCCGGGTAGGCTGCAGCCTCTTCGATAGCTCTCAGGGTCTGCATATCCTTGGCGCCGATGGCTACCTGGGCTACATAAACATTCTCGTAGGAGATGGCCTGCAGCGCCAGGCTTTTCTTGCCGGTGCGTTTTCCGGAAACGGAGAACTTGGCGCTTGCCCCCAGGGGAGTTGCCTTGGAGGTCTGGCCTCCGGTGTTGGAATAGACTTCGGTATCGAGGACCATAACATTGATGTCTTCCCCGGATGCCAGGACGTGGTCCAGGCCACCGTAGCCGATATCATAGGCCCAGCCGTCGCCGCCTACTACCCAAACAGCCTTCCGGCGCAGGTATTCCGTCAACCGCAGGAGTTTCTGCGCTTTCGGGTCTTCGCTACCCTGCAGGAGTTGCTTCAGGGAGGCGATGTCTTCGAATTTTTGGCTGCGCTGGGTTTCGTCCTGTTCGGGGTTCTCCAGGATAGCTGTCACCAGGGCTTCCCCTACCAGGGGCTTGAGCTCGGCAAGGAGGCCGGCTGCAATCTCCTGTTTCTTGTTCAGCGCCAGTTTCATACCATATCCGAATTCGGCGTTGTCCTCGAAGAGGGAATTGGCCCACGCCGGTCCGCGCCCATCCTTATTGGTCTTATAAGGGGTAGTGGGCAGGTTGCCGCCATAGATGGAAGAACAACCGGTGGCATTGGCAATCATAATGCTGTCCCCATAAAGCTGGGTTAGCATTTTGATATAGGGCGTTTCCCCGCATCCGGAGCAGGCGCCGGAGAATTCAAAGAGCGGCTCCAGGAATTGGGATCCCTTGACGTTGGTAATCTGCAGGGCGGTACGGTCGTATTCGGGCAACTGGGCAAAGTAGTCCCAATGCTTGTTCTCCACCGCAGCCACATCGAGCTTCGGTCGCATGTTGATGGCCTTGAAGTTCTCGATCTCCTTGCTTTCTGCCGGGCAAACCGCCACGCAGAGATCGCAACCCGTACAGTCCTCAGGCGAGACCTGGAGGATATAGGATTCGGTCTTGGCATCGAATGGCCGTCCCTTGGCAGGGGCGGACTTCAGGTCTGCAGGTGCCCCTTCCAGCATGTCGTTGGGCACTACCTTGGCCCGGATGGCGGCATGCGGGCAGATGGCCACACACTTGTTGCACTGCGTACAGAGGCTTTCATCGTCCCAAACCGGGATGAAATTGGCAATACCGCGTTTCTCGTACTGGGAGGTTCCGGTCGGGAAAGTACCATCTACCGGGAATGCGCTAACCGGGAGTTCGTCTCCCTTACCCGCGAGGATCTTACCGAGGATTTCCATAACAAACGGGTCGTCTGTGCCGGTCATCATGGGCTTCAGGCCGCGGTCGTTGGTAATCTGTTCCGGGTAGTCCACCTTTTGCAGGTTCTCCAGGGAGGTATCCACCGCCTTGAAGTTCATCTGCACGATTTTATCCCCTTTGTGGGAATAGGTTTTCACGATGGCATCCTTTATTTTCTGGATGGCCTCATCCTTGGGCAGGATGCCGGAAATGGCAAAGAAGCAGGTTTGCAACACGGTATTGGTCCGTTTGCCGAGTTTCGCCTGCTGTGCCACTGCCGTGGCATCTATCACGTAGAAATCCAATTGGTTTTCCACGATTTCCTCTTGCATTTTCCGGGGCAGTTTGTCCCAGATTTCCGTTTTGTCGAACGGGGAGTTCAACAGGAAGGTACCGCCTTTCTTGATGTTATTAAGAAGGTCGTACTTCTCGATGAAGTTGAACTGGTGGCAGGCGATAAAATCGGCCTGGTGGATGAGGTAAGTAGAGCGGATGGGCTCCGGTCCGAAACGCAGGTGGGATACGGTTTGCGCCCCGGCTTTCTTGGAGTCGTAGACGAAATACCCCTGGACATAATTGTCTGTGGTTTCGCCAATGATTTTGATGGAGTTTTTGTTGGCCCCAACCGTACCGTCGGACCCCAGGCCGTAGAACATACAGTTAAACGTGCTTTTGAGGGTCTGCAGGCGCGGGCCAACCTCCAGGCTGGTATGGGTAACGTCGTCCTGGATGCCCACCGTAAAGTGGTTTTTAGGTTCGGGCTTATCGAGTTCGTCGTAGACCGCCTTAACCATGGCGGGGTCGAATTCCTTGCTGGAAAGCCCGTAGCGGCCGCCGATGATCTGCGGCATCTGGCGCTTGCTTTCCCTGAAAGCTGCCATCACGTCCAGGTAGAGGGGTTCCCCTGTACTTCCCGGTTCCTTGGTGCGGTCCAGGACGGCTACCTGCTTCACGGTTTCCGGCAAAGCTTCGATAAAGTGGGAAATGGAGAACGGCCGGTACAACCGGACGATAAGGGCTCCTACCCGTTCCCCCTGGCCAACCAGGGTGTTCACCGCTTCTATGACGGGTCCCTGACCTGAACCCATGATCACGATTATTTTTTCCGCTTCCGGGTGACCGACATAGTCGAAAAGGCTGTACTTCCTGCCGGTGTGGCGGTAAAATTCATCCATGGTTTCCTGGACCACGCCCGGCACCTTCTGGTAATAGGTATTGGCCGCTTCCCGAGCCTGGAAGAACACGTCAGGGTTCTGGGAGGTACCCCGGACTACCGGGTGGTCCGGGTCCATAGAACGCTCTTTGTGCGCCATGATGGCCTCTTCTGGCATCATGTCCCGGATAATATCATCCGGGATGGCGTCAATTTTTGAAATTTCGTGGGAGGTGCGGAACCCGTCAAATACGTTCAAGAAGGGCACCCGGGTTTTCAGGGTGGCAGACTGCGCGATGAGCGCAAAGTCCATGGCTTCCTGCACCGATCCGCCGAAAAGCATGGAGAATCCGGTCTGCCGGGCAGCCATCACGTCAGAATGGTCCCCGAAAATGGAGAGCGCATGTGTGGCCACAGTCCGGGCGGCAATATGGATGACGCCTGGAAGCAATTCCCCGGCGATTTTATACAGGTTGGGGATCATCAGCAACAGGCCCTGGGAAGCCGTGAAGGTGGTGGTCAGGGCCCCGGCCTGCAGGGAGCCGTGGACGGCTCCGGCCGCCCCGCCCTCGCTCTGCATCTCGACGATTTTGGGTACGTTGCCCCAGATATTCGTTTTGCCCTGGGCACTGAAGACGTCTACGTGCTCGCCCATGGGGGAAGCCGGCGTAATAGGGTAGATGGCACAGACCTCGTTGGTTTTATGTGCAATTCGCGCTACCGCTTCATTCGCGTCGCAAATGAGTTTTGGGAATTCTTTTTTCATGACGGATAGGATGTTATATTCTAAAGCACCTGTCAGGCCCCGGACTCCCCTTCCGGGGAAGATCGTGGTTCTGTTGGGATTTATGTTTTGACACCTTTAAATGTACATGCTCTAAAGCGCTCAGAACATGATATTTATCAGGGCTGACAATGCCAGGAGCACACAGTTTGGGCCCAGGTATTACGAGGAAGGGTTAAACGCCCTGAATTATATGACAGGTGTTATTCTCCGTGCAGCCAGGCTTTCTTGGCCAGGAGCTGGGATTCGTTCTCTACGTGGTTGTCGTCCGGGACACAGCAGTCTACCGGGCAAACGGAAGCGCACTGAGGCTCATCGTGGAAGCCCTTGCATTCGGTGCACTTATCCGGCACGATATAGTAGAATTCATCGGAGAGGGCCTCGTTGGATGCATCGGCGTCGACCTCTTCGCCCGTTGAGGGCAGGCTCACAGTACCGCTAAGGGCGGTTTCATCGGCGTAGGTCCACTCATCGCCGGGTTCGTAGATGGCGTTGTTCGGGCATTCTGAGATACAGGCGTCGCAGTTGATGCACTCATCGGTAATAATAATAGCCATGGCTTTCCGGATTTATTTGTTGAACCCTAAAAGTAGGCGGTCCTCCCCACCCATTTAATGACAAAAATCAGGATTTGTCCGCCCGGGCCATGGTATATTTAGTGCTACCTATTTGATGTTGTAGTAATTAATAGGATAAAACCTAAGAATTGTAGCCCATGATCCCCTTAGAAAAAGAACTCAGGGATATCGAATCCCTGGAACATGTAGTCGTCCGATTCGTGGGCGATTCCGGAGACGGCATGCAGCTGACCGGAACCCAGTTTTCCGATACGTCCGCCATGTTCGGCAATGACGTGGCCACCTTCCCCAACTACCCCTCCGAAATCCGCGCCCCCCAGGGCAGCCTCTACGGGGTCTCCGGGTTTCAGGTGCACATAGGGAGTATTGAGGTCAGTACCCCGGGAGACAACGTAGACCTTTTGGTCGCCATGAACCCGGCCGGGCTCAAGACCAACCTGTATGCGGTGAAGCCCGGCCATACCATTATCGTGGATACCGATTCCTTCAATAAGAAAAACCTGGAAAAGGCGGAGTACGATTCCAACCCCCTCGAAGACGGCAGCCTGGAGAATTACCAGGTCATAGAGGTGGCCATGACCTCCCTCACCAAGGAGGCCCTGAAAGACATCGAGGGGCTCGACAACAAGACCATCACCCGCAGCAAGAATATGTTCGCCCTGGGGATGGTATACTGGATGTACCACCGTTCCCCGGAACACACCATTGCCTTTTTCAACAAGAAGTTCAAGAACAAACCCATCCTCATCGAGGCCAACACCCGGGTCCTCAATGCCGGATATTACTATTCGGAGACCCTCGAGCTTATCCCGAACTCCTATGCCATTGCCCCGGCAAAAATGGCAAAGGGGACCTACCGAGTTATTATGGGGAATACGGCTACCGCCTGGGGCTTCCTGGCCGCAGCCGAAAAGTCCGGCCTGGACCTGTTCCTGGGCTCTTATCCCATCACCCCGGCTTCGGATATCCTCCACGAGCTGGCCAAACACAAGCATTTCGGGGTAAAAACCTTCCAGGCCGAAGATGAGATTGCCGGGATTACCTCGGCTATAGGGGCTTCCTTTGCCGGAAACCTCGCCATTACCACCACCTCCGGCCCGGGGCTTGCCCTGAAAGGGGAAGCGCTGGGGCTTGCCATGATGGTGGAACTCCCCCTGGTCATTGTGGACGTCCAGCGGGGTGGCCCTTCCACCGGCCTGCCCACCAAAACCGAGCAATCGGACCTGATGCAGGCCATGTACGGCCGCAACGGGGAGAGCCCGGTCATTGTGATTGCGGCCAGTACCCCCGCCAACTGCTTCCACTATGCCTACGAGGCAGCGCGGCTCACCCTGGAGCACATGACCCCGGTAATCCTCTTAACCGACGGGTATATCGCCAACGGGTCGGCCCCCTGGAAAATCCGCTCGGTAGATGACATGCCGGAAATCCGCAACCGCATAGTGCGCGAAGCGGAGGAAGGCTGGCAGCCCTACCTCCGGGACGAGGCGACCCTGGCCCGGCAATGGGCCATCCCAGGTACGCCCGGGATGGAGCACCGGGTAGGCGGGCTCGAAAAGGATGGCACCACCGGGAATGTGTCCTATGTGCCCGAAAACCACGAGCACATGACACACATCCGGGCCGAGAAGATTTGCCGCGTGCAACAGAATATCCCGGATATCGTCCCGGAATTTGCCCAGGAGGGAGACTTGCTGGTGGTAGGCTGGGGCGGTACTTACGGCGCCCTGCACACCGCTGCCAAGCAGCTTCACGATGAGGGGATCGAGAACCTCGGCTTTGTCCATTTTAACTATATCAACCCTCTGCCCCGGAATACCCGGGAGGTCCTGGGCCGGTACAAAAAGATCCTGGTCTGCGAACTGAACTCCGGCCAGTTTGCCGGTATCCTGCGGATGAACTTCGAAGGGCTGGAACTCCACCAGTACAACAAGATCCAGGGATTGCCTTTTGGCAATGACGAACTCATTCAGAAATTCAAACAATTATTGGCCTGAGCTATGGAAGCGACAACCCCGAAATACACCTTTAAAGACTTTGCAAGCGACCAGGAAGTGCGCTGGTGCCCCGGTTGTGACGATTACGTGATCCTCAGGGCTATGCAAAAGGCGCTCCCCGAGATGGGCGTGCGCAAGGAAAATGTGGTCTTTATCTCCGGGATAGGATGTTCCTCCCGGTTCCCTTATTACATGGACACCTACGGGATGCATGGCATCCACGGAAGGGCCCCGGCCATTGCTTCCGGGGTAAAGCTGGCCAACCCGGACCTTAGCGTCTGGGTCATTACCGGAGACGGCGATAGCATGGCCATTGGCGGGAACCATTTCATCCATGTGCTCAGGCGCAACATCGACCTGAATATGATCCTGTTCAACAACCGGATCTACGGCCTTACCAAAGGGCAGTTTTCGCCCACTTCGACCGTGGGGCAGAAAACCAAGTCCTCGCCCTATGGAAACACCCAGCCTCCTTTCCTGGCCGGGGAACTGGCCATTGGCGCCCAGGCGCGCTTCTTTGCCAGGGCAGCCGGGAATACCCCCAAGGAGATGACGGAGCTTTTTATCGCCGCCGAGGCCTTCAAGGGAACCACCCTTATCGAGGTGTTGCAGAACTGCGTGATTTTCAACGACGGGTGCTATACCTCCTTTACTGACAAAAATGTGCGCGAGGACAAACAGCTGCACGTACGCCACGGGGAGCCCATGATTTTCGGTAAAGACCGGGACAAGGGACTTGTATTGAACGGCCTGAAACTCGAGGTGGTGACCGTTGGGGAAAACGGTATTACCGAGGCGGATATCCTGGTGCACGACGCCCACGAGCAGGACCCCACCCTCCACCAGATGCTGGTGCGCCTGGAGTACCCGCTGGTAACGGGCATTATCCGAAGCTTCCAGGATGTTACCCTGGAAGAGCGAAAGGATGCCCAGACCCGTCATGTAAAGGCCAATTCCCCCTATGCCAAAACAGACGACCTCTTCTTCTCCGGCGAAACGTACGAAGTAAAATAAAAGGAAGGGTTATACCAGGCCTGCAAACCCCAGGAATGCAAGGGAAAGGAGTCCGGCAACCAGCAGGTTGATCGGTACCCCTTTCATGCCTTCGGGCAGGTCTGCCAGTTCCAGGTATTCCCGGATACTGGCAAAGACCACCAGGGCCAGGGCAAAGCCTGCCGAGGAGGATACCGCGAAGAATACGGCTTTGAGCAGGCTGGCATTCTCCAGCCCCAGGGCCAGGATGGCAACCCCCAACACGGCACAGTTGGTGGTGATAAGCGGGAGGAAAACCCCCAGGGCCTGGTAGAGTGGCGGGCTTACCTTCTTCAGCACGATTTCCACCATTTGTACCAGGGCCGCGATGACCAGGATAAACGTAATGGTCCTCAGATAATCCAGTCCCGCAGGGACCAGGACATACTCGTGCAGCAGGTAGGTAACCGTGGTGGCTATGGTCATCACAAAGAGTACGGCCCCGGACATGCCCAGGGAAGTGGAGACCTTTCCGGAGACCCCCAGGAAGGGGCAAATCCCCAGGAACTGGGAAAGGACAATGTTGTTGACGAAAACGGCGCCGATCAGGATAGTCCAGTATTCCATAGCTAGGCAGATTTTTGGGTGAACCGGTTAAAGAGGTAGGCCAGGTACGCCAGGGCAATAAAGGCCCCGGGCGGCAGGATAAACAGGATAAAGGTGCTGGCATCCTCGGAGACAAACCGCAGGTCAAACAGGCTGCCATTGCCGAGGATTTCCCTGGTGGCCCCCAGGGCGGTAAGAGCTATGACAAACCCAACCCCCATGCCCAGGGCGTCTACTGCGGAATCCAGGAGGGTATTCTTGGCGGCAAAGGCCTCGGCCCGCCCCAGAATAAGGCAGTTCACCACAATAAGCGGGATAAAAATCCCCAGTTGCTCATACAGGAAGGGGATGTACGCCTCCAGGACCATTTCCACTACCGTCACAAAGGAGGCGATAATGACGATAAACGCCGGGATACGGACCTTGGCCGGGATCTGGGATCGGATCAGGGATACCACGATGTTCGACATCAGCAGCACAAAGAGGGTGGCCACTCCCATGCCCAGGCCATTGAAGGCCGAAGAGGTTACCCCCAGGGTGGGACACATCCCCAGCAGCATGACAAAGACCGGGTTTTCCTTGATAATCCCCTTCAGGAAATTCTGTTTTAATGCCTGTGCCATGTTCCTTACTTATCGGGTTGTGCATTTTGTTGATCCACGTAGGCCTCGTAGGCCATCAGGGCAGCCTCGCAAAAGGCACGGGAACTGATGGTGGCCCCGGCCAGGGCGTCTACCTCCCCTCCGTCCTTTTCCACCCGCAGGTCAAAGCCCGAAGGATTCTGCCCCCGGAATTGCCTAATAAAGGACTCGCCTTTCATTTTGGTCCCCAGCCCGGGGGTTTCCTTCTGTTCCAGGACTGCAATGTTGAGGATGGTACCATCGGGCTCGAACCCGACCATAATGCGGACATTACCACTATACCCTTTTTCGGAATACCCGGTAACGGCTGCTCCCACAAAGGTGTCGTCCATATAAGCCGGGTAGTATTCAATGCTGTCCCGCCCCACGGCCAGGCGGACAACCTGGTCAACCGGTTGGTTGTTGAATTCCGGAAGGACAGAAGAAAGGGCTTCCAGTTTGCGTGCCCGCTGGGCAGCGGCCTTGGGCTCCAGGGTCCATTGGTTCACAAACCCCAGGGTGACCCCGGCAGCCAGGGTGATGGCCAGCAGTACCAGTACCATATTGGCCAGGGTGGAGGCGCGTCGTTTCGGTTTCATACCATTTTGGCTTTGATTCTGGCCCCGAACCGCTTCGGCTTGAAGTACCGGTTAATCAAGGGGACAAATGCGTTCATAATCAGGATGGCAAAGGAGATGCCCTCCGGGTAGGAGCCAAAAAGGCGAATGACCACGGTAATGACCCCAACCCCAATGGCGAAGACCACCATGCCCTTGCGGGTCACCGGGCTGGTCACCAGGTCTGTAGCCATGTAAAAGGCCCCCAGGATGGCGCCCCCGGAGAGGACGTGCAGCAGGGGGTTTGCAAATTGTTCGGGGTCTGCCCACCAGAACAAGCCGGTCATCAGGGCAATGGTCGCCAGTACGGTAACGGGGATGTGCCAGGAAATGACCTTTCTGGCGATGAGGTAAATACCCCCCAGGATCAGGGCCAGGGCAGACATTTCGCCCAGGGACCCCGCCGTGAGGCCCAGCAGCATATCGGTATGGGAGGGGAGGCGGGTACTGATCTGGGACATGGTTTCCCCAAACTGCACCCCTTCCTTGATCATGCCCAGGGGAGTGGCACCGGTAACGGCGTCCACCAAGCGGGTGTTGTTCTCCACGGCCGTGGGCCAGCGGGTCATCTGCACCGGGAAGGAGACCAACAGGAATACGCGGCCTACCAGGGCAGGGTTAAAAACGTTAAAGCCGAGCCCCCCGAAGGAGAGCTTGGCGATCCCTATGGCCACCAGGCTGCCGGCTATTACCATCCACACCGGTAGGCCGGCCGGGAGGTTGAATGCCAGGAGCAAGCCCGTGATAAGCGCAGACCCATCCCCAATGGTCACAGGGGTCTTGAGTATGTACCGCTGGATGAGGTATTCGAATACCAGGCAGGAAACCACGGCGGCCACTGTAGTAATTACGGCGCTGTATCCGAAGACATAGAGGGAAACCAGCAGGGCCGGCATCAGCGCCAGCACCACGTCGAACATCAGTTTGCGGGATGTGCGGTCTGAGTGGACGTGGGGGGATGCGGAAACAATAATGGGTTGGTCGCTCATTGCTGGGCTGTTTTCGTTGCGAGTTGCCGGGAGATGCTCTTCCCAAAGCGGATATAATCCAACAGGGGCCGGTGGGAGGGGCACACATAACTGCAGGAGCCGCATTCGATACAGGTGAGGATGTCTTCCTGGGCAGCCTTCTCATACATCCCCTTTTCGGTGAGGTTCATCAGCAGGTGGGGTTCCAGGCCCATGGGGCAGACATTGACGCATTCCCCGCAGCGGATGCAATTCCGGGGCTCACCCCGGCTTGCCTCCCCTTCGGGAATGACCAGGATCCCCGAAGTCCCCTTGGTAACTGGCACATCGGTACTTTTCAGGGCCTTGCCCATCATGGGCCCGCCACTGACGATTTTCCGGGTATTTTCAGGTACTCCCCCAACGGCCTCCAGCAGGTCGCTGATGGGTGTCCCAATGCGGACCCAGAAGTTGGAGGGGTCCTGCAGGGATTTCCCTGTAACGGTGACCACGCGCTCGGTTAGAGGGCGGTTGTGCTGGACCGCCTGGTACACGGCATAAACCGTTCCCACGTTGTGTACTACCACCCCAACATCCATGGGCAGCCCGTTTTTGGGCACTTCCCGGCCCAGGAGTGCGCGGATGAGTTGCTTCTCGCCTCCCTGGGGGTATTTGACCTGCAGGGCGGCGATCTGAATCCCGTCGTTGCCGGCCACTTCCTTGCGGAAGAGGTCTATAGCGTCGCATTTGTTGTTTTCGATCCCGATGATGGCGCGCGTCACCCCAAGGGCCCGCATCAGGATGCGGATACCCACCAGGATTTGCTGTGACTTTTCCAGCATCAGGCGGTGGTCGGCCGTCAGGTAGGGCTCGCACTCCACCCCATTCACGACCAGGCAGTCTATCTGGTCTTCCTTAACGCTGAGTTTTACGTGGGAAGGGAAGGTGGCCCCGCCAAGGCCCACAATGCCGAAATCCGAGATGCGTTGGCGGATTTCCTCGGGCGCCATCGCAATTTCGGTTTTGAGCATTTCCTCCGGCAGGTCCTCGTTGGCAGGGTCCTTGGGGTCTGTCCGGATCACGATACACTGTTTTTTGTACCCACGGGTATCGACTACCATATCGAGTTTGGTGACAGTCCCGGCCACCGGGGAGTGGATGTTGGAGGATACAAAACCGCCGGAGCGAGCAATAACCTGCCCTACCGTAACCTTATCCTTGCGGTCTACGATGATTTCTGCCGGGATCCCGATGTGCTGGGCAATGGGGACATAGACCACTTTGGGTGCCGGCAGGCGGCGGATAGGCCGTCCGGAGGTAATCTTGTTTTCAGGGGGGTGGATGCCCCCTTTCGGGAAGGTCTTAAGCATCGCTTTCGGCTTTGGTCGGTTCGGCAACTTTCTCTTTTCTGGGCGGGAAATTGGTTTCTATAATGGACCCGGTAGGACACACCGGCACACATTTGCGGCAGAGGGTGCAATAGGCCGGGTCTATATAGGCCAGGTTGTTTTCGATAACAATGGCGTCCTTCGGGCAGACATCCAGACATTTGGAGCAACCGATACAGGCCACGGAACAGGCCTTTTTGGCCAGCCCGCCCTTCTCCTCGTTCAGGCAGCCCACAAAAATCTTAAGGTCCCGTTTCTTTTTAGGCCGCATCTCGATGATATTCCGCGGGCAGGCATCCACGCACATGCCGCAGGAAGTACATTTGTCGGTAATGACTACCGGTAGTCCGGTGGCCTCGTCCATGTACATGGCATCGAAGGAACAGGCGGCCACGCAGTCGCCGTCACCCAGACACCCATACTGGCAGTCGGTTTCCCCGCTGTAGATCAGGTCGGAAATGGCACAGGATTTAGGCCCCTGGTACTCCGAGGTTTTGGGCCGTACCTCGCAACTTCCCTGGCAGCGGATGACGGCTACCGTCGGGTCCTTTTCAGCAACGGCCTTACCCAGGGTCTCCGATACCAGCTTCATGACCTCGTTCCCCCCAACCGGGCAGAAGAGCTCCGATATATCTTCGGTGGCCACCAGTTTTTCGGCAAAAGCGCGGCAGCCGGGAAACCCGCACCCGGCGCAATTGGCTGCCGGCAGCAATTCCTCGACCTCGGCGATAAGCGGGTCTTCGTATACGTGGAATTTCTTGGAGACCACGTAGAGCACCAACGCGGCTATTACCCCGAGGGCGCCGAGCAGGATGATGCTGTTGAGTATGGAATCCGTCATGGTGTTTTACAGGCTTTGGAGTGAGGCTTTGAAGGTTTTCCTGAAATAGCCTTTCAGGGCATAGACCCCCGTGAAATAGGGAACCAAAACGGCCAGGGAAAGCACCCCGGCCAGCCATTCCTCAAAGAGGGCGGACCCGAGTATCAGGGTCCCCGTCATCAGGAGGAACGGAAAGACATATGCCCAGGCTACCGCTTTGTGGCCCAGGCCTTTTTTCAGGACCACCCGTACGGGTTGGTCCCGGGTATAGGTCTTGGTGGGATCGTCAATCTGAATCTGCTTGGCGGCCCCGTCGGAAACGCCGCAGGCGCCCTTGGCCCGACAGGATTCGCAATGCACGTTCTGGTCCAGTGTGACCGTTACGCTGTGGCCTTCCACGCGGGAAACCACACCGGAATGGACAAACACATCGGTATGTGAGGGAATCGAACCCATGGCTTTGGCTGTTTGCATGAGCAGATGGCTCGATGTGAAACTACTACATATGCCACCGGTATTTCATGATATATGTCAGCGTTGGGAAATGGGGGGCAGGACAGGCCAGATGCGCGGGAATCCATCTTTCGCCGTACATTTAAAGCATCGCGGCGGCCCGGGGCCTTGATAAACCGTAAAGGCCCGCCTGGAAAAACCGCCTCCATAAGACCTGAAACCTATGAGAAGTATCATTTTTTTGGCCTTTATCCTGGTAACCGCGTGTAAAACATCCCCTTCCCCGGAGGTTGCCCGGTGGGAGGACAGGGCCCGCAATGTGACCATTACCCGGGACGCTTTCGGGATCCCCCACATCTATGGGGAAACCGATGCCGATGCGGTTTTCGGGATGCTTTATGCCCAGTGCGAAGACGACTTCAACCGGGTGGAACAGAATTATATCTGGGCCATCGGGCGCCTGGCGGAGGTAGAAGGGGAAGACGCCCTCTACAGCGATTTACGCGCCCGCCTGTTTATGAGCAGGGAGGAGGCTGTTGCCGCCTACGAAAACAGCCCGCCCTGGCTGCGGGAACTCTGCGATGCCTTTGCCGATGGGGTGAATTACTACCTGCACACCCACCCGGAGGTAACCCCCCGCCTGCTTAAGCGGTTTGAGCCCTGGATGCCCATGTATTTCAGCGAAGGGTCTATTGGCGGGGATATCGAGCGGATCAGCACGGAGAAGATACGCGCCTTCTACGAGGCCGGGGCCGAACTCCCGGCCGAAGCCGTAGCTGCCATGGAAGCCGAAGCAGCCCGGGAGGAACCACAGGGCTCCAACGGGATTGCCATATCCGGGGCGCTTACCCAGTCCGGCAATGCCATGCTGCTGATCAACCCCCATACCTCCTTCTATTTCCGGGGGGAGGTCCATGTGTCAAGTGGGGAAGGCCTCAATGCCTATGGCGCGGTTACCTGGGGCCAGTTTTTTATTTACCAGGGCTTTAATGAAAAGACCGGCTGGATGCATACCTCCACCTATACTGACGTCATGGATGATTTCGTGGAAACCCTGGGCGAGAGTGAGCAGGGGCCGGTTTACCGGTACGGGGAACAGTGGCGCCCCGTTTCCGTCTCCGAAGTATCCCTGTCTTATAAGGCCGGGGATAGTCTGGTTTCCCGGACTTTTCCCATTTACCGGACCCACCATGGCCCCATCACGCACCAGCTGGGCGGGAAACCCGTGGCCTCCGCCATGATGTGGGATCCTGCCCGCGCCCTGGAACAGGCTTTTATCCGCACCAAACAGGACGGGTACGAAGGGTTCCGGGCCATGATGGATATCCGCACAAACTCCTCCAACAATACGGTCTATGCCGATGCCGACGGGAACATCGCCTACTTCCACGGCAACTTTATCCCCCGCCGCGACACCCGGTTCGACTACAGCCAGCCCGTGGACGGGAGTAACCCCGAAACGGACTGGCAGGGGCTGCATACGGTGGAGGAGAATATCCTGGTGCTGAACCCGGCCAACGGCTGGATACAAAACTGCAATTCCACTCCCTATACCGCTGCCCTGGAATACAGCCCAAAGCGGGAGGACTACCCCGGTTACATGACCCTGGACCGGGAGAATTTCAGGGGGGTGCACGCCATTTCCCTGCTTACCGGAAGGAGCGGGTATACCCTGGACAGCCTTATTGCCCTGGCCCACGACCCTTCCCTCCCTGCTTTTGAGGCGTTAATCCCGGGCCTGGTTGCCGCCTATGACAGCCATTCCCGCCTGTACCCGGAACTGGAAGGCCCCGTTTCGGCCCTCAGGAATTGGGACTTCCGGACCAACGCGACTTCTGTCCCTATGACCCTTGCACATTACTATGGTACCGCCTACGGCGCCAGGGGGACGGCCCCGGAGGGACTCACCCCTATGGAGCAAATGGTGTATTACGGGCAACAATCCCCGGAGCTCGAACGCCTCGAAGTACTGCAACAGGTGGTGGCCCGGCTTACCACTGACTTCGGCACCTGGGAGATGCCCTGGGGGGAGGTGAACCGCTACCAGCGTCTCAACGGAGATATCCGCCAGGCCTTTGACGATTCCAAACCGAGCATTCCCATTGGGTTTGCTTCCGGCAGGTGGGGTGCTCTGGCGGCTTATGGCGCCCGTTACCACAACAACACGAAGAAAATCTACGGGACCCGGGGCAACAGTTTTGTAGCCGTGGTGGAGTTTGGTCCGAAGGTTAAGGCGAAAACCATCCTGGCCGGCGGGCAGAGCGGGGACCCGGCTTCGCCCCATTTCGACGATCAGGCAGGGCGTTACGCCAATGCCGAATTCAAGGACGTGCTCTTTTACGAAGAAGAGGTGAAGGCCGGGGCGGTAGAGGTTTACCAGCCAGGGAAGCGCCAATAGGAGGTTATTCCTCCTCCTTGACGATAATCAGAGAGGCTTTGGAACCGGTAGACAAGAGCCACTTATTGGAATAGATGAGCTGGCCTTTCTCGTCATAAACGTCTACCTGTGCGGTATTGGGTCCGGTGGAACCCTGGTTGAGAGCTTCGAAGTCCAGGCGGTTAAACCCTTTCTCCAGCTCCAGGTTAACGCCCTTATAAGCACCTGTTAACAGGATGTTGTGTTCGGCCACCTTCCCGTTGACGAAAATGCGCACCCGGTCTCCGTCCACAAACTCGTGGTCTCGGCAAACCACCCCCACGAATTTGGCTGAGGTCTTGATGTCTCCCAGGTACATGTCGCCGTAATGCCGGTCCGACGATCCCTTTTCATTAAAGGCAATTTTGGGCTTAAGCACCAGGTCGTGTCCTGCCTGTTTCAGATCCCGGTCCGGGAGCATACGCACCTCGTTCTTCCCGGTGGTGACCCCAAGGTCGTATTCGGGGAGGTTGGGGCTAAGGGGGGATGCGGAGAAGGTGCTTTCAGGCTTGGCTTCCGGATCAGGGTCGGCCTGAATATTCAAAGGCTGTGTGGCCGGCATATCCGTTTGGGCGGACACCCTGGTTACCAGCAGAAGGAGCAGTATGGAGAGCAGCGTACGCATAGCCAGTGCTTCACGGTAAAAGTAGCAAATACCTTGCCGGGGTGGCCTAAATTGCTGTTAAATTCGATATGATGACGGGCTCAGTCCTGTGGCAATGCCTTCCGGAGGAACCCCAGGCCATTGTCCCGCAGGATATTCTGCTGGTCTTCTGCCTTGTAACCCATGGTGGCAAGGACTTCCCGCATGGTGACCAGGTCTGCGATACTGTTGAGGTCCGATGGGCTCTGCTCCCGCCCGAACCCTCCATCCAGGTCGGTTCCCAGGCAGCTGTGGCGGCTGTTGCCGGCCAACTGGCAAATATGGTCGATGTGCCGGGCCACGTCCCGAAGGGTTACCGGGGTGTTTTCCGGCGTAGAGGTACCCCGGACCCAGCCGGGAACCAGCATCCAGGCATCCATGGCAGCCCCGATTACCGCCCCGCGCCCAATGAGCAGGCGCAGCTGCTGGTCCGAGAATTGCCGCTGGTCCGGAACCAGGGCCCTGGCGTTGGAATGGCTGGCCCAAATGGGCCCGTCGTAGCGTTCAACAGCCTCAAAAAAACAGGCGTCGCTCAGGTGGGTAACATCCAGCACCATCCCCAGGCGTTCCATGGCGCGCAGCAGGCTCCTGCCCTTTTCGGTGAAGCCTCCTTCGGTATGGGTGCCCATGGCGTAGGTGCCTGGGCCGTAATGTGCCGGTCCCAGAAGGCGCAGCCCTTGTTCCCAGGAGCGCTGCAGGAGCTCCGGATTGAGGATGGAATCCGCCCCTTCCAGGCTCAGGACATACCCTATGGGCACACTCCCCGGGCCTGTCTTCTCCCAGTCGGCCACGTGCTGGTCCAGGGCTTTGGCCGTGGTAATCTGCCTTAGGTAGCCCTGCCGTTCCATTTCCTGGTACCAGGCCAGCTGCCCCTGGGTCTGGGCCCAGGCCTGGGGCGGGGAATGCCATCCCGGCAGCGGGTTGGCAGGCTTTACATACCGGGCGATAAGAGTGGCCACACAGAGGCCGACCTGTCCTTTTTGCATTTCGGGGAAACACACCGTCCCCCGGCGACGGTCCGGTTTGTCGGCCATTCCCTGTTCCCTGGCCCGTATGTCTTCCAGGGGGAGTCTCAGATCGCGGTTCCATTCCATGGCGTTCATGGCCAGGTCCAGGTGGGCATCGAATACCAGCATACTCTTAAATGTTGAGTTGGTAATCCCGGGCGGCCACTTTCCAGCTGCCGGTTACCCGGCCTTCGGAAACCGTCAGCAGCCTGGGATATTTGGCCACGGTAGGGCAGACATGTATGGGGATGCCGTATACTTCCTGCCCCACCTGGAGGGTACTATTTTCCGGACAGGTGAGCACCAGGTGTTCCTCGCTTTGCCCGGTTTGCCGGCAGGCTTCCAGGCCCATGAGGTGCACCCGCGGGAAATCCATCTCGGGGGCAATGGCTTTGTGGCCCAGGTCCAGGCACCAGGTGCCCGGGGCGGGGTGGCTTACCACGCGCGTCAGGAGTACAGCCGCGGGCAGGAATTCCATATCCCGGAAAAATTCGCCGTACCGCGCATCCCAGAGCAGGGTTGTGCCGGGGCTGAGGTCTACCCCGTCCCTTTGACAGTGTACCGGAAAGGAAGGGGAGCCCCCGGCGATGACCGAAGGCACAGGAAGGCCCCGGGCTTCGAGGTGTTCTTTCATTTCTTCCACCGGGGCGAAGGCGGCATCGCAGGCCGCTTTCCGGTCTTCCAGAAGCGGGTCCCGCAGATGGCCGTCGTAGATATGCAGGCCACCAGGCTCTACGGCATCCATGCCACAGAGTTCCGCGTACAGGGCCTCTGCCTCCTGGCCAGGTATAATCCCGGTGCGGTTCATCCCTACATTCAGATCCAGGAACAAGCGGACGGCAGTACCCCGCGCTCCCGCCTGGGCATTGAGTTCGGACAGGGACTTCCTATTGTCTACCAGGGCTGCAAACTGGGTTTTGGGATAGGCTTCCTGTAGGTCCAAAAACCGTTTCTGGTCCGGACCTACGGGCTGGTAGGCCAGGAGGACATCGGCAGCCCCGCATTGGCCCAGTAGTTCGGCTTCTGCAATGGTAGCGCATTTGAACTTGGAAATGCCCCGGTCCATTTGCATGCGGATGATTTCAGCCGTCTTGTGGGTTTTGATATGCGGCCTCAGGCGACCCGGGTCGCCGGCCATCCGGATCATGGTATCGATATTTAGGGCTATCCGCTCCGGGTAGACCAAAAGCGCAGGGGAGGGGATAGCCGACGGGTCTTCCAGGGCATACCAGGCGGTCTGTTTATCGGGCATCGGGCTTGAGTTTGAAGATGGCTTCGATTTCCACGGCGACATTCCCCGGGAGCATCATCCCCACGGCACTCCTTGCGCCAACCCCGTTATCGGGGCCGAAGACCTCTGCCATCAGCTCGCTGAACCCGTTTATCACCAGGGGGTGCTGCGCAAAATCCGGGGTGCAGTTCACCATCCCCAGGGTCTTGACCAGGCATTCAATACGGTCTACGGAGCCGAAATGCGTCTCTATGGTGGAGAGCATGGTAAGGCCCACCTGGCGGGCTGCGGCTTTGGCGGCATCCAGGTCCATGTCGTCCCCGGCCCTACCAGTGCGGTAGGTGCCGTCTTTAAGCATGGGCCCCTGCCCGGATACATAGAGCATGCCGTCTATGATTTTTACGGGTTTGTAGAGCCCGGCGGGCGGGGGTGCCGGGGGCAGATCCCCGCGCAGTTCCCGGAGGATATCGGAAGGTTTTTGTTCCATGATAAAGCGTTTAGATAAAGGTATTGAGAATGAGGACCCCAATCAGGCCCATGACCCCTACGGTGGTTTCCATAACAGTCCAGCTGCGCAGGGTATCGTTTACCGAAAGGTTGAAATATTCCTTGAAAAGCCAGAAGCCGCTGTCGTTTACATGGGACAGCATCAGGCTGCCCGAGCCGATGGCCAGTACCATAAGCTCCGGGCTTACCCCGCTCTGGTGTACCAGGGGCAGGACAATACCCGCTGCGGTAAGGCCTGCCACCGTAGCCGAGCCCACGCAGACCCGGATGGCCGTGGCAATGCCCCAGGCCAGGATCAGGGGGGAAATGGTGGAACCTTTCAGCAGGTCTGCGATGTAATCGCTCACCCCACTGTCTACCAGGACCTGTTTCAGGGCCCCGGCGCCTGCAATAATCAGGGTGACCATGGTAATTCCCGTAACCCCTTCGGAAACGGTTCCCATCACCTCTTTCATGCTCCTGCCCCGGGCCAGGCCCAGGGTATAAATGGCAACCAGGACTGCAATAAGCATGGCAATGACCGGGTTCCCCAGGAAGGAGATAACCTGAGTTGCGGGGTGCTGCTCCGGGAGGAGGTACCCGCATATCGTGGCCAGGGCAATGAGCAGGACGGGAAGCAGGGCCGTAAAGATACTAACGGCGGTACCCGGCATCTCCTCATCGGTAAGCACCCTGGGGTTGATAAATTCTTTCATGGGGGTAGCGTTGATGCGCCCGAGGGTCCGGGCAAAAAGCGGACCTGCCACAATGATGGCCGGGATTGCCACGATGATCCCGTACACCAGGGTTTTACCAAAGTCTGCTCCAAACATGTCCGAGATGGCCGTAGGGGCAGGGTGGGGCGGGAGGTAGCCATGGGTAACGGAGAGCGAGGCCAGCATGGGGATGCCCACATAGAGTAAGGGGAGCCCGGTGGCTGCGGCAACCGTAAAGACGAGGGGTACCAGGATCACGAAGCCCACAGAGTAAAACATGGGGATACCCACAATAAACCCGGTAAGGACCACGGCCCACTGGATGTACCGTTTCCCGAAGCGCCCTACCAGTTTGGTGGTAATCCGCTGGGCGGCACCGCTGTCTGCCACCAGTTTGCCCAGCATGGCCCCCAGGCCTAGGATCAGGATGAGAAACCCGAGGGTGCTCCCAATCCCGTTTTGGACCGAAGCAACGAGGGCTTCAAGCGGCATGCCTTCGGCAAAGCCCACCATAAGGGAGACGATGATAAAGGCGATAAAGGCGTTGAGCTTAAACCGGGCAACCAGCAGAAACAGGAGCAGGATGCCCCCGATAACAATCAATAAAGGCATAGAACCTAAGCGTTAGGAGGTTTGGTGCTCCTAAAGATAGTATTTTCCGGCAGCCCGTCCTGGTTCAGGCCAGGGCAACTGTTTTTATTCTGAAGTGTATAGGCTGTTTGTCCTGCTTTCCCGGATTAATCTCAGGCTTTGGCGTAATCCGAAAGGTTCTCCGGGCCTTCCAGAAGCAGGCGCACCACTTTTAGGACCCCCTCTTCCGTGGTGGCAATCTGCCACTTAATCAGGCTGATGCGCCCCCCTTCGATCTCCAGGCCGGTAATACTGCGCGGGTGCACGCAACTCCCGTCGTTGAAGAACGGGATTTCCCCGGGCTCCGGGAAGCGCGGCCTGTGGGTATGCCCGGCCACCGTGACCCGCATCTCGTTCTCCAGGATCCACTTCTTGATCCGTTTTTCGATGCGGATGAGTTCCTTGTAATTCTTGGCGGGGGAGGTGGGGTCTGCGATGCCCACCACCTGCAGGGGCTTCCAGAGGACGCGCACCAACAGACGGCTCCACCGCCAGTAGGTGTAGTTCCACCAGTCTGCCTGGTGCCCGTGACACAGGAAAAGTTCCTGCCCGGTGTGCTCATGGCGCAGGCGGATTCCTTCCTCGTACCGGATGCCCTCAAAAAGGGCCTTGTCGCGTCCGTCTATGGGTTCGAAGTAACTGCTGAGGTGTTTTTCCACATAAGCAGGGTCCTTATACACCATATCGTGGTTCCCCCAGATCATAAAAAGCCGTTTTTCCAGGTGGAATTTCCGCAGGAGTTCATAGACATTTTTATGGGCTTCGAAAATGGCATCGAAGTGTACGTTTTCCCATAGTTCATCCCCGTCACCGAGCTCAAAGTAGAGGAACCCCTCGTTGTAGTAGTGCTTCAGGGCGTGGAAATAGATGTTCCGGTTGTTGGCAAAATCGTCTGCAAAACTGTTGTCGCCCCGGTGGCAATCGCTGAAAAGCACAATCCGGGTGTCGTCGTTAAAGGGGACCACCCGCGCCTGGGCGTAGGCGCGATCTAGACGTTTGCGGAAGGTCATGTGGTTTGTTTTGATAAATATCCAAAAAATGTGCGGATTGGCGGGTGCCCGCCACCTTCATGGTCGTTTTTTGTAATTTTATGGACTTTTGGCAGACTAACGGGCAGAAGGAACGCAATGCATATGGAGAAAGAATTACCCCTACAGTACCTGATCAGCTTCGACAAGTACCTCCGCGCCTACGACAGGATGGCGGTAGAGGGGAGTGCTTTCGAACAGGAAAAGGCGCGCCGCATCCTGGAAGCCCAGGCCCCGTTCCCGGAACTTCGGGAAGGTTTTTCCGAGGTGGACAAGTTAGACACCCACAAGGAAGTGCTTCAGTTTATCCTGCAGGATGCCTTCTCCGCCGTCCTCAGTGAAAATGAGATCAAGGCCCTGACCTTTCCGTATAAAAACATCCTTTTTAGCCCGTCTGCCCGCCTGAAGGCGATCCTGGACAATGCGGGGGAGGGTTTTGTCCCGGACCTCAGGAACCGGGAAGAAGGCTTCGACTACATCATGGCCTGCACGGTTATCCTGAATTTCTATTACGGGTACCAGTTCGATTTCAGCCGGCCTTACTTTTTTGAAATCCCGGACAGCGAAGGTGTGGTGCGCCATTACCGCATCATGTACAACGCGGATTTCCTGGAACTGATCCCAACGGGCACTGCAGTGGATATTACCCCGGAGGACGTGGATGAGCTGCTGGAGCGGCCGGAGGATATCGAATTCTGGAAGACCAAGATCCCCCCCCGCAGTTTTATCGTCAAGGGCTTTGCCATTGCCAATATGTTCGATGTGACCAACGACCAGTCTATCTCCACCATCAAGTCCAAGCTGATTTCGAGCGACAAGAGGGGAAGCGACCGCTTCATGAAGGACTTACAGGACACCTTCCGGTCTTTTTTCCGGCAGAAGGATATACAGGTCGGGTTTATCACCTACAACGCCAAGCGGGACCGCCTGGAGCGGGTGCACGGCAAGGGGATAGAAAGCTTTATTCTCAAAGGGTTGGATGCAGAGGACTGTTCCCAGGCCTTTTGCGACGGCTCTTACGAAAAACTCATCCAGGACCAGGGGTACTTCGTGGTCCCGGATATGGACAAGTACAAAGCGGTATCCGAATCGCACCCCTTTTATGCAGGCCTCTATGAGCAGGGAATCCGGAGCGCAATCTTTGCCCCCATTGCCGAAGGGGGCGAAATGCTGGGGGTTCTCGAGGTGGTATCCGGGGTGCCCAACGCCCTGAACGGGGTAAATGCGACCAAGCTGGACGATGTGATGCCTTATATCGTTTCTGCCGTTCAACGGTCCAAGATCGAGGAGGAAAACCTGATCGACGCCATTATCCAGCACGAATGTACCACCGTCCACGACTCCGTTTTGTGGCGGTTCCAGGAAGAGGCCCGTCGGTTTATCATCGACCAGCTGGAAGGCCGGGAGCCCGGGTTCCGCGAGATCAGCTTCGACCAGGTTTACCCCCTTTACGGGCAAACCGATATCAAGGAATCCTCCACGGCGCGCAACGAGGCCATCCAGCGCGACCTGATGATACAGCTCTCCGGGATCCGTAACGTCCTGAGCGAGGCGCTGGACCTGGAGAACCTCCCGGTATTCGAGGAGCTCATCTTCCGGGTAGACCGCTATGTACGCGAGGTGGGGGAAGTGCTCCATACCAATACCGAGCAACTGGTATTTAACTTTATCCAGGAGGAGATCAACCCTGTCTTCCAGCACCTGAAAGGGCGGGGTGGCGTACTGCAAACCGCTGTTGAGGCCTATGAGGCCGGGATAGACCCGACCACCCAGGCCTACTACGACCACCGCCGCAACTACGACGAGAGCATCATGCGGATCAACAAGACCATGACCTCCCTGCTGGACCACCGACAACAGGATGCCCAGCAGATGTTCCCGCACTATTTTGAGCGTTACAAGACCGACGGGGTGGAACACAATATGTATATCGGGAGCTCCATCGCCTCCGAACGGGAGTTCGACCCCCTCTACCTGAACAACCTGCGCCTTTGGCAACTGCAGGTGGTCTGCGAGATGGAGAATGCCCATTACAACCTCAAACGGGACCTGGCCGTGCCCCTCGATGTGGCCTCCCTCATCCTGGTTCACAATACCCAGCTCTCCATCCGCTTCCGCATGGATGAGAAACGGTTCGACGTGGACGGGACCTACAATGCCCGCTACGAGGTCATCAAAAAACGCATCGACAAGTCCTACATCAAAGGCACTTCGGAGCGGCTTACCCAGCCCGGGAAACTCGCCATAGTCTATGCACAGAAATCGGATGAGCTCGAGTACCTGCGCTATATTGCCTTTTTGCGCACTAAAGGGTATTTTACCAGCAACGTAGAGATTGTGGAACTAGAGGGCCTGCAGGGCGTGACCGGGCTTAAGGCCATACGGGCCGAAATCCTCTACAGCAAGGAAGGGGAAGAGGAGCCGGAAAAGGAATTCTACAACTACAACGACCTGATGAAAACCCTGGAGGATTAATCAGGGGGTAAGTTCCAGGATGCGGTCTGGCCCGAAGTACTTAAGGGCCACGAAAAAGGAAATCACCGATAGGATCATCCCGATCATAAACAAGGTGTAGGTCCAGCGCAGCAATTTGTATTTGCGGTTCAGGACCAGGCCCAGGAAATACAGGTCCTTGGTAAGGGTGCTGTAGACGTACTCCTTATCCCGGATGAGCTCGCGCATGGCCCATTCGTATTGCTTCAGGTCCATTTTGTGGAAATTGCCGAAAAAGAGCAGGTTTACCTTGCGCTGCCGGACGTCCTCCTCGGTGAATTCCCCGCTGGTGATGTTGGGCCGCGTAGCGAGGATGGACAGGATCATAGACCCGATACTGAAGATGATAAAGATGATGGTTGGGACAATGAGGTAATCGTTGGAGGGGTTATCCAGCTTGGGGATGAGGTTCGCGATGACCAGGGAAATAATAATGGCGTTTACCGAGAGCAGGATATTGGCTTTTGTATCTGCTATGTCGCTTAATTTGAGATGGTTGCGCATGGAAACCCGATACATGGTCTGGATGCCCCTCTCCGGGCTTTCGGACTTGAGCTGGGCTTTCAGGGCTTCCTTTTTGGCCATTTTTTTTCGTTTTTTTCCTTCCCTGACCAGCCGGGCTACATTTTCGTCCTTACCGTCCTGCCACTGGTTTTTGGCGTAGTCGGTATAAAAGCGGTGTTCGCTGCGGAACATAGTCAGGTTAGCCTCGCGCCACTGTTCCGCCGTATAGGTCGCTATACCCAGCTGCTCGAGTTCCTCCCGGAGGAGTTCTGCGGTCTCCGGGTAGCTCTCCTTGCCCAGATGGGAGGCGTCGGCATCCCGGATGATTTCTTCGGACAGGTCCCTGGGGTTATGGTAGCGGCGGGTGGCTAAAATCAGGGTGCACACGCGCTCGATAAATGCCTCCCCGCAATCCTGGCTGGAGAGGAATTCCCGGGCGAGGGTGCAACTCGCCTCTTCGTGGTTTTCGCTCCCCTGGGTGTAGCCGGTGTCGTGAAGCCATGCTGCCGCCAGGAGGGCCTCCCGCTCCCCGGGCCCCGGGTCGTGTTGGGTAAGGATATCTTTCGTACCTTGAACAACCCGTTGCGTATGCCTCAGGTTGTGGTACAGGTAACGGGGGTCCAGTTTTTCGGAAAGCAGGTCGGTGGCGTAGGTTTCAACGGCTTGCAGGAGTTGACTCATTGGCGCATCAGATTGGTAACACAAAGTACGAAAAAAACACTGCTTCCTTACAGGCCCCGTTTCTCAAGACTCTTCTGGGTTGCAGGCGTCCTGTTGCTGCTGGCTTCTTGTGCGACATACGCCCCCAAATACGCCGGGGGCGAACCCCTGGTGGTGCGCTCCAGCCATGGGCCCGTATCCCATACCTTTTACCTGATCGGGGATGCAGGCCTGTCTCCTATGGATGGCATGAACCCGGTGTTGCAGCGCTTCCGGGACCGGTTGACCACAGCAGCTCCCAACAGTACAGCCCTGTTCCTGGGCGATAATATCTACCCCAAGGGCCTCCCGGAGGAAGGGGCGCCCGGTTATGCTCTGGCTGAAAGCCACCTGAAAGCGCAGCTCCTGACCCTTGAGGGCTTCCCGGGCCGGCCGCTTTTTATCCCGGGAAACCACGATTGGTATAGCGAGGGGCTTAAGGGGCTGAAGCGACAGGAAAAGTACGTGGAGGATTTCCTGGACCGGAAGAACGTATTCCAGCCTGAGAATGGGTGTCCCCTGCGGGTTGAGACCCTTTCCGAAGACCTGGTACTTATCGTGGTAGACACGGAGTGGTATCTGGCAGACTGGGACAGACACCCTGGCATCAACGACGATTGCGACATCAAAAGCCGGGAGGTGTTCTGGAACGAGGTGGGCAGTGAAATCAAGAAGCACGCCGAAAAGACCATCCTGTTGGCGGCCCACCACCCCATGTTCACCTATGGGGAGCACGGGGGGCAATTTACCTTAAAACAACAGGTTTTTCCGGCCTCGGACAAGCTGCCGCTTCCCGTTTTGGGCTCCCTGGGTAATCTCATCCGGAAAACCGCCGGGGTCTCCCGGGAAGACCTCTTCAACAAGCGCTACCGGGAAATGCGGGAGCGCCTCATAACCCTGGCCCGCCACGGGGAACGCGTGATCATTGCTTCCGGGCACGAGCACACCCTGCAGTATATCGTGGAGCAGGAAATCCCCCAGATTGTGAGCGGGGCCGGGGCCAAAAAAGGCGCCACCCGCCTGCTCGGGGGCAGCCGGTTCTCTTCGGGCCAGCGGGGATACGTGGTGTTGGAGCTGTTCGGGGACGGGGCTTCCTTGGTTCGCTACTATGGGGTAACCGATAATGGGGAAGAAACCCTGTTGTATGAAACAGAGGTGTATGCGCCCTATGAACCGGCAAACGCAAACCCCCGGCATACAGCGTACCCGAAAGATACTCTCGCCTCAGTCTATACCCGGGAAGAGGTGGACAAGGGCGGGTTATACCGTCGGTTATGGGGGGAACGGTACCGGGCGTATTACGCCACCCCGGTGAAAGCTCCCCTGGTGGGCCTGGATACGTTATACGGCGGGTTGGTCCCGGTCCGCAAAGGGGGTGGCCAGCAATCCAAATCGCTGCGGCTCCGCCATGGCAGCGGCAAGGAATATGTGATGAGGGCCCTGCGCAAGCAGGCCGAACAGAACCTCCAGGCCGCGGTGTTCCTGGACCAGTATATCAAGGGGCAGCTCGGGAGTACGGCACCTGTGGCCTTTTTGGAGGACCTGTATACCGGGGCACATCCCTATGCTCCTTTTGCCCTGGATGTCTTGATGGATTCCCTGGAAATCTACCACACCAACCCCAGGTTGTTTTACGTCCCGAAGCAACCCGCCCTTGAGCGGTTCAATGCAGATTTCGGGGACGAATTGTATATGATTGAGGAGCACCCCTCCGAAGGCCATGAAAGATTGGCGAGTTTCGGTTTTGCCAGGGATATAGAAAGTACAGCCGACATGCTGGAGCGGTTGCGACGGGACGAAAAGTACAGCGTGGATACGGAAGCCTACCTGCGCGCCCGCCTCTTCGATATGCTTATCGGGGATTGGGACCGACACCAGGACCAGTGGCGATGGGCAGAATTCGAAGAAGGGGACAGCGTGGTCTACCGACCCATCCCACGGGACCGGGATCAGGTCTTTTCCATAATGGGCGACGGCTGGCTGGGAGCCTTTCTGACACGGGCCATCCCGGCCGTTAAAAAAATGGAAGGGTTTGGGCCGGAAGTCCGCAACGTACGCACCTTCAACACCAACCCCTTTCCCCTGGACATGGCCCTGCTCGGCAGCAGCACCCGTGAGCAATGGCAGCGACAGGCCGCCCTGATCTGCAGCCGGGTTTCCCCGGAGCTGGTGGCGCGTTCTTTTGAGGGGCTGCCGGCGGAAGTTCGCGAAAGCACAACGGCTGCTGTAACCGGTATTCTCATGACCCGCCTGGACCGCCTGGAAGAAACGGCCCTGCGCTATTACAATACGCTCCAGCAATACATCGTGGTGCAGGGGACCGACAAGGACGATTGGTTTGTCCTGGAAGGAGCAGCAAGTGGCGGCGTGCGCCTGACGGCTTACCGGAATATCGGAGGGGAGAAACAAAAACCCTTTTTCAGCAAGGTTTTTGACCCGGAGCAAACCCGCGAGGTCTGGGTATATGGGTTGGATGACGCTGACCGCTTCGAAGTGGACCTTCCCCGGGGTAACCGGATCCGGTTCCGGCTCATCGGCGGGCTGGGCAGGGACCGCTACGAAGTTGCCGCCGGCAAGCGGGTCTTTTTGTACGACTATAAGAGCAAACGCTCGGAAGTAACCGGAATGGGAGGTGCCCGCAGGCGCTTTACCGATTCGTACGATGTGAATACCTACCAGCCCCTGAAATTAGGAAATTTCCAAAGCCAGCTCCTGCCGGCATTCGGGTTTAACCCGGACGACGGGTTTCGAACCGGGCTGTCCTGGACGCATTCCCGGTACGGGTTCCGGCGGAACCCCTTTACCACCCGTCACCAGTTTAGCGGCGCCTATTATTTTGCCACCAGTGGTTTTGACCTGAACTACACGGGCGAATTCGCAAATGCTCTGGGGAACTGGAACTTCCAGGTGGCCGGGCGGTATACCAGCCCGAACTTCAGCATGAACTTCTTTGGGATCGGGAATGAGACAGCAAACCCGGACGACGACCTGGGCCTGGACTACAACCGGGTACGGATGCGGATTCTGGAAGTGAAGCCTGCCCTGGTATGGAGGGGTCCTATGGGGGGCAGCTTCCGGGCGGGTGCGGGGTACGAGTATATCACCGTAGAGGAAACATCAGATCGCTTTGTCAATGTGTTTTTTCAGGCCAATGGGGAGGAGCGCACCCAGGAGTTTGCAGGGGTTTTCGGGGAATACCGTTTTGAGAACCGGGATAGCGAAGCCTTTCCCACCCTGGGGATGTCTGCCTCCCTGGAAGCAGGGTTTAAAAAGCAACTGTCCGGCGGGGCCCAGGACCATTTCGGGTATCTCGTGCCCGAGCTCGCCCTGGACCACCCCCTTATCCCCTCCGGCGCCCTGGTATTGGCGACCCGCTGGAAGGCCCACTTCAATATGGGCAATGGGTACGCGTTCTACCAGGCGGCATCCATCGGTGCCAGCGATGGCCCGCGAAGCTTCCGGAATGAACGTTTTTCCGGGAAAACGGCATACTATCAACTCACGGATCTGCGCTACCAGTTCAGGCAGTGGAAAACCGGTTTTCTTCCGATGTCACTTGGGGTTTTCGGGGGGTTCGACTACGGCAGGGTATGGTCTCCCGGCCTCCCATCCTCCCTGTGGCATACCTCATTCGGGGGTGGGTTTTTCCTGAACGGCCTGGACCTGGCTACCGCCCGTTTTTCCCTCTTTACGGGCTCTGAGGGCCTTCGGTTTTCTTTTGGGGTAGGGTTTGACTTTTAAGGAAAGGCAGGGGGTAGCGGTACACAAAACCGCCCCGCCCGAGGCTCTTCTCATCCGACAGGTATAGCAGGGTGTCATTTACAAAACAGACGCCCTCCAATTGGGTGTTGGTCTGCAAGGCGATCCTCCTGGGGGTGCTCTTAAATCCCTCCTCCCCAAAATGGTCCAGGACCCAGAGGTACCCATAACCCAGCAGCACCAGGCGGGAACCATCCGATGACAGGGCCGCGTCGGTCACCTGGCAACTGCGCCTGTCCATGCATAGGTTCAGTTCGGTAACCCGCTCGGCTTCGTAGTCCCCCGGCGTTTCCGGGACACGGTATACCGCAGCGGTCCCATCGAAGGGCTCAGATCGGTTTTTGGTGATGATATAGAGGTAGCCCTCGAGGTAAAAAAAGGCCTCCGCATCGAATCTGCGTTGGGAGTCGGGAGGGGGAAAGGCCTGCTGGTCCGGATACCTGAAGCGGATAACCTCGGCTTCTATTTTATCTCCTTTCTCCGTACGGGGGTCGGGCAGGCGGTAAATACGCAAATTGTCCCGCTCATTGATATTGTTGCCAAAATCCCCGATAAACATGCGGCCATCCGGACTTGCGGTCAGGGCCTCCCAGTCTTTGTTCCTGGCATTGCCCACTTCGAGTTCCCTCACAATCCGCCCCAGGGTGTCCACTTCCCGGATATTGTCCGGGTTGCTACCGTCCTCTATGACCCATACCGTTTCACTGGAGTAAGCAACCATGCCGGAGACTTCATTGAGCCTTCCCGGCAATTGCGCGACGCGCTCCAACTGGCCGTATTGGCTGCAACTGGTACAGGCGCAGAGCAACAGGAATAGCAGGGATTTTTTTATGCGGGTCACCTTCATATCAGTACGAAGATAACCAACAGCCCGGGATCTCCGGCCGGTTAGGGGCAACTTCCCGCCTTAGTTCCAGAACAGGGCGTAGATTACCGCTATGATAATGAGAGCGGCAAACGCCCCGATGTTGAACTTCGGGCTTGTTTTGAAGGTAGACCGGCTCAGGGGGATTCCCTTGGGGTCGTTCTCCCCTTTGTTCTGGGAAAGGCTTACCAGGGCCATAACCCCCATGGTAAGCAGCAGGGTATAGCCCATCTGGTCCAGGAAGGGGATGTCGACAAAGAAGGGGCTGTCCGACCAGCCGTTTTGCCCTACCTTGAAATACAGGGCAATCGGGATGGAGGCCAGTGCGCCCGCAATGGCTGCGCGGTTGGTGGTTTTCTTCCAGAACAGACCCAGGAGGAATACGGCCAGGATACCGGGGCTCACCAGCCCGGTGTATTCCTGGATAAACTGGAAGGCCTGGTCAATACCCCCTAGCAGGGGTGCCATAATACAGGCAATAACCAGGGCACCTGCGGCGGATAGCCGCCCTACGTTCACGGTCTTTTTGTCCGAGGCGTTTTTATTGATGTACTGCCGGTAAATGTCCATGGTAAAGATGGTGGACGTGGAGTTCAGCATGGAGGCCAGGGAGGAAACAATAGCCGCTGCCAGGGCCGCGAAGGCCACGCCCTTAAGCCCGGCAGGCAGGAATTGGAGCAGCCACGGATAGGCCTTGTCTGCCTGGGACAGCGTAGGCACGTTGTTCATGGCCATCTGCCCGAGCCGGTCCATGGTGGCGGGGTCGTTTACCATCACATAGGCTGCGATTCCGGGAACCACCACAATGACAGGGATAATAATTTTGAGGAAGGCTGCAAAGATGATCCCTTTCTGGGATTCCCGCAGCGATTTGGCGGCCAGGGTTCGCTGGATAATATACTGGTTAAAGCCCCAGTAGTAGAGGTTGGCTACCCAGAGCCCACCGATGAGCACGCCCAAACCGGGGAGGTTGTTGTACTCCGGGTTGGATTTGTCCAGGATCATTACGAATTTCTCCGGGACGGCATCGTACACGGTCTGGAGCCCTGCAAATATCCCGGCACCGTCCGAGACGGCATTCAACGCCAGGTAAGTGGTGATTAGACCTCCTAATACCAGGAAGATCACCTGGATGACATCGGTCCAGGCAACGGCCGAAAGCCCCCCGTACAGGGAGTAGGCAGCGGCAAAAAGGGCCAGGCCAATAACCCCGTACACCATGGGGATACCCATGATGGTCTCCAGGGCCAGGGACCCCAGGTAAAGTACGGATGCCAGGTTCACAAAGATGTAGAGGGCTATCCAGAACACCGCCAGGATGGTCTTCAGGTTGGTGGAATACCGTTTTTCTATGAATTCCGGGATGGTATACAGGCCCTTTTCTATAAAAATGGGCAGGAAGTATTTCCCCACAATAATGAGGGTCACGGCGGCCATCCACTCGTAGGAGGCGATAGCAAGGCCTACGGCAAAACCGGAACCGGACATCCCGATAAACTGCTCGGCCGAGATGTTCGCTGCAATAAGGGAGGCGCCAATGGCCCACCAGGGTAAGGATTTACTGGCCAGGAAGTAGTCTTCGGCATTTTTCTGGTGCCCTTTTTTATCCCTAGAAACATAGAGGCCAACCCCGAGGATGAGGACGGCGTAAGCGGTAAAGACGAAATAATCCCAAAATTCGAAAGAAGAGGTCATAGTGGGTCCTGATTAGTTGGTTGTTTAGGTGTCGGCGGTAGCTAAAATAACAGATTCGGGCTAATTGGGTCCTTTTTTTTGCCAAATGTTCGGTCAGGAACCCGTTTTGTTGCCTGAATTGGGGCGTAAAGTCCCTTTTGGTTATTTATTTTCTTCCAGGATGGGCAGGTAAATTTCCGCCTTCCAGTTGAGCATATCCCCCCCGGTATTCGGGTTGTTGTAGAAAACCTCCACGGGAGTGGGGTCCACCGGGATGCCATTCTGCTCCGCGTAGTCCAGCAAGGCGTACCAGGCCCGGTCCGAGGTGATGTAATTCCCGTAATACTCGGCCTTAAGGGCGCGCTCCGGGAAGATCCTTTTATAGGAGACCTCAGGGTGCTGCGGAAGGTGGTCCGAGCGGATAATGGGGAAGCAGAAATTATAATTGAGGCTGTCCTTCTCCTGTTCCCACCGGTTTACCACAATCATGGGAGGGCCGTTGAGGGTAACCTGGTTTTGGTACAACAGGTTGCTCAGCAGCATGTAGTTGTCCATCATCCCTGCAGCCTTCTTGTGCTGGGAGGTGGTCAGGTTTACATAGGCGTAGAAAGTGCTGGGCGTTTCGGCCTCCCCTACAATCCGGACCCGGAACTGCTCGATGTGGGTTTTCAGGCTTTCAGCGAATTCCTTTACGTAGCGTTTTGACGCCATCTCCACGGCCGACCCCCCAAAGGGAACCTTTAGTTTGTTCATCAGGCTGTGGTCCATGTCCCGTACCTTGACGGTGACTCTCGAGGTGGAATCGGTCAGGGGCTCGATTTCCCAGCGGTACCGGTGGACGGAATCCCCGGCCTGTACCAGCTGTTCCAGGTGGTACAGGTCTTCCTGGGTTACCGGGGAGTCCGCCACCCCGACTTCCTCGTGCCAGATTTTGATGGTTTGGTTAATGGGGCCCGGGAAGGTCCGGGCCTCGAAGCGTACAATGTAATCGTTCGGATAGACAAACAAATAGCCGGCAAGGGCCAGAAGGAGTATCCCGCCCAGTACCTTAACAGGTTTCTTCATCCGTCAGCAATGCATTTAGTGGGTTCAACAATTGGGTTCTAAAGTAGTTATTCGGATTGTGGTTCGGCCATGGCCGTTTCCTGGGTCATCTGCAGATGGTCTACGAGGAAGGCGCCCAGGCTGCGCCCCTGGCTGACACCTATTTCAACTGCTGCGCGGTAGTGGATGCCCCCGTACATCCGGCTGATGGCCGCCTCGTCTGCGGCTTCCCGGAAGGAGTTAAAGGAACGAACGGGCAGGCCATAAGGCAGTTCGGTATCGTCGTCGAAGGCGAAGTTGTCCCCGAAAATGCTGGTTAGGGCAACAGCCGCAGCCCCGGAGACCACACTGTGGCCGCTGGTGTATTCCGGGAAAGGCGGGGTTTGCAGGACCGGCTTCCAATTCTCGTCAATGTACTGGTTGATCAGGGTTTCCGGCCGGATCAGGTTGCTGCGGTACTTCTCATCCCAACAACTTATAAACCCGTCCGCTATGGCCAGGGAGGTTTTGGTGTAGGCATAAACCGTCTTGTCGAAATCGGCTCCGGATTTCCGGCTGGCAATCTTGGCAATCCCGATCCAGTGGGCCCCGGGGCTGATTTTTTTGGTGGCGAACATCAGGTGCCCCCGGGTGACCGATACATACGGGTTACAGTCCCAGAACTGGGCGATGGCCACTTCCTCGGAGGCATCCCCTTTTTCGGTGATTTCCAGGCTCACATCGTAAACTTCCTTAACCTCATTATAGAAATCCGAACCTTCTTCCATGGAGAAGGGAGGCGGGGGGGTGGGTTTGAACTGGGCGGCGGAATCGATCACAAAAGGCCGGATCTTGCTCCAGTGCGGCTCTATGCCTTCCATATAGGCCGGCGGGGTCGGTTGCCACCGGGAGGGTTCCTCCGTATCCACGGTAAATTTGGACATGGTGCGGGTCTGCTTGTAATTGTCCTTGTCCATCCATCCGGCGATAAATCCGGCAACCTCCAGGCCGTAATCGCGGGAAGCCTCGAACTCTTTCCGGTTGGTTTCGGACCAGGCCGTGTAGAGGCTGTCGCGGAAACGCGTCATCATCTCTTCGGAGAAGATCAGCTGGCGGCTCAGGTCCATATGTGCCACCAGGGCAGCCAGGCGATAATTAACAGGGACCCCGGCTTTGGGCTCCGGGATGGCGCCCAACTCTGATACCTGCCCCTGCAGGGACCGGTACCCCGGGTTGTGGAGGGCCATGATTTCATAAGCCGCTATGTTGGGGTATACGTATACCCGGCTGGCCACCGGCGGGCTGAAAATGTCGTGCACCATGATGTCCGTGACCTGGTCTACGGAGGCGTGGTACTCTTCCGGCGTAATGACGATAGGCTGGTCCGGCGTACCACAGGAGGCAAGGGCCAGGACGGAAAGCAGCAGGATTCCGAATTTTAGTTTCATCAGTTCTTTTATTTTGAGGTTAAGGCATATACTTCTACCGGGGCATTGTTGAACACTGCCAGCAGGTAGGGTTTGTTTTTAAAGGTAATTATCTTCAGGTGGCGTACCGATTTATGGAGCAATTCCAGGCCCAATTCGTTAGCTGGCAGCACATGGCCATCCGGTTTTATGAGAGCCCCCGGAAAGCCGTCCAGCCGCCCCTGGTAGGGTTTCAGCCCGAAATAGTTCCCGGCTGCCAGAAGCTCTTCCGTCCCATCCCCGTCAAAATCGTAAGGGAGGAGCTCCAGGATGGGGGCTACCTGCAAGGCTTCAGAGAACGGAACAAAATCAAAGATGCCGCCGTTGTTTCGGAGGTAGCCGGAGCGGAGCTCCCGCACCTCTGAGACCCTGCTGGCCTCCAGGGCTTCCTTCCCGAAAATTTCCTCCATAGTGCGTCCGGCAAAATCCCGGTACTTCGGGAATTTCCGCCTTAAAAACACCATCTGGGACCCCAGTTCGTCCAGGCCCACAAGGGGGTAATACCCATCGCCTTTGGCGGTGGCGATAACCGGGTCCGGGCTGGCATCCTTGTCGAAATCTGAGAGGTATAGCCGCAAGGGGCGTTCCTCCGAGGCCCTGAATTTGGAGTTGGCACCCCAGTTGCCCAGGGCGATGTCGGTGTCTCCGTCCCCGTCCATATCCATGGCCGCTACCGATTGCCACAGGCCGGTTTGGGCTGGGTTGGAAGTCCCTTCAAAGCGGCCGTCCCGGTTGGTAAAAAACACCGGGGCCATCCATTCCCCCACAACAATGAGGTCCCCGTCCCCGTCGGCATCGAAATCGGTCCACAACGCATCGGTTACCATGCCCAGGCCTTTACCGTCCAGCGCCCCGGACAGGATAAAGGTGCCGTTTTGGTTTTCCAACAGGTAGGAATCCGGGGCAGACCCGAATTGTCCTGTAAGGGAGAGGTTGCCCACAAAAAGGTCCAGGTCCCCGTCCCCATCAAAATCGTAAGGGGCCAGGACCGCGGTATTGCTGTAGGACTCCGGAAGGCCTTCTTCCATCCACTGCCCGCCGGTGTATTTGAAATACTGGTTCAGCAGGGGTTTGGAAGTGCCAAAGAAGTCGGACCCCCCGTTTCCTATTAGGAGGTCGTCCTGCCCGTCCCGGTCGAAATCGGCTAGCAGGGCTGCTGTATTTTCCGGGAGGCTGTCTGCCGTAATCTCTGGTAAAGGGTAGGGTATAAAGGTAGTGTCCTGTTGAATAAAGCCCTGGGAAGGGATGCGCTTGGAGCCGCCAAAAAAGACATCCTGCTTCCCGTCTCCATCCAGGTCCCCTACGGCAAAGGCAGGCCCGCGGTCTGCAAAGCTGTAGGGGAGGAGTTTTTCCCGGTTAAAATCCGTGTACCGGTCTTCCCGGTGGGTAAACTGAAGCCCGAGGTTATCCTGTGTCCGCACAAACAGAGATTTACTGCGGGTTTTGATAGAATTGTAGTCGAAGGGTTTGGGGCCGTCCGGGGTCAGGACCAGGTCTTGGTTCAGGTCGGGAGCCACAAGGGTCTGGTAGGTATTGTCCGGCCACACCACCCGGATGGAATCGACTTGCTGGCCCGGGGAAAAGCCCAGGTGAACCATGGGTTCGGAGGACGCCTGGAACCCACGGACAGGGAAGAGCTCCCGGTACAGCATTCCGGCATTCGTATAGGCGAAGACTTTGCTGCCCACCCCAAAACGGTTTTTCGGGGAGAACTGCAGGCGGAGTTTCAGGTAGTTGCCCTTCTTTTCGCTTTTGTTCACCAGCAGGCTGGCAGGGTGGTTCAGGTTATTCACCACAAGGTCCAGGTCCCCATCGGCATCGAAATCGGCCCAGGCCGTTGCCCCGGAAAGCAGGGTGTCCGGCTGCATCCATTGGTTGCTGCGGTCCTCAAACCCAAGACCTTCCCGGCCTTCAAAGACGTAATTGTGGACATTCCCCGAGGGCATCATCTCCAGAGCTTCCTGGTCTACCAGGCGGGTATTGTCCATGGTGCTGCTGATCTGGTCATTGGAGATATACCGCACAAAATCGAGGTCGTTGGGGCGCTTGGGGATCCCGTTGGAAACAAAGAGGTCCTGGTGGCCGTCCAGGTTCCAGTCGCCAAAAAGGGCACTCCAGGACCAGTCGGTGGCGGCAACCCCGCTCATAAGGGCCGTTTCGCTAAAGCGGCCGTCCGGCTGCCCCACGTAGAGCATATTGCGGGTAAACTGGTAGTAATAGCCGAATTCCTCGGTGCGCATACGCTGGGTCTGCACATTGTCGTCCCCCTCTGAGGATTTGAGGGGCACCTCGTCTTCCGGGAGCATATCCAGGGAAATCATATCCGGGCGCCCGTCGTTGTTGATGTCGGCCACGTCGCTGCCCATGGAAAACCGGCTGGTATGCCCGAAGTAGTCCCGGAGGCTTTCCGTAAAGGTGCCATCTCCGTTGTTCAGGTAAAAGTAGTCGTCCTCGTGGAAGTCGTTGCCGATATAAAGGTCCGGGTAGCCGTCCTGGTTGAAGTCGGATACTGCCAGCCCAAGCCCGTACCCATTGATGCCGCCATAGATGCCGGCCGCTTCGCTTACGTCGGTGAACCTCCCGCCGTCGTTTCGCATGAGCCGGTCCCCGGTCTCGTAGTTGCGCTCGTACCGCAGGGACGCCTTCCCGTAGGAGTCCTGGGTATGGACGGCGTGGTTAAGCAGGTACATGTCCAGGTCCCCGTCCCCGTCGTAGTCCAGGAAGGCCGCATTGGAACTGTAGGTGTCCAGGTCCAGCCCGAATTCGGCGGCCCGCTCGGTGAAGGTCCCGTCCCCATTGTTGATAAAGAGCTCGTTGTGGCCGGTAAAGCCATTGATGCCCACCACGGCACATACGTAGATGTCCAGCAGGCCGTCGGCATTCACGTCGGCCATCACGGCACCGGTGTTCCAGGTGCTTTGCCCGGCTACTCCTGCCGTTTCGGTCACATCTTCGAACTGCATGCCACCCCGGTTCAGGTAGAGCTTGTTGCCCACCTGGTTCCCGGAAAAATAGATGTCCGGCAGCCCGTCCTGGTTCACATCGCCCACGGCCACCCCGCCCCCGTTGTAGAAGTAGAGGTAATCAAGGATATTGAGCCGGTCGGATTCCTGCAGCTGGTTGGTAAAGTCCAGGCCGGTGGCCCCGGGCCCGGGTTGGTCGAAAACCTCCCCTCCGCGGGAACAGCCCGCAAGGAGGCCCAGGACGAGTACTGGTATGAGGGCTCTTCTACTCATTGATGGCAAATAATCTCGGTTTGCTGTCGTTGGCCGCGGCCAGGAGGTAGGTACGTCCCTCCCGGTCCTTAAGCTCGCGCAGGTATTTCACTTCTTCCCGCATGACAAAGCCGCTGCGGTCGTAGGGCTGCCACTCAAAGCCAAGGGCGCCATCCCCCAACAGTACATTCCCGTAGCTGGCATCCAGGCGGGAGAACTGTGGCTTGAATTCGTAATTGTTCCCGGCCATAATCAGGTCCAGATTCCCGTCCTGGTTGATGTCCGTACAGGCGATGTCGCAGAGGCATGAGAACTGGACGCGGGGCGGTAGTACCTGGATGCGGAATTGCCCGTTGCCCTCGTTGATAGCCAGGACCGATTCGGAAATCACGGCCCGTTTCACTATGGAGCGGTTTACCAGTTCCCCGGGGAACAGTTCGTGGATGGTCCGGGCGGCGTAGACCGAGGCCTTCAGGTTTTCTTTTTTGAGGGATACCACCTGGGCGGTGAGTTCCTTTTTCTGGTGCAGGGGGTAGTCCCCTGCCTCATTGGTGAGGGTAACCACCTGTTCCAGGGTCCCATTCCCGTCGAAATCATTTACCCACATCTTCATGGGTTTGCCCGGGGTGGGCTTGTAATGCAGGTTGGACCCCTGGTTGCCCAGGATCAGGTCCTGGTCCCCGTCCCCGTCCAGGTCTGCGACTGCAAGGGCGTTCCACCAGCCGTCCAGGGTGTCCAGGCTTGTGGCCATGGGGCTGAGCCGCCGGCCATTGTTGGTGTAGATCTTCGGGGTCCCCCAGTCTGCTACGGTCAGCAGGTCTTTACGGCCGTCCCCGTCCATATCCGCCCATTGGGCATCGGTCACCATCCCGGCGTACTTCAGGGCATTCCCGGCCCGGTCTGTGACGTTCTGGAAATTTCCGGACCCGTCGTTCTCCAAGAGGAGGTGGTCCGGGTCTACACCGTAGATGCCGGCTACCGAACGCGAGCCAATAAAGACATCCACATCTCCATCCCCGTCAAAGTCGTAGGGGCTTACCGTGGCCATGTTCTTAAAGCTGGTGGGCAGTTCCTGGGCCGATTTAACGAAGTTCCCCTTTCCGTCATTCAAGTACAGCCGGGGGCGGTAGGTACGGTACCGGTCTGCCTGGTTCCCGCCGGAGGCGACCATCAGGTCCTGGTCTCCGTCCCCGTCGGCGTCGAAGAAGGCTGCTGCCGTGTCTTCGAAGGCTGCATCCGCTGTGAATGCCGCGGATGGTTTCTCGGTGAGTCTGCCCTGCCCGCGGTGGAGGTACAAGGAGCCATTTTCCCCCGAGGCGCCCCCCAGGTAAAAGTCGTCGTTTCCGTCCCCGTCCACATCGGCTACGGCCAGGGCCGGGCCTTCCTGGGAGAGCTTCCCGTAAATAAGCCCTTCGTGGTCGAAGTCGTTATAGAGGTCTTCGTTGTGGGACTTCACCCCCTGTAGGGGTACTTCGGTGAGCAGGGAAGGGGTAGTTCCTGCCCGGGGTACCTGGTATACCTCCTTGGCGCTGGCATAGTCCAACAGGACCTCCTGGTCGGCCGCAACCCCTGTCAGGACCTGGGTTTTGTCGTCCGGCCAGATCACCCGCAGGGAGTCCAGTTGGGTAGTGGCCCCCAGGCCGAAGGTAATGCGGTAGTCCACCGAAGACTGGAACCCCCTGGAGGGAACCAGTTCCTGAACCCATACCTGATCATTGGCGTAGGCCCTCACGGTGGCTCCCACCCCAAAGGGGTTCTGGTCCGTGCCGAGGAAGCGGAACCTGATGTAGTGGTGGTCGGTTTGGGTTTCGGTATTGTTGCGATACACAAAGGCGGGCATGTTTACGTTGTTGACCACCAGGTCCAGGTCGCCGTCGTTGTCCAGGTCCCCGTAGGCAGCGCCGTTGGAACGGGTGGGGAGTTCGAAGCCCCAGTCTGCATTGGCATTGCTGAAGGTCAGGTCGCCCTTGTTGCGGAAGGCGTAATTGGGCTGAGGTTTAATGGGCATTTTCTGGATGATGGAATCGATGGATTCCTTCCGGCCGGTCAGGGCCATTTTCTGGATGATTTCATTGGCGAAGAAATCCACAAAATCCAGGTCCGTAAGGTCGTGGTTGATCCCGTTGGTCACAAAGATATCCCGGTACCCGTCATTGTCCATGTCGAACATCAGCCCGGCCCAGCTCCAGTCGGTGGCATGAACCCCACTGTAGTAAGCCACTTCGGAAAACGTCCCGTTCCCGTTGTTGAGCTGCAGGGTATTCTGGATGTACTGGTGGCCGAAGTCCTTGCCCTCCTTGAGTTTGTAGACATTGTACCCTTCAAATTCCATAACGGATTTTACCCGCTGCTCGGCTTCGGGGAGCATGTCGGTTATAAACACGTCCTGGTGCCCGTCGTTATTGATATCCCCGATATCGATCCCCATGGCCGAAAGGCTCAGGTGGCCGGTCCAGTCCTTGATCTGTTCGCTGAAGGTCCCGTCCTGGTTGTTGATGTAGAGGTAGTCCCGTTCGTAGAAGTCGTTGGAGACATAAATGTCCGGGTACAGGTCCTGGTTAAAATCCGACACCAATACCCCCAGGCCAAAACCGATGAGGCTGCCGTAGATACCTGCCGACTCGCTTACGTCTGTAAAAGTACCCCCGTCGTTGCGCAGCAGCATGTCGCCCACGCCGCGGAAGATATGCGGGACGCCTTCCCAGTCCTGGGCGCGGACCTCCCGCTGCTCGGCATAGCCCAGGCTGCTTACAGGGATGTTGCTGTTGTTCAGGATATAGGCATCCAGGTCCCCGTCCTTGTCGTAATCGAAGAAGGTCGCATGCGTGGTGAACCCCGTTTCGGCCAGGTTGAATTCGTGGGCTCGCTCGGTAAAAGTATTGTCCCCGTTGTTGATATACAGGTCGTTGTCGTGGTTGTTGCCTTCCATGTTCCCGGCATTGCTCACATAGATGTCCAGCAGGCCATCGGCATTGACATCTGCCATGGTGACCCCGGTAGACCAGGGTTTATTCCCCCCGACCCCGGCAGATTCCGTAATATCCTCGAACTTGAACCCCCCCTTGTTCAGGTAGAGTTTGTTGGACACCATGTTGCCGGTAAGGAAGATATCGGTGAGGCCGTCGTTGTTGATGTCCCCCAGGGCCACACCCCCTCCGTTGTAGAAGTTGCGGTATTTGAAAATGTTGAACTCCTTCTGGTTTTCCACCTGGTTCACAAAAGAGACCCCGGTACTGTCCGGAGGCAACAGGGTGAAAAGGGGTTCCTGCCCGGCAGCTGCGCCTGCGTTATCCTGCTGCTGGTCGCCACAGGATGCCAGTGCAAAGATCCCCGTGAGGGCTATTATAAGTCGTCTTGCTTTCATTTTCATTCTTTCGTTTGGGACAGCAGCAGGGGGGTATCGTTGTTCCTGCCGATGATCCATGTCTTTTTTCCTTCAATCTCGATGGGTTCCACACACCTTCCAGCCCCGGGGATATAGGGGTCCATTCGAGGGTCCCAGCGGAAACCGCCCCGGGAATCCCCCTGCAAAAGTAACCCCTGGAAGGCATCCAGCCTACCCAGCTGGGTGCTAATGTCGTAGTGGTTGCCTACCACAAGGACGTCTGTTTGGCCGTCCCCGGTGAAATCCTCCACCCCAAAGTCGAAAATCGCCGAGGTCTGAGCAATCCGGGGCAGTTCCTCTTTTTGAAAGTTACCCTTCCCGTCATTGCGGAAGATGCAGCTGGCCAGCAGGTATACTTCGCTTTTTTCGGCTGCCTGAAGGGCTTCATCCGAAAAGACCTCGCGCAGGCTGGCCTGGGCAAAGGCCTTATAGGTCCTGAACTTCTTGTTCAGGAAGGGCATTTGTTTGGCCAGTTCATCCCGGGAGGCAAAGGGGGTTTCCACTCCTTTATGGAAATAGGTCACCACCGGTTCTACAGAGCCGTTTTCGTCGAAGTCGTTCCTATAGAGGCGTACCGGGGTTTCTTGGCTGGCCTGGAATTTACTGTTGAGCCCCCAGTTTCCGGCAAGGAGGTCGGTATCCCCATCCCCGTCCAGGTCTGCCGCGCGCAGGGCGTTCCACCACCCATGGGTAGTTTCAAGGCCGTTTCCGGCAGCTTCCTCCCAGCGGTTGCCCCTGGCCAGGAAGATGCGGACCGGGCTCCAGTGTCCCGCTACAGCCAGGTCGGTCCGGCCATCCCCGTTGAAATCTGCCCATTGGGCAGCACTTATGGCCCCGGAAGCAGTAAGACCCGGGATGCGGGCATGGGTGACATCCTTGAAGGTGCCGGTGCCGTCATTTTCCAGCAAGTAGTGCACAGGGGGCTTCCCGAAGGCCCCGGGTACCCCGTCCGAAGTGATGAGCAGGTCCGGGTCCCCGTCTCCTTCCAGGTCGGTGGTGCTGATGTGGGAGGCATTGAGTTCTATTCCGGGGAAGGCTCCCGTTGTTTTTTCCAGGCGGCCGCCCCGGTTAAGGTAGAGCCGGGGTTGCAACGGCTCTCCTTCGCGAAATTCATTCCCGCCGCTCCCGGTAACCAGGTCGGTCCAGCCATCCCCGTTTACATCGACCAGCAGCAGGGCGGTATCCTCGCTAAGGGCGTCTTCTTCAAAAATATCCGGGGTGGCTGGGAGGAAATCCCCATCTGCTGTCTGGTGGTACAGGGCAGTTGGTTGGCGTTTGGCCCCGCCTATGACCAGGTCGTCCAGCCCATCGCCGTTGAGGTCTGACACAGCCAGTGCAGGCCCCTGGGTAGACCCGGCATACACAATAAGGGGTTCGCGGTCGAAGTCCAGGACCGGGTTCTCCCGATGCAGTACCGGGAACAGGGAGTCATTTGCGCGTAACACGGGAGGGGGTCCCTGTGGGAATGCCTTACCCGGCCGGGCATCGGCCCTGCGGAGGGTAAGGAGGGTGTCGGCAGGGGTTTGGCGCAGCACCTGGGTGGCACCGTCGGGCCAGAGGACTTTCAGGGAATCGATGCGGGTCTCTGCCAAACCGAAGTGCACCTCAGGGGCAACGGCCGAAAGATAGCCCCTGGTTGGAAAATTTTCCGCGGTTTGGATGCCTTGCGGACCGTAGAGCCAGACCCGCGCGCCAATGCCGTGGGGGTTAGCATGGGGCCCTTCAAAACGGAGGCCCAGGTAATGCGCCCCGGATAGGGTGTTCTCATAGAGGGAAGCGGTCTGGTCCATGTGGTTGACCACCAGGTCCAGGTCGCCATCCCGGTCCAGGTCGGCATAGACGCAGCCGTGGCTAAAGGAGGGAGGAGCGTCCATCCAGGAACCGTTCTGGTTGGAGAACCCCAGGTCTCCCTCATTGCGAAAGATATAGTTGGGGACCTTTTTCTGCGGGATCTCCCGGGTAAGCGGCATATCGGACTGCCGCATACCTGCATCGATACGGCGCTGTATGTCTTCATTGGCAATGAAGTTCATATAGTCCATATCGTTGGTGGCGCCTTTGATCCCGTTGGTGATAAAGATGTCGCGCCAGCCGTCATTGTCGAAATCGGCTATAAGGGTCCCCCAGGACCATTCGGTGCCCGCAACCCCGCTGAGGTATCCTACCTCGGAAAAGCGGCCGCCGCCCAGGTTCAGCTGCAGGGTATTCTGCATGTATTGAGGGGCAAACCCCTGTTGCAGGTATTGGCGGTATATGGGGTAGGCGTACTCCAGCCCGGAGGTCTTGTAGGTGACCAGGTCTTCCGGTAGCATATCCAGGGAAAGGATGTCCGGGAGGGCGTCGTTGTTCAGGTCTGCAATGTCATTGCCCATGCTGAAATGGGTGGTGTGCCCCACGCCGGAGGAATCGGAGGCAATTACTTCCACAAATTGCCCGTTACCCTGGTTCAGATAGAGGTAATCGTTTTCGAAGAAGTCGTTGCCCACATAGATATCGGGATACCCGTTGCCGTCCAGGTCGCTGATGCCGAGGCCAAGGCCGTATCCCGCCTTGCCCTGGTAGATCCCCGCCTGCTGGCTGATGTCCGTAAAAAAGCCATTGTCGTTCCGCAACAGGCGGTCGCCGGACAGGGGGTCGTACCCCAGTCGTTGGCTCCCCCGCCCGTAGTTCCGGTTAGGGTGGACCGAATGGTTCATCAGGAAGGCATCCAGGTCGCCGTCCCCGTCGGCGTCAAAAAAGGCGGCCTGGGTGCTCAGGGCCGAGATATCCAACCCATGGTCTGCGGCTTTTTCGGCAAATTGGGGGATGCCATTGGCATCCACGCCCTGGTTGACATACAGGCGGTTGACCCCGGAGAGATTCCGGTAGCCGGAGGCCTGGCAGACGTAGATATCCAAAAGGCCATCCGCGTTGATATCCACATGGGTCACCCCGGTAGTCCAGCCCAGTGCCTCCACCGGCAATCCGGAGGCCTCTGTAATGTCCTTGAACTGTAACCCGCCCTGGTTCAGGTAGAGGGCATCGGCCTGCTGGTTGGCGGTAAAGTACAGGTCTATGAGCCCGTCATTGTTAAAGTCCGCTGCCGCTACGCCTGCTCCATTGTAGTAGTACAGGTAATTGAGGATGTTGAGCTCTGGGGTTTCTTCCAGGCGGTTTGCAAATGCAATCCCCGTATGCCCGGGCTTGAGTTCGCGGAATAGGGGGGTGGCATCCCGGCATGCGGAAAGGAGTAGCAGGGTCAGAAGCGTGATAATCGTTGGCCGCATAGCTAATTCAAGGGCTGCTAAATTAGCGATTATCAGGGGAAATGCCCCGTGTTTACTGGCGACAACACAGGCTTTTATCGATCCTTTTACCCTTGTTAATCTTTTATTAGTTTTTGGATTCCGCGTATAAAAAAAGGCCGCCTCAGGGCGGCCTTTTCTGTATGGCTATCGGGATTAATACCCCGGGTTCTGAACCAGGTTCGGGTTAGCCAGAAGCTGCGGCAGCGGGATGGGGAAGAGCAGACGCTTGGGGTCTGTATCCGCCTTGAATTCCCAGTTGCGCAGGTATTGGCCGAAACGAATCATATCGTTACGCCTCCAGCCTTCGGTGTAGAGCTCACGACCTCTTTCGTCCAGAAGCTCAGACTCGGTAACGGTACCCAGAGGGGCAGCACCGCGAAGTACACGCAGTTCGTTTACCATGGCAGTGGGGTCGCCACCGCTGCGCATCATGGCCTCTGCCTTCATCAGGTGAGCGTCGGCATAGCGCATAACCAGTACGTGGTTAGTGAAACCTCCTCCGAAACGGGGGCTGTATTTCATTACCCGGATACCGGTTTTCTCGTCGTTGTTAATCAGGCTGGCGTTACCATCTCCGTCAACAAACTCCCGGGAGAATACCAGGGGCTGTCCCTGACGATCTTCCAGGGCAGTCCCGTTAAGGGCATACTGCTGGCCTACGAGGAAACCAAGTCCTACGTTGGAGCCATCCTCATACCCGCCATTGTCGGAGGTATTGGCGGCACCTGAGAAGGGAACACCTTCCTGAGGAACGCCACCACGACGCTCTTCCTGCCCATCGATCTGGGCGCTTTCCAGGTCTGTGGCAAAACGGTTCTGGTTGGCATCGCCTTCAAAGAGGTCGTAGAACTCAGCAAGGGTGCTGAAGCCGTTCCACCCTCCTCCACCGAGACCGGTAGAGTTGTAGTGCAACCCGTTGAAGATACGGTTACCGGTGTTACCGGAGTTGATGAACCAGATGGTTTCGCTGTCAGCGCTGTTTTCGAAGATTTCGAAGTAGCCGCTTTGCAGGGCGTAGCCATCGGCGGCAATCTGATCTACCAGGCTGATTACTTCCTGCATATCGCCGGCTGCGGGAGACCCGCCTCCACCAGTGAGTTGGTTCTCGTAGATGTGGCGGTTCAGCAGCACTTTAGCCTTCAGCATCCGGGCAGCGGCTTTGGAAGCCCTGCTCAGGTCGCCGGTTCCGGCCTGAACGGCAGGCAGTCCGGAGATGGCTGCATCCAGGTCGGCAAGGATAAAGCTAACAGCTTCTGCTCCTGTCAGGACAGAAGGCAGTTCTGAGGAAGAGAGCTGGGTGTCGCGGAAAGGAACCTGTCCGTAGAAATCCAGGATGATGAACATAGACCAGGCGCGCAGGAAGCGGGCTTGGGCAGCTACATCGGCCGGGGCTCCGGTACGGTCATCCAGGATCTGGGATGCGAGGAGCTGGTTAGCGTTCCACTGGTCGAAGGGGGTGAGGATGTCAGTTTCCTCAAAGCCCCACTCGTGCTGGTGGAGTTTCCTCCAACGTCCGTTATCCCCCCAGTCTGCACCCCGGGTAGGGATGAGCTGTTCGTCTGTGGTAACGGTGGTAAGGGCGTAGGTGTTGGCCTGGTCGCCAAGCTGGCCTCCTACCTGGTTATAGAGCTGGTTCAGCGCAGAGGTGGGGTCTTCAAGACCCTGGAACCCTTCGCTGATGAAGGAATCCGTTTCCTCGATTTCCAGGTCTGTACAGGAACCGAGGGCGAATACCGCCAACAGAGATAAAGAAAAATACTTCAGATATCTTTTCATGATAGACAATTTTTTTAATTAAAAGGTGGCGTTAATTCCAAAGGTTACAGTAAGCGGGTTCGGGAACGCGGCCCAGTCGATACCCCGGGTCGGTACTCCTGAACCAAGCGTACCGGTAGGTACGGTAACTTCAGGATCGATACCGCTGTAATCGGTGATCAGCAGCAGGTTCTGACCGGTAAGGGAGAACCTCAGGCTCTTGAACGTCCCGTCTCCAGTAAGAGGCACGTTGTAGCCAATGGTTGCGTTCTGGAACCGTACAAAATCTCCTTTTTCAAGGAAACGTGTAGATACCGCAGTGGAAGCACCTCCGTTCTCGCCAGCGTTGGCAGCGTCGACAGTCACGTTACGGGCGGTAACGATCTGGCCGGCGTTGAAGAAGGAGTTAGCCGTGTTGTTGTAAACGGAGAAGCCGAACTGCCCGCTGAAGAAGGCACTCATATCCCAGTTCTTGTAGTTGAAATTCAGGCTGAGACCGGTAGTTACATCCGGAAGGGCATCCTCTCCGACGAATTTCTTGTCGGAATCCGGATCGCCGATACCGTTGCCGTCAACATCCTCGTACTGGGGGTTTCCATTGGCGTCGAAGCCAAGGAACTCTGCCATGTAGTAGGAGAACAGGGACTGACCCGCCTCGAAACGCTGGGCAAAGGCTCCGGAAAGACCGGGACCTGCAATCTCACCAGTGTTGATGGCGCCGGCGAAATCCTGGATCTCGTTCTGGTTGTAGGCAATGTTGAAGGAAGCGGAGAACGTGGCGTCTTCGGTTTGTACGAAGTCGTAGTTCAACGCGAGTTCCACACCCTGGTTGATGATGCTGGCGTCCACGTTACCAAACTGGAAGGGGTTGGTAGAAGGCGCGGCCGGCGGCGTTTGCAGCAGTACATCCTGGGTTTCGTTCCGGTATACATCAATACTACCGCTGAAACGATCCAGGTTGAACCCGAAATCGAGACCGGCGTTGAAGTTGATGGTAGATTCCCATTTCAGGTCGGGAACGTCGGTGGCAACAATGGAAAGACCGTTTTGGTTAACCGTGTTGTCGTTGTTGATGCCCAGGCCGGCAAAACGCTGGCGGGCTACGAAGTTTCCGTACCCAAGGCCATCCTGGTTACCGGTGATACCGGCACTCAGACGGAGTTTCAGGGTGGAGACATTCTCCCCGATGAAATCCTCCTCGGCAATCTGCCAGGCGAAGGCTCCTGAGGGGAAGTACCCGTATTGGTTATCAGGACCGAAACGGGAAGAACCGTCTGCCCGCATGGTACCGGTAAAGAGGTACTTGCCGGCAATGCTGTAGTTCACACGCCCGAAGAACGATTGCAGCTCATCGGTGTTGTCGAAGACATCGGCAACCGCAGCGCGGACGCCGCGGAGGAACTGAAAGGACTGGGTTTCCCCGGCCACAACAGACGGGAAGAGGCGGTTAACCACCAGCCCGGAGGTATTGGTCCCGTAGTAGAACTGTTGGTAAGACCCGTCGATGGTGGCTGCGGCAGCGTTGATGGTGTTGCGCAGGTCATCGCCCATTTCGTTCAGGTCGGAAGTACCAAACCCGCGTCCGGCAGCGTTGCGGCCGGAGGTGCGGAAATCCTGGAAGGCATAACCCACGAGCAGGTCGAGGTTGGAGTTCTCGAATTCCTTAACGTAGTTTAAGGTAGCTTCAAGGGTTTTGTTTTCCCGGTCCAGGGTATTGTAGGTACCGAAACCGTTTCCTTCAATACCGGTGAAGTTCTGGAGTTTGGTAGACAGTACGGAAGTGTTCTCACTTTCGGACTGGTCGTAGCCCAGGTTTACCTTGGCGGAGAATTCCGGGGTAAACTTGTACTCGGCAGAACCGTTGATCAGGAACCGGTTGGTGTTGGTGCGGTTCTGAGTTTCATTCAGGTAGTTGGCGGGCTGGATTTGCCCACCACCATCGTCGAAGCCGGCGTTGGAAGGCCAGGTCGGGTTGGCGGAGTAGGCGGCACCGAGGATGTCACCCCGGAATCCGGCTCCTGCAGCCAGAGGCGGCTGCTCCCGGTTAACGCGACCTACGGAAGCCTGAAGACCCAGGATGAGTTTGTCATCCAGCAGGCGCTGGTTCAGGTTGAGGCGCCCGGTAATCCGCTCAAATTCTGACTTCTCAACCACACCGAATTGCTTCTGGTAACCGAAAGTGGCCCGGACGTTCCCGGAGCCGTAGTTGCGGCTGTAGGCGATGTTGTGGTTGGAGGAGGCGGCTGTACGCAGTACTACTTCCTGCCAGTCTGTGTTGGCTCCGAAGTTTACGTTGTTCGGGTTTCCGCCGTAATCGCTAACTGCCTGAAGGAAGCCGTCGGCATCCAGCAGGTCGTACTTGCGAACGGGGGTGGAGATGCTCAGGCTGGAAGACCACTCGATCTGCCCGCCGCTGGCTCCGCGGCCGCTCTTGGTAGTAATGATGATAACACCGTTGGCACCCCGTGAACCGTAGATAGCGGTAGCAGAGGCATCTTTCAGGATAGAGATGCTTTCGATGTCATTGGGGTTAAGGAAGTTAAGGGGGTTACCCACTTCGCTTCCACCCTGTCCGGTATCTCCGGAGGCATCGGTGTTCTGGCCGAACAGCGGCACCCCATCCACTACGAACAGCGGGCTGTTGTTACCGCGGACAGAGTTGGAACCCCGGATGTTTACCTGGATCCCGGCACCCGGCTCACCACTGGTTTGCTGGATGTTAACACCGGCTGTCTTACCCTGGATCAGTTGTTCCGGGGAAGCGATGACACCGCCGTTGAAGTCGTCGGAGGTTACTGCGGTTACCGAACCTGTCGCATCCTTAACAGTAGTCTGACCGTAACCGATGATCACAACTTCATCGAGTGCCGTGGCATCTTCCGTCAGGGTTACGTTAATAGTGGACTGCCCGTTAACGGCAATTTCCTGGGTGGAATAACCGATATAACTGAATACCAGCACTCCATCGGAGGGTACGCCCGACAGCGTATAATTACCGTCGAAATCCGTCTGGGTACCCGTGGTGGTTCCTTTAACGACCACACTGGCTCCCGGAAGCGGACCGTTTGCATCAGAAACAGTACCTGATACATCTTGCGCCTGCACCAGTCCGAAGCATAAAAATGCGCCGACAAGCAACAAGCCCTTCAGTAGCGTAATCTTCATAGATAGTTAATTTTTGAGTTTAGTTAATTTAATTCAAGGGGTCAAAGTATGTAAAAAAAAGGTTAATATCCTATTCTACGGCACCTGCGGCCTTACGAAAACGGTTTCGTGTTAATAACTTTGGATAATGCTGATCTGATAATTTGTACCTCGCTAAATTAGCCAATCGGTATTACGGAGGGGTGGAATTTGCCAATAGCGAATCAAATATAGCTTTTTTTTATTCGTCCGGCAATTTAGCAAAATTTGCCAAAACATTGTTAATAACCTGTATTTATTATGGTTTGATGCTGTTTTCCCCCACGGGAATATTGCGTACTTTCATGGTCGAAAACCGCAACCGACAGCTGTGAAACGCAAAATAACCCTCAAGCATATTGCCCGGGAACTGGACGTCTCCATTTCGACTGTTTCCAAGGCCCTCAAGAACAGCGAAGAGATCAGCCAGGATACCAAGGACAAGGTGCAGGCCTTTGCCAGGCTCTACAACTACAAACCCAACAACATTGCCATCAGCCTGAAAAACAAGCGCACCAAGAATATTGGCGTCATTGTCCCGGACATTGTGCACCATTTCTTCACGACGGTCTTCCGGGGGATAGAGAAGTATGCCAATGCCAAGGGGTATAATGTGATCGTGTGTGTTTCGGACGAGTCGTTCGACAAGGAGGTCATCAACATGGAGATGCTGGCCAACGGGAGTATAGACGGGTTTATCATGGCGCTGTCTGCCGAAACCCAGCGCAGGAACGATTTCAACCATCTGCGGGAGGTAACCGAGCAGGGCATCCCCCTGGTACTCTTCGACCGCGTCACCGACGAGATCCGGTGCGACAAGGTCATTATAGATGACTCCAGGGCCGCGATGGAGGCTACAGAGCGGCTCATCCGAAGCGGGCGCAAACGCATCGCCCTTTTCACCACCGAAACCTACCTGAATGTAAGTGCCAAACGGGAAGCGGGGTACCGGCAGGCCCTGGAGGCACATGGGCTGCCGGTGCTGGAGGAACTTATCCTGAGGCTTCCCTACCAGTTTGAGGAGGAGTCCTCAAGCCTGCGGTTTTTCCGGGAACAGGATTTCGATGCCGTGCTTTGTGTTAATGAGATTTTTGCAGTCCGGGCCATCCGGCTGGCCCAGCAACTCGGCAGGCGGGTCCCCCAGGATGTTTCTTTTGTGGGCTTTACCGATGGCTTGCTTTCCCGCTACAGTTCCCCGTCCCTCACTACCGTGGACCAGCAGGGGGAACTCATGGGTCAGGCAGCTGCAGAGCTGCTCATATCCAAGGTTGAGATGGAATACGACGAGAACGATGCACGGAATTACCAGACCCGGATCATCCCCACGGCCTTAATAGAGCGGGAATCCACCGTCCTCTCCTGACCCCGGGGCAGATCCTTGTACAGGATACCCGGACAAGTCATTTTCCTTATCTATATTTGGAAGCAGCTTGCAAGCGACTCAACACACATGAAAGCATTCATATTCGACCTCGACGGCGTTATCGTCGATACCGCCAAATACCATTACCACGCCTGGAAACACCTGGCAGACCACTTGGACATCCCTTTTACAGAGGAGGACAATGAGCAGTTCAAGGGTGTAAGCCGCAAACGCTGCCTGGAACTCCTGCTGGAAATGGGTGGGCTAACCGTGTCTCAGGAGCAATTCGACCGCTGGCTGGTGGAGAAAAACGAGGATTACCTCGGGTACATTGCAAAAATGGACGCCTCCGAAATTCTGCCGGACGTACCCAGGGTACTGGATTTCCTGCGCTCCCGGGGGGTGCCTATGGCCCTGGGTTCTGCCAGTAAGAATGCCAAGCCCATCCTGGAGAAGGTGGGCCTTACGGAATACTTCAGCGCCGTGGTGGACGGGCACGATACCACCCGGGCCAAACCGGACCCGCAGGTCTTTGAGCTTGCAGCCTCCCGCCTGGGGGTAGCGGCCCCAAGCTGCGTGGTCTTCGAGGATGCCCTTGCCGGTATCGCGGCAGCCAACTCGGCCGGGATGACCAGCATCGGTATAGGGGACCCGGAGGTCCTTACCGAGGCAGACCGGGTCTTCCGGGATTTTACGGAAATTGATAGTGATTTTATTACGGGACTCCTCCAGGGGCGTCCCTGAACCCAAGAAACCATCAAAAGATGAATCAGGATTATATCATACCTAATGAGTGGTCTATCATTGAGGAAGGATTTGAGCCCGGCCGGGTAGAATCTTCCGAAAGCCTTTTCAGTATTGGCAACGGGGCCATGGGCCAGCGGGCCAACTTCGAAGAGGATTACAGCGGTGAAACCTTTCAGGGCAGCTATATAGGAGGGGTGTATTACCCGGACAAAACCCGGGTGGGCTGGTGGAAAAACGGATATCCCGAATATTTCGCCAAAGTGCTCAATGCCCCAAACTGGATCGGTATTTCCGTATCCGTGGACGGTACCCCCCTCGACCTGCATACTTGCAAATCCGTCAAGGATTTCCGGAGGGAACTCAATATGAAGGAAGGCTGGTACCAGCGCTCCTTTACCGCCGTAATGGAAAACGGGAAAACCGTGGCCGTAAACGCCCGCCGTTTCCTCTCCATGAAACGGGATGAAATCGGGGCCATCCGCTACGAAATCCGGGTGCTGGACCAGGGGGCCGAAGTCACCCTGGAACCGTATATAGACAGCGGTATTACCAACCAGGATACCAACTGGGACGACCCCTTCTGGGAGACCACGGGGGTACGGACCTCCGGGTCCCGGGCCTACATCCTGGCACACACCCTTAAGACCCATTTCCGCACCTGTACCTTCATGGATTCCCGCCTGGAGCTGGACGGCAGTGCCGTTGGGCAAAGCGGCGAAGCGGTGGAGGGCCCCACGCGTGCCGGGTACCGGTATACGCAACAGGTGGCCGCGGGCCAAACCCTTGTACTCTTTAAATACGGAGGTTATGTTACGGGCATGAACCACCCCAAGGATAACCTCGAGGCTGCGGCGGATGCCAACCTGGATTCCGCCCTGAAGGCCGGTTTTGAAACCCTGCTTCAGGAGCAGCGCGATGCCTGGGCTGCGGTCTGGGAAATGAGCGACATCACCATAGGAGGAGATGTGAAGGCCCAGCAGGGGATCCGGTTCAATATCCTGCACCTGAACCAAACCTACACCGGGCGGGACTCCCGCCTGAACATCGGGCCCAAAGGGTTTACCGGGGAGAAATACGGTGGCAGTACCTATTGGGATACCGAAGCCTATTGCATCCCGTTTTACATGGCTACCAAGAACCAGCACGTGGCGCGGAATTTGCTCAAGTACCGGTACAACCAGCTGGACAAGGCCATTGAGAATGCCGAGAAGCTCGGCTTCTCAGGCGGGGCAGCCCTGTACCCCATGGTGACCATGAACGGGGAGGAATGCCACAACGAATGGGAGATTACCTTCGAGGAAATCCACCGCAACGGGGCCATCGCTTTTGCCATTTACAACTACTATCGCTTTACCGGGGACTATACCTACATCCCGGAAATGGGGCTGGAAGTTTTGGTGGCCATTGCCCGGTTCTGGCACCAGCGGGCCTCGTACTCCGAAAACCGGAAAAAATACGTGATCCTTGGAGTTACAGGTCCCAACGAATACGAGAACAATGTCAACAACAACTGGTACACCAACTACATTGCCCGGTGGTGCATCCGTTTCTGCCTGGAACAGCTCGCCAAGGTAAAAGAGGGTTACCCGGACGATTACGACCGGGTAATTGGCGTTTGCCACCTGACCGAGGCGGAGACCAAGGCCTGGTCCAAGGTGGCCGAGAACATGTATTTCCCCTATTCGGAAGCACATGGGGTCTTCCTCCAGCAGGATGGTTTCCTGGACAAGGAACTGGTCCCGGTTTCCAAGCTGGACCGCAAGGAGCGGCCGCTTAACCAGAAATGGTCCTGGGACCGTATCCTGCGTTCACCCTACATCAAACAAGCGGATACCCTGCAGGGCTTCTATTTCTTCGAAGACCATTTCACCCTGGAGCAACTCGAGAAGCACTTCGACTTCTACGAGCCTTTTACGGTCCATGAGTCTTCCCTTTCCCCCTGTGTGCACGCCATACAGGCGGCCAGGCTCAACCGGATGGAACAGGCCTACGCCTTTTACCTGAGGACCTCGCGCCTGGACCTGGACGATTACAACAAAGAGGTCCACGAGGGCCTTCACATCACCTCCATGGCCGGGACCTGGATGAGTATTGTGGAAGGTTTCGGGGGCATGCGCGTCCTGAACGACAAACTCCATTTCAGCCCGCGTATCCCGAAACAGTGGGACTCCTATTCCTTCAAGATCAATTTCCGCCATCGGATTCTGAAAGTGACGGTTACCGCCGGAGGCAGTAGTTTCCGACTGGAAGGGAAGGAGGAAATGTCCATCCGGGTCAACGACAAGCGGGTGGTCCTCACTCCTGGGGAAACCGTTGAAGTCCGCTAGCGGATGGTTGCCCTGGGCGGCATACGGGGTGGTTTAGCCCTGCTGGCCATACTGCTTATGAGTTGTACCGTAAAAATAACGGCCCAGATACGCGTGGAGCCGCCCCATTGGTGGGTAGGTATGCACGACACCTCCTTGCAGCTCATGCTTTATGGGGAAGGCCTGGCCGGATATACTCCTCATCTGGATGTCCCGGGGGTGACCCTGGAAGCCTGGCACCCCGGCGCCAGCCCCAACTACCTGTTCCTGGACCTGACCATTGCACCGGGGACGGCCGCCGGAAACCTCCCCCTACGCCTGGAGAAAGACGGGGCATCGCCAGTTTCGGTTTCCTATCTGCTGAAGGACCGGGAATTCCGGCCGGACGATTTCCGCGGCTTCGATTCCTCCGATGTGGTCTATCTCATTACCCCGGACCGTTTTGCCAACGGGGATCCGAACAATGACGTGGTGCCGGGGATGCGGGAGGACCGCCTGGACCGCGAAGACGATTATGGCAGGCATGGAGGCGATATCAGGGGGATCATAAACAATCTGGAGTATATCCGGGAGATGGGATTCACGGCCATCTGGCCCAGCCCGTTGCTGACCAATGATATGCCGGAGGCCTCCTACCACGGGTATGCCATTACCGATTTCTACCAGGTGGATCCGCGGTTTGGCACCCTGGAGGAGTACCGGGAGTTGGCCCGGGAGTGCCGCAGGCATGGCATAAAACTCATCATGGACCAGGTGGCCAACCATTGCGGGGCGTACCATTGGTGGATGCAGGATTTGCCCTTTGAGGACTGGATCCATTTCCAGCGCGAATGGCAGCAGGGAGACCCCATCACCGTCACCAACCACCGCCGCACGGTGAACCAGGACCTGTATGCCTCCAAAGCAGACCGGGAGCGGATGGACCAGGGCTGGTTTGTGCCCAGCATGCCCGATCTGAACCAGGGCAACCCCTTTTTGGCCCGATATCTGATCCAGAATAGCGTCTGGTGGGTGGAGACCCTGGGGCTGGGGGGTATCCGGCAGGATACTTACCCCTATCCGGACAAGTACTTCCTGGCGGATTGGGCCAGGGCCCTGATGGAGGCTTACCCGGAATTCAACATCGTCGGGGAGGAGTGGAGTTACAACCCCCTGCTGGTAGGGTACTGGCAGGACGGGAGCCCCAACCGGGAAGGCTATCGGTCCTACCTGAGAAGCACTATGGATTTCCCACTGCAGCGGGCCCTGGTGGCTGCCCTGGTAAACCCAGAGGCCTGGGACAGCGGGCTTATTGAACTCTATGAGGCCCTGGCCAATGACTTCCACTACACCCGTCCATTAGACGTTATGCTCTTTGGGGACAACCACGATATGGACCGCCTTTTTACCCAGGTGGGGGAATCCGAAACCCTGGCCGAGATGGCCATGGCCTTTATCCTGACGGCCCCCCGCACCCCCCAGGTGTATTACGGGACGGAGGTCCTGATGCAGAATTCGGCAAAGCCGGGGGACCACGGCCTCATCCGAACCGAGTTCCCTGGAGGGTGGCCGGACGCGGCAAAAAATGCCTTTACGGGCAGGGGGCTGTCCCGTGCAGAGCGCAACATGCAGCAGAGCGTAATGCGCTTGCTGGCGTTCCGCAAAACCAGTACTGCCCTGCACAGGGGGCAGACCGTCCATTTTGCCCCTGAAGAAGGGATCTACCTGATGGCCCGGCAGCACGAGGGAGAAACGGTGGTCCTCATCCTCAACAAGAACAAAGGTCCTGTATCCCTACACCTGGAACGGTTTTCGGAATTGGGGCTGGCGGGCCGGCACCTCCGGGAGGTCCTCTCCGGGGAAGTACTGGAATGGTCCGAATCCCTATCTTTAGACCGTCGGGGAGCCTACGTGCTGGCCACGGCCGAATAAAACCGTTATGAAACCAACCCATTCCTTAGTGCTGGCTGCCATCCTGGCCCTGGGCTGCGCAGGTCCGGCAGGGAAGGATGCCACCGAGATACCACCGCCCATGAGAAGCGAAGGAAAGAAAGTCATTTACCAGGTGTTTACCCGCCTTTTCGGCAATACCAATACCACCAACAAGCCCTGGGGTACCCTCCAGGAAAACGGGGTGGGTAAGTTCTCGGATTTTACCCCAACCGCCCTGGAGGCCATCAGGGACCTTGGGGTCACCCACATCTGGTATACCGGGGTGCCACACCACGCCCTGGTCACCGACTATTCGGCTTATGGGATTGCCCCGGACGACCCGGATGTGGTCAAGGGCAGGGCAGGGTCTCCCTATGCGGTAAAGGATTACTACAATGTAAACCCGGACCTGGCCGATGACCCGGCCAACCGCCTGGAGGAATTCCGCCAATTGGTGGGCCGCACCCACCAGGCAGGGATGAAGGTGCTTATAGACATCGTGCCCAACCACGTGGCCCGCGACTACCAGGGGGGCTCCACACCTCAAGGGCACCAGCCCTTTGGGGCAACAGACGACACCACTGTGGCGTACAGCCCGACCAACGATTTTTACTACATTCCCGGGGAACCCTTCCGGGTGCCGCAATGGCGGGACGGGTACCGCCCACTTGGAGGGGAGGCACACCCCGGGGCAGACGGCCGTTTTGCAGAAAACCCGGCCAAATGGACGGGCAATGGCTCCCGCCTGGCCCAGCCCGATATGAATGACTGGTACGAAACCGTAAAGATCAACTACGGGGTAAGCCCGGATGGCCATCGGGATTTTGATGCATTGCCCGAGGGGATGGACCGGGAATCTGCTACCGTCCACTACGACTTCTGGCAGGGCCGGCAGGTACCCCCCAGTTGGGAGAAGTTTCGCGACATTGCCTGGTACTGGCTGGACATGGGGGTAGACGGGTTTCGCTTCGATATGGCCGAGATGGTTCCCGTGGAATTCTGGAGCTACCTGAACTCCGCCATCAAGCACAAAAACCCGGAGGCCCTCCTGCTGGCCGAAGTCTACAACCCGGACCTATACCGGGCCTATATCCACCAGGGCAAAATGGATTATCTCTATGATAAAGTGGAGCTCTACGACAGCCTGAAACATATTATGAAGGGCTACGGCTGGACCGACCATATCCCGGTGGTGCAGCGCGGCCTGGCAGATATCGAGCACCACATGCTCCATTTCCTGGAGAACCACGACGAGCAACGCATTGCCTCCCCCGAGTTTGCCGGCAATGCGGAAATCGGGAAGCCGGCCATGGTGGTCTCGGCTACCCTGGGTACCTCTCCAACCATGATCTATTTCGGGCAGGAAGTAGGGGAGCCCGGGGCAGAAGACGCCGGTTTCGGGAAGCCGTCGCGGACCTCCATCTTCGATTACATCGGGGTGCCCCATCACCAGCGGTGGATGAACGGGGGCGCCTTCGACGGGGGAGGGCTATCCCAGCGGGAAAAGGACCTGCAGGATTTCTATCGCAGGCTTCTGAATTTTACCATCCAGAGCCCGGCCCTGATGGGGGAGTACCGGGACATCCATTATTACAACAAGGAACATACCGAGGGCTACGACCACCGGGTGTATTCCTTTGTGCGGTGGGAGGATGGGCAGCGCCTGATCATCGTCTCCAATTTCGATACCGAACGCACCTACGAGGTGGACCTCAGGCTCCCGCCCGATTTGGTACAACTCTGGGGGCTGAAAGAGGGAAGCCACCCCCTCAAAGAAGCACTTTACGGGAAAGGGGAATATGTCCTGGAAGCAGACGCCTCGGGAGGAAAGGTGCCTATTTCCCTGCCGCCCCTGGAGTCGGTAATCCTGAAACTCTAGAACCAGGAACGGCCGGGGATTTCCCCGGCCGTTCTCAATAGTCTGGTGCCGCCGTGGGTTAAGAAGCCTCTTTGGCTGCCGTGACCTTGTAAACGATGGCAATGACCGCGCCCACGATACCGTAAAACACGATATCCAGAGCGGCTTCCACCATATGGCCGGTGGCATCCATCATGTTGCTGGTACCATACCAGAGCAGGCCCATCCCGACGCCTACAAAAAGGCCAATCCAGGCCCCGAACTGAAAGCCCTGCCCGGCACTGTGGTGCCCGCGGGCCCATTTGCCATAGAGGGAGCTCATCACAAAAGACATAACGATGTTCCCGAGCAGGATCATGACCATGTCCATTTCCTCGTCACTTTTCATGGTGTCCACCAGGGAGTGCGCTTCAAAAAAATCAGCCGTGGCAATTCCCCAGATCACAAACCCGAGGAGGTACATTACCACGGTGCCCGCCAGGGCAGCCAAAAGGTTTTGTTTTGTAAACATAGTTGCTTGTTAATTGGTTAATAGTGAATACAATATAATCAATATACAGATGCGTGGACTCATTTTTTTCCTTGGAGAGATGCCCTTTTTGGATAGTCTGGGGAGCAGTTTGTATTTTTGGGGGCCTAAACCGACAAAAAATGCGATACCTTGGGATTGTACTGGTACTGATGACCCTAACTGCTTGCAACACGGCTTCCGGCCCCCAGATTATTGGGCACAGGGGAGCCATGGGATACGAAACGGAAAACACCGTGGCTTCTGTCCTGAAGGCCCTGGAGCTGGGCGTGGATATGATCGAGATCGATGTATTCCGGATTAAAAGTGGTGAGATTGTGGTTTTCCACGACGAGCGCGTGGAACGCCTGACTAATGGCGGGGGGCGCATAGAGGAATACCTCATGTTCGACATGAAGAAATTGCTCCTGGACGGCGGACACCAGATCCCTGTACTCCAGGAAGTACTTAAGGCCATAGACCACCGGGTCCCGCTCAATATAGAACTCAAGGGTGCCGGGACGGCTGAGCGGGTTCACTACATCACCAACTACTATTCGGAGCGGGAGGGCTGGCAGCCGGAGCAATTCCTCATCTCCAGCTTTAACTGGGATGAACTCCGGGAGTACAGGGCCCTGGATCCCAATGCCAGGATTGCTGTGCTTACGGAAGAGGACCCGCTTGAGGCCCTGGAGGTGGCCCGCGAACTGGGTGCCGAGGCCATCAACCCGGCCGCTGCCAGTGTGACGGAAGAAAACGTCCAGGCCATGCATGAAGCCGGTTTCCGGGTAAATGTCTGGACCGTAAATGAACCGGAGGAATTTCAGAAACTCAAGGCTATGGGGGTGGACGCCGTCTTTACGGACTTCCCCGACCGCATGCGGTAGCTTTCCCTAATTCAGCACGAGATACAGGCCCGCTGCCAGCAGGCCCCCTAACACCGGACCAACGACAGGTACCCAGGCATAGCCCCACTGGCTGTGGCCCTTCCCGTTGATAGGCACCAGTAGGTGGATGATACGCGGCCCGAGGTCCCGTGCAGGATTAATGGCATAGCCGGTAGTCCCCCCGAGGGATAAGCCGATGCCCCAGACGAGCAACGCTACCGGAAGGGCCCCGAGAGAACCCAGCCCGATGATGGTTTTTTCGTCTCCCAACGAAGCTTCCGTAAAATAAAGGACGGTAAAGACCAGCACAAAGGTGCCCAGAGCTTCGGAGAGGAAGTTCAGCAACCGGTTGGAAATGGCCGGGGCAGTGCTGAACACCCCGAGTTGCAGGTCGATGTCGGCCGTGCGGTTGAAGTGGTCCCTGTACACGAGCCAGACTGCAAAAGCGCCCAGCATGGCCCCTATCATTTGCGCAACGAGATATCCCGGGACGGAGGCCCACGCAAATTCCCCGGCTGCAGCAAGGCCCAGGGTAACGGCAGGGTTGATATGGGCCCCACTGTAGGGCGCAGCCACCACGACCCCAACAAAAACGGCAAAGGCCCACCCGGCGGTGATGACTATCCAGCCGCTGTTCTGCCCTTTGGTGCCTTCCAGCACCACGTTGGCATTGACCCCGCACCCCAGTAGGATGAGCAGGAAAGTCCCGATAAGTTCTGCATTGAATGGCGACATCTATGTTGGATTTAGAGAGTTGAACGACTCCAGGATTCCAGGGCGGCCACCGCGCGTTTCCACCCCAGGATTTTGGCTTCTATGACCTTGGGGTCCGCCCCGGGTTGGAATACCCGGTCCGATTCCCAGAGGCCGGAAATTTCGGCTGTATCCTTCCAGTATCCCACAGCCAGGCCGGCCAGGAAGGCAGCCCCCATTACGGTGGTCTCCACGATTTTGGGGCGGATGGTATTGGCCTGCAGCACATCGGCCTGGAATTGCATCAGCAGGTCGTTGACCGTGGCCCCCCCGTCTACCCGGAGTTCCTTGATGGGGATCCCGGAATCGGCCTCCATGGCGCGCAGCACGTCCATGGTCTGGTAGGCGATGGCCTCTATTGCGGCCCTCGCTATGTGGGCATCGGTAGATCCCCGGGTAAGGCCAAAGATGGTGCCCCTTGCCTGTTGGTTCCAGTAGGGGGCTCCCAGCCCTGCAAAGGCCGGGACCAGGTAGACGCCCCCGGAATCGGGGACGCTTGTGGCCAGTGCCTCCACTTCTGCCGAGGATGCTATGATTTTCAGCCCATCGCGCAGCCATTGTACCACAGCCCCGGCGATAAAGATGCTCCCTTCCAGGACATAGGTGGTTTTCCCACCCAGGGTCCACCCCACGGAGGTGAGCAGGTTGTTCTGCGAAAGGATGGGCTCGTGGCCGATATTCATAAGCATGAAACAGCCGGTTCCATAGGTGTTTTTTACCATGCCCTGGCGGGTACACATCTGCCCGAAGAGCGCAGCTTGCTGGTCTCCGGCTATCCCGGCAATCGGTACTGGGCTTCCCAGAAAGGCGGCTGCAGCCATCCCATAGACCTCGCTGGAGGCCCTTACCTCGGGTAGCATGGAGGCAGGGATATCCAGAAGGGAGAGGAGGTCTGCATCCCACTCCAGGGTATGGATGTTAAAAAGCAGGGTCCGGCTGGCATTGGTGGTATCCGTAATATGGAGCGCGCCCTCGCTCATCTGCCAGATAAGCCAGGTATCGATGGTGCCCATCAGCAGGTCCCCTGCTTCGGCCCGTTTGCGCGCCCCGGGAACGTGGTCCAGGAGCCATTTCACTTTGGTCCCAGAGAAATAGGAATCGATAACCAGCCCGGTCTTCTGGCGAATCCGGTCCTGGTGGCCATCGGCTTTCAGGCTTTCGCAATAGTCCGCCGTGCGCTTGTCCTGCCAGACAATGGCGTTGTGGATGGGTTGGCCGGTATGGCGGTCCCAGACCACGACGGTCTCCCGTTGGTTGGTGATACCCACGGCTGCGATCTGGGCAGCCTGTATGCCCTTTTTTTCCAGGGTTTTCCGCGCCACCTCGGCCTGGACCGACCAGATTTCGCCGGCATCGTGTTCCACCCATCCGGGTTCGGGGAAGTGCTGGGTGAATTCCTGTTGGGCCGCAGCGGCAATATTCCCGTCCTTGTCGAACAGGAGTGCCCTGCAGCTGGTGGTGCCCTGGTCTAGGGCCAGGATATACTGCTCCATAATTCTGTAGATTTGCCTCAGGCAAGGTTGTATGCGCCCTAAAAATAACGGAAATATCCGCTAACCCACAAACCCGGCACACGGGCATCTATGCAGACGTACATCGGATTTCTCAGGGGGATTAATGTTGGGGGCCACCGCCCTGTGAAGATGGAAGCCCTTCGGCAGGTCCTGGGAGGGCTCGGGCTCCAGGGGGTCACCACCTATGTGCAGAGCGGCAACCTGGTATTCCGTTCCGGGACAGGAGATTCCGCTTCCCTTACGGCGGAGGTAGAGGTCGCTTTGGAAGCGGCCTTCGGGTTTTCGATCCCCGTAATCCTATATCGGCCCGGGCCGCTGCGGGAATTTCTGGCAGCAAACCCCTTTGCCGACCGCATGCAACAGCAGGGAAACAAGATGTATTATGTGCTATGGAAATCGGATCCGGACGCCTCCCTGGAAGAACGACTCCGGGAAGGGGACTACCCTGGGCAGGAGTGGCAGGTGGGCTCCCTGGGCCTGTATCTCTGGTGCGGGCAGGGCTATGGTAAGGCGCGTCTGGACAACAACAGGATAGAGCGGATGGCCGGCACCCAGGCAACCACCCGGAACCATAAGACCCTGTGCCGCCTTCTGGAAATGGCCGAAGCCCTTTAATTGAGTTGTACGATGCTCAGGTTCAGCACACTGGCAAATAAGACCCAGGCCAGGTAGGGCAACATAAGCCAGCCTGCAGGTTTGCTTACCACCCGGAACCATTTCAGGGTCAGAATAATCAGCACCAAAAGTGCCATGATGATCAGAAAGGCCCAGAAAGGCTCCTGCAGGCCGAAGAAAACCAGGCTCCAGCTTCCGTTAAGCAGGAGTTGAAACCCAAAGTGATAGAGGGCTGTTTTCACCCAGATATGGTGCAGCCCACGGGCCCAAACCAGGCCGGCGGCAATGCCCATAAGGATATATAACAGGGTCCAGACGGGCCCGAAAAGCCAGTTTGGAGGGGTAAACCAGGGTTTATTCAGGCCTGCGTACCAGGTCGTCACAGAACTTTGGGTGGCATAGCCGGATAAAAACCCGATCAGCAGGCACACCCCCACGGCGATCAGGATACGGCGGTATTTCTTTCTGGAATGCAGCACCGGGCCAATTTAGGTAATTTTTGCTTTGCGGCACCGGGCCAATAAGACCTATCTTTGCGCAAAACCCAAGTATGGAGGAAAGGGATTTCGAGTATCAGGGCCCGCAGGTGACCCCCGGTTCCGGTTCTGTCCGGTGGTCTGCCCCCAGTAATATTGCCCTTGTGAAATACTGGGGTAAACACGGGGTGCAATTACCGGCAAACCCCTCCCTGAGCTTTACCCTGGAGGCCTGCGCCACCCGGACCGAACTCTATTACTACCCGAAAAAGCAAACAGGTACCCAACCCGAAGTGGAGGTCTTCCTGGACGGCCTGTCTGCCCCGGGTTTTGTACCCAAAGTACGTCAATTCCTGGAGCGTGCCCGCCCCTATATGCCCTGGCTCGACCAGTTTGGGTTTCGCCTGGAAACCTCCAACAGTTTCCCGCACAGCAGCGGCATTGCTTCCTCGGCCAGCGGGATGGCGGCCCTGGCCCTATGCCTTGTCGAGCTGGAGCGCCGCTTCTACCCGCAGATGCCAGAAGCCTTGTTCCGCCGGAAAGCCTCCTTCCTGGCCCGGCTGGGATCCGGTTCCGCTGCCCGCAGTATAGACGGCGGGCTGGTACTCTGGGGGGAGCACCCTTCCATTAATGGGAGTTCGGACCTTTATGCTATCCCCTACCCGGGGGAGGTACATGCGGTATTCCAGGAGTATCACGACACCATCCTGCTGGTGGACGAAGGCGAAAAGGCGGTAAGCAGTACCGTTGGCCATGGCCTGATGCACGGGCACCCCTATGCCGCCTCCCGGTTTGCCCAGGCGGGGGGAAACCTGGAACGGTTACAGGACATATTGGCGGCAGGAGATTTAGACGGGTTTATAGAGGTGGTGGAAAGCGAAGCGCTGAGCCTGCATGCCATGATGCTCGCCAGTACGCCCTCCTACATCCTGATGAAGCCCGGGACCCTCTCTATTATCGAGGCCATCCGGGACTTCCGGGCCAGAACCGGTAACCCGGTTTGTTTCACCCTCGATGCCGGGGCCAATGTCCATGTGCTTTACCCGGCTGCCTCGGCCGGGGAGGTTTACCCCTTTATCCGGGAGGTCCTTACGGCTTACTGCAAGGACGGCCACCACATCTGCGACCGGGTGGGCACCGGGGCAAGGACCTTCGGCACGCCCTGAGAAAGGGTGGCAGCCTTTCATAAAATTTTGCTAAGTCGATACGTTTCAGTTACTTTCACTTAAAGTTTCGTATTTTTGACCCGCATATGGTTGCTCGTGTATGAAAGGACCCCTGTTCTATTCTAAAATTCTGCTCTTCGGCGAATACGGTATCATCAAGGATTCCCGGGGGCTGTCCATCCCGTATAACTTTTTTAAAGGCGCCCTGAAAAAGGATTCCGACCTGAGAGGTGCAGCCCGCACCTCTAATGAAAACCTCAGGAAGTTTGCGGCCTACCTGGAACACCTGGGTCCGTCCGAAGAAAACCTCCCGGTCTTTGACCTGGAGCAATTCCACAGGGATCTGGATGAGGGCATGTATTTCGACAGCTCCATCCCCCAGGGGTATGGAGTAGGGAGCAGCGGGGCGCTGGTGGCTGCCGTATACGACCGTTACGCCCACGATAAAATTACGGTCCTGGAAAATCTCACCCGGGAGAAGCTGCTGCAGCTCAAGGGCATTTTTTCCGTTATGGAATCCTTTTTCCATGGAAAATCCTCCGGCCTGGACCCGCTTAATAGCTACCTGAGCCTTCCCATCCTGATCCATTCCAGGGACCACATAGAGTCTACCAGTATCCCGTCCCAGAACCCGGAGGGGAAAGGGGCCGTGTTCCTGCTGGACAGCGGGACCGTTGGGGAGACAGCACCCATGGTGCAGATTTTTATGGAGAAGATGAAACAGGAAGGGTTCCGCAAGGTCCTTAAAGACCAGTTCATCAAGTATTCCGATGCCTGTGTGGAGGACTTTGTAAGCGGGAATGTCAAGTCCTTGTTTGGCAACATCAAACAGCTTTCCCATGTGGTCCTGGACCACTTCAAACCCATGATCCCCAAGGAGTTCCACCAGCTCTGGCAGCATGGCATCGAAACCAATGCGTACTACCTGAAACTCTGCGGTTCCGGTGGCGGGGGGTATATCCTCGGGTTTACCGAAGACCTTAGCAAAGCCCGGGAAGCGCTTAGCGGGCACCGCCTGGAGGTGGTATACAATTTCTAAGACCCATCCGGCATGCTGAGCCGTAAAAACCGCCTGCTCCTGCTGAAGGCCCTTAGCCTCGTGTCCATTGTGCGTGGCTATAACATCCTGGTAATTGCACTTGCGCAGTACCTGGCCTCCATCTACATTCTCTCCCCGGACCTCCCTCTGCGGCAGGTAGTCCTGGATGTGAACCTTTTTCTGATTGTGCTCTCCTCGGCCATGGTTATCGCTGCCGGGTATATCATCAATAGTTTCTACGATTCGGAGAAGGACCTGATCAACAAGCCACGGAAAAGCATGCTGGACCGCCTGGTGCCCCAGCGGACCAAAATCCAGGCTTATTTTGTGCTCAATTTTGCCTCTGTCCTTACGGCTAGCTACGTCTCCTTCCGGGCGGCCTTCTTTTTTGCCGCCTACATTTTTGGGATCTGGATCTATTCCCACCGCCTCAAACGCATCCCTTTCCTGGGCAACCTCGTTTCGGCTACCCTGGCCATTGCCCCGTTCTTTGCCGTGTTCGTCTATTACAAGAATTTTGAGACGGTGATTTTTGTCCATGCCCTATTCCTGTTCCTGCTCATCTGGAGCCGGGAAATGATCAAGGATATGGAAAACCTTACTGGAGACCTGGCACAGGGATACCAGACCGTTGCGGTGCGCTATGGCACCACCTTTACCAAGGGGTGCGTGACTTTCTTGATTCTTGCGGCCCTGATCCCTGCCTATTTACTGGTCCGGTATTTCGAGGTGGGGTACATGTACCTGTATTTTATAGCCTGCAGCCTGCTGCTGCTGCTGTTTTTGGTGCTGATGTGGCGGGCCCGTTTCAAAAGCCATTATGTGTGGCTGCACAACATCCTGAAGTTTGTCATTGTTTCCGGGGTGTTTGGCATCCTGCTCATCGATGTGGACCTGGTCCTGGACCGATTGCTATGACCCCTGGGTTTTTCCGATGGATTATTCCCTACCTTTGACCCGGAATTTATGAGTACACGAGAAAATAAAGGAAGTGGCCGCAAGCGCAGTGTGCGGTCCGGAGCTTCTGCTGGCCGGAAGGCTTCCGGCAGGCAGGGTGGTAATTTCAGGCGCAAGAGTTATTCGCGGGGCAATGCCCCCGTGCCCAAAAAGGCCCACGGCCCGGAAGGGACCCCGGGCCTGATCCGCCTGAACCGTTTTATTGCCAATGCAGGCATTTGTTCCCGGCGGGAGGCCGATACTTTTATTGCTGCGGGCAGTGTAACGGTAAACGGCAAAACCGTTACCGAAATGGGCTACAAGGTACAGCCCACGGACGAGGTCCGGTTCGATGGCCGCCTGTTGCGGCAGGAGCGCAAGGAGTATGTGCTGCTGAACAAGCCCAAGAATTTCATTACCACCACCAAGGACGAGAAAGGCCGTCGTACGGTCATGGAACTGATCTCCAGGGCCAGCAACGCCCGCCTGGTACCGGTAGGGCGCCTGGACCGGAACACCACCGGCCTTTTGTTGTTCACCAACGACGGTGATCTGGCCAAAAAGCTCACCCACCCCAAACACGGGGTACGTAAGATTTACCACGTGGAACTCGATACGAACTTCAAGGCAGAACACCTGAAACAGGTCCGGGAGGGCCTTACCCTGGAGGATGGGCCCATAGCCGTAGACGCTGTCGATTACATAGACGGGGGAAGTAAGCGCGAGGTTGGGATCCAGATCCACAGCGGCCGCAACCGCATTGTGCGCCGGATATTCGAACACCTTGGGTATGAGGTGGTGCGCCTGGACCGCGTGGTATTTGCAGGCCTTACCAAAAAGGATTTACCCCGTGGGCATTGGCGACACCTGACCCCCCAGGAGGTGATCAATCTGGGGATGTTGAAGTAGCCCTTCCTTATTGGGCAGTACCCTGACGTAACAACTGCCCCACAGACTCCCAGAAAACCCCATTGGAGGGGTTGTCTTCCAGCGCTACCTTATTGAAATTCAGGAATTCCCCTACTACCATTCTAAGGTGGGCAAACTGGACATTCTCCCCGTAGAAATTCTCAAAGGCCATATCCCAGGTGTCGAAGACACGGCCTTCCCGTTCCCCGTAGCTGAGCAGTTCCACGTCCCGGTGACGCGGGTCGGCTTTGATTTTGTCGAAAAGGGTGAGGACCTTAATCTGGTTCCCCTCCAGGTACTGGATAAATTCCCCATCGTAGTAGAGCAGGCAGCCGGTAATGTCCAGGCGGTTATTGTTTTCTTTCGCTTTGGCCAGCATTTGCTCGATCCTGTCCAGGTTGAAATCCGGTTTGGCAACTGACCTGTACACTAAGCTGAACATGGTGGGATACGCTTGGTTGTATCCTAAAGATAGGGAAATCCCAAAGTGGCCCCGAGATTATTTGGAAAAGGCATCCATTTTTTCCCGGATTTTATCCAGGGCCAGGTTGCCCAGGCTCCCCAAATGGGTATGCCTGGCATCCTTCGGGGCCTCGAATTGGCCTTTCTCCACTACCGAGGCGACTTCCTTGTAAGCATCCCGGAACGGGGTGCCCTTTTTCACGAGTTCGTTGAGCGCATCTACCGTAAAGAGCAGGTTGTATTTGGGGTCCTGAAGGATGTCTTCCCTTACCCGAACCTTTTTCAGGCTGAAGGTGGTAATGTCCAGGCAGGCCTTAAGCTCCTGAATAGCGGGGATCAGGCTGTTCTTGGTGAGCTGTAGGTCCCGGTGGTACCCGCTGGGAAGGTTGGTCAGCAACAGGGACAACGTATTGGGCAGGGCCTGCAGGGTGTTGCACTTGCCGCGTACCAACTCAAAAACGTCCGGGTTTTTCTTGTGGGGCATGATGCTGCTGCCTGTGGTCAGGTCGTCCGGAAAGGAGATAAAGTCAAAATTCTGGTTCATGTACAGGCAGATATCCATGGCCATTTTAGCCAGGGTAGCGCCTGTGGAGGCCAGGGCCCTTGCGGTAGAGGTTTCCACCTTACCCCTGCCCATCTGCGCGGCAACCACATTGTATTTCAGGGTGCTGAATCCCATTTCCCCGGTGGTCATCTCCCGGTCTATGGGAAAGGAACTCCCGTAGCCTGCGGCACTGCCAAGGGGGTTCTGGTCGGCAATGTGGTAAGCGGCATTGAGCAGGATCATATCGTCGATAAGGCTTTCGGCATAGGCCGAAAACCAGAGTCCGAAGGATGAGGGCATGGCCACCTGCAGGTGGGTGTACCCGGGCAGCAGCAAAGCCTTGTGCTGGTCTGCCAGCCCCAGCAGCACATCGAATAGTTCCAGGACCAGCCCCTTGATGGTCGTGAGCTCCTCCTTTACATAGAGCTGGAGTGCCACCAGCACCTGGTCGTTCCTGGAGCGGGCCGTGTGAATTTTTTTGCCCGTATCCCCCAGCTTCTCTATGAGGAGGTATTCGATCTTGGAGTGCATGTCCTCGAAGGATTCCTCAATGGTGAAACGCCCGGCCTCGATGCTTTTGCCAATCCCGTCCAACTCGGTCAGCAGGGCCGTCTGTTCCTGCTCGGTGAGCAGGCCTATGGCGTGCAGCATTTTACAATGCGCCTTGGAGGCAATCACATCGTATTTCGCCAGGAGCAGGTCTAGTTCCCTGTCATTGCCCACCGTAAAGCGGTCTATCTTCTCATCGGTTTTCAGTCCTTTTTCCCAAAGCTTCATGTCTTCTTGGTTTTAGCCAGTTGGTGCGGGGTTATTTCAAAAACCCGTTTAACATATCGATATACAGTGCAATGCCTTCTTCAATTTCCGAGACAAAGATATACTCATCTGCCGAGTGCGACCGCCGGCTGTCTCCCGGGCCGAGTTTCAAGGAGTGGCAGCTGAGGACCGCCTGGTCGGAGAGGGTGGGGGAACCATAGGTCCCGCGACCCAGGGCCACTCCCGCCTGCACCAGGGGGTGGTCCGCTGGGATGGAAGAGGAATTCAACCGGAGTGACCGGGGGTTCATCCGGCAGGGCGCCTGTTCCTGCAAGAGGGTGGCGACTTCCTGGTTGGTATAGCAATCATTCACCCGGACGTCCACCACCAGATCTACCTTAGCCGGGACTACATTGTGCTGCGTCCCGCCGTTGATCTGGGTAACGGTCATCTTTACCTCCCCCAGCACTTCGGATACCTTTTCAAACCGGTAGTTCCTGAACCATTCCAGGACGGGGATGCAGTTATACAGGGCGTTGTTGTCATTGGGGTGGGCGGCATGGGAGGGGGTCCCGTGTACTTCTGCATCGAAAATCACCAGCCCTTTTTCGGCTATGGCCAGTTCCAGCAGGGTGGGCTCCCCCACAATAGCCACGTTTATTTCAGGCAGGACGGGCAGCATGCTGCCCAACCCGTTGGGCCCTGAGTTTTCCTCTTCCGCAGAAGCCACCATTACGATGTTGTGGCTCAGGTTTTCCCTGGGGTACCAGTAGGCAAAGGCAGCCAGGAGGGAAACCAGGGGCCCTCCGGCGTCGTTGCTGCCCAGGCCGTAGAGCTTCCCGTCTTCGACCACCGGGGTAAAGGGGTCCCGGGTGTAGGCGCTGTTCGGTTTGACCGTATCGTGGTGGGAATTCATCAGCAGCAGAGGCTTGCCTTGCTCAAAATGCTGGTTAAAGGCATAAATATTGTTGCCCTTTCGCTCAAAGGGGATGCCGTGCCCGGACAGCCACGCTCCGATACGGCTGGCCGTCTGGTCTTCCTCCCCGGAAAAGGAAGGGATGGCAATTAGGTCTTTGAGCAGCTCTATCGCGCTTTTGGTGAGGGTTTCGATGGATTTCATAGGCAGATGGAGGTAAAGGTTTCAGCCCCGGGCAACAACATGTCGGGCAGGCCGATACGCACCTGTCCTACGCCTTTTTCCAGGGCCTGGAAGCAATTGTGGAGTTTGGGGAGCATCCCGGTGGCAATCTGGCCCGATGCCACCATGGCATCGTACCGCTTCCGGTCCAGGACGGCCACGTGAGAAGCGGGGTCCTCGATATCTGTGAGCACACCTGGTTTCTCAAAGCAGTAATACAGGCGGGTCTCATACCGTGAGGAGAGGGCCACGGCCAGGGCGGCGGCAATGGTATCGGCGTTGGTGTTGAGCATCTGGCCCTTCCCGTCGTGGGTCAGGGCGCAGAATACCGGGACCCACCCCGCCTGCAGCATCCCGTGGAGGGCCTCTTCCCGAACGGCTTCGATATCTCCCACATACCCGTAGTCGATCTCGGCCACGGGCCGCTTACGGGCCCGGATCAGGTCGGCATCGGCCCCGCTGAGGCCCAGGGCAGGGCATCCCAGGGCCTGCAGGGCAGCAACCATGGATTTGTTGGCCCATCCGGCATAGACCATCACGGCTACCTCCAGGCTTGCCTCATCGGTAATGCGGCGCCCGTTCACCATCCTGGGTTCCAGCCCCAGTTGCCGGCTCAGCTCGGTGGCGCGCTTGCCACCCCCGTGTACCAGGACTTTCAACCCAGGCATGCCGGCAAAATTCCGGTAGAAGGTTGAGGCCAGTTCCGGTTCTTCCAGGAAGGCCCCTCCGATTTTTACAATGGAAACAGGTGTTTTCACAGCCATACGGGTTAAGCGTTCGATTCCAATAGGTGGGCCAGGGCAAGCTGGGCGGAGCGCGTACGGTTGGCCGCCTGGTGGATAACCAGGGACTGGGCGGAGTCCAGCACGGCGTCTTCCACCACCACGTTTCGGCGTACGGGTAAACAGTGCATAAACTGCGCAGTCCCGAGTTTGTTCCTTGTCATCATCCAGCCCGGATCCTGGGTGAGGATTTGCCCGTACCGGGTATAGCTGCTCCAGTTCTTGACGTATACGAAATCGGCATTTTTAAGGGCTTCTTCCTGGTTGTAGACCACAGGGGCACCCCCGGTGATTTCCGGGGCCAGTTCATAGCCTTCCGGATGGGTCACCACCAGGTCTACCGGCATGCGGCGCATCATCCGCACAAACGAATTCGGGACGGCCTGGGGCAGGGCCCTCGGGTGGGGTGCCCAGGAGAGCACAACCTTGGGCCGGTCCGTTTTCCGGTACGCTTCTACAGTAAGGGCGTCCGCCAGGGCCTGCAGGGGGTGGGCCGTGGCACTCTCCATGTTGAGGACAGGTACCCCGCTGTGACGGGCAAAGCCCTTGAGGACCTGTTCTGCATAATCCGCTTCCCGGTCCTGCAACCCGGCAAAGGCCCGTACCCCGATCAGGTCGGCGTAGGTCCCTACCACCCGGGCGGCCTCGCGGATGTGTTCGGCCTTGCCACCGTCCATGACTGTGCCGTCCTCATACTCCAGCTGCCAGCCTTCGGCCCCAAAATTCATCACAATGACCTCAAGCCCCAGCCTTCGGGCTGCCATCTGGGTGCTCAGGCGGGTGCGGAGGCTGTTGTTGAAAAAGAGCAGGCAGAGTGTTTTCCCCTTTCCGGGGGTACCCAGGGCCCCCTGGTCCAGCGCCAGGGCCTTCCCGCGGGCCAGCCATCCAGAGAGGTCGTCTATGTCGTCAATGTCGCAAAAATGGTTCATGCCAGTTCCTGTTTCAGGGCTGCAAAAAGCAGGTCGAGTTCTTCGGGTTTGATATTCAGGGGCGGCAGGATGCGAAGGAGGTTTTTGTCCTTGGCGCTGCCGGTAAAAATGCGGTGTTCGAAAATGAGCCTGCGGCGGAGGGCTGCCACTTCCCGGTCCAGGCGCAGCCCCAGCATCAGGCCCTTTCCCTTTACCTGGGTCACTGCTGTTATCCCGGCTACCCCTTTGCGGAAATAGGCTTCCATCTGCCGGGCATGTTCTGCCAGGCCTTCAGAATCCAAGACTTCCAGGACCGCCAGGGCTGCGGCACAGGCCAGGTGGTTGCCGCCAAAGGTGGTGCCCAGCAGCCCATGCGAGGGCCTGATGTCCGGGTGGATCAGGATGCCCCCCACGGGGAAGCCATTGCCCATCCCCTTGGCCATACTGATGATGCCCGGGGTAGCCGCGCTGTGCTGGAAGGCAAAAAACCGGCCGCTCCTGCCGAACCCGCACTGGACTTCGTCTGCGATAAAGACCGCCCCGTGGGCGGCACACTGCCGGCTTACAGCCTCCAGGAATTCCGGGGTGGCCATATCCAGCCCGCCCACCCCCTGGATGGCCTCCAGGATAACGGCGCAGACATCCCCTTTGCGGAGTTCTGCTTCCAGGGCTTCCGGGTGGTTCATCTCCAGGAAGGTTACCGGGTGCCCGGCATTGAGCGGGGCTACGATAGCCTTGTTGTCCGTTGCGGCAACCGCGGCGGAGGTCCGCCCGTGAAAGCTGTTTTTAAAGGCGATAACCCTGGACTTCCCGGTGTGGAAGGAGGCCAGTTTCAGGGCGTTTTCATTGGCCTCGGCGCCCGAGTTGCACAAAAAGAGCTGGTAGTCCTCCAACCCGGACATCTCCCCAAGTTTTTGGGCCAGGGCCTGTTGGAGCGGGTTTTCGATGGAATTGCTGTAGAAGGCCAGGGTTCGCAACTGGTTTTCCACCCCACGGACGAAATGCGGGTGGCTGTGGCCAATGGAAATAACGGCATGCCCGCCGTAGAGGTCCAGGTAGCGGTCTCCCTTCTGGTCGGTAATCCAGGCACCCCGGCCCTGTACGGGTGTAATGGGGTAGAGGGGGTAAACGTCGAATAATTCCATGGCCTAGCCTTTGCGGATTACAGAGATTTTATCGAATGAGGTCACAATTCCACGGATGAGGGAAGAGCTGAGCCCCTGGTGTTCCATTTCATTGAGCCCTTCTATGGTGCAGCCCATGGGGGTAGTGACCCGGTCGATTTCCTCTTCCGGGTGGCTGCCCGAGGTAATCAGGAGTTCTGCTGCCCCCCGGCAGGTGTGCATGGCCAGTTCCTGGGCTTCCCGAGCATCGAACCCGAGCTGGATGGCCCCCTGGGTGGTGGCGCGGATCAGGCGCATCCAGAAAGCGATGCCACTGGCGCAAATCACAGTGGCAGCCTGCATCTGCGCTTCCGGGATAACCATGGAGTGCCCCATCCGGTTAAAGATGGCCGCTGCCAGTTGCAGCCGGGCCTCCCCTTTTTTATTCGAACACAGACAGGTCATGGAATGGCCTACTGAGATGGCGGTATTGGGCATGGAGCGGATAATATGGGTGTCCGTCCCCAGGATGGATTCCATCTTGGCAATCCCAAAACCGGTAATGGTGGAAATGACCACGTGGTTTTCGTGCAACAGGTCCTTCACGGATTCCAGGATGCCTTCGAAGTGGATGGGTTGTACGGCGAAAATCAGGATATCCGAGCCGGCAACGGCCTCCCGGTTATCCGTAGTCAGCCTTACATTTCCGTACTCTTCAAAGGAGCGGATGCCCTCCAGGTTGCGCCGGGTCAGATACATGGTGGTGGCGCCTCCGCTGTGGAGGATTCCCGTGGCAATGGAGATTCCCAGGTTGCCGGCCCCGATTATGGCTATTTTCATGGCGGTTGTGTTTTTGGGTTAAAAGGCGCTGCCTTTGAGTTCCAGGCCCAGGGTTTCCTCCAGGCCAAAGATGAGGTTCATGTTCTGTACTGCCTGGCCCGAAGCCCCTTTCAAAAGGTTGTCTATGGCCGAGGTTACGAGCAGGTATTCGCCGTGGCGGTGCAGGTGCAAATGGGCAAAATTCGTATTGACCACTTGTTTTAGCGCCAGGGGTTTCCCGCTGCGGACGGTAAAGGCGGCCTGGGCATAAAAGGCATCGTACAGCCCTTCTGCCTCTTGCAGGCTCCCCTCATACCGGGTATAGGCGGTGGCGAAAATCCCCCGGGTGAAGTTCCCGCGAACCGGCAGGAAGAGGACTTCTGCCCCCTTACCCTGCAGGTCGGAGAGGCTTTCTCCGATTTCCCCAAGGTGCTGGTGGGTAAAGGGTTTGTACCAGCTCACGTTGTTGTCGCGCCAACTGTAATGGGTTGTTTCCGACGGGCTAACCCCTGCGCCCGTGCTCCCGGTAACGGCATTTACGTGTACGGTTTCCGTCAGCAGCCCGGCTTTGGCCAGGGGAAGCAGTGCCAGCTGAATGGCTGTGGCAAAGCACCCCGGGTTGGCAATGTTCTGGGCGCCTTCAACAGCCTCCCGATACAGTTCCGGCAGGCCATAGACAAAATCCCGCCCCAGGTAGGAGGCATCCGCCTGCAGGCGGAAATCATTGCTCAGGTCTATCACATGGGTCTTCTCACTAAACGGGTGTTCCTTCAGGAATGCCCTGGAGTTCCCATAGCCCAGACAAAGGAAGACTACATCGACCCCCGCATCGACCTCCCCGCTGAAAACCTGGCGGGTAACCCCCAGCAGGTCCGGGTGTGCCTCGGAAAGGGGCTTGCCCGCCCGGGTGGTACTGTAGACGAAATCCAGTGAGATGGCAGGGTGGGCCAGCAGGAGCCGGATAAGCTCCCCGCCGGTATATCCCGAACCCCCTATGATACCCGCCCGGATCATGACTGCTGCACATGGCGGGCTATCCGCCCGGGGTTCGACAGGATTTTGATAAAGCCCTTGGCTTCCTCGGCGCTCCAACCTTTATTCATTTCGCCATAGCTGCCAAAGGAGGCATTCATCAGGTCGTTCTCCGAGGCAATCCCCTCCAGTTCGAAGCGGTAAGGCAGCAGCCGGACGTACACCGTGCCACTAACCTTGCGCTGGGCGTCGGAGAGGAAGGCTTCTATATTGCGCATTACTTCGTCCAGGTACTGGCCTTCGTGCAGCAGCATCCCATAGAAATTGGCGAGTTGTTCCTTCTGGAACTGCTGCCATTTACTCAGGGTGTGCTTCTCCAGCAGGTGGTGGGCCTTAAGGATAATCAGCGCAGCTGCGGCTTCGAACCCCACCCGGCCCTTTATGCCGATGATGGTATCCCCTACGTGGATGTCGCGCCCGATGCCGTAGGGCCCGGCCAGGGCCTCCAATTGCTGGATGATGGCCACGGGCGAAGCTTTTTTGCCGTCCAGGGCCACGGGCTCGCCCTGTTGGAATTCCAGGGCCACGGTCCTTGGCTCGGTCTGGCTGGCTGGCGTGGGATAGGCCTCCTCGGGGAGGGCCTTGCGGGAAGTGAGAGTTTCATCGCCCCCCACGGAGGTGCCCCAAAGCCCCTTGTTGATGGAGTATTTGGCCTTTTCCCAGCTGTACGGGATCCCGTGGGACTGCAGGTATTCGATTTCCGATTCCCGGGACAGTTTCCGGTCGCGGATCGGGGTAATGATCTCCGCTTCCGGCGCCAGGACCTGGAAGATGAGGTCGAACCGCACCTGGTCGTTGCCCGCGCCCGTACTGCCGTGAGCAATATGGGTGGCGCCAATCTTTCGGGCGTACTGGGCGATCTCCAGGGCTTGCACGATCCGCTCCGCACTTACCGATAAGGGGTAGGTATTGTTGCGCAGCACATTCCCGAAAATCAGGTATTTCACCACCTTGTCGTAAAAGGAATCCACCGCGTCTATGGCCGTATAGGAAGCGGCACCCAGTTCCAGCGCCTTTTGTTCAATAGTTTGGAGTTCGGCGGCATCGAAGCCCCCGGTATTGACGGTTACGGCATGTACTTCATAGCCTTCCTGGTGGGTCAGGTAATGGGCACAGTAGGAAGTATCCAGGCCCCCGCTGTATGCCAACACGAGTTTTTTCATGATTTCTTCTTCTTTAGAAAAAGGGTTTCTTTTATGCGCTTAAGGCGCTCGTAGGTTTTTTTGTTTACCTGCCGCTCCCTGCCTATGCTCCGGTCGTTGGGGTCGTAGAGCATTCCGGTGCACAGGCACATTTTGCGTTCGGTCCGGGTAAGGACGTCGAAGTTTTTGCAAGTCTGGCACCCCTTCCAGAATTCGGGGTCGTCCGTAAGTTCGGAAAAGGTGACCGGGCGGTACCCCAGGTCGTAATTCATCTTCATCACGGCCAGCCCTGTGGTAATCCCGAAGATCTTTGCCTCGGGGAACTTCTTGCGCGAGAGGTCGAAGATGGCTTTTTTGATCTTCTTCGCCAGGCCCTGGTTCCGGTAGTCCGGGTGCACGATAAGCCCGGAATTGGCCACATATTTCTGGTGCCCCCATACTTCTATGTAGCAGAAACCGGCAAAATGCTCCCCGTCCAGGGCGATGATGGCATTCCCGTTCTTGATCCGTTTAATGATATATTCGGGCGTACGCTTAGCGATACCGGTTCCTCGCACCTTGGCGGACTCGGCGATGGTGTCGCAGATAATCTGCGCGTATTTTACATGTGATGCATCAGCAACGCAAATATTCATTGCCAACTGGGGATTAAGTTAAAAAGGAGAAAAGAGGGTCGGAGAAACGGAATTGGACACACCTAATTCCAAAAACAGCAGCACACCCTTACGGGCGGCGACGGCGCGCACGGGGGAACGGGAATGTATACTTCCCGTTGAAATTCGATAAAGAGGCGCTCGTATTCATCGGGTTAAATGTACAAATATTATTTAATTGGCGCTTTTCGGCGATTCTTTTTTGAAAAACGCATAAATATCCCGGCGCATCCTGACGATTTCATAAACCATATACCCGATGACTATGAAATATTCAACGAACAGCAAGAGGGGTAACTCTTCCACCACCTCCGAGGCATAGGCCGTATAAGACAGGACAACCAGGGCACTCCAGGCAATCGGGAAGCGAAAACGGGTAAAAAGGCTAAGCAATAAGGGGAAAGCCAGGTACCAGGGGTGGACCACCGCGGCGGTGAGGTAATACACACTGAACACCCCCAGGGCTCCGGTAAACCAATGCCTTGGGGAACGCATCTTGGGATGGAAGCAAAGAAGGCCGGCAACCAAGGCGGTTAACCAGGGCACATAGCGGCCGTAGTCGGCAATGAATTCCCAGGGTTTGGCACCCTGCCATACCGCAAGCTTTTCGGCCAGGGTATAGAGCCCTGCGTTAAACTCGAAGTTGGAAAACCAGAGTTTCAGGGTTTGCAGGTAGTGCGGGAGGAACTCCGGAAAGTACAAGGGATAAACGGCAAGGCCGAGGGTTGCCGCAGTAATCGCGTAAAACCCGAAACCCCTTTTCCAGCCCAGCAGGGGCCAGAACAAAGGCAAAAGCAATAGGGGCATGAGTTTTACCCCAATGGAAAGGGCATAGGGGATAGCCGCCCACACCCAGGATGCGTGCACCAACAGGTAAAAGCCCATCAGGAAGAAGAAGATCATGAGCCCCTCGAAATGCAGATTTCCCCCCAGCTCCACTATAATCAGCGGGTTCAGGAAGTACCAGAAAATGAGCTGTGGCGGTTTGTTCAGGCTCCGGAGCAGTTTCCGACCCAGATACAGGATTCCGATATCGGCGGCGAGTAACAGGGCCCGCATGGCCAGGAGGCTACCCCAAAGGGTTTTGCCCCCGAGCCATACGGCAAGGGCAAAGAAATACTGGTTAACCGGGGGGTAGTTGCTGTAATTCCGGGCGCTGAGCGACCCCATGCCCTGATGCAGGGTTTCGGCCAGGGGGAAGCCCCTGCCTCCTTGCTCCATGAAGGCATCCGGGGTTATGGCATAGGGGTTGCCTCCATCCAGCACGAGGATGCCATCCCAGACAAACCGGTAAAAATCCTGGGAAAGGTTGGGTTCGGCCAGGAAGAAAACCAGGCGCATGAGGATGCCCCCAACCACCAGAAAGCGGTAGTTCCACTTTTCGAACTGAATAAGTTTAAAGGCAAGGAAAAAAAGGGCAGCGTAAAGGGTAACCAGTTTAACCGAATCGGCGCGGGCCAGGTCGTAGGCAAAGGCGGCGTAAAGGCCCAGGCCAAGGGCCAGCAACAGGATGGAGATCCGGTGGAGGTTCCAGTAGGTCACCAATGCCCGGGGCATAGGAGTTTGGTTTGGTTACTCCTGCAAATAACTAAAAATATTCAGGAAAACCGCACGGAATTCCCCAGGGGGATGGTTTTACTCAGGCCTTTGCCGTAAGGGATGTGAAGAAGACAAACCCGAAGCCGAGGAACAGCATGAAATGGAACGGGAACAACCCGAAGTCGTTCAGCGGGATGGCGCTGTACATTCCAAACAGGAAGTAAAGCATCAGGGCAAATTCCAGGATCATGTTCGGGGACAGTTTCTTGGCCAGGTACTTGTTGCCCTTCCAGCTGTCCGTAAGGCTGTTGATGTTGAACTTCGGGGTGCGGACAAACTCAGACCGCTTGCCCATATGCCCTTCCAGCACCGCCACGGTGTTGTGGAGCGAAAAGCCTAGGGCTACCGAGAAGAACGTAAAGAACAGTTTGATGTAGTCCACAAAGTTGTCGAAACTGCTGCCCTGCATACTCTTGTAGGTGAACCAGTAACAGACAAAGAGGATGATGGTGCTAACAATGAAGAAGCTCGTAACCTCAAAGACCCAGCCCAGGTGGCCATAGGTGTTTTTGATGTAGAGCATGGGGATGCTCAGCACGGCCACTACGAAAACACATAGGAACATGCTGCTGTTGAGCAGGTGCATGACCCCGTGGAACTTGGTTTTGAACGGGATGTTCTTGGCCCTGATCACACTCAGTACCGTCTTGCGGAAGTTTTCGGCCCCGCCCTTGTTCCAGCGGAATTGCTGGGACCGGGCAGCACTGATAACCACCGGGAGTTCTGCCGGGGTTTCCACATTTTCCAGGTACTTGAATTTCCAGTTTTTAAGCTGGGCGCGGTAGCTCAGATCCAGGTCCTCGGTAAGGGTATCCCCCTCCCAGTTCCCGGCATCGTAGATACACTCCTTGCGCCAGATTCCGGCTGTGCCGTTGAAGTTGATGAAGTGCCCTTTGGAGTTGCGTCCTACCTGCTCCAGGGTAAAGTGCGCGTCCAGGGCAAAGGCTTGAATCCGGGTCAGGGTGGAGTAATCGCGGTTGATGTGGCCCCAGCGGGTCTGTACCACCCCGATTTCCTCGTCCTTGAAATAGGGTACGGTTTTCTTCAGCCAGTCGCTTCCGGGGAGGAAGTCGGCATCGAAGATGGCGATAAAATCGCCTTTGGCAATTTTAAGCCCTTCCTTCAAGGCGCCGGCCTTAAAGCCTTCGCGGTTCTCGCGGCGGATGTGCTGGATGTCCAGTCCCTCCTTCTGAAGTTCAGCAATCATGGCAGCGGTGGCATGGACGGAGTCGTCTGTGGAATCGTCCAGCACCTGGATTTCCAGCTTGCTCTTGGGGTATTCAATTTTGGCGATATTCTCCAGCAGGCGTTCCACCACGTATTCTTCATTGAAGATGGGCAGCTGGATGGTTACAAAGGGGATTTCCTTCGGGTCCAGCAGGTTGAACTTGGGGGCATCCTGGTTGCGCCGTTTATATCCGAGGTAGTTCACCAGCAGGTTAAGCTGGGACAAACTGTAGAAAAAGATCAGCAACAGCGCCAGGCTGTAGATTGCGATGATGATGTAGGAAATAGTAAGTCCCATTTATGTTATACTGTGTTTAAAGATCCACCCCAGGATTTTTACGCCTGCAAATATAGTACCTTTTACCGTTCCCGATACTTTGGAAACGCCAATTCTTTTTTTGTAACGCACTGGCACTTCGCAATATGCAAGCTTGTGCCTGAGGGCCTTCAGTTGCATCTCCACGGTCCACCCGTAGGTTTTGTCCTGCATGCCCAACTCCAGCAGCCGATCCGTTCGGATGGCGCGGAAGGGCCCCAGGTCTGTGAAGCGTGCCCCGTAGAGCAGCCGCATCAGCGTTGTGGCCAGCCAGTTTCCAAAGACCTGTTGCGGTGTCATGGACCCGGGTTCGCGGAGGCTTTTATGCCGAGCCCCGATTACCAGGTCTGCCCTCCCTTCCAGGATGGGCGCCACCACCTTTGGCAGCTCCTCCGGGTAATCGGAGTAGTCGCCGTCCATAAATACGAGAATATGGGGTGGGTTGGATTTTTCGACCAGATAATTCATGCCCTTCAGACAGGCATACCCGTAGCCCCGGTTGGGTTCGTGAAGGACGGTTGCGCCCGCAGCCCTTGCAACGGCAGCCGTCTGGTCGGTGGAATGGTTGTCTACCACCACCACTTCCGAGACCAAATCGGGCACCTCCGCCAGGACGTGGCCAATAGAATCCGCTTCGTTATAGGCCGGTATGATAAGGTCTATGCGTGTCATGGGTGGGGCGCTTGGCCGGTGCAAAAGAACGCAATCCCAGGCAATTATCGGGGGCTTTTACCCAGAAAATCCATAAGGTCCACATCGTTGCCCAGGAGGATTTCCCGCGGGTTGATCCGGTCTTTTAAGGGGCCGTTCTCCAGCCGCAACACCCCCCTCGGGCATACGGCCGAGCAAATCCCGCACCCCACGCAGCTGGCGCGGACTACATTCTGGCCTTTCTGGGCGTAGGCCCGCACGTCTATCCCCATTTCGCAATAGGCGGAGCAATTGCCGCAGGAGATACACTGCCCGCCGTTGGTCGTGATCCTGAAGCGCGAAAACAGCCTTTGCTGAAGGCCCAGGATAGCCGCCATGGGGCACCCGAAGCGGCACCAGACCCTGCTGCCGAAAATGGGATAGAACCCCGTGCCGATCACCCCGGAAAAGACACTTCCGATAAGGAAGCTGTAGGTCTTGCGAAGGGTTTCGGACTTGAAGAGGAAGAGCTGCTGGCCGTCGCTGGTGGTGTGCAGCAGGATCAGCCCCATGATAACCACAAAATAAGCGATGGCGCCTACCTTGGCATCTTTTCGGAGCTCCTGCCGTTTAAATACCATTACCCAGGCAAATACCAGGGTCAGGAGCGCGCCAACACCGAATAGAAGCTGACCGCGGCTGAGCCAGTATTTGCTGTTGTCCGGGCCCAGGTAGGAGTAGATAACCGCCGTGGTCATCAGGACCACAAAAACCAACACGCTGTGGATGACCCAACGCTCTACCTTCCAGGCAAAGGTGCTCTTGTCGCTCAGGTGGCGGAAGGGGTCCCCGGCGGTTTCGGCCAGGCCGCCACACCCGCATACCCAGGAACAGTACCAGCGTTTCCCAAAGAAATAAGTCAGTATCGGGGTAATGACCAGGGTGGAGGCAATCCCGAAGAGCAGCATGGCCAGGCCCAGATTGCCCGAGGAGATAAAGGCGTTGATGCGATAACGCTCAAAATTGTAGTAATTCAGGGGCCAGATGTTTTTCAGGTCGTAGTAGGGCAGGTCCCCGTTAAGGCGGGCCATGATCTCCGGGATCAGGAAGGCAAAGGCCAGTTGGAAGAACATCACGCTCAGGGTGCGCAGGATCTGATACCGGTTGTGGCGGTATTTCCAGATAAACTTAATGCCAAAGGCCAGGATAGCCAGGGTATAGAGGGCCCCGTATACAAACCATTGGCTGGCCGGGTTCCCGCTCAGGGCACGGCTCAGGGGGTCGAAGAAGGCGATAAGCCCCTGGTTGTCTCCCCCGGATACCAGCCCCAGGTATTCCGGGTAAAAATAAAGGACGACGTAAAAGCCCGTCAGCAAAATCCCCAGGCCCCAAGCCCAGATGCCCCGGCCCGAAACGGACTTAAACCAAACCCCGTTGTTCTTGATGCCTTCGGGATGTGTGCCATAGGAGGCATGGCTGAACCCGATTACTGAGACGAGGATGGCGAAAAGGGAGGAACTGAGCCATAAACCTGAGTTCGGAAAGGCAATCCCGAAGGTGGCCAGGAGCAGGATAAACAGGCCTGCAAACCCGGTAAAAAGCCAAAGGCGCTGCGCCGTATTCAGGCTTTTCGGGGGTCCTCCGGCAAGGGACATGGATTGGGGTGTGGTCATGATACAGGTTGGTTTTGGAGTTGATAGGCGGCCTGGATTTGTGCAACCGGGTGGCGGTATAATTCAGGGTCAAAGAGGGCTTCTCGCAGGTGGGCTACCACGTGGGTAGCGCTGCGGCCTTCCCGGAGCCAGCGGTCCAGGACTTCGTGCCGCATTCGCATGCCGAAGGTGTTTAGCCCGAGGAACAGGCCGGAAGACCCGTTGTAGGCGAGGGTCAGGCAAACCAGGTCCTTCGGGTGGCGCCAGTGGAAGTGCTGTTCTTCCTCCCCCCGGGAGCGCTCGGGGAAAACCCAGCCATAGGTCTGGTATTCGATATCCAGGAATTTAGCGGAATTAAACCAGTGCCCTGGGGCGTACTCACGCCGGTTGCCACAGATGGTCTGGGCCACGGTTTCGCCCATCATCCTACCGGTATACCAAACAGCCTCCACCGGTCTTCGGCGGCCGATTGGCTCCCGTTGCTGGGCGCAATCGCCAATGGCATAGACATCCCGGATGTTGGTTTCCAGATATCGGCTTACCAGGACCCCTTTGTCGAGCTCAATCCCGGATCCTTTGAGGAAGCCGATGTTCGGGGACACCCCGGCGGTAAGCCCCACCAGGTTGCAATCGATGGTTTCCCCCGTGTCCGTGACCACGGCCCGGGCCCGCCCGGAGGCGTCTGCCAGGATTTCTTTCAGGTTGGTCCCCAGGCGAAGGTCTATATGGTGTTCCCGAATGTGTTCGTTAATCATTTCGGATTCCCCCTTCGGCAGGACCCCGTTCCAGAAGCTGGATTCCCGGACCAGGAAGGTGACCGGGATCTCGCGGGAACGCAGCATTTCCGCCAGCTCTATTCCGATAAGCCCCCCGCCCACGATGACCGCCCTGTGGCAGGTTTTGTTGTCCGGGGCATAGCGCTCCAGCAGTTCGAGGTCCTGGTAGGAATACAGCCCCTGCACCCCATCCAGGTCCTGGCCCGGCCAGCCAAATTTGTTGGGGCGGGACCCGGTTGCCAGGATAAGGGTATCATACCCCATGGTCCTGCCGTCTGCCAGTTCCAGCGATTTTTGCTCCGGAAGTACCTGTTGCACGTACCCCCGGACCCGGTCGATGCGGTTTTTACCCCAGAAGGATTCCTCGTAGGGCTTGGTCTGGTCGAAGGTCAGGTGCCCCATGTAGATATACATCAGGGCGGTGCGGGAGAAAAAGGAATCGGTCTCTGCCGAGATGAGGGTAATCCGGGCATCGGATAATTTCCGGATATGCCGGGCCGCTGTAACCCCGGCAATACCATTTCCAATTATGACAACATGCATGGTTAGGGCTGAGTGTTTTAGCCTCAGTCGGAGGGAAGTTAGGAACTTAACAATTATTCTGAAACGGGAGTGAATTAAATCTTTACCTTTAGCGCTAAGAGCCCGTTTATGAGAAGGTTGGGGATACTGTTGCTGCTGCTGCTTGCAGGGTGCGCCGCCCAGCGCGCACCCAAGATCAATGGGGTGAGTTTTGTGGGTTCCCGAGAAGCTGCCAGCCAGGCCCATGTGGATGCTTTGCTGGAGGTCTACGCGGACCATGCCGCGGTTATGCCCTTTGGTTTTATCCGGGAAATCGGGAGCGCTGAAATTATTTATGATACGGACCGCCAGTGGTTCGGGGAAACCCGTCAGGGGGCCAGGCAGTACATAGAAACCTTACAAGGCAACGGGATATCGGTTATGCTCAAGCCGCAATTGTGGATTTGGAGGGGCCTCTTTACCGGGGAAATGGAAATGGACTCGGAAGCGGGCTGGCAAGCCCTGGAAGACTCTTACCGGGCTTTTATCCTGAATTATGCAGACCTGGCGGAGGAGACGGGAGTGGCACTGTTTTGTGTGGGTACTGAACTCGAGAAATTCGTCACGGCACGCCCCCAATTCTGGAAAGCTCTTATTGCGGAAGTCCGCCAGCATTACAGCGGTAAGCTTACCTATGCCGCCAACTGGGACGAATACGGGCGGACCCCGTTTTGGGAAGACCTGGACTTTATTGGTATCGATGCGTACTTCCCGCTTTCTGAGAGCCGGGACCCTTCCGTGGAGGAATTACGCACGGGCTGGAAGCGGTGGAAAGAAGAGATCCGGGCCCTGTCGGAAGGCACTGCCCGCCCGGTAATCTTTACCGAATACGGGTACCGGTCCATGGACTTCACCGCCAAGAAACCCTGGTTGGTAGATCGGAACCAGGAACGGGTAAACCTGCAGGCCCAGGCCAATGCCAAGACAGCCCTTTTTGAGGAATTCTGGGCAGAACCCTGGTTTGCCGGGGGCTTTGTCTGGAAATGGTTTATCCACCACCCGGTTTCCGGAGGGGCCATGGACAACCGGTTTACCCCCCAGAACAAACCGGCCCAACAGGTAATCCGCACCTACTACCAGCGCTTCCAATAGGGGGTATTTGCAATTCGGCCGCATTTTTGATAATCTTTGTAAAACCCTTTGCCCATGCCGCGCGGCCTGTTACGCCTTTTTACTGCTATGATCCTGGTACAGACTTTCCCTGTGTGTGCCCAGGATTCCCTACAGCAGGTGGTTGCGGCCCCCGGGGATGGGATTTATTCCCTCCTTCGGCGCCACGGGGCCGACCTTTCCCGTATGGACGACTTCAGAAAACTCAACGGGCCCCGACTCGGGGAGGGCGACCAGCTTATTGCAGGAAGTACCTATGTCCTGCCCAGCCCGGTACCGGGAGATTCCCTCCCCGAAACCAAAACAGGCCCGGAGGCAACCGCCACCGAAACCCTTTATGAACTTTTCGGACCCGACTATGCCCGGGTGCCCGAGCGCAGCAAGCGCCTTGAGGGAGCTGTTTATTACCTGATTTCCGGACATGGCGGGCCGGACCCCGGTGCGGTTACCCGATACGGAAAGGGACGGATTAGCGAGGATGAATACGCCTACGATATTACCCTGAGACTGGCCCATTACCTCATTTCCCATGGGGCCCTGGTCTATGTCATTATCCGGGACCCGGACGACGGCATCCGGGACCAGCGCATACTGGAGATGGACAGGGATGAAGTCACCTACCCGGACCTGGAGATCCCCCTGGGCCAGAAGGAGCGGCTGGAACAGCGGGTAGAAGCCGTAAACAAGCTGTACCGGCAGCACAGGGGACGCTACCAGCGACTGGTGGTTACTCATGTGGACAGCCGCAGCAAAGGGCAGAACATCGATGTGTTCTTTTACCACCACGAGAAGAGCAAAAGCGGCCGCAGGCTTGCAGAGCATATCCACGCCACATTCCGGGAAAACTATGCCCGGTTCCAGCCGGGGCGCACCTATACCGGCACCTTCGAGGACCGCAGCAGCCTGTACGTGGTCAAAAATACCCTCCCGGCCACCGCCTTTATCGAGGTAGGCAACATTAGCAACACCCGCGACCAAAGGCGTATCCTAGAGCCCGACAACCGCCAGGCCCTGGCCAAGTGGATTGGGGAAGGGTTAATGCTCGACTTTGAGTCCCGGGAAGATTAGGTTCCAATGAATTTGCGGTAATACCGGTAGAGGGCTTCAGGCGGGGCCCCCAGCCATCGTTTCAGGTGGATAACCGTATAGTGGAATTGCAGGGTCAGTACCCCGTGGTCCGCGTACCTGCGGGCCGAGGTTTTTACCACTGCGGGCAGGACGGTAAAAGCGAACCGGTCGTAAATGCGGCCTGTAAATTCGTTGTCTTCATAGATGATAAAGCGCTCGTTGAACCCCCCGAGTGCTTCAAACCAGGCTTTGCGGATAAAAAGGGATTGGTCACCCCCGCGGCAAAGGGGCCAGTTCAGGCGGGTAAACCAGGCAAAGGCCCTGAGGACGAGGTTCGGGCTGTCGAATGCCAGGCGAAAGCAGCCGGCCCCCTTGCCGCGGTCGTGGGCCTTGAGGATCATCTTGTCGAAGCCCTGTGGTGGCCGGGAATCCGCATGCAGGAAATAGAGCACTTCCCCCCGCGCCTCCAGGGCCCCGGCGTTCATCTGACGGGCCCTTCCCGGGGCAGATGACAGGAATGAGGCGCCATGGCAGCGCGCTACTTCTGCCCCACCGTCGGTACTGCCCCCATCGCAAACCAGGACTTCAAACCAGGAAGGGTCATCTGCTGCCGCGTTCAGGTAGGGGAGCAGCGCTTCCAGGTTGGCCCTTTCGTTCAGGACCGGGATGATTATACTGATGCGGGTCATCGCTGGCTGTTCAGGGACCAGTCATAGGGCAGGAATTCGGGTCTGGCACCTTCCGGGAGGGGTTCTTCCAGGTAGGTGTTCAGGAAGGCTTCCAGGCTTCTCCCGGTTGTCTTGAAATCCCCCCCGTACCATTTGAAAATCCGGGAAAGGGCGTAGTCCCCCTTCCCGATCCGGTTGCGCAGGGGGTCATTGATAAAAGCCCGGGCGGCCTCATCCAGCTGGCGCTCTGCCTCGGCTTCTGTGAAGGCTTCGGGAAGGAGTTTCGGGCAGGAAAAGGAAGCGCAATTCACGGTAAAATGAATGCGGGGCTCATCCATTTTCCGCAGGATTCCGTGTTCCACGTCGTCCAGGGAAACCCTTTTATCTCCTATCTGTAGGTCCTTCCTCCCCCAGGGGTTTCGGATGTCCTTAATGCTTTTTACCGGGTAGTGTTCCAGGATGAGGTTTACCGTCCCGGCGTTGTAGAGGTTGATGTAGTAGGCCAGGCGCGCCTCGCGGCTCCAGTGCTCCCCGGGAATATGCTGTGAGAGCATCTCCAGGTAGTCCCTGAGGACGTCCCGGTCCCGGAGCATCCCCTGGTAATCCACCATCCCGTCTTCGGACACGTGGGCTTTCAAAAGGGCGTCCCAGGTTTCATGGGTAGGGGCACTCTGGGCGGGGTCCGGATCCGGCAAACGCACCCCCGGGTGCCAGTTGCAGAACTGCAGGAAGCCCAACAGGCAGAAAAAACGGGCGAAGCGAAGCACAGCTACCATAGGGGTTAACAACATCCACCGCCGTTATAATGCCAGGTGCTCTCACTAATGTAGATTTCAGCACCCAGGGACGCCAGAGCAGCAGCGGTTTTGTCGCAAACGGCCAGGGGCTGGTTCTGCAATAGCACGTGGCCCTTGCCGTCGTCCAGATATTCCTCCTTCCCGTAGTATAGGGCCGATTTTCCGGTAAAGATACAGGGCCCGTCTTCTGGCATGGGATCTTTGATGGCGGCGATTTCGATAGATTCGATAGGGATGAGCTGATCCACAGGGTAGTGGTTGGGGCTCAATACGCGGTAGAGCCTTCTGGCCCGTACCTCGATAGTCCCAAACCCGGCGTCAGTGAGGATCCGGATATAGTCACGCACGGGGATGCTGCCGCTAATGCAGGCTGCCCTGAGCCTGTCGTCATTCCGGAGCTCCGGGCCAAGGGGTACCTCGCAGACCGGGTCACTCATCACCAACCTTCCTTGAGGTTTGAGTACGCGGTACATCTCCGAGATGGCCTTCCTCAGATCCTGCTCCTTGAAGATATTGAAGAGGCAGTTCTGGGCAGCCACATCCACACTTTGGTCGGCTACCGGGAGGTCCAGGGCGTCGCCTTTTACCAGTTCTACATATTCGGAGCGGAACCAGTCGTTTTCGGCTTCGGCCTGGCGGAAATTATCCCGGCAGGCGGCGAGCATTTCATCCACCACATCCACGCCTATCACCCCGGCCTTTTGCCTGGAGAAATAGGAGAACTGCAACAGCTCCATCCCGCCTCCTACGCCCACATAGAGGATCCTGGGGTTGCCCACTAAATCCTGGGCGGAAACCGTACTGCCGCAGCCGTAATTCATCTCCTGCATGATACGGGGAATAGACAGTCCGGGGAATTGCCAAACGGGGTTGGTGGTGCAGCACAGGCCCACATCCGGGGTCAGGGCTGCATCGCGATAAAGGTCATTGGTGGCCTTCAGGTAGCTCATACGGGGGTAGCATTAGGATTATCACTTAGGTTAGTAGGGTTGGAAAACGGGAACTTACAGCCCGCCGTCAGAATGTTTCAATCAGTTTTTTAAAGAGGGTGACCAGTTTGGGTTCGGCCTTGCCAGCCACTTCCAGGATCTCGGCCACATTGACCGGCTCCAGGTGGTCCGGGTCGCATTCGTCCGTGAGGACCGATACGGCTGCCACGGGCAGTTTCAGGTGGTTGGCCACGATGACTTCCGGTACGGTGCTCATGCCTACGGCGTCGGCACCCATCCGGCCCAGCATCCGGTATTCGGCCCGCGTTTCCAGCTGGGGCCCCACCACTGCGGCATACACCCCTTTATGCAGGACAATCCCCTCAGCCTTAGCAATAGCTTCGAGCCCCGAGGACATTTCCGGGTTATAGGGGCAGCTCATATCGACAAAACGCTCCCCGAATTCCGAGACCGTCTTAAAGGCCAGCGGAGACCCGCCCTGCAGGTTCAGGTGGTCCTCAACCAGCATTAAATCTCCCTTCCGGTACCCGAGGTTTATGGCCCCGGCTGCATTGGAAATAAGCAGGCGCTTAATCCCCAGCAGGTGCATGACCCGGATGGGATAGGTGATGTCCGTAAAGGCGTACCCCTCATAGAGGTGGAAGCGCCCCTGCATGACCACCACCCTGCGGCCGCCGATTTCGCCATAGATAAGTTTCCCGCTGTGGAATTCCACGGTGGCAAGCGGGAAAAACGGGATGTTGTGGTAGTGCACTACCCTGGGGTTTTGGATTTCCTCCACCATCCGCCCCAGGCCGGAGCCCAGGACGATCCCTACCTCGGGGGCGTCAAACCCCTTGTCTTTTAAAAACTGAACGGAGGTTTCCAGCTGTTTTTTAGTCATGGTGCAAGTCTTTTAGGAATGGTTCAAAGTCCGGGTGGCCGGCAATATCTTCGTAGTAGTCGATGTCGTTTCGTACAGGGAGGGCAGCCACCGCCCGGCCCTTCAGGGAATTCAGGGTGTCTGAGAGCACCGAGGAAGTCCCCCATTTTTTTGCAGTAAAGAGGCCCGGAAACATCCGGGTGAGGCCCAACAGGTAATACCCCCCGTCCTGGGCAGGGCCCACCACGGCTTCATGGGATTCCAGTAACCGGAAGGCTTCTTCCAGGTCCCGGGTCCGCAGGTCGTAAAGGTCGCTTCCGATGAGGCATACGCGTTGGTAGCCTTCTGAGAAAGCCGCTTCAAAGGCCTTTTGCATCCGGGCACCCAGGTCTTCCCCGTGCTGGAGGCAATGGGTAAAATGCGAAACGTCCCAATGGGACCCATCGCCCAGGGAATCCGAAAAGTAAACATAGCGGTCGGTGCCTTCCAGGGCTTCTGCAACCCCTTCAGTATGGCGCAATAAAAAGCGGTAAACCTCCAAAGCCCGGCTATCGCCAAGGGTTGCGGCGAGCCGGGTTTTGCAGGATCCCAAAACGGGGTTTCGGGTAAATATCAATAATGCCTGTCTGGAATTTCGGGTCAAGTAACGGCGCTTTGCGGTTTTGCCGGAAGGGCCTCCGGCACCCACAAAGATAGTGTTTGGCAGGGAACTCCCGCCCTAACCCCAAAGGGTTTTATACCACGCCACCACGCGCCCTGCAGGTGCCCTATGCGGGCATCCAGCGATAGGCGTATAACATCAGTGCCAGGATATACATCCAGAAGAGGAATGCTGTGCGGAACCGGTGGACGAACCGTCCTATCCGGGTAATAACCGCGGTGTTTTCCATTGTTTTCATAAGTGCTGTTTCTCGGAGAAGAGTAAATCGGGTATTCGTGTTCTGCTGTCTGTTTTGGGAACCTTTGGCTTAATCGAAAGGAAATCCGGTAGAGATGCGGAAGACGAATGCGTAAAGCACTACCAGGAACATAGCAAAGCTGAACCAGGCAAAGGCGCGGAAATAATTCCGGACAATTAGGTTGCCGAGGTTTTTAAAAGCATCCAGGTAAATTTCTTTAACGAGTAAAAGTGTTTTCATACTTGGGGAATTTTGCGTTTGACTTGCTGTTGGGACAAATCTGCAGCGCTTCTGTAAAATCCGCCTCCGGATTGGATTTTCGCACCCTTTTTCTCGGTAAACGGCCTCTCGTTTTCCCTTTAGCCGATTTTTCAGACATCCCGTCGGGTGAAGGAAATTCCTACAAGGCTCAAAGAGCCGTGGGAATAATCGATAAACGACACTGTGAAGTGCCGTATAAGGAGCAGGGGGCAACCACCGGAAAAAAATGAAGGCCGGTACTCTTGGGGCGTACCGGCCTTACAACCAAACTAACTCAATTCTGGCTTAGCAATGAATGAGATTCAAAGATGTGGTTTATTTCACCGACCGGCGTTAGGGCAGCATTAAGAAAGGGTTGCTTTTTTGAAAAATGTGCAGGTTGCCAATAGGGGGGGTGTGGAAGTGGGGTGGGTGCTGGCGGGTTGCAGGGTGGGGAGGTAGATTTATGGGTGGGAGGGAGGGGGATTTCCTTTTTCGCCACATGGGGAGATTGCTTTACTGCCTAACACTGGTTTAATGCTAAAACAACGGTTCTATAAAGCACAGATGATATTCCGGTAAAAGAAAAGTCCCAATATTGAAATTAAATTCTTTTCACCGAGAACCCTGTCCTGTTGAATCGCCATTTTCCTCCCGGCACTAGCGAGATACCAGCGCTGCTCCCACCAGTCGCTATGACCCCACTTCTCGGCAGCAGGAACTTTAATCCGACACTCATATGAAAAAACGAGAACTGGATCTCCTGGTGCTCTCAGACGTCCATTTGGGCACATATGGATGCCATGCCAAGGAGCTAATTGCGTATCTCAAATCCATTCGTCCCCAGACCGTTATCCTGAACGGAGATATTGTGGATATATGGCAATTCTCCAAACGCTACTGGCCCGCTTCCCATATGAAGGTGGTCAAGATCTTGCTGGATTGGATTTCCAAAGGTGTCAGGGTGTACTATATAACGGGGAATCACGATGAAATGCTGAGGAAATTTACAGGTTTTGAGCTGGGGAGTTTCCGGATCGTGAATAAAGTGGTCCTGGATTTGGATGGGAAGAAGGCATGGTGTTTTCATGGTGATGTGTTCGATGTTACCATGCAGCACTCCAAATGGTTGGCAAAACTCGGAGCCATAGGCTATGATACCCTGATTCTTCTGAATCGTGTCATGAATTATTTCAGTATGAAACTTGGATACGGGAAAATTTCTATGAGCAAGAAGATTAAAAACAGTGTCAAGTCTGCCGTCAAATTCATCAACGATTTTGAGATGACGGCGGCCCAGATCGCTATAGACAACAACTATGATTTTGTGGTGTGCGGGCATATCCATCAGCCGGAAATTAAAGAAATCGCAAGTCGGGAAGGAAAGGTGGCGTACCTGAATTCCGGGGATTGGATAGAAAACCTCACCAGTCTGGAATACCACCAGGGCCAATGGCAACTTTACCGCTACGAGGAGGATGATCAGCTCCTTTTAACAGGTGAACCGGCTCCCGAAACAGAAGAATTACACAACACCCAGGTGCTCTTTGAAGCCCTGGTTCAGGAATTTCAAATCAAGCAAGGCTGACATGAAAGTGCTTTACGCTATCCAGGGAACCGGGAATGGCCATCTGAGCAGGGCCAGGGCGATAATCCCCGAGTTACTCAAGGCAGGAGTACAGCTGGACCTCCTGGTTAGTGGGGTACAGTCCGATATTCCACTACCCTATGAAGTTAAGTTCCGTTTTGGGGGGATGAGCTTTATTTTCGGCAGGCAAGGGGGGGTTGATATCTGGGAGACCTATCTGCAGATTAATGCGCTGCGAATTCAAAAGGAGGTACGTATGTTGCCCGTTCGCGATTACGATCTTGTATTGAACGATTTTGAGCCCATTTCTGCATGGGCTTGCAAATTGAGGGGAATTCCATGCATCGGGATTAGCCACCAGGCAGCCGTGCTGTCGCCCTCCGCCCCCAGACCCAATCAGGCGGACCCCTTGGGATTACTTGTACTAAAACGGTATGCCCCGGTTTCGGCCCAATATGGGTTTCATTTCCAGGCCTATGACCCCGGTATTTTCACCCCGGTAATTCGAAAGGGGGTAAGAGAAGCATCCCTTGCCGACAAGGGGCATTATACGGTTTACCTCCCGGCCTATGAGGACCAGCGGATCCTCAACGTCCTTCTACGAGTCCCCGATGTGGATTGGCAGGTGTTTTCCAAGCACGGTAAACGGCATTACGAATTTGGAAATGTCAGGGTACAACCGGTAAGCAATGAGGCTTTCCTAGCGAGTATAACCAGAGCCCGAGGCGTCCTTTGTGCTGCGGGTTTTGAAACCCCTTCAGAGGCCCTTTTTATGGGCAAGAAACTCTGTGTCATTCCCATGAAAGGACAATATGAGCAGCAGTGTAATGCCGCGGCACTTGGCCAAATGGGTGTTCCCATCCTGGAGTCCCTGCACGAAAAGACCCTACCGGCATTATGGGACTGGGTAGATTCTGATAAAAAGGTTTCCGTAAACTATCCGGATGTTGCATCGGATATTGTTTGCCAGGTACTAAATACCCATGCTCCGGTTTTGGTTTAGGTGTCAGAGGAGTACGTGAATATCTGTCTGGCGGTTGCCTTCAGGATGCTCCCGACTAATGGGCCTGTTGAGAAGAATACCCGGATATCCTTCGCGCCGCGGCCTCCAGGTCTATACCGAGTTGTTCGCGGTTGACTTTCAGGACAGTTTCCCGAGTACTTTCTGGCAGTTCCTCATATCCGAGGCTGGCCCCCAGGATCATACCGGCGACGGCCGCAACAGTGTCGTTGTCCCTTCCGTAGTTGACAATAAAGGCCATGGTCTTTTCAAAATCCCCCTGCCCGAATTCTAACCCGGCAATGAGGATTTGCCATATCTCCCCCGCATGAAAGGGGATGGCTTCCTGATCTTTTTCCAGCAGGGTGTAAATGGCCTCCTGCCGGACCCAGTCGGAGGGGCTTCCCGGGTACCCTTCCGGGATATTCCTGAGGAGGGAATCCAGGACTGGGCCTTGGAAGTTGGGCTCCATTTGCAAGGCACGGCGAACCTGGTCCCTGGCCCTCTGGGCGGTTTGCAGGGAAATCCTGCCAACCAGCCGGCTGTCCTGATAGCGAAGGGGGTCGGTAAAGACTGCTGTATTCAGGATGGAATCCATATTGCGGGTATCCACGGCTGTCCGGGTCATGGCAGCTAGCAGGGCCGAGATATCCCGTGCATACCCAATATCGAAAAGCGTATGTTCGAAGGCCAGTTCGTAAGCAGATAGGGGGTCCCGGCTGACCAGTCCGAATACCGGGGTATACAGCATCCCGGCGCAGGACATTTCGCCCCCATAGAACCGATCGCGGGCCCTGTGGTAGGGTTCAGGTCCCTGTTGGTAGGCCAGGGCTACCCGGGCCCATTCCCGAATCCAGTCTACCTGTTCCAGCGGGGCTTCCAGCAGGTCAGGGTCCAATGCGGCCTTTTCCGTATCGATCCCTCCAACAGCCTGTCCATAAAAATCCACGATATGCGAGGCAAAGGAAGCGGCAGACCAGGCCTGCTCAGCGGGTTCCAGATAGTAAGACATCAGTGCCTTCCAGCGGGTATCATCGGTGGTGGCACCTGCCCCCAGGTTATGATCCCAGGTCCCTTCCGGGGACTGGTTGCGCACCGCCGGGGTCAGGTTATTGATGTACCCGTAGGTGCGCCGTATGTCCGTACGGTGCCACATTTCGGTGGAAGCGCCCATGGCATCCCCAATGGCCGATCCCACCAGGGCACCCAGTACCTTATCGTATAAAACCTCACCCTCCGGCAACGCTGTCGCATGGCCATAGGCAGGTTTAACAGGCTGTATAAACTCTGGTGCGGAGGCTTTTTCCGGGTTGCACCCAGACAGGATTGCCAACAGAATTATAACAATAAGAGGCCTAGTTTTCATTTGATATCCAGTTACAAGCCTGTTCCAGCAGGGCCGATTTTTCATCCAAACTCCGCTCCAGGGGCAGTTGTGCCAGGCCTATAAGGCGACGCAGGATTTCGGTGCCCGCCACCTGTTGTACCAATCCACGGTCCAGAGGCAGGGAGTAGCGGTCCCAAAGAGCGGGAAGCATTTCGGCCCGGGAGGTGGCCATGTACATATGGGCTGCCATTACCCCAAGATCGAATTCCGGAAACCCCAGGAAACTGAATTCCGGGTCAATGACATAAACCTTCCCCTCACTTTCCAGCCAGCTGCCTGGATAGTAATCCCCATGCAGCAGGGTAGCCCCCCGGGACAGGTACTTTTCTCCTAAAGCGGTAATTCGACCTTTAAGAATACGGTCTGTTTTTATGGGTTTAGCAAGCGCTTCCAGCCCGGGTTGAATTTGATCCAGGGGAAACCCATTATCCTCGGCATAGGGAAGGACGAAAATATGTTGGTGGTTGAGTTGGCGCAGTTGCAGGTTTTCAGGAAAGCCTTTTACTGCACCTGTACTATGGATGCTTTCCATTACCGATACCAGGGTGGTAAGGGTATCTTCCGAAACGGTACGGCGGGTATAAAGCGTTGTCAGGTCCTCGGACTCCCCGAGGTCTTCCAAAAGCATCAGGTGGTCCTCTGCTGCGTATCCCAGGATCTCCGGCATGTGTTTACTGACGCCAGAACCAAACACAGCCTTGTAGAACTGGTATTCCACCCCGATTCTATCCAGGGGGGCAGGGATTTGCGGGTACTTCTGGACGTAGGGCCGGGATTGCTTCAGGATCAGGCTGCGCGAATCCGTATGCAGCCTCAGAACGACGTTCATATTCCCTTCCCCGGGCTTGGAGATCCGAAGCAGTCGCTCCCCGGGCCGCAGCCAGGCCTTTTGCTGCAGGTACGTTTCCAGTTTGCCGGGTTCGGTGTCCAGGGTGAATGATGTCACAGAGGTGAAAAGTCTTTCCCGGCAAGATAGCAAACAAAACCTTTCGGCGTATTGTGCGTGGTAGTGGCGTGCTGGCGCATTGCAGTCCGGGAGGTTATCTTATCCCCATGGGTGGGGGTACGCCCCACCCAGGCAGACATTCGCTCCAACCCCACCCCTAATCAAACACAAACCCCGTAGCCACGCGGAAGACAAAGGCGTACAAAACCACGGCAAACATGGCAAAGCTAAACCAGGCAAAAACCTTCAGGTAGTTCTTGATCAGGAAGTTTCCCAGGTCGCGGAAGGCTTCCATATAGATTTCCTTGATGAGTAGTGCTGTTTTCATGACGATAGTATTTTGAGGGTTTTGTCATGTAACAATCCAGGAGCAGGCCAAACGCACCGGGGTGGCCTTTTTTTCGATTAACCGAGGGAATTTGGGGGTGAAATGGGCGTTAAGCCGGTTTGTACGCCTCTACAAACCGCCTCAGGATTTCCTTAGGAACCGGGGTGTCGGTATGCCGGACAGCAGTAATCAGCGCATCCGCTTCTTCGGGCCGGAAATAACCGTAGTCTTTGTACGTATGAATGCGGAGGATGAATTCCTCTGCATCTGCCTCCGGATGAAACTGGGTCGCATATACATGCTTCCCGAGCCGGAACATCTGCACGGGGCAGGTAGGGGAGGACGCCAGCAGGACGGCCCCGCCGGGCGGCGCGTCACAGGCTTCCTTATGGCCTACCAGGGCCTCGAAACGGTTGGACAGCCCGGAAAGCAGGGGGTCCTTTTTGCCCTCTGGTGTCAGGGTTATGGCCACGCTCGAGATGGGTTCCGAATAGGTGCCCGAAATGGGAGCCCCGCAGTATTTCCCCAGCAATCCATTCCCGGAACAACACCCCAGAAACGGGAAATCCGCCGGGAGGATCCGGTCGAAAAGGGTTGTAAAAAAGGCCTCAATACGGAGCTGAACCGGGGTTTTTTCCGCTTCCGGGGTGCTTACATCGAAGGGGCTGCCCCCAGCGATGATGGCGTAATAGTCCTCCAGGTGCAGCTTGGGGATTTCCTGTTCCAGGCGGAACCGGTCTGTTTCACTGGGATTCAACCCACTCACCCGCAGGATAGCTTCAAATTCGCTATTGGCGGTGGCGTCTTCCGGGCGCATCTGCAGGATGAGGAGTTTTTTCATGGGAGCCCGCACGGATTCGGGTAGTCTCCTTAAAGGTACAGGAATCTGCGAAATCCGTGGAACCTGGCAGATGGCTCTGCACCTGATAAAAAGCAGGTTTTTCCTCCCGCTCCGGCCGTACTTTTAGCTTTTAATCCGGATAAATCCGCTGGAGGTATCCACAACATCCACAACATGAAACGGTTAGTTCCGGCCATGGCGGCATTTGCAGCCATTGCCTTTTTTGTTATTTCTTGTACTAGCGAACCTTCCCAAACCCAGGAAACGCCTATGGAGACCCAGAAATCGTACTCAGGAAAACCCATTCCAGAGCAGTTCGATGCCCAGATAGACAGCCTCATCGGGCAGATGACCCTGGAGGAAAAGGTTGGCATGCTTCACGGGACCAGCATGTTTTCCACAGACGGGGTACCCCGCCTGGGCATCCCCGAACTAAAGATGGCCGATGGCCCCCTTGGAATTCGGGAGGAAATTTCCAGGGATTCCTGGGCCCCTCTTGGGGCGGACGACGATTTTGCTACCTATTACCCGGCAGGGGCGGGCCTGTCTGCGGCCTGGAACCCGGACCTGGCCTATCTGTTCGGCCAGAGCGTGGGGGAGGAGGCCCGGGCCAGGGGCAAGGACGTCCTGCTCTCCCCGGCCATCAACATCATCCGTACCCCCTTGGGCGGCCGGACCTATGAATACTTTACCGAGGACCCCTTCCTCAATAAAAAACTGACGGTGCCCTTTATTGTCGGGTTACAGGAAAACGATGTTGCCGCCTGCGTGAAGCATTATGCGGCAAACAACCAGGAGACCAACCGCGATTTTGTGGATGTACAGATCGATGAGCGCACCCTCAGGGAAATTTACCTCCCGGCCTTTAAGGCGGCGGTAACCGACGCGAAGGCATACAGCATGATGGGGGCCTACAACAAGTTCCGGGGGGAGTTCCTCTGTGAGAATGGCTACATGCTTAATGATATCCTGCGGGGCGAGTGGGGATTTCAGGGGATTGTGATCTCCGACTGGGCCGCCGTCCACAGTACGGTTAAATCCCTGGAAAACGGGCTGGACCTGGAGATGGGTACCCCTAAGCCCTTTGACGAATTCTACCTGGCCGACCCCCTGTTGGAGGCCTTGCGCTCCGGTGCAGTCTCAGAGGCCGAGATCGATGTGCACGTGAAACGGATCCTGCGGGTACTCTTTGCCCTCAAGGCAATGGGAGGGGAGGCCCGCCCGGAAGGCAGTATCCATACCGAGGAACACTTTGGGGACGCCTATGCAATTGCCTCGGAATCCGTGGTCTTGCTTAAGAATGAGGGCGCACTGCTGCCCTTGACCGCAGATGGGATGGGTTCAATAGGCGTTATCGGTGCCAATGCCACCAAGAAGAATGCCCTCGGCGGCTTTGGTGCGGGGGTCAAAACAAAACGGGAGGTTACCCCTCTCGAGGGGTTGCAGAACCGGCTCCCGGAATATGTTGAGGTCCGGTATGCCGAAGGATACCTGGAGCGCTATGCCCCCAAAAAGGAGTCCGTTTTTGGCGAAGTGACCCAGGAGCGGGCCCTTACGATAGATGAACTGGACCCTGACCTTTTAGAAGAGGCCCTGGCGGTGGCCGCGCAAACGGAACAGGTCATTTTGTTTGCAGGGTCTAACCGGGATTATGAGACCGAGGCCTCAGACCGGGTGGACCTCAAATTGCCCTTTGGGCAGGTGGAACTCATCGAGCAGGTGCTGGAAGTAAACCCGAATACCATTGTGGTCATCATTGCGGGGGCGCCTTTCGATATAGGCTCCATCAAGGAGAAGGCCAAGGCCATTGTATGGAGCTGGTACAACGGTTCCGAAGGGGGAACTGCGCTTGCCGATGTGCTCCTGGGCCAGGTGAACCCTTCCGGGAAACTCCCGTGGACCATGCCCAAAGACCTGATGGACTCCCCGGCCCATGCCACCAATAGCTTCCCCGGAGACACCACGGTTACCTACAGTGAAGGCCTGCTGGTGGGCTACCGCTGGTTCGACACCAAGAATATCGAGCCCCTCTACCCCTTTGGATATGGTCTTTCCTATACCTCCTTCGAAATTGGGGAGGCCACACCGGAGTGGGAAATCTATGCCCCTTCCGATACGATTCGGATCCGGGCAACGGTGGCCAATACGGGAACCCGGGACGGAAAGGAAGTAGTACAGGTATATGCCACTGCCCGGGACTCCCGGGTAACCCGCCCGGCACAGGAACTCAAAGCGTTTCAGAAGGTGTTGGTGCCTGCGGGCCAGACGAAAACCATAGAAATGGCCATCCCGGTTTCGGAACTGGCTTTTTACAATGAGGAAAGCCGATCCTGGGAGGTGGAGCCCACCTGGTATGACTTTACCGTTGGGAATTCATCCCGGGATGTGCAGGTGAGGTTTTCAGTGCGTGTGGAATAGGGGAACGGAAAACTGTGAACGCCCGCCTAAAAATAAAACCCCGCCATGGTGGCGGGGTTTTTGTCTGGTGTAAATGCCTTTATTCGTCCGGAGAAATGGCCTTGTAAACCAGGCCAGCCAGAATGGCGCCAACGATGGGGGCAACCCAGAACAACCAGAGTTGTTCTGTGGCCCATCCGCCTGCAAAGAGGGCCTGGCTCGTACTCCTTGCCGGGTTTACCGAAGTATTGGTTACCGGGATGCTGATCAGGTGGATGAGCGTAAGACCCAACCCGATAGCGAGTCCGGCAAATTTTTGGGGTGCTTTGGAATGGGTAGCACCAAGGATAATGATCAGGAACATAAAAGTCATGACCACCTCGGTAACCAGGGCTGCCATCATCCCGTACCCCCCTGGGGAGTGTTCCCCGAATCCATTGGCTGCAAACCCTCCGAGTTCAAACCCCGGTTTACCGGATACAATGACATACAAAATGCCCGCTCCTGCAATGCCCCCTAGTACCTGAGCAATAATGTAGGGGATGAGGTCCTGGCGGCTAAACCTGCCTCCCATCCAAAGTCCGATACTTACTGCCGGATTCAGATGACACCCGGAAATGTGGCCTATGGCATAGGCCATGGTCACAACGGTAAGCCCAAAGGCAAGGGCAACGCCTGCAAACCCGATACCGAGTTCCGGATACCCGGCAGCAAGCACCGCGCTACCGCACCCTCCAAGTACCAGCCAGAGCGTTCCGATAAATTCTGCGATTAGTTTTTTCATAATAGTAAAGTGTTAATGGTTGATGTGTGTTAATTGCGTAATGGACTGATGTCCAGCAGCAAAATAGGAAATTATTCTATGCAATTCAGCATGATTTTTTTAGGGGCTTTTCAAGAGCTGGTAACCTGGCCGAACCAGTAATATCTGAGCTTTCTTAAAGGAACTCAGAACGCTGCTGTTGGACTCTTTTATAGATGATTTTTCGCGATTTGCAGCCTCCGGGAGATCATCCCGGTAGTGAGCTTAGCACTACTTCCGGGGTGTTCCTCTGGTCCCCTGCCTGAAACCTCGAAGGTAAGAGAGAACACATAAAGCTGTTGTCGCGAGTCTTTAGATTCGTGGAATGGCTCAAGTTAAAGGTCGGGAATAACATAGTGTTTGGCCTTAATTGTCTGTCTCAGAATGCAGGGCCTTAGCTTGTTTATCCGGTGAATACTTCTGGCTAATAATAGCCCTTCCCCTCAACGCAATGTCTTACACCCCCACGAGGATCACCCATATCTCCTTTGTATCTTGGTATTACATGACAATGGAAATGCATTACCGTTTGGCCTGCAACTTCTCCGCAATTCATTCCGATATTGTATCCGTCGGGTGAGTGTTTATCCTCAAGGATTCCTTTAGCTTTGAGAATAAGTTTTGGTAATTCTTCTTGCTCATTCTGGTTCAGCTCAAAGTAGTCCTTCTTCTCCTGTTTCGAAATTATCAGGATGTGCCCTTCGGAAACAGGGAACCTATCATAGATGGCAAAGAAAAATTCAGACTCAAACACGTAGTTGTCTGGATCTATTTCGCTGAAGACACTCATGGGTTATTCAGTTTGGTAATTAGGCGTTTAAAAAAAGGATCGGTCTCTCTATTATAACCAGGAGAGTTCTCCCAATAGTTATTTCTCAAAACAATCCTGGCATTCTCGTAATGGTGCCACATGGATTTAGCTCTTTTTGCTGGGGTACTACCCAGGGCATCTGCAATTTTTTTCTTCCAGGGGTGGTTGCTGCCCATAATATTCTCATTTCGGGCAACAAGCTTTTCAAAGTAATGTTTTCCAACCAAGGCATCATTCTTATGGAGGTTGCATATACCATGACTGAGGACCAAATTCCATATCTCGTCATGTTGAATCACCTGCCTGGGAAGCACGTGATCTACATGAATATCCGTGTCACGGATAGGCTCACCGCAGTAAAAACAAGTGTTACCTTGATAGCCTTGCAGGAAGGGTATGTTATGCGTTATGTTGGTCCTGGAGTAGCCGTTTACAAGATAAATGTCTCTGATGTCATTTGATAGCTGCCAATCTCCGTGCACTATTGTAAAAGCTCCTTCCAAAAGACTCCAGCGTGCCTCCAGCTCATCGAAAAGCTCCTGCTTGAACTCCTCATGGATTCTGAAGGTCGGATCATGCAGATATAGCTTTTTGCAATGGTCAAAATGATAGAATCTCTCGCCGACAATTTCTTTGTTTGTCCCGATAGTCTGAAAGCGTGGGATTACGTCATTGAATGCTTCCTGGCCTACTTGAATGACAGCGGTGTCGTAATTAATCTTCCCCTTCCTCAGAGAATCCACGATCCGCTCCATTTTCGTCTTTCTGGTGGGGTTATTTTGTTGGGGGAGATGGGTGCCTTTTAGTCTTTTTATGTAATTGTCAAGGTAGACTTTAGAGAGTTGGCTCCAATCGACAACATCATTACCTTCTTCAGCTAATTCTAGTAAAGTTTTACCCAGGGCAATCTTATAGGTGGCTTGATTAAGCCCATAGAGGATAATACCTTTCCAATAATCTACATCGTCAAACTTGTCCATCCCAAGTAACCGGTCTGTAATGAAGAGGGAATAATTTTTAGTAAATCAACAGACACTTTTTTAGATTCTAGCATTATGGAATCATTTTTCAAGAAGATCCATGATTCTCGGCGCGTGTTGATAACCTTCAATACTTGACTCACGCACTAAATAGCCGCTTTGTAGCCTTCCGTTTTTTAATTTCTTAACAATTTCAGGAGCGGAGTATGGGCCATACTCTTTTTGAGTTTTTGGATTTAGGCAATAAAATGTCTTTAGATAAGGTCTGGATGGATTATTCGTACTACTGGGTTTGTTTGTCAAATAGGTTCTGCGTAGATAATTATTTACATCATTAACACTATTTAAATTTCGATTTGCTCTGCTTTCATTTATGAAATAGATGTATTCATTGTCGGAACCATCAATACTAAGTAGAAGAACATTTGGGTCTAAAAACCCATGTTTAAATAACATAGGTTTGCTATTTCTTTCTATAATCAAGGAATTACTGTTAATGTATTCCCAGCCGGCATTACTAACAATTCCATTTTCGATAATTAATAATTGCGAGTTGTCGCGAAATATATAAACAGTTTTGCTTTTTTGAATTTGATTTATCAAAACCCAATTCTGATTTTTAAGGAGACTTAGATCGTCCAGTTTTTTGGAGTAGGAAGATATTTTGGGAATTATATCCGTAATGTAAGATTTCATTGAGCGTAGGCTTTTATAATATCAAACATGAAGGAGGAATAGGTGTTGATTAATATATTGGTGAAGCATGGCAACAATCTGGGTTTTCGCCAATTTACTTTTCTTGATGCTCTCAAAGTAGTTGCTTTTTAAACTGTCCGAAAAACAGGGAAGCCTTCGGATTAATTTGCTTTAACTTAAGATCGGTTTTCTTACTTTGCCTCCCCCTTATAAGGTGACCCTAACGGGAATGTTAAGATGTTTGGATTAAGTTGTTTGAAAAGTTTTCTATTGAACTAATAAATCTTTCCATAGAATGCCGGTAAATATATTGAGTTACAATTAAAATCTAATTTTCATGAAGGTAGACACATTTACAAAAATCGTATTAACTGTTATAGCAATCAACTTGTCAATATTGACACTAAAGAATATTGATTTGATACCTAAGGCCTATGCCAACGAACCGTCCAGTAATTTGAATACAATTCCAAGTAGTAGTTACGGACTAGTGCCAATAAATGAAGATGGTTCTATAACCGTTAGACTCAATTCATTTGATGAGATTGACGTCAATTTAGTTGGAATAGAAACTAAAGACGAATTACATGTAAACATTTCCGAGGTAGGTGGAAAGTGGATTAGTTTTGGCGGAAGTATACCTGTGCAAATAGATTAACATATAAAAGATTTAATATAACCAAATTGATAATGCCTATTGTAGGCAAATTATCTACAATTTTTGTCACAGTGGTATATAAAGCGATTTGTGTTTGATCCGAGATTTATGTCTTATTGTAAGTACCCCTTATTTAGCTACAGTTCAGGGTATATAAATTAGGTTATTTTCTTCTCTTTTCTTCGCATGCTTTTTTAAGAATGCCTTTGGGGTAAGATTCCCCAGGGATTCATGGGGTCTTTTCCCATTGTAATGCTCCATCCATTCTTCGGATAGAACCCTTACCTGTGAGAGGGATTCAAAAAGATAAGCGTTTAATACTTCCTGTCGATAGCTTCTATTGAAACGTTCAATCAAACTGTTCTGCACCGGCTTTCCGGGTTGGATGTATTTAATCTCAATGCCCTTTTGTTGGCACCAAATCTGGAAGTTGGCCGAAGTAAACTCCGGACCATTATCCACCCGGATAGCTTCAGGAACTCCCCGTAAGGCCACCAGTCTATCCAGTTCCCGAACCAAACGCTGAGAGCCAATCGATACGTCAATCACGTTCCAAAGGGCTTCCCGGTTGAAATCATCGAGAACATTGAGCACCCGGAAGGTCTTGCCATAGCTTAAAGAGTCCTGCATAAAGTCAATACTCCAGGTAATGTTCCTGGTGATCGGCAATGTGAGGGGTTCTTTCACGCGCTGGGGCACCCTGCGTTTGCGTTTACGGCGTACGTTAAGCCGCATCTGCTTGTAGACCCGATACACCCGTTTGTGGTTCCAGGGATGCCCTTCAGCGCAAAGCATCCGGAACATCTTTCCAAAACCGTATGTGGGGTGCTCTTGAGCCAGCCGATCCAGTGCCTGGATGATTGCCTGATCATCCCGGCTTTTGGGCCGGTAATAATACACCGAACTGCTTAAGACCAGTACCATACAGGCCACGCGCAAGCTTAATCGGTGTTCGCTTACCAGATAATCCGCTGCAGATCGCTTCTCGGCTGGCCCTAGAGCTTTTTTTCAATGAGATCTTTCAGGGCGTAATTCTGATGGGCCAGCTCGGCATACATTTGCTTGTAGCGGGAGAGTTCAGCTTCCATTTCTTTAAGCTTTTTTAGCTGTGAGGCATCCATCCCTCCGTATTTGCCCTTCCAGTTGTAAAACGTGGCCGCACTGATGCCGTGCTCCTTGCAAAGCTCCGTTACCGAAACGCCAGCCTCGTGTTGCTTTAAAATCCTGACCACCTGGGTCTCCGAAAATCGACTTCTTTTCATGTCTCTAAATCTACAGTTAATATTCTATTTTTAACCGTAGCTGTTTTTAGGGACACTTACACCTCCAGGATATTAGGTTGCGTATTGAATATTATTATGGGCAAAATGGACAAGAAACAAGAGCTTAAGATTTTAGAAGAGATAGAAACCAGCATCGAGCCTGAGTTTACTATTCTGCCTGAATATGTCGGGTTTGATGAGAATATGGTTCGAATTGCCGGCAACTTCGAATCAGGCAACGATTATACAAAGCATGAATGGGAACGGATTGTCAAATACATTGTTTTTGATGATGATAAGTGCAACAAGTTTCTAAAACCGATAATTCCTCATCTTGAAAAAAGCGGCATTACATACTTAGAATTTGGTCCCACACAGAAATATGGAATGGAAAAAAACGGGCCAAAGTTTTATTTGTGAAATGTTCTAGATTTTCTTTCAATAAAGGAAGAATATTGAGGCCAGACAGCCTTTAGGTGTTTCAGGTGAAAGACGATTTTCTATTTCCTTTATCCTGTCCGATATTGTCTTTTCTAAAGTTTTGAATTCGTTGAATGGATTTATGTATTCCAATCTAATCGGTATAAGCTCTTGTTCTTCTGTTTTCAAAAAAGATTTAGCAGTCTTAATATTCGAAAGCATAATATTTTTCTGCTCCCTTAAGAATCCGGAATGCATCGTTTTATTACGAATGTTATAATACTTTAAGTTATTCCAGTAGGCAGTAATGTTACAAAAGATCAAAGTAAGAACACCTTCAATTAATTGAGGATACTGGGTAAGTGGATGTGCTACCATGGGGAGTCCGCCTATTTGATGTTCCTTATGAATGCTTTTGGCATTCTCCCAAAGTTCAACGGCCATTCTTATGCCGTCTTTTTCCATTTGTTTTTGCTTTGATTGGAAGTCCTCAAAATTCCCCTCAATATTTTCAAGAATAAGATAGTTCTTCAATAAGTCCTGAATCTTTTGTTTTGCAATTTCGTCCAATTGAGATTGACGATCCAAAAGCGCTTTCATTCTTGTTATTTCCATTAATTGATCTTTTTCTTCCATCGACATTTATTAACCATTTTTTAGGTGTACTTGATTTTAGAGAATCAGGCCGAGTCCTCCCAATGCCGGTGCTCGATTACAAATTCTTCAAGTGGTGTTTTTCTTAGTCCTGCCATGATTGGGGGATTAATTAATGTCTGATTTGCCAGACTATTTGGTTCCTTCTAAAGCAATAATGTGTTGTCTAAAGAACTGTTCAGGGTTAGGCATTGACCTATTTGAGTTACGAGGTTCAAGGTCTGCATAAACATCAGAACCAGTAACTCGAATTTTAACCCAATCGTATGTCTTCAAAAGCTCATTGTTTTCTGAAATAATTGATTCGAAATTTGGGTTTTCGGCATCCGTCGGCTCTAAGGCTACCCATGATCCTAAAACTACATCCCCACAGTCTGTGTCCGAAATATAGGTTAGCGTAACAACAGCGTCATTTGAAAGTTTGATCTGCATTGTGCTTTGCCATTTTACCAAACACCCTAAGTCTCCAGAAACAATAAAAGGAAAAGAGATTATTCCAGTTTCAGTCATATAAGCACTGCCGCTAAGGGAAGTTAAAGGCCCCCTGGCAAAGCTATTCCATGTTTCGGTTGACGCGCTTTTTTTGCCGCTAAAGTCATCAACTTCTACTGTGGCCATTACTGTTGTTTCAATCGGCACTATTACTGAAGCAGAAGAATTGAGATTCTTCCATGTGCCATTTTCAAATATTTCCAAAGTGTCCCCGTCTATCGTAACGGCAAGTCTTTGTGAGAGGACTATTTGGTTGAGGAAAAGGGCAAAAAGAGAAAATAATAGAAATTGATTTTTCATGATAGGTTGAAATTTAGATTCGTATGATTAGCCTCAAGGATATTTCACTTTCAAAGGGAGCAAAAAGTATTAAGATGTTTTGAATACCAGTTACGGGAATCCACAAATAAATCTCAATACTGTGTTGGCGTTAAAAACGCTTTTATAGTTATCCTGAGATTGTATGAACTGCAAGAATTTTGCAGCGACCGGGAATACCTTTGACTTTATGAAACTTGAAACTTTTCTCGACCTCAACGATTCAGAGCAAACAGAGTATCTACAGAACGCCGGACGGCTAGTTCTGGACCCATGCCCGGAGAAAGCAGGGCCATTAATCTATGCGCTTGATTCTTTTTTTGTAGAACTCCGGTTCGATGCCTTGGGCAATAGCACGGGACTAACTGCCTACTGTGCTATCCCTGCAAAGTATCTCATCGGGTTACGCCTTGATAGCCTTTTGCAATAACGCCTTCTGTTATTTTGCGGTGAGGATCGTGTGAATACAATTTTTCGGAAATTAATCGCTAAATGACTGAAATCATGCTTATTAACGATTTTTTTGCAAAAAACCAAAAAAAAATACTTAATTTTGCTTCAACTCAATGACCATACCTTTAGGTTGTAAGCGTTAGAGGAGTTAAGAAGCCGTTCAGTATTACCCTGGGCGGTTTTGGTTTTTAATATACTCCTCATATTCTTTCATCAATTTCTTATGGAAGCTATTATGTCGGACATAGAAAGCAGTCCATAGTAAAATATATTCACTACGATCGTCCAAAATTACTAGGTAACTTTCTTCTTCATGATAAATGGCAATTCTATTTTTGCCATTCCTTACTTGTCTCCAAACCTTTAGACTTGGATGGTCTGCATTTTCAATAAGTACTCTAGCATAGCCAATTCTTTCGCATCTGCGTAAATCTGGAATTCTTTGATCCTCTTGATCCCCTTCGTGGGTAATATGATAGAATGTATATTCCCTATCTTGAAAGTATGGATGACATTTTAACCTAAGTCTTACACCTTGAAATAAAGGACGATTTACGACGAAGTCCCTTCTAAACACCTCATATACGGCAGCTATATAGGCCTCGTAATTACCTGAATAGTCGTTGAGATAAATTAATTCTGGTAATCCAAGCTCGCTCATCATTCAATAATTCTTGGTTGCCAAACAAACAAGTTGAATTTATTCTCCTTGTATAAAGTTGAATGGTTTAAAGCGTATCCAGAACGTCTTTTTATTCTTTCAATAAGGACTTCCTTTCCTTTATTTCCACTTAGGCCACGGTGTAAATATGAAATTGCACCGGTAAGTAAATCAGCTATTTGTAAAGTGCCAACCTCATGGCTATGGACTTGCTGAACTTTCCTTATTATCTTCTTATTGAAGTCATAATGATTGTTTCTCAGGACTTCTAGGAGCTTATTTACTTTATCCTGGCTTCGAGTATCTTTTATGTCTATATATATATTGAAAGCGTATTCAGGGTTAAGAATTACCTTGATTAGGTCGAAATACATTTTATAATAGAAGGTGTCATGATCTTGATCAAATTTTTTATGGTCAAGAGCTGATTTGTCCGGTATGACTAATGCCCTAAAATGCATGTCATCGTCATCAAAGAAATAGTTGACTAAATCCAAATAAAGGTCAACATAACTTCTAGAGACTTTATTCCATTTTATTTCAAAGTCATTCCCAAATCCATGGTCTGCCTTTATTTCTCGAATTCTCTCAAAGATTTCCTTTCGCTTTTCATCGGGGCACCATAAAGCGCCTAACACCATTACGTTAATGCCGTCATTTTCCAAATGACAACTTTCATCACAATACAAATTATAAACATTACTCACTATTTGAAATCTAATTTTGAGGTTGAAATTATTGGATTTAAAATTAGTCAGTTAGAATCAATTTTTAAGGATTTTATAAGTGAATACGAAATCAAGTTTGTCAACCAGATTGTCAACCAAAAAGAAAACCCCCCGAGAACATTAAAGTTTCGGGGGGTTCTTGTGGTACCTCCAGGAATCGAACCAGGGACACACGGATTTTCAGTCCGTTGCTCTACCAACTGAGCTAAGGTACCAGAATACTAAATGAACGACCTGTCTTAACGTGTTTTATGAACCAGGGACACAAGCCCCGATAGCTATCGGGGTTCAGTCCGTTGCTCTACCTCCCGATGGCTATCGGGAGCGCTAAGGTACCAGGATGTCAGGCTGTTCGGGAGTTGGGGGTTTGGCCCGCAACCAGCGCTTTCCGAACAGGCGGGTGCAAATATAATTTCTTATTTATCAAGAACCAACAAAATCCTGAAAAAAGGGGTGGGTCTGCCCGAAATGGGCGATATTTACAGTATGAATTTAGTTGTGGATGCAGGCAATACGCAGGTGAAACTCGGCGTCTTCCGGGGCACGCGCCTGGAGCACGTGGAGCGGTGCGAAGTGGGGACGTTCAAATGGGCCCTTACCCAAACCTTCGATAAGTATCCCGGCATCGGGCATGCCATCCTGGCCTCAGTGGGTTCGCCGGACAAGACCATGACCGACCTGATTCGGGTGTTCTGTCCTGTGGTGGTGGTATCCCCTTCCATGCGCACCCCGTACCGGAATACGTATGCCACTACCCAGACCCTGGGGGCAGACCGGATGGCCCTGGCCAGTGCGGCATTCTTCAGGTACCCGAATACCAATACCCTGGTGATCGATGCGGGTACCTGTATCACCTATGATTTTCTAAATGACTTCGGCGAATACCGGGGTGGCGCCATTTCCCCGGGCCTGCGCATGCGCTATACCTCCCTGAATGCGTTTACCGCACGCCTGCCACTACTGGAGCCGGCAGACCCGCCGGACCTGATTGGCAATGCCACCGAAAGCAGTATCCACATCGGGGTGGTATTCGGGCTTTGCTCCGAAATAGACGGCATGATAGACCGGTATAAATCCCGCTATCCTACTTTAACAGTGATTTTAACAGGCGGGGATGCGCAATTTTTGTCTAAGCGACTAAAAAATACCATATTTGCCCTTCCTAATTTTCTCCTTGAGGGCTTAAATCAGCTGCTGGAATACAACAAAAACTAGATGGTCAGACGTCTCGTCTTCGCAATCCTCATTTTTGCATTTTGCTCAACGTACGCCCAGGACGCCACTGTTTCCCCCTATTCTGCCTTTGGCATTGGGGATATGCGGTCTGTGCGCACGGTCGAAAACCAGATGATGGGGGGTCTGGGCATGTATGGGGATAGCATCCACCTGCACCTTAATAACCCCGCAGCCCTCGGGATGCTCGGGGTTACCGCTTTTGGCGTGGGGGGCTCCCACAGCGAGTTGCGCGTGGAGACCTTTTCGGACCAGCAAAACACCTCGGTTACCAATATCGACTACCTGGCCCTGGCCTTTCCGATAAAAATGCAGCGCGCCGGCCTCACCTTCGGGTTAAAACCCTTCAGTTCGGTGGGCTTCGACATCGAGAACCAAACGGTCAACGACACCGGGGTTCCGGTGAATACCTTATATACAGGTGAAGGCGGGGTAAACCAGGTGTTCCTCACCTTTGGCTTCCGCCTCATGCCGCAGCTTTACCTGGGAGCTACGGTAAACCACTACTTTGGCCGCCTGGAATATGCCCGCAGCCAGGTTACCGAGGGCGTGGCCTTCGGGACCCTGGACGAGCGCATCTCCGATGTGCGTGGATTCGATTTTAACTACGGGCTTATCTATACCCCGAAGGTTACCGACAAGCATACCTTATTTACCTCCTTGCGGGTGCATACCCAGGGCAACCTGACTTCCGAAAACCAGCAGCGCATCGCCAGTTTTGTGCCCCTGACCGGTCGGGATATCGAATCGATAGACGTTAACCTGGACCGCGACCTGCTGCGTTTCACAGAGATCAGAATCCCAACTACCTATACCGTAGGCCTCGGGTACGGGGAGGACAAACACTGGTTTGTAGGTGCCGAATACAGCATGCAGAAGTTTTCCGATTTCCAGAACCGCTTCCTTGAGATTGAGGGTTCCGAGTATGAGGATGCCAGCAGTTATGCCCTGGGCGGGTTTTACGTCCCGGATTACACCTCCCTGGATTCCTATTTCAGCCGGGTGACCTACCGGGCGGGCGTTCGTCTGGATAATACGGGTTTCGTCGTAAATGACAAGCCCCTTTCGAATTATGGCATAACATTTGGAATGGGTTTACCGCTGGGACGCGATGTTACCGGTACCAGTACCTTCTCTAACGTTAACGTGGGGTTCGAATTGGGAAGGCGCGGCACCACGATGAACAACCTGGTGCGCGAAAGCTATTTTAAACTGAGTTTAGGGATATCCTTCAACTCTAAGTGGTTCTTGAAGAGGACTATAAATTGATAAAAAAATTGTATTTTAACCCCCCTCAAAAGAAATGAATACGATGAAAAAGGATTTTTACTCTATGCTGCTTGCGTTTTTTGGGGTCCTCGGATCGGTGTTCGGTCAGGCTCAGAATCCGGAATGCATGACCAACCTTTCCATTTACGCAGAGCACGTAAAGGTGAAGAACTACGAAGCGGCTTACGAGCCCTGGAAGATGGTGTATGACAACTGTCCCGGGGTCAACAAGGCCAACTTTTCCTATGGGGAGCGTATCCTGAACCACAAGATCGACAACTCCACCGGCGCAGAGAAGGAAGGGTATATTAAAGACCTGCTGTCCCTCTACGACAAGAGTATGGAGTATTTCCCGAAGAACTACACCAAGGCGGGAGTAGCCAGTGATAAAGCTTCCCTTCTGTACGACAATAAAATGGCCACGGACGACCAGCTCTACAGCATGCTCTCCACAGCCTTTAAGGAGGACCGGGACAATTTCGATAACCCCAAGGCCCTTTACCTGTATTTCTCCAGCCTGGTAGACCTTCACGGAGCCGGCAAAAAGGACCTGCAGGAGGTATTCGATGTCTATGACGACGTTACCGAAAAGATCGAGGAGGAAAACAGCAAATACCTTAAGCAGATTGAACAACTCCTGCCCAAGGAAGAGGCCGGAACGCTTACCTCCAAGGAAAAACTCCGCCTGAAGTCCTATAACAGCTACTCTGAGAATTACGGAAAGATTTCCGGAAGTATCGATTCCAAACTCGGTGCCCTGGCAGACTGCGAGAACCTGATCCCGCTCTACCAGAAGAGCTTCGAGGAGAAGAAGGGAGACGTTACCTGGGTGAAGCGCGCCGTAGGGCGTATGTTCTCCAAGGAATGTACAGACGACCCGCTCTTCCGCAAACTTTTCGAAGCCCAGCTGGCCCTGGAGCCTTCTGCCAGTGCTTACCTCTATGGCGGTACCCTTAAGGCCAAGGATGGGGACAATAAAGGTGCCATCGCAGACTTCGACAAGGCTGCAGAACTGGAGACCGATGCCCGCAAGAAATCGGACATTCTCTATAAGGCTGCTACCATTGCACGTAAATTCAGCAAGGTTCAGGCCCGGAGCTATGCCCAGAAGGCCATTAGCGCATACGGTTCCAACGGGAAGGCGTATTTGCTGATCGCCACCCTGTACGCATCCAGCGCCAACGAATGTGGCAGCACGCCTTTCGAAAAGCGTGCCGTGTACTGGAAGGCTGCTGAAATGGCCCGCCAGGCCGCACGGGTAGACCCGTCCCTGAGCTCTCGTGCCAGCCAGGCTGCCGCCAGCTACAGTGCCAAGGCGCCTTCCAAGACAGATATCTTCCAGTCCGGAATGTCGGGCAAATCCCTTTCTTTCCCATGCTGGATTGGCGGTAGCGTTACGGTGCCTACCCTGTAGCCATGAGGCCCGGAAAGACCAGAAAAATTTATTGCATTGCCATGGCCTGCGCCATGGCAATGTCCTTTTTGGGCTGTGAGGACCAGTACCAGAGGGTCGGGGAGGAAAAGGCAGATCCGGTATACCCCCAGGGGGTTGCGCGGAATTTTACCCTGAACTATACCGAGAGCCCCAAAGCCCTCAATACCCAGGACAGCAGCCACACCAGGAAAATGGCGGTGCTTCGCAGCCCGGTAAGCGAAGACTATACCAACCTCCGGTTTAAGTACCGCACCTTTCCCGAGGGCCTGACCGTAGAGCACTACGACGAGGAGGGCCGCATGAGTACCATAACGGCAGACTCGGCTATCATTTACGACCAAACCAATGTGGTGGACCTCAGGGGCAATGTGGTGATGGAGACCTTCGACGGGAAGCGGCTCCAGGCCGAACAGTTGTACTGGGACCGCGGCAGCGAATGGATTTTTACCGAATCCCGGTTTACCCTGACCAACCCGGAAGAGGGTTCTGTGCTCAATGGTATCGGGATGGATTTTAACCGGGAATTTACCTATTTTAATGCCCACCGCACCGGGGGCGAATTACAGGTACGAGAAGAATAAACCTATGATCAAGATCCTGAAATACACCGAGTATATTTATCTGGCCATTGGGCTTATATCCATCTATGAGGTAAGCCAGCTTTGGGGGCCGGACCGCAACCGCAGCTACCTGTTTATATTCTTTGCGGTGGTATCCCTGGGGATGTTCCTGTTCCGCCGGAATTACCGGAAGAAGTTCGAGCAACGACAGAAGTCCGATAAACCTTAGGGAACCTGGCGGCCATGACCCTGATCATCATCCTGGTCTCCCTGCTCTGCAGTGCCTTTTTCTCGGGCATGGAGATCGCCTTTATCTCGGCCAACCGGATCCACATCGAGATCGAGAAGAAGCAGGAGGGCTTTCTGGCAGGGGTCCTGGGGCGCCTTACGGCCAAACCGTCCAAGTTTATCACCACTATGCTGCTGGGCAACAACATTGCCCTGGTCATTTACGCCTATTATATGGGGGAGTGGCTCATGCAGTGGTTCCAGGGCATGCTCCCGTCGCCCTACCCGGTGGTGGAGTCCCTCCTTACGGACTTTAGCCTGCTCTCCCAAACGGTGATATCGACCCTGGTGATCCTGGTTACCGCGGAATTCCTGCCCAAGGTGCTTTTCCAGATCTACGCCAATACCCTGCTCAAGGCCCTGGCCGTACCGGCCTATCTGTTTTATCAGGTGTTCTGGCTGATTTCCGAGGGGGTCATGTGGATTTCGGACCGCATCCTCAAGGTTTTTTTTAAAACGGATGGGGATACGGTGCAGCTCACGTTTACCAAGATAGAACTGGGCGATTACATCACCGAGCAGATGGAAACCGTGGAACGGGAAGACCAGGTAGATTCCGAGATCCAGATTTTCCAGAATGCCCTGGAATTTTCCGAGGTAAAGGCCCGGGAAGTGATGGTCCCCCGGACAGAGATCATGGCCGTTGAGCTTCACGAAACCCCGAAAAACCTCACCAAGCTGTTTACCGAGACCGGGTATTCCAAAATCCTGGTCTATAAGGAAAACATAGATAATATTATCGGGTACGTCCACTCCTACGAGTTGTTTAAAAAGCCCAAAACGGTTAAAAGCATCCTTCTGCCCGTGGAGTTCGTCCCGGAAACCATGCTCATCCAGAATATCCTGAACGCCCTCACCAAAAAACGCAAGAGTATCGCCGTGGTCCTGGACGAGTACGGCGGGACTTCCGGGATCCTCACCGTGGAGGACATTATTGAAGAGCTCTTCGGCGAAATCGAGGATGAACACGACAGTGTGGAACACCACGAGGAGCAGGTAGACGAGAACCGGTTTGTGTTTTCGGCCCGCCTGGAGGTAGACTACCTCAACGAGCAGTACCGTCTGAACCTCCCGGAAAGCGACGAGTACGGCACCCTGGGCGGGATGATCCTGAATGAGACGGGAGATATACCCACCAAAGAGGCGGAAATCCGGATCGGGCGCTTCCTTTTCCGCGTCCTGGAGGTGTCCAGTACCAAGATCGACCTGGTGTCCCTGGAAATCCTCGAATCCGATTAGTTTTCCAACCCGTATTTCCCTTTTATTATTGGGGAGAAAATGGTATTTTCGCCCACTGATTTAAAGAAGACCGCACATGGCAATTTTAGAGAAGATTCGCAAGCGTACCACCGTGCTGATCCTGATTATCGGGATGGCCCTGTTCGCTTTTGTGATTTCCGGCATTTTTACCGGTAACGGGGGCATGAGCCTCGGCAAGGTGGGAAGTGCCATAGGGGAGATCAACGGAGAATCCATTAGCATAGACCAGTTTCGGGAGGAAATGGAAGCTGCCGAAGGCCGTTTCGGCGGGCAGGCCACTTCCACCCAGATTGTGAATTCCGTTTGGGAGCAAACGGTTCGCAACACCCTGTTGGGCCAGCAGTTTGGTGCCCTGGGCATCGACATCCAGCAGGACCAGATCATGGAACTGATCCGCAACAACCCCAACTTTACACAAAACCCGCAGTTCCAGGATGCCAACGGGATCTTCGACGAAGACCTCTTCCGCAACTTTATCACGGAACTCCGCGTAAACCAGCCCGAGCAGTACCGGCTGTGGCTGCAGAGCGAGCAGGCCCTGATCCGTGCGGCAATGGAACAAACCTATTTTGACCTGATCCGAGCTGGGATAGGAGCCACCCTCAAGGAAGGGGAACTGGATTACCGCCTGGCCAACGACAAGGTGGATATCCGCTACGTACGTGTGCCCTACACCAGCGTCCCGGACAGCTCCTTTACCATAGGAAAATCCGATATCGAGGCCTATATGAAGGCGCATGAAGATGAATTCCAACAGGAGGCGATGCGGGATATCCGCTATGTCTACTTCGAGGAAAAGGCCTCCGAGGCCGATGAAGCGGCCCTTCGCGAATCCCTGGTAAACCTGCTGGAAGACCGCGAGGAATACCGGGATGAACTGGACTCCACGGTCACCGTGTACGGCTTCCGCAATACCACCGATATGGTGGCGTTCCTGGACCGGAATTCCGACATCAAATACGACACCGTCATGAAAGCCCGGAAGGATTTCCCTTCCGTGGTTGCAGACAGCCTGATGGCCCTGGAAGTAGGCGATCTATACGGTCCGTATCGGGACGGGCAGTACTTCAAGGTCTCCCGGATGATGGACCGGAAGGAAAACGGATCGGTAAAGGCCAGCCACATTCTGGTGGCCTACCAGGGGGCCATGCGCGCCAACCCTGCCATTACCCGGACCCAGGAAGAGGCTGAGGCCCGCGCCCAGGAACTCCTGGCCGAGGCCCGCAAAAGCGGGGCCGATTTTGCCCAGCTGGCCCGGGAGAATTCCGATGGCCCTTCTGCACCCAGCGGGGGAGACCTCGGGTTTTTCCAGGAAGGGGTCATGACTCCCAAGTTCAACGATTTTGCCTTCCAGAACCCCATCGGTACCATCGGCCTGGTGGAAACCGAATTCGGATACCATATCGTTAAGGTAGACGACAAGGAGGATATTGTTCGCGTAGCCACCATGGCCCGCCTTATTGAACCCTCCGAAGAAACCATCAACGCTACCTTTACGGAAGCCACCACTTTCGAGATGGCTGTGAGTGAGGCCACCGACACCTATGGTACCAAGGCTGAGGAAATGAATTATTCGGTAAGGCCGGTAAACCGCCTCAACGCCATGGACGAAAACCTCCCCGGCTTGGGAGCCCAACGCCGTGTGGTAAACTGGGCTTTCAGCCCGGACACCGAAGTAGGAAATGTGCGCCGTTTCGACCTGACAGGCGGCTATGCCGTAGTACAGCTTACCGCCAAATACCGCGAAGGGCTCATGAGCGTGGAAGACGCTTCCGTACAGATTATCCCCCGTCTGCGCCGCGAGCGAAAGGCCGCCCAGCTGATAGCAGCCAACCAGGGGAAATCTATGGAGGATATTGCCCAGGCCAACAACGTGGCGATCTCCAGTGCCTCCGCCCTTAATGCCAAAACCCCCACCATTGCAGGAGCCGGCCGCGAGCCCCTGGTGGTAGGGACTGCCATTTCCCTTGAGGAGGGCGCCGTTTCCGGGCTTATCGAAGGGGAGACTGGTATTTTCAAACTGGAGGTGACTGCCCGGCAGGCCGCCCCGGCCATGGACAACTATGCCCCTTACGCCAATACGCTTACCCGAAGCCTGTCCCCCCGTGTTGGGACCGCGGTTTACGAAGCCCTGAAGGCCAAGGCGACCATCGAGGATGAGCGTGCAGCGTATTACTAAAGATTAATCCGGGTTTAACCCCCTGGAAGAATAAAAATCCGCAGGCAACTGCGGATTTTTTTTATATCAGAACCAGGTCGGAAAAGGGAAAGAGGGTCGTAAATCCTTTCCCTGAAAAGTAGGCCGTGGCCTCGGTGCCCCCGGCAGCCAGGATAAAATCGCCACCCCAGGCGCCCAGGCTTTTTACACTCCCGTCGAAGTCCGGGAAGTGGGATTCTTGTACCGGAGGCATCCCCAGTACATTGGAAATAAGGGCCTCGTGCGCATCCATGGCATTGCGGAAGCTCCCGAGGTCCTGGGCTGTGGCAAGGGTTTCTGCCAAACCCGTAATTTCCTGAAGGGCCTTTGGCCCAAGGCCGCCGGCTTCCCGGTACCTGCGGATACCTTCGCGGCTATCCTGTTTTACATTCCGGTACACCAGCAGCAATTCCTGTTTAAACGGGGGGTTAAAGGGTGCTGGGGTTACCAGAGGCGCTTCGCTTGCGACCCGTGTAAAATATACCGGCCCGGCGGCGGTAGCGCAGGCCAGGTCGTATCCGCTCCCGCCCATGGTCGCCTCAAGCAGGGCGTAGGGATCTACCCCGGCCCACCGGCTTAGGTTGGCCAGCAGGGTAGAGGAGGAGCCCAGGCCCCAGGGCCTCGGGAATTCCAATTGTGTTTCCACGGTCTTACCCTGGCACAAGGCGGCAAACCCGGGGTTCAGGGCAATAGTGGCCTGGAGGATGCGCACCAACCCGGCTTTCGGATCCTTGGGGAAGGGGCCTTTTGTGAGGTTTGGGACGAGTCCCTCCGGTTCAAACCAGGCCTCCAGCCAGGGGCTGCCGTCTGCATCCCGGCTCACCCAGTGCAGCCCCGGGCCTTCTCCCGGGGTCACGTCCAGCCACTGCCCCCGTCTGGTGGGTACGGCCAGGCCCCTGGCCCCGTCCAGCACGGCGTATTCGCCGGAAATCAGGAGTTTGCCATGGCTGTAGAACCGCTCTTTCATGGCATCTGCCGCAGGGCATTTAAGCGGGCCACTACCTCACTGTGGCTTACCGTATGGGTTCTAAAGTAGTCTACCACGGCGGTTTTCTCCGCTTCGGTAGCCCCCAATTGATTCAGGATATTGAGCAGGTGCATTTTCATATGCCCGCGTTGGATGCCTGTGGTTACCAGGGACCTGACGGCCGCAAAGTTCTGCGCCAGGCCGGCTACGGCCACGATCTGCATCAGCTCCGGGGCCCCCGGGTTCCCCAGGATGTTCAGCCCCAGCTTTACCAAAGGGTGGAGTTGGGTGAGCCCCCCCACGGTGCCCAGGGCCAGTGGCAGTTCAATCCAGAACCGGAACATGCCATCGGTACATTCGGCCCCGGTCAGGCTCCTGTAGCTGCCGGAACGGGCAGCATAGGCATGTACCCCGGCTTCCACGGCCCGGAAGTCATTCCCCGTGGCAATGACCACGGCGTCTATACCGTTCATAATCCCTTTGTTGTGGGTCACGGCACGATAAGGTTCGCAATCGGCTACCTGTACCGCCCGTACCAGCCGGGAGGCGATTTCCGCGCCTTCCATGCCGGATTCTGCTTCCAGTTCCTCCACCCGGCAGCGTACCTCGGCACGTACCAGGCAGCCGGGGGTATAGTTGGAGAGGATACTCATAAGTACCTCTATCGGCTGTGCTTCCCCACCCAGGTCCGGATGGTTCCCGGCTTCCCGCAGCAGGGTGGTGGCAAACTGCTCCAGGCAGGAATTGATGAAGTTGGCACCCATGGCATCGCGCGTTTCAAAGCGGCAATGCAGTTGGTAGTACCCATCGAGCCCATCGGTGCGGTCCCGCAGCTCGATGCCGGTAACACCCCCGCCCCGTTTTTCCATATTGCGGGTTATGGGTTCGGCGTCTTGCAGGAGTTGGGGCGTAATGGCCTCGATGAAGGATTGCAGGCCTTTTTTCGGCCCGTGGTACTGAAAGTGGACCTGCCCGATTTTCTCCGTCCCGAGGATCTCCGCGTGGAACCCACCCCGGCAGCCCCAGTATTTGGCGGCCTTACTCGCCGCCGCAACTACGGAACTCTCTTCAATGGCCATTGGGATAGCGTATAGCTTCCCGTTGATCAGGAAGTTGGGCGCCACCCCCAGGGGGAGGTAGAAGTTGCTGATGGTGTTTTCGATGAACTCGTCGTGCAGCTGCTGGAGCTGGGCATCGGAATTCCAGTACTGCTTCAGCAGGCGCTGGGTTTCTTCGGGATAGTCGGTGTAGTTTTCGGCGAGCCAGCGGATTTTTTCATCCTTGGAGCGCTTGGAGAATCCTTCTACGGGTTGGGCCATCGGGGATGTATTTCTGGCCTCAAAGATACGGAATCGAAACCTTCGGGAATATCCGGGAAAACATCCCGCGGGCCGGGGCACAAAATGCCCCAAGGGTTACGGATTCTGGTAAAATATTGCTAAACTTGAGGGTTTATAACCTTTTTTACCCTTTATGAAGATGCGTTTCCCATTGGTGCTGCTCCTGTTGTGTTTTATAACGGCAAGTGCCCAGAAAACGATTACCCTCGAAGAGATCTGGGGCGGGGCTTTCCAGACGGAAGGCCTGCAGGTGCTCCGCTCCATGAATGACGGACAGCACTATACGGTTCTGGAAGTGGACCGGGCCACCCGCAGCAGCGCCATTGTCAAATACGACTACCAAACCCAGCTGCGCGTGGGGACCCTGGTGCAGACCGATACCGGCCGCGGCATCCCCTATTTCACGTCCTATGCCTTTAGCGCCGACGAATCCATGGTCATCCTGGCTACCGATGTGGAAGCGGTATACCGCAGGTCCCGCCTGGGCATCTACTATGTATACGATATGGCCACCGGGGAGGTAATCCGGATAGCCGATGCCAAAATCCAGGAACCCACCCTTTCCCCGGACGGGAGCAGGGTGGCCTATGTCCTGGAGAATAACCTCTATATCCGCGAGCTCAGCAGCGGCAATGTGGTACAGGTAACCACAGACGGGGCCCCCAATGCCATTATCAATGGGGTCACCGACTGGGTGTACGAAGAGGAATTTGCCTTTGTGCGCGCCTTCGACTGGAATACCGCCGGTAACAGGATTGCCTTTCTCCGGTTCGATGAACGGGAGGTACCGGTGTTCTCCATGGATGTCTATGGCGATGGGCTCTATCCGCAGCCCCATGTGTTCAAATACCCGAAAGCCGGGGAGGCCAATGCCGTGGTTTCCCTCCACATCTACAACCTCGATTCGGGCACTACAAATACGGTAGACCTGGGAGAAGCCTATTACATCCCCAGGATCCAGTGGATGCAACACCCGGACCACCTGAGTGTCCAGACCCTGAACCGCCACCAGAACCGCCTGTTGCTGCACAAGGTAGATGCCGCCAGCCTGCAAGCATCTGTCCTGCTGGAAGAAACCGACGCCGCTTATGTGGATGTGACAGACAACCTGACCTTCCTGCCCTCGGACCGTTTTATCTGGACCAGCGAAAAGGACGGCTATAACCATATTTACCTCCACGGGGCAGACGGCGCCCTGGAGCGCCAGCTTACCAGCGGTCCCTGGGAAGTGACCGCCTACTACGGCTTCGATGCCAAACGCAAGCGCATCTACTACCAATCCTCCGAACGCGGCTCCACCGTGCGGGATGTATACAGTGTAGGGACCAACGGGAAGGGGAAGCGCCAGCTAACCCAGGACATAGGCACCCATGGGGCGTCCTTTAGTGCGGATTACTCTTATTTTATCGACTCCTACAGCAGCGCCCAGACTCCGCCGCGGTATACGCTTCACAAGGCATCTGACGGTGCCCTGGTCCGGGAACTCCGAAACAACAACGCCCTGTTGGAAAAACTGGCCGGGTATGCCCTCTCGCCCAAGGAATTCAGCACCCTGGAAGTAAACGGGCATGCGCTGAACATGTACATGATTAAACCTGTCGACTTCGACCCGAACCGGCAATACCCCCTGTTGATGTTCCAGTACAGCGGCCCGGGTTCCCAGCAGGTGGCCAACCGCTGGAACGGCAGCAACGACTACTGGCACCATCTGCTGGCCTCCAAGGGATACATCGTGGCCTGCGTGGACGGCCGGGGAACAGGCCTCAAGGGCAGGGATTTCAAGAAAGTGACCCAGCTGGAACTGGGCAAGTACGAGGTGGAAGACCAGATTGAAGCCGCCCGGAAGCTCAGCGCCCTTCCCTATATCGACGAAGCCCGTACGGGCATCTGGGGGTGGAGTTACGGAGGCTTTATGTCTACCAATTGTATCCTGAAAGGCAACGACGTTTTTGAAATGGCCATCGCGGTGGCGCCGGTCACCAGCTGGCGGTTCTACGACACCATCTACACCGAGCGCTATATGCATACCCCCCAGGAGAACCCGGGCGGATACGATGAAAACTCCCCCTTGTTCTTCGCAGACCGCCTGCAGGGGAACTACCTGCTGGTACACGGCTCTGCAGACGACAACGTACACGTGCAGAACACCATGCGGATGGTGGAGGCGCTGGTACAAGCCAACAAGCCCTTCGAGTGGGCCATCTACCCGGATAAGAACCACGGCATATACGGGGGCAATACCCGCCTCCACCTCTATACCCGGATGACCAATTTCGTTCTGGATAACCTATAACCAAACTTCATACAAATGGATGCTGTAAACAAACCCGCGCACAAACGAAAGCTCTTCGGACACCCCGTTGGCCTGTATATCCTCTTCTTTACCGAAATGTGGGAGCGCTTCTCCTACTATGGGATGCGCGGCATCCTGGTGCTTTACCTTACGGCCGAGACCCTTGGGGACAACCCGGGGCTGGGGTGGCTTAATGCCGAAGCCCTGTCTCTGTACGGCTGGTACACCATGCTGGTCTATGTTGCCTCCATTCCCGGGGGGATTATTGCCGACAAGATAGTTGGGCAGAAGCGGGCTGTGATGATTGGGGGCTTCCTGCTGGTAGCCGGGCACGGCATCCTTTCGGTGGAACAGATGTGGGCCTTTTATACCGGCCTTGCCCTGATTGTTTCCGGGGTAGGGATGCTCAAACCCAACATCTCCACCCTGGTAGGCAGCCTCTACCGGCAGGGGGACGAAAGACGCGACAAGGGGTTCTCCATTTTCTATATCGGGATTAACGTGGGTGCTGCCCTGGCAGCTCTTTCGGTGGCCTATGTGGCCGATATCTACGGGTGGCATGCCGGCTTTGGGCTGGCCGCTATCGGGATGGTGCTGGGCCAGGTGGTCTATATGAGCGGGCAGAAATACCTGGTGGAAGTGGGCAACAAGCCCGAAAGGGCCACGGCGGCATCCGGGAATGTCTCCATCGGGGAGATCTTTTCCCAGCAGTTCAGCCGGAAAACCCCGCTTACCGTTACCCTGGCCCTGGCGGTGGTTTCCTCCCTGGTGGCGTTCCTGTTTATTCAGGATCAGCAATGGGCCTATATTCTCTTTTTCATCTTCCTCTCTGTTGTTGTGGGGATGATGATTACCATTTACGGCGACCTGGACAACCAACAGGAAAAGGACCGCTACCTGGTGCTGCTGCTTTCCTTCATCATCGTGATCGTATTCTGGGGCGCCTTCGAACAGGCGGGCGGCCTGATGAACCTCTATGCGGAAAACCGCACCGACCGGATGGTCTTCGGGTATGAAGTCCCGGCTGCGGCCCTGCAATTCTTCAACCCTTTTTACATCCTGATCCTGGCCATTCCCGTAGCCAACTTCTGGCTGTGGTGGAAACACCGGGGCAAGGAAGCCTCCTCCCTCTTTAAAATGGCCAATGGGGTCATTATTATGGGCCTCGGGTTTGTCTTTATGGTCTTTGCCTCCATGCAGTACGAAGCCCTCGGAAAATCTGCCCTCTATTGGCTGGCCCTGGCCTACCTCTTCCATACGGTTGGGGAGCTCTCGGCCTCGCCAGTGGCCCTTTCCTTTATCACCAAGCTCGCACCTGTGCGCTATGGCGCCCTGATGATGGGGGTGTATTTCGCCGCTACAGGCCTGGGGAATAAGGTGGCCGGATTAATCGGGGAATCGGCATCTGAATTGGGAGAACTCACAATCTTCTCCGGGATCACCATTTTCTGTGTGGTCTTCGGACTCCTGGTCATCGCCCTGATCAAACCCCTGAAACGCCTCACCCACGGGGTAGAGGAAGCCGAAAGGAAAATGGACGATTAGGACCCGGGTTCTACTCCGGTTCCAGGATAAACGCCCCGTCTGCCGCAGTATGGTGGAAGGGGATGCCCATATCCCGGCATGTTTCCCGCCAACGCTCCGCGTAACTGTTGTAGTTGCTGCCATCGGCAATGACCTGTTGCGGCTTTAATGCGTCCAGGACGCGTTCCAGGTGTATCCGGGGGGACCCGCTCAGCAAGACAATATCTGCCGGATCCGTTCCTATAGGGTAGCCCCCGCTGCTATCGATACGGATAAGGCGGAGGTCTCCCATCCGGTACGCCTGCCCTAGGGGGAAGGCCACAGGAGCGTCGGTGCGCTCCCCCAAGCGGTAGTCTCGCAAGGAGGCGCTCCAGAGTTCCGGGGTTTGTGTAAACAGGCTTACGGACTTGCCCTTACGATACCAGAACCCGCTGGCCTTGGTACGGTGGGGCACCACCCATTCTGCCTTTCCCAGGCTTCTGTACTCCACTCCAATACCATAAAGGCCCAGTGCCAGGCAAGCGGTAATTGCGAGCACCCTAAAAAGAGGCTTCCGGGCCCGGATCCACACTCCCAGGCACCCTATGGCACATACCCCCAGAGCCAGCTCGGCAGCGTCCCAGGGGATGTCCCGAACCAGGCCCCCGGGGAGGTTGCCCAGGCGGGATACCCCGGCCTGGAAGGTCCCGGCCAGGATGTCATAGCTCTGGAAGAATAAAGGCGGATCTATTCCCAGCGCCCGCAGCCCCAGGACCAGCAGCCCCCCTGTTACCACCAACCCGACAAAGGGCACCAGGAGTAGGTTGGAGACCAGGAACAGGGTGGGAAACTGGTGGAAATAATAAAGGCTTATGGGCAGTACCCCAACCTGGGCCGAGAGGCTCAGGGCCGTCCAGGCCCCAATAGCCTTGGCAGGGCCGCGCCGAAAGGGCCATGTCTGCATCAGGGCAGGATAGAAATGCAGGATGGCCCACACTGCGGCAAAACTCATCTGGAAGCCGGGTTGGAAAAGCCATTGGGGGTCTATGAGCGCGAGCAGGATCAGCGCAGCCAGGGCCAGGAAGTGCAGGCTTTCCCTGCCCCGGCCCAGGAGCAGGGCAAGGGCCAGCAGGCTGAAAAGGACAGAGGCGCGCACGATGGACGGGCTGAATCCCGCGAGCCATGCATACCCCCACAGGCAGCATAACGTAAATCCCACCTGGGTACCCCGGCCCTGCCGGAGGATCCGGATGGGCCGCAGCAACAGGGCCAGGATCCCGGAAAGGATGCCCACGTGAAGTCCGGAAACGGCCAGCAGGTGGGCCACCCCGGCCTGTTGATAGGCCCTGGACAAATCGGCGTCCAGCCCGGAGCGGTTCCCCAGCAGGAGGGCTTTAAGCAGGCCGGAGGTGTCAGAAGACAGGTGGGGATGCTCCAGCAGACCCGCCATCCGGCTTCGGAACCGGGCCAGGCTGTGCCGGTACCCTGGTTTAGGAATAGGGATATGGCGGAAGCGCCCCTGGCGGGTCCTTATGCGGCCCCAAATACCCCGGGTTTCCATGAAATTCTTGTATGGAAAGGCATGGGGGTTTGCGGGTGGTCGGAAGGGCTCTAGCAAGCCCTCAGCCAGCAGGAGGTCCCCGGGCTGCCAGGATTCTGCGAGGACCTCCCTGGGGATTTCCAACAGGATTTTACCCCTTATGGGACGGTCCCCTGTTCGGAGAAGGGTGGCTGTCCAGGGTTGGTAATACCCGGGGCTCCGTTTTTCGTCCAGTTCCAGGAGCAAGGGGGTGGGGGTTTGGTTCGCTGAACGGCTGAAGTGCTCTGGCCGGTTGGGTGGGTGGTGGAGGCAGCCGGCGTGGAAGCCGATGCCCCAGGCAGTCAGGCAGGCCAGCAGCAGGAAGGCCGGGTAGGGCAGGTTCCTCCCGCGGCGCAGGGCCAGGGCCAGGGCCGCCAATAGTAAAAGGGCTGCCCATCCGGAACCCGATTCCGGGTACCCCAGTAACTGCCCCGTGCCAATCCCGGAGGCAAGGCCAACAGCCAAAGCGGCTGCCGGCATATGTGGGTGGTTCATGTCAGAAGACGCGGGTTGCCTTTACAAAGGCATAATTCCAGTAACCTTCGCGCAGGGATGAGACAATGACGCCCCGGGAAGTGGTGGAATGGATAAAACGGATATCGTCGCCGCGGACCTCGACCACAAGCCCCACATGGTTGATCTTGCGGCCCCTCTTTTTTGTGTTGAAAAAGAGCAGGTCCCCTTTGCGGATGTTGCCCAGACGCACCTTTTCGCCCGTATCTGCCATTTGGCTGGAGACCCTGGGCAGGGGTACCTCGTGCTCCTGGAAGGAGACGAACAGCAGACCGGAACAGTCCATACCCTTACGGGTGGTCCCGCCATACCGGTACCGCACCCCAGCATAGGAGAGGGCTGTTTCCACCACAGCGGCTGCTTTGGTAAAGACCTCCGGGGCACTGGGCCCGCTTTGGCGCGTTGCCTGTTCCGATTCAGAAACGGGGCCGGACGGGGGCACTTCAACGGTCCTGGGTTCTGCATAGGTGGTCCGTTTTTTGACCGCCCCGCAACTGCCCAAAAGCAATGCCATGACCGTAATACCCAAGATTCGCCTCATAGGGATGTAACGCTTAACCGTTCCACTAAATTATAGAAATCCCGGAAACCAGCCGGAAGTTGCTCCGGCCAACAGGTTCAAACCTATTCGGCCCGGGTGAAATCCACGATCAGTTTGGCCGCTTTTCTGCTGGCCCCGGCCCCACCCAGTTTTTGCCTCAGCTCCCGATAGTCCCCCAGCTGTTTTTCCCGCCCATTGGGGCTGAGGATTTCGGACAGGGCCTCCTTCAGGGCCTTGGGGGTAAGGGCGTCCTGTATGAGTTCGCGGACGACCTCCCGGTCCATAATGAGGTTCACCAGGGAGATATACTCCAACCGGATCAGGCGGCGGGCAATCTGGTAGGAAATCCAGTTGCCTTTATAGCACACCACCTGCGGCACCTGCAGCAGGGCTGTCTCCAGGGTTGCCGTCCCGCTGGTCACCAGGGCGGCCTCTGCGTGTTGGAGCAGCGGGTAGGTCTGGTCCATGAGCAATGGGATCCCGGTACCCTCAAGGAAAGCGCCATAGGGCTCCTCCCCCAGGTTAGGGGCACCCGCCACGGCAAACTGGTAGTCGGGGAACTCCCGGGTTGCCGCTACCATCATCGGGAGGACCTTGCTGATCTCCTGGCGGCGGCTCCCGGGCAGAAGGGCGATGATCTTTTTATCCGGGGCAAGTCCGTGGCGCTTGCGGAATGCCTCCGGGTCAGGTTCGGGCAGGCCCTGCATGGCATCGATAAGCGGGTGGCCCACAAAGTGCACGGGCATGTGGTGTTTCTCCTCGTAAAAGGCCTTTTCAAAAGGGAGGATTACATAGATATGGTCTATATCCCGCTTTATGCTGGCCACCCGTCCTTCCCGGGAGGCCCAGACCTGGGGGGAGATATAGTAATGGGTGCGGATACCCCGGGCGTGTGCCCATTTGGCAATGCGCAGGTTAAACCCGGAGAAGTCGATAAAAATCAGGGCATCCGGGCCAAAGGCCTCTATATCGGCCTTACAAAACGCCATATTGCGGAAAATGGCGGGCAGGTGGGTCAGGACTTCCACAAAGCCCATAAAGGACATCTCCTTAAAGTGCTTGACAAGGGTCCCCCCGGCCTGTTCCATGCGGTCGCCCCCCCAGCAGCGGATGTCCGCTTCTGGGTCTTCCGCCAGGATGCCACGGATCAGGTTGGACCCGTGCAGGTCCCCGGAAGCCTCTCCCGCAATGATGTAGTACTTCACCTTTAGACGACCTTGTAATAGAGGATGATTAGGGCTGTCAGGACGGTTGCCATCAGCACCCCCCGCGCCCGGTAGTCCCTCCTCAGTTTAAGGAAACCGAAAAAGGCCACAAGGTTCAGGATGGCACCCAGGGCCAGCAGGCTGCCCACGTGGTCTTCCTGCACGGCTGCCTGATAGGTTTCCACTATGCCCATATCCGAAAAGAGCAGGATATAGAGCAGCACCCCTATGGCATTTGCGATGACGCCTACAACGAAGCCGATGGCAATTTCCTTATTGCGATTCATAGAACACAGCGATTTGGTTCCCCGACCAAGTGGCCTGCCCCAGGCGCCTTAAAGGCCTGAAAGGGCCCTGAAGTCAGGGTTTTGGGCTCTTTTTGGCCGATTCCCGGCATGAAATGCACGGGCTTTTCCCGTCGGGTATACTTTCCGGGGTAAAAATACGTTTTTCAGTAATAGGACTCCCGGCCCCGGCATTAACAAAAAATTATGCGCGGCCCTCCCATGCTGGCATGGTTTTTTCTGTATCTTGGGAGTTTAAGTAACGAATGTAGAAGGATTACCGGGGCCTTATACCATGGGGTCCTTTCAAAAAAAATGTACATGAAAAGGAATTTACTACTCGTATTTTTCGTCCCCCTCATTGCAATAGCATCCTGTAGCTTTACCAACCGCTCTTTCGAGTCCGACGACAAGGACAAGCTCCTGCTGGACCTCATTACCTATGTCCTGGAGCGCGGCCACTATGAGCCCAAGGATATCAACGACGATTTTTCCGCCAGTGTCTATGAGGATTTCCTCGATGTGATCGATCCGACCAAGCGCTATTTCCTGGCCTCGGACCTGGCCGAATTCGAACAGTATAAGTTTTCCATAGACGACCAGATCCGAAATACGGAGATCGGGTTTTTTAACCTGGTGTACGACCGCCTGATGGAGCGGATGCAGCAGGCCCGGGACCTCTATGGGGAGGTGCTGGAGGAGCCCTTCGATTTTTCTGTGGAGGAAAGCATCGAGATCGATTACGAAAAGCAACCCTACGCCCAGGACCGCAACGACCTCAAGGAGCGTTGGCGCAAACAACTCAAGTATGCCAGCATTGGCACCTACCACTCCAAACTCAACCTCAGCGCTGCGGAAAGCGCGGACGAGAAGGAGGCCCTGAGCCCTGCCGAGGCCGAGTTGGCCGCCCGGGAAGCCACCAAAAAAACCCTGGATGAATTTTTCGACTTCGTGGACGACCTGGAGCGCAAGGACTGGTTTGTGCAATACCTCAATACCATCGTAGACGAGTTTGACCCCCATACCTACTACTTCGCCCCGGAGGACAAGGAGCGTTTTGACGTTAGCATGTCCGGGAAATTCGAAGGGATTGGCGCCCGCCTGCAAAAGCAACCCGAAGGGGCCAAAATCGTTGAGATCATCAGCGGGGGCCCGGTTTGGAGGGATAAACGCCTGGAAGTGGGCGATGAAATCCTCAAAGTGGGCCAGGACGGGGAACCGCCCGTGAATATTGTGGGCATGCGCCTGGACGACGCCATCAAGCTGATCAAAGGCCCAAAGGGGACCAAAGTGGACCTGACTGTCCGTAAGGTAGATGGCACTATAGACGAGGTAAGCCTGGTGCGCGATGTGGTGGAACTCGAAGAGTCCTTCGCCAAGTCTGCCACCGTCATTAAAAACGAACGCAAGTACGGCCTGATCCACCTCCCGAAATTCTATGTGGATTTCGACGACTACAGCGAGCGCAACGCCGCCACCGATGTGGCCCGGGAAATCGAGCGCCTCAAATCCGAGGGGATGGAGGGCCTTATCCTGGACCTCCGCGACAACGGGGGTGGTTCCCTGAAGACCGTGGTGGATATGGCAGGTCTCTTTATCAAGGACGGCCCTGTGGTGCAGGTGCGTTCCTCTGCCCGCGACAAGGAAATCTACGAAGACCGGGACGAGCGGATCCAATGGGATGGCCCGCTGGTGATCCTGGTGAATGAACTCTCTGCCTCGGCCTCCGAAATCCTGGCTGCGGCCATGCAGGATTACAAGCGCGCCATTGTGATTGGCAGCAAACAAACCTTTGGAAAAGGTACCGTCCAAAACGTGATCCCCCTGGAAAACATCATGCGGAGCAACGAATACGGGGACCTTGGGGCCATTAAGCTCACCACCCAGAAATTCTACCGCATCAACGGCGGGTCTACCCAGCTGGAAGGGGTGAAGAGCGATGTGGTGGTCCCGGACCGCTACAGCTATATCGACCTGGGCGAACGCGACCAGTCCAACCCCCTGAAATGGGATAAAATCAGCCCGGCCGAATACCAGGTCTGGGATGGATACATCGATTTCGAAACCACCATTGCCCGGTCTAAGGCCCGGATGGAAACCCATCCGCAGATTGCCCTGATCGAGGAGAATGCCCAATGGCTCAAGGAGCAGCAGGACGATACCCGCGTGCCCCTGAACTACGACCTCTACAAGCAACGGGAGGCCCAGAACAAGGAGCGTTCCCAGTATTTCCGCTCCCAGATGAAGTACGATTCCAGAATGACTTTCAGTTCCCTGGGTTACGAACAGGAACTGTTTACCAAGGATTCGGTCCTGCGCGAAAAGCGCGACCGCTGGCACAAGGAACTCGCCGGGGATGTCTATGTGGAAGAGGCCATCAATGTGCTGGAAGACATCAAGCTGAACAACTTCAAGAAAGACAAGCTGGCCAGCCGTTTACAGGATTAAGCCCTGGCCCAGAGCAAAAAGCCCCGAAGAAATTCGGGGCTTTTTTTATGACTGGCCTGCAGGGCTTTCCAGGTACTCCGAGAAGGTCTCCCGCAACTTTCGGAGCTTGGGGCTGATCACCACCTGGCAGTACCCTTGTGCGGTATTGCGGCGGTAGTAGTCCTGGTGTTCGGGCTCGGCCGGGTAATAGTTAATCAGGGGGCTTATTTCGGTCACGATAGGGTCCTGGTAATAGGATTGCATAGCTGCCACCACCTCCCGGGCGGTGGTTTCCTGCCCGGGGTCGTGGTAAAAGATAACAGACCGGTATTGCGTACCCCTGTCTGCCCCCTGCCGGTTCAGCGTTGTGGGGTCGTGGGTTCCCATAAAGATGCGGACCAGGGTGGCATAGGAAACCTCCTCCGGGTTATAGGTGATCCGCACGACTTCGGCATGCCCGGTGCGTCCGGAACAAATCTCGCGGTAGGTAGGGTAGCCCGGTACATTCCCCCCGCTGTATCCGGATTCCACATGCTCCACCCCTTTAACTTGCTGGAAAACCGCTTCCGTACACCAGAAGCAGCCACCCCCGAAGGTGGCCGTTGCAACCCCGCTACGCATCGGTTTCGGATTGGTCCAGGCGCAAGGCCTCGGAGTTAATGCAATAGCGAAGCCCGCTGGGGGGCGGCCCGTCCGGGAAAATATGGCCCAGGTGGGCATCGCAGGTATTGCAGCGGGTTTCTACCCGTACCATCCCGAAGGAGGTATCCCGGATGTACCGGACGGCGTTTTCCTTTACCGGCTGGGTAAAGCTCGGCCACCCGGTCCCGGATTCGAACTTGATAGTGGAATCGAACAAGGGGGTATCACAACAGATGCAGCGGTAGAGCCCCGGTTCGTGTGCGCTGCACAGGGCCCCGGAGTGGGGCGCCTCTGTCCCATGCTTCCGGGTGATGCGGAATTGCTCAGGGGTGAGCTGATCCCGCCACTCGGCTTCCGTTTTCTCAACGCGCCGGTCTGGCTCGGGGTTGCCTTGAACGGTAAAGTGGATAATGTCTTTCCAGTGTAACATGCTGTGGGTTTAGGTAGGAAATAGTCGGCACCGGGCAGGGTCCCTTACAGGGGTGTTCCGGTGCTTGTCCCCTGCGAATTTAGTGTAAATTTGGGCAAGCCCCATCCTGGCCTATGCGCAAGAAACAATGGACCTACACCCTGCTGATGGGTGCGTGTATTATCCTTTTCTGGTGGTTTGAGAATTACTACCGGGAGGACCCCTATGGGTCCGGGACCGCACCCGAAACCGCAGATTTTCCGGAGGCCTTTTACCCCAAGGGCCCTGAGGGTGACCTGGTGCGTCACGACTTTTATGTCCTGCAGTACAGCGAGCCGCACGAGCAGGCAGCCTGGGTAGCTTATGTGCTGGACCCGTCCCACCTGACTTACGAGGACCGGGAGCGCCCTTTTTTTGTGGAAGACCCGAAGGTACCCACCCATTCGGCCGACTGGCGCAATTATCGCGGCTCCGGGTACGACCGGGGCCACCTCTGCCCGGCCGGCGACCGGCGTTTTTCGGAGTTGGCCTATAACCAGACCTTTTATACCAGCAATATAAGCCCGCAGGACCGGGAGTTTAATGCCGGGCCCTGGAACGACCTGGAGCAGCAGGTGCGCCGGTGGTGCAAACGCTATGGCAGGCTGTATGTAATCACCGGAGGCGTATTGCGCAATGGGTTGCCCACAATTGGAGACGAAGGCGTAAGTGTGCCGGAATACTTCTTTAAGGTGGTAGTCCGAGGGGAAGGGACTAACCGGAAGGCTATCGGGTTTCTAATGGAAAACAGGCCCCACCAGGCTTCCCTGCACACCTATGCGGTGCCTGTAGACCGTATTGAATCCCTTTCCGGGCTCGATTTCTTCCAAGCTTTGGAACAGCAAGAGGAAGACCGCCTGGAATCCCGGGTACGACCCTCGGACTGGGGGCTTTAATTCCACTCGTTAAGCCGGTTGGCATCCAGCCTCAGGAAGATAAACAGCAGGGTGGTAAAGCCCAGCAGGCCGGAGCCCCCGTAACTGAAAAAGGGCAGGGGGATTCCAATGGTGGGCAACAGCCCGATAACCATCCCGATATTGATAAAGTAGTGGACCAGCAGGATGGAAATGACCCCGTAGCCGTACATCCGGCTGAAAGGGTTTTTCTGGCGTTCCGCCAGGTGGACCAGGCGCAGCAGCAGTACCGTAAAGAGCAGCACTACCGAGGCAGTCCCCAAAAACCCCCATTCCTCCCCGATGGTGGTAAAGATGTAATCCGTATCCTGTTCAGGGACGAAGTCCCCCTTGGTGCGGGTGCCTTCCAGGAACCCCTTTCCCTTGAGTCCGCCGGATTCGATGGCCTTTTCGGACTGGTAGGTGTTGTACCCGATGGTCTTGCGGATCTCCTCCAGCTTCTCCGGGTCTTTTTCCAGGCGGAGCCAGAGGCTGAAGCGGTCGCGGTGGCGCTGTTCGAAGACGTTTTCGAACACAAAATTCACGGAAAGGGAAAAGACCACCGCAGCGCCGTAGACCAACAGAACGGGCAGGAGCGGGATTTTGAAGGAGGGCTTCTTCAGAATATAGATAAGGCCCAGGATAAGGGCCAGGCCAATGCCTACCCAGATGGTCCCGAAGACCAGGGTCGCGATAAAAACCAGGACCGCCATGAGCCCTACTATGAGGTACCACAAGGGCAGGCCTTCCCGGAACAGCACAAAGACCAGGGCAAAGAATACCAGGGCACTCCCCGGGTCCGGCTGGGGGATAATCAGCAGTGCCGGGATGATCACGATCAGCAGGGCGTAGGCCTGGTGGCGCACCTTCTTGATGTCGGTCTGGATATCGCTCAGGTATTTGGCCAGTGCCAGGGCAGTGGTCGTTTTGGCCAGTTCGGAGGGCTGGAAGTTGAAAAACCCCAGGTCGTACCAGGAGGTGGCCCCGGCAATGGTCTTCCCGAAAAGGAACAGCCCCAGGAGCAGGGCCAGAGTAACCACGTAGAACAAACTGGAAAACCGTTCGTAAAACTGGGCTTCCAGGGCCATGATCAGGACAATGACCCCTACGCTGATCAGGATAAAGACCAGTTGCTTCCCATAGCGCTGCCCGGGGTCCAGGATAGAAGGAGAGGACGGGTCGTAGGTGCTGGAGTAGATGCTTAAGAGGCCCATAAGGACCAAGAGGAGGTAGATCAGGACCGAGAGCCAGTCTACCCTTCTGAGCACGCTACCAGACATACTCGTTGATCTTGAATTCCTCCCCGCTGTAGGGTTTGGCGTATTCGTGCTCCAGGGTTTTCTCCAGCATCCGCTTCTCAAGGTCCTTCCGGGTGATCTCCCCTTTCAGGTACTTTTCGATGAGCAGGGAGGCGATATGCCCGGCATAACGGGCCCCGTAATACCCGTGTTCGATATATACCGCCAGGGCAATTTTGGGGTTGTCCACCGGGGCAAAGGCCACGAAAAGGGAGTGGTCTGTGAGCTGGGTGCGCACCCCGTCTATACGGGTAAAGTTCTCCACGGTTCCCGTTTTCCCTGCAATGTCGATGCCCGGGATCTGGATCCATTTGGCCGTCCCTTTTTCATACACATCTGCCATGCCCCGGATAACCGGTTCGAAATGCTGGGGGGCAATGGTGGTATATTTGCGTTCGGTGTAAGTAGGGTCGTCTACCAGGTTATCCCCGATCTGCCGGATCAGGTGGGGGGTGTAGTAGTACCCGCGGTTCGCAATGGCTGCTGTCATATTGGCCAGCTGAATGGGTGTTGCCGCCACCTCGCCCTGCCCGATGGAATTGGAAATGATGTAAGTGGAGGACCAGCGGCCGTCCCCATACACTCGGTCATAATATTCCTTGCCGGGGATCCGGCCAGGCCGCCCGGTGGGCAGGTCGTACCCCAGGTAATCGCCCAGGCCGAAGCTGCGCATATGCTTTTCCCAGACGTCCATGCCGGCATCGGTGGTTTCGAATTTCTCGAAAAATTTGCGGAAGGTACCGGCAAAATAGGCGTTGCAGGAGCGAAAGATCCCGCTGTTCATTGTTCGCAGACCGCCCCCGCAATGACACCCGCGCTTCTTGTTCCCCACATAAAACCCGTTGTAGCAGCGGAAAGTGGTCTCCGGGGTAATAACCCCTTCCTGCAGGGCGGCCAGGGCCTGGAGAGTCTTAAAAGGCGAGCCCGGGCTGGGTTCGGCCAGGATGGAACGGTCCCAGGTGGGCTTGGAAATGGAGTCGTAGTGGAGGGTGCTGTAATTGGCCGAACGTTCCCGCCCAACCAGGAGTTCGGGATTATAGGTTGGCCCGGAGATCATGGCCAGGATTTCCCCGGAGGAGGGCTCAATGGCTACAATGCCCCCGCGTTTTCCGTTCATCAGTCGCTCCCCGTATTCCTGTAACTCCTTGTCCAGGGTAATATGGATTTCGGTGCCGGGCTCTGGCAGGGTGTCCAGGCTTCCGCCCTTGTAAGGGCCAATGTCGCGGTTAAACCGGTCTTTCTGGATGAGTTTGACCCCTTTGCGACCGCGCAGGATTTCCTCGTATTGCTTTTCAATGCCGGTTCTGCCTGTAAGTTCGCCCAGTTCATAATAGGGATTGCTTTTCAGGTCCCATTCGCTCACTTCGCTGATATAGCCCAGCACGTTGGCGGCAGCCGGGGTGTTGTAGTCCCTCAGGGAGCGTTTCTCGATATAAAACCCCTGGTATTTCCGCATTTTCTCCTGTAACCGTGCATAGTCCTCTTTGGAGAGCTGGGGAACCAGGACCGAGGGCAGGCGTGGGGAGTAAGTGCGGGCTTTCTGCAACTGGGCAACGAAGCGCTCCCGGGTAATATTCAGGAGTTGGCAGAACTCCGTGGTATCCAGGGGTTCCACCTCCCTGGGGATGACCATCACGTCGTAGGCGGGCTGGTTGGCCACCAGCAGCTCACCGTTGCGGTCGTAGATGTACCCCCGCTCCGGGTAGTCGTAAACGCGTTTAATGGCAGGGTCGTCCAGGATCTGGTCGGGTGAAAACCGGAATAGCTGCAAATAGGAAAGCCTTCCGATAAAGGAAATCCCTATCAGGATAATGATGGAGGAAAGCACCAGTTTCTTCATAGCTTTTCCGCGGGCATTTCGGTCTTTGGGGCCGGGCCTGGCTTATTCCCGTTGCCGGGCAAACAGGGAGGAAAGCAACAGGGCAAAAACAAAGGTCCCCAGGCCATTGAGTACCACCCGTTTCAAAATTAAGAGCAAATTCGTCAAACTAAAAATTTCCAGGGTATAGAAAACCAGGTGGTGTATCCCTATCAATAACGCAAGAAAAGTGACTTTTTGTACCCGGGTGGAGGCGGAGAGGCGGAAATTCTGGAATTCCAGGTTTACCCCAAAGACAAACCGCATGATGGCAGGCCGGAAATAGGCTGCCGTGAGGCTGGCTACAGTATGCATGGCCAGGGAATCGGTAAAGAGGTCAACGGCAAAGCCAAGTAAAAAGGCAATGCCCAGGAGCGCAGTCCGGTTCTCACGTACCGGGTACCAGTAAAGGAATAGGATATAGACCATGGGGTTGATCTGCCCCAGGAAATTCATCCGGCTGAAAATCAGGACCTGTAGGAGCACGAGGCCTGCAAAACGAAGGATTCCGACCAGGATGCTATTGTTCATCGGAGATTTCGGATTCGAGTTGCAGGAGTTCCGGGCGGAATCGGTTGCGGATTACGTATACCTGCCTCAGGTTGGTCATATCGTTGAACAGCCGTACCTCGATATGGTAGAAGCTGTTGCTTTCGTTCAGGTCGAAGGAATGGATGGTGCCAATGGGAATGCCTTCCGGGAAAATACTGGACATGGCCCCCGTCACAATGGTATCCCCGGCCCTTAAGGGAACCAGCCTGGGGATGTCCTCCAGCTGGGCAAAGCGGAAGTCCTTGCGGTTCCAGGTCAGGGAGCCGAAATAATCCGTCCCGGCAATTTTCGCGTTGATGTTGGAGCGGGTGTTGAGGATGCTTTGCACCGAGGCAAAGTTCGCGCTGGACCGCTCCACGATCCCAAGGATGCCCAGGGGGGTAATGACCCCCATGTCCTGTTGGATGCTGTCCCGAGCCCCCTTGTTGATGGTGATATAGTTATTCGCCTGGGAATAGCTGTTTTTAATGACCTGGGCGGCAAACACCTCGTAGGTGAGCCCGGCCGTATCCAGGGCCGTGCTATCGACCGCCGGGGTGTTGATCAGCAGCTGGCGGAGCCGGCGGTTTTCCTCGGCGAGTTTCTGGTTTTCGGAGTAGAGCCCGAAATAATCCGTAACCGAGGCCGAGGCCGAATAGACCGAGCCGCTGAGCCAGTTGGCGGAGTTGAAGTACCGCGTCCGGTGGTAGGTATTGTTCTGAATGGTAAGGACGAGCCCGATAAGCAGCAAAAAGAGGTAGAGCAAGGAGGTCTTATTCCGTAATATGAAATTGATGATCCTTTGCATACAGCGCTTTGGGGCTGGGCGTCAGGCGGCAGCGCCGCCCCGCCTATTTGATCAGAATGCTTTTGTAGCGCTCCAGGTTTTTCAGGGCGATTCCCGTTCCGCGCACAACAGCCCTGAGGGGGTCTTCCGCGATGTAAACCGGAAGGTCTGTCTTCTGGGACAACCTCCGGTCCAGGCCCCGGAGCATGGATCCGCCCCCTGCCAGGTAAATCCCGGTATTGTAGATGTCCGCTGCCAGCTCCGGCGGGGTTTGGGAAAGGGTCTCCATTACGGCATCCTCTACCCGGAGGATGGATTTATCCAGGGCTTTGGCAATTTCCCGGTAGGAGATAGAAACCTGCTTGGGCTTCCCGGTGAGCAGGTCGCGCCCCTGCACGGACATTTCGTCCGGGGGAGACTGCAGGTCTTCGGTAGCCGAACCTATCTGGATTTTGATATTCTCTGCGGTACTTTCCCCAACATAGAGGTTGTGTTGGGTGCGCATGTAGTAGATGATATCATTAGTAAACACATCCCCCGCAATCTTTACGGATTTGTCGCAAACAATCCCGCCCAGGGCGATAACCGCGATTTCGGTGGTACCCCCTCCGATATCCACAATCATGTTACCCTTGGGCTGCATTATGTCCAGGCCGATCCCGATGGCAGCCGCCATGGGCTCGTGGATGAGGTATACCTCCTTGCCATTGACGCGTTCGGCCGACTCCTTTACCGCCCGCATCTCTACTTCGGTAATGCCCGAAGGGATGCAGATAACCATGCGCAAGGCCGGCGGGAACCACTTCTTTTTCAGGGCCGGGATGCCCTTAATGAACATGTTGATCATCTTCTCGGAAGCGTCGAAATCTGCAATAACCCCGTCCTTCAGCGGTCGGATGGTCTTGATGTTTTCATGGGTTTTCCCCTGCATCATATTGGCCTCGCGGCCTACGGCGATGATTTTTCCGGAAATACGGTCGCGCGCTACAATAGAGGGGCTGTCCACCACTACTTTATCGTCGTGGATAATAAGGGTATTGGCCGTTCCGAGGTCGATGGCAATTTCCTCGGTCAAGAAATCAAAAAAACCCATGGGCTAAAGGTTGCTTCCCGACGAACGGGTAAATTTTACCGGTAAAAGTAGTAAAATTAATGCTTAAAATGACGGGTTCCCGTCATTACCATGGCAATTCCGTTTTCATCGCAATAATCGATGCTCAGCTGGTCTTTTATGGACCCTCCGGGCTGGATTACACTGCGGATTCCGGCATTGCCGGCAATCTCCACACAGTCCGGGAACGGGAAGAAGGCGTCGCTGGCCATAACAGCCCCATTGAGGTCAAAACCAAAGGAGCCGGCCTTATGGATGGCCTGGTTCAGGGCGTCCACCCGGGAGGTTTGCCCGGTGCCGCTGGCGCAGAGCTGTTGGTTCTTGGCCAGGACAATGGTATTGGACTTGGTGTGTTTGCAGATCTTGGAAGCAAAAAGCAGGTCCCTGACCTCCTGGTCCGTGGGGGCTTTTTTGGTGGCGCATTTCAGGTCTTCCGCTGCATCGGTTTTCAGGTCTTTGTCCTGGAATAGGATGCCGTTCAGGCAGGTGCGCACCTGGGTTTCGGGCAGGGGGGTAGGCTTCTGGATCAGCAGAATACGGTTCTTCTTCCCCTTGAGGGTTTCCAGGGCCTCAGCGGTATAGGACGGGGCGATGACCACCTCGCAGAAAAGTTCGTGAACCTGGGCTGCCGTGGCAGCATCCATTTCCCGGTTGCAGATCAGGATGCCCCCGAAGGCGGAAACCGGGTCTCCGGCCAGGGCGTCTGCGTAGGCCTGGGCCAGGGTGGGACGCGTGGCCAGACCACAGGCGTTGTTGTGCTTCAGGATGGCAAAGGTGGGATCTTCCCCCCGGAATTCCTCCATCAGGTTCACGGCTGCGTCTATGTCCAGCAGGTTGTTGTAGGAGAGTTCTTTGCCGTGCAATTGTTCGAAGAGGGCGTCAAAATCCCCGTAGAATACTCCTTCCTGGTGCGGGTTTTCTCCGTACCGGAGCACCCGCCCAACGGGCTCGCTGATTTTCAAAGCGCTACTGGCGCCGCTGCGGTTGAAATAGTTGAAAATGGCGGCATCGTAGTGGGAGGATACCTGGAAGGCCCGGGTGGCAAAGGCCTGTCGGTCTTCCATATCGGTGCTCCCGCCTTTTTCCCCCAGCAGATCCAGCAGGGGTTTGTAGTCTTCCATGGAGGCCACGCAAAGCACGTCCTTGTAGTTTTTGGCGGCAGCGCGGATCAGGGAAATCCCGCCGATGTCGATCTTCTCAATGATGGCTTGTTGTGAGGCGCCCTCGGCAACCGTTTTCTCGAATGGGTAGAGGTCCACCACCACAATATCGAGCTGCGGGATTTCATACTGCCCCAGCTGCTCCAGGTCTTCCTGCAGTTCCCGTCGCCCCAGGATGCCGCCGAATACTTTCGGGTGGAGGGTTTTAACCCGCCCGCCCAGGATGGAGGGGTATCCGGTAAGGTCCTCGACCGCCGTTACCGGGAGGCCCAGCCCCCGTATAAAGGCTTCGGTACCCCCGGTGGAATAGAGGGTTACCCCGAGCTCGTGAAGTTTGCGGACCACAGGCTCCAGTCCGTCTTTGTGAAATACCGAAATAAGGGCGGATGCCGCCTTCCTGGAAGTACTCATGCTAAAGGCTTGTGATAAAAGGTTTAGGCAAGCAAAAGTAGCGCATTTCGCCCGATGAACCCCGCCGGGTTATCAACAATAGAGGGAAAGTTTTTAAAAGCCTGGCCGGTTGCCAGTCCTACCCGAGTTGGGCGGATGGGTCGGAAATCCCTTCGGCCTCCAGCAAGCGGGAGACCCCGGCGCAGATCCCTTCCAGCAACCGTTCATCTTCCTCGGAAAACGGGTCCGGGGTATGGGAGTCGATGTCGATCTGCCCGATGTTCTTCCCATCCAGAAAAACGGGGACCACAATCTCGGATTTCACATGCAGGCTGCAGGCGATGTAATTGTCCTGGGCCGAAACGTCCGGCACCACAAAGTTCTGGTTGCTGAGGGCTACCTGCCCGCAAATGCCCTTCCCGAAGGGGATCAGGGTGTGGTCCGTAGGGTCGCCTGCATAGGGTCCCAGTTTGAGTTCCTCCCGCTGGCCATTGCGGAAATAAAAGCCCACCCAGTCGTAATGGGCAATGGTGGTGCGGAGGTATTCACAAACGGCCTCCAGCTTCCGGGAAGGTGTTGTACCCGCTTCGGAAAGGATGGCTAATGCACGGGTGAGGTGGTCCTGCATGGGAGTCAGTTTTAATTGGGCCAAGGTACAAAACACGTCCCAAACCTATAAAAAAATCCGGCAGGGAAACTGCCGGATTTTCTGGTTTTGCAAGGCTGTGGTTTACATCATGCCGGGCATACCGCCTCCGCCCATAGGGGGCCCTGCCGGGGCATCTTCCTTGATTTCGGTAAGGGCGCACTCCGTGGTGAGGATCATACCGGCTACAGAAGCGGCATTTTCCAGGGCAATACGCGTTACCTTTTTCGGGTCGATGATACCCGCCTTCATCATTTCCACGAACTTCTCGCTCTTGGCGTCGTAACCGAAGTCGCCTTTGCCTTCGTGTACCTTGGCTACGACAACGGAGCCTTCCCCGCCGGCGTTTTCCACGATGGTGCGCAGGGGTGCCTCAATGGCACGGGAAACAATCTGAAGCCCGGTTTCCTCATCGGAATTCTCCACGGCTACTTTGGAGAGGACTCCCTGGGCGCGTACCAGCGCAACCCCGCCTCCGGCAACAATGCCTTCTTCCACCGCGGCACGGGTGGCGTGCAGGGCATCGTCAACGCGGTCTTTCTTCTCCTTCATCTCCACTTCCGAAGCGGCGCCTACGTACAGTACGGCAACCCCACCGGCCAGTTTGGCCAGACGCTCCTGGAGCTTCTCCCGGTCGTAATCGGAAGTGGTGGTTTCAATCTGGGATTTGATCTGGTTCACGCGGCTCTTGATGGTATCGGCAGCTCCGGAACCGTTCACAATGGTCGTATTGTCTTTGTCGATGCTGACCTTCTCGCAGGTACCCAGCATGTCCACAGTGGTATTCTCCAGGGTAAAGCCGCGCTCTTCAGAGATAACGGTACCTCCGGTAAGGATGGCGATATCCTCGAGCATGGCCTTGCGGCGGTCCCCGAAGCCGGGAGCTTTAACCGCGGCAATCTTCAGGCTGCCGCGCAGTTTGTTCACTACCAGGGTAGCCAGGGCCTCGCCGTCCACATCCTCTGCAATGATCAGCAGGGGCTTCCCGGACTGGGCCACGGGCTCGAGTACCGGCAGCAGGTCCTTCATGGTGGAGATCTTCTTGTCGAAGAGCAGCACATAAGGGTTATCCAGCTCGGCAATCATTTTTTCGGAATCGGTAACGAAGTAAGGGGAGAGGTATCCGCGGTCGAACTGCATGCCCTCCACCACGTCTACGTACGTGTCGGTTCCCTTGGCTTCCTCTACGGTAATTACGCCTTCCTTGCCTACTTTATCGAAGGCCTCTGCAATGAGTTCCCCGATGGTTTCGTCGTTGTTGGCGGAGATGGAAGCTACCTGTTTGATTTTCTCGGATGAGTCCCCCACTTTCTTGGCCTGTTTGGACAGGTCGGCAACAATGGCCTCCACGGCCTTGTCAATCCCGCGTTTCAGGTCCATGGGGTTGGCGCCTGCGGCTACGTTCTTGAGGCCTTCCTTAACGATGGCCTGTGCCAGGACGGTAGCGGTAGTGGTGCCATCCCCAGCCAGGTCGTTGGTTTTGGATGCTACTTCTTTTACCATCTGGGCACCCATGTTTTCCAGGGCGTTTTCCAATTCGATTTCCTTGGCTACTGTTACCCCGTCCTTGGTGACTACCGGCGCCCCGAAGGATTTGCTGATAATCACATTGCGGCCTTTGGGGCCGAGGGTTACTTTTACGGCATTGGCCAGGGCATCCACGCCGCGCTTCAGGCCATCCCGTGCTTCAATTTCAAAGGTTATATCTTTTGCCATAATACTTGTTTCGTTTTTTTGGGTTTCGGCCCGGGTGCGGGCCAGGTTGGTGTTCTATCAGATGATCGCCAGAATATCGCTTTCCCGCATCATCAGGTAATCCGTGCCATCGAACTTCAGCTCGGTACCGGAGTACTTCCCGTACAACACGGTGTCTCCAACAGATACGGTCATTTTCTCATCTTTGGTACCGGGGCCAACCGCAACCACTTTCCCTTTCTGCGGTTTTTCCTTGGCCGTGTCCGGGATAATAATGCCAGAGGCTGTCTTGGTTTCGGCTGCCATGGGTTCTACCAGGACCCGATCCGCCAATGGTTTAATGTTCACTTTAGCCATATTGATCGATTTTTTAATTTAAAGATTACGCCCATTGCCTGGGCCAAAATTGTGCCAGCCGATAAAAACTGACAGATTGTAAAATGAAAATGCCAGCTTGTCATAAAAGCTGGCATTTTGGTCACGCGAAATGTCTTGATGTTACTGCAGGGTGTCAATCGGCGTAGCCGGCGTTCCGGCCGGGGCCTCTTCCGGGATGGCGTTGAGGTCGCCTTCCGGGACAGCTTCGATACCGTCTTCCTGCAATAGTTTGGATTCGGAAGCCTGAAAATTACTTTTCAGGGTCACGTTTGAGACCAGGATCAGGACGATGAGGATGGTGGCCAGGGTCCAGGTGCTCTTGTCCAGGAAATCCCCGGTCTTCTTCACCCCTCCTACAACCTGGTTGCCGCCGCCTCCAAAAGAAGAGGACAACCCTCCGCCTTTGGGGTTCTGCACCATCACTACCAGCATCAGCAGCAAGCAGACTGCGATGATCAGGATCACAAAGATTGTAAATGTGCTCATTTGTCTTTCTTCGGTTTAGCGTCGCGAAGTTTCCCGACGGCTTTAATTTGGTCTGCAAAGAAACCACTTTTTTCCGGATATTTCAAACTGAGAATGCGGTAGGCCTGAATGGCTTTTTTATACTTCCCCTGTTCCAGGTAAACCCGCGCCAGGGTCTCGGTCATAAGCTCGTTTTTATTGAGTTGCACCGAGGCTCCGATATCCACTTTTTCGGCCTGTTCCGGGTTGGGGACAATTTTGGGGTTCTCGGCTATGAACCGGTCAATCAATTCGAATTTTTCCTTTCTGGGATCGGCTTCCGGTTCCGTCTGCACCGGTGCCTCCGCAGGGGGCGGGGCGGGCTTCTTGAAACTGGCCAGTTGCAGCCATTCGGAAAAGGAGTGGCGTTCGTCCTTGGTAAATCGCAGGGGCTTGCCCATTTGAAGGCTTTCCCGGGAGGCTTCCAGGGCTTTGTCTACCTCGGGGTCTACTGAGCGGAACAGTTTGGGGTCCAGGATCTGGTCGGCCTCCTCCAGGTTGCGTGGCAGGGGGCTGTCCTCCTGTTTTTCGATCATCCCGGTATCCCGCGCCATGTTCGGCTCCACGGGTTCTGCAATGATTTCCTGGTCTTCCAGGGATACCCGGCCGGAAATGCTGTCGGCAATAGGGTTCTGCAGGAAGGCTTCCGAAGTGATAAAATCGAACAGGATTTCCCGGTCTGCCGTACAGGCCGCGGTCTCCTTCAGGGCCTGATTGTATTTATAACTCTCCTCGTTGTGCAGGGCCTTGAGGTGCAGGGCGCGGGCGGCCTGGAACCAGGGGTAGGCCTCCACCACCTCTTCCAGGGCCCTGGCCTGGGCCGGGGTACGGAGCGTTTCGGGCGCCCTGAGCAGGTTTGTGAAATCCGAGACCTTCATCTTACCAGTCTGCCAGCGATTTGTTGAATATTTCCTGGTTGATCCGTTCGAAAATTTCCCTGTGGGCTTCGTCCTGTACAGACGAGAGCTGGGAGGCAGCAGGGTAATCGAAGAAAAAGGAGAACCGCTGTTCCCAGTCCGAGTCCTCCTTGGTCCGGTTAAAGAACCGCACGTTTACACTCATGGTAAGCCGGTTCTGTGCTGCCCGCTGTTCCGCGGTTGCAGACATAGGCTGTACCCGGTATTCCACGATCTCGCCCTCGTAAACCAGATCGCCGCTGGAGCCCACCAGGTCCAGGTTGGTCTGGTTCAGGATGAGGTCCTGCAGGGACAGGGTGAAATCGCGGTCCAGCCCCGGGTGGAATACCGAACCCGGGCTTTGGGTGGCGTTGTTCTGGAAGTAGTTCACCTGGAAGGTTTGGGCTGTACCCACATCCCCTCCGGTAAAGTTGTAGGCGCCGCACCCTACCAGGGCCATGGCCATGAAAGCAAGGAACAAAAAGGGTCTGGCAGCCATCTTACAGGTCGTATTGTTTGATCTTGCGGTACAGGGTGCGTTCGGAAATCCCCAGTTCGGAGGCCGCAGCCTTCCGACGCCCTTTGTTGCGCTCCAGGGCTTTGGCAATCAGTTCGATTTCCTTTTCCTGTAAAGATAGGGTTTCTTCCTCTTCTATCTCTTCGGCAAAGTGGTACCGGTCCTCGGCCGGAGCCTGGGGCACGGGGGCCTCTATCTCCGGGTCCGGTGCTGCCGGCAGGACGGCTACCGCGCTGCTCTCCTCCACGGCATCCTCGGCCTCCCCGTAGATTTTACGGATCAGGGAGCCGTGCTCCTCCTGTACTTTTTCGGCATCGTCGTGCTTGAGCAACTCCAGGGTCAGTTTCTTCAGGTCGTTCAGGTCCGACTTCATGTCGAAGAGGACCTTGTAGAGGATTTCCCGCTCATTGCTGAAATCGCCTTCTGAGCGGCGGGTGGCCACCACGGCAGGCAGGTTGCTCCCGGCATCCGGGAGATAAGACCTCAGGGTGGCTGCCGAAACAGACCGGTCCTGTTCCAGGACGGAGAGTTGCTCGGCTATGTTGCGCAGCTGCCGGATATTGCCCGGCCAGCGGTGGTGTTCCAACAATTGCACGGCATCGTCCTCCAGGCGGATGGTAGGCATTTTATACTTCTGCCCGAAATCCGAGGCGAATTTGCGGAAGAGCAGGTGGATGTCTCCCTGGCGTTCGCGCAGGGCCGGGATGTGTATTTCCACGGTGCTGAGGCGGTAGTAGAGGTCCTCCCGGAACTTACCCTTCTGGATGGCCTCTATCATATTGATATTGGTAGCTGCTACAATACGGACATTGGTCTTCTGGACGCGTGAGGAACCCACTTTGAGGAACTCCCCGTTTTCCAACACCCGCAGCAGGCGGACCTGGGTGGTCAGGGGCAGCTCCCCCACCTCGTCCAGGAAGATGGTGCCCCCGTCTGCCACTTCGAAATACCCGCTGCGCGTTTGGGTAGCCCCGGTAAAGGCCCCCTTTTCATGCCCGAAAAGTTCACTGTCTATGGTCCCCTCAGGGATGGCCCCGCAGTTTACTGCTATGTACTTGGCGTGCTTGCGGTGGGAAAGGGAGTGGATGATCTTTGGGATGGCTTCCTTCCCAACGCCGCTCTCCCCCGTAACCAAGACGGAAATATCCGTCGGTGCCACCTGTATGGCTTTCTCCAGGGCGCGGTTGAGCTTGGTATCGTTCCCGATAATCTCAAACCGTTGTTTAATGACCTGTATGTTTTCCATGGTGTTGTTCACGAATTTGAATACCCGACGGCTGTCCCCAGCAGGGTAGCCGAGGTACAGTCTTCGATCCGGACATTGACCAATTCCCCTTTGCGGTAGTTTTCCTTGGGGAAGACCACCACTGTATTCTGGGTATTGCGCCCCATCCAGTGGGCGTCGGACCGTTTGGAAGGCCCTTCTATGAGGACTTCCTCCACCTGGCCCAGGTGTTGCTGGTTGCGCCAGAGGCTGTGCTGCTGCTGGAGCTCGATGATTTCACGGAGCCGGCGTTTTTTATCGGCCTCCGGCACATCGTCCTCCATCTTCCGGGCCGCCAGGGTTCCGGGCCGCTCCGAATAGGCAAACATAAAGCCGAAGTCGTATTTGACGTACTCCATCAGGGACAGGGTTTGCTGGTGGTCCTCCTCCGTCTCGGTGGGGAAGCCGGCAATCATGTCCTGGCTGATCCCGCATTCCGGGATAATCCGGCGGATGTTGTCTATCAGTTCCATATACTCCTTCCGGGTGTGCAGGCGGTTCATGGCCTGCAGGATGCGGTCGCTCCCGCTCTGAACCGGCAGGTGGATGTACTTGCAGATATTCCGGTGGCGGGCCATGGTCTCGATTACCTCCAGGGTCATGTCCTGGGGGTTGGAGGTGGAAAAGCGGATCCGCATCCCCGGGTAGGCCGTGGCCACCTGGTCCAGCAACCCGGCAAAGGTCACCGCGCTGGCTTTCTGGATGGCACTCGCCTTTTCAAAATCCTTTTTGAGCCCTCCCCCATACCAGAGGTAGCTGTCTACGTTCTGGCCCAGAAGGGTCACTTCCCGGAAGCCCTGCTCCCAGAGCGTGCCCACTTCCTCCAGGATGGACTGGGGGTCGCGACTGCGTTCCCGGCCCCGGGTAAACGGGACCACGCAGAAGGTGCACATATTGTCGCACCCGCGGGTAATGGAGACAAAGGCCGTTACGCCGTTGGAGGCCAGCCGCACCGGGGAAACGTCCCCGTAGGTCTCCTCCTTGGAGAGGATAACGTTAACCGCCTGCGCGCCCCCGTCTACTTCCCTCACCAAATTGGGCAGGTCCTTGTAGGCATCGGGCCCTACCACCATATCGACGATCTTTTCCTCTTCCAGGAGTTGGGCTTTCAGGCGTTCGGCCATGCAGCCCAGGACCCCTACCTTAATAGAGGGTCTCTCCCTTTTCAGGGTGTTGAACTGCTCCAGGCGCTTGCGGACGGTTTGCTCCGCCTTGTCACGGATGGAGCAGGTATTGACCAGGATGAGGTCTGCCTCTTCCATTTTGGGGGTGGTGTTAAACCCCTCCCCGGCCAGGATGGACGCCACGATTTCGCTGTCCGAAAAATTCATCTGGCAGCCGTAGCTCTCTATGTACAGTTTCCGGGCATTGGTCTGCCGCCCGTGTGTTTCCAGGGCGCTGCCCTGTATGGCTTCGTCTATGATCTTTTCCATGTTTCCCTTTTTCCGGCAGGGAGGCAAAGATACGACTTCGGCATAGAAGTGACAATTTGGCAGAAATTAAATTTTTGCAAAAACGCAACGGGGCTGCCTGCGTTGTATCTTTGGGATACAGCCCCAAAAACAAACGGTTATGAAATCGCTTCGAATCCTGCTGGCAGTTGCCCTTGCCGCCGGCCTGTCCTCCTGTGAAAAGGATGACAACCCCGAGTTTGCGGACTACCTGGTAGCCCGACCCCTGACCATGACCCTCGAGGACTTCAGCAACAGCCTCGATATTGTAGCCCCCCAGCCCATTGCGCAGTCCGGGAAGATCTATGCCTATGCGGATTATGTTTTTGTGAACGAACCCTACAAAGGCGTGCATGTTATTGACAACAGCAATCCTGCATCCCCCAGAAAAACCGGTTTTATACGCATCCCCGGCAACGTGGATATCTCGGTGAAGGGGGATTACCTCTTTGCCGACAGCCTCTCCGACCTGGTGGTTCTGGATATTTCGGATATGGGGAATATCCGGCCCGTTGCCCGCCTGGAGGGTGTCCTGCAATCCTATTTTGCCTGGCCCCTGGAGGCAGACCTTATCGAATATGGAGACTGGGACCCCCAAACTGAAATCCAGGTTGGGTGGGAGGTGACCTCGGAACGGCGCAGGGTAGAGGAGGTGCGTCAGCGGATGAACGAGGAGGTCCTGATGTTTGCCGATGCCGCCAGTGCCGATACCGGGCAAGGCGGGTCCCTGGCCCGGTTCAAGATTGTGGCAGACTACCTCTATGCCGTAGACAGCCATACCATCAACGTCTTTGACATCTCGGACCTGGAAGCCCCGGTGGCCCTGGAGGACGTCTTTGCCGGTTTCGATATTGAAACCATTTTTAACTACGGCGACCATTTATTTCTGGGCAGCATGCGCGGGATGTACATCTACGATATCACCGCCCCTGCCACCCCCACCTTTGTATCGGAATTCCAGCATGGCACAGCCTGCGACCCGGTGGTGGTAGACGGGCAATATGCCTATGTGACCCTCCGGGGAGGTAACGGGTGTGGCGCCCTGGAAAGCGGCCTGTTCATCGTGGACATATCGGATATCACCCGCCCGGAACTCGCGGTGCAATACCCCCTGGATGAACCCTACGGCCTGGGCCTGAAGGGAACCCAGCTTTTTGTCTGCGACGGGTCTTCCGGCCTGAAGGTCTACGATAAAACCGACATCATGGACCTGCAACTGCTGGGGCAGTTCCAGGAAGTTGACGCCTACGATGTTATCCCGCTGCAGGAGCGCCTGCTGATGGTGGGGGACGGGGAACTTTTACAGTATTCCTATAGTGAGGCGGGGCTGGAATGGGTCAGCACCCTTTCGCTGAAAGACTGAATCTTCCCGCCTTAAGGGAGGCGGGCGGATGTCTCGTTGCGGCCTTTTTCCGGGACAATCCGGAAGGGCCCTGGGGGTACCTATAAAAAAATTGCCATACTTTTGTGAACCAAAACGCGCATTGAATGGCAAAGAACCTGGTCATCGTAGAGTCGCCCGCAAAGGCTAAAACCATTGAGAAATTCCTGGGAAAGGATTTCAAGGTGACCTCGAGTTTCGGCCACATTGCAGACCTGCCCTCCCGGGAACTCGGGGTTGACGTAGAAAAGGACTTCACTCCTAAATACGTCGTAGACAAGGAAAAGAAAGCCCTGGTCAAGAAACTCAAGGAGCTCGCCTCCAAAGCCGAAACCATCTGGCTGGCGAGCGATGAGGACCGGGAAGGGGAAGCCATTTCCTGGCACCTGGCCGAGACCCTGAAACTCGACCGGGACAAGACCCGCCGGATTGTTTTTAACTCCATTACCAAGTCGGCCATCCAGAAGGCCATCGAAAACCCGCGCACCATTAACTACGACCTGGTCAATGCCCAGCAGGCGCGCCGGATCCTGGACCGCCTGGTGGGGTATGAACTCTCGCCGGTACTCTGGAAAAAAATCAAGCCAGGCCTTTCCGCCGGCCGGGTACAGTCCGTAGCGGTCCGGCTTATTGTGGAGCGCGAACGGGAAATCGAAGCCTTCAACCCGGAGAGCAGTTTCCGGGTAGTGGCGGAATTCCGCACCGAAGGCGGGAGTGTTTTCCGCGCCCGGATGAACGAGACCTTTGCAGATGAATCGGCCGCCATAGCCTTTCTGCAATCCGTGTCCGATGCCGCCTTCAGTGTGGACAGCCTCGAGAGCAAGCCTGCCAAAAAATCTCCCGCTCCGCCCTTTACCACCTCTACCCTCCAACAGGAGGCATCCCGGAAACTCTATTTTTCTGTGGCACGCACCATGCAGGTGGCCCAGCGCTTATACGAGGCCGGGCTTATAACCTATATGCGTACCGATAGTGTGAACCTTTCGGGGGAAGCCATACAAGCCGCCAAAGATGCCATTGTGGAGGCCTATGGGGAAGACTATAGCAAGGTGCGCCAGTTCAGCTCCAAAACAAAGGGGGCCCAGGAGGCGCACGAAGCCATCCGCCCCACGGACATGCGCCTGCAGAACCCCAACCTGGATCGGGACCAATCCCGCCTATACGAACTCATCCGGATGCGGACCCTGGCCTCCCAGATGGCCGATGCCCGCCTGGAGCGCACCAATGTCCGGATACGAAACAACCGGGAGGATGCCCTTTTCAATGCCAGCGGGGAGGTCATCACATTCGACGGGTTTTTAAAGGTCTACCTCGAAGGCAAGGATGAGGAGGATCTGGAAGAGCAGGACGGCATGTTGCCGGCCATGAGCAAGGGAGACCGCCTGGAGTGTAACTATATCACCGCCACCCAACGCTTTACGCGGCCGCCTTACCGGTATACGGAAGCCTCTCTGGTCAAGAAACTCGAGGAACTAGGCATTGGCCGGCCCTCTACCTATGCCCCCACCATCTCTACCATCCAGAACCGTGGGTATGTGGAAAAGGGAAGTGTGGAAGGGCAGGAGCGGGCCTACCGCCAGCTGGTGCTGGAAGCCGGCCAGATTCAGGGCAAAGACCTCACGGAACTGGTGGGCTCGGACAAGGGCAAACTGGTTCCCACGGACATCGGCATGATTGTGAACGACTTTTTGGTAAGCCATTTTGCCAATATCCTGGACTACAATTTCACCGCCAAGGTGGAAAAGGATTTCGACGATATCGCTGCGGGTGACGAAGACTGGCAGCAGGTACTCCGTACCTTTTATAAAGACTTCCACCCAACCGTGGAGGACGTGGAGGAAAATGCAGACCGGGCCAAGGGCGAACGCATCCTGGGGACAGACCCCAAGACCGGCCGGCAGGTTTCGGTACGGCTGGGCCGCTTTGGCCCTATGGTGCAGATCGGGACGGCCGAGGAGGAGGAGAAGCCGCTTTTTGCCAGTCTGCTCCCGGAACAGTCCATAGGGACCATTACTTACGAGGAGGCCATGGACCTGTTCAAGCTGCCCCGGAAACTGGGCACCTACGAGGGGATGGAAGTAGAAGCCAATGTGGGCCGCTACGGACCCTATGTGCGCTACGGGAAGAAATTTGTTTCCCTGGATAAGGACGAGGGTGTTTTCGATGTGGACCTTGAGCGCGCTGCTGAGCTCATCCGGGCCAAGGAAAAGGCAGACGCCCCCATTGCGGAGTACCAGGGCAAACCCGTGACCAAGGGAAAAGGGAGGTTCGGGCCTTTTATCAAATGGGACGACATGTTTATTAACGTGGGTAAGAAATACGACTTCGACCACCTTTCCGATTCGGATATCGCCGAATTGATTGAAGACAAGCTGCAGAAGGACCGGGAGAAACAGGTCCGGCAGTGGCCCGAGGCCGAGGTGCGGATCGAAAAGGGTCGCTGGGGCAACCTGGTACTGATCAAAGGCCGGACCCGGGTAAACCTCCCCAAGGATACAGACCCGGAAAGTATGACCCTGGAACAGGCCCAGGAGTTGCTCTCCAAACGCAAACCCAAGAAAAAAAGCTAGTATAATAGAATAAGGTATAGGGCCCATGGCATTCGATTTTCTCCAACCCGTCTCCCAAAAAGTCCTGGCCCATTGCGAACTGATGCCTCCCCAGGCATTGGGCCAGCTTATCTATAAGCATACCGAACAGGATGGCCTCCCGGTACTGGCCGGGGCTACCTTTGCCATAGTGGGGGTATTCGAGTCCCGCAATGCCTTTATCAAGAAGCACAACCGCCTGGACCTGGAGGAGCTCCGCCTGCAGCTCTACCGCCTCATGCTGGGGAACTGGAACGATACGATTATAGACCTGGGGGATATCGATGAGGGGGAAACCGTGGATGACACCTACTTCGTGGTGCGCGAAATTATGGCCGGACTCCTGGAGGAGGGAATCATCCCGATTGTCCTGGGGGCCACCCAGGATATTACCTACCCGATGTACCGCGCCTTCGACGGTATAAAAGACATGGTCAACCTGGTTTCGGTAGACAGCCGCTTCGACTTCGGCGCCGATGAGGAACTGATCTCCTCCAATTCCTACATGAGCCGGATCATTACAGACAAGCCGAACAACCTGTTTAATTTTTCCAATATCGGGTACCAGAGTTACTTCAATGCCCAGGAAGAAGTGGACCTGATGGAACGGCTCTTTTTCGACGCCTACCGCTTGGGGGAAATCACGGCCGACGTGGCCCTTGCCGAGCCCGTACTGCGCAACGCCCATCTGGTGAGCATCGATGCCCGTGCCGTGCGTGCCTGCGAAATGGGGATGAGCGAACACTTCTCGCCCAATGGGTTTACCGGGCGGGAAATCTGCGCCATTACCCGGTATGCGGGTATGGGCGACCGGATAGCTGCCCTCGGGATCTTCGAAATTGAAAACAACCCCCAGTCCTTCCAGCTGGTAGCCCAGATGATCTGGTATTTCCTGGAAGGGCACAACTTCCGCGTTAGCGAAAATCCTTCGGAATCCAACCCGGATTTTACCCACTACATCGTACCCTGCGATTCCGAAGAACTGCACTTCTACAAAAGCGCCCTGACCTCCCGTTGGTGGGTGGAGGTACCAAACCTGCTCACAGGGCATACTAAATCCAATGCAACGGCGTTATTACCTTGCACCGAGAGGGACTACCTGGACGCCTGCGATCAGAACATCCCGGAACGGTGGTTCAAGGCCTACAAGAAAGGCTTCAACTAAACCGACATTGAATTAGCGAGATTAGGCGCTATCGTACAATAAATTATTCGTTTTTAAGTTTTAGTGAATAATTAAAAGATAGTACCGTACAATCTTAACCGAAATTGACCTAACGTATGAAGAAGCTATTGTTTTCATCTTTAGCGTGTGTTTTTTTGCTGAGTAGCTGTGGTTCCAAATCAAAAGGGGAACTGGTAGGCGTTCGCGGGAAAAAATGGTACCCAGAAAAACCGTATGGCATGGAACTCATCCCAAGGGGTTCCTTTATAATGGGTAAAAGCGAAGAAGATATGGGCAACCTGCTCAATGCCCCTACCAAGACTGTTACCGTCCGGTCTTTTTATATGGACGACACCGAGATTACCAATAGCGAATACCGTCAGTTCGTGGAATGGGTAAAGGATTCGGTTGTGCGCAGCAAGCTGGCCATCCTGGCCGACGAGCTCGGCCTGGGCCCGGAAGACGACGGGATCGGGCAATATGCCTTTAAGGATGCCGATACCGCCAACTTGTCTGTGTACGACAAGTACATGATGGACAATTACGGTTTCGGGGAGGATTATTTCGAAAACCGCGCCCTCAACAAGGATGAGGACCTGGTATGGGATACCTCCGATTACCCGGACGAGTACTATGCCGAGGTGATGGACTCCATGTACATCCCTGAGGAAGAGGCATACAACGGGCAGCGCACCATAGATGTAACCAAGCTCGTTTATAAGTATACCTGGATGGATATCGAAGCCGCCGCCCGGGCCAAGACCGGCCGCCGGAAGGATTTCATCCGCAAGGAGGAGACGTCCATCTACCCGGACACCACCGTCTGGATCCGCGACTTTGAGTACTCCTATAATGAGCCCATGCACAACGATTATTTCTGGCACGATGCCTATAGCGACTACCCGGTAGTTGGGGTGTCCTGGACCCAGGCCAAGGCGTTCTGCAACTGGCGTACCAAATACAAGAACGATGACCAGCGCGAGCGCGGTAAACAGTTTGTGAACCAGTTCCGCCTGCCTACCGAGGCCGAGTGGGAATATGCAGCCCGCGGGGGCATCGAAGGGGGGACCTACCCCTGGGGTGGCCCGTACGTGATCTCCGATACCGGCTGCTTTATGGCCAACTTCAAGCCGCAGCGTGGGGACTACGCCGCAGACCAGGCCCTTTACACCGTAGAGGCCAAGTCTTACGAGCCCAACGATTACAACCTTTACAATATGGCCGGAAACGTTTCGGAGTGGACCAACTCCAGCTATTATTCCGGTTCCTACGAGTACGCATCCACAATGAACCCGAATGCGGATACCCAGAACAACACCCGGAAAGTGATCCGGGGTGGGTCCTGGAAGGATGTGGCGTACTTCCTTCAGGTGAGTACGCGAGATTACGAATACAGGGATTCGGCCCGGAGCTACATTGGCTTCCGCACCGTACAGGATTACATGGGAGAAGAAGATTCAACCCAGTAAACATCCCCCGGTATTCAAAACCGAACAAACGCAACCAAATACTTATTGTTAACTTCAATCTTCATTTAAATTTCAAATTATGGCACAATCTAAATCAACAAAAAAGCTCTTTAACATGGCCTACGGCCTTGGAGCTTCGGTGGTAATCATCGGGGCCCTGTTCAAGATCCTTCACTGGGAGTTTGGCCCCCTTACCGGTGGTCTGCTTCTCGCGGTAGGTCTTATTACCGAAGCCCTGATCTTCGCGATAAGCGCCTTTGAACCGGTAGACGACGAATACGACTGGTCCCTGGTGTACCCGGAACTTTCCGGAGGACAATCCAAAGGTGGTAAGAATGCTGCTGCCGAGGCCAAGGAAGCCGAAGGTCTGCTTTCCAAGAAGCTCGATGAGCTGCTGAAAGAAGCCAACATCGACGCCGAGCTGATGACCAGCCTGGGCGAGAGCATCCGCAACTTCGAAGGTGCTGCCAAAGGCATTGCCCCGACTGCCGATGCCATCCAGTCTACCAAGAAATACAACGACGAGCTCTCTCAGGCCGCTTCTCAAATGGAATCCCTGAACAGCCTTTACAAGGTTCAGTTGGAGAATGCCTCCCGTCAGGCTTCCATCAACGAGGAAGTGGTACAGAATGCAGGAGCCCTCAAAGATCAGATGGAATCCCTGGCCAGCAACCTTTCTTCCCTGAACGGCGTTTACGGAGGTATGCTGTCTGCCATGAACAGAAACTAATCGTGTTGTTCTAGCAAAAATCCCAAATCAAAGTAACTATTAACAACTGATTAGACACAATGGCATCAGGAAAACAAACACCACGTCAGAAGATGATCAACCTTATGTACTTGATCTTCATCGCGATGTTGGCTTTAAATATGAGTAAGGAGGTTCTGGCCGCCTTCGGCTTGATGAATGCCAAGCTGGAAGCCTCCAATGAAAAGGCAAGCGAGAACAACGCAGCGTTCCTCGCAAGCCTCGAAACCAAAGCCGGAGAGGATGCTGCCAAGTATGCGGAGCTCTACAAAGACGCTCAGCAGATCAAGCAGCTCTCCCAGGAGTACTACACCTGGCTCGAGGACCTCAAGGCTGAAATGGTTAAGGACATCGAAGACCCGACCGACTATCAGGTCATGGACAAGTCCGACTACCTGGATCAGAAATTTTTCCAGGGCGATAAGCTCGGACCTACCGGTCAGGAATTCATGAATCGGATCAATGAGTACCGGACCCAGGTGGTCAGTATCCTCGGTGATGGTTTCCCGGACGTAAAAGAAGCGGTTGAAACCCGTTTCGAGACCGGGGACGAAAACGGTAAGGTGGCGCGTCGCGACGGGGCCAAAGTAGATTGGATCAACTATCACTACGAAGGCTTCCCGCTTATCGCCTCCCTGACCAAGCTCACTTCCCTGCAATCTGATATCAAGGCAACCGAGGAGGCTGCCCTGAAAGCCATGCTGCAAGGCGAGCTGACCAGCCAGGTATCCCTTTCCAACTTCTCCACCCTGCTGGAGTCTGAGAAATCGGCCTTCTACGCCGGGGAGAAATTCAGCGGAAGCCTGGTACTGGGCAAGACCGACAAGTCTGCCAAGCCGGTTCGCGCCGAGCTCACCCTGGACGGTCGCAAACTGTCCGAAGGGACGGATTACCGCCTGAAGGAAGGTGGGGTTGAAATGCTCATCGGAGCAGGCAACCCGGGAGACCACGAAATTGCCGGTATGCTGTATTACATGCAGGACGGTGCCGAGACTGAAGTTCCGGTTAAGAACTCCTTCTCTACCATCTCCAAGCCGAATGCAGCGGTAATTTCTGCCGACAAGATGAACGTGGTATACCGCGGAGTGGCCAACCCCATGACCATCTCCATCCCCGGTATCCCGGACAACAAGGTAACGGCTTCGGCCGCCGGCCTGAGCAAGCGCAGCGGCAGCAACTACGTGATGAACCCCGGAACCGGGCGTACCGTGACCATTACGGCCAGTGGTACCCTGCCCGACGGTCAGAACATCAGCACGCGCAGCGAGTTCCGTATCAAGGATATCCCGCGTCCTGAAGGTGCCGTACGTGGCGAGACCGGTAGTATCCAGATGCCGAAACGCAACCTGGAACTGTCTACCATCGGCGCCATGCTGGAGGATTTCGATTTCGACCTGAACCTGGAAGTCAGTGGCTTCAAGTTTAAGGTGCCGGGCCAGCCCACGGTTAACGTACAGGGCAACAAACTCGATGCCCGCGCCAAATCTGCCCTGGCTCGTGTGAAGCGCGGCGATGCCGTACAGATCTTCGATATCCAGGCTTATATTACCAATAACAAGAGTTACAAGTTGAAGAAGGTATCTCCCGTATTCGTGGAGATCACCAACTAGAATGTGCTAAACCGAAGGGCGGGCCCGCCGGCCCGCCCGCCGGTTACCTAAACCATAAATACAAGAGGGTAAAACCATGAATTGGAAACGAATAGTAACACTCGGGGTACTCGCAGTGCTTCCGGCAGCCGGAATGGCCCAGGCCAACATCCTCAACGCGAAGAAGCCGGAACAGATCGGGGTACGGACCGAAGCCCAGAAGGAACTGGACAACGATAAGCCCCTGGACTACGGCTACGTAGACGACAGGGATATCCTTTGGTCCAAGACCGTGTGGGAAACCATTGACCTGGACGAGCGGGTGAACTTCCCGCTGTACTACCCCACAGACACCATCGATATCGCGCCGGACCGCCGGTCGCTGTATCATGTGCTGATCAAGAACATCAAAAACGGGAAGCTCAGCGATGTATATGTGGATTCGTACTTTACCGAGAAGCGTAAGTTCGAAGACCTGAAATACACCCTCCAGAAAGTGGATACCACGGACCTGGGGTACGAGCAACTCAACGCCGGGGAGCAGATTTCTCCGGAGTTCATCAACCGCAGGGAGCTTACTGCCGCCGATATTGAGGAGTACCGTGTCAAAGGGATCTGGTATTTCGACAAACGGCAGGGCGAGCTGAAGTACCGACTGCTGGGGATTGCCCCGGTGGCCCCGGACGTCAACTTTATCGACGACGATACCATGGCCCCGGAAGACGCCCTGGTGGAACTGTTCTGGGTTTGGTACCCCAGTGCCCGCCAGATCCTGCATGAGGCAAAGGTGTTCAACCAACGCAATTCCGCCCAGCCCATATCCTTCGATATGCTGCTCAACGCGCGGCGGTTTAACGGGGTCATCTATAAGGAAGACAACGTTCATGGCGACAGGGAAATCCGCGACTACATCGCAGACAACGCCCTGTTCCAACTCCTGGAATCGGAGCGGATCAAAGAACAGATCCGCAACCGCGAACAGGATATGTGGGCGTATTAACCCTTGCCCCGCTGGCCGGAGGGCCAGCAAGAACTACGATTTTCCAATTCAATCGAATCAAGGTCCCGGCCCATTTGGCCGGGATCTTTTTTTATGCGCCCCAAGGAACTTCCCTACCTTTGCCCCATGGTGGATTATCTCATTGTAGGCGGCGGCCTGGCCGGGATGGCCATGGCCGAAACCCTGAGGGAAGCCGGCCAGAGTTTCCGGCTATTCGACAACCGCTCCCAGCGTGCGTCCCGGGTGGCAGGGGGGCTTTACAACCCGGTGGTCCTGAAAAGGTTAAACCTCAGCTGGAAGGGCGGGGAGCTCATGGCGCATTCCATTCCCCTGTACACCAACCTGGAAGCGCGCCTGGGGATCCGTGTGGATGCCAAACTCCCGGTAATGCGGCGGTTTGCCTCGGCGGGAGAGCAAAATGCCTGGTTTGAGGCTGCAGACAAACCCGGGCTTGCCGATTTTCTGGAGCCCCGGATCATCCCAAATGAGAACCCGGCGCTGGATGCCCCATTTGGCTACGGCAGGGTAAAGCATACAGGGAAAGTGGATACCGCCGCCTTGTTGGAGGCCTACAGCAAAAGCCTGCACCGGGAGGGCCACCTTTTATCGGAGTCCTTCGAATACGAGGCCCTGGAGTTCCACCCTACAGGCATCTCCTATAAGGGAATCCAGGCCCGGGGGGTCATTTTTTGCGAAGGGTACGGGATGTTGCAGAACCCCTTTTTCTCGGACCTGCCCCTGCAGGGTACCAAAGGGGAATTACTGACCATCCGGGCCCCGGAGCTCCGGGAAGCAGCCGTGATCAAATCCGGGGCGTTCATCATCCCCCTGGGCGGGGATCGGTACCGGGTTGGTGCCACCTATGCCTGGAACGACTATTCCCAGGACACTACGGCCAAGGCCCGCGAAACCCTTTTGGAACGGCTAGATACCTTTATCCGCTGCCCCTATGAGGTAGAGGCCCAGCAAGCCGGAATACGCCCAACGGTGCCGGACCGCAGGCCCCTGGTGGGCCGGCACCCGGAGCATCCCAACCTATACCTGGTCAACGGCCTGGGTTCCCGCGGGGTACTCATTGCCCCGTATGCGGCTTCCTGTCTCTGGGCCTTCATCTCAAAAGGTCGCCCTTTGCCTGCAGATATGGATATTGAAAGATACTACCGCAAAGCCAGGCGCCCTTAGGCCTGGTGCCCGTCTGCTTTTTTTTTCGGACTTTTGCAACCGCAATCCACAGGCCCCTGCCCTGTAATATGTCCAGATGGTAAACGTCCATAAACTCGGTGTCCAATTTTCAGGGGAAACCCTCTTTGAGGACCTGTCCTTTCAACTGGGGCCGGGCGACCGCGTGGGGCTCATCGGCAAGAACGGGGCCGGGAAATCGACCCTGTTGCGCCTGCTTTCAGGCGAAATGCAGCCCTCCAGCGGGACCATTGCCCGGGAAAAGGACCTGAAACTGGGGTATCTGAAACAGGACCTGGACTTTGAAAAGGGCCGGACGGTTCTCCAGGAAGCCTATACGGCCTTTGGGGAAATCCAGCAGGTGGAGGCGGCCCTGGAACAGGTAAATGCCTCTTTGGCCACCCGTACGGATTACGACAGCGAGGCCTACCATCAGCTTATGGTGGACCTGAGTGAACTTACCCACCGCTTTGAGCTGATAGGGGGGTACCGCTATCAGGGGGAAACCGAGAAAATCCTGATGGGCCTCGGGTTTCAACGTACCGATTTCCAGCGCCAGACCACGGAATTCTCCGGAGGGTGGCGCATGCGGGTGGAACTGGCCAAGCTCCTGCTGCAGGAAAACGACCTCTTGCTCCTGGACGAGCCTACCAACCACCTTGATATCGATTCCATCATCTGGCTCGAGGAATTCCTGAGGCAGTTTCCCGGGGCCGTGGTGTTGGTTTCCCACGACCGGATGTTCCTGGACCAGGTCACCAACAGGACCATCGAGATTTCCCTGGGTCGGCTTTACGACTATCGCAAGCCCTACACGGCTTTTCTGGAGATGCGGGAAGAAATCCGGCAACAGCAACTCAGTGCCCTTAAGAACCAGCAACGCGAGATTCAGCAGGCCGAACGCCTCATTGAACGGTTCCGTGCCAAGTCCTCCAAAGCCTCCATGGCCCAGTCCCTGATCAAGAAGCTGGACAAGATGGAGCGCATTGAGGTGGATATGGAAGATTCCCAGGTCATGAACCTGCGGTTTCCGGTTTCTGTCCGCCCGGGAAAGGTGGTAGCGGAACTGGAAGGCCTCTCCAAGACCTATGGGTCTAACACCGTCCTGCAGGATATAGACCTGCTGGTGGAGCGGGGCAGTAAAATTGCCTTTGTGGGGCAAAACGGACAGGGCAAGACCACCCTGGCCCGGATCCTGGTCGGGGATCTGGACTACCAGGGCGGGTGTACCCTGGGCCACAACGTACAGATCGGGTATTTTGCCCAGAACCAGGCAGACTTCCTGGAAGGGTCCCAAACGGTGGAGGATGCCATGATCCATGCCGCTACCGAACAAACCCGCCCCAGGGTCCGGGATATCCTGGGTGCTTTCCTTTTCCGGGGCGACGATGTGGAGAAGCCGGTAAAGGTACTTTCCGGTGGGGAACGCAACCGACTGGCCCTGGCGCGCATGCTGCTGCAACCCTTCAACGTCCTGGTCATGGACGAACCGACCAACCACCTGGACATCCCTTCCAAGAAAGTACTCAAGGAAGCCCTGAAGCATTTTGAAGGGACCCTCATCCTGGTCTCCCACGACCGGGATTTCCTGCAGGGGCTTACCAATCAGGTTTACGAGTTCCGCGATGGCGGGATCAAACCCTACCTGGGGGATATCGACTTTTACCTGAAAGAGCGGAAGGCGGAGGATTTCCGCAGTATTGAAAAAGGGGAAGCAGTACCTACCGTTTCGAAAAACGAACAGGCGCCATCGGATGGTGCGGAGAATTACGAGGCGCGCAAGCGGAAACGCTCCCTGAAAAACCGCCTTGGGACCCTGGAAACCAAAATTGCCGGGCTGGAAAAGGAAATCGGGGAGATGGATTACGCCCTGCAGATGGAATACGACAAGACGGTTTCCGACCCGGAATTCTTCGATACGTACCAGCAGCGTAAAGCAATCCTGGAGGGATTAATGGAAGATTGGGCAGCCCTTTCTGCCGAGCTGGACTCCCTCGGCTAAGGGGAATTTCCATTTCACCACTGGTTATCGAATTTTCACAACATTTTCTGAAGATAGGGCGTTTAAAAAGAGGGCCCGTATGTAGGAATTTGTAATATTGTAGGAAAATACATCGTTATACTATAAGAAAAAGTTATAATGCGTGTCGTTTGGTTTTTAACGGTAGTAGCCTTGGGCCTGGGTCTGCAAAGCGGGTTTGCCCAAATCCCTGAGCAGGAGAAAGAGGCCCTGATGGATCTCTTCAGGGGGACCAACGGCCTCCACTGGGTTCGGAAATGGAACCCGGATACCCCGGTTGCCGACTGGTATGGGGTAACCGTAGAGGATGGCCATGTAGTGGCCCTGGAATTGTTTCACAATAACCTGATGGGTCCCCTGCCGGAGACCCTAGGGGTACTGAGCGAGCTGCGCATACTGAACCTCGCATTCAACAACCTCACCGGCCAGTTGCCCGAAACCGTTTTTAACCTGAAGAAACTCCAGGTGCTGAAAATAGAGATGAACCGCCTGAAGGGAAAGATCCCGGAGACGGTGGGCGATATGAAGGACCTCAAGGAACTTTCAGCGTTCAACAACTTCCTTTCAGGCCGCATCCCGGCCCGGATCGGGGAGCTCGGACACCTGGAGATTCTGAACCTTTCCAGTAACATGATTTACGGGCGGATCCCCGACGGCATCGGGCAGAATGAGAAGCTGGAGGTTTTAGGCCTGTTCGACAACCAACTCTTTGGGGATATCCCGGAGAGCATTGGGAAACTGACCGCCCTGCGCGAGCTGGTGCTGTCCAACAACAAACTGGGTGGGGCTATTCCGGAGAGTTTTGAGAACCTGGCCAGCCTGGAGGTCCTGCAATTGCAGCACAACGACTTTGACAATTACCAAAACCTCGGGAAAATCAATACCCGGCAACTTCTGGTCTTCGATTACGACGTGGAGAAGGCCGATATCGATTACCGCAACCTGAACTTTTCCCGTACCCGGATGGCGGACACGAAATTTGACGACGTTGACAATGAGTGATTAGGTTAGTTTTCAACGTAGCTGTTGGAGGGGCGCTTTCGGGCGCCCTTTTTTTGTTCAAGGGTATTTATGATTTATTTAACGAAGCCCGGTTAAACTTATGGATAGTTTTGGAGTCTTAAACGGACCAATCTGCCTGCATGGATACAAGAAAAATCGTCCTTTCGATATTGGGTGTCGTCCTGATTGCCCTCTCTTTTTATTTTGCGAAAGTTATTATCGATAGTAAAACCACCCCGGCCCCAAGGCCAAACCGGGTGGTTAAAACCGTTTTTGTAGACACGGTTCAAAACACTTCCATTCCCATTGTGGTCCCGGCCAACGGTAACCTCGTGGCCCGGCAGCGGATGGAACTGTTTTCAGAGGTCCAGGGAGTCTTTAAACGCGGCAACAAACTCTTTAAGCCGGGCCAGGCCTACCGGGCCGGCGAACTCATTATAGGCATAGATGCGGCAGAGTACCGCGCCAGTGTGCAGTCGGCCAAGAGCAATTTGTACAACCTCATCACCTCCATCATGCCGGACCTGCGCCTGGACTACCCGGAGGTAAGCCCCAAGTGGCAACAATACCTCAGCGGGTTTGATATGGATAAGGTAACGCCCGCCCTTCCCGAAATGACCTCGGAAAAGGAGCGGTATTTTATCTCCGGCCGGGGCATCCTTACCAGTTATTACAACGTCAAGAACCTGGAGGAACGCCTCGCCAAATACAATATCAGGGCCCCTTTTGCCGGGGTATTGACAGAAACCCTTGTTACAGAAGGCACCCTTATCCGCTCCGGGCAGAAGCTTGGCGAATTCATCGACACGGAGGTGTATGAGCTGGAGGTGGCCATCCCCAAAACCTACAGCGACATGCTCCGGATCGGGGAAGCCGTGGAGCTGACCAACCTGGAGCGCACCCAGTCCTACACAGGCCGCGTGGCGCGGATCAACTCCCGGGTAGACCAGACCTCCCAGACCATTACGGCCTTTATTGAGGTCCGGGACCGCTCCCTAAAGGAAGGAATGTACCTGGAAGCCAGCCTCAGTGCCAAGGAGGAGCCCGATGCCATTGAGATCAGTCGGAGCCTGCTCCTGGAGAACGACCAGATTTTTGTAGTCCGCGACAGCGTGCTGGACCTGATGGACGTTAAGCCCGTTTACTTTACCGATAAGTCTGTGGTCCTGAAGGCCGTTCCGGACGGAACCACCATTGTGTCCCGTCCTGTAGTGGGTGCTTATGCAGGGATGCTGGTAAAGATTTTCCAGGGAGATTCCCCTGCCAACTAATCTAAGTGACCCTTTCCGGATGCGTAACCTGATTTCCTATTTCATCAAATACCATGTGGCGGTAGATGTCATGATCATCGCCTTTGTGATTTTTGGTATTTACGGGGCCAAAAACCTGAATTCCTCCTTCTTCCCGTTGGTGGAGTCCCGGAACCTCTCCATCAACATTGCCTATCCCGGGGCCTCCCCCCAGGAAATCGAGGAAGGGGTAGTCCTGAAAATTGAAGACAACCTAAAGGGCCTGGAAGGGGTAGAGCGTGTGACTTCCGTTTCCCGGGAGAACAGCGGGACCATCAATATCGAGATCGAAAAGGGCCGGGATGTGGACTTTATGCTCCTGGAGGTCAAGAACGCCGTAGACCAGGTGCCTACATTCCCTACGGGCATGGAGCCCCTTGTGGTATCCAAACAGCGGCCGATCCGCCCCACCATCAACTTTGCCATCAGCGGAGACCAGGTCCCCCTGGTAACCCTCAAGCAAATTGCCCGCCAGATCGAAAACGACATCCGGGGCATGGAGGGGATCTCCCAGATAACGGTTTCGGGCTTCCCGGAAGAGGAGATTGAGATTGCCGTAAACGAGACCAGCCTGCTGGCCTATGACCTCACCTTTAACGAGGTGGCTAATGCCATTGCCAACGCCAACATCCTGGTCACCGGGGGGAACATCAAAACCGATACGGAGGAATACCTGATCCGGGCCAACAACCGTTCCTATTACGGGGACGAGCTATCCCACCTCATCATCCGGGGGGATGCCACCGGGAAGACCGTGCGCCTGAAGGACGTGGCCACCATACGGGACCGGTTCTCCGAAACGCCCAATGCTTCCTACCTGGATGGCAAGCTTTCCGTGAACGTTTCAATCAACAGTACCAACACGGAAGACCTCCTCTCCTCGGCCGACAAGGTAAAAGAATACATCACCGAGTTTAACCAGAAGTACAACAACGTCCAGCTCAACGTGGTCAGCGACCAGTCCGTGACCCTGAACCAACGGACCCAGCTCCTTACAGAGAACGCTATCATGGGGATGGTACTCGTCCTCATTTTCCTCTCCCTTTTTCTGAATACCCGGCTCGCATTCTGGGTGGCCTTTGGCCTGCCCATCTCCTTCTTGGGGATGTTTATTTTCGCCCCCCTATTCGATGTGACCATCAACGTACTTTCTCTCTTCGGGATGATTATTGTAGTCGGGATCCTGGTGGATGACGGTATTGTGATTGCCGAAAATATCTACCAGCACTACGAAAAGGGTAAAAACCCCATACAGGCCGCTATCGATGGGACCATGGAGGTAATCCCGCCTATTGTCTCGGCCATCATAACCACGATACTCGCGTTTTCGGTGTTCTTTTTCCTGGACGGTCGCCTTGGGGAATTTTTCGGGGAGGTATCGGTCATTGTGATCCTGACCCTATTGGTGTCGCTGGTGGAGGCTCTGATCATACTCCCGGCCCACCTGGCGCATTCCAAGGCCCTCAGTCGGGAGCGTAAAGGGCCTAAAACCCTCCTGGGAAAAGCCTTTTCAAAACTCCGCGAAATCAACAGAATTGGAGACCGCTTCATGATGTGGATGCGGGATAAACTCTACACGCCTACCCTGCATTTTACCCTGAAGCACAAGGTGCTCACTTTCGCGTTTTTCATCACCGCTTTTGTCCTGACCCTGGGCTCCATTGGCGGAGGGGTGGTTCGCACCTCCTTCTTCCCCAATATTGCCAGCGACCGGGTTTCGGTGGAACTGACCATGCCTAATGGGACCAATGAACGGGTAACCGATTCCATCATTGATCTTATTGAGGAAAAGGCCATTATCGTAAACCAGGAGCTTACTGAACAATACCTGCAGGGCACGGGCAAACAGATGTTTGAAAACATTATCAAGTCCATAGGGCCCGGGTCTTCCCAGGCTACCCTTACCATCAACCTTCTGCCGGGCGAAGAACGCCCCGACCAGGTGGGGTCGGTTATCGTTTCGAACAGGATCCGGGAACTAATGGGCCCTGTTACCGGAGTAGAAAGCCTGGTCTACGGGTTTGGCGGGCGCTTTGGGGGCTCACCCGTATCGGTCTCCCTGCTGGGTAACAATATCCAGGAACTCAAGGGCGCCAAGGAAGAACTCAAGGCAGCCATGGAAAACAATGCGCTCCTTAAGGACGTGGAGGACAACGACCCGGCCGGGATCAAGGAAATCCGCCTGGACCTCAAGGAAAACGCCTATTTGCTGGGCCTCGACCTGCGCTCGCTCATGAACCAGGTACGGGCCGGGTTCTTCGGAGCCCCGGTGCAGCGCTTCCAGCGCGGGCAGGATGAGATCCGGGTATGGGTCCGGTACGACCGCAGCAACCGTTCTTCCATCACGGATCTGGACGACATGCGCATTGTGACCCCTTCCGGGGAGCGGGTGCCTCTGAGGGAAATCGCCAATTATTCCATCCAGCGGGGCGATGTGGCCATAAACCACCTGGACGGCCGTCGGGAAATCCAGATTTCGGCTGATATCCAGGATGACGAGACCACAACAGCCACCGACATGCTGGCCTGGATCCGTCAGGACGTCCTGCCGGATATCCTCTCGCGTTACCCCACCGTGGCTGTATCCTATGAAGGCCAGAACCGGGAGGCTGCCAAAACGGCCAGTTCCATGAAGACAGCAGGCCTTACTGTGCTGCTCCTGATTTACATCACTATTGCCTTTACCTTCCGTAGCCTGAGCCAACCCATTATGCTGATCCTGCTGGTGCCTTTCAGCCTTACAGCTGTGGCCTGGGGCCACTGGATCCATGGGTTCCCCATCAGCATGCCCTCTACCCTGGGAATCATTGCCCTTATCGGGATTATGGTGAATGACGGGTTGGTACTAATAAGTAAGTTCAACACCAACCTGCGCGGCGGGATGAAATTCGATGACGCTATCTTTGAGGCCGGCCGCTCGCGGTTCCGCGCCATCTTCCTGACCTCTGCCACCACTATAGCGGGCCTCGCCCCGCTGCTGTTGGAAAAAAGCCGACAGGCGCAGTTCCTCAAGCCCATGGCTATTTCCATCGCCTATGGCATCGGGTTTGCCACGGTCCTGACCCTGCTGATGTTGCCCCTGCTGCTTTCCTTTAACAACCGGATTAAAGTAACGGGCAAATGGCTGAAAACAGGGGATGCCGTGACCAAGGAAGAGGTAGAGCGGGCCATTAAGGAACAGAGGGAGGAGGAGCACCTCGGAGCGCATTTATCTCAGGGCCCTGAAGGCCCGGGCGCCCGCAGTGGTAAATCCAGGGAAAGGGTTGCCGAATATTAAGAATCTGAAATGATAAGACGATTATTTCTTTTGTGTATCTGCCTTGGCGGGCTGTCTGCCGTTTGGGCACAGGATACCCTGCTAACACGGGAAACTGCAGTTACCCTGGCCCTGGAAAACAATTTCGGCATCCAGGTGGCGCGCAACCAGGTGGAAGTGGCCGACAACAACGCCAGCCTTCTCAATTCCGGGTATTTGCCCACCCTGACGGGTATTGCCGGCGCCAACTACAGCCGCAACAACAGCCGGACGGAATTCCCGGGGCAATTTGACGAGAACGGCAACCCCGTACCCGATGTGGAAATCAATGATGCGGAGACCCAGCAGTATACCGGCTCCCTCAATGTGAACTACACCCTTTTTGACGGGTTGGGGCGCTACTATAACTATAAGAGCCTCAAGGAGCGGTATGCCCTTAGCGAATTGCAGGCCAGGGAAACCATCGAGAACACCATCCTGCAGTTGTTCAGCGTGTACTTTGAAGTCGCCCGCCTGAGTGAAAACGAGCGGATCTTCGAAGAGGCGTTGCGTATTTCCAGGGACCGCATTACCCGGGCCGAGTATGCCTTTGAATTCGGCCAGAATACCAAGCTGGATATCCTCAATGCTCAGGTAGATGTAACCAATGACAGCATAAACCTGCTGAGCGCCCGCCAGCAACTGGCCAACGTGAAACGGGACCTCAATGTAGTCCTGAGCCGGGATCTGAATGCCGGGTTCGAGGTAGATACTGTCATCCGTTTTATCCCCAGGCCCCAGTTGGAGGCCTACATCGAGACGGCCATGCAGTACAACGTGGCCATCCTGCAAACGGCCCGGAACCTGACCATCAACGAGTACGATATTAAGATTAACCGTTCCGGATACCTCCCCACCATTGGTTTGAACGGTTCTTATGGGTGGAACAGGACCCAGAGCCCGCCCCGGGTATTTGGGGCCTTTACCGCACCGGGAACCAATACCATCAGCAATAACTTGGCCCTTGGGGCAACCCTGACCTGGAACCTTTTCGACGGGGGTGGCACCACGGTACGGGTGAAAAACGCCAGGATAGCCTTCGAAAACCAGGAATTGCTCAAGAAGCAGGTAGAACTGGAAGTGGCCCGCGATATTGAAAACGCCCTGGCGATTTATGAGAACCGCCTGGAGATCTTCCACATCCAGGAACAGAATGTGCAGACCAACCAGAATAACTTCGAACGGTCTCGCGAGCAATTCCAGCTGGGGCGGATTACTTCCATCGAATTCCGCCAGGCGCAGATTAACCTGCTCAATGCCCTGACCAATAAGAACCTGGCCAAGTACGATGCCAAACTGGCGGAGATCCAGTTGCTGCAACTCACCGGCCAGCTCCTGAACCTGGAGTTCTGACAAGAGCCGGCAGGCATGGTTTGCGGGCGCACAGGGGAACCGAAATTTTCTATTTCTGCTGGTGAATTGCGGGGATATCCTGTACTTTGATCCTTGGGGCAAGGAAGGGGGCTTATTCCCCTAGCAATGGAAACCCCAAAAGAACATCAGAGCCTTTCTGAGTAACCCATTTTACCGTGCTGGAACACTTTTTTCAATGTCCGTATTGCTGGGAAACCATTTCCGTGCTGGTCGACACCTCTGTGCCAGCCCAGCAATACGTGGAGGACTGTGAGGTATGCTGCAACCCCATCGACTTTGTTATCAGGTGCCAGGGAGGGGAATTGGAGGGCTTTAGCGCAGGAAGCCTGGAACAGTAACCCCGCTAGGGCCTGTGGGGGTCCTTGCCCGGGGGGAGTTGTCCGTCAGATTGAAGGATGCCGTCCATCCGCAAATGGGTTATGACAGGTACCGTATCCATCCGCACCAGGCTTACGTGGTCGAAGGCTGTAGAATCCCCGGCCACCTGGCTCCCGCCTGTAGTCCCCAGGATCAGATACTCCATCCCGTGGCGCTTCCGGTGAGACAGCCGGTGGAAATGGCCATTAATAACCGTATACCTGCGTCCCTGTAATGCAGCTTCCAGGCCTTCCAGAGGGGCATAGTCCCTGCTCAGGCCCATCCCGTCCTCACGGAGCCATAGGGGTTTGTGCATCAACAGGAACGTCCACCTCACATCCGGGTATTTCTCCAACACCTCTTTAAAATAGGCCAGTTGCGCATCGCTCATGCCGCCGAGATTCCGTTCCGGCATATGGTAATAGGTAGATTCCGGATAGGACCCGGGTAGTTCACCATCGAGAATGCGAAGGGCTGTATCCCGCGCCTGGTAGATGGCATGCATGCGCGCCTCGCTATAATCTTCGGAATCCAGCATCAGGAACAGGACGTTGTCGTATACAAAGTGGTAATACCTGGGGCCGAAACGCTGCGCCCAGAATTCCCGCATTTTTACATTGGTCAGGTCGTGGTTGCCCCCCAGGTGGAAGAAGGGCATCTGGAGCCTGGAGGCGCGGGCCTCGAAAAAATCCCATTCCCGTTTTAGTTGGAGGCTGTCTTCCGTGCCCCCGTCAATCAGGTCCCCTACGCTTAACACAAAGGTAGGGTCTAGGCGGTTTAGCTGTTCCACGGCCCGGCTGAAAACTCCCGGCCGCTCCCCTCCGTTCAGGTCGGAAATAATGGCAAAGGTGAAATCCGGTTCTGTGGGCTCGAAGGTATCGGAAGTCCACGGGGTTGGGCCTGCCGTTATCCCGTGTTGGAACAGGGGCTCGGTTTCGGGCTGTTGCCGGCAGCCTGCGGAAAACAGGACTGTAATGAGGAAAAGGTATGGGATGCGCAGATGAGGTTTCATAGGGGATCAGATGTGTCTTTAAAGGCAATAGCGTGTTGGGCCGTGAGGGCTTGCAGGGTATTCCGGAGCCTTTCCGGCTCCTGGGTCCCTACCAGGTAGCGGCTGCCGTCTTTGCATCGGATGGCTAGGCCTTTGTTGCCGCTTATGTTGAATACTGTACCGTATTTGGTGAGTAACCTCAGGCCATAGCCTACAAAGCCATAGGTGATGATTTCGGCTGATTGCACGTCTTCCCAGGGGATTACTTTGCGGTCTACAAACCGAAGGCGCATCCGCACACCCTTGGAGTCCACTTCGGTGCGCAATTCCAGGGCCAGGAAAAACAGGAAAACCACGGCGTTTATCCCAATATACACCAGCCACCCGCTAAAGGAGAAGTCCTCCGGCGATACCCCTTCCCGGTTTATTTTCCGGAAGAAGGATACGGCCAAAGGCAGGAAACTGCCGAGAAGGATCAGCCATAACCACCACTGCCTGAATCGTTGAATTTCGACAAATTCGGTTTTCATGGGTTTGTTGTAATTTGTGCTGCAGACGTGTAACTGTTATGGAAAACCTTCCGCAGCTAAAATCATTCTCAAGATACATCTTTCTGCTTTTGCTGCTTCTGGTAGTGGGGCGTTCCTGCCAGGATCCCACCCGAAAGGAGGGACCTGGGGTACAGGATACCGTGGCCCGGGAGGAGGCGACCCCTGAGGGAATGGTGCGTATCCCGCCTGGGCGGTTTCTTATGGGGGGTAAAAGCCTCCAGGCCCAGGAAGATGAATTGCCCCGGCGTCCGGTTAGTGTTTCCGCCTTTTACATGGACCGAACCGAGGTGACCAACCAGCAGTTTGCGGCGTTCGCAGACCAGACCGGGTATATCACCACAGCGGAGCGTCCGGTGGACTGGGAGCTTCTCAAATCCCAGTTGCCCCCCGGCACACCCAAGCCCCCGGATTCCCTTCTGGAGGCCGGGTCGCTGGTTTTCACGCCAACAGACCGGCCGGTGGACCTCAGGGACCTGAGTCAGTGGTGGACCTGGACCCTTGGCGCAGACTGGAGGCACCCTGAGGGTCCCGGGAGTACGCTTCAGGGGCGGATGGACCACCCCGTTGTGCACATTTCCCTGGAAGACGCCCGGGCCTACGCGGCATGGGCGGGCAAGCGACTCCCCACAGAAGCCGAGTGGGAGTGGGCGGCCATGGGGGGGCTGGAGGATCCCATATACCCCTGGGGAAATGAACCCGCCCAGGCAGCAGCCTCTATGGCCAACTTCTGGCAGGGGATTTTTCCCTTCCGAAACGATACCCTCGACGGCTATTACGGCACGGCACCCGTCAGGTCCTTTCCACCTAATGGCTATGGCCTGTACGACATGGCCGGCAATGTCTGGGAATGGTGCCAGGACAGGTACCGGGCCGATACCTATCGGCTGGAACAGGACCCTGCTTCTCTTTCGAACCCCAAGGGTCCGCAAACGTCCTTTGACCCGGTCGAGCCCCAGGCGGAAAAATTTGTTATTCGGGGCGGGTCCTTTTTGTGTAGTGAATCCTATTGCACTGGGTACCGCGTCTCACGGCGCATGCGTTCCACCCCGGATTCCGGTTTTGGCCATACGGGGTTCCGGTGTGTCATGGATATCCCTGGAGCGGCGCAATAACCCAGGGAGGTTATATTCCCGTAGGAATAGGCCCCAGGCCCGGGGAATCGGATGGGATCAGCACCCCATCCTTCAGCGAGAACAGCTGGCCGAATGGGTCGTCTACCAGGTCCAGGTGGCCATCCAGGTCTGCGTATTGGATGTTGGGCCGGCTCAGGGCGAAATGCAGGCCTGCGGAAATGCCCAGGCCACATTCGTCCAGGCACCCGACCATGACCTCTAAACCACCGGCCCGGGCCACGGAATTGATATGTCCGGCTTCCTGTATACCGCCTACCTTCTGGATTTTGATGTTGACCATGTCGATCATCTCCCCACTGGTCAGGTGAAAGGCATCGGCCAGGGATTTGATGCTCTCATCGGCCATTACGGGGATGGGCACTTCCCGGCTTACTTTCCCGAGGCTTTCGGGGTCTGCTGTAGGGGTAGGCTGCTCCAGGATTTCGATTCGGGCCTCCCGGGTCATGGAAATAAAACGAATGGCCTGTTCTGCCGTATAGCCCTGGTTGGCATCGAACCAGAGGTCGAACCCTGGGCCGAATCGCTCCCGAAGCCGGTGCACCTTTTCAATGTCTTCTTCCAGGTGGGCCCCTCCTTTCAGCTTCAGGATCCTGAACCCTTGTTTCAGGAACCGTTCCGCATGGTCAAGCGTCTGGTCCAGCGGCAGTATGCCGATGGTAATGCTGGTGGCCATCCGGTTCCGGTACCCTCCCAAGAGCTGATACAGGGGGACGCCCGCCTTTCGGGCCATGAGATCCAGCAGGGCCATATCTACCATGGCCAGGGCAGAGGGCCCAAGGCCGGAATGGGTTTTGAGCTGTTCGTGGTAGTACCTGCGCCGGAAGGCCGGCTCCCCAGTCAGGAGATCGGTTACAGGCCCTTCCAGGTGGCGCAGTACCTCATGGGGGCGCTCCCCGGTAACATGCCAGTCCGGGCAGGCGCATCCGTAGCCCACCTGGCCTTCCCTGGTTATCACCTTCAGGATAATATTCGCGCTGGAATGGACCGTCTCATAGGCAATGGCATAGGGTTCGGCCAGGCGTAGCTCCAAAAGTTCGTATTCCAGGGAGTGGATTTTCATTTCAGTACCGGTTTTGATGCAATTCCTCCAGGGGGGTGTGCATGATACTCTCCACGAATTCCACCATTTTGCGGATGGAGATCTCCCACATGAGCTTGCCTTTTTCCACAGTACCCTTGGTGGCGTTGCCAATAATGCCGGACTGGGAAAGGCGCTGGGTGTGGGTATACCAGTTTACCCCCCGGTCGGAAGTAAACTCCAGGTACTCGTTATCCAGGTAAAGGGTTTCGTCTACAGCCTTCTCCATGTCTACCAGCTCCGGGCGAAGGGCAAGGGTGGTGCTGGTTTCCAGTTCCCCCGCGTGGATGTCGTTATGGGTCTCCACGTGTTCGTAGAGGTCGATATCGCTTGTTTCCCCGGTTTCCACGCACACAAAGATCTTGGCATCCCGGTTGATCATCTGGGCCGCGTAGGTAAGGGTGGGTTTGTTGTCCCCATGCCCGTTTAGGATTATGATTTTCCGGATCCCGTTATGGGCCAGGGACATCCCGATGTCGTAAATAAGGGCCGAAAGCGCATTGTTGGTCACGCTCAGGGTTCCTTTAAAGGCGCTGTGGTGGTATGAGACGCCATAAGGGATGGCAGGCAGGACAAAAGGCCGGGGGGTGCCGCATGCCTCGGCCACGGCCCGGGCCATATATACGGCATCGTAGAAATCCACATCTACCGGCAGGTGGGGCCCGTGTTGTTCGATGGCCCCTGTGGGGAGGATGGCGGTATCGGTGATCTTCAGTTTAGCCTCGATTTCGGGCCATTTCATCTCTTCCCACATAAATGAAGTTTCAGGATTGAACGGCATAGGGTGTGTATTTGGGTTGTGTTTTGAGGTGTTGGTCCAGGTCCAGGCCCTGCCAACCTTTTGGGGTTCTGATTACGGTGCCTGTGGCGTACTGCCTCAGGATCCTGAAAAGTGGTTCCCGTACCTCCGGAGGGAGGTCTTCCAGGAGGCTGCGCCCGGAGTCGAATCGCAGCTTCAGGATTTCCGGGTGGTGGCGGGCCAGCTTCCGGACATGGGCGGTATCGGGGAGGGCGCCCTTTTCGCGAAGCAGGTGATACAGGTGGGCCGCATCACTGCCTATTTGCTTAATGGAACGGGAGGCCAGCTGGCGCAACCCCTCTTCGATCTGTGAAGGGGTGTAGCCGCAATGGGCAGGATCGGCATCCAGGGCTACCATCATCCCGATAATCCGCCGGCATTTTTCGCATTTTCCACAAGGCTTCATTATTCCTTCCGCTTCGTGGGCGGCGTGGCAGGATACCTGCAGGGCCTGCAGGTCCGGATAGCGCTTTGTGAGAACCTTCATGATCAGGAGCTCCGAGAGGCTCCTGAGCATCGAATACTGCCGCAGGTGCCATCCTTTTTGCCGGTAATACCGGGTAAAGGCATTGTCAAAAAACCGGCTTTGGTCGTAGAGCCCGGAATAATGGCTGATGCCCTGGGTGTTTCCGCGCACGGTGGTATCGTATTCGTCCCCGATCAGGATGTTGCCCACCCCGCGATTCAGGGCAAGGGGGAGGACGCCGAACAGGAAAACGGCCACCGTCCAGAGCCGGATGGGGTAGATATCTGCCCGTACCGAGGCAAAATCCTCCCGGATAAAGGGCAGTTGTTTCAGCATAAAGGTGAAGACCCGGTCGCTGTTGCACCAGGGTTTGGCTGTACGGGGTTCGTTCGCCTTAAAATAACGGTAGGCATTCACCGCGGTGAACCAGTGCCGACCTGCTTCGTTGATGTATACCGGGTGGGCTTCCCCCAGCTCCCGGACTAAGCCGTAGGTGAGCAGGCTGTCTTTGCCTCCGCTGCTGAGGATGGCGTAACGCCCATAGTCTGGCGTGGGGTAGGGGCTGTGGATTTCCTTTTTGGCTTCCGGGGTAATGACAAGGGTAGCCTGGGTATACCGTTTTTGACGACCTGCTTCAAGGGGTTGGTACCCGGGTTTCAGGAAGGGGTTCGGGGCCAGCAGTTTCCCGGTGAGGATCTCCCGGCTGGTGTTTTCGAGCATGTAGCGCAGCAGGCTTTCGTCTGCCTTGTCGTACAGGCCCTCCAGGACGATTTCCCGGCAGAAAAGTCCGTAATTGAGGGCTATCTGCGCCACCATCATGCTGGCCAGGTTCAAGTCTGCCGGGTCCTCGGGGTTAAACAGGTCTGCTTCGTAGGAATAGATCAGGTCCGTGGACGCTTCCGACCCATCCTCCCGCACTGCGGTATACCGGGCCTGCACCCGCTTGCGGCTGAGTTCCAGGTGGTCTACCCTGAGGCTCCGCAATACCTGAAAATCTTTAAGTTGACTCACGGCAGGTAGTTGCGGATCAGTTGGGTAAGTCCTTCCGGCCCATGGGCCAGTACGTCGAAGGCGGGGATGCCTGTTTCCGCTTCTATGGCTTCGCAGGCAGGGCCGATGGCTTCGGCTTCCATGTCCTCGTGGTTTACGGTAATGGCAATGACTTTTTTCCCCGAGATCAGTTCAATGGCACGGATTTGTTCCGGCAGGGGGTGCAGGGGGTATCCCGGGAAGCCATCGTACTCTTTGCGCATGGGGGCGTGTTGCAGGATTACGTAGTCGGGCCTTCCGGCAGCCAGGATTTCAAACCCTCCGGGGTATGCCGGGTTCATCAGGCTGCCCTGTCCTTCTATGACCAGCAGGTCCGGGCTTTCTTGCTTCCAGGCCTCGTGAACGGCATGTTCTATTTCACCAGAGACAAAATCGTTGATGCAGCTGTCCATCACCATACTGTATTTGGCTCCTTGCAGCCAGGCGGTTTGCCCGGTCCCGATGAGCTCGGCCTTTAGGCCTGCGTTGCGGAATCCATGGACCAGGATCCAGGCTGTGGTGCGTTTCCCCACTGCCGAGTCGGTGCCCAGGACGGCAACCTTCAGACAATCCACCTCCTCGATCTTTCCTGTGAAAAAGTGGAGCTCTTCCCGTTCGGGCGTCCGCCGGATATCCCTCAGGCGGCATCCCTTTTCTTTGGCCAGGCCGGCTATATCCGGGTCTTTATACAGGAAATCGTGCAACCCGGAATCCACATGCATCCCCAGGCCAATGGCCTGCCGGATTACGGAGCGTGCTTCGTCCGGGAGGCGTCCGCCATCCGGGGCCAGCCCAACCACGAAATAATCCAAACGGCCTGCTCCCAGAGCCTCCGTCGCCTCCCGGAGGTCTCTGAAAATGGGGATGTCGTAATGGCGGCCATCCAGAACTTCCCCGGCATCACGGCCGGCGTAATTCCGGTCTATAACCCCAAGCACCTCATACCGTTCTGTAAAACGCACAAGGCCATGGGCCGTTTTTCCGTTAGGGGTGTTAAAGGCGCCGTCGGCATAGACAATTGCGGTGCCGTCAATAACTCTTTTCATAATTCTGGTTGTTTGCGTGCTTATACGCGGCACATTAGTTTCTGGCCGTCACAATGGCCACAAAGCGGTCGTTTTCCAGGTCTGCCTCCTGGTGTATCTCCAGTAGGGCGATAAGTCCTGCCGTGGCAGCCGGCAGCACCTTCATCCCGTCGCTCTTTAAGATGGAGGCGCTCATCTGCCGCATTTTCTGGTCGCTCACATGAGCTGCCCGCCCATGGGTTTGCTTCAGGGCATACAGGGCTTCGTCCCCGTCAAAACTGTGCCAGTTAATAAGGGGTTCGTTGATCTCCGTTTCCCTTATTTTGGCCGGGTCCAGGTCTGCACAGTGTTTGAGTCCTTTGTTGAAAGAAACTACGATGGGGTTCTTGTGGCTGGAAGACCCTGCGATGAAAATAGGGATGCGGGAGGTTTTTCCCCGCTTAAACAGGTTCACAAACCCCCGGTAGACCCCGGCCAGCAAGGTGCCATTGGAGACCGGGCAGGCCACGTATTTGGGGGCATCGCGCAACTGGTCGTAAATTTCGAAGGCGATTTCGGAGTAGGCCTTCAGCTGCAGGGGGGTATTGCTGCCGCCCGGGTTCGCATCGTAGAGTTCCAGTTCGCTGGCGTCCCGGCTCGAAGCCATCACCACATCCTCGTAAGTGCCTGGCAAACGGATGATTTCTGCATGGTAGTCTTCCATTTCCCGTACCCGTTCGGTATGGTAGGAGGCCGGGATATAGATCCGGCACCGCAGCCCGGCCAGGTAGCAGGCGAAGGCCATGGCCACCCCGTAATTCCCACAGGTTGCCAGGGCTACTGTGGTGAATCCCCTTCTGAGGGCATCGTATACCTGGGCAAAGGCAATGCGGTCCTTCTGGGTGCCGGTGGGGTTGTCCCCTTCGAATTTCACATAGAGCTGCCGTAGGTCGTACTCCCGCTCCAGGTTCCGAAGCCGGGTTAAGGCCGTATCGCCTACTTCCAGGTTGATGATATCTTCAAAGGACTCCAGGCGGTCTGTAATTGACAGGCTGGTGTCCCGTACCTCGCGGGCGAGGGCTTCCACATCTTTACTGATGCGAATGGGTTTGGGGCGAACCCCGTCGAGCATGTTCAATGGGGGTGCCATAAGGCGCTTGGATATAGGTTCATTGCTACCTCTAAAGTACGCAAATAACCATCGATCCAGGGAAAACAGCCCGGGAAAATAGCTGTTACTTTGAAATAAGTAAATACCTGATAATCAATATATAAGATTATCAGGCTAAGGATAGTAGCGGCGCAATTGGCGGCGGACGTATAAGAAGCGGCCAATACCCACCGCCAGTAAGAGCGGGGAGAGGATCATCAGGAAATAACCCACCGATATAATTTCACTTAAGGCGCTCAGTTTAAGGATGGCAAAACCGGAGCTCAGAAAGACGATGAAGGTGCGGAAATAGGCCAGGAAGGTCCGTTCGTTTGCCAGGCGGGTCCGCTCCAAAGCGAGGGCGTCATTGGGCTTGAGCAAGGGTTGCAGGGCTTGTTTTTTCATAACGTATTGGGTTTTAGGGAAGCGCGGGTTCGAACAACCGCCGGATACGCGGGGAATTCAGTTTATAGATCAGCCATCCGAACAAAAGGCTCAGACTGCCCATAATCAGGAAGGCGTTCCGGACAAAGCGGGCATTGCGTTCGGGATCCGGCCAAAGGGTCACTTCATAGTCATAATACCAATAGGACCCGGACAACAGGATCATCCCCCCTATACCAACCCCCAACAGGATGGACAGGCTTAACAGGGACCAGCGCTTCCGCCTGAGCAATGCGATGGCGCTTACCAAAAGCACCAGGGAGGCCAGGAGGAAGAAGGCGAGGAATTCCCTCAGGTTGGAATAAAAAACCACTTCAATACGGTTGAATGCCGAAATGGTCGCATCGTCCATGCGCCCCTCCATAAACAAGCGGTTAATGGCAATATTCTGCACAACCAGCAAGGGGATAAGCAGGAGGTCCGCCAGGATAAGCCCCCAGCCGGTTAACAACAGGAAATAGGATCGCGGTTTTTTCACGGCAGGACAAATTTCGGGAATTTTAAGCCCGTTTCTAAAGATACCCTCCCTGTTTAAGCCGATGCTGCTTTTTCAGGGTCCCGGTTGTGCCAATAGCTGGCCAGGGCAGAGCCTGAAATATTCATGAGCGGCCCGAAAACCGCTGGGGCAAGGCCCATGGTTGCGATTTTGCCCAGGGAGTACGCAATGCCTGAAGCCAGGCCACTGTTCTGCATCCCAACCTCAAGGGCGATGGTGCGGGCGTCCCTGCGGTCCATGCGGAGCAGGCGGGCATAGGCGTACCCTAAAAGATAACCACTGAAATTATGCACCAGGACCAGCAGGATCAGAACCCCTCCCATCTGAAGCAGGCTGTCCCTCCCTGCCGCGGTAATGATGGTGATAATCAGCCCTATTGCCAGCATGGACAGCAGGGGCATAATGCGTGTAATCCGTGCGGTATGCCTGCCCAAAAGCCTGTTAACCAAAAGGCCCATCCCAATGGGGAGGAGGATCATCTTAACGATGTCCCACATCATCTGAACTACATCGATCTGCACGAATTCTCCGGCCAACAGGCGCATCGCAAGGGGGGTGATAAAAGGCGACAGCAAGGTGGCCACCGAGGTTATGGTAATGGACAGCGCCAGGTTAGCCCTTGCCAGGTAGGCCATCACATTCGATGCCACCCCGCTGGGGGAGCACCCCACCAGGACGATTCCCGCGGCTATCTCTGCCGGCAACCCACTGAAACTGGCCAGGAAGTAGCCTAATAAAGGCATGAGGGTAAGCTGGGCGGACAGTCCGATCAGCACCCCTTTCGGGGCCCGGAATACCGCCATAAAATCGGACGGGCTCATAGCGGTGCCCATCCCGAACATAATGACCTGAATCAGGGGGATGATCAGGGCGGCGAGTTTAAAACGGCCTATAGCGATGAAGTACTCAGGAAAATAAAGGGAGAGGGCAACCCCGGCAAAAATAAGCGTCGAAAATGTATATCCTCTTAGGTTGTCGAAGCCCTGAAACCCCAGTCCCGTAAGGACAAAAAACAGCACCATCGGGACTCCGGTCCTCCCGAGTTCCCCGGCCACCGAAAGGTAAAGCAGCCAGGCCAGGGTGCAGCCGGCAAGCATAAAAGACAGGTGGCCCAGATTGCGTTTGGTCATGGAATCGGGTTATGCCGGAATGAAAATCCGGAGGAGCACATAAAAGATAGAGGGGCATAACAGACACCCCAGGCCGGTATAAAAGGTAGCGGTCATAGCCCCGTAGGGGACCAATTTGGCATCGGTTGCAGCAAGGCCTGCCACCACGCCGCTGGTGGTGCCAATCAGGCCACCAAAGACCATGGCGGCATGGGGGCTTGTGAGTCCTATCCGCCTGGCAATAAGTGGGGTCCCTATAGTGGTCACCAGGGTTTTGACCACCCCGGCCGCTACCGATATGGCAATGACCTCCGATGTTGCACCAATGGCCGACCCGGTAACGGGCCCTACGATATATGTGCAGGCGCCGGCCCCTATGGTGGTAAGGCTTACGGCATCGGTATATCCCAGGGCCCATGCCACCAGAACCCCGACTATAAAGGAGATACAAACCCCTATAAGGAGGGAAAGAAACCCAGCACGCCCCGTTTTACGAATGGTTTCCAGGTTGGCGCCCATGGCAGTAGCCACTACAGAGAAATCCCGGAACATCGAACCTCCCAGAACAGCCATGCCTGCAAACAGGGGATGGTCGGCAATGCCCTTTTCGGATCCGGTAAAGGCCAGGGCCAGCCCCATGATGATCGCCAGGGCGGCGCCGGGGATCCGTCCCCGTCCCAGGAAATGGGATACGGCATAGGAGAACAGCAGGATAAGGCCCACCACTAGGAAGGCCAGGATGAGTCCGTTTTTGCCGATTACAGGATCTAACCAGTCCATCAGTGCTCCGGATTATCGTGAGAGTCTCCCTTCGCGCCCAGCCGGGTCAGGACGGGCACCAGCAGGAACCCGGCCAGGGTAGCCGCCGCCCCGGCCAGAAGGGCTGTCCAGCCTCCGGAGAAGGCTGCCTTCACATTGAGGGTTGCGGCCATGGCTACGATAATGGGGATATACATGGCACTCCAGAAGGTAATCCCGGTCTCGGATTCTGCCGAAAAACGCCCGCGCTTGCGCAAATAGGCACTTATCCCCATCAGCAGCAGCATGGCAAAGCCAACGCCCCCGATATCTCCGGGAATCCCGAGTAGTTCCCCCAAAAGGTGCCCGATACTCTTGCCCGCCAGGAAACAGGCACAAAGAAGTGCTACACCATAAATTTTCATGCGGCTCCGGTTATAGGAAACAGGGATTTCAGTTCATTTTTGGTGACCTTTCCCAGGACGTTTCGGGGAAGGTCTTCTACGGTGATGTACACACGCGGCACTTTATAGGAAGGCAGGCGCTCACCCAGCCATTCCACCAGGGTTTCGGAGGAAGTAGCGGCCCCGTCCGGGATAATTGCGGCCCCTATAATTTCCCCCCACTCCACGTTGGGCAGGCCCACCACCCCGCAATCTTTAACGGCCGGGTGCGTCCTGAGGACTTCCTCGATTTCAAGGGCCGAGATCTTATACCCGCCGGATTTGATGATATCCACAGAATTCCGCCCCAGGATCCGGTAACTCCCCTGGTCCAGGAGGGCCATGTCGCCCGTTCGGAACCATCCGTCCGAGGTAAATGCCTTTTGCGTCGCCTCCGGTTTTCCCCAATATTCGGAGAAGACGTTGTCTCCTTTTACCTGGATTTCGCCCTGCTCCCCAGGAGGGACCGGGAGGTCGTTTTCGTCCGCCAGGCGGATCCGGACCCCGGGCAGGGCCTGCCCGATATGGCCGGGTCGCCTTTCGCCCCGGTACGGGTTGCTGATGGCCATCCCCATTTCTGTCATCCCATACCGTTCCAGAAGGGTATGGCTGCTGATGTCCCTCCACTGTTCCAGGACACTCACCGGCAGGGCAGCCGATCCTGAAACCATCAGGCGGAAGCCCCGCAGCTGTTCCGAAATCTGTTTTTGCCGTGATGTCGGAAGGGAGTCGTAATGGGCAATGAGTTTATAGTAGATGGTGGGGACAGCCATAAAGACATTCACTTCGCCCTCGGTGAAAATTTCAAAGACCGCATCGGGCTCAAACCTGGGCAGGAACCGGCAACAGGCACCGCTCCACAAGGCACAGCAGAGCATGTTCACGATACCGTGTACATGGTGGAGGGGCAGGACATTCAGGACTTCGTCTTCCTGCTCCCATTCCCAGGAAGATACCAGCGTGGTTATCTGCGTGGTGATATTGGCGTGGGTGGTAACCACCCCTTTAGGCGGTCCGGTGGTGCCGCTCGTATACAGGATCATTGCCCTTCGGTCCGGTCCGATTTCCGGAAGGGGGCCGGAGGCCTCCCCTAAATTTTCGAGACGTAGGACATCCAACCCGTTTCGGCCTTGCAGAGGAGCCAGTTTTCCGGCAAAGGCCTCCGTACAGAGCAGGAGTTCTGCATCTGTATCGTCCAAAACGTACTCCATAGAGGGCAGGGGGTGTTTTTCACATAAGGGGACTGCAATGCCTCCTGCCCGCCAAATACCCCACTGCACGCAGGCATAATCGAACCCTGCGGGGACCAGGAAGGCTATTCGCGCCTCCTGAAGGTCGGTCCGGGAACCGAGCAGATGCCGGGCGATTGCTTCGGAACGCTCCAGTAGTTGTGAATAGGAATACTTTTGATCATCCTCCCGGATGGCGGTTCGGGAAGCAAATGCCGCAGCGCGGTCTACCAGGGGAATGGACATGCGTATCGTGTTGAAGGTACCTCGGTCCTAAATTTAGGCAAAAAGATTTTTCCTGGGTTTTGAAGCGCTCGGCAGCACCCTGAAACAACAAGGTGGCCGGCTTGAGGATTTTGCCGATATTGAGGAATACATTCAAAACGGACCTATGCAAGCACACCTCCTCCAACTCATTGCGCAGAACGAACTCACCTGCCATTATGTTTTCCATAAGATAGACCAGGACAACCAGGACAATAAACTTAACCCTTCCACGGCTCGGGTGGGGTTCTACTACAGGCATGTGGGCGAAATCATGCACCTGCTCTGTACCTTCCTGGGAGTTGAGACCCATGTGGAGAATACCACTATGGGGTTCACAGATACGGGCCAGGGGGCAGATATACAAGCCTCCCGGGAGCTGGTTGCCTCGGGGAATAGCCTCTTGAACCGGCTGGCGGAATCCCAAGACGGCAGCTGGTGGGAAGGGGAAGTTGAGACCCCTTTTTTCGGGGTTATCCCAAGGGTGAAGCTACTGGGCCATATCCTCAACCACAATGCCTACCATGCCGGGCAAATCCGGTTGGCCCTAAAGCACCCCATGCTGGGTTGACCGGGAACCCTATCGAAATAATTTGTACTTTCTACCCTACTTCAAATACCGACAATCCATGAAACAAACCCCTGAAAATCCCAACCGTTCCCAGGCCGATAGTCGCAGGGAATTTCTCAAGAAGGGCGCTCTGGCTTCTTCCATTTTCATCGTGCCGCGATATGTGTTGGGTGGCCCGGGGTTCATCCCGCCCAGCGACCGGCTCCACCTGGCCGCCATTGGGGCCGGGGGCAAGGGCCATAGCGATATTATCAATGCCTCTGTAGGTGGCAGGGAACGGGTGGTTGCCCTTTGCGATGTGGACTTTTCCGGTTCTGCCTCCAGGACGGCTGAGCATTTCCCCAAAGCCAAACGCTACGCAGACTACCGCGAGATGCTGGATAAGGAGAAAGGCATCGATGCCGTTACCATTTCCACCCCGGACCATGTGCACGGTCCGGCAGCTGCATTTGCCATGCAACGCGGAAAGCACGTCTACGTCCAGAAACCCTTAACCCACAATATCCGGGAGGCGCGATTGCTTACCCAGATGGCCCGGGAAAAACAGGTCGTTACCCAGATGGGTAACCAGGGGGCATCCAACCCGCTTCTGGGGATGGTGCAAAAGTGGGTAGATTCCGGGGTGCTGGGGACCATCTCAAAAGTACAGGTGTGGACCAACCGCCCGGTGTGGCCGCAGGGGTTTGCCATGCCGCAACCGGACCCAGCCCGGAAACCCGATGCCCTGGATTGGGACCTCTGGCTGGGGCCTGCATCGGAAACACCCTATATTCCCAACATGCATCCGTTTAACTGGAGGGGCTGGTGGGAATACGGAACAGGCGCCCTTGGAGATGTGGGTTGCCACCTGATCGACATCCCCTATCGCACCCTGGGGCTTACCTTTCCCACTGATGCCGAATGCAGTGTGGGCTCTGTATATACACAGATGTGGACTCCGGACTACCACCCGGAAGGCTGTCCGGCCTCTTCGTTTATTACCCTCCACTACGAGGCTACGGCTAAGACCGGGGCACCTGTGGAAATGACCTGGAGCGACGGCGGCATCCGCCCGGCCCACCCGGAAGGGATTCCCGCAGATATGGATATCGGAGGTCGAGACAGTGCCAATGGGGTCCTGATTATCGGGGAAAACGGGATCATCTCGACCAATATCAACGATAGTTCCCCCCTTATGCCCAAGCTGTTCCTCAATGATGGAACCCGGGAATTCGGCCCGGAGGTGGAAGAAATGGAAGAACCGGAATACGGGCACCAACGCAAATGGGTGGATGCCTGCAAGGCCGGTTTTGACAGCGAGGAGCACCGTTCGCTGACCTCCTCTTTCGACTACGCCGGGCCCATGACCGAAACGGTGCTGATGGGCAACCTGGCCATACGCAGTTATATGCTGCGCAGGGAAACTGAGGAAGGCCGCCATGAATTCTACGGCAGGAAGAAGTTGCTTTGGGATGGGGATGCTATGCGCGTCACCAACCTCGAAGAAGCCAACCAGTTTGTGGGTCGCACCTACAGGGAAGGATGGGAGATGTAGTTGATTTGAAGCTGTGTCGATTTGAAAATGGATGGTGACATGAACAAACACGGTGTAAGGGATCTGGCCGAAATACATGGCCTTGTAAGTGACCTGTTCCCCGGAATGTCCCCGGAGGATGCCTGGGAACGGTACCGGCTAGGGGAGGAGCAGGTAGCGTTCTATGAAGAAAACGGGTACCTCAGCCATGTAAAAATCCTGGAGGAGGATCAGATAAATGCCCTGCGCACCGAGTTGGAGCGGCTTATGGATCCCGGTCATCCCGGTCATGACCTCTTCTATGAATTCCATTCGAACGAATCAGGGGATGCAGACAAGGTGCTTTTTCATTCCCTGGGCCATTGGCGTATTGCCGAGGGGTTTCATGACGTCCTCTTTAACCCGAGGTTTGTGGTTCCGGCATCCCAGTTGCTGGGTACCCGTGCAGTCCGCTTCTGGCACGACCAGCTTTTTTGCAAGCCGGCGCGCCATGGGGGTGTAGTGGCCTGGCATCAGGATTACAGCTACTGGACCCGAACGACTCCTCTGCAACACCTCACCTGTTGGGTGGGCCTGGACGATGCCAGTGCCGATAACGGGTGTATTCATTATATCCCCGGAAGCCATAAATGGGAGCTTTTGGATAAAATTGAGCTGGCAGGGGATATGGACGGGCTAAGCGCCTTGCTTTCGGATGCCCAGCGAAAGGCCTACGAGAATCGGGTCGCAGTGGAAATGCCTGCAGGTTATGGCACCTTCCACCATCCCAAAATGGTACACGGGTCCTACGAGAACCGGTCGGAGCGCCCTCGAAGGGCCTTTGTTATCAACGTTTTTGCCGATGGCACCCTGTCGAATTCCGATGAGGTACTGCTGGAAGGGGTCCCCTCCATTGCCAAGGGCAAAAAAATGGAAGGCCGCTTTTTCCCATTGCTTTACACCCCTCCGAATACCAAAGAACCTGTTTACTGAAAAGAAACACCTTATGAAACCAACCCAACTTATTTATCTGATTGCCGCTTTGATCACCCTCTCCTGCGGAGGGCCCGCCAATAAGGAGGAAGCCCCTGCAGAACCGGTCCCTGAAGCTGCGGAAGCGGTAACTCCGGAATACTTCGAGCTGAGGACCTATTACTGCTATCCCGGCAAACGGGAAGCCTTGTTAAGACGTTTTCAGGACCATACCCTGGCCCTTTTCGAAAAGCATGACATGGTCAATCTCGGATACTGGACCCCCCTGGAAGGAGAGGAGGATGTTCTGGTTTACCTGATGGGGTATCCGTCGCGTGAAGCCCGAGACCAATCCTGGCAAGCTTTCTCAAACGATCCGGAGTGGAAGTCGGCCTATGAGGCCTCCCACCAGAACGGCCCGATTGTGGATTCCGTGGCCAATGTCTTTTTGTCTTATACGGACTATTCCCCCCGCCTTTTGCCAGAAGATAAAGCCCCCCGGATTTTTTCCCTTCGTACCTACTATACCCACCCGGGTAAGCTGGAAGCCCTCCACGCGCGGTTCCGGGACCATACTATGAAAATCTTTGAGGACAATGGAATTACAAATGTGGTGTATTTCAACCTGGACCCGCAGACTCCGGGAGCAGGAAATACCCTGAAATACCTGGTGAGTTTCCCTGATACTGCGGCGCGGTCTGAAAGCTGGAAGCGCTTCGGGGAGGACCCTGCCTGGAAAAAGGCGTATGCCGAATCTATTGCGGATGGCCCCTTGGTGGATTCCATAACTGCGGAATTGCTGGTGCCTGTTGCCTTTTCGCCATTGAAATAGCGGATGCCACAAATCGCATTTTCAGGCCAGGGGGTCCCCCACTCCCGCCCACCCAGCAACCTACACTTTTACCCTGCAACTCCCCAGCATAGGCTAATCCCGCCTCCAATGAACAAACGGGATTATGCCCCTATTATGGGCAACGTTTTAAGCGTTTTATTATAAGATTCCGCCCATTTTAGTTAACTTCACGGCAAATCCATTAACAAATCTCTTTTGACATGGGAAAATTTGAAATAAAAACCGATAATGCTGGCAAGTTCAGGTTTAACCTCAAGGCCGGAAACGGACAAGTCATCCTTAGCAGCCAGGGGTATTCCACCAAAGCTGCATGCGAAAACGGCATCGAATCCGTTCGCAAGAATTCTCAGAACGACGCCATGTTCGAGCGCAAGACTTCCAGCAACGGCAGTCCCTACTTCAACCTGAAGGCATCCAATGGCCAGGTAATCGGCTCCAGCGAAATGTATTCCGGGACCAGCGCCATGGAAAATGGAATTGCCTCGGTTAAAAAGAATGCTCCGGATGCCGGTGTTAACGACACTACGGCCTAAGGCGACTTCTTAAACGTATTCAAAGGGGGGTATAGGCCCCCTTTTTTTATGCTATTTCATGTCCGTTATAGGGCGGCTTCCAGCCCGCGGATCAATTGCCCGATTTCTTCCGGGGAGGTATAGTGCACAAAGGACATACGGATGACTCCGGGTTTGGTCGGGATGCCCATGTCCATCAGGGGCCTTACGGCGTAAAAGTCACCGAAGCCCAGCATCAGTTTATGAGCGGTTAACGCCGCGTATACCTCCTCCAGTGGTTTGTTTTTCGGCAGGATGGCTACAATGGGGGCCCGCTGGGCACCCATGCCCGGTCCTACAAGCTGTACATCTTCCCGCGCTTCTAAGAAGCCCATCAACGGCTCCAGCAAGCCCTGTTCCTGGGCCCGGAAGAGTCCGTTCAGGGCACGGGCGCGCTCCGGTGCGGGGGCATCCCCTCCAACGTGGTGGGCGTACTGGGCATCGAAATAGTCCAGGATACCATTCACTGCAGCCACCTGGGCATGGTCCGGCCCGGCCGGGGTGAGCATGCTTCGGGCCACTCCTTCCTTAAAGAAATGCGCCTGGTTTTCCACACGGCCCATCAGGTCTTTTGTTACGTACATCACCCCCAGGTGGGGGCCGTAAGTCTTGTAGGAGGAAAACATATAAATATCCACCCCAAGGGCTTTCATGTCGGGGATTTCATGCGGGGCCCATCCCACCCCATCCACTACTGAAAGGGCTCCATGCGCATGGGCCATCCGGGTGAGTTCGGCCACCGGGTTTACATGGCCAATAATATTGGAGCAATGCGGGAAGGCCAGCAGGCGGGTACGGTCGTTGAATAACCCTTCCAGTGCAGCGGGGTCCAGGACTCCGGTTTGGGGGTCCACATGCCATTCCACTACCTCAATACCCCGCTTTGCCAGGCGGCGCCAGGCCCCGGCATTGGCCTCGTGGTCCTGGCAGGAGACGATAATCCGGTCGCCTTCCTGCCACATGGGCCGCAGCGCATGGGCCAGCACATAGACATTCTGGGTGGTGGAAGGCCCGAAGTGAACCTCCTCCGGTTCCGCATTCAGGTAGGTGGCCATTCGGGCATAAGCGCTGTCCATAAGGTCCCCGGCTCGTTCCGAAGCCGGGTAGGGGTAATAAGGCTGTACCTTGTTTTGGGTGTAAAAATCCGTGAGCCGCTGCACGACTTGCTTACATGGATAGGAGCCCCCCGCATTTTCAAAAAAGGCCCACCCCTGTAAATCGGGTTGGGAGAAGGCGGGGAATTGGGAGCGGGTGAAAGTAAGGTCGAGGGTCATAGGGTACTTATTTATTGAAGCCGGCCGAGTTCTGCTTCTATTTCCATTATCGCGGTGTCTATTTCCCGGACGGCCCGGTCATAGATGGCACCTTTCTCGCCCATGAGCCGCAGCGCAATAGCGAAGGAATTTTGCAATTCCACCCCAAACAGTTTTTCGATATCCACAGGCTTTCCTGTGGTAAGTTGCACCATTTGAAGCAGCTCCGGCATGAGTTGCATGATAAACTGCAGTTGGATGGACTCTATGCGGTTAATATACAGATAGGTTTCCTCCAGGTTGCGTAAGCGTCCCTTTATTTGGTCGTTGTGGATGAGCTGGACGTCCCCGCTTGCCACAATGGTCTCATAGATGTTGCCCTCCCGGTCAAAGTCCGAGTAATCGGAAAGGTGAACTGCAATGGAACTCAGGCTGTCCTTTTGGCTTAGATTTTTGGAGTCGATGGTACGGATGGCAAATTCAAATGGTGCATAATACCGGTTATTGTACTCGATTTGCCCCATTAAATTTCCCCGGTCATCGCGCAATTGCTGTATGATGTTCTGGTAAAAAATGACCGCGGCCTGCTTTTCCATCTGGTCATTGTTCCAGGTATTGATCTGCAAAGCAATCAGGATCCCGATCACCACCAACACAATTTCACCAACCGCATACAGCAGGTACTTGCTCAGCCGGTTTTCGGCGAGCAGGCGTTGGCGAAAAGCGCGAAGGAAGCGCAGCATGTCGGTTGCTTAGGTTGGTCAGGGATTAAGATAATCAAAAGGAAGAATACCTTGCGCTTCAGGGAATTACAAAAATGTAGCGCGATGTTTTTTTTGACGGGAAAATTGCCCGCGGAACGCCTTATGTGTATCTTTCACACATAAACTTCTTTAACCATGAAAACACCCTTCTCCACAGGTCGGAAACCGGCCTTCAAAAATGCAGTATTCGCCCTAGTAATAGCTGCGCTTCCGCTCTTTGCCGGCGCCCAGGAACTGGCACAAAATATCCCAGTAGTATCCCCGGAAATGGGAGAGGACGGGACGGTCACCTTTCGGATTAAAGCGCCGGAAGCTACCCTGGTGCAGCTCTCCGGGAACTGGATGCCTTTCGGGCCCGATGGCAATGGGGGCTTTGCCCAGCAAATGACCTCTTTGGAGAAAGGGGAAGACGATGTGTGGTCCGTGGCCATCCCCGCCATGGAGCCGGAACTATACGCCTATGCCTTTATGGTGGATGGGGTGCGCACCCTGGACCCGGCCAACAAGAATATTGTCCGCGACGGACGCTTCAGTACGGCCAGTGTACTCTACGTGCCCGGCCCTGCCTCGGACCTCTACTGGGCCAAAACCGGGCCTAAAGGGTCTGTTCGCGCCGTTTGGTACGAGTCGCCCACCCTGGGGCTGACCCGACGGATGTTTGTCTATACCCCTCCGGGTTATGAGGACAGCAATGAAAACTACCCGGTATTGTACCTGCTCCATGGAGGCGGGGGCGATGAGGAGGCCTGGCCTACCCTGGGGACGGCTGCCAATATCCTGGACAACCTGATTAATGCAGGCAAGGCTAAGCCCATGCTTGTGGTGATGACCAACGGCAATCCGGACCAGGCTGCGGCCTTTACGGTAAGCCCGCCTGTGGAAGTGGCCAGTGCCGGGATTGGCGGGATGGCCAGCATGCAATTTGAAAAGAGCCTGGTACAGGACGTAATCCCCTACGTGGAAAAACATTTCCCGGTGAAAACCGGAAAGGAAAACCGGGCCCTGACCGGCCTGAGCATGGGTGGCCTGCAGACTATGAACACCACCTTCGAAAACCCGGAGCTGTTCGATTATATCGGGGTGATGAGTATGGGCTTTGCAGACCTGAGCCGGTTTGGGATTAACATAGACCACTCCAAACGCGAACAACAGATCCTGGCCCTGAAGGCGGCTGCCCCTAAGGTGTATTGGATTGCCTGTGGCAAGGAGGATTTCCTCATTGAAAGTGTGGTGACCATGCGGGCCGAACTGGATAAGCACGACTTCCCCTATGTATACCGCGAGAGTCCCGGCGGGCATACCTGGACCAACTGGCGGATTTACCTGTCGGAATTCGCCCCGATGTTGTTCCAATAAAAGAGAACCGGATTTTAGGAGGGGCTGACACCCGGTTAGCCCCCTTCCTTCAGCTGGTACTGGTATGGGTTGCGGCCCGGGCTGTCCTTTTGCCTTTTGGGAAGGCGCTCCAGCAGGCCAGTGGCAAGCATTTTCTTCTGAAACCGGCTCCGGTCCAGTTTTTCTTCGAGGATAGTCTGGTGTAATTGGTGCAGTTCCGGCATGGTGAAGGGTTCCGGCAGGAGGTTGTGGGTCACGTGTTCCCTCCGGATATCTGTCTTGAGTTGTTCCCGGGCACGCGTGGCAATGGCGGCGTGGTCCATCCACATACTGGGCAGGTTATCCAGGGGAAACCATCCGATGGCCTCGTCTATGGCGCCTTTTTCCGGTTGTGCATGGGCCATATCCACCAGGGAATAATACGCCAGGGTTACAAATCGCGAATTGATCCAGGAATCTTCCTGCCAGGGAACCCCTTCTTTTTCGATATAGGCCTTCCACTGCATGGCGAAATTGCGGTTGCCCTCCCCGAATACGGCCAGGAACCGCAGATGAGGGTCTTCCAGCCCGGTACGCTGTTTCATGACCCGGGCTACGGCAGTATCCACGGATTCATTATAACCCACAAACCCCCCGGGCAGCATCCACTTGCTGCCGATACGCGCCAGCAGGCATTTCAGGGTTTGCTGCTGATACCCGATAATGACAATATCCACGCTGAGGTTGGGGAGAAATTCCTTCCCACCTTCTGTAAGGAATTTTTCAAGGGCCATACCCAAAAGTAAACATTTGAGGCGTTTGGCCACAAATAAAATTAAATCTATATTTGTGACAATAAGACACAATTAATGGTTTTGTCATGAAAAGAGGCCTTAAAATCGCACTGAAAATAATCGGGATAATCGTGTTACTCCTCATACTGACGGGGGTTGGTGGTTGGTGGTACCTCAAATCCAGATTTCTGGATTTCGAGGGCGACTATGCCGACAAAACGGAGCTGGTGGAATTGACGGAAAACGGCCATACCTATTATGACCGAAATGGGAATGGAAGACTCGATACATACGAGGACAGCCGGCTCCCGGTCAAAGAACGGGCAGCGGACTTGCTCTCGCAAATGACCATTGAAGAGAAGATTCACCTCCTGAAGGGTTCCGGGCTTTCCTCTGCTATGGGTCGTACCGAGCCCGGAGAGGGTATCCCAGGGGCCGTGGGGACCATTGTACCTACCCCGCGCCTGGGAATCCCTACCATATACCTTTCGGACGGGCCGGCAGGTCTCCGGATAGAGCCCTTCCGCGAAGGGGAGGAGCGCAGTTATTACTGTACGGCTTTTCCCATCGGCACGTTGCTGGCATCCACCTGGAACACCGAGCTGGTGCAGCAGGTAGGCACCGCTATGGGGAACGAGGCCCTGGAATACGGCATTGATGTGATCCTTGGCCCCGGGGCTAACATCCACCGGCACCCATTCTGCGGCAGGAATTTTGAATATTACTCGGAGGACCCGGTCCTTACAGGGTATATCGGCGCCGCCATGGTAAACGGGATCGAATCCCAGGGGGTAGGGACCTCGGTAAAGCACTTTGTGGCCAACAACCAGGAAACCAACCGCAACAACAATGACGTGATCGTATCGGGCCGGGCCATGCGGGAGATCTACCTGAAGGGTTTTGAAATAATCGTGAGGGAATCCCAGCCCTGGACCATCATGTCTTCCTATAACCTGGTAAATGGCACCCATGTGGCGGAAAGCCCCGAGCTGCTCTCGGGCATCCTGCGGGACGAATGGGGCTTCGAGGGCCTGGTCATGTCCGACTGGTTCGGCGGGAAGGATGCCGCAGCCATGGTACGGGCAGGGAATGACCTATTGGAACCGGGAACCAAAAAACAATGGGATGCCCTGACTGATGCCCATGAAAACGGGACCCTTTCCGAAGCCTCCATCGATACCTCGGCCATGCGGATCCTCGAACTCATGTTCAAGTCCGGCAAATTTGAGAATCCATCCTACGGCAATAACCCAGACCTGGATGCGCATGCCGCAATTACCCGTCAATCGGCTGCAGAAGGCATGGTGCTCCTTAAAAACGAAGGGGTGCTGCCCCTCCAAGACATGGAGAATGTAGCCCTTATCGGAGTTACCTCCTACGATTTTATTGCAGGGGGCACGGGTTCCGGAGATGTCAACGAAGCCTATTCCGTGAGCCTGGAGGAAGGCCTCCGCTCCACGGGGCTTTCTCCCCAGGAGGGGATGGGAAGCACCCCGTTTGTGGTAAACGCGGTAGCTAAATCGGCCTATGAGTCCCACAGGGCTGCCAATCCCGAAGCTTTTGAAAAGCCGGAAGGGATCAATGCCATGTTTGTCCCCTACACCCCGCCGGAGCTGGTGTACTCTGAAGCGCAAATGCGGGAGATCGAAGCGGGCAGCGATGTCGCGATTATCACCATAGGCCGCAACAGCGGCGAAGGGGGAGACCGGGTAGAGCGGGATAATTTCCTGCTGAGTTCGGCCGAGCAGGACATGATAGACCTCACCTGTCGCCTATTCCACGAGGCCGGCAAAAAAGTCGTTGTGGTCCTCAATGTGGGGGGCGTGATTGAAACGGCGTCCTGGAAGGACAAGCCGGATGCCATCCTGTTGGCCTGGCAGGGCGGTCAGGAAGGGGGGAACTCCGTGGCCGATATCCTCAGCGGCAAGGTAGTACCCAGCGGGAAGCTGCCCATGACTTTTCCCGTCAACGTGGCCGACCATGCCTCCCATGCCAACTTTCCCCTGGACGGCAGGCCCATGAGTATGACCGACATGCTGTCTTCCAAACGCAAACCGGAAGCCGAGTGGGAGCCCAATGTAGACTATACGGTATATGAGGAAGGCATTTATGTGGGATACCGGCATTTCGACAAAGAAAATATCCCTGTCTCTTATCCTTTCGGTTTTGGCCTGTCCTATACCACATTCGAAATGGACTCCCTGCAGGTGGCTGCGAGGGGAGATATTCTGGAGGTGCACCTACAGGTCCGCAACAGGGGGGAAACCCCTGGGAAGGAAGTGGTGCAGGTATATGTATCAAAACCGGATTCCCACATAGACCGGCCGGTGCAGGAGCTAAAAGTATTTGGCAAGACCCGCCTGCTCGCCCCGGGGGAGTCACAGGAAATGTGGTTTACCCTTCCGGTCGCAGACCTGCGTTACTGGAATGAGGAAGCTGCGGCCTGGATCCTGGACCCCGGGATGTATGAAATACGCGTCGGGGCTTCCTCCCGGGACATCCGGCAAACCGCACTTTCAGAACTTTAATGTTGATGTTGTTTTGAATGTTGAGGCGGCGTCCTTCGGGGCGCCGTTTTGTTTAGTCCTCCTGTGTAAATACCCGTTTTCCCCCCACATAGGTTTGCAAGGCGCGGATCTGTTGGATCTGGTCTGCCGGTACCTCCATGGGGTTGGCATCCCAGAGGACGAAATCGGCCAGTTTACCCGGTTCCAGGGTACCCTTCCGGGTTTCGTCGAAGGAAGCGTAGGCGGCGTTCACGGTGTAGGCGGCCAGGGCCTGCTGTACCGTGATTTTCTGGTCCGGAACCCAGCCCTCCTGGTGTTTGCCATCGAGGGTCTGGCGGGTCACTGCGGCATGGATTCCGGCCATTGGGATTGGTGGCGCCACAAACCAGTCGCTGCCAAAGGCCAGGCGGGAACGGTTTTCGATAAGGGAGCGGAAGGCGTAGCTGGTGCGGCTGCGATCCGGCCCGATTACAGCCGTGGCCCATCGTCCGTCGTCTGCCACATGGTAGGGCTGCATGCTGGGGATTACCCGCAAAGCCCCGAAACGCGGGATATCGGCTTCGGAAATATGTTGGGCGTGTTCTATGCGGAAGCGCCGGTCGCGCGGCCCGTTGGCCCGGGCAACGGAGTCGTAGGTGTCCAGCAGGAACCGGATGGCGGCATCGCCTATGGCATGGACAGCCACCTGCAGACCGGCCTGGTCTGCATGCCCTATCCACTGCCTGAGGCTATCCCGGTGGTTCAGGAAGAACCCCCGGTCCTTGGGGGCATCCGTATAGGGTTCCAGAAAGGCTGCCGTGTGGGCGCCCAGCGAGCCGTCCACAAACCCCTTCAGGCCCCCGAATTTCAGCCAGTCATCTCCCGGCCCTTTTTCCTGCATACGCGCTTGCAGCCATTGCCACTCGGAAAGAGGGGTAAGGACATAAACCCGGGTTTTGAGACGGCCCCCGGCATGTGCTTCTTCATACGCCTCAAGGTAGCCTTCCTGGTTGGTGCCCGCCACATGGTGAACCGAGGTTACCCCATGGCTGGCCACGTATTCCATAGCGGCATCCAGGGCTTTCCGGTAGGTGTCGGCAGATGGGGGAGGCAGATGCTTAAGGACCAGTGTCATGGCATTGTCTTTAAGCACACCGGTAGGGTTCCCGGAGCCATCCCGGATGATTTCGCCTCCTTCTACCACCTGTGGGAAATGTGTAGCCCCGGCCTGCTCCAGGGCCAGCGAATTGGCCAGGGCCATATGCCCGTCCAGGCGGCGTACAAAAACCGGATTCTGTGGCGTAACAGAGTCGATCCACTGGCGGGTGGGCAACTCGCCTCCCCAGCGCTCGTGGTCCCATTCTCCTCCGCTGATCCATTGCCCCGGTTCCAGGGTGCTTGCAAAGGCCCCCATCCGGCGTATGAATTCCTCGGGTGTTGCCGCGTCCCGGAGTTGTACTGAAGCCAGGTTCATGCCCCCGGTTATAAAGTGCGTGTGACAATCGATGATCCCAGGGGTTACAAAGTGCCCTCCGGCATCTACCACCTGGGTAGCCGTTCCTTTCCACTCCATGGCATACGCGTCGTTGCCAACCGCGACCAGGGTGTCTCCCTGTACCGCAAAGGCAGTGGCAGACGGGGCATCCGGTACCCCCGTCCAGACATCGGCATTGATGACGATGAGGTCGGCCCCTGTAGGGGGCTGTTCCTGGCAGGAGAACAGGCTGATGCAGACCAGGAGGTAAAGGGCAGGCTTCATAGGGAGGTGTTTTTAGGTGGCCCGTGGTGCGGGTGTTTTAAATGTAGGCATTCTCACCTGCCGCGACAAGTCTTATCCGTACAGGTGCTCATTCTCCGAAACCCGGAACTGTATAATCTCTCTGATGAGGTCATAAGGGATGGGGTGGTCCCATGGAAATTGTACGGATCCTTTACCTTGTTTGTAACCTGCCAGCTTCTCGGCAAAGGCCGCATGCCCGCTGGGGGTGGCGTACAGGCCCAGATGCCGTTTGAAGGCTGCAAAATAAACCAATGGCCGCCCATGGGTCTTGTAGGCCGGCATGCCATAGGCCATTCCCTCCTCGGCCCCTGGCGCCAATTCCAGGATCAGCGACCTTATGCGGAACAGGACTTCCCGGACAGCTTCCGGAGCGCGTTCTATGTAATCGGAAACCGGGTCGGATTTGGGTTTCATAAGGCGTGGCAGGGATCAGGTAAAAGGAAGCAGGTCAGGTTCAATGTACTCGCTTCTGGCTCTCGAGGAGTTGAAAATATCATTCCCGTAATGGGCTGCCATCAACTCCCTGAAATGGGTTTTCAGGCGGGGAAATTCGGAGATGAACCCCGGGAAGTCGGAGGCTTCTGAGCGCTGCATGAAATGGGAAACCGCCCTGATGGCCGCCTGGGTAAGGGTTTCATGGTATTTCCCGGAGACCCCCAGATGATCTACATACGCCTTCAGGTCCCGGGGGAATTGTACAAGGGTCTCTTCCAACCCGTATTGTTTCAGGTAGAGCCAGGCCATCCGAAGGTGGGCTTCGTGCGTGAAAATGGCAGGGGCAAGGCTACAGGCTTTAAAGGCGTGTACCAGTTCGTTGTCTGTTAGGTCTTTATGTGTTTTCATGGAACGTAAAGGTCCGGTATCCAGCCGCTTTTAGCCGGGATTGGAGGTAAGATAGGAAACGTGCGGTTGGAATCCTACGGGACAAAGAACTACGTAAAGGGGGGGTATTCGTTCAGGATAGCTGGGATACCGGATACACCGGAAGTTCGAAAGAGAAGACCGTACCCTCGTTGGGCTGGCTCAATACGCGGATACTCGCGTTGTGCAGCTCGATGATCTTGCGGACAATGGCCAGGCCCAGCCCAGCGCCTTCCTTGGAACTGCCGCTTTTGATCTGCCGGTAGCGTTCAAAAATCAACGCCTGCTCCTCTTTCCTAATTCCCGGCCCCGTGTCCCTGATGCTGATTTCAACAGTCTGCTCGCTGCCCAGGATTTTGAGGGTTACCACACCCCCCGCAGGCGTGAATTTAAGCGCATTGTCCATAAGGTTCTGGATGGCCCGCTCCACCATCGAAATATCTGCAAACACCAGGGGAGGTGCATCGTCCATTTCCAGGTGCAAACGGATGCCTTTTTTTTCGGCCAGCAGCTTGTAGTTCAGGTACAGGTCATTGGCGAGATCCCCAATCAGAAACGGCTCCTTCTGGGGGACGACCTGGTTGGCCTCCAGTTTGGAATACTCAAAGAGCTGGGCAATGAGTTTGGACAGTCTTGCACACCCCTGGTTGATGGTATTCAGGTAGTGCTCCCGCTCCTTCGGACTCAGGGTGTCATACTTCATCTGGAGGGTTTCTATATACCCCTGGATAACTGCAAGGGGCGTACGCAGGTCGTGCGAAATATTGGCGATCAGTTCCCTGCGAAGGCCTTCCAGGGATTTGATCTGTTCAATATCCTTAAGGATGGTTTCGGCCATTTCATTATAGGTACATGCCACCCCGGCCAGATCTGTTCGCTCTGCATTTTCAATCCTGTAGTGCAGGTCGCCTTCCTGAAACCGCCGGCTGGCGTAGGTAATCTTACGGAGGCTCTGGGTCAGATACATGACGGCGCCTATAGTTAAAACCGCAGCAAAAAGCAGGGTAAGCAGGGAGATACCCAGGCCGAGTTTCATCCCATACCCCTTCAGAAGCATGTTCTTGGTAGCGAGGTAGTCCTCCCCGGCCAGGATAATATAGATATACCCTTCCTTGCCACCCCTGTTAAACCGGGCGGCGGAAAAAATCTTCTGCGCTCCCGGGTTTCTCGGGTCGTCGCCCAGAACGTATCTTTCCCCACCGGTTTTAATGAATTCCTTAATGGGTGAAAGGGATACCTGCTGCGGAGGCGTATCGCTTGAATCGTGGTCCAGGACTACCGAATACTGGACCTGCCCTTCCATATCCAGGAGGTAGACCTCTATGGCCTTATTCACCGCCATCATGTCGTGCATGATATCCCCAAACAAGGCCTGGTTCACATTGCCCAGGCTGTCTATGGGGCTTTCATTCAGGAATTTTTCATCGATCAGGTCCTGGGCCAGGCTGGCATGGACCCGCTGGGTGGTTTCGTTGTAGTGCTGGTTGGTAAAGTAAATCGTCGCAAGGGCGTAGCCCAAACTGGCCAGGACCAGGATGCCCAGGAAGGCGAGTACCAGTTTTTTAATCAGCCGGTTGGAGAGGAGAGGGGCCTTCATGCTTCTTCATTGAATTTGTATCCCACACCCCAGGTGGTGAGGATAAATTTCGGATGCCCCATATCGGGTTCAATTTTCGATCTGAGCCGGTTTATATGGGAGTTCACCGTATGTTCATATCCTTTGAAATCGTACCCCCAGATCAGGTTGAGCAGCTTGCTCCGATCATAGCTTTTACCGGGGTTGGAAGACAGCAGGACCAGTAGTTCAAATTCCTTGGGGGAAAGTTCTACCCGCTGGCCACCCAGGGTAACCTTGCGCATATCCACATCGATTTGCAAATCCCCGAAAGTCATCACCCGCGCAGTTTCCATGGGGTTTTCCAGGGGGTGGTCCATTTTCTGCCGGCGGAAGATCGCTTTGACCCTGGCGATGAATTCCCGAACACTAAATGGCTTGGTCAGGTAGTCGTCTGCCCCGACCTCCAACCCCAGGACCTTGTCTATTTCCTCGGACTTTGCGGTTAACATCAGGATAGGCGAGTGCACATTGCTGGCCCTGATTTTCTGGCAAACCTCAATCCCATCCATACCCGGGAGCATGACGTCGAGAATGATAAGGTCGGGGACCTCGTTTACGGCAGTTCTCAAGCCGGAATCGCCCTGCTTCTCCGAGCTTACGTGGCATCCGAGATCCGAAAGGTGAATCTCCAATAGCCCGATAATTTCGGGATCGTCTTCTATGATCAATACATGCTTCATCTACGGGCAAATAAAGGGGCAAAGTATCACGGAATCTTCACGGAGCCGTAACGATTCCCCCTAAGTCCAATACGCTTTGGGTCGGGAAATGGGCCCATTGCTTGCAATCCCTAGACAATAATTAATGTAAAATATTGAAAATAAGCCTATTAAAAAATTTGATTTTTCCGTGATCCTTCTGCAACATCTCATCGGGTCCTTTGTAGCATCCTTAAAACCAAAAATCATGAGATACGTTAAAACACTTTTTCTACTCTTTAGTGCAGGGGCCTTTCTGGTATCCTGCGAATCGGACGACGCAGAGGATATGCCCCAAACCCTGAATGCCGGCACCCTGAGCGGTGGCCCCTTTGCCTTCACGGTAGACGGGACCCCGGATAGGGTCAGCGGCATTGCCCTTACCGACTTTAATGGGTCCGGGGACGCGCAGACCTATGTCATAACCGACGATCAGAACAACATCCTCGGGCTTCCGCCTACCCTTGAGGCTGTAGAGGGTGTGGATTTCGATGAAGCCGGGCCCGGGGTCTGTCTGATCTGGCATATGACCTATCGCACGGGCCTTACGGGTTTGCAAGTGGGTAACAATGTGAGTGAGCTTGCAGGCGAGTACGACCTTTCCAATGCGATCACGGTGAACCGGAATACCCTGGAAAGCACCCGATTTACCGTGACCATTGAGAATGTAGGCACCCCCAGGATGTATTTCGACTCGGGGACCATCGGCTTTATCATGCCAGGGCAGTCGGCCAGTTATACCTTCCATGCAGGACCGGGACATTATGTAAGCCTGGCCACCATGTTTGTCCAAAGCAATGACTTGTTTTTTGCCCCGGAGGAAGCAGGGCTGGCCCTTTACGATGCCATGGGGAACGCCGTAACCGGCGATGTGACTAGCTCCATCCTCATTTGGGATGCGGGCACGGAGGTCAATGAAGAACCCGGAGTGGGCCCCAATCAGGCGCCCAGGCAGGCCGGTCCCGATACCGGGGTGGATGAAGGCGGGACCGTACAGCGCCTATCCAATGTAAACGACGGTTTCACCTACCCGGCAGTTGCCGATCAGTTGCAGGTTATCCTGGAGCACGACGGGGACACGGAATTTACCCTTACCCTGAACAATATCTCGGACATGAGTGGGATCGCATCTCCGTTGGCTCCGGGGGTTTGGGTGGTACATAGCGGAAACCAAACCCCGGTGTTTATGGAGGGGATGCCCGCCTCCCCGGGCCTTGAAGATATCGCCGAGGATGGAGACAACAGTATTTCTGATATGGAATTGTCCGAGAATAGTGGCTTTGTAACGCCGTTTGCCCCAGGTGCTTTTGCCGTAAACGAAATGGTTTTTCAGACAGGGGCCCCGTCCACGGCAGCCTTCGAAGACCTGGCCGAAGATGGGGATCCTTCAGGGTACGCCCATATTTTCAATACCCCGGTTGGGGCATCTGCCCCGGGTCCGATTTTCCCCGGGCAGTCCTACAGTTTCACCTGCGAGGCAGTGGATGGCGATGTCCTCTCCCTTGCCACCATGCTGATCCAGTCCAATGACTGGGTAATTGGCGGGAACGGGATTGCCCTGTTCGAGAACGGCATGCCCGTATCCGGCGACATCACCGCACAACTCGCCATCTATGACTCCGGTACAGAAGTGGATGAATATCCCGGCGCAGGCCCTAACCAGGCACCCAGGCAAGCAGGACCCGATACCGGGGTGGACGAGAACGGGATGGTGATGCTGGAGGGCGCTATCCCCGACAATGTCCCCCAGGTCTCAGAGATGTTGCGGGTTACCCTGTCTGTAGAGAATTAGTTGTTAGGTTTCTGCATCTGTCTGCTATGTGCCGTAGCAGGGAAAACGGATGCCTATGTTGAAGGAGGGGCGCCCGGACTTTGGTCCGGGCGCTTCTCCTTTGCTTCAGGCATGACCCCTTATTTTGGTTCAGAACCCTTGCCACTATTCATCATGGAAACCACGGCAACAATCAGCAGAACCACCACAAGGGCAAACAGCCCGATCATCCAAATTCCGTTTTCCCATCCCACCAGGGGGAGTGCTTTCAAGAACATACCAGTAGTTTTATAGGATAAAATTAGGATTACCCCATAAATCAAAGTATGACAAATCTCAAGTTTACGTTTTCAAGGCATATCTAACAATCCTTGGGGAGTTTCTCAAGGAAAACCGGTTGTGCAGTAGTTTGGTGGACTGGATTGCTTCCTCGCTTTGCTCGGAAGGGGCCTTGGGGGAGGCTTAACAAGGAAAGCCATCCGCCCTGTTTTACATGGTGGACTGGATTCATTTCTCGGCTTTGCCTCGAAATGGGCCAAAGGGAGGGCTTCACAAGGAGTAACAGCAGGCAGGTTTGGAATTTGGAATTTGGAATTTGGAATTTTCTCTGGTGGGACTGGATTCTTTTCCTCCCTTCAGTCGGAAAAGGGCCAGAATGGGAGAGCTTCACAAGGAAAACCGGCAGATGCTGTGCATCCGCTTCGGTTTTTTGTCCATTCCAAAGCTCAAATAAATTTGGCTTTTCCATGAACAAAAAAACCGATCGCCTCTGGCGACCGGTTTTCCTTGTAGCGGGGACTGGACTCGAACCAGCGACCTTCGGGTTATGAGCCCGACGAGCTACCTACTGCTCTACCCCGCGATGTGGACGGCAAATATACGAAGGTTTCTTGGTTCTGCAAACTTTGGCATCGGAATTCGGGGTGGATTTTACGGCAGTGGTCCATTTGACCAAATTCCCTACCTTCGGCACATCTCATGGAAGCAATCAACGACTTTTTGGTAGGGGCCAACAGCTATGCGGAGTGGCCCATGTTTGTGTTGCTCATAGGGGGAGGGCTTTTCCTGGTGGTCTATTCCCGCTTTTTACCCTATCGGTTTTTCCGCCATGCCCTGGCGATTACCGCGGGCAAATACGACGATAAAAAAGCCGAGGGGGAGGTGAGCTCCTTCCAGGCCTTATCGGCTGCAGTAGCTGCCACGGTGGGCCTTGGAAACATCTCGGGGGTGGCCATTGCCATCCACGACGGCGGGCCCGGGGTGGTCTTCTGGATCTGGATGACGGCCCTGATCGGGATGTGTATCAAGTACTATTCCTGCAGCCTGGCCATTATGTACAGGGGGGTGGATTCCGATGGGAAACCCCAGGGCGGCCCCATGTTTTACATTACCCGGGGCCTCGGGCCAAAAGCCAGGCCTCTTGCCATTTTCTTCAGTATCTGCGGGCTCTTTGGCTTTCTTGGAGTATTCACCGCCAACCAGTTTACCGAAACCTTTATGAGTGTGGTCCGCCCAAGTGAGACCCTCTATGCGACCAGCGACTTCAACTGGCAACTCAGTATCGGGATACTGCTGGCAGTCATCACCTCCTTTGTCATATTCGGGGGGTTGAAAAAGATCGCACGGGTGGCCTCTGCCATAGTCCCTTTTATGGTGCTCTTGTATTTGGCAGCTGTATTGGTGGTCATGGGGATGAATGCCGGGCAGGTATGGCCCGCCCTGAAAATGATCCTCACCGAGGCCTGGAACTTCAAGTCGGTGGTGACCGGCGGCTTCTGGGGGTTGGTGATAATTGGAGTCAAAAGGGCCATGTTCTCCAATGAGGCCGGTTTAGGAAGTGCGCCCATGTACCATGGCCAATCCCGCAACAACGAGCCCATACGGGAAGGGCTGGTGGCCATGCTGGGCCCCTTTATAGACACCATTATGGTCTGTACCTTTACCGCGGTGGTCATCATTCTCAGCGGTGCCTACCTGGAGGACGGCAGTGGTATTGTCATGACCCTGAACGCCTTCCAGAAAACCCTTTTCGGGTGGGGGGATGAGTTGCTTATGCTCATTGTAACCGCCTTTGCCCTTTCTACGCTTTTCACCTATTCCTATTACGGGGTCAAGAGTCTTTCCTTCCTGACCAATGCCCGCATCGGGCAGTGGTATAATGTGTATTTTGTACTGATGATCGTCTTTGCGGCCGTGGCCTCTCTGGAACTGGTGAAGAACCTGATCGACCTGTCCTATGCCCTTATGGTGATCCCGAACATGATTGCGGTACTTTTGCTGGCACCGCGTGTGAATGCCGCAGCGCGGGAGTATTTGAAAAAAATGAAACATGAACGGGCATAAATCCGGTTTTGTCAATATCGTGGGGAACCCCAATGTGGGGAAATCTACCCTGATGAACGCCCTGGTTGGGGAGCGGCTCTCTATTATCACCTCAAAGGCACAGACCACCCGCCACCGGATCCTCGGCATTGTGAGCGGGGACGATTTCCAGGTGGTGTTCTCCGATACCCCCGGGGTTATCAAACCGGCTTACCAGTTGCAGGACTCCATGATGGATTTTGTCCGCCTGGCCCTGGAGGACGCAGACATCCTCATCTACATGGTCGAAATCGGGGAAAAGGAACTGAAGGATGAAAGCCTGATGGCCCGTATCCGTAATGCCAAGGTCCCCGTCCTGCTGCTCATCAACAAGATCGATACCTCAGACCAGGAATTCCTGGAAGCCCAGGTCGCGTACTGGCAGGAAACCCTGCCGCAGGCGGAGATTTTTCCCATCTCTGCCCTGGAGGGCTTTGGGGTGGAGGCGGTCATGGGCCGTTTGCTGGAGCTCTTGCCCGAAGGCCCGGCGTACTTCCCCAAAGACCAGCTTACCGATAAGCCCGAGCGCTTCTTTGTGGGGGAGATCATCCGGGAGAAAATCCTGCAGCAGTACAAGAAGGAAGTACCCTATGCCGTTGAGGTGGTTACCGAGAGTTTTATAGAGGAGGAAGACCTGATCCGCATTGGGGCTGTTATCAATGTGGAGCGGGAAACCCAGAAGGGGATCCTTATCGGCCACAAGGGGAGTGCCCTGAAGCGCGTGGGCACCGAGGCCCGCAAGGACATGGAAGCCTTTTTTGGCAAGCAGGTATTTTTGGAGCTTTTTGTTAAGGTGAGCAAAAACTGGCGCAGCAATGAGCGCCAGCTGCGTCGATTCGGCTATTCCAACAAGTAATCAGGTGCCGGTTACTTCTTTGTAAAACGTGTATAGCTGGTGCATCTGGGGTTTCCCTTTGGCCCTACCGGCCCGCCCGAAGGCGTACAGGACAAACCACAGCACGACCATTCCGCCCATAGCCCCCAGCAAGATTCCGTAGGGCCGTCCCAGGGAGGCGCTGCTGTAGGCCCATATCCCCAGGATCACAAAAAGGGTGGCTACCCCGAAATGCAGGAACATGAAGAAAGTCCACAAGGAGGGGTTGGGACCAAAAAGCCCGTATATACGGCAGCCTTCTTGGCCTTCTTCCTCCAGGATTTCCAGCTGTAGCTGGGGGGACCAGAAATGCCGCTCTGCATCCGCGATTTTTATAAAGACGTGGTCGTCCAGGCGCTTAACGAGGAAAGGAGGGGTGGAGGCATGCTCCAATTGGTCCAGGAGGGATGCGGCTTGGGTATCCAGGGTTTCCTGGAAACGGGGTCGCAGTACGATTTCATTGGGCAGCGACATGGCGGTGGGTTAGGGTAATGGGAAAGATAGCCAATTGCGGCTAAACTCCCGATCCGGATGAAATATTTTCGCCTTGTTTTTCGGATAGGAGAAGTTTGCCTATCTTTGGTTATTATCGACGAACGGTCAATTTCATCGATGAAATGCATAAATTCCCCCGAATTTCATGAAAAACATCCTCATTTTTGGCGCCTCTGGTCATGGGAGCGTGGTCCTGGATATCGTTGAGAATGAAGGCCTTTATACCCCGGTGGGTTTCCTGGATTCTTTTAAGGAAACCGGTAGCCTGGTCAATGGCTACCCGGTTCTCGGTACCGAAAATGACCTTGTGGAAATCGTCACCCGCTTCGATGTCGTAGGTGGAATTGTGGCTATTGGGGATAACTGGGTGCGCCGGCGCATTGTTCATGAAATTCTTCGCATCATGCCGGATTTCCGGTTTGTCCGCGCCATCCACCCGAATGCCGTTTTGGGCCGGGATGTGGAGATAGGCGAGGGCACTGTGGTGATGCCCGGGGTCATTGTGAATGCCAATTCCAGGATCGGCAGGCATTGCATCCTCAATACGCGCTGTTCCCTGGGCCACGACGGGCAGATGGCCGATTATTCCAGCCTGGCCCCCATGGTGTGCGCCGGGGGTAACTTCCGCCTTGGGTACTGCTCTGCCATTGGCCTGGGCGCCAACATCATCGAAAACATTAGCATTGACCAGCACAGTGTGGTGGGGGCAGCATCCCTGGTGATAGACCCGGTTCCTGCGCTTTCTGTCGCCTTTGGATCCCCGGCAAGGGTCATCCGCGGCCGGGAAGCCGGGGAGGCGTACCTCTCCGGGCTGAACCGCAAAGCCATGCATGCCTACGGGGTAACGTCCGGTTCCAAACCCTGATGCCAACCTGGATGGGTTGGAGTTCCCGCCAATAGACTACCTTTGCAGCCTGAAGCAAGCCTATGTCTGCCATTGTTGCCATAGTAGGACGGCCCAACGTGGGCAAGTCCACCTTTTTTAACCGGATGATCCAGAGGCGTGAAGCCATTGTGGATGCCGTCAGCGGGGTAACCCGGGACCGTCACTACGGTAAGTCCGACTGGAATGGCCGGGAATTTTCGCTGATCGATACCGGCGGCTACGTGGTGGGCAGCGACGATATCTTCGAAAAGGAGATCGATAAGCAGGTGGAACTAGCCATCGCCGAGGCAGATGCTATCATTTTTATGGTTGATGCCGAGGCCGGGGTAACGGGTATGGACGAAGAAGTGGCGACCCTGCTGCGGAAGGTAGAGAAACCGGTATTCCTCGTGGTCAACAAGGTCGACAATAACTCCCGGTTGGAGGATGCTGTGGAATTCTATGCGCTGGGGCTGGGGGAATACTACCCCGTATCCAGTATCAATGGCAGCGGAACCGGGGACCTGCTCGATGCCCTGGTAGAGGTGCTGCCCGAAAAACCGAAGCGGGAAGAAAACCTGCCGCGCTTTGCAGTGGTGGGGCGCCCCAATGCGGGAAAATCCTCCTTTATCAATGCCCTCATCGGGGAGGAGCGGTATATCGTTACCGACATTGCCGGTACCACGCGAGACAGCATCGATACGCGGTACAACCGTTTCGGGTTTGAATTCAACCTGGTCGATACGGCGGGGATCCGCCGCAAGTCGAAGGTAAAAGAAGACCTGGAATTCTACTCGGTAATGCGGTCGGTCCGCACCATTGAGCATTCGGATGTTTGCCTCTTGCTGGTCGATGCCACCCGAGGCTTCGACGGGCAGGTCCAGAATATTTTCTGGCTGGCGCAGCGCAACCACAAAGGGATTGTGATTCTGGTGAATAAATGGGACCTGGTAGATAAGGATACGGCTTCCGTGAAAACGTACACGCGGAAAATCCATGAAGCCATTGCCCCCTTTACCGACGTGCCGATTCTGTTTATTTCCGTACTGAACAAACAGCGCATCTTTAAGGCTATCGAAACCGCGGTTACGGTCTATGAAAACCGGAAAAGGCGAATCCCAACCCGCAAACTTAACGATGTGCTGCTGCCTATCATCGAGCGGCAGCCTCCGCCTTCCGCCAAGGGGAAGTACGTCAAGATCAAGTATATCACCCAACTTCCAACCCCATACCCGCAGTTTGCCTTTTTCTGCAACCTGCCCCAGTATGTGAAGGACCCGTATAAGCGATTCCTGGAGAACCAACTCCGGAAACATTTCGACTTTACCGGGGTCCCCATGGATATTTTTATGCGGAAGAAATAAGGGTTACCACCCCCCGGAGGCACCACCGCCGCCGAAACCGCCGCCGCCAAAGCCGCCCGAGAAGCCTCCTCCTCCGAACCCGCCACTGCCGAAGCCCCCTCCGGAAGACCCGGACCGCCCCATATTACTGAGGATGATGACATCCCACAGGTCGAGGCCGCGTTTGCGGCCACCCCTGCCGCCGCCCCGTTTGTTGCGGGAGGCCAGGATAATGACGATGACGATAAAGAAGATCAGGGGCAGCAAGGCCCGGAACGGAAACTCGGCTGGTTTTTCCCCGGCCTGGAACTGTCCGGTGAGGGTCTGGAAAATGGCATCGGTACCCTTGTCGAGCCCGGCGTAATAATCCCCTTTCTTGAATTCCGGGATAATGACCCGTTCAATGATGCGCCTGGACTGGGCGTCCGTCAGGAATTCTTCCACCCCATAGCCTGTATTGATCGCCAACCGGCGGTCTTCCCTGGCCAACAGGACCAGGATGCCGTTGTCTTCATCTTCCTGCCCGATGCCCCAGGCATGTCCCCATTGGGCCCCCAGATATTGGATATTCTCCCCTTCGGTGCTACCGATTATGGCAATCACGATCTGGGTGGAGGTGGAATCGGAATACCGGATAAGTTTCTGTTCGAGTTGCCGTTGCTGGGTCTGGGATAGCAACCCAATATAGTCGTAAAGGCTGGTTTGGCCGGAACCGGTGGGTTTTTCAGGAATCCGGAACTGCGCCAGGAGCCCTGTGCTGCAAAACAGCAACACCGCTGCAGTCACCAATGCTTTTCTAACTCCTGGAAATCCCATCGTCTAGTTCGTTTACGTCTTCCGGGTGCCAGGGGAAATGCGCCTTGAGCTCCTGGCCTGCCGAGCGGATACCCGCAATAATGCCATCCTTGAAAGCACCGCGCCGGAAATGGTCCTGGATCACATCCCGGGTGCCATCCCAGAAGCCCTCGGGGACTACACGGTCTATTCCCTTGTCTCCCAGGATCACAAAATGGTGGTCCTTCACAGCGATGTAGAGCAGTACCCCGTTCCGCTCCCGGGTGTTGTCCATTTTAAGGAGGTGGAAGAGGGCCTCGGCCCGCTTCTGGGGGTTGCCCCGGTCGGTGTGCTCCAGGTGCACGCGGATCTCGCCGGAGGTGTCCCGCTCCGCCTCCTGGATGGCCCGGACAACCTCGGCCTCTTCTTCTGCCGTCAGGAAGGCTTCAACCCTGGACATCGGCCTTAGTCGAATTCAAAGTTCACCTCTGGCGCATTTTCCGCACCGGGGTTGGAGGCAAACAGGGCCATGGGTTCGAAATTGGCAATGGAGGCGATGATGTTTGTCGGGATTTTCTGGATCTTGATATTGTATTCCCCGGCCAGGTCGTTAAAGCGGTTGCGCTCCACATTGATGCGGTTCTCCGTACTCTCCAGCTGAGTTTGCAGCTCAAGGAAGTTCTGGTTTGCCTTCAGTTCCGGGTAGCGCTCTACGGTGACCAGAAGTCTGGAAAGGGCAGAGGAGAGTCCTGCCTGGGCTTCCTGGAAGGCCGCCAGGCTCCCGGCGTCCAGGTTATTGGCATCTATGGTGGTGGAAGTGGCCTTGGCCCGGGCCTCGATGACTTCCGTTAGGGTCTCCCGTTCAAAATCTGCCGCCCCCTGGACGGTTTTGACCAGGTTGCCAATCAGGTCGCTTCGTCTTTGGTAGGAGCTCTCTACGTTGGCCCATTGCTTGGTGGCCTGGCCTTTCATGTCCACCAATACGTTGTTGGTACGGATGTACCACCCACCCAGGATTACGCCCAAAAAGACAATTATCCCGAGGATTACTAAAGCGACAAGTCCTTTTTTCATGGTTATTAAGGATTAATGGTTAGCGGTAATAGGTCGCGAAGCGCGCCAAAATGTTACAAGAACCCTGCTGCTCAGAGCTGGTCCTTGATCTTGATAAGCTCTGCCTTTACCCGCTCCAGTTTGCGGATAATTTCGAAGGTGTCGAGGGTTTTCTGGCGGTTTTCCTTCAGGTGGAGTTTGGCCCCGTCCAGGGTAAAGCCCCGTTCCTTGACCAGGTGGTAGATCAGCTCCAGGTTCTTGATGTCTGCCGGGGTAAATTTCCGGTTCCCCTTGGCGTTCTTCTTGGGCTGCAAAACATCGAATTCCTTTTCCCAGAAACGGATCAGGGAGGTGTTCACGTTAAAGGCACGCGCCACTTCGCCAATTCCGTAATACCGTTTCTCGGGCAGCTCTACGATCATTAGTCAAGCGATTGGTTTTCCTGGGTGGCTATCTTCAGCATATTCTCGAACTCCTCGGCGGTAAGGCTGCCGTAGTAGAAGTTGATAGGGTTAATCTTGTTGCCGTCCTTCCAGACCTCGTAGTGCAGGTGGGGGGCCTCGGAACGGCCGGTACTCCCTACAAAGCCAATGAGGTCGCCCCGCTTCACCCGTTGCCCCTTCTTCACATTGTATTTGCTCAGGTGGGCGTAAACGGTCAGGTAGCCGTAGCCGTGGTCTATGCGGATGTGCTTGCCATAGCCGGATGCATAGTTGTCTGCCCGGACCACCTGCCCGTCGCCGGAGGCGTAAATGGGGGTGCCCCTGGGGGCGGTAAAGTCCATGCCCCAATGCATTTTCCGCGCTTTGGTAAAGGGGTCTGAACGCCATCCGTAACCGGAGGCCATCCGGGTAAGGTCCTCATTGTTGACAGGTTGTATGGCGGGGATAGCGGCCAGGAGGCTTTCTTTCTCCGCAGCCAGTTTGGTAATCTCATCCAGGGATTTGGATTGGATGACCATTTGTTTTTGTATGATTTCCATCCGGCGGGTGGTGGCCTTAATCATCTCGCTGTTGTTGAACCCTTCCAGGTCCTTGTAGCGGTTGACGCCCCCGAAACCTGCCCGCCGCTGTTCCTCCGGGATGGGGTTGGCCTCAAAATAAAGCCGGTAAATGTTGTTGTCCCGGTCCTCGATATTGGCCAGGACCTGCTCCATCTGGTCCATTTTCCGGTTGAGCAGTTCAAAACGCAGTTCGAAGTTGTTGACTTCCCGTTGAAGGGCGAGTTCCTTGGGGGTGTTCAGCAGGTTGGTGTTGAGCAGCAGCATAAGCCCCATAAAGCCGAAAAGGGCAGAACCCAGGAGGAATAGGGTAATATTCCGGTACTTTCGCGATTTTTTCGGTTCGATCTTCCGATAGGAGAGCGTATCCGGGTCGTAGTAGTACTTAACCTTAGTCATGACGGGATTTTGTCCTATTTTTGCACCGTTTACAAGCGGTATCCAACAAAGATAAAAATTGTTTGGATAATCAAAGCGTAATATAACCCCAGCTTTTGGTATGACTTCCAGAGAGATAAGAACGCAGTTTTTGGACTTTTTCCAGGCCAGGGGCCACCGGATTGTCCCTTCCGCACCCCTGGTGAACAAGGACGACCCCACCCTGCTGTTTACCAATGCCGGGATGAACCCTTTCAAAGAGTATTTCCTGGGGATTTCCACTCCGGCCGACCGGCGGGTGGCAGACACCCAGAAGTGCCTCCGGGTGAGCGGGAAGCACAACGACCTGGAAGAGGTGGGTCGCGACACCTACCACCATACGTTTTTCGAGATGCTCGGGAACTGGAGTTTCGGGGATTATTTCAAAAAGGAAACCATCGCCTGGTCCTGGGAATTCCTTACCAAAACCTGCGGGATAGACCCGGAGCGGCTCTATGTGACCATATTTGAGGGGAGCTCCGATGCCGATGCCCTTGACCGGGACGAAGAAGCATATGCCCTCTGGAAAGATGTGATTCCCGAGGCGCGTATCCTGCCGGGCTCCAAAAAGGACAATTTCTGGGAAATGGGGGACCAGGGTCCCTGCGGGCCGTGCTCGGAAATCCACGTGGATATCCGCCCGGATGAAGAGCGGGCCAAAGTACCAGGCGCATCGCTGGTCAACCAGGACCACCCGGAGGTGGTGGAAATCTGGAACCTGGTATTTATCCAGTACAACCGCAAGGCAGACGGCCGCTTGGAGGCCCTGCCGGAGAAGCATATCGATACGGGCATGGGCTTCGAACGCCTCTGTATGGTCCTGCAGGGGGTACGATCCAACTACGACACAGACCTTTTTGTGCCCCTCATCCGCGAAATTGAAACCATTACGGGGTCCAAATACGGGCAATCGGAAGATACCGACATTGCCCTGAGGGTCATTGCCGACCACATCCGCGCCGTTTCCTTTGCCATCGCAGACGGCCAACTGCCCGGGAATACCGGGGCCGGCTATGTGATCCGGCGTATCCTGCGCCGGGCCATCCGGTACGGGTTTACCTTCCTCGGGGCCAGTGAACCCTTTATGTTCCGCCTGGTACAGGTATTGGGCCGTGTTATGGGGGAGGCTTTTCCGGAGCTGGGGCATCAGCGCCAACTCATTGAAAACGTAGTCCGGGAGGAGGAACTTTCCTTTTTGAAAACCCTCGAGCAGGGGCTGGTCCGCCTGGACCATATCCTGGGCGAAACCCAGGGCAAACTGGTAGATGGCGCACGCGCCTTTGAGCTCTACGACACCTTTGGTTTCCCTATAGATCTCACCTCCCTTATCCTCAGGGAGCGGGGTTATGAATTGGATGAAGCCGGTTTTGACCGCGCCATGCAGGCACAGAAAAATCGTTCTAAGGCGGCCTCGGAAATTTCCCGGGACGACTGGGTGGCCGTACACCCGGGCGAGGGCACCGAATTCCTGGGGTACGACCAGTTGCAGGAATCTGTACGGTTGGTGAAGTACCGCAAGGTGGAAACCAAGAAAGAAGGAGTCCGCTTCCAGGTGGTGCTCAACCGCACGCCCTTTTATCCGGAAGGCGGTGGGCAGGTAGGGGACAAGGGGTATTTGGAAGCCCCCAACGGGGACGTCACCTATGTGTTGGATACCCTCAGGGAAAACAACGAAATCCTGCATATGGTAAAGGCCCTGCCCAAGGATCCATCTGCCTCCTTTAATGCTGTGGTGGACCGCCAACAGCGGCAGCGGACGGCCCGCAACCATACCGCCACCCACCTGCTCCACCAGGCCCTGCGCACGGTTTTAGGGGAGCATGTGGAACAGAAAGGGTCTGCGGTACACTCCAAGTACCTGCGCTTCGATTTTTCCCATTTCGCGAAACTCACGGAGGAGGAGCTGCGGCAGGTTGAGGATTTTGTCAATGCCCGGATCGATGAAGACCTCCCCCTGGTAGAGCACCGCGGGGTGCCCATTGCCGAGGCTATGGCCGAGGGAGCCATGGCCCTGTTCGGGGAAAAGTACGGGGACTCGGTCCGCACCATCCGGTTTGGGGAGTCCATAGAGCTATGCGGGGGGACCCATGTGGCGCGTACCGGGGATATCTGGCACTTCAAGATTGTTTCCGAAAGTGCCATCGCTGCAGGTATACGTCGTATCGAAGCCATTACTTCGGATGCAGTAAAGGCCTATTTCGACGACCGGGATAAGGCCCTGGAGGAAATCCGCCACCTTCTGAAAAACCCCAAGGACCCGGTGGAGGCCGTGGAAGGACTGCAACAGGAAAATAACCGCCTGAAAAAAGAGGTGGAAGCGCTCAAAAGGGAGAAAGCAGGCAATTTGAAAACTGAGCTCCTGCGGGAAATCTCCAAGCGCAACGGCGTGCATTTCCTAGCGCGCCAAGTAGATCTGGATGCCGGGGGCATGAAGGACCTGGCCTTTGAACTGGGCCAACAGTACCAGGACCTCTTTTTGCTGCTGGCGTCGGAACAGGACGGGAAGGCACTGTTAACCTGCTATATTTCCAAGGACCTGGCCGCTGCATCCGGGCTTAACGCCGGTGCCATTGTCCGGGACCTGGGTAAACACATCCGAGGTGGCGGGGGCGGGCAGCCCTTCTTTGCCACGGCCGGAGGAAAGGACCCCCAGGGGATCCCTGCTGCCCTTGATGCGGCTTCCGGTTTCCTCCCACAAGGCTGATACCTGACGCGCCCATGAAATGGTCTACCGAAATACCGATTTCCAAAGTACCGGCTCCCATCGACTACCACAGTGGGGTGTTGCTGATGGGCTCTTGTTTTGCAGCCCATATGGGAGAGCACCTCAGGTATTTTCAGTTCCGGCAGTGGACCAACCCTTTCGGGGTTATTTTCCATCCGCAGCCCCTGGCAGGCCTGGTCACCCGTGCTCTGGAACACCGCCCTTTTACCGGAGATGATCTTTTTGAGCATCAGGGCCTGTGGCGCTGCTATGCGGCCCACGGGAGCCTGGCACATCCGGATGCAGGCAATGCCCTGGAACGGCTAAACGGCTCCCTTCAGACCCTGGCAACCGCACTCCGTTCCGCCACCCATGTGGTGGTTACCCTGGGTACGGCCTGGGGCTACCGGCACCGGGAATCGGGTATCCTGGTGGCCAATTGTCATAAGCAACCCTCGGGGTATTTCAGCAAGGAACTTGCCGGGGTGTCGGCCATCGCCGGGATCCTGGACACCCTCCTGGGCACCCTTAAGGAAGCAAATCCACAGGTCACACCCATTCTGACGGTGTCCCCCGTGCGCCACCTGCGCGATGGGATTGTGGAAAACCAGCGCTCCAAGGCCCACCTGGTCACAGCCATCCATCAGGTGCTGGAAGCCCATGGGGCCCATTATTTTCCGGCCTATGAGCTCCTGGTGGATGAATTGCGGGATTACCGCTTTTACGCAGAAGACCTGGCACACCCCAGTGCCGTGGCGGTTCAACACATTTGGGACCGCTTCAGGGAGGCCTGGGTAAGCCCGGCAGCCCAACCTGTAATGGATCGGGTGGAGGCGCTTCGCAAAGGCCTCGCACACCGCCCCCTTAATCCCCAATCGGAAGGGCATCGGGCTTTCCTGCAGAAGCTGGAAGGGCAGCGGGAAACCCTGCAGGCCGAGTTCCCGCACATGGATTTTTCTTCTTAGGGTTGAAACATTCGACCCATTCTGCCGTCTCTTAGGTGTTTAAAACCAACGCATGATTCTTACCCGATTGAACTGGGGCATTGCCGGGCTATTCCTGGTCCTTGCCCTATCCTGCCAGCGCGAAACCACCCCGGAGGTGGTCTATGAAATTGTAAAATCGACCCACGAGGGCCGTCCGGCCCTGGAGGTTCGAATGGCTTTTGAGGCCCCTGAAGGGGAGGTAAGCCCTGTTGCCTACCAGAACAATGCCTGGGGGGAGACCGATATGTTCCGGCATATCCGGGATGTACGACTGCTGGAAGGGAATGGGGAGGTAGTGGTCCTGGCAGATAGTAACCGCGTGGAAGTGAAACGGACCCGCCCGGGGGAGCAGGTCTATCTAAGCTACAAGGTAGTCCAGGACAGCGCCACGGCCAGTGGCGACCCGGACAAGAGTTACCGCCCGCATGTGACCCCTGACTATTTCCATGTATTCTCCCACAACCTGTTTATGATGCCCGCCCACCTCGATGCCGAGCCGGAGACTCCTGTACATTTCCGGCTGCGTTGGCGTGGTTGGGAGCACCCGGAAGTGGTGCATAACAGTTTTGGAAGCAACCAGAAGGAGCAGAATCTCGGGGTCCTCACTGTTGCGCGCTTTCACAGCGCCATCTTCACCGGTGGGGATTTCCGCATCTACACCGATACCATAGAAGGGAATGCCCTCCATTTAGCGACGCGGGGCCAATGGGTGCCCTTTACAGACCAGGAGGTTATGAATGTCCTCAGCCAGACGGTTCGCGCACAGCGCAGGTTCTGGGACGACCACAGCCAGGAGTATTTCACGGTTACCATGCGGCCCTACCCCCAGGAGCGCGGTTCCAGTTTCCAGGGTACCGGGCTTACAAACTCCTTTGCCACTTCCGTTTCCAATAACATGGAAACCGAACTGGACCAGCTGCTCTACTTGTTTAACCATGAACTGATGCACAACTGGATCGGGCATACCATAGAAAACGAATCGGAGGAGGCCCAGTACTGGTTCAGTGAGGGGTTCACCGAATACTACACCGTAAAGAACATCGCCAGCAATGGCATAGGGGGAAAGGACTGGGGGTACTTTATCGAATACCTGAACGAAACCATCCGCCTGCTGGAAACTTCCCCGGTACGGGGGGAGCCCAACAGCGCCATCACCTACGAAACTTTCTGGGGTAGCCGGGATTATGAGAAACTGCCGTACCGGCGTGGGATGCTCTTTGCCTTTTACCTGGACCAGCAGATCCGGGCCGTTAGCGATATAAAGAAAAGCCTGGATAACCTGATGCGGGACCTGCTGGAGGAAGTCCGCCGCTCCGGGGCCCGCCTAAATGCCGGATTGTTCCTGGAAAAGGCCCGGCCTTACCTGGTAGAGGACCTGGCCCCGTTTTTGGAGGCGCATATCGAACAGGGCGTCCCCCTGCCCCTGGAAGACCTGTTTACATCCCTGGGCCTGGAATATACCATAGGAGCTGAGGTGTTTGACCTTGGGTTTGAGTTTGACCCGGACCGGGCGCGGGTCCAGTCCGTGGATACCGCCTCTGTGGCCTACGCCACCGGGCTGCGCGAGGGCGACCGGGTGGTTTCCAGAAGCATCTATATGGGCAGCACGACCAAGGAAGTGGAATTAGTGGTGCTGCGGGATGGGAAACGGGTCCCTATCCAGTATCTTCCCGTCCGGCGCGCCCCTATTATTCAGTTATCCGATACCCCGGATACACATCGCTGGTTTAGTAAGTAACCGTCTCGCCCCGTGCAAGGGCAATACCGTCGTCTATCAGGTGGCCCACCTCGGGCCGGTTTTGCTTCACCTGTTCCAGGTGCTCCAGGATCTCTGCCGCAAAGTCGCGGTCCTTCTCCCCTTTGGCCAGTTCATAGAGTTCCACCGCCAACAGCCAATCCCTCGGAAATTCCTCCCGAAGCACCTTGAGTACTTTGTTTCGGGAGATGGTGGTGTTGGTGCCTTCCCGGAAGTCGCGCACCTGCCCGTAGAGTTGTTCGAGCGTCTGTCTGGCAGGGTCTTTTCCTACCTTGATGGTCTTTTCCTCCGGGACGTGGCTGACCAGGTCGAAGCTCCCCAGGTCCGCCGGGCCGTTGAAGGCAGAGCGGATATGCTGGCCCACCGCCATATTGTAGAGGCCCCATTGGGGTTCGAAGAGGACCTCATCCCCATGCCTTACCCGGCAATCCTCGAAGGTGATCAGGATAATTTCACCCCGCAGGTTCCGGGTACCGGTCACGATCCGTCCCTCTATGGTAATTCCCCCCACAAACTCCAACGTTACCTTCTCCCCCTCGTAAATATTGTAGGCCTTCAGGTCCCTCGGGCTCATGTCTTCTATGGCCAGGTTGATCCCTTTTAATTTGCCTACAGGGGAACCGAAACCATCCGGGTGGGAAGCGGTGCCATGGCCGATGAGTTCTTTTTCCCGATAGGCCAGGGCGGTAGGCCCGGAGGTTTGCAGGTATACCGGCTTCCCCTCGTGGGAGATCGCGCGGGAAAACACCCCCGATACCTGCAGGCCCGTGCTGAGTTCCACCGTACCCAGGGCCCGGGATTCTATCAGCTTCTCAAGGCCTTTCAGCCCTCCTTTGCGAAGCCCCATCGTATTGGCGAATTCTTCCAGCACCTGGCTGAGGTACGCAAAATCAGGTGTTACAAACAATTGCGGCTGCGGTTTGGTGATGTCGAAGGGCGTGTGGGCGGCTTCTATGGAGTATGGGATTTTCCGAACCTGGCCGGTCATGCACCAGCTGCTTTCGCCAATGGAAGACAACAGCCCTGCCCCGTAAATCCGCGGGGAATCCAGGGTGCCGATTAGCCCGTATTCCACCGTCCACCAGTGCAGGTTCCGGATCAGTGCCATCTCGCTGGGCGGGCCCATATTTTCCTGGAGGTATTCAATTTTTTCTTCTGCCTGGCGGATGGCTTCCGGAAGGGTCCCCGGTGCCTCCTTGATAATGGAGAGGTGGCGGACCGCCTCATAAAGCTCGTAGTCCTTGGCACTGGAAATGGCCTTGCACCCAATCTCCCCGAAGCGCCGGAGGTATTCTGCGTATTCCGGGTTGGCTATGATGGGGGCGTGCCCGGCGCCTTCATGGATGATGTCCGGGGCCGGGGTGTATTCGATGTGGTCCAGTTGCCGGATATCCGAAGCAATGACCAGTACATTGTATGCCTGGAATTCCATAAAGGCGGCGGGTGGGATAAACCCATCTACCGCCACAGCCGCCCACCCGATTTCTTTCAGGATCCGGTTCATGCCATACATGTTGGGGATCCGGTCTACGGTAATACCTGTTTTGGCCAGCCCGGGCAGGTAGGAAGGGTGGGCTACACGGCTGAGGTAATCGGTGTTCTTGCGCATCACATACCGCCAGACGGCCTGGTCTACCGGGCTGTAGTCTTCGTAGTCCTGCGGTTTGATATACTGCCTCAGATGTTTTGGGAGCCGGTCCAGGATGGGGTTGCTTTCGTAAGACATACCAGGTGTTTTGCGTCCCTTAAAGATACGAATTATAAGGCCGTATTAAAGCGCAAACCCTGCTCGGGGCAGGGTTTGGATACATTAGTTGGATACCAGGGCATCCGGCGGGTATTGGGAGAGGATACGACTCACAAATTCCCGGATCCGCTCCTCTTTCTTGTCTACGTTGGTCCCGTAGTTCAGGGAGCCGGTTCCCCGGCCCTGCCAGATGAGCTCCCGCGTTTGGGCATCGATGAGGTCTATGTAGAGGGCGCCTTCGGTACGGGTGCTGACATTCGGCCCCCACCAGCCTGCGCCGCCCCAGTAGGGTCCCCAACCCCAACCCCAGCCCCAGCCCCATCCCCAGGCCAGGTTGTTGTTGTAGATGTCCACGCGCTCTTTTTCGGTAGTGAAAATACTCACCAGCAAATCCGGTTGTTCGGATTTCACAAACCCCCGGGTACCCATTTCGGTTTCTATGGCCCTGAGGATGCGTTTTTTGTCCAGGTCGGATATCTGGGCCTTGTCTATGCCGGTTTTGTAAAAGGCGTAGCTGCGGTACTGGTCGAAGTTTGCCGTACGGTCGTAATCCGAGAGGACGCGCACAGAGGTGCAACTACTGCCCAGCAGGGCTATAAAGGCGATAAAAAGTAAGGGTTTGTGGAGGGGTTTCATAGCAATACGGTTTTTGAGAATCCATTTTAAAAGATAACAAAAATCATGCCGAATACCCTACATTTTTTGCCCGGTTTTAACATTAAAGCCATAGGGGCAATGCCGGCAACCACTCTCGCAACAATAGCCCCTTTTGAGCAGGTATTGCTCGGTAAATACCCGGTAACCGGACTCGCTCCAGTAAAAATCCCCTTCTTCCAGGGGCGGGTTGCGCTTCATAGTCCCTTTTTCTGCAAAAATAGGCATCAAGGCTTAATTTCAATACGCCCCGGCGACCCCGTTGCCCCGGCCTACCGGAAAACTGCTATATTTGTTTAGGTGTTCCCCACTGACAGCTATGATATTAGTTTTCAAGCACTTCTTTTATCGGAATTATGTAGGCCTTACCCTATGGCCCTTTATATTTCTAAGGTCGCCGGCCTTGCGTCAGGATGCCGTGCTGATCAATCACGAGCGGATCCACCTCCGGCAGCAAGCCGAATTGCTGGTGGTGTTTTTCTACCTCTGGTACCTGGTGGAGTGGTTGTTGCGAAGCCTGGTATACTTTAGTTTCTACAAGGCATACCGGAATATATCCTTCGAAAGGGAGGCCTATGCCCGGGAACGGGACAGGGATTACCTGGGTAGCCGCAGGCCCTACCAATTCCTTTCGTATCTGACTAAGGCACATCTACCCTGTTGAAAGCCAGGACTGACCCGGTACAACTGGACGAAGCCACAGCCCGCGGGGTTACCCTTTCTATCCGAAGGGAAGACTTGCTTTTCCCTGAGGTTTCCGGCAATAAATACCGAAAACTCAAATACAACCTCCTGGAGGCCAAGGCCAGGGGCTTTAACCGTCTGCTTACCTTCGGGGGCGCCTTCTCCAACCATATCCACGCCGTTGCAGCTGCAGGCGCAGCAGCGGGAATGGAAACCATCGGGCTTATCCGGGGGGAAGAACTGGCCCGGGCCCCTTTAAACCCCACCCTTTCCGACGCCAGCGCATGGGGGATGCAGCTTCATTTCCTTTCCCGCGGCCAATACGCCCGGAGAAACGACCCTGGGTTCCGGGAATCCTGTTTGGAGCGTTTTGGCCCGGCGTACCTGCTTCCGGAGGGGGGGACCAATGCCCTGGCCCTCAAAGGGTGCGAGGAAATCCTGCAGCCCGGGGATTCCGATTACGACCTGATTGGCTGCCCGGTGGGGACGGGGGGTACTCTTGCCGGCTTGTCCCGTGCCGCTGGCCCGGGCCAGCGCATCCTGGGGTACAGTGCCCTGAAAGCCCCCGGACTGGAGACGGAACTTCGCCTCTGGGGAACCCCGGAAAACTGGATCCTTATCCAGGACGATCGGTTCGGCGGGTATGCCCGGATAGATACGCAGCTGGTCGAATTCATCAACGCATTCAGGGAGCGCACTGGAATCCCCCTGGACCCGGTTTATACAGGGAAAATGGTTTTCGGCGTGCTGGAGGATATACGGTCAGGGCGTATTCGGGAAGGGAGCCGGGTACTGCTCATCCACACCGGGGGGATGCAGGGCCTCCGCGGGATGAACCAGAAATTGCAGAAAAAGAACTTACCTTTGTTGCTACTATGAAAAGGATGCTGATTTGCGGGTTGCTCCTGGGAGGGTTGCTTGCCGGTTGCGGAAGCAAGAAGCGGAGTTTGGCCCAAAATGTCAAAACCGAATCCCCTGCAACAAAGGAGGCTTCCCAGGGCGCATATCCCATGCCGGAGGACCCCGGACGCTTTGTTTTTGTCTCTGCCAATTCCCCGGAGCACTACATCCGGATGTTTTCCGATGTGGCCAAATCCGAGATGCGCACCTACGGCATCCCTGCGAGTATAACCCTGGCCCAGGGCTTGCTGGAAAGCGGCTTTGGAAAAGGTGAGCTCACGCGCAAGACGAACAACCACTTCGGCATCAAGTGCCATACCGGGTGGGAAGGGGATTACGAACGCCACGACGATGATGAACGGGGGGAATGTTTCCGCAAATACAACCACCCGATGTACTCCTTCCGGGACCATAGCCTGTTCCTGACCACCCGTTCCCGCTATGCTGCGCTTTTTGACCTGGACCAGGACGATTACAAGGCCTGGGCCAGGGGTCTCAAAGCTGCGGGCTATGCCACAGACCGGAAATACCCCCAAAAACTCATCCAGATTATTGAACGGTACCAACTCTACCGCTACGACGAGGAGGTACTCGGCCGGCCAGGCCGCGGGTCGCTTATTGCCAGTGCCGCCGGGGAATACGAGATGCACCGGGTGCAGGCCGGCGATACCCTCTACGGGATTTCGCGCCGGTACCGTATGACGGTGGACGAACTCATGCGGCTCAATGAATTGGACAGCAACCTTATATCCGTAGGCCAGCTGTTGAAGGTAAAACCCGAAAACACCAGAAGATAATATGCGCTACCAGCGAAGCAGTGCCTTGTTTCAGGAGGCCAACCAGGTATTGCCCGGAGGGGTTAACTCCCCGGTGCGGGCATTTAAGGCGGTAGGGGGGACCCCGGTTTTTGTAAAGGAAGCCAAAGGGGCTTATTTCTGGGATGAGGATGGCAACCGGTATGTCGATTATATCGCATCCTGGGGGCCACTGCTTTTCGGTCATGCCCATGAGGCGGTCCTGGAAGCGGTTGTAGTGCGGGCCAGAAAGGGGACCTCCTTCGGGATTCCCACCGCCCTGGAAACCGAGCTGGCCCAATTGGCCGTTTCCATGGTGCCCAACATCGACAAGATCCGGTTTGTAAACAGCGGAACGGAGGCCTGTATGAGTGCCATCCGTTTGGCCCGCGGGTATACGGGGCGCGATAAGATCATCAAGTTTGCCGGGTGCTATCACGGCCATGCCGACGCCTTCCTGATCCAGGCCGGCAGCGGGGCCGTAACCTTCGGGAGCCCCAACAGCCCCGGGGTAACCGCGGGTACCGCAAAAGATACCCTCTTGGCCCGGTACAACGACCTGGAGAGCGTGGATGCCCTCCTGGACGCCAATAAAGGCACCATTGCAGCCATAATCCTCGAACCTGTAGCGGGGAATATGGGTTGTATCCCGCCCGAGGCGGGATTTCTGGAAGGCCTGCGCGAGCGGTGTTCCGACCAGGGGATCCTCCTTATTTTCGATGAGGTAATGACCGGTTTCCGCCTGGGCCGGGGCGGGGCACAGGAAGTCACTGGTGTCCGTGCCGACCTGGTCACCTTCGGAAAGGTCATTGGGGGAGGTTTGCCTGTAGGCGCCTTCGCGGCTTCTGCGGAAATCATGTCCTGCCTGGCCCCTGAAGGGCCGGTTTACCAGGCGGGGACCCTGAGTGGCAACCCGCTGGCCATGAGTGCCGGCCTGGCCATGCTCCGCAGCATAGAGGCCGACCCGGAAGTCTTCACCCGCCTTGGAGAGAAAACGGCCTACCTGCACCAAGGCCTGGACCAGGTGCTTTCTGCAACCGGGCGCCCGTACCAGATCAACCGGTTTGGTTCCATGATTTCGGTGCACTTCACGGAGGTTCCCGTAACGGATTTTGAAACGGCAGCGAGCGGTAACAACCCTTCTTTCAAGGCCTATTTCCACGGGTTGCTGGACCGCGGTGTTTACCTGCCTCCAAGTGCTTTCGAGAGTTACTTCCTGAACGATGCCCTCAGCTATGAGGATCTGGACTTTACCATAGCGGCAGCGGCCGAGGTCCTCGCGGTCTGAGCTAAGATCAGGATTGCGGGAGTATTTTGCGCAATTCCCTACTGTATTCTTTTTCGAGGATTTCAGCACGGTCCTTCTGGGCCCTTGCTTTCTTGTCCGGGTATTGGCGGGTGAGCAGTGCCCGGGCTTTGTAGTATTTCTTGCAGGCCTTTAGTAATTCGCGCTTGTCTTTGTCGGTTTCAATGCCGTATTGCCGGGCCAAACGCTGGCTTTCTTCGACTGCACGCAACTCGGAGGGGTCTGAGGGTGCTTCGGAGAAAACATCCTCCAAATCGTCCTTATCGTTATCCTTGTCCCGGTCTTTGTCTTTGTCCCGGTCCTTGTCCTTGTCCCGGTCTTTGTCTTTGTCCCGGTCTTTGTCTTTATCGCGGTCCTTGTCCTTGTCCCGGTCTTTGTCCTTGTCTTTCTTTCCCTTTTTATCCCCTTCGGAGCTGCGGCGGGACTCTTTCTGGGTTTCCTTTCCCTTTACCCGGTTCTCCGTGGCAGTTGGGGTACCCTTACCACGTCCCTGTTGCTGGGCCCACAGGTCATGGGTGCTGAAAACAAGCAGGATAAAAAACAAAAAAGCGGTTAACGATTTCATAGGTAGCCTTTTGGGTTAAACGCATAGGCATGGGAAATCGTATAAAAAAACAGGGCAATGCCCTGTCTTATTTACCGTGATGCCCCTTTTGGCGCCGGTGTTCTTTACGGCCTTTTTTCCGGTGCTGGTGTTTCTTCCATTGGTCGAATTGGGCCTCCGACAGGATTTCCTTCAGGTCGCGCTCAAAGGCAATCCTGTGGTCCAGCCGGGCGTTCATATGGGCATACCGTGCTTCGGGATCGGCCTTCGCCGTAGAGTCCCGGTTTGCCTTGCGGGCTTCATGGGTTTCTTTCCGCCATTGAAACTCGGTTTCCAGCAGGGCCTTGACTTCTTTTTGCTGACGATCATCCAGGCCCAGGGCCAGGGTCATCCGCTTGCTGTGGAGGGTGGCAGCCTGTTCGGCACTCATTTCCTTTCCGGGGTGGTTTCCGTGGCCCGGACCCGGGCCCCTTTGGGCGTTCAGGCCCAATCCGGCCAGAACCATTACGGCCATTAATGCTTTTTTCATCATGTTTACGATTTTAAGATTATACCCTTAAGAATCGAAAAACCCCTGATCGTTTAATCCGATACAGGGGTTTTGGCATAGAATTAACACGGAGGGGTCAGAGGGCCTGCTCCGCTTTAACCGGGGAATCTGCCTCGGCCAGGACAGGAGTGTTTTTACTCTGGTGTTCCTTAGCGCTATCCGGGATGACGTGGTAATAGATAACGGCACTGATCGCAAAAAGGACCAGATACAGCAGGCTTTTGATTTTGTAGGTGTTCATGATATTCGGGGGTTTTGATAGGAATAAAGATAGCAGCACAAGAGGTGAGGTGTGGCGAAATGTTGTCAAAAACGGGTTCCGTGTGGTTAAAAGGAGGATGCCTGTGGTAAAATCGGGATCGTGCAAGGCCCTATTTTCGGGTCTTTTTACCGTTTATCCGAAAAAGGGCACCTATGGTCCTATACGGGGTTTTTATGCCCGGGTTCCGGAAACGATAAATAAACGTTAATTCATAGGGAATCCTGTAACAATGCCGGGGAACTGCCGTCTATAGTATTGAAGCGATGCCAGTTAGGGCATTGAACTTTCCGAGTGACAGCATTTTCTCATTTCTGTCAGTTATTTGAATTAGTCAGCTGCAAAACCCTTGTTCCGCAAGGGTTTTGTGTTTAGAATAGGAGCGGCACCACAAACTGGAATACCAGGACCAGCAGGAGGATGGAAATAAGGTTCAGGACAAACCCCACCCGGGCCATCTGGTGTACCCGGATATACCCGCTGGCAAAGACAATTGCGTTTGGCGGGGTCGCCATAGGGAGCATAAAGGCACAACTACTGGCGATAGTTACCGGAATAAGCAGGTAAAGGATAGGGATCTCCAGGCCCATGGCTATTCCGGCTACCACTGGGGCCAATACAGCCACAAGGGCCACGTTGCTCATCAGTTCGGTCATAAAGAGCATGAGGGCAATTAGCAATACGGCGGTGAGCAACACGCTAATTTCGCTGCTGGCGATGGCCGCAGATACCAGGTCTACCAGCCCGCTGGCCGACATGCCGCGCGCCAGCGCCAACCCACCCCCAAAGAGCATCAGGATACCCCAGGCCAGGCGGGTGGTATCTGTCCACTCCAGGATAAATTCCCCCCTGCCCCAACGGTAGGGCCAGGTAAAGAGCAGAAGGGCGCCAAACATACTAATGGCCGTATCGGTCAGTCCCAGCCCCGGGATCAGGTGGTTGATCAGGGTGCGGAAGATCCAGAGGAAGATGGTAATGCCGAAAATGAGCATCACCCGTTTTTCCTTGCCGTCCGGGGGCCCCAGTTTTTTCAATTCGTTTTTGATAACGTCCCGGGAGGCAGCAAATTGGAGCCCTTTGCAGGGAAACATCCACTTGACCAGCACCAGGTAGGAGACCCCGATCAGGATCACCGAAATAGGAAGGCCAATAGTCATCCAGCGCAGGAAGGAGATTTCAATCTGGTATTCGTTTTCCAGCAACCCGATCAGTACCGAATTGGGTGGGGTGCCAATGACGGTGGCGATTCCCCCGGCATTGGCCGAGAAGGCAATCCCCAGCATAACACTCAGGGCAAAATTCCGGTCCTTTTTGGTAAAACCATCGGCGTCGTCCACCAGCAGCCCGATTACTGAGAGGGCTATGGGCAGCATCACCACCGTACTGGCCGTGTTACTGATCCACATAGACAGGGAAGCCGTTGCAATCATAAACCCCAGGATCACCCGCTGCGGGCCCGTTCCGGTGCGGTTAATAATGGTCAGGGCAATGCGTTTGTGCAGGTTGACCTTTTCAAGGGCCAGGGCCAGGACAAAACCCCCGAAGAACAGGAAGATGATGGGGCTTCCGTAATTGGCGCCCACATCGGGCAGGTCCATGACCCCCAGCAAGGGGAAGAGCAGCAGGGGCAGCAGGGCGGTCACCGAAATGGATACGGCCTCGGTAATCCACCAGAGGACCATCCATGCAGCCACAGCAAGGACCCTGTCTCCATCGGCCGACACCAGGTCGCCCGGCAATACCATTAAAATCAGGAAAAGGAGGGGCCCTGCCAGGAGCCCGATCATTTTGGGTCGCTCCATGGATCGGTTTTAGGCCCTCTAAGCTACTCTTTTTTTTGGATTGGCAGCAACCCGGTGGGGTTCCCTAACCCGGGGTGGGCTTTCCCTCATTTCTGGTGGTGGTGTCCTGTTTTTACTGGCATATTGGGGTAAACCAACACCCTGGTACTATGAAATATTTTTGGATTCTACTGATGGGGTTTACAGGTGCATACACCTGGGCCCAAGAGGGTACCCGCACCGAGGAAACATGGTTCGACGACCTGGTAACCGCCTATTACGACGGGGAGTATTGGACTGCTCTTATGGGTTTTGAACGGTTTATGGAAACCTACCCGGGTTCCGAATTTCGTCCCCGGGCCGAATTCAACAGGGCCTGCCTGCTCCGGGAGCTGGGCAAACCGGACCAGGCAATCGCCGCCTTCAAAGCCATTATGCGCTCCGATTTTGACGAATACGAGCCTTATGGGGGGATAATGGAGCAATACGCACTGTATAAGAACCGCAGCGCGGGTCACCTGGCGGAACTCTATCTGGAACTCGAAGATTATGACCAGGCGGCTGCTTACGTGTACCAGTACGACAAGGTATACCCCTATCAGCACTTTTGCGGAAATGAGCTTTCGGCCAATGAGATTTTTACCGCCACCCTTTATGCCCGTGTGTACTACGGGCAGGGAAAACCCAGGAAGGCTATCGAAAAATTGCTTCCCCATGTGTTCTACAACGGGCTGGCGGGAAATGCCCAGGTGCTTGAACTCCTTGAAATATATCTGCCGCAGACGTACAGCCGGGACGAAATGGTCGCAGCCCTGGAACAGGCCATATCCGATTTCAGGCCCCAGGGCAAGGCCTCAGGGACCCTCAAACTGTTAGGGGTTAAAATCCCGGTATACGAATACGCCTTCTACGATTGGCATAACCCGTTGGAAGAAGAAGTAGAGGGGCTTAGCTGGAAAGGAAAACTCCCGACGCTGCTGAAAAACCATCCTGTGTTCGGGCGGTACCTCAGCCTTTGAGTTTTGCTATTAGGCCAGCTTCGGTATTTTCGACCTGGAACAGACCTTTCTTGCTCAGCGCTTTGGTAGCCTTATCCCATTTTTTATTGCTCAGGCCTGTTTTCTCCTTGAGTTCGGAAAGGTCCATTTCGCCCACGGGTTTCAGCAGGGCCATGACCGCCTTTTCCTCCTCGCTGAGTTCCACGGGTTTGGCCTCGGGTTTCATCTGCGGGAAAAAGAGGACTTCCTGGATGGAAGCGTTATCGGTCAGCAGCATCACCAGGCGGTCAATCCCGATTCCGATCCCGGAAGTTGGGGGCATCCCGAACTCGAGGGCCCTCAGGAAATCCTGGTCTATAAACATGGCTTCGTCGTCCCCTTTTTCGGAAAGCCGGAGCTGGTCCTCGAAGCGTTCCCGCTGGTCTATGGGGTCATTCAGCTCCGAATAGGCGTTGGCGATTTCCTTGCCGTTCACCAGCAATTCGAAACGTTCGGTAAGCCCGGGTTTGGAGCGGTGCGCCTTGGTAAGGGGGCTCATTTCCACGGGGTAGTCTATAATGAAAGTGGGTTGCACATAATGGTGTTCGCAGCACTCTCCGAAGATCTGGTCGATGAGTTTGCCTACACCCATGGAATCGTCCACTTCCAGGTCGAGCTTCCGGGCTATTTCCCGCAGTTGGGCCTCGTTCATCCCGGCCACATCGTATCCGGTATGTTCCTTAATGGCCTCCAGGATGGGGACACGGGGATAGGGAGCCTTAAATTCGATGGATTGTCCCCAGGCGTTTACCCGGGTACTGCCATTGGCCTCCAGGGCTACCTGCTCCAGCAGCCGTTCGGTGGTTTCCATCATCCAGTGGTAGTCCTTGTAGGCCACATAGAGTTCCATGACAGTGAACTCGGGGTTGTGGGTGCGGTCCATCCCCTCGTTGCGGAAGTCCTTGGCAAACTCATATACGCCTTCGAACCCCCCCACGATAAGCCTCTTGAGATAGAGTTCATTCGCTATTCTCAGGTAGAGCGGTATGTTCAGGGCATTGTGGTGGGTCACGAAAGGGCGGGCTGTGGCACCCCCAGGAATGGGCTGCAGGATAGGGGTCTCCACCTCCAGGTACCCCATCTCATTGAAAAAGGTACGGATGGTATTGGTAATCCGGGTCCGTTTCTCGAAGGTTTCCTTTACCTGAGGATTTACCACCAGGTCCACATAGCGCATCCGGTAGCGGAGTTCGGGGTCATTGAACTGGTCGTACACCTTGCCGTCTGCATCTGTTTTGGGCAGGGGCAGGGGTCTCAGGGATTTGCTCAGCAGTGTAAAGTGGCGTACCATGATGGTCCGTTCCCCCACCTGGGTGGTGAATAGTTCCCCCTCAATCCCAATAAAATCCCCGATGTCGAGCAATTTTTTGTAGACCTCGTTGTAGAGGGTTTTGTCTTCCCCCGGGCATATTTCATCCCGGTTGAAATAGAGTTGTACGCGTCCCGTGCTGTCCTGTAACTCGGCAAACGACGCCTTCCCCTGAATGCGTCGGGACATCAGCCTTCCGGCCACCGTAACCTTCTGCCCTTCGGCATAGGTTTCCTGGATTTCCCGGGAATAGGTATCCACATGGTACTGGGCGGCAGGGTAGGGATCAATCCCCAATTCCCGCAATTGGGCAAGTTTCTGGCGCCGTACGATTTCTTGTTCGCTGAGTTGCATGAGAAATAGATTTCAGCCGCAAAATTAAGCTATTTAAGAGAAAGATGGGGCGGGGTGGGAAGGGGGAGGCCATGATAAAAATCATAGGTGATTTGCACCCATTGGTTTCCCTTTGTGGGATATATGCAGGACCCGGCCCGGCTAAGGTCCGGGTTCCTTTTGACTAACTACAAGGACGGGGTAGCTTATACCCGGTCCGATAAAACGATTTCTGATGAAACATTTGGTTCTTGTTTTCTCCTTATTTATTACATTTCAAACTACCCTAACCGGGCAGGACCTGGCCCCTTATATCCAGGTGGCCGACATCCAGGGTTCGGTAGCCGGGGTCTCCCAGCAGGTGAATGACGCCCTCAATGATGCGGGTTTTGAGGTGCTTGGAACCTACCAACCAGCGGGGAGACAGGCCTTGAAAGTCATTGCGTTTACCCGGAACGATTTAAAGAACACAACCATCCGCGTGGCAGACCGGGGTGCCCTGGGGGCAGTACTGAAAGTCGGGTTGGTTTCAAACAACGGCCGGGTTACCGTCTCCTACACGAACCCGGAGTACCTGCATCGGGCCTACCTGCGCGAAGCCTATGCAGCCCACGAGGCATCCCTCGTGAAATTTGCCCGGGACCTTAAGGTGGCCATGGGCCGGGTGGGCCCGGACGCCACCCCGTTTGGGGGAGCCATCGATGCCGATAAGCTCGGGAACTACCATTACAAGATCATGATGCCTTACTTTACCGACCCGGTTACCCTGGGCACATTTAGCTCCTTCGAGCAGGGCCTTAGCGTGATTGAAGCCAACCTGAAAGCGCGTAAAGGCCATACCGTGGAGGTATACAAACTGGTCTTCCCCGGCCGCGAAGTGGCGGTCTTCGGGGTGGGTCTTATGAGCCCCGAAGACGGGGAAGCCCACTTCCTGTCCAAAATCGGGGAGGCGCACGCGGCTGCCCTGCCCTATGAGATTATCCTCCAGGGGACCGAAGCCACCATGTTGCACGGCAAGTACCGTATAGCCCTGCACTGGCCGGATTTGACCATGGGGACCTTTATGAAGATCATGAGTACCCCCGGAGACATCGAAGACACCCTGGAAGGCCTTTGCGCCCCGGGGAACACCAGCCTCTAAGGCCTCAACCCCAACCCGCTACGGGGAAGGAATCAGATACAGCCCTTCAGTCCCTCCAGGGGACTGAAGGGCTGCATGAGAGGATGTCGCAAAGATCCAGTTCCAGTCCCATTCTGGGGCGCTCCACGATCCGGCCAACTTCCCTGCCAGTTCGCTGAAGGATGAAGGTTGGTACCCTAAGGATGTTCTTTCCGCGTTCTTCCCCTCCCGGACTAGTCTTATAGGTGGGCCTGCGCCGGTCCACCGCTACGAGCTTCAGACGGGACGGGGGAAATCCGGCTTCGTCCAGAATTTTTAAAAACCGGGGGACCTCGCGCCTACTGTCTCCGCACCAGGTACCCAGGAACACTAGGATCTCCACATCGTGCAACAAGGGTGCCAGGCTTTGGACAAGGGCGGGATCCGGCGTGTAGGCGCGGTATCCCGAATGAAACCAGGACCCATACGGTGGGTCCTGTAGCCTATGGCGGCCAATAGCCCCCAACAGGAAACGGGACCCGTCTGCCATCTGCACTTCATCGGGTGCGACCTGGCCGAGCAGCGGGCTGAGTGAAAGGATTACCAAAAGGAAATGGCTGATAATAATCTTCATGGGTTTGCATTTTTGATGCCATGAAGATGCCCCGGTATGGAGATACCTTCCCCATTCCGGGGGTATGGGATTGGTACTAGAACCCCGGTGGAATTATTCCTGCAACCGTTTTTTAAGCTCGTCCCGGTTACGGACCCCCAGTTTCTTGTACAGATTGTTGATGTGGGTTTTAACCGTGCTTACACTAATGAAGAGTTCCGAAGCGATTTCCTTATTTGAGGCCTCCTGGAGAATGCCGCGGGCAATGCGTTTTTCCTGGGCTGTGAGCTGCTCCAGGGGCGCGGTAGTACCTGCCGAAGGCCTCCTGCGCCGGGCAACCAGGTATATATTGGCGCCCATGGAAGCGAAAAGGAGCCCCCCAAGGAGCCAGAGCGTCTGCGGGCTATCCTGGGATGGCGAAACTCCCGTATTTCGGTCGGCTTGCAATTCAAGGCCATAGAGGCGGGTAAAGGGGGCTTCGGGATAGCGCTCCTCCAACCTTGCCGCGAGCTTGTCGTAATACGGATTGTAGGCGAGGTCTTCCAGGAAAAAGGCCCGGGTCTCATTAGCCCGGTCTGAAAGGAAGGAGTAAATACTGAGTTCGGTGAGCGGTTCCTGGCTGTTCTCCCCGAATTCCTGCAAGCGCCTGAACCAGCGATCCATATTCAGGCGGGTACCGGCCCGGGTGGGTACCTCCATTAAATCGAAGGCCATTTCCTCCTTGAGGCGTTCGACCTCCAGCAGGTCCCCGCTGGAGGAATTGGTGGATTGTATTTCGCAAAAGATCTCCAGATCGAAGGAAGGGGGCAGCACCAGGGTGTCCTGGTTATGAGCGATAAAAAGCAGGGATTTATAGCCCGGACAATGCTGCAGGATGTGCCCGGGTTTGGAACCGGATACTTCGCAATCATCCAGGTGGATGCGGTAAATCCGGTTGTCCCCGCTCAGCTGATCGCCCGCAAAAGCAAACCGGCCTTCGGGGTCTGCCCATTGCTGGCCGATGATCTGGTCCGCATAGGGCCGTCCCATCTTTCGATAGTCCTCTACCAAGGACAGGTAGACCGCTTTACCCCCGTGCTCCTGGCCGAGTTCACCGGAAAAATGGAATTGTCCGAAACACGGGAACCCCGCTATCCCCAATAGAATTATGAGTCCTTTTTTCATGCGCTACCGCTCTGGTGAATAAATGTATCAAATTTGTAACGAAACGCCTTTGGCTGCGACCTATGGGTATGAATGGAAATTGGATATAATGGGATGTTTCCGGGTGTTACTGGCTGTTTTCTTTCCGCCCTTATCTGTGCTGGACAAGGGTTGCGGTTCCGTCCTTATTGTCTTACTTTTAACCCTTTGCGGTTGGGTGCCGGGAGTTATTGCGGCCCTGATCATTCTGAACAACCCTAATTGATGCCCGTGAAATCCATTCGAATGGGAATACTGTCGCTGGTGGCGATAGTATTTGCCTCCTGTAACTTTACAGAAGAGATCTACCTGAGTGAAGATGGTTCCGGATCCGTAGCCCTGAGCTTCGATGGGTCGGAACTGATGTCCATAACCGGAGAAGAAGGGGAGACCCCCGGGCAGCAAGCCATGGATTCGGTCATTTATTTCTCCGATATCCTGGCCGAGAAGAAGGATAGTATCGCCTCCCTCCCGGAGGCAGAGCAACAGCGCCTGGCCAAACTAGAGCCCTATCGGATGCATATGAAGGCAGATCCGGAGGCCAAGTCTTTATTCTTCTCCCTGGAACGCGACTTTACGGATATCGGGGAAATTCAGGACTCCTTTAATGCCTTCCAGGATGCCAGTGCCCTGGATCCGGACGACAAGGAATCCCCTATGACCGCCTCCACCGAGTTTTACCAAAGTACCGACGTCGCTTTCAGCTATGGAAAGGGCCGGTTTTCCCGCCGCGCCTTCATAACCGACTCCGTGCTCCACCAGCAGCGCATAGACAGCCTGGCCGGTACCGAAGCGTTTTTATCCGGCTCCACCTATACCCTTAAAATCCATTTTCCGAGGAAGGTCAAATCCGCCAACATCCAGGAGGCTACCCTAAGTATGGACGGCAAAACCCTGATTCGGGAAGTGAGCTTCATGGAGTACCTGAAGAACCCCTCCCTGCTGGATATGGAGGTGGAATTGGAAGATTAGGTTAGCCGCCCCGCGGTTACGTATCTTTGCCGCATGAATAAAACGGTGGACATCCGGGAACTGGGGTTCCGGGACTACAAGGAGACCTGGGAGTATCAGGAGCGCCTATTCTCCGACCTGCTTCAGTTGAAGTCTTCGAACCGCAAGGCAGATCAGCCCCAGCCTACCCCCAATTACCTGCTATTTGTAGAACATCCCCATGTGTACACCCTCGGAAAAAGCGGGGATAGGAACAACCTGCTGGTTCCCGAAACTGTATTGGCTGAAAGGGGCGCCACCTTCTACCACATAAACCGGGGGGGCGACATTACCTACCACGGGCCGGGCCAGATTGTGGGGTACCCCATCCTGGACCTGGAGAATTTTTTCACCGACATTCATAAATACCTGCGGTTCCTTGAGGAAATGGTTATCCTCACCCTGGCGGATTTTGGCCTGAAGGGGGAGCGTTCCCCCGGGGAGACCGGGGTATGGCTCGATGTGGGCACCCCCCAAGCCCGGAAGATCTGCGCCATGGGGGTCAGGGCCAGTAGGTGGGTCACCATGCACGGGTTTGCCCTGAATGTGAATACGGACCTAAGCTATTTTGACCTTATGGTACCTTGCGGGATACGGGATAAAGGGGTGACTTCCCTGAGTGCCGAGCTTGGGAGGCATACCCCGCTGCAGGAAGTTAAAACGAGGCTTTTACACCATTTTATGACCCTTTTCGAGGCCCGACCCGCCTGATCCCAATAGGCTTATCCGGAAATGCCGCTGAGCTCCATCCGGCTGGTTAGTTTACCGCTCTTGTTGTAGCTCTCGCTTTTGACCATCCCAACATCCGGGGCAATCCAGGTCCGGGTGGGAAAGTTCTGGTTGGCCATCATCATTTTCGAACGGGTGTCGCTGTAGATCACAAAACACTCAAAGCTGCCGGCGGCGGTGGTAACCGTCTCCTTTTTTTCCACTTTCCTGCCCGTGACCTCTACCTCCATTTTCATATTCATGGCTCCCATGTCGATGGTCATAGTCACCTGGGAGTCGGGCAGTTCCATGCCTACCTCCAGGTTGTTGGGCAACTCCATGTCCGTTCCGGTTATCTCGGCTTCCATCTCGCCGTATTGGTCCAGCATGGGCCCGGAAAGCAACGACTGGTAGTCTATGCGGATCACACTCCCATTGCAGGTCATGCCATAAGAGGTCTCGTAGACTTCTTTGCCCTTGGCGTCGCTGAAGCCCATATGGACCTCCGCCTCAAGGCCTTCAGAGGTCTCCTGAACATTGCGGAATTCCTGCCATTGGGTGCCCTCCACCTTGTCCTTTTTGTCATAGAGGGTATATTCCAGGCGTACACCTTCCTTCATGGGATAATAGGTACTGCAGGCCTGGGCCATGCCCTTGCCGGAGGTCAAGGCCGCCAGTATAATCAAAAGGGCAGATGGGGTGAAGAAGAAGTTGGTTTTCATGGTACTTATAATTTGATGAATTCTACACGACGGTTCTGGGCTTTTCCATTAGGGCCGGCGTTTTCGGCAACGGGCTCGGACTCGCCCTTTCCGGCTACTTCCAGGCGGTCCCCGGAGACATTGTAAATGGAAACCAGAGCGTCCCTTACCGCGGCTGCCCGGGCTTCGGAGAGCGCTTGGTTGGCCGCTGCTTCTCCATCCGAATCAGTATGTCCTACAATCTGTAACCGTATCCCGGAATCCTGCTGTAATACCTGGCTTATTTGCCGGATAACCCCCATGGAGGCCGGCTGGAGGTTAGCAGAACCCGAATCGAAAAGGATGGCATTGGTGGAGATCTTACCCTCCGACAGGAGCTTGCGGCGAAGGTCTACACCGCCCTTGGCTACTTTGAAGTTCGAGATCAGGATATTCTCGACACCTTCCCGCAGCCCATTGGTGTTGATTTTGACCGCTTTAAAATCGGAGTTTTCCGGGATAAAGCGGGGAACGTCCACAAATTTGGTTTCATTCACCCACAACCGGTAGCGCGAGCCATTTACGGCTATGGAGATATGGGCTCCGTCCAGGATGGCTTGCCGAATATCTGCTTTGACATCGCTGTTAATGCTGGACCCGTCCCTTGGGGTGAAATTGCGGAGGGCCATGGAAAATACGGTGTATTGCCCCACCGGGATGCTAACGCGTGCCCAATGCCCGTCCATGTCGAAAGTCTTGGTTTCACTCAGGTGTACGGTGATACTGGCGGTGGAGGAGGTTTGACGGTCTACCCCGTTTACCGCGATATCGAATTCAATGGTGTAATCCTCGGGTAAATCCGGGACATCAGGGATGTAATAAATACTATAGCCATGTACGGTTTTAAGCCAACGCTGGGGGCTATTCCCCAAGGTCACCACTTCGCCGCTCCCATTGGTATTCCACTTTGCCGGGAAATCCCCGATAAAATCGTCCCCGAAATCGTCATAAAACAAGAGTTCATCGCCAGGTACAAAGTCGAACTTACTGTAGATTTCCAGGGATTTCGGGCCGGTAGCAGGGCTGCCAATGGTTCCATTGGTATTCCCGCCTGAGGACTCGGGGGATTGCCCTGTGCCCGCTCCATTGCCTCCGCCATTGCCATTAGGGGTGTCCCGGGGGACCGGGTTTTCCGGGGACTTGGAGCCGGGCTCCAGGATACTGTCCAGGGCCTGGTCTGTTTTTTTGCTGGACTCTTGTTCCACACGCCTTTCCACGGTGCGCTCGGCGGCTTCTTGTGCTTTCTTGCCCAGTTTTTTCAGGAATTGCGCTTCGGCACCGGAGGTAGCCAACAGGCACAGCCCCGCCACCAGAACGGTCCGGAGCACGTATTTGTTCATTTTCATCTTGTTTCTAATGATTTGACTCCCTTAAAGATAGCGATCTCCGGTAAATGGCAAATACCAATTGTGTGCCCTGATCCGGGAATTGTACATCTGGTACTGATAGGCTTACCGTTGCAGGCGGTACACTGCCACGGTACTGTCGCGGAAACGCACCGCAAGTTCCGGATTCCGATCGTTATCCATATCGGCCATATCGGGCTGTCCGTTTCCTTCCACCGGGAAACCTGGCAAGGCTGCGGCATTGGAGCGGAAGAGGAAGACTTTCTGGCTTTGGATGTCGGTCACCGAAACATAAATAATATCGTTCAGGTAGAAAATCTCTGGGGCCGTATAGACCCCTAAGTCCAGTTCTGCCCGGTTCCCTTTGACCTGGAAGATATTGTCGTTCATAACCGCCAGGGTCCTGGCCGTGGCGAAGATCCCGTGGTCGGCATTCAGGTTCATGGGGGTACGCGAAACGCGCCCGGACGGATCGATGGTTACCAGGTGGCCCTCCCGGTCTGTGAAGGCGAAGGTGTTGCGGTAGAGGTAAACCCCGTTTTGGGAGAAATTAAAGGTTTCCTTAACCCGTACGCGGGTGTCTCCCACCCGGTTGCGGATTTCCAAACGCCCGTCTTCAAGGGCAAAAACCAGATAATCCCGGGAGCCGATGCGAAAATGCCGTGCGGGACCCAGAAGAGGGCTGCCGGCATCCCGGTACTTGAAGCCTCTAACCGCACGTCCCTGCCCGTCGTACATCAGGATGTTAGACCCCTGTGAGAAGACCAGCCGATAGTTTCGCGTGCCCTCGTAATCGAAAACCGCAAGGGGTCCCAGGTTCCCGCCTTCAAATTCCAGGGGGAAAGGAGCAACTCTTTCCCCGTTGCGGTCCAGCACCACGAGCCGGTCCGGGAGGTTGAATGCCATTTGCAGGCGGTTGTTCCTGTACAGGTCCACTTGGTGGATGGTTCCCTGAATGGGTCCCGGAAGCTCTTTTTTCCAGAAAAGGGACCCGGTATTGGAGAATAGATAGAACTGGTTGTTGTCGTCCTGGACGGCAATATCCATTTCCCCGGTCCGGTGGTTTTTCAGGAAAAAGGGCCCGGCCTGGACACGTCCGTCCAGGGGCAGGCTAAGTACCTGGCTGACCCCTGTGCCACCACCGGATGGGTCGTCTTTTTTACGGAACTGGTACTCCAGCAGGTCGAAGGCCTCTGAGCTGTTGAGCTGGGCGGTAAAGAGATAGGTTTCTGGTAAGCGGGCGGCGATGGCTTCCGGCAGGTACAAGGCGGCTTCAGGATTGGTGAGCGGGTCGGAAGGGGCAGCCTGGGAGCCCATTGCCATTACCGTTGCACTACTCGGAAGGTACTCGCGTAAGGACTGGTAGGCCGGGGTCTCCAAGTAGGTGTTTTTCCGGTTCAGGGCACTTATGGCGTTTTCCAGGCCCTCCCGGTCTGTTGAAAAGATGAAATGGCTGCCCATCCGGGCATACCAGGTCCATTGGGGTGCCTCATTCAACAAGGGTTGGAATGCCTCCTGTAGGGCCTGGTCCGATTGCAGGCTGTAGAGGGCGGCCGTCTGGAATTCAGTGCCTTCCCCCTGTTGGGACCTGAAGACTTCAGAGAGGTTATCCGGGTTTAGCGCCCTTAGAACCAGGTAGGGTTTGCCCTCCCAGGAATATCGCGCCAGTTGCTCTACCCCTTCGGCCAGGGTGTTTTGGGGGTTTTCATGGCCCAGCAGCCCCCGCTGGTTTTCCAGGAACTGCCCTGGGTCCAGGAGGGAGTACCCTACCAGGGAGGTAGCTCCTGAGGGGGTTACCTCCAGTAGTTCATCCAGGGGTAATACGGGCGCTCCCCTGAAGAGTTTGCGGTTGTCCCAAAGGCTATCCGGGCGTATCTCCAACCCCTGTACCAAAAGGGCGTCCGATTCCATTTTCAGGTCAAATGCCGTCCACGGCTCCATCCGATCTGTTATGGAAGGAGGTATTTTTCCCTCCAGCAAAACCTCCAGGGGGTGGAGGGCGGTCCGGGGGTAGACCAGGCTGGCGGCCGCCTGGTTGTTGGTGGTGCGCAGTGCTTTTTTCAAGCCCCCGCTTTCGGTTTTTCCAGAGGATATAGCTTGTTCCAAAAGGACCTGGGAGGTGCCGACCATGCGCCATTTGCCCACGCGCTGCGTGAAGAGAGTAGTGCTGTCTGGCAGCATCCAGGCCGGGGGAGTAGGCCCGGTCTCCTGCCCCAGGCTGTCCGGACGGACCATTCCCGGCTCTTCGAAGATGGCGACCCACCCCAGGGCCGTGTCCCTTTCCCGGGTGAAGGCCACCAGAGCCGATTCCCCAAAGTCTAGTGGAAGGACTTGTTTGTGGGCTATTTCTATTGGGGAGGCGGGATTGCCTGTGCGTAACTGTTCCAGCAGGGAATTGTTCTGCAGGGCTGACCGCAATGCGTCACTGTGGTGGATTCGCAAGACCAAAAGGGTCGATTCCGGGAGGTAATCGGAAGGGTCTGCGGCTTCCGGCACTCCTTCCCGGCAGCCGGTAAGCCATACCAAAAGAAACAGGAATAAGGCAGGGAGCCTCATGTGTTTGGGCTTTATGACAAATGTACGGGCTAAAACCGGATTTTCAACTGCTCCGGGAGTAGCCGAAAACTCTTGCGGTGGTGCGGGGTTGGCCCATAGCGCACCAGGGCTTCCCGGTGCTCGTTGGTGGGGTAGCCCTTATTGCGGTCCCAGCCATATTCCGGGAACTGTTGGTGGAGACGGGCCATATAGTGGTCCCGATCCGTTTTGGCCAGGACGGAGGCCGCTGCGATATTCAGAAAACGCCCATCCCCCTTTATCAGACACTGAAAGGGAATATCCCCAAGCGGTTTAAACCGGTTCCCGTCTACCGCGATGGCCCTTGGAACGGGATCCAGTTGCTTCAGGCAGCGGTGCATGGCCTCTATAGAGGCATTCAGGATATTTATCCGGTCTATGGTGGCTGGTTCCACATGGGCTACGGCCCAGGCCAGGGCCTCCTTTCGGATAATGGGGGCGAGGGCTTCCCGCTGGGCCGCACTGAGTTTTTTGGAGTCGTTCAGTACCGGGTGGAAAAAGCCTTCGGGAAGGATGACCGCTGCTGCCGTTACCGGACCGGCCAGGCATCCCCTGCCGGCTTCGTCTGTGCCTGCTTCCTGGAGGCCGTGATAGTATGGGTCGAGCATGGGCCGACGGTTCTTGCTTCAGGAAAAAAGTATCCTAACTATTGCACCAGGAATTCGAATAACTCCGAATCCGTGGCATTGCCCTGAAGGTCTGTTGTGCGTACCACCCAATAGTATGGTGTGCCTGAGGAAATCGGGACTTCCAGTTCTGTTTCCACAGTAGACCCTGCCGTTGGGAGGTCTGCCGGATCGGTACCGAAGAAAACCTCGTACGCTGAAATGTCGTCGTCTGCGTCCGCCCCTTCCCACTGGAGCAGGACCGTGCCACTGGCATTAATATGGGAACCCCGTTGGGGGAAGATGGCACGGGCCGGGAAAGGAGCGTAGTTCTCAAACCCGGGACCTTCGTTGTAAAAGCGCCAGGTAGGGCTTTGGGCCGTTTGGTTGATGCCGTTGGCCCTGGAAACCACGTACCATTCATAGGGTGTCCCCCGGTTGACTGTCACCGCTGCTTCATTGGTATTGGCAGTAGCAGTTACTTCTTCGTTCGTATTGAGGTCGCGCAAAACCACCTGGTACGAATCGGTGTTCTGGGAGGCGTTCCACTGGAATGTGATGCGGCTCCGGGTAGCGCTGATAACCACCCCTTCGGTACAGGGAAGGTTGTTTTCCGGGAACACCAGGGAGGCTGCCGTAGGCGGCTGTTGCCTGGGTTGCGGTTCCGGATCCGGGTCTTCCCCTCCGCTGTCTCCCCCGCCGCAGGCAGCCAGGAGCGCCATCATCAAAATCAGGATTCCCTTTTCTACTTTCATCTCTTCACGATTTTATAAATCTGCAATGTATTGTCGGTCCGGATATTAAGGATGTAAACCCCCTGCGGGAAGCCGCTCATGTCGAGCCCGGTTTCCCCTCCATCCACAGGGCTTTCCTTGGCAAATACCCGGGTCCCGTTAAGGGTATACAAGGAAAGCATTACCTGCTGCGGTGTCTGTTCGCCCAGATACACGCTGAGCCATTCGTTCCCTACAGGATTTGGATAAATCAAGGGTTTGGCCTGCAGGACGATGGTGTCCGTATAAGCGCCCTGGCAGCCGAGTTCGGTGCGCACGGAAAGGCTGTTGCTCGGTTTGTCCAGCGGCAGCCGGATGCTGGTCTGGGAGGTGCGGTATTCCCTTCCGTTCAGTGTAATGAAGTACTCTTTGCCCCCTTCCAGCTGCAGTTCCACTTCCTGGGACAACGAACTGATTTTGGCACTAACTCCTAAAGCTTCAGGTTCGGTAACCGAAAGGTTGAAACACTGCTGGTACCCGGCTTGGCCTTCCACTGTGATGCATAGCTGGTAGCCCCCGGCTCGCAAGTCCTCAAAGGCTGCGGCATCGGTGAAGGCCTGTTGGAGGGTTTGCTGCCCGCCGGTAAGGGTGGCGGTATAGTTCAGGGCCTGCTCGGCCTCTATCCGGATGGAGCCGTTATTGTTTCCGATGCAGGATTCTCCTGTGGTCTGAACCAGGAAATTCGAGATGGGCAGAGTAAATACCTCACATCCGTTTACGTCTACGGTGGCTCCCGCCGGGGTATCCGAACAGGCATCAGTGGCGTTGGGCACGCCATCATTGTCTATGTCCGGATCGCAACTATCGCCCAGGCCATCGCCATCCGTATCCTCCTGCCCCGGATTCGGGGTGAGCGGACAATTGTCCTCGGAATCCACTATGCCATCGTTGTCGTCGTCGTTGTCGCAGGCATCGCCCAGGCCGTCCCCGTCGGTGTCTTCCTGGCCGGCATTGGCAATGAGCGGGCAGTTGTCGTCCACATCGAGGATACCGTCATCGTCATCGTCATCGTCGTCAATCGGGCTGGTTACCCCAAGGTCGTCCACCACGGCGCCTTCCTCCACCACCAATGGGTCGGAATGGAAAACGATCCGGAACATAATATTGGTTTCCGAGGTGAGGTCTGTTTCGCCCAAAGCGGCATTTTGAACAAAGTCATAGGCGTACTCCGTCATGGTGGCATTGGTGCCGGTCCATTGGGCGCCCGGGCAATTCTGGCAATCGTTGTCTGCCCCGGAACTGGCGTTGGTCCTGTCGCTGTTATACCAATTGGGCTGGCTGTTCACACTGCCCAGTACCTGCCAGTTGGTGCCACTGTCTGTGGAATACTCCACATAGACGACGTCGAAATTGATTTCCAGCTCATAAGCCATATTAAAGCGCAGCACCGGCGCCAGCAGGCTGGAGAAGTCATAGCAGGGAGTCACCAGGAACGACCGGGTGGCATTGTTGTGGTCCCCGTCCAGGTTGGTGGCATAGACCTGGGTACCGGAGGCGGCCTGGTTCAGGAGGGTCCCTGTGGGAACACCCCGTTCCCATTCCGAACCTTCCCCCACGGCGTTATAGGTAACCAGATCCGGGGACCCGGCTTCAAAATCGTTTTGCGCATTGGGTTCCCCCAGAGCATTCACAAAGAAGCGCACCTGGCCGGAGTTGTTATCTGCAAAGGCATCGCCCTGAACGCTCACATCGAGTTGCAGGAGGATTTCCCCCCCTGTGGAAGCATCGATGGAGGGCAAGCTGAAGGTGCCTTTGGCCCCGCTTGCCAGGTTGATGTCCTGTGTAAATTCCTGGGGTGTTCCCCCGTTTATGGTATAGCTCACCAGGACTTGCGAAATGGGATCCTGGCCCAGGTTTTCGACCTCTACCTCGGGGCTTACCGGCCCGCAGCTTACAAAATCGGCTCTGGGGGTAACAGTAAGCAGGCGCACGTCGGCCTGTGGTACCTGCACCGGTATGGGCGATTGCCAGACCCCGCGGCCATAGGTGGAAGCGGTAATGATACCATCGTCCAGGTTGATGTCCAGGTCGCTGACCGCAACGCTTGGAAGGCCGGTGAAGTAATCCTCCCACTCGGTGAGGGTGTCGTCAATGCGGTATACGCCAAGGCTGGTTCCTACATAGACGGGGTTCTCAGAGTGCCTGCCCTGGTGGACCACGGAAAAGAAGGCCTGGTCGGTGGGCAGGTTCCCGGTAATATCCTCTACCTGGGCATCCCCTCCTATAACGGTTACCTTATACACGGCCCTACCTCCCGGCTGGTTCGACTCCGGGGTACCTACCCGGTCGGAGGTCACCACATAAACGATGTCGTCATTATCCGAATGGATGGCGATATCGGCGATAACAGTCCCGAAAAAGGTGAGGGAACTAAAGGTTTGCCCGCCGTTGGTGCTCCGGTAGAGGTCATCCCCTTCCGCGGCATAAAGGATCTGGTTGTTGTTTTGGGAAACCTCAAGATCCTCGATGCCCTGGCCCAGGGCAGAGGAAAGCTGTTCCCAGTCATTGCCATTCAGGCGGTACACGGCATTGTAACCGGCATAGACCTGCCCGTCCCCGTCAATGGCGAGTGGCGTGATCCAGTTCCCCTGTATCCGGTCTCCGTTATCGTTAAAGGGCGCGCCTACCTGCCCGATGGTTTGCCCGGAGTCAGTGGAAATATTCAGCACCCCGCCAAATTGAATAAAGCCGTACACAATTGAGGCATTGCCCGGGTCGATGACATTGTCCATCCCATCGCCCCCATGGTAGTTGTTCCATTGGGTTCCGCCCAGGATTTGCCCTCCGTTATCCTGCAACCCCCCGATCATGATTTGCGGGTTCTGGGGGGAAACCGATAGCCTGTAAAACTGGCCAACGGCAATGCCAGCCGAGTAGTCCTGGAAGGTCTGCCCGCCGTCTTCTGTTACATACAACCCCCCGTCGGTGCAGGCGTATAGTTTGTTGTTGAAGAACTTCAGGGTGTGGATATCTGCGTGGGTATACGCGGGGTCGTTGATAAACCATTCGTTCAGTTTACTGAAACTGTCGCCACCGTCCGTGCTTTTCCAGATGTTCAGGCAACCCATGTAGAGCTCATCGGCATTGGTCGGGGAAACCTCCAGGGCCAGGTCGAACCAGGCCTGGTTGGATTCCATAATGTCCTCGTTATTCAGGGTGCGGGTGAAGTCCTCCCCGGAGTCCGTAGATTTAAAGAGGCCCTGAAACTCAAAGTCGTTTTGGAAGGTTGCGGCGCTTAGGATGTAGACCACTTCCGGGTTGGCCGGACTCACCCCCAGCACAAGCCGCCCTGAGTTGGCGGGCAGGTCGTTGTCAATGATGCGGGTGAAGGTTTCCCCGTCGGTGCTCTTGTAAAACAGGCTGTTGGTTACGGCATAAACCGTATTGGGGTCCCCGGGCTTCAGCTTGAGGTCCTTTATGTTGCCGCTTTGCTTCTGTTCCCAGGTAACACCGGCATCTATGGATTTGAATAGGCCCGTGTTGGTGGCTACCCAAAGGATGTTGGAGTTCGTGGGGTCTATGATGATTTCATTCATCAGGGACGATATGTCTGTATTGTCCGGGTTGAGTCCCGTCGGGGCCCAGGAGGCACCCCCGTCTGTAGACTTGAAAACCCCAACGCTGTAAGAGTCTGCAGCGTCGTCGTCCCCGGTGCTGATATAGATGGTATTGGAATCGTTGGGGTCAATGGCAATACCCGAAACCCCGATCTGTGGGAAATCGTCGAAAAGGTTGGTCCAGCTGGCCCCGGCGTCGGTGCTTTTCCAGATACCCCCTGCAGGGGCGCCTACATACCATATGTCCGGGTTATTCGGATCTACGGCTATGGCGTTGGTCCTGCCTACCCCGGGCAATTGCCCCGGAAAAATACCGGGTGCAAAAGGCCCCACGGAACTCCAGTTGCTAATGGGGTTGGCAGCAAAGGAAGACCGGAATGCCTTGCGTTCCCAGCTGTCCCAAAGGTCTTTTGCCGAGGGGACATATCCCTGCTTGTCCTGGTAAAAACGCCAATAATTCTCCCAACGCTTAAAGGGTTTAAACCCGCTCCCGCGGGCCTGCCAGTCCCGGTCGGTCCAGTATTCCTGGAAAGCTGCCGATAATTGGTCTATCGAATAAACGGGGGAAGCCAGTTTGGCTGTGTTCTGCCCTTTGGTGTCTTTTTCCAGGAGCTGCATGGAAGGCGCGCTTGGGTTGTACTGGGCGCGCAGCACCCCTGCTGCCAACAGGCAGAAGAGTATGAGATAGCGGTTCATACCAATTTTTTGCTTAAAGATGTAAAATTTTAACCTATCGGCCAATTCATCCGTTAAAAGGTTGATTTCTATCGGCGAAGGCACTGTTGGTTTTTAGCCGAGCCCAATCTAAAACTTTCACATATACTTCACAACAAAAACGATACCTTTGTCCGGAAGACAATGCCCATGCGCCTTTTATTACTGCTCTTCCTGGTCTTGTTCCTTCACCCGGCCCTGGCACAGGATTCCCTCCCGCCACCGTTGAAACAAAAACAGGCCCTGCCCCTGGGCAAAGAGGCCGGACGTGTACCCCAGGGCGGGAAGCAGCCTGCATCGGAAATTAGCATTGCCGATTACAAGATCATCTCGCATGGGCGGGATACCACGGTGCTGGACACCTCCCTCACCATTGCCAAGGAATACCGGTATAACTACCTGCGCCGGGACGATTTTGAGCTGATGCCCTTTTCCAATGTGGGTCAGCCTTATAACCGATTGGGCAGGCAGCCCAACCGGGTAAAGCCCTATCCGGGGATGGGGGCCCGGGCCAGGCATTTCAACTACCTGGAAACCGAGGATATTCAATACTACAATGTAGCCACCCCTCTTACGGACCTGTTCTTCAAGACTACCTTCGAGCAGGGACAGCTATTGGATGCCATGCTTACGAGCAACTTCAGCAAACGAAGCAATGTGTCCATAGCCTATAAGGGGTTCCGTTCCCGGGGCAAATACCGCCAGGATGAGGTCACTTCCGGCAACTTCAGGGCCACCGCCAATTATGTCACGGCCAATGGCGTCTACCGTTTCCGGGCGCATATTGCGGCACAGGACATCAAAGGACAGGAGAATGGGGGGCTACTGGACAAAGAGGAGCAGTTTGAATCCGGCAACCCGGACTTCGACGACCGTTCCCGTATAGATGTGGTTTTTAACAACGTCCAGAATGAGCTCAACGGGAAACGGTATTACCTGGACCACCAATTCCGGCTGCTGGGCAACGGCACAGACTCCACTGCCGCTACGGCGGGGATGTATCTGACCCACCGGTTCGAATATGAGTCCAAATGGTTCCAGTTTTCCCAGAATAGCAATACCACGGGGTATTTTGGGGACCTGATCCTTACCCCGGTCAAGGACCAGGCTTATTCCAAGACCACTTACAACCAGCTGGGCCTCTTATGGGACAACAAGGTCCTGGGCCGGCTGGAAGCCAGCCTCGGGGTCCTGGATTACAACTACTACTTCACCAGTATCCTGCAAACCGAAGCCGGGGTGATTCCCGATCGCCTGGACGGGCAGCAGTGGCTTGGCATGGCCTCCTGGGTAAAGGACTTCGGGCTATTCCAGCTCGATGCCCGCGGCGGGCTGGGCCTCTCCGGGGACCTCACAGGCTCCTACCTGGATGCCGGACTTTCCATTCCACTTGGGAGTCGCTACCAGTTCCGGGCAGGGCTGCACCACAGGGCGGCCAAACCGGAATTTAATATGCTGCTCTACCAATCCGACTACCTGAACTACAACTGGGATAACAGCCAGGGGTTCGAGAACCAGCAGGTACAGAGCCTAATGGCAGAACTGCGCTCCGATTTCTGGGGAACGCTTAAGGCCCAGGTGAGCTCCATGGACAAGTACTCCTATTTCGCTTCTGATGCCAGCGCCGAACAGATTGCGGAAGGGCAGGAGCGGAGTCTGATCCGCCCCTTCCAGTTCGGGGAGCGGATCACCTATTTGAGGCTTCGTTACGAAAAGGAGCTTCGTTGGCGTAAATGGGCGCTGATGAATACCCTGCTTTACCAGGAAGTGGACCAGGCGGAGGATGTATTTAATGTACCTACCCTGGTAACCCGCAATACCCTGTATTTCTCCAGCGACGTTTTTAAGAAGGCCATGTTTATTCAGACGGGGGTTACCCTGAAGTATTTCACCGAGTATTACATGGATGCCTACAACCCGCTCCTGGGCGATTTCTATGTGCAGCAACGGGAGAAACTGGGCGGCTTCCCCATGCTCGATTTCTTTATCAATGCCCGCGTGCGCCAGACGCGCATTTACCTCAAGGCGGAGCACTTCAATTCCTCCTTTTCAGGGAACACGTTTTACGCCGCCCCCGGCTACCCGTACCGGGATTTTGTGATCCGTTTTGGGTTGGTCTGGAACTTCTTCTCCTGACCTATCTGCCTTTTTTGGGATAATACCCGGAAGATTTCTTTCTCCTGATTACCAATCAATTGGAGGTTTCTGACTTTTGAATATTGATGTAAAACTCTGATTATCATCGTATTGTTGATTTAAGAAAGTTTTAGAAAAAATTTTTTCCAGAGGGGTTTGTGGAACCAAAAAAACCATCATATATTTGCAGCCGCTTTCAGGCCGAGAGGATATGAGAGTGGGGTAACGAGAGGGCTTAGGTCCTGGGTTACCGGAAGGTCATTGACATATTGACAGACAGCAAGCCTCTACCTTTAGCGGGGTAGGGGACTTGGTAAGTACAAACAACATCCGTCAAGGAATATTAAAAAAACCTGGACCGAGTTGGGAAGGCTTTTTTGT